>CAVOSO010000010.1:360000-844117 GCA_963698895.1 uncultured Gammaproteobacteria bacterium | reverse complement strand
TGTTGTGTCCGTCGTTTACTTGTTCATCGTATTGCTAAAGTCTCTGTCTTGCGGTCGAACCTGCTGATACCGCCGCCGAACGTGCCGACCCAGACCTGGCCCGACGAATCCTCGAACATCGCCATGATGCCGTTTGCGCTGAGACTGGTCGGGTCGTCGGCATTGAAGCGGAAGTTGTCGATCTTGCCGGTGCGCGGATGAATCCGATCGATGCCGCGCGCCATCGTGCCAACCCAGACAACACCATCCTTGTCGCGCATCATGCTCATGACTCGGTCGTCACTGATGGAGCGGCTGTCGGACGGATCATGGCGATAACGAAGCACGTCGTCGCTTTCCCGATCGATCACATTGACGCCGTCGCCGAACGTACCGACCCAGAGCCGGCCTTCCTGGTCTTCTATAAATGAGGTCACAACGGGCTTGGCGTCGGGCCGGGCGGTCATCTCAGTCCCGGGTTCAAAGCCATAGGCCCAGGTGCGTGAATTCCACTTGCTGATGCCCTGCATCTTGGTGCCGATCCACAGGACACCGCCGCGATCTTCGAATATGGCCGTGACCGAGTTGTAGGCGAGGCTCGTGGTGTCAGTGTCACTGTTGACGTAGCGAACGAACTCAGCGGTGTCGCGATTGACGAGGTTGAGTCCGGCCGTCGTGCCCACCCAGAAACGATGGGCGCTGTCTTCGTAGATGGACGTGACTTCGTTGCCGGAGATGCTCGTCGCATTGTCGGCGTCGTGGACGAAACGGGTAAAGGAGGCGGCCTTGGCGTCGAAGCGATGCAGACCGCCGCCGAATGTGCCGACCCAAAGCTGCCCTTTGCTGTCCTCGAACACAGCGCGCACGCTATGGGCGCTCAGGCTGCTGTTGTCACCGGCGACGTTTGTGTAGGTCGTGACTTCACCCGTGTCCCCGTCGACCCGGCTGAGGCCGTGGTCACCGCCTGCCCAAACTGTGCCCGTCAGTCCTGCAGCAGCGCAAAGATGCTGTCAGAACCGATCGTTGTCGCCAGTCGGTAGTGTGAGAATTGGCCGCTTTCCCGATCGAGGCGGCTGAGTCCCGCCTCGCGGGTACCGGCCCAGATGCTGCCATCGCGATCCACCATGACGCGACGGACGATGTTGCTGCCGAGCGAACCGGGATCGGCGGCATCGTGCAGGTAGGTCTTGAAGTCGCCCGACTTCCTGTCGAGCACCGACAGGCCACCGCCGTTCGTAGCAATCCAGAGGTTGCCGTCGGCGTCTTCGGCAACGTCGAAAACGAAGTCGCTGCGCAACTTCGTCGCGTCGCCACGCTCGCGACGGTGCTGTGTGAACTCATACCCGTTATAGCTGTTCAGCCCGTTTTCGGTGCCGAACCACATGAGACCGGTTGAGTCCTGGAGAATACTCAGGACATTGCTCTGCGACAGGCCGTCATCCAGGCCGATGTGTTCGAAACGCATCGGATGATGGCTGAAAGCATCGCTGGCCCAAACGGGCAGCGCCGGCAAGAGCAGCGTAGCCACCAATACCGTACACAGATTTCTTGCTTTCCTCACGGACGTATCCAGCACGATCCGTACCTCCCTTTTCTTATGGGATGTATTAGGCCGTATGCTTAGTCCGGTCGCGGTGACCGCCTTCCGGAGGGATGCCGGAAAAGTGTGACGCAGTTCACGTAATGGCTTGGTTAAATTGCCGGATCAGGTTTCTTTGGAATCGGCTTTTTTCAAGAGTGCTGCGAATGCGGCGGCGGTGACGGGACGCGAGATCAGGTAGCCCTGGAACGCATCGCAGTTCATGGCGCGCAAGGCACCCAGCTGCTCACGCGTTTCCACGCCTTCGGCAATAACCTTGAGATTGAGTCGCTGTCCAAGTGCGACCATGGCGGAAACCAGGGCCTCGTCCTTCTCGTTGTCAACGAGCCCGGAAACATAGGATCGATCGATTTTGAGCACGTCGACCGGCAGGTCGCGCAGGTAGGCGATCGCGGAGTCGCCGGTTCCGAAGTCGTCGATTGAAAGCCGAATGCCGAGAGCCTTGAGCTCCTTGAGTTGCTCGACGACCGCCAGATCGCCTGCGAGTACGCCGCGCTCGCTGAGTTCCAGTTCAAGGGAAGCGGGACTCACATTGTGCTTGCCCAGTATGCGCCTGACCGTCGGCACGAAGTCGCCACTCATGAGCTGGACCTTCGCCACGTTGACGCACATATGCGGCAGCCGAATGCCCGCCGCGTGCCATTCCTTGAGTTGCGCACAGGCCTCATCGAGAACGAATTCGCCGATGCGATTCATGAGTCCACACTCTTCCGCAACCGGAACGAACTCCGCCGGCGATATGTGACTACCGTCTGCCTGGCGCCAGCGCAGCAACGCCTCGGCCGCGAATACCCGCTTGCTGCTTACTGAGGTGATCGGCTGAAAGGCCAGGCTCAGTTCATCGCCGTCCAACGCTTCGTGCAGCATGTGCTCGATCTTCAGTTTGCGGGCCGCTGCGGCGTCAGTTTCCGCGCAGTAGTACTTGAAGCCACCGCCGCGACTCTGCGCATCCCTCATGGCGTTGTCGGCGCGTTGTAGCAGACTGTCGACATCATCGGCATCCTGTGGGTACAGCGCGACGCCCTGGCAGGACGACAGCGACACCATCTGGCCGGCGATCTGGATCGGCCGCGCAAGCCTGTCCAGCAGCAGCTGTTGCAGGTGCCCGAGGTCATCCTGCCTGCCGGACGTAGTCACCATGATCGCGAAGCGCGAGTGGTCGATGCTGGCCGCTGCCGCTGTGCGCAGGCGCTGCGATTCGACCGTCGATGGCCCCAGTTCACCCAGGCACTCTGTCAGGACCTTGCCGAGTTCGGTCATGATCATGTCCGCGCGTTCCTGCCCCATTGCCTCGACAACGAGCCGGAAGCGATTGAAGCCGATAACGATGACGGCCAGCGCATTGCCATCGCGGTCTACGGTTCCCATGCTGCGCCTGACGAGGTCGGCGAATTTCCGCTTGTTGGGCAGGCCCGTAACGGGCTCGAAGGACTCGCCGCGACGCAGCCGCTGGCGGGCCTCATCGGCAACAGCGAGCGCTTTTCGCAAAGATTCCTGGCCCTCGTCAAACCGCTCTCTCAGGTTGCGTGCGTGGACAGCGTACTTCACCCGCCGGCTGATCATCGCCCACTCGAAAGGCTTGCGAATCACGTCATAGGGGTCGCAGTCGAGCGCTGCGCTGGCTTCCCTGGCACTCGAACACATGACGAATATCGGCATGGTGAGGTCCTGTGCGTCGAGGAAGTTTCTGTACAACGGCTGCCCGTCTGCGGACAACATCGCGGCGTCGACGATAATCACTTGCGGCTTCGAGCTCCGTGCACGCGCGAGGGCGTCAGATGCATCCGGAACGACCGTGGTCCTCACGTCATATTGGTTCAACCACCGGGGAGCCCACTTCGTGGCGCTCGAATTGTTGCTGTACAGCAATGCCGTGCCACCGTCCTCCAGCAACTCATCGTTTGCGGCGGATGTCGGTAGCGCCAGCCGCTTGATCGTCCTGGTCAGGTCCAGGCCGTCGTCGGGCGTTTGCGGTTCGTTATTTGCATCGCTCATCGAGCTATACCCTTACCTGATGCAACGAGAAACTCTCCCATTTCCATTGCCGACAGCGGCCTGGAAAAATGGAAACCCTGCAGGAAATCGCAATTCAGTTCGCGCAGAATGTTTGCCTGGCCCGTGGTTTCCACACCTTCGGCAACAGCGATCAGGCCGAGCGCATGGGCACTCGAGATGGCCGCCGCACAGGCGGCAAGATCGTTCTCACAGGACTCCACCCCGTTGACCAGCGAGATATCGATCTTGATGCCGTCCACGGGACTGTGCGCGAGCTGTACGAGCGAACAGGCACCGGTACCGAAGTCGTCGACGATCAGGTTCACGCCCAGGGCTTTCAGCGCATCAATCGCCTGGTAGCAGGCGACCGCATCCCGGCTCAGCATCTTCTCTGTAATCTCGAGGTCGACGGACGATGGCTGAATGCCGACTCGCAACATCAGGGCCGCCATGCGTGTCGCGATTTCCCGCCGCGAGAATTCCTGCATGGACAGGTTGACTGACAGTCTTAGTGCCGGCCTTCCGGCGTCCTGCCAGCTCTTCAATCGGTCAAAGCTCTCCTGCAAAACCCACTCGCCGATAGGCACGATAAGACCGGTGCGCTCCGCCAGGCCGATCACCTTGCTTGTTGAGTGCGATCCCATGACGGATTCCGGCCAGCGCAGCAGCGCTTCCACCGCATGTACTTCGCCGGTCGATGCATTGACGATCGGCAGGAAATTCAGCGCAAATGCACCGCGCTCGAGCGCCGATCTCAATTCGACCTCGAGGTCCTGTCTCTGCAGGGTGCGCAGCTTTACGGTGCCGCTGTGAAACGCTACGTCACCAGCCTGACCGGTCCTCGCGTCCTCCGTCGCCGCATTGGCGTTGGCAAAAAGTGTCGCAGCGTCCGTGCCGTCCTGGGGAAACAGGCTGATTCCTGAGCGGATATCCACACGATACGTTTTGCCATCGACAACGACCGGTTCCTGCAATACCAGCGCGAGCCGGTTGGTCACTGATTCGGCATCCGAACCGCTTTCGATTTCAGGCAGGATAATGCTGAAGCGATGAAAATCCGTTCGGGCAACGACCGACCGGCGCTCATAGTCATCATCGCGATCCGAATTGACCCCGCGCAGCTCGCTTTCCAGGCGAGAACCGAGCTCGTGCAGGATCGTGTCGCAGCGGGCAGTGCCGGCAGCACCCAGCTGCAAATCAAGATCGTCGACATGGCAACAGATGACAGCGGCACGCCCTTCGCGCAAACGCTGATACTCGAGAATCTTCGCGAGTTCGCCGAGGAAATACTCCCGGTTGGGCAACGCCGTCACTTCGTCGACATAGGCCAGCTGCTGTAGCCGCGTGAGCGCGCGCTTGGATCGCGAAGTATCCCGGGCTACCAGCAGGACGCGGGCGCGTCCCTGGGCGATATACGTGAATTCGGCTGTCCTGCCTGAATCCGCGAGGTTCAGCTCTTCGTTGAAGAACCGGCGATTGCGCAGTGCGCGCCGCAGATTTTCGCGAATGCGATTGCAGACTTCCGGAGGCCAGATCGTGTCGATTGAGCCGTTCGGTTCGACATCAAAGGACGCGTGCAGGATCGTGCAAACGGATCCATCGCCGGACAGCACGATGGCCAGTTCCTTGTTCGGGAGCGACTGTGTGTCTGAGGCTGTCGACCGATTTGTTGCGAAGAGGTTTGCCATCCGTGACTCGTGTTGCGCTGCCTGGTCCTTTAGTTGTGCACTTGCTTAGTTTCGGCAGGAATTATGTACCCATTCATAACGAGGAGACATAAGCAAAGTCCCGAAATGAGACGGAGGTCAAGAAAAACGGGGCAAGAACGGCCGCGAAGGCACAAATAGGACGGCTAGTGGTCGGCGCAGCCGTCGACATCGACCTCAACCGTCGAGTGCCCGATGCCGTATTCCTGCTCCACAAAGGCCTTTACAGCGCGCACGACCCCCGACTGGCTCGCTACATCGTCGGCCAGTGTGACGTGCATGGTCAGCATGAGCTGTTGCGGCGTCAGACCCCACACATGAACGTGGTGGATACCGGAGACGCCCTGGACATTGGCGACGACGCGCGTCTGCATGTCCGCAACGTCCAGCCAGTCTGGTGCACCTTCCAGCAGGACATGTGCGCTGCGTTTTACCAGCGACCAGGCACTGCGCAGAATGAGCATGGCAACGGCTAGCGACAGGATCGGGTCGATCATCGTCCAGCCCGTGTAGATGATGACGAGAGCGGCCACGATGGCCGCCACCGACCCCAGCAGATCGCCGGCGACGTGCAGCGCGGCGCCACGAATGTTGAGGTTTTCCTGGTCGCCCGAGTGCAGCACAGCAAACGCAATAATATTGACGACCAGTCCTGCGGCAGCGACAACCAGCATCGTCTCGCCCAGGATGTCGCGAGGTGACAGGAAGCGTTCGACCGCCTCGAAGAGGATCCAACCCACGATGACGAGCAGGCTCAGACCATTGACGAATGCCGCAAGGATCTGGAAGCGCTGATACCCGTACGTCAGGTTGCCGCCCGGCGGCCGCTTGCTGACATGAAATGCGGCGGCGGCGAGTGCGAGTGCCATGGTGTCGGTGAGCATATGCCCCGCGTCGGCAAGTAGCGCCAGGGAACCGGACAGGATGCCGCCGACAATCTCGACGAACATGAACGTGCCCGTCAGTACGAGCGCGATCAGCACACGTTTCAGGTTGCCTTCGTTCGCCGCGTGAACATGCGCATGACTGTGATCATGGTCATGCTCATCGTGATGGTCGTGTTCGTGCCCCATGTCAGTCGTTTTCTTGTGTATTACTCAGACGGTAGATCAGGATTGCAGCACGCTTGATAGCCACCGGCAGCGACTCGAGATAGATCGTCTCATGCGGTGTGTGCCCGCCTTTGCCCAGGGGCCCGAGGCCGGCAACGGCATCGGTGTAGGGCGAGACGAACGAGACATCGGCGGCCCCGCGTCTGGACGGGTCGAGTTCCTGCATTGGCCCGCGACCGAGGTCCTCGTTAATCGCCGACAACACCCTGAGTACGCTGCGGTTGCCCTCGCTCGGAAACATCGGCGGGTAACCCTCGGAGAATTCGATCGTGGCGGACGTGTGCGGCAGACTCTGCGCGACGATTGCTCGCATAGCCGCCTGCGCGCGCTCCAGCTGGTCTTG
Organism: uncultured Gammaproteobacteria bacterium; assembly: GCA_963698895.1. Classification (GTDB taxonomy): domain Bacteria; phylum Pseudomonadota; class Gammaproteobacteria; order Steroidobacterales; family Woeseiaceae; genus UBA1847. The sequence continues at coordinate 837,382 of CAVOSO010000010.1, read as the reverse complement.
CGACAGGGTGCGGATACCGCCGTGCACCACGGCACTTCTGGGTACGACATTGGTCTTGCCAAAGGTCGTGCCGCGATTCTGTGCCGCAGAATAGTCGACGTCCGTGCCGCCCAGGATTGTGCCGACGTTGAAGGTCAGGTGCTCCTCGCCTCGCACGTCCTCGTAGAAAGCATTCAGGATCCGCGCTGCTTCGAAGACCGCACCGGCCCCGACGTTCTCGCCGAAGATACCGGAAGAGTGTGCCTGCCTGCCTTCGACGGTCAGCATCCAGTCGGACGAACTGCGGCGCGCGATCGTTCCCCAATCGGAACCATCGTAGGTAATCGCGGACTCGAACCCCAACCCGTAGTCAGCCCACTTGCCCGCTTCGACCAGGTCCCGACGGGATACGGCAAGTGGTTTGCCGGACTTTTCTTCGTCACCCGTGTACGCGACCACCACCGGGATGTCGTCGAGCGCGCCGATCGCCTGCAGTGCCCTGAGCGCATACACGATGACGACGTTGCCGCCCTTCATGTCATCCACACCGGGGCCGGTGGCAATGTCACCATCGCGTCTGAAGCCCTGGAAGCTGTCATCGGCTTCAAACACGGTATCGAGGTGCCCGATCAGCACGAACTTCTTGCCGGAGCCGGTGACTTTGCGACCGAACAGATGCCCTGCCCGGTCTGTCTCGGGCGGCAAATCGATCCACTCGGTCGTGAGTCCCAGTGCGTCGAGCTCACGCCGCATGACGTCGCCGACCTTGCGCACGCCGTCGTGGTTCATCGTGCCGCTGGAGATGTTGACGGTTTCTTCAAGTAGCGCGATCGCATCTTCGCGATGCGCGTCAATCCACTCCACCATGCGTTGCTCATTCTCATCGAGCGGGCTGGCCAGCACCGGCACAGCAACCACGAGTGCGGCAAGCGCGAAAAACTGTCTAATCATGAACGTCTTCCCTTGTTCTTTTGCGCGACAGCCGCTGTAAACACGACGTCCGTCGAACTGTTTAACGCGGTCTCCGCCGAGTCCTGCAGGATACTGATCACGAAGCCGACGGCGACAACCTGCATCGCGATGTCGTTCGAAATTCCGAACAGCCCGCAGGCGAGCGGGATCAACAGCAACGAACCACCCGGGACACCGGATGCGCCGCACGCGGACAGCGCGGCAACCACGCTCAGCAGCAGTGCCGTCGGCGCGTCCACGCTGATACCGAGTGTGTGCACGGCAGCCAGCGTCAGGACAGTAATGGTTATCGCCGCGCCGCCCATGTTGATCGTCGCCCCGAGCGGGATCGACACAGCATAGGTATCTTCCTCCAGGTCGAGGCGTTCGCACAGCGCGAGATTGACCGGGATATTCGCGGCTGAACTGCGCGTGAAAAACGCGACCATGCCGCTTTCCCGCAGCGCGGTAAATACCAGTGGATACGGATTCTTGCGTGTCTTGATGCCGACGATCAGGGGGTTGATCACGAGCGCGACGACGATCATGCAGCCGAGCAAGACCGTCAGAATGCGCGCGTAGCCACCCAGCACGCCGAGGCCGCCCTCGGCGAGGTTGCCGGCAACGAGGCCGAAAATACCGAGCGGCGCGAGCCGCACCACGACACGAACGATCTTCGTGACGGCATCCGAGAGATCGTGCAACGCGGTCCTCGTCGACTCCGCGGCATGGTGCAGGAAGACGCCCAGCAGGACACCCCATACGAGGATGCCTATGTAGTTCGCGGTCAGCATGGCATTGATCGGGTTGTCGACCAGTTTGAGGAGCAGCGTGCCGAGGACTTCGTTGATTCCCTGCGGCGCATTCTGGCTGATCTCGGTGACCTGCAGGGCAATCGTCGTCGGGAACAGGGTGCTGACAGTCACCGCGAGCAATGCCGCCGCGACGGTGCCGACGAGGTACATCACGACGATAGGCCGCATTTGCGCGGTGTGACTGGATTTGCGATTTGCGATCGCCGACGCAACGAGCACCAGGACGAGCACGGGTGCGACGGCCTTGAGCGCGGATACGAACAGCGTGCCGAGCAGCATCGCGGACCGCGCGGCATCGGGTGAAATCAATGCGAGCGCAACACCGAGGGCGATGCCAATGGCAATTTGCAGCACGAGGCTGCCCGACATGAGGCGTTGGAGCAGAGATTGACTGGTCATGGCGACTGATACTAGCGGAGTGTGGATCGCGTGGACAAAAAAAAGCGGCTTCTCGCGAAACCGCTTTTTTCCAAACCTACGTAAGCACGTGGTCCTGGCCCCCTGATTCCCCCGCCAAGTCGTACCTGAAGGTGTTTATCTTCGGCACCGCAGTCGATCTGTTGTGGAAAGACTACGCTTGCTGAGTAGAAAATTCGCAGAAATATTGACTGCTGTCAATCCTTTAGATGGTTTCCAGACTGCAGTCCGGCATGACTGTTGTTTTTGTGGCACAAACGCAACAGGCGCTTCGGGCAAGCTTTTCTTGGAAAATCAAGGCGTAAAGCGCGTTAGCGTCCCTGTTCATCCCGGACGGGGTTCGTGAGTACCCCGAGGCCCGATATCTCGACCTCGACCGAATCCCCGTCCCTGAGCCACACAGGCGGCTTCCGGGCCGCACCGACGCCCCCTGGCGTGCCCGTGGCGATGATGTCGCCAGGGCGGAGTTCCGTGAACGTCGAGCAGTATTCGACCAGTGCCGGGATATTGAAGACGAGGTCGGCGACGCGCCCCTCCTGCATGACCTTGCCGTTCACACGCGTGGTCAGTCGCAGCGCGGCCGGATCGGGAATGTCCGCCGCGGGAACCGTCGGTCCGATCGCCCCGCTGCGGTCGAAGTTCTTGCCCGCGGTGAACTGGCTCGTGTGTCGCTGCCAATCCCTGACGGACCCGTCCATGAAGCAACAGTAACCGGCAATATGGTCGTAGGCATCCGCTCTCGAGACATGTCGCGCGCGTTTGCCGATCACGATGGCCAGCTCCCCTTCGAAATCGAATTGCTCCGAGACGCGCGGCCGAACGATTGCCTCGCCGTCGCCCACCAGGCTGCCGGGGAAGCGGATGAAGACCACCGGGTACTCCGGGACCTCACGCCCCATCTCTTCGATGTGCGGGCGATAGTTGACGCCGACGCAAAGGATTTTCCTGTTCGTATCTGGACTCATAGCCCCCTGATGTTATCGTGTGCGGCACTCCAAAACGAGAAAGGTATTGCCGTGACCCTGAATAGTTCGCTTGCTGCGTTGCTTTTGCTGGCCCTGACCTGGACGACGACCCATGCCGATACGGTGATCCACAATGTAGAGGGCTATACCTCATCGAACAGCGGCATCGTCGAATTCTCGACCCTGGTGATCAGTGACGCCGGGCGCGTCGTGGCGACCGGTGATGCCGAACTGCGCGGCGAATTCCCCGATGCCGTGCACATCGACGGCGGCGGGAAGACAGTATTACCCGGCCTCGTGGATGCCCACGCTCATGTCAGTGGCCTGGGATTCCTGAAGACCAGCCTCGACCTGACCGGGGTAACGAGTATTGAGGATGCGGTAGCGGCGATCGCCCGGTACCGCAAGGACAAGCCCCATGCTCGCTGGATTACCGGGCGCGGCTGGAACCAGGTGCTCTGGACCGTCAAGGCGTTCCCGACGGCAGCGCACATTGACGCGGTCGTGAGCGACCGTCCGGTTTGGCTGCGGCGAATCGACGGTCATGCGGGCTGGGCCAACAGTGCCGCGATGCAGCTCGCCGGCATCACCGACGACACCCCCGATCCCGTCGGTGGCAAAGTCATCCGCGACGACAACGGCCACGCAACGGGCGTATTCATCGACCGGGCGATGGGGCTGATCATGGAGCACGTGCCGCGGCCCGACAAGGCTGAGCAAAGGGCGGCGATAAAAGCGGCGGTGGACACACTCCTGTCTGAGGGAATCACCAGTGTCCACGATGCGGGCATCGGTATTGAGAATGCAGAGGTCTACCTGTCGATGGCCGACGACAACGAACTCGCCATGCGCATTTACGCCATGACGGGCGGTGCCGGCGACGTACTCGATGCCATCGGCGAACCGCTGCGGGCCTACGGCAACGACCACCTGGATATTGCCGCGGTCAAACTCTATACGGACGGCGCGCTGGGAAGCCGGGGTGCCGCCATGATTGAGCCCTATGCCGACGACCCGGAGAATCGCGGCCTGCCCTTCTGGACGCAGGACGAGCTCAACGCGATGGTGGAAAAGGCCAACCGCATGGGATTCCAGGTGGGCATCCACGCCATTGGCGATCTCGGTAACCGCATGTCGCTGGACGCCTTCGCGAAGGTGCAGGACGGTAAACCATCTGCCTTGCGCAACCGCATCGAGCATTCGCAGATCGTCACGCTCGAGGACATCCCGCGCTTTGCCGAACTCGGCATCATTGCCTCGATGCAGGCCACACACGCGACCAGCGACATGAACATGGCGGAAGACCGTGTCGGACCGCAGCGCATCCTCGGGGGATATGCGTGGCGGCGTATGCTGGATGCGGGTGTCGTCCTCGCCAATGGCTCGGACTTTCCCGTCGAACTCTCCAACCCGTTTCACGGACTGTATGCCGCGGTGACCCGCCAGGGACGGGATGGCGAACCGGAGGGTGGCTGGTACCCGGACCAGGCACTGACGCGCGCCGAAACGCTGCATTCGTTTACGCTGGCCGGGGCCTATGCGGCACACCAGGAAGACCGCCTCGGCAGTCTCGAGCCGGGTAAGTGGGCCGACTTCATCCTCGTCGACCGCAACTATTTCATGATCCCGGCCGCTGAGATCGACGACATCGTCGTCCTCGAAACCTGGGTCGGTGGTGAGAAGGTCTATGCCCGGGAGGACCGGCCACAATGATCGTCGAACAGGTCTGGACGGGAAATGCCTATCGCAACTTCAATTACCTTGTCGCCTGCGCGGAGACCGGCGATGCGCTGGCGATCGACCCGCTCGATTTCACCCGGTGTCTCGATGTTGCGAAGGAACGCGGCTGGACGATCACGCAGATTCTCAACACGCACGAGCACGCGGATCACACAGGTGGCAACAAGGGCGTCGTGAACGCAACCGGCGCGAAGGTAATCGCGCACCAAGACGCCGGCAAGCGCATCCCGAATATGGATCGCGGTGTCGGCGCGGGCGATGTCATCAAGGTCGGCAAGTCGGTGGAACTCGAGTGCCTGGATACACCGGGTCACACGATGTGTCACATTTGCCTGCTGTCGCACACGGACCAGCCTGCCCTGTTCTCCGGCGATACGCTGTTCAATGCCGGCGCCGGCAATTGCCACAACGGCGGCCACCCCGAGGAACTGTACGAAACGTTCAGCCGACAGCTTGACCGTGCTGGGCGAAGATACGTTGCTCTATCCCGGGCACGACTACCTCCTGAACAACCTGGCATTCACGCTCGACCGCGAGCCTGACAACACGGCGGCACAGGCCTTCCTGGACAGGTACCGCCGTCAGGACCCTGACAATGCGCTTGTAACCACACTGGCCCAGGAACGTGAAATCAACACGTTCTTTCGTCTGCAAAGCCCGTCGCTTGTCGCCAGGCTCGCCGAGGATTTCCCGGAACTGGGCGACCGCCCCGATCCAAAGGCGGTCTTTCTAAAGTTGCGCGAGTTGCGAAATAGCTGGTAACTAGCGCTCGATTCGCCCGGCCGCCGCGTCCAGCGCTTGCCGTGTGCTGTCCGGACGGGAGGCCAGCCACAACCAATACAGCGCACGATACAGGGATTGCTGCTCCAACAGCTTCTTGCGCCAGCGTACGCCATTGCCGTCGAAGTAGGCATCGAGCATTCGAAACGCGATCGACTCACTGAGTTCGTGGTGCTCGATCACGGTTGCCAGGTCGAAAAACGGATCGTTGTCGCAGGCGTATTCCCAATCCAGGAACATTACCCCGGGTGTCGTAATGATATTCGCCGCGACAAGATCGTTGTGACAACAGCAGAGATTGTGCGGCTGACGCATCGTCTCGACGACGCGCATGCAGTGCCGAACGAGTGCAACATCCGGATGCTCGATCTTCGCGACGTAGCGCCTTGCGGCGACGATGGAATCGAACGAGCGTCCCGTAAGCGGCAACGCATGTAATTGCCGCAATGCACCCGCGACGAGTTCGATATTGCCCTCTTGCTGAAGACAGCCGGGCTCCCACACGGCGCCCTCGACATACTCAGTCAGCAGCGTCCGCTCATCGTAATAAAGCACACGGCTGGCGAGGCCGTGTGCGGCGGCCACGGACTGGATCCGCGCCTCCATCGAACGCAGGTTGTAAGGCGCAACGCGGAGTTCGTCGTCGATCTTCAGTACCGCTTTGTCCGTGCCGTTGTCGATGAGCCAGGTCGTGTTCGTAAGACCGCCGGCCAGCACCGTCACTGCGGCGCCTTTCCAGCCCGGCAACGCGGCCAGGACATCCTGCGGCGTGCGTCCCGCCGTCATGCCGTCTGCTCTCGCATCGACCTGGACCAGCTGATGAGTCCAATCGGGACCAGCACGATGTAGAACACGAACAGACCGGCCGTCGATTTCAGGTCACGCGACCAGTACAGGAACACGTACACGGCATCGATGACGAGCCAGTACCACCAGTTTTCGAGGACCTTGCGCGCGACCAGGAACGTCGCCCACACCGCCCCCCAGGTGGTCAGTGCATCGAGATATGGAAACGCGGCATCGGTGCGGGTGTCCAGCAGGTAGCCGCTGAGTCCGCCGACAGCGAAGATCGCCGTGAGTGCGATTGCGTGTGTCGCGAGGGGCCACCTAACGACTGCCTTTTCCTGACCATCGTGGCGGCCGCTCGTCCACACGTACCACCCGTATATGGCCATCGCGAAATAGAACACCTGTAACGCAGTATCCATATACAACTTCGCAACGTAGGTCAGCCATACATAGATCGCCGTGCTGATGCCGGCACAAAACCAGCACCAGATATTTTGCCGAATGGCAAGCAGCAGGTACGCCACCGCCATCAAGACGGCGAGAGATTCCAGCGAAATCAATGCTGGCCCGGGTGGTTGAACATCTTCATGACGAACACACCTTTCGGAATCTTCTCGAACGTCGTGCCGATTTCTGCCTTCAGGGCATCCATGACGACATCGAAGTCACCGATCAACTGCGTGCTCATCGCGTTTGTCCAGACTTCGATGTCTTCGTAGGCGTTCAGGCGATCGATAACGTCTTTGATGGGGGGAATAAAATCCGCATCGAGCGGATACAGGCTGATGTCGACAGCAATTTTCATTAGTAAAATCTCCTTTCCAGCGTCACGCCGACCTGTCGTGGGTCGCCGAGACGGGTGTACAGGGTGGCCGGAAAATCCGGCGGCTCATTGCCAAAGTAGAAGCCGCGTACAGCGTACTGTTCGTCGAACAGGTTGCGCGCCCAGATCTCGACGAGCCAGTTCTCTCCCTCGAAACCGGCGCGCGCATGCACGAGTTCGTAGGCCTCGGACCGCTGGTCGTGGCTGACGTCGAAATAGAACTCATCCCGTGCCGTCGCATCGATGCGGGCGAAGAAGCCACGGTCGCCGCGGTAAATCATTCCGGCCGCGAAGGAGTAGCGCGGTGCGTGCGCGAGATCGCGACCCGAGGGCCCGAGTTCCGAGGTCATCAGGCCGGCACTGCCATACAACTCCAGCGCGTCGCTCGCGAACCAGCGCAGGTCGGCTTCGAGCCCCTGCACGCTGCCACGTTCACTGTCGTTGACGGTGAAGAATACGAATGAGGCCGGATCGTTCGGGTTTATCTGTTCGGAGATCCGCACCTGCTGGTCATCGCGGCGACTGTAGAACATGGCCGCATTCAATTGCACGCGATTGTCGGCCAGGGTCGATTTGGCACCGACCTCGATCGTCCACAGCACCTCGTCATTGAAAGTCCGGTAACCGGTCGGCACGACGCCCAGGTTGAAGCCGCCGGCTTTGTACCCGCGCGACAGGCTCGCGTAGCCCATCAGGCCGTCGTTGAAATCGTGGCTCAGGCTGAGTTCGCCGCCCCACATGGTCTCCGCCGGACTGGCTTCAAGCCCGAGCGTGTCACCGTAGTCCACAGAGCGGTGCTCCACGCGCAGGCCCGCCGACAGCCTCGTCGCCGGGCCGAGGTCCTTGTCCATCTGCCCGAACACGGCAAGATTGGTGGACGCGAAGTCGCTGCCGAACACGTCGTTGAGCGTGTCGGCCCAGTCGTAGAACGGATCGTAGTAATCGCCGATATTCGTGGTTTGCAGGTCCTCGGAGAGGTCCAGGGCATAGACGCCGACGAGCCAGCCGTCGGCGACGAAGCGGAACTCCTGGCTGAGCGTGCGCCGTTCGCGGTCGGTCAGCGATATGTAGTCATACGTTACGGGCGCCCAGCTATCGTCGTTGCCCCAATCGGCATCGAAACCGAAGTCGATGTCGGAGTCTGCGAACGCCGTGATTGCGGTGAGCGTGCCATTGGCGGGACCGCTCCAGTCGATGCGCAACGACGCACCCAGGCTCTCCTGCGCATCCGTGCCAGGCTTGTCGGATAGCACCGTGTAGCTGTTGTCCAGTGCGAAAGCGTCATAGCCATTGTCGATATCCGTGTACATCGTCGCGACATTGATCTCGAGTTCGTCACTGGCTTCGATACGCAAACGTGCGCGCAGCGAGGTCTCCTCCCTACCATTCGTGTCGTCGCGATCCAGCCAGGTGTTGTCGCGAAAGCCGTTGCTTGCATGCCGCTGGCCGCTGACCCGGACCGTCACGCGTTCGGACGCGTCGAGTGCACCGCCAAACGCCATGCCGAGCGAAAGTACGTCATCATCGCCCACGCTGAGGCGCACACGGCCGTCGCGTTCTGCGGAGGGCGCCTGGCTGCGCATGTAGATCAGGCCCGCCAGTGCATTGGCGCCATAGCGACTGCCTTGCGGACCGCGCAGGACTTCGACCGATTCCATGTCGAACAAGGTGGCGACCGTGCCGATACCGCTGAAGTCGATATCGTCGATAAGGAACCCGACCGATGGGTTCGGGGCCGCTTCGTACTGCTCGAGCTCCCCGATGCCACGGATCTGGAAGTAGCGTGCACGGTGGCCGTCGCCCGACCAGTTCAGGTTCGGCACAATATTGACCAGTTCCTCGAAATGCTGCTGTGCCGCTCCGCGGATTTCGTCACCCGACATGACGGTGACGCTGGTCGGCAGCTCACTGGCCGGGCGTTCACGAAAATCAGCGGTCACGACGATTTCTTCGATGGCATCGTCGGCTATGGCGGAAGTGGCAAGTAAGGCGGCAAAGAGCGCGGCTGGGGCTCGCGCGGTAGACAGGTGCATCATTAATCCCTTCCTACGCCGGCATTAACCGGATCAGGTTCTAAGGGTTCCCGAAATGGATCTCAGGCCAGCTGGCCACCCCTGTGAAGGCAGGGAGTTTAACTCTTTTTGAGGCGCGCGATAAGGCTCGACGTATCCCAGCGGTTGCCGCCCATGGCCTGGATCTCGCTGTAGAAACCATCGACGAGCTCGGTGAGTTCGAGCCGCGCACCGTTCCGGCGCGCTTCCTCGATGGCAATACCGAGATCCTTGCGCATCCAGTCGACGGCGAAGCCAAACTCGAACTCATTGTTCACCATCGTCTGCCAGCGGTTTTCCATCTGCCAGGACTGCGCCGCGCCTTTCGATATCGATTCGATGACAACGGCCGGATCGAGCCCCGCGCATTGCGCAAAGTGCAGGCCTTCGGCAAGCCCCTGGACGACGCCGGCAATACAGATCTGGTTGACCATTTTGGCCAACTGGCCCGAACCGACCGGGCCGATCAGGGTAATTGCCCTGGCGTAACAATCGATGACCGGGGCCGCTCGCTCGAACACGTCCGGGTCGCCGCCAACCATGACCGTCAACTGGCCGGCTTCCGCTCCCGCCTGGCCGCCCGAGACCGGCGCATCGAGAAAGCCAACGCCCATCTCTGCCGCCTGCGCGTGAATCTCCCGCGAGATCGTCGCAGAAGTCGTCGTGTGATCGACAACGATCCCGCCGCGCTCGATCCCGGCGAGAATGCCATCGGGTCCGAGAATGACCTCGCGTACATCGTCGTCGTTGCCGACGCAGGAAAACACGATTTCGGCGCCGGTTGCCGCCGCTGCAGGCGTGAGCGCACTGGAGCCATCGTGCTCGTCAATCCACTTTTCCGCCTTCGCGGAGGTCCGGTTGTAGACCACGGCGTCGTGGCCGGCTTTTGCCAGGTACCCGGCCATGGGGTAGCCCATGACGCCCAGTCCAACGAAAGATACTCTCATTTCAGGCCTTCTTGCTGCGTGGGTCCAGTCCCAGCGACCGGGCAATAATTTCTTTCATGATCTCCGACGTGCCCGCGTAGATGCGTGACACCCGGGCCGTCGTGAAATACCGGCTGACAGCATACTCATCCATGTAGCCGTTGCCACCGTGCAGTTGCACGCACTCATCGGTAACTCGCCCCTCGACGTCGCTCGTGAACAACTTGGCTTTCGCCGCGTCATCCGACGACAGCTTGCCGTCATTGTGCGCGAGCACGCACTGATCGACGAACGCCTGGGCGACATCCAGCTCGGTGCGCATCTCCGCCATCTTGAAACGCGTGTTCTGGAACTCGGCCAGCGATTTGCCAAACAGCTTGCGTTCGCCGATGTAGTCCATCGTCACGGCGAAGGCCGCTTCGGCATTGGCGAGGAAACCGACAGCGGCAAGCAGCCGTTCCTCTGCCAGCCCGTGCATCAGATGATAGAAGCCCCGGTCGATTTCCCCAAGCAGGTTCTCGCGTGGAACCCTGACATCGTTGAAGAACAGCTCTGCCGTGTCCTGGCTCTTGAGCCCCATCTTGGCAAGATTGTCGCCGCGTTCGAAGCCGTCCATGCCACGCTCCACGACGAACAGGCTCATGCCGTGCCGCTTCTCGCGACTCGTTCGCGCGGCAACGATAACGAGGTCGGCCAGGATGCCATTCGAGATGAATGTCTTCGAGCCGTTCAGGACGAAGTGGTCGCCTTTGTCCTCGGCTTTGCAGCGAATGCCGGAGATGTCGCTGCCGGCGCCGGGCTCCGTCATGGCGATTGCGAGGATTTTTTCACCGCTTACGCAATCCGGCAGCCAGCGTTGCTTCTGTTCTTCCGTGCCGAAGGTCCCGATGTACGGTGCCACAAGACGACTGTGCAACCAGCCAAAGTAGCCGGCGTCACCGTATCTCGCGTTCTCCTCCATGAGGATCTGCTCGTAGCGGAAGTCCGGTATGCCGATGCCACCGTATTCTTCGGGCACCCACATACACAGCAGGCCCATTTCGCCGGCTTTGAGATATGCCTCCCGATCGACGATACCCTGCTCCGCCCATTTATCGGCGTTGGGACCGATCTCGTTCTTGATGAATGCCCGCGCAGAGTCGCGGAACATCTCGTGTTCCTCGTCGAATATCGTCCTATCCATGTCTACTTACCTTTGAATACCGGAGCGCGTTTCTCAAGAAAAGCCTGGATTCCCTCCCGGTTGTCCTCCGTCCCGAGGAGTTCGCCCTGTAACCTGGATTCCAGGTCGTAGGCGTCGGGCCAGGTGCCGTCCATCGCAAACCGCATGGCCTTCTTGGTCGCCGCCAACGACAAGGGCGCGCGTTTTGCCAACGCCTGGGCCCACTCGAGGGCCGCTGCCTGGAGCTCCGCGGCGGGCACCGCCTTGTTTGCGAGACCAAGTTCGACACAACGATCGGCCGGGATGCGTTCAGACTCGACGCTGAGCTGGAATGCCCGCCGGTAGCCAAGCTGCCTGACGAGCAACCAGTTGAGACCACCATCGGGCAGCAGCGAGATGGTCGTGAACGGCGAGAGCAGAAAGGCATTGTCCGCCATGATCAGCAGGTCGCACTGCAGCGCCATCGACAGACCGATTCCCGCCGCCGATCCCGGCACTGCAGCAATGACCGGCTTCGGGATATTGGCGATCGCTTCCTGCGCAGGCCGGTATTCAACCTGCAGGATCTCTTCGACATCCCGATCAATCCCTGCCTTCAGGTCCGCGCCTGCGGAAAAACAGCGACCCTCGCCCGTAAAGACGACGGCACGAATCGAGTCATCCTCATGCGCTCTCGCAAACGCCGCCGTGACATCCGCCCGCAGCGCCGTGTTGAACGAATTCATGCTGTCCGGGCGATTCAGGGCTATCACCGCCACCGCATCGTGCTGGTCGTATTTGACGATCTCGCTCAAAGCGAACTCCTTAAGAATTACATGTTGCGGCGGTACTCGCCGCCAACTTCGTACAACGCGCCGGAGATCTGACCCAGCGAGCTGGACTTCACCGTTTCCATCAATTCGGCAAATACGTTGCCGCGATCCCGCGCCACGTTCTGCAGGCGGCGCAATGCGTCGGCGCTCGCCGCCGCGTGCGTGGACTGGAATGCCCGCACGTTACGAATCTGGTTCTCCTTCTCGCTATCCGTCGAACGAATGAGTTCAATGCTGTGGACTTCGTCTTCCTGGCCTTCTTTCGGCAGGAACGTATTCACACCGATCAGCGGCAACGAACCATCGTGCTTCTTGTGTTCGTAGTACATGCTCTCGTCCTGGATCTTCCCGCGCTGGTACATCGTGTCCATGGCGCCCAGTACGCCGCCACGCTCGGAGATTCGCTCGAATTCCTGGTAGACCGCTTCCTCGACAAGATCGGTCAGTTCGTTGACGACGAACGAGCCCTGCCATGGATTCTCACAGAAGTTCAGTCCAAGTTCCTGCGAAATAATCATCTGGATCGCAACGGCGCGCCGCACCGACTGCTCGGTCGGCGTCGTGATCGCCTCATCGAATGCGTTGGTGTGCAGGCTGTTGCAGTTGTCGAACAACGCGTACATGGCCTGTAGCGTCGTGCGAATGTCATTGAAGCTGATTTCCTGCGCGTGCAGGCTGCGCCCCGAGGTCTGTATGTGGTACTTGAGCATCTGGCGAACGGGCGCTGGCGCCGTAACGCTCTTTCATCGCACGAGCCCAGATACGACGGGCTACGCGACCAATCACGGTGTACTCGGGATCCATGCCGTTCGAGAAGAAAAAGCTCAGGTTCGGCGCGAACTCGTCGATCTTCATGCCCCGGGCGAGGTAGTACTCGACGATGGTAAAGCCATTGGACAACGTGAACGCCAGTTGGCTGATCGGGTTCGCCCCTGCCTCGGCAATGTGATAGCCGCTGATCGAGATGCTGTAATAATTGCGAACGTTTTGCTCGATGAAGAACTGTTGCACGTCACCCATCATCTTCATCGCAAACTCGGTCGAGAAGATACACGTATTCTGCGCCTGGTCTTCCTTGAGAATATCGGCCTGTACGGTGCCACGTACCATCGCCAGTGTTTCCTTGCGGATACGCGCATAGGTCTCTGCGTCAACCACGAGGTCGCCCGACACGCCAAGCAGGCCGAGACCCAGGCCATCGTTGCCGTCAGGCAGTTCGCCGGCATAACGCGGACGATCCTTGCCTTTAAAGTACGTATCGACCTTCCGCATGGCCGCTTCCCAGCCCCCGGTCGCGCGCAGGTGCTTCTCAACCTGCTGGTCGATCGCCGTGTTCATGAAGAACGCGAGAATGATCGGCGCCGGGCCGTTGATGGTCATCGACACCGACGTCGTCGGTGCGCACAGGTCGAAGCCCGAATAGAGCTTCTTCATATCGTCTACCGAGGCGATCGACACACCGGAGTTGCCGACCTTGCCGTAGATATCGGGCCGCTCATGCGGATCCTCGCCATACAGCGTGACCGAATCGAATGCGGTCGAGAGCCGGGCTGCGGGTTGCCCGAGCGACAGGTAATGAAAGCGACGATTCGTGCGTTCCGGCGTCCCTTCGCCGGCGAACATGCGAGTCGGGTCCTCGCCAAGTCGTCGATACGGATAAACGCCGGCCGTATAGGGATAGGAACCAGGCAGGTTCTCCTTCTGCAGGAACTTGAGCAGTTCTCCCCAGTCGGTGAAATCGGGTGCCGCGATCTTCGGGATTTTCTGGTGACTGAGCGACTCCCGGTAGTTGTCGCCCGTGATTTCCCGTCCGCGCACCGTGTAACTGAAAGTCTCCGAACGCACGCCGGCCTTGCGGGTCGGCCAGTTACGCAACAGGTCCAGTGACTCGCTGGTGAGCGCGCCGATCGCTTCCTGGTAGCGCTGCCTGAGCACCTGCAGGCTGCGGTCCTTGCCCTCCGTCAGCGCAGCGGCCGGAAAGGTCTCGAGCTCCGCCGGCAAACCCGGATCGTCGAGCAGTTTGAGTGACTCGTAGAGGTGTTGCGCGCGGCTGGCAATCTCGGCCTGCGAATCCGCCTGCCTGTTCGCATCGCGACCATGCTCGGCAATCTCGGCGAGATAGCGAACACGCGCTCCGGGGATGGTTGCCGTCGATCGAGGCTCGCGAATCGACGTGTCGATGGCCGGTGTCCAGCGCTCAGGGTCGAGACCGACCTTCGCGGCGACGCGCCGACACAGCTCGGCAAACATCCAGCTGATACCGGGGTCATTGAACTGGCTGGCAATGGTTGGAAACACCGGCACCTCGTCGTCCGGCGTCCCGAACGCAACGTGGTTGCGCTTCCACTGCTTGCGCACATCGCGCAACGCGTCTTCGGCGCCCCGCTTGTCATACTTGTTGAGCACCACGAGATCGGCGAAGTCGAGCATGTCGATCTTTTCGAGCTGGCTGGCAGCGCCGTACTCACTGGTCATGACGTAGACCGAGAAGTCGACCAGGTCGACGATCTCGCTGTCACTCTGCCCGATGCCGGCCGTTTCGACGATCACGAGTTCGAAGCCCTGGGCTTTAAGGTACGCGATGTGGTCGCCAAGCATCTCACTGGTAGCGAGGTGCTGGCGACGCGTTGCGATGGAACGCATGTAAACGCGTTCGGAGCGCAGCGAATTCATACGAATACGATCGCCGAGCAAGGCACCGCCCGTCCGCCGACGCGTCGGGTCGACGGCGAGCACCGCGATACGCATGTCCGGGAAACAGGCGAGAAAACGATTGAGAACTTCGTCGGTCACGCTGCTCTTGCCGGCTCCGCCCGTACCGGTAATGCCGATAACCGGCACCTGCCCGGCCTTGACCTGCCACTCCTTGCGCAGGCTTGCCAGCTCGCCTTCGTCGAACAGGCCTTCCTCGATCGCCGAGATCATTGCTGCCTGGTCGACGCTCGATTCACTGGTCTTCGGCACGGTGGTCGGCTTGCGCGCCGACTCGGTGCGCGCGACGAGGTCCTCGATCATCGCCTGCAAGCCGAGTTCCATACCGTCATGCGGGTGATAGATACGCTCAACGCCATAGTCCATCAGGGCGGCGATTTCCTCGGGCGTAATCGTGCCCCCGCCGCCACCGAATACCCTGATGTGGCCGGCACCCAGCGCCCGCAGGCGGTCGATCATGTAACGGAAAAACTCGTTGTGTCCGCCCTGGTAGGAGCTGACGGCAATACCGTCGGCGTCCTCCTGGATCGCCGCGCGGACGATGTCATCGACGCTGCGATTGTGACCCAAGTGCACGACTTCGACGCCCTGGGCCTGGATCAGGCGGCGCATTATGTTAATTGCGGCATCGTGACCATCGAACAGTGACGCGGCGGTCACAAAGCGCAATGGGCTGCGCTCGCGCTTGCCGGAGGCCCGTGGCAATTCCGTGGCTGCGGTGCTCATGCTGAAACCTGCCAGAAAGAATTTTAATCTGGATTAAAATAATGCAGAATCGGTCAGGACTCAAGCTACCGGCCTGCTAGACCATGGCCCCAAAGGCCTCCGACAGCCGCTTCGAACTCCAAAAAGGCCGCATGTTGCGCGCCGCGGCCAGGTGTTTTAACGAAAAAGGCTACAGCGGCAGCTCGCTCAAGGACGTTGCCAATGTCCTTGGTCTGACGGACGCCGCTCTCTATTACTACGTCAAGAACAAGGAAGAACTCGTGTACCTGTGCTATCTCCGGGCCGGCGACGTCGGCAGGGAGGCCATGGACCAGGCGATCGCAGACGGCCACAACGGCCTCGATATCGTCAGGCGCTACATTCGTTACCACCTGGACGTCATGACCGGTGAGCGCGGCCCGATCGCGATCATGAGCGAGATCCCCTCCCTCCTGCCCGAGCACCGGGACGAGGTGCTGGCGATCTCCCGCGAGCACAGCGCGCGCTTCGAGGGGATACTCAGGCAGGGAATCGGGGATGGCAGCATCGCAGAATGCGACGTGCGGATGACGGGCAACGCCATCATGGGCGCACTCAACTGGGTACCGAAGTGGTTCCGTGGCGATGCCGCCGTAGCCGCAAGCGTGGTTGAGGAGTTCCCGCGAATCCTGAGTGCGGGACTCGCGCGCTAAGCGGTTGTCAGTGGGCGGCGTTCAAGCCATTTGGCTCGTCGTCGACAGCGTCGAGGTGCTCATGAACGATCTCCCAAAGCCCGTCCATCTGCGAACTGACCTCGTCGGCCTCCAGCGGCTCCATATCGAGATGCGTCGTGATGTAGTCGAGGCGCATCTGCGCGATACGCAGGTTCCGGCTCCGTAAATAGTCGGCGGACACGGTTCGGCCCGTCTTCGGATCGACGACCTTGACCGGGCTGGTGCCGCCGCTGAGACGGGAACCCGTCCGGGCGACGTTCAATTCCTCGATGTCCTGGACGAGCAGCCCCATGATAATGACGAGGTCGCTGTATTCCTTGCGTAGCGCGACGTAGAGCTGATCCGAGCGGGCGCGTTGCTCGTCATTCAGCGTCTGCAGCAGCTGGTCCCTGACGGCGATAAACTCCGGCGCACGGCGTTCCGCCGCGAGGCGATACCAGGCCGACGCCTTGACCGGGTCTTCGTCGACGCCCTGCCCCATCTGGTACATGTAGCCCGTCATGTACTGGGCATACTTGTCGCCGCGCCGTGCCAGCTCATTGGAATAGATGAAATGGGCGCGCTTGTAGTCGCCACGTTGATACAGGGATTCCACTTTGGCCTGGGTGCGCAGGGTGCGGTTGTCGAGATCACTCGTCGGGATCTCGGCCCACTGCGCCACGGCGGGCGCGCAGGCCAGTAGCAGCAGGGCAACAAGCAGGCTGTGGATCTGTTTCATCAAAGTCGTTTCAATCGTAACGGACACCTGAATTTGGCAGTAGACCGAACGCAAAGTTCCGGGCAATTCGATCAATTGCGAACGCACTACCGCGCCGTCGGGTCGACAAAGTGCGGCTCACGCTTTTCGAGATTGGCGCGCACGGCTTCCGCCTGGTTGGGTACCCCCAGCACGCGCAGTTGCAGCTGTGCCTCCAGCGCCAGGGCATCTTTCTCCGATCGTTGCCAGGCCTCGTTCACAAGACACTTTATACCCCTGACCGCGTCGGGCGATCTGCCGCAGATTGCGCGAGCCATTGTCCTGGCTGCCGCGAGCGGATCGTCCTCGATCGCCGTAACCAGCCCCCATTGCAGCGCCTCCGGCGCAGCGAACACCCTTGCAGTCCAGGCGAGTTCCTTGACCCGATCCGGCGGAAGAATGTCTCGTAGCGTCGCGCTGATCGCCATATCCGGAATCAGCCCCCATTTCGATTCCATGATCGAAAACTGCGCACCCGGGGCAGCATAGCGAAGGTCGGCGCCCATGGCGATCTGAAATCCCGCACCGAACGTCACGCCCTGAAGGGCACAGATGACCGGAACCGGCAGCTCCCGCCAGGCGTACGCGGCCCGCTGGAAGATATTGGCCGCCGACCCACGGGCGGGCTCGAGCAACGCGGCGCCGAGGTCCTCGTTACCCTGCACGGACGCGATGTCGATGCCGGCGCAGAAATTCTCGCCGGCGCCGTGCAGGACCACCGCCCGCAAGGATGATTCGCCCTCGAGTGACCTGGCCGCCTCGTCGAGTGCATGGAACATCTCGAGGTCTACGGCGTTGAATTTTTCCGGCCGATTGAGCATCACCTCGGCCACGTGGTCATCGATCGTGATAGCAACTCGCTTACTCATCGTCTCCGTCCTTTGGGTCTTGTCGCCGGCCAGCCGCCAGGCTAGACGGCCAATGTGCACTTGCCGTTGCGCAGGACTGTTTCGTTGCGCTCTTTGACGCTACAGCTGAACGATATGACGTTGCCGTCCTGCCACATATCCGTCGTTATCGTGTCGCCGGGCAGGACGGGCGCGGAGAAGCGTGCGTCAAACTCCTCGATCAACGTATGGTCGTAGTCGCAGATCGTTTGCAGTACCGCCTTGCAGGCCACGCCGAAGGTGCACAGGCCGTGCAGTATCGGACGATTGAAGCCCACGGCACGTGCCCTGGCCGGATCGGCATGCAAGGGGTTGCGGTCGCCGGTGAGGCGGTACAGGAGCGCCTGGTCGTGCCGGGTCGCAATGTCGCAGCTCAGATCGGGCTCGCGGTGCGGGGCGCGGTGCGGCGGAATACCCCTGCCCCGCGGGCCGCCAAAACCTCCGTCGCCCCGGGCGATGATCGAGCAGCCCATGTTGAAGATCACCGTATCGTCACTCGCAAGACGCCCTTCGGCCTCAAGCAGGATCAATGCGCCAAGCTTCGGGCCGCGATCGAAAGCATCGACAACCCGCTTGTTGATCAACAGGTCCGCTGCCGGTGGGAGTGGGCGGTAGAGGCGCAGACGCTGTTCCGAATGCAGTATCTGGCTGTAGTCCCAGCCAAGGCCGACCGGGAACATCTCCGGCACCAGCACCGTCGCCAGGGTGGGTACGGTCTTCAGGATTGCACCCTGCTCATACACGTAAGGCAGTTCACGCGCATGCAGCGGGTCCTGCCCCATGCCCACGGCAAGCGCGTAGAGCATCGAATCGGCATCCGTGTAGGAAAAAGGAAGGTCGTTTTCGACCTTCGCCATGAGTGTGTCGTAGTCCAGTGCCATGGTTTATCCGTGTTTCGCGGCGTGTTGCCAGCCCAAGTCTGCCAGCGGTTGCACGGCTTTTACAGCCTCAGACGCGTGCGCACTGGCCGCTGTACCGTCTCTGACCCTGCCGGCGATTCCCTGCAGGATCGCGGCGAGCCGGAAGAAGTTGAAGGCCAGGTAGAAGTGCCGGCCGGGAATACCGCCCTGTCTGCCGGTACGCTCGCAATAGCGCGCCACGTAGTCTTCTTCATGCGGAATCCCGAGGTCTGCGAGCGGCTTGCCGACGAGCCCGATCGAGCCGATGCCAATATCCGGCATGTGCCACGCCATCAGGTGATACATGAAATCGGCAAGCGGGTGTCCTATCGTCGATAATTCCCAATCAAGCACGGCGATGACGCGCGGTTCGGTCGGGTGCAGGACCATGTTGTCCAGCCGATAGTCGCCGTGCACGATGCTCGCCGATTCGTCGTCCGGAATACTATCGGGCAGCCAGTCGATAAGCTTGTCCATCGACGCAACAACACCGGTCTCCGACGCCCGGTACTGCCGGGTCCAACGCGAAATCTGGCGTTTGAAGTAATTGCCGGGAACGCCGAAATCGGCGAGGCCGATAGCGGCGTAATCCGTGTTATGCAGGCGGGCCAGTGTCGCGTTTACGTTGTCGTAGATCGCGGCGCGCTCATCGGGGTTCATGCCCGGCAAATCCAGTTCCCAGAGGATGCGCCCCTCCACGAACGCCATCAGGTAGAAACTCGTGCCGATCACGCTATCGTCCTCGCAGAGCACGATGCTGCGCGGCACCGGGAATCCTGACGCGTGCAGCGCGCTGATGACCCTGAATTCGCGATCGACCGCGTGTGCCGACTTGAGCAGCTTGCCGGGCGGCTTGCGACGCAGGACATAGGTGCCGGAAGCGGCACGCAACAGGTAGGTCGGGTTCGACTGCCCGCCCTTGAACTGCGCAACGGTCAGCGGTCCGCGAAAGCCGGGGACATGCGCATCGAGGTAAGCCTCGAGCCGTGCCGCGTCGAAACGATGCGCTGTGCTGACCTCCCGGGTCCCGGTGTTTTTTTCCTGCCGTGCACTCATGGTCGCTGAGTCTACAGCTACATGCGGAAAATGCCGAACGGCTCCTCATCAACCGCCACGTTGTTCATCGCGGCCGACAGTCCATGTGCCAGTACTGCACGGGTATCGAGGGGATTGATGACACCGTCATCCCAGAGACGGCCGCTCGCGTAGTACGGGTTCCCCTGGTTCTCGTACTGGGCGCGAATCATCGCTTCGAAATCCTGTTTTTCGTTTTCGGGCCACTGCTCCCCTCTCGCGACCAGTCCGTCCTCCTTCACGGTCGACAGCACGAGCGCTGCCTGGTCTCCACCCATGACCGAGATGCGGGCATTCGGCCACATCCACATCATGCGAGGACCGTACGCACGGCCACACATGGCGTAGTTGCCGGCGCCGAACGAGCCGCCCACGACGACCGTGAACTTGGGCACGTTGGCCGTTGCCACGGCGTTGACCATCTTCGCGCCGTCTTTGGCGATACCCGCCTGTTCGACACGCTTGCCGACCATGAATCCCGTGATGTTTTGCAGGAATACCAGTGGAATGCGGCGGCGATTGCATAACTGCACGAAATGGGCCCCTTTCTGCGCAGACTCGGGAAACAGGATGCCGTTATTGGCAACGATGCCGACCGGGTAGCCATCGATGTGCGCGAAGCCGCAGACGAGCGTCGCGCCATAGAGTTTCTTGAACTCGTGGAACTCGGACCCGTCGACGATTCGCGCAATGACCTCGCGGATGTCGTAGGGGAAACGGAACTCGCGCGACACGATCCCGAAAATGTCCTCGACCGGGTACTTTGGATCGACAGGTTCGCGGCGCACGACGCACGCCGTGCGCGCGAAATTGAGATTGGCCACGATGTCTCGTGCGATAGACAGCGCATGGTCGTCGTCGTTAGCGAGATGATCCGTCACGCCGGATATGCGCGAATGGACACTGCCGCCGCCGAGCGTTTCCGCATCGACGACTTCGCCGGTCGCCGCCTTGACCAGCGGCGGACCGCCGAGAAAAATCGTTCCCTGGTTGCGCACGATGATCGACTCGTCGCACATGGCCGGGACGTACGCACCACCCGCGGTACACGAGCCCATCACTACCGCAACCTGGGGCACGCCTTTTGCCGACAGCCTGGCCTGGTTGTAGAAAATGCGGCCGAAGTGGTCGCGGTCCGGAAACACCTCGTCCTGGCGCGGCAGGAAGGCCCCGCCCGAGTCAACGAGATAGATGCACGGCAGGTGGTTCTCTTCGGCGATTTCCTGGGCCCGCAGGTGCTTCTTGACGGTCAGCGGATAGTACGTGCCACCCTTCACCGTCGCGTCGTTGGCGACGATCATACATTCAATGTCATGAATACGGCCGATCCCGGTCACGATCCCGGCACTGGGCACATCGTCACTGTAGACCTGCCACGCGGCCTGGCGACCGATCTCGAGAAAGTGGGCGCCATCGTCCAGCAAGCCCTTGATGCGATCGCGCGCCAGCAGTTTGCCACGCTTCAGGTGCTTCTCGCGCGAACGCTCCGAACCACCCTGCATGACGTAGTCGTCGATGTCCCGCAGCCCCTCGGCAAGCGCCTCGTGTGCTTTCTTGTTCTTCTCGAAGTCCTCGGACTTTCGATCGACCTTTGTCTGGATTACAGGCATCGACTCACTTCGTGGCGTTGAACAGTTCGCGACCGATCAGCATGCGGCGGATCTCGCTAGTACCCGCACCGATCTCGTAGAGTTTTGCGTCGCGCCAGAGGCGCCCGGCAGGGTATTCGTTGATGTAGCCATTGCCGCCCAGTGCCTGAATGGCTTCGCCCGCCATCCAGGTCGCCTTCTCGGCAGCCACGAGGATACATCCAGCCGCATCGAAACGGGTAGTCATACCCCGGTCGCAGGCCCGCGCCACCGCGTACACGTAGGCCCTGCTTGCGTTCATCGTTGTATACATGTCGGCGATCTTGCCCTGCATGAGCTGAAACTCACCGATCGGCCGCCCAAACTGCTTGCGGTCGTGGACATAGGGCAGCACCAGGTCCATGCATGCGGCCATGATGCCGAGCGACCCGCCCGACAGCACAACGCGCTCATAATCGAGACCACTCATCAGGATCGCCGCACCCTTGCCTTCTTCGGCGAGCAGGTTGGCCACAGGCACGCGACAGTCCTCGAACAGCACTTCACTTGTGTCGGAGCCGCGCATACCGAGCTTGTCGAGCTTCTGTGGGGTCGAGAAACCCTCTGTGCCACGTTCCACAACAAAGGCGCTGATATTTCTTGACGCCGTATCGGGTCCCGTCTTCGCGTACACGATAACGACATCGGAACCGGGCGCATTGGTGATCCACATCTTGGAACCGTTGAGCACGTAGTGATCCCCATCGCGAACCGCTGTCGTGCGCATGCCCATGACGTCCGAACCCGCACCCGGCTCGCTCATCGCCAGCGCGCCCAGGAACTCACCGGAAACCAGCTTCGGCAGGTACTTTCGCTTCTGATCGGCGTTGCCCCAGCGATGCAACTGGTTTACGCAGAGATTGGAGTGCGCGCCATAGGACAAACCCACCGAGGCCGAGGCGCGACTGATTTCCTCCATGGCAATGACGTGCGCGAGATAACCCAGCTCGGAGCCGCCGTACTCGCTCTCGACCGTAATCCCAAGCAAGCCCAGTTCCCCGAGCTCTGGCCACAGATCACGGGGAAACTCGTTCTTTTCGTCTATCTCGGCGGCTCGGGGCGCGATCCGATCTGCAGCGAAACTGCGAACCGTTTCGCGCAGCAGGTCAAGATCTTCACCATGACCGAAGTCGAACTCAAACATGATCTGACCACCTGTCGGGAGTGTGCATCTGTTTGCACCATTGTCCGGACGGCTGCTCCCCCACATGAATACCAATCGCGGGGTAGGATCGTCAGTCGGTAGCGGTCACCCGTTCCACCGCATGCGCACGTGCGCTGACGTCCTCGCCACGAACGAAACGCGCAAACCAGAAATGCCGGCCGAATTGCTCAGCCTCCGTTCGAAAATAGGCAACCTGGCAATCCGGCATGAAACCACAACCCGGCGAAGTCCGGCCCGTTACGCTGAGTGTCAGGATACCGTCGCTACCCGTCGTACCCAGGTACGAAGCTGTCGTCATGACAGATCAGGCGCGCGTGCGCAATCGGCTTGTTGTCCGCATCGCTCATCCTCAGCGTAACCGGCATGCTCATGTCCGTATAACAGCCGCACAAGCTTTTGGCGCAGTCGACTTCACCCGGTGAGCTGGTATCGTCGGCGGCACATGCGACCAGCAGAAAAGCGACTGCGAACACGGTGATGCGGTTTGCTTACGTTCATTGCCATTTGCTCTCAACCCTGGGACAGGTTCTCGATAAACCGGGAAAACAGCTCGTACTGGGAAGTAATGCCGAGCTTGGAAAACAGGTTGCGTTTGTGAACCATGACAGTCCCCGGCGCTATGTTGAGTTCGCGCGCAACGGACTTTGTCGAGTGACCACGCAGCAGCAGCTGGGTGATCTCGCGCTCACGCTGGGTAAGGACGTTATCACCAAAGTTCTCGAAACAGTCCGTCAGGCGCTCGTGGATGTCACGGTCCGGTGAACTCGTCTGCTGCCACTTGTCCCAGACGCGCTGCATCGCAGCGGCCACGACGGGCTCGATAACCTGCAGTCGATTCAGCTCGGTCCGCGTCAGTCGATTCTGTGTGCGCCCGACAACGACGACCAGGGTACTTGTCGGCGACATATCGCGCAAAAAGTCCATCTCGTCGACCAGGTGCGTGCGCTCAACGTACTGGTGGTAATACTCACTCGATCGAAAGCGGTCAGGTTGCGTGTCCCGAAATCGGCACAAGGTCGGCTTGGACTCTGAAATCGCGAGCTGGTACAGCGGGTCCAGCAGGTAAGGACCGGCCAGGTATCGATCGAGAAAATGGCGCCGTTGTGCCGGCGCCAGCGAGTGCGCCATCACCTCCGGCGCCGCGTCTTTGTGAAAAGCCAGCAGGCTCGTGCCGTCGTTGGCCACGGTTGCGCAGATCAGCGAGACCAGCTGCTCTGCGATCGCCCTGCTCTCTGTCGCCGCGACCAGCGCCGCGACTTTCGCGTGCCACTCAGGCGTCTCAAATACCGGTTGCGGCCCCATATCAGGGTTGGTACAACGCCGCAGTCGCACCCGAAGGGTCGCGAATCACACAAAATCGCCCGCCCGCCAGGCCTTTCGGCGCCACGACGATCTCGCCACCGTTCGCCGTGCACGCTGCTGCGCTGGCATCAACGTCGGCAACCGTTATATAGATGAGCCAGCCGCCCGGGATATCGGCGTTGCTGCCACGCGCGTGACAAATACCGGAGACCGCCTCCCCTGTCGCAGGCGACGTCATCGAGTAGTCAGAGTAGTCGCCCATGGATACGGCTTCTGTCCCCCAGCCAACGACGCTCGTATAAAAATCTCTCAAGCCGTCAGCATCGTCGACAGTCATGTCGATCCAGCCGATCCTGCCAATTTGTGGGTTATCTGACACACGTATCCCCTGTTGTAGTGTTATTTCAAAATGACGTGAGAAACGATGCCGCGTTACCGCCAATCAGACCGCGGCCGGACTGCGCCGTTCTAAGGTAAGCCTCACCCTTCGGATAATCCTCAGGCTGCGGATTGTAAATTCTCTGCACCCGATTGCGGTGGAACAACTTCAGCTGCGCTGCGAACGGAATGACACGCGCTGGATCGTTTCCTGTGAGCGCCTCGTGCAGGGCAGGCAAGCGGAAGAAAGGCAGGTTCATGTCGGCATGATGCGCATTGTGATACCCGAAGTTCAATACCAGCCAATTGAGCTTCGGGTACCGCAGGCTGATCGGATTACTGAACGTGTGCTCCTGCTCCCATTCGGCATCGCCCTTATGCGGCGGCTTCACGTAGTCAAACAACGTCAGGTTGTAAGGGTAGTCGTGCTGCACACTGTCCATGAACCTCAGCACCTGCATCATGACCAGGTAAGCAACCGCGTAGAGCAGCGCCACCTTGGGCGCGTAGACCAGGAGCGCGACGAAGATACCGCCGCGTACCAGGATCACCGTGACATTGCGCCTGCGTTGGTCGCGCCGCTGCGGAATGATGAACGAAGTGAAGATCATGACGCCGTGCATGATCAGGTCATGGGCAGGAATATAGAACCACTCGAGAACGCGGACGATCTTCGTAACAAGAGGGTGTTCCTCAAAAAATCGCTCGTAGTCGAACCACACAACATCGTCGTTGTCGACGTGATGGCGGAAATGCTTGTAGCGCATGTCCTCATAGGTGCCGTACGCGGCACCGCAGAACCAACTCATGACACGGCCAAGATAGGCGTTATGCCGGATCTGCGTAAATACCATGTTATGGCCGCATTCATGAATCATGTAAGCCGCGATGATCATGCCGTGCGCCAGTAACACGGTGCCTGCGGCATTGAGAATGCCACTCGTCGAAAACAGCAGCGCAAACCCGGCGACATAGGCTGCGACGGCATAGACGGTGGCGGCGCCGTAGTACCGCAATCCAAGGGGGTCTTTTATGAGGCTCTTTGTTAGCATACACACCATCGCCTGCTGGCTCCGGAGAACCAACGAATGAAGCTTGTGACCGCTATTGTAAAACCCTTTCGCCTGGATGACGTACGCAATGCGCTCGGGGAGGTCGGCATCCAGGGAATGACCGTCAGTGAGGTCAAGGGCTTCGGACGCCAGCGTGGCCATACCGAACTGTACCGCGGTGCCGAGTATGTCGTTGATTTTCTTCCGAAAGCCAAGATCGAAGTCGCCGTGTCGGATGATCTCGTCGAGCGGGTTGTCGAGGCGATTGTCGATGCGGCCAAGACCGGCAAGGTCGGCGACGGCAAGATATTCGTCACGACGATCGATCAGGTATGGCGCATTCGTACCGGCGAAACAGGCGACAGCGCACTCTGAGCTTCAGTCCTCGATTACGACCCGTCACGCACCATACAGAAAGCATTGAGCTTGTTGCCGTCGAGATCGCGAAAGTAACCGGCATAGAAGCCATCGGCACGTGGCCCGGGTGCTCCCTCGTCAGTTCCGCCCAACGCCAGTGCCCTGGCGTGCACCTCGTGGACCTTGTCCGGCGAGTCCACGGCAATCGCAACCATCGTGCCGTTACCCACCGTTGCGGGATTGCCGTCGAACGGCGTGATCACCGAGAGCCCCGGCGCGCCAGGCCCGGTTGCCCAGGCGACGAAATTATCGCCTTCATAGAAACGGCCTGCGCCGACCAGTGCAAGCAAATCGTCGTAAAATTCTGCAGCGCGCGGCACATCGTTGCTGCCAAGGGTTACGTAGCCAATCATGTTCGCCTCCTCGTGGTTAGCCTGGCTCTGTCGATAGTGCATCACGCCAGGCGGACAGCTTACCGGAGAAAGGCATAGCCGCGTAAGCAGGACTGCTCGACGGCAGCCCGGCAAGACCCACGCCCGGAGGAAGGGCCCCGGCATCCACGAAGCGCCGGAAAAGCTGCTCTGCCTTCCTGCCATTGAACGCAATCAATTCGACGGATGTATGCCGCCGGAAGAACCCCGCGAAGTCATTTACCTGTGCACTATCGAGTCGAATGGCCGCATCCAGGCTGCCCGGGCGGACTGAACTGTGCAGTACATCCCAGACCGCAAGCCGTTGTTGTTGCAGCTGCTGACATCGTTCCTGGTAATCACCCTCGATGCGAAACAGCGCCCGCATGATCGGCCAGAAGGCGTTTTGCGGGTGCGCGTAGTACTGCTGCATCGCAATCGACTTTCTGCCGGGAAGGCTGCCAAGGATAAGCGCTCGCGCGTCGGGGCGCGCAATCGGTGGGAATCCGTCAGATCTTGCCATGCAAGAGACGCCGTAGCCGCCGTCGATTCGAACCATCGATCGCGACGCATTGGCGCGCCACTCTATCAGGGATTCCCGCCACAGCCGAGCTAGTAGCCCCTAGCGACGTCAACGACGTTCAGCAACACATCGCCGGCCAGGTAGCGGCGAATATTGTCCATTACCAGCAGGCGGTGACGCTCGCTGTTACCGCCTCGACCCGATACGTGCGGCGTGATAATGACGTTGTTCATCGCCCACAGTCCATGGTCCGCCGGCAGCGGCTCGGGATCGGTGACGTCGAGGCCCGCGCCGGCTAGCTGCCCGGACTTCAGTGCTGCCAGCAACGCTGCTGTATCGACGGTCGCGCCCCGGCCGACATTGATGAAGTAAGGCGCTTCGTCCTGTGCGGCGATCTCGAAGAACTCGGCGTCCAGCAACCCACGCGTCTGGTCGGTGAGCGGTAGTGCATTGACGATGACGTCGGCCTCCCGCGCAAGCTCGAACATCTCGTCGGACAGGCCAACGTAGTCGACGAACTCCGGGCCCTCTCTCGCGCTGTTCCTGGTCGCCGTAACGCGCATCCCCAGTGCGGCGCCACGCCTTGCGATCTCGGTGCCGATGCCGCCCAGTCCCAGGACCAGCATCGTCTTGCCGGAAACCGTCGTCATCCCGCTCGTGTGTTCCCGCGACCGCCGCCATTCACCCAGTTCCTGGTCATCCACGAAATGCGGGAGGTTGCGATGCAGCGCCAGCATCAGGGCGATCGCGTGTTCGGCGATCACGGGCGATGACATCTTTTGCATATTGGTGAGAACGATGGCGCCGCTTTTCAGCCGGTCGGACTCGAGACACCGATCAGCTCCTGCCGAATATATCTGCACCCAAGAAAGGTGTGGCGCTGCAGCCAACAGCGCATCGTCGCAGTAGCCAAGCAGCGCGCCTGCTCGCGGCGCAAGGTCCAGCGCTTCTTCGTAGGACGTGACGACGATGACGTTTTCGCTGGCAAAGTCCGGGAGATCCAGCCCGGTGTCGCGAACAATTACGGCGCGGGACGCATCCCACGACGGCCACTCGCGCATCGGCGTCTGGCCCTCACTCAACCCGGCCTGCTCGACAAGCACATCGATTGGCCGCTCGTCTGCCCACGCCGTGGACGTGCTAAAAAATGCCGTGGCGCCGATGGCCACCCATGCAACGAACACTTTCAATAGATTCATCGAGATCCCCGAATACCGGACATACCCGGCTGTTCGCCCATTATGAGCGAACGATCGGAATTTCGACACCCGTGAATCAGGCCGGGAAGAAGTCGATCGGCTTGGTTGTTGTGATGGCTTCGACGTCCCGGGCTTCAAAGCGGAACAGCTTGACGCGTTGTACGAGCTTGCGCTCAAGATCCGCGTTATCGAGTTCGCTGGAGACCACCTCGCACATCGTCACCGTTCCGTTCGGAGCGATCGTCAGGCGCAGCACCAGTTTGCCCTCGAGTGACGGGTCTTCTCGCAATGCACGATTGTAGAGCGCAAAGATCGCACCCTTGTTCTTGTCGAATACGAGCTCGATTTCTTCACGCGAACGCGATGCCTTGCCACTCGTGCCCGAGCGGCTCGCACCGGCTCCCTGCGCCATGCCGGCCACGGGGCTCGTGACACGTGTCGTGTTGCGGCCCGCAATACCGGTACCGCCCGTGTTTCGGCTCATTGCGGCCGTGTTGATACCGCCTGATGTGGCACCGGCTTTCGATGTGATCATCGAGCGCTCATTGCGCTCGGCTTCGCCGACCGATGCTGTCAACGGGCGATCATCGGCAACCTGGAGATCCTTGTCCACGAGATCCGCGAGATCCTCCGCGAACGGCATCAGGGCTGCCTGCGCCTCTTCGCGTGCCTGTTCAGTGCGATCCACGACCGGCTCGGGTTCAGGCTCTGGCACCGGCTCCGGCTCGGTCTCCACGACCTGCTCGGGCTCGGGTTCCTCGACCTCTGGCTCCGGCTCCTCCTGCGGCGGCGGTGGCGGTGGTGGAAGCGGCTTCTCTTCCAGCAACAGCTGAGCGATTCGCGGCGGAATCTCTTCCACGTCGAAGGGTTCGGGTTCGGGTACAGGAATAAACGGCCAGACGATACTCAGCGCCATGCAGATCAGGAAGACGATGCCCAGCAAACGCTGGAACTTCTTCTCCTGTTCCTGGCCCGTAGTCCAGGGCAGGTCATATTCTCTGTAAAACGGTAAATCCAATTCCGTGGCTCCTGATCTCTGTGCGCCTTACAGCGA
Source organism: uncultured Gammaproteobacteria bacterium (assembly GCA_963698895.1). Lineage (GTDB taxonomy): Bacteria > Pseudomonadota > Gammaproteobacteria > Steroidobacterales > Woeseiaceae > UBA1847. Next base: position 808,378 of record CAVOSO010000010.1, on the reverse strand, counting down.
CGCCTGAAGGTCGTCCAGCTTGTCCGAACTCTTCTGCAGCACGGCCAGCGAGATTTGTCCGTAGTCCGCATCCGTACACGTCGCCATCACTTTCTTCAGCAAACGGTACGGGATGTCTTTGTCACCCAATATCGTGACTTCGCGGCCAGCGATATCGTCGGCCGCTTCACGGCGCAGGACGCGATCGTTCTGCGACAGCAGTGCCTGACGCAGCGCAGGAATATCGTTGCCCTGGGTCGCCATCACCTGCGCAATGTTCGCCACCGGAGTGCCCTGCACCAGGATATCGGTCCGTCCAATCAGGACCGTGACCGTTTCTTCCGGTTTCTTCTCGGCGATCGATTCCGGCAGCTTCAGGTCCTTGGCATTCGGCAACGTCTGCACGTCCGACGAATTGACGAGGAGGAAGAACACGAGAATCGTGAAGATATCCATCAGCGATACAAGGTTCAGCGAAGCCGTACCCTTGTTACGCTTGTGGTGTTTTTCCATGCGTTTCGCGCGGCCCGACTTAACCATTACGAGGCACCTCCGCCCAGTACCGGCGCATCGCCGATCGAAATATCGGGGAACAGATCTGAGCGATCGATCACTCCGTCGTCTTCATTCACTTCCTGCGCAACGCGGACAGTGTCCATAACCTGCACGAGCGTGTCGTACGCGATGTCCTGTTCAAGCAATATCGATGCATCGGTCTTGCTCGGATAGCGATCCTTGAGTTCACGCAGTTTGACCGCAAGGGCATCATAGTCGTAACCCTCGTCACCGTTGGGATAGACACCCAACAGGCCCTGGTTACGATCGCCGACTTCAATCTTGTCCTGACGCACGATGATTTCGAGCTGGAAGGTCTGTTCCTGCGGCTCCACGGGCTCACTAGAGGAGCCTGGCAGATTCAATTCAAGAATCGCCATTCGTGAGAACACCGCGGTGATAAGCAGGAACGGAACCAGAATAACCATCAGGTTCATGAATGCCGTGATGTTGAGTTCGACCGCGTCATGACGACGATGGCCTCCCCTGCGGCTGCGGATCATGGTCCTACGCTCCGGTGGTCTTCAGCTGACGTTCGGTAACCGCGTTCAGGAACTTGACGCTGGCCATCTCGAGACTGTCCACCAATGCATTCGTCTTTGTCTGCAGCAGCGCGTGAATCAGCAGCAACGGAATTGCCGCCATCAGGCCAAATGCCGTGGTGTTCATCGCTGTCGAAATAGAGGCAGAAAGCATGTCCGCCTTCTCAGCCGGATTCGCTTCAGCGACCGCGGTAAACGCCGCGATCAGGCCGATAATCGTACCCAGCAGGCCCAGCAGCGTCGCGATATTGGCAAGCGTCGCAATGTAATGCGTACGCTTCTCAAGGCGCGGCAGAACCTCCATCAGGCTCTCTTCCATCGCCTTCTCGATGTCGTCGCGACGACGTGCCGACTTGATGCGGTACAGGCCGTAGGTCAGGATCGAACCAATGGCGGCTTTGGACTTGGCGGTATGTGCGGCAGCTTCCTGGAAATTGCCGGCCTTAAGGTAAGGCACGATCTTCTTCCACAATGCCCGGTTGCTGGTCCCCGACATCGTCAGGAACGTCCAGCGTTCGATCGCAATCGCGATACCGAACCCGAATACCAACAGAATGGGGATCATGAACGGTCCGCCTTCCTGGAAAAAACGCACTACTGTGCTCATTTGTCTGCTCCTCTAAAACAGATATTTCAAAATGTCGCGAGCCAGGCTCGCGTCTACTCTTCTTCAGTTCCGTACAGGTCGTCGTAATACCCGACCTGGCGAATAAACTCTTCACGATCCACTGGCGCCAGCACCTCGTCGAGCAACGTATTGACGGGTCTGCCCATCAAGTCGCCAGGATCCGATTTCTGCCAGGGCACGATGTACAACACCTTCGGTAGCTCCTGGTTGCCCGTGATCTCCGTGCGACTCAGTTCCATCGAGTCCATGACGCGGTTTCCAGACGTCGTACGCGTAATATCTTCTACCGGCTCTGCTGCCTCGTCTTCTGCAACGACAGCCGACGTATCCACCGCTGGCAGCAGCTCATCATCCTCGTCCGCCGTGTCCTGGGCAAAAGCGGCAAACGTTGCCAACAACATGGCGAGCATGAATCCGGCGCCGAATACTGGTTTGTGTCGAGTACTCATGTCCATCATTCCGCCACGTTTGCCGTACGCTGACTCGCCGCCAGGCGGCGCTTCAGATCCGCGATCCATCTCTCGACCTGTTCGTCTTCACCAACAAGTTGTTGATATGTCTCGAAATGTTGCAGCGCCTCTTCAAGACGCTGCAGGTACAGTTCGTTAAGAACGCCCAGGTTGTAGTGTGCCAAGGCGTACTCGGGGGAAACTGTGACAGCCTTCAAATAAGCGGCTTCTGCCTCAAGAAAATTGCCATTTCTGCGAAGTAGCATGCCCAATTGGTTCAATGCGGCCGGATGACCGGGGTCCAGGGCCAGTGCGGCGTCGATGGCCGCGCGCGTCGCGTCGTCATCTTCGTTCTTCGCATGGATGATCGCCAGATTGACGTGGGCGCCCGGGTAATCGGGATACAACAGCACGAATTCCTTGAATCGCAGCTCGGCATCGACGAAATCGCCGGCCGCCATGACCGCGGTGGCCTGCTCGAACAATGTCCGGGCCTCGGCCGGAATCTGTACGCCCGCAGGCGCCCCTGCCGCCTCAGGGCCAGCCGCCACCTGCGACTCGGCGTCGCGCGCCGGACCTGAGCCTGCACAACCTGCTACCACGAGCAGGGTCAGCAGACCCGCCGCAAACGGTGTCTTCCTAGTAAAGCGCTGTAACAACATCTTCGCCGCGCTCCTTCTTCGCATAACGTGCCGGCATCAATCCCGCCAGGCGGTTAAAGCTCCGCTCGACCCATTCGTCATAAACGCCATCGGCGGCCCGGTCGGCGTTTGCCGTGTAAAGATCGATGGCCTTTTCCTCAAACGGGAAAGCCTGCTCTTCCAGCAGGATCTCGTATTGCTCCAGCGCATCGGCCTCGAGATTGGTCGGGCGGTCCGAGTCCATGAGATCCGATGAAAACTGTTCGTAAACCTCACCCAGGCGGAACGTGGCAGCGGTCGTCACTTCGGCGACGCCGTAGTCGGCAGCGCCCGTATACGCGTTGATCACGTCCTCCATCAGGTCCTTCTTGAGCTTCAGGCTATCGGCCAGCGGCTGCGTGAGTTGCACGACTTCGAAACGCTTGCGTATCGGCTCGGCCAACTCCAGTGAAGCGGTCGCGGCAAGATAGCGCGTTCGGTCGGAGCGCTCGGCACCGGCGTTTGCGTCGACGCGTACCAGCTCCTCGAGCCGTGCCACGCGTTCCGCCTCGTTGCCGGTTTGCTCGGCAATCTCGAGGAGCCTCGCCCGCGCCTCGATCGATTCGGAGATCGGGTTCGGGTAGCGCGCGATGATGCTGTTAAGCACGCGTTGCTCAGAGCTGATGGTGCCGCTCTGCTCATAGAGCTCCGCGGCCTTCCACAACGCCTCGCGACGCACGTCGTCCGAACTCGACGCCGCATCGGCGATGCGCTCAAACTCGGCGGCCGCCTGGTCACTGCGACCGGACCCCAGGTAAGTCACTGCGAGTTTTTGCGTAATATCGTCATCGAATTCACTGTCCGGGTAGTCGCGACGGAATCTTTCAAGCTGGGCCGACGCGCGATCCCAGGCCTGCATATTGATGAGCGCAGCCGCGGCGTCGTAGTCGGCCGTAATACGAATATCGGAATCCGGCACGACTTCACCAATGCGGGTGAAATGTGAGACCGCTGTTTCGAGATCACCGGCGTCTCGTGCTTTCTCGCCCTGCTTGTATATCGACGACGCGATGCGATCCTTGATCTCCTGATTCGCGACGGCGTCGTCGGCCGGCGTGAAGTTTTGCAGGCTGTAGTACGCGTTCTCGGCTTCCGCGAAATTCGTGAGGTCGAACTGCGAATGTGCGATGACGGTCCAGGCCGTGCGTGCGAGCTCAGGCTTCACCGGGGGTTCCTTGGCGACCACAGCCTGCCCGACCGCGGTGGCGAGATCGAACTGGTTCTGCCTGAACAGGTCTTCGGCGACCGTCGTCAGTACCGCACCCGATTCGGGATGCTCAGGGTAGGTATCTGCAAACCTCAGGCCGCTGTCGAGATAGGCCTGGTGCCACTGGTTTTTCGCATCGCCACCCGCCAGCGTGGCTTCGTGCTGACGGTAGGCCAGGATTGCTGCATAACCGGCTTCGGCGGACTTCTCGTGGAACGGATAGCCGTACGCTGTTTGTTCGTACTCCGCGACGGCGTCGCCGAACTCCTCGCTTTCAAACAGGATTTCGGCCAGCAGGAAATTCGTGTTGGCAGTATCGGCCTCGCCCGGGAAGTAAGCCATGTACATGCGGTACCAGTTCGCCGCTTCCTGGAAGTCGCTCTTCTTGCCATCCCGTTGCGCCTCAGCATGATAGTACTGGGCGAGATCGGTCAGGTTGGACTTCAGGTGCTCGATCACGGCTTCGTTCTCGGTGCGCGGATTGCGCACCCAGAATTCCCCGTCCATGCCGTAGCGCTCGACGAAGCCGCGCTTGCCGGCCAGCACCAGGCTGGGGAACGACCCGAGCTTGTACGCCTCGATCACCTGCATCTGCAATGCCGGCGCCCTGGGATGATAGGGATCCTGCTTGACGAACGCCTCGTACGTCTCTGCCGCATCCTGGTAGCGTTCCTTCTCGAGGTACAGATCGCCGAGGTTAGAATAGATAACGTGTGTGTACTCTGGCATCCCGCGTTGCCGCAGGAATTCGTCGATGCTCTCTGCGCTTTCCAGGTAGGAAAAACTGATGCTGAGCACTCTGAACGTATCTTCTACGAGCTCGCGCTCCGCCCGACTGAGCGTCGCGAGTCGCTCTTCACCTTCACCGATCTCGACATCGGCGATCTTGCGATCGAGTAAGTCGAAAAACGACGTGAGGCTGTCTGCGTACCACGCAAGCTTGAATTGCGCCCAACCGCGTTTATACAGGGACTGCTCGTAAAAGCGTGACGCTTCGCCGAACTCGACGACGTCCGCGTACGCCAGTTCGGCGGCATTGTAGTCCTTCTGCAGAAACAGCATCTCGCCGCGCCGGAATTGCACTTCGTCGTTCAGGACGGTATCCGGGTATTTCGTGACCAGCTCGTCGAGAACCGCCAACGCGTCATCTGTACGTCCACCGATTTCATAGGCGCGCGCCAGCTGGTACAGGACCGTGTCGTTACGCCGGTAGTCAGGGTACGCCTCCAGTAGTCGCTGGTAGAGATCAACGGCATTGTCAAAGCTGCGGGTGTCGAGGGCGTCGATGTTCGCGGCCAGCTGCGCGGACTCCGTCGCTTCGAGCTCCAGGTCGCCCAGGCGACGCATTGCCTCGGCGCGCAGCTCAGGATCCTCGGAAACGAGGTCGAGGAAGTCACGATAGCTCTCGCGAGCGAGCTCGGAACTGTCCAGGACGATCTTGCCCTTGCGCAGCTCCACGGTCTTGTCTTCGAGGCTCTTGATCGTGTCCTTTTCCTTGACGCGCGCTTCGGCCTGCGGCGACAGGACGATCGCACTCACCAGGACAAGGCTTATGTAGTGGCGGAGTGTCATTCGACGTCCTCCCCGGCCGAGGAGGCAACGTCATAAATTGCAGCCAACGCGAAGCGTGCCTGGATCGTGTACAGGTCGAGGCGATCCTTCTGTGCCTGGAGTTCGCCCACGGCAATCGTCTGCAGGTAAGCGCGTTGCCGCGAGAGCGTGTCTTCGACCCGGATCTTGGTGCTCTCGATGCGCGGCGCAAGACCGTATACCCGGTCGCTCAATGCCGCAAAAACAAGCGGCTCCCTGCGCATCGATTCGTCGATCTGACGACGCGCCCGCTGTGCGCCCACCAGGGCTTCGCCAGTCTGCTGCAGATTGTGTCGAATGATCCGCACACGCTCGTTGAAATCGCGCTCGAGCTCCCACTGCAGCACGCCCTTGATAAGGTCGATCTTGTCCTGGACCTCGGCCGCTTCGGGTATATCCGCTTGCAATGCGGGGGTGCGCTCGAGTGCCGTCACCTCTGTCCACATGTCGAATTCGGACTTATCGGCCAGGGACAACCAGTCATGCGTGCTTTCAATATTGTCTACCGTCGCATCGTGGGAAAGCTTGGACTCCACCATGCGCTCGAGTTCAGCACGCTCCAGCGCGGCCATTACCTTGGGCAGTCTTTGCTCGTAGGCCTCTTTCCGCGTCTCCAGCATGTTGGCGTAGACATCGACGTTCTGCTGCCAGTTATCGAGATTGCGGTGCAGGTAGCTCAGATCACGGAAGTTCTTGAGCCCTTCCTGAAATTCATGTGTCGCGAGCAGGTGGTAGAGGTAACGCGCTTCCGGCCCGGTTGGCAGATCCTCGAGTTCCCAGTACCAGCCGGTGCTATCCAGCGGGTCGTCTTCTATGAACTCGTCGAAGAACGCACCCGACTCAATGTGGTCAATCGTCCTGTCGAGCCGATTCGCTTCTTCATAGAACGCTTCGATTGCGTTCAGGTAGTGATCGGCTGCCTGGCTGATCGAATCGAGCTTGGCCATCGCATAGGGAATCGCCAGCATCGACTCCTGGACCGCCGGATCGAGAAGGTCCCGGCCACGCAACTCCATCCAGGGCACCAGCGCACGATCGAAATTATCCATCTCGGCATCGGCCCAGCCGACACCCAGCAAGGCCTTGTTGGAAAACGGACCTTCGAGACGCACGCGTTGCAACGGCTCCTTCGCCGCATAGGGCTGGCCGTCCTGCAACAAGGCGTAACCCAGTGCAAGGTTGGCCTTGTCCCGCAGCGCCGTGAGTTCGTCGGTAAAGGGATTCATCTGGCCCAGGTCGTTGAGCAGTTCGGCCGCTTCTTCCATGCGGCCGCTGCGTACCAGCGCCACGCCGATATTGAAACTGGCGTAGCTGGCCCATTCCGTTCGACCCTGCCAGTTCCGCAGCCGCGCAACGGCTGCATCGTATTGCCCGGCATCGATCATGATCTGCGCGCCCAGCATCAGTGCCTCGCGCTGCAAATGCTCCGGCAGCTCGCCTTCGATCAGCCCAAGCGCCTGTTGCGCTTTGTCGAGATAGCCGCGCTGGTACCAGATCTTCGCGAGGAAGAACCAGGTCCGGTCACGGATTTCCGTCGACACGTTCTCGGCCAGCAGGCGTTCAAAGATCTCGGCGGCCTCAAGGTGGTGACCGTAGGACAGGTACATGCCGCCAAGCAGCAATTCGGCCTCAGCCTGATGCTCGGTCAGCTGTTCCTGCTCCATCGCCGCGAGCAGGCGCACGATCGCCGGGAAATAGTCGTCCTGATAGAAATAGAAAAGGACCTCGCCAAATTGCGGGTCCTTGACGACCAGGGCGTCGTCACTGATCTCTGCCGCATGTACTGCCGGGATCAGCAGTACCAACGACAAGCAGAGACGACTAAGGATGGAGCGACCTGGAGGCAAAGATCACTCCCATTCCTTGATGACAAACTCTGGCTGCTGCTTCTTGATGCGGTCCGTGATTTCGAGTTCCAGGTACTTCGCGCCGATACCCTTGTCGATAACCGTTGTGGCGCCTCGACGGTAGTCACGCACGTGTGGCCCTTTGCCCGTGAATATGGCGATGATCTCGTGCTCGCCGGTCTTCAGGTTGGCCATGTGCACACGGTGCACGCCACCGCGAACGAGTGCATCGGCTTCGCGCGCCGTGTACAGGTAATTGGCAACTTCCTTGCCATCGATCTTGATGCTGACCGAGTCAAGTTCGAAGTACTCGCCGACATCCATCGACACAAAAAAAGCAACCTGCGAGTTCGCCGGGAACAGCAGCTCCTCTTCCAGCAGGAAAAGGTCGCGATTGAGGTCGAGGACCTCTTTCTTCAAGGACTGCACATCGGTATCGAGGCTGCGAAACTCGTCGCGCGACCTGGCTTCCGCTGCTTCGGCATCGCGTGCCTGGGCAACAGCCACATCCGCGTCCATCGGGGCCACGTCCTGTGCGACCGAAACGACGCTGAACGCGAGCATCGTTGTTGCTACGAGCGTGATGAATGTCTTTGTCACGTTATTCTCTCAACAGTGAACGAATCTGATCGAGATACATTTCTTCGTATCCCGGTTTGTAACCATGATGGACGTACCGCACGGTTCCCTGGCGATCGACGATGACCGTTACTGGCATCGCCTCCACATCGTAAAGCTTGCTGACTTCCTTGCGCGCGTCGAATAGTACCGGGAAATTGACGCCAAGGTCCTCAATCATGTCCATCGCCCGGCGGGAATCGTCGTCGATGTTGACGCCCAGCAAATTGAAGCCGACGCGCTGGTAGCGCGCGTACAACTCGTCGAGCAGCGGCATTTCCTGCCGGCAGGGGCCGCACCAGGTCGCCCAGAAGTTAATCATGACGACGTCGCCGCGGTACTCGGAGAGGCGCATATTCTCACCGGTCGAGCTCTTGAGTGCGAAGTCCGGAGCCGGCTGGCCCTCCATGTTGCCTGCAGCGAGGCTGGAAGCTGCGAAAACGCCAAAAATCAATGCAATAAACGCTTTTCTGAATTTCATAGGTCCATTCCTTGTGTTACGAGCCCGGCTCCATCCACTGGAAAAGCGGCCCGGACGGCACCAATCAACGATGAATGGTGACAGCCGAGCCCCTTCGGGGCCGTGATTATCGTCACAAATGCTCAGGTTTCCTGAACATAATGACGCAATTCCGATGAGGCATCGCCACACGAGCAATCGCTACAGATTACGTCAAATGGCGGCGAATCCCAATGTTTTTAAGCGCAACGAATTGCACGCGTATGATAGGCGTATGATCCTGAATTTAAAGTGAATATCCGTCGCTTTTCTGCGACACCCGGGTTTTTCGACGGACTACTCCACCGTTTGTTCCCCGGGCGGCATCAGACCATCCGAGTAATACACCCTGCCCTCGTCGTCAATCACGATACTTTCGTAGTCCGGCAGGCTGCCAATGAGCGTCAGACCGCGTTCCACGCCCATCACAAACACCGATGTGGACAAGGCGTCCGTAAACACGGCATCCGGGCCAAACACCGTAGCACTGTGGACTCCGCCCGCGGGCTCGCCCGTACTTGGGCGGATAATGTGGTGATAACGAACGCCGTCCTCGTCGAAATAGCGTTCATAGTCTCCTGAGGTCGAGATGGCTTCGTCGGCCAGCGGTACAGAGATGGCGACCTGCCCGTCGTTGCGGGGGTCACGGATACCCACCATCCAGGGACGCCCGCGGCGGTCGCCGAGCAAGCGTGAGTCACCGCCGGCCGTCACAATGGCGTTCTGCACGCCGCGGCGCCGCAGTATATCGATACCGCGTTCGACCACGTAGCCCTTGGCGATGCCCCCGAGATTGATGCGCACGCCCTCTTGCAGGAAGCGCACCGTGCCCGCCGCCTTATCCAGTTTTACCAACCGGTAATCAATACGCTCGCGCTCGATCTCGATCGTGTGCGGATCGGGACGTTGCCGAGCGCGAAAGTCATAGTGCTGCCCGACGCTGTCAAACGTGATGTCGAACGCGCCGTGCGTCAGCACCGAGATATCCAGCGAGCGCTGAATCAGCGCAAACAGCTCGTCGCCGGCCGCAACGCTACCCTGGGCCGCTTCACGGTTGATCCTGGAGATTTCGCTCTCATCTTTGTAAGTACTCATGAGGCGATCGATACGGGCCGCCTCCTGGAACACCGCTTCGAGCGCAAGGCGACCGGCCTCGGGGTCGTCGCTCCAGAGGTGAACGCTGACCTCGGTGCCCATCATTGCCCGGGCATCGCTGAACCAGTCGGCAAATGCGGCCGGCGCGGCAAGCGTGAGCAGCAGCATCGCTAGTTTTGGCCCAAGACCGGGGTTATGCTTGGATAAACAGACTATTGGCAAGGAGCGGGACAGTGACTTCATTCCTGATTTTCTTAGGGGTAATTGCAGCGATTGTGTTCTGGGCCATCGGTATTTACAACCGACTGGTTAACGAACGCAACCGGGTCAGAAACGCATTCGCGCAGATTGACGTACAGCTCACGCGGCGTCACGACCTGATCCCGAATCTTGTCGAGGCCGTGAAAGGCTACATGAAACACGAGCGCGAGACGCTCGAAGCCGTCATCAAGGCGCGCAACGTCGCGGTGTCTGCGCTGGACGCAGCCAAGGTAGATCCGGCCAATGCCGCGGCAATCCAGAAACTCGGTGGCGCGGAAGGCGCGCTGGGCAGCGTCCTGGGCCGACTGTTTGCGCTGTCAGAGGCCTACCCTGACCTGAAGGCCAACCAGAACATGATGCAGTTCCAGGAAGAACTCGCCACCACCGAGAACAAGGTTGCGTTTTCGAGACAGGCGTTTAACGACGCCGTGATGGGCTACAACAACACGGCCGAGAACTTCCCGAACAATATCATCGCCAATACCTTTAACTTCGAGCTCGCCAGTTTCCTCGAGATCGAAGCAGAAGAGATGCGCGACGCGCCGGAAGTCTCGTTTACCTGATTCTCGCTTGCGCCTGAATCGTGAATTTCTTTGCTGCGCAGGACCAGGCACGCAAGGCGTCCCGACGCCTGGTCCTCGCGTACATTGTCGCTACCGCGCTGATCGTCTCCGGTGTAGCGCTGATCGTGACCTACGCGATATTCAGCACATCGCAAACGGCATGGGGCTTTACGTTCTGGTCCTACGCAGCAAGTAACTGGGCCATTCCCGCCGTCGTGGCGCTCATAACCCTGCTGTTCATCCTCGGCGCCAGCCTGTTCAAAACGGCTGTGCTCTCGTCCGGCGGCGGCGCCGTGGCGACACAAATGGGCGGCACGCTCGTACCCGCAGATGTACAGGATCCATTGCGGCGACGCTTGCGCAATGTCGTCGAGGAAATGGCCATCGCCTCGGGCGTTCCGGTTCCCGAGATATACGTGCTCGAGGAAGAGAGCAGTATTAACGCCTTCGCGGCCGGCTTCTCGCCAAGTGACGCTGCGGTCGCGGTCACGCGCGGCACGCTCGAACTGCTCGACCGTAACGAACTGCAGGGCGTTATTGCGCACGAGTTCAGCCATATCCTGAACGGCGACATGCGCCTGAATATTCGCCTGATGGGCGTCCTGTTCGGCATCATGGTGCTGGGCCTGATCGGACGATTGATCGTGCGTGGCGGATACCACACGAGTATCGTGTCCAGCCGCCGCGACCGGGGCGCGCCAGTGGTGCTTGTCGTAGGGCTCGGGCTCGCCATACTCGGCGGCATCGGCATGTTCTTCGCCAGGGTGATCAAGGCAGGCGTCTCCAGGCAGCGTGAGTATCTTGCCGATGCATCGGCCGTGCAATTCACGCGGCAGAGCGACGGTATTGCCAACGCTCTGAAGAAGATCGGCGGCTACAGCCAGGGATCGCTGATCCAGGCCGCTGACCCCGAGGAAGTCAGCCACATGCTGTTTGGCTCCGGGTCCAGGCTTGCCGGTATCTTCGCGACTCACCCGCCTCTCGTCGAGAGAATCCAGGCGCTTGACCCGAGCTTCAAGGAAGCGGACTTTCCGCGCGTCGACCCACGTAAACTCGGGACGCCGTCCCAGGATGGTGGCGAGGCCGCGTCGGCATTTGCGGGCGACATTACGACGGCGCTGGCGAGCGGCGGTGCGCAGGTATTGGCCGAATCCATCGCCGAGACTGTCGGCAAACCCGAAAACGAACACGTGGAATACGCACAGCATCTCAGGCAGTCCATCCCGGAATCCTTGTACGAAGCCGCGCATTCTTCAGGATTCGCTTATCTCCTGGCGATTGCACTCATTCTCGACCGCTCGGGGCGCGCGACTGAGAGGCAGCTCGCGTTGGCCCGCGAACAGCTCGGCACTGAACGTGCCAAGCTCTTGCGGCGCTACTTCGATGAACTCGCCGGCACGGGCGCCGAGTATCGCCTGCCGCTGCTGGGAATCGCCTTCCCGGCGCTCAAGCTCCGGCCGGTGCAGGAATTAAGCTACCTGGTGTCGCTCACGACGCGCATGATCGAGATTGACGGCAAGATCGACCTGTACGAGTACTGTTTCCATCGCATCCTGATGAGCAATATCGGCAAGGCCGTGGACCCGTCGGGCCGGAGGCGCGCGCTACGCTCTAATCGCCGCGACCTGCAGGCCGCGGCGATCGGCCTGCTGCGCGTCCTGGCCGACTACGGCCACGATGCAGGCGATGAACGCGAGGCGGCGTTCGCCACGGGCGTCGCGACACTGGGGTCGTGGGCGCAGGACTACGCCTATGAATTCGATCGCAACTTCACCGTCGAGGTCCTGGACCACAGCCTCGACGTGCTGCTGGGCCTCAATAGCAAGGGCAAGGAATCCCTGCTCCGCGCAATCAGTGCGACCGCCGGTCATGACGGCAAGCTGAGTGTCACCGAAGCAGAGCTGATTCGTGCCGTCTGCGCGACGCTCGACTACCCGCTTCCACCGATATTGGTGCACAAGCCCCGTTCATAATTCATTCATCGTGGGCGCCGTATTTTGTCGTATCATCGAACTCCGGAGCGATCCTCTTGTCGGACACCAACATGAGAACCACACGTACCCTGGCCATCGTAACGATCCTGGCCCTGTTCATTTCGTCTTTCGCGCACGCTGCCACCCGTGAGGAAAAGCGCGTCGCCGACGCAGCCGATGTGCTCGACCAGCTATCGCGTATTCCGGAGAAGTCCATTCCCCCGAACCTGCTCTCGCGGGCGTACGCCGTAGCGGTGATACCCAATGTGCGCCGCGCCGCATTCGGGCTTGGCCTGCGCCGCGGCAAAGGCATCGTCGTTGTGCGACAGGATGACGATTCGTGGAGCAACCCCGCATTCGTCACGATTACCGGCGGCAGCGTCGGCTGGCAGGCCGGCGCCGATTCCACGGACATTATCCTGGTATTCAAGACCCGCAGGGGCGTCGATGGCCTTGCCAACGGCAAGCTGACACTGGGCGCGAATGCGTCGGTGGCGGCCGGCCCGGTAGGACGACAGACGAGTGTGGCGACGGATATCGAGTTCGAGGCCGAGGTCTACTCCTACTCACGCAGCCGCGGCCTGTTTGCCGGGGTAGCACTCGAGGGTGCGGGGCTGACTATGGATCGTAAAGCCAACGCGGCGTTTTACGGTTCGACCGGCATGACGCCCGAAAAGATCTTTGTCAGTTCGCCGAACATCGCGCCCGACATCGCCAACACGTTCGTTCAGGTCCTGACTGCGCAGACAGCGCGATTACCGACATCGCCTGGCATGCGAGCCGGCGCCGAACAGTCCGAAGTGGCCGTCGAAGAACCCGAAGTACGCACGTTCGGCATGCCCGCGCCGGGTGATGCAGACGACGAAACCGAGTACGATCCCAACTACTGATTGCACCGGAGTCGCGTTTGGACGAACTCACCGTCAAGGTCCAGCAGCTCGCGGAGCTGCTCGGACCGAATCCCTACCTGCAGGCATTGATCATCGCAGTCGCCTTTATCCTCGTCGGCAAGATCGCCGACTGGATCATCTCCGGCATCATCGGGCGTGTCGCGCAAAGGTCGACCAACGACTTCGACGACAGCCTCATCGAGCTCGTACATCGCCCGGTCTTCGTATCGTTTGTACTCATCGGCCTCGGCCTTGCAACACTGCGGGTCGGGATGCCGGCTGCGCCCGAGTTCCTGACGCTCGGACTGCTCAAGACTATCGGGATCTTTGTCTGGTTTGGCGCATTCGCAGGCTTCAACAGCCTGTTGGTCAGGACGCTCCGGAAGGTATCGAAAAACAAGCTCGTGCAGAGTGGCATGCTGTCGCTGCTGCACAACATGGCCAAGGTCATACTCGCCGCACTGGCTGTCTATTTTGTGTTTCTCGCGTGGAATATCGACGTAACGGCCTGGCTTGCATCCGCCGGTATCGTCGGTCTCGCACTGAGCTTTGCCGCCAAGGACACGTTGTCGAATCTCTTCGCCGGCGTTTCGATCGTTGTGGACGCGCCCTACAAGACCGGCGACTACATCATTCTCGCTTCCGGTGAGCGCGGCGTGGTTACCGAAATCGGCTTGCGCAGTACCCGAATCCTGACGCGAGACGATGTCGAAATAACCGTGCCAAACGGCATCATCGGCAACAGTACAATTGTTAATGAGGCAGGCGGACCGCCAGCGCAACACAGAATACGCGTTGGTGTGGGTGTCGCATACGGCAGCGACCTTGATCACGTTATTGAAACATTGCAGAAGGTCGCCGAGGACAACGAGGAAGTGCTTGCCGACCCGGCACCGCGAGTTCGCTTCCGGCTCTTTGGTGAGTCGAGCCTGGACTTCGAACTGCTTGGCTGGATCGCCGATCCGGCGAACCGTGGCCGCCTCCAGCACGAGCTGAACTGCGCTATCTACAGGGCGTTCATCGAACAGAAGATCGAGATTCCCTTTCCGCAGCGCGACCTGCATGTCCGCACTGTGCCTGCCGTGGATTAACCCTGCTGGTCGTCGTCGCTGCGGCGACGCAGCTCTTCACGGATAGCATCGAGATCGCCGGTCGCTTCCGTATCCTCTGAGGGTTCGGCTGACGGTGCATTACCGCCGTCGCTTGGTGGCACGACGTCGCCGTAATCCGAACTGCCGTTTTCCACAGGCTCAGCCTCCGGAATAACCGCTAGCGGCAGGTTTCCGGCGGGCAGCCTGTCGTCCGTATCGCTACCGTCGCTTGTCGGTGGCAATACGCCAAACTGGGCAAGGTACTCGGCTTCCTGGCGCAGGCGCTCAGCCTCCTCGGCACGGCGGCGTGCTTCCGCCGCGGCCTGTTGCGTGCGGCGCAGCGCTTCACGCTTACGCTGCGAACGGGCTTCAAGCTCCGCGCGCCGTGTTTCCTCTTCCTTCGCCTGGATGCGCTTCACGGCTTCTCGCGCGTTGATGCATTCCTGGTCATAACGCGATTCCCTGCGATTCTGCTGGCAACGAACCATCGCTGCCTCCAGAAGCATCGGGTTATCAACGAACTCAGTTGTCGTACGGGCGGGTGGCTCCTCGGGAGCACAGCCGGCGACCAGTCCGATTGCGACAAAAAGCGCTGTTTTATGCATCGTCATAGCGGTTGGTCTTGTCCGAAAAATGGATTAAGTGGTAGAAAACTCAGCTATCTGTAGCGCCGATACTAGCAAAATTGTCAAATCGTCCCGGAGGGCAGGGTTCGCAGTTTTGACATGTCGTTCGCTGGATTCGCGCTATAGTGCGCTCTGCAGAACGGGTGGATGGATACGATTGTCAGGCTCAAACCAGTTTTCCCTGCTTGGCCAGCGGCGCTTCGCGCCGTTCTTTGCGACGCAGTTCCTCGGGGCACTCAACGATAATATCTTCCGGAACGGCCTGGTTATCCTGATCACCTTCCAGGGGGTCGTGGTTGCCGGCATGAACCACACTCAGCTGGCCAATGTTGCGGCCGGACTCTTCATCCTGCCCTTCTTCCTGTTTTCGGCCACGGCCGGGCAACTGGCCGACAAGTACGAGAAGTCGATGCTGATCCGGCGGGTAAAAGCGCTGGAAATCGTCTTGATGGTCCTGGCGGCTCTCGCCCTGTATACCGGGAGCTACGCGCTGCTGCTGCTGGTCCTCTTTCTCATGGGCTGCCAGTCGACCATGTTTGGCCCGGTCAAATATGCCTACCTGCCGCAGCAACTGGCCGACGACGAGCTGGTCGGTGGCAATGCACTGGTCGAATCGGGCACCTACGTCGCGATCATCCTCGGTCTGATCGTGGGCGGTATCGCCGTCAGTGACGTGCTTTCCGGGGGCGTCAGTTTTTCCAAGCAGGCAGCGCTTGGCTCCTGCCTGATCCTCGTCGCCGTGACGGGCTACCTCATCAGCCGCCAGGTGCCGCAGACCGTCGCGGTCGACCCGGGCCTGAAGATCAGCTTGAACGCCTGGAAGGAAACCTGGCGCATCGTGCAATTTGCGCGCGAGGAGCGCAGTGTCTTCCTGTCCATCCTGGGCATTTCCTGGTTCTGGTTTTTCGGCTCGGCAATGACGATCCAGATTCCGGCCTACACGGCGGATTTGTTGAACGGCAGCGAGTCGGTTACCACGTTGCTGCTCGCCGCCTTCGCCATCGGCGTCGGTATCGGCTCGTTGCTGTGCGAACGAATGTCCGATCATCGCATCGAGCTGGGCCTCGTGCCGTTCGGTTCGATCGGCCTCAGCCTGTTCGCCGCGGACCTCTATTTCGCGCAGCCAGACGTCGTCGCCGCTCCGGCGAATTCGGTCATGGAGTTCCTGGCCCGTCCGGGAGGCTGGCGAATCTGGCTGGATCTCGCGCTGATCGGCGCGTTTGGCGGGTTCTACAGCGTGCCCCTCTACGCCCTGATCCAGAAACGTTCGAAACGCCAGCACCTGTCACGCATCATCGCGGCCAACAACATCATCAACGCCTTCCTGATGGTCATCGCGGCCATCATGTCGATGATGCTACTCAATGCCGGTTTCTCGATTCCAGAACTATTCCTGATCATCGGTGTACTCAACGCCCTCGTCGCCGTGTACATTTTTTCGTTGCTTCCCGAGTTCCTCATGCGCTTCCTGGCGTGGCTCGTCGTCAGCATCGTTTACCGGCTGAAGCCGGCCGGCCTCGACAACATCCCTGTCAAGGGACCGGCTATCGTCGTCTGCAACCATGTCAGCTACGTGGACCCGATCATCCTTGCCGGCTCCGTGCGCCGGCCAATGCGTTTCGTCATGTGGTACAAGATCTTCCAGATTCCCGTGCTCAAATTCATCTTCAGGACAATGAAGGCGATCCCGATTGCCGGTGCGCGCGAGGACAAGGCGATCATGGACGAAGCCTTCGAACTCGTGGATGCCGAACTCGCCGCTGGCAATGTCGTGTGCATCTTTCCCGAAGGCGCGATTACGCGTGACGGCGAAATCGCCCGATTCAGGCCGGGTATCGAGAAGATTATCCGGCGGCGCCCCGTGCCTGTCGTACCCGCGTCGTTAGGCCGCTTGTGGGGGAGCTGGTTCAGCCGTCGTCAGGACGGTGGCCTGCGCAAGATTCCGGGACGCCTGTTCTCGAAAGTGACGGTGCGGTTTGGCGAGCCGGTGCCGGCGTCCGAAGTGACCGCGGAAAAACTCGAACTCCTGGTACGAACGCTACGCGGCGACGAGCGCTAGTTTCCCAGCCGCCGGCGCCACTCGGTCAGCAGCTCTGCCCGGTTGCCAAACAGGCCCGGGTTCGATGATCCCGGGAAACCAAGCTCGACCAGTTCAATAAAGCCGTTGCGAGCCGCCGGCAGGTAGGCACGATTCGCCGTTTCGGTCCCACTCGGCCCAAACACGATTTTCGCACCATTGAGTGGTTTCGGCGTAAATACGCTATCGACCCAGTGCAGGCCGTTGATGCTCAGGCTGACCCGATGCGTCCAACGCGCGGTCCGGAAGTACGCGCGCGAGCTGCTGTGTCCGAATGCGATCTCTTCGACGGTGCCCGGAATCTGTAATGCGGGGCCGCTGACCCGTCCTTCGGCCAGTATGAACTGGCTGGCCAAACCGGCGTCGTCGACGAGAACCAGGTACTGCCCGCGCGGCGATGCGGCAAGCTGCCGGATCGCGCGCGCTCCCTGCCAGAGCTGCCGCATGCGCCAGCTGCCGTCGCTGTCTCGCGCTATCACGCGCAAGGCGCCGCCATCACCGCCGGCGTAGAGACTGCCGTCCGGCGTGAAGGCCAGGCTCTCATGCGTTTCCCCGAAATCGAACTCGGCGACGAATGCGCCATCGTCGACCCGGTACAGCCCCAGGCCCGTTCCCCTGAGGACAGCAAGCAACGCGCCGTCTGGAGAGAAGACCATCTCCTCCACGGCCTCTCCTTCTATTTCAGCAATCCAGGGGAACGGCTGGCCGCTCTCGGCGTGCCATACGCGAACCGTATTGTCCTGTGCTGCGCTGGCGACCAGGGTACCGGAGCGATCGACACCGAGCCGCACGACTTCAGCGATGTGCCCGATAAAACTGACGTCGTCGGCCAAGGCCTCGACCTCTGCAAGGCTCGCCCCTCCGGACAAGACATGCACGTGACCGGCGGGGTCGCCAATCACCATCCCGCGACTGCCGGGCAAGGCCGCCATCACCCGGTCCGCGGAAGGATGCCAGAGGGAATGATCGGACTGTGTATCACCACTGTCCGCAACAGGCGGAAGTTCCGCCGCCTTCCAGAAACGCGAGTTGCCGCGCGGGTTGCCGGTAAAGATGATCTTCTCGTCCTTGCTGTAAACCAGCATCGTGCCGGCATCGGCCGCATCGCTCACCGCAATGGGCGGGCCGACCAGTCGTCCCTCGCGGCAGCTATAGATCTGGAACCCGGATTCCGCCCTGCCCGCAAGCGCACTCGCACCCGATGGCGAGAACACGAGCTGCCAGTTACCTTCCGCGAACTCTTCCAGCAAGGGCCTTTGCGGTCGCGAGACTTTCCAGAGGGACACACCGGAGCGGCCGTGTACGACGCCGAGTGTTTCGCCGCCCGCTGCGAGGTGGATGGCACTCGGCTGCAGGGGCATGTCGATTTGCGCGAGCTGCTCGCCGGTCGCGAAATCCCAGACACGGACCGCCCGGTCGTAATCGGCTACCGCGATCCGGGAGCCCGATGGATCTATCGCTCTCAATGCCGGCACACCAGCCACAACGATCGCGGCGGCGATCTCACCCTTCTCGAGCGACCACAGTTCCAGGCGGGTTTCGATATCGCCACGATGCTCAGCCAGGAGGTGAGTACCACCGGCTGTCAGCGTGGCTCCGGTGCTCGCAACGCCGACGGGCAAGGTCGCGATCCGGTCACCCGTCGTCGTATCCCAGACGTTGACACTGTCCTGGGTCGCCGTAATAAGCCGGCGCGCGGTGGCATCGAGGCCGATCAGGGTCTCGTTCTCGTTGACGGCAATCGCCCGCACCGGTTCGGCGAACGCAAGATCCCAGATCCTCGCACTGTCGCTCTGCATGGCTCGCGCAATCGCGTAGCGGCCGGTCTTGTCGAACCAGACGTTGTCGGTTTCTCGTTCAACCGGATCCGGGATATTCAATCCTCGCTGGAACTCCTCGACAACGCCCTGTGAATTCAGTTTCAGGTTCCAGCCCACGAGCTGCCCGGCGACGCCGAGGCTCTCGTCGCGCACACTGATCGACCAGGTACCCATCAGCGACTCGCCGATGAGGTCACGGAGCTGGCTCGCAGGAATCCGGATGTCGTCGCTGCTCGCAGCGCGCTCCAGCCCCGTCTCGATTTCCACCGCGCGTCCCGAGGGAGCGATGATCTTGATACGCAGATCCGACAATCGTGCGTGGCTGATATTCAGCGTCAGCCCGGCACGGCTGACCTGCCCTTCGCGATCGACGACGACCCGTCGCAACAGGGGTACGACTTCCAGCGCCGTAACGCTCCAGGCGTCGCGTTGCTGCAGCTCCTCGGTCGCGTATGACCACTGCGAGATACTCGCGCCCTCTGCCGAGGTGAGAAGCATGCTGTCCGGGTCGAAGACGGTTGTACTTCCCTGCAGCGGGGGCAGTGTGGCCAGCAATAGCGGGTAGTCATCCGACACCAGGCTCGCGGCGCGCTGGCGCCGTCGTGGTGTCGGCACGACCAGCGACTCGAGCGTTGCCAGCAATGCCGTATCGCGATCCTCCAGCCTGAGCGCGGTTCTTGTCTGCCGATCCCAGAACGAGGCCAGTAAAGTCTCGGGCAGGCGCCCTGCGTTGGGGAGTTTGGCAGCAACCGCAGCCAGGGCACCAATTTCCTCCACGTTCGTCGACTGCGCGGCGCGCTGCTCCACGAATCCACGAAACAGCTTGTCGGCCGTGTCAGCGTGCCCGGGAAAGGACCGCAGGTTCTCGAACGCCGACTGCGCCACCTCGAGTTCGACGTTCGGCGATGTCAACACGCTCATGTACGGTCGCGGCAACCATTGCGTGTACCAGAACGGCAGCAACGCGAACAGCAGCAGGATACCGGCAACAAATGCCGGTACGCGCAGTCGGGTCGGCAGGTTCTCATTGGCCCAGCGCGCTGTGAAAACAGCCCCGTACAGCCGATTGCGAACCTGCAAACGGCCGTCATGATCGATCTCGATCAGACCGACCGCCATCAGGCGACGCTGCAGCGGCGAGCCGAGATCGGCCGCCACTTCGACACCTTTGCGAATACGTCCGTAGAGGTTGAGCAACGCCTCCTTGCGCTTCCCGTCATTGACGATGGCCCGATGGATATGACTCATGTGCGGTTCGCTGTGTAAAGCGGCCCGCCCGCCGAGTTGCGTCGTTGCTATGTGATCGATCTGTGCTGCGACATCGCCATCGGCCCCTTCGCGCGCTATCTGGCGCGCGAGCTTCTGGCTCAGGTAGGGCTGCCCGCGTGTCCAGTAGTAGATCCGGTCCAGCGCAATCGCCGCTTGCTCCGGCTCGAGATTCAGTTCGGTCGAAAACAGTTCCAGCTGCTCGCGCGTAAAGTCATCGAGCGGTATCGGCTGCGTCACGTTGAACGGCGACAGCTCCGGTTCGGCAACCAGGCTTACAGGATCACATTCCCCGAGCAAGACGAACGTAAGACGCGAAAAGTCAGGATCGGTCGTACGCGCATTGTGAGCCGCGCGAATACTGGCAAGCAGCTGGTCGGCAAATGGCAGGTCCTCGATGCACTGGATCTCGTCGATGAAAACGACGACGGGATCGTCGACGAACTGCAATACGATCTCGGAATAGAACTCCAGCAAACGCTGGCGATTGCTCAGAATCGATTTATCGTGCCACCAGGTCTGCAGGTCATAGCGGATCCGCAGCTGTCGCTGCAGGCGGTAGGCAACGTTGTAATACCAGCGGCCAGGATCGCCACCGCCATCACTACCGCCGATTTGCTCGAGGTCGAGGATCGCTATCCTGCAACCATTGGCCTCGAGGCGGGCAGCGGTAGCTGCAATCAGGCTCGACTTGCCACTGCGGTCCGGCACCAGCACGTGCGCGTAACGGCCACTCAACACCGTTTCGTAGAGCAGGTCGTCCGCGCGACGTCGAATATAACCCGCGCGCACAGCATGCAGCGGAGCGCCGACGCTGAAGAACTCGCCGGTTGAATCCAGCTTCCTGCGCTCCTCGGGCAGTTCCTTGTTGCTTGAGTCGTCGCTCATACTGTATCGATAAGCCAAACCACGGCGGTCTATTCTGGCATTATTCCGGGCAAAATGGACGATGATCGAATTCTAAAAAAGGACCTGTTTGGCGAGGTCGTGCTGCGACCCGGCACGGACGGTCCTGTCATTGTGCGCGACGCGTCGGCCGCAAGCTGGTGGCTGCGGTGGCTCGCCCGCAGCCTGCTGCGACGGGAAGCGGAGTCGCTGGCAGCGCTCGACGGGCTCGAGGGCGTACCCCGGCTCCTGCGGCACGACCGTGACACGCTCGTCCGAACCTACCTCGCAGGGAGGCCCCTCCAGGACGCAAAGACAACGGATCCGTTGTGGTTCAACGCGGCTGCTCGCCTCTTGCGGCGTTTGCACAGGGCCGGCGTCTGCCACAACGACCTTGCCAAGGAGCCGAACCTCATCGTCCTCGACGATAACCGGCCCGCGTTTATCGATTTTCAACTGGGCTGGCGAAGCAATCACCGGGGCCGCCTGTTCCGGACCGCCGCGCGCGAGGACATCCGCCACCTGTTGAAGCACAAGCGTACCTACTGCCCAGGTAGCCTGACACAGCGCGAGCGCAATATCCTGGCGTCGCCGTCCCCTCTCTCACGCGCATGGGCCGGCACAGTCAAGCCTGTGTACCTGTTCGTGACGCGCCGCATTCTCGGCTGGGCCGATCGCGAAGGCGCTACAGACCGGGGTTCGCGCCGCTAAGGCACGCTCCGGCAATTCCGGTATACTCGCGCTGCGTATTTTTCCGGGAACAAAGGGACGCCAACGTGGACTTCTGCCATCAACATAACCTCGTCGACCCGAAATCTGCCGGTCGTGAGCGAAACTTCGGAATTCGGGTCACGCTGCCCGCGACCGATACGTTGCGCAAGGTTCTCGGCGACCATTGGGAGCGTCTGCACTGGTATGCAAGCGAGGCCGAACGCGATGCCGCATTCGACGACATGGCGACGCGGCACGGGTTTTATCGCAAGACCGACACGCCGACCCAGGTTCTCGAAAAGATCTCTCGCGAGGCCCGGTCGACGGCCGGTCAGCGCGGCGGTGCGCCGATAAACAGGTAGAAATTCGTCTGCCCGTGCTCGGCGAAGCCGGCGGCGATGTAGACGGGCCCGATGAACGTGTCAAAGCCCGCGAACAGGCTGCCGTTCAAGATCAACGAATCGAAACTCATTTCGGAACGCGTGCGCCACACGTTGCCGGCCTCGGCGGACACGCCGAGGTAAACAGGCGTATCCATGATTCCGGTGGTATCCCCGACGCGCCGGTAGTACACGAGCTTTGCAAGCCCGGCGTGAGGCCCGGCGATCTCGCCACGTTCGAGTCCCGACAGGCGCAGGAAGCCGCCCAGCGGGAAGAAGTCCTGCACGCCGCTCTCTGATTCCAGAGTCGTCGCGTAGCTCAGGCCGAGTTGCAGGCTGTTCTTGCCACGGCTCCAGGTTTGCGAGGCCTCTCCCTCGATCGTGTCGAAGTGGAGGTCAGCGCCGAATCCGGGCCGGGAAAGGGTCCATTTGATATCGCTGCGCAAACCGCTTCGCGGGAATCGCGTGCTGTCCAGGGTGTCAAAGCGAAGACGGGCGAAGGCACCGCCTGTGTCGAAGTCGACATTGGGCAACGCCGGATCGCCGACCCTTACCCTGGCCTCACCGAGTCCGCGGAACACGCCGATCCTGAATTCGCCAATGCGTCCCAACTCGCGCCCGAGGTCGATGCCGGCTTCCGCCCCCGACAATCGCAGGCGTGCGATCGTTGCATCGTTGGCGAACGCGTTGAGATTGGTCTGTTCAATGTTGACATGCGGGGCGACGAAGAGCCGCGAGTCGAAACTCAAGGGCTGGTAGAATTCCGAGAACAACTTCGGATCGGTTCCCAGGCGCAAATCGGTACGCCACTCCGCACCCAGGCGGTTAATCGCGGCACGCGTCATGCGTGCCTCGAGGTTAAAGGCCGTGGAGCCCTCGAAGTCATCCTCCAGCGATACGCCGAACTGCAGGAAGTTCGGCCCCCAGCTCTTGCTGCGCGTGCGATACACGACACCAACTCCCCCGTCCTCTTCGACGAGTTCATAGCTGACCTTCTCGTAAAGACCCAGGCCGTAAAGGCGATCCGCATTTTGCGCGAGGAGTGCATGATCGACAGGGTCGCCCGCCGCGATGGTGAGCCTTGACATGAGAACCTGGGACAAGAGCCGGTCGTCGTGCACGACCCGCACAAACGACAGCGTCGTTGCCGGCGCGACCGGCCGGGGCCGCTGTGCGACGTAGGCGCGCCATGCAACGTCATCTACCGCAAGCGCCTTGAGCTTGTCTTCCTGGTTGCGCGCCGCGACGACACCGGGCTCGATTGCCTCGACGATGCCGTCGAAATTGGTGGACGCGAACGTCCCGAGTTCAGGCCGGATCAGAATATCCTCGTCGCCGAGGCGCTCGATCTGGCGCAGCGTTTCCTTGCGAATCAGGATCGTCAGCATTTGCTCCGAGATAGTCAGCACCGAATCCAGCTCGTCGATCAGGTACAGCGGAAACTCGACGTCGACCGCGATGATGATGTCGACGCCCATTTCCTGCATCACGTGCACGGCCAGGTTGCCCACGAGCCCGCCGTCGACGAGCAGCCGATCGTCGATGCGTACCGGCGAGAACACGCCAGGTACGGACATGCTCGCGCGAATTGACTGCGCCAGGTCGCCTTTGTCCATGACCCAGATCTCGCCACGCTCGATATCCGAAGCGACTGCGCGGAATGGAATGGGCAGGTCATCGAAATTCTCGATATGCGATACGCCCAGCGTGAGTTCGCGTAGCAGCATGTCGAGCTTCTGCCCCTGGATCGCACCTCGCGGCAGCACGAGTTCCGTGCCGCGCAGCCCGAGTTCGAAGTCAATCGGGACTTCGCTGTCGTCCTGCTTGCGGCGGAAATCGAGATATTCCCTGTTCGGCCTGTCCGACAGCGCAACCGCCCAGTCCAGTGAACCGACCAGTTCCTCGAGTTCATCGGCGCTCATGCCGATCGAATAGAGCCCCCCGACGATGGCACCCATGCTGGTTCCGGCAATCGCATCGACGGGAACTTGCAGCCGCTCCAGTTCCTTCAGTACGCCGATATGGGCTGCGCCACGTGCGCCACCGCCGCCCAGAACCAGGCCAACGCGCGGACGCGCCGCCGCCGATTCTGCGCGATCCGTCGCGGCCGCCTCCTGGGCGACAGTGGGCTCCGCAACGAGCGATAACAGGATTACAACTGCCGGGACGAGCCGGCGCCACGCGATACTCATTGGTCTATCCTACCCGCAACGACGCGGCGTACGCCGTGAGCGCCTCAATCTGTTGCGTTGTTCGTTCCGGGCTCCAGCCTGCTTCGGTCGCTGCAATTGCAGCGATCCGCGGATACAGGGGCCGGCCCTGGTCAGCGTCGAAGCCTGCCATCATCCGACGAAAGACGATGTCTTCGAGCGTGAACGCGAACTCTTCACGCAACGCAAACACAACCTCGGCTGCCAGGACGCGCTTGTGCTCATCCAGCGTCACCGCCAGCTCGCTGCTGGTTTCGGCAAGATCTGCGATCGCCGCCGCGCGACCGCCGTAAATGTGCAACATGCGCTCTATACCGGCATCCGCAAGCACCGCAAGTTTGAGGAGGCGTTCGCGTGCGCGATCAATGCCCCACGCACCCGGCAGGCCCGTGTCGCGCGTGCGACATTTCGGCAACTTCAGGTGTTTCAGCTTCGCGATCTTGTCGACGGTCTGTTCGGCGAGGTTTCGATAGGTCGTCAATTTTCCACCGACGATCGACACCATGCCGCTGGCGATCTCCTTGTTAACCTTGATGATGTGGCGTCGCGTTATCGCAGATTCGGGGCCCGCTTCCTTGTAAGGCAGGGGCCGGACGCCCGCGTAGGCATAGTGGATATCGCCGCGCGACAACGACGCTCGTGGGAAGACGCGATTGGTCTCTGCAAGCAGATAGTCCACTTCGGCATCGCTGGCTCGAATGTGGTCGAGGTCTTCGTCGTAACGAATATCGGTCGTGCCAATCAGGTACTGGTCGTTCCAGGGAATAATGAAGAAGGGCCGGCCGTCGGCTGCGGCCTCAACGTAAAACGCATCCCGCGGCGCACCATCGAAGTTGCCCACGACGATGTGGCTGCCCTTGGTGCCGCCGATCAGTCGCCGGGTTGGCGCCGGCGCAACGCCCAGCACGCGATCGACCCAGGGTCCCGCTGCATTGACGACGGTATTGACATCGACACTCCGCTCTTTGCCGTTTTCATCCCTGAAGGTCACCGCGCGAATGGCGCCGGCCTCCGCGGAGATGCGCGTGACCTCACAGTGCGTGCGAATCTCGGCGCCCGCGGACCGGGCGGCAAGCAGGTTCTCGAGCACCAGCCGTTCCGCAAACGTTACCTGCGCATCGTAGTAGCGGGCTGCCGCCCGCAGGCCATCGGCCTGCAGGCCGGGTTCCTCGGCCTGGATCTCGGCGCTGTTCAGCATCTCGTGATTCGGTACGGTCTTGCGCAGCGACAGCAGGTCGTAGGCGAGCATGCCGATGCGAATCAATAATGGTCCGCGGCGCGCACCCGCATAGACAGGAATGCAAATTCGCAGGGGCTCGACGAGATGCGGTGCCGTGAGTCGCAGGTAACGTCTTTCGTGTAGCGACTCGTACACGAGCGGAATCTCGCCATACTCCAGGTAGCGGAGCCCACCATGGATCAGCCGGCTGGAGATGCCCGAGCAACCGCTGCACATGTCGTTCTTGTCGAAGACGATGACCTTCAGGCCGCGCAGTGCCGCATCGCGGGCGATACCGGCCCCGTTGATACCTGCACCGATAACCGCAAGGTCGTATGGCGGCATCGCGTTCATCAGGCGGGCCTTACCTGGCCGTCGCCGCGCACAACGTACTTGTAGCTCGTCAGTTGGTCTGCGCCGACCGGACCCCGCGCATGAATGCGCCCGGTTGCGATGCCGATTTCGGCGCCCATGCCGAATTCGCCGCCGTCGGCAAACTGGGTCGACGCATTCTGCAGCACGATCGCGCTATCGACGTCCCGAAAGAACTTTTCCGCGGCGTGCGCATCACTGGCGATAATGCTTTCGGTGTGCCCGGACCCATAGCGCCGGATGTGCTCGATGGCGGCGTCGATATCGTCGACCACGCGCATGGACACAATGGCGTCGAGGTATTCCGTCGACCAGTCTTCCTCGGTCGCATCGACGGCCGCGTCGAGCACCGCGCAGACCGCTTCATCACCCCGGATCTCACAGCCCGCTGCGAGCAACGCACTGCCGACCAGCGGCAGCAATGTGTCTGCAACTGCCCGGTCGACCAGGATAGTCTCGGCAGCGCCGCAAATCCCCGTGCGCCGCATCTTGGCATTCAACACGACGTCGCGCGCCATGTCGGCATCGGCTGAGCTGTGCAGGTACACGTGGCAGATGCCCTCGAGGTGACCAATGACCGGCACGCGCGCCTCTTCCTGCACGCGCTTGATCAGGTTCTTGCCACCGCGAGGTACGACCACGTCGACCCACTCGGCCATCGACGACAACAGGAAACCGACGGCGGCGCGGTCGGTGGTCGGGACCATCTGCACCGCCTCGCCCGGGAGACCCGCGGCCTCGAGCCCTGCGCGCAGGCACTCGTGGATCGCCGAACTCGAATGAAAACTCTCGGACCCGCCGCGCAGGATGACGGCATTGCCGGACTTGATACAAAGAGCGGCGGCATCGGCCGTCACATTCGGTCGGCTCTCGTAAATGATGCCGATGACGCCAAGCGGCACAGCGACGCGCTGGATCTGCAGGCCATTGGGCCGCTCCCATTCCTCAAGTACGCGTCCGACGGGATCGCGCAAACCGATGATCGTCTCGATACCGGCCGCCATCGCCTCGACGCGACCCTCGTCCAGCAGCAAGCGGTCGAGCAACGCATCGCCGAGACCGCGCTCCGTTGCCGCTGACATGTCTTTGCTGTTCGCTGCGATGATGGTTTGCGAGCGACGACGCAATGCCACAGCGGCGGCGGCCAGCGCCGCATTGCGCTGCTCCGTGCTGGTCGTCGCCAGCGTCGTCGCGGCCACCCTGGCAGCCCGACCCAGCGATGTCATGGTTTCAGCGATCATTGTCGAATAACACCAGTTCATCCCGGTGCACCATGACCGAGCGGCCACGATACCCGAGCTTGTCCTCAATCTGCTCCGAACGGCAGCCGCATATCTGGCCAGCCTCGGATGCCGAATACTCCGCAAGACCTCGCCCGAGCTCAACCCCATCCGGACCCGCAAGTGCCACCACGTCACCCCGGTTGAAGTCGCCGGCGATGCGGACAACACCGACCGGCAGCAGGCTGTTGCCGCCCTGCAGTGCCCGCACGGCACCGTCGTCCACGACCATGGTACCGCGTACTTCAAGTACCCCGGCCAGCCACTGCTTGCGCGCGGCGGCGGGCGTCCCCTCCGCGGTAAAGACGGTGCAGCGAGCCCCGGTCTGCAATGCGCTCAGCGGGTGTTCGATGGCGCCACTCGCGATGATCGTCGAACAACCGGCATGCGTGGCAATTCGAGCGGCCTGTACCTTGGTCGCCATGCCGCCGCTACCGACATCCGAACGCGTCTCCCCCGCCATCGCATCCATCTCCGCGGTGATGCGGGCAACGACGGGGATATGCTGCGCGCCCGCGTCCTTGCCGGGGTCGGCCGTGTAGAAACCATCCACGTCAGACAAGAGAACCAACGCATCGGCCATGACCAGCTGCGCCACGCGCGCGGCCAGGCGGTCGTTATCGCCGTAGCGAATTTCCTCGGTTGCGACGGTGTCGTTCTCGTTAATGATCGGAATCACGGACCGCTCCATCAGCCGTGCCAGTGTACCCCTCGCATTCAGGAATCGGCGCCTGTTCTCGGTGTCCTCGGGCGTCAACAGGATCTGTGCCGCCGCGATGCCATGTCGCCCCAGCACCTCCTGGTAGGCGTGGACGAGTTGCACCTGTCCCGCTGCCGCCGCAGCCTGCAGGTCCGGCAGCCTGGCACGCGCCTTGCTGATACCGAGCACTGCGCTGCCGATCGCGATGGCACCCGAAGACACGATGAGGACTTCGTGGCCCTTTTGCTGCAAGGCGCTGACGTCCTGCGCGAGTGTTGCGAGCCACTCGCGATTGAGTCGCCCGGCCGCGTCCACCAGCAGCGACGACCCAACCTTGATGACCAGTCGCTGATAGTCGCTGAGCGCCGGGATGGCCACGTTCAGCCGACGAGCAGGTGCTGCCGATCGAAGGACGTGAGCGTCACCTCGCCTTTCGAAACAGCGACCGTCCCGCTGCGGGCAACGGCCGAAATCTCCCCGAATTCCGCGGTTTCCCTGACAAATTCGTCAACTTCGGCGACTCTGCCGGTCAGTTGCATCGTACAGCTGTTGGCATCCTCATCGAGCATCTCGGCGCCGAATTGCTTCGCGACCGACAGGGCCTTGGCCAGGCCGCCTGTGCCCAGTTTGACCTTGACGATGGCCAGCTCACGCTCGAAGTGCTCACCGAGCGTCATGTCGTGAATATTCACGACGTCGACGAGTTTGGCGAGCTGCGCATTGAGCTGCGCAATGGCGGCGTCGGAGCCGGTTACCACCAGAGTGACGCGTGACACGCGCGGGTCGTAGGTCGGCGCCACATTGAGCGTTTCGATGTTGTAGCCACGAGAAGAGAACATGCCGGTCATGCGCGTAAGGGCGCCAACCTCGTTCTGCAGGAGGACTGAAATTGCGTGTCGCATGATGAATTACAAATGAAACCGGTTTTGCCGCGGAATTAGCCGGATGTTCGCCCAGTTCCTGCAGTATTGCAATGCATCGGAAATTAGTAAACACTCGCCAAAAATCCGTTACTTACCGTGAATTCGCAGACCCATGACTGAGAAGGCCAATACCGCGCGAGTTGCCCGTCACCCGCTCGCCGGAAAATCGCTCTCAGGCGCCGATACCGTGGTGCAGGTTCTGGCCGACGAAGGTGTCGACACGATCTTCGGATACAGTGGCGGCGCCATTCTCCCGATCTACGACGCGGTGTTCCGCTACAACGATGCGCATCCCGTTGCCGGCAAGGATGCCGCCCTGCAACTGATCGTACCGGCCAATGAACAGGGCGCCGGTTTCATGGCGGCGGGCTACGCCCGGGCCAGCGGCAAAGTCGGCGTTGTCATGGTGACATCCGGGCCTGGCGCCACCAATACGGTGACGCCGGTCCGCGACAGCATGGCCGACTCGGTACCGTTGGTCGTCATCTGCGGCCAGGTCCCGACCGCCGCGATCGGCACCGATGCCTTCCAGGAAGCGCCGGTGGCGGCCATCATGGGAGCCGTTGCCAAGCACGTTTTCCTGGTCACCGACGCCGAAACGCTCGAAGAGACCATGCGCAGCGCCTTCGAACTCGCGCGTACCGGGCGCCCCGGGCCGGTCGTCGTCGATATCCCCAAGGACGTACAGAACTGGGAAGGCAAATTCCAGGGACAGGGTACCTTGCCCCTGCACGGTTATCGCCGACGACTGGCCAAGGTCGAGGAGAATCATCTCAGCGATGGGGCCTGCGAGCGCTTCTACACGCTGCTCTCGGAATCCGAACGGCCGCTGATCTATGCCGGTGGCGGTGTCATCAACGCCAATGCGACCAAAGCCATGCGCCGCCTTGCCAATGAATACGGTATTCCCGTCACGACGACCCTCATGGCACTGGGCGCCAGCGACACGACCCACCCGCTGGCCCTGCACATGCTGGGCATGCACGGCGTCGCGTCGGCCAACTATGCTGTCGAGGACTGCGACTTCCTGATTGCGATCGGGGCTCGTTTTGACGACCGCGTCGCGGGCAATCCCGGCCAGTTTGCGCCGCGCGCGAAGAACATTGCGCATTTCGATGTCGACTTCGCCGAAATCGGCAAGGTCAAGCGCGTCAACTGGCACCACGTCGGCATGCTCGAACGCGATCTGACGGACATGCTGGCCTACGGCAAGCGCATCGGTTTCGGCAAGGACTTCAGCGCCTGGCACGAGGAAATCGCGCAGCTGAAAGAGGAGTTCGCGCTCAACTACGACCGCGACTCCGAGCTCATCCAGCCCTACGCCGTCATCGAAGAGATCAACAAGCACTCGAAAGGCGAAGCCATCATCTCGACCGGCGTGGGCCAGCACCAGATGTGGGCGGCGCAGTACTTCGACTTTCGGGAACCGCGTCTGTGGCTGACGTCGGGCAGCATGGGCACGATGGGCTTTGGTCTGCCGGCGGCCATCGGTGCGCAGTTCGCGCGACCCGATCGCATCGTCATCGATATCGACGGCGACGGCAGCATTCGCATGAACATTGGCGAACTCGAAACCGCCACGACGTACAACACGCCGATCAAGGTCATCGTACTGAACAACTACGGCGACGGCATGGTGCGGCAGTGGCAGAAGCTCTACTTCGACGGCCGCATGTCGGGCAGTGACAAGTCATTGCACAGCAAGGACTTCGTCATGGCGGCCAAGGCCGACGGCTTCAAGTTCGCGAAACGACTCGACAAGCAGGAAGACCTGGCAACGATCATTCGGGAATTCATGGACTTCGAAGGGCCCGCGTTTCTCGAGGTCATTATCGACCGCGATGCCGGTGTGTATCCCATGGTCGGGCCCGGACTCGGTTACGACAACATGATCACGGGCGACTGGATCAAGAGCCGCGAGAAGCCGGCACACGACACGCTCGATCCCAGCGAAATGTTCTGACAAGAAAATACCCGGGACGGCTCGCCGTCCCGGGTATTCGTTTCTGCTTGCCTTGAGTCTTACAGTCCGCCCGGACCGCAGTCGTTATGCAGGAAGTCGATCATCGACTCGTACAGCTCGATCTGGTGCTCATAGAACAACGTGTTGTAGAAATGGTCGGCACCGTCCAGCTCAACGTACTTGTACGGCTTGCCGGCCTTGTCCAATGCCTTGCGATATATCTTCGCCTGGCGCGGTCGTACTCGCTGGTCGACGCTGCCGTGAATCAACAGGATGGGCACATTGACCTTGTCCACTTCCTCGACAGGCTGTACGGCCCCGTACTGGTAGACCTCCTGCCAGATTTTGCCGACGCCGCCCGTGGCATTGCCGTACTCGTTCGCCTGACGCCGGGAGTCGGCGACCGCCGCCCCGGCGATAACACACTGGTAGATCTGCGGCGTGCGTGATGCGGCAACCAGCGCTGCGTAGCCACCGTAGGACCAGCCGAACATCGCCACGCGATCCTTGTCGACGAGCCCCTTCTCGATCAGGTACAGGGCACCATCGTCCTTGTCGTCCTGCATCTTGCGGCCACCTTCACTACCGTTGATAAAGGCACTCAGGAAATGGTCCTTGCCGTAGCCCAGTGACATGCGGTACTGCGGCTGAATGACCATGTAGCCGTTGTTGGCGAGCATCTGCCCCCATTCATCGAACATCACCGTTTCCTGGACATGCGGGCCGCCGTGCGGCAGTACGATCAGGGGGTACGGCGGTTTGCTGTTCGGAATCGTGACATAAGCCGGGATCTTGCGGCCGTCGCGCGCTTCGTACGTGATGTACTTGACGTCTGCCAGCTGCTCCGGCTCCAGCAGCGGCTGCTGGCTGCCGATAAACGTCAGCTCCTTGTTGCGGTACATGTAATAGGAACCCGGGTCTTTGGGACCCATGTTCATGAGAATCAGCGAATTCCCATCACGAGACCGTGAGGTGATGCGCGGATAATAGGCATCAGGAATCAGCTCGCTCAGCTGGTCCAGCGTCGCCTCCTCCACTTTGTCGAAATACACGGCGTGATACTTGTCCTTGCCGTAGACGACGGCTGTCACGGTATCCGCGTTGGTCCAGGTATTCGAGTGATACCTGATGCCCAGAACATCGGCGTCGTTGCGGTGGTACAGCAATTCGTCGAATTTAAGCGTCTTCGTGTTGTAGGACCACAAGCCGATCTTGTCCTGCCCGTTATGCGCGAGCGCCAGCACGTTGCCCGGTACTGCGTCGTCCGGCGCGAGGATATCCTCGCCGGTGAACAGCCCCCAGTCGTCGTCGGTTACGCGGTAGATTTCACGCCACGCGCTCTCGCCCGGATCGCGGTAGAAGAACAGGTAGGATCGTGTTTGTGCGTCATAGCCGCGACCAATGCGCGGATTACCGTGCATGTCGAACTCGATCTGCCCAAGGTCGATCTTGCCGCGGATCAGCAGTTTTCTCGTACCCTTGCTGAGATCCAGCGAATAGTAAGCCCGCGGACGAAACGCTTCCCGGATGCTCAGGTCCTCTTCCGCACCCGGCTGCATCGAGATAATGATCCTGTCCTTATCCAGCGGCAGGAGGTTTACAACGGCCGGATTCGGGACGTCAAAATCGTCGAATTCCTCCCTGGTGACGTTCAGGATGGCGATACGTGTCTCGTAGACGCCCTGGTTCTGCCCTTCGATCTTGTCCCTCACCTTCTGGCGGAACGTCATTACGATGTGTTCGTCGCTCGCCCAGTAGTAACTCGTGATCTCCATCTTCTCGGCGCCGACGATATAGGGCTTGCCCGTCAGGTCGTCCGCGTCGTAGATGTGCAACATCGGGTTGCCGGTCTTCGTCAGGATCTTGAGCATCGACAGCTTTTCGCCATTTGGCGAGAGCGCGACATTCGACATTGCCTCGCGCGTCGCGAAGTACTCGAGCGGATAGGGATCAATGGCGGCAGACGCCACGCCACATGCCATGAGCACAACGGCTGCAGAGATTACTTTCATCATCTTCATAGTTTGTCCGGACCTGGTACTGAGTTGGGTTTACACGCCATTATAAAGAAAACAGCCTGCGGGACGAATCCCGCAGGCTGTATTTTTTCTAGCCTGCTGCCTGTAGCGGCAGCGCTCTCTGCCTACTGCCAGCGGAAGACGGCATTCAGGAACAGGGTACGACCGAAAATGTCGTATCCGGCGCCAAACGGCACATTCCTGAAGGAAAATACAGCGCCACTATCGACTTCCGGCGGCGCTTCGTTGAACACGTTGCGCAGACCTGCGCCCAGCGTCCACTTGTCACCGTAGTAGTAGACCGACATGTCATGTACGAAGTAGTTGTCGGCAAAGCCGACATCGCGACAATTCACGTCGCCAAGGGCCGTACCAAGACAAGTGTCTGCGTTGCCTTCCACTCCATCGAAGGGCAGCAGCGTCGTCCGGATCTTCGCGAACCGAGCTGATGTAACGCGTCGACCAGGTTGCACGCCAGTCGCTGAAGTCCGCGCGGAACGACATGCGACCCTTCCAGTCGGGAAGCCGAACTCACCGGCATCGTTGTCCACGTCAATGCTGCCATTGTCGTTGATGAAGATGTCCTTGACCTCCAGCGTGCGGTTGAACGCGAAATCGGCCTGCAGGTCAACGGCACGGCCGAACATCTCGGTCGGCCAGTCCATCGTCATGTTGACGTCAACGCCGCGAGCCTTCTTGTTGTCGCGGTTGATAAAGCCACGATCGATGATGCCGATCGAGAAGTCCGCATCGCGGGTGATACGGCTACAGAAGGTGCTGTCGCCCTCGGGGTCACCGTAGCAATCGTTGATAATGAACTGCGCCGACGGCTCGATGATCTCGTCACGAATGTCGATCTCGTAGTAAGTCGCACCAATGATCAGGTCGAATTCCTGGAAGAACGGCTGCTCCCACGTGAAACCTGCTGACATTGACTCAGAAGTTTCTTCGCGGATATCCAATGCACCACCAGCCTCGAGTTCCATGCTGTAGATACTGCTACCGCCGTTGAAGAACGTCCTCGGATCGACGCCGTTCGCCAGGCAGTTCGCCAGGATCTCAGGACGGCGCTGATCGAGCGTCGGATCGTATTCATCCGTGAGCTCGTCAATGGCATCGAGCGGCACAACACAAGGATCGAAGTAGGAGTTGAAACCTGTCTGTCCGAGCAGGAAGTTCTCGCGCATGTTCGGCGCACGGTAGGACGTACCCGTCGTTGCGCGCAGCAGCAGCGAATCGACCGGACGCCACGCCAGCTTGCCGGAATAGGTCCAGGCACCGCCGTAGAACTCGTCCTTGGTATGCCGTGTCGAAATATTCGCCGTCAACTCTTCAAACCCGGTCACGCCTGCCAGCAGCGGCATTTCGAGCTCTGCAAAGAACTCGCGCGTGTACTTCTCACCGACGGCGCCGCCGTCAGAGAAGAAACCGAAGAACAGCCCGTCGCGAGCAATATCGTCCGGGATCGAGTCGATCTCGTCGACGCGGTACTCAGCACCGATACCAAACAACGCATCGCCACCCGGCAGAGGGAAGACCTCGCCGTTTGCGTAAGCAGAGAAGATCGTCTGCGTATACTTGGTGGTGAAGTCGCGGGTATCGAAAACGTAGTCCCGCTCGGCGGCCGTTGCGAAATCACCGCCAATGACCGGGTCGTACATGCTCGGCGCGAACAGGTTGACGGGCACACAGCCACTCGTCACATCGGCCGAGAGAACCGCGCCCGTATCGTTTTCACAGGGTGTGCCCGTCGTCGAATTCCAGCCGAGTGCGTGGTCGAGCCGGTCTTCGCGTATGCCCGGGCGAGTTGCGTCGCCGTCAGACCTGCTCTGCATCGCGTAGACGTCGAAGCCCCAGTTGTCGACCGTAGCGAACTTGAACGAACGGCATGTCGCCACGCAGACCCACAACAGCGCGGGCCTGGTTGGCAGTAACGTCGGTCAGCGTCCGGTCGCCACGGATGTTCACGATCGGGCGGACCTGTACAGCCCCGAGCGGCGTGGTGCCGTCGAAGTTGTTGAAGAGGTTGATGCCAGCGTTGTAGTAGTCAGTCGGTGTGCCACCGTAAACCGCTGCAAAGCGCGCTGCGTAGTCCGGATCGCGCAGCACCGCGTCGTACGCGTCACCGCAATCGACACCGCCGGCCGCTGCCGGGTTACACGGGTTGTACGGGTTGGTCGCCGGCACAAACGGGAACAACTGGTACGCGCCCTCGTTCTGGAACGAATCACGCTGTGAATACATGACTTCGAAATACGGGGTCAGGTTGGCCTCGCCATCGAACGTGTATTCGCCGTAGGTCATCGCCGAGTAGGTCTGGATGTCCGGAATCATGTGTGCTGAAACTGCGTCCTGACCGTTCGTCGAGTAGTCCACCCAGTTCACCGAGTTGTAACCGTCGGGACCGTAAGAAATCGGGACGCCGGAGAACAGCGTGTTGTCCGAGAAGTTCGGGATGTTGATATTGGTCGTGCCCGGCGTGTAGTAAATACTGCCAAAGCCGGCGCCGAATTCCTGGAATCGGCCCAGCCGTGGCGGTCGCCTTACAAACTGACGGGCGCATCTCGTAGTTGTAGTTGTAAAAGATGCTCTCATTGCGAATCTCACCCTCTGTGGTGATTTCGCGATGTTCGTTACAGCCACGCGTCCACTCACTGATCGTCGAGCGTGATCGGGTCCCAGTCACGGTACTCGGCGCCAACGCCGATGAAGCCGCGGTCGCCGTTGTAGCCCCACGAGGCGGCCAGGCGATTCTGCAGGCCCGCGCTGTCGCCAGCCGCCGGTACCGACGTAAAGGCTTCAAGCTCGAGGCCGTCGAAGTCTTTGCGGAGTACGACGTTGACTACGCCCGATACGGCGTCAGAACCGTAGACCGAGGAGGCGCCGTCAAGCAGCACGTCGTACTGCTGCACGAGCGAGCCCGGCAGCAGCGTCGTATCGGGTGATACAGGTGCGCCTTCCACACCGGCCGGCGAGACGCGGCGCCCGTTGATGAGGAGCAGCGTGCGGCCAGCGCCGAGACCACGAAGGTCGATCGTCGTTGCACCCGGGCCGTTATCCAGAACGAAGCCCTGGAACGTGAGATCGACCTGTACACCACTGGCTGCCGTTGATTCCTGCAGGATGGTGCCCGGATCGATCAGGCCGATTTCGCGAGAAACCTGGCCCGTGATGACCTGTAGCGGCGAAATACTGCTGTAGGTATCTCTCTTGAGGCGCGAACCCGTGACGACAACTTCATCTACGGTGTCGTCCGTGTCTTCATCGAGGATACTGGAGGTGTCGGTGTCGGCATCATCCTGAGCCATGGCAGGCGCAGTAACGAATGCCGTGCTAAACAGCACCACGGCAAACATACCGAACACGCGCAGCGACAATGCGCGATCTTCGCTTACTCTCATTTCTTTAACCCCTTATGCTTTAGTAGTTCGACGTGGCTTATTGTCTAGCCTAATCGTCGGCCGACCGGGAAAGCCGGTTTAGCCAAGCTGCAATGATGCGAAATCACAACACATTTGTAAATCCCAAGCGGCGAAAGAATCACTAATTTATGGTGATATGTTGTGAAAACACCACAACCTGACCACGGCCTGCCGAGAAACGCTCTGACCACGTAGGTAGTACCCCGGATAGCTCTTTGGGGAAAGCCTTATCTAGGCTGCCAGGCAGGTTCAATTCCGGGTCTCCATGACGACGCTGACCGGCAGGCACGTACGCACGATTTCAGGGTATGTCGCGACCTTGCTCGCCTACCCGCGCTGGTTTATTGACCGAGAGGTCGATTTTACGAGCTGTCACCTGCAGGGCGGCTTCGACGAAGAGGACACGGTCTGCACGGCTTGCCACTTCGGGAGCGCCTGCCGCTGGCTCAGCCTGCATCGGCTGGAACCCACGGTGGATACGCCGTTGGCCGATCTCGTCGATGCGCTGCAGACCGCGGTGGCCTACGTCCGTAAGGAATGCCCCGATGCCACCGGTCACCCCAGGGAGTGCAACTGCGACACCTGCGAGTGGCTCCATGAGGCCAGCGCTTTTTTGAGAACGCACCGGCACAAGACATAATATGATCGCCCTTTTGTGAGGGCCATCACGGCGCCGTTGCGGCCGCCGCGTACACTGGATTCCACGAAACTGACCGATTTTGGGAGCTACACCATGAATCCTGCGCGCCTGAGCGTCCTTTGCACATCTGTCCTGATCGCGGCCTGCGGCAGCGGCGGTGACCAGTTTGGCGGCACCCGGCCGTCCACAACCACATTCGCCATCACGCCGGCCAATGCGACCACGGCAACTCGCGTTTCCTGGGAAGCAGCGCTCGCCAGTGGCGATTTCGGCAGTGTGGGTAGCGGGGCGGTGGTCTCGACATCGTCACCCGGCGATTTCAGCAAGCCGGGCCTGGCAACGAGCCTTGCGGGAAAGCTGATCAACCCCGTGCAGATGGACCCGCTGGGGCCCAATGTCCGTTCGTGTTTCAGCAGCGGCATCGTAACGACTACCGGCGACGTGGCCGACGTGACGCTGGCCACATTGCGCGCAGGCGACACCATCCGGGAAGTCTACGAGTCCTGTGATGATGGTTTCGGAGAAGTCATCGACGGCACTGTCGATCTCAGGGTCGGTGAGTTTACGGGTGACCTCGATAGCGGTCTGTTCATGCTCAGCCTTGACGTCGTCCTGACCGACCTGCAGGTCGTCACGGGCACGGATACGGTCGTCAACAATGGCG
This sequence comes from uncultured Gammaproteobacteria bacterium, assembly GCA_963698895.1. Taxonomy (GTDB): domain Bacteria; phylum Pseudomonadota; class Gammaproteobacteria; order Steroidobacterales; family Woeseiaceae; genus UBA1847. Next base: position 770,735 of record CAVOSO010000010.1, on the reverse strand, counting down.
ACACGACAGTGACGCTGGACTCGATGCAGTCTCCGTTTGTCAGCGCGGGCGCCTCAGGCACCTCGATGACCGTGGATTCCAACGCAAGCTCGGAGACGCTCAGCAGTTACACGTCGAGCCAGACGATCGATGCAGGGGTGCAGACGCTGCCCTTCACGCTCGCGGCGGCCGGCACGCTGGACAGCACCCAGCTCGCAGGCGTCGTGCAGTATTCGACACCGGTGACATTTGCCGGAGAAGGCTTCGCCTTCCCGAGTACAGGCACGCTCCTCGTCGAAGGTGAGAACTCCTCGGCGCGCCTGACGGCGGTCGACAATGTCAACGTCACGATCGAAATCGACGTAAACGGCGACGGCGTGGTCGACGACACGATCAATACGACCTGGGTAGCCCTCACAACTTCGTGATCGCCACAATGCACTATCATCAGCTAGGGTATTATGTGAACTGGCCAAGCGACTGACCGATATGCTGATAACGCCGAGACGAGACAAACTGAACAGGATCGTGATCGTCAACCCGAAGGGAGGTTGCGGCAAATCGACGCTCGCGACCAACCTCGCGGCAGCCTACGCCCAGCAGGGACCGACACCCGCCATCATGGACTACGATCCGCAAGGCTCGACCATGGGCTGGCTCAGCCGGCGTCCCGCGGATCTTCCGGCAATTCACGGTATTGCAGCCTACAAGAAGAGCATGCAGGCCACCCGGAGCTGGCAGCTGCGGGTTCCGAACGAGACGGTCAACCTGCTGATCGATTCCCCGGCCAGCATCGACCACGACGACCTGCGCCAGCTGACGCGCGACTCGACCAGCGTACTCGTGCCCGTGTTGCCGTCATCGATGGACATTCACGCCGCGGCGCGCTGTATCGCCGACCTGTTGCTCGTGGCCAAGATCGATCGCCGCGATCGCAAGCTTGCCGTCGTCGCCAACCGCACCCGCAAGAACACCAAGAGTTTTGCGAAGCTCATGCGCTTCCTGGACTCGCTCGGTATACCGATTATCGCGGTGCTGCGCGACAGCCAGAATTACGTCCACTCTGCCGAGCAAGGGATTGGCGTGTGCGAGATGCAGCCATCGCGTGCCAGGCAGGATGTCGAGCAGATCGAAAAGATCGTCGCATGGCTCGACGCCTGGCCGGAACGGCGTCGTGAGTCGACATCGGTCACGTCGATCAATCGTGAGCCCAAGGTCGGCGGACCGCTGTTGCGGCGACCGAGTTTCGGCTCAACCTGACGCCTCACGCTGAATCTCCGCGAACAATTCGCGATCGACATTGCCGCCACTGATCACGACGACCGTGGTCCTGTCGCGCGTGCGGATCTTTCCTGACAGGACGGCAGCCAGCGAGACAGCTCCGCCGGGTTCAACCACGAGTTTGAGGTTGGCGAAGGCGAAACGCATGGCGGCTCGCACTTCCGTGTCACTGACAACCAGCCCGGCGCCCAGCAATTCCCGGTTGATGGCGAACGTCATTTCGCCCGGCGTATGCGCCTGCAGGGCATCGCAGATGGAGCGCGCAGCCGGGTCGGCATGCTCGCGTTTGCCCGATAGCAGCGAACGCGCGGTGTCATCGAATCCCTCCGGCTCGACCGGGTGTACGCTGATGCCCGGGTTGTGCGCCTTGAGCGCGATGGCCGTGCCGGCGATCAGACCGCCGCCGCCGCAGTTGACCAGCACCTGGTCCGGCAGAGTGCCGAGCACGGCGCATTGCTGTGCGATCTCGAGCCCCACGGTGCCCTGCCCCGCGATGATGTACTCATGATCGTAGGAGGGCACCACGACCGCGCCCCGTTCGGCTGCGATCTTGCGGGCGATCGCCTCGCGGTCTCCCGAGTAGCGATCGTAAGTGATGACCTCTCCACCCAGTCGCCGCGTGTTCTCGAGTTTCGCACGCGGCGCATCTTCCGGCATGACGATCGCCGTGCGAATGCCCAGCATGGTGCCGGCCGCCGCCACACCCTGCGCATGATTGCCGGATGAAAACGCGACGACGCCACGCTGCGACTCGTCGGCATTGAGCTGGCTGAGAAAATTATAGGCGCCTCGAATCTTGAACGTACCCGTTACCTGCAGGCACTCGGGCTTCAAGAGCACCCTGCCACCGGCAATCTCATCCAGTTGCCGGTTGCTCAGCAACGGTGTTTCGACGGCCACTCCCTTGAGACGGCCCGCTGCCCGTTCGATATCCTGAAGGTCCGTCATACCAGCGCTGTAGCCGCCAGGCGGTCGGTCTTGGCCGCGCAGATAAAATCGTTGTCGGAGAGCCCGTCGATCGAATGTGTCGTATAGCTGACGCCGCAACTGCCGTAGGCAATGGTCAGCACCGGATGGTGGTCTTCCGCGATCGCAACCCAGGCCGCCGCATTGGCAAAACCGAGGGTCTTGTCGTAGGCCGGAAAACGAAAGCTCCGCGAGATGCGTCGGCCATCTTCGCTTATCGACCAGTCCGCGTGCAGCCCAAGCAGCAGCGCCTCCGCCTGCTCGCGGGTCAGCGGCTCGGTACCACCTTCGCAGGGCTTGCAGCGACGTGCAGCCAATTCTTCAGACATGGGTTAACCCTCACAGCTTGGGTGGGCAGACAGTAACAAAAAAAGGCCGACCCCGTTACAGGGCCGGCCAGGCGGAGACTCAGATGAGTCACAGGGAAGATTGGCCGGGATTCGCGGCGAGCGACGGCGTGTTGTCGATGAACAGCTTGACGCTGACGCGGCGTTCGAGGGCATAGCTGTCGAGCGTCTGGTCCTCGGCCGCCGATTCTCCATGAGCACTCATGTTGATGCGGCTCGGGTGGATGCCGGCGGCAACGAGCTGGTCGCGAATAAACTGGACGCGACGCTCGGACAGTACGAGGTTGTAGTCCGCATCGCCGCGCTCGTCGGCGAAGCCGTCAAGCTGGATACAGATGTCGGTCATGCCGGCCAGCATGCCCGCCAGCTGTGCCAGCCGATCGCCCGTCGTGTCGGCGAGGACGGCCTCATCGGTCCGGAACAGGAGGTCCATGTCGATACCGGCCTGTAACAGGCTGACGAGTTCCGGGCGCGCGACGTTCTGCAGACGCTCGATCTCGCCGTTCAGCTTGTCGACGTCGTCTTCGAGACGCGTAACGGAATCGGAGGAACGGGCCACGCTGACCGTGAGTTCGTCGATGTGCTCGTTCTTCTGGTGCATCGTGTCGCCGATCTTGGCGCCGACCGCTGCACCGATGATCAGTCCGACGGGTCCACCGGCGATTGCGCCGACCAGTGCGCCCGAACCGACGCCGATAGATTCCTGCTTCGATGTCTTTGCGGCTGCCTGTGAGGGGACGGCAAGCAACAGCGAAAGTGCCGCGATGGTGGTAATGATTGATGTACGCATGTGAATGATCTCCTGGGTTACGGTGCGGCCCGTTGGCCGGCTTCGGAGTTCATTACACGACGCAATAGCGCGCGGGAAACGGCGCCATCGTGGAAAGCCTGCGATCAATTGTGACGAAAAGTGGCGCTAGCGGTTCTCGTCGGTCAGCGCGACAAACGTGCCGCCGTTGCGATCGCAGAGCACACGCATGAGCGTGGCGAAACGGCTGGCCGAGCGCGGGATCTGGCCGCCACCACGAAAACCGCGCGGGAAGCCGACCGCGTGGATGCGTACACGCCGGGTGCCGTCTGCACCGATCCGGTTGCGACGATCGATCGTACCGACCACCTGGTCGATATTCATCCGCCCGGCAAAGTCATCGCCGAATACGTAGATGCTGATCTTCTTGTCTGCGTCCCAGAAGGTCTCGATCGCCGCCTGGATGCCATCGACCGGGTTACTGTCGCTTTGTGCAAACCAGGTGCGCATGCGATTGACGATTGCCTGCCTGCGGCCGGGCGAATCCGGGATCCAGCGACCCGCGTACTCGGAGAACATGTACTGGCCGTCATCGTTCATGACCTGAATGCCTTTTACTTCGGGGTAGGCATCGAGCGCTTCGCGCAACTTGCGTTGTACGAGGCCCCAGTTGTAGTTGACCATACTGTTCGACGTATCGATAACGAAAATAATGTACTCGCTGTCGACCGGAATGCCGGCAACAGCGTCCGCATCGCTGCGCCGGTAGTACGGCAACAGGCGTTTCATTTCTTCGGTGAGTCGCTGGCGCGCGGCCCGCAGCTCGCCTTCATCGATGGTCGCTTCTTCTTCCTGCCGGCTGGCCTCGTACTGGCCGCGTATGCGATTCAGATCACCCTGCAGCGCGGCGAGTTCTTTTCTCGTCGATGCCGCATCCTGGCGGACCTTCTTGAGCTCGCGGTCGAGTACCACGGACTCGCCGCGCAGGTTGAACAACTCCTCCTGCAGGAGCGCGATGAGCTGCTCGCAGATTCTCCTCCGCTTCCTCGATGACGACGGGTTCGTAGATCTTGCTCAACACGAGCAGCAGGATGATCGCGCCGAAACCGCAGCAAATGCAGTCGAGGAACGACAGGCTGAATGCTTCGATATTGCGACGACGTCTCACGGCAGCTCCTTACGGCCAGTCCCGGCTAACGGTGAGGAAAGAACCGTTCGTGGTCAGCGCCAGCGACCAGAAGGAAATGGGCGCGGCGAAATCGCCTCGACATCGGGAACAGCATGATGTTGACGGGAATGCCCGACGGCAACTCGCGTGTCGCGCGCGTGAAAATATTGAGCCTCTCGTTGGCGCCGATGCGGGTCTTGTCCGACGTTGCCGCGTCCATCGTCGGCATGCCGTCGACCAGCAGGATGATGTTATCCGGGCGCGGCGACAATGTTTTGGCGACGGCGAATGCGGAGTGCATGTTGGTGCCGTTCTTAGGCACCGTACGGCGCAGGACCCGCACCGCTTCACTGAGCTGTTGCCCGTCACCGGCCGTCAGCCAGACACCCTCGGTGCCGCGGATAACGGGCTCCGTGACGTTGTTGAACATGTAGATCTGGTACTGGTCGTCCGCCGAGAACTGCGATGGTAAGCCAGTTGACCGTTGCCACCACCTGGCGCCATTTGCGCGCACGCAATTGCTCGGACTCGGGCCGGTTGCGACGAATGATGACATTGGCGACGGAATCGCTGAGCATGCTTGCCGAACGATCGACCAGGATCAGCGTCCGTTCGCCGCCGAGCCGCAGTCCCGTCAGGTACTGGCGATCGCCATCGCCCTTGAATTCGCGGATCTGTTCGCCGGCCTCGTCCTGGTCGGCCTTGATGGCCAGCAGCCGCTTGACCTCTTCCTCGAGCGACTTGATGTCCGACTGCAGTTTTTCCACGCGCTCGATCTTGGCCAGCGTGTCCTGGTCGTACTTGTCGAGCTCGGCCTGCAACTCCTGGATCAGCGCGATGATCTGCGCGATCTTGCTGTCAGCGTCGTCTTTCTCGACTTCGAGCTTCTGCTTGGTGTTGCGCGCCAGTGCGAGGTTCTTGCGGCCTTCGAGCACCTCGATTTCGAGGCGATTGGTCTCCGCCATGAGTTCGCTGTTGTCGTTCTCGGTCGTCGCATTGACGTGCGAGTTGATAATCATGAAGAACAGGATGACCGCACCGAAGCCACAGCTCATGCAGTCGAGGAACGACATGCTGAAGACTTCCGTCGACCTGCGCCTACGTGCCATCTGCCTGCTCCACGACAATCATCCGCAGTTCGACACCCGGGGTACCGACGCGCAGCACGTCGCCGGTCTGCAATGCGGCAGACCCGTCGATGCGGTGGCCGTTCAGATAGGTCCCGTAGCGACTGTGGTCCGTGACAATACACTGGCCGTTGCTTGCCGCAATGTCGCAGTGGCGACGCGACACACCGGGAATGTTCTGCCCGAGATCCAGCCAGCGTTCGTCCTCCGCCGATTGCGTGCCCAGCCACAGTGGTACGTCGTTGACGGGCACCGCGTTGTGGCCCAGCAGGATGTGCGTCGGCTGTGCGGCGTGCTGGCTACCGCCAACATCGACAACCACGGATGCCTGGTCCCATGGCAGATGACGGATCAACGTGACCGAGCTGCCCTGGACATTCTCTGCACAGCGGCTTACAAGGCCGCGGGCGGTAGCACCGGGTTCCAGCAGGAACACTTCACCACCTACCCTCGCCTTGAGCGTGTCCGCGAGGCCCGGCATGCGCGCGGCGCGGTCGGATAACTGGAGTGCCGGCGTCTCTCCGGCGCGGTACAGCGCACGCAGATTGCTGACAATGTTCTGGTAGACCGGCGTGGCCGCCGCGACGAAATCCAGCGACGCGATCTCTGCCCGGTGCACAATGCCACGGTACTCGATTTCAAGCGGCACAGAGTCGCGGCTGCTCGCAATCGCCAGCCAGCCGAGCATGCCATCCTGCAGCGCCTGCTCTGTTTCCGCCGTGTGCAACGGATCGAAGCGGGACTGCTGCACGAAACTCTCGGCGATGACTCGCAGCCAGATGCCGTACAGGTTCAGCATGCCCGCGTCGTTCACCACCACGGATCGTTCAAACTGGACCTGCCCTTCCTGCAACATCCGCGTCAACATGGCCGAGTGCAGTCCGAGATCGATGTGTACCGGGACCGCATTGACGTAATGCCGCCGCGTCGCGGCAACCGCAGCGTCGACCATGGCAACCACGGGATATCCCGAGGTCCGTCGCGATACCGAGCAACAGACCGAGATTCTCCTTGTCCATGTAGCCCGGAACTGCCAGCGCCAGGCGGTCACCGGGTTTCGCCACGCGCTGCCACAACGTTTCGAGTTGCTGGCTGACGAGATCGGCCGCGGTGAGGTGCTGGAAGCGGGCGTCCGCCAGGGCTGCGGTTCGCAAGTCATCCCAGTAGTGATTCTGGATACGGCGAGGCTGCAGACTGGCATTGGCCCAGGCCTCACGCCCGGTGACGAGGCCGTCGTCCTCGAGCAACGCGTAACCCGGCTCGCGACACAGTATGCGCTCTCCGTCCGTGATCAGGAGGCCTGCATCGATGAGATGTGCTGCCAGAAGCGCCACGTTTCGGTCCGTCTCCGTCCTAGTCCGACTTCAGGTGTCGAATGACCTTGTCATCGCAGTAGGTCTCGCTGTCGAACACGAGCCGTTCCTGCACAAGTTGCAACTGATGCACAAGGAACATCAGGAAGATGCTGATCAGGAGCGCGATGAAGGTCGAGTTGAATGCGACACCGAGGCTCTGCGTCACACCGGCGATATCGCCTTTTACCGCCTTGTCCGCCTGGGCCAGCGCCTCACCGATACCGCGTACCGTGCCGATGAAGCCGATCGATGGAATAGCCCAGGAGATATAGCGAATCATCGCGAGCTCCGACTCCAGGCGTTCGGCCTCCGACTCGCAAATCGTGTGAGTACTGCTGGAAACATCCTGGATACTGCGTGTCGACGCGAATCGCCGGAGTGCATTGAGCAGCGCCCGCGGCAGCAGCATCTGCTGCCGGTCCTCCGGCAGTGCCTGCACCTGGCGCGCGAACTCGCGCGTATCCTCGGGAAGTATTCGCATGCCCTCTGGTACCGGCACGAGGTCCACCTCGAGCAGTTTGCGTTCCGCGTTAATCTTCGCCGCCTTGTATCCCATGATGGCCAGGGCCCAGAACATGAGGATAAAACAGGCTTCCTGCTCCAGGTCCTTCACGAGCACCCAGACGCTGCGCTCACGAATATAGTCCGGGTTCGCCTCTGCCAGCATGTTCTGTTCGATAAGGACTTCAGCGGCGTTAGGTCGCACAACCGAGACGTAAAACGCATGCACGACAATGATCGCGATAATCAGTGCGAAGAGCTGGAAGACAAACTCAACGGGAATGTTCTTTTTTTTCATAGACAACGCTCAGTAGGTCAGGCGATCAGATATCGACGGGAAAATCGGTGGATTGCTCGAAACGCACTTCTTCGGAAAAATCAAAATCATCGTCTTCGATTTCGGAATAGTCTTCATCGAGGCCGAGCAATTCGTCTATTTCCTCATCCGTCACCTCATCCTCGGGCTCGGCGGACTCTTCGCCGGCGGGCTCGACGGCATCATTCTCATTCTCTGCATCCTGCGCCCAGGTTCCGGGACCGGCCAGGATCGAGAGCAACAGCAGTGTTAGCAGTCGGTTCACGAGTATGGACTCCTTGGAAGCTAGCAATAACGGCTACGGATTTTGACCGCGGCCGCATGCAATTGTCTCATGTATTTTCGGTCATCCACGGCAAATGCCGTGCCGCTGCCGCATCAGTCCGCAAAGCGCGCCACGCGGAACCCCACATCCACGCGCGGCTCCGAACTGAAGTCCCGGTAGCTCAGGCGCAATTCGCTGACGCCGGCATGGCGCCAGCTTGAACCGCGAATCACATGGCTGGTGCCGCGATCCGGTCCTGTCGGGTCAACTGCCGGTGTGGTTACGCCGGGCGTCGGCACCGTGTAAAAGTCATTCACCCACTCCGCGACATTGCCACCGCCGTCGAAAATGCCGAGTGCGTTGGCCTTGAAGCTCCCCACCGGTGCCGTCGATGCATAGCCGTCGTCGTAGGCCGGCAGGATTGACGGCACGAGTTCGATCGCGGTGCGATCGGCATAGTTACCGGCCTCGGCCGGTGGCGGCCAATTCTCACCCCAGGGAAACTTCGATGGCTGCTTCTGTCCGCCATAGCGAATGGCAAGAGCCCACTCCGCTTCGGTGGGTAGCCGGTAGCCATCGGTCAGCGGATACACCGGGACCCACACGCCGAACTCGGCCCGGTAGGCGGGCGTGCGCCCTTCCCGCTGGCTGAGCCAGTTGCAGTACTGCACGGCATCAGCCCAGCTCACGTTGGCAACGGGATTATTGTCCGCGCCCAACGATGGATGGATGCTCGTGCCTGAATCGTGGTTCGCGCGGTACTCGGCGAACTCCTTGTTGGTGACCTCGTGAATGCTGATCAGGAACGGCCGGGTAATCGTTACCGGACGTATAACCTCGTTTGCCCTGCGGCCGACTTCGGCGCGTGACGCGCCCATGGAAAACGTCGCGGGCTCCACGCGACGCAAGGTCTGCCCGGCCGGTGACTTGAGCGTCTTGGCGATACTGTCTTGTGCGACTGCCTCGAGCGAACGCAATGTTGCGGTCAGCGTCTGGGGGTAACCCGGGCGCGGCGTTACCGTCCGCCGCCACGTTACATGGCCCTGGCGACGAACTTCAATCTCGTGCGGGGCGGAACTCAGGCGCACCGTCGTCTTGCCCTTGCCACGCGCGCGCCCGTCAACGTAGACCGTTGCATCTGCGGGCGTCACATTGACCGTCACGGTGCCAAGTCGCGCTGACAGATCCACGGTGACCGACTCCGACGCATTGGACTCGAGCCTGAAGCTGCGCCGCGTTACCCCGTAACCGGCCTTCGACAGGCCGATGTCGTAGTCGACATCGGGAGCCAGTGACAATGTGATGGGGGATTGGCCCCGGTAGCGGCCGTTCACCGTCACATTCGCGCCACGTGGAATGGTGTTGACGATCAGGCGCGCATCGGCCGGATCCAGCGTAATGAGCGGCAACTGCTGAGCGACATTGGGTGCGGCCACGACCGTGCCGTCCCAGGCACTGTACCCTTCCTTCGACAAACTCACCTCGTGCGACCCTTCAAGTAACTCGATCGTCGCGGGCGTAACACCAACCTCCTCGTCGCCGGCGAAGATCGTCGCACCGGGCGGCTCCGACTCGATACGTACGTCGGCCCAACGCGGCACAAGCTGCACATTGAAGTTCTCGAGCAGGTCGAGACCGGCCATCTCGATGATGCCCGTAAACGGCAGGAAGCGTTCGGCTTCTACACGCACCGCATGCGGCCCCGGCTCCAACTCGATGGGGCCGAATGGCGCCTTGCCCACCTGTCCCTCGTCCACCGTCACAACGGCATCGACAGCGGGGTCAACCACCACCAGCAATCGCCCCGGTTTCTTGCGCATACGCAGGTTGACCGTCATCGACTGCTCATCCCCGACGACGAAACTCTGCTCGACGTCGTAGTAACCCTGCTTTTGTACGCCGACGGTGTAATTACCCTTGCGCAGGAGAACGCGATCACCGATTGGCAACCGGAACCAGCCGCCATCGATATTGAATCCATCCGGTGCCACTGGCTCGATTTCGAATTGCACCGACTTGGCGCTGAACAACAGGTAGGACGACAGCAAGAGAACGGCAAGTCCGACGCCGACAATGATCTTGAGCGGGCTTGTGCGATGCTGCTCGATGCGGGCCGCGGTTTCGGCCGCACGCGTGAAAGCCGTCGGCGCTATCGCCTCGTCATCGGGCACCTCGTCCGCGTCCGCCATTTCCGGCGGGCGGGTGACGTAAGCGCTGTCTTCGAGACGCACATCGAGCGACAACTCCTCGCCCTGCGTCGCAACGCGAATACGGCTGCCGTAGAACCTGAGTTCGTCACCGTCTTGCAGCTTGCGGCTGGTTTCGAGTGTCTCGCCATTGATCGTCAGTGCCTCGCTGCGACCGACGGGTTGCACGAACGGGATACCGTCCAGCAGGTCGAGTAATGCGACCGGCCCGCCGCCCGGGCCAGGCAGTCGTAATTCGCAATCGCCACTCGTGCCGACACGCAGCGGCAACGCGTGGGCATCGACCCGACGCTCACCCTCCACATCCCTGACAATCAAGTGATCGAAACTCAAATCGGCTCCCTGCAGACCACCTCGATAGGTGTCATCTCGATTTCCGGCGCGACGCGAAATTCAACACGCACATCGCGAAACCCCGGGCGTATCCCGACAGCAACGTAAGTCCCTGGCCGCAGGTCAAGCCGGGTGCCCTCGAAACTGCCCAGCACCCCGACCTTGTAAATAGAGACCGCCGTCATGTTATCCGAAACGAGCTCGACGGTAACGGGTGTTGACGCGCGCTTGAGGAGTCGTGACAGTTCGTCACGCTGCCCGGCCAGCCGCGGCCCGATGTCGGGCATCACCGTCACGTCGACGACAAGCGCCGTTGCCCGCTTCGTGACCGATGTCACCGACAGACGATCCGGGTCCCTGATGTACTCATCGAATTGCGCGTGTAATGCGCTCATCCGGCGAGCCTTGGCGAGCCCGTCCTTGGCAAAAGCCAGGCTGTCGTCGACCTTGAGTATCTCCTCGTAAGTCGTTGCGGCGGCATCCCAGTGCTCGGACGCCTCCAGCGCGAGGGCTTCCTGTTCCAGCGTATTGATCGTGTCGAGGCGCAGCCCCTGGTCAACCTGCAACAGGCCGTCGGCCGGCTCTTTCGAACCGGGCATCAATTGCTCGGCCATGCGAAACGCCGCCCGCGCCGCAAGGTAGTCGCCGACCACCAACGCTTCAAGCCCCTCGCTCATACGTGCATCGAACTGCATCTTGACCTTCGTCGCACGCACGCGCTCGAGTCCTTCGGTCGCGGGCGCCCAGTTCGGATCCAGGGTGGCCGCCCGTGCAAAGCTCGTCTCGGCCGCATCGAGTTCCAACTCTTCCTCGTAGGTAAGCCCCCGCTCGACGAGCTGCAGGACCGTCTCGAGGTTGCGCGCTCGCTCGAAACCGGCCCGGGCTTCCGGATGATTCGGGGTAATCGCGACGGCCAGCTCATAGAGTCGCAAGGCCTCCGTCCGGTCCCCCGCATCGAAAGCGGCCCTGGCGCCGGTCAACGCTTTCTGAAACTCGGGTTCGATCTGGTCGAACAGGGGTTCGAGAACCGAAAGCGCATCCAGGTAGTGAATCTCGGCGGCCGCCCAATCGCGTTTGAGAAACGCAGCGTCGCCTTGTGCGTAGAGTTCCTGGGCGCGGCGGTAGGGCACTTGCGCCCAGCGCTGTACGCTGCGCTTCTCGAGGGTTTCAAAATCGGACAGCAGCTCGCCGAGAATCATCTCCACGTTGAAGCGCAACTTGCCGTCATCGTCGAGACCGCTGAAGTCCGCATCGTTCTCGTTGAACTCGATCGTCTCGCCATCCAGCGCGACGTTCTCGGGTTTGTAGTCCCGCGTTACCCGGTCTATGGGGGGCTCGTCGCGGGTCGCGGGCGTATCGGCTTCAACCCGCGAATCGCCGGGCGTTTCGACGGACGGTGGAACGGCAGATTTCTGCACGCTGCGTTGCGAATCTTCAACCGCGTCGGGCAGCAGGAACACGACCCCCAGCAAGACACCGAGCATCACCGCGAGGGCGATTAGCAGGGTGCGCGCACTGATGCCGGCGCCGCTGCCAGTCGAGCCGCTCGCGGCCGCGAGCTCCGCCGTCTTGCGCGGCGGCCGCACCGCCGCAACGCTCTCGATGCGCTCGTCCCCGAGCACCGGGCGCGCGGTGATCCGGGATCGCGTGGGGCCGGGAGCGAATCCCGCCTCGCAGAGGACCCTGGAGACTTCCCCGGCGTCGGGCCTGCCGCCGGCGTCCTTGTCGAGCATGCGAGCCACGAGGTCCTGGATGGCGCCGGGTATGGCCTCGCCACACGCCGCCTGCAGCGGCGCGGGATCGGCCGCGGGTGGCCATGGCGGCCCTCCCGATACCAGTTCGTAGAGAAGGGTTCCGAGTGCGAAGATGTCATCGGCCGGTTGCGCTGCTTGCCCGGCAAGGGACTGCGGACTTGCGGCGACGGGCGAGCCGCCAGCGGCCGCCGCACCAGCTCTGGCCGCAACCCCGAAGTCGCTCAGGTAAGGCACGCCGTTGTGGTCGAGAAGGATATTCGACGCCTTGACGTCCCGATGCACGATGTCCTTGGCATGCGCATAGCGCAGCGCATCGGCAACCAGGCCCAGCGGCGGCAGGATCTCGTCCAGGGATAGCCCGGTGAGCACACCGAGATCGCCACCCTCCACGTATTGCAGGCTGTAGAAGGCGATGCCCTGGTCTTCGTGAAATTCGAATACGCGCACGATGTGCGCATGCATGAGCCGCAGGTTGGTCTGCCACTCCTCCCTGAGCCGCTTGCCGGCAGCGCCCTGCGCCACGATCTTGAGCGCAACCGACGCACGCGTCAGGCGATCACGGGCGAGCCAGGTCTCGGCCTCCCCGCCCTTGCCGAGCGATCGCTCCAGCGTATACCTCTCGGCTAACTGGGTCCCTTTCCTGAGTTCGAGCATCGTGCGCCGCTTGTGTCTCTCTAGTCCGCGGGCGCGAGTTCAGCCGCGCGTACAGGGGCGCCGACATCGACCGTCTGCGCAAAGCCGGTTTCAGCCTGGTAGATTTCCTTGAGCAGGCGGCGCCAACCCTCGTACTGCGCCTCAGCGGTACCGGTCAGGCGGCGCTCCTGACCCTCGACGCTGACGACCATGGGGGCGGCCTGTCCGCCAAACGACTCGGAAAGCTCGCCGATGGCCGCGATATGAGCTTCCGCATCGCCGCTACGCTGGATGCCCTCGATGATGCGATTGAGGCCCTCCGAGATACCCATGTACTGCAGGCTCCGATTCACGCGCCGCTGGCGGCTGCTGCTCGAGTTATTCGCATCCACGGCCAGTGAGCCGGCCAGGACCACAACACCGACCAGTGCCTGCATGCGCGCCGAACGTTTAACCTGCCGATACGCAATCAACTCCTGCCGTGAGACCTTGCGCCAGTTCCGGTAGGGAATCGCGATTCCGTAATAGAAGTTCGCGTAATGCTCATTCAGCGTATCGACGACGAGCCGGTCGCGTTCGCGGATCTGGCGCAGCCGGGCCACGGTTGGGTCGTTCTCAGCCGGCAATCTTCGAATGGAAACAATACCCTCATCGTCCACGCCAAGGTGCTGCCCGTAGGCGAGTGGTGACATATCCGCAAAGAATTTCAGCTCGGATATCTGACGCGTCTGCTCGAGCGCTTTCGGCGGCATTTGCGCGGCGAAATGCTGCAGGTCATTCGCAATGTCGTTGAAAATTTTCTGGTAGGGATCGAGCCGCCTGTCGCGCCGATCCGAGTACGAAGTAATGCCTGTCTGCGTCTCGTAGGTTTTGCTAAACCAATGGCGCCCCGCGGCATCGTCGACGGATATCGTCAGCGTGACGAACTCGCCATCGGACTTCTCGATATCACCGCTGATCACGATATCGGTAAATGCCTGTCGTGAGGGAATAACGCGAACCGCCCCCCAGTGACCGGTACCCTGCAAGGTCGTCTTCAGGTGGTAGGCAAGATACTTGGTCTCGGCGAGCCGGATCTCTTCGTAAACGCCGCTTTCCCGGGGATTGTTGTCTTCATCCAGACCTGGCTCGAACTCGACAATGCCGATATCGAGGAGACGCGACTCTTCGACCGGCGACTGCGCAACCACGAGCTCCGTCTCTTCGGCGACGATGACTTCATTGACAGTGCAGCCGGTGCCCAGCAAGCACAGCGCGATGAGTAGCAGCGGAATTCTCAGCATTGTGCGCGATCGGTCTCCCTACAATCCCTTGTACTTGCGGTATTCTTCCCAGAGACGCTCGCGCAGCTCGGGGTCCTCCTCGGCCAGCGCCGCCTCACGCAACTGCTTGGCAACGATATCGTCGTCGATCAGTACTTCGATGTCGTCAGGTGTGCGTTTCGCGATCTCCTGGGCATCCAGTCCGTCCAGCGGCCCGCCGCCGACTTCCCCGGCCCCGTCACCGCCGGCACCACCACCGCCGCCGCTGCTGCCGCCAGCACTCGACATGGCGCCAGCCGCCTGTTCGCCGAGGCTGATGGAACCACCCCGGTTGCCGCCCGTGCCCGTATCGAATCCTTCCGTGTTCCGCGATGCAGACGAAATCTCTCGCTGCTCCTGGCCCAGGGACTCATCGAAATCACCCAGCGACTTGTCCAGTTCCTCGCCCAGCTGTTCGGCCTTTTCCGCATCGCCTTCACCGGGGAACTGTCCGACACCGCCGGCGCCGCCGACCGGAATCACCGTTTTCGCAGCCCATGCCACCGCCGATACCGCCACCGGAGATACCGCCGTCATTGCAGTCCTGGCCTGCCGTACCGGCACCGCCGGCGCCGCCACCGGTGCTTACGCCCTCCATGTCCTGGCCGCCCATCGAGCCGCCCGCAGCGCCGCCCGAAGCGCCGCCCATCGAGCCGCCCATGGACCCACCGGAAGAGCCGCCCATGGAGCCGCCGGACGAACCGCCCGGCATACCCCCTGGCATACCGCCGCCCGAGGAACCGCCCGGCATACCGCCGCCCGAGGAACCGCCTGGCATACCGCCACCCGAGGAACCGCCACCTGGCAACTCGATGCCGCCGCCGATGCCGCCGCCACCGCCGCTACCGCTGCCGCCAACGCTCGCACAACCGGTCATCAGGAACCCCGCGCAGGCCATCGCGACACAGCTACGCACCGCTGTTGCCAGTATCGGGTTGTTCCGGGTCTCTAATTTCATGGTTTTCTCTCCAGAATCCTTAGCTTGGAACCCAAACCGGGCGCCGAGTTCCCGAGCCATGGAGGTCATTCGTCGATAATACGCACGCTGCGCGCCTTGCGGAACAGGATCAACGACAGATCGTCGGGTTTGCTGGGCAGCCCGGCGATATCACCCGTCATGCGCTCCCCGGCCAGTTTAACGAGGGCTGCGGCGCTGTCGGCCAGCGCACCCTTGCGGATATGTTCAACGATCTCGGCAATATGAACGTTGTCCGTCACGCCATCGCTGGCCACGAGGACCGTGTCGCGGGGACGGAGTTCGACCCCGGCACCGACGTCGATGCGCATGTCGCTGGTACCCAGGAAATTCGATACGAGGTGCCGGTCTTCGTGGTGCAAGGCCTCGCGCTCATCCAGGAACCCCGCCTCGACCGCGAACCCGGTTGGCGAATGCGCCGTGGTCTGCAGCTTGATCAGTCCACGCTGGCCAACCACGAGCGCCTCCGAGTCCCCAATCTGGTAGGAGCGCGCAACCAGTCCTTCGATCGTGACGACGGTCAGCGTCGTCGCGGATCCGTTCGCGAGCGCCAGTACCGCGTCGTTGGCGGCCTCGATACCGTTCAGTATCGCCGTTCGCAACAACATGGTCTTGTCCATCGCTGTCTGCAACGCTGCGGCCAGCGTCGTTACGGCAGTCAGTGATGCGCGTTTCCCGGCGGGCAGTCCGCCCGCGCCATCCGCCACGACGAGTACGGCGGCTCCGGGACCGTAGGGTATGACCGCCACGGTATCCTCGTTTTCGCCTTGTTTGCCAGGATCTTTCCTGCTGAGTGCGATAGCCGAGCCGCCGGCGACATCGACGGTGACCTGGTCCGGCTCGAACGCGCCATCCAGGACCACTACGTCGGTCTGTTCTGTCGAATCGGCCTCAGTCATTTCCGCCTCACAGGTTCGCGACACCAGGCACAGTAGTTCCAGAACTCGTGCGCGATGCCCCAGTTACAGGCCTTGCAGGAATGGCGGCTGCCCTTGATCTTCCAGGGGCGCCTGATCTTCATGCGGCAATGCGGACAATAGCGCATGAACGGCATCAGGGGCCCGCCGCATCGGGTATTCGCGCACTTGGCCGTATAGCGTTTGTCAGGATAGCGACGCGTGGTCTCCTCGACGAATCCGGGGCCGAAACACCAGGCACAGTAATCCCAGTCGTTCTTTACGCCACGCTCACAGCGCGGGCAATGAGCCGGCATCGTCGTTTCGGCACCCCGCGCCGGATTGTCGAACCCGCACCAGGGACATGCCTGCATGCTCTCCGCGACGGGTCCCTCACAGTTGCGGCATTGATGGCGGGTATCCAGTTGTTTCCTGAACTGGCGCTGGAACTCGCGCCACTGCATCTGCCGCCATGACGTACCGCGACGTACCCCGTTTTTCGCGCGCGGCTTCTTCTGTTTGCGCGCATGACTGTCGGCTCGCTCGAAATCCGCGAACATCTTCTCGGCGGTCCGATACCGCTTCGTGGGATCGAGCTGGATCGCCTTCTTCAGAATATCGATCAACTCGGGCCGGACGCGCGCTGTCAGCTTTTCGTAGCCTGCCATCGGCCACTCGAAGGGCCATTCCGGCAACTTGCCGGAAAACAGGCGATACAGCACCAGGCCCATTGAGAATACGTCCGACTGAAACTTTGGCCTGCCCATGGCCTGCTCGGGTGCGATGTAGTCGATCGTACCGGAGCCCGAGGCCTTGAGTGTGCGCACGCCGTGCTTGGCGAAGCCGAAGTCGGCCAGCTTCAGTCGGTTGCCGGGGAACAGGATGAAATTCTCGGGCTTGATATCGCAGTGAATGATCTTGTTTTCGTGGGCGTGTGCGAGCGCCGCCAGGCCCTGGCCGGCAAGATCCAGCTTGGCCGCCATCGTCGCACGCCGCTCGATGCGGTCCGCGAGCGATTCCTCGCCCAGTTCCATCGCGATGACAAACCGATCGTCGATGTAACTCGCATTGAGCACCGAGAGGATGTTCGGATGCTGCAGTTTCGTCGCCACGCGGACTTCGTGCAGGAACTCCTCGTGACCGGTGTGCTCATCCTGCCTGGGAATCTTGAGCGCAACCTTGATCTTCTGGATCGTGTCGTAGGCACGATACACGGTGGCCAGCGGCCCGGACGCGATGCGACCGAGTATCCGGTACTTGCCGATCTTCTGGCGCGCCCGCAACACGTTCAGCGCTCTGAGCGTACGCGGCGCACCGCGTCGTTCCAGCCGGCCAGCAGGCGGTCACGCCGGCTGGCCTGCATCGTTGGCTCGAACAAGGCATCGCGCTGCCACAGTGTCGCGAGGTCCGAGGGCGAACGGACCACTCCTGCCTGGTAACCGGCGAGGTAGGCAGCGCCAAGCACCGTCGACTCGACGTTGTCCGGGCGCTCAACCGGGATGTCGAGAACATCGGCAAGAAACTGCAGGAACCAGTCGTTCGCCACCATACCGCCGTCCACGCGAATCACGCTCGGCTTGATGCCGTCCTGGGACATGGCAGCGATGAGGTCGCGCGTCTGGAACGCCACGGATTGCAATGTCGCGGTGACAATCTCATTGCGCCCGCTGCCCCGTGTCAGCCCCAGGATGGCGCCGCGCGCATCGGGGTCCCAATAGGGCGCGCCCAGTCCTGCGAATGCCGGGACCACGTACACGTCGTCGACGATGCCCGTTGCGCGCGCGATCGCCTCGGACTCGGGGGCCGACTCGATGACGCACAGTTCATCGCGAAGCCACTGCATTGCGGAGCCGGCCACGAAGACACTGCCTTCGAGGCCGTAGGTGACGTCACCATCGATGCGCATCGCGACAGTCGTCAGCAGCTGGTTCTCGGACTGCAATGCTGCGGCACCGGTGTTCGCGATGACGAAACACCCGGTGCCATACGTGCTCTTGGTCATGCCGGGCTCGAACCCGGCCTGCCCGATCAATGCCGCCTGCTGATCCCCGGCGATGCCGCAAACCGGCACGCCGCCACCAATGCAGTCGTCGCTTGCCACGCCGAAATCGGCCGCGCAATCGCGCACCTCGGGCAACAACGATTGGGGTATGGCGAACACCGAGAGCAGCTCGTCATCCCATGCCTGCGTGTGAATATTGAACAACAAGGTGCGCGAGGCGTTGGTTGCATCGGTTGCATGCACGCGGCCACCCGTAAGGCGCCAAAGCAGGAAACTGTCGATGGTGCCGAATGCGAGCTTGCCAGCCTCTGCCCTGTCGCGCACACCATCGACATGGTCGAGAATCCAGGCGATCTTGGTGCCTGAGAAGTAAGGATCGAGGCGTAAGCCTGTCTTGTCCCTGACCATTGCCTCGAGGCCGTCTTTCCTCAGGCCCTCGCAGTATTCGGCTGTCCGCCGGTCCTGCCAGACGATGGCGTTGTACACGCACTCGCCGGTCTCGCGATCCCAGATCACCGTCGTCTCGCGCTGGTTCGTGATACCGATCGCGGAAATCTCGGCAGCCACCGCACCGGCTTTCTGGAGGGCGCCGCGAGTGACCGCGGTCACCGAATCCCAGATGGCCTCCGGGTCGTGTTCAACCCAGCCGGGCTGCGGATAGATCTGCGGAAACTCCTGCTGTGCACTGGCGACGACACGTGCGCCGTGGTCGTAGATGACCGTGCGGCTGCTGCTGGTACCCTGATCGATGGCAAGCAGGAATTTTCCTTTCATGATGCGTCCGGTTTCATGCTGAACGTGGGTTGCCTGACCTGCATGCGCCGCCCCGCCTCCGCGGGCCAGTCATGCTCACCCTGATTGTGTGCGAATTCACGGATGCGCGCACGAATATTGTCGGGCCACGGAGCGACCCGGCGCAGTTCCGTGTCGAAGTGCAGATTCATCCACTCACAGGTGGCCGCCAGGAAACCTTCATCGGCATGATACATGCGCTGGAACTGGTGAATGCGCTTGTCGTCGTAAGCGAGTAACTGCGATGTAACGACGAAGTTCGTCCCTTCGACGATCTCGCGCTGCCAGGTGACGTGCGATTCGACCGCTATCGTCGAACTGCTGTGCGTCCTGATGTAGTCCTCGGTAAGGCCGAAACGCGTCCACAATACGTCGACCGCCTGGTCGAAAGCGAGCAGGTAGTAGGCGACGTTCATGTGGTCATTGATATCGATCCACTCGGGCAGAACCTCCCCGCGCATGATTTCGATTCCCTGCATGGTCATGAGACGTTCCCCTAGTCAGTCTGCAGTTCGTCGATGCCCTGGAAATGCCCTAGCGCATCCGGGTTCGCCAGCGCCTCGGTATTCCTGACGCTGTCACCGTGCACTACGGAGCGGACGGCGAGCTCGACAATCTTGCCGCTTTTCGTCCGCGGTATCTCCGGCACGGCAATGATTTTCGCCGGCACATGGCGCGGCGTCGTGTTCTGCCGGATGACTGTACGAATGCGCTTCTGCAATGCATCGTCCAGTTGTACTCCATCGCGCAGGATGACGAACAGCACGACACGCACGTCGTCCTTCCAGTTCTGGCCGATCGCGATGCTCTCGACGATTTCGTCGAGCTTCTCGACCTGGCGGTAGATTTCCGCGGTGCCGATACGCACACCACCCGGGTTCAGGACCGCATCGGAGCGTCCGTGAATCAGGAGTCCGCCACCGGGCGTCAACTCGGCGAAGTCGCCGTGTGCCCATACGCCGTCGAAGCGCTCGAAGTAGGCCGCCTTGTAACGGCGCCCGCCGGGGTCATTCCAGAAACCCACGGGCGCAGACGGGAATGGCTTTGTGCAAACCAGCTCGCCAGGCTCGTTGACGACAGCCTGGCCATCGTCGTTCCACACCTCCACGGCCATGCCGAGACCGCGGCACTGCAACTCACCGCGCCGCACCGGCAAGACCGGATTGCCCAGTGCGAAGCAACTCAGGATGTCGGTACCGCCCGATATGGATGCCAGCTGCAGATCGTCACCGATCGCGTCGTAGACGTAGTCGAAGCTCTCCGGCGCGAGCGGCGAACCCGTCGACAATACGGCACGCAAGCTCGCTAACGAGAACTCATCTCCTGGCCGCACCCCCGCTTTCTCCAGCGCTGAAATGTACTTCGCACTCGTCCCGAACACGCTCACCTTTTCCGCCTCTGCCATCTGCCAAAGGATGCGTCCCTCGTTGAAAAACGGCGAGCCGTCGAAGAGCACCAGTGTCGCGCCCGTGGCGAGGCCACTGACCAGCCAGTTCCACATCATCCAGCCGCACGTCGTGAAGTAGAACAGGCGATCCTGCGGCCCGATATCGGTGTGCAGAACGTGTTCCTTGAGATGCTGCAGCAGGGTGCCGCCGTGGCCGTGCACGATGCACTTGGGCACACCCGTCGTCCCCGAGGAATACATGATGTACAGCGGGTGGTCGAAGTCCATGGGCGCAAAAGCCAGGGGCTCCCCGGCACGACCAAACGACGTCCAGCTCACGGCATTGTCGAGCCCAAGGTCAGGGGAAAGGTCGCTGGCGAACGGAACCACCACGGTTCGTTCGATACTGGGTATGGCATTGACCACGCCTTCGACCGTGGACCGCGTATCGCAGGTCTTGCCGTTGTAGTAGTAACCGGTTGCCGCGAACAACACCTTGGGTTCGATCTGGCCGAAGCGATCGACAACACCAGTGATTCCAAAGTCCGGCGAACAGGATGACCAGATCGCCCCGATACTCGTCGTCGCTAGCATCGCGATGACAGCTTCCGGGCAATTGGGCAGGAAGGCCGCGACGCGATCCCCGGTGACCACCCCGACCGACCGCAATCCCGCAGCGACAGCAGCAACCTCCTCGCGCAATTGGTCGCGGCTCAGTTCCCGCCGGGCACCGCTCTCCGCGAAAAAGACCACGGCCGCCCGGTCGCCGGTGTTACGCAGCAGGTGCTCCGCGTAGTTGAGCCGGCTGCCGGTAAACCAACCGGCATCCATGATATTTCCGGGTCTGGCCAGGGTGGTTTCGGCAGGCGTGTCGAAGCGCACGTCGCAGAACTCGCAGAGCAGTTTCCAGAATTCCGGCGAATGGTCGACAGACCAGGCATACAGGGCGTCGTAGTCGCCGCAAGCGGCCGCCCGCATGAATCGATGCATGCTGCTCGCTTCGATTCGATTCTTGCCTGGGGTCCAGAGAACGCGGTTTTCGGGCATCTAAAGCGGGCTTTCGTCGGTACCACGGGAGAGTTAGCCAGTATCCATAATTACCGCCTTGTGTCCATGCCGCACGCGGGGTAATACTGATCGCATGTCCGCGAGCCTCCTGATATCCCTGGGTGCCGTCGCCGCCATGGTGATCATCACGGTGTGGTGGATTGCCCGGCGCGGCCTCCGCCGAACGCCGCCGCCGTTGAAGCCCGGCCGCCCGTTGCCTGATTTCCGGGCGACCGATGAGCAGGGCGACCCCGTGCGGTCTGTCGAATTGCACGGCGGCCCGGCCGTTATCCTGTTCGTGCGCGGTAGCTGGTGTCCGTTCTGCAGCCGCCAGGTCAGCAACCTGACACAGCACTACCGCGACATCATCGACCTGGGTGCAAGGCTGATTCTGATCACACCGAAGCCCCTGGAAACGACACGGAGAGTAGCCGAGTTCTTCAAAGTGGAGTTCGAATTCTGGCTTGACGACCGGCTGGCGGTGACGAAGCAGCTCGGCCTGTTACAGAAGGACGGCGTTCCCGGCGACTACGACAGGGAATACGGCAGGGACACCATCTGGCCGACGGCCGTGGTCGTCGATGCGGCCGGAATCATTCGTTACACGGAGCTGTCGAGGCACATCTCGGACAGGCCGGATCCGGAAACCCTGTTGCGCGAAGTCCGGAAAACCCTCAAAACCTGACGCCGACCGCCTTGCACAGGAAGCGCATGAAGGGTTCAGCGGCACTGAAAGACGTCTCTACCGTCTTTTGAAACTGCGGTTTCAGGCAATCCTCGACGGGGAGCGGCCGTACCGCAATAAAGCTCTTGCGCTTGATGTCCTCGATGCATTCGTGATTCTTGTCGAAGCCGCGCGGCGGCCGGACCAGCGTCTCGCCACCCAGTGAAAAATGGCGACCGAATGCGCGATCGCCCACGACCTGCTGCCACTCCTGTGGTTTGGTCGCGATACGCTCACGAATGCCGCGTAACGGTTCCGAATCCGGTCGCCACATGCCCACGCCGAGAAACACCTCGTCCGGATCGATGTGCACGTAGTATCCGGGCGAATGCACGTCTTTCGCCTGTTCATGGCGAAACTGGATGCCAATATTCGTCTTGTAGGGCAGCTTGTTCTTTGAGAAGCGCGTGTCACGGTACACTCGCATCAGGGAACCCCCGACGCGCGTCGGTACCGCCGTGAATTGCGGTGCGATCTTCGCCAGCGGATCCTGCATGGACATGATGAATTGCAGGGCAACGTCGAGTACGTCTTGCTCGTAGCGGCTCTTGTGTTCCTTGAACCACTCTCGATTGTTATTGGCTTTGAGCGCCGCGAGGAAGCGAATGCTGCGCGGCTCGAAGCAGGCGTACCGCGCCATTTCAGCAGCTTGCCTTGCCGGCCTCGGGATGCGGGTACATGTCGGACTCGTCTTCGTCGTCGCGCCCTGTCAGGCAGACAAAATCCTTCTCGACGAGGATCTTCAGCGTTTCACCGTCAGCAAGATGCTGATCGCCCGCGATTGATACCTGCGCGCTGCCCGCCCAGGCATGCACTGTGGTCTCCGGCAAGCGGACCGTGATCTCGTTCTCCGAGAAGAACGCGGCCGGGTTCACGCTGGCCGGACTGCTTTCGACGGCATAGCGAAGCGTCCGCCCGCCGGGAAAATGGGTGGTCGAACTCACCAGCCCTTCCTCCCGAAGTGTATCGACTTCACCCCGCATGAGGCGCAGGCGTACGGAATTATCTCTGATTCTCAGTTTCACAAAGGGTGCTTCTCGTTTGGTGACGGGCGACTCAAGCTGATTCCGGCGATTCCTACTCGCGCACAGGCGCTTTGCAACACTCGCGTGTCGCCCCCCTTTCGCGCCGGATGGTCTGCCCCGGCGCACGGCATTTCAGTAATATTCCGGGCCGGTACCGTATCCGGGCCGAATTGTGTTGTTCTTCAATTATTACTGAAGCGGTACAGCCTATTCCGCGATGACGTTTTCCGCCTGCGGGCCTTTCTGTCCCTGGGTCACTTCCATGGTCACCTTCTGCCCTTCTTTCAGGGTCTTGAAGCCTTCCATCTGGATAGCGGTGTGATGCACGAATACATCCTGACCGCCTTCCCGCTCGATGAATCCAAATCCCTTGTCATCGTTGAACCACTTGACGGTTCCTTCAACTCTTTCGCCTGACATAACTACCTCTTACACGAACACTACCGCAACCTAAGGCGGCCTACAATGCCGAGCCAACATGCTGCGGCACCGTTGATATTACTAGCAAATTCGCGGAAATTTGCTGCACCCGCGTACCGACAAACGCAGCGATTACCGGCGCCCGGGCGCGGATCATCCTGTGAATATAGGGGTTTAGGTGAAATCGGGCCCCGTCACCGGGTGCCGGGGAGCAAAGCGTTTCCGCCGCGAAACGATCCCGGATTGCGCAGCGCGGGCCCGATCAGGCCCGTTTCCTGACGAAGCGGCCGTCGAGCTTGTCGACCGAGTCGCAGCCAACGAGCGCCATCGTCCGCTCCACCTCGCCTCGCAACAGCCCGAGACTGCGTTCGACACCGGGCTGGCCACCGGCGGCCAGCGCATACAGGTAGCCACGGCCAATGCTGCAGGCATGTGCACCGAGCGCGAGGGCTTTGACCACGTGCGTACCCCGCCGCACCCCGCCGTCACAGATAATCTCCAGCCGGTCACGCAACGCATCGGCCACCGCCGGGATGCAATCCACGGGTGCCGACGTGCCTTCCAGCTGGCGACCACCGTGATTGGACAACATGACCGCCGTCGCCCCGGAATCCGCCGCCTTGCGGCAGTCGTCGACGGTTTGCACACCCTTGATGATCAGCGGACCGCCCCACTCGCCCGCGAGCCACTCGACATCCTTCCACGTCAGTGAGCGATCGAACTGGCTGTCGATAAAGTCCATGACACTGGCGTCGGTAAATTTCTGTACGTTATCCCCTTGCGTGATATTGACGAGCTCCATGTCCTTGCGGACGACGGCCCGGTACAACCAGCCCGGGTGCCTGAGCATGCTCGGGACGCTGGCCAGCGCCGGCTTTGCCGTCGCCATCATGCCGTACACGTAGTCGCGCTCACGATTTCCCGCGACGGGCGTGTCGACCGTCAGGCACAAGGCCGCGTAGTTGCTCGCCTTGCAGCGTTCGACGAATGCCCGGGTCATCCCGCGGTCCTTGAAGACATAGATCTGAAAGACCTTGGGGTGGTCGCCGATCGCGCCGATGTCTTCGATTGTCGTGGTACCGACCGTCGACAAGCTGTAAGGGATACCAAACTTGCCGGCCGCCTTCGCGACGGCCGGCTCACCGCCGGCGTGAAACAACCTCGAGGCACCAGTCGGCGCGATCATCACCGGCCAGTCGACAGGCTTGCCGAACAGGGTCGTCCCCGTCTGTATTTTGCTGACATCGGACAAATGCGCAGGCTGCAGCTCGTAGTCGTTGTACGCCTCCGTATTGCGTCGCAACGACCATTCATCGTCTGCTCCGCCGTCAATGTAATGAAAAACGGGAGCCGGCAGCTTGCGCTTTGCGATGCGCCGAAAATCCATCAGGTTGAAACAGCGATTGATGCTCATGGCGGCGATTATGCCGCAGCACTGTTCGTGGTGTCATTGGGGCAAATACGTGACCCGACAGGCCAGGTGGCATCGGGGAAAGTACATAGCGGGCTTGAGGATATTCGGAGCTTCTCGGCGCCGGAAAATCGGGTAAGCTGCCCGACGATGAGCACACCCACACACAGTCATTAGCCCGATGCGCGTGCTCACCGTCGTTTCCATGTTGTTTGCGCTGGCGCTCGTGTCCGCCAGCACCTACCTGCGGCTCAACGACTCGGGGATAGGCTGTGCCGACTGGCCTGCCTGCTACGGCCTGGCCGGTGCCGGTCAGGAACCCGGGTCCTGGATAGTGACATTACTCGCTGTGCTCGCGGGGATAGTTTGCCTGCTGGTGCTCTCCCTGGCCCTTGTCTCCCTGCGTCGGCGGCGCGGCCGATTCCTGCCCCTCGTATTGCCGCTGCTTGCGGCTGTCCTCGTCTGGTTCAGCGTCTTTTCCAGGGGGGCGATCACCCCCATGATCGTCATGGGCAGCCTTGCCGGCGGCTTTGCCTTGCTCGGTGTACTCGGCTGGATGGCGTTTCGCGACGCCCGCCCGCATGCCAACGCGTCGCACAAGCTGCGCCGCTGGGTACTCGTTGCGCTTGTCCTGCTCTGCGCACAGATCGCGCTCGGCGGCCTGACCAGCGCCAATTTCGCGGCCACCGCCTGCCCATCCCTACCCGATTGCAACGGCGCCTGGTTGCCAGGCAGGGATGTCGCCGCGGCCTTCGACCTGGCCGCGCCTGCAGCCGGCGGCGCAGCGCGCGCCGGCATTCACCAGCTTCACCGACTGGTCGCCGTGGTCACGGCCCTGGCGGTCCTCGTCGCGGGTGGCCTCGCAATCGCAGGCCGCATGGGCGCAACAGCCATCATTGTCATCGCGCTCGTCATTCTCGAGTTTCTTGTCGGCGTCGGAGCGGTATTGAAGGACCTGCCCATCGGTATTGCGGTTGCCCACAACCTGCTGGCTGCTATTCTGCTGCTCGGCTTGCTACGTTTGCATGCTTTGTGCAGGAATCGACAGGCGCTGCTGTAAATGAATACTGATATGGAAATGCACTCGCGAAACCGGACCGTCGCCAGGTGGCTGCTGCTCTGCTGCGGGCTCGTGTTTGTAATGGTCGTACTGGGCGGCTTTACGCGCCTCACCGGATCCGGCTTGTCCATGGTCGACTGGCGTCCATTGATGGGCATCCTGCCGCCGATGAGCGACGCCGAATGGCAGCGCGTATTCGAGATGTACCAGCAAAGCCCGGAGTTCCAGAAAGTGAACTCGGCGTTCGGCCTCGAGGAATTCAAGAGCATTTTCTGGCTCGAGTATCTGCATCGACTCCTCGGTCGCACGATAGGCCTCGTCTTCTTCGTACCCTTTGTCTACTTTCTCGTGCGCGGTTACATTCAGCGTCACGAATGGCCGAAGTACCTCTTGATGTTCATCCTCGGCGGCATGCAGGGCCTGCTCGGCTGGTACATGGTCAAGAGCGGACTCGTCGATGTACCGCGCGTCAGTCAGTACCGCCTCACGGCGCACCTGGTCGCCGCCTTCGTCATCTACGCCTACATGCTGTGGGTGGCCCTGTCCCTTCTGTTCCCGCCTCCCGCGAATGCGGCCAAACACCCCTGGTACGGGAAGGCACTCGCGCTGATCACGCTGATTTCGATCACCATCGTCTCAGGCGGGTTCGTGGCCGGCCTCAAGGCCGGCAAGATCTACAACACGTTCCCGATGATGGGCGACTACTGGGTTCCGCCCGGGTTTTTCGCGCTGGAGCCAATTTGGCGTAATTTTTTCGATAATATGGCAACCGTCCAGTTCGACCATCGCTGGCTGGCAATCGCGACCTTTGTTGCCGTTGTCATTTTCTGGTTGAGGGCGCGCAAGGCCGACATGCCGGCCCGCGCACGGCCGGCTGTGAACGCGCTGTTGCACACCGCGGTTCTGCAGGTTGCGTTGGGAATAACGACCCTGCTGCTCGCCGTGCCCGTCATCCTCGGCGCAACGCACCAGGCCGTTGCGATGCTATTGTTCACCGTTGCCCTGTACCTCGTTCACGCGTTAAGGAGAGTCTGATGGAGGTTTGTTTTGACCAGGACCTCATCGTCCGATACGGCGGTCGCGGACCGCGCTACACATCCTACCCGACAGCGTTGCAGTTCAATGACGAGCTGACCGAAGCTCAATACAGGGCCAAAGCGATAGCGAGCAACGACAGCAATGTTCCATTGTCGCTGTACGTTCATATCCCGTTCTGTCACTCGCTGTGCTACTACTGCGGCTGCAACAAGATCGTTACTCGTAACGAGGAACGCGTGTCCCGGTACATGGATATGCTGTACCGCGAAATCGAAATGCAATCCAAGTTGTTCGACCAGAAGCGCAAGGTCGAGCAACTGCATTTCGGTGGCGGAACGCCGACGTATCTCGACAAGGAACAGCTCGGTGCATTGATGGACCACCTTCGCAGTTCGTTTACTTTCGATGAAAGCGACGCGCACGAGTTCTCGATCGAGGTGGACCCGCGCACCGTTGACGCGGAGCGAATTCGTGAATTGCGGGCGCTGGGATTCAATCGTTTGAGCCTCGGCATCCAGGATTTTCACGAGCCCGTACAGGTAGCCGTAAACCGGGCACAGTCGCCCGAAGAAGTGCAGGCGCTGGTCGATAGCGCCCGCGAAGCCGGCTTCGGCTCAATCTCATTCGACCTTATCTACGGTCTGCCATTGCAGACCGTCGAGACGTTCGACAAGACGCTCGACATCGTCATTGCGATGAAACCCGACCGGCTGGCTGTTTATAACTACGCGCACCTGCCGCAACGCTTCAAGGGCCAGCGCATGATCAATGCGGATGACATACCGACACCCGAAACGAAGCTGGATCTCCTGCATCATACGATCGACAAGCTGTGCGACGCCGGCTTCATTTATATCGGTATGGATCATTTCGCATTGCCCGGTGACGAATTGGTACTTGCCCGGGAGAATGGCACCTTGCAGCGCAACTTCCAGGGATATTCGACACATCGCCAGTGCGACCTGGTCTCGCTCGGCGTCAGCGGTATTGGCAGTATCGGCAACATGTTCGCGCAGAACGCGGTGTCGACAATCGAGTACGAAGAAATCATCGAGCGCGGCGAGCTGCCTATCAAGAAGGGGCTGCTGGTCGATGACGACGACTTGTTGCGTGCCGCCGTGATCCAGGACCTGATGTGCTACGACAGGCTGTCGTACGACGACTTCGGTGCCCGGCACAACGTCGATTTTCGCGAGTACTTCAAGGACGAGATCGAGAAACTGAAAGTTCTCGAAGACGATGAACTGATTGAACTGAGCGACGCCGGGATCAGTATTACGCCGAAAGGCCGCCTGCTGCTACGCAACATCGCGATGACGTTCGACCGTTACATTGACCTCGAAGAAAACGACAACCGCTTCTCGAAAGCTATCTGACTCAAGGCCATCGCCCGGGAAGACATCCCCGAACACGCTGCGCGATTTCCTTCCGCGGCGCGTAGTTTGATCGATGTGCCAGCTCCGCTATGGATTCGGGGATGTCTTCCCGGGCGATCGCCATTAATTCGGCTAAGCGACCTCAGTCAACCAACCGTGCGTATCCGGCTCGAGTCCGTACTGGATGTTCTGCAGTGCCGTCTGCAGCTTCTTGCGGTTCGGGCCCGGCTGTCCGTCGCGCACCCGGATTTCTTTGCCCCTGTACACCAGCGTCCCGACCGGCGAAAGCGTCGCCGCCGTACCTGACAGGCAGGCCTCGTAGGTCGCTACTTTCTCGAGCAACTCGTCGACCGTGAACGGGCGTTCGGAGATCGTGTAGCCCATCTCCGCGCCCAGCTTGAGTACCGAGTCGCGCGTCATGCCGTGCAGGAACGTCGTGTCCAGTGACTTCGTGAGAATCTCGTCGTCGCTTATCAGCAGGAAGTTTGCAGCACCGGTTTCCTGGACATCGCCGTCCGGGCAAAACAGGACCT
This sequence comes from uncultured Gammaproteobacteria bacterium, assembly GCA_963698895.1. GTDB lineage: Bacteria > Pseudomonadota > Gammaproteobacteria > Steroidobacterales > Woeseiaceae > UBA1847. Next base: position 741,767 of record CAVOSO010000010.1, on the reverse strand, counting down.
GGTCGACGCCGTATTTCTCCTTGGCCGCCATCGTGGGTCCAAGCGCAGCAGCGTAGTTGCCTCCCGTTTTCGTGCTGCCGAGCTGCTCGGTCGTACGCGCCTTCTGGTCTTCGACAAGCAGCTTCAGCGCTGCGGCGCCGCCCGCGAAGTAGTCACCCACCGGCGACGTCAGCACAAACAGCGTTGCTTTGGTCGACGGCGCCGCGGCCGCACCGATGTTCTCGAGTGTGCCGATCAAGGTCGGCCGCAAGTACAAAGATGCAGGCGGCTCCGGGATAGCGTCGAGGTTTGCGTGTACGGCACCGATAACCATGTCGGCCAGCATGTCGGCCCCGGGTACGGGCAAACACAGCGATGCAGCGCTTTTCCGCATTCTTGCCACGTGATCGTGCAGGCGAAAAATGCGCCCCTTGCCGTCTTTCCAGCGGTACGCTTTGAAACCTTCGAAACACGTGCTCGCGTAGTGGAACACGTGGGCGGCCGGATGCATGGGAAGAGGTGCCAGGGGTTCGATGGAGGGTGCCGTCCAGGCGCCGTCGGCGTACTGGGCGATCGCAATATGACCACCGAATTCAGTGCCAAAAAGCTTCATTTGCTTGATTTCCGAAGAAGATCCGAAGGTCGCTACTTTGCCATCGATCGGCAACTCTTGACCAGAGGTAGATGCACGTATTCGAGTGCCCGTGTCTACTTAATTCGTGGTAGCCGTAAAGACATCGGGTCGCACAAGCGGAGCCGGATGTCGTTGCCTAGAAGCTCGGCGGCGAGCATGCCGTGATCAGCTCGCAGGGTTCGTTGCCCGTATTCCGAAACTGGTGCGGCAGGCTGCTCTTGAAATAGTAGGCATCGCCCTGGCCAAGGACGGCGACCTCATCGCCGACCGTCACTTCCAGGCGGCCGCAGAGGACAATGCCGCATTCCTCGCCGTCATGCGTGAGCTTGTGCCGACCCGTTCCGGCGCCGGGCTGGTAGCACTCCTTGAGCAACTGGATGGACTTGTTCACGAGGCTCGCGCCGACCTGCAGAAAGGAGACGCCGCCTTCCGCGATCTCGATCAGCTCGCCCGAGCGGAAAAATATGCGTTCCTGCGGCTGCAAGTCATCGGCGAAGAACTCGCCGAGACTCAGGGGAATGCCATCGAGCACCTTCTTGAGCATACTCACGGTCGGGTTGATCTTGCCCGCTTCGACCTGTGAAATCGTGGCGTTGGCAACACCTGACTGGCGAGCAAGCTGGCGCTGCGAGAGCCCGAGTTGCTCGCGAATCCTGCGCAGGCGACTGCCGATTTCCTGATCCATGCTGTGCTCCTGTCCAAGCTGTTTATCTTACTAAACATTTTGAACCGCCGATTCATATGAATCAATGGCTTAAATATCTCTACCTAACAGATTGTTTAACATCCGGTAGCGGGCGTACACTGCGGTCCATCCCGCCAGATCATCACGGAGGCGCCTTGCATGAGTGCCGCAGTCGAAAATCCCTACTGGATGCCGTTCACGGCGAACCGCGATTTCAACCAGCAACCTCGGGTCATTTCAGGTGCCGCCGGCCACTGGTACACGACCGTCGATGGCACGCGCCTGTACGATACGTTTTCGGGCCTGTGGACCTCCGGCCTCGGCCATTGCCATCCGAAGATCGTTGCCGCCGTGCAGGAACAGGTCGCAAAACTCGACTACTGCATGACGTTCCAGGTGACCAACGACAAGGCGCGCAGGCTCGCCGAACGCGTGACGGGCATGGCGCCCGAGGGGATCAATCACTGCTTCTTCACCAATTCCGGGTCGGAGTCGGTCGACACCGCGCTCAAGATCGCGCTCGGCTACCATCGTGCTCGCGGCGAAGGCAACCGAACGCGCCTCATCGGTCGTGAGAAGGGGTATCACGGCGTGAACTTCGGGGGCATGTCGGTTGGTGGCATCGTCCCCAACCGGAAAGTCTTCAGCGCCGCGATGATTCCAGGCGTCGATCACCTGCGGCATACGCTGGATATCGAACGCAATGCGTTCTCCCGTGGCCTGCCCGCACATGGCATTGAACTCGCGGAAGACCTCGCGCGCCTCTGCGCACTGCACGACGGCAGCAATATCGCCGCTGTCATCGTCGAGCCCGTGGCGGGATCAGCGGGCGTTATCCCGCCGCCGGCGGGGTATCTCCAGCGCCTGCGCGAGATCTGTGATGAACACGGAATTCTGCTCATTTTCGATGAAGTCATCGCGGCCTTCGGGCGCCTGGGTCATGGCTTTGGCGCGCAGCGCTTCGGCGTCACACCGGACATCATCACGACCGCCAAGGGACTGACCAACGGCGTCATCCCCATGGGTGCGGTACTGGTCCGCGACACGATTTACAACGCGTTCATGCAGGGCCCGGAACACATGATCGAGCTCTTCCACGGTTACACCTACTCGGGTCACCCGGTCGCAGCTGCAGCGGGGCTGGCAACCATGGATGTCTATGCCGAGGAAGGCACGTTCGAGCAGGCTCGGGCGCTGGAATCGCATTTCGAGGACCTGTTGCACTCCTTCGCCGATCACCGGCACGTCATCGACGTGCGCAATTTCGGACTGATGGGTTCGATCGAGATGGCCCCGCGGGCCGGTGCCGTCGGGGCACGCGGCGCGGAGGCCCACAAGAAATGTTTCTGGGATGAGAACCTGGTCGTGCGTGCCGGCATGGACACGCTGCAATTCTCCCCCTTCCTGAATTCGGACCCTGACGAAATGACACGGTCATTCGAAGCCGTCCGCCGCGTAATGGATACACTGGCATGAGTAACACAATCGGACACTTCATCAATGGCGTTGACGTTGCCGACGACAACCGTCCCGCCCCGGTCTACAACCCGGCGACCGGCGAGCTCACGAAGCACGTTGCGATGGCATCGAAAGCCACGGTCGAGGACGCGATCGCCGCAGCCGAGGCCGCCTTTGGGGCATGGCGCGACACGCCACCCGCAAAGCGCGCTCGAATCATGTTCCGTTTCAAGCAACTGCTCGAGGAGAACGCCGACGAAATTGCAGCCGCCATCACGGACGAGCACGGCAAGGTCCTCGACGATGCGATGGGCGAGTTCGGTCGTGGCGTCGAGGTTGTTGACTACGCCTGCGGTATCCCCGAGATGCTCAAGGGCGAATTCTCACGCAATGTCGGCCCGGGGATCGACAGCTGGTCGGACTTCCAGCCGCTCGGCGTCGTCGCCGGCATCACCCCGTTCAACTTCCCTGCGATGGTGCCAATGTGGATGTACCCGATGGCTATTGCCTGCGGCAATACATTCGTTTTGAAGCCTTCCGAGAAGGACCCGACCGCGCCGATGATCGTCGCCCGCCTGTTCAGGGAAGCCGGTTTGCCGGACGGCGTATTCAATCTCGTCAATGGGGACAAGGAGGCCGTCGACACGTTGCTTAACGACCCGCGCGTCCAGGCGATCAGTTTTGTCGGCTCCACCCCTGTTGCCGAGTACATCTACTCGACCGGCACCGCCAATGGCAAACGCGTCCAGGCGCTCGGCGGCGCCAAGAACCACGCCGTGGTTATGCCGGACGCTGATATCGACAATGCCGTCAGCGCACTCATGGGTGCGGCGTTCGGATCCTGCGGCGAGCGCTGTATGGCGATTTCGGTTGCCGTCTGTGTGGGCGAGGAAACCGCCGATACGGTGGTTGCAAAACTCAAGGCAGAAATCGCCGACCTCAAGGTCGGCCCCGGCACGGACGTCTCCAATCACATGGGGCCGCTGGTGACCGACGTGCATTACGACAAGGTAAAAGGCTATGTCGACCTCGGTGTCGAAGAAGGTGCCGACCTTGTCGCGGATGGCCGCAAACTCGTTGTCGACGACCACGAGAAAGGCTATTTCCTGGGTCCCTGCCTGTTCGACAAGGTCACGGCCGACATGCGTATCTACCAGGAAGAGATCTTCGGACCGGTGCTATGCGTCGTCCGGGCCGAGTCCGAGGAACAGGCCATGCAACTCATTGACGATCATGAGTACGGCAACGGTACCTGTATCTTTACGCGCGACGGCGAGGCCGCCCGTTACTTCGCGGACAACATCAAGGTCGGCATGGTCGGTATCAACGTGCCACTGCCGGTCCCGGTCGCCTACCACAGCTTTGGTGGCTGGAAGCGCTCGCTGTTCGGCGATCTGTTCGCGTATGGCCCGGACAGCGTCCGCTTCTACACGCGCCGCAAGACGATCACGCAGCGCTGGCCCTCGGGCGGCGTGCGTGAAAAAGCGCAGTTCGCGTTCCCGGGTCGCCAATAGCAGGGCAATCACGGTACCATCGCTGTCTTGCCAATGCTGGAGACATCGATGAGAAAATACGCCCTGCTGCTACTGGCTTTCGCGCCGTTCGCGTCAGCCAACGAGTCCGCCAGCCCGTTTGCGGCTGTCGAAGTCGCGCCGGGTATCTACCAGATAGGTAATACCAACGAGGGCTTCGCTCTCAACGAGCCGACCGATTTTGTGGGTGGCGGCGTTGGCCTGCTCGTCGGCGACGAATACGTGGTGATGATCGACGATGTCCTGGAATCGACAGCACCCGCCCTCGTGGCCAAGGCCGAGGAAATCGCGGGACGTCCGATCGATTTTGTGATCAATACGCACGCGCATGGCGATCATGTCGGCGGTAATGTCTATGTCAGCGAAAGGGGCACGATTGTGGTGTCACACGACAAGCTGCGTGAGCGTATGTCGACGAATGATCAACTGAACACCGGTCCCGGCGCCCTGCCTGTCATTACGTTCTCCGACAGGATGACATTTCACGTCAATGGCGAAGAAGCCATCGCCATTCACATCCCGAACGCGCACACCGACGGCGATGCGGTTATCCACTTTCGCAACGCCAACGTCATCGCGGCTGGAGACCTCAGCTTTCGCGGTCTGTTCCCGTTTATCGATCTGGACAGCGGCGGCACGGTTGCCGGCTACATGGCGGGCATGCAGCAACTCATCGACATGGCAGACGAGAACACCAGGTTCCTGACCGGCCACGGCCCGGTCGCCACACGCGAGGGAATTGCAGAGGACCTTGCCATGTTGCGCGAAGCGCATGCGCGCGTGAAAGCCCTGATTGACAAAGGCATGAGCGAGGAAGACATTCTCGCAGCGAATCCGTTGGCCGATATTGGCGAGGACTACGGATGGTTTTTCATCACTACCGAACGCATGACACAGACGTTCATCCGTTCGCTCACCGCAGAATAAGAAGCCCTTATGGACAACAAGCAAACCGCTGCATTCGTCAGCACGATGTGGGATGACTCGATCATTCCGGAGATCGCCGAATATATAAAGGTGCCGAACAAGTCGCCGCACTTCGATCCCGACTGGGAGAAGCATGGCCACATGGAGACCGCGGTCAGCATGCTGGAGGCCTGGTGCAGGACGCAACCGATCAAGGACATGACGATCGAAGTCGTGCGCATCGAAGGTCGCACGCCCTTGCTGTTTATCGACATCCCCGGGCAGTCGGATGAAGTCGTCCTGCTGTATGGCCACTATGACAAGCAACCCGAGTTCAGTGGCTGGGACGACGACCTCGACCCGTGGAAGCCCGTCATCAAGGACGGCAAACTCTATGGCCGCGGTGGTGCCGACGACGGCTACGCCACGTTCGGTTCGCTGACCGCCATTCGGGCCTTGCAGGAGCAAGGCATCCCGCATGCGCACTGCGTCGTGCTGGTCGAGGGCTGCGAAGAGAGCGGCAGCTTCGACCTGCCCTACTATATCGATCTGCTCGAGGATCGCATCGGGTCACCGGATCTCGTCGTGTGCCTCGATGCCGAATGCGGCAACTACGACCAGCTCTGGTGTACAACCTCGCTGCGCGGCAATCTCACCGGTACGCTGCGCGTTGACTCGCTGACCGAGGGCGTGCACTCCGGAACGGCCAGCGGCGTAGTGCCATCGAGTTTCCGCACGGCGCGCCAGCTGCTCAGCCGCATCGAGGACGAGAACAACGGACAGATCAGGACCGAAGCGCTGCATGCCGACATTCCGGCACAGCGCCTCGAGCAGGCCCGGCTCGCAGCCGCGACGCTCAAGGAACTCGTGTATGAGAAATTCCCCTGGGCTGTCGACAACCCGCAGCCGTCCGAGTCCCATACCGAATTGCTGCTCAACAACACCTGGCGTCCAACGCTGGCCGTGACCGGGCAGGCAGGCATGCCCGACCTCGTGAATGCGGGCAATGTATTGCTGCCCTACACGGTGCTGAAGTTGTCGTTCCGTCTGCCGCCGACCGTGAATGCAGAAGACGCCGCGGCCGCCGTCAAGGCGGAACTCGAGGCCGATCCGCCACCGCTAGTGAAGGTTAAGTTTGACGCGGACTCGAGCATGGCGGGCTGGAATGCACCGGAGATTGCGCCGTGGCTCGAAAACTCGATGCAAAAAGCGTCAGATGCCTTCTTCGGCAAGCCCTCCATGTACATGGGAACCGGCGGCACGATTCCCTTCATGGGCATGCTCGGTGAGCGCTTCCCCGAAGCGCAGTTCCTGATAACGGGACTGCTTGGCCCGAAATCGAACGCTCACGGGCCGAATGAGTTCCTGCACATCGAGACCGGCAAGCGCCTGACCTGCTGCGTTGCGCAGGTGCTCGAGGATCACTTCAACCGCTAGACGTCGAGCAGTTTCAGGCTGCCGTCCGGTTGCAGGACGTAGCGAGTCGGCCCCAGGGCCGGCTCGGCACCTGCGTCGGCCTTCACGATATCACCGCCGCCCCAGGAACCTGCATACGCCGCAATGCGGCTGGCAAGGCTCCGGCCGCGGATCAGCACCAGTGGTCGTTTGCCCGCCCACAAACGCGTGTTGTGGACCAGCAGGTAGAAGCGATACGCGAGGAACGGCATTGTCAGGACGCGCAGGACGACACTCTTTGTGTCGTCGAGCAGCACACCGGGAGCATCCTGGTCATGGCACGCAAGCCACAGCGACTCGCGCACGGCCTCGTCGTTGAGCAGCCGAATCCGGGGCAGTGCCTGCCGGCGCTGCTCTTCGCTGCCAACAACCACGATCACATGCCGCATATCAGGACTTGCTGTAGGTAAGCGCCGTAATTTGCTCGGAGATGAGTCCGATCAGGAAGACGATAACCGACGCGCTCAGCAGCAGCATACTCATGTTCGTGAAACGCCCCATCGTCAGGAAGGTGTAGGCGTACCAGCCAAGACCGGTTGCGAAGAAACCTGCGCTGACCGGCAGGAAGATCTTCAGCGGTGAATACAACGTCGCAATCTTGAAGATGATCACGAGGAAACGCACGCCGTCACGAAGCGGGCGAATGTGGCTCTTGCCGATGCGTTTGGCGACGGGGATCGACTCGAAACTGATCGGGTAACCTGCGCGCAGGAATGCCATCGTGATGGTCGTCGGGTAGGAGAAGCCGTTCGGCAGCAGGTAGAGAAATTGCTGAAACAGTTTTGCCCGGACGACCCGAAAACCCGAAGTCAGATCGGGAATACGACGCCCGGTCAGCCAGGACGCCACGACGTTGTAAATGCCGTTCGCGTACAGGCGGCCGACGTTCGCATGCGACCCGGAATCCCGCGAGCCAATCACCATCTCGTAGCCCTGATCGAGTTTCTCCAGCAGTGGCCCGAACTCACTGGCGCTGTGCTGGCCGTCGCCGTCCATGAACGCGATGATATCGCCGGACGCGGCTCGGGCACCGGCCTTGACAGCCGCGCCATTGCCCAGGCTTTCGGGATGCCTGACAACCCTGGCGCCGGCCTTTTCTGCAACGGCGCCCGTATCGTCATCCGACCCATCGTCGACGACGATGATCTCGGCATCGGGATACGCCTCTTTCGCACCGGCCACGGCAGCACCGATGGCTCCGGCCTCATTTTTTGCTGGGATAACTATCGAAAAGGAACTCATCACGGATACCCGGGTTAAGACGCGAACATGATCATGATACCCGCCGCCACGGCTGAACCGATAACCCCCGCGACGTTTGGCCCCATCGCGTGCATCAGCAGGATGTTGTGCGGGTTGGCTTCGAGGCCGACCTTGTTGGCAACACGCGCGGCCATTGGCACAGCCGAAACGCCGGCCGCGCCGATGAGCGGATTGATCGGCTGCGTCGACAGCCTGTTCATCAGCTTGCCCATGAGCACACCGCTCGCCGTGCCTATCGCAAATGCAACCATGCCGAGCACGAGAATACCGAGCGTACTGATCGCGAGAAACTGCTCGGCGCTCAGTTTCGAGCCGACCGCCAGGCCGAGAAAGATCGTGACGATATTGATCAGCGCATTCTGCGTCGTGTGCGACAGGCGCTCGACGACACCGCACTCGCGCATCAGGTTGCCGAAGGCCAGCATGCCGAGCAGCGGTGCCGCGGTGGGCAGCAACAGCCCGACCAGCAGCAGGAGCATGAGCGGGAACATGATGCGTTCAGCGGTAGTCACCTCGCGCAGCTGTACCATCTCGATCTCGCGTTCGGCCCTGGTCGTCAGCGCCTTCATGATCGGCGGCTGGATAAGCGGGACGAGGGCCATGTACGAGTAGGCCGCCACGGCAATGGCGCCGAGCAGGTTGGGTGCGAGTTGTCCCGCGACGTAGATTGCCGTCGGGCCGTCAGCGCCACCGATGATGCCGATGGCGGCCGCCTCCCGTAAGGAGAAATCCATCCAGCCGAGCTCGGTCATGCCGAGTGCGCCAAGCAGCGTGGCGAAAATGCCGAATTGCGCGGCGGCGCCGAGAAACAGCGTCCGCGGGTTGGCAAGCAAGGGTCCGAAGTCCGTCAACGCGCCCACGCCCATGAAGATGATCAGGGGGAACGCACCTGACTTGATACCCACTTCGTAGGCCATGAACAGCAGGCCGCCGGGATCGGCAATACCCGCACCCGGTATGTTGCTGAGTAATCCACCGAAACCGATCGTAACGAGCAGGAGCGGCTCGAATTTCTTGACGATACCGAGGTAGAGCAGCAGCAGGCACACACCGAGCATGGCGAGTTGCCCACCCGTGATCCGGTAGATACCCGACCCGGTCCAGATTTGCTCGATGAGTTCCATGCGTCAGGCGTACTCAGCCGATGGCGACGAGCACGTCGCCAACGGAAACCTTGTCGCCTTCCGCAACATGCACGTCGGTGACTGTCCCGGAGCACGGCGCTGCAATCGCGGTCTCCATCTTCATCGCTTCGACAACGAGCAGCGGATCGCCCTTCTTGACCGCGACACCGGGCGCAACGTGAACCTTGAAAATATTGCCTGCGAGAACGGCCTTCACCTGTCTTCCACCGGCAGCGGCGGGGGCCGCCGCGGCCGTTGTGGCCGGAGCTGCGGCGGGCGCCACAGCGGCGAGCTGACCGCTCTCGGCCACTTCAACCGAGAACTCCTTGCCATTGACGCGTACCGAATAGACACCGGCGCCGCCCGACGATGGCGCCGGCTCGGTCACCGCCGGAGCACTCGATTCGCCCGTGGGCACCGGCTCGAACGCGTCGGGATTGTTTCGATTTTGCAGGAAGCGGATACCGATCTGCGGGAACAGCGCATAGGTCAATACGTCGTCGACGACCTCGTCGGCAAGACGGATTTTTCTTTCGATCGCAACGTGGTGCAGTTCCTTGGTCTGCTTTTCGAGCTCCGGCTCCAGGACGTCTGCCGGTCGACAGGTCAACGGCTCGCCGCCTTCGAGAACGCGGTCCTGCAGTTCCTTGTTGACCGGTGCCGGTGTCGCGCCGTACTCGCCCTTGAGTACGCCAGAGGTTTCCTTGGTGATCGTCGTGTATCGCGATCCCGAAAGAACGTTGATGACGGCCTGCGTACCGACAATCTGTGACGTGGGTGTCACGAGCGGCAGCATGCCGAGGTCTCGGCGTACCTGCGGGATTTCTTCGAGCACCTCGTCAATCTTGTCACCGGCGTTCTGTTCCCGTAGCTGGTTCTCCAGATTGGTGAGCATACCGCCCGGTACCTGGGCGACCAGGATGCGGGAATCGACACCTTTGAGCGACCCTTCGAACTTCGCGTATTTCTTGCGGACCTCCCGGAAGTACGAAGCGATTTCCTCGATCGCCTTGATATCCAGTCCCGTGGCGCGCCCTGTGCCTTCCAGGATGGCGACCAGCGACTCGGTCGGCGAGTGACCGTAAGTCATGCTCATCGATGACACGGCCGTATCGATCCCATCGATGCCCGCCTCGGCCGCCTTGACGTAGGTCGCTGTCGACAGGCCTGTGGTTGCGTGGCAATGCATGTGGATCGGAATGTCCACTGCTTCCTTGAGTCGGCTCACGAGTTCGAACGCCGTGTAGGGCCGCAGCAGGCCGGCCATGTCCTTGATGCAGATCGAGTGCGCGCCCATATCTTCAAGGCGCTTGCCCATATCGACCCAGAGGTCGATCGTGTGTACGTCGCTGACCGTATACGAGATCGTGCCCTGTGCATGCTTGCCCACTTCGAGCGTCGCCTTGATCGCGGTCTCGAGATTTCGAACATCGTTCAGTGCGTCGAAAATGCGAAACACATCCACGCCATTGACCGCACAACGTTCGACAAACTTGTGTACCAGGTCGTCGGCATAGTGACGATAGCCCAGGATATTCTGGCCGCGGAACAGCATCTGCTGCGGCGTGTTCGGCATCGCGGCCTTGAGACGCCGGATCCGCTCCCACGGATCCTCGCCAAGATAGCGAATGCAGGCGTCGAAGGTGGCGCCACCCCATGACTCGATCGACCAGAACCCGATCTTGTCGAGCTTGTCCGCGATGGGAAGCATATCGTCGATGCGCATGCGCGTGGCGAGCAGGCTTTGGTGCCCATCGCGCAATGCGAGTTCTGTGATGCAAAGAGGTGTCGTGTTATTCATAGTTAATACTACTTGAAACTTAAGGGTGTTTGCTGCGGTGCATCGCGATAGCCGCGGTGATGGCCGCGACCTCTTCGTCGCTGGCGCCAGCATCGACGGCCGGGGACAAGCGCTTGATTATCGCCGCCATTCCCGTCATCGAAACGACCAGCAGGGACAGGAATACGAAGACGGTACCCATGCCAACGAGCATGAGCATTACGCCCTGATCCAGGAGGGATGGTTGCATCGCGATTCCGGTGGAGACAGAAGTCAGGGATTATACTTGAAGATGCTGCTCGATAAACTCGGCTATGGCCCTGAGCGCTGCGGGTCCTACAGCCCGAAAAGACTGATCAATGCGCCACACGCAAGTACGGAGGCCCCGGCGACGGCATGCGCATAACGCCCCGTAGCCGGCAGTCTCAGTTTCTCCAGGCCGATCATCGTTACGGCAACGCAAGCGAGCATGGTGGCCACCGTAATCGTGCTGAAGACCACGGCAACCGCGACAATCAATGAGGCGTTGTGTTGTGCCGCCGGATACATGAACAGCGGGATCAATGCTTCGCACGGCCCCAGGACGAAAATGATGAAAATCGCCCAGGGTGTCATCGAGTTCTTGCTGTCGGCGTCGTGCACGTGCGAATGATCGGCATGGTGGTTGTGCTCGTGGTCGTGCACGACATCTTTGTGAACATGAAGGTGGGAGTGCTTGTGCGCACGGCCGGCCTGTCTAAGGCCCCAGGCAAAATACATCAGGCCAAACGCGAGCAACGCCCAACCTGCGAGGCTGCCGCGGACCCCCTCGATCTGCACCAGCGATGCCAGTTGCGCACCGGCGAGAATGCCAACGGTGCCAATGGCAATAGAGCCGAGAACATGTCCCAGCCCGCAGAGCAACGTGATCCGCAGTGTTTTCGCCAGGCTCCAGGCGCGAGCCTTGCCCATCGCTGTAAAGACGAGATAGTGATCAGGACCGAGAACCGTATGCAGAAAGGCAACGGATGCGGCTGTCACGAGCAGGATCTGGGCGTCAAGCATCTGCTGACTCTACGCCCGGCAGACCCTCTATCCGATAGGTATTTTCCCTCTTTCCTAGTGCTTGCTGCGCGCGGCGAGCTCGCCTTCCAGCGCCTCGATGCGACGCTGCTGCTCCTGGACCACGCGCGTGAGTGCCGCCACAATATCCATGGTACTCAATGACTTGCGGTCGTGACTCGCCAGCAGGGACGGCACGTCCTCGGCAATGAAGCCCAGGTATCGTTCCCCCTGCTCCGCTTTGTAGCGAAACGATACCGGCTCCAGCTGCATGACAGCCACGAGCGCCTCGTCGGCCAGGAGCGCCGCGATGGCTTCCTTGCTGTCGCGTGAAGAACGGTTGGTCCAGACACCGCCCGCTGTCACGTGCGCGCCGCTGGCCATCTGCAGTGGGTGTTCGGGACGAGCGACCGCGAAACCAACGTTGCCATCCCGGTCGATCGTGATGCGATCGACCGAGCCGGCCCCTATGGTCAGGGTACTGGCCCGGTTGTGCATGATGTAGCCCGTATCGCCCGAGCCTTGGGTGATGATCAATCCGGCGATGTTGCTGTTCTGGTCGTTGATCTGGATGCTGCCGTTGACCTCCAGTCGCTGCTGCGGCTCCCGGGTCCCGATGCCAACCCGGTTACCGTCATCGAAAATCTGCGAATTGCCGAGTTCTCCCGATCGGTGGCCCTTGGCGAGGATGTCGCGATCGACTTTGCTCGCGTCCTGGACCGGCGGTGGCGGTGCAGGTTCGGGCTCGGGCTCGGGTTCGGGTTCGGGCTTCGGGTTCGGGTTCGGGTTCGGGTTCGACATCCTCGACCGCGGCTTCGACCGCCTCTGCGGCGACCTCCGCGGATACGGCGTCAACCCCGTCCGCATCGACCTCTTCGACTTCCGCCTGGGGAGGATCCGGCTCGACGCGTGACCAGTCGGCGCTAACGTAACCCGTCGCCTCGCCCTCGAGTTCGACCTCGTGCCAGCCTTCGATACTCCGCACGTGAGGCAATGACGTCCCCTTGTGCAACTCACCGACAACATCGGAAGTCGCATCGGGCTCGAGCCGGATATTGACGCTGTCCTCTACTTTGTCAGCAGGAACGACGATATCGGCAAGCGCCGCGAGCGGCAGCAACAGCAATAGCGCGAACGACTTTCTCATGACCCGGCCCCAAGGGTAGTTACCAAGGTCGATACTACCACCCCCGCTGGCTAGTCCGCGGCGCGCCTGAGGTCGGCTTCAATCCAGCTGGCCGTAATGGGATGATAAGCACCGCGGGCCCGCTCAAACATCGTGAGAGCGAGTTCGCGGTCTTCGCCATTGGCCGCCAGCGCGCTGTAGACCGGTGCAATCAACCGGCCCCGGCCGAAGCGATTCAGGTGTGCCTCCAATTGTTCGTACGCGTCCGTATAACGGCGGTTGGCCACCTGGATAAACCAGGCACGACCGATCTCGGCATTGCGGGTGCTGCTGATCGCCCAGCCCTCATCCAGTTCCCGCAACTTGTCGTGCGACAGATCGGCCGGCAGGCTGTTGATGAAGTGGATCGTTGCGTGCGGGCTCCAGTCAGCGACCGGAATGTCGGCCAGCGCAACGTCGCCGCCGGCCCAGGCTGCGGCCAATGCCGCTGCTTTGTCCAGGTTGGCGGAGCTCGGGATCGGTGTACCTTCGGGAAGCCCGGGTTGATAGGTCCATTGCTCCGCTTGTTCCCGCGACACGGGCGCGCCTTCCTGGCTCAGGAGCCTGGCATCGAGGAAATCGAGAAACGCCTCGGTCGTGATCGTGCCGAACGCAAATTCCTGGAAGTAGGACGTAAGAAACGCGTCGAACGCCTCTCGACCGAAGGCGCGTTCCAGGTACTCGAGAAACAACTGCCCCTTGCTGTAGTGGATACCACCCTGGAAATCCTCCGACGAGGTGTTGTCGAGCCGTGGCGCGAGTGCCTGCATGTGCTCGGGAACGGTTTCGAGATCCTGCAACAATTCGCGATACATCAGCACGCGCTCTTCATCGACCCGGTCCACGCCGTAGATGACTTCCATCAGGCGCGATTCGAAGTAACTCGTCATGCCCTCGTTGAGCCAACCGTCGCGCCAGGTCGCATTAGTCACCAGGTTGCCCGACCAGGAGTGCGCGAGCTCGTGTGCGATGACAGACACCAGGCTGCGATCGCCTGCCAGCAGGCTCGGCGTGATAAACGACAGCCGCGGGTTTTCCATGCCGCCGTACGGGAAGCTCGGCGGGAGTATCAGCAGATCGTAGCGCCCCCAGTCATACGGACCGTACATGGCTTCGGCCTGCTCGAGCATTGCCTGTGTGTCTGCGAATTCATAGACAGAGGCGTCCAGCAACTCGGGCTCCGTGTAGACGCCGGTGTCTTCGCCCAGTGGCGCGAAATAGAGGTTGCCGACCGCAATGGCCAGCAGGTACGACGGGATTGGCTGCGGCATGTCGAAGTGATATTCGCCCGTGCGCGGCGTCAATGGATCGTTATTCGCGCTCATGACGGCCAGGAGCGACTCCGGCGTACGCACCGTCGCTGCGTACGTGATGCGGATCGCAGGCGTGTCCTGCAGAGGCACCCAGCTCCGCGCGTGCACAGCCTGGGACTGCGAGAACATCAGCGGATGCCGGCCGCCCGCGGTCAGCTCGGGCGGCAACCACTGCAACGCCGTAGACGCGGGGCTCGTCTTGTACTCGATCATCAGGTCGAACGACTCGCCGGTATCGGTCGGCAGTTCGACATGGAGCGGCGTGCCCAGCGTTTCGTGTCGTTCGCCCAGGCTGAATTCAGCCGGTGAGGAGCTACCGGACTGCAGGACCGTCACGCTGGCGATCGTGAGGTCCCGCGTGTCGAGCGTCACGCGCGATGCAGCGGCATCGAGGCGTCGCAGGGTCAGCAGTGCGAAACCGCGCAATTCCTGCGCGTCAAAATCGACATTGAGATCCAGCGCGAGGTGCTCCGTGACAAACTGCTCGGTGTTCGCGAACGTGAAATAGTCGCGGGCCGGGTCATAGTTATCGACGACTTCCTCTTCCTCCTTCGAGCACGCGGTCAGGAGAAAAGCGGTCGAAATCAGGGCGAAAAGAGCGGGAGCTGGTTTGCGGAACATGTTGGCCTCGGTACTTGCTGAGCGCTGCGGAGCCGGGATTCTAATACAGGAGACGCAGCGATGGGGCGCGCAATGTAGACTGTGCGCCTGCTTTGTCGGGAGACACTACGCATGCGTGCACTGGTCTGCAGGGAATACGGGACCCCTGAAACCATGAGAATCGAGGAATGGGATGACCCGGTACCGGGCGACGACGAGATCGTATTCGATGTCAGGGCCGCCGGACTGAACTTTGCCGACGTGCTGATGATCGCGGGGCAATACCAGGTCAGGACGCCACCACCCTTCATTCCCGGCAACGAGGCCGCGGGAGTGGTGTCGGCCGTCGGCCGCAACGTCACACGATTCCGTGTCGGCGACGCCGTTGTGGGTGCACTTCGCGGCGGGGCGTTTGCCGAGAAGTCCGTCGTGGCCGAAGCATCCGCAATCGCTTTGCCGGCCCCGCTGAGCTTCGCGCAGGGTGCGGCCTATTCCGTCGCCTACGGGACCAGTTACCACGCACTGAAACAGGGAGCCCGGCTCCAGCCAGGCGAGACCGTGCTCGTCCTCGGGGCGGCCGGTGGTGTCGGCTATGCGGCCGTCGACATTGCCGGCGCAATGGGGGCACACGTCATCGCGGCAGCGAGTTCCGACGACAAGCTCGCGTTCGCCCGGGAAGCCGGCGCGCATGAACTCATCAACTACAGCGCACAGCCACTCAAGATTACGGCGAAGACCCTGACTGACGGCAGAGGGGTGGATGTCGTGTACGATCCGGTTGGCGGCGACCTCGCCGAGCAGGCACTGCGTGCCTGTGCCTGGCATGCGCGTTTCCTCGTGGTGGGCTTTGCGAGCGGCGACATTCCCCGTCTGCCTGCCAACCTGGCCCTGCTCAAGGAAGCGAGCATCATCGGAGTCTGGTACGGCACCTGGGCCGAAAAGCACCCCGACGAATTTGCCGGCAACAACCGGGACCTCGAACGCATGGTCGATGCCGGGCAGTTGCAGCCACGGTGTTCGCAACGTTTTGCGTTGGAAGATTTTGCCGATGCCTTTCGCCTGATCACGGAACGCCGGGTACTTGGCAAGGTCGTGCTTACGCCTGCCACAATTTCCGCATGAGACTGCTAAGCATACTCATCCTGCTGCTACTCGGCAGCAGCACCGCGCTGGGACACCCCGAGGACGAGCTCTGCGTGCCCGGGCAGGATGGCATGGACCCGGCGCTGTGCGCAGCACTCGCCGAGATGAACAGTTCGGAAGGCGAACTCAGCCAGACCGACATGTTGCCGATACTCGACGAAGAAGGGAACGAGCGCGGCTTTTTCTCCACTGCGGGTCTCTATATCACGATCGGCATCGGTCACATCCTGCCCGACGGTGCCGACCATATTTTCTTTGTGCTCGCGATCTTCCTGGCATCGGTTCGCCTGCAGGCCCTTGTCTGGCAGATCTCGGCGTTCACCGTTGCGCATACCGCTACGCTGGGCCTCGCGGCGAGCGGAGTGATCACGCCGTCGTCCTCCGTTGTCGAGCCGCTCATCGCATTCACGATTGCATTCGTCGCGCTCGAAAACCTCGTGTTCAAGGACATGACCAAATGGCGGCCGCTGGTCGTATTCGGTTTCGGCCTGATCCATGGCCTCGGATTTGCGGGCTTCTTCGGCGAGCTCGGTCTCCCGCCAGGCCAGTTCTGGAGCGCGCTGATCGGCTTCAACGTCGGCGTCGAAATCGGACAATTGTCGGTCATCGTCGCTGCAGCCGTGCTGGGCTGGCTGGCCCGCAAGTGGCTACAGGACCCGCAAGGACAGCATCACTACCGCAGGTTCATTGCGCAGCCCGGATCACTCCTGATCAGCCTCACGGGCCTGTGGTGGGGCGTCACCCGATTGCTCGGGTGACGCTCACCTCGTACCGGTTGCTAGTTGCCGCCGGCTTCTTCGACGGCAAATCCACGACCTTCGAGCAACGGTTCGATGCTCGGATCGGAGCCGCGGAAATTGCGGTACAACTCATCCGCCGGACGCAGTCCGCCAGCCTCGTACACCCATTTCTTCAGGCGCCCCGCAACTTCCGGGTCGAAGATATTCTCGGCCTGCTTGAAGGCGTCGAAGCCGTCGGCATCGAGAATCTCGGACCACAGGTATGCGTAGTAGCCTGACGAATAACCCGTCGAGCTCGAGAAGATGTGCGCGAAGTAATTCGTGCGGTAACGCGGCTCGATCTCCGGGATCAGTCCGTAGCCTTCGAGGACTTCCTTTTCAAACGCGCGTGCATCCGTGATCCTGGCGGCCTCTTCCGAGGTCAGCATGTGCCAGCGCAGGTCGAGCAGCGACGCAGCGACATACTCTGTCGTCGCAAAACCCTGGTTGTGGTTGCGGGCGGCCAGCATGCGTTCGACCAGGTCGGACGGAATGACTTCGCCTGTCTGGTAGTGTCGCGCGTACAGCTCGAGCATTTCCGGCTGCGACGTCCAGTGCTCCAGGATCTGCGCCGGGAACTCGGTGTAGTCACGCGGTCCGTCGACGCCCGAGAACATCGGGTAGTCGATCTGCGTCATCAGGCCGTGCAGGCCATGACCGAACTCGTGGAACAGGGTTTCGACATCCGAGAAACGCATGAGCGTAGGCTTGCCTTCCGGCGGCTTCGGCAGGTTCAGGTTGTTGGTGATCAGGGGACGAATCTTTTCGCCATTGATGTTCGAGGTGCCGCGATAGGAACTCATCCATGCGCCGCCGCGCTTGGAATCGCGCTCGTACATGTCGGTCATGAACAGGCCGAGGTGTTCACCGTTCTCGTCCTTGACGTCAAACGAAACGACCACCGGGTTCCAGCCCGGGACATCGACTGGCTCGAACGTAATACCAAACAGGCGATTGGCCATCTCGAATGCGCCGGCACGAACGTTCTTCAGGTCGAAGTACGGCTTGGTCTCGTTTTCATCGATATCGAAACGCGCCTTGCGAACCTTCTCGGAGTAGTGCCACCAGTCATGTGCGGCGAACGTGAACTCATCCCCGATCATTGCCTGCATGTCGGCCCGCTCTTCCTTGGCACGCTCGAGGCCCGGACGCCAGACACGCAGCAGGAAGTCCTCCGCACCCTTCGGCGTTTTCGCCATGTTGTACTCGAGAATGTAGTCGGCGTGGGACTTGTACCCCATCAGCTCGGCACGCTTGGCCCGTAACTGGGCGATCTTGATCGCCAGTGGACCGTTGTCGCGCTCGCCGGATGTCGCGCGCAGGCGGTAGCCATTGAACAGCTTTTCACGCAGCTCGCGGTTCTCGGACTGCACCATGAAGGTCTCGTAGGACGAACGGTTCAGACCCACGACCCAGGCTTCCTTCTCCTCGTCCCAGATCGCCGCCTTGAAGTCATCACTCAGGCCGGCAATTTCGTCGTCTTCCTTGAGCTCCAGCGTGAACGCCTTGGTTTCGAGCAACAGGTTCTGCGAGAAGGTCGTTGTGAGACTCGACATTTCGGCGTTGATCGCGGCGATCTGCTCTTTCACCTCGGGTGTGAATGCCGCGCCGGCGCGAACAAAGGCCCGGTGGCGGAGCTCAAGCAAGCGAGCATCCTGCTCGTCGAGATCCAGGCTGTCGCGCTGCTCGTAAACGGCCTGTACACGCGCCCAGAGGTCGGGGTTCATGTTGATCGCGTCGAATTCGCGCGTCAGCAGCGGATAAATCTCCGATTCGAGCGCACGCAGCTCGTCGTCGGTATCGGTGCCCGTAATGTTGCCGAAGGTACTGGCGACGTCCCCCAGCAGTTCGCCGGCCAGTTCGAGCGCCACAATCGTATTCTCAAAGGTCGGTGCGTCCGGGTTATTCGCGATTGCGTCGATTTCGGCACGGAGTTCAAGAACGCCCTTCTTGATCGCGGGCAAATAATGCCCGTTTTCGATCGCCGAGAACGGCGGCACGCCATAGGGCGTGTCCCATTCTTCCATGAACGGATTGCCCGCGAGCTCCGCATCGGTAACGGAAATCTCATCCGTTGCCGCTGCCGGCGCCTCGTCCGCCACGTCACCCGGGTCCGCGCCTCCGCAGGCACCGAGCATCAATGCGAACAGGGCAAGGCCTATCAACCTGTTGAATTTCATAGTTATTCATCCCAATTTAGTGGATTTTTCGTCGTGCCGCCGTGTGGGACACAAGTCCGGCAAAGCGGGCTATTGTACAGCGTCTCGAACTGCGAAACTTCCCCCACGCAGTTACGGGTAAGCGCGTATGTATATAGAGTCCTAATCCGGTATAAAAGGTTCACACAAAACCGCCTGGGTGCGCTCACCCAGCCAACAAGAAGCAGGGATCAGGCAATGTCTCAACACACTATTCGGCCGCTAAACCCGGTACCGGAGGAGTTCGCCGGCAACTCCTTCAAACAGACTTTCCGGCGCGCGTTCCATGCAACCCGCCCGAAATTCTTTCCCGCGTCGGTATTGCCGGTCGTCGTCGGTACGGCCTGGGGTGCATACGCTACGGGCCAGTTCAGCCCCTATGTGTTCGTCCTGGCACTGCTCGCTACCGTCTGCGTGCATGCCGCAAGCAACGTCCTCAATGATGTCAGCGACGATGCGATCGGCACCGACCCGCGCAATGACGAGCGCATTTATCCGTACACGGGCGGGTCCCGGTTTATCCAGACAGGCATCCTGTCACAGCAGCGCATGGCGCGACTCGGCATCACGCTGATCGTTATTGCAGCCCTGGCTGGCCTTGCCCTTTTGGCCGAGCGCGGACCGATGGTCATTACCTTTGGCGTGATCGGTATTGCGCTCGGCGTTTTCTACTCGCTCGGCCCCGTGAAGCTCAGCTCGCTGGGTCTTGGCGAAACCGCGGTAGCCATCGCCTTTGGCGTGCTGCCCGTCACCGGCGCTGCCTGGCTCCAGGGTGCGACGATCGACGGTGCGCTGATCCTGTACTCGGTGCCTGTCAGTATCTGGGTTGCGGCGATCCTGCTCATCAACGAAGTCCCCGATATCAAGGCCGACGGTGCGTGCGGCAAGAACACCCTCCCCGTGCGGCTTGGACTCAACGCAACCGCCAATCTCTATTTCTCTATTCACGTTGTTGCCGCAGCGATTGTCTTGCTGCTGGCCATCCAGGGCCATTTGCCGATACTTGCGCCGCTCGTGCCGCTTGGCCTGCTGGTGCTGGGATGGAAAGCGGCCACCGGTATTCGTGGCGGCATCGAACAACGTGAAGTCATGGCGAAGTCCATAGAAGCGACCCTCGGAATTCATACGATCGGTTGCATCTGGCTCGCCGTGTGCGCCCTGTTTGCCCTGTGGTTCTAATCAGCGACCAATCTTATGCACATTAAAATCAAGAAAGGCCTAGATATCCCTTTGCCCGGAGCACCGGAACAAAGCATTTCCCCGGGACCGGCTGTCTCATCGGTAGCCCTGCTCGGACCGGACACCAACGACCTCAAGCCCCGCATGCTGGTCCGCGAAGGTGACCGCGTAAAGCTGGGGCAGGCGATGTACACCGACAAGTCCAATCCGGGCGTGAATTTCACGTCACCGGGCAGCGGCATTGTCACCGCCGTCAATCGCGGCGAACGGCGTGTTCTGCAATCGGTCGTCGTCAAGCTCGACGGTGACGACGAGGTCGAATTCGCGAAGTACCCGGCGGCGGAGCTGGCCAGCCTCGACAGCGAGGCGGTCCGCAAGAACCTGCTGGAATCCGGCCTCTGGACGGCGCTGCGAACGCGCCCGTTCAGCAAGATACCGGCCCCCGATGCTAAGGCTCGCGCAATCTTCGTTACCGCCATTGACACCAACCCGCTTGCGGCGGACCCGGCTGTCGTCATCAAGCGTGATCCCGACGCATTTGCGAACGGCCTGGCGGTGCTGTCACGGCTGACCGACGGACCCGTCTACGCCTGCACGGCCCACAACTCCGGCATCGAATGCCCGGACAACGACAAGATCCGGCATGCCGAGTTCTCCGGGCCGCATCCGGCAGGCCTCGCCGGCACGCACATTCATTTTCTCGAGCCGGTCAGCGAGCAAAAAATCGTCTGGCACATCGGCTACCAGGATGTCATCGCTGTCGGCAAACTGTTCACGACCGGTCGCCTGCCCGTGGATGTCGTCGTCGCCCTCGGCGGGCCGAAAGTCACCAATCCCCGACTGATTACGACGCGACTTGGCGCGCACACCAGTGACCTGGTCCGCGGTGAATTCGCAGCCGGCAATGTACGTGTCGTTTCGGGATCCGTCCTGAATGGCCACCGCGCCGCGGGCTGGGCCGCGTACCTCAGCCGCTACGACGACCAGATCACGATCCTGCAGGAAGGCAACGAACGCGAGTTCCTGAGCTTCCTGCGGCCCGGTTTTGGCAAGTTCTCGGTGGCGCGCGCCTTTGCGGGCCGGCTGTTCGGCAAGGAACTCAGAATGACGACGTCACAAAACGGCAGCCCCCGCGCAATGGTCTCTATCGGCAGTTTCGAGCAGGTCATGCCGCTCGACATCCTGCCGACGCCCCTGCTCAAGGCCATTCTTGTGCGTGACACCGACGGTGCGCGCGCACTGGGATGTCTCGAACTGGATGAGGAAGACCTCGCCCTTTGCTCCTTCGTTTGCAACGGCAAGTACGAATATGGCCCCCACCTGCGAAAAACACTGCACGAGATCGAGGTAAACGGCTGATGAAAAAACTACGTTCGTTTCTCGATACGCTCGAACCCCTGTTCACGCCGGGCGGACGCTTCCAGCGCTTTCATGCGCTTTGGGAAGCTGTCGATACGTTCCTTTATTCACCTGGCGATCTGAGCCGCGGTTCCCCACACATTCGCGACGCGCTTGACCTTAAGCGCGTCATGATCCTTGTCGTGATCGCGGGAATACCCGCGGCACTGATGGGAATGTGGAATACCGGCTACCAGGCGAACATGGCCATGCAGTCGCTCGGCGTCACGGGCGTCGAGGGATGGCGCGGGGCCTTGCTGCCGCTCCTCGGGGCCGGCTACGACCCACAGAGCATCTACGACTGCGTGGTCCAGGGCGCCCTGTACTTCATACCGATCTATGTCGTGACGATGGTCGTCGGCCTCGCGTGGGAGATCCTGTTCGCCGGCGTCCGCAATCATGAAGTCAACGAAGGCTTTTTCGTTACCGGCTGGCTGTTCGCGCTGATCGTCCCGGCAACGATACCGCTCTGGCAGGTTGCAGTCGCGATTACGTTTGGCGTCATCGTCGCCAAGGAGGTGTTTGGCGGCACCGGCAAGAACTTCCTCAACATAGCGCTGGTGGCCCGCGCCTTCCTCTATTTCGCGTACCCGGCGCAAATCTCGGGCGATGCCGTCTGGACGGCCGTCGACGGCTTCACCGGCGCCACCGCGCTCGGCATCGCCGCCATCGAAGGCATGCAGGGCGTCACCGACATGGGACTGACCTGGATGCAGGCCTTCATTGGCCAGATGCAGGGCTCGATTGGCGAGACCTCCGCGGCAGCCTGCCTGATCGGCGGCGCGTTCCTCGTCTACACGGGTATCGCCTCCTGGCGCATCATTGTCGCCGTATTCGCGGGCCTGATTATTCCGACGGTGCTTTTCGGCAGCGCCGACAGCAGCAACCCGATGTTGTCGATGCCCTGGCACTGGCACGTCGTCGTCGGCGGTTTCGCATTTGGCGCCATCTTCATGGCCACCGACCCCGTCAGCGCCGCACAGACGAATGCCGGCAAGTGGGTGTTCGGTCTCCTGATCGGTTTCATGACCTGGCTCATTCGGGTCATCAATCCGGCCTTCCCGGAAGGCATCATGCTGGCGATCCTGTTTGCCAACGTGTTCGCGCCCGTCATCGATTACTTCGTAGTGCAAGCCAACGTCAAACGGAGGCTGAAACGCAATGTCTGACAAGAAAGAATTCGACCGCGACAGCATCTCGAATACGCTGATCGTAGCGATCGGGCTCAGTCTCGTCTGCTCGATCATCGTCTCCAGTGCAGCCATCGTGCTGAAGCCGGTGCAGGCACGAAACGAAGACCTGTTCCGCAAGCAGATTATTCTCGATGTCGCGGGACTCATGGAACCCGGCGCCGATGTCGACGCGCTCTTCGGCTCCATCGAGACGCGTACTGTGGATCTCGCGTCCGGCACCTACGCGGATGACGCCGACAGGGAGGCAACCGTCGCCATCCCTGGTGAACTGGATACCGCAGGGATTGGGCAGCGAGCCGCGAATATCGACGTGTATCTCGTCACGGACAACGGACGCATCGACCAGGTCATCCTGCCGGTTTACGGCAAAGGCCTTTGGTCAACGATGCTTGGCTACCTGTCGGTTGCTCCGGACGGCAATACGATCAGGGGCCTGCGCTTCTATTCACACGGTGAAACGCCCGGCCTCGGAGACCAGATGGACAAGGAATCCTGGCGCGTGCAGGTAGACGGCAAGAAAATCTACGGTGACGATGGCGAGCCCGTGATCCGCGTCATCAAGGGCCTGGTCCCCGAAGGTGGTGCCGGTACTGAACACATGCTCGACGGTCTGGCTGGCGCCACGCTGACCGGCAACGGCATTACCGGACTGGTGCAGTACTGGACCGGATCGCACGGCTTCGGCCCCTATCTCAGCAACTACCGCGAGAGCAATACCTACGAGGGCAATACAGATGAGTGAAGCAAGAAAAGTCCTGATCGACCCTCTCGTCGATAACAATCCGGTGACGTTGCAGATGCTGGGTATCTGCTCGGCGCTCGCCGTCACGACCTCGCTGTTACCGGCACTGCTCATGTGCGTCGCACTGACCAGCGTTGCCGCACTGGCCGGCGCCGCGATCAGCGCCTTGCGCCATCGGATCCCGAACAACATCCGCATCATCGTTCACATGACGATCATTGCGTCGCTCGTGATTCTGGTCGATCAGCTCCTCAAAGCCTATGCCTTCGAGACGAGCAAACAGCTGTCGGTCTTCGTCGGACTGATTATTACCAACTGCATCGTGCTCGGCCGCGCCGAAGCCTTTGCCATGAAGAACGGCGTCGTCATGAGCTTTATCGATGGCCTGGGTAACGGCCTCGGTTACAGCATCATCCTGATCGCCGTCGCGACGCTGCGTGAACTGTTCGGCGCGGGCTCCCTGCTTGGCTACCCCGTATTCGAGCTGACGTCGAACGGCGGCTGGTATGAGGCGAATGGCCTGATGCTGCTGCCGCCGAGCGCGTTCTTCATCATCGGCCTGCTGATCTGGGGCATTCGCACCTGGCGCCAACAACAGGTCGAGAAACCCGACTACCAGATTCATGAAGTCCACCGGACGGAGGTGTTCTGATGGAAGCCTATGTAAGCCTCTTCGTCAAAGCCGCCTTTGTCGAGAACCTCGCACTCGCCTTCTTCCTGGGCATGTGCACGTTTCTCGCCGTATCCAAGCGCGTTGAAACGGCGATCGGCCTGGGTGTCGCCGTCGTCGTCATCCAGGTCATCACGGTCCCGGTCAATCACCTGATCTACAGCTACCTGCTGGCAGACGGCGCGCTTGCCTGGGCCGGGCTGCCCGACGTCGACCTGAGCTTTCTCGGGCTGGTCAGCTACATCGGCGTGATCGCAGCACTGGTGCAGATCCTCGAGATGACGCTCGATCGCTTCTTCCCCAAGCTATACAACGCACTCGGCATCTTCCTGCCGCTCATTACCGTGAACTGCGCCATCCTCGGTGGCACCCTGTTCATGGTGGAGCGCCAGTACGACCTGCCCGAGTCGGTCGTCTACGGTATCGGTAGTGGCGCGGGCTGGGCGATCGCACTTATCGCGCTCGCCGGCATTCGCGAAAAGCTCAAGTATTCGGATGTTCCTGACGGACTGCAGGGACTCGGCATCGCATTCATCATCGTCGGCCTCATGTCGCTGAGCTTCATGGGCTTCTCGGGGATCTAAAGTGAACATCGACTCTGCCGTACTGCAGGAAGTACTACTGGGCGTTGGCCTTTTCACAGCCGTCGTCCTCATTCTCGTTTTCGTTATCCTGGTGGCCCGCTCCAAGCTGGTGTCGACGGGTCACGTAAATGTCATCGTCAACGACGAACTCGAACTCTCCGTTGCCGTTGGTGGCAAGCTCATGCAAACCCTCGCCGACAACGGACTGTTCGTGCCGTCTGCCTGCGGTGGCGGCGGTACCTGCGCTCAATGCCGCGTGCGTGTCCTGTCCGGCGGCGGTGCTATCCTGCCGACCGAAACCTCGGTCATCAACAAGCGCGATGCAGCGGATCACTACCGGCTCTCCTGCCAGGTTGCCGTCAAACAGGACATGCGAGTCCAGGTCCCCGAGGAAGTGTTCGGGGTCAAACGCTATGACTGCACCGTCGTCTCGAACAGGAACGTATCGACCTTCATCAAGGAGCTTGTCGTTGCGCTACCCGAAGGCGAGGAACTCGAATTCCGCGCCGGCGGCTACATCCAGATCGAATGCCCGCCGCACGATCTCAAGTACACGGACTTCGACATCGACGAGGAATACCGCGACGAATGGGACCGCTACAACATGTGGCGCTACGAGTCGCACGTAAAACATCCCGAAGTGCGCGCCTATTCCATGGCCAGCTATCCGGAGGAAAAGACAGTCATCAAGCTGAACGTCCGTATCGCGACACCACCGCCAGGTGCCGATGATTCCGTGCCGACGGGTGTCATGTCCTCCTACATTTTCAACCTCAAGCCTGGCGATCACACGACGATCTCGGGCCCTTACGGTGAGTTCTTCGCGAAAGACACCAACAACGAAATGGTCTTCATCGGCGGCGGCGCGGGCATGGCCCCGATGCGCGCGCACATCTTCGACCAGCTCAAGCGCAAACACAGCAAGCGCAAGATGTCGTTCTGGTACGGTGCACGCAGTCTCAAGGAGATGTTCTACGCCGAGGAGTTCGATGAGCTCGCCGAGAAGAACGATAACTTCGAGTGGCATCTCGCACTCTCCGAACCGCTGCCAGAGGACAACTGGGACGGGCTTACCGGCTTCATCCACCAGGTTCTGCTTGACGAGTACCTGTCGGAGCACCCGGCGCCGGAAGACTGCGAGTACTACCTCTGCGGCCCGCCGATGATGAACACAGCCGTCATCAAGATGCTGGACAGCCTCGGCGTGCCCAAGGAAAACGTCCTGCTGGACGACTTCGGCGGCTGATCGACCGTGCTGCGCTCGCTGACAACCTGCCTTGCATTACTGGCGCTGGTGGCGTGCGACAGCTCGCTGCCGCAGCTGGATCTCAAGGGTGGCGCGCTCGGCACCTCGTTCGTCGTGTCACTCGTCGATCCGCCGGCCGGGCTGGACAAGGAAGCGCTGCAGGAGGATGTGCATGCGGTATTGCAGTCCGTCGACGACCTGGCCTCGACCTGGCGGGACGACACCGAGCTCAGCCGCTTCAACGCCGATTTGTCGATTGACTGGATCCCCGTTTCGGCCGAGTTCTGCGATCTGTTGCAACGTGCCCGGGACGTCAGTGCGGCGACAGGCGGTGCTTTCGACCTGACCATCGGTCCGCTCGTAAACCTCTGGGGCTTCGGGCCGAACGGCCAGGCAGGCGAACCGCCGACAACCGCTGACATTCAAGCCGCGCAACGACGGGTTGGCTTCGACAAGCTCGAAACAGACTGCCGGGAACGCCTGGTGCGCAAGGACGTGCCCGACCTGTACGTTGACCTGTCGGGCTGGGCGAAGGGCTACGCCGTCGACCGTGTGGCCGACATGCTCGAGGCCCGCGAATTCGAGAACTTCCTGGTGGAGGTCGGCGGCGAGCTACGTGTCAAGGGCCTGAACCGTGACCGCAACAAGTGGGCGATCGGCATTGAAGCGCCCTCGACATCAGCCCGGGTACCTTATGCGATCGTCGACGTGACAGACACGAGTGTTGCCACGTCGGGCGACTACCGGAACTTCTTTGAACATCAAGGGCAACGCTTCTCGCACACGATCGACGCACGAACCGGCCGCCCTGTTTCCCATAGTCTCGCTGCCGTGACGGTGATAGCACCTTCGGCAGCCTATGCCGACGCGATGGCCACTGCCCTGCTGGTGCTCGGGCCCGATGCGGGGCCGGCACTTGCGCGGGAACTCAAGCTCGCGGCTTACTTCCTGGTCCGTGGGCAAACGGAAATACAGGAAATTACGACAACCGAATTCGATACACTGAGTACGCAATGAACATGATCATGACCACACTGCTGTTTAGCTTTGTCATTATTCTGCTCGTCATCACGGGCATGAGTGTCGGCGTCCTGAATGGCCGCAAGGCTATCAGCGGTAGCTGCGGCGGCCTCAATGGTGGCGGCTGTGAATTATGCAGCGGCAAAGGCAATTGCCGCAGGAAGCGCCACGGCGCCGACGGAGACGCAACATGAACATCAAATCCTGCCTCGTGAAAGACTACATGGCCAAGACGCTGGTGACGTTCAAGCCCGACACCCCGGTACTCGACGCGGTCCACGCACTGGTCAAACATCGCATTGCGGGCGCGCCCGTCGTCGATGACGAAGGCAACCTGATCGGCATGTTGTCGGAACTCGATTGCCTGAGGGTCGCGCTCCAGGCCGGCTACCACGGCACCTATGGCGGCCCGGTCAGCGAGTACATGTCGAAGGGCGTGAAGACGGTCAATATGGAGATGAGCATCGTCGACCTGGCCCAGGTGTTTATCGACGGTGGCTTCCGGCGCTTCCCGGTCACGGACAATAACCGGCTCGTCGGCCAGATCAGTCGCCGCGATGTTCTGCGCGCCCTGGAAGTCATAGCGACAGGTTAGTCCCGGTCAGGACTCAGTTGCTGACACACGAGATGCACGGGAGCGGGCACCCGCTTGTCGTTCAGTCTGCTTTGTTGCTTCTCGCCAGGAACCGTGCACCCAGCGTGCGGCGCCGGAGGTAGGCATAGACTTCGAGTAGCGGCAGTTCCTTCGGGCAGACATCCTCACAGGCCATCATGCCGATGCAGGCGAACACGCCCTGGTCTCCCGCCACGACGTCGAACCAGTCGGCGTCGGAACGGCTGTCGCGGGGGTCCATCATGAAGCGCGCAACCCGATTCAGCCCGGCGCCGGCCAGGAAGGCGTCGTCAACGTTCGCGAGACCGCACGAGGCGACGCAGCAACCGCACTCGATACAACGATCGCCCTCGTAGATTGCGGCCGCGACATCGTCGCTCATGCGCTCCTCGGTCGCGTCAGGATCGAACGGCAGGCGCTCGTGAATCCATGCCTCGGTTCGTTCCGCCATCTCGCGGAACCAGGTTCCGGTGTCGACGGACAGGTCGCCGATCAGCTTGAAGGTCGGCAACGGGTACAGTTGAATCTTCTCCGGCAGGTCAGCCGTCAAGGTCCGGCAGGCCAGTGCAGGCCGGCCATTGACCATCATCGCACAGGAGCCGCAAATCGCGGACCGGCAGGCGAAGTCGAATTGCAGGCCCGGGTCCTGTTTTTCGCGGATCTGGTTGAGCGCGATATACAGGGTCATGAACGGCGTCTCCTCGAGTTCGAAGACGTCGGTATGTGGCGCCGAATTCCTGTCTTCCGGGTTGTAGCGGAAAATCTCGAATCGCAGTCGGCGCGCTTGTGCGGTGTCGCTCATGGAGTCCTATCCTGTGACGGCTTTCCAGGCACCGCGTCTCAGGCGGCTGCCCATCTCTTCAACGCTCTCGAGTCGACCGTGACCGGTTTGCTCCTTGAGCACGTCGTTATTGTGATGATCGAGCGAATCGGTCATCTCGATGCGTTCGTCGCTACCGTAGCCACGATGGCCTGGCGGCAAATCGATAAGTCCCGTGGGCTCGTAACTGAAGGTCGGCTCGCTGTCCTCGGCGGCCCACCGCACCAGTGTCCGGTTCAACCAGTCGCGGTCGTTACGCAACGGGAAATCGGAGCGGTAGTGCGCACCGCGACTTTCCGTGCGGGCTTCTGCCCCTTTTGCGACGGTCATCGCCAGCCGCAACATGCCTTTCAGGCGCAACGCGAAGGCGAGTTCCGGATTCACGCCCGGATCCTTGCAGCGCAACACGGCGTGGTCACAATCGTCCAGCAACTGGCCGAGCTCGCTCACCGCTTCAGCCAATTCCTCTCCCGTCCTGAAAATGCCGACCTTGTGCATCATCGTCTCGCCCATGGCGTCACGAATCGCGTAGACACTGGGCCCTGCACCGCTGCGCGCCAGCCAGTCGCTGGCCCGTTTCTCGGCATCGGCAAGTGCCGCGAAGGCGAGGCCCGTTTCGGCTTCGAGCGCATGGCCCGATGCATACTCGGCAACCCGCCGTCCTACGATGCGCCCACTGACCAGGGTTTCCGACAGGCTGTTGCCGCCCAGGCGGTTGAAGCCATGCATGTCCCAGCACGAGGCTTCACCCACGGCGAACAGGCCGGCCAGGCCGTAGGCCTGCCCGTCCTTGTTCACACGCACGCCGCCCATGGAGTAGTGCTGGGTCGGGCGCACGGGAATGAGCTCTTTGGCGGGATTGCGGCCGACGAAATCTCGACAGATGTCCCAGACTTCAAGCAGTTTCGTCCGCAGGTGTTCCTCGCCCAGGTGGCGGATATCCAGCCACAAGTGCGGCCCGAAGGGTGAATCCACGCCCAGGCCGTCACGCATGCACTGTTGCATGTGACGCGACACGACGTCGCGGCTGGCGAGTTCCTGTTTCTCGGGCTCAGCCTCGACCATGAAACGATCGCCGTTCTTGTCGAGCAGGTAGCCGCCGTCGCCGCGGCAGCCTTCTGTCACCAGTATGCCGCTCGGTGACAGGGTCGTCGGATGAAATTGCACCGCTTCCATGTTGCCAAGCGGCACGACACCGGTATCGAGTGCGATGGACGCGCCCGTGCCCTCGTTGATGGTTGCGTTGCTGGTGTACTGCCCGTAGATACGGCCGTAGCCCCCCGTCGCGATGACGGTTGCCCTGGCCATTACAGCGAAGTGCGAACCGTTGCGCAGGTCGCGAACCACGGCGCCCACACAGCGGCTGCCGTCATGAATCAGGGCCACAGCTTCGGTCCGGTCTCGAACCGTGATGCCGAGGCGCACCACTTCGCTGTCGACCGCATACAGCGCGGCGTGACCCGTGCCTGCGGCCGCGTAGCACGCCCGCCACTTCGCCGTACCGCCAAAGTCGCGCTGCCCGATGAGTCCGTCGTTCTCGAGCGCTTCGTCGATGATGACTTCTTCACCCTTGATGAAGTAGTGGTTCTTGCCACCCCGGACGCGCGACCACGGCACACCGAAATGGGCCAGTTCACGCACGGCGATCGGCGCTTCCTCTGCAAAGATGTTTGCGACTTCCTGGTCGGCGCCCCAGTCGGAACCCCGGACGGTATCGAGAAAGTGGACCGTGGGATTATCGCCGGAGGCCTTGGCGCAGTTTGCCAGCGATGCCTGCATACCACCCTGCGCTGCGCAACTGTGGCTGCGGCGCGGTGGCACCAGCGACAGGATCATGGCTTCGTGTCCCGCAGCCGCCGCTTCGATTGCACAACGCTCACCGGCGAGTCCGCCGCCGATGATCAGCACATCCGTCGTGACGAGCCGCCCGGTCATGACGCACCGCCTTCAAGCAGGAATGCGAGCGGCGGATCCAGCCAGCCGGCCAACACGCACAACGTGACACCACCGATCACGAGTATCGTCCAGAAAATCACCTGTTCGATCCGGTGCATGGCGCTGCGCGACAACCAGAGGTCGGCACCCCATTTGATCGCCAGCCGGTAAAGACCGACGCTGGCGTGAAACTCGACGCACAGCAACAGGATCGCATACGGCAGCCAAAGGCCGGCGCCCACCCTTGCCATCGAGGTTTGCGATTCGATACCGGCGATATCGCCGAACAGCGGCGTGAACACGTCGAGGCCGAGCAGTATCAGGTGGAAGCTGCCCAGCACCAGCATGATCATTCCCGTGCGTACCTGCCAGATCCACAACATCGATTCGACGTGCGGACGGAACGGGGAGTGCTCGGTGCGTGTTGGGACTTTTTCACGGCCGGAGCGGCTCAATCCCCTGGCAAGCTCGGCGATACGCTTGCGCTCGCGCAGTTGCGCGGGCACTTTGCGCGCCGCAAACACGGCATGTACCAAAAAGAGCACGAATATCGCCGCCACCGTCGGCTGCGCGATGTAGTAGTCCTCCAGGAACGTCGCCATCCAGTCGAAGCCGCGCTCGCCGGTCAGAATGGAACCGACCAGCACGACGTGCCCCCAC
This sequence comes from uncultured Gammaproteobacteria bacterium, assembly GCA_963698895.1. GTDB lineage: Bacteria > Pseudomonadota > Gammaproteobacteria > Steroidobacterales > Woeseiaceae > UBA1847. The sequence continues at coordinate 710,652 of CAVOSO010000010.1, read as the reverse complement.
ATGAACAACGCCAGTACCAGGCCGCTGCTACCACTGATGATCTCGTGCGTCAGTGAACGCGACGCCGACGTTGATTCGAGGGGCTGCATTACTCAGGTCTCAGGACGGACATGATGTCCGGATTCTCTTCCTCTTCGGCCAGCAGGACGTGACAGTTCTCGCAATCGTTGGATAGCTGTTCCCTGTCGGCCGTGCGCATGCTGCGCCGGTGACAGCGGAAGCAACCATCGGATTGCTCATGGCCGATGTGATTCGGGTACGTATCCCACCAGACATTCATCTGCGGGAAAATATTGACGGAGTAGATGTCGCCAAGCACTGTTGCGACCGCCGTAATGTCGTCGGCGCGCTCCGCAGCAATGTCAGGATAATACTCCGCATAGAACGCGGCCAGGTCATCCGCAATGCCTTCACGTGCCAGCTCGTGCGAATCGTACTTCGCTTGAACGACACGCAGGCTCTCGCGCTTGACGAAGGGCAGTGAGCGGTCGATCACGCCGCCTTCAATCGCCTTGTCGATGGCGGGCCCCGGCGATTCGTAGATATGCGATGGCCGGTTGTGGCAATCGACACAGTCCATCGAGCGCCAGGTACCACCCTCTTCGGGCGCCGTGCGGTCCGAGAACGTCACGGTCTCGCCGCCCTCATGCGAAAACTCGACATCGTAGATCTCTTCGCGTGTCTCATCGGAGCGGTAGCGAATATCGACACCCGGATCGACGTGCCAGTGAATGCCGTGTGAACCGCCCGGGCGCGAGCCGCCGACTTTGAGCAAGAGCGCCGTTGTCAGTTCGGTGCTTTCCTCGTCCTCTTCGTAGTGCTTGATGACCCGGAGCTTGTCGCCCACGAATTTCGTCGGCCAGTGACATTGCTCACAGGTATCGCGCGCCGGGCGCAAGTCATGCAGCGGCGTCGGCACGGGCCGCGGGTAGAGATCGAACGCGACGGAGACGAGCTGCCAGGCGCCGTCGAGCTTCGACTTCACGAACCAGTCGGCGCCCGGACCGATATGGCATTCGGCGCAGGCCACGCGGGAATGCGGCGACCGTGCATGGGCCGTGTGCTCGGGTTCCATGACCGAGTGACAGGCCAGCCCGCAGAACTCGACGGTCTCCATGTAGTGGATGCCCTTGTAGGTCGCGCCGGCAATGACCACGACGTTGACCATCGTCGCACCGACCAGGACCAGCATCCAGCGACGCGTCTTCTCGTTATTGAAATCGAACACCGGCAGAGCCGGCACCGCGCCACCGCCTGGTTCGCGGCGCAGTTTGCGGCGATACAACATGGAGCCAACCGGAATCAGCAGCAAGCCCAGGATGAATATTCCCGGCAGAATGAGGTAGGTCAGGATCCCGAGGTAGGGTCCGCCTTCGTAGCCGAGTTTCTCGACGAAAAAGAGGCTGACGATCAGCACCAGCGCCGCTATTGCGAGCGCGGTGCCAACCAGACTAATGCCGTTGCGGGTAATCGACGCCAGGAAGTTTCTGATCATGGTGTTCCCCAGGTTTTAGCAGGTGGTCGCTCTGGCGATCTTCTTCCCAAACCGAGCAACACTGAAGATACGTTTTTTTTGCCGTAGCGGGAGCGATAGTAAACTAAGTAGCCGCAGCACTTGAATCCGTATTTCTCGCAGGCCCAGGGTGTTGGGATATCGCATCATCGAGCCCATAATATGGACAGGCGTTTCTTAACCAGATAATCCTGGAATAGCGAGTACCGCTGTGCGTACGTTCATTACGGGTATTTCCGTCCTCTTCGTCTGCCTGCCGCTCAACTCAATAGCCGACGAGACCGAGCAGGCAAATCCCTGCCTCGAATGCCACGAAACCGACCTGGCGCAGTTTGCAGCCACGGTGCATGGCACGACCGAGTGCCTCGAATGCCATGTCGGCGCCGATGAGCGTCGGCATCGGCGTGGTCTCGACCCGGTCAATTGCGGCGAGTGTCACGCCGAAGTGCTCGAAATACAGGCCGTCAGCGTGCACGGACCGCAAGGTGTGCGACGCTCGTCGGGAATGGCGTTGCCGGCGTGCGCCGACTGCCATGGCGATGTACACACGATGGCCGCGATCACCGACCCGTCGTCGCCGATGAATGAGCGCCGCCAGGGTGAAACCTGCGGGACCTGCCACGGCTCAGGACAACCCGCACCTGCCGGCGTACGCACGATTCGTCCGATCGAGGCGTATACAGGCAGCGTGCACGCGGCGGAGGTTGCGCTCGGCAATCACGGTGCGAGTTGCAGTGACTGCCATACCGCGCATTCGCCCCTCATGGTTAACGATCCCGCCTCGTCGATTCACCGGCAGAACGTGCCCGGAACCTGTGGCGCATGCCACACGGAAATTGCGGCCCAGTTTGAGCAAAGCATACATGGGCTCGCCGCCAGGAACGGTGTCGTCGACTCACCGGTCTGCACGGATTGCCACGGCGAACATCGAATCCTCGGGGTGAGCACGGCAGGCTCCCCCGTATCCGCCACCAACATCCCGATCCAGGTGTGCGGCCCCTGCCATTCGGATGTGCGGCTCGGGGAGAAATACGGCCTGACTGCCGACCAGGTACCTTCGTACGAAGACAGCTACCACGGTCTTGCCGCCCGCGGCGGTGTGCTGAAGGTCGCAAACTGCGCAAGCTGTCACGGTGTACACAACATCCTGCCGTCCAGCGATCCCTCCTCCCACACCCATCCGGACAACCTGGCCGAGACCTGCGGTAAATGCCACGTCGGCGCCGGTAGCCGGTTCGCGATCGCACCGGTCCACACAGGGGAAGATCGGTCACCCAACATCGTCGCGCACTGGATCCGGCTCATCTATATTCCGCTGATCTGGGTCACCGTGCTCGGCATGCTCTTCCACAACCTGCTCGACCTGTTCAAGAAGACTCGCACGTATTCGTTGTGGCGGCGCAGACCGCGCGAGCACGAGTCGATCATGGAACGCATGTCGCGACCGTTCCGGTTTGCACACGCCCTCGCCGCCTTGAGCTTCATCGTCCTGGTCTACACCGGGTTTGCGTTAAAGTATCCGGAGAGCTGGTGGGCCATGCTGCTACAGGGCTTTGACGGCGAGTTTCGCGGCGTCACGCACCGCATTGCCGCAGTGGGCCTGATGGGCGCCTGCTTCTTCCACTTCGCGCATCTCGCCATCAGTGCACGCGCGCGCAGCCAGATGTCCGCGTTCCTGCCGAAGACAGCGGACTTCCGCGAGTTCGCCCACCGGCTGGGTTACAACCTTGGTCGCCGGTCCGAACCACCCGCGCCGGTGCGCGTCGGCTACGTTGAGAAAATCGAGTACTGGGCCGCGCTGTGGGGCACGCTGGTTACGGCTGTCACCGGCTTACTGCTCTGGTTCGAAAACTTCACGCTGACCTGGCTGCCGGGTTGGGTTCCCGAGGCCGCCAACGTGTTGCATTTCCTCGAGGCAATACTGGCGACGCTGGCCATTCTCATCTGGCACTTCTACTTCGTCATCTTCGACCCGGCCGTCTACCCGATGGATATGACGTGGCTGACGGGCAAGCCGCCCTTCTCGCGCGCGGAGGAACGCGGCGAGGTCGTGAACGCCGGCGACGAGGAGAGCGCCTAGACGGCAACCCCTACGTAGTGGCCGTTAACCAGGAAGTGAACCCAGATACTGAGTGCGAAGCCGGCGGCAATCGCCGGCGTCCACTTCAGGTGAGAAAAGAACGTGTACTGGCCGCGTGCCTGGCCCATCAGTGCAACGCCCGCGGCAGAGCCGATGGACAGCAGACTGCCGCCGACGCCGGCGGTCAACGTTACCAGCAGCCACTGCGCCAGGTCCATGTCCGGGAACATTTGCAGAACTGCCACCATCACCGGGATGTTGTCGACAACTGCCGAGGTTATTCCCACCAGCACGTTAGCGGTTGTCGGCCCGAGCTCTGAGTACGCGAACAGCGAAAGGTGATCAAGGTAGCCGATGAAACCAAGACCGCCGACGCACATGATGACGCCGAAGAAGAACAGCAACGTATCCCACTCAGCGCGCGCGATCTCCCTGAAGCTATCGAACGCGGTAACCTCACCCGCGCGATGCCTGTTCATATCGCCGGGCGCATCGACATGCGTGCGGCGCAGGTAGTAGCCGAAGATCTGCAGATACCCGAGCCCCGTCATCATGCCGAGAAACGGCGGCAGGTGCAGGAAGTTGTGAAAGCTGACTGCCGTCGCAATGGTGCAGCCGAAGAGGAACATCATGATTCGGGCGCCACGCTTCATCGTGACGATCTCGCCGTCGGTGGCCGGAGTCAGGTTCGGGACCGCCAATGACATGACGGCGGCCGGTACCAGGTAATTGACGACAGATGGAATAAACAGGGCGAAGAACGTCTCGAAACCTACAACACCTCGTTGCCAGACCATGAGTGTCGTTATGTCGCCAAAGGGACTGAAGGCTCCGCCCGCATTCGCCGCCACGACGATATTGACGCAGCCAATACTGACGAACTTCGTGTTGTCCTTGCCGACGGCGAGCAACACCGCACACATCACCAGCGCGGTCGTGAGGTTGTCGATGACGGGCGAGAGGAAGAAGGCGAGAATGCCGGTAATCCAGAACAGCTTGCGATAGCTGTACTGCCGGTTTACGAGCCACGATCGCAATGCCGCGAAAACGCGCCGCTCACTCATGGCGTTGACGTAGGTCATCGCCGTGAGCAGGAACAGGAACAGCTCGGCAAACTCCGTCAGGAAGTGCCGCACGGCCTCCTCGGTCGCATGTGGCACGGACGCGGTGGCATACTCGTACGCAATGATCGCCCAGATCATGCCGGCCGCGAGGATCACGGGCTTGGATTTCCTGAGGTGGGTGAACTCCTCGATGACCACCAGCAGGTACGCCAGTGCGAAGATCAGGAGGGCGGTTACGCCAACCCAGTGACCAGTTAGATCCAAGATGGGTTCTCCCCGAAATCAGTCCTGATGCCCGGCATCATCGCAAAGGATGATGCCGGGGACCAGTCTCTAGCGGTAGCCGAATAGCATCGTGTAAATGATCAAGCTTAGCAGGACCAGGCCAAACGTGAGCGCCATGAAACCGAATATCCTCACGCCCTTGTCTTTAGCCTTCGGGAACGCTCTCACGAGGTTGTTCTCCAGCTCACCGGATTGCACCTGCTCTTCGTACTCGCCCGGCTTGTCGTATTTCAACTCGTCGACGGCAATTCGCCCGGTGAATATCACGGGATCCATCGGGAACTTGTCGGGCCGGAAGTGCGTGTTGAAGAAGTGGATCGTGAAGATGAAGCCCACCGCAAGCAACGCCTCGTCGCTGTGAATGATCGTCGCCACGTTGACGGCCCAGCCCGGGACGATGTACGTGAAGAACTCGGGGAACCACAAGACAAGCCCGGTCGAGCCGATGATGATCACACCCCAGCCAACCGCGAAGTAGTCGAATTTCTCCCAGTAGGTGTAGCGACCATATTTGGGACGCTCACCGTAGCCGAAGAACCACTTGATCGACTGGATGAACTCCTTGAGATCGCGACCGTTGAAGATAATCGAATCCGGTCCGGTGACGATCTGCCACAGGGTCTGCTTCGTCTTCCGCTTGTGATTCATCACATCGTAAATATGCAAAATCATTACGATCAGCAAGCCGAACGCGCCAACACGATGCTGGAAGCCCATGCTGTCAAACCCGCCGAGGAAATCGGACACCGCCTGTGCCCACGGCATGTACGAGAACTTCAGCGCCATTCCCGTCAATGCAAGCAGGAAGAAGCTGAGCATCATCAGGATATGCATGGTGCGCTGGAGGCGGCTGAAACGACGGTAGAATTTCTGACCCTTCTTGCGGGACAGTTCCTTGTGGGCCTGCCATTCCTCGCGGTTCAGCATCAAGCGAATGACCCAGGCAAACGAATGCAACAGTGCGAATGACAGGGTGCCTACCAGCAATGCAGTCATTCCCCAGAAGGACCAGAATAGCCAGGGGTAATTTTCCCTGTCATGGTGCGTCGCGTGCGTCAGGTAACCCGCGAATTGCCGGTGCGAGCCTTCGTGACACTGGCCACAGGTGGCGACGACGTTGTCGCGACTCAGGGTCGAATTGGGGTCGATTGGACTGAGAATGTTGTGCGTGCCGTGGCAGTCGTAGCACTTGGCCACGCCCTCGCCACCCAGGCGCGAGACTTTGCCATGGAAGGTATCGAAGAAGGTCTCGGTCTCGTCCGTGTGGCAGCGTCCGCACTGCTCCATCATCAGGTCGCGGAAGCCGAGCTGCTCGGTGCGCATGATCGTGTGCGAGGAGTGGCAATCTTCGCAGGTCGGATAGGCGTCGTTGGCGATGGGATCATCGGTCCAGTGGATGCTCTCCCTGAATTGCTCCTCGATACCGTGGTGACAGGTACCGCAGGTTTCCGCGATGTGCTGCGGATTCGTCGACGCATTCGGGTCATCGGGTGGCAGTTCATTGTGCGCACCGTGGCAGTCCGCGCAATTGGCGGTCACAACGAGGCCACTCTGCAATCCACGGCCGTGTACGCTGTCTTCGTAGCTACCGACGATGTCGTCTACCTTGGCGTCAATACGAGTCGCAGCCTGCTCACCGACGCGGTGACAGGTGCCGCAGAGATCGGGGACATTGAGCGCATACGTCGGCGACGCCTGGGTATCCTTGTCCAGCGTGGCGTGCTTGGCATGACAGTCCTGGCACGATGGCGCGTCCGGGTCGCCGTCGGCGTGCAGCGTCCCGTGTGTACTGCCGTTGTACTCGGTAACCTGCTCAGCGTGGCAAATGCCGCAATCGACCTGTGACTGTATCGTCGAACAGGCACGTTCTTCAGCAACCGTGACGTCAGTATGGCATTGCGCGCAGGCCGTGTCCGCATGCGTGGAGCCCTCGTAGACGTCCTCATCGACGTACAGACTGATCGTCTCGCCGTCGCGGGTCATCGTCAGATCTTGCTGGCCGTGACAGGTCAGGCAGTCCTTGTCGGCCAGGCCATCGGGGTAGAACACGTTGCGAATCTTGTGCGGGGCATGGCAGTCCACACACGCCGGGATCTTGCCGGGATCTTCGGTCCACAAGTGGCCTTCGATCACCTTGCGATGCACTTTCTCGATTTGTCCGTGACACGCCATACACGTCTTACCCACGTTGTCGGCGTGGATCGATGATTTCGGGTCGGTGTGCGTACGGATATCGTGCGCGGTGTGGCACGATGTACATACGGCTGTAACCGTCAGGCCCTGGTTGAACAAGCCTTCGCCATGAATACTCATCGAGTAGTTCTCGATGATGTTGTCCTGGGAGATCTCGTGGGTCCGGGACACGGGAGCACCCTCACGGTGACAGGTGCCGCACAACATGGGCACATTCATCACGGCTGTCGGCGCATCCGCGGACGCGGACGAGAGGATTTCGTGCTTGCCGTGGCAGTCGGCGCAGGTTGGCGCCATGGGGTCGCCATTGGCTGCAGCAACGCCGTGCAGGCTGCGGCCGTGCTCTCTCGCTTCCCGCCTGTGGCAATCGTTGCAGTCGACGGCCTCCAGGTCTTCGGCATGCCGCCGGCGTTTGCTCCCGGCCAGGTCGCTGTGGCACTCCACGCAGGTCAGACTGGTGTGGACGGATCCCGACATCATTGCCGCGGTGACATACGCCGATACCTCGGCGTCTCCGCGCAGGGCGGTCAGCTCGGGATCGTCATGACACTTCAGGCACTGACTGTCTTCCTGCGCAAGCGCCGGATTGCCGGTCAACCACAGAATCGCTGCAACCGCGAGAAGCCAGCCCTTCCTGCGCCCGCTTGTCAGCGGCCAAGGACGGGATGAGTGTGCGTGCTGCAGGTGAGCAAGCCGTGTTGCCTGAGTCATTGTTCTTGATTCCCTGATGTCTGGCGTCTTAGTAAGCGAATACGCCGCTACCCGCCATCAGGGATTTCCGAGAGTGAGATCTCGCTACTGCCGGAAAGACCTACTCCGCGTACAGCGGACCGATATCCATGTAGATCTTGTAGTGCGCAATCAGGCCGTTTTCGTATTCGAAAACATCGGTGAACGGCAGGGAAATTTTTGAGCCGTCGTGCCGCGTGTAGGTGACCACGCCTTCACACACCAGGGTGTTGTCCTGCCGCATGGTATTGTCGACCGCATGCGCGCAACCGCCAATTGTTGAGAAAAAGCCCTCAACGGCAGCCTGTATGGCATCACGGCCCTGCACCGGCGGTGCAGAGCCGAATCGAAAGACCGCGTCTTCAGTCAGGTACGCAACGAACGCGGCGCCATCTTTTGCATCAATGGCAGCAAACAGGCCGCCGATGTCACCACCGGCGGCCTGCGCTGAACTCATTGAACGCTGCCGTAATAGTGGACCAGCGCCTCGATGTCGTCGGCTGACATTTCGTCAAGCACCTGTTTCATCTTGCCAGGCTGATCGCGTGTCTCTGCCGCGTAGGCGGCGAACGTGTCACGCAGGTAACCCATCTGCTGGCCACCGAGCATGCCGGCTTCGTCGTCCGGGTTCGTGCCTTCCTCGGAATGGCATTTATCGCACTTGGCGTCGTGCAAGGCCTTGCCTGCGGCCGCCTTGGCAGCATCAAATTCCTGCTTGGCCTTGACGTACGGCAGCACCGCGTAAGCGGCGGCGAGCGCTTCGATGTCGCTTTCGCTCAGATCGGCGGCAATCGCGCACATCGTGGTGGCAGGCCGGCTCGTATCGCCCTGGCGATATTCGGATTCCGAGCAGGGTCGCGCTTCATCCTGGTAGATAAACAGCGCATCGACATGCACAAACTCGGCGAGACCCGCAATCGTCGGGACATCGCTCCACTGGCTGACGCCGTTATCGCCGTGACAACCGTTGCAGTCGTTCATCAGGGCGTCGACATCAGCCGTGGCGAGCGCCGGCAAACCCAGCGTAAGCACAGATAAAATAAAGAAAAAACGTCGTTTCATTGCAGTCTCCTTGCTGCCCGGATGGGCCCGCGACAATTGTACATACATCGAATTGGATGTCGTGCTGATACATACCGAGAATCCATAGGTACTTTACGCGATTCAAGAATAGGTCCAAAGTCCCTAGAAAGATATTAAGAAACACCGTTCCTGAATGCGCCATGAACGGTACACGCATCACCCACACGTTTTCAGGCAAAAACAGTTCAAGGGGAAGGAAATGAGACGCTCGTTCGGTCGTACTACAGGATTGGCAGGTCTGCTGGTGGCCAGTGCCCTGCTCTTCGCATGCGATGGCTCCACAGGCCCCGCCGGACCCGCGGGTCCTCCAGGCGCTGCCGGCACGCCCGGCACACCAGGCCCGTCGGGCCCCCCCGGGTCGAGCGGCGCCATTTCATGGGAGTCGGCCGACCGCATTAATGTCGAGGTCCAGAGTGTCGTGGTCCCGGCCGGCGGCGGCGCCCCTACCGTTACGCTGAGCCTGACCGATGACGTCGGCTTTGGCCTGAAAGACATGCCGGCAACCGCGCTGCGCTTCACCCTGGCCCAGCTTTCCCCGGGCCAGAATGGATCCTCGAGCGAATGGCAGTCCTACATTACCCGCTCCAGTGGCGGCATCCCCGACGCGCAGGCGAATGCAGAAGGCGCCACCGCAGGTACCTTTGCGGACAATGGCGATGGGACATACACGTATACGTTTGCGCAGGCGCTGACGGCCTATCCGGCCGGCCCGGCCTTCGATGCGGCGAAAACGCATCGACTCGGCCTCGAAATTCGTGGCGGCGCACCGGCCAACAATGCGCCCTATGACTTCGTTCCAACCGGCGGCGCTCCCACGTTCACGCGCCTGATCGTGAACAACGCGACCTGCAATGCCTGCCACGACAATCTCGGCTTCCACGGCGAGGCACGCTTCGATATCGAGTACTGCGTCACCTGCCACAACCCCTATTCGATCGATGGTGACACCGCTGCCGAGCCCTGGGGAGGCACTGTGGACATGAAGCAAATGGTCCACAAGATTCATAACGGCGCCCACCTCGCCAATGGTTACTTCATTGTCGGCTACGGCGGGAACGCTATTGACTACTCGGGCATCGAATTCACACAGGACGTGCGCAACTGCACGACCTGTCATGCCGAATCCGATCCAACGATTCCGCAAGCCAGCAACTGGCGCACCGTCCCCACTCGCGATGCCTGCGGCTCCTGCCACGATCATATCGACTGGGCAGCCGGCGACCACGTCGGCGGCGTCGGCACCGATAGCGACGAATCCTGCGTAACCTGCCACGGCGAGAATGCGACGATTGCCAACGGCAACCTGCGCGTCGACGTTGTGCACACGATCCCTGAAGCCGTCGCTTCACAGGCGTTCGAATACGACGTCGTCTCGGTCACCGACACGGCACCGGGTGAGAACCCGACCGTACAGATCCGGGTGCTTGACCCGACGAATCCGAACTACGCGGCGGACCCAGCGAGCACCGCCTACGATATCAATGACACAAACGGTCCGTTCCAGACGGGCGGCGCGACTATTCGCGTCGATGTCTCCTGGAATACCGATAATCTCGGCAACGTTGACCCGAACGACGACCTCGGACGGCCAGCGGACACCGGCGCGCCCTTCCAGCCGCTCGTTATCGACTTCAAGACGGGCGCGACGAATGTGGGTGGCAACGTCTTTGAAAAGACAGCCGACGCTGGCGATGTCATCCCGACCGGCGCAACCGGCTCCGGCGTTGCGTACCTTGAGGGGCACCCGCAGGTCAACATCGCCGGTTCCGGACCAGTGTCAATCGGTGTCAAGGGCGCAGGCCTGGCCTTCCCCATCACCGATGCCAGTGCGGTTGACAGGCGCGAGATCGTCGATATCGCGAAGTGCAACGACTGCCACAATACGCTCGCACTGCACGGCAACAATCGGGTCGGGAATACCGAGCTCTGTGCCACCTGTCACAACCCGAATGCGACGGATATCCAGCGTCGCGTTCCGGCCTCGGCCTGCGACACCGAGCTGGGCCTAGATGACGTTTCCATCGACCTGAAGCGCATGGTGCATCGCATCCACGCCGGCAACGTCGGTGTCTGCGGCTATCGCAACTCCGCTCACGACTACACGCAAGTCGTCTATCCCGGCAAGCTGAATAACTGCGAAGGCTGCCACCTGGCCGGTACCTACTACCCGGTGGATCCGACCGCGGTCATGGCAACGACAGTGGACGCCGCGCCTGGCACCAACGGGCTCGACGGCGATCGTTCGTCGTTGCTGGACGATGTCGCGATTTCGCCGAACTCGGCCGTGTGCTCGAGCTGTCACATGAGCGACCTTGCGCGGAATCACATGACGCAGAACGGCGGCGACTTCGATGCCCGCAAGGACGAAACCGGGGCGATGATTTCGTCCGGTAGCGAAACCTGCCAGCTGTGCCATGGCCCGGGCGCCTCGGTGGACGTCGGCGTCATGCACGGTGTCGGCCAGTTCCAGTACAACTAGGCCGGCAGAATGCGGATGACAATGAGAAAGAGCGCAAGAAATACCGCGGTCGTGGCGATGGCCCTGATGGCCATCGCCCTCCCGGGATTCGTGACGGCAGAAGAGACCGGCGACGGCGCTGAGGCTCCGTCGTACAGCAAGAAAGGCGCCGACACGTGCTTTCAGTGCCATGACGACCAGGCAACCCTGGCCGTCTTTCGTACCCGGCACGCGATGCCGCAGGATCCCGACTCCCCCTTCGGACACGGTCAGCTGCAGTGCGAAGCCTGCCATGGACCCGGTGGCGATCATGCCGGTCGCGTCCGGCGCGGCCAGGAACGGCCGCCAATCCCGGCTTTCGGTTCCAACTCGACGAGCTCCATCGCCGACCAGAACGCGAACTGCATGAGCTGTCACCTCGGCGATGCGGGTTTTGCCTGGCACGGCAGCGCGCATGATGACGACACTGTCGCCTGCACGGACTGCCACAGCCTGCACACGGAGCGCGACCCGGTACTCGCCACCGCGACCCAGGCCGATGTCTGCTTTGCTTGCCATCAGCAGCAGCGTACACAGTCAATGAAGCCCTACGCACACGGGGTGCGACAGGGCAAAATGGACTGCACGAGCTGCCATAGTCCGCACGGCGAATCCGCGGAACGCCTGCTTGCCGGGACGACCGTCAACGGTACCTGTTTCGAATGCCACGCGGAAACACGCGGGCCGTACCTGTGGGAACACGCACCGGTCACGGAAGACTGCGGCAACTGCCACGACCCGCACGGCTCGAACTACCCGGGCATGTTGACGATGCGCGCACCGATGCTCTGCCAGAGCTGTCATTCCCAGGATGGCCATCCGAGCCTGCCGCAGGACGAACGCGGGCTCCCGGCCAACACACCATCATCGTTGCTGCTGGGCCAGTCGTGCATGAATTGTCACGACCAGGTACACGGGTCGAATCACCCGTCCGGCTCTAAGCTGATGCGCTAGGAGCACAGAGCGATGCTAAAACAAAGAACAACCGCACTACATACCCTGGCGGCCACGTTGTCGCTGCTCGGACCGGGCGCTGTAATTGCCCAGGTCGACACCAGCGACTGGCTGTGCGAATCCTGCCCGTTCGATACAGGCTATCGCGCGGAAGTCGAGGTGGGCGCCGTCAATGTCAGCGATGATGCCGCCCGTTTCGGCAACTTCAGCGGACTGGACGAAAAAGGCACGTATGCCGATGTTGCCGGTCATGGCCGCTATTCGAGTGACGGCTACCTGCTCGACTGGTACGCCGAAGATCTCGGTCACGACTCGCGGGTCTTCACAGTGGACGGCGGCAAACAGGGTGTCTTTGGATTCAATGTCGGCTACAGGGAACTGCCTTTTCGGCGCTTTGACACGACGAGCACGGTATTCAACCCGTCAACAAGCGATACGCTGACCCTGCCTGCCGGGTGGGTGCCTGCCGGCGTTACCGGCAACATGACGCAACTGACAACGTCATTGCGCCAGCAGCTGGTGGGTACGGACCGGCAGATCGTTGATGCCGGCGCCAACTGGACGCCGGCGAGAGGGTTCAATGTTTTTGCCGATTTCAGTCGCCAGAATCGCGACGGCATCGACATCTCCAGCGCGGGCAGCCTCGGGCAGGCCGCATTCCTGCCGCGGTGGATCGATTTCGAAACCGACCAGGTCGACGCCGGTGTGCAGTATGCCAAAGACAACCTGAGCCTGACGCTGGCCTGGTACAGCTCGACGTTTTCGAACAACCATCCGAACCTGACCTGGGAATCGCCGTTCTCCGCCATTCCCGGCGCGAGCACGTTGCGCACCGCCCGTGAACCCGACAACGACTTCCAGCAGATTTCACTGTCCGGCAAGTACCGGATGAGTACGTGGGACACTGTCATCGCGTTCTCGGCAGCATCGGGGCGCGGCGAACAGAACCAGGCGCTACTGCCGTATACGATTAATCCGAATATCCTGGCGCCGGCATTGCCGCGATCCTCGACGGACGCCAAAGTCGATACCGCAAATTACGCCTTCACACTGACCGCCCGGCCATTGCCGAAAGCTCGCATCAAGTTTGGCTATCGCTACGACGAGCGTGACAACACGACACCGATTGCCAGCTGGAACCGTGTGATTGTCGATATCTTCGATTCCGGCGAGCTGGAGCAAAACGTTCCTTACAGCTACGACCGAATGACGATGACGGTCAGCGGCGAATACGCGATTCACAGGAAGCTGAAGATCGCCGCCGGTTACGAACGCAAAGAGATGAACCGTGACTACCAGGAGGTTGCCGAACAAACGACTGACCTCGGCTGGGGACAGGTTCGCTGGCGGCCGACGGCATGGCTGGATATCCGTGCCAAAGGTGGCGCATCGCGACGGGGCAACGACCGCTATGACGATACGGTCGCGGTCAGCCTCGGGCAAAACCCGCTCCTGCGCAAGTACAACCTGGCCTATCGCTATCGTGAATTCGGTGAGGTCGTGGTTGCGGTCAGCCCGCTCGAACTGCCGATCTCCTTTGGCGTGTCAGCCATGTTTGCCGATGACGACTTCAAGGATTCGCTCGTCGGCCTGAACGGCGCCGAGGAATTCCGTGCGACTGCTGATATCAGCTGGGCCATTTCCGAGAGTGCGTCTGTCTTCCTCGTCTACGGTCAGGACAAAATCGATGCACACCAGACCGGTGCCGAGCAATTCGGATTCTGGGACTGGAGCGCATTCCACGAAGACGACTTTGACCACCTGGGTGTCGGCATGACCTGGCGCCCGAGTGACAGCAAGTTCGACTTCGCGCTCGACTACAACCGCGGCACCGGCGAATCGCGGATTGCACTCGATAGCCTGAGCGGCGGACCGAGCACGCTGCCGACACTGGAGTCGACACTTGACTCGGCCAGCGCAGAAGCCAGCTATGCGTTCTCCGATCGCTGGCAAGGGACGTTCAACCTGCGGTATGAGCGTTTCGATCTAAAGGACTTTGCGCTGGTGTCACCGACAACATTGCCAACCGTGCTGACGCTGGGCGCGCAGCCCTACGACTACGACGTATACGCGATCGGCATCGGGATTCGTTACCGGTTTGGCGACGGCGAAGTAACGCTGGCCGAATAACTCCCCGCTGATCGACCGTTTCCACGTGCCCGGTGTTCAACACCGGGCATTTTTTCAAGGAAACGACGAAACGTTTCTTTTGCCGACGGGTCGATGACGTTGATTGCCGGCAGTCCGGACAGCTTGTAGACGAGTTCAACCGCTGCCGAGGTTTGCGCCGCCGGTCCCGTCACGAGATCCGGCCGCAGCCCGAACGCCCGCTCCACACCGACAACGGCGTAGGGATCCGATGCACACAGAATCGTGCAGACAATGTTGTCGCCGAGTTCATCCATGAGTGCCGCGACATTGTAGGGCTCCAGGGGCGATGCCCCCGCTTCGACAAGCAGCAGATCAGGCTGCAGATCGTCGATGAAATTCAACAATGGCCGGATCGCGGCCCGGTACTCGGCCTCCGGCACAATTGTCGATGGCAGCCCGACATCGACGAAGTCGAATATCTCTGTCGCACCGGTCTTCTGGTAACTCAGGATGTCACGGTAACGACCGGCTCCCGTAAGTTTGGTGCCAATGACGAACTTGCCCGCCCGATCGAGCTCCTTGCACACGCGCCGGCCGGTCGTCGTTTTGCCGGCGGACATCGACGTCCCGACCAGCAGGACGGTCGGTACCTCGAAGTGGTGTCGCGACGAGCCGGGCGCGAAGTGCCGCATACACACCTTCTCGTTGTTGCGGCACAGGTGACCCCTGTAATTCAGCCGCAGCGGGTCCGGCAACAACATCGAGTAGGACGTGAAACGGCCGAACAGGCCGGCCCCGGTCAGCGCATGCAGTTCGCCCTTTGCGTCTACGTCACGCCAGCTACCCACGCCTTCCAGGGTCGCAGCACGCTCGCCCAGCGCGCCGACCACCCAGTCGCCGGGCTCGACCCGGACCATGTGCCCGCTCCGATCCTCAACGTGGTAGTACTCCGTCATTGCGCCGGTGACCTCTCCCTCGACGTAGTCACCCGTCGCCCAGTCCGAGCGTGGCAACGCCTGTATATCGAAGTTGCTGTTTCGAAAATCCGCGATTCGGGCCAGCGAGCCGTAAATCCTGGTACTCATACTAGTCCTCTTCCTGGTTATGGCCCTCCATAGCCGGTGCTGTCAGCAATAAGGTCAGCAAGGCTGCCCTCTCGAGTGTCTTGTCGACCAGGAGATGCTCATGAGCTGCGTGCGCCCCGTCGCCGACCGGGCCCAATCCGTCGATCGTCGCGGTATACAAGCTGGTCGTATTGCCGTCTGACCCGCCTCCGGCACGCACCTGGTGCAATTCGATACCCAGTTCGCCGGCGGCGTGTTTCGCACAATCCCACAGTCGCTGGTTGCGCGGCGTCGGCTCCATCGAGGGACGGCCAATACAACCCTCGATATGCAGGCGAACATCGGGCGTGGTTGGCTGAAGCGAGTGAATGATGTATTCGATTTCGTTACCGGTGGCGACCGTCGGCACGCGCACGTCAACGACGGCCGTGCTGTGCGGCGCGACCACATTCGGTTGAATACCACCGTCGACGGTACCGACATTGACGGTGATGCCGCGCTCGACATCGTTGAGCGCGAACAGTTTCTGGATGACATGTGACAGCTCGAGAATGGCGCTCGCACCGCTTTCCGGGTCCAGTCCGGCGTGCGCTGCCTTGCCAAAGACCGTGATCGTGAAGCGGCCGATCCCCTTGCGGGCTGTCTTGATAGCGCCGCGCTCCCCGAACGCCGGTTCAAGGACGAGCGCCCTATTCGCACGTTGCGCCAGCAGGCGAATGTAGCGCGTTGAACTGCGACTGCCGATTTCCTCGTCGCCATTGATGAAGATCACGGGCAGAACCGGCGTCGGAAGCTGCAGGTCGCGGATCGCCATGAGCGCGAGTACCAGTTGTGCCAAACCGCCCTTCATGTCGAATGAGCCGGGGCCGTGCACGATATTACCGTCGATGCGAAATGGCCGCTCTGCCAGTGTTCCCACGGGCCAGACAGTATCGAAATGGCCGAGGACGAGTTGCGAAGGCTGGCCACGCCGCCGCTCTGCGGGTCTTGCGAATACATGTCGCGGCCTGTTGGGCCCGCCTGTCTCGCGGGATTCGTAGCCGGCGCTGGCGAGCGCAAGCCGCAAAATACGCCTGACGCCATCATGGGTTTCCGGGTGCGCGGATGGCGATTCCGCTTCCACCAGGTTCTTGATCAGATTCGTCAGGACGTGCCGCTGATCGTAGACGTATTCAAGAACTCTTGCCGCTGTCGTGGCGCTCATGTCGGAGTTACTTTTTCATGCTCTCCGGGAACGGAAACGCATTCGAGTGGTCGATCGTCGCGAAGCGTCCCGGGGAAAGATACGCGAACAGGGGCGCAGCGTGTATGGTCTCCTGGTCGTCGGCCTCGGACGAACGAAGGTAATCAACGTCTGCGTAGGCGGCGACGATCTCACCGGTAATCAGGCAGTTTTCGCCGAAGCCGCCCACCGATTTGTGATGGCGGCACTCGAAATAGAGATAGCCGTCCTTGATAAAGCGTCCGTCAACCAGCGTGGCCGGAAACGTATGGAAAAAATCGATGACAGGCTTGGAACCCTCCGTGCCCCTGGGCGAGGCAGCCAGGCTTGCAATCAACACCTCCGAGGGTTTGGGATAGCTGACGGTGAACTCGCCGTTACGCTCAATGTTGCTGCAGGTCTTGTGCCGTGGCGTGCAGACAAAGCCGAAGTAGTTCTGCCAGCCCATCGGGGTGACCATGTGCTTGGGCGCCATGTCCAGCGATCCGTCCTCGTCTCGCGTGCCGATCAGCACTAGAGGTGCGACGGTAAAGAACTGCTCCCAGACCGGAACCGTCGTGTCGAGCTGGACCACATGACCGCTGCTTGAAGACTCGTTCATGGCATTACCCGCAAGCAACAAATCCCCAGAGTCACCGTAGACCCGGGACACGGTGATGCAAATAGGTAGTTGTCCTAGTCGGGACCTCGAAAAAAAGCCGCAGCCTCGCTTGGGACTGCGGCTCCCCGCGCAGAGTTATCCACCCTGTCGTCGTCAAATGTCGGCAAACGCAATGGTGGTCGCAGCACGTCGCATGTAGATGTCGTCGCAGAACGTTGCGACTGCAATGCACAAGGCCCTGAAACCTGCGCTGCTTTGCTAGACGCGGGTAAATTGATAGGCCATTACCGATACTCCCCCGTTCTTCTTCTTGGTCTTCTGCGTTTCCTTTAGGTCCAATACTGCCCGGAACCGGTCGGAAATCGCACTATCCGCTTTCTGCTATAGTGCCGAATTCTCAAAAGGAGCAGCACCAATGACACTAGCCAAGTCGGGCGATACCGTCCGGATCCACTACACGGGCACACTGGACGACGGCACACAATTCGACAGTTCCGTCGGCCGCGATCCGCTCGAGTTCGCACTCGGCGGCGGACAGGTAATCCCCGGTTTCGACAGTGCTGTGGACGGCATGGCCGTTGGCGAAAGCAAGTCAGTGACGATCCCGCCCGAGCAGGCCTACGGCGAACGTCATGAGCAACTGGTACAACAGGTTCCCAAGAGCGCGCTGCCCGAGGACATGGCCCCGCAAGTCGGCATGCAGTTGCAGAGCCAGAGCCCCGATGGCCAGGTGATGAACCTCGTCGTCACAGAGGTCGACGAGGCCTCGATTACGGTGGATGCCAACCACCCGCTTGCGGGCCAGGCCCTCACCTTCGCGATTGAGCTCGTCGAAATCGCCTGACGCCCGGGCGATGCATGAGCTCTCGGTCTGCCTGTCCCTGCTGGAGCAGGTGCAAACGATCGCCGCCGAGCGCGGCGCATCCCGCGTGACGCGTATCGAACTCAAGGTCGGCCCGCTGTCCGGCGTGGAGTCCGAACTGCTGCGCAGCGCGTGGCCCATGGCCTCAGCCGGGACGATCGCGGCGGGCGCCGAGTTCCTCGTTGATGAGGCCGGGATCACGGTGCGGTGCGGCGCCTGCGAGGCCGAGACACCGGCGCGAGCCAATCGCCTGGTCTGCGGGGCATGCGGTGATTTCCACACTACCGTGATCAGTGGCGACGAGATGATCCTGCAACGCGTGGAACTCGAAACCGGTTAGGCGCGCGCTCAGCAGATGCGTGGCAACGGGTCGTCCTCGAGCTCTTCAAGAAAGCGTTCGCCGCCCAGCGGTGTTTCGAGGATGACGCGCTTTTCGGCGGCATTGATGCGGCCAATGCGCGCCGCCTCCCTGCCCTCCGGCAAGCTGCGCCACAGCGCGAGCGCCGCGTCGGCCTGGTCGGGTGCCAGGATTGCGACGACGCGCCCCTCGCAGGCCAGGTAGTAGGGATCGTAGCCGAGCATGTCGCACACTGATTGCACGGGCTCGCGAACAGGCACAGTCGCTTCGAAGCGCACGCCCAGACCGGTCGCTTTGAGAATTTCGTGGCCGATCGACGCGATGCCGCCGCGGGTCGGATCGCGCATGAAGCGCAGGCCGTCGAACGCCAGCAACGGCTCGGTCAGTCCCATGACCGGGCCCGCGTCGGAAACGAGGTCGCCACGCAGGCCGAACTCCTCGCGAGCGAGCATGACGGCCGTGCCGTGATCGCCAATCGGACCGCTCACGAGAATGACGTCGCCGTCGCGAATCTTGTCCATCGACGGCTTGACGCCCGGCAGGCGCACGCCGACGCCTGTCGTCGCGAGATAAATACCACCGCCTTCGCCCCGCCGCACGACTTTCGTATCGCCCGCGCTGATTCGAACACCCGCTTCGACCGCCGCCTGCGCAAGACTCGTGACGATGCGTTCGAGCTGTGCGACTTCAAAACCTTCTTCGATGAACGCGTTCAACGTCATGTACATCGGCTTTGCGCCTGCGACCGCGAGATCGTTGGTCGTCCCGTGAATCGCAAGCGACCCGATGTTGCCCCCGGGGAATTCCAGCGGCTGCACGGTGAATCCATCCGTGGTGATCATGACCTCGCCGTCGCCCAGATCAATCTGGACGGCATCGGCCTGCACGTCCAGTTCGCTGGCGGACAGTGCTTTCGCAAACACGTCCTCGATGAGCTCGCGCATGAAACGGCCACCGTTGCCGTGCGCGAGTGAAATACGCTCGTCATCCATTATCTGACATCCTCTCGGGCCGCAACTTCTGCCGCTTGTCCATAGCTTAGTGCCGCGTCGTTGCAAGGCAATGCCTGCGGCACGTACACGTCGAAATCCTGGCCTTCCAGCAGACGCACGGCCTGCTCGGCCAGGAAGCGGTTCTGGAACACGCCACCGCAGAGCCCGACCTGGCGGGCGCCGTAGCGCTCACGCGCGACCACGGCCTGCCTTACGATGGCGGCTGCCATGCTCGCGTGAAAGATCTCCGCACGCAGCGCCGGTTCCCTGGACCGGTCGCCAAGCACGTCGAGCAGGGGTTCCCAGTCCAGCCGGAGCACACCGTCGTCGCATTCGACCAGATCGAGTTCGACGGCCGGCGCCGCGGCGCGACACAAGGCCTCGAGCAGCATCGGCCCCTGTGCCTCAAAGCTGGCTGCTGGAAAATCGATGATGATAGCCGCCGCCGCATCGAACAGGCGCCCGGCGGCGCTGGTCGTCGGACAATTGAGGTTGCTTTCCCAGGCGGCCCTTGCGATGCCATCCGGATCGGGTCCTGCCTGCCAGTCCGCCCCGCACTCCCAGTGCAATGCGGCGGCGCTGCGCCATGGCTCGCGTCCCGCCTTGTCGCCGCCCGGCAAGCGAAACGTTCTGAGGCTTGCAAAGCGCTGCCACGCGCCGGGCCTGCCGAACAGGGCTTCGCCGCCCCAGAGCGTACCGTCTCGACCGAGGCCTACGCCGTCCCAGGCGAACATCACCCAGTCGCCTTCGGTTGCGAACTCGGCGGCCACGGCGCTGGCATGTGCCTCGTGGTGCCACACCGTTTCCACCGGTAGGCGGGAGCGGCGCTGCGCCCAGCGGTTCGTCGTGTAGCCCGGGTGTGCGTCGCACACGACGCGTTGTGCCCGCACGCCGTACAAGGCCTGCAAGTCGCGGGCGACCTGTTCGAAAACATCGAGGCTGCGCGGACTGTCCATCTCGCCGATGTGCGGTGAAACCACGACTCGATTGTCCCAGCTCAACGCGACGGTGCCTTTCATGTGCCCGCCGACGGCCAGCAGAGGCTCGGGCTGCTGCCACGGCAGTCTCAGCTCGCGCGGCGCGCAGCCGCGACCGACACGCAGCGGCCGCATGCGTCCGGCGATGCGCCGATAGACCGGGTCATCTGCCGGCCGCACAATCGGTCGGTCATGCTGCAGGAATGCGTCTGCGATCGCACCCAGGCGCTGCTCGGCTTCGTCGTTGTCGGTTATGACAGGCTCCCCGCTGATATTGCCGGAGGTTGCAACGACGGGCCTGCCGATGCTGTCGAGCAGCAGTTGATGCAGGGGGCTGTAGGGCAGGAACACACCGATCTCACCCAGACCCGGTGCGACGTTCGGCGCCAGTCGGCCGTTCGCGCGGTGCGTTGCCAGCACAATCGGCCGCATCGGGCCGGCCACGAGGTCGGCTTCTTCGTCGCTCAATTCGACGAACTGACGCGCAACGTCGAGCCCGTCGGCGCCGGCGACGGGAAACATGACGGCCAGCGGCTTGTGGGGACGCCGTTTGCGTGCGCGCAATCGGGCCACGGCTGTTTCATTGCCGGCGTCGCAGACAAGGTGGTATCCGCCGATACCCTTCACAGCCAGAACCTGCCCGCCATTGATCGCGGTGACAGCGGCAGCAAGTGCACCTGCCGTGTCATCGATTGTCGCGGCGCCTGCCTTGACCAGTGACAAACGAGGCCCGCACACCGGGCAAGCGACCGGCTCGGCATGAAAGCGCCGATCCGCCGGATCGAGATACTCGGACTCGCACTCGGGACACAGCGGGAAGTGCTTCATGCTCGTGTTGGGCCGGTCGTAAGGCAGGGCTTCGATCAGCGTATAGCGGGGACCGCACTGTGTGCAGTTGATGAACGGATAGGCGTGGCGACGATCCGCCGGGTCGCGCAGTTCTCGCCGGCAGTCATCGCACATGAAATAGTCGGGGGGCACGTAGACCTGGGCTGTTGCGTCTTCAAGGCTGTCGATGATCCTGAAGTCATTCCTCGCCGGCGCTGCCAACGCATCGACCGACACCACCGATGGCGACGCCAGGGGTGGCGCGCTCGCCACGAGGTCGGTCAGGAACCTGTCGATGGCATGGGCCGGACCGACGGCAAGCACTTCAACCTCGCCCAACTGGTTTTGCACATGGCCGTTAATGCCGTGAGTGATTGCGAGTCGATAGACGAACGGGCGAAAACCAACGCCCTGGACATGGCCTTGCAGGCGGATCCTTCGAGCGACTGTTTCGCCGATGCCGGCGTCCTGCTCAGCCGTCGGCAGCGTCATTCCGGCGGCCTTCCCAGACGTTGTCTCGCAGACCTGACGACCACCATATGCGGCAGGCGCCCTCGTCCGACACCATGCAAGGGCCGATGGGTTTGCGAGGCGTGCAGCCGACCCCGTACAGGCGGCACTGGTTTGGGTAGATCTTGCCGAGCACGACCTGTGCACAATCGCAGCCGGGCGGCATCTCGCCCACGCGCTTCCTCGATGCGTCAGCGTACGACTTGAAGCGCAGACGGGCATCGTGTGCCGCATAAGCGGCGCGCAGCGCATAGCCCGATTTCGGGATAACGCCGATGCCGCGCCAGTTTGCATCGACCACCTCCATGACCTCGTCAAGTTGTCGACGGGCTTCGCAATTGCCGCCCGGGCGCACTACCTGCGGGTAACAGTTATCGAGGAAGTGTTTCCCGTCGCGCAGCTGGCGCAGGACCGAGTACATTGCGGCAAGCAGTGAGTCCGGCGTGAATCCCGCGACCGCGGCCGGGATGTCGTGATCCTTGACGACGAACTCCCACTCTTCGGGCCCCATTACCGTGGCAACGTGTCCGGGCGCAATGAGCGCATTGAAGCCCGGTGTCCCGGAGTCCAGCAGCATCGCCACGGCCGGCCAGGTCAGGCGAGCGGAAAGAAGGACGAGCAGGTTCGCGGGCGCACCCTCCGCGAGCATCGCGGCAACCGGGGCGGTCGTTGTCTCGAATCCCGCGGCAAAAAACACCACCGTTCGCGACGGATCGGACTGCGCGATGCGGACGGCCTCTGTCGGCGACGCGATCGGTCGAATGTCCGCCCCCGCCGCTTTCGCGGCCTCCAGTGAGCGCGGCTCACGCTTCGGCACGTTGACAGGCACGCGCAGCATGTCGCCGAAGGCGACCAGCGTGATGTCTTCATGCAGCGCGAGCTGCATCGCTTCGTAGACGTCTTCTTCGGGGCAGATACACACCGGGCATCCCGGACCCGGAACGAGTTCAACATTGTCGGGAATGACGGTACGCAGGCCCGCCGCCGATATCGAGCGTTCATGCCCCCCACAGACATTCATGATCCGCAGCGGCTTCGTGATGCCGAGGTTCTGCAGTTCCTGCAGCCAGTCTGCGGCATGCCTCGCCACTACCCTGCTCCGACTGCCTTGTCGGTCTGCCGGACCTTGTGCAGCTCTGTCCGCAGCCACGCCAGCCAGTTGTCCATGCCATCACCCTTGCGTGCCGAGATCTCCATCATTGGCGCCGTGCTGGCCAGCTGCCGCAGGCATTTCTCGGCATATTGCGGGTCGAAATCGTCAAGGACCGCCAGCAGATCCGACTTCGTTATCAACACGAGGTCGGACGCGCGGAACATCACGGGGTACTTGGCCGGCTTGTCGTGACCTTCTGGCGTGGACAGCAACGTCACGTTCAGATGCTGCCCGAGGTCGAAGCTCGCCGGGCAAACCAGGTTGCCGACGTTTTCGATAAAAATAATATCGACAGCGTCGAGGTCGAGGTCGTGCAGCGCCGTATGCACCATGTGCGCATCCAGGTGGCAGGCGCTGCCCGTACTGATCTGCACGGCCGGCACGCCCTTTTGCCGAATGCGCTCAGCGTCGTTTTCTGTCTCGAGGTCCCCTTCGATGACAGCCATCTTCAGCTCGTCGCCGAGTGCATCGGCCGTCGCTTCGAGCAATGCCGTCTTGCCGGCTCCCGGCGAAGACATGAGATTGACCGCCAGTGCGCGGTGGCGCGCGAAATGCTCCCGATTGTGGCCGGCCTGGTGATCGTTTGCGTCCAGGAGGCCTTTGAGTACTTCCACGGACTCGTGCCCGGTGGATGTCTTCGCAAGATGCCCGCCAGCCGCGACCAGATGTTCGTTGCCGGGTGTCACGTTGCAACCGCAGGTGTCACACATGTTGTTCTCCTGGTGTAGCGGATCAGATCTCGGCCAGCACCTCGTCAAATAATGCCCAGGAATCGGCCGCTTCCTCTTCTGACACTTTTTGTATAGCGTAGCCGACATGGACCAAAACGTGATCACCAATGTCCACCTGCTCGTGCTGCAGCATGAACAGGCTGACCTCGCGCTCGATCCCCTTCGCCTCGCACGTGCACTGAAAGCCGTCGATGGCGGTAATCTTCATGGGGACTGCGAGGCACATAGGCGTACTCCGGAACTACATATCACGTAAAACTAATGTATTAAGCCTGGACGCCAAATGGCAGCGTGGCGTGCAACGTACCGGTAGGTAAAAATGCCTACGGTGGAGAACAAGATGCCTGATCTCACTGGGAAAATCCTGCATTTTCTGCAAGTTGTCGCCCTTGCCGCGCTGCTGCTGCTGGTTCACTCACAGGGAGCGGCGGCCCCGGCGATTGTCGAGGCCTGCAAGGCCTGCCATGCAGAAGATGGCTCCGGCGTGGGCAAGCGTATCGTCCCGGTCATAGCCGGTATGCCTGCCGTGCACATCGAGGAGGCCCTGTATGCCTACAAGGATGGAGCGCGCCAGTGTGGCGCGGAACCGGTCATGTGCGACACGGCCAGGCTGTTGAGCGACGAAAACGTTGCGGAGCTCGCCGAATACTATGCGGCGATCCCTCGCCCCTCTGTCGACGAGGCCATCGATGAGGGGCTGGCGGCGCTCGGGGAACCCGTGCACCGCAGGCTTTGCGCCCGATGTCATGTGCCACCCGACAACCCGAATGTCGCCGACGTGCTGGGGCCACCGCTCCACGGCCAGCGGGCCGACTACCTCAGGTACGCAATCCGGTCCTACCTGGCCGGGACGCGAGAAAACCTGCTCGATGAAATGAAGGCCAAGATCGCGTTGCTGGACGACGGCGACGTCGAGGCGCTGGTGCATTACTACGGCAGTTACTGAGTCGCAGGCATGTGGTAACGTCGTGCGCGTCCACGTTCCAGGAGTTCCGCATGATGCCTCGCCCCGCTCTTCTCACAATCGTCGCCCTGCTTTTCTCGGCGAGCACCGTCGCCGCTGATGTGACACTTATTCATGCGGGCCAGCTGCTGGCCGTACCGGGCAAGGCGCCATCGGCCAGGATGACGGTTATCGTCGAGGACGGCCGCATCACCGGTGTCCAGAGTGGCTTCGTCGAAGCCGAGGGCGCAACCGTCATCGACCTGTCGGACAAGTTCGTGTTGCCGGGACTCATGGACATGCACGTGCATCTGCAGGGTGAGCTCGGGCCGAACAACGATCGTGACGCCCTCAAGATGTCCGACCAGCTCATGCAAATGCGCAGCCTGCACTACGCAATGAAGACGCTGGAGGCGGGTTTTACGACAGTGCGGGATGTCGGTTCTTCCCCACAGGAAATGTATGCCATGCGCGATGCCATCAACCAGGGCTGGATTGACGGGCCGCGGATTATCGCGGCCGGCGGCGTCGGCATCACGGGCGGTCATGCCGATATCAGTGGCGTTAGCCCCGACCTGATGGAAATGATGACGTCGCCCAATGTCTGCGACGGCCCCTACGACTGCCGCCGGGCCGCGCGCAATGCCATCAAGTACGGCGCCGATCTCGTCAAGATCACCTCGACCGGCGGTGTCATGACCGAGCGGGCCACGGGTACGGGCCAGCAAATGGAAATGGACGAATTGCGTGAAATCGTGCGGGCCGCGGAACGCATGGGGCGCAAGGTGGCATCCCACGCCCATGAAGAGGCGGGCATCATCGCCGCACTCGAGGCGGGCGTGGCCAGCATCGAGCATGGCACCTACACGGGGCCGCGCGCCATCAAGTTGTTTCGGGAAACCGGCGCCTACCTCGTACCGACCCTGCTGGCGGGCAAGACGGTTGCCACGATGGCCGTCGAATCCGAGTTCATGCCGCAGACGGTAAAAGACAAGGCGATACGAGTGGGTAACGACATGGCCGGCAATTTCGCCAAAGCGCACAAGGCCGGTGTCAACGTCGCCTACGGCACGGACAGCGGCATTTCTCCGCACGGCACCAATGCCCAGGAGGCGGTACTCATGGTGGAGGCCGGCATGACGCCCATGGAAGTGATGGTCGCCGCGACCGTCAACGCGGCCGACCTGATCGATATGAGCGATTCCATTGGCACGATCGAAGCCGGCAAGTATGCCGACCTGATCGCCGTTGACGGCTCTCCACTGGACAACATCGAAGAACTTCTCGACGTCGACTTCGTTATGAAAGGCGGAAAAGTCTACAAGCAATGATATAAGTATTTACTTATCGATTAGATAAAAAATATTTAGTTTTAATTATCTTCCCAGCTGCTAACGTCCCTGCAAAGGCCGATCAGGTCCGGTCAGGCCTCACACGACCAGGGAGAGCGCAGCATGTCCAAGCAGCATCCGGTTGTCGCCGTCACCGGTTCGTCTGGCGCAGGCACCACCACCGTGAAAACAGCGTTCGAGCACATCTTCCGACGTCTCGAGGTCACCGCCGCCATTGTCGAGGGAGACAGCTTCCACCGTTTCAACCGCAAGGAAATGGCCGAGGCCATCAGCTCGGCAGCCAGCCGTGGCGAGAACATTTCGCACTTCGGACCGGAGGCCAATCTGCTCTGCGATCTCGGCAAGCTCTTCAAGACCTACGGCGAGACCGGGAACGGCAAGCGCCGCTACTACGTCCACAATGAAATAGAAGCCAAGGAACACGGTGTCCCCTCCGGCGAATTCACGGACTGGCAGGACCTGCCGCGCGACACCGACATGCTGCTCTACGAAGGCCTGCATGGCGCCATGGTGACGGACGAATGCGATGTCGCGCGCTTCGCCGACCTCCTGATCGGCGTTGTGCCCATTGTGAATCTCGAATGGATCCAGAAGATTCACCGCGACACGCAACAACGCGGCTACGCGGAAACCGACGTGACCCGGACGATCCTGCGCCGCATGGAAGACTATGTGAACCACATCACGCCGCAGTTCTCGCGTACGGACATCAACTTCCAGCGCGTACCAACGGTTGATACATCGAATCCGTTTATCGCGCGCGACGTGCCGACACCCGACGAGAGCTTTGTCGTCATCCGCTTCCGCGATCCCGCCAAGTTCGAGGTCGATTTCCCGTACCTGCTGGCCATGATCGACAAATCGTTTATTTCACGCCGCAATACCATCGTGGTGCCGGGCGGCAAGATGCTGCTCGCCATGGAACTGATCCTGATGCCGATTCTCAAGCGCATGGTCAATGCAAGCAGGACCGACACGAGGCTGGTCGCATGATCGCCGGGGGATACAGCGCCGTCGTCTTTGACCTCGATGGCACGCTCGCCGATACCGCGGCGGACATCCGCGAAGCACTGGTGCGCGCCCTTGCGAGAGAGGACCTGCCACCCGTTGACGTCAAGAGCGTCCGCCTTATGATCGGTGGTGGACCTCGGCTGCTGGTTGAGCGCGTCCTGCACAGGCTTCACGTGGATACCGACGAGGACCTGGTCGCACGACTGACCGCAGGGTTTCACCGCGAGTACCTGGCCCAGGGAACCCGGCTGACGACCCTCTTCCAGGGTGTGGAAGGCACCTTGCGGACACTGCACACGGCCGGCATTCGCGTGGGGCTCTGCAGCAACAAGCCCGACGACCTGTGCCGCATGCTGGTCCGGAACTTCTCGCTCGATGACTACTTCGACGAAATCCTGGGCTCCGGCGGCGATTTGCCACGGAAACCGGATCCGGCGCCGCTCTGGTGCATCACCGAACGACTCGGCGTCCCCACGAACGACGTACTCTATGTCGGTGACAGCGAAACGGACGTCACCACGGCCAGGAATGCCGGCGTGACGGTCATGCTGGTCAATTACGGCTACACGTTGCGGTCCGCAAGCCAGCTCGGTGCCGACGGCGTGCTCGACTCCGTCGCCGACCTCGTGCAGCCGGGCCCACTGGCACGGTCTGCCTAGTCAGCCAGCAACTCGACCGCTTCGTCGATCAACAGGGCTTTGAACTCTTCGGCTGCGAGCGACAGCCGTTTGTTCCTGTGCAACACGACATGCCACTGGCGCATGATTGGCAAGCCCTTGACCTTGAGTTCCACCAGGCGTCCGATCTGCAGCTCGACGCGCACCGCGTCGCGGGGCAATAGCCCCAGGCCAAGGCCCGCCTGCACACCTTGCTTGATACTCGACAGGCTGCCCATGCCCATGCCGGTGGTCAGCTTCAGCTTCTGCTCCCGGAAGAACCGCTCCATCGCGCCGCGCGTGCCCGAGCCGGGCTCGCGCGTCAGGAACACCTCTTTCTCGAGTTCCGGGAGCGCGATGCGCTTGCGTTGAGCGAGTCGGTGGTCGGGTGGCGCGACGATGACGAGCGGGTTGTCCATGAAGGGAATGGCCTCAACCTGCGAGTCTTTTGGCGGCTGCCCCATGATCGCCATGTCGACCTCATTGTCGATGACCTGCTTCAGCACGGCTTTCTGGTTGGTCACGTCCATGCTCACGCTGACATCGGGAAAGCGCTGGTGGAACGTCCCGAGTAACCTGGGTGCAAAATAGTTCGCGGACGAGATGGCGGCAATCTTCAGGCGCCCGCCCGCGAAGCCCTTGAGCTTGTCGAGCACATCATCCATCTCTGTCACCTGCTGCAAGATGGAGCGCGCGTAGCGATGGACCTCCTCACCGGCTTCCGTCAGGTGGACCTGCTTGCCGAATTGCTCGGTCAGGGCGAGGCCGGCCTGTTGTTCGAGCTGCCGGATCTGCATCGACACGGCCGGCTGGGTCAGGTGGAGTTCTTCAGCGGCTTTCGTGTAGCTGAGATTTCTTGCCACGGCCGAAAAACACTGTAGCTGGCGCAGGGTCAGATGCATAAGTCATCCTTATACAAAACATAACAATTATTGAATTCTCTTATGATAGGCGATCCGCTATCGTGCCGGCAAGTAACCATCAAGGACACCTGCCATGGCACTCGACCAATCCAACCGCTACGTAAACCTGGACCTCAATGAGCAAGACCTCATCGCCGCTGGCCGCCACGTCCTGGTCGCCTATCATATGAAGCCGAAACCGGGCTTCGGCAATTTCATCGAAACAGCGGCGCACTTTGCCGCCGAGTCCTCGACCGGCACCAACGTCGAGGTCTCGACGACGGATGCTTTCACTCGGGGCGTCGATGCGCTCGTCTACGCGGTCGATGAAGCAAAGGAGCTCATAAAGCTCGCTTACCCCGTCGAACTCTTCGATCGCAACATCACCGACGGTCGCGCGATGATCGCCTCCTTCCTGACGCTGGCAATCGGCAACAACCAGGGCATGGGCGACGTCGAATACGCGAAGATGTATGACTTCTACTTCCCGCCCGAGTACCTGCGACTGTTTGACGGACCTGCGACCACCATCGCGGACATGTGGCGCGTGCTTGGCCGCCCGCACGTTAACGGCGGCTTCATCGTCGGCACGATCGTGAAACCCAAACTCGGCCTGCGCCCGCAACCGTTCGCAGACGCCTGCTACGAGTTCTGGCAGGGCGGTGACTTCATCAAGAATGACGAGCCGCAGGGCAACCAGGTTTTCGCCCCCATGAAGGAAACGATCCCGCTGGTCGTGGATGCCATGCGCCGCGCCCAGGATGATACCGGCGAGGCGAAACTGTTTTCCGCCAACATCACCGCGGACGACCCGTTCGAGATGATTGCGCGCGGCGAGTTCATTCTAGAGACGTTTGCCGACCTCGCCGATCACGTCGCGTTTCTCGTCGACGGTTACGTCGCGGGCCCGACCGCCATCACGACAGCGCGGCGCCGCTTCCCCAACCAGTACCTTCATTACCATCGTGCCGGCCATGGCGCTGTCACTTCGCCACAGACCCAGCGTGGCTACACGGCATTCGTGCATTGCAAGATGGCGCGCATCCAGGGCTCGTCCGGCATTCACACCGGCACGATGAGCTTCGGCAAGATGGAAGGCGAAATGTCCGACAAGTTCACCGCGTACATGCTCGAGCGCGACAGTGCAGAAGGGCCCTACTTCCACCAGGAATGGTACGGCATGAACCCGACGACGCCGATCATATCCGGCGGCATGAACGCCCTGCGTATCCCGGGCTTCTTTGAAAACCTCGGGCACTCGAATGTCGTCATGACAGCAGGCGGTGGCTCTTACGGCCACATTGACGGCGCAGCCGCGGGCGCACGCTCGATGCGCCAGGCCGAGGAATGCTGGCGGGCGGGCGCCGATCCGGTCGAATTCGCGCTAGACCACCACGAGTTTGCCCGCGCGTTCGAGAGCTTCCAGGGTGACGCCGACAGGCTGTACCCGGGGTGGCGTCAGAAGCTCGCGAAAAGCGCTGCCTGAGTAAGGAGCCGCAGCCAACACGATCGAGGGCGACCCGGCCGGTTGCAGGCGATAAGATACGCCAACTATGGCGAAGATGTCCCCAAGCACCTTGCGAATCGGCCACCGCTACCGTCCCGGCCGGCTTGCCTCTCATTACGATGCGATCGTCATCGGCTCGGGCATGGGCGGCCTCACGACAGCCGCGCTGCTGAGTGATCTCGGCTGGAAGGTCTGCGTGCTCGAGCAGCACTACACTGCCGGAGGCTTTACGCATTCCTACGAACGCAACGGCTACGAATGGGATGTTGGCGTCCACTACATTGGCGAAGTCGGTGCACCCACGCGTTCCCGCAAGATGTTCGACTACCTGTCGGGAGGCAAGCTCAAGTGGGCCCCGATGGATCCGGAGTACGACCGCTTCTATATCGGCGACAAAATCTTCAGCGCCATCGCCGGAAAACAGGCATTCCGCGACAACCTCGTGCGCCAGTTTCCGCAGCAGGAAGGCGCGATCGATGCGTACCTGAAACTCCTCGACCGTTCCGGAGACGCCCTGTCGGCTTTCGGCATGAGTCGCGGCATGCCGCCCCTGCTGCGCCGGTTCGCGAAACCCTGGCTGGCATGGAAGATGCGTGGCGCCTTTCGACGCAAGACATGGGACGTTCTCAGCGACCTCACCAGCGACCCGGACCTGATTGCGACGCTTTGCGGACAGTGGGGCGACATGGGTATGCCGCCCAGGCGTTCACCCTTCATGGCACACGCCATGATCGCCAGACACTATCTTTACGGCGGCTACTACCCGATCGGTGGCTCGTGGCGGATTGCAGAAACGATCATCCCGAAGATACAGGCCGGCGGCGGCGAAGTGTTCACCTACGCGAAAGTCGACAACATTCTCGTGGAGGACGACAAGGTCGTCGGTGTCGCAATGAAGGACGGCCATCGCATTGCATGCGGCTGCGTTATTTCGTCTGCCGGTGTCCACAATACGTTCAACCACCTGTTGCCCGGGGACGTCGCAGAGCGCAGCGGCTATCAGCGACGCATGAAAAACGTAGAACCGAGCGTTGCACACCTCGGCGTCTATATCGGATTGAAAGGCACGGCCCGGGAACTCGAACTGCCGCGGACCAATTTCTGGATCTACCCGGGCAACGACTACGACGCCGCCCTCGACGCGTTCATGGAGGACCCCGACGCCGATTTCCCCATCGTCTACATCTCCTTCCCGTCGGCGAAAGACCCGGACTACGAGAACCGGCATCCCGGCACCTCGACCATCGAGGTGGTTGCGCCCGCGCCTTACGAGTGGTTCGAGAAGTGGCGCGACGCAACCTGGGGCAAGCGCGGCGCTGACTACGAAGCATTCAAGGAAGCCCTGGGCGAACGGCTGCTCGAGTATGTCTACGACAAGTTGCCGCAGCTGCGCGGCAAAGTTGACTACCACGAAGTCTCGACGCCCTTGTCAACCAACTGGTTTGGTGGCTACCAGCGTGGCGAGCTTTACGGGCTGGCGCACACGGATGAGCGCATGCGACAGGACTGGCTCGGCCCACGAACGAACATCCCCGGGCTGTGGCTGACGGGACAGGATGTCCTGACCTGCGGCGTGACAGGCGCAATGATGGCTGGGCTGCTGACGACCATGAGCCTGGTCGGCGCGCGCAAAACGGCACCGCTGCTCAGGAAGATCTACGCGTAGCCCGGCAATTCGCCCTATTCGGGTTTCCCGTGCGCGATGAGCACGTCGCAATGAAAGTGATCCAGGGCACGCGCGGCCGTACTGCCTATGATGCGCAGTTTCAGCTTCGACCTGGCAAGCGCCCCCATCACAACGAGACTTGCGCCCTGCTGCATCGCGAACGCGGGTAACACCTCGTGTGCCCGGCCCGGCAACAGGTGAAGGGCCTTGTCGGCGACGTTACTGGTTTCGGCGAGCACGTGAAGCGCCTTCCGGTGTTCGGCCAGCATTTTCTTGTCCAGCTCCTTGACCGGAAGCTTGACGGGCTTCATGGCCCAGGTCGCGAGCTGCCCGATTTCTGCAAGGCGTTGATACGTGTGCAGTACCTTGAGCGTACCGCCACACTCGTCGGCGATTTCGCGCGCCATGTCGATAATCCTGTGGTCGAGGCTCGCGGGCTTGTCGTGCGCATTGACAGGATCGACCGCGGCGATGATGACCGGCGGGTCCCGCCACTCCTTCGGTTTCACGAACCAGAGCGGGTAGTCGAGGTCTCGAATCAGTTCCCAGTCGACACTGTCGAGCGACGCGCGCTCTGACGGCGAGTGGTAGTGCGTACCCTTGACGACAAACAGTGGCTGTCGTGCGGTCGCCTCCCTGCGAATGACCTCGGCCACATTCCGCTCCCTGGAACGATTGACCTCGACCTGGACGCCGGCCTGCTCCACGCTCGCCACCACCGCTTTCAGGGTCTCCTCCTGGGACGCCCTGATGCTCTCGGCAATGTCCTGCGACTCCAGCAGGTAGACGTAGCTGTCACCGAGGAAATCCGTTACAGGGTCGCTAACCAGCAAATGCAGGTTGCAGTCACGCGAACTCGCCAGCCATGCGGCGCGTGCAACGACGATATCGGGATAGCGATCGAACTCAACGACACAGAGAATGTTGCGGCTCACAAAACACCTCCTCGCAACTTTGCAGTCCTACCGTATCGCTGCAGCGCGTCATGAGCACTTCGTATTAGTACGCATTGATTCAGGCGCTGCCGAACTTCGTCTCGACCTCCACGCCAATGCTCTTGAGAAAGCCGGTCGGCAGAATGCCACCTGCGCAGACGATGACGCCCTGGTTGGGAAGCTTGTATACCTTGCCCAGGTATTCGATGATGACCTCGTCATCGCGGATTTCCCTGACATTGGATTCCATCAGCACGCGCATCCGTCCGGCCTTTGCCAACTGTTCCACTTTGTCGCGATTCGCTGCCTTGGCGCGACTGAACGCGCTCGAGCGATAGGAAAGGGTCACCGTCGTACCCGGAATGTCGGCGATCGAATGTGCCGCTTCGAGCGCACTGTCGCCGCCGCCCACCACGAGCACGTGTCGTCCCTGGTATTCCGCAGGGTCGATCAACCGGTAGGCGACCTTTTCCTTTTCCTCGCCGGGGACGCCCAGCTGCCGGGGCGTTCCTCGCCTGCCGATCGTCAGAAGTACGGCTCGACACGTGTAGCTGGCCCTGGTTGTCGTCAGCTCGAATCCATTGCCCGCGGATGTTGCCACCACGTTGGTGACGCGTTCGTTGTAATTGATCCTGAGCTTTGTCTTCGCCTCGACCCCTTGCCAGAATTCCAGCAGCTTCTCCTTGCTGGTCTCCGTGAATTTCATCTTGCCGACAATCGGCAGGTCCGCCGGTTGTGTCATGACCAGCTTGCCGCGCGGAAAATGCGCAACCGTGCCCCCTAACGAATCCTGTTCCACGGTAACAAAGCGTAAGCCGGCTTCCATCGCCGCAAGCGATGCTGCGAAACCGGCCGGACCCGCGCCGACGATCACGACATCAAGAGCATTCCCCTTACCTATACCGTCAAGTTTCTTCACGGACTCCAGTGCCTGCCGACCCTGCTCGATCGCGTTGCGAATCAGTCCCATGCCGCCGAGTTCACCGGCGATGAAAATACCGGGCACGTTGGTTTCGAAATTGGGTTTGACCGTCGGAATGTCGACGCCACGCCGTTCGGTGCCAAACACGAGTTCAATGGCATCGACCGGGCAGGCGCGTTTGCATGCGCCATGACCGATGCAGTTCGCCGGCGCAATGAGTCGAGCCTTGCCGCGGATCATCCCGAGCACAGGATGACTGTGATGCTCCGGGCAGGCATTGACGCACGACCGGCAGCCGATGCATTTCAGGGGATCAATGACCGGATGTAGCGATGGCGGTTCGTCCATGCTGGCCGCAATCGCCTCTTCCGCCGCCCGGATGCTCGCTTCTTCCTTCAACCAACGCGCACGCAGGTACCAGGCGAATATCGCCAGCACCGGCACCGCGTAAATTGTCAGCCAGAGGTTGCTCATCAGTCACCAGGTTTCCCGAGCGCTACTCTAGCAACTCGGCATCGGCGCAGGTTACGCCCGTGTTCACAAAACGCAATGCTCGCGCCTCGACACTGTCGCAAATTGCCTACAGGGGTTATCGCCCTACTCCTGGCGGTAGGGCAATACCTCATTTATCCGCTTGCGCAGGCACCGCACACTACCTTATGTCGAGAAACGCGAAGCAGTCGACACAATGCATCGATTTTTTCCGTCAAATTGGGAACCTTTCTGCCGCTGCGACCGTGTATGTACAAGGAGGATTCTGCGCGCATGACCAGGCACCAACTTATCAATTCGATCTTCGTCGCGGGCGCCATCGCTGTGCTTGCGGGTTTGACGCTTTTCGCTGTCGTGGATCGGCCGGACGATGTCGTTGTCCAGACCCGGATGCCGGGTGCCGCACAGGACAAGTCGGCCTCGGTCGGCTCATTGATTGGCGGCCTCGAAACACGGCTCGCCGAGAACCCTGATGATGCCAAAGGCTGGTTGTTGCTCGCACGCTCGCATGACCATTTGGGCAATCACGCGGAGGCCTGGAATGCCTACTCGCGTGCCAGGGATCTCGGACTGCCCGATGAGGCCCTCGAACTCAAGCTCGCCGCCAATATGGTTGGCGGACTTGCAGATTAGACCAGGCAAAGGACTGCAATAGTGAACGAAACGGTAATCGACAGACCCGCTGTAATCCCGCAACGCGATACGGCGCCTGCAAAACCACGTGCCCGCAATGACACCCCGGTCCGCGGCTACCTGCTGCTGGCACTCGCCATCGTGTCCGGCTACCTGCTCAGCGACCTCGATCTGATAACACCTGAAAGCGGGGTGGGCTACTGGCTGGGTATCATCGGTGGTTCGATGATGCTTACGCTGCTGCTGTACCCACTGCGCAAGCGCATCCGCTTCCTGCAGGTCCTTGGCCCGACACGACACTGGTTTCGCTTGCATATGGCATTCGGACTCGTTGGCCCATTGCTGATTCTCTACCACTGCAACTTCCAGTTGGGGTCGATCAACAGCAAGGTTGCGCTGTACTGCATGCTGCTCGTTGCCGGCAGTGGCATCATCGGCCGTCATTTTTATGCACGTATTCACAAAGGACTCTATGGACGCAAAACCTCGCTGCGCGAACTGCAGCAGGAACTGACATCATCCGTTGAAAAAAGTCACGGGCTGGCGACACTGATGCCGGAACTGGTCGCTCGCCTGGATCGTATGGCGAACGACCTGCAAGGATGCAGAGTTACGCAAACGCTCGGCATACGCCGCAGCTTGCGCTGGACGTTCACGCACCACATCACCCATTTCTCGTTGTGGCTGACCGCGCGTCGCGAACTGCAGGTCGCCGCAGAAAACTCGTCCGTCGTCGCGCGCGACCGGCAACGGCTTGCGCGGATCACGTCGAAGTACATTCGCGACTACATGTCACTGTTCGGCCGTGTCGCGCAGTTCTCTTTCTATGAACGGCTGTTTGCACTCTGGCACATCCTGCACCTCCCGATCTTCCTGTTGATGGTCTTGTCGGCGTTGTTCCATGTACTCGCCGTGCACATGTACTGAGGGCGATGTCGGGCGATGGGATCTAGAGCGCTATTCACCGGACTTGCACTGCTGCTCTTCGTCGTTGGGTTTGATGTTGCGCACGCACAGCTGGAATCGCTGGTGATGCCGGGCGATGTCATAGCAGGACATGCGGACATCGAGAAGGAATGCGCCTCCTGTCACGTCAAGTTCGATCGCGGCAAGCAAAAGGAACTTTGCGCCGGTTGCCACGAAGATGTCGGCAACGACATCGCGGCCGGTGAAGGCTTCCACGGGCGCGATCGCAATGCCAAGCGACGTGAATGCTCGTACTGCCATACAGATCACGAGGGACGAGACGCGAATATCGTGCCACTCGACGAGTCCTCGTTTGGACACAAGAACACGGATTTTCCGCTGGTCGGCAAGCACGACGGCGCGAAATGCTCGGGTTGCCACGAGCCCGACAGCAAACATCGTACCGCACCGTCCACGTGCATCGCCTGCCACGAGGACGACAGCCCGCACCCGGAATCGGTGGACAAGGAATGCAGCGGGTGCCACTCGCCGACAGGCTGGGAAAACGTGACGTTCGACCACTCGGTCACAGAATTCGAGTTGATCGGCAGCCATGCGCAGACAGGCTGTCTCGACTGCCACGCGGAACATACCTTCGTCGATACGCCGACAAACTGTTTCAGCTGCCATGCCGAGGATGACGCGCACGACGGTCGCAGCGGGCAAGAGTGCGGCAACTGTCACCAGCCAACGAACTGGAAAGACACATCCTTCAACCACGCTCGTGATACTGCATTTCCCCTCACGGGCAAGCACGCGCCACTGGCCTGCGGTGACTGCCATAGCGACGACCCGTTCAGCGACAGCATGGACATGGCCTGCATTGCCTGCCACGAAGAAGACGACAACCACGACGCTCACTTCGGAGAACGTTGTGATACCTGCCACGTGCCGGAGGGCTTCGATGACCTCCGGTTCGACCACAATGTCGACACCCGTCATGCGCTGCATGGTGCGCACGTATCAATAGAGTGCTCAGCCTGCCATATCGAGCCGATCTTCGAGGCGAAGCCGCTCGCAACCTGCGGCGAGTGTCACAAAGACGACGACCCCCATAGCGGCACCCAGGGAACGACGTGCACCGACTGCCACAACGAGGTGTCCTGGAAAGAAAACCTGTTCTTCGACCACGGCCTCACGCACTTCCCCCTCCTGGGCAAGCATGCCGATGCCGAATGCGCGGCCTGCCACGAGACCCAGGTATTCCGGGATGCACCGGTCGACTGCAGTGGCTGTCACTCGCATGACGACCCGCACAACGATCGTTTCCCCGACGATTGTGCAATGTGCCACTCGCCGGTCGAATGGTCGAAGTGGCGCTTCGATCACGATACTCAGACAGACTTCATGCTGGACGGAGCACATCGTTCCTCTGACTGCGAGACCTGCCACCGACAATCGCTCAAGGCCCAAAAGCGCCTGGGCAGCCAGTGCAGCGATTGCCATGAAAGCGACGATATCCACAACGGCGAGTTCGGACCCGACTGCGGCCGGTGTCATTCGAGCGACTCGTTCGAGGAGGTTCAACAGATACTATGACTATTCGAGCCAGCATCATCCTAAGCGCCCTGCTGCTCTGGACACCGGTTGCAGCCCAGGAATCGTTCGATCACTTCAGCACCGGTTTTGACCTCGACGGCGCCCACGAAAACGTCAGTTGCGATCGTTGTCACGCCGGCGGCATTTTCGAAGGCACCAACCCGACATGCGTCGGCTGCCACTCGCAAATCGGTACCGTCCTCTCCTCAATGAAACCCGCGGACCATGTCACGTCCGCGTCCACCTGCGACAGTTGCCACACGACGTCCGCGTGGAGCCCGATCTACTACATGGACCACCTGGCAGTCTCCGGCAGCTGCGGAAGCTGCCACAACGGCACGACCGCGGAAGGAAAGCCGCCGGGGCATATTGCGAGCAGCGACAACTGCGACGACTGTCACAACAGCTCACTGTGGATTCCGGCCGTTTTCGATCACGCCGGCATCTCTAGCGGCTGCTTTTCTTGCCATAACAACGTTGACGTAGAGGGCAAGAACAACGGACACATCAATTCGACGAACACCTGCGAGGACTGCCATCGCAACACGTCCTGGGAACCCGCGTACACGGTGGATCACACGCAGGTCCTCGGTAGTTGTTTCACCTGCCACAACGGTACTGTTGCGACCGGCAAACACCCAAACCACATTTCAAGCAGCGAGAATTGCGACGATTGCCACACGACTGCCGCCTGGACTCCGGCGAATTTCGATCACGCCGACATTACCGGCAACTGCTCAAGCTGCCATGACGGAATCCAGGCTGTCGGCAAGGATCCCGACCATATAAACACCACGCTGATCTGCGAAGACTGCCACAATGTCGTGACATTCACGCCGGCCGACCGGGTGGATCACACGCAGGTCATCGGCACCTGCTTCTCCTGCCACGATGGCAACACGGCGACCGGCAAGCACCCGACGCACATCACCAGCGGTGACAATTGCGACGACTGCCATACCACCGACGCTTGGATCCCCGCGAACTTCGACCACGTCAATATCGTCGACAACTGCATCAGCTGCCACAACGGCACCGACGCGACGGGCAAGCATCCCACGCACATCAATACAACGGATGTCTGCGAGGACTGCCACAACAATGTGACCTTCACACCGGCCGACCGCGTGGATCACACGCAGGTCATCGGCACCTGCTTCTCCTGCCACGATGGCAACACGGCGACCGGCAAGCACCCGACGCACCTTGCGAGCGGCAACAACTGCGACGACTGCCACACGACCGACGCTTGGATCCCCGCGAACTTCGACCACGTCAATATCGTCGACAACTGCATCAGCTGCCACAACGGCACCGACGCGACGGGCAAGCATCCCACGCACATCAATACAACGGATGTCTGCGAGGACTGCCACAACAATGTGACCTTCACACCGGCCGACCGCGTGGATCACACGCAGGTCATCGGCACCTGCTTCTCCTGCCACGATGGCAACACGGCGACCGGCAAGCACCCGACGCACCTTGCGAGCGGCAACAACTGCGACGACTGCCACACGACCGACGCTTGGATCCCCGCGAACTTCGACCACGTCAATATCGTCGACAACTGCATCAGCTGCCACAACGGCACCGACGCGACGGGCAAGCATCCCACGCACATCAATACAACGGATGTCTGCGAGGACTGCCACAACAACGTGACCTTCACACCGGCCGACCGCGTGGATCACACGCAGGTCATCGGCACCTGCTTCTCCTGCCACGATGGCAACACGGCGACCGGCAAGCACCCGACGCACCTTGCGAGCGGCAACAACTGCGACGACTGCCACACGACCGACGCTTGGATCCCCGCGAACTTCGACCACGTCAATATCGTCGACAACTGCATCAGCTGCCACAACGGCACCGACGCGACGGGCAAACACCCGACGCACATCCTGACAACGGATGTCTGCGAGGACTGCCACTCCACGATCACCTGGATACCGGTGACAACGGTCGACCACGCCCAGGTGCTCGGCTCCTGTACGTCCTGCCACGACGGCAACACGGCCACCGGCAAGAACCCGGGGCACTTCATCACCACTCGCGAGTGCAACGACTGCCACACGACGAATACCTGGATTCCGCACATTTACCAGCACATGGGCCTGGGTTACGAGCCCCTGGACCACCGCGGCAATTTCGACTGTACCGAGTGCCACCAGGGCAACTCCGAGGTCGTGAACTGGCCATCCCCGCAATATCAGCCCGATTGCGCGGGCTGTCACTTCCCGGACTACCGCCCGGGTGTGGACCGGCACAACGGCATCAACAATGACCGCAACTGTGCGCAGAGCGGCTGCCACAGCATTTCGGCAAGGGAATGGTAATGCCTGCCGCCCGTCGACATCCGGCGCTGTTCGGCGCCCTCGCACTGCTGGGACTGGCCTGGACGGCAGCCCATGCAGCGCCCGGCTTCGTCACGTCGACCAACGTCAGTTCCGGCGACGTCTACACGGAGATCACCGTTCGCCTTGGCTGCGATGTGACCTACCTGGGGCACGTTCCTGGCTCGAAAGGCGATGTGCTGACGATCAACCTCGAGGCAACCACGATCTGCCATGGCGTGCCGCCATCGCTGGCCGACAGCCGGGACTTGCAGCGGCCGCTGGGCGCCGATGAGGTGGGTCTTCTGCACGTCGAATACGACGGGGAGCGGCCCGGACCGAAACAACTGCGCCTGAGTTTTGCGAGGCAGGTCCATTTCCTGGTCACACCGGGAAACTTGAGCGAGACGGTCGTCGTGCGCGTACTGCATGGCAGCGACGATTCGGCGCCGCGCCGACGGCGACGAGCGGTGCGACAAGTCGCCAGGTCAATCGTGTAACGGCAACACCGGCGAGATTCGTCATCAACCTGGAGTCATCGCTGCGCTACCCGGCGACCGCCGACATCCCGGTCATGACGTTGGCTGCCGGACAAAAGCTGTTCATCACCGAAGCCGAGATCGATGGTAAGACCTGGTACCGGATGCGTGTCGGTTATTTCGACTCGGCTGAAGCGGCAGCGAGGGTGCTGCGGGATATTCGCGCTCAGTATCCAACCGCGTGGATCGATCGCGACACGACTGACGGGGATACCGTCGAGCCACTCGCAATGGCAGCAGAAGCCAGGCCTCAGGAACCCGTGCCAGGCGGGAAGTCGGAGCAGTTGATGGCCGATGCGAAAAAGGCGATGACGACTGGCGAGATTTCCCGCGCAATCCAGATCTACACCAAGGTATTGCAGCAACCCGCGAATGCCGAGCAGCAAGTGGCCCAGGAATACCTGGCATTGGCCCGTGAGCGCAACGGCCAGGTTGCACACGCCAAGGCGGAATACGAACGCTACCTTGAAAAGTACCCGGAAGGGCCCGGACACGATCGGGTACGCCAGCGACTGGCGGCGCTGGTGGCCGCCTCGACCGGCTCGTCCCGTGGCGGGAGCGGCGGTGGCACCGTGGCGGGTGGTCCGGCCAGCCCGTGGAAGATCCGGACCTTCCTGTCTCAGCACTACCGTCGCGACGTGAACCAGCTCAACGACGAAGACGAGGTGACGAGCCAGTCGTCCTTGTACACCGACATTTCCATTGACGCGCGGCGCCGCGGGGAGCGATTCGATTTCTCCACCCGCCTGACCGGCGGGCACCGCTACGACCTTCTCGACGACGATTCACGGTCGTCGGGCAACGATTTCCGACTCTCCTATCTTTATGCCGACCTGTACGACACGCGCACGCGTATCCGGGGCCGGCTTGGTCGCCAGACGCGCAATACGGGCGGCGTACTGGGGCGTTTCGACGGCCTGAATGTCAGCTATACCCTGAACGACAAGGTCCGCTTTGACGCGGTTACCGGGCGGCCCGTGTACTCGACAGCAAATTCGGACGAGCAATCGCGACAGTTCTATGGCGTCAGCTCGAACTTCACGCCGTTCAGCAATGCCGTTGAATTCGGCGTGTTCTACCTTCAACAGGACATCGACGGCTTCACCGACCGGCAGGCCGTCGGCACCGAGGTTCGCTATTTCGGTGAGTCAGCGTCTGCCTGGGGTTCGGTCGACTACGACACGGCGTTTAGCGAACTCAGCAGCGCCTTTGTGCAGGCAAGCTGGCGCCTGCCAGGCAAGCTGACATTGAGCGGCTCGCTCGATCGCCGCCGCAGCCCTTTCCTGAGCCTCGGCAATGCGCTGCTCGGCCAGAGCAGCCAGGATTTCGACCTGCTGACACAGACGTTGACGGAAATACAGATCCGGCAACAGGCGCTGGACCGCTCCGCCATTACGTCGACCGCGACGGTGGGGCTCTCAAGGCCTCTGACACCTCACCTGCAGTTCAACATTAACGCCAACCGGTCCGTAATCGACGCTGTCCCGGCGAGTGGCGACGCGCCCGCCTTGCCCGAAGCCGAGTACAACTACGTGTCCGCCGATCTCGTTTCGAGCAGCCTGTTTCGCGAGGGCGATGTCGGCATCCTGGGGCTGCGCTACGCAACCTCGGATGCCGCGGACGTCTACACGATAAGCCTGGATGCGCGCTTCCCAATCGGACGAAAATGGCGTATCAATCCAAGGTTACGGGTCGACTATCGCGAGATCCTGTCTGACATGAGCACGCAGTGGATTTACACACCCGGGATGCGCCTGCAGTACCGTCTGGGCCGCCGCGGCCGTATCGAGTTCGACGCCGGCAAGCGCTTCTCGAGCCGTGACATGGCTGACACGGACCTGGACCAGGAGTCCTATTTCATCAATCTCGGTTACCAGCTGAACTACTGAGGTCGGACGAATGTCGGGAAACTACATAGGGATGTTCTGCGCGGCACTGGCGCTGGCAGCGGGTTGCGCGAGCAACGACACGACGACGATACAGAGGCTCGACCCCGAGACCGGGGTGACGATTACCCGCGCTACCGAGCCGCTCGTTATGTACCGCGACATGTCTGCCTACTCGGCGTTCGGCCGCGAGTATGTCTACCTTGGGCCCATCCAGGTCAATAACATGGGTCAGCGCGAATACTATCTCTGGCTGGGAATCTGGGGATCCTCCGATTCCGCCGACCCGGGTCTCAGAATGAACGATTTCGAATCGGTTGTGCTGTACGCCGATGGCGAACCCCTGGGCCTCGAGATCAAGGGATGGACCCCCGGTTCGATCGGCGCGTCGACAGACGTTTACGTCAAGCCGGTCCCGTCCGCCCTCGACGGTTATTACCGGGTGACCATCGACCAGATGCGCCTGATCGCCGAATCGCGAGACCTGGAACTGCGCGCAGGAGCTACGCGGCCGCAACGCTACGTGCCCTGGGACTCCGTTGGCGAGTCCACGCAGGCCATGGTGGCGTTCCTGCGCAATCTCGACTGGTAAGACCCCGCCTAGCCTGCCGCAAATACCGCCGAAACAATCAGCCGCAGCGCGGTCAGCGTCACCAGCAACCGAAAGACCGTGCGAAACACCGTATCCGAGATCCGGTCGATCAGGAGCTTGCCGACCCAGGTCCCGACAAACGCCACGACGATCGACAGCACGATCGTCGCAAGGTAAGGCCTGTAGTCAAAACCATTCAGCGTGTATCCCGCGATCTTGAAGAGCCCCATGCCGGTCAGGCTCGCGGCCATGGTCGCAACGACCTGCCGGCGCTTCAGGCCCGTGTGCAGGATGACGGCATGCAATAGTGCGCCGTAGGCAAACAGCGTCGAGAAGAAGGAATGAACAAACCCGACGATGGCCCATGGATGACGAAACCTCGGGCGCCAACTGACCGACGGCAACCAGATTGCCACGAGCATGACAATGCCAATAGCGGCCGCAATCACTGCCTCCGGCAGTTCGACGTAGATTCGAGCCGCGATTGCTACCGCGAGCACGCTGCCCGCAAGAAACGGTCCTGCTATACGCCAAACGATGTGCTCGCGAAACAACACCGCGCGCGATGTTGTCGAGCCGATTAGCAACGTCGAGTGCAGCGGCACGATTGCCGAGACAGGCAAGACGCTGCTCGTCACGGCGAGGATGATCATTGCACCGCCGTTCGCGAAAGCTGCATTGGTAATAGCCGCAAGAAAACTACCGAATACAATCACGTATAATACGCGATCGAATTCAACCGCGGCTGACAACCATTCCATGTTTCTACCTGGCTTCCTCGGCACCCGCGCCGATGTGCTGATCGACAGTGTAACCCTGTCGTTCGTTATTATCCTGCCGCGGGTTATACGGTCATGGCGGCTTCCCGCGGTGCAGGTGTGAGCAGGCCGGCCCTGTTGCTCGCTACGTTGCTGGCGCCGTTTTGCGTGGCGGCACAGACGACTGACGGCGGGAAGGCCTTGCCCGATCTGCAAGCCACCAGGCTCGTCGCGGCGCCGCTCATCGACGGCAACGTCACCGGCGACGAGGCGTGGTCGACCGCGACACCGGCAAGCGGTTTCTGGCAGGTGCAGCCGAATGATGGCAGCCCGGCGACCCAAAGAACCGAAGTCTTCGTCGGCTACACCGACGATGCCCTGTACGTCGGCGTCATAGCCTACGATGACGACCCATCCGCCATCATTGTCAGCGACAGCCGCCGCGATTCGAGCCTCGACGACACCGATGCCTTCCTGTTCGTGATAGACGGCCTGCTCGACCGCCAGAATGGCTATGTCTTCGGGACCAACGCCGCCGGTATCGAGTACGACGGCCAGGTGACCAAGGAAGGTGCCGGCGATGACTTCGGGTCCGGAGGTGGCGCGTTCAACCTGAACTGGGACGGTTCCTGGACGGTTAAGGCCACCGTGGGCGAGCACGGCTGGAGT
The DNA here is from genome assembly GCA_963698895.1 of uncultured Gammaproteobacteria bacterium. Taxonomy (GTDB): domain Bacteria; phylum Pseudomonadota; class Gammaproteobacteria; order Steroidobacterales; family Woeseiaceae; genus UBA1847. The sequence goes on along the minus strand of CAVOSO010000010.1, from coordinate 666,561 downwards.
GCCGAGTTCGAGATTCCGTTTGCGACCTTGCGTTACGGCCGCGGCGACGTGCAGGACTGGGGCATCAATTTTCAGCGCAACATCCGCCGCAACAACGAAATCGCGTACTGGGCACCACTGGACCTCAACCGCAACCTGTATCGTGTGTCACGGGCCGGAACCCTGCGCGGCATTGCACCTCCGTCGCAACGGAACCTGCAGGTCACGCCCTACGTGCTGGGCACAACGGCAGCGCGGCGGAACAGCTCAGCGGAACCGAGTCTGACTATGAGGCCGGTGTAGACGTCAAGTACTCGATTACACCCAGCCTGACACTCGACCTGACGTACAACACCGACTTCGCGCAGGTCGAGGCCGATGAAGAGCAACTCAACCTCGACCGCTTCAACATCTTCTTTCCCGAGAAGCGTCCGTTCTTCCTCGAGAACGCGGGACAGTTTTCCGTCGGCAATGGCGAGGAAGTGGAGATGTTCTTCAGCCGGCGCATCGGCATTGCCGCGGACGGCAATCCGATCCCTGTCGAAGGTGGTGCCCGGCTGTCCGGCAAGCTCGGTGAGCGTACCAACGTCGGCCTCCTGTACATGGGCACGGACGCGATCGCCGATGTGGCGCCGGGTAACAACTTCGCCGTGGCGCGTATCAGCCAGGAATTGGCAAGTCGTTCGTCAATCGGTGCGATTTTCGTCAATCGGGATGGCGATGGCTCGTACCTGCGCCCGGCGGACGAGGACTACAACCGCACGTACGCTATCGACGGGCGCTGGGGGATCGGTGAGAACCTGCTGATCCAGGCCTGGGCAGCGAAGACCGAGACGCCGGGACTCGACGAACGCGATGATGCCTACTCGCTCAAGTTCGACTACAGCGCGGAAGAATGGTCGTATCGTGCCGAGTACACCGAAGTCGGCGAGGACTTCAATCCCGAGGTCGGGTTTCTCGCGCGCAGCGAGTATCGCAAGGGCTCGGCATTCCTCATGCGGCGCATCCGCCCGGCTGACCTGTGGGGGCTGCTCGAGATTCGCCCGCACGCGTCGTACACAGGCTATTGGAAATTCGATGGCTTCCAGGAGTCTGGCTTCCTGCACCTTGACGTCCACTGGGAATCCAGGACCAGCGCGGAAATTCATACCGGCTATAACTTCACCAAGGCGGGTGTCCTGGCGCCGTTCGAGATCGTTCCGGACGTTGTCGTGCCGGCCGGCACCTACGACCACGGCGAAGCGCAAATCGTTTTTTACTCCAACCAGTCGAAGCCGCTGAGTTTTGAGATGCGCACCGTTGTCGGCGGCCGATTCGGCGGCGACCGCGTGTCCTTGTCGCCTACCCTCAACTACCGCATCGGCGAGACCTTCCGCTCGGAGCTGTCCATCAACTACAACGACTACGACCTGCCGGTCCAGAACGGCGAATTCACAGCCACGCTCGCGCGGTTGCGCTTGTCCTATTCGTTTACGCCGAAGATGCAGCTGCAGGCGCTGGTCCAGTACAACGACACCAGCGACCAGCTCGGCACGAATATCCGGTTCTCGTGGTTACGATCAGCCAATTCCGGCTTCTATCTCGTCTTTAACGAAATCGACGAGCGCGGCCTGGGCGCGCTGCCTGATGGCCGTCAGTTCATCCTCAAGTACAGCCACATTTTCGACGTGCTCGACTAGGTCGGCGGCAGCACGTGCCACACGACGCCCAGGAAGTGGCAAACCCCGCCGCCCAGCACAAACACGTGCCACACGGCGTGGTTGAACGGAATCCGATCCACGGCATAGAAAATCGCGCCAACCGAGTAGCTGATGCCACCGGCGAACAGCCAGGCCATGCCGTTGGGGCCGATGGCTTCGGCCATTTGCGGCGCGGCGAGCACGGCCAGCCAGCCCATGGCGAGATAACTCGCGAGGGCCACTTTCGGGAAGCGATTGCGAAACCAGAGTTTCTTGACCACGCCAGCTGTTGCCAGGGCCCAGATCGTGCCGAACATCCACCATCCCGTATCGGTACGCATTGCGACCAGCAGGAACGGTGTATAGGTGCCCGCGATCAGCAGGTAGATTGCGCAATGATCGAGCAGCTTGAAAATATCCCGGTGCCGCGAAGCGTACATGGAATGGTAGACCGTGGATGCCAGGAACAACGCGATCAGTGTCGCCCCGTAAATAGAACTGGCGACAATACGCCAGGGATCGGCTTCCGCGATCGACAGGTAGAGCATCCAGGACAGGCCGGCGATACTCAGCAAGACCCCGATCGCCGTGGGTAATCGCGTGGATGACCTCTTCGAGTACGCTGTATTCAAGATGGGCGCTGCGGATCTGCATGGGCTCATCATACGACACAAATGCGTTCAATTCGTTCGATTTCGCGCCAGCTTCGGCACCATGTAGAATTGCCGCCTGCCTACAGAAAAAGCCTGCAAATGCCCGCCATCCGTATCCTGCTTGCCACCTTCCTGTCGCTGTCGCTTGCGGCCTGCGTCTCCGCCCCGGCGCCGCCCGATGAAGTCACGATTTCGATTGTCGGCACCAACGATGTGCACGGCGCGCTTACCGCCGACGGCCATGCAGGTGGACTGGTCACGGTGTCCGCCTACGTCGACGCCCTGCGCAAGGCGCGTGCCGACGATGGCGGTGCCGTGCTGCTCATCGATGCGGGCGATATGTGGCAGGGGACGCTCGAATCCAACCTCGTTGAAGGGGCCGTCGTCGTCGACGCCTACAATGCCATGGGTGTGGCAGCCGCGGCGATCGGCAACCATGAATTCGATTTCGGCCCGGAAGGTCGCAATGCCATCCCTGTAGAGCCCGGCGAGGACCCGCGCGGCAACCTCAGGCAACGCGCCAGCGAGGCGAGATTCCCGCTGCTCGCGGCCAACCTGGTCGACACCGCCACGGGTCAACCGGTGGCGTGGGACAACGTGTATCCGTCGGTCATGGTCGATACGGCCGGTATCAAGGTGGGCATCGTCGGCGTCATTACGAGCAAGGCCCTGGTGACGACCATTGCCGCAAACGTGGTTGGGCTTGAAATTGCACCGCTGGCCGAGACGATCACGGCCGAAGCCAGGAAACTGCGAGACAACGGCGCGACACTGGTCATCGTCGCGGCGCATGCCGGCGGGAAGTGCTCGGACTTCTCGGATCGCAACGACCTCTCGTCCTGCAACATGGCGGCGGAAATCATGCAGGTGGCGAACTGCGCTCGAGCCCGGGCTTGTCGACTACATTATTGGCGGACACAGCCACAACCCGATCGCTCATGTCGTCAATGGCATACCGATCACGTCCAATTACTCGAAGACCTACAGCTTCGGTCGCGTCGACTTCACGGTGGACCGCGGCCGGCAGGCGGTGGTCTCGCGCCAGGTCTTTGCGCCGCAGCGAACGGCGCCAGGCATACTGGACCGGTACGAAGGTTTTCCGCTGGTCCCCAACGCCGGCGTCGCGCATATAGCGATGCTCGCCACCGCCCGCGCAGAGGCGCTCAAGCAGGAGGAGCTCGGCGTCACGCTGACCGGGCCATTCGACCTTGTCCCGGACATCGAGTCGGCCATCAGCAATCTCATGACCGAGGCCATGCTCGACGCATTCGAAGCCGATGCCGATATCGCCATTCACAATGTCTTTGGCGGCATCCGTCAAGGTCTGCCCGCCGGTCCGCTGACCTACGGTGCGGTGTTCGAGATGTTTCCGTTCGACAACATCGTTTCGATCCACGAAATATCCGGACGTGACCTGCGGCAGGTGATCGCGGGAATAGTCCGCGCGCACCGCCTGCCGGGTTTTGCGGGCATGCGCGTGTTTGTCCGTTGCGACGACACCCGGATGAGCGTCAGGATGCAGCTCGATGACGGCCGCGTCATCGGCGATGACGACCGAATTCGGGTCGTTGCGAACGATTTCCTCGCGTTGGGCGGTGACGACATCCTGACGCCCGCGATTCCCGAGGGTGGTTTCGAGCTGCGCTACGACATGCCGCTCACGCGCGATGCCCTGGTTGACTGGTTTCGCGCCGGCCCGGACACCCTGGCCCCGGAAGACTTCCGGACCCACGATGCACCAAAGTGGAACCTACCCGACATAATCCCCGGCAGCTGCCGTTTATGAAGAACTTGCCAGCCGATTCCGACTATAATCAGGAGCGTGTGACATAAGAACAAGACACACCGCCCATACAATAATTAGAAGATCCGGCAGGGGGTAAGGCATGTTCAGAAGAGCGATCGCCAGCGCGATGATGTTGGCTGTTTTCACGGTAATTCCGACAACGGTTCCGGCGCAGAGCGTGGTCGAGCAGAACTCGAATGTCGTTGGCCGCACGGCGCCTGGCTACTACCGCGGCATCCCCGGGATGCAGGACAATGAAGGCAGTTGCGCCATCAACCCGATCCTGCCGCGCAATATCGTGTGCGCGTGGAATGCGAGTGGTGGCTCGGACGACGCCATCGGCGATACCTGGCTGCGCTTTTCGGAGTCGCTGGACAGCGGCCGGTCCTTCTTCAATCGCTACCTGAACGGCAGCAACCTCGATCCGGGAACGAGTATCGGCCAGCAGTTCGCGGCAGATCCCGTGATGATGTGTTGGCCGGGTGGCTGCGGCACCGTGATGCTCGCGAGCTCACGTGCGGAAAACGGCGGCCAGGGTGGTGGCATCTACATTCAGTGGATGGCCGATCTCAATACGGAGAGCGGCTTCCGCAAGGCCTTCAAGATCAACCTCGACCAGGTCTATCGTTCGACCGGCAGCAAGTTTGCGGATAAGCCGCACGCCATCTACATGCTGGACGAAGACAATCCCGGAACCGTGGACGTGGCGTTCGATGTCGAACTGCCCGACGGTACGGGGGGCTTCAGGACCGAACGCATCGTGCGCAGCTGGCCCAAGGCCCGCATCCTCGTCGTGTTCGCCCTGTTCAATCCCAGCAAGAACGACATTGAAATTCTGACGACCCATACCGACGACTATGGCAGCAACTGGAGCAACCCCCGGCAGATTGCCCAGACGTCCGGCAGAGATCAGGGCGTCAGCGTCGCCGCCATCGGCAACACGGTCTTTTTCGGCTTTCGGCGCTTTGCGAATAGCGGCGACACCGACGACATCATGGGCGTCGTCTCCACCGATCGCGGTGGCCGGACGAGCAAGCCCTTTGTCGTCGCGCAGGACGTTTGCGTGTACGACGTGCCGACCCTGCCGAGCGCGGCAAACAGTACTGTGGCCGCCGCCCGGACCAACGATTTCCCCTGGGTCAGCGAGGATGGCTCGAGGTTTATCATGGTGTACTCGGAGCGTCGCCGGAGCTCCGATGGTGGCTGCCTGACGATCCCGGGAGAACCGTCGGACTCGCGCATCGTCGCATCCATCGGTTCGGCCAACGGCAAGAACTGGAGCACGCCTGTGGAGGTCGCGCCCAACGCGGACCACGGTTTCCAGTTCATGCCCGTCGTCGACTGCTCGCTCGGTGTTTGCCAGATCGCCTGGTGGGACTCTCGCCGCGACAGCGCGCGAGTGCGTGATTTCATGAATGCTCAGGGCGGCCCGGTCGCGGACGCCGCGCTCGCGGCATTCGAAGGCGTACCGATCCTCGCCGATTTCAATTTCCCGGTCGGCGGCGGCAGCAACGAAGTGATCCAGTTTCGCCGCACCGCCGACATGTACACCAAGAAAGTAACGATTGCGAACGGGCAACTGAGCGCTCCGGACGAGCCTTCACTGGCGTCGCGGTATCGCCTGGGGCTTTACGACAATGCGCTGGTCGAGCTCGAGGCCAATCCTTTCAACGTGAAAGCCTACAAGACGAACTCCGTGCCCTTTATGAGCGACTACAGCAGCCTGAGTTCGGCAAAACATCGACTGGTATTCGATCCGTCGCAGCCTCAGCAGGCACCGTTCTGGGAGAGCAATTCCGGACCGAATGTCCTCGATCCCGATGCCGAACCGAGCTTTTGGCTCGCCTGGACAGACGCTCGCAACATGCGGGGACAGCTCTACACGGCGGCCATCGATGGCCAGCCGCCGTTCGCACGAACACCGGAGCCGCCGACCACCGCCGCGACGAACGAGAACGCCTCCCCTGACGCAGCCCGTTGCCGACCCTGCAACGACGCTGACGGCGGAAGCCCTGGAGGACTTCAACCCGGCCGCCGGGAGTTGCACACCGATCAGCGCCGCGAACGCCCCACCGGCGGGCACGTATTTTCCGGCGCTCAACAACCGCGTGAAGGATTCCGACATCTATGGTGCCCTGGTCGAGAGCCGGGTTACTGCCTGGTCGCTGAATCCCACCAAGACGCTGGGCTCTATCCAGCGTGTCTATACGATCATTGCTGAAAACGAGAGCCTGGCAGCACGGCAATTTCGTTTCGAGATCGCGAATCAACCGACAGGCGACCCGGCAACGTCGCGAGCCTCCTGGAAGCAACTGCCGTGGGATCCGTCTGGCGGTGCATTCCTGGCGGTAGCACCAACGACGTCGGTCGTCGAGACCGCGGGACCCCAATCGAGCGTGACCGTTGCCCTGTTTGTCGTTTCGGAGCTGCCGATCAATCCTGTCAACGTGCAGATTTTCGACGAGAGCAGCAATGCACTGGTCAGTTCGATTACCGTGAACGGCACCCTGGAGTCCGGACCACTGCTGAGCCCCAACGGCACAATCAATGTCGCAGAAATCCACAACCCGGAGCTGCTTGCGCCGGACCAGTTCAACCCGGACCAGTACAACCCGGATCAATACAATCCTGACCAGTTCAATCCGGATCTCTTCAACCCCGATCAGTTCAACCCCGATCAGTTCAACCCGGACCAGTTCAATCCGGACCAGTTCAATCCGGACCAGTTCAATCCGGACCAGTTCAATCCGGACCAGTTCAACCCGGACCAGTTCAATCCGGACCAGTTCAACCCGGACCAGTTCAACCCGGATCAGTTCAACCCGGACCAGTTCAACACCAACCTGACCGATGCGGATGATCTGCACAATCCCGAGATCCCGCAACCGAACCTGGTCGGCGTCCCGCGTGACGCGGGCGATACCGTCGTCAAACTCGATGTGAACTTCGGCCTGAAAAACGTCGGCAACACGGCGACGCCCTACACGCTCGATTTTGCGATTGCGGATAGCAATGTCCTTGCGCTGATCGAAAACAGGGAGATCGCGACGCAGATTATCGCCTGGCAAAACAAGCAGGTTGACGACGTGACACTGTGCGTGCCACGGCTGGTCACGGAGAACCGGGTCATCGCCGCGGTGAATGACCCGGATTTGTCAGAGCTGGTCATTCCGACGATCGACGACAACCGTACGCCGACACTGACCTATTTCGTGACACCGGGCGACATCCTGCAGATCACGCTGCGCTTTATCGGTAAACGCGAAACCCTGCAGACCGTCGCAGCCGCACTCGAAGACGACATCATTTCCTACGTGTTCGCGTCGCAAGCGGCAAACACGGGCGAAAACGACCTGGGCATCAACCGGGAACAGGTCGTCAACGACCGCACGCCGGCCACGTTCAACTTCCAGAGCGGTGCGCAGGTTCTTGAAGCCAATACACCGGGCGGTGCGTCACTTCCCGCGGACTACGTCACGGCAACCAAGGACGATGCAGCGGTTGACGTAACCTGCCTGCCCTCGTTACCCACCGTTATTCCGCTGAACATACTTGAACGGCGGGGCTGCGACAGACCTGTCCTGCTGGGCGACCAGCGACAACGGCGTGACCGCCGAGTTAAACCTCGCCGTCAGCGTCTTCGATACCGAAGCACCGATTATCGACCCGACCAGCGTGCCCCAGGTTCCGCCAGTGGAGGCGATTTCCCCGAGCGGTGCGATGGTGACGTTCGCGAACCCGACGGCAGCCGATATCTGGGGTGTCGACGGCGATGTCGATGTCACGTGCACGCCACCCTCGGGTGACGAGTTTCCGTTCAGCGCCCCGGGGCCGACGACAACAACGGTCAGCTGCGTCGCCACGGACGACAGCGGCAACGTCTCGCAGCCCGCGACGTTTGATGTCGTCGTCGAGGACACTCAGGCACCGACAATCGGAGACGTGATCGGCTACGATCCAACACCACCCCCGGTCGTGCTCGGCGCGGACCAAAGCTCGTTCCTGCTGACCTGGGATTTTGCCGTCAATGATGCCGATGCCTCACCGGCAGTCGAATGCACGCCGGGTACTGCGGTGAGCGCCGTGCCGCCCCTGTACGTGTTCAATCACGACTTCCCGGTCGGCATAACGCCGGTCAGTTGCATGGCGACCGATAGCAACGGCCTGTTTGCCTCGATTTCGTTCTCCGTTGAAATCGTCGACGTAACGCCACCCGTTATCACACTGAACGGCGACGACACCGTCACCCTGGATGCTGGCTCAGGCCCTTACCAGGATGCCGGCGCGACCGCGATCGACAACGGCGACCCGGATGTAAACGTGACGATTGAGGTCGATGCTGACGCCGTCGACACGAATACGCCGGGTACCTACACGGTAACGATCACGGCGACGGATCCATCGGGCAACGCGAGCACCGCCACGCGTACCGTCATTGTCGAGTTCTCCTATGGCATGACCGGCATCATCCCGGCAAAGACGAACGTGAGAATGGGTAGTTCCAATCCCTTGCGCTGGGCATGGCTGGATGCGGACGGCAACCCTGCGGACTCGTCGGGCGACATGCAGTTCCTGCGGATCGAAGACTGTGCCACGGGAGCGCTCATCGTCAATCCGGCCGGCGACCCGGGAACGAGCGGCTTCCGCTTCAAGGCCGACAACTGGTGGCAGTACAACTGGGACTCGATGGCCCCGGCCGGCGCCCAGTACTGTGCGTTCGTCGTCAGTGGCCGAACCGGCCAGGAGATGCGGTCTCCGAATATCCGGGTGCGCTAGGTATTACTGCATGCGCTGGCGGGCATCGTTCGCCAGCGCATCGGCCTCCGGACGGCGACTGATAAAGGTCATGTAGTTTTGCCTGGCGTCGTGCAGCATGCCGAGTTCCTGCTGGGCGCGCCCCTGCCAATAGGGCAGCGTCGCCATGTAATGCCAGGTCGGCAGGTCGTCGAGGAACAAGGCACTGGCCTCACCCCTGCGTTCGAAACAGGCGGTGAATTCATCAAGCGCTTCGGCGGCATAGCCCGCCTCGAGGTAGGCGATGCCCCGATGAAAACGCAAAAGCCAGAGGTCCGCCAGCTCAACGCCTGAGGAGATCGAATCGAGCGCGGCCACCGCGTCGCCGGCGGCCAGTGCTACCTTGCCTTCAATGAGCGCCGCGTACGCGCGATTCTGTGGCTGCAGGTTCGACTTCAGCTTGTTGGCGATGAGTCGGGCAGCGTCGGTATCCCCGATGGCCAGGTACATCAACGCAGCCGGCACCTCGCGTGACAGGCCACCCGATGTCTCGACAGCGTCTGCCAGTACGGCGGCAATATCGTTATCGCTCGCGTTATTCACGAGCATGGCTTCGGCAAGCCCGATTCGCAGGCTTGCCTCGAAGTACTGGCTTCCGGCGGTTTGCGCGAGGGCGATGCCTGCCTCGTACAGTGAGCGAGCCGTTTCGAAGTCTCCGCCGAACAACGCCGCGTCCGCAAGTCCCAGGCGCGCCGTCAACTCGCCGCGAACGCCCGCGGGCTCCATTTTCTCATAAGCGGCTCGTGCCGCCCCGATATCGCCGTCGGACAAGGCCTTGATCGCGATCGGCAACCAGGCTTTGAAGTAATTTTCGTCAAGTGCGCGAACTTTCTCCGCTTCTGCGACAGCCGTAGCGAAGTCCGTCGCGTACATCGCGTACAATGCGTAATTCGAACGACCCATGACGCTGTTCGGGTAGATATCCAGCAGTATGCCGCCCGCCTCCAGCGCCTTCTGGAAATTAAGCGAGTAAAAGTACTGCACGGCCAGCCCGTTGTGTGCCGTATCATCGGCGGGGTATTTCTCAACCAGTTGTTCGTAGGTCTCGATCGCCTTTTCGAAATTCCGCGTGACGATGGAGTAGTAAAGCCCCAGCGTCCGCAAACGTTCGCGCTCCGTCATCGTACCGAGCGTACTCAATGCCTTTTTCCAGAGTTCGTCGGCCTGCTTGGTCTGCCCCAGCGCATGCGCACTCAGCGCCAGCCCTGAATAGGCCCGCCCGAAGTTCGGATCGAACTCGAGCGCCTGCCGATAGAAAGACATCGCCTCGTCGTACTTACCGTTGTATTGCAGCGACTGCGCTCTCGCGTACGCCTGTGCCGCCTCGAGGTTCTTCGCCGTGAACGTCTCGCTGGATACCAATCGCGCCCGGTCGAGATGTTTATCCCCCAGTTCTTCCCGGAGATCGCCGGACAGCGTACCGATGGCCGTCAGCACCTCGAGCTTGTTGTCCGCGTCGACTGTCGCACTGGTCAGTACTTCGCCGCCCTTGGGATCCAGGGCGCGCACATACAGCCGGTATTCGCCGTCGCTTTCCTCGATCGACCCGGCCATGACAAGCTTGATACCTTCACGCACGGCGATGAGTCTCGCTGTCGCTTCGTCCAGCACCGAGTTCGACTCGTCCAGCGTTTTCGCCAGCCTGATCGCCGAGTCACGCCGGTAACCGGCGATAAACGGGGCGCTCTCGATACCGATCTGCAGCGCTTGCTCGAGCGTGCCATCGAAGAGCGCATCTCCGGTGCGATTGTCGAAATCCGCGATGAGTACCGATATCGGGTTGACGGCATCGGTGCCGTCAGCTTCGTCATCGGCGAAATTCAGGTAGAGCGACACGACCAGCGCGAGCGACAGCAACCCGATGACCATGAAGTCCATCTTGCGGCCGCCAAAGGGCAACACCACGGTATCCGTGGGGCCGCCCTGCACCTCGATACCGTCTTCCGTGATGTCGTAGACCCAGGCAAGCACCACGACGATCGGCAAACCGACGATCGCGACGATGATCAGCGCGCGCAAGACCCAGTCGGGTGCGTCGAACGCAGGCAGGAAGACGCTGGCCGCTTCGATTAGAATCCATGCCACACCGACGTAGAGACCGGCGGTACGAAATACTTCGCGGCGCCGTAGTTCGCGGATCAGTTTTGACATTGCCGACGCAGCTCCCAGGCCATGGAACGATTTTGGACCGGGCAAGTCTAGCATGGCGCGGTGCAATTGAAGCACCCGCTCGAAAATAGGAACAAGGACGTACCCGCTTGATTCAACAACAGATTCTCATCGCGATCGCGGTTGTAGCAGCCCTGCCGGCGACGGCCAACGCGGATGCCGATGCCGTCGACGAGATTACGGTTGTCGCCACGCGTCGGCCCGTCGGGATCGACGAGGTGCCCGCGCCCGTCGCGACGGTCAACCGCGACACGGTCATCGCGAAAAAACTGACGACGGATGCACTGCGCGACCTGGCAGGCGTCAGCCTGCAGCAGACCACTCCCGGCCAGGGCGCCGCCATCGTCCGGGGGCTCAAGGGCTCGGCCGTCCTGCACCTGGTCGACGGCATGCGCCTCAGCAATGCGATGTTCCGCAGCGCACCGACGCCGTGGTTTGCGCTGGTGCCCACCACGTCGGTGGAGCGCCTCGAGGTTGTGCGCGGCACGCCCGCCTCGTTGTACGGCAGCGAAGCTGTGGGTGGCGTCGTGCAGTCCGTCTCGCGTCTGCCGGACTTCGACTCGAGTGAGGTCGACTCTGCCGGTGACGTGAGCGTGAGCTTCGACACCGCCGAGCTGCAGAAATCGGTACGGGCAACACTCGATGTCGGCTCCCGGCAGCTCAGTTCCTCGGTGAGTGCGGAGTACCTCAGCACCGGGGATCGCCGCGTCGGTGGCGGAGAGCGCATCGGGCCCAGCGGCTACATCTCGAAGGGCTTGCGCGCCGTGGTCCGCGGTCGACCCGGCGACGAGCGTTCCTGGTTCGTCGACCTGCATTTCCTCGAACAGCCCGAGACACCGCGCGTCGATGAGCTCGTCACAGGCTACGGGCAGGCGGTACCCGCCTCGTCCGAATTCCTGTTTGCACCGAACCAGCGTTGGTTTGCGCATGTCCAGCATCAGCAACTGGCGGACTCGGGCATCAACTGGAAAGTCGATGCGGCATGGCAACGGATCGTCGACGATCGCATCAACCGAAACTTCGAAGCCACTGACCGCCGCCTCGAAGAAAACCGCAGCGATCTCTACGGTCTCACCCTGATCGCGTCGTCTGACAAAGGCCCTGTCTCCTGGATCGGTGGCATCGACCTCTATCACGACGAGGTTCGCAGCACGCGACGCTCGGTCGACATCGCCGATGGCTCGATGAACGTCCTGGCACCGCGCTTTCCCGACGGCTCCACGATTCTGCAGGGCGGCCTGTTTGGCAATCTCAGTTGGCGCATTGCAGACAGGCACAGTCTCAGCGCCGGGCTCCGCTTCAGCGACGTGACGATCGAGCTGCCGGACGGCACGACGATCGACCCGTCCCGCCTCAGTGGCGATGTGGGCTGGATAATCGACCTCACAGATACCTGGCAGGTGGTGGCCAATGTCGGCTCCGGATTCCGGGCCCCCAACATCGCCGACCTCGGCACGCTCGGCGAGCGGCCTGGCAATCGCTTCAACGTTCCCAACGCGAGCCTGTCCGCCGAGACCGTGACGCATGGCGACGTGGGCCTGCGCCATTACTCCGAGCGCTGGCGGTTCGAGCTCATGGTATTCGCCCTGCGCTATTCAGACCGTATCGTGTCGGTCGCTACGGGCGACGTAAACCCTGACGGACGGGACATCGTACAGAGCGTCAACGCCGCGTCTTCCTCGATTCACGGCATCGAGACCGGTTTCGAAGCCGAGCTGTCGGACCGTCTCAGCCTCAAGGTCGTGGTCAACTACACGCGCGGCGAGCAGCGTGTTGGTACGGTAGTGGAAGCCGCCGACCGCGTACCCCCACTGAACGGGCATCTTCTCTTCACCTACCAGCCCGGCGACCGCTGGCAATTTGCGGCCTGGCTGCGCGCCGCGGCGCGCCAGGACCGGCTCAGCGACCGCGATGCCAATGACCCGCGCATCGATCCCAACGGGACCGCCGGATGGGCAGGCCTGGGGGCAAGCGCCTCGTGGTTGAGCGATGACGGCTGGCAAGTGACCGTGAGTGCTGATAATTTGTCTGACAAACAATACCGGATACACGGATCCGGAATCGACGCACCCGGACGCAACCTCAGCGCGACAATCCGCCGCCGCTGGTGAACCCACCTCTCGACGGGAGACAAGCAGTGACACGAACGACGTTCAGCCTCGGCACGGCCTTACTCATCGTGCTTTTTGCACTGCCCTCACTGGCACAGGACGAGCCGCCGCAGATGATTCCGGCACCGGACCGCGCCGAAGGCGAAGGTCCCTTCGAGCGGCTCATAATTCGCGGCGCAACGGTCATCGACGGTACGGGAGCGCCGCCGATCGGCCCCGTCGATATCGTTGTCGAGGGCAACCGTATCGCCGACGTCGTGGTCGTGGGTTACCCGGGACTCGAGATCGACGACGACGAAAGACCCGGCGATGCTACCCGTGAAATCGATGCCCACGGAGCCTACGTCATGCCCGGCATCGTCGATACACACACCCACACGGGCGGCCCAGGCAAGGCACCGGAGGCCGAGTACACCTACAAGCTATGGCTGGGCCACGGCGTCACCACGGTGCGCGGTGTGCCGAGCGGCCGCATGGAGTTCTCGCTGGCCGAGAAAGCGCGCAGCGCCAACAACGAAATCACAGCGCCGCGTATCTTCTCCTATCACACGATGGGTTCCGGGAAGGAGTACGAAGACAAGCGCATCCTGACAGCCGAGGACGCTCGCAAGTGGGTTCGCTACGCCGCCCGGGAAGGCATCGATGGCCTGAAACTGGGATCGCACCGGCCCGCCATCATGGCCGCCATGCTCGACGAAGCCAGGAAGCTGAAGCTCGGCTCGGTGGCGCATCTCGGACAGATGGGTGTTGCACAAATGAATGCGCAGGACGCGGCGCGCCTGGGTCTTGGCTCCCTGACCCACTACTACGGCCTGTTCGAAGCCATGTACGAGAATCACGACGTGCAACCGTGGCCGACCGACATGAACTACGGCAACGAGCAGCACCGCTTCGGCCAGGTCGCGCGCCAGTGGGATCTCGTTGCAGGGCGTGGCTCGGACAAGTGGAATGCGCTGCTGGACGAGTTCCTGGCGCTCGATTTCACGATCAACCCGACCATGACCATCTACTCTGCCGGACGCGACGTCATGCGCGCGCGCAATGCAGACTGGCATGACATGTATACACTGCCGACGCAATGGGAGTTCTTCAAACCCAGCCGCGAAAGTCATGGTGCCTATTGGTTCTACTGGACGACCGAAGACGAGGTTGCATGGCGCAACTTCTACCGGGTGTGGATGCAGTTTCTGAATGACTACAAGAATCGCGGCGGCCGCGTGACGGTCGGCTCCGACTCGGGCTTTATCTACCAGTTGTACGGGTTCGGCACGATACTCGAGCTCGAAATGCTGCAGGAAGCCGGTTTCCATCCGCTGGAGGTCATCCGGGCCGCGACCATGCATGGCGCAGAAGAGCTCTTCAAGCCCAGTGGCCGCGAGATCGAATTCGGTGTGATTCGTCCCGGGCTGTTGGCCGATCTTGTCATCGTCGACGAGAATCCACTCGAGAACCTGAAGGTCCTGTACGGTACCGGGGCTGTGAAACTGGATGACGCAACCGGTCAGCCTGGTCGTGTGGGCGGCGTAACGTACACGATCAAGGACGGTATCGTGTATGACGCGAAAGCGCTGCTGGCCGATGTGGCGGAAATGGTCAGACAGCAAAAGGCCGACTAGGCAAGCTCTTCGTCGATCGTCCTCTCGATGACCGAGCGAATCGGTCCCTCCATGAGTTTGAGCGCGAAACCCAGCTTCACGTTGAGTTCAAAATGGGTATCGTCGACCTGGAGCTGACCGCTCACACCGTTTCCTTTGACATGCAGGGCGTTGCCCTCCCACCGGGACCTCAGGGAAAACTGTTGCTGCAAGTCGGCCGCGACCCGGTCGGCCCGGTTGCGGGCTTCCGCAACCCCGAGATTGTGGTTTCTTCGAATTCTCATGCAGTCCCGTCGGCGCCCCGCCGTTTAGTGTGATCACCCTAATCCTACCAGCTACGATTCAATCATCGAAACAAAGCTGCCTACGGAGAATAACCATGGCTGGCAAGAAATCCACCAAAAAACAGAAAGATAGCGAATCCCGGGTCGGCGAGATTGCCGAGCAGCTCGAGCACGCATTCCTGGCGGGTCTCGGTGCGCTGTCTGACGCGCGCAAGGAAGGCGCCAGGAAATTTGACAAGCTGGTGAAGGAAGGCGAGCAATTTCGCAAGAAGACAACCAGCAAGACCGAAACCCTGATCGACGACGTACAGGATGCCATCCGCAATATGGCGGACGACGCTCAGTCGAAAGCCACGGGACTGCTCGACCAGGTCCGCGACAAGTCCAGTCTCGACAAACTGCAAAGCGCTTTTGACTCGCGCGTTGCGGATGCGATGGACCGGCTGAACGTCCCGAGCAAGAACGATATCGATGCGATCAATACGAAGCTGAACAAGATTATTCGGCTTCTGAATGAGCAAGGTAAGCCTGCGGCGAAGAAAAAAGCGACCCGCAAGGCTGCCCCCCGAAAAACGGCCGCGAAAAAGACGGCCGCCAAGACAAAGAAGTAATACAGCACTAGGATGAGTGACATGACCGACAAAGTTGAAATGAAGACAGCACCTGCAAAGAAAGCTTCTGTAAAGAAAGCTTCTGTAAAGAAAACCCCGGTGAAAAAGACGACGGCCAGGAAAGCACCGGCCAGGAAAGCACCGGTCAGCAAGATCGAGAAAGAAATCCGTGATGTAGAGAGAGAAGTTAAGAAAGAGGTCAAGAAGGAAGTCAAGAAGGCCGTAGAAAAGACGAAAACTATGGTCGAAAGACTCGAAGACAGCCCGATCGCTGTTCCGTTTAAAGCGGCCAACAAGACGTTCATGGCAGGCCTCGGACTGTTCTCCTACGTACAAAAGGAATTTGACAAGAAGTTCAACGAATTCGACCGCAAGTTCAACAAGTACGCGAAGGATGGCGAGAAAGTCTTTCACAAGCTGGAAGACAAGGTTGAAGACCTTCGCAAGGACGTGGAACAAAAGGTCGACGACGTGCGCAACACGTTCAAAAAAGCTGCCTAACACCCCCCTTCAAGCAGCTTTTTTACTCAAGGGCCACGCTTGCGTGGCCCTTTTTTGTGGGAGTCCCCACGCTTGCGTGGCCCTTTTTTATTCGTAATGTGCAGCCAGATCCGCAAGATGCGCAGTGGCCTCGCCCGCGGCAAACGGCTTCAACGCATTCAGTATTGAGCCCGCGACTCGCAGCGCCGAGTCATCCGCTGTCGTCGCCTGCCCCGTGAGCCCGTCAAAGCGTTCCGAGAACAACGCGATAACGGCGAGGTTGCGGGCAATGATTGCAGCGTCATCCTCGCTTATCTCGAGTACGCCGCTCCCGGCAAGTTGGCGCAGATACAACTCGAACACCGCCGCCAGCCCCGTGGCGAAATGCCCCAGCACGCGGCGTACGCGCGCATAGCTTTCGCTTAAGGTCTCCAGGTCCCGGAACAGGAATCGGTACGCCGCCGTGCACTCGAGCAGCAGGTGCAGGAATACCCAGAAGTCATCGATCGCGATGTTGTCGCCCTCAGGCGGTCGCAGGACTTTCTTCGCATCTGCCTGGAACTCATCGAGCAGCGCATCGACGAGCTGCTCTTTCTTCCGGAAATGGTAGTGAAGATTGCCGGGGCTGATATCGACTTCGTCGGCGATTTCATTCGTCGTCGTCCCGGGCTCGCCATGGTCATTGAACAGCAGCAGGCTGGCTACGAGGATTCGATTGCGGGTATCGCCTCTCATCCGCCTACGATGGGGCAAAAGAGCCGCCGATTCAATGCAGGCTCTACTATCCTGTGCGTAGGTAATAGTCCGTACGAAGACTTCTGCTCCAACGTATTGAGATCCCAGGCAC
Source organism: uncultured Gammaproteobacteria bacterium (assembly GCA_963698895.1). Lineage (GTDB taxonomy): Bacteria > Pseudomonadota > Gammaproteobacteria > Steroidobacterales > Woeseiaceae > UBA1847. The sequence continues at coordinate 649,573 of CAVOSO010000010.1, read as the reverse complement.
ATATAGGAAGATACGCCCCGGATATTAGTAAATTCGAATAATCGAAATAGCTAATACCGGGCGGACTGCAAGCAACAATAACAATGCTTATCGCAACCTCAGGCGCACTCGCGCGACCTGCCCGAGCCCTCGATCAATGTGGGCCGATTCTATACCTGGATCTGCTCACTCCACGCATTCATCACACACGTTGGGAGACTCTCAAATGACCACGAGGCATGGAATATTCAGACACGCCTTGCTCCTGCTCGCCTTTGCATTCGGCATGGGACTGGCAGGTTGCGAGGGAGATGACGGAGCTGCGGGCACCGATGGCAGGGATGGTGTCGACGGTACCGACGGTGCCACTGGTCAGGCATGCTGGGACTTGAACAACAATGGTGTCGGCGATGCTGACGAAGACATCAATGGCGACGGCACGGTCGATGTTTTTGACTGCAACGCCTACGCGAGTGGTGCCTACGCAATCGATCAGCTGCATGCCGGTTACTTCACCGAGCATCCCTACGAAGGCACGAGATCCTGCCTGAACTGCCATGGCAAGCTGGCTGACGAGGTGCTGGAGACGGCCCACTTCAAGTGGGAAGGCATCGCCACGAATCTCGAAGGCGTCGAAAACGAAATTCACGGCAAGAACGATATCCTGAACAACTTCTGTATTGCTGTTCCCAGCAATGAAGGCCGTTGTACGCAGTGTCACGCCGGCTATAACTACAGGGACGACACGTACGACTTCGGTGATCCCGAAAACATCGACTGCCTCGTGTGCCACGACCAGACAGCAACCTATGCCAAGGCACCGACGACGGCAGGTCTCCCGGTTCCGACCGTTGATCTCGATGCGGTTGCCCGGAGCGTTGCGATGAACGGCGGCCAGCCGACCATCGAAAACTGCATCGACTGCCATGCGAACGCTGGCGGCGGCGACAACGTCAAGCACGGTGATATTTCCATGTCGATGGCCGACACCACGCGCGAGTACGACGTGCACATGGGCACGGATGGCGGCGACATGGAATGCGTGGCCTGCCACCAGGTCCAGCGCGACGCCGACGGCAACATGCTGTCACACGGTATCGGCGGCATGCCGTATCACTCGGTTGACGAAGGCGTGATGAGACAGTGCGACGACTGCCATGGCGATCTGAATAATATTCATATCGGCACGACGGTAGAACTCGTGTTCTCCAACAATCGTCACCAGCGGCTTGCCTGCCAGGTCTGCCACATCCCGACGTTCGCTCGTAACACATCGACGAAGGTAGAGTGGTACTGGGAGACTGCCGGCCAGGTTATCGACCCGATCCCGGTCGATCCGGCAACAGGACGCCCGACCTACGACCAGAAGAAAGGCGACTTCGTCTGGGCAAACAACGTTCGGCCCGAACTGCGCTTCTTCAACGGTAAGTACCGCAAGATGCTCATCGGCAACAACAACGACACGTACGTTGCAGAACCTGTCACGCTCGCCGAACCGATGGGCGATTACACGGATCCGGCTGCCATGATCTATCCGTTCAAGCGGATGATCGGCAACCAGGTTGCGGACGTGGTCAACCAGCGGATCATGGTTCCACACCTGTTCGGCATGTCCGGTGGACCTAACCCGTACTGGGCAAGGTACGACTGGGATCTCGCGCTGCTGGACGCTTCGGCAATCACGGGACAACCGTACCAGAGCGGAGACTACGGATTCGTCGATACGGAGATGTTCCTGTCCATCAACCACGAGGTTGCACCGGCTGAGCAAGCCTGGGGCATGGACGCAAACTGCGGTGACTGCCACCTTTCTGGCCAGATCGACTGGGCGGCCCTGGGCTGGACCGGCGACCCGGCAATCGACGGAGTACGTCCTTAACATTCCCCTTGCCGCCAATAACAACAAACGGCAATCCAGAGGCGCCCTTCATGGGCGCCTCTTTTTTGCCGGGGTCTCGCAGGGACTAGCGCTCGCTGCCGAGCTCGGTCAGGATCTGGTGCCAGTACTCGAGCGCCGAGTAAAAGCTCTTGACGGGCACGCGCTCGTTCAACCCGTGCGCAAAGGAGTCTTCCTCACGAATGAACAGGCCGCTGACCCCGTAGGTGTCCATACCGGCCAGGCGCGTTTCCTTGCCGTCCGTGCCGTAGGGAGCCATGTACGGGATAACAGGGACAACCCCATAGTGCGCGTGAGCCGCGTCCGTCACGAGAGCACTGACGTCCTCCCTCATCGGTGACACCGGGCTCTCGAGCGGTTCGCCCAGCGTAACGATCTCGAGATTCGGGTTGCCCGCAATCTCGAATAGCGTGGCCTTGATTTCTTCCGCCGTCACACCGGGGAAAATACGGCAGTTGACCGTCGCCGTCGCTGACTGCGGCAAGGCGTTCTCGGCGTGGCCGGCCCTGAGCATGGTTGCGACACAGGTGGTACGCGTCACGCCGACCTGCCCCGGCATTTGCTCGAGTACCGCACGTGCAGTTTCGTCTTCCTGGTCCTCGGCAAACGTGCTCATGGCGCCCGACACGGGCTCCGGCACAAGGCTGGAGAGTTTGCGGAAATAGTCCTGTGTGATGTCGTTGATACGCCCGGGAAAACGGTGCGCCTCGATATTCTTCAAGGCGCTTGCGAGCTCGTAAATGGCGTTATCGGCCCGGGGTGTCGAGCTGTGACCGCCCGGGTTGCGTACAGTGAGTTCATACGTCGCGTAGGTTTTCTCCGCGGCCTGCAGAAGGTAGGCAACCGGGTTGTGATCGTGGTCCTGGTAGCCACCACCGGCATCGGCGTTAAGAACGAACTCGGCGTCGGTCAGGTTCCGGTGCGTAGTCACCAGGGCTCGTGTCGTCTCCATGCCGGTCTCTTCGTCACCCGAGAATGCAAGGACCAGGTCGCGAGTGGGCGTGAACCCGGCTCGTTTCAGGCGCAGGAACGTCGTCGTCAGGGTCGTGATCCCCATCTTGTTATCGAGCGTGCCCCGGCCAAAGAAAAAGCCGTCTTCCTCGATCAGGGTGAACGGATCGCGCTCCCAGTCGGAGCGAATCGCGTCGACAACATCCATGTGCGCGAGCAACAGGACGGGTTTCTTGCCGGACAGGCCGTTGCCGCGGAACTGCACGACAAGTGAGGCCGCCTGTTCACCCGTGGAAAGCGTCTGTGGAATGACGTGGATATCTTCGTCATCGAAGCCGGCGTCCCGAAACAGGCCGGCGAGGTACTCCGCCATCGCCGGCACGTTGCCGTGACCCGCCGCGGTTCGCATACCGATGATATCGTCGAAGATGCCGCGCGCTTCGCGTTGATAGTCCTTGCTGTACGATGCACTGCTTGTCTGCGCCACCGCAGCGGCAGAGACCAACAAGCAGACAATTGTTGTGGCCAACCTGAACATGACACCCCCCTTGGCTGTTTTTTTGCCAGACTATCACGATAGTATTGGACGCATTAAGAATAACAACAGTCTGGAGATTCCCATGCGCCGCTTTCTTGTCGCCCTGCTGCTGGTTCTGCCCGGTGGCCCACTATTCGCCGATGTGGACGTACGCGACGCAGATGCTGAAATGTACCCCTCCGACGTCACCTACGATGCCGCCATACCGACTCCGGCGAGCGTGCTCGGTCACGAACTCGGGGCCGCACCCGTGCGGCACCACAAGCTGGTCGAATACATCACGACCGTCGCCGGTATGAGCGACCGGCTCACCGTCGAAACGATCGGTTATACACACGAGCGGCGCCCGATCCTGTTTGTCGTCGCTACGTCGCCGGGCAATCACGCACGTATCGACGACATTCGGGAACAACACGTTGCATTGACCGAGCCGCAGTCCGGCCAGGCTGTAACCGGTGACATGCCCATTGTCACGTGGCTGAACTACGGGGTGCACGGCGCAGAAGCGAGCGGCATGGATGCGGCGCTGCCCTTTATTTACTATCTCGCAGCCGCAAACAGCCCCGACCTCGATCGCATCCTTGACGAGAGTGTCATTCTCGTGACCGCGATCTTCAATCCGGACGGCCATAACCAGCGCATCGCCTGGCTGGACGCCTACGGCGGCGAACGCGCCAATGCTGACCCGTCGCATATTGAGCACGATTTCAACTGGCAGTTTGCCCGCACGAACCACTACTGGTTCGACCTGAATCGCCAGTGGCTGCTCCTGACGCAGCCAGAGCCGCGTGCCTGGATGAAGAAATGGCATGCATGGCGGCCCAACCTGACCGTCGACTATCACGAAATGAGCGGTGGCCAAACGTATTATTTTCACCCGGGCGTGGCCACGCGCACGAACCCGCTCGCGCCGGACGAGGCTGAACGCCTGATGGCAGAGACCGCCCGCACCTCTGAGGAATTTCTCGACTCCGAGGGCCGCCTCTATTACCACGGCGAGGACTTCGACAATTTCTATATCGGCAAGGGCTCCACGTTTCCACTTCTGAACGGCGGCGTGGGCATACTCTATGAGGCCGGCGCAACGCTTGGCCGCGAACTCAACACTCAGCACGGCCTGCGCACGTACCGCGAGAACATTCGCAAGCAGTTCCGCACGAGCATCGCGAGCATCGAAGCGGGAGTGAGACTTCGCCCCGACTACCTCCGCTACCAGAAGTCCTTCTACGATTCCGCCATGCAGCAAGCGGCCGCGTACCCGACCAAGGCATGGGTGGTCAGCGCCGAGGGTGACCCGGCCCGACTGCACTTCTTTGCGGACATGCTCAACTACCATCGCATCGAGACGCGCAAACTGGGCCGCGAGATTTCGGTTGGCGGCGAAACCTTTCATCCCGACGACTCCCTCGTCGTCTCGTTCGCCCAGCCCCAACATCGCCTGATTCGCAGTCTTTTCGAAACCATTCGGGAATTCGAGGACAACACGTTCTATGACGTCTCTACGTGGACGATGCCCCCGGCTTTCGGCCTGAAGAATGCGGCCCTCGGCAGCCGTGAGGTTCGCGGCGGCGTTGTCGCGGAACCGCACGTACCGGCATTCCCCGTCGCTGCAGTGCCCGACGCCTCCAGTTATGGCTATGTGTTCGAGTGGAGTGGTTACTACGCTCCACGGACATTGCAACGCGTTCTCGAGGCCGGCCTGCTGGCTTCCGTGGCCACGAGGCCGTTTGCCGCGGCGACCCGCTCCGGGCCTGTCGAACTCCCACGAGGCTCGATCCTTGTACCGTTCGATCGCCAGGAAAAGAGCCGCGAAGACATCCTGGAAATCATGCGAGTTGCCGCCAGGGACGACGGTGTCACGGTGCATTCCCTGGTCTCCGGCCGCAGTGTGACAGGCACGGCCGGCGTGGACCTGGGCGGTCCGTCGTTCGTACCGGTCAAGAAACCCAACGCACTGTTACTGGTGGGGAGAAACGCCAATCTTTACGACGCCGGGGAAATCTGGCATTTGCTGGACCACCGCATGAATATGCCGCTGACCCTGCGCGATCGCGACCGCCTTGCGGGAATCCGATGGGATGACTACACCCACATCATCGTCACGCATGGCGACTATGACGATTATGAGCCCGAATTCGCGAATCGGCTGCGACTGTGGGTGGCGGAAGGCGGTACGCTAATTGGCATGCGCAACGCGGCACCCTGGGTGCGTGCGACAACGCTCGACTGGGTTGACCCGGAGAGCGAGGAAGCGCTGGCGGCACTGGACGAAGACGAGGAAGAGCCGGACGAGCCGGCTGTGCGCACCCCCTATGCCGAGAAGGATCGCCAGGAAGCCGAAAAAGTCATCGGCGGTGCGATATTCTCGGCCAATCTCGACAACACGCATCCGCTCGGGTTCGGCTACGATCGGCGAGACATCTTTCTCCACAAGAATTTCAAAGAACCGATGGCGCCGACGGACAATCCCTGGGCAACGGTGATTGCCTACGCGGAGCAACCTGCCTACTCCGGATACGTATCGGCAGAAAACGAAACGGCGCTTGCCGGTACGCCGGCGTTGATCGCCGAGCGCAGCGGAGCGGGTACCGTGATCCTGTTCGCTGACAATCCCAATTTTCGCGGCTACTGGTACGGCACCAACAAGTTGTTCCTGAATGCGCTATTCTTTTCAAAAGCATTTGATGCGCCGGCAGAAGAATAAGATATAGCCCGGTCAAGTGGCTGAAAAAAAAGAATATTCTTCTCGACGCGCCCGGCCCGCCGCAGGGCTGGCCGAAGGTGTAAAACCGAAATACTAGCGCCGTGAACCCTGCGCTATGCTGACGGCAAACAAGACCGAGAGGACAAAGCTCATGCCCTATTCTACTGCTGATATCCGAAACGTTTGCTTGGTGGGACCGAGCCACGCGGGAAAGACGCTGCTGACAGAAGCCCTGCTGTTTGCCGGCGGAAAGATCGCGGAAAAAGGCTCGATCGATAAAGGCACCACCGTTTCCGACTACACACCACGCGAAAAAGACGTCGGGCATTCGCAGTTCAACTCAGTCTGTCACCTCGACCACGAAGGAATTCATGTCAACCTGATCGACACCCCGGGATACCGCGATTTCTACGGGCGAGCCCTCTCAGTCATGCCGGCCGCCGAAACCGCCGCCATCGTGATCAATGCCCAGGCCGGTGTGGAGATGATCGCGCGACGCATGATGAAAGCCGCGCACGAGCAGCGCATGTGCCGCATGATTATCGTCAACCAGATCGACGCCGAAGGGGTCAACCTGGAAAAAGTGTTCAACGACATCCAGGAGGCTTTCGGCCCCGAATGCCTGCCTATGAACCTCCCGACGGCGGACGGCAAAGCCGTGGTCGATTGCTTCTTCCAGCCCGAAGGCGACGAGACAGCCTTCAGCTCCGTCGAGGAAGCGCACACGCAGATTGTCGACCAGGTTGTCGAGGTTGACGAGGCTCTCATGGAGCTGTATCTCGAGCAGGGCGAGGAACTCGCACCCGAGCAATTGCACGATCCGTTCGAGAAAGCGCTGCGCGAAGAACACCTCATACCGGTCTGCTTCGTCTCGGCCGAAACCGGCGTTGGCATTCGTCAGCTACTGCAGATATTCGAGCGCCTGATGCCGAACCCGTTTGAGGGCAACCCGCGGATCTTCCTGAAGGGAGAAGGCGCAGAAGCAACCGAGGTCGAAGTAAAACCCGATCCCGACGCCCATGTAGTCGCACATGTATTCATGGTCAACATCGATACCTTCAAGGGTCGGCTTGGCGTGTTCCGAATTCACCAGGGCACGATCAATGCTGGCAACCAGTTGTATGTGGGCGATGCCCGTAAGCCCTTCAAGGCGACACAGTTACTCAAGGTCAACGGCGATACGCATACGAAGGCCGACGTCGGCGTACCGGGCGACATCTGTGCGGTGCCGCGTGTGGACGAAGCACACTACGATGCCGTGTTGCATGACTCGCATGACGAAGATCATTTCCACCTGAAGCCCGTCAAGCTGCCGCGACCGATGTTTGGCCTCGCCGTTCGACCCAAGAACGACGCGGACGCACAGAAGACCTCGGATGCGCTGCATGTGGCTGAAGCAGAGGATCCGTCCCTGCAGGTCGAGCACAACGCCACGCTCAACGAGGTCGTTCTCCGCGGCCTGGGCGAGTTGCACCTCTCGACCGTCATGCAGCAAATCAAGGATCGCCATGGCCTGGAGATCGTGACATCCCTGCCATCGATCGCGTACCGCGAAACGATCACGGCCAGTGCCGAGGGGCACCACCGCCACAAGAAACAGACCGGTGGTGCCGGCCAGTTCGGCGAGGTCTACCTGCGCGTCGAACCGCTGCCGGCGGGCGAGGGTTTCGAGTTCGAAAACAAGGTCGTTGGCGGTGCAATCCCCTACCAGTTCATTCCCGCTGTCGAGAATGGCGTACGCCAGGTGATGAAAGAAGGCGCGATTCACGGCTACCCGATGCAGGACATCAAGGTAACGGTCTACGACGGCAAGTTTCACTCCGTGGACTCCAAGGAAATCGCGTTTGTGCAGGCCGGCCGGAAAGCCTTCATCGATGCGGTCGCCAAGGCTCGGCCCATCGTTATGGAACCCATTGTGCACGTTGACTTCACGATCCCCAGCGACTGTGTCGGCGGCGTTACGGGCGACCTGTCCGGAATGCGCGGCATGATCAGCGGCACCGATGCGCTGCCTGACAACCGCCTTGTGGTCTCAGGGCAGGTACCGTTGCAGGAGCTGCAGGGCTATCACTCGCGGCTAAAATCGCTAACCGGCGGCGATGGCAGCTTCACAATGGATTTCAGCCACTATGCCGAAGTACCGGCAAACGAGTTGAAGAACATCAAGGAAGCCGCCGCCGACTAGCATGCGGGCAGGCACGAAAAAGGGCGCCTTGCGGCGCCCTTTTGTTACCCCCAAGCCGACTCAGTAGCGACCGTGCTGTTTGAAGATGTAGTTTGACAGCTCAACGAACTCGGTATTCATGCGATGGACGATACGATGCGCTGAGCGTGCAACCGCACGCATGACCTTGTAGACCAGTTGTGGGTTCGAGTCGATGATCCCTTCGAAAGCCTCCCTCGAAAGCGACAATACCCGGGTCTCGCTGAGCGCCCGCAGCCCAACCGTGTGCGGCGTACCGTCGATGAAACTCAACTCACCGGCAAGCTCACCTTCGCGCAACACCGCGAGACTCGCGAAGTTGTCGTCGCCGGTGCGCTTTACGACTTCGACCTTGCCTGTGAGGATGACGTGCAGGGAGTTGTCGGTCATGCCGTCCTCGAACAGGAACTCATCGTCGGCCAGAAGCCGTTCCTCCATAAGGCTGCCCAGGAGCTCGACGTCGACGTCGGAAAGCTCTGCACCCAGCGACGAGCTTGCTATAAGGTTCGCTTTATCGTTCATGGCGCCACTATCCACTGCGGAAAATACGGGGTCAATTGGGGTTAGCCACATTACCGGTCTGTAGGGTTTGGTGGACAATATCGCCATGAAAAAACTGACCCAAAGCTACATGACCGGCGAAGGCTCGGGCCAACTTCTCTACGAGACCATTGGCGCCTGTTTTGACCGCGTCGTAAACCAGAATCCGGACACCCTGGCGCTGATTGTACGACACCAGGATATCCGCTGGACTTACCGCGAATTCAGCGACCAGGTCGACCGCCTCGCAACCGGGCTGATCGCACTCGGCATCGAACCGGGCGACCGTGTCGGTATCTGGGGACCCAACAGCTACGAGTGGGTACTGACCCAGTTCGCGACTGCGAAAATCGGTGCGATCATGGTCTGCGTGAATCCGGCCTACCGGCTCTTTGAACTCGAGTTCGTGTTGAACAAGGTTGAGTGCAAAACCATCATCGCGGCCGAGAAGTTCAAGTCCAGTGAATACCTGAACATGTTGAACACACTCGCACCGGAACTGTCGAGCTGCGAACCCGGTTACCTGAGAGCGGAAAAACTCCCGCACCTGAAGACCGTCATCCGCATGGGTGACACGCAGTCGCCAGGGATGTTCAATTTCGAGGAAGTGTGCACACTGGGTGACCAGGACACCCGGAAACGAATGGCCGAAATAGAGGACCAGTTGCGCCCGGACGACGCCATTAACATCCAGTTCACAAGCGGCACGACCGGCAACCCGAAAGGCGCCACTCTCACGCACGTAAATATCCTCAACAACGGCTACCAGGCCGGCAAGGGAATGGCGCTGACGCCCGAGGACAAACTCTGCATTCCGGTGCCGCTGTATCATTGCTTTGGCATGGTGCTCGGCGTCCTTGCTGCCATGTCGCACGGTGCGACCATGGTATTTCCAAGCCCCGTGTACGACCCGCTCTCCACGCTGGAAGCCGTCGAGGCAGAAAAATGCACGGCCCTGCACGGCGTGCCGACGATGTTCGTGACGGAACTCGATCACCCCGAATTCCACCGCTTCGACGTAGCAACGCTGCGCACCGGCATCATCGCGGGAGCACCCTGCCCCGAAGAGCTCATGAAGCGCATCATCCGCGACCTGCACATGGAAAACGTGCTGATTGGATACGGCCAGACCGAAGTCAGCCCGATCAATCACATGACCCTGCCGGAAGACTCGATGGAAAACCGGACACAGACTGTTGGGCGACCGATCCCCTACGTCGAGATCAAGATCGTCGACGCCGAGAATCGCGTTGTGCCGATCGGCGAGCAGGGTGAAATCTGCACGCGTGGCTATTCGGTCATGAAAGGCTACTGGAATGACGACGACAAGACGGCAGAGACGATCGTCGATGGCTGGCTGCACTCCGGCGATCTCGGCACGATGAATGAGCACGGCTATGTGCGCATCACGGGCCGTATCAAGGACATGATCATTCGCGGCGGTGAGAACATCTACCCGCGCGAGATCGAAGAGTTCCTCTATACGCACCCGAAGATCAGCGAAGTACAGGTGTTCGGCGTTGAAGATCCCAAGATGGGCGAGGAAGTGTGTGCCTGGATCCAGCTCAAGGAAGGCCAGACCGCGACCGAAGAGGAGATCAGGAGCTTCTGCAAGGGCCAGATCTCGCACTTCAAGATTCCACGCTATGTGCGTTTTGTCGACGAGTTTCCAATGACAGTCACGGGCAAGATCCGTAAGATTGAGATGCGCGCCATGATGGCAGAAGCTCTCAGGGGAGCTGCCTGACGGAGAAACCTGTTGGTGTTTAAAACTCGCCTCAAGAAACTGGACGCCGCGATGCAAGCGGCGGCAAGTTACGAGGAATGGAAACAGCTTGCCAGGGAGCACGATAAGGCGTCGGGCACCGACAAATGGCAAGCCGTTGACCAATCGAAGCATTTCGACTTCGCATCGATCCGCTCTCGCCTCGATCACCTGCGCCGGCTTAGAAAGATGGGTGACAACAGCGCCTTGCTGTTCACGCTTAACGAGGGCATTCACGGCAACCTGGGCGGCATGGGTAGCAGTGCCCTCTATGGCAAGACGCGCTTTGGCACCAAGGACCTGATTCGCGAGTACGTCGAGGAAGTCGCCGCGTCCCTCGAGCACCTCGCCAGTCCCGCCGTCGCCGACATCGCGTTCGAGCAGAAGCTCGACTTCTTCCGCCGCGCCAGCCATTGCTACGGCCGCTCGGCATTCATGATGAGCGGTTCCGGCACCCTGCTGTTCTTCCACCTGGGCGTGGTCAAGGCGTTGTGGGAAGAACGCCTGCTGCCGGACATCATCTCCGGATCGAGCGGTGGCGCATTTGTCGGCGCGGTTGCCTGCGCCAGCACGGATGACGAACTCAGCGAATTCTTCGATCCGGAAAACATGCCGGGCAGACGCTTGTCCTCGGGCGTGCTGGACGCTATTTCATCCTTCGTCAGCCCGGAACTGGTAACGGCCGGGGAAGTCTGGACCATGCTCGAGAAGTTCCTGCCCGATTACACCTTTCAGGAAGCCGCGGAACGCACCGGCCGACATATGAACGTCTCGGTGGCGCCGGCGGAAACGCTGCAGCGCTCGCGGCTGTTGAACGCCGACACGTCGCCCAACGTCTACATGCGCGAGGCCGTGCTCGCATCGACCGCGTTCCCGGGATTCTTCCCGCCGGTGACGCTCATGGCCAAGAACGATGCCGGGGAGCGGCAGCAATACCATGGGTCACGACGCTGGGTTGACGGTTCCCTGAGTGAGGACCTGCCGGCCAAGCGACTGTCGCGCCTGTACGGCGTAAACCACTACATCGTGAGCCAGACCAACCCGCTGGTGATCCCGTTCATCAACGATCGCGAGCGCAAACCCGACACCTGGTCCGCGCTGAAGCACGCCACCTTCAGCAGCGCCAAGACCTGGGTCAATGCCGGTGCGACGGTGCTCAACAGACCGCTGTCGGCAGTACCCGAGATCAAGCGCGTCACAAACTCCCTGTTGTCGGTGATGAACCAGAGCTACGTCGGCGACATCACGATCCTGCCGCTGACCAAGTTCCACAACCCCTTCCGTGCCTTGTCCTGGCGTACGCACGAGGAGATAGTGGGGCTCATGGATGAAGGCGAACGGGCAACCTGGCCGCAGCTCGAGCGCATACGTATACAGACGCTCATCAGCAGGACGCTGGACCCGATCCTCCAAAGTTTCGAAGAGGAACACCTCCAACAGTTTGGTGAGAAAAAGATTGCGGCGCTCTGACGAATACCTCGACGTTCGGCATTCCCGGGCGCGCGGCTCCAGTCGGCTCTACCAGCAAACCTGGCTTCCGGATACCGAAGTGCGCGCCGTCGTGCTGCTCGTCCACGGCCTCGGCGAGCACAGCAGCCGCTACACCCACGTTGCCCGCCACCTGACGGATCGCGGCTTCGCGGTCTATGCGCTCGACCACTACGGTCACGGCAAGTCCGATGGCCACGCCGGCTTCGTGGAGCGCTTCAGTGTGTACCTCGACGGCGTCGCCGCCCTGCTGCAGAAGATCCGCGACGAGCATGCGGAGCTGCCCGTATTTCTCCTCGGGCACAGCATGGGTGGCCTGATCGCCGCGGCGTTCCTGATCGATCGCCAGCACGCGTTTCGCGCCGCCGTGCTCTCGGGCCCGGCCATCGAATCCGACCAGGCGCCGCCGGCGATCGTCATGGCGATCATTCGCTTGCTGTCGGCCCTCCTGCCAACCTTGCCGCTGATCCAGCTCGACGCGAGCGGCGTAAGCAGGGACAAGGATGTCGTCAGTAACTACATGAACGATCCGCTCGTCCATCACGGCAAGTTGTCCGCCCGCCTGCTCGCCGAGATGTCGGCGGCAATGCAGAACACGCTGGCAAGGGCCGGGGACATCGACCTGCCGATCATCGTGATGCACGGCGAGGACGATCGGCTGACGTCGCCGGCCGGATCCGCAGCATTGATCGAGGCCATCGGTTCCACGGACAAGACTCTCAAGACCTATCCGGGCCTGTACCATGAGATTTTCAACGAGCCCGAGCAAGATGCCGTGCTTGCCGACATGAGCCGCTGGCTGGAGACTCACCTTTGACCAAAGACCTGTTCCGCGACGATGCCTACCTGAAATCCTGCACAGCCACGGTTACCGAATGCGGCGACGGGTGGATCAGCGTCGACCAGACGGTCTTCTATCCCCTCGGGGGCGGTCAGCCCGGCGATACCGGGTCATTATCCTGGGACGGCAATGACGCGCGGATTGTCGATACGCGTTATGTCGATCGCGACATCGCCCATTTCCTGGAAAAAGGCGCCAGCGCTCCTGCCGTCGGCACCGAGGTCAGGCTCGAACTCGATTGGGACCGCCGTTACCGGCACATGCGCATGCATACGGCCATGCACCTCCTGGGCTCGGTGCTGCAGTACGGGGTAACGGGCGGCAACATCGGCGCCGACAAGAGCCGCCTGGATTTCGACATGGAAGACCCGGTCGACAAGGAGGCCGTTGGCGCCGCGCTGGCCGATCTCGTTGCCGCCGATCGTGCGATCAGCTGTCGCTGGATTAGCGAGGAGGAACTCGACGCCAACCCCGAGCTCGTACGCACGATGTCGGTGCAGCCGCCGCGTGGCCGAGGGGCGATTCGCCTGCTGGAAATCGAAGGCATCGATTTGCAGCCCTGCGGTGGCACGCACCTGCGTTCAACGTCCGAGGTCGGCGCCGTGCGCATCGGCAAAGTCGAGAAGAAGGGTCGCCAGAACCGGCGTGTTAACATCCATCTCGACGACTGATTCGAGGGGGGGCTGATGGAGACAACTGCGAATCCGGCAGCGGCGGGGCCGGTCGAAGCGGGTCAGCGTATAGTCAGTCTCGATCGTCTGCGGGGCGTGGCCATACTCGGCATCCTCGTGATGAACATCTACGCGTTTGCGATGCCGTTCATTGGCTACACCAACCCGTTGCGCATGGGAGGTACCGAGGCCTGGAACCTCGGCACGTGGATTTTCACGCACATTCTCTTTGACCAGAAGTTCATCAGTATTTTCGCGATGCTGTTCGGCGCCGGGCTGGTGCTCATGACCGACCGAGCCGAGGCGCGGGGCGGCAAACCTGGCCGCATCTATCTGCGACGGCAGCTGTGGCTGATGGTCATCGGCGCGGCGCATGGCTACCTGCTATGGGCGGGAGACATACTGTTCGTCTATGCACTCATCGGACTTCTCGCTTACCCGTTCCGCAAGCGCCGGCCACGCACGTTGATCATCATCGCTTGCCTGCTGCTGCCGGTATCGCTGCTGCTCAATGCGGGCAACGCCATCCAGGTTGAAATGATGATGGCAGAGGTCACGGCGGCCGAGGCGCAGCTGGAGCGTGGCGAGGAACTCGACGACGAGCAGAATGAACTGCTGGAGGGCTGGGAACGACAACGCGCGTTCATGATGCCGACCGACGAGGATGTGCAGGCAGAGCTTGACGCCTACCGGGGAAGCTATGCCGAAATCGTCGCCTACCGCGCGCCGCTGGTGGCGATGATGCAGCTGTTCATACCGATCTTTTACGGGATCTGGCGTGTCGGTGCGCTGATGCTCATCGGCATGGCACTCATGAAGCTGGGTATCCTTACGGCGGAGCGTTCGGCCGGCTTCTATACGCGTTTCATGCTTACCGGCTACCTTCTCGGTCTGCCGTTGACCGCCTTCAGTGCCTGGGACCTGTTTGCACACGGCTTTGAGCCCATCTACATGATGCGCGTGGGCGGCATCGCCAACTATATCGGCAGCGTGCTCGTTGCCTTCGGGCATATCGGGCTCGTCATGTTACTTACCAGGACCGGCGTCCTGCAGCGTGTCATGGAGCGCTTTGCCGCCGTCGGGCGCATGGCACTGACCAACTACCTGATGCATTCGCTTGTGCTCACCAGCATCTTCTATGGATACGGGCTTGGCCTGTTCGGCAGTGTCCCGAGAATCGCGCAGCTGGCCTTTGTCGCCGGCGTTGTCGGGTTCCAGCTCTGGTTCAGCACCTGGTGGCTCGCACGCTTTCGCTTCGGCCCCGTCGAGTGGCTGTGGCGCTCCGCGACCTACTGGAAGATACAGCCGCTGCGATGAACCGCAAACTGAACATTACGCGCCGCGACTTCATCAATGGCGTAGCCATGAGCGTCGCGGCGGGCAGCACGTTGTCGCCGCTGGAGTTGCTCGCGGGCGTGAGGGCGCCCTACCCGCCGGCCCTGACCGGGATGCGCGGCAGTCACGCCGGTTCGTTCGAGGTCGGCCACGCCGTCGCGAGGGAAGGAAAACGCTGGCCCGTTCCCTCTGCGCTAACCGACGATGTGTATGACCTCGTCGTTGTCGGCGGTGGCATTTCCGGCCTCACGGCCGCTTTCCGGTTTCGGCAGGAGGCCGGCAACGACGCCCGCATACTCGTGCTCGATAACCACGACGATTTTGGCGGCCACGCCAAGCGAAACGAGTTCGTTGTCGACGGCAGGACACTCATTGGCTATGGCGGCAGCCAGTCACTCGAGGCACCGGGGCAGTACTCGCGGGCGGCCAGGCGGCTGCTCAGGGATGTTGGCGTCGAACCGCGCCGTTTTTACGACTACTTCGACCAGGACTTCTACTCGAAGCGCGGGCTCGGGCGCGGCGTCCACTTTGCGGCTGAACGCTTCGGCAGGGACAGCGTGCACCGCGACGCCGTGGTGATGTGGGGACACGGACACGGCGAGGCCACGGAGTCGATCCTGGCGGGCTACCCGATGCCGGACGAGGCCAGGGACAGTTTCCTCAGGCTGCTGACGGGACCGCAGGACCTTTTGCCGGACATGCCACTGGTCCCGAAAGCGAAGCTCATGGCAAGCATCAGCTATTGCGACTTCCTGCGAAAATACGGGCAGGTACACGAAGACGTCGTGACGTTCCTGCGTGACTACTGGAAGTCGTACTGGGGTGTCGGCCATGACGTGCTGTCGGCGCTGGAAGGCGCACGCATGGGATTACCCGGTGTCTGGGACGTGGATCCGCGTATCGATCCGAGCTTCGCGGAGGACGACGAGCCGTACATCTTCCATTTCCCGGACGGCAATGCGGGCGTTGCGAGGGCCCTGGTCCGGCAGCTCGTGCCTGCGGCGATTCCGGGTGACACGATGGGCGATCTCGTGACCACGAGGGCCGACTACGGTGTGCTCGACCTGGCTGCAAACCCCTCGAGAATCCGCTTGAACAGTACGGCCGTCGACGTGCGCCACAGCAGGGACGGCGAGGCGGTGGATGTGACCTACGTTAAGAGCGGCGAGGCGTTCCGCGTGCGCGGCCGGCATGCCATCATGGCCTGCTACAACCGCCTCATCCCGCACATCTGCCCGGAGCTGCCGGCGGAACAGAAACAGGCGATCAACCTCGCAACGAAAACGCCACTCGTCTATATCAATGTTGCCCTGCGCAACTGGACGGCATTCGCGAATCTCGGTTACAGCTATTTTTACGTTCCGGGCAACGAGATCATGCACACGTTCACGCTGGACTTTCCCGTCTCCATGGGTGGCTACGACTTCGCCCGGTCACCCGGCGACCCGATCATTGTGCACGGCACCTATTGCCCCACCTTGCCCGGCAAGGGCCTGACGCACCGCGAACAAATGGTCGCCGGCCGGGCCATGCTCTATGAGAAGAGCTACGACGAACTCGAGTCGTCGATAGTGAATACGATGCAGGGCGCACTGGGCGGTGGCGGCTTCGATGCGGCTCGGGACATTGCGGGCATTACCATCAACCGCTGGCCGCATGGCTATGCCTACGAGTACAACGAGCTGTTCGATCCGCCAACCTGGAACCGGCGGGAGGGCCCTCACTTGCGGGGCGCTGCCCGCATCGGGCGTATATCGATTGCCAATTCGGACGCGGCGGCCTATGCCTACGTCGACGGGGCTATCGATGCCGCCGAGCGCGCCGTCAACGAGCAGATACGCGTCTGATCAGCCAAGCGCGTCGGCTGCCGCCCGCGCCGTCAGGATACACCCGGACAGGAATGTGCCTTCCAGCGAGCGTCTGCCGCTGGCGCCGCCACCGCCGAAGCCGGCGGCCTCACCAATTGCGAACAGACCGGCGATCGGCTTGCCGATGCGATCGAGCGCACGACTCTCGAGGTCCGTCTGAATACCGCCCAGGCTTTTACGCGTGATCAGGCGCAGCTTGATGGCGATCAATGGGCCATGCTGCAGCAGCGGTCTCGGCTTGCACGTGCGAATGCGGTCCGAGCGCCAGGCACGCGCATGTACGATCCTGCGAACCTGGTCGTCGTTCCACAGCGCGGGGCCGCGGCGAACGTTGTCATCAAACGACCCGATAGCCCGGGCGACGTTGTCGAGTTTCACGAAGTCGCCGCCGTCAAGCGCATTCATTCCCGCCACGAGCTCCGGAAGCGTATCGGCGACGATGAAGTGGTCGCTCTCCTCCTGCATTTGCCGCACAAGCCGATGGTTGCCGAGCAGTGTTTCCTTGAGGAACGGCAGCACCCGGCTGTCACGAATATGCGGGTTGTGTTCGGCCCCGGAGATCGCGAACTCCCTGGCTGCAATGCGCCAGTTGAGCAACTGCCAGCTCCAGGGCTTCTCCATCGCGGACAGGCGGCCGCACATGTCATGGGTGTCGAAGCCGGTTATGAGCGGTTCGGGCCCGATGCGATTGCCCGAGTGATCCAGCCATAACGCTGACTTGCACGGTATAAGGCTGAGACCGTGGCCAGCGAACTGCGGCAACGGGTGCGGGATACCGGCCGCGTAGTTCCACATGTTCTCGAGATGCGTGACGACGCCGCCATGTTGCTCAACGACTTCGTGCATCGCGCCGTCACAATACGGGTGCGATCCATTCAGCAGTTCTTCGGGAGCCTCCCCCCAGTACCAGTGATCGCGTACCTTTTGCAGATTGCCGTTGATACCGCCGGTCGCAACCATCGTCTGTCCGCCGAGGAACTCACGCTCTTCACCGCTTGCCTCCATGACGCCCCGGCATCCGCTGATGCGGCCATCGTCAACGAGCAGTTCATCCACCCGGCAACCGAACACGGACTGCAGCTTGCCGGCATTGCGATGCGCCGCGAGCAAAGCGGCAAACCGTTCGACAAGACCGAGCCCGGTACCCCAGAGGATGTGATAGCGAGGCACACTGTTACCCGGCAGGAAATTGCCACGCTCAACCCAGTTGACGGCCGGCAGGAAGCGCATGCCCTTTTGACGAAGCCAGTGAAAGACCCGGTCGGCACACTGCTCCACATAGGCCTCGGCCCAGCGCTTTGGCCAGACATCGAGTTCGCCGAACTCCGCGAAGGAATGCCAGTCCGAGAGGGCAAGATCCGGTGAATCCTTGATGCCCATCCTGCGTTGCAGCGGCGTACCGACCAGCGCCATGCCACCGAAGGCCGTGCGAGCCAGCCCGCCGACGTTTGCCGCGGCATGGCGATCGATGAGCGTCACCGATTTGCCCCGCTCCAGGCATTCGTGGGCGGCGACCAGCCCGGCGATGCCCGCCCCGATAATTACGATGTCGCTTTTCTGCCCCGGCATGTGTTTTTCCCGTACTTGTTTTTAGTTGCACGGTTGTCCAGACTAATGTCTCCCCTGATATTGGCACTTCCGGAACGCACAGACAATGAACCTTCGAACAGCGATCTTCCTGCTCACGGCGCTCGTTCTTCCAGGCCTCGCCGCCGCTGGTGACGGCGCCTCCGGCAAAGCACTCTACGCCACCTGCGCCGCCTGTCATGGCGCCAGCGGCGAAGGCAACGAGGCACTCAATGCCCCGGGTATTGCCGGCCAGTCCGAGTCCTACCTCGCTCGCCAGCTCTGGGATTTCAAGGATGGCCGCCGCGGTAAGGAACCCGGGGATACAACGGGTGCCCAGATGCTGCCGATGGCGGCAACGCTCCAGGACGGTGACGCGATTACGACCGTTGCAGCCTATATCGCTGCAATGCCTGCGGTACAGCCGGCTGCAACCGTTACCGGCGATGCGGCGAATGGCCAGAAGCTCTACACGAGCAAGTGCGGCGCCTGCCATGGTGGCCAGGGCTGGGGCAACGAGGCCCTGTTCACGCCGCGCCTGACGGTCATTGGCGACTGGTACCTCCTGCGCCAGGTGGCGAAGTTCCAGGAAAGCCTGCGCGGCGCTCACGAGGACTCCAAGTACGGCCAGCAGATGGCCATGATGGCAAAGACCGTTACCGAGAATGAGCTCAAAGACATCGCCGCCTTCCTGAATGCGCAGGGCGCTCAGCAGTAAGGCGCCCCAGGCAGGTATCGTTATCCTGGCGCTCTGCGGGACCGTACCTGCCGAACCACAGGTCGAGCTGCAGAGCGACTGCCCGCCCGGCTTCGAGCTGACCGCCGACAATGCGTGCGAGTTACGCACGCTCTACCAGAACTACGATTCGCTGCACCAGGCTGGCGTCGGCGGCCCCCGGACAGGGCTGCCAAAAGCCCGCGATGGTTTCTCGCCGCAGCAGATCGATCTCGGGCGCTACCTCTTTTTCGATCCCTTGTTGTCAGGCGATGACAGCCTGTCCTGCGCGAGCTGTCACCATCCCGACCTCGGCTTTGCCGACGGCCGCCCGCGCAGTATCGGCATCGGCGGGGCCGAAGTCGCGCGAGCCGCCCCCAGCCTCTGGAACGTCGCGTTCCTGCGAACGTTCTTCTGGGATGCCCGCGCCGGTTCGCTCGAGGAACAAATGCAGGGACCGCTGTACGCAGACGATGAAATGGGGAGCACGCCGGCACAATTGCTCGCCGACATCGGCGACAACGAGCATTACCGCCGGCTGTTTCGCGATGCGTATCCGGGCAGCGAGGGGCCACCGACGCTTGACCAGATCTACACGGCGATAGCGGCGTTCGAGGCTTCCCTCGTCTCGCTGAACAGCCGCTATGACCAGTATGCACACGGCTATCATGACGCACTGACGGACCGGGAAAAGGCCGGCATGAACGTGTTCCGTTCGTTCGTCGCGCGCTGCGCCGAGTGCCACACACCGCCGCTGTTCACCAACCAGCAACTGGCCGTCATTGGCGCCAGGGAACCCGATGGACGGGTGTTCGATCCGGGCGCCGGGGCCACAACGGACAATCCCGGTCTGCGCGGCGCCTTCAAGGTGCCGGGCCTGCGCAATATCGCCCGGACTGCGCCCTACATGCACTCCGGCACCTTCGCCACGCTGCGCGAGGCGGCCGAGTTTTACACGCTCGGTCGCGGCCATGCGCTGCCCGCTGCGGAACGGGATCGCGTTACCGTACACTGGCACATCTGGGAGCCAAACCTGGCCGCGGAGGAGCTCGATCGCCTGGTCGCCTTTCTCGGCGCGCTGACCGACGAGAGTTTCAAGCCGCAGGTACCGTCGCAGGTGCCGTCGGGGCTGCTGCCGATCGGCAAGCTGCCTGAGGCGCTTGCGCCTCCCCTGGGCCAAACGAACTAGAAAAAGAAAACGGGAAGGAACCAGCATGGGCAAGAAACTCGGTTTGATCATCGCCGCCATCGCGCTGCTCGTTATCGGCGCCATCGGCGGCATGAAGTACGCCGGCGACAATCGCGCAACCGTCGTGGGCGATACGTCGCGGTACAGTGCCGGCGCGGGCAGCAGCGGCGCGCTGACCGGCTCGGTGGGTGGCTCCGGGAGCGGCACCGTGCACGAGGTTCGGGACGGCGATTCGATCCAGGCAGCCGTGGCGAAGGCCGATTCCGGCGACGTGATCAAGGTCTTCCCGGGCACGTACCACGAGACGGTCTATATCGACAAGGATGACATCGTACTGAGCGGCGTGATCGTCGATGGCGCCTGGCCCGTCATGGAAGGCGAGAAGAAGCTCAATGACGCCGTCCTCTACTCCGGTAACAGCATTACCGTCGAGAACCTCCAGATCCAGCACTACAAGGGCAACGCGATCATGGGCCAGGCAGGCAACAACTTCCTGATCCGCAACAACAACATTGTCGATACCGGGGTCTACGGCATCTTCCCCGAGTTCGGCACCAACGGACTCATCACGCACAACGTTCTGAGCGGTATCGAGGATGCTGCGATCTACATCGGCATGTGCGACCACATCCATGTGGCGCACAACGAGGTGTTCAACAATGTCGCTGGCATCGAAATCGAGAACTCGCGTCATTCCATCGTCGAAAACAACTACGCCCATGACAACACCGGCGGCATCCTCGTGTTCATCACCCCGGGCCTGCCCATCAAGACAACCTACGACACGATTGTTCGCAATAACTTCATCGTCAATAACAACACTCCGAATTTCGGCATCCCGGGCTCCACGGTAGCCGGCATTCCAGCCGGTACCGGCATCCTGAACATGGCCGGTGACCAGACCACGATCGAAGGCAATATCATTACCGGCAACCAGGTGATCGGCATCCTGGTCACGGACCACATGAATGCCCCGAATGTCACGCTGGACCCCGACGCGGACCCGCACTCCGACGAGATCGCCATTCTCGACAACATGATGTGGAACAACGGCTTCAACACGATTCCGGAAATCACGGCGCTCAAGACCCTGGAGCTCGTCGACGGTGATGTCCAGATCCTGAACATCGGCAGCAGCACCGGTAGCTGCATACTGGACCACGACAGGTACGTCACCGTGGGACTCAGGGATTTCGGCACATGCGGCTTTACGACGACGGCTGACGTCAAGAGCTACCTGCTGGACGAACCTGCGGAGCGGCGCGAGATCGCCGCCGAAGATATGGGCAAGCGCGCCTACTACGGCATCTGTGCCGGCTGCCACGCCTACAACATCAAGATGATCGGGCCGCCGACCCAGACCATCCAGGCGCTGTACATGGACAATCCCCAGGGCATCGTCGACTACATTACGAATCCCACAAAGAAGCGCGACGACTACCCGGAAATGCCGCCGCAGAATTACCTGTCCGAGGACGTGCGTATGGCGGCGGCCGAATTCATGCTGCAGGTCAGGAAGTAACGAACGGACAGGTCGAGTACAATGCGCCAAAACGACCACCCAGGACACCCGCATGACAGCATCGTGGAAAGCGTTCGCGACGGTTGACCCGTTCGCGGGCATGACAGGCAGTAACCCCGGCCGGCTGCAAAACCTGGCCGGCGGCCAATGGCATGATGTCGACACCTATCGTGACGATATCGTGGATCCGATGAACGGGGAGTCCTTTCTCCAGGTACCGGACACGACGGACATGGCGCCGTTCATCGCAGGGCTCGAGCGCTGTCCGAAGTCCGGACTCCACAACCCGCTGCGCAACAACGACCGCTACGTGCATCTCGGCAGCGTCTGCGCCCGCGCGGCGGCACTGCTCGCCACACCGGCGGTCGAGGAGTTCTTCACCAAGCTGACCCAGCGCGTCATGCCGAAGAGCTGGCAGCAGTGTCTCGCCGAAGTCCGGGTCACACGGGTCTTCCTGGAGAATTTCTCAGGCGACGGCGTACGTTTCCTGGCGCGCGGCTTTTCCAATCCGGGCGATCACCAGGGACAGGAATCGCGCGGCTACCGCTGGCCGTTCGGCCCGGTCGTCGTCGTCGCACCGTTCAACTTTCCTCTCGAGATACCAGCGCTGCAAACCATGGGTGCGCTGTTCATGGGCAATCGGCCGCTAATCAAGGTCGACTCCAAGGTCAGCGTCGTCTTTGACCAGTTCATTCGCCTCCTCATTCACTGTGGCCTCGAACCTGCCGATCTCGACTATGTGCATTGTCGGGGCGAAAAGATGGGAGAACTGATTGCCGAGGCCGCCAGCACCATTCGGCTCGCGCAGTTCACAGGGTCGAGCACGGTTGCCGAACGCGTCGCCGATACGCTGAACGGCCGCGTGCGGCTCGAGGATGCCGGGTTCGACTGGAAGATCATCGGACCTGACTATGACGAACAGTGGCTCGACTACGTTGCGTGGCAGTGCGACGAAGACGCCTACAATGCGGCCGGCCAGAAGTGCTCCGCGCAAAGCGCCTTGTTCGTGCACGAGAACTGGGCGGACACCCTGCTGCCAAAGCTCGGAGCGCTTGCGGCCCGACGCAGCCTCGATGACCTGACGGTCGGTCCCGTGCTGTCGTGGACCAACGAGCAGATCAAGGGGCACATCGATGCCGTCCTGGCCGTCACGGGCACGGAACTGTTGTTTGGCGGTAGGCCCCTGACTGGACACCGTATTCCGGACTGCTTTGGGGCCTATGAGCCAACGGCGATCCGGGTGCCGCTGCAAGCCATGCAGGGCAGCGCCTTCGACGTGGTTGCCCGGGAACTGTTCGGCCCGTTCCAGATCGTTGTCACGTATGGCGACAACGACATTGATACCGTGCTCGACATGTGTGAACGAATGGAGAACCACCTGACGGCGGCTGTCGTCAGTGCGGATATCCTGTTCCAGCAAAAAGTCCTTGGTGCCACCGTGAACGGCACGACCTACTGTGGCATGCGCGCACGCACGACCGGCGCGCCACAGAACCACTGGTTCGGCCCGAGCGGAGACCCGCGCGGCGCCGGTATCGGCACGCCCGAGGCAATCCAGCTCACCTGGAGCGCGCATCGGGAGATCATCGCGGACAACGGCCCGATGCCGGCTGGATGGGAAACGCCACCGGTACGCTAGAGGCATGGACAGGGCCATCATCTTCGACGTCGACGGTACGCTGTCCGAGACGGAGGAAACTCACCGGCGTGCCTTCAACCGGGCGTTTACGGGCGCCGGCCTGGACTGGCACTGGGACCCGGCCCTGTACCGGCAATTACTCGAGGTAACCGGCGGCAAGGAACGCATTCGCTACTACGTCGAAGCGTTTGGCGGCACGGGTATTGGGCCGGACGCACTCGATGCGGTGATTCCCGCACTGCATGCCGCAAAGACCAGGCACTATACGGCGATCGTGTCGGGCGGCGAAGTCTCGCTGCGGCCCGGGATTCGTGAATTGCTCGAGGATGCGCGGTCCAGCGGGTTTCGCCTCGCCATCGCGACGACCACGACGCCCGCCAATGTCGATGCCCTGCTCTCGGCCACGCTGGGCAACGACCACCACTTCGAGGCGATATGCGCGGGCGACAGTGTGGCGAACAAGAAGCCCGCACCGGATGTCTACGAGTTGGCCCTCGCGACGCTCGGGCTGCCTGCCCGGGCCTGTGTGGCAATCGAAGACTCGAGAAACGGCCTGTTGTCGTCAGTTGCGGCAGGCATTGCTACGGTGGTTACGCCCGGACTCTATACGTCAGGGCAGCGCTTTGACGAGGCAGCTCTCGTCATCGACGATCTCGTCGCGGCCGATTTCGAGGAGATCTACCGCCTTACATCGCGGGCAGAGTAAGCAGGTCGCCGTTGATACCGATGAACTTCTTGATGCGGTTCGCGCCTTCGCGCATCGCCGCCTGGAGATTGATGCTGCGCACCGTGCTGCGCTCCCGCTCTGCCGCGCGGTTGTCGACTTCCACCTCGAGCGTCATGTCGTTGTTGCGAAACAGCAGCGAGCGGCGTGCGTCGTGGCTCGACCAGCCGAGAAATTTGCGCGGGTTGACGAAGCGCGCCTTACTGCCGTCTGCAAGGACCGCGACGCACTCGGCGTAACGCATCGGGATTTCGACACGGTACTCGACAACGTCGGCGTGGCTTGCGCCTCGCAGCGGCACCAGGTTGTCGAGAATTCTTGCGGTGTTTTCGAGCAGGCCGGTATCGCCGTGCGGCACGCGGCACAGCTCGTTGGCTAAAATACCCTGTTGGGCGTCCTTCGTTTCCAGCGTCGTGTGTTGCATCGCAATTCCCCCGTAGGTTCAGTATTGCGGCTTCTACGTATAGAGGCCTTGAGCTGATACTACGAAAGAACTGCCTTAAATTTTACAAAAAGAATTTCACACTGTTAATTTCACACAATTACGCTTTACCAGCCCTTGAAGAAGCCCCCATCGGCGAAGTCCCAGAGGAGCGTGAGATAGGCCCGGTTGTCCCAGGACTGCCCGGAGAGCGGTAACTCCACCGCGAGGTTCAACGCCACGTGCCCACCGCGCGTCAGCCCGACGCGAACCTGGGGCAGAGCGGTCCATTCCACGTCCCCGTTCCGCGAACGGAAAGGGCTCTCCGCGATAATTTCCAGACCCGGGAACACACGCCTTGGCCAGGGGGTGTGGACATAATGGACGGCGCCGGCGAGTTCGACCGCGCCATCGCTGGCTTTGTCCAGCGGGAACTTCAATCGCAAACTGCTTTGCAATATCCATGACGGCGACAACGCCCTGCCATAAGCGAGATAGGTCTGCAGCTCGCCATCGCGGTCGCCGGAATCCACCGGCGCCGCGAAGATAACTGCGCCCGACAGGATGTGCGACTCACTCCATGACAAGGCGTGCTTGTAGCCAAGCTCGATGTCGGTCAATTCGCTCCTGGCCGCATCGTTGACGTGTACGAGCTCCAGGATGCCCTGCCCCCGCTTGCCGATACGCTTCTCTATCTCGAGCACGCTTTTCAGCGGGTTTTCGCCGGCCTGGTCTGTGTAGCGACCCTTGTACACGACCTCGTCTTCGGGAAATGCCTTCTTGGTGCGCGTCGGCAGGAACAGGTTCATCTCACCCGGCGGGTAAGCGCTCGTGTCGACCAGCGACTTGCCATAGGCGGTCACATTGGCGATTTGCTCATCCGTCAGCGCGTCCTTGTGGGCCGGCATCTTCTCGCCGATACCCATGGCATGGCCGCCATACTTGATGACCATCTCCCAGTCGCCGGCCGGTTCGCGGCTGTTGAATAACGGATCCGAGAGGTCCGCGGGTTGCGTACCGAGCCCTTTCACGACGGGGCTGTCGGGATCGGGCCGACCGTTCACGCCGTGACACACCGCGCAGGTCGATTCGAATATGGACTTGCCGGCCGCGAGGTCGGTCGCATTTGCGGCCGCGGGCAGGACCACCATTCCCGTAATCGACAGCAGCGCGATCAGGGCACGACGATGAAAAAACATGGGCTCACTCCATTAGAGGTCTCTAATACAGCAATATACGGGCCATGGCGGCATTCAGAAGTCAGAAGATGTACCTACCTCGCACACCTTCCGACCCTGTTGTCCGTTACCTGAGCACGTGAATATTGTGCTTCTCACAGACCTCGTGCAGCGCTCTCGGCCACACCGTCGTGCTGACCTCGCCGAGATGAGCCTTGCGTAGCAACAGCATCTGCACGCGCGACTGGCCAATGCCACCACCGATCGACAAGGGAATCTCATCGTTCAGGATCATCTGGTGATAGGGCTGCGACAGCTCGTCTTCGCGCTCGGCAATCTTCATCTGTTCGCGCAGCGTGTCCTTGGTGACGCGAATGCCCATCGAGGAGAGCTCGTGGCGACGTTTCGTTACATGGTTGTAAACGAGAATATCGCCGTTCAGACCATGCATGAGTTTGCCGTCTTTCTCGATCGTGGGCGTTACCCAGTCGTCGTAGTCGGCAGCACGCATTTCATGCGGGTAGCCATCGTCCAGGACCCAGCCAATGCCGTAGATAAAGACGGCGCCGAACTCCTCGATGATCCTGGTCTCACGCTCCTTGCGCGGCAGATCGGGATATCGGGCCAGGATTTCCTCGGCATGGATAAAATGCAGCTCTTCCGGCAACGGCGGGAAACGAGGATCCTGCAGCTCAGGATACTTGTCCATCACCATCTTTTCGGCACCGACGAAGACCTTCCAGATCTTTTTCACAACCGTCGTCAGGTACTCGAGCGTGCGGTCCTCTTCGGTAATGACCTGCTCCCAGTCCCACTGGTCCACGTAGGCGCTGTGGTCGTGGTCGAGGAAGTAATCCTTGCGGACGGCCCGCATGTCCGTGTTGATACCTTCGTGCACGTTACATTCGAATTGCTGCAACGCCCAGCGTTTCCATTTGGTCGCGGCCTGCACGATCGACGCGCGAATCGGTACGTCCAGCCCGAGACCGCACGGAAATTCGACCGGGGTCCGCGAACCATCGCGGTCCAGCATGTCGTTCATGCCCGATGAGGCCTCGACGATCAGCGGTACCTGGACCATCATCAGGTTCAGCTCCCGGGCGAGTCCTTTCTCGATGTACTCCTTGACGTCATAGATGGCCTGCTGCGTGCGTTTCACATCGAGCAGGGATGCGTAGTCCCTGGGCAGGATTTTTTCGACGGCCTCGTAGGTACTGATTCCCGGGCCGGCCAGGTCAGTTCGTTTATCCAGCATTTTCTTGCCTCCAAAGCACAGGGGGATGACAGGTGCCTGATTAGACCCCGCCATTAGATGCTTCGCGGATCGCTAGTACTATCGTGGAAAGTAGCAGTCGAATTTCGCCGTAACCGGGAAATACCGTGCCCGCCCTGTATAATTGCGCGACTTTTTGGCCGGGCCGATCCCATGAAAAAACCCGAACTCCTCTCGCCCGCGGGCACGCTCAAGAACATGCGCTTTGCCTTCGCGTACGGTGCTGATGCGGTGTACGCGGGCCAGCCGCGCTACAGCCTGCGCGTGCGTAACAATGAATTCAGCAAGGAAGAGATCCTCGCCCAGGGTATCGAGGAGGCACATGCTGCGGGCAAGTTGTTCTTCCTGGCCAGCAACATTGCCCCGCACAACAACAAGCTCAAGAGCTACCTCCGCGACCTGGAACCCATCATCGGCATGGGCCCGGACGCCCTGATCATGTCGGACCCCGGCCTGATCATGATGGTGCGGGAGGCGTTCCCCCATGTACCGGTTCACCTGTCAGTGCAGTCAAACGTCGTCAACTACGCGTCGGTCCGGTTCTGGCAGCAGATGGGGCTGACGCGCATCATCCTGTCGCGCGAACTGTCGCTCAGGGAAGTCGCGGAGATCCGCGAAGAATGCCCGGACATGGAACTGGAGGTTTTTGTTCACGGCGCCCTGTGCATCGCGTACTCCGGACGCTGCCTCCTGTCCGGGTACCTGTCGCATCGCGATTCGAACCAGGGTGCCTGTACCAACACCTGCCGGTGGAAGTACAACGCCTACGAGGGCCGCGAAACCAGCACGGGCGATGTGGTTCCGGTCGAGTACGAACCTGCCGGTGCCGGGCCCGTCGAGATGAAGGCGGCGCTGCTGGAGGAAGAGACACGACCTGGCGAACTCATGCCGGCCTACGAGGACGAGCACGGCACCTACATCATGAACTCGCGCGACCTGCGTGCCGTGCAGCACGTGCACGAACTCGCGAAGATGGGTATCGACTCCCTGAAAATCGAGGGCCGCACCAAGTCGGCTTACTACACGGCGCGCACGACCCAGGTTTATCACCGCGCCATTGAGGATGCGGCGGCAGGTCGGGAGTTCGACATGAGCATGATGGACGAGCTCGAGGGCCTGTCCAACCGCGGCTATACGGAGGGCTTCTATCGGCGCCATCCGCCGAAGGAATACCAGAACTACGAACAGGGTGCATCCAAGTCCGACCTGCAGCAACTCGTCGGGGAGATGCTGGACATCAACGATCGCTGGTTGACCGTTGACGTCAAGAATCGCTTTTTTCCCGGCGACCTGATGGAGCTCGTCACGCCGTCGGGCAATATCACGTTCGACCTGCCGGAGATCAGAAACCGGGATGACCAGCCGGTCGAGGTCGCGCCCGGCTCGGGGCACGTCGTGAAAATCCCTCTCCCGGAAAACATCGATCCGGGCGTCGTGAACGAGTTCTGCATGCTCGTCCGCTACCTGCCGCGCACACCGCCGGAATCACCATAATTCTTTTTAATATCAATTAGTTAAATACCTCGGCAAGCCGCGCTTTTTGGCGGCATGTACTTATTTGGCCAGGCGCCCGGAGGGTTTATATTCCCCACGGTGCCAAAATGATTGAAATTCGCATTCATGGCCGAGGCGGCCAGGGCGGCGTCACTCTCGCGAAACTCATTGCAACGTCGCGCTTCTTACAGGGACAGTCGGTACAGGCTTTCGGTCTCTATGCCGCAGAACGATCCGGGGCCCCGGTCCAGGCGTTCTGCCGCTTTGCAGACGATCCCATCACCAATCGCAACCTGATCTACGAGCCCGATCACATCGTCGTGCTCGACCCGACCCTGATCGGGACCGAGATCTCTGCGGGTCTCAAGGCCGGCGGCTGGATCCTGCTGAACGCGCCGCAGCCACCCGAGGAATTCACGAACCACTTCCCGCGCAACCGCATAGCCACCGTCGACGCGACATCCATCGCGCGTGACAACGATCTCGGAACCCGCAGCGTGCCCATCGTCAACACGGCACTCGCGGGCGCCGTCGGCAGGATGCTCGGCATTCCCGCTCGAAGAGATCATTGCCGCGCTCGAGCACCTTGGTTTTACCGGGGCGAACATCACTGCCGCGAATCGCGCGTTCGAAGCAGTGCGCCTGGTTGCGACACCCGCCGACACGACTCCGCTTACCGACAGTCTCGCGCCGCCAAACACGGCTCGCGGCCACAGTATTCTCAGCGGTGCAGCAATGCCGCCGCCGGCGATCAAGACAGGGCAATGGGCGACCGAACAACCACACCGGCAGCAAATGATTCCGCCCTGCAACCACATCTGCCCGGCCGGCAACAACGTACAGGGCTTCCTCAATGCCCTGGCGCACGACGAGGTCGACGCGGCGCTGGAGATCATTCTGCGCACGTCGCCGTTTCCTTCCGTCTGTGGCAGGGCCTGCCCTGCCCCCTGCATGCAGAACTGCAATCGCATCGAACTCGACGGCGCGGTCAATGTCCGGCAGCTGGAACGCTACGCCGGCGACAAGGGCACCGTTAGCATCGAACCCGAGACCACGCGAGACGAAAAGGTTGCGATTAGTCGGTTCCGGGCCTGCCGGACTCACGGCGGCCTGGCACCTCGCACGCTACGGCTACCGCGTGAAGATCTATGAGTCCGGCCCGGAAATCGGCGGGCTGTTGCGCACCGGCATCCCCGAATTCCGCCTGCCCGACGATGTCGTTTCCAAGGAAATCGACCGCATCCTGGATCTCGGTGTGGCGGTGGAAACCGGTCACAGGATCGACCGGCAGGCCGTGCTCGACCTCGCTCGCAGCCACGATGCCGTGCTGGTCGCGACGGGCCAGCAGGAACAGCGCGATCTGCAGCTCGGCATGGACAGTGCCACGGCCGTCACACAGGGCATCGACTTCCTCGACCGCGTGCATCGTAACGAGGTCCGCGTCGACGGCGAAGACATCGTCGTTATCGGCGGCGGCAATACCGCGATGGATGCCGCGCGCTCGGCGCTGCGGCTTGGCGCGGCCAGCGTGCGGGTGGTCTACCGCCGTACCCGCAGGGAAATGCCGGCCATTGCCGAGGAAATCGACGAGACGCTGGAAGAAGGCATCGCGATCGACTACCTGACCCAGCCTGTCGCCCTGCACGAAGTCCGGACCGACGGTGCACGCCGCCACTATCGCCTGACTTGCCGCCGCATGGAACTTGGCGAGGCGGACGAGTCCGGTCGTCGTTCCCCGCGGGAAGTCGCGGGTTCGGATTTCGACCTGGACTGCCATCGCGTAATCCTGGCGCTCGGCCAGTCGCCCGACCTGTCCGTTTTCCCGGAAGGAACCGAGGTCCGCGAGGGCATGCAGCTGCTGGGACTGCTTGAGACCCCGGTTTTCGCAGTCGGCGATCTGGCGACTCGGGAAGGCACCGTGGCTGCCGCAATCGGCAGCGGGCGGCGCTCGGCCGTGCAAATACACAATGTCCTGAGCGGCTCGCACATCGAGATCACGACGCATGCCGACGCACCCAGAGATGTTGACATCTGGCGCGACGAGGTTATTCGTGCCGATGCAATGAAACTGCACCTGTTCGAGAGACAGGCGGTTGCCGAGGGTGACGCCATACCGCCCGAGGAGCGACGCTCTAGTTTCGATGAGATTCACATGGGTCTCGAAAGCGCAGCAGAAGCTGCGCGCTGCCTGTCCTGCGGCGTCTGTAACGAGTGTGACCTCTGCGTCACCTACTGCCCGGAGGGCATGTTGAAGCGCGTGGGCCATCGCCTTGAATTCGACTATGCGTACTGTAAGGGCTGTGGCGTCTGTTCCGCCGAATGCCCACGCAATGTCATCGTCATGAGTCATCTGTAGCGGGAATGGAGAACGACAATGACTGTACAGGTCATCACGGGTAACCATGCCGCCGGATACGCACTAAGTACCGCCGGCGAGGCAAACCGCACGGCTCGCGGTGCCGCTTGCGGTATCTACCCGATTACGCCGCAGACGGAAATCGTCGAGTTCGTCGCCAAATTCCCGTTCAGCAAAGGTCGCGTGGTACCCGTCGAGAGCGAGCACAGCGCCATGGCCGTCTCCATCGGTGCGTCACTCGCCGGCGCGCGCGCATTCACCGCGAGTTCCTCCAATGGCCTTGCCTACATGACCGAGAACATCATGGTGGCCGGCTACTATCGCCTGCCCATCGTCATGGTCGCGGTCAACCGGACACTGGGACCTCCATGGAATATCTGGGCTGACCAGGGCGACACACTGATGTTGCGGGATTTCGCCTGGCTGCAGTTCTACTGCGAGACCAACCAGGAAATACTGGACACAACCCTGCTGGCATTTCGTCTCGCCGAAGACCGTCGTATCCTGTTGCCGGTCCTGACCTGCATGGACGCATTCATCGTGTCGCACACGCAGACCGAAACGACGCTGCCGGAACAGGAACAGGTTGACGCCTACCTGCCGGACCTCGATCTGCCGCATCGCCTGCGCTATGACGAGGCGCGCACCATCGGTGGCATGTCCTGGCCACACGAGGGCTTGTCGCAACGACTCGAGATACACGAAGCAATGAAGCGCGTGCCCGACGTATACCAGGAGTGTCGGCAGAGCTTCATGGACGTCTTTGGCCGCGACCCGGGAGATGTCATCCAGACAGTCGGTGTCGAAGACGCCGAGTCTGTCCTGATTGTGACCGGAACAATGGCGACAACCGCGCGCGAGGTCGTGCGCAAACGCCGGGAAGCCGGCGAGAAGATCGGGCTGATCAAGCTGAAGATGTTCCGGCCATTCCCGGACAAAGCGCTGCGCGCGGCCTGCG
Organism: uncultured Gammaproteobacteria bacterium; assembly: GCA_963698895.1. GTDB lineage: Bacteria > Pseudomonadota > Gammaproteobacteria > Steroidobacterales > Woeseiaceae > UBA1847. The sequence continues at coordinate 617,758 of CAVOSO010000010.1, read as the reverse complement.
GATCGGCAAAACGCGTCGCCGTACTCGACCGTAACTACGCGGCTGGCTCTGGCGGCGTATTCTGGCAGGACACACGCGCCGCATTCCAGGGACACTCGGACGAGGTGCTGATCCAGAACTACCTTACGGGCCTGTGTGGCGAAGACGTTACGCCCGCCGTCATCGACCAGATCCTGGCGGACCTGGCCTCGCGGGATAGTGCCGGCGATCCCGTCTGGGTAGGCATCGATACGTCCGGGAGGGCCCTGCAATGAACGCAACCGCAGCACTGCAGAAACCTGACGCCTGCCTGCTCCGTGCCGGCAATACCAATTGCGGCGGTTGTGGCATGAGTGTCGGCCTGACCATGCTGGGCCGGGCCCTGGTCGAAGCAGACGACAGCTGTTCATTGGTGATTCCTGCGTGCTGTGGCATCGTTGCGGCCGGCGCGTTTCCGACGACGAGCTACGGCGTACCGACGATAGCGGCGACGTTCGCCTCGTCCGCGGCAGTCGCTTCGGGCTACGCGAGTATCCGCGATTTGAACGACGAGCCCGGACAGGTGATTTGCTGGGCCGGCGACGGCGGCACCTATGACATTGGCTTTGCCACCGTATCGGCTGCAGCGGAGCGCAACGAGAACATCATCTACATTTGTTACGACAACGAAATCTACGGCAATACGGGTGGGCAGCGATCGTCAGCGACACCGGCCGGCGCGCGCACCACGACGACACCTGCCGGCAAGGCAGAGAACAAGAAAGACATCATGTCGATCATGGCCGCGCACGGCATACCCTATGCCGCGACCCTGTCCATGGCGCATCCGGAGGACTTCTCGCGCAAGCTGGCCACTGCCCTGTCAATGACCGGCATGCGTTTCCTGCTCATGCATTCGCCGTGCCCCACCGGCTGGAAATCGGAGCCAGAGGATTCCGTGGAACTGGTCCGCATCGCGGTTGCGAGTGGCTTGTTCCCGGTCTACGAGGTTTTCGATGGTTCGCGCTACCGCATCAACGTCAAACCGGACGGCTCCGACCCGGCCGAGTACTTCCACCGGCAGCGACGGTTCAAGGACGGCGATATCGACCTGGCGGCGACGCGCCGCTACTGCAAGGACCGCAGTCAGCGTCTGCAGTTGCTGGCACGGGAATACCCGGCCTAACTCAAAAGATCGGCCAGTCGCACGACCTGCCGGTGCGCGACCATCGCCAGTAGCAATTCCGCCGTCGAGATTGCATCGACCAGGCAGTCGTGTGCCAGGTACCTCGGCAGCCGGTAGTCATCCCGGAGATCGGAAAGACGCAGCGAGTTCCGGGTTTCGAGGTGATGGTTCCTGCGTCGGCGCCGGTGTTCGAGGACCAGCGTGTCGATGACCGGAACCGGCAGGCGGACGCCGAAGCGCCTCAGGCACATGCGATCCAGGAGCGCCTTGTCGAGGCCGGCGTGGTGCACGACCAGGATGCGGCCTGCCAGAACCCCTACGATCTTGTCGAGCACGATCCCCCAATCCAGGCCTTCGCCGACGACCGTGTCGGTTAGTCCGTGCACGGATGCGCTGTCCCCGACGCCGCCGGTGGGCCTCACGATGTAGCTCTCAGCCGTGGACAAATCGACCTTGCCTGCGCGGATCACGACCCAGCCGACGCTGAGCATGTCGGCCGTTGCCGCATCCAGGCCCGTGGTTTCGATGTCGAGGCATACCAGCTCGGTGGCGTCGACCGGCGAGGACATCGGCGGCAGCGTTGCAGCCACCAGCTCAGCGAATGGCGCAGCCAGGTGCCTGCGGCGGAGATACCATCGCCTGGCATTTAACCAGGAAGGACTCATGCGAGGTGGAAACGATTGAGCAGCGCGCTCTGGCTCACCCGTACCTGCGAGAAGGCCGATTTGAGGTTCTGCCGAACCAGTGGCGACAACTCCTCCGGCGACAGGTGATTGTCCGGCGCCTTACCCGCCTGGAGCTGGCGGCCCTGATGTTCGATACGCAGCGCCTCGATAAAATCCAGCGCGTCGATAAGATTCGCCGCGTCGGTGGCTGTTATTTCGCCGGCCGTGGCGGCCGCCAGCAGGCGATTGCGCGTGCTGATACGCAGCTCGCCGGCCGCCAGCGAGCGGATCCGTGCGATCTCTACAATCGGCATGATCCCATGCAACTTGAGGTCCAGCGTGTTTTTGTGCTCGCCCGATTTCTCGAGCACGAATTGCCGGAAGAAACCGAGCGGAGGCTGGTAGTTCATCGCATTCTTGGCCATGAGCGCCAGGAAAATCTCGTTCTTGCGCGCATCCTCGCGCACGCTCTTCTTCAGCTTGTCGACGAGCTGCGTCGTTCCGGCAACGCAACGCAGATCGAAGAATATGTTTGCGTGCATGAGCGCTTTTTCTTCCGGCACCGTGATCCACCGGTGAAAATACCGCTTCCACTTGCGCAGCGGCTGGCGCCACTTCGGGTTGGATGCCATTACGTCGCCGGGACAGTAGACGTAACCGCAGGCGTCCAGACCGTCGTTCACGACCTTGGCAAGCGCCGCGAAATAGGCGTCGTCGGCTTCCGTGGCGTCGTTCGACAGGACCATGGCATTGTCCTGGTCGCTCTTTGCAGACTGTTCAAAGCGCCCTTGCGAACCCAGCGCCACCCACGCGTAGTCACAAGGTGGCGGACCGTACTCCGCCTCGGCAATACGCAGCAGTTGCCGCGTTACGGTGTCGGTAATCATCGTGATGAACTTGCCCAGTTGCTCGCCGTTCGCATCCGATTCGATCTGGCCGACGATCAGGCCGGGCAACCGCCGGCATACCTCGACGACACCCTCGGCGCTCGTCTGCTTGCCGATATCGCTTACCAGGTAGAGAGGATGTTCGGTCTCGAGACGCATGAAATCGCTGCGCGACACCATGCCGATCAAGGTACCGTCGGCGGTTATTGGCAAGTGATGAATGTTGTTTTGCATCATCATCATGGCCGCCTCGTACGCATGGGCATCGCCATCGAGCGTGATTGGAGACGTGGTCATTACCTCTGTTACGGGAAGATCGCCGGGGCGGCCTTGCGCAACCACGCGCTTGCGAATATCGCGATCCGTCACGATGCCGCACAGACCATTTGCGTCGGTGATCAGCATCGCCGACACACGATCTTCGACCATTTTCGCCGCAACTTGCTGAATCGACGTATCGCTGCCGATGCTGACCGGCGGCCGGGTAATCAGTGTCCTGACGGTTTCGCCCGACACGCCGCGAAACGTCGGCGCTACCGGTTGCGTTGTCAGTCGGTCGGACAGGGCGCGAATGAACCAGGTATCGAACGCTTCGCTTGCGTATCGCGCCCTTGCGAAGGCCTCGCCATCGAGGTGATAAACCAGCGTGTCTTCCATGGCGACCGAGTGATTGCGCGCCGGGGCGTTATTCATTAATGAAGGAAAGCCGAAGCAGTCACCTTCGGCGAGCCGTGTCATCATCTCTCCGGCCTCGTCGCGAAGCTCAACGGCGCCGCTGCGAATGATGTGCAGCCATCGGTTCTCGCTACCGGTCGTGAGTATGTCATCGCCTTGTCGGTAGTAGGCGATGTTGATGTTCTTCGCGCAGTCGGAAATCCGCGTGTCATCAAGGCGATCGAAGCCAGGCAGCTCACGAAGAAACCGGGCAATCTCGGGGATTTCCTTCATACACCGATTCTGACATGCATTCCCGAACGTGAAAACCGGCGATGCCGTTGCCGGCACCGCCAGTTCTCAATCCGAAGGGTGAATTCGGAGTATGCGCTCAGAATGCGTATTTCGCCGAAAGGAGAATACGTGTGAAATCGCCGTCGACGCCGTTTTCGAGTTCACGCTCGGCGAACATGATCTCGGCACCGACATCCAGCTTGGGCAGCAGCGTGTGGATGACATTGAGATGGAAGCTGGATGCCGACTTGGTCTGGTTACCTGCAGAGGCAGGCAGATCGATCGAGTTCATGCCATACGTGATATTCGAGCGCCAGCTCTCGTTCCAGTGATGCCGGTACGACACAAAGCCGGACGTCGTCTTGATCGTGTCAATGCCGGTACCCAGGGCATCAACGGCACCGTCACGCACCAACCCGAGGCCGACGTAGCGGCCGACGCCATCACCATAGGTCAGCATTGCACGAACGTCGTCCTTCTCCCCGACCATGAATTTTGCCGACGCGCTGATGCCGAACGCGTTCTCGTCCGCCTCGACGCCACCGGGCTCATCGATGTTCAGGAAGCGCACGAGGCCGGCCAGCCGGATGTAACTGCCGCCATCGAGCTTGAAGGTGTAGCGCGCGATCAGGTCAGGAATGGTGTCGTGGCCTGTGGCCGTCGATGCCGTGCCGAGGACGTAGGTCTCCGGATTTTCCGCCGCCAACTCCAGGTTGCCGTTGGTATAACGGATCATCGCCTGCCGGACGAAGGTGGTCGACTCGGCGGGACCGACGAAGTCCAGGTTTTCGGGCAGCACGCTGACGTCCTGGAAGGTCGACCAGGTCTGGCCGAGCGTCCAGTTGTTGTATTTCACGATGGCGTGGCGCAGACGCGGGCTGTACGAGTTGGAAACCAGCTCGTTACCGTCGGCGTGCGTAAAGAAGTCCATTTCGACAAAGGCGGAGACCTTGTCGCCACCGGCTGTGGTCGTCGCGGCGGTGAAATTCAGGCGGGTTTCCCTGCCCTGGAAGTCCGCGGTCGCATCGCCGCTCGCGGAGCCGTCGCCGACCGGCGTCTGGCTGGGCAGGTAGAACTGGCGAATGACCGCACTGCTGGCCGGCGTTGCGTCACTGTAATCAGAGAACATGCCGTCGAACTTGGCGTACCCGCCGAACTTGTAGGTTGTCCCGGAGCTGGACGGTGCGGGCGCGGGTGCGGGTTTGGCTGCAGGCGCCGGGGCCGGGGCCGGTGCGGACCCGGCCTTCTTCTCGTCGACCAGCTTCTTGAGCGTCGCTTCCAGTTCGGCGACGCGGGCCTCCAGTGCCGCAGTATCCGAGTCTTGCGCCATGGCCGGCCCGCCGGCGCCCAGTAATGCGAGCGTTGCTGATGCGGCGAGTGCTTGTAATTGTATGCGCGTCATTGTGTCCCCCAATGCGGAGTGTTTTATAGGCATGGTGGATACTCATCGACGAATGCCTGACTGACCATTAGCCAAAAGTCGAATCCGGCTTGCGGCTAGACGAAGGTCTAATGCGGCGCGACGAATACGGACGGTTGCGGTAACCTAGGTGCGGTGAGGAACAAAAGCACATTTATCGTTGCGGACGACCATCCCCTGTTCCGCGAGGCGCTAATTCACGCGATCGGCAATTGCGTCAGTGACGCAGAGATCATCGAGGCGGACAGTCTCGATACCTTGCAGGTCGTCGTCGAGGCTAACCCGGAAGCCGATCTTTTGCTCCTCGACCTGAACATGCCGGGCGTGACCGGCTTCTCGGCGCTGGCCTACATCCGCAGCAAGCACCAGTCGCTGCCCACGGTCATCGTGTCGGCCATGGACGATCCCGCCGTGATCCGGCGTTCCATTCAGCATGGTGCGAGTGGTTTCATCCCTAAATCGTCCGCCATAGCCACGCTGGAACGCGGCATCCGCGCCGTGCTCGATGGCGAGGTCTGGATACCCGACGACATCGACCTGCGGGACGATCACCTCGACAGCGAGGAGGCCGGGATCGCGACAGCCATCAGTACGCTGACGCCACATCAGTTCCGGGTGCTCATGATGCTGGGCGAAGGACTGCTCAACAAGCAGATCGCTTTCCAGCTCGGCGTGTCCGAGGCCACGATCAAGGCACACGTAACAGCCATACTCCGCAAGATGGGCGTCAATAACCGCACGCAGGCCGTGCTCGCCGTGCAGCAGCTAAGGATCAATGCCCCGGCTCTGCTGGAGGCGACGTCAGACGACCAGGCTGCGACTTAGCATCCGGCTGATAAGCGCACGTAGCGCCGCCGGCTTGAGGGGCTTGTGCAACAGGGCATGCCCGGCTTCGCGCACCAGCTCCGATACTTCGACCGAGTAGTCCGCTGTCAGCACGGCCGCGGGCAATTCGACACCGACAGCCGCGCGCAAGCCGGCAATCACGTCCAGCCCGGTGACATCGTTGTCGAGGTGATAGTCGACCAGGAGCATCGCGGCTGACCGGCCCTGCTCCACCTGCACACGCTCCAGTTCCCGTAGCGCCTCCTGCTGGTTGCTCGCGACGATCGGCATGGCGCCCCACTTCCGGAGAAGCCCATACATGCCATCCAGGATCTCTTTTTCGTTGTCGATGCAGACAATGACCTGGCCGTCGATAGACGACACCGGGCGGAATTCAGCTTTCGCGGAGATTTCAGGTACGAGCTCGCTTGCGGTCGCGCGCGGCACGAGCACCTCGAAGCAGCTGCCCTTGCCGAGCGTGGAGCGCAACGATACCTCGTGCCCCAGCAGCCGGGCTATGCGATCGACAATCGCCAGGCCAAGGCCAAGGCCTCGCTTGGTTTGTTCTGCACCATCCGACAGTCGGTGGAATTCCTCGAAAACGGCTTTCTGGTCGCGTTTCGCAATACCGACGCCCGTGTCGATCACCTGGATGGATACATTGCCATTGCGGCGGCGACAGCCCACCAGCACCCCGCCTTCGCGCGTATAGCGCCGGGCATTGCTTACGAAGTTCTGCAGAATGCGGCGCAGCAATGCGGGATCGGAGTGCACCCAGATGTCTGACTGCACAAACCGCAGACTCAGGCCCTGCTCCTCGAAGGTCTGCGAGAACTGCGTATCCAGAGCCTTGAAGATGCTGCTGATCGCGAAGTCTTTCTTCTTGGGCTCGGGCGCGGCGGTATCGAGACGGGAGATATCGAGCAATGCACTGAGAAGATCTTCAACACTCAAAAGACCACTTTCGACCCGCGCGACGAGCTTGCTCTGCTCGTCAGTCATTTCGCTGCGATGCTCGTTCAGCAAAGCGGCGAACAGCTTGGCCGCGTTTAGTGGCTGCAGGAGATCGTGCGCTGCCGCGGCGAGGAACTTCGTTTTCGATGCGTTTGCATCCTCTGCCTCTGCCTTCGCGCGCTGCAAAGCGAGCATTGTCTCTTCGAGTTCGGCTGTGCGATCGGCCACGCGTTGCTCTAGCGACTCCTTGGCATCTACCAGGGCTCGCTCGACCGCCTTGAATTCGGTGATATCCGTATACGTCGTTACGAACCCGCCGTCCGGCATGGGCTGACCGCGGATCTCGATCACCTTGCCGTCGAAAAAGGTACTCTGGTAGTTGTAGGACGACCCCTCCCGCATGTACTTCAGTCGTTTCTCCACGGCCTTGTCGACATCGACGTCGCCGAATCGACCCAGCTCGGCGTTGTAGCGAATCAGGTCGGCAACCGACTCGCCCACGTGGACCATGCCGGACGGATAGTCCATGAGTTCGACATAGCGAGAGTTCCAGCCGATGAGTCTCTGCGACGAATCGACCACGCTGACGCCCTGCGAAATATTCTCGAGCGTTGCCTCCAGGAGGCGCCGATTGAAGCGAATCGCCTCGGAGGTCTCGTCGAGCAGCATGACGACATCGCCGATTTCCGTGCCGGTTCTGCGCAGTGCAGTGGTGATCACGACGCGCGCCGATGCGGCCCCGATTGCGCCGGCAAGCAGCCTTTCGGTGAACCGCAGCAAGCGCCTGTCGGCGGGCAGGGACGGGGTAATATCGAGCCCCTCCTGCACGGCGAAATCGGTGAAAGAGCGCTCGGCATTCTCTTCGCCGAGAAACCGGTCTGCCAGCGCGCGCAGGTCCGCGTTGGTCAGATCGGAACCCGTGGTCACCGCCCTCGCCTGGCCCGGTCGCGCGACCGGGCTGGCAAATGCCCGCGCCTGGATTTTCTCAATCATCGACTGCCGGCTGAGCAGTGAAACAACGACGAATACCAGCATGTTGCCGCACAGCGACCACGCGACTCCGTGCGTCAGCGGATTCGACTGGACGTCGACCAACAGGGACTCCGGCCGTAGCCAGGCGAGCTGGAAAAGGCCATGCTCGATAAAGCTTGCGTCAAATACGCCCGAGCGCGCGAGGGTCGGGATAAACAGGGTGTAAGCCCACAGGACGAAGCCTGTGGACAATCCGGCGATCGCACCGATGCGAGTCGAACGTTGCCAGTACATGCCGATGACGATGAGCGGCATGAATTGTGCAGCGGCCGCGAACGACAGAAGACCGATACTCGCGAGTGCGGCCGACTCATCCAGCGCGCGGTAATAGAAATACGCAAGCACGGTGATACCGACGATCGAGCTGCGGCGAATATGAATCAGCAGCCTCGAGTAATCCGCGCGCTCGGACAGTCCCAGGTATTTAACGCGCAGCAAAGCCGGCATGACGATCTCATTACTGATCATGGTCGAAAGTGCTACACAGGCCACAATGACCATCCCGGTAGCGGCGGAAAAACCACCCAGAAACGCGAGAATGGTCAACAGGTCGCTGCCCCGTTCCATCGGCAATGCCAGGACGAACGCATCGCCATTAAACGCGCCCGCCGGGAGGATCGTCAGTCCGGCAAGTGTGATCGGAACAATAAAGACGGTGAAGACCAGCAGGTACAGCGGAAACGCCCACCGCGCTGTATCGATGTTCGCGTCCTTGTGGGCCTCGACAATAGCGACATGAAACTGGCGTGGCAGGCAAAAGATCGCGGCGCTGGCCAGGATCAACTGCGTCACAAACGTGTCGGGAACGTGATCGAGACTGAATACCGTCTCGGCGCGGGCGGCCGTTGCCGTTACTTCTCCCCCAACGTCGCCGAGCAGCAACAACGCGAACACGCCGACAGCCACAAAGGCGAGCAGCTTGACGATCGACTCGAAGGCGATAGCGAGCATCATGCCCTCATGATGCTCGGTGACATCGATCTTGCGCGTACCGAACAGTATGGCGAAGACGCTGAGCGCCGTTGCCACGACAAGCGCCGTATCGTACTCAGCGCCGCCGGACACCGAGTAGTTGGAAACGATACTGAATCCGCTGACGATTGCCTTGAGTTGCAACGCGATATACGGCACCGATCCGATCGTTGCAATTAATGTCACCAGCGCTGCAAGACTCTGCGCCTTACCGTAGCGCGCGGCGATGAAATCGGCGATGGAAGTCAGGTTCTGGCGCTTGCTTATGGCCACGATCCTGTTGATCAGCGGCCACCCGAAAAAAATGACCAGCATCGGGCCGAGGTAAATGGGCAGGTATCCCCAACCACTCTGCGCGGCTGTGCCGACCGCACCGTAAAAAGTCCAGGATGTGCAATAGACAGCGAGCGTGAGGCTATAGACCAGTGAGCGGCTGAAGGTCGAAAAGCGGCCTGGACCGGCGTTGTCGCCCCAGTACGCGATGGCAAACAGCACCGTCACGTAGCCGAGTGACAAGCCCAGCAATACCCACCAGTTGATCAACCGATAGCCCCCCGTTTCTTATGATTATGGCGTGAGTCTACTACTAACGTCGAATGCCCGCGAATAGAGGCGTTTGTTAGATTCGGCGGCGCAATAACCATAAAAGCACCCGCAAACAAGGGGAAACGCATGTCTAAGAACAGCAGCTATTGGAGTGCCAACCTGAGGCTCGTGGCCATCTGCCTCGTGATCTGGTTTGTCGTCTCTTACCTGTTCGGAATCATTCTCGTCGAGCCGCTGAACAACATAAGGATCGGTGGATACAAGCTCGGCTTCTGGTTCGCGCAACAGGGTTCTATCTACACATTTGTCGCGTTGATCTTCTTCTACGCCAATCGCATGGGCAAGCTTGACAGGAAGCACAACGTCCATGAAGACGACGAATAGGGGAACTCCATGACACTTCAAACAACAACGTACCTGATAGTCGGCTTCACGTTTGCGATTTACATTGGCATTGCCATCTGGGCGCGTGCCGGAACGACCAAGGACTTTTACGTCGCCGGCGGCGGCGTCAACCCGATTGCCAACGGTATGGCGACCGCCGCGGACTGGATGTCCGCCGCCTCGTTTATCTCGATGGCGGGCCTCATCGCCTTCATGGGTTACGGCGGCTCCGTGTTCCTCATGGGCTGGACCGGCGGTTACGTACTGCTCGCAATGCTCCTCGCACCGTACCTGCGCAAGTTCGGCAAGTTCACGGTTCCCGAGTTCATCGGCGATCGCTACTACTCCAAGGCTGCCCGTATCGTTGCAGTGATCTGCCTGATTGTCGCCTCGGTGACCTACGTAATTGGACAGATGAAGGGCATCGGTGTCGCGTTCTCGCGTTTCCTCGAGGTTGACTACGACGTTGGTCTCGTTATCGGCATGGGTATCGTCTTTGTCTACGCGGTTATGGGCGGTATGAAGGGCATTACGTACACGCAGATTGCGCAGTATTGCGTATTGATTCTCGCTTATACGATTCCGGCAATCTTCATCTCGCTGAACCTGACGGGCAACCCTATTCCGCAGCTTGGCCTGGGTTCCACGATGGCCGGCACCGACGTCTTCCTGCTCGACCGACTGGACATGGTGTTACGAGACCTTGGTTTCCTCGAATACACGACGAACGTCAGGCTAAGTACGACAAATATGTTCATGTACACGCTGTCGCTGATGATCGGTACTGCCGGTCTGCCGCACGTCATCATTCGCTTCTTCACCGTTCCCAAAGTGAAAGATGCTCGCAGTTCGGCCGGCTGGGCACTCGTGTTCATCGCGATTCTGTATACGACGGCACCGTCGGTTGCAGCCATGGCACGTCTGAACCTGATCGAGACGATCGAACCGACACCCGGTGAGTACATGGTCTACGAGGAACGTCCGAACTGGATCAAGAACTGGGAGGCGACTGGACTGCTGGCGTTCGAGGACAAGAATGGCGACGGCAGGATTCAGTACTCGGCTGACGCTGCAACGAACGAGATGGTTACGGTCGACCGTGACATCATGGTGCTGGCGAATCCGGAAATCGCGGCCTTGCCGAACTGGGTCATCGCGCTTGTCGCCGCTGGTGGCCTGGCGGCAGCGCTATCCACTGCGGCCGGCTTGCTGCTCGCGATATCCTCTGCGATATCCCATGACTTGCTCAAGGGCGTCTTCAAGCCCGAGATCACGGAGCAACAGGAACTCCTCGCAAGTCGTGTCGCGATGGCTGGTGCAATCCTGCTGGCCGGTTACCTGGGATTCAATCCACCGGACTTCGCCGCGGGAACAGTGGCGCTCGCCTTCGGGCTCGCCGCGTCGTCGATCTTCCCGGCGCTAATGCTCGGCATCTTCTACAAACGCATGAACAAGGAAGGCGCAATCGCGGGTATGGTGGCAGGCCTTGGTGTCACGCTGCTGTATGTATTCCAGCACAAGGGCATCATGTTTATCCAGAGCACTTCGTACCTGGGCGACATGTCGGAGAACTGGTTCTTCGGTATCGAGCCGAACGCCTTCGGCGCCGTCGGTGCCATGGTCAACTTTGCAGTCGCCTTTGCAGTCTCGAGAGTGACGGCAGCACCGCCGCAGGAAATCATCGATCTCGTCGAGCACATTCGCGTGCCGTCAGGCGCAGGTGCCGCTGCATCCCATTGATTCCCTTGAATCAGCCTGGAGGGGGGTCATCTCGACCCCCCTTTTTTTTATACGGTAGACTACGCGCATGTTCACCAACAAACACGTTGTCGTCGCCATGCTGGTGGCGCCCGTACTCGCCATCATGGCGTGGTTCGCTATTGACTACTTTATTGCGGAGCGACCACACGCGGCGAAAGAAGGGGCGGCCTATACCCTCATCGCAAAATCGAATTGCCGCTATGACAGCGGGCAGTGCGACCTTGAGAATTCGGATTTCAAGCTGAGCATTCGACCGACGTCAATCACGCAAAGCACGGTACAGCTTGAAATGACGTCTGCCTTCCCGTTGCAGAGCGCGACACTCGGTCTCGTCAATGACGGAGTTCCTGCGGCGCCATCACCCATGTCAGCCACGACGGATGAGTCAGTGCACTGGACGGCGCGGATGGACAGCCCTTCGGGAGAAAACTCGACCCTGCGAGTTGCGGTCACCGCGGACGGCGCAACCTGGTACGCGGAAGTGCCTACCGTGTTCCTCGATTCCGGGGAAAGGCCCGCAACGACTCGCTAGCCTGTCTTTACTCAAGGTGACGTCTTCCTTTGCGCGGCGGAGCGCGTCGAGCATCTCAGTGCCCTGCTCTATCAGCACGACGCTATCCGTCCAGTCATGGTTCGTTAGTGAAAGTGTGCCAATTCAAGTTGCCTAGTACAGGTACATCGCCAGGAATCTTTCGATAGCGTTGTACGCCGACAAGCTGTTCTCCCGGTCAACGAAGACGTAGTGGCCCGCATTCGCCAATGACAGGAACTGGTGGGGAACCTTGGCCTTTTTGAGTGCCTTGACCATTTTCTTCGCCTGACTGAAAGGCACGATGCTATCGTCGGTGCCGGCTACGATCAGCACGGGAATCTTTATCTTGTCGGCATTGAGTGCGGGAGAATTCGCGTCGAGCATCTCCTTGTCCTGAACCGGATGCCCGACTTGATCGAACAGCACGGCCTGCCATGCAATTTCGTCAACATGTTCGTCCATCTCGTACTCGATCTGTTCCGTCAGGTGAGTAACCCCATTTACGCTGATCGCGCATTTGAACAGGTCCGGTGTCTTGACAGCACCCATCAGCGCCACGTAACCGCCGTAGGAGGCGCCGACGATGCACATGCGCTCCGGGTCCGCGTATCCCTTGTCGACCATAAATCTCGCCGCGTCGGTAACATCGTCCTGCATCAGGCCACCCCATTGCCTGTAGCCTGCAGTCTCGAAGTCCCGCCCGTATCCCGAGGAGCCACGGAAGTTCGGCATCACGACGATGTAACCACGCGTCGACAGGAACTGCGCAAAGTGATCGTAGTCCTGCCTGCTGCGCACACTCGGCCCGCCGTGCGGCATGATGATCGTGGGGTGCGGTTTTCCTTTTTCGAAGGACCTGGGCAACAGGATGTACGCGCGCAATCGGGTCCCGTCCCTCGCGACGTAACTGGTTACCGCAGGTGCTGACAGGTTCTCAGCCGTAAACAGCTCGTTCTCGTGAGCCAGGAACGTGAGCGCCTGCTTCTCGAAGTCCCACAGGAGATACATGTAAGGGCTATCGGGGCCGTGTGCACCGACCAGGGCGCGCCGATGCTCCGGGTTGAGCGTCGACACGTGGAAATTGTAATTCCCGATCTGCGCGGCTATTGCATCGTACTGCTCTTGCCTCGCGTCGTCGAAATAGACATTGCGTACATTGTCCTTTTCGACCCGATAGCCAACGAGCTGATCCGACCTGTTGTCGAACAGCGCACCGTAGACGTCCTGCCCGTCAAGAGACGCCAGGACGCTCTGCTCCTGCGTCGTGCGGTCGGCGAGCACCAGGTCGAAGTAGCCGGTCTTTTCATTGAGTTTGCGATATACAATACTCTCGCCGCGCAAGGCGATGAGTTCATTCGTGCCGATGCTACCCTCGTCGTCCCAGTTCAACGGTATCGTGTCGATAAGTTCCCATTCTTCGTCGCCAGTGAACTTGAAGATTTCATAGGTCTTCTTGCGTCTCCGATAGTCGAAGCGATACAGGGGCTTGCCCTCATCGTCACTGAGAAACCGATGCGTATTGGCCGAACCCTTGGTGAGAAACTCGGCTTTCCCCGTGTTGATGTTCACCTTGTACAGGCTTCTCGTACTGAACTGGTACGCCGCCATCAGCACATGGTCGGGGTCTTCCGGAAGGAAGTTCGTTACGCGCGACAGCGAGAAGTTGTTCCTGAGGTTTCGCTCTTCCTGCATCAGGACGGCCATGCCCGACATGTCCTTGTTGACAGCCACCATGCGGCTGAAATCGGGCCCATCGCTGCCCTCGAGGAAGACGCTCCTCTGCAGCTTCTTCGCGACGGCGGCCCAGGGCACGGACATCGATATGAGCAGGCGGTCATTGTTCCCCCAGACCAGCCACTCCGGTTCCATGGAGTCCTCGGCCAGTACGCTTACGACCGGCATATCTGGCGTTTCCACGTTCCTGACGACGACTATTTTCTGTTGCCGCTCGTTGACAATGAGTGCGAGGTGTTTGCCGTCCGGAGACAATTCAGCGTCCAGGACGTCGGGCTCGGCCAGGAAGTCATTGACGGTCAACTCCGCGGAGGCTACCTGGAGGGTCACGGCAAGCAACAGGATCGCCAGGATTTCGCCAGGCGTCCGCGGCAAACGAAACGTTGAAAATCGCACGGAAGCTCCTTTTTTCTCACGAGGTGGACGTGCCAGGCAGTCATTACCCCGAAGATGATAATCGATCCTGCACGGGTCAGGCGACTCCTGCCATACGCACTCATCGCTATTTCGTCCGATCGGCGCTGTGCGCCATACGCCTTTTGTCGTATATCTCCATGACTGCACTTTTCCTAGACTTGTCTGCCAAAGAACCTCGGTGAAACCTGCCATGACCTCATACCTTGATACCCATCGCGCTTCGATCGAAAACCCGGAGGAATTCTGGGGCAAGGCCGCTGAAGGCATCGACTGGGAAAAGCGCTGGGACAGCGTTCTCGATAACCCGGATCCGCTGACCTACCGCTGGTTCGCCGGCGGCAAGCTGAACACCTGTTACAACGCTCTCGACCGGCACGTGGAGCGCGGACGCGGTGACCAGGCGGCGATCATCTACGACAGCGCTGTAACCGATACAAAGCGGACCATCAGCTACGCGGACCTCCTCGGCGCTGTTTCCCGTTTTGCCGGGGTCCTCGCCGCCAACGGTATCAGCAAGGGTGATCGGGTGATTGTTTACATGCCGATGATTCCGGAAGCGATTGTCGCGGTCCTGGCCTGCGCCCGACTCGGCGCCGTCCACTCCGTCGTATTTGGCGGGTTTGCCGCCGCCGAGCTCGCAACTCGTATCGACGATGCCAGGCCGAAAGCCATTGTGTCCGCGTCCTGCGGTATCGAGCCCTCACGACTGGTCGAGTACAAGCCGTTGCTTGATGAGGCGGTCGAATTGTCGACGCACAAGCCCTCGCACTGCATCGTCCTGCAAAGGCCGCAGGTCGAGGCCCGCATGATCGCCGGGCGTGATCTCGACTGGCAGGCAGCCATGGCAACGGCGGAACCGCACGGCTGCGTGACGGTCGATGCCAACGATCCGCTGTACCTGCTGTACACCTCGGGGACAACCGGGCAGCCCAAGGGAATCGTCCGGGACAACGGCGGACATGCCGTTGCACTGCACTGGTCGATGAAGAATATCTATGGCGTGGACCCGGGCGAGGTGTACTGGGCCGCCTCCGATATCGGCTGGGTTGTGGGCCACTCCTACATCATTTATGGACCTTTGCTGCACGGCAACACGACCGTGCTCTACGAGGGCAAGCCGGTCGGCACACCCGACGCGGGGGCATTCTGGCGCGTCGCCTCCGAGCACAAGGTCGCGGCGATGTTTACCGCGCCCACGGCTTTTCGGGCAATCCGGCAACAGGATCCCGACGGCGAACTCATCGGGAATTACGATCTCTCGTCAATGCGAACCCTGTTCCTCGCCGGCGAGCGCTGCGACCCGGAAACCCTGCACTGGGCGGAAGACAAACTGGGCATCCCCGTTATCGATCACTGGTGGCAAACAGAAACCGGCTGGGCGATCGCCGCCAACTGCGTCGGCATCGAGCGTTTGCCGGTTAAGGCTGGTTCGGTCGGGCCGGCAGCGCCGGGCTGGGACGTACGTGCACTCCACAGTAACGGCGAAGAGGTTGCACCCGGCGAGCCGGGCGCCATCGCCTGCAAGCTGCCACTCCCCCCTGGATCGCTCACAGGACTCTGGCAGGCCGAGGAGCGCTTCCGCTCCTCGTATCTCACGACTTTTCCCGGTTATTACGAGACGGGTGATGCGGGATTTGTCGACGAAGACGGCTACATCAACGTCATGTCGAGGACGGACGATGTTATCAATGTAGCCGGCCACCGCCTGTCCACGGGGTCGATCGAGGAAGTGCTGGCCAGGCATGCCAATGTCGCCGAATGCGCGGTCATCGGCGCTGCGGACAAACTCAAGGGTCAGCTGCCGGTCGGCTTTCTTGTCCTCAAGGCCGGCGTCGAGCGTGATAGCGACGCCGTCGTTAGCGAGGCCATATCCCTTGTGCGAGAGCAGGTCGGCCCGGTAGCAGCATTCAAGAACGCCGTGATCGTGGATCGGCTGCCGAAGACCCGCTCAGGGAAGATTCTCCGTGGGACGATGCGCAAGATCGCGGATAGTGAGGCGTACAAGGTCCCGGCCACGATCGAAGATCCGGTCGTGCTGGAAGAAATCAGGGATGCACTGGGCTCGATCGGTTTCGCCAGGTAACGGGCCCTTGCCGCGCCCATCGCAGGCTCAGAATTCGATCAGGATCTTGCCGCGCGCACGTCCCGATTCTGAATAGACTATCGCCGCAGGCACCTCGTCCAGCGAGAAGCGCCGATCGATCACGGGCCTGACATCACCGTCTTGCACCCGTTTCGCCACGTCGACGAGGTCGTTCCTGTCGAGTCGGGCAAGCAGCAGGATCAGCTCCTGGTCGACGAATGGCCCGGTCAGCATGGCCGCGATGGGTCGTTTGAGCGGCGCGATCCAGTTACCCGATGGTCCACCGACCATGACGTACCGGCCATCGGCTTTCAATACGCCGCGGTTTTTCGAGATCGAATGATTGCCGACCATATCGACGATGAGGTCGTAAGCCTCTCCGCTTTGCGTGTAATCCTCTTTCTTGTAATCAAAGACCCGGTCCGCGCCGATGGATCGCACGAGTTCGACATTGCGTGTACTGCAAACACCGTGCACCTCCGCCCCCATCGATTTCGCGATCTGCACGGCGAAGGTCCCTACACCGCCGGATGCGCCGTTGATCAAAACCTTTTGCCCGGGCTGCAGGACGCCTTTGTCGCGCAATGCCTGTAACGCGGTCAGCGCGGCGATCGGCAGCGATGCGGCCTGCTCAAACGAGACGCCCGGCGGGATATGGACGATGCTCCGGTCCTCGGCGACGAGCACATACTCAGCGAATGCCCCGGTGCGCCCACCGAATACTTCGTCACCGGGTTTGAAGAGCGTCACCTTGTCGCCGACCGCCTCGACGGTACCGGCGAAATCCACGCCCAGGCGATGATCGCTCGGTGAACCGATGCCCGATGCGAGCCGCATGAAATACGGCGAACCTCGCATATAGTGCCAGTCCAGCGGATTGACGGACGCGGCCTGGACCTTCACCAGCACTTCGTTCCCGACGGGCGCCGGTTTTTCCACGTCCTCCAGCGCGAGCACTTCGGGCGAACCGTAGCAGCGGTAGACTATCGCGCGCATCTCCACTCCCGCCGACGCGCCCTCCGGAGCCGGTGTGCACGGCGCCGTGTAGCCGATGGTCACCGCCAGGCCCGCGATCGCGAGGACCAGCAGGCCGAGCACACCATTGAGGATCTTGTAGCGTAGTTTCATCGTCTCCTGAATATAGCAGACGGACGGCTAAGCCGTGTACGCCCTCTTGATGTAGCGCATCGTGAAGACACCGAGCGCGATCCAGATCACGCTCCAGCTCACCATGAGCGCCATCTCCCCGGTGACCCAGTCCAGCGAGCCGCCCGGCGCCAGCGACCCGGTCGCGCGCTGGTAGGGCAGCACGTAGTAGACAGTGAGGAGAACCGGCAGCAACACCCCGTTGACCGCAATCAATACCAGCGGAGCGATCAGCGTTGTGCGCGTGCGCCGCGGACCGATTTCCTCCTCCGGCCGCACGTGCAGCCTGGCGAGGTAATTCCGCTCCTCTGGCGTCACCGCGGTCCTGAGAGAAATAGCGATCGTCACCAGCAGGCTCGCGAGACCGCCGATAATGACGGGATTGAGGTAAGACGGCAGTTGAATGACGTCGATGAACGTGAGGAACTTCGGGACGATGTTGCCAAAGAGCCCGGTCAGCATTCCCCAGAACGCCGCCTTCTCGGTAATGCGCTTGCTCCAGATCGCCATGAGACCGACGGGACCCCAGGAGGACGCAAATATGGTAGCGATGAACGTCGTCAGCCAGAAGATCTGTGGCGGAAAGACCAGCGCGGCCGCCAGTGCCACGGCACCGGTCAGCAGCATCATCAGGCGACTGAAGCGCAGCGATTTCGTCTCGTCGTCCGTATCGTGAATGCCGATGTCATTGCTGACGCTGAATCCGACCAGTGACAGGAACGTGGAGGCCGATGACAGGACGGCCGCCATGATTCCGGCAAGCATGAGGGCACCGAGAATCGTTGGGAGCATATGCAACGACGCCCAGATCGTCGCTCGCTCTGGCGGCGAGATCTCGGCATTGCCGAGATTGATGATGCCACCCATGCCGTACACCAGGACCTGCAGCAAGGCCACGAACAAGGCGGCGAGCACGGCAGACCGCAATACCACGTGTTCGCTGCGCGCCATCTGGTGACGGCTGGATTGCCAGGGGCTGACCATGTAGACGAGCATCCAGCTGATGTCGATGACGATTGCCCAGATAAGGTAGTCCGTAGCGGTTGGCCAGGCTGTCCCGGGACCGATCATGCCGTGCCAGGACAACAGCTCTTTCTTCTGCTCGATACCGACCAGGTCTCCGACAATCGTCGGGACGCCGCCCAGATCACGAACAAGAAAGATGACAGCGGCGGCGCTGGCAACCGTAAACAGCAGAAACATGAGTGTGTCCGTCAGAATGACACCGCGCGAGCCGGAGTACATCGTAAACAGCGTGTAACTCAGCCATGCGGCCACCAGGCCCTGGACGTAGTTCAGGTCCGTCAGCTCAGCAAGCAGGATCGCCGCCCCCTGCGTGACCGCAAGAAGGTAGCCGCCGAGTGCCAGCACGATGGTGATACCCGCGAGCACCTGGATTCGCTTGCTGTTAAAGCGCTGCCCGAAGAACTCGGCCAATGTGTTCGTGCGGCTGCGCCGCAGGTACCGCCCGAAGAAAAGTGCACCAAGCACATAGCCAACTGCTGCGCCCTGTGGGAAGAGGACGTACGGGCCCGCCTGCGTGTCATAGGCGAAGCCGGCTTCGCCGAGAAACATCGTGGAACTCATGACGCTTGCCACAAGCGTACCGACGATCAGCAGTGTCGGTGCCCTGCGCCCCGCTACGTAGTAGTCGTCGAGATTCCTGACGCCGCGACCAGCGTAGTTACCGATCGCGATATAGACGAGGATGCTGACCGCGATCGCGGTCGTATAGATATCCATCAGCCGGGCGAACGGGCCGATCGGGCCCGAGTTCCATACACGTCAACCTCGACCCGTCTTGTCAGTATGGTCACTACCCGCTCCGGGTTGTATAAGAGAAACTAACGGGAATTATATACACGGTCTGGCCCATGCGAATGAATCCACAACAACATACCGGCTCGTATTACGCGGCCACTGTCAACGAAATCACCAACTTCGCGCCCCTGCGTGGTGAGCAGACCGCCGATGTGTGTGTCATCGGCGCCGGATTTACGGGGATTTCGACCGCGTTGCACCTTGCCGAACGCGGCTACAACGTGCACGTCGTCGAGGCAAACAAGGTCGGTTGGGGAGCGTCGGGCCGAAACGGCGGCCAGATGATCGGTGGCATCGCCGGCGAACGTCACATCGCGCGCCAATATGGCCGCGATGTCGAGGAGCTGTTCGGCGAGTTGCGCTGGGCTGGCCACGAGATAATCCGGGAGCGTGTCGCCACTTACGGTATCGATTGCGACCTGAAGTACGGCTATGTCGACGTGGCGATCAAGAAGCGCCATATGCAGGAAATCCAGCACGATTACGACCGGCTGAAAAAGGCCGACTTTCCGCACGAGGTGCGTATTCTGTCGCGCGAAGAGACACAGGCGGCAACGGGAACGAACGCCTACATCGGCGCTCTTCTCAATATGGGCAATGGCCATCTGCATCCGCTTAACCTCTGCATCGGCGAAGCCAACGCCGCTGCTGCCCGCGGCGCCACGATCTACGAAAGCTCACCGGTCATTGAAATCCAGCGTGGTAGCAAGGCCAGGGTGGTCACGAAAGAGGGCTCTGTTTCTGCGGACGCGGTGGTCCTTGCCGGCAATGCGTATCACTATCTGGAACGCAAGCTCCGCGGCATCCTGTTTCCGGTCAACAGCTTTATTGTCGCCACTGAGCCGTTGACGGCCGAGACCGTTGCCGCGATCAACCCGCATGACCTCGCGATCTGCGACCCGAATTTCGTCCTGGAGTACTACCGCCTGAGTGCGGACAAGCGCTTGCTGTTCGGCGGGCGTCTCAATTACTTCGGTGACGATCCGAAGGTCATCGAAGCCAGGCACCGGCGCAAGATCGCGAGGCACTATCCACAGTTGGCGAATGTGAAGATCGACTATGCCTGGGGTGGCACGATCGGTGTCCCGGTCAACCGCGTGCCGCAGCTCGGCAAAGTAGCGTCCAATATTTTCTATTGCCAGGGGTACTCGGGGCATGGCGTCAACGTGACGCACCTGGCCGGCCAGATCATGGCAGACGCGATCGGCGGCACACTGGAGCGCTTCGACCTCTTCGCCAATGTCAAACCCTTCGTTGTGCCATTCGCACACACGCTCAGTACGCCGATGGTGGCGCTCGGCGTGCTCTACTACCAGCTCAAAGACCGCCTGTGAAGAACGAAAACCAGAAACAGGAACATACGAACTCCTACTACGCCGCTACGGTCAACGAGGCAACCAACTACCCGGTGCTCGAGGGCGCCAGGTCAGCGGACGTATGCGTCGTCGGGGCCGGCTTCACAGGCGTCGCAACCGCCCTCACCCTCGCCGAACGAGGCTTTTCCGTGGCACTGGTCGAGGCCAACCGGGTGGGCTGGGGTGCCTCCGGGAGAAATGGCGGCCAGCTTATCAACGGCATCAGTGGCCTCGCCAAGATCGCGAAGCGCCGCGGCAGCGGCTACGACGACATGCTCTGGGCGCTGAAGTGGCGCGGCAACGACATCATCCATGAGCGCGTGGCGAAGTACGGTATCGAGTGCGACCTGAAGAGCGGCTTTGTCGAGGTCGCCACGAAGCCACGGCACACCGCCTATTTCGATGAGTTCGTTGCCGAACGTGAGCGGCACGACTTCCCATACCACTATGAAGTCTGGGACCGCGAAACCACACGACTCAACCTGGGCACCGATGCCTTCCACGGTGGCTTCGTTTGCTACCGCGACGGGCACCTGCATCCGTTGAACCTCTGCATCGGTGAAGCCCGCGCGGCGCACACACTGGGCGTACAGGTCTTCGAGCAGTCGCCGGTCACGGGCCTCGAGCATGGCGACCGTCCGAGAGTCAGAACGGCGTCGGGGTATGTCGACGCCGACGCCGTCGTCCTGGCCGGCAATGCATACAGCCTGTTCGAGCCAAAGCACCTGTCGAACCTCGTCTTTCCTGCAGGCAGCTATGTCATCGCGACAGAACCCTTGTCCGACGCCGTCGTGAACGAGATCAATCCCGGCGACGTTGCCGTGTGCGACACCAACGAGGTCGTCGACTACTACCGATTGTCCGCCGATAAGCGACTCCTGTATGGCGGTGCGTGCAATTACTCCGGCAGAGATCCTGCCAGCATCAAGTCGTTCATACGGCCGCGCATGCTCAAGATCTATCCGCAGTTGCAGGACGTGCGCATCGATTTCGAATGGGGCGGCAAGATTGGTATCGTCCTTAACCGCATGCCGGCCGTGGGTCGCATCCATGGCAATGTGTATTATTGTCAGGGCTACTCGGGTCACGGCGTCAATGCGACGCATGTCATGGGCGAAGTCATGGCCGACGCGATTGGTGGCACAATGGAACGGTATGACCTGTTCGCCGATATCGGACACTTCCGGATACCTGGTTCACAATGGATAGGTAACCAGGTCATCGCGCTTGGCATGCTGTATTACAAAATAAAAGACAGGCTCTGACACGCCTGCCCGGGGATTCGTAGACCAGATGACCGACGAACATGCCCACCTGAGGCACCACCGCACCGTGTTCGACGGCTGGAAGTCGATTTCCATCGCGTTGTACATGTCGCTTGTTGGCTACGGAGTACTGGTTGGTGTGCCGGTTATCAGTACGGCATGGGTCAACCTGCTGGGGTTCTCGGAGGTGCAGGTCGGGCGCGTCGCGGGCGCGGACCTGGGTGGACTCGCCATCGGTGCGATCCTCACGGCCCTTGTCGTCGCTTCCGTCAACCGGCGTTATCTTGTGTTGCTGTCGGTGGTGATTGCCGTAGGTGCAAATGCCGCGTGCATGGTAATGGTCAGCTACGAGCAGGTGCTCTGGCTGCGCCTTATTGCCGGCATCGGCAGTGGCGTTTACACCGCGGTCGCCATTGCGACGCTGGGCGGCACATCGAGGCCGGCCCGCGCCTTCAACATGATGCTGTTTGCGTTCGCGTTTTCGCAGGCGCTGGAAATGTACATCCTGCCGCAGTTGTCGATGAACGGTATCTACCTCGTGTTCATCGGTTGCTATGTATTCGGCCTCCTGTTCCTGCATTGGGTTCCGCCACGACCCGTGGACAAGAGCCTGGACGTCGAACTCGACATTGAAGAGAGTGATGGCAGGCATCACGTCGAACACCTGCACGTGCCCGCTTACGTACCGTGGCTGGTGCTTAGCGCGATCGTCGCAACCTACATCAACATCGGTGCCTACTGGACATACATCGAACTGGCCAGCCTGGCGTCCGAGGCGTCGCCTACCTGGGTCAGCCAACTGCTTATTTACACATCGTTCTTCTCGATCATCGGCTGCCTTGTCGCAACCGTTATCAGCAACCGGTACGGTCTCGCCCGGCCGCTGTTGGTAACCCTGGTATTTCACGCGATCATCGTCGGCATGCTGGCCGGTGGCATCAACAACACCAACATCCTGGTCAGCATGTTCAGCTTCAACTTCTTGTGGATCTTTATCGATGTCTACCAGATGTCGACGATTGCCAATGTCGATCACTCGGGTCGCTTCGCGGCACTCATGCCGGGCGCGCAGGGAATCGGGCAAATCCTCGGCCCGAACATCGCCGCCTCGATCCTTGCCGCGGGGCTCGGCTACCAGGGCGTGTTTATCATGTGCGCGATGGCATCGCTGGCAGCCATGCTGATCTACCTGTTCATGTATGTGCGCCTCCGGAAGATGATCCCCGCGCTGGCCGATGCACCCTGAGAACGGCGGTCGCATGGGCGAATATCACGACAACATGGTCACAATGCTCGAACTCATCTGGGGCGAGGGTTACATGGCACCGGGCGGCACCGGCAACGTCGCAAAACTGCTCGCCGGCACAAACCCGGGCGGCAAGCTCATACTCGACATCGGTTGCGGTATCGGTGGCCCGGCAATGGAAATGGTTCGCACCCACGGCGCCCAGGTCGTCGGCATCGATCTCGAGGCGCCGCTGATTCAGAGGGCAAACAGGTCCGCAAGAGAGGCTGGCCTGCAGGAACATTGCACGTT
This sequence comes from uncultured Gammaproteobacteria bacterium, assembly GCA_963698895.1. Taxonomy (GTDB): domain Bacteria; phylum Pseudomonadota; class Gammaproteobacteria; order Steroidobacterales; family Woeseiaceae; genus UBA1847. The sequence goes on along the minus strand of CAVOSO010000010.1, from coordinate 594,330 downwards.
CAGGTGCGTGGACCCGGGTCCGCTCGAGTTTCCCGATTGTTCGTTCGATATCGTTGTCTCATCCGGCGCTGTTACGCAGACCGAAGACAAACAACACCTGTTCGCCGAGATCCTGCGAGTACTGCGGCCCGGTGGCTATTTCAGCTGCTATGAGTGGATGAGATCCGCAGCCGAGTATTCAGAAGACATGCTCTACTGGTTCGAGGTGGAGGGCCTGACCTACGCCATGGAAACACTCGCTACCTACGAGACCACGTTGAGAGGCGCGGGGTTTGACGAGGTTGTAACAACCGACGCTTCGGCCTGGTATCGCGCCGAAGTACGTCGCGAATACGAGCTGATTCGCGGCCCCTTGTACACGAAGATGATCGACCTGCTGGGCCAGCAGGACGCGGATCACTTCGTCGAGAACTGGCGTGCCGGTCTCGTTGTCTGCGAGTCCGGCGAAATGCGGCAGGGCTATTGCCGCGGACGCCGTCCCGCCTAGCTCGCGCGCGGTCCGTGCAGGATCGCTTCCTTCGTCAGCGCAACAATGAGGTCGGCTTCCTTTGCCGTGATGTCGAACACGGGTGTGAAACGCAGCGAATGTGCGCCGCCGTGAATCACCGCAAGACCAATCTTGCGCAGGTAGTCCTCGGTGCTGTCCGCCCCGTAGATCTTGAAGTTATCGTCCAGCTCGCAGCTCAGCAGCAGGCCGGTTCCCTGCGCGTCGGTCACGGCGCCATCGGTCTCGTCAATCAACGCCGTAAGTCCTTTGAGAATCTGCTTGCCGCGCTCACGAATATTCTTGCGAATCTCGGGCGTGATCGCCTCAAGAACCGCTACGGCGATATCCAGGCTGCGAGGATTCGTTGTCATCGTGTTCCCGTACAGTCCGCGCTGGTAGGTCGCTGCCGCTTCCCTGGAGAGCGCGAGGACCGAGAGCGGAAATTGCCCGGCATTGAGCGCCTTCGAATAGGACTCCATGTCCGGCGCATCGAGTTTCTCAAAGCCCGGATAGTCGACGACCGACAATACGCCATGCGCGCGAATGCCTGCCTGGATCGAATCCACGATAAACATCGTACCGTGCTCCCGTGTCAGTTCACGAGCGCGCTGGTAAAACTCCGGAGAAATCCGCTGTCCCGGGTTGCCCTCGCCCATGACCGGTTCCATCAGGAACGCTTCAATGTAGATGTTGTCCTTGTCCGCGGCCGCGAACACGGCCTCGAGCGCATCGATGTTGTTTGGCTCGACCGTCAACAGGTAGTCGCTCTTCGCAAACGATGCAAGGTGTGCCGCGTAATTGCGCATCGTCGAATCGGAGAAGCGTGCCGGACGATCGGTCCTGCCGTGGAAGCTGCCCTTGAGCGTCAGCCCATGGGCTCTGCGTCCCTCGTAACGGCAGCCCGGGTCCGTCAGTTTCTTCGTGTGAATATCGCTGATGCGGGTAGCAACCGTCATCGCCTCCGAGCCGCTGTTCATGCACAGGAAACTGTCATACGGCATGCCGCCAGGTCGCGTATGGCCGATCTCTTTCTTGAGCGCCTCGATGAAATCGAGCGTGTTGACGCTGGCCGTCATGATGTTCGCCATCACATGTGGCTTGTTCATGGCGTCGAGCACAGCTTGCGGCGCATGGCCGAAACCGAGCATGCCGTAGCCGCCAACGTCGTACACGACGGCACCCTTGAGCGTAACGATCCAGGGCCCTGCGCCACCTGCGGCGACGTACGGGTTTACGGCATCCTTGGCGTAGAAGTTCGTCAGCCCGGCGTGCGCCTGCCGAATCTGTTCCGTCTCGCCCAGCGCCAGGTACTCGGGCCGCGACTCTTTCAGTGCCTGGAAACGCTCGTACGCGCGATCGATCGCGAGGGCGAGATCGTCGCGCTCGGCAAGAAAGTCCAGGATGACATCGTCGGTCACACCGCGGGTAATGGCGGGACCACCAAATTCGCGCATTTCGTGGAGACGCGCGAGTTTCGGCTCGAAAGCCTGTGAATCGGCCAGTTGGGGCATCGGAGGCACTTCCCTAGATCAGAGGTTAATGCCGAATTATATCGACTTCACCATGGCGACTGCTATGAATTGTCCTATGTTTATTACGGTATTCGCAGCCGATTTTTGGCTAGAATGGCGCCTCTATTGGGGAGCAATTCTGTGCGTTTTATCGATTCTCACACCGAGGGCGAGCCCACGCGGGTGATCACCGAAGGTGGGCCGGATCTCGGCAAGGGCAGCATGCAGGAGCGTATCGAGCGATTCGCGGCGGAGTTCGACCACGTGCGCAGGACCGCGATTCTCGAGCCGCGCGGCTCGGATGCCCTGGTCGGTGCACTGCTCGTGGAACCGACGCGCGATGATTGCGTCGCAGGCATACTGTTCTTCAACAACACCGGTTATCTCGGCATGTGTGGCCACGGGACGATCGGCACTGCCGTTACGCTGGCCCACATGGGCAGAATCGGGCTTGGAATGTCGAAATTCGAAACGCCCGTCGGCGTTGTGTCGGTCGACCTTGTCGATGCGAACACGGTCACTGTCCGGAACGTCGCCAGCTTCCGTTACCGCAGCGACGTCATCGTGGAGGTACCTGACTACGGCCGCGTTACCGGCGACGTCGCTTGGGGCGGAAACTGGTTTTTCCTTGCCAAGGGCACGCCCTGCGCGATCAATCTCGACAACGAACGGGCGCTGACTGACGCCGCCCTCAAGATTCAGCATGCCCTCCGCGACCAGGGCATCACGGGGCAAGATGGCGGCGAGATCGACCACATCGAGTTCTTCTCGGAAGCGCATGCCCCCGGCGCCCATAGCAGGAACTTTGTCCTCTGCCCCGGTGGCGCGTACGACCGCTCACCCTGCGGCACCGGTACCAGTGCGAAAATCGCCTGCCTCGCGGCGGCAGGGACACTTGCCCCGGATACCGACTGGATCCAGGAGAGCGTCGTCGGCAGTCGTTTCATCGCAAGGTACTCGCTGAATGACAGGAACGAGATTATTCCGAGCATTACGGGCCGCGCGTTTATCTGCGCCGAAGGTGTCCTGGTGCAGCAGGCGGGCGACCCGTTCGCCGAAGGAATTCACTAGTGGCAAACAGCAGCGCGATTGTTGTTGGCGCCGGCCACATAGGCATCGCGTGCGCCGCTTACCTTCGCAGGGACGGTTTCGACGTCACGGTCATCGATCGATCGACAATTGGTGGCGCCTGCTCGCAGGCGAACTGCGGCTTCCTCGTACCCAGCCATGTGTTGCCACTCACCACACCGGACGCCATCTGGACCGGGATCAAGTCGGTGTTTCAGCCGCAAGCGGCGTTCCGTGTAAGACCCCAGTTGCGCGCGGCACTCTACCGCTGGATGTTCGAGTTCGGTCGTCGTTGCACGAAGCGACAGATGCTCAGGACCGGCGCGGTACTGCATGAGATCCTCACCGCGTCGATGCTCGAGTTCAAACAACTGTTGGCAGACCCCGCCTTGCAATGCGAGTGGCAGGGCAACGGCATGCTGTTTGTGTTCCGGGAGGACGAAAGCCTTGACGAGTTCGGTCGCATGGACGCGATGCTGACCGACGAGTTCGGGCTCTCGGCGCGCCACATACCGGGTCATGAACTCGTCGAGTTCGAGCCCGCGTTGCTGGATGGCCTCGCCGGTGCGTACTACTACGATGGTGACAGTCACCTCCGTCCCGACCGGTTGAACGCCGCCTGGTCCGGAAAGCTCCGCAAGGACGGCGTCGTTTTCGTGGAGTATTGCGACGTCGATGCGGTTGAGACCCTGAACGGGAAAGTCACCGGGCTATTGACGTCAAATGGCAAGATGAACGCCGACCAGTACGTATTCGCAGCCGGAGCCTGGTCAAGTGACTTCGCGGAGTCCCTGGGCTGCAACATCCCGGTTGAGCCCGGCAAGGGGTACTCGGTGACGATGACGCAGCCCGAGATCATGCCGTCTCATCCGCTGCTGATACCGGAGAAGCATATCGGCGTCACCCCCTTCGAGACGGGTTACCGCATTGCCTCGATGATGGAATTCGCGGGTTTCGACGACTCGATTCCGCGTGCCCGTATCCAGCAGCTCAAAGATTCAGCCGCACCTTACCTGAAGCATCCGGCCGGGCCGGTCGAAGAGGACGCATGGTATGGCTGGCGGCCCATGACCTGGGACAGCTTGCCGATTATCGGACGCGTACCCGGACTGTCGAACGCGGTGCTGGCAACCGGTCACAACATGCTGGGCCTGAGCCTCGCTCCGTTCACCGGCAAAGCCGTCGCGGACCTCGTCGCCGAACGAGCGACGGACCTGCCAATGGACGCCCTGGCGCCCGAGCGCTTCCTGTAGCCGGTTGCGAACCAGGGTCTTTGCGTGGCGGCTAACGCTGCCTGTCGATCACTTCGTTTGTTCGCACGATGAATGCGTTCATCTGGCGGCGTTGCTCTGGCTTCAACATCTGCCTGAAGGGACCCGTCAGAAGGACAAAGGCAAGCAATGGCAACAACAGGAGCGGACCGAATATCCCGAACAGGAAGAGCCCTCCGACAAGCAGCACCACAAGCAACACCTTGGGCATCGCGAAGATCACTGCCAGCAGTCCGCTCCAGTCAAGCGTCTCCATGGTGCCGGTGGCGGCGCGCACTCTCATGTCGTTCCGGGCAAGCGGTGAGACGGTGGCCGCCGGCTTCCGGTGATGTTCTTCCTGCGTTATGTGCTTGTGCCGCATACTCAACGCCGAGGTAAACGCCTCGTCACCGAGCCTCATCAGCAGCGCATGTGCCTCCCGTGCCTCCATGGTCCCCGGAAACTTGCGAAGAATCTTCATGCTAATGGACCTGGCTTTCGCAGCGTTCCGCCTGTTGGCGCGCGACTCACCGAAACTGATGTTGTGAAAGGCGAACTGTGCTTCGTGGAGGAGTTGCTCGGCATTCGCCATCGGGTACTGGATTCCATCGGTGCGCGCGAAGCGATTATGATGACACAATGCTAACCGGACGCAACAAGAGTCTGGCTGCGGTCATTGCGTCCATGGTCATTGTCAACCTCGTTTACGGCCTGACCTTGCCGCTGCTGTCGCTCGTTCTCGACGCGCAAGGGGTGAGTAAGACCGCCATCGGCCTGAGTATTGTGATCCAGGCCAGCGCTGGCGTGCTCATCGCGCCATTTGCGTCGCGCTTCATCGTGCGCGTCGGGCCCGCACGCATCATGCAACTCACTACCCTCGTTGCCGCATCGACCCTGCTCCTGCTCGGTACCTGGCAGAACGTGGTTGCCTGGTTTCCGCTGCGCTTCCTGCTGGGCGGGGCGGCGGCTATCCTGTGGTCGGCCAGCGAGATCGTCATCAATGAGCTCGCCGATGACAACTGGCGCGGGAGAATCATCGGCGTGTACGGTTCGGCAGGTGCCGCAGGCTTTGCGCTCGGTCCGCTGGTACTGGTCGCCACGGGTACGTCAGGCCTGTTGCCGTTCGCGGTGACCGCCGGGCTGATCATGCTGGCGAGCGTGCCACTGCTGTGGCTTCGCAACAAACCAGCGGCAGAGGCGGATCGCAGCCATACGAGCCTGCTGCGAATCTTCCGGCTCGTGCCTTACATCATGTTGCTCAATCTCACCTATGCAGCCGCGATCGAGGCGTTCGTGGCCTTCTTCCCCCTGTTCGGCATCCACCTCGGCCTTGGCGAGGCACGCAGCCTGTCGCTGCTGACCACGTTCGCCCTCGGCGGCGTGTTCCTGCAGTTGCCGCTTGGCTGGCTTGCCGACCACGTCCGGCGACACAGCCTGCTGTTGTGGTGCATCCTGCTCACGATGACCGGCTTTGCAGCGATGCCTCTCCTGATCACGGAGCCGGTCGTCGGCCCTGTGTTCGCATTTGCGCTCGGCGGCATTGAGGGCATGATCTATGCGCTGGGCATCATCTTGCTGGGTCAGCGTTTTCGCGGTTCCGAGCTGGCCGCCGCGAGTGTGCTCTACACCGGCATGTGGGGCGCGGGGATGATGCTGGGCCCGTTCCTGGTTGGCGCCGGCATGGACCTGTTTGGCGATGCCTCGATGGCCTGGCTGATTGCCGCGTTCTATCTATGCTACCTGCCCGCCTTCTGGTTCTCGCGACGCAGGAGACCGGCGGTCGGCTAGCGTTCCATCAGCCCCAATACCAGCGCCACGAACAGAATGGGTGGGATGACGTAACGCATCATCGCGTTGGCATACACATAGAACAGGCCGTCGCGGATACCCATACCCGCAAGCTTGGTCTTCTTTGGCACCAACCACCCGAAGAAGATGGACGTCAGTGCCGCACCGACGAGCAGCAGGATATTGGCGGCAAACCACTCAAGCAGATCAAAAATCGTTTCCTGTGCCAGCGCTGGAACAAAGCTGAGTGGATAGACGTCAGACCACTCGCCGAGCGACATGATCGTCGTAATGCCGATCAGCCAGATGGTGCCGACGAAGTAGAGAATGCCTTTCTCGCGCGGAATGCGCCAACGCTCGTCAACCCAGGATACGACCGCTTCTGCACCGCCCAGGCAGGACGACAAGGCGGCAACGATCAGCAACAGGAAGAATAAGGCGCCAAACAGATGACCGCCCGCCATCTGGCCGAACGCGAGCGGCAGCGTCTGGAAGATCAGGCCGGCACCCTCCGAAGGTTCCAGGCCGAACGCAAAGACGAGCGGGAAGATGACGAAGCCGGCCAGCATGGCGACGCCCGTATCCGCGAGAATAATAATCACCGCCGATCTCGGAATGGAAATATTGTCCGGCAGGTAGGCGCCGAATGTAATCATGGTTGCCATCGCCACGCCGACGGAGAAGAAGGCCTGCCCGATCGCGATCATGATGGTCTTGGCGGTCACTTTGGAGAAGTCGGGCTCGAGCAGGAAAGTGACAGCGCTACCGAAGTCCCCGGCAATGGCGCTGTAGATCACCATGACGATGAGCGCACCAAAGAGGATGGGCATGAGTACGTTGGCGGCCTGCTCAACACCCCTTTGGACGCCACGTCGAATGATCAGGATGATCAGGAGGTTGACCACCGTGTGCCAGAACAACAAACGCCAGGGGTTGCTCATCAGCCCCGCGAACATGGCGGTCGACGTTGCGGCATCGATGCCCTCGAATCTCCCGGTGACACCTCTCACGAAATAGTCGAACGTCCACCCGGACAGTACGGTGTAGAAAGAGAGAACGACAAAGACGCAGGCGATGGCGAGCGCACCCACACCGCCCCAGCGTGTCGAACGACCACTGTTGCGCGCGACGACGCGATAGCTTTCCGCCGGATCGCTGCGGCCCAGCCGGCCGATCGCCAGCTCGGTAACCAGCAGCGGCAGGCCGATGGCAAAGGCGCAAAGCAGGTAGATGATGACAAAGGCACTACCGCCGTTTTCGCCCACGACGTAGGGGAAGCGCCAGATATTCCCGAGGCCGACGGAAAAACCGATCGCCGCGAGCAGAAACCCGCGTCGCGACGACCATTGTTCCTGCGAAACGTTATGGGCCAATGTCCGGCTCCAAAACGCCTATTCTAGCGTTGTACGCGCCCCGATGCGTCCCCACCCATAAGATGCAGCACTTCGGCCTTGCTGACGCGATTGAAGTCGCCCTGGATCGTATGCTTCAGGCAGCTCGCGGCCACGGCAAATTCCAGCGACTGCTGGTGATCGTCGTAGAAATTCAGCCCTGCAATCAGGCCCGATGCAAAGCTGTCGCCGCCTCCTACACGATCGACGATGTCCGTGATTTCATACTGCTTGGACAGGTAGAAGCCATTGGCGTCACGCAGGCAGGCCGACCAGCCATTGCGATCTGCACTGCGAGACTCACGCAGCGTCACGGCGATGACCGACATGTTGGGAAATGTCTCGAGAACCTTGCTTGTGAGCGCTTCGTATTTGCTGGTATCCAGTGCCCCACTCTCGACATCGACGTCAACGTGTATGTCGAGACACTTCTGGCAATCCTCTTCGTTCGCAATGCCGACATCGACGTACTTGACCAGCTCACGCATGACCTCCGGGGCGGACTTGCCGTACTTCCAGAGTTTGCCGCGAAAGTTGAAGTCGCACGACACGGTGAGGCCCTTTGCCTTGGCTGCCTTGCACGCCTCGAGAGAAAGGTCTGCCGCGCTCTGGCTGAGTGCCGGCGTAATCCCCGTAATATGGAACCACTTCGCGCCCTTGAAGACCTGCGGCCAGTCGAAGTCGCCAGGACCCGCCTCGCAGATGGAGGAACCAGCGCGGTCGTACACGACTTTCGAGGGTCGTTGATTGGAGCCGGTCTCAAGAAAATAGATACCGACACGGTCACCGCTGCGAATTATGCGTGACGTATCGACGCCAAATTTCCTGAGCTCACGAATCGCCCCTTCGCCGATATCGTTGGCGGGCAAGGCCGACACGAAGCCCGCGTTGAGCCCATAGTTCGCGAGCGATACGGCGACGTTTGCCTCGCCACCACCAAATGTGGCTTCGAGTTGCGGGGACTGAAAGAAGCGTTCGTGCGCGGGTGCTTTGAGGCGCAGCATGATCTCGCCAAGGCTAAGAAAGTCGGTCATTCCTGTTCTCCCCTGGTCTGCGTCGCGATCTTTATGGCCGCGGTTGCAAGTTTTGTGACCTGTTCGTAGTCGCGGTCGGCGATTGCCGCTTTGGGCGTCAACCAGCTGCCGCCGCAGGCAAGCACGCTGGGCAGGGCCAGGAACTCGTGCAGGTTGGCGGCGGAAACGCCTCCCGTCGGCATGAACTTGAGATCGCCGAACACACTGCCGAGCGCCTTTAGCGCGGGCACTCCGCCGGCGATCGATGCCGGGAAGAATTTCACGACATCGAGGCCGAGGCTGATCGCGCGCATCACTTCGGACGGCGTCATCACGCCCGGGTAGATCGGCACGTCCTGCGACTGCGCCGCGTGGACGCTACCCTCGTCCAGTCCTGGCGATACGATGAAGGCCGCTCCCCGCCTGATGCAGTCCTGGGTCTTTTCGGCATTGAGGACCGTCCCCGCACCGACGACGATGTCGTCGTCCAGCGCGCACAGTGCCTGCAGGCACTCGAGGGCAGCCGGCGTTCTTAGCACCACCTCGAGTACGGTCAGCCCGCCTTTCGCCAGGGCTCGCGCGGTTGCTATTGCGACAGACGGATCGTCGGCCTGAATAAGTGGTACGACCGGCGCGTTTGCCAGTCTGGATGTTATGTCGTTCATCGCCTTACCCCGCAAACACGGTTGACTATCTGTTTCGGATGTTGTTCCATATATGGAACATTGTTCTTTATTAGGAACCAGAATACCGCGACCAGCGGGAAAGTCAACCAGGGGACAGCCGTGGGATCGACAAGCAATGCCTTCAAACTCATCCAGGCGATCGTGGACAGTGGCAATGACGGCGCGACGTTTACCAGCATAGTCGGAGACAGTGGTGTGCCGAAGTCAACGGCGCACAGACTCTTACGTGAACTGACCGAGATCGGCGCCATTGAGCACGAGGAAGGCAGCAGAACCTACGCGGGCGGGTTATTGCTGGCTCGGCTGGGCTCGGCCGTCATGTCGAAGTATGACATCCGCAACAAAACCTACCCTCATCTCGTCCGTCTCCACGAACAGACCGGCCATACGGTAACGCTGGGCGTCCGGGACGGCGGCCAGGGCACCTATGTCGACAAGATCGACAATCGTGACTTTGGCATTCGCCTGCATTCAGAGATCGGGAAGTCCTTTCCGTTGCACTGCACCGGTATCGGCAAGGTGATGCTCGCGTGGTCAAGCGCGGCCGAGCGGCAACTCGCCATGGCAGGCAAGCTCAAGGCCTATACAAAGAGCACCATCACCGACAAGAGAGAACTGGCTCGGTCGCTGAAGACCATACGCAGGAACGGTTATGGAATCGATGACGAGGAGATTACGCGTGGCTTTATTTGCATTGCGGCACCGGTATTCGGGCCGGACGGCAACATTGCGGGTGCCTTGAGTTGCACGTTACCAACCTACGTCCGCGACGAGCGCGGCATCGACAACGAGATCGCACTCGTTGTCCAGGCAGCAGCGGGTGCCTCCAGATAGGCGATTGACGTCTTTCACACTCGATACTCTACGGGCTCGCCCGATACCGGACAACGGAATGCCAGGCGACAGGCGACCAACTGCAGGTCGACCTCATCGTGCGCAGCATCGCCGTACAGGCGATCGCCGACGATCGGAAACCCGAGATCTGCGAGGTGGCGTCGAACCTGGTGCTTGCGACCGGTCTCGATGCGCACATCGACCAGCGATCGACCATCCTCTGTCTTTACAAAGGCGAATTCGCTGACAGCGTGTTTGCCGTCGATATCCGAGTCCACCCGGCAAGGGCTTTCATACCGGGAGAAGTCGCCCTTCACCCAGGCCTGGTAACGCTTATCGACCTCACGATGTCGAAACAGCAATGACAGTTCTGCGGCGGTTTTCCGGGAGTGCGCGACGAGAATCAATCCGCTGGCCGCCCGGTCGAGCCGATGTACCACGAAGGCAGGGCGTTCCGGCCGCAGCTCGCGTTCCGCCCAGCGTGCAACGGTACAGTAGTCGCCCCACTTCGACCCTTGCGAGCGCATGCCATAGGGCTTGTTCCACACTGAGTATTCACCGACGTCTGCGACCAGCAATGCTTCCGCTGGCTCCTCGGCCAGAATTTCCGCGTTGTAGTAGAGATGTATTTCGTCGCCTGCCTGCAGTTCCCGCTTCGCGCGTCGCAGGCGTTGCGTATTGCTTCCCCGCGTAATCCAGACAGCGCCCCTGGTCATCGCATCCTTGACCCTGCCCTTCGAAAGCCCGCTCTCCCGGTGCAGCAGGTTCACTGCATTCTCACCGGGCGCTTCGACACGCACGTGCAGTTCAAAGTGCTCAGCTGGCTGGACCATAATTCAACGTCAATGCTTCTTTACTACGCCTGAGATTTTCAGCGGCGGCATCCCCGGCGGCGATTGCCACGGCAACATGCAGCGCATCCAGCAAGGTCAGATGCACGAGCCTGGAGATCATCGGGGTGTAGATATTCGTGTCTTCGTAAGAGCCGCAACCGACTACGACGCTCGCAACATGGGCGAGTTCGGACTCTCGTTCCGTCAAGGCGACGATCACCGCTCCGTTATCCCGGGCCTTGGTAAGCGACGGTATGAGTTCACCCCAGTTACCCGATTTCGAGATTGCAAGAATGATGTCTCGCTGCCCTGCGATAGACGCGAACTGACGAATCGTCGCGTTGTCGGTCAGTGCGCTGCAGGGCGTGCCCAGGCGAAAGAACTTGTGAAAGGCATCGCCGGCAACGTGCCCGGATGCACCCAGCCCGGCGAATACCCATTGCCTGGCGGCGACCATGTGCGAGACGACTTCGTCCAGCGGCATGGTGGAGAGCGTGCCGCGCAAATCCACGAGCGCGCGGATCGACGCGTCGACCACCTTCGTCACGGCATCGGCTGTCGCGTCGTCAGCGCAAACATCCTGGTGAATGTAACTGTCCGGTCGGCTCAGTGCCTCGGTCAGCCGAATAGTCAGTTCGCGAAATCCGCTCAGCCCGATGCGCCTGCAGAAGCGGATGACGGATGGCTCGCTGGCCCCGCTCTCCCTCGCGACTTTCGCCACGGTCGATTCAGCCGCCTCTCGAGGGTGGTCGAGAACCCAGGTCGCGACGCGCTTTTCGGCGTCGCTCAGGCGTTCGGTCGATTCATGGATACGATCCAGCATGTAGCAATACTACAGCTTTTCTGTAGCGAGGAATAAATTTTGTTGGCATAACCAGCGTATATGTGTAGTAAAATTCCGGTCCTCAGGAGAGTTCCATGGCAAACTTTATTCCGGTCGACGAGTTCGACCTGATCATCTTCGGCGCTACCGGCGATCTCGCGATGCGCAAGCTCATGCCGGCGCTCTACCATCGCGTGCGCGATGGCCAGGTAACCGGCGACAGTCGCATTATCGGGGCAAGCCGCGGCGCGTTGAGTCGCGACGACTATCTCGCGACGGTCGAAACGGCGTTGCGTGACCACCTGCGCGAGGACGATTTCCAGGACGAAGAATGGCACAAGCTGCGGGATCGCATTGACTATGTGCAATGCGATGCATTTGCGCCCGAAGCATGGCATGGCCTGGTCAACATCCTCAACCAGTCAGGCAATCGCGTACGCGTGGCGTACCTCGCTACTGCTCCCAGCCTGTTCGGTCCGATCGCAAAAGGGATGAGCCAGAATGCACTCGTAACGGAGTCGAGCCGCATTGTTCTTGAGAAGCCGCTCGGGCACGACTACGAATCGGCCTACGCCATCAACGAGCAGGTCGGCGAGTGTTTTGCCGAAAACCAGATCTATCGAATCGATCACTATCTCGGCAAGGAAACGGTACAGAACCTGCTGGCTCTGCGATTCGCGAATTCGCTGTTTGAGCCCCTGTGGCGCCGCGGGTCAATCGACCATGTGCAGATCACTGTTGCCGAAGACCTCGGTGTCGGTGGCCGCATCGAGTTCTATGACAAGGTAGGCGCGCTACGCGATATGGTCCAGAACCACATCCTGCAGCTTGTGTGCCTGGTCGCCATGGAATCGCCGGCGAGCCTGCACCACGATGCCGTGCGCAACGAGAAAATAAAGGTGCTCCAGGCGCTGCGGCCGATCTCGGCAGACAGCCTCCGCACGACAACCGTGCGCGGCCAGTACACCGCCGGTGCGATCAGGAGTGAGACTGTTCCCGGGTACATGGAAGAGCTGGGCGGTACGGCAAGTTCCACCGAAACCTTTGTGGCGCTAAAGCTCGAGATCGACAACTGGCGCTGGTCGAACGTGCCTTTCTACATCCGCACGGGAAAGCGCCTGAAGGCCAAGCATTCGGAGATCGTCGTGCAGTTCCAGGAAGTGCCCCACTCGATCTTTCCGGAACAGAGTTTCAATGTGCAACCGAATCGCCTGATCATGCGCTTGCAGCCCGACGAAGGAGTCAAGTTGTCGCTCATGGCAAAGGAACCAGGCCCTGGCGGGTTCGACCTGCGCCCCGTGGCACTCGACCTTAGTTTTGAAGAAACCTTCGGAATACGTTACCCGGATGCCTACGAGCGCCTGCTCATGGAGGTTCTGCGTGGCAACCCCGCCCTGTTCATGCGTCGCGATGAAGTCGAAGCGGCATGGCAATGGGCCGACTCGATCATTGAAGGCTGGTCGTCGACGAAACAGAAAGTTGAATCCTATGTCGCAGGATCCTGGGGACCCTCGGGCTCGTCACTCCTGCTCGACCGCGACGGCCGTGCCTGGCTGCCGGAGTCCTGAATGATGGAACATCTATTTGAAAGTCGCGAAGCAGCGTCAGTCGCCGCTGCCGAAAAAGTCACATGCGCTCTGCGTCGCCGCCTGGATGCGGGGCAATCGACCTCGCTGGTCGTCAGCGGCGGAACGACGCCGGCGCGGTGCTTCGAGGAACTCGCGAAGCAAGACATCGCATGGCGCAAAGTCGGCGTGCTGGCTTCTGATGACCGCTGGGTGCCACCCGCGCACGACGACAGCAACGAAAAACTGATTCGCGATACGCTGCTGGTCGGCAATGCGAAGGACGCGGATTTCCTGCCTTTTTACGCGGAAAAGATTGCCATCGAGGAGCAATGCCGGATTCTCAACGAGGATATTCGCCTCGCTCCGCTGCCTTTCGCCTGTGCGTTGCTGGGCATGGGTACGGATGGCCATTTCGCGTCCCTGTTCCCCGATGCCGAAAACCTCAAAGAAGGTCTGGATGTCAACTCACTGACACTGTGTATTCCCGTGCAAACCGCCGCGAGCCCTCACCTGCGCGTCAGCCTGACGTTGTCAGCCCTGGCGCGCAGCGACGAGATCGTCCTGCTGTTCTTCGGTGATGACAAGCGCGCCGTCTATGAAGACGCCAGGAATGGGAACATCAATCTACCCGTAGCCCGCCTGCTACGACAAAAGCGTGCCCCAGTCAGTGTGTACTGGGCCCCATAAGGTTAAGTATATGAATTCAACCGTTGATCGCGTCACCAAACGAATCCAGGCTCGCAGCGAGCAAAGCCGCGGCGAGTATCTTGCTCGCGTCCACAAAGCCGCGAATGGCGGCCGGACACGTACGAACCTGTCTTGCAGTAACCTCGCGCACGCCATGGCGGCATCCAGCAAGATCGACAAGAAAGCGCTGGCCGGACCCGACGTTCCTAATATCGGTATTGTTTCGGCTTACAACGACATGCTGAGCGCACATCAGCCGTTCGAGACCTACCCCGCACGGATCAAGCAAGCCGCGGCACACCTTGGTGCGGTGGCCCAGCTGGCGGGTGGCGTTCCCGCGATGTGCGATGGCGTCACGCAGGGACAGGACGGCATGGACCTGTCGCTCTTCAGCCGCGACGTCATCGCCTTGTCGACGGCCGTATCCCTTTCGCATGAGATGTTCGATGCGGTTATCTGCCTGGGTATTTGCGACAAGATCGTTCCGGGCATGCTGATCGGCGCCTTGTCGTTCGGCCACCTGCCCGTGGTCTTTGCGCCTGCCGGCCCTATGGTCTCCGGGCTGTCCAACAAGGACAAGGCGCGCGTTCGCGAGCAGTATGCAGCTGGCCGCATTAGCCGCGGCGAATTGCTCGAGTCCGAGTCCGCTGCTTACCATGCGCCGGGGACCTGTACGTTCTACGGCACAGCCAACAGCAACCAGATGCTGATGGAGTTCATGGGCATGCAGTTGCCCAGCGGCTCGTTCGTCAACCCCGGCACCCCCTTGCGGGATCTCCTGACTGATGATGCGGTCCGCCGGGTGCTCGCCAACACGAACCATGGGGAACACTACACACCGGTTGGGGAAGTCATTGGTGAGAAGTCAATCGTCAACGCCATTGTCGGACTGCTGGCAACAGGAGGGTCAACCAACCACACTATCCACCTGATCGCCATCGCGAGATCCGCTGGCGTCATTATTGACTGGGACGACTTTGCCGAGCTCTCGCATGCCGTGCCCTTGCTCGCGCGCGTCTACCCAAACGGCATGGCCGATGTGAATCATTTCCATGCGGCCGGAGGCCTCGGGTTTGTCATGCGAGAGCTCCTTGACGCCGGCCTGCTACACGACGACGTCAAGACCTTATTCGGCGACGGACTCCACAAGCTGTGTGTCGAGCCGTTTATCCAGGACAACAAACTGGAGTGGCGCGGTGCGCCGACGACCTCGCTCGACGAGGACATCGTGAGGCCGGTCGCTAGAGCCTTCGACGACGAGGGTGGCCTGCGGCTCGTCAAGGGCGAGATCGGTCGTGCCATCGTCAAAGTTTCTGCCGTGGAAAAGAAACACTATTCCATCAAGGCACCCGCGAAAATCTTCTCGTCGCAGGAAGCATTCAAGCAGGCATTCAACGACGGCGAACTGGAGTCCGACTTCATTGCGGTTCTGCCCGGCCAGGGGCCGTCTGCGAACGGCATGCCCGAGCTGCACAAGCTCACGCCGTACCTCGGGCTGCTGCAAAACCGTGGGTTCAAGGTTGCGCTCCTCACGGACGGGAGGATGTCCGGGGCCTCCGGCAAGGTGCTCGCCGCCATCCAGGTAACACCCGAGGCAAACCGCGGCGGCGCGATCGGCAAGCTCCGCGATGGTGACGTGATCACGATAGATTCCGACAGCGGTATCTTGACCGTCGACGCCGATCTCTCCAGCCGTGAGCCGTTACGACTGGATCTCGACAGCGCACATGTCGGCATGGGGCGAGAGTTATTTGGCGTGTTCCGCGATAACGCGGGCGGCGCGGAGGCTGGTGCCAGCATCTTTGGGGACGCGACCTGCCCCTGAGTTGGGAAGGTCACGGTGCTCGCCGGCAATCCCGCGCATGACTAGGCCACGGTGAGCATCACTTTGCGCAGTAACGATGCGAGTCGCGTGCGCTCTGCCGCCGTCAGGCCAGTCAGGGCCTCATCCGCCGCCTCGAGCCGAAAACGAATGGCCTGGTCGGTGGCTTTGACGCCCTTTGCGGTCAGCGAGACAACCACCCCGCGCCTGTCTTCCTTGTCGGGACGTCTTTTGACCAGCCCGCGTGCCTGCAGCTTGTCCACCCGGTTGGTCATCGCACCGGTGCTAAGGCCGGTTTCGTTAGCGAGAGCGGTGGCGGCCAGTGCATAGGGGGCCCCCTGTCGCCGCAGCGCGGAAAGAACGTCGTATTCAAACAGTTCGAGACCCAGCGGGGCCAACGCCTCGCTGGCCTGCCGCTGAAAGCTCCGGTACAGCGTCATGACCCGTACGACGACGTCGAGGCCCGCCGTATCCAGCTCCGGGCGCTCCGCCGACCACTGGTCGAGAATCTCGTCGACAACGTCCTTTTTCACTTAATTCTCCATAGTTATTATTTTTATATCAAAATACTTGACATCGAACTGGAAAGTTAGATACTTCTTGGAAAGAGCAACCTGACCGGATCACCGTTCATGTCAACAGCATCGTGGGACCTTGGCCTTATGGGGCTACCTACACGAACATCTTCCCGACAGTTGAACGGGGACAGCCTCGCATCTCGCGTCGCGCTTGCCGATCTAATCGCCGAACTTCCCAATATTGTAACCAAAGAAACTGGTAGCAATACCTTATCATGCGACGTCGATATCTACGTTGGTTGGCGTAAGGCGGACTGGATCCGCAACGCCTCCAAATCACAGTTGCTGTGCCGGATATCGGCTGATGGATACCTCGTGTATGGCCTCGGCGACGACGAGGTGAACGAAGTCATTTCGCGAGGCTGGGGAGAAGCGAGTCCCGGTTGCGTCCGCGTATTTCCACCGTGCGGCGAAGACGACCTGCAACAATGCTGGCGGATTCTTCAGCACGCTTATCATTCTGTTTCGGCGAGTGTCATGACGACAGTACGTGTCACCTCGACGCTCCCGAGTTTCTCCCGTACCAGGCTTCAATAGAGGAGCAAGACGATGCGCCCGTCACACCGTAAGTATGATGACCTTGCTTTTGATGAAATCGAGTCGATGCAACGCAGAGCCCGCAGCCGCGAGCTAGCCCAAATGCGGATTGATAGCCGGAATCATTTCGGTCCCGCTGACGACGACGACGACGACATGTTTGACGACGACGACTGGTCAGACTATGACGACGACTACGATGACTACGATGGGGACGAGTGGGACAACTACTCGTAACCAGTCCGGCATCTGTTTGCGCAATTTTCGAACTTCCGCTGGCCATAGTATCGAATTGCCCCGCCAGAGCGTGGCTTGGCGATTCTGTGTACCACAGCAGGGATTCGACCGAATGATCAATTAGCTGCGGTTTTCTCCGGGTCGACCGACCGGGTCAACGTTATGCGACGAAACGCCACCGATACGTAGTCTCCGTTGGCTTTGTCCGTTTCCCAGTCTCCGGTGCCCGCACACGCCGGGTACCAGAGCTCGGGATCGTCCCTGGTGCTGCACTGGTTGTACGCGCCCGCTTTGAAATACATGGCGTCGCCCGAGTATCCGCTGGGGTGGTCTTTCTCGTCAGCTTCGCCATTCGCATCGATGTTGTTCGACAGGTCGACCTGGTATCTCACCGTCTGCGATGGATCAGCCGTTCTGAAGGTGACGTACATGATGTTGCCATGCACGTTGATGTTGTAGTTGAAAAGCTGCCCAAGGGCTATGCCATTCTCACCAGGATCCTCGGGGTTCTCCCAGGTGTTCCCCCAGACCGGGTAGACAATGTCCCGCCTGTCGGGATTGGTCTTCTCCAGGTTTCTCTCGTAGGTCCAGAATACGGATCCCGTTTCATGGTCTGGCCATTTCTTGTAGAAAATCTTGATGGGCTCATTGCCCCAGCCGAAGCCCTTGCCTTTCCTGACGACGGCGTCGTCCTTGTCGGCATGGATCTGCCCGACTACGACGGAAAAGGCCGGCTTCTTGTCGGGGTGCTTCGCGTTCCTCGAAACATGCAGCACGGCCAGCGTCGCCTCGAGTTGACCACCGATGTCAGCAAAATTTCGACTACCAGGGTGCGCCCTTCAGCGAGAAATTGTTCTTGGGGTCGTGGGTGCCGATCTTCGTGTTCTTGCCACGAAACATCTGGCGCAGCTCAGAGCGCGTATTGGTCGAATTCGCTGTCGTGGTCGCCTTGTTGGGCGCCGTCATGATCAGCAGTCCGTTTTCATGCAGGTGGAAGAAATCCGGGTGCGAATAGTCGCCCAGTTGCCCGACATTCACTTCGTCGGCCTTGCCGTCTCCGTTCTCGTCCGTGGGAAGCTGGAGTTTCCAGAAACTCAAGTCAAACCGGTCGCCGGGATTCTCCGCGTACGCTGCGCAGAACAACAGGCAAGACAGGATCAAACTCGAAGACAAGAAACTCAGTAAACGCGGGCATGACATGAATGATTACCTCCTCCTGAAGGTAGTGTATGCAGACTGCTCAAGGAAGCGGGATTTCGATCGTTTTGCTGTGCCCTTGCAGGTAACCGTCCCAGATACTGGACACTCGTACGGTAATCAGGCCCGGCCGGGACCAGTCGTAGTCCAGACTCTTGAGCCACCGCGCCGGTATCACCGCTTCCATGCGATACACATCGCCCTGCTCATCGAGCGGGGCCCGGAAATGCGGCTTTTTCCTGTCAGGATTGTCCATGCGCTCGTTCGACGACGTGTCGTAACCCAGTTTTCGATGCCGGTCGACCGTGTAAGTTCCAATCACCTCGCCGTCGTTGAATACAGAAATCTCGATGGCGTTTAACACGAAATACCTGCGCGCCTCGAACGTACCATCCTGCGCCACCCCGCCGGCGTGAATCTCGATCGGTACACTGCCGTCCTGGCGTTTGCGGGGCCTGACGATGGCGTCCGGATCGACGACAAACTGGTACGCCAGATTGCCGCCTTCCCCGATTGCATGAGCATAGGGATCCGCGTACTCGAACGGCGGAAACAGGAGCAACGGGTTCACCGAATAATCGCGAATGTACTGACCCGTATTCGGCCTGGAAACCAGGTTCAGTGAGAAGTCGAGGTGCGAGCGCGGCGGCGCCGTGGTCTTCTCCGGGCTGAAGCCGACCGAACCGATAACCTCGCCGGCCTGGAACGTGTACTTGCCCTTGAGATCGTCGATCGTCGCCTCGTCATTCCCGGCGATACGCCGCGCAAGCAGGGTCAGGTAGACCAGCGTTCGCGAATCCAGGTGGCGATAGCTGGTGAAATACTCATGATAAACCCGCCCTTCGCTGTCGTAGTAGGGTTGTTCGAGCCTGTGCTTGAGCACAACCTTGAAACCCGTCGGAATATGCCGGGCCGAATACAACGTACCGGCCTGGATGGCGTACACCCGCTTGTTGTAGGTTTGCGGCGCACGAACGGTCGCGGTTTCACCGCGAACCGTGGTGACCTCACCTGTTTCCAGCGGCAGGTAGGCTACATCGATTGCCGGATGAAAGTCGGTCCGGTGCGAGTAGCGGCGCTCGCCATAACCAAAGTACGGATAGCGCAGGCCGTCGGCGAGGCTCTGCACGCCGCCGGCAAGCGCCTCCAGCGGAAATACCGCCGGGTGTTCCCGAACGTGCTCCTGCAGGGCCGCTGCTATGCTGCGATGCGATGCCGCATCAATCCCTTCTGCGGTCGCAGCGGACCATGCAAGAATGCACAGGGCCAAAACGATGGTACGCAAGACCATCGGTCGTACCCGGTTATGAGAAGTACGTTCCACCGTTAATGTCGACGCTCGTACCGGTCACGAAGCTCGACTCTGGTGAGGCGAGATACACGGCCAGGTCTGCAACCTCAGACGCCTGGCCTTCCCTGCGCAATGGTGTCGAGGCCGCAACGTTCTTCCGCACCTCGTCCTTCGTGAACGTGTCATGGAACGTCGTGCTGATCATCCCCGGGCAGACGCAATTCACGCGAATACCGGACGGCCCGAGTTCCTTGGCCAGGCCGCGCGTCAGGGTCTGGACGGCGCCTTTCGACGTCGCGTAGGCCCATGCGCCAGGTCCGCCGCCGTCTCGTCCTGCCTGCGATGCGAAGTTCACGATGGCCCCACCATTTTTCATATGAGGTACAACCGCCTTCGTCGTCATGAACGTCGTGGTCAGGTTGAGGCGCATTACGAACTCGAACCAGTCTGCATCGACCTCAGCGAGCGTCTTGCGCGCAACGAGCCCACCGACGACATTGACGAGTATGTCAATCTTGTCACCGTAGGCCGCAACCGCTCTGGCGACGAGATTGTCCACGTCTTCCTGCTTGGTCATGTCACCGGCTACGAGAATTGCCTCACCGCCGGCTTCCTTGATGGCTGCGGCTGTCGCCTTGCCTTCTTCTTCATTGTTGTAGTAATTGACAACGACTTTTGCGCCCTTTGCGGCCAGCGCCACAGATACGGCTCGACCGATGTCACGTCCACCACCAGCGACGATGGCAACTTTGTTTTTTAAGCTCATTACATTTTCCTTTAATTAATCGATTTTCGCAGTACTCGCCGAGCGGGGGCTAAGAGGTTGAATATGTCCGCAGAGTACGTAGACCGTGAGGACTGTCATGATCGCCAGTCCGGCCCCTACGGCAAAAGCGGGGGCGTAACTGTTTAAAGTGATGACAGGAATCAGGAAGTTGAGCAGTACGACGGCCAGCTTGGCAGCCGTTCCTGCATACCCCGCGAGCGTGCCAACGGAGTCTCCACTATAAAAGTCACTCGGCAGCGTCTGAATGTTCCCAACGGCAGTCTGGAAGCCAAAAAGAATAACGGCCATCAGCAGCACAGCGACCGTCGGCGTCGTCGCTTTCATGGTCATCAACAGCGAGACCAACATGATCAGGCCACCCAAACTGATGACAAATTTTCGCACCTTGTTGACCGTCCAACCGGCACTGATTCTATTCTGGGACAAGAGTCCACCAAACCAGGCGCCGAACATTGCACCGACATACGGCACCCAAGCGTAAAGCCCGATTTCTGCTACACCAAACCCGTAGGTCTCGGCAAGATATATGGGCAACCAGAAAACAAATAGCCACCAGATGGGATCGAGAAAGAAGGAAGCCAAAATGACGCCCCAGCTTTCCTTACGGGACAATATTTCCGCCGCGCCCGGCGCGTAGGTTGCTGTCTCGTTTGTTTCGGTGTTTCTCTGCCCGGTCAGGATGTATTCGCGCTCAGCCTCCGACACCCAAGGATGTTTGTCTGGTCCGGACTTGTAAACGATGAGCCATGGAATCAACCAGAGAAACCCAAGCGCACCAATCGTAATAAACGTGGCTTGCCAGCTCTCGAGATAGACAAACAAATACGCGACAATTGGCGCCGAGACAATGCCACCGATAGCTGCGCCGGAATTGAATATTCCCTGCGCAAGCGCTCGCTCCTTGATCGGAAACCACTCCGCGTTTGCCTTGGTGGCACCGGGCCAGTTGCCTGCTTCGGAGACGCCTAGCAAGCCTCGAAAGATAGCGAAGCTGGTCAGGCCCGTGGCAGCAGCATGCAACATGGTTGCCGCCGACCAAACGGTTATGGATAAGATGAAACCAAGTCGCGTCCCGATCCAGTCGAAAATCCTGCCGAATAACGTCTGACCGAAGGCGTAGGCGAACGTAAATACATTGAGGATAATCGCGTATTCTGCCGTCGTTAGTCCGAGTTCTTTCGATATCTCGGGCCAAAGAAAACCGAGCGCGCCCCGATCGATGTAGTTGATGATCGTCGCGAGCGCGACCAGGCTGACGATGACCCACCTGAATTTACCCTTCATGTCTGGTCCCCCTGGGCGTTTCCGGCCCGGCAATGTTTGCTTTCTTCTCATTCTTCATCATACGTTCTGCTACGGGCGCAGCGTCGTGTCGATAACCGGCGCTTCCGTACCGTCAAACCGATTGTCGCTCAAAGTCGTGATCGGCTCACCGACAGTCTCGGCGACCCGTATCGGCTTGCTGTTGACGAAATGATTATCGGTGATGTCCGTGGCTTGCACCCCATGCAGCGCAATAGCAGCCGCCGACTTGTTGCGCTTTCCATGGCCGACGGTGTCGACCGTCGAACCACGAAATTCGAAATGCGGACCAAACGTGCTTTCGTCGGTACCGCCGCGATAGATGTCGGCGACGGTGCCTTCGATATTCACAAACTTCGAGTCCACAATCGAAATGTACTCGCCGTTGTAAATGCCCAGGTCCTCGGACTCCTTGTTCATGAACAGGACGTGGCCGGTGATATTGCTGAACTCCGATCCCGTTATTGCTATCCGGTCCGCAAAGGTGTGCTTTGCCAGCGAGAAGAAGTTGAACGAGTGGTTGGTATTGAGATCGCTGACGACAACATTGTCGACCAGCAGCACGTAGTTGTTCAGCATCGAATAACGGCTGGTACGTATGACGGTATTGCCGGCTACGTCCATTGACGAAGCCCCTGAAATCTCTAGGCTGCTTACCTTCAGACTGCCACCGTCGGCGATTTCGAAAAGCGCTGTCCGTTCGAACTCAATCCTTGCGGTCGCACCGCTCGCAGATCTGAAGCTGAGTGGCTTGTCGATGACCAGCACCTGCTCAGCAAGGTGCATTCCTGCCGCCAGCTCGATAATGTCCCCAGCCTGCGCCTGCTCGACTGCTGCCGACAATGCACCTGCGCCCGCTGCGACAGCGATGGTTTTGCCGGTGTCAAAGCGGTCGTCAGGACCGGGCTTCGGGTACCAGGCGACGCCTGTCGATGCCTTGTCCAGCACGCGCAGGTCCCGTCCAGCCCCGATATCCCTACCCGCAGGGTAAAGCAGTCCGTTTGCGCCTTGTTCCAGTGTGGCGGACGCGATTTCGAATCCTGGTGTGTCGGCCGGCGCGTTGACTCCGACGAGGATATTGCCGTGGAACTCGATGCCGCCGATGTCATCGTGTACTGCGATCGAGTCGGCACCAGCGGGATTATGAATCAGGTTGTTGCTAAAGCGAGTGCTGATCGGCGGCGCGGAACGTTCACTGTCAGCTCCAGCCGCCAGTTCGATATGATCGCTCTCAATGATGGAGTTGTTCTCAATAATCGAGTCTTCGACCTGGTGATAGCGATTGATGGGCGAGTCGGGCACACCGTTCATGATGACCAGCGCCCCGCCAAACCGGTGTCCGGTCAGGCCGTACAGGTAGTTGTTACGAATGGTCTGGCGTTTGTTGATCACACGGATACCGCCGGTGTGATCGACGCCGTTGCCAAGAAACACATTGTTTTCGACAACATTGCCATTGCCGTGCCGCAGCGTCAGTGTGCCGCGGGACTCAAAAAACAGGTTACCGCGAAATTCGTTCTTGCCGGACTTGCTGGAGATAATCTCCACTTCGCCATTGCAACGATCGAAAAAATTCTCTTCGACAACAGTGAACGAGTCGGACAGGGAATAGTGGCTGGTACCAATGCGCAGGGTCTCACCACCGTTGGATCCCAGCACCGGACGCGGGCCGAAGTAGTTGTGGTCGATGCGATGATGGTTCTCCTGGCTCTCAATGCTATCCAGCCGTACCGCCATGGTCACACCCTGGTTGCTCTTACCCTCGAGGTGATTGTGATCGAAGCGATTGTTCCTGCCGTACAGGAGTACCCAGGAATCCGGTTCGAAGCGCTCGGGATTGTTGAAGTGGTCTATGACGACTTCCGTAACGCGCGAATCGTAGGCAAGCTCATCCTTGTTGCGGCGAAACGAAATGACGGAACTCGTCGGTGAGTAGCCGTCCCTGAACACCAGCCCGGTTACGACCAGGTGCTTGCCGGCGAGCCGAAGATTCGATTGGCCAGTTATGAATACCTGCCCTTTCGTCTCGGCCGTCAGCGTAATCGGTTGGTCGGCTGTGCCTTCGCCCGTGAAGAGGATCTCGAAATCACGCCACTCACCATCCGCGAGGACGACGGTATCGCCGGGCTGCAAAGCCCTGAGCGCGTCACGGTACGCATCCTGGGAGCCAACCTTGATCTCGGCTGCGGGGGAGGTGCAACTGGCCAACACGACCAGGGCGAATACCGCCGATGGCTTATTCAGAATGGATAGCCTCAAGATCGCCCCTTAGGTTAAAGAAGAAGACGTGCGCCGGATCGTCGGCTATGAGCCAACTCGCAGGAATTCCCCCAATCGAACACATTGGTAATGTAATGGACATTACCAACGCTGGGTCCAATGGTCAACCATTTTGAATGACCAAAATCCCGCCAACGCGCCGCAAATTGGTCAGGACTTGTGACAACCACGTCGCGCTGCGCGCTGCCGCGCATCCGGCCATGTGTGCCACGATCGTCAATAACCGTAATGTTCTCAGTAATTTCAGATAGCATCGAGAAACCCGCACATTGGCAGAACAGTTACATGACCAATTAGAATCACTGTGCTACACTTTAACTCGCCTATTTATACGAGAGATGTCCGATGGCAAAGGAAAAACGCCTGTACAGACGCATCCTGAAGCAGATGCAGCTCCTCATCGACAGCGGCGAGTTCCCGGTGGGCGGACGTTTGCCGCCGGAACGAGAGCTGGCCGAGCGCTTTGGCGTCAGCCGCCCGACGATACGTGAGGCGATCATTGCGTTGGAGGTTCTTGATCGCGTCGAGGTCAAGACCGGCTCGGGCGTGTACGTCCTGCCGTACAATGCGAAAAGCGGGGACGGTTACGATCCCTCGATCACCGCGTTCGAGCTGACCGAGGCGCGTGCCCTGATCGAAGGTGAGGCAGCCGCTCTTGCCGCGACCATGATCTCCGAAGACAAACTTCGGGAGCTCGAAGAGTCGCTCCACCAGATGGCAGACGAATCGGCCGACGGCAGCGTCATGTCCGAGGAGTCGGACAAACGCTTCCACGCGATCATCGCCCAGGCGACCGGCAACAAGATGCTGATCGCAGTGGCCCGGAATCTTTGGGCAATTCGCGACAATTCGCCGCTCGTGCACCGGTCCTACCAGGCCATCTGCGAGCTGGATGGCGACAAGCGTGTCGACGAGCACATGGAGATCCTTCAGGCTATCAAGGACCGGAATCCGTCCGCCGCTCGCAAGGCGATGCATGGACATTTCGCCCGCATCCTCGACAAACTCATCGTCGCCGACGAACAGCAGCAATTCGACGAAATCAGGCGCAAGACCCTGGAAAGCCGTGAGCGTTTCTCACTCCACCACCTGACAACCCCGTAGAGGTCGAACATCTTTAGTTTGCAGGCATGACTTCGCTGACACTGAAGTTGGCGAAGCGAACGGTTTCTTCGTCGGGCCGCAGGTTGTCCCAGTCCAGGATGGAGCGGTAGATGCCCCACTTGGGGCGCACGAAGTGGCTCGGATCTTCGCCACGCCACAAGTCCAGGTCGCGCTCGTCGATATCGAAAATAACGGCATCGTCACGCATGCGCGTAACAATCAGGCGCATATCGCCGGATTCGGCGAACGTCACACGACAGTAAGCCTCGAGCCACTCGCCGGTTACCACACTCCAGTCTGTTCGTTGCAGGATCGTGTCCTCCTGCAACGGGCTGTAGCGCACCTCGATGCCATCCGCCCCGCTGCGCTCGGCGCCGGAGATGGTCAGGATGGGATGGCTGTCCGGGCCGCCGACGGCCTTCAGCTGGAACAGGTGCGTAAATCGTGTGGACACTTCCATTGCCGCGTTGATCCTGAACTTCCAGCGATAAATAAACGTCTCGCCTTCGTAGCCTTTTACCGCTTCCTCGGAACTCGCGTAGGTCTTGATCTCGTTGCGCTGGCGATCGTCGTTTTCGACACGGTCACGATCGATATCGATGTCGCGGTGAATGGTGAACACGAAATGATTGCCGACGATTGCGTCGGTGTCTTCGTAGATGTGCCGCACGCCGGGGTGATTGATCGGGTACAGGTCGGGCGCTTCAATCGGGTTGGGGCCGCCGAAGGCACGGATCAGGTCGTAGGTATCGAGGCCCACCATGTCGCCGTCAGCGTCCAGGGTACGGGTAGTCAGCATGGTGAATCGCACAGTATCGACGGGAGGTCCCGGCGGATTGACGACCGGCGGAACGCCGCCGCCCGGTGCCGGGGCACCGCCGCCGGAACCGCAGCCAGCGAGCGCCAGAAGCGCCGCTACGGCGAAGCAACTACGATTCGTACTCATCGTGATTCATACCGAGCACTCGCTGCGTTAAAAAAAAGACCGGCGGCTATCGCTCACCGGTCTTTTTCCTCGCAAGACCTGCGTCAGGGGGCAACCCAGGTCGAACCAGGACCGACCATGTCCTCTGTGATGAAGATCAGCGAATCAATATCGGCCCCGATACCTGCATCCGGACCAGTGCCCTCTACCAGACCGTTCGCGTCGGGTGCCGTCAATGTGGCGCCGTCTTCAGAGCCGTCGACAGCGATGTTGCCGTCAACACCACTCACCAGTGCCGTTGCCCCGGACCGCAACAGGACATCGTCGTCAGCGATAGTCGCCGAATAGATATGCGTGTTGGTAAACGAGGACGCATCGTTCAACCTGCATCCGTGTGGCGTTGTATATTCGTCCACAAGGATTGCCGTTCTACCCGCACCGGCAGGGTTTGTGCTCTGGTTTGCAACAAGGTTGTCGTCAAAGTCCAGCAGGTAGTCCAGGTTCGTGCAGTTCTCAACGCCGTTTTCTTCAGCATTGTGTTCAAACTGAATGGCGTTATACGCATTGACGATTGAATTACGAGCGACGACGGTGGTCAGGTCCAGACCAGATCCGAGGATATCGAAGCTCGAGGAGTCGCTGGGCTCCAGCGTTTCCGAGTCTATGAGCAACCCGGCACGGTCAGACGAGTTTGACGCAATGTTGGCCACGTAGTTATCGATGATCGTATGGCCTAACGGAACGAACGAAATACCGCCGTCCAGGTTGTCGGATACGGACACGCCGCCAAAATCAGCGGTGTAGCCTGTGCCGTTGGAAATAATGATATTGCTGGAGACCGTGTTGCCGTAGCCATGCTCGAGCGCGATATTACCCCACGAGTTTACGATGGTGTTGCCGTGAATCGTGTTCCCACCGCCTTGTACCAGGATAACGCGTCTGTCTGTCAGCACCGTGTCAAAACGGTTGTACTGAACGACGTGAGCACCCAGCCCTCTTCCGTCAGCGGTTCCTGATCGACCGACCTGAACACCGAATCCGTTGGAATCCGTATCCCATTCGGTGCCGCCATTCTCAGTGGCATCCGGCAGGAAGTTCCTGAACAGGTTGTATTGAATAATATTGCGTTCGTTACTGTTGTTGGACTCATTGACGTTGGCTGTGGAACTGATGAACATGCTGATCGCGGCACCTTCTTTGGCTTCACTGGTAGGCAAGCCTTCGAACAGGTTGCGCTCAACCACGTTATCCGTACCACCGACCGTCATGTAGTGCAGCTCATCGCTGGTACCGATGTGGGCAGGACGGGTGTCCGCTTGCCCAAGAATCTGGTTGTTGCTAAAGGTGTTGTTTGACCCCTGCAGTCGAATAGAACCCTCTCCTTCACCGCAGTTGGCTGTATTGGGATTCGACAGATCGTCGAATACCAGGCCATCAATGACTACACCCGATGAGGAGCTACCATAGACTATGCAGGTGGAACCTGTAATGACTGCTGAGCTGCCCGAGACCAGCCTCACGGTAACATTGTCAGTCGTTATCTCAAGTTCGGCCATGTCCTCGTAATCGTCGCCGCCAGCCGCACTGTCGAGACCGATAATGTCGCCATCGGCAGCGGCCGCTATCGCCGCTGCGAGCGACAGCTCACCGGTAGCAATGTAGCTGTGTATGAAGTCTCTTGTCGTATCGGAAGGCGATTCCGCAAAAGAGTCGCCATCGGTATAGCTGGCAGTGACCGTTACCGACAGGCCCAGCTGCGCAGGCAGCAGCGTGTAATCGTTAGTGGTTTGATCGGTTACCACGCTCGCCAGCTCAACCCCGTTCTCATCCTCCCAGACGAAGTTGATCGATGGCATGGCACCAAACCCGTTACCGTCAACGACAGTTGCGGTGAGCGTTGCACCGACTTCGATGACGCCGGAAATTGCCACGCTACCCGCCGCTGATGGCGGTGAAACTGGGCCCACTTCGGCCGACGTCAAATCTTCGTCATAACCATCGTCGTCCATGTAAACCGCGGATACCGAGATGTTCTCACCCAACTCATTATTGGTAAGCGTGAAGCTAACGTCCGTAGCACCCGGAATTGCTCCCGTAACGCTGCCGATCCATTGATAATCCACAACACCGAAACCGTTGCCATCGGCGAGCACCGCAGTGAGTACCTCACCAACAACCGTTCCGCCCGCTGGCACATCTATCGCCAACGTTGGCGTCGCATTGAGTGCTCTTACGGTAATTGAATTGGAAACAGCGGTCGAAGTAAGGCCTCTGTCGTCCGTGTACTGGATACGCACGGAGACTGCCTCGCGACCTTCGTCGGCGGTCAACGTGTACGTCGAGGCATTTGCGCCGACGATAGCGCTGCCGTTTCCGTACCACTGGTACGCTACGGTGTTTTGCTGAACCCCATCGGGATCGGACAATGCAGCCGCGAGTGTTTCACCCACCAGGCCCACGCCGGAGATAGTGGCAGAACCAGGGCTATTGTTCGTACCGAAGTCCGAAACTTCCTTGTCTCCCCCATCGCAGCCGATCAATATCGCTGCAATTCCTGCCAAAAAAAGTAGTCTTAAATACATTTTCTTATCCCTCGAATAGAGATTCTTGATATATGCGGCGCTGCGACGAACACATCGAAAGCAAAGCGAACCGATAGAGAACTAGAACTTGGCGCGCAGTCCAACGAACACTCTCGGGCCGTAGTAATTCACTTCACCCAAATTGTCCTTGGTAAAGAAATACTGGGTCTTCGGCTCGTCAAGCAGGTTGATCGCCTCAATCGAAAGCCTGATGTGGTCCGTAATATAGTAGGACGCTCGAGCTTCCCATACGCCTACGTCGCCCACATACCGCAAACGAGTACCGTTGGAGGTATAGGGCTGGAAGTAATCGCTGCGATGCTTGTAGATCAATGAGCCATCAAAATCGCCAGCCTGGTAGTAGAGCTGACCGGAATAGGTGGTCTTTGAAAACCCAGGAACGTTTCCAGGCGCGATGATGCCTACATGGGTCTGGACGAAATTGCCGTTCTCGTCAATAAAACCGCGATCGCCATACTCGCTATCGTGGAACTGGAAATCGGAGTCGGCATAGTTGTAGCTGAGTTTTACACCGAACCCGCTCAAGAAACCCGGCAGATAAGAGAAGTTGTGTGAGCCGGTTAGCTCAATGCCCGTCAGTGTACTCGTGCTGTCGTTTGTCTGCTGCAGCACGATGGGGAAGGTCAGTGTTTCACCATCCACCACGAATTCCTCCTGAACAACCGTGTTTGTAAAGCCACCCGTGAAGTCCTTGAGGTAAACAGTAGCGGCCAGGATTGAATCCTCGTTTGGATACCATTCCAGCGCCAGGTCATAGTTCCAGGACGTCAACGGATCGGCATAAGGGTTGCCGGATCCCGTCACCCCGGTAAGCAAGGCGTCAACCGTGAGCGGGTCTTCGTCGTCATCCGCTACCTGGAAGCTGCGCTGAAAACCCATATTTCCCGGATCGGCCCGGGACAGCCCACGGAAGATCCCTGCCCTGAAGACCAACTCTTCGGTGAGGTCCATCACGAAGTTGAAGCTCGGCAGAACCTCTGTGTAATCGTTCTTCGCGGTAATCGACTCGAGATCGCCGGTTGTCTGCAGCGAAAGCTCCCCGGTAAGCGGGTCTGCAATAATGTTGAATGCGCTTCTGTAGCCGATGGAGGTCACCTCGGTGTCCACAATACGCACACCAACGTTACCTCTCACGGGGTAGTTGCCCCACTCACCGTCATAATTGACTTTCACGAAATACGCCAGGGTATCTTCCGCGACATCAACGGTCTGGGGGTGATTTCCGAGCTCCGGATAAGCCAGGGATTCGTTATTGCCCGCCAGAATGGCGTTCAACCGACAGGTATTGTCAAAAATTGCCCAGCTGTTGTAGGTATCGAGGACATTGCCACTGCCATCGACGTTCGTAACCAGCCCCCCCGCATCCGCTGAACTCAAGTAGCCACTTTCGGGAAACTCTCTAGCGCAGGCCATCACTGCCGGATCGGTATCGCTGACAGAAAATGTAAACCGTGCCCCGTTAGTATCGCTCGCTGCTCCTCCGCGGGCGGCATAATACGACAGCTCCGAGACACGCGCCCCAAAATCGATGCTGTCGAAGAATCCTGAATCGAGATCGAAGTTGAAATCGAGACGTGCAGCCTCGATCGTATTCTCCCTGTCCGCATCGGTATCGATACGCACGCGCAGCCCGTCGTCAAAATTGGCCGGATCGGTAAGATCAAAATCTTCGACCGTCCAGGTGACAAAGCCTTCGTTGTTGCGCGTGAAGGTGACGTCCTGCCGGCTCTGGCTTTGCTGGCGGAATGAAGCCTGCTGTTCGACACGTGTGGTCTTGGATGAGGAAACATCCGCTCTAACGCTCAGCCGATCGGTGATGTGATATTCAACGTCAACTCCCCAGCCGGTATATTCTTCGGTCCGGGAATACAGCTCACCGTTGGAATCGATGTCGGTCTCACCGGCCCAGCTCGTTACCACACCGTTGGTCTGAAACTCCAGGGCGTCGATCGTTGTGCCGCGGGTATTGCGCTTCATGTTTGCAAAGTTCAGATCGTAACGATCTTCCGACTGCACACGCTCAGACCACTGAACATCCAGGTTGATATCCAACTTGTCATTGGGCTGCCACTGGAATGCTGCAAAGACCGAGTCACGCTCATCGTGAGTATCGTTCTGGCGAAATCCCCGCGAACTGCTTGCCCAAGCGTAATTACGGCCGTCGTCTACCGCAACGCCGGTAGCGGGGTCTATGGAGGTATCGTAGCCGCCATTGGTGCCTGAGCCGGCCGGGTTGTCCTCACAGTCGTCATCAGTGCCGGTAAGGTTTGAGTAGCCCTGAAAAGGGTCGTTGTCCGCGAGGCACGCAAACAGTGAGGTGTCACTTGGACTGGAAGAACGCATTTCCTGTTCCGGCTGCGAAATGTCACTGCGCTGCAGACCGAAGGAAATACCGACCAGCCCGCCATTGTCGAATTCAAATTGATCGACATAGCTCGCGGTGCCCCGAAAACCGAGATCGCCGCCCATGGAATCGGCAATGTTCTGCTGATCAGGGTTGTAGTTTCCCTTCAGGTCAAGCTGGAAACGGCGCTTGCCGTAGTCGAGCGGCTTGAGCGTCTCGAGTTCGATCAGACCCGCAACACCACCTTCGATCAGGCTCGCATCCTGTGTCTTGTAGATCGCCAGCTTGTTCATCAACTCGGACGGGAATTGTGAGAAGTTGACCGAGCGGTCACCTGTGCCGTTCGTCGCCATACGACCGTTGAACGTCGTCGCGCTGAGGAAAGGCCCCAAGCCGCGAATGGAGATTTCTGTCGCGCCGCCATTTTCTCTGTGCGACGCTGCACCGGTGATTGATTCGAGCGCTTCACCGATCGACAGTGCAGGAAGATCACCGATGTCGGTCGCGGAGAGACCATCAACAATCGTGGTGGAGCTGCGCTTGATGTTGATCGTGCTCTGGATCGTTGCGCGGGTCCCGATGACGGAGATCTCTTCAATTACCTCGTCGTCGGCCTCCTGGGCATGCGCCGGTGCGTATGAAAAAAGCCCGGTCAACGCGACCGAAATGACACTGATTGCGAAAACGGCATGAGATTGGCAGCCGCGCAAGACGGTCCGAAACGTTCCCATCGGTATTCCCCCGAATGATAGTGGTCGTAAGGCTATGTAACCAAAATACTGTATTTTGGTTAGCGATATTGATGACCAAAATCCTACGCGCTTGGCGAGATGCTGTCAAACCAGCCGGCCGGGCCGGCCACCGGGGTCCGCCATTTCCGGTCGCCTGCAGTCGCGTGCGTTTCGACTTCAACGACTTGTTTTTTAAGCTAATACTCGACCAGATACAGGCTGGGCGACACATTATATTACCAATTATGTCCGATTGGACTGGTCAGCCTAGAAATAGTGATAGGGCCCCGTCCACTCGTAATGCCGGTCGCCCAGTGTCACCTGGTGTCGACTGGCCGGGGATGCATCCGCATTTGCGACGAAAAACAGGCGCGTTCGGCCAGCCACGTCTGTGATAGAAATCGCCGTGTAGTTTTCATCGTCGCAGGCGACGTTCAGCGCCTGCACACGACTATTGGAATTGACGGCGAGTTCCGATACTGGGCTGTAGCTGCCATGTGGCTCTACGATTGACGCGAAGATCGTGTCCGCGGAATCGCGCCGGCGCAGCATGAATGCGGCATCCCGGCGCAGATTAAATTCAGGATCGTTGGCGCCGATCCGCGTAAACAACAACGTATCGGCCGCTTCGCTTACCGTCGTCAACGTGTAAAAACGGCCGTTGCCCATCCACGAGAAACGCGTGGTATCGGAACCCGGCGCGCCCTCTCCCTCCAGGTACAGATGCTGGTAGCCGTGCGCCGCTCCCAGCGGGCTCAACGTCGGCGGGGCTGCGTACTCGAAGTTGACCTGCAGAACCTGCCCCATGAAGTAGAAGGGAAGATCGTACTGGTTCTTCTTCTTCGAGTTGACCTTGAGTATATCCAGCAAGAACGGCTTTTCGAAATTCTCGTCTTCGATGACGGCCATGGTCCGGATCATCTGCGTCCCCGGATAGGCGTTGTTCTCTCTTGCACTCACAACCTGCACACCGGGGTCGGTGTCGTCGTAGAAATGCAGTACTGAATGATGCCGGCTGCCGATCTCGTACTTGCCCTCGAAATGTGATGTCTCGTTTTGGGTAAGCGTGTTATGGGCAATGGTCTGTTTTGCCCAGGTGGTGTTCTCTTTCAGATAGTTGCCACCGCCCTTTTGTTCGATATTGACGAATCGTGCCAGCCCATAGTCCTGCAGGATTTCGTCGCCTTTCTCGTAGAGGGAAAAAGAGAGCTTGTCGTAGTGCCCGTGGCTCAGTCCCTGCGCGGCGTACTTGAACACGAGCGTCAGCTCCTCATCGCCGTAACGCAAGACCGCCACACCGCCCTGCTTACCGTCTGCGCCGTCCGACAGGTTGATCGATTTCTTGTCAAATGATTGCGTCTTGCCGTCGCGAATCGCCAACGCAACAGCGAACCCCGCGTCATCCAGCAGCACGCGACCTTGCTTCTCGGCAATGCTCAGGAGTCGCGGATCCTGTCCGCCAACGTGGTACGCGATATCTACCGCCGATACGAGTGACCCGGAGTGATACGACATGCCTTTTTGCCCATCATTCAGCGGAAAGAACTCACCGTCGGCATCCGACAGGGCGAGCAAGGCATTTACCGCCTTTAAAAGCACACAGTCTTTGTGCTGGAGTACTCCAAGTTCCGGTTTCACGTTGTTAAGCGCCTGCGCAAAGATCAGGAACGGGTACATGGCGTAACGCTGGTAGTAAGGACCTTCGGTGTAATAGCCGTCGGGCGAGAACGGCTCCTCGAGGTTCGCGAGGAATCCGGCTTTCCCATCCTTGTCAAAGATAAACCCCCCGTCGTTATCCTTGGCGGCAACATCAATCTCGTCAAACGGAATGCCGTCCAACGCCCGCTTCACCAGTTCGTCGTCTCCCATGACCAGGCCGATCATGCCGACGGCCGCAATGCCCCAGGTACTGTGATTGTGCACGCGGTTGAAGAACTGCGGACTGTCGACGGATATATGATCCGCGAATGGCCGGAAGAGATTGTCTTCCAGTGCCTTGCGTTCCTGCGCCGACAGGAAATCGTAGATGGCGTCGTAGGCCTGGCTCACGTAGACCAGCCAGTTAGCATCGTTCAGGCATTGCCAGAACAGCTTGCCTCTCGCATAGGATCGTTCCTTGGGATGCAGCGGCAGGTCCAGGTACATCGCCTCGTACTGGAACAGCATATCGCGAACGTACCTGGCGTACTTGTCATCGTCGAGGATCTGGTACAGCGCACCGGCTTTCTGCATGACGAAGAAGTTGCGCTTGTGACGCTCGTGCGTGTAGCCGCCCGAATAGTCCACGGGAACCGGGGTGTCGATGCCGAGCTCGATCTCAGCATCGACCTCTGCCTTGACGCTCGCCAACGTTGCATCGAACAACGGAACCGTACCCAGCTCCGCCCGAATCTTATCGACACCGGCCTTGGTCATGATGAGTTTGGGGTGATCTCCGGCTTGCGATATCGCCGGCGTCACCATACCCAGAAAAACCAGGAGTGTTGCGGTTATCTTTCTCAATTTCACTTGCCTTGTAGCCTCTCAACAACGGAACTCAGGGTTTCCTGCCATGACAACTCATCGGCGCATGGCCGCAAGCGCGTGAATCACGCCACGCAGTTCAGCCAGGCCCTTCATGCGACCGGCATAGGAGTAGCCCGGCCGCACGCGCCGATCGGACTTTTCCTCGCCCAGCGCATGACCGTGGTCCGGCCGCATCGGAATCGTGCAGCGCCCAGGCGGCAGACCCTGCCGCTGCTGTTCCTCATCGAGCAGAGCATTGACGATGCCGACGATGTCGTTGTCGCCATCCAGGTGATCGGACTCGTAAAACGAGCCATCTTCCTCGCGCTTGATATTGCGCAGGTGCACAAAGTAGATACGGTCATGGAACTCCCGAATCATTGCGACGAGGTCATTGTCACCGCGTGCGCCGTAGGAACCGGCGCACATAGTCAGGCCGTTCGCCGGGCTCGGCACAGCGCCAAGCACCGCGCGCGCATCCTCGGCCGTTGATACGACGCGCGGCAGACCGAACAGGGAAAACGGAGGATCGTCCGGGTGGATCGCCATGACGACTCCGGCCTCTTCTGCCACCGGGATGATCTCCTTGAGAAACGCGAACAGGTTGGCGCGATAGCGATCGTTGCCTAGCTTCGAAAACTGCTCTATCGCAGCACGGATACTGTCTCGGTCGTAACTCCCTTCGCCCCCGGGCAGGCCAGCAATGATGTTTTTCTCGAGTGCCGCACGCGCCTCCGGCGGCATCGCTGCGAATCGTTCGGTGGCACGCGCGACGACGTCATCGCTATAGCAGTTTTTCGCGCCAGCGCGCGCGAGAACGAACAGGTCGTAGGCCGCAAAGTCCGTCATCTCGAAGCGCAATGCCTGGGCCTTGTTCGGCAGCTCGTACGTCAGGTTCGTGCGCGTCCAGTCGACGACGGGCATGAAGTTGTAGCAAACGCGATGAATTCCGGCGGCACCGAGATTGCGGATGCTGGTCTTGTAGTTTTCGATATAGCGGCGATACTCACCCGAGCGCGTCTTGATGTCGTTATGCAGAGGGATTGATTCGACAACCGACCAACGAAGACCGGCGCTCTCGATCAGTTGCTTGCGCTCCTTGATGTCGCTGACGGGCCAGACCTCGCCGGTCGGTATGTGATCGAGTGCCGTGACAATGCCCGTGGCTCCGGCCTGCCGTATTCGTTCAAGCGAGACCGTGTCATCGGGCCCAAACCAGCGCCAGGTTTCTTCCATAGCTTTAGTCCTCGAGCCCACGGGTCGTCTGGTGGAGCTGTCACGCCAGCTTACCAAGTCTGGTATCGTCATGCGCGATGCGCGCACGATTTTCCAAAGCACTGGCACTGTTTCTTCCCGGCATCTTTCTGCTGGGGTTCAATATCGGCACGGGCAGTGTTACGGCCATGGCCAAGGCCGGCGCAACTTACGGCATGTCCCTGCTGTGGACCATCGTGGCGTCATGCCTCGCAACCTATTTCATGATCAACGTCTACGGTCGATGGACGCTGGTTACCGGGGAAACCGCTCTGCAGGCCTTTCGCCGCCACATTCATCCGCTGGTTGGCCTCTTCTTCATTGTGGCCCTTACCGCCGGTGTCTGCGGCAGCGTCATGGGCGTGATGGGCATCGTTGCCGAGATCAGCTCGGAGTGGTCGAAAGGCCTGGTTGAGGGTGGCATTGAACCGGTCTGGTTTGCCGCATTTTTCGTCGCGCTCGTGTACTTCATTTTCTGGAATGGCAAGACGCAGTTCTTCGAGCGCAGCCTGGCGGTCATCGTTGCCATCATGGCGGCTTGTTTCATTCTCAACTTCTTCATCCTGATGCCGCCGCCTATCGAGATTATCAAAGGCCTGGTTCCGTCGCTTCCGGAGGTTGCGCTGGACGCAGGCAAAGGTCCTTTTCTCGTGATCGCATCGATGGTTGGCACGACCGTCTTCTCGGGTTTGTTTATCATCCGCACCACGTTGGTCAAAGAAGCCGGCTGGACCATTGCTGATGCCGGGAAGCAGCGTAATGACGCCATCGTGGCCGTGGTCATGATGTTCGTCATCAGCGGCTCGATCATGGCCGCGGCGGCCGGCACCCTGCACGAGGAGGGACTTGGCCTCGACAAGGTATCGCAAATGATCGGCTTACTGGAACCCCTGGCCGGTTCGTTTGCCACGACGATTTTCGTCGTCGGCATCGTTGCCGCGGGTGTGTCATCGCAATTCCCGAATGTGCTGATGCTGCCATGGCTGCTGTGCGATTTTAATCAGTCAGAGCGGGACATGACCTTGCCGCGGTATCGCATCATGGTCCTTGGAATCTCCTTGCTCGGGCTGGTCGTCCCGATCTTCGAGGCGCAACCCATCATCGTCATGATCGTCTCCCAGGCCTTCAATGCCGTCATCCTGCCCGTCACGGTCGCCTGTATCCTGTATCTCGGCAATCGGCGGGACCTCATGGGCGAGCATGGAAACACGACGGCCACCAACGCCATACTCACCGCGATCCTGCTGTTCTCCCTCGTCACCACGTCTATGGGAATCCGTGGTGTCTGGCAGATCATCGCCTCCTGATCCGGGGGAACAGGCGCGCTTTGGCTTTATCGTGCCGGCAGCGTCGGCGCGAAAAAAAAGCCCCGGCATTTGCCGGGGCTCTTCTTGGTACTGGACGCCACCATCAATGATGGCATTCGCACTAGAAGCGGTAGGTACCACCAAAAACCACTCTTCTGTCAGGATAGCCCACGAAACACAGTGGCCCGGTTTCACTGACACAATGCTGGTAGATGGGCTCTTCCGTCAGGTTCACAGCTTCGAGACCAATATCCAGGTTGTCGTTGATTGCATAACTGACACTGGCATTCAGCTGGCCCCTGTCCAGGGTATTGACCGGGAAACTGAACGTACTGCTGCCGCTCGTGTTGGCACCGCCAGCGAAGTCCTGCGTGCGGAAGCCTTCACGCCATGTGTAGCGCATTCTTGCAGACAGATCGTACTTCTCGTAGTACAGCGTGATGTTGTACGCGTTCTCGGAGAAATCAAGCAGACCTCGCGGTATGCTGACCGGCCCTAGAACCGTCAATCCTCGACCCGACGTGCTGTCGATTTCCGAACCACCGCTAAAGTCCTGCCTGGTGTAGTTGGCAAGTACGCCGAAGCCAGATGCCCAGCCGAGTCTGTCTTCGAAGCTTGACAGGTCGTACTGGAAGGCAAGCTCTATACCGGACTGCGTCGTGGTAGTCGGGTCGTTTCCAGGCTGTGTGACGTCGACACACAATCCCACTCCTGTGTAATTGGGATCGCCCAATACGTTAGGAATAACAGTTGGGTTCCAGATACCACCACCTGGGCAGTTCGGATCTGACTCACGGCGGAAACCACCCGGATTCGTTGGCTCAGGAATAAGCAACGCACCCTCATAGTCTTCCCCGAAGATGTTTGTACGGTCTTTGTGGAAGTATCCGATACTCACCACGGCCGCATCGGCGAAGTACCATTCAACCGAGATATCGAAGGAGTCAACTTCCTCAGGCTCCAGGCCAGGATTACCCAGCCGCACAGGAGAATTTTCCTGATTGTCGAAGTCAAATGCGGTATTCAGATCGCTGAAATCAGGACGCCTGATATCCGAGCCGTAACCCAGGCGCACCAGCACGTCCTCTCTCACTTCGGCTACGACATTCAACCGTGGCAGCACGAAGTCGTACTTGCCCTTTGTTGACTGCAATGACCTGTTGCCACCGGCATCCGCTGGGCCGAACGCAACCGAATCAATGTCAGTCTCGAGGTAACGCAAGCCAACATTACCGCGGAAGATCCCGGCCTCGAAGTTCGCTTGCGCGTACAGGGCGGTGGTTTCTTCACCGACATCAAAGAACTGATCCTGATCAGATGCGAGATTCAGAATGTCCGGGCTGGTTGGATCGTGTGCGATGACCGCATCCTGCAAAATCGCCAACGTGCCCGCCGGATCAGAAAAGGCCCGATCCGGATCGACGAGAAGGAAGTCTCTGATGAACAATGACCTGCCGTCGGCGTCGCCATAGTTACCAGGCCCCGGAACAAGGAGCTCCTCGAACAGCAGACCATTGGGGCTGTCCACCATTCGGCTGAAGCCTCCAATACGGTCTTCAATGTTCTCGAACCGACTCGAGGACTCGTTATAACGGAAACCGAAATCGACTGAGGTTATGCCTTTCCACTCAAGGTCGTAGGTGAAGTCTACCCGGAATGCGTCTTCCTGGTTTTCTGTGGTGTTGCGACCGACAATTACCTGGTCCAACACAACGTTCGCCGGATCCAACAGCTCTGCCGCTGTTGGCGTATACGGTGAATTGGGATTAATACCCCACGCTAACGAGCGGCCGGACAGATCGTAAATAACTGGGAAGCAGTTCTCATTGGCTGTCCCGTTGAGAGGACAATGGGGGTTAATGAAGTTCAACGTCGTGCTCAGATTCGGGTTGGCCGTATCCGAACTTGTCATCGCATACTCGATGCGAGCTGACAACTTGTCATTGATGAACCACTCACCACCGAGAGCAAAGATTTCGCTGTCTGTGACACGGGAACCTGTATCGCTCGAGAAGCGCAGGTTTGGATCTTCATCGTCAACGTTGATCAGATCCGGCTCGATGATGCCCGCAAGTGCCGCCGGGAACGTACCCGGACCCACGCCGAAATCTACCGTTTCGAACGCCGTGGGTATGCTGGTGTTGTTGAAAGAGCCCACACCCGACGCCTGGAGCCTGTAGCTGTCCTGGCTGCGCTCCTGCTCGTTAATAATGACATCGAAATTGAACTTCAGCTTGTCGTTAGGTGCCCACTCAAGGGTTGTCGCAAGATTGGTGGTTTCATAGTCATAGTTCTCTTGTTCCTGGACAAAGAACTGGATACCGAGAAACTCAGCCGGCGTGGATCCGGGAGGCGCACCGATATTGTCGCGGTCGGCGCGAGGACGGAATGACACAGACTCCTGCTCCGTATAGCTGCCACTGATGACAAAACCGAAGTCGCCGGCATCGGTCGTCCAGTTGTCACCGAACGCGCCCGAGATTCTTGGCGTCATGCTTTCAGTGCTCAGGCTGCTGTCTTCGTATTGAAGCCTGATCGCACCCAAGGTTTCTGTCAGCTCAAGCGGGCGAATCGTCTTCAGGTTGATCGTTCCCCCAACCGAACCTTCGATGGTCTTGGCCTCAGGTGACTTGATCACTTCGACAGCATGAATAATCGAAGCATTGACGTCTTCGAAATCGATGCCGCTACGACCCGAGCCGGAACCCGTGGTGGATACGCCATTGATCTCGACCCGGTTCGCGTTGGTACCGCGGATTTGGACGCCGGTACCGACGCCCGCTGTTCGTGTAATCTGGATACCCGTGACGTTTTCCAGGACCTCAGCGAGGTTTTGATCGGGTAGCTTGCCGATATCCTCCGCAATAATGACTTCCTTCAGGCTGTCTGAATTCCGTTTTTGGTCAATAGCATTCGCGAGAGACCCTCGGATACCGACGGCGACGATTTCTTCGATCACCTCTTCGTCTTCTTGCGCCAAGGTGGCCGGAGCGATGGCCAGCGATATCGCACCCGCCAATACCGCTGTGAATTTACGTTCAAAAGACATTCTTTATTCTCCCCTCTGGATTTACTAGATAGGCCGTAATGACCTGTCAGTATGCTCTACCGGACCAATATTTACATAAGTGTCGACCGATTGTCCATCATTGTGATGACCATTTGGTCATACCAATTTTCTGGTTTCCACGAATGCTTGGTCAGGATCCTGGCAGGCTATACTTTCATTATTGACTGCTCGCGTACTTAAATGACACCGGTATCATAGCGCTTTCCGTCTGCAAATGACACCGGTATCATGCCGTCTTCGACACCGTGAGTGTGTCCAGTGCACGCCACCGAGGATTTGAAGATCATGCGCCTAAATTTCAGTTATCTGACCGGGGTCCTGTTGCTCACGATCGCCGCCCGCGGGCTTGCCAGCGCCGCGCCGGCAATTCTGAGTGCTGGTAACGAATCCGCTACCCACTACCTGCCGGATTTCTCCTACGCGGGCTTCGCAAACGGCGCCAGAGCGGTACCGGCGGCGACGGGCAGGATCGTCCGTGTCGCGGAGTTCGGCGCGAAGCCCGATGACGGTATTGACGACAGCGACGCTGTCCTCGCCGCGATCGCGGCCGCGAACGGCATCCGGGGTCCGGTACGGATTCGTTTTGAAGCCGGGCGCTACCGTATTTCCGAAGTCTTGCGCATCGAGCGCAGCGATATCGTGATCCAGGGAGCAGGGTCCGGCCCCGGAGGCACGACCATCGCCTTCCCGCTGCCGCTGGCCCAGGTCGAGACGGGCAAGTCCCTCGACGAACTCAGGCAATACCTTCGCAAGCACGACAAGCGCCAGGTCGAACCCGATGCGAACATCGATTCATACTTCTCCGAGTACTCATGGAGTGCCGGGTTTATCTGGGTACAAAAGCCAGGCACGCGTCCCGCACCCTATCTGACCGAGTTCGATCCACCGATCGAGACGCTGGCTGACATTTCTGCGGGCAAGCGCGGCGCAAACACGGTGCAGGTTACGACAGCCGCGTCACTTTCCGCTGGCGATGTACTGCAAATTCACTGGACCAATACCGTGGGCCCGGACGCGGCCATCATTGACTCGATCTACGGCGAGGACGTCGAGGTCGGATCGCATCACTGGAGTTTCCCGGAGCGCCCATTGGTCCGGCAGACAACGCGCATTGAACGCATCGACGGCAACACGGTCACCTTGTCAGATGCTCTGCTTCACGACGTTCGCGAAGACCTGCCCGCCTCCTTCGCCGGCTGGTCCCACCTGGTCAATGTTGGCATCGAGGACCTGCACCTGGAATTCCCGGTTGCACCCTGGTTCGGGCATCACATGGAACGCGGCTACAACGGCATTTACCTGACGAGCGCTTTTGATTCCTGGGTACGCAACGTGCGGATAACGAATGCGGACAGCGGCATCCTTACATACAACAGCGCCAACCTTACGCTGCAGGACATCGTGACCGACGGTAGCCGACCCGCGCACTACGGCGTTCACATGGGCAACGTTCACAACGTACTCGCCGAGCGCGTTGTCGTATTTAACCCGGTTCTGCATTCGCTCACCTTTAATACGCAATCGACCAAGTGTGTTTACAAGGATGCAACGGTCTGGAATTCAGCCGTACTCGATCAGCATGCAGGTTCGAACCACCAGAATCTCTTCGACAACGTGACACTCTACGTCGAGGCCAGGCGCGTCGATGACCAGGCGAAAGTCACCGTTTTTGACGGCAGTGGCGCGGGATACTGGCAGCCGGGACACGGAGCGTTCAACACGGCCTGGAATCTCAATGTTCTGATCACCAGCGGCGCGAGCAGCGATGAGACGGTGCTGGTGGAAGGCCTCGACGAAGGACCCGCGGCAAGAATTGTCGGTCTGCACGGCAATCGCGCGTTGCAACTCGACTATCGTCCAGAACCCTACGTGGAAAGCCTCAATTCACGCATTGCCAGCATTCCGTCGCTGTACGACTACCAGCTGGAGATGCGCAAGCGGAACTCGTGCGGCGACGAGAGCCCTACGTGTCAGTGAGGCCACGCGCAACGTAATCCATAACGGCACCGGCCAGGCGATCCCGCGTCTGCGGTGATAGTCGCGGCCGCTCCGACATACCTAGTTGAGTAACTGCGGTAACCACAGTGAAAGCGACGGAATGTAGATGACGGCCGCCAGCGCGACGATCAGGGCCATGTAGAACGGCCAGATGCTCCGCACTGTCTGTTCAATGGGAATCTTGCCGACAGCGCAGCCGACGAACAACACGGAGCCGACGGGCGGCGTAACCAGGCCAATCCCGAGATTCAGGATCAGCATAATGCCGAAGTGCACGGGATCCATGCCGAGATCGTTAGCCATGGGCAGGAAGATGGGTGTGGTGATGATGATCAACGGCGCCATGTCCATGAACGTGCCCAGCAGCAACAGCACAATATTGATCAGCAGCAACAGCAACAAGGGGTTCTCGGTGATGCCTCGCAGCAGGTCCGCAAGCTGGGACGGCGCCTCGAGTAACGCGAGCAACCAGCCGAAGGCTGCCGCTGCACCGATGACCATCATGACCATCG
Source organism: uncultured Gammaproteobacteria bacterium (assembly GCA_963698895.1). Lineage (GTDB taxonomy): Bacteria > Pseudomonadota > Gammaproteobacteria > Steroidobacterales > Woeseiaceae > UBA1847. Next base: position 552,007 of record CAVOSO010000010.1, on the reverse strand, counting down.
CGGTCGTGCGAACGGCCGCCGTCGTCGCTGCCTTGAAGCCTTCCCATGAGAGCGAGCGATACACCGTGAGTGCGACGAGAATCGTGTACACGACGGCAATACCCGACGACTCTGTCGGGGTGAACATTCCCGACAGCACGCCGACGACAATGATCGCCGCGGCCACCAGGCCCGGAATAGCGCCCGCCGTGGCAACCAGGAAGGCGCGCCACCCCGGGAACGAGCCGCGCGGATAATTGCGCTTCACGGCAACGACCCAGGCCGCGACCATGAGGAGCAGACCCGTCATGATTCCGGGGATAACGCCGGCGAGGAAGAGGTCCGCAAGCGATATGCTGACACCCGCGGCCGCCGCGTAAATGATCATGTTGTGCGAGGGAGGAATCAGCAGACCGGTAATCGCAGCCGTGGCCGATACATTGACGGCATAGTCGGCATCGTAGCCTTTCTCCCGCATCATCGGGCCGAGCGTCGATCCGATAGCCGATACGCTGGCAATGGCCGAGCCGGACACTGCCCCGAACAGCATCGAGGCAGCTACATCGACCTGCCCGAGTCCCCCGCGCGTGCGGCCCAGCGCCGCATCGGCGACCCGGATCAGCCGCTCGGCGATGCCGGCACGGTGCATCAGGTCGCCCGCGAACACAAAGAACGGTATGGCCATCAGCGAGAAGACGTTCATACCCGCGGCCATACGCTGAAACGCGACAACCAGCGGAATGTCCAGCACGTAAAACGTTGCGAGCGAGGCGATACCGAGCGCGAACGCGACCGGCACGCCCGCGATCAGCATTACGACCAACAGGCCGACGAGGATGCCTAGTTCCATAGCTGTTCCACCTCGCGGCCGCGAATGTCCGCAACGACATGTTCAAGCGCGAAACCGAAGATCAGGAATCCTGCGATGGGTATCGGCACATACGCATAACCTCGCGAAAGTCCCAGCGTGGGTATCACGTGTTGCCAGACCTCACGCACGAGCTCGACACCCCACCAGACCATTGCAAGGCCGAACAAGCCGACGAGCGCATGCACAAACAAGTGAACGACGCGTCGTAGCTTAGGCTTCAGCATGTCGGCGAAGACAGTGATGCGAATGTGAAACCCTTCACGTACGCCGGCTGCGGCCGCGAACATCACGAACCAGATCATGAGCAGCAACGCAGCCTGTTCGCCCCAGGTCGGACTGTCGTTCAGCACGTAGCGTGCGAAAACCTGCCACGCGATGATCGCGGTCATCAGCAACAGCCCGGCGCCGGCAAACCACCGCACCATGACACTCGCCTTGTGACTCAGCCATGTAAGCAGATCAGTCATTCGCTACCTCCAGTGAAACAATCTCGTCGGCCAGCGCACGCAATGCCGCGGTTGTCAGGAACTGGTCCCATACCGGCAGCATCAATGCGGCGAACGCCGCGCTATCGACATCCTCGACCACATCCACGCCACTTGCGACGAGGCGCGAGCGTGCAGCATTCACACGCGCATCCCAGATTTCACGCATTATCGCCACTGAGTCGTAAGCGGCTGCCTGCAGGTAGTCCTGCTCTTCTGTCGTCATGCGCTCCCAGCGGCGTTCCGACGCAACCAGTACTTCGGGCGCCATGACATGTCGGGTCAGGCTGTAGTGCCTTGCCGCCTCGAAGTGCCGTGCACTCTCATACGACGGCCAGTTGTTCTCTGCGCCGTCGACAACGCCTTGAACCAGCGCCTGGTAGACCTCGCCATAGGGAATCGGTGTCGGATTCGCCCCGAGTGCCGACACCATCGCGACATAGATGTCGGAGTTTTGTACGCGCAACTTAAGGCCCCGCATGTCCTCAGGCGTGCGGATCGGGCGCTTGGTGTTGTAGAAAGACCGCGCCCCCGAATCGTAGTAGCACAAGCCATGCAGTCCCTGCACCGACATCGCATCGAGGATTTTCCGGCCTGGTGCGCCGTCGAATGCTGCCCTGGCATGCGGGATTGAGCGAAACAGGAACGGCAGCGCAAGAACGATCGTCTCCGGCACGATGGAGTTGAGCGGCGCAAGATTCACCCGGTTGAGATCGAGTCCACCGAAAACGGTAATCTCGAGCGTGTCCTTTTCGGCGCCCATCTGGCCACCGGCGTAAATTCGAACGCGCATTTCCCCATTGGTACGCTCATCGAGCAACCGATCGATCGCATGCAATGCCTGCACGGTCGGGTACTCGTCGGGATGCGTATCGGCAGCGAACAGCGGTCGGGTCTTTGGATCGCCGCGCCCCCCGCAAGCGCTTAGCAGTAATGGGGCGAGCACGAATTGGCGTCGCGTAAGCATCAGGCAGCTCCCAGTTTGTAGACTTCATTCGGTAGTACGAAGACGATCAACGCACACAAGCGCCTAGCGAGCCAGCCAGCCACCGTCAACAGGAATCAATGCACCGTGCACATAGTCTGCAGCGGACGATGCAAGAAATACGGCCGCGCCGCCAAGATCAGACGGCTCGCCCCAACGGCCTGCGGGAATCCGCGCGAGAATATCGCGGTTCCGGTCGGGATCGTTGCGCAGCGCTTCGGTGTTGTTCGTCGCGAAATACCCTGGAACGATCGCGTTGACCGCGATGCCCTTGCCGGCCCACTCGTTAGCGAGCAAGCGCGTGAGGCCTGCAAGCCCGCTCTTGCTCGCCGTGTAGGATGCAACGCGAATTCCACCCTGGAACGACAGCAGTGATGCGATATTGATGATCTTGCCGCCGCGCCCTCCATCGACCATCGACCTGGCAGCGGCCTGTGAAAGGAAGAACGGCACTTTGAGGTTGGTCGCCAATACGTCGTCCCAATCGGCCTCGCCGAAGTCGAGCGCATCCTCTCGACGAATAATCCCGGCGTTGTTCACAAGTATATCGATGGGACCTAACGAGGCTTCCGCTTGTTCGATCACGGCCGGTACCGAATCCGTCGTCGAAAGGTCGGCCATGATGACGGCCGTCTTGCGGCCGAGCGCCTTTATCGCCTCCTCGGTTTCATCCGGGGCCGAACGTCCGACCAGGGCAATACTGGCGCCCGCGGCAGCGAGCGCAACGGCAACTGCCTGGCCGAGACCGGTGTTCGCGCCGGTAACAACGGCAACTTTGTTCTCGAGGGTAAAAGGCGTCGAGTGCATCGTCATCACTTCAGCTGACAAATGTCGAGGACATTCATGTCAGTGTAGTCGAGGTTTTCGCCGCCCATTGCCCAGATGAACGAGTAGTTGCTGTTCCCGGCGCCCATGTGAATCGACCACGGCGGTGAGATGACGGCTTCGTCGTTATGCATAACGATGTGGCGCATCGAATCGGGCTCGCCCATGAAATGGAACACACGATCGTTCTCGCCGAGCTCGAAGTAGAAGTACACTTCCGAACGCCTGTCATGCAGATGCGGTGGCATCGTGTTCCAGACGCTGCCGGGATTGAGAATCGTCAGCCCAAGCAGGAGCTGCGCAGACTTGCATGTCTCGGGCACCACGTACTTGTATATCGTGCGGTCGTTCGACTCCTCCAGGGAGCCGAGTTTGACCGGCACGGCATCCTTGATGGAAATCTTGACGATGTCGAAGCGTGCATGTGCCGGGGTCGACGCAAGATAGTACTTGGCGGGACTGGCGGAATCGTCGCTGGAGAAGACGACGTTCTTGCTACCCATCGGGATATACAGCCCATCGCGCGGTTCAAGGTCGTAGGTCTCGCCGTCAACGGCCACTTTGCCGCTGCCGGATCCGACGTTGATCACGCCGAGTTCGCGACGCTCGAGAAAGGGTGCGCCCTCTGCGGGTGCCGCCTGGTCGGGCAACCGTACCTCGGCTTTCACTGGTGCCGCACCGCCGATCACCATGCGTTCGTTGTGGGTGTAGTTAAGGCTGATTTCATCGGCGATGAACAGATCGGTGACCTGGTAGAGGTCACAAAGGCGCTCGTTACTAATGCCGGCGATCATCGACGGATGCGTCGCCTGGAAGGTCTTCTTGAACATAGTTCGGCATTCCTGGAGTGGACGGGTCAAGGCGCTATGGTAACCGGTGTCATCGTTGATTTAAAGCCACTTCGTATTCGGCTGACCACACGGCTTAGCCGGGCGCGGCCGTGGAGCCACGGACGATCAGGCTCGGCATGACAGAAGTCACCGCTGGCGGCTCCATCGCGGCCGGATCGTGGTTAGAGACAAGTAGCTGTACTGCCGTACGACCCATATGGCGTATCGGCAACCTGACCGTCGTCAATGTAGGCCAGATGCGGGTCGCAATGGGCGCGTCGTCGAAGCCAACAATCGACAGATCGTCCGGCACGCGGAGCCCGGCCTGCCGGACAGCCTGGTAAACACCCACCGCCATCTCGTCGTTGCCGGCAAACACCGCGGTCGGCGGTTGCGGCAGTGCAAGCAGTTGCTCACCGCAACGCATACCGGATTCGAACGTGTAGCCGCCCCGGAGCAGGTACTGGTCAGCCACCGCGAGACTGTGCTCTGCGAGCCCCACCTTGAATCCGCGAAACCGCTCTTTGGCGGAGAGAAAGGTGTCCGGCCCGCGGATATGTGCGATCCGGCTGTGTCCGAGGGCCGCAATGTGGCGTGCGGCTTCGGCGGCACCCACGTAGTCGTGCGTTTCGACCATATTTTCCGGCACGTCCAGCGACACAGCGGCGATACGGACGTACGGGCACTCGATCTGCCGGAGCCGCCCAATGAGCTCATCGTCCTCGGAAATCGATGGCGTCAGAATGACGCCAAAGAACTTCTGATGCCGGATTATTGCGCAGATATCGTCGTAGAGTGTGGGCGAGCTCCTGTCACAGGGACGAATAACCAACTGGTATTGCGTCGGCGCCAGCCCTTCGAGAATTCCTGACTGGATGTCCACCACGTACTGCGGATTCGGCTGGTCGGAAATCAGCGCCACGAGTTGGGAGCGGCGCAATGCCAGCGCGCGGGCCTGCGGATCCGGCGTATAGCCGTGCTCTTCCACGACCTTCATGATCCGGTCACGAGTTTCTTCTCTGACCAGGCCGGAACGATTGATGACGCGGGACACTGTTTTCTTGGAGACACCCGCGAGTCGCGCGATGTCCATGATGGTCAACTTCTTCGGGCCACCGCGAGCTATCGTGCCAGTCGCATTGGCTTTGGTCTTGTTCTTGCGCTTATCGGTCATGCAAGGTTTGCCTGTCGGGCCGGAGGGACATTTCGCGGAATGAGCTTACCCGGCCATACTACCCCGCCGCTACAAAGTCGGGACAGTCTCATGCAGCGTCTGTGCCCCGCCCTGCCCGAGGATAGTAATAAATAATTGTTTTAAAAGAAATTAATGACTCAAGAAAACGGACCACGCATTTTTGGCCCGCACAATGACACCGGTTTCCCTTTTTGCGGGAATTCGCTACAATCAGCCGGCCCCTAATAACAAGCGACTTGAATAGGCCACATGAATCTACCCGACAACACGCGGCAACTGCGCGCAACAAGCGCCGATGCCAAGGCCATAGCGTCTCAGTTTGTGACGGCGCGCCGACAGGCGCGCCCGCTCAACGACTTCCCGGGCATGATTCCTGCGGATCTCGATACCGCTTACAAGATCCAGGACGCAGCCATTGAGCTCTGTGCCCAGCGCGCCCTGGGCGGCTGGAAGATCGGCCGTATTCCGCCGCAAATCGAAGACAGATTCGGCATCGATCGTCTCGCTGGACCGATTTTCGCCGACGGGATCGTGCACGCGGATTCCGGGGCGGTTCTCGACATGCCGGTTTTCGAAGGCGGGTTTGCCGCGATCGAGGCGGAGTTCGTCGCGATCATCGATCGGGATTCTCCGGCTGACAAGCTGGTCTGGTCGCCCGAGGAGTCGCTCGACATGATTGCCGACCTTCGTGTCGGCATCGAGATTGCCAGCAGTCCGCTCCCAACGATAAACGAGCTGGGTCCACCCGTCGTCGTTGCCGATCACGGCAACAATTTCGGCCTGGTTGTCGGACCCTCGATCCGGAACTGGCGCATGCGCTCGCTCGATACGATGAAGTCCCGTACTTCCGTTAACGACGAGGATGTCGGGACCGGCGGCGCGTTCACGCTGACAGGTGGCTTTGTTCGTTCGGTCCAGTTCCTGCTTGAACTCGCGGCTCGCCGCGGCAGGCCGTTGCGTGCCGGAGACATGATCGCCACGGGCCAGACAACCGGTATCCACGATGTCAAAGTCGGCGAAACCGGGATCGCCGACTTCGGCGATGACGGTCGTCTTTCCGTCAGGTTGATTGCGGCAACACCGGAAGCGTAGTTTCGTTCCCGGGTGGATGCAGGAAGCTCACCCGGAAATCGACGTCATTCGGCGACCAGGAATTCAGCCTGAAAGCTGGCCAACAGGTTGGGAGAAAAAGCGCCGAATATCACGTCCGATCATGATGTTGACCGGCACAAGAAGCAATGTGATCAGGGTTGCGAACAGTATGCCGAAGCCCAGTGAGATCGCCATCGGGACCAGGAACTGCGCCGACGAGGATTTCTCCATGAGCAACGGCAGTAGCCCGAAAAACGTCGTAAGCGATGTCAGCATCACGGGGCGAAAACGTACGACACCGGCGCGCTCCACCGATGTCTGCAGGTCGTCACCGGCGGCGCGGTGACGCTGATTCACATAGTCGACAAGGACCAGGCTATCGTTAATGGCAACGCCTGTCAGTGCCATGAGCCCCAGCATGCTGAGCATCGTGAGTGAGTGCCCCATCAGCCAGTGTCCAATGACGGCACCGATGATGCCGAAGGGAATGACCGACATGATCACGATGGGTTGCGTATACGACTTCAGTGGCAGGGCCAGCAGGCAGTAGATGACGAACAGCACGATGACAATGCCGACCTGCAGGCTGCCAAAGGTCTCCGCCTGGCGTCTCTGTTCGCCCTCGAACGTGTAGGTCACACTCGGATACTTGACGAGAAGATCGTCCAGGAACCCGGTAATGGAGTTGATGACAACGGTCATGTTGGTCGTGCTCTGGTCGATATCCGCCGTTACATTCAGGACTCGATAACCATCGATTCGCCGTATCTGCGACGGTCCGCGTCCCGGTGTTATTTCGGCCACGTTGGCCAGCGGAATCCTGCTGCCGCTCGGCGTTGAAATCAGCATCTCGTTCAACGACGAAATCGTACTGCGCTCACCGAGCGGGAAACGTACGAGAACCCGGATATCGTCGCGGCCACGCTGGATACGCTGGGCCTGCAGGCCTTTGAACGCCTGGCCAACCTGGTTGACGATGTCACTGCGTGTCAGTCCGAGCAGGTGCCCCTGCGGAGACAGGTCGATCTGTAACTCTTCCTTGCCGTTCGACAGGCTGTCCGCGATTTCGAAGACACCCGGGTAGGTCGCCAGGTGCTGCTTGAGCTGGTCACCGACCACGGTCAGCGTGTCCAGCGAGTTGCCGCTGAACTGCACGTCGATCGGGTCACCGGCACGAAAGAACGAGGACCTGAAGTTCAGGCTTTCCGCACCTGGAATTCGGCCGACAAGCTTGCGCCAGTCATTGCCCAGCACAATGGTCGAAAACTCGATGGTCCGATCCTGCCGCGGCACGGTCTCCATCTGCACGCGTGCCGAACCCGAACTCACGTTCGTGAGGATGTTCGTGACCATGCTCTGCCCGGTCTCCGGATCGCGCAGTTCTTCCTGCAACAAGAGTGCTGCCTGGTAGATCGCCTCGGCATGCCGGTTCGTGACCTCGAACGGCGTGCCGGCAGGCATTGTCAAAGTAGCTGTGGCGGTCTCGCCTTCGATCCTCGGGAACGGCGTAAAACGCGTCCATCCGCTCATGATCAGGGTAACCAGCACAATCAGCGCACCGACGAACAGCGCCAGCGTCGCGTAACGATGTGACGTTGCCAGCCGCAGAAGCGGCAAATAGTACTCCCGAATGACGTCCTCAAAGCCGTCCGCGAAGCGTGTCTGCCACGCCTGGAATCCCGTCATCTTGTTGTCGTGCTCATGCAGCTCGACGTGTTTGAGATGCGCCGGCAGGATCAGCTTGGACTCGACCAGCGAGAAGAGCAGCACCGGGATCACGACCAGCGGTATCTGCGAAAACACCTCGCCCATGCGGCCTTCGATAAAGGCGAGCGGCCCGAAAGCGGCGATCGTCGTCAGGATGCCGAAGGTCACCGGGATAGCCACTTCCTTGGTGCCCTGGATGGCGGCCGACAGCCCCTGGTCGCCGGCACGCATTCGCGAATAGATGCTCTCGCCGGTAACGATCGCATCATCCACGACGATACCGAGAACCAGGATGAAGCCGAACGCGCTCATCAGGTTGAGGCTGATGTCGAGCAGGTGCATGACGATGAACGCACCGAGGAAGCTGATCGGGATACCAAGAAAAACCCACACGGCCACCGACGGCCGCAGGAACAGCGACAACAGCAGGATCACGAGCAAACCACCCTGGATGGCGCTCTTGGTCATGATGGTGAGGCGATCCTTGAGCCGCGCCGAATCGTCGTCCCAGAACGAGAGCTCCAGGCCGACAGGCAAGCTTGCCTGCCTGGATTCGATGTACTCCCGCACCTTGCTCGAGATGTCGATTGCGCTCTGGTTGCCAACGCGCGAGACCTGCACGAATGCCGCATGCTTGCCATTGAAACGAGTACGCATTGCATCCTCGACGAACCCGTCTACGACTGTCGCGACGTCGCTGATGCGGACGATACTGCCGTCCGGGTTGGTCTTGATCACGATCTCGTCGAAATCCGCGCGGCGATAGGCCTGACCCTTGGAGCGAATCAGTACGTCGCCGCCCTCGGTACGGACGTTGCCCGCGGACAAGTCCACGGAACTCGTACGAATCGCCTGGCCGATATCGGCGAGCGTGACGTCGAACTCGCGCAGTCGATCCGGTGACACCTCGATGGCAATTTCGTACTGACGCACTGCGTCGAGTTCCGCGTGCGTAATGCCGTCCAGCCGCAGCAGCTCATCACGGACCTGCTCGGCAAACATGCGAATTTCCGATTCGCTGTAGTCGCCGGCCACGGCGACATCGATAACGCCGAAGCGGCGTTGGCGCAGGCCAATTACGGGTTTCTCAGCTTCGGCCGGAAACGTGTTGATTGCATCGATGCGGCTCTTGATATCGTCGAGAAGCTGGCGCGGATCGTAGCCCTTGTCGATTTCGATGATGACGTTGGTGGCACCCTCGCTCGACACCGAGACGATACGATCGAGGCCTTCGAGGTCCTTGACCGCCTCCTCGATGCGCACGGCCACGCCGAGTTCCACGTCCTCGGGCGTCGCGCCGCGCAGCGGAACCTGCACGGTGATCGTGTCGGGATCCGAGGGAGGAAACACCTCCAGGCGAACGCCCTTTGCCATTGCCAGGGCACCGCCCGCGAGGATCGTCACCATCAGCAGGTTGGCGGCAACGGAATTGCGTGCGAACCAGCCGATCATTTGTCGCTGCTCATGCCGGGGCGGCCGTCGTCGTCAAGCGTTGTGACGCGAATACCCGACGTCACCTGGCCCAGCGACGTTGTCACAAGCTGATCGCCGGCCGCGAGGCCGGCGGAGACGATCGCCTCGGACTCGTTCTGCCACAAGATCTCGACGTCGCGGCGCCACAGCACGCCATCCTCGACGACAAAGACATAGGTGCCCTGGTAGATGGCGTTGTTGGGTATGACGAGCGCATCCGGTACGCGCTTGCCCTCGAGCTTCGCCGTGACGTACTGGCCAATCTTGAGCGGCGTCTGCCCGCCAGGTGGTGGCGCGAACGGATCCCTGATTTGCGCGATGACATGCAGCTGGCGCGCCGTCTCGTCGATGGCGCCCTCGGTCCGCACGAGTTCCGCCTCCCAGGTAGCCGCGCCCGAGAGCTCCGACGTGATCGTCACGCGCCTGCCCGTGTTCTCGATCCCATCCGAGTGCCGGTAGGACTCCGGAAGGTCGATGAAGGGCAAATCGCGATTCCTGATCGGCAGGCGTATCTCGACGACGTCCGTCGCGAAGATATCGGCAAGTTGCGTGTTGCGGGAAATGACCTGCCCGACATCCACGTACTTCTTCAGCACGCGCCCTGCAAACGGCGCACGGATCCGCGTCCGTTCCAGGTCAAGGCGTACCTTTTGCAACGCCGATTCGGCGGACAACACCCTGGCTTTGGCGGCCTCGAGTTGCGGTATACGCAGCACGAGGTCGGGTGCCTCACCCTCATTGCCCAACCGGGCCCAGTCCTCCCGTGCCTGGTTCGTGCGCGCCTCTGCCTCCGACAGGGCCTGGCGCGCGTCGGCCAGCGTCGCCTCCGAGATACGAACGTCCGCCGCATAGTCTCGAGAGTCAATGGTCACGAGTTCGTCATTGCGCTCGAAGAAACCACCCTCTCGCATATTCGGACTCATGCCGACAATCTGACCTTCAACCTGGGCGACCAGCATGCTACGCGTGCGCGGCCTGACGATGCCGTAGCTGGCCAGCTCGACGGCGTAGTCGCGTGGCACGATTTCCAGCGTTTCGACGACCATCTGCGGCCCGCCTCCACTGCGCTGCTGCGGCGCTTGCGGCGGGTTCATCATGATGACTGCGGCGACCAGCAACAGCACGCCCAGGATGATTACGGGAAGCAGTTTCTTTTTGTTAGACATTGTCAGTTCACCGCCTCAAAGCTACCGCCCAGGGCAAGATTGAGCGCCAGGCGATTTTGCAGGCGCTGATTTTTGAGTTGTACGACCGTCGCGGCAGCATCGAACGCCTGGCGCTGCGACACAAGCACGGTCGTGTAAGTAACCAGTCCCCGGCCATACTGGTCGAGAGCGAGTTCGAGCGCCGCCCGCGAATTTTTCTCCGCTTCGACCAGCGCGGCGTAGCGCCGATCGAGCGATGCGGTCCTCGAGATCGCGTTTTCAACTTCGGCAAAAGCCCGGTACACGGTATCGAGCCAGTTCTGTTCCGCAATGCGAACCTCGGCCAACCTCTGTTCCTCGATTGCAGCCAGCCGCCCCGCCTCGAACAGGGGCTGCGTCAAACCGAAAGCGAGGGACCACGCCGCGGCCCCGCCGTCAAGCAGGTCGGAGAACTCCGTCGAGCTCGCACCCGTGCTGCCCACGAGCGACAGACTCGGGAAACGCGCCTTGTGCGCCACGGCCAACTCGGCATCTGCGGCCAGCAGGTCGAACCAGGCTTCCTGGATATCCGGGCGCCGCGTCAGCAGTTCCGATGGCAAGCCGACCGGAATCGTATCGCCTGGCACCGGCAGCTCGCCCGCAAGCCCGATGTCGCCATCCGGGTAGCGCGCAAGTGACAATTGCAGATCCGCAATCGCCTCCAGTCGGCTCTGTTCAAGCTGCGCGACATTTGCGCGCTCGCGCTCGATCTGATCACGCGCAAGATACAGGTCGAGCGCGTCATTCAGGCCCTGGCGATAACCGCTTGCCACGATGTCGTGGCTGGCAATGGCATTCTGCAGACGCTGCCTTGCAACACCGAGAAGTTGCTCGGCTTCCAGCACATCGAAATACCGGCTTGCCGTGGTCGCTGCGACATTGCGTTCCGAGGCGACAAGCCGCGCGGCCTGTCCGGCGAGCGACAGCTCCGCCGCACGCTGCGCTTTCGACAGTCGCCTCCACAAGTCGATCTCGAAGCGACCACCGATTGCCGCGCTGAAGGCGTCGATCGTGGTACTTCCACCTGTCGTGTTGTCGGTAACGCGGCGCGACCCATCAAGCGACAGGTCGAACAACGGGAAACGCGACGACCGGGCAATGACGGCGGACTGGCGCGCGACCTGCAAGCGTTGCCGCTCCTGCTCGAGCACAAAATTGCTTGCGATCGATTCCGCCACCAGCTTCTCGAGTTGTGCATCGCCGAACGAAGACAGCCAGCCTGGGCTCACATCGCTGGCGGCGCCATCGGTGCTCCGGCTCCATGCCTCCGGTACCGGGATCTCTTCCGGCGTCGTTTCGATGCCGGACACCGCGCAGCCCCCCGCCGGCAGGGCCAGCAGGACAGCCAGGGCTGTCACCAGTGACCTGTCGGCAGCCGACTTGCTCGGCGGGTTTGTCTCGGACATCGATCTTCCTGCCTGGCACGATCAGGCGCCGAGTGACGCCCAATTAATAAGGTATGCATTATGAGCCGTACTGCCGTGCTCGTCTGTTAAGAATTGTAACGAAGGACGGCCCTCACATGGAGGGCCGTCCTGGTTTGTGCATACGAGGCCACGACGGGCCCCGACGAGGCACGATGCTACATATCGAAGCGATCGAGCTGCATGACCTTGGTCCATGCATCCACGAAATCGCTCACGAACTTCTTTTCACCGTCAGTTGCTGCATACACTTCGGCGATTGCGCGAAGCTCTGCATGCGACCCGATGACGAGGTCAACCGGTGTCGCCGTCCAGACGACTTTACCTGACGCGCGATCCCGGCCTTCGTAGATACCGTCGGTCTTCGACTTGCTCCACTGCGTGGACATGCTCAGCAGGTTGACGAAGAAGTCATTGCTCAGCACGCCGGGCTGGTCCGTGAAGACACCATGATCCGCGCCACCCGTATTCGCGTCCAGTGCACGCATACCACCGACCAGCGCCGTCATTTCGGGAACCGTCAGCGTCAGCAGGTTGGCTTTGTCGACCAGCATGTCTGCGGGCGAGCGCAGGTTACCTTTGCCATAGTAATTGCGGAATCCATCGGCCATTGGCTGCAGGACGCCGAACGACTCAACATCAGTCTGTTCCGGCGATGCGTCCATGCGGCCAGGAACGAACGGAACACTGATGTCGTGACCGGCGTTCTTGGCAGCCTGTTCGATGGCTGCACCACCGCCGAGTACGATAAGGTCGGCCAGCGATACTTTCTTCCCGCCTTTTCGCCCGTCGTTGAAGTCCTTCTGGATACCTTCAAGGGTTTTCAGGACCTTGGCGAGTTCTTGCGGATCGTTTGCTTCCCAGTCCTTTTGAGGGGCGAGCCGAACGCGAGCGCCATTGGCACCACCGCGCATGTCGGAGCCGCGGAAAGACGACGCCGACGCCCAGGCTGCCTTGACGAGTTCGGTGACTGTCAGTCCTGAATCGAGGATCTCGGCCTTCAGGCTTGCGATATCGGCAGCGTCGACCAGTTCATGATCAACGGCTGGTATCGGGTCCTGCCACATCAGCACTTCGTCCGGAATTTCATTCCCGACGTAGCGTGCGCGCGGGCCCATGTCCCTGTGCGTGAGCTTGAACCAGGCTTTGGCGAAGGCCAGCTCGAACTCTTTCGGGTTGGCAAGGAACCGCTGCGAGATCTCGCGGTACTTCGGATCTTCCCTGAGTGCCAGGTCCGTCGTAAGCATCATCGGCGCGTGCCGCTTGGTGGGGTCATGCGCGTCCGGAACAAACTTGAGCTCGTCGGCGTTCTTGGGGGTCCACTGTGTGGCGCCTGCGGGGCTCTTGGTCATTACCCATTCATAGGCGAACAGGTTCTGCAGGAAATTCATGCTCCAGGCCGCCGGCGTTACCGTCCAGGCGCCTTCGAGGCCGCTGGTGATGGTGTCTTCGGCATTGCCCTTGCCACACTTGTTTGTCCACCCGAAGCCCTGCTCCTCGAGAGCTGCAGCGCCAGGCTCCGGTCCCACGCAGTCTTCAGGACTGCGCGCGCCATGAACCTTGCCGAACGTATGGCCACCGGCGATCAGCGCGACCGTCTCTTCGTCGTTCATTGCCATGCGACCAAAGGTCTCGCGGATGTCTTTGGCTGCCAGTAACGGATCGGGATTGCCGTTCGGGCCTTCGGGATTGACGTAGATGAGACCCATCTGCACGGCGGCAAGCGGGCGCTCGAGCATGCGCTCGCCCTTGTAGCGTTCGTCGGCGAGCCACTCCTTCTCGGGACCCCAGTAAACGCGATCAGCCTCCCAATCGTCTTCGCGGCCTCCGGCAAAGCCGAACGTCTTGAAGCCCATGCTTTCGAGCGAGACATTACCCGTCAGGATCATGAGGTCAGCCCAGGAGAGCTTGCTGCCGTATTTCTGTTTGACCGGCCATAGCAGGCGACGCGCCTTGTCGAGGTTTGCGTTGTCCGGCCAGCTGTTGAGCGGGTCGAAGCGCTGCTGACCGCCACCGGCACCACCACGCCCATCGAGCGTGCGATAAGTGCCCGCGCTGTGCCAGGCCATCCGGATGAAAAACGGGCCGTAGTTACCAAAGTCGGCCGGCCACCAGTCCTGCGAGTCGGTTAACACAGCCTCAATGTCCTTCTTCACTTCATCGAGGTTGAGACTCGCGAACGCTTCGGCATAGTTGAAGTCCTCGCCCATCGGGTTGGACTCGATACCGTGCTGTCGCAGCGGGGAAAGGTCGAGTTGGTCAGGCCACCAGAACTGGTTGGGCTTCGCATCGCCCTGGGCAAACGCCGAGGTCGATGCCAGCACCATGGCGGCAAAAGTAAGAATGATTCTATTGCGCATTGGGAATTCTCCTTGGAGTCAGAAAAATTGCTGCCTCTGGGGGTATTAGACAGCATTCCGTTCTCCCAAAAAAGCGTATATTTAGATTACAACGTTCGAGTAAATCGATGATTTATATCTGCGAACGCCATCGGGAGCAGACCGAACCCTGACATTCTGATCGTCTGGGGAAATTTCGGTATCAGGAAAGACCGCTATTGTCGCGATTAGCGCGCCGCACCGTCCGCGATCCACTGGCGAATGACGCTGATCTCCGACTGCGGCAAGGGTGCCGCCGGTGGCATCCGGCCGCCCGTGATACCGGCCGTGCCTTCGATCTTGCGGACAAGGTAGCTGTTGTCCGGATCGTTCGGCGCAACCAGCAACACGTTGGACTGGCCGTTCTGGTTACTGAACTGGCCAACCAGTTCCAGGTGACTCGTGTCGGCATCGGCGAGCGAAAGCCCGGCCGCCTGCGTGGTGGCATCGTGGCATCCCGCGGTTGCACACGACGGCGTGAAGATCGCCGCCTGGATATCGTCGAGCGTCGGGTTGATCACCACCGGTGTATTGATCGTGAATTGCGCGACAAAATCGCCGCCGGCCGTGCCATTGCCGGATGGGAAATTGCCGGAGAACTCCCCGTCCAGCGCATTCGCGTCCAGGTCCATGATGATCGACCCCCCCGAGCCGCGCAGCACAACACGGTAAGTCCCGTCGGCGAGGCTGGTGCCGGTCAGGTCGAACACCGCGCTTTGCCGGTTTGCAGCCGGCACCGAGATCGACGTGGCGGTCACGCCAACACCATTCGGGTCTTCAAGGACGAATGTAAATGCATTCACCGTCGACGCGTCCAGCTCCCGGTCAAACCCGGCGATGATCTGGGTCGGCGCCGCGGTCAGTGTGCTGCCCGGCACAACGGACAGCGAGGAGACACGGATTGGCGTGCTTGCGGGCACACGGTCGTCAACCGCGCCGTCGCTGATCCACTGTCGTATGGTTGCAATATCGGCCGCATCGAGCGCACCGGCCGGGGGCATCTGGCCGCCCGTCGAAGCCGTGCCTTCGAGCTTGTGTATGAGATAACTGTTTGCCGGATCGTTGGGAACGACACGCTGCGTGCCGGGTTCCTGCGAGCTCGCTACACCGACCAGCATCATGTAGCTGTTGGCTTCCTCGAGGTTGAGATCGGCCGGCGGATTCGCTCCGGAGTGGCAACCCGCGGTAGCGCAGGTTGGCGTCAATACACTGGCCTGGATTTCCGAGAAATTCGGTCCGAAACTGCCCGAGCCACCGGAACCACCAGAGCCGCCGCTGCCGCCGGATCCACCGCTGCCGCCCGAGCCACCGCTGCCACCGGAGCCTGTTGCCGCCCCCGGCATTAAGCTGCGCGATCGCCTTGTCGTAAGAGGTCTCGTAGCATGCGCCGAGCGTTGCCGCCACCAGCAAAAGCGGCAGAATCAGCCAGGCCCTGCGTGTTCCGGATGCCATCCGTGTTGTCATGCCACTCACCATCGTCAACGACCGTCGGTCGATGATATCTGGCGGGTCAGGTGAAGATGTGACGGCGCTCTCACTCCTGGGGTCTGGCGACACGTTTTCGCGCGTCTCTGTTTGCCGACAGTCCGGTTGTTATCCGGTCGCCTGCCCCATGGCTTCGGCACCGCGCATGATCAGGCGCAGCTGGACGATTGCCGCCTCGATGTTCCGGGCATGGTCCTCGGCCGGCCGGTTGAGCAATGCGATGCCGGTCGTGAACAGGATGGCGACCATGGAGTTCGCGGCCAGGTGTGGATGCGCCAGCGGCACGTCTCTTTTCTTTGCGTCCCAGATCAGGAACTCCGCCAGGTCATCGGACATCGTCGTAAACAGGTTCTCGGCCGCCTCACTGAAAACCGAATGCTGGGACATGCTTTCCTGAAGGATCATGCGCGCCATGCCCTGGTTGGCGACGATGTAATCGAAAAGCGTCTCGACCGATGTGCGGATCAGCGAATGCCCGCCCGACGCCTGTTCCCGAACATGATGCATCAGGTCCAGAAGCGTCTTGCCGTGCTGCTCCATGAGCGCGAGTCCCAGCCCTTCCATGTCGTGGAAGTGACGGTAGAAAGACGTCGGCGCAATGCCCGCAAGCTTGGAGATTTCCCTGAGGCTAAGCGTGTCGTAACTCCGGCCGCGGGCCAGTTCCGCGACCGTCGCATCCATAAGTTTCTGCCGGGTCTCTGCTTTTTGTGCTTTTCTCGTGACCTTCAAGGAATACGCCCTTTCGATGTGTGACTGGCCTGCTCTGAAACCTCGGTATTCATGCTAGCAAAATAATGGTACAGTTGTGCGTACAGTTGTACGCTGAAACTGGCGAAGGCCCGTTCCTACCTGCGAGAGAACCATAATGACCACTTATAAAGCCCCGCTGCGCGACATGCGGTTTGTTATGCAGGACCTCCTCAATTTCGAAAGACACTACCAGTCGCTGCCCGGCTGCGACGAGGTCAACCAGGAATTGATCGACGCGATCCTCGGTGAAGCCAGCAAGTTTTCCGAGGAGGTGATTGCGCCGCTCAATGCCATAGGCGACACGGCCGGGTGCGAGATGCTGGAAGATGGCGAGGTCAGAACACCGCCCGGATTCAAGGAGGCCTACCGGCAGTACATAGACGCCGGCTGGCCGTCGCTGGACCAGCCTGCCCGCTATGGCGGCCAGGACCTGCCGATGTCCATCGGGCTGCCGATTCGGGAGATGAATGGCACGGCCAACTGGTCCTGGGCCATGTATCCCGGACTTTCCCATGGCGCGATGGAGACGATTGACGAGCACGGATCCGAGGAACAGAAGGCGATGTTCATGGAGCCGCTTGTCAACGGTCGCTGGACCGGCACCATGTGCCTGACCGAAGCGCATTGCGGCACGGACCTCGGGTTGCTCAGGACCAAGGCCGAACAGGCTGCGGACGGCACCTTTCGCATCACCGGCTCGAAAGTGTTTATCTCCTCCGGCGAACACGACCTTGCCGAGAACATCATCCACATCGTGTTGGCGCGCCTGCCCGACTCGCCGCCGGGCACCAAGGGCATCTCGCTGTTTATCGTTCCCAAGTTTATTCCCAATGAGGACGGCTCTATCGGGGAGCGCAACAAGGTCAGTTGCGGCGTGCTCGAGCGCAAGATGGGCATTCACGGCAACTCGACGTGCCTGTTGAACTTCGACGGCGCGACCGGGTACCTGATCGGAGAGGTCAACAAGGGACTGAACTACATGTTCACCTTCATGAACTTCGCGCGCCTCGGTACCGGATTGCAGGGCCTCGCGCATTCGGAGCTCGCTTTCCAGAACTCGCTCGCGTACACGCGCGACCGCTTGCAGATGCGTTCCCTGTCGGGCCCCAAGAATCCCGCAGGACCGGCGGATCCGATTATCGTGCATCCCGACGTGCGTCGCATGTTGCTGACGCAAAAGGCGTTCGCCGAAGGCGGCCGTGCGCTGATCTATTTCGCCAGCACCCAGGGCGACATACTGACCAAGTCAGACGATCCCGAGGCCCGCGAACTTGCCAACCATGTCCTCGGCTTCCTGACGCCGATCATCAAGGCGTTCCTCACCGAGACCGGTTTCGAAAGCGCCAACCTTGGCATGCAGTGCTTCGGCGGCCACGGCTATATCAATGAGTGGGGCGTCGAGCAGAATGTGCGGGACGCCCGGATCGGCATGCTATACGAAGGCACGACGGGCATCCAGGCCCTCGACCTGCTTGGCAGGAAGGTACTCGGCACACGGGGCGCAGCGTTGGCACCGGTATCGAGCTTCATCATGGACTTCTGCAAGCGCTCCCGTCGCCGCAAGGAAATGAGACCTTACCTGAAAACGCTGATGCGGCTTACCAGGCAATGGAAGTCACTGACCCGGAAGATCGGCTTTGCCGCCATGCGTAACCGCGATGCTGTGGGCGCCGCCTCGGTCGACTACATCATGTTCTCCGGCTACGTGTTGCTCGGTGTTGCCTGGGCCGCGAGTGCACGAGCCGCGTACCGGAGGCTCGAAGAAGGCACGACGGAGGAGGCGTTCTATCGCGCCAAGATCCAGACTGCGGAATTCTACTTCGCCAAGATCCTGCCGCGAACCACGTCTCTGCTGGAGACGATGCTGGCAGGCCCCGATTCGCTGATGAAGATGGACGAGGACCAGTTCATATTCTAGCGGGCCGGCAATCAAAACCTAAAGAGGAAGGACATGATCTACTCGGGAAAGGCGATAACCGTCGAGGCAACTGATGGCGGTATCGCGGAGCTCTGCTTCGACCTGCAGGATGACTCCGTCAACAAGTTCAACGCGCTGACGATCAACGAACTCAAGGAAGCGACAGCGGCAATCGCGGCCGACAAATCCGCTCAAGGGCGTGATTGTCACAAGTGGCAAACCCGTTTTCATTGTGGGCGCGGATATCACCGAGTTCGGCGCGCTGTTTGGCCGCAGCGAAGACGAAATTGCCGACGCGATTCTCAGGATCAACGTCGATGTCTTCAATGCCTTCGAGGACTTGCCAGTACCGACGGTAGCCGCCATCAACGGTATCGCCCTGGGCGGCGGGTTCGAGATGGGACTTGTCTGCGATTACCGTGTCATGTCCGAGACGGCCCGGGTCGGACTGCCGGAAACCAAGCTGGGCATCATTCCCGGATACGGCGGTACCACGCGCTTGCCACGCCTTATCGGCGCCGACAACGCGATTGAATGGATTGCCTCGGGCAAGGAGCAGAAGCCGGACCAGGCACTCAAGTTCGGTGCTGTCGACGCCGTCGTCTCACCCGGGTTGTTGCGCAAGGCAGCCGTGTCGCTGCTGCAGCAGTGCATTGACGGCAAGCTCGACTACAAGGCAAGGCGGCGGGAAAAACAGGAGCCGCTGAAGCTCAATGAGATCGAGGCGACGATGGTGTTCGAGACGTCCAAGGCGTTCGTCGCCAGCCAGGCCGGACCGCACTACCCGGCACCGTTGACCGCTATCAAGGTCATGCAAAAAGCGGCCGGTATGGGGCGGGACGATGCCCTGCGCGAAGAAGCCAGGGGTATCGCCAAGATGGCCGGCACGCTGGCGGCGAAGAACCTGGTCGGCCTGTTTATCGGTGACCAGATGCTGGCCCGGAGCGGCAAGCAACTTGCGAAGAAGGCCGGGAAGGTGGAACGCGCCGCCGTACTCGGCGCAGGCATCATGGGCGGCGGCATCGCGTACCAGTCCGCGCTGACGGGCACGCCCATCGTCATGAAGGATATCGCGCAGGCCGGCATCGACCTCGGCCTGGCTGAAGCCAGCAAGTTACTGTCCAAGCAGGTTGAGCGTGGCCGGATGTCTGTTGCAGAGATGGCCGGTGTCCTCAACAAGATCCAGCCCTCGCTGAGCTACGACGGCTTCGACAGTGTCGACATCGTGGTCGAGGCGGTCGTGGAAAATCCGAAAGTAAAACATGCAGTCCTCGCCGAGACCGAAACACAGATCCGCGACGACGCGGTGCTTGCATCGAATACCTCGACGATTTCGATTACGCATCTCGCGGAGCCACTGCAGCGCCCCGAGAACTTCTGCGGCATGCACTTTTTCAACCCTGTGCACAGGATGCCGCTGGTGGAAGTCATTCGCGGGGAAAAGACGGGAGACGATGCCATCGCGAAGACCGTCGCGTACGCACTCGCCATGGGCAAGAAACCGGTCGTCGTCAACGACTGTCCGGGATTCCTCGTGAATCGCATCCTGTCGCCTTACCTCGGCGCTTTCATGGGCCTCGTAAGGCGCGGCGTCGAGTTCACCACGATCGACAGGGCGATGGAGCGATTCGGCTGGCCGATGGGGCCCGCGTACCTGTGTGACGTCGTCGGTATCGACACCGGCGTCCACGCGGGTGCGGTCATGGCGGAAGGCTTCCCCGACCGCATGAAGTACGACTTCAAGTCCTGCCAGGAGGTGATGTACGAGAACGGTCGCTTCGGCCAGAAGAACGGCCGCGGTTACTACGCGTACGAAACGGACAAGAAGGGGCGCCCGATGAAAGTGATCGATGAAGACGTCGCAGCACTTCTCGCGCCGGTCATCGAAGGCAATGAGACGCTCAGCGATGAGGACATCGTTGACTACATGATGATCGCCATGTGCCTTGAGTCCGTGCGTTGCCTCGAAGACGGCATCGCCGCCTCTGCCACCGACGTTGACCTCGCCCTGATCTACGGCGTCGGCTTCCCGCCGTTCCGGGGTGGTGCGCTGCACTACATAGACGACGTGGGCGTCGACAAGTTCGTGGCCAGGGCCGACGAGCTTGCGGCGGGAGCAGGGCCGCAAGGCGCCATGTACCAAGCTACCGAGAAACTGCGCGCAATGGCTGCCAGCGGAGACACCTTCTTCGCAGCGGCAGCGAGCGGGAGAACACAATGAGCCTTAATCCTAGAGATGCAGTAATCGTCGATTTTGCACGCACGCCTATGGGCCGTTCGAAGAACGGCTGTTTCCGCCACACGCGTGCCGACGACATGTCGGCGGCGCTGGTCGACGGCCTGTTCGCGCGCAACCCGAAACTTGACCCTGCCGAAGTGGAAGACCTGCTATGGGGCTGCGTAAACCAGACCCTGGAGCAAGGCATGAACGTCGCGAGGATGGTGGCCGTGCTGTCGGTCCTTCCCAACGAGGTGGCCGGCCAGACGATCAATCGCCTCTGCGGTTCATCGATGTCGGCATTGCACACCGCCGCCCAGGCGATCATGACCGGCCACGGCGACATGTTCGTTGTCGGCGGCGTTGAGCACATGGGTCACGTCGGCATGATGCATGGCGTGGACATCAATCCAGCGCTCTCGAAGCACGCGGCCAAGGCCGCTGGCTCCATGGGCTTGACCGCGGAGTTGCTGGGCAAGATGCACGGCATAACACGGGAGGCGCAGGATGCGTTCTCTGCGCGCTCTCACCAGCGCGCCCACGCGGCCACGGTCGAAGGTCGATTCGGCGAAGAGATCATTCCCATCGAGGGCCATGACGCCGAGGGCTTCCTGGTACTGGTGGAACAGGACGAGACGATACGGCCGGATACGACGATCGAGAGTCTGGCCCGGCTAAAGCCGGTTTTCGACCCGAAGAACGGAACAGTGACCGCGGGCAGTTCCTCGCAAATAACCGACGGCGCGTCGTGCATGATTGTCATGGCGGCTGAACGCGCGAAGGCGCTGGGCGTGGAGCCACTGGCACGCATTCGCGCGATGGCTGTCGCCGGCGTCGATCCGTCCATCATGGGCTATGGGCCGGTCCCGTCGACGCACAAGGCACTGAAGCGTGCCGGGTTGAGCATGGCCGATATCGATCACGTGGAGCTGAACGAGGCTTTCGCGGCGCAGGCACTACCCGTGCTAAAGGATCTCGGTCTGCTGGAGAGCATGGACGAGAAGGTCAACCTGAATGGCGGCGCCATCGCCCTTGGGCATCCCTTCGGCTGCTCTGGTGCGCGCATTACGGGCACCTTGCTGAACGTCATGCGACAGAACGAAGGCACGTTGGGCATTGCCACCATGTGCATCGGACTCGGCCAGGGCATTACGACGGTGATCGAGCGACTGTAGGCACGGCCGCTCTCCACCACCGGAATGCAACACGCGGTGTTGCTAAAGCTTCTGCAGCGCCGCGATCCGCTCGGCGATGGGCGGGTGGCTCATAAACAACGCCTTTATGCCGCCGCCGCGCCGACCTGAAATACCGAAGGCTTCCAGCGACTCGGGCAGTTGTGCGGGTGTGCCGCGATCCAGGCGCGCGAGCGCATTGATCATGGCTTGCTTGCCGTTGAGCTGCGCCGAGCCGGCATCGGCCCGGAATTCCCGGTAGCGGGACACCCACATGACGATGATGCTGGCGAGTATCCCGAACAGCACCTGGGCGGCCATGACAGAAACGAAGTAGCCAATGCCATAGCCGCGCTCGTTCCTCAGGACGACCCGATCGACGATGTGGCCGACGACACGCGACAGGAAAATGACAAATGTGTTGAGTACGCCCTGCACCAGCGTCAGGGTGACCATGTCGCCATTCGCGACGTGCGCGATTTCATGGGCGAGCACCGCCTCGACTTCGTCCTGTTTCATGCCGCGCAGGAGCCCGGTGCTGACCGCAACGAGTGCGCTGTTGCGGCGAGCGCCCGTCGCGAAGGCGTTCATGTCCTCTGCGTCGTAGATAGCGACCTCCGGCGTATCGATGCCGGCGGCGTTGGCAAGCCGCTGGACGGTCGCCACCAGCCACGCTTCGGTGTTGTTGGCGGGTTGCGTAATGACCTTTGCGCCCGTGGAGCGCTTGGCCATCCATTTGGACATGGCCAGCGAGATAAACGAACCGCCGAAGCCGAACACGACCGACATGATCAGCAGGGCTTCATAGTTCAGGCCCGAGCCGGACTCTGCCAGCATCTGGTCCACACCCAGAAGGCGCAGGACGATGCCCAGCACGAACACGACAGCCAGGTTGGTGGCAATGAACAAAGCAACACGAGTAAACATTCTGTCTCCTGACCCTCATTGAGGTCGAATACGCGTAAACGCAGCTATTGACGGTCCTATCTGGTACTGGCTGCGGTAATTTCAAGCCCCGCCTTTCATGCTGCCGCTTTCCATGCACCCGAAGCCGCAATGCGATCCACGAACTCGGCGAAGTCGGTTGGCTCCCGACCCAGGGCTCGCTTAACGCCATCGCATACGTAAGCGTTACGACCGTCGAGGACCGTGTCAAACAGGTAGTTCAGCAGCCACGCTATTTCCTGGGGTGCGCCGGATTCGGCGATGGCGCCAGCAAAGGCCTCTTTCGGAATCTCGATGAACTGAACCTCGCGTCCGGCGCCACGGGAAATCTCCCGGGCCACGTCCGCGAATGTCAACATTCGCGGTCCGGTGACTTCGTAGATCTCGCCATTGTGGCCGTCCTCGGTTAGTGCGGCGACGGCGACGTCAGCAATGTCATCGGCGTCGACGAATGGCTCCGGTACGTCGCCTGCCGGCAGCGTAATGGCACCGTCCAGCACCATGCCGAGGAACTCGCCTTCCGAGAAGTTCTGGCTGAACCAGCTGGCACGCACCACGGTCCATTCGACGCCCGCCTCCTGGACAATGCGTTCGCAGGCCTGCGCTTCTTCCTCGCCCCGGCCGGACAAGAGAACCAGCCTCCGGACGCCCTGCCCTACAGCCATCGTGACAAAGTCGCGAATGGCTTCCGTCGCGCCGGGGATCGCGAGATCAGGCGCGTACGTGATGTAGACCGCCTCAACCCCTTCGAGCGTCCTCGTCCAGGTACCTTTATCGTTCCAGTCAAACGACGGACTGGCAGACCGGGATGCGATGCGCGTTTCGATACCACGGCTTGTCAATCGTGCTGCAACCCGACGGCCGGTCTTCCCGCTTCCACCAAGAACCAGCGTGACAGGCTTGGATGCATTCGTTCTAGTGCTTTTGTGTTTCATTGTCGTCTCCTCAATTTGTAGTGTGAGCGATGTGGCCATTACGGCCAGGTATCAGGGCAAGCAGACAAACTGTCCCAACTGCAATCTCAAAAATGGCTGCGGCGACCAGACCGCTATGGGGCACTCCATCTATGGAAATGCTCAACAAGCGCGACAAGCCGTATGGAAGGTAGATTGCCGCGGCGGCCGTTAGCGACACGGTGGTCAACTGCGCTCGGAATACCCCGGCAAGCATCAGAAGCCCGGCGACCAGCAATACGCCAGCCGGTGCCTTCAACTCGTTGGTGAGATTGGTGTTGCCGGCGAGTTCGATCCCATAGGCCGCGTAGAACCCATCAGGTGCGAAAAGAATCGTAACGGCGATGCCAATCGCGACTAACCCGGCGATCAGCAGGACCAACCTGCATGCCAGCAGGCCCCTGAGATTCATCATTGTCATAGTCCATTCCTCAATTTACTTGACACAGTGTCAATTGACACACTGTCAACCTTAGGGCAAGATTGACACCATGTCAAGTGAGAACACCGAAACCCGCTCGCGGATCCTCGAATCCACGGTTCGCATACTCGAGGAGCACGGCGGCAAGGGCGTCCGCATGGGCGATATTGCCAAGGAATCAGGGATCTCCCGCCAGGCGATCTACCTGCATTTCACCTCGCGCACCGACCTGCTGGTTGCGGCAACGAGATACCTGGATGACATACTCGACGTGGACAAACGCCTCGCGCCATCGCGTGCGGCGACGTCCGGCATCGAACGATTGGCTCTCTACATAGATTGTTGGGGTAACTACATCCCGGAAATCTACGGTGTCGGGAAGGCACTGATGCTCGCGCGGGATACGGACGAAGCCGCCGCCGTGGCGTGGGATGATCGCATGGCCGCAATGCGTGACGGCTGCCGGGCAGCCATTGACGCGCTGCACGCTGACGAGATGCTCGCACCTGGATGGACACGGCGGAAAGCGACGGATGCTCTGTGGGCGATGTTACTGGTGCCGCAGTGGGAAGCGCTCACCATCGACTGTGGATGGTCGACAAAGCAATACGTCGTCTGGATGAAACAGTTGGCGGAGCAAACCTTTGTAAGACGGGGAGATTGAACCAGGAAGTGCCGGGTGCATAGCCAGGGAAACCGCTGGCTGCTACCGCAATTGAAGGTTCTAGAACGTGGACGAGCTTACAGGAGGCACAGACTTTCGCTATGGGTCTTTGCCTTCTGACTCTCGCCAGTCAGGAATCTCGACCGCAGTGGTCTCCCCGGACAACTTGTCCCAGATCTGAACCAATCGCCGCTTCCTGCGATTTGGGTTCTCACGATCACGATCCGCCAGCTTGTTCGCGTGGTCAATGATGTAGATGGTCTCGCGCTCCGTTTTCGACATAGCCCTGTTCCCGTGCCGAATTGCGGCACCGTCATAGCTATTAGCGAAAACGAAGCGCGAATTACCTCACGCAGATCGAATTTTCCTAGTTGTCGGCGTCTTCCGCGGTGGCAACCATCTCAACGGCCGGTCGTTCATGGGCTGCGTTGGACGTCGCCTGGCTATTGTCGTCGCCACCCATCATCGTGGTCGCAGCAATGACGCCGAGTACTGCTCCGCCGAAACCACCGGCAGCGGCGGCTAGTAGAGTCCGGGATGGAGGTGGTTCGCTTGCTTCTGGCATGGTTTGAGTCCTCTTCATTGATTGCAGATATTGCCAAATCAGTCTAATCGCCAAACCCGCATCCTGCCAGCCCCGGCGTGGCTCCCTGGCGCATTGCGATGTCACCGGTGATTTGCTATCAAGGTGGTACCCACTCCCATCCCGAATCGCTTCCTATGAGTACCTCAGCCACTGTCACGACGCTCTTGCGAGACTGGCGCTCCGGTGACAAGCGTGCCCTGGAGGAGCTGACGCCGCTGATCTACGACGACCTGCGCCGCGTCGCCGCCCGGCACCTGCAGTCGGAGCGCTCCGGGCATACGCTGCAGGCGACCGCGCTCGTCAACGAGGCATTTGTTCGGCTGGCCGAGGCAGATCTGTCATTCCAGGATCGTGCACATTTCTTTTCCGTCGCGGCGCGAACGATGCGCCATATCCTGACCGACTACGGTCGTGCCCGGCGCAGCCCAGAAACGTGGCGGGGGCGTAGCCCCCGTCACCCTGCACGAAGACTGCGTGGCGGGCGGCGGCGATGCGGATATCGTGGACATCGATG
This sequence comes from uncultured Gammaproteobacteria bacterium, assembly GCA_963698895.1. GTDB lineage: Bacteria > Pseudomonadota > Gammaproteobacteria > Steroidobacterales > Woeseiaceae > UBA1847. The sequence goes on along the minus strand of CAVOSO010000010.1, from coordinate 525,953 downwards.
ACGCGCTTACCAGGCTCGCGGAGATCGACGCACGCAAGAGTGACATCCTCGTTTTGCACTTCTTTGGCGGTATGACCTTCGAGGAAACCGCCGAGGCCCTTGGTATTTCGCCGGCAACGGTCGACCGGGATCTGCGTTTTGCCAAGGCATGGCTGGCCAATGAACTCAAAGACCATTGAGCTGAATGCCGAGCGTTGGTCCAGGGCAGAGGACCTGTTCGGCCGCGCTGCCGATATGCCGGCCAGCGAACGCGAAGACTTCTTGCAGTCCGAGTGCGGCGACGATGCGGAATTGTTCGACTACATCATCAGCTTGCTGCAGGCCGACCCCGCACTCGACGGCGCCATAGAACGAACGATCGTCAATACTGTCCGTGTTGCGTTCGGCGACGATCACGTCGCAAGCCGAGCAAATGAAGGGGCAGATGATCGGGCCCTATCGTGTCGAACGCCTGCTCGGCGCGGGCGGCATGGGCATGGTCTATCTCGCCGAGCGCGCCGACCAGCAGTATGACCAGCAAGTCGCCATAAAGCTCGGCCGCCACCGGCTGGTCGACCCGCAAATGGAACTCAGGCTGCGCAATGAACGGCAGTTTCTTGCCAACCTCGACCACCCGAATATTGCACGCCTGTTGGATGGCGGCACGACGACCGACGGCGTTCCGTATATCGTCATGGAATACATCGACGGCGTACGCATCGACACCTATTGTGACCTGCACCGACTGACCATCGATGAGCGCCTGAAGCTCTTCCAGACCATCTGCGCTGCTGTCCACTATGCCCACCAGAACCTGATCATTCACCGGGATATCAAGGCAACCAATATCCTCGTCACGGGAGACGGCACGCCAAAGCTCCTGGATTTTGGTATCGCGAAGCTGACCGACGCGGAAGGGTCCGCAACCGACGGCCTGACGCGCGATGGCGCCGTCATCATGACGTTCACCAACGCGGCGCCCGAACAGATCACCGGCCAGAGCGTAACCACTGCGACCGATGTCTATGGGCTCGGATTGTTGTTGTTCAACTTGCTGTCGGGCGTGCGGGCTTACGAGACGGACGGTCTCACGCCTCGCGAGATTGCTCTGCAGATATGCGAGGATGAGAAAACGAGCCCGAGCCGTCGCCTGTTGCAGCAGCGCAAGGCCGCCCAAGCCGAAAACGACACCGTCGCTCTCGAGAAGCTGAAGCGCATCGCCGCCGACCGAAGCACCAGCCTCGATCGCCTGCAACGCCGGCTGCACGGTGACCTGGATACCATTGTTTTGAATGCGCTGCGCAAGGAGCCGGCGCGACGGTACCGTTCGGCCAGCGCGTTCGCAGACGATATCGGCCGGTATCTGAACTCGATGCCCATTGTTGCGCGGGCCGACTCGTGGCGATATCGCGCCGGAAAATTCGTGCAGCGTCACGTAGCTGCCGTGTCCGCCGCGGCCCTCGTAGTCGTTCTGCTCACCGCGTTTAGTGTGGCGCTGTCGATTCAGAACCGGGCCGTCGTGAAAGAGCGCGACACGGCCCGCGAAGTCATTCAGTTCCTCGAAGATATCTTCATGGCACACGATCCGTCGCGTGCTCGTGGCGCGGACGTCACTGCCGAAGAGATCCTGGCCGAAGGTGCCGATCGTATTCAAAGCAATCTGGGTGATCGTCCGGAGATCCAGTCGGCACTCATGGGTACCATCGGTCGCGTCTACTACAACCTGGGTGATTACCAGTCGTCGGAGAAGATGCTCCAGCAGGCGCTGCAGCTGCAAATACAAACCAGTGGCGAGGCCCACCCCAGTGTTGCCGTCATCAAAAACGATCTCGCCGAGGTTCTTTTCCGGCGTGCAGAGTATGGGCGCGCGGCCGAGTTGCTGCAGCAGGCGCTGGCTGTCAATCAACTGAGTAACGACGGCACCTCGCCGCTGGTCGCCACGAATCTCTTCAACCTGGCGAATGTGTATCTGGCAACGGGAAAACTCGATGAAGCGGAAGCGGCCGTCAGATCGAGCGTCGCGATATTCGTGCAGATCTCCGATCAATTCGGACTCGAACTTGCCGAGGCGAAAAGCACTCTCGCTCGAATCCTGCAGGTTCGCGGCGACCTCGATCAAACGGAATCCCTGCTGCGAGAAGCGATAGAAATCGTCAGCGAATCAGAAGGCCCGGATCACCCTTACATGGCCTATTACCTGCAAAACCTCGGTGTATTGCAGCGCTCGAAAGGGGATCTCGTCGCCGCTGAGCAAACGCTGCAGTTGGCTGTTGAGGCGACGCGTCGAATTCTGGGCGACAACCATGAATTGCTGGCAATCGCGCTCGTCGACCAGGGCATGCTGCTGCAGATGAAGGGTGACTACGACGAGGCGGCGCGTGTCGTGCGGACGGCGATCGAGCTGGACGTACAGATTCACGGACCCGGTCACCCGAGGGTAGGCCTCCACAAGACGATCCTCGGCATGCTGTTACACGACAAGAACGACCTGGAGGATGCTGAGGCCAGCTTGCGGGATGCATTGCTGATTTTTGATGAGGCTCTTGGCGACGACCACCAATACATCGCCTCCGCGCTGACCGAGCTCGGAGCCGTATTGAACACGACCGGGCGCGCAGAGCAGGCACGCCCGGTACTTGAGCGAGCCCTGCAGATGCGACTCAAAGACTATCCACCAGAGCATGTCCTGGTGGCCGCAACCCAGGCTGAATACGGTGACACCCTGTCACGTCTTGGCCAGTTCGATGAGGCGGAGTCATTGCTGCGGCAAAGCGTGATCGTTCTCGGTGATCGTCCCGATCGCCGATTGCGGCGAGCGAACGAGGCGCTGGAACGCCTGGAAGCTCTGGCGGGTTTGAGTGATCAATGACCTGTTGGTCCTGGCGATCCTGGCGTTTGGTCATCCGACGAACCTGCATGGCCGATTCAAAAACTCCAGCAATGCCAACGCGGTCGGACGATTACGGAGATGTGCCGCAGGCGAATGACTGATCGCTGAACATCGGTACCATGTCTGCTGGCATGCCCGCTATAACGCCACTGGCAGTTGTTGCCTGTCCGGGCGGTAATTCGCCGGTCCAGTCGATCCCGCCCGTATTGAATGCCATGTACCGGCTGCCGCTGACCGATTCGCCCTCTACTTTCGATCTATCCTCGGTCCAGCAGCCATAGGTCAAGCTCGTCACGGTCGTCGATCCCGCGTTTCTAATCTTTACCACCAGAACAGCATTTCCCTCTTGCTGAACGAGTTCGACGAATTTGACCGTAACATCGACGTCATCTGCCTTCGTATCGCTGGCGATAAGAATGAAACCGGAGACGACCACCACAACTATCAAGAGCATTGCGCGCACTTGTAACCTCCTCGGTTATTTCGGTGCGGGATGGCCGCCCACCGGCCATCCGCAGATCGGTAGAATAGCACTGCCCCTATCGTCAGTTCATTCAATGCAGCCTGGTTCGTAGCCGTGATGGCTTATTTAAGTAGTTGATTTATGCGGCCAAGTAAGACGGCGTCCGCTGCAATTTCGCCTCAGTCGGAGCGAGCTGATACCGGGCCTATGAGCGTATATCAAGGCTGCCATCGGGTAGCGCCGGCTTGACCGCTCGTGATTCAGGCGCGCGAATCTTCCCCTTTAGCCCGGACGAGCGTGCCGAGCAAGTGAGCACGGCTAGCTGCTATCTCAAATAGGTCGTGCCGCGAGCCATGGATTGGCCGTTGACATAGTCGATCGGGATATTACGGATGACCAGCCAGCATTCGGCATAGTTCGGCAAATTCCCCGGCCTTCAGTACCGCGGATTCCAGGTTCGGGGTGCCTGCGAGGTCCTCAAGCGCAGTGACGCTGGCGACAGCGCGGCCTTCGGGCGGTGACTCGAAGAACAGGATACGGAAACTGTGTTGGCCATTGGGCAATTCCGCACGTTCGTCGATGCTGAAATACTCGAAGCCGCGATCGAGGGTCAGTGCCGTGCATTCGCACGTCAGTTGCAGAGATTTCTCGGCTGCCAACCCGAGGAAATCCTCGGTATTCACGGATACCCTGGAACTGGTCTCATCGATGGGAGTCTCCGCCAATCGGTTGTGCGACAACGAAAATCCGGAGCGGCCACCCTGTGCAGTTATGTTCGCTCGAGCGAGTTCGATCTGTCGCGCAAGGGCCTCGAGTCCGACCTCCGTTGCCTGGCTGATCATCTCCTGTCGGGCGTCCTCAGACGAGTCCCTTGCCTCGAGTCGTGCGTCAGCGAACATTTGATGGTGCGAATTGAGCAGAAATGAAAAGACGCTTTGCCCTTGCCGATCCATGATGTAGATTTCAATGCCGAATACGGCCTGGTTGCCGGGCACGAGCAATTCCATAATCAGCGTGTAGTCGCCGCCGGTGTCATACGCAGCGAGAACTTCGGCGATAGCAAGCTCACCCGCCCTGAAAATCTCCCATTGCGACAGTCGCCGCAGCGCTCCCAGATCAACGCGCCGGGGCCCGGTGGTAGCGACCGCAAGCCCCTGCGCGTTGAGATAGGCAACGATATGTTCCTGCGATGCAAACGAGTGGGCAGTTCGCTCTAGTCTGCGAACAACGGTCGGTAGCACCACGATTCGCGAGCCGCCCAGGGCCTCCACAAATCCAGGCGCATGCTCGTTTACAGGACGAAAGCCGGGTTCGGCAATGGTCTGCGTGGGTTCGTGGGCGAAATTGACGGCCGGCCAGAAGGCCAAAGTGGCGAGGAAGACGCTGGCCAGCAATACGAGGAAACGGAGTGGATTCGAAATGTTCATCACGCACCTCCACCGTGTTGCATATGTGGTCGATGCGCAAGAATATCGATCAGTAGTTCTACTTATGTTCCAATGGTGACGTGGCAGGGAAGGCGCCTGTGGGTCCCGAGAATTCATTGCGCCACCGGTTGTAGCAAGCGACATATGTTTTGAGCAAACGCGTCAAATGTCGCCTGTCAAGAACCACCGCGTGATCGAGCATTTCGCGTCGAATAATTCCGATCAGCCGCTCGGAATAGGCTGTCCCTCCCTATGATTAACCTACTGGTTCCGATACGCTGGGTTGGCTTGGCTGGACAAAGAACCGTGTATTTTCGCGCCGGAGGGAAGTCGATGAACGCCTCAAGATCCACCAAATTTGCCGCTACCGCGCTAATCGGCACGATGTGTATCAATTTATCCGGTTGCGCAACTGACATCCTGTACGCTAGAAGCGGTTCGCTCTACAAGCTGCATTGTGATGACGAAATACCGCTTTCCGTCGCGAGCACCGATAACACCTTCCCACGCTGGTCGCCTGACGGTCGGCAGTTTGCGTACATCGGACAGCAATTTGGTCGCAATGATATTTTTGTGAGAAGCAGCCGAATCGGGGCTTCCGCCACGAACCTGACGGGGGGCAACGTGGCAGAGCCCCTCGCAGACTTCGAATGGTCACCGGACGGTGACTGGATTCTCTATACAGCTACGAACAGCACTGGCACGACATCCATCTATCGCGTGCGAACAGACGCCGGCAGCCTTCCGGAGCCAGTCTCGCCCCTTTCACTGACAAGCAAGCAACCAAGCTGGTCACCGGACGGGCGCCGCTTTGTCTACAGCAGCGATTCACCCGCGGCAGAAGGTGAATTTGGCCTCTACACCGCGAACGCCGACGGTACCAACCGGACCCTGTCTGGTCGACTTGCCCAACGTTAACGAAACCAAGCCGTCGTGGGGCGCCTCTGGCAGTATCGCATACGTACGCAGAGCTGGTGAACTCGTTATTCGTTTCCCGGACGGGTCTGAACATACCCCTAGTTACATAGAGATTCCCTTATACTGAAACCGGCCTGGTCCAATGATGGCGACTGGATCGCGTATCCCAGAACTCAGGGGATAAACAGGGTCATGGGTCGGCCGCCGCACACGTGGAGGGTGATTGTCCCTGACACCGCGTCGGGGTTGGAGGATTTCCAGGCTCGTTGGTATGGCAGCGACGCAAGCCTGGTTTACCATCGCAGGATCATTACATCTCGTCCGGACGATACTTCGCGCGAGGTTCGCCGTATAAAAGCAGATGGAAACGACGACGAGTTTTTGGCTTACGGTCAGTGGCCAGATCCGCGGCCGCGCTTGCTGAGCTTTTGCTTATAGCCTTGTTCGGGTTGGGCTCGAGTTCTATTCCTGGCAGAATTTCGAGGTTTTCGCAAGCTTGCCAAGCACTTCGATCAGCTTCCGATTGCTGCTTAAGGGGAGCACGATCACTTGGGCGACTGTTCTTCTCTCAGAGGCAGTTTGTGTGAGATGCGACTTGCGGGCCAAATCGGGCTTCAAGACGCTGAACCCGAACTTCATTTACGACTTACCATTCTCTGCTGACAGCGTGCGGAATAGACTCTGCGACTCGACCGATTAGGCATCAGATCTGCTCAAGAACGAGTCGCGCGCCCGGAGAGATGGGCCTTCGGCCTGTCCTCGCTTCGCTCGTCGGAGCGAACTCCCGACCGCCTGGTTCGTAGGCAGCGGCTCTTACTGGACATTTCGCATACAAATCAACCTATTGCAGCGGCGCTGCTGTCCCATAGAATTCCCCGTCTTCGTGCACAAACCTGTGATTTACAGTGATTTCGCCAGTCAGCAAGGGACAGAATTCTCTTGAGAAACTTGACGTTTCTTGACATTGCTTGATAGGGTGCGCTCTATGGCCAGTATCAAGATAAGTTCCAAAGTCGAACAAGCGGAATGGAAGGCATTGCAGGATCTCGCCAGAGAATCCCATCAGAGCATTTCCGGCTTGCTCACTGAAGCAATCAGCGATTACGTACGTAAACGCCGATTGCGTCCTGCTGTAATGGATCACCTTGAAGACGCGATGCAGGAGAACGAAGAGCTGGGCCACCGACTTGCCCGATAGCGCAGTTCAATTCCTGTCGCTTGATGAAGTGCTCGCAATTCAGGAGCGACTGATCGAGCGATTTGGCGGCGACCACGGTGTTCGCGATCAGGGCCTCCTGGAAAGTGCGCTCTTTCGGCCGCAGACCGGGTACTACACACATATTGAAGAAATGGCAGCAGCGATGTTCGAGTCCCTGCTAATCAATCACGCGTTCGTCGATGGCAATAAGCGAGTCGCTTTCTTCGCCACCGACGTATTCCTGCGTCTGAACGGGTGGAAACTCGTTCTTACAGCCGACGACGGCGAGCAGTTCATTGTCGGAATGCTCGAGGGCAACGACTGTTCGTTTGAGAAGATACTTCCCTGGATTCGCGAATACATCGTCAAAAAGAAACGGCGCTTCGCAAATGAAAAAGGGGCCCCGTAAGGGGACCCCTATGTTTATTTGGCGCGCCCGGAGAGTATGGGCCTCCCTGCAGTCGGCCGCCCGGAGAGATAGATTCGGATCGGCTCAGGCCGATCCTCACCCCTTCGGGGCGCCTTCGGCGTCCAAAACGCTAGCGCGTTTTGTCGAACAGCAGTCCTCATCTTCATCCGGGACACACAAAACAAAAAAGGCACCCGCAGGGGGTGCCTTTCTTGTTTGGCGCGCCCGGAGAGATTCGAACTCCCGACCGCCTGGTTCGTAGCCAGGTACTCTATCCAGCTGAGCTACGGGCGCAATGTCTGGTCTGCGGGGCTGAGGCCCTCGCAGGGCCGCAAACTATACTGATCCGGGCACCTCAGGTAAAGCCATTTCATGGGCATATCCACCAATTGCCCGGGACCTGCGTCGGTGCTCTTATACAAGAATGCTAAGGGTCGCCTCATTCCTGGCCTTGGCCGTTGTACTCTCGGGTTGTGCGGCCGAACTCGTCCTTGAAAAAGACGGTGCCCTCACAGCTATTCCCCGAAAGACCGACGCCTCCGGCCACCTCATTGTCGACACGCTGGTCAATGGCCAGGGGCCCTTCAGGTTCGCTGTGGACACCGGTGCAAGTATCTCGGTGATCTACGGGCATGTCGCCACCGAACTGAACGTCGAACCGAGGCCCGGCGACCGCGTGACGCTCCACGGGATGACCGCGCTTGGCACCTTCCCCACGGCGATCGTCCGCTCGATTCGAGTGGGAGAGGAGGACTGGGATTCGGCGAGAGTCGCCATCCTGCCTGACACCGTACCGGTCGCATCACAGTTCGACGGTATTCTGGGCCTCGATTTTCTCGGTCGCTACGCAGTTTCTTATGCGCATGCTGACGAAATGCTGCGCCTCTACCCGCAGGAAGTGGTCAGCGAACGCGCCTACCACGGATGGAGCGCCATCCCGCTATTCAAAATGCGGGTCGGGCAAGGGGATATTGGTGTCTTCGCTTTCGAGATATTCATTGGTGGCGAGCGGATTCCGACGATATTCGATCTCGGCACCGATTCGAATCTCATGAACCGGCGCGCGGCACGCGCTATCGGGGTACGCCCTCCGAAGCCCGGAACCACGAACCGCGTCGGTGGCGCGTTTGGCAGTACGATAGAGGCTACCGAGTTGATCGTATGGAAGCTGCAGATCGCAGAGCGAAGCTGGCGACGGGTCAGCTTCCTGATCGCCGATTTCCCGGTGTTTGCCACCCTGGACCTGAACAGGAGGCCAACCGCGATAGCCGGGACGAGCCTGTTCAAGCGGCACGATTTTATTATCGACTTTGCCGGGGAACGCTTGCTCCTGAGGGACAGGGAATGAAAAAGGCCCCGGGTGGGGCCTTTGGAATCAGTGGCGGAGAGAGAGGGATTCGAACCCTCGAAGGGCTTTTAACCCTTACTCCCTTAGCAGGGGAGCGCTTTCGACCACTCAGCCATCTCTCCGTTGAGGGGCGCATAGTACTGTCAGAGGTAGCCTCGGTAAAGTGGTTTGAGCGCCGCTTCCGTTCAGCCGGAATCGGGCGTATCCCCCGAGGCTTTTTCGCTCTGGATTCGCTCGTAGATTTCTTCCCGGTGCACTGCGACGTCTTTGGGCGCATTGATCCCGATACGGACCTGGTTTCCCTTGACCCCCAGGACGGTGATCGTGATATCGCCCCCGATCATGACCGTCTCTCCAGCGCGTCGCGTTAGAATCAGCATAGCTTCCTACTCCTGCCTGGCGAGGCTCCAAGCCCCGTTCTTTTTTACGCGTCGTACATCCTTAAACTGTTGTAATACTAGCTGATTTCGAAATTGAGTGCGCTAGGAGAGTTGGGCCGCCACCCAGGCGGATACCGATTTGAGCGCCTGATCAAGTTTTGACGGATCCGTGCCGCCGGCCTGGGCGAAGTCCGGACGCCCACCGCCCTTGCCGCCAACCTGCTCCGCGACGGGCTTGATCAGGTCCCCTGCCCGGACCTTGTCGGTGTTGTTCTTGGTCACGCCAGCAGCGAGCCGCACCTTGCCGTCGTCGACCGAACCCAGCACCACGATCGCGTTCTGCAGCTTGTCCTTGAACTTGTCGACCGCGTCGCGAAGCGTCCTGGCGTCCGCCCCGTCCATGCGGGTGGCCAGTACCTTGATGCCGGCGATCTCCTCTACGGCGTCGGCATGGTCGGTCGCCTGGCCCGTGACGAGAGCCTGTTTCGCGGCGGCCAGTTCCTTCTCGAGGTCTTTCGTGCGCTTCAGGAGCTGCTCGACCTTGGCTGCCGCCTGGTCCGGCGTGCTGCGCAGCACGCCAGCCAGGTCACCCAGTATCCGCTGGTTGGCATCGATCCACTCCATGGCACCCGCACCGGTTACAGCCTCGATGCGGCGCACACCCGAGGCGACACCGCCTTCGTGCGTGATCTTGAACACACCGATATCGCCCGTACGCTCGACATGCGTGCCGCCGCAAAGCTCGACCGAGAAGTCCCCGAGTCGCAGCACACGAACCTTGTCGCCGTATTTCTCACCGAAGAGCGCCATTGCGCCCGATGCGATCGCATCGTCGTAAGTCATGAGGTTCGTGTCGGCCGCGACGTTCTTGCGGATCTCGGCGTTGACGAGATCCTCGATTTCCTGGAGCTGCTCAGGCGTAACGCCCTCGTAATGCGAGAAGTCAAAGCGCAGACGTTCGGGCGCAACGAGCGATCCTTTCTGCGTGACATGATCGCCGAGCACGTTTCTCAGCGCCGCGTGCATCAGGTGCGTTGCGGTGTGATTCAGCCGAATCGCCTGGCGACGCTCTGCATCGACAACCGCCTCTAGACTGTCGCCGACCTTGAGCGTGCCCTGCTCAACCGTACCGAAATGAACATTGGCATCACCGCTCTTCTGCGTGTCGTCCACGCGGAACAGCTTGCCGTCCTCAACAAGAATGCCCTTGTCGCCAATCTGTCCGCCCGACTCTGCATAGAAAGGCGTCGCTGCGAGAACAACTGCGCCTTCATCGCCGTCCGCCAATGCGTCGACAGCGACGCCATCCTTGAACAACGCGACAATCTGCGAGGAGCCTTCCGTGCCCTTGTAGCCGAGGAACTCCGTCTTCGCATCCGTCTTGAGTGAGTCATCCCCTGCGGCGCCGAACTTGCTCGCCGCTTTGGCCTTGTCCTTCTGCGCCTGCATGGCGGATTCGAAACCGGCCTGGTCGATGCTCAGGCCGCGTTCGCGCGCAACGTCTGCCGTGAGGTCCACCGGGAAACCGTAGGTGTCGTAGAGCTTGAAAACGACCTCGCCCGGCAGCTCCTTGCCGTCGAGATCTGCAATCGCCGCCTCGAGAATCTCCATGCCCTGGTCGAGCGTTTCGGCGAAGCGTTTTTCCTCCTTCGCCAGCACTTTCTCGACGTGTGCCTGCGACTTTGCGAGTTCCGGATACGCGCCACCCATCTCCTGCACCAGCGGTGCGACCAGCTTGTGGAAGAACAGGCCATCCGTGCCGAGTTTCTTGCCGTGACGAATAGCGCGACGAATGATGCGACGCAGCACGTAGCCCCTGCCCTCATTGCCCGGCAATACACCGTCGACGATCAGGAAGGAACAGGCGCGGATGTGATCTGCAATGACGTTGAGTGAACTCGAACCGTCGTTCTTCACGCCCAGGACGTCGGCCGTCGCCTGGATGAGGCTCGCGAACAGGTCGATCTGGTAGTTGCTGTGAACCTGCTGCATCACGGCGGCAATGCGCTCGAGACCCATGCCGGTGTCGACCGACGGTTTCGGCAACGGCTTCATCGTGCCGTCGGCCGACCGGTCGAACTGCATGAACACCAGGTTCCAGACTTCGACGTAACGGTCGCCATCCTCGTCGGGCGAACCCGGCGGCCCGCCCGGTACGTCCTCGCCGTGGTCGAAGAAGATCTCGCTACAGGGTCCGCAGGGCCCGGTGTCGCCCATCGCCCAGAAATTATCCTTGGCGCCGAGGCGCGAGAAGCGACTCGGATCGACCTTCATTTCGTTGAGCCAGATGTCCGCCGCTTCGTCGTCGTCCTCGAACACAGTGACCCAGAGGCGCTCTGCGGGCAGGCCCAGGGTACCGGTCAGGAACTCCCACGCGTACTGGATAGCCTCGCGCTTGAAGTAGTCGCCGAAACTGAAATTGCCCAGCATCTCGAAGAACGTATGGTGACGAGCGGTGTAACCCACGTTCTCGAGGTCGTTGTGTTTGCCCCCCGCACGCACGCAGCGCTGCGACGTCGCCGCCGTCGTATAGCTGCGTTTGTCGTCGCCCAGGAACACATCCTTGAACTGCACCATGCCGGCATTGGTGAACAGCAATGTCGGGTCGTTGCCCGGCACCAAAGGGGAGCTCGCGACGACTTCGTGGCCGTGATCGCGAAAATAGTCCAGGAATGCCTGGCGGAGCTCGTTGCTCGTCATGGTTTTCATAGGAAGTATGGTAACGGCTAAAACGCCGATTGAATATGGTCTTGCTCGAACCCGCGGTACTGGAGAAACCGCATCTGCCGGGCCTTGTCCTTGAAGTCTGCGGGGTCGGCGTTGCCGAATTTCTTGCGGCGTTGCTCGCGTGCCAATGCGCGCCAGTCGGCGCCTGCCTCCTCAATGGCGGTCTCGATGGTCGAATCGCTGATGCCGCGTTGCCCGAGGTCCAGGCGAATGCGCACCGGCCCCTTGCCCTGGTTGATGCGGGACTGGACAAAGCTCTCGGCAAAACGCTGGTCGCTTTGCAGGCCCTCAGCAGTGAGTTGAGTGACCGCCCGGGTTGCTACGTCGTGGTCGAAACCCTTGTCGGCGAGCTTCCTGATGAGCTCGGTCTGCCCGTATTCGCGGCGGGCCAGGAAGTCCATGGCTTTCTTGCGCGCTTCGAGCGGAGACGCAAAGCGATCTTCTTCCTTGTCGGAAAGAAGATCGCTGATGTCTTCATGGACAGGTTGCAGCTTACGCCTCGACGGCCTCAGCGGCGTCGTCCGCGGCCTTTTCGGCCGCCGCCTCGGCCAATTCGGCCTTGCTCGGCAACAGCTTCGTCCGAATCTTGCCCTCGATCTCCGCGGCCATCTCCGGGTGGCTCCTCAGGAACTCGCGAACGTTTTCCTTGCCCTGGCCGATGCGGTCGTCGCCGTAGCTGTACCAGGACCCGGCCTTGTCGACGATGCCATGCTGGACGCCAAGATCGATGATCTCGCCCATGCGCGAGATACCTTCGCCGTAGAGGATCTCGAATTCGGCCTGCTTGAACGGCGGCGATACCTTGTTCTTTACAACCTTGACGCGCGTCTGGTTGCCGATGACTTCGTCGCCCTTCTTGATCGCGCCAATACGGCGAATGTCGAGGCGAACCGACGAATAGAACTTGAGCGCGTTACCGCCCGTCGTGGTTTCGGGGCTGCCGAACATGACGCCGATCTTCATGCGAATCTGGTTGATGAAGATCACCATCGTGTTCGACCGCTGGATGTTACCGGTGAGTTTCCTGAGCGCCTGCGACATGAGGCGGGCCTGCAGGCCCATGTGGGAATCGCCCATCTCGCCTTCGATCTCGGCTTTCGGCGTGAGCGCCGCGACAGAGTCGACGACCACGATGTCGACCGCGCCCGAGCGCACCAGCATGTCGGTAATCTCGAGCGCCTGCTCACCCGTGTCCGGCTGCGACACGAGCAACTCGTCCACGTTGACGCCGAGCTTTTCGGCATAGCCCGGATCGAGCGCGTGCTCGGCGTCCACGAACGCCGCCGTACCACCGAGTTTCTGCGACTCGGCGATGACTTGCAGCGTGAGCGTGGTCTTGCCGGATGACTCCGGACCGTAGATTTCGACGACGCGACCTCTCGGCAGGCCGCCGATGCCCAAAGCGACGTCGAGGCCGATCGAGCCCGTGGAAATGGCTTCTATGTCTCTCGACGCCTGGCTGTCCCCCATGCGCATGACGGAGCCCTTGCCGAACTGTTTTTCGATCTGGCCCAGGGCCTGTGCGAGTGCTTTTTTGCGATTGTCATCCATTGTTTTGATCCATTATTTCCGTCGTATTGGGGCGCCGAAAGGCGTGATTTAGAGATACTGTGGATTTGCACAGTATTATTTCATGGAAGCCGCGTCAATAGTAGCTTTCAGGAGGGCCAAATCCGGCCAGTCTCTGCAGATTCTCGAAAAACCGCTCAAGCTATTGTTTCAGCGGGATGTAGCTCACCCCGCCCGGGCCGGACACCGACTCCATGAGCTCGAAGCTCGACCACTCTGTCTGGACTCTTTGCGTCAATCGTTCGGTCGTGAATGGCCGCGCATTGCGCACCACGGTGATGTGCGGTCGGTAATTCCGGTCCTCGGGATTGAGACCGAGATCCGACAGCACCTGGTTCAATGCGTCGACCAGTGCCTGCAGTTCGTCGGGAACGGTCGCGGCACTCAGGCTGGCGACCCTGGGTCGCGGCCAGTATTCGAGACGATCGAAGTTCAGGCGAAACGGCTCCACGTGAATGAGCTGCGCACGCTCCAGCAGGTACGGGACGCGGCTCTCGGGGAACGGCCCGATGAACGCCAGGGTAACGTGCCAGTTACGGCGGTCCACGACGCGGCCTTCCACGGTCTTCGCAACCGAGCCGACGACATCCCGCAGCCGCTCACGTTGCCGGTGATCGGGCCACAGGGCAAAGAACAGACGCTTGGTTTCCATCAGGCGATGCGCTCCAGTACGCCCTGCAGGGCGTGCGCCACGGTCAGTTCACGCACGAGTTCGCGATCGCCCGCGAAGTGTTCACACTGGGTGTCGGTCAATGCCTTGGCGCCGTCCCGGACGGCCCAGGCGAACCACACGGTGCCCACCGGCTTTTCGGCCGTCCCGCCACTCGGACCGGCGACGCCGCTGACCGCGACAGCGATATCCGCACCACTCAGGCGCAGGACGCCTTTGGCCATCTCTGCGACGACGCATTCGCTCACGGCACCGTGCTCTTCGAGCGTCGCTTGCCTGACGCCCAGGATCGACTCCTTGGCACCGTTCGAGTAGCTGACCACACCGTACGCAAAGACGGCCGAACTGCCGGCAATATCCGTGATGCTCTTGGCGATCCAGCCGCCGGTACACGATTCCGCGGTAGAGACCGCTTTGCTCGCAGCGCTCAGTTCCGCGACGACCGCCGCGGCGAGTTTTTGCAGTGCTTCGTGGTCAGCCATTGTTCAGCGGTAATCCGCGACGCCGCGTCGTGAAATCCTGTTGCTCATGCCTCTCCCTGGTCACCCAGCAGTGTTTCGTACAAAGCCACATGCCTGTCCGCCATCGTAGCGATCGAGAACTCGTTTTGCATCCGTTCCCTGCCCGCCTTGCCAAACTGCGTCATGAGTTCCGGATCGTCGATGCAGCGAGCGATCGCGTCGCCGAGGGCGTCACTGTCTTCGGGCGCGACGAGGAAACCGGTTTGCCCGTCTGCGACCGCCTCGACCATCCCACCGGCCGCAAAACCGACCACCGGCACGCACGCCGCCGCGGCCTTCAGCGCGGCAACACCCAGGCCCTCGGCCAGCGCCGGGTGCGCAAACAGGTCGAAGCAGGAGACATAGGAATCGAGGTCGTGGCGGAAGCCGGCAAACTGCACGACATCGCCAAGCCCCAGGGATGCCGCCTGGGCACGCAGCTGGTTGTGGAGGTAACCCTCGCCGAACACGACCAGGCGAATCTGCGGATAGCGATCCTTGAGGTCCGCGACGGCCTGCAACAGGTATTGGTGCCCCTTGCGCGGGATAAGCTGGCCGGCTGCCGCAATCACGAAGTGATCGGCCGAGAGGCCGAATTCGGCACGCATGGCGGCACAGTCCGCCGGCACGGAGAACGCATCGACGTCGACCGCACTGCGAATGATTTCGAGACGCTCCTCCTCGACGCCGCGGTCGCGCAGCTCAGCCGCGATGGCCTCGGAAATGGCGATGACCTTGCGGAACGGCCGGTAACGAATGGCGGCCATGACGCGCATTTCGGTATTGTCGACCCGCCGCGAAACCACCGCCGGGACATCCGTCAAACTGGCCGCGAGCCCGCCGAGAATGTCGGCGCCGCGGCGACTGTGGCAATGCAGGATGTCGGGTTGCTGCTCCTTGAGGAATTGCGACAGGCGATAGGCGAACGGCAGGTCGAGATCGCCCGCGCAGAACAGGTTGTGGACACGGATCCCGTTTTCGCGGGCGACCGTATCGATCCCCGAATCGGGCGGACAAACCAGCGTGCTCTCGTGGCCGCGCTCGCGTAAGGCGTTGATCAGGTAGATAACCTGCTGCGGTCCGCCCAAAAAATGGCGTCCGGTTTCAACATGCAGTATTTTCACTGGCCCATAATAAGGTACCGGACACCATATTTCCGGTATCGAGTGTGAAACACACTGGAATGGAAATACGGTGTCCGGTACCTAATTCGTTGCTTCCCATGAAAGATAATATAGCACCCGTCCACACGCCCATGATGCGCCAGTACCTCGCCATCAAGGCCGAGTACCCGGACATGCTGGTGTTCTATCGCATGGGCGACTTCTACGAGCTGTTCTACGACGACGCCAAGCGGGCCGCGTCGCTCATGGACATCACGCTCACCGTCGCGTGGCAAGTCGGGTGGCAACCCGATTCCGATGGCCGGAGTGCCCTACCACGCGGTTGAGGGTTACCTCGCCAAGCTCGTGCGCAAGGGCGAATCTGTGGCCATCTGCGAGCAGGTCGGCGACCCCGCGACCAGCAAGGGGCCCGTCGAACGCAAGGTCACCCGAATCGTCACGCCCGGTACGCTCACCGACGAAGCGCTGCTCTCCGCGGAACGCGACAACGTGGTTGCCGCCATCGTCAAGCGCCGTGAGAACTTCGGCATCGCCTGGCTGGATCTGTCGGCCGGCCGCTTCCGCCTGACCGAGGCCCCCGATCTCGAGGCCCTGCAGGGAGAAATCGAGCGCCTGCGCCCGGCGGAAATCATCGTCGACGAAGATGAGCCGCTCGAGGGTGCCTTCGGCGACCGGATCCGTATCACGCGCAGGCCGCCCTGGCATTTCGAACACGAGAGTGCGTTGCGCCTGCTGTGCAACCAGTTCGGCACCCGCGACCTGAGCGGTTTCGGCTGCGAGGACTTCGTGCATGGCGTCGCCGCTGCCGGCGCACTGCTGCAATACGTCACGGACACACAGAAAGCCGCACTGCCACACTTGCAGTCGATACGCGTTGAGGTTCGTGACGACGCGGTCATCATGGACGGCCCGACACGCCGCAACCTCGAACTCGAAGCATCGTTGAGCGGGCATCACCAGCACACGCTGGCCGGTGTCATGGACCAGTGCCAGACCTCGATGGGCAGTCGCCTGCTGCGCCGCTGGATTCAGCGACCGTTGCGTGACACGAGCATACTGGCCGCGCGCTACCAGGCGATCGATGCGCTGCTGGGCAGCCGCTCCGTAGAGTCCCTGCAGGAACAGCTGCACGGCATCGGCGATGTCGAACGCATTCTTTCCCGGGTTGCGCTGCGTTCCGCGCGGCCGCGCGACCTCAGGCAACTCTGCGAAGCCCTGTCGCGGCTCCCGGCGCTGCGCCGCTGCCTCGCCGGCGTCGAGTCGCCGTTGCTTGCCGATCTCGCCGACCAGGTCGGCGATCACCGGCAGCAGTATCACCTGCTCGACAAGGCCATAGTCGACAGCCCACCTATGCTGATTCGGGATGGCGGCGTTATCGCTGCAGGCTACGACGAAGAGCTCGACGACCTGCGCGCGATCGCGGAAAACGCCGACCAATACCTGGTCGACCTCGAGCAGCGTGAAAAAGAACGCACCGGCATCGCAACACTAAAGCTCGGTTACAACCGCGTGCACGGCTACTACATCGAGATCAGCAAGGCGCAGGCCGACAAGGCGCCGGTCGAGTACGCACGCCGACAAACGCTCAAGGCTGCCGAGCGTTACATCACGCCGGAGCTGAAAGCGTTCGAGGACAAGGTCCTCGGTGCCCGCGAACGCGCATTGACGCGTGAGAAGTTCCTCTACGAGCAACTCCTGGACCTCCTGCATGACGTCCTTGGCAAGCTGCAACTTTGCGCGAGCGGCCTGGCCGAGCTTGACGTCTTGACCTGTTTTGCAGAACGTGCCCTGACGCTGGGACTGACGCAGCCGGAAATCAGCAAGACACCGTGTATAGAGATCGAAGGCGGCCGGCACCTCGTCGTCGAGCAAGTCATCGATTCGCCGTTCATCGCCAATGACGTCGCGCTCAACGAGGGGAAACGACTGCTGGTGATTACCGGCCCGAACATGGGCGGCAAGTCCACTTACATGCGGCAAACGGCGCTCATCGTCATTCTCGCGCACGTGGGTTCCTTCGTACCCGCGGACAGGCTGCGTGTCGGACCTGTCGATAGGATCTTCACGCGTATCGGCGCCTCCGACGACCTTGCCGGCGGCCGCTCGACCTTCATGGTCGAGATGACCGAGACGGCCACCATCCTCAACAACGCGACCGAGCAAAGCCTCGTCCTGATGGACGAGATCGGCCGCGGCACGAGCACCTTCGATGGCTTGTCACTCGCCTGGGCCGCCGCCCATCACATGGGCGAGAAAGCGAAAGCGTTTACGCTGTTCGCGACGCATTATTTTGAACTCACCGCACTCGCCCAGGAGCTGCCGGCCTGTGGCAACGTGCACCTCGATGCGACCGAGCACGGTGGGCAGCTCGTGTTCCTGCACTCGGTCAAGCCAGGCCCTGCCAACCAGAGCTATGGCCTGCAGGTCGCTTCGCTGGCGGGCGTTCCGGGCGACGTGATTCGGCGGGCGAAACGCTACCTGAAGACCCTCGAGTCGCAGCAGGCTGCACAGGGCAACAATCCGCAAACACAGCTGGACTTCAGTGCCGAAGAGCCGGTCGCGGACGACCCCATCCGGCAAGCCGTCGCCGCACTCGACCCGGATTCCATGTCACCCCGCGAGGCGCTCGACGCCTTGTACAAACTGAAGAAACTCGATGACTAAGAAGATTCTCCCACTCCTGTTCGCACTGGCCATCGCTGCGTGCGGCCCTGCCGCACCCCACATGGACGATCTTGCGCGTGAATACCTCTACCTGGAACTGTCGATGGGCCTGCACGATGCCGCACATGTTGATGCCTACTTCGGCCCCGGGGAACTGAAGACAGCAGCAGAAGAGACGGCACTGAGCCTCGACCAGATCCTGACCGCATCCGCTGATCTCGCCGCAAGATTGAGGGCAATTGATGCCGGTGACGACAACCTGCTCCGCAAGCGCATCGCGGGTCTTGTCGCGCGCCTGCACGCACTCGATACACGTATCGCGATCAACCAGGGTGAACTACCCGATTTCGATGCGGAGTCGCTGG
Organism: uncultured Gammaproteobacteria bacterium; assembly: GCA_963698895.1. Taxonomy (GTDB): domain Bacteria; phylum Pseudomonadota; class Gammaproteobacteria; order Steroidobacterales; family Woeseiaceae; genus UBA1847. The sequence goes on along the minus strand of CAVOSO010000010.1, from coordinate 507,322 downwards.
CGCTGTTCGGCAGCCAGGCACCAGACTATGACGCGGCGCATTTCGAGGCGATCCTGCAGAAGATCGATGCATTGCTGCCGGGTGAGGAATCGCTGGGCGAGCGCGTTGAGGCATTCAACAACCAGTTCGTCATCCCCCTCGACAAACTGCCGGCCGTCTTCGAAGCGGCGATGGCCGAATGCCGCAAGCGCACACTCGAACACATCGACTTGCCCGAGGGCGAGTCGTTTACGATCGAGTACGTCAATGACAAACCCTGGTCGGGCTACAACTGGTACCAGGGCAACGCCATCAGCCTCATCCAGATCAACACGGATTTCCCCATTTACATCAGCCGCGCGGTCGACCTTGGCTGTCACGAGGGCTATCCGGGTCACCACACGTTCAACGCCCTGCTCGAGAAGAACCTCGTCAACGATGCAGGCTGGCTGGAATATTCGCTGTACCCGCTGTTCAGCCCGCAATCGCTGATCGCCGAGGGCAGCGGCAACTACGGCATCGAACTCGCCTTCCCGGGCGATGAGCGCATTGCGTTCGAGAAGGACGTGCTGTTCCCGCTGGCGGGTCTTGACGCCGCCAATGCCGACCTTTACTACGAGATATTCGCGCTGACCGCGCAGTTGAACTTCGCCGGTAACGAAGCGGCACGTGACTACCTCAACGGTGACATCACGCGAGAAGAAGCTGCCGAGTGGCTGCAGACCTATGCCCTGAGCCCCGCGGACAAGTCCCTGCAGAGAACCCGGTTCTTCGATGCCTACCGTAGCTACGTGATCAACTACAACCACGGCAAGACACTGGTCGCCGACTATATCGAACGCGGCGGCGCACACGCCGATGAGCGTTGGGCACGCTTCGAGGCGATGTTGTCCTCGCCGGTGCTGCCGGCCGACCTTAAAAAATAAGGTAACCGGTACCTGGTCTGGGCTATTCCGTGCGCGGGGCGCGCAGACGAATTCCCGTTTCCTTGAGCTGCTCGGCCGAAACCTCGCCCGGCGCATTGGTCAGCGGGCAGCTGGCCGTTTGCGTCTTCGGGAACGCGATCACATCACGAATGCTCTCGGCGCCCGCCATGAGCATGACCATGCGATCGAGACCGAAGGCGACGCCACCGTGCGGCGGACAACCATACTGCAGCGCGGTCAGCAGGAAGCCGAATTTCTCCTGCGCTTCTTCGTCACTGATATCGAGAAGTTCGAAGACGGCAGCCTGCATAGCCTGATCGTGAATTCGAATCGAACCGCCACCGATCTCGGAACCGTTCAGGACCATGTCATAGGCGCGTGACAGCGCCTTGCCAGGATCGGCCTTGAGTACGTCCGCGTCGTCGATCGACGGCGCCGTGAACGGATGATGCAGTGACGTCCAGCGTTTGCCCGTTGCGTCCTTCTCGAACATCGGGAAGTCGACGACCCACAGCGGCGCCCATCCGTCTGCAACGAGGCCACGGTCTTCGCCGACCTTGCAGCGCAGTGCGCCAAGCGCGTCATTGACGACGTTCGCCTTGTCGGCACCGAAAAAGACGAGATCGCCTGATTTGGCGCCCGTACGCTCGAGAATACGCTGCACGACAGCGTCCGGCATGAACTTCAGGATCGGCGACTGCAAGCCTGCCACTCCCGCGTCGATGTCGTTGACCTTGATGTACGCGAGACCGCGCGCGCCGTAACGCGACACGAATTTCGTGTAATCGTCGATGATCTTGCGGCTCATCTCGGCGCCGCCCGGAACACACAGCGCGGCAACCCGGCCCTCGGGGTCCGCCGCCGGTCCCGCAAACACCTTGAAGTCGACGGACTCCATCAGGTCGGCGACCTCCACGAGTTCGAGATCGATGCGGAGATCCGGCTTGTCCGAACCGTAGCGCTGCATGGCTTCGGAATACGGCATGCGCGGGAACGGGTTGGGCAGGTCGACATCGAGCGTGGCTTTGAATACGTAACGCACCAGCTCTTCCATCGTGTTCGTTACGGCTGCCTCGTCGACGAAGCTCATCTCGATATCGAGCTGGGTGAACTCGGGTTGGCGATCGGCACGCAGGTCTTCGTCACGGAAGCAGCGCACGATCTGGTAGTAGCGATCCAGTCCCGACATCATCAGGAGCTGTTTGAAAATCTGTGGCGACTGCGGCAGCGCGAAGAACTTGCCCGGGTTCGTGCGACTTGGAACGATGTAGTCGCGGGCACCTTCCGGCGTCGCGCGCGTCAGCATCGGCGTTTCGACATCGACAAAGCCGTGGCTGTCGAGGAAGCTGCGCATCGCGCTCGTCACCTTGTGGCGCAACATGAGGTTGCCCAGCATGTTCTCGCGACGCAGGTCCAGGTAGCGGTACTTGAGGCGGATGTCTTCGTTGGCCTGCTCGTCGTGGTGGAACGGCGGCGTCTCCGACTTGTTCAGGGTCACGAGTTCGTGCGCGAGCACTTCGACTTTGCCGGTCCGCATATTCGGATTGACGGTACCCTCGGGGCGCGGGCGCACGAGGCCCTTCACCTTGAGAACGTACTCGGAGCGGATGCGCTCGGCTGCGGCGAAAATCTCCGGCCGGTCCGGGTCGAAAACGACCTGCAGGAGTCCTTCGCGATCACGCAGATCGATGAAGATGACGCCGCCGTGGTCACGCCGCCGGTGAACCCAGCCGCACACCTCGATTTCCTGTCCTGTGAGAGTCTCGTCGATCTCGCCGCAATAGTGGCTACGCATTGTATTGTCCGGGCAAAAACCCTGAAAAAAGGAGGCGGAATGGTACGGCTTGGGAGCCTGCTTATCAAGCAGCAGGCGGCTCTTTGAACGGCAGTTCCCGCGTCTGCTTCGCGCGCCAGGTCGGCACCACGACGCCCAGTGAAATGATCATTTTCAGCGCCTCGTCGACATCCATGTCGAGCACCGTGATATCCCGGCGCGGCACCATGATCACAAACCCCGACGTCGGATTCGGTGTGGTCGGCACGAAACAGCAGACCACGTCTTCACCGGTACGCTCCTGGACTTCGCCCAGGTCCGTCGACGTCTGGAACGCGAGGCAGTAGAGCCCTTTGCGCGGGTACTCGATCAGGAGCACCTGCTTGAATGAGTCGTTCGTATCCGAGAACACGATCTCCGCGAAGTTCTTGGCGCCGCCATAGATGGTCCGCACGATCGGGATACGTTCCATCAGCGACTCCCAGCCGCCGACCACGTAGCGGCCGACAAAATTGGCGGCCAGCATGCCTGTGAGAAACAAGACAAGCAGCGTCAGGATCACGCCGATTCCCGGAATATGGAACCCGAGCAACTCGTCCGGCCGGTATTGCGAAGGAATGATCGCCAGCGTCTTGTCCATGACGTTGACCGCAAAGCGGAGCAACAGGAACGTGACCGCCAGCGGCGCCCAGACGAGCAGGCCGGCAACCAGGTAGCGGCGCAGCCGCTTCATGAACGGGTGCTTCAAGCGCTGTCCGCCTTGTTCTCGGGTTTCTTTTCCGTCTTCGCCGCGGCATCGCCCGACTTGCTGCTCTGCGGGCTCTCGCCGTGCAGGTTGCGCTTGTTGTCGGTCTTGAAGTCTGTCTCGTACCAGCCGCCACCCTTCAGCCGGAACTTGGGCGCAGACAGTTCTTTCTGCAGCGACGGTTCGCCACAGTCCGGGCAATGGACGAGCGGGTCGTCGCTCATCTTCTGCAAGACGTCAAATCGATGCTCGCAGCTTTTGCATACGTATCCGTAGATCGGCATGTTCGTCTCTCAAAGTAGCCGGTGATTGTACCTTACGCGGCGTTCAGGAACTCCAGCCGGTCGCCAGTTACGCCAACCTCGATGATGTCTCCCGGGCTGAACTTGCCCTGGAGAATCTCCTGCGCCAGCGGATTTTCGACCTGCTGCTGGATCGCTCGTTTGAGCGGTCGCGCACCGTACACCGGATCGAAGCCTGCGTCAGCCAGTTTGTCGCGCGCGGCATCCGACAAATGGATGCCAATGTCGCGGTCCGCCAGGCGCTCTTGCAGGTAGGCCAGCTGGATATCGACGATCTTGCGAATGTGCTCGCGACCCAGCGGGTGGAACACGACGAGATCGTCGATGCGATTTACGAACTCCGGACGGAAGTGGCTACCCACGACCTCCATGACAGCGTTCTTCATCGCATCGTAATTCTCTTCGCCTGCCATTTCCTGGATGAGCTGCGAACCGAGGTTCGAGGTCATGACGATAACCGTATTGCGGAAATCGACCGTACGACCCTGGCCATCCGTCAGGCGCCCGTCATCGAGTACCTGCAACAGGACGTTGAAGACATCCGGATGCGCTTTCTCGATTTCGTCGAGCAGGATGACCGAGTACGGCCGGCGCCGCACTGCCTCAGTGAGGTAGCCACCTTCTTCGTAGCCTACGTAACCTGGCGGCGCACCGATCAGCCGTGCCACCGAGTGCTTCTCCATGAACTCCGACATGTCGATACGCACCATGGCGTCGTCGGTGTCGAACAGGAAGTTGGCGAGCGCCTTCGTCAGCTCGGTCTTGCCGACACCCGTCGGCCCGAGGAACAGGAAGGACCCGATCGGGCGCCGGGGGTCGGACAGTCCCGCGCGCGAGCGCCGGATCGCATTGGCGACCACCGTCACGGCCTCGTCCTGGCCCACCACGCGTTCCCGGACAGCCGCTTCCATTTGCAGCAGCTTTTCCTTCTCGCCCTCGAGCATCTTGGCGACCGGGATACCCGTCCATTTCGATACGATCTCGGCGACCTCTTCCTCGGTCACGTTATTGCGCAGCAAGGTGTTTTCCCGCGTCTCCGCCTGCACGGCTTCTTCAAGCTGTTTTTCCAGCTCGGGAATGCGGCCGTACTGCAGCTCCGACATGCGCGCGAGGTCGTTGGCGCGATGCGCCGTCTCGAGCTCGACGCGCGCGCGCTCGAGTTCTTCCTTGATGTGGGTCGTACCCTGCATCGCGGCCTTTTCGGCCTTCCAGACTTCCTCCAGGTCCGAGAACTCTTTTTCCAGACCGGCAAGCTGGCCTTCAAGATCGTCAAGCCGCTTCACGGATGCATCGTCCGATTCTTTCTTCAACGCTTCGCGCTCGATCTTGAGCTGGATGATGCGCCGTTCCAGCTTGTCCATCGCCTCCGGCTTCGAGTCGATCTCGATCCGGATGCGAGACGCCGCTTCATCGATCAGGTCGATCGCCTTGTCGGGCAGGAACCGATCGCTGATATAGCGATGTGACAGGGTTGCCGCGGCGACGATCGCGGGATCGGTGATCTCCACGCCGTGATGCACTTCATAGCGCTCCTTCAGGCCGCGCAGAATGGCGATCGTATCCTCGACGGTCGGCTCCTGCGACAAGAACCTTCTGGAAACGGCGTTCGAGTGCAGCGTCTTTCTCGAGGTACTTGCGGTATTCGTCGAGCGTCGTCGCACCGACACAATGCAGCTCGCCGCGCGCCAGCGCCGGCTTCAGCATGTTGCCGGCATCCATCGAGCCTTCGGCTTTGCCCGCACCGACCATGGTGTGCAGTTCGTCGATAAACAGAATGATCTGGCCTTCCTGTTTCGCGAGGTCGTTCAGTACGGCCTTGAGGCGCTCTTCGAATTCGCCGCGGAACTTGGCGCCGGCGATCAGCGCACCCATATCGAGCGACAGGATGCGCTTGCCGCGCAGCCCTTCCGGTACTTCGTTGTTCACGATGCGCTGTGCGAGCCCCTCGAGGATCGCGGTCTTGCCGACACCGGGTTCACCAATCAGCACGGGGTTGTTCTTCGTCCGGCGTTGCAGGATCTGGATAGTGCGCCGGATCTCGTCGTCACGACCGATAATCGGATCGAGCTTGCCCTGCTCGGCACGCTCGGTCAGGTCGATCGTAAATTTCTCGAGTGCCTGGCGCGTGTCCTCGGCATTCGGGTCGTTTACCTGGGCACCGCCGCGCAGGTCGTCGATCGCCTTCTCGATCGCACCGCGGACGCCGCCCGCCGTTTCCATGATCGTCTTGAGCGGCGACTTGTCGTCCATCGCCGCGAGTACATAAAGTTCGCTCGAGATGTACTGGTCGTTGCGTTTTTGCGCCAGCTTGTCGGTGATGTTGAAGAGCTTTGCGAGCTCCTGGCCGATATGCACGTCGCCACCGGAGCCCTCGACCCTCGGCAGGCGGTCCAGGGCATCGCCGAGCTGCGAACGCAGCAGGTTGACGTTGACGCCCGCCTTGGTGAGCAGGCCGCGCACGCTGCCGCCCTGCTGGTCGAGCAGTGCAACCATAACGTGCACGGGTTCGATGAACTGATGATCCTGGCCCACGGCCAGGGACTGCGCATCAGACAGCGCCATCTGGAATTTACTGGTCAGTTTGTCCATTCGCATGGGGTAGCTCCCGGGTGGCCCGCAGGCCCGAATTAACTGGATGACCGGTAGGTTGTGGCCTCCGGCGTTATTTCAAGGCCACGAACGACACCATGCGGCCCGTGTCCGCGGACCGTCGGTAAGAAAAAAAGCGCTTGTCGTCGGCGTAGGTACACCAATTGCCGCTGTACACGGATGCCACGCCACAGCCTTGCAGGCGCTGGCGAGCAAGACCGTAAAGATCGGCCTGCCAGCGGCCCCGGTCATTGGGCTCGAACATCGTTGCGGCGGCCGGGTCGGCGGCAATGAAGACGGCCCGTACCTCGTCGCCGACCTCGAAATTGGCCTGCGCTATCGCGGGCCCCAGCCAGGCGATAAGGTCACCCGCCTCACATTGCAGCGCCGCAACCGTGTTTTCCAGCACGCCGGCTGCGAGGCCCCGCCAGCCCGCGTGGGCGGCAGCAACCTTCTTGCCATCGACCGAGCAGAACAGGACCGGCAGGCAATCGGCTGTCCGGACGGCGCAGCAATCTCCCGCTTCCTGGCCGGTGACGGCGTCGGCCTCTGGCGGTACTGCCGACTTGCGCACCTCTGCGACCGTGACCACGTGGGCACCGTGTACCTGGTTCAGGAAGCGCATGCCCTCGGGCAATGCATCGGCCGTCGCCGTTTTCAGGCTTGTGCCCGCGACGACGTTCGCGGGTGCCGGCCACTCCGGCCTGATAATGTCGTCACTCACGTTGCATATCGTCCCGGAGCATCGCCAGCAGGGCTTGAAAATCGCCAGGTGGAGGAACCTCGAATTTCACGGCCTCACCGGATGTCGGGTGTTCGAACGCGAGGCTCGACGCATGCAGAGCCTGGCGCTTGAAACCGCGCAGCATGTCGATAACCGGCTCGCTCGCGCCCTTGGGTAATGCCAGCCGGCCACCGTAGACCGGGTCACCAACCAGCGCATGCCGACGCCACGCAAAGTGGACGCGAATCTGGTGCGTGCGACCCGTTTCGAGTTTCACACTTATATAAGTGAACGCGCGGAAGCGCTCGAGAACCTTGTAGTGCGTAATGGCGGGCTTGCCGTCCTGCTGAATACTCATGCGTTTGCGGTCGACCGGGTGACGGCCGATGGGTTGATCGATGGTCCCGCCACCGGTCAGCACGCCATTGCAGACAGCCAGGTAGTTCCTGGCTATTTCTCGATCAGCGAGTTGTCGAACCAGCGCCGTGTGGGACTGCAGGGACTTGGCCACGAGCAACAGGCCCGTGGTGTCCTTGTCGATCCGGTGGACGATACCCGCCCGCGGCACTTCCTCGAGCCGGGGTGCGTGGTGCAACAGGCCGTTCATCAGCGTTCCATGAGGGTTGCCGGCGCCCGGGTGCACGACCAGTCCGGCGCCCTTGTTGACCACCAGCACATCGTCGTCCTCGTACACGACGTCCAGACGCATGGGTTCCGGCGCAGCCCGGACCTCGGCCTCCGCCCTGGGCTCGAGAGTGACGGTCTCGCCGCCCGCCACAGGATCGCGCGGCCGCTTTGGTCCCCCATCAACAGTGATGGCACCGGCCAGGAACCACTCTTTCAGGCGACTGCGTGAATACTCGGGAAACATCCTGGCCAGCGCCTGGTCCAAGCGCATACCGGCGAGCTCTTCGGGGACGGCTAATTTTTGTCTTTCGGAGTTCATGACTACCGATCAGTTTACGGTATACTCGCCGACCTTGAACGCCCCAAGCCCGACAAATATGAGATTTGACCTTCGCCATTTTCGACTCCTGCTGATCGCCCTGTTGCCGGTGGCGCTGTTTGCCTGTGCCAGCAACGATGAGCCGCAGAGCGAGGTTCAGAACATCACCGAGGCCTATGAAATGGCCCAGACGGCCGTCAAACGCGGCAATTATCGCCGGGGCATCCAGATATTCGAGGCGATCCAGGCACGCTACCCGTTCAGCGACCTTTCTCGCCAGATCCAGCTCGAGCTCATGTACGCCTACTACAAGGGCGGGCAGCGTGAGCAGGCCATCGAGGCCGCGGACACCTTCATGCGCGAGAACCCGATTCACCCCCGGGTGGACTATGCGCTCTACATCAAGGGCCTGTCCTATTTCGAGGACGGTCCGGGCATCCTGGAACGGTGGTTCAGAAAGGGCGTATCGAATCGTCCGCCGAAAGATGCCGATCTTGCCTATTCGAGCCTGCGTCGCCTTGTCGAGCGTTTCCCCGCGAGTCAGTATGCGCCGGACGCCGAACAGCGCATGCTTGCGATCAAGAATCGCATGGCAGACTACGAGAACTACGTGGCCGACTACTACCTGCGCCGCGGCGCTTACGTCGCCGCGCTGAATCGTGCCAAGGGAGCGCTGGAAGCCTACAACGGGGCAAGCGGCAATGCGCTGTCACTGCATATCATGGCAACCGCCTACGACAATCTCGGCATGACCGAACTGGCCACCGATACGCGCCGGGTCCTCGCCGAGAACTTCCCCGACTTTTCAGCAGGGTCGTAATTTACGGGAAGCGATAGCCCGAGGTGATCGGGTAGCGCCAGTCGCGCCCGAACGCCCTGCTGCTGATACGCACGCCCGGTGGCGCCTGGCGGCGCTTGTACTCGTTACGCTTCACCATCTCCAGCACACGGATCACGATCTTGCGGTCGTAACCGAGTGCCGCAATTTCCGCGACGGAGAGGTCCTTCTCGATAAACGCTTCAAGAATCGGATCGAGCACATCGTAGTCCGGCAGTGAGTCCGTGTCTTTCTGGTCCGGGCGAAGTTCGGCCGACGGCGGGCGTGTAATGACGCGCTCGGGAATCGCCTCGCCGAGCGTATTGCGATAGCGGGCGAGTTTGAATACCAGTGTCTTGCTGCAATCCTTGATCGGCGCGAAACCGCCTGCCATGTCGCCATAGAGTGTCGCGTAGCCCACGGCCATCTCACTTTTGTTACCGGTCGTCAGCAACATCCGCCCGGTCTTGTTCGACATTGCCATCAACAACAGTCCGCGGCAGCGTGCCTGGATATTCTCCTCGGTGGCATCGGGTTCGGTGTCGCCCAGTATCGGCCGCAGTTGCTCGATGGTTGCCTCGTACATCGGCTCTATGGGTATCACGTCGTACTGAATACCGAAGGTCTCGGCCTGTTTCGCGGAGTCTTCCTGGCTCATCGTCGACGTATAGCGAAACGGCATCTGCACGGCCCGGACCTTGTCCGCACCAATAGCATCGCAGGCGATCGCGACGACGAGCGCCGAATCGATGCCGCCCGACAGCCCGACGATAACGCCCGGGAAGCCATGGTTCATCACGTAGTCGCGCGTGCCGGTGACCAGCGCGCGATAAATCGTCGCGATGCGGTCGCCGGGCTCGATGACCTCGGCGGCGCCGGGCACGACGCCCGTCGCTGCACCTTCGAGAACGACAGTATCCATCCCCTCCTCGAACAAGGCCGCCCGAAACGTCACCTGGCCGTTCCTGTCCATGACGAACGAGCCGCCATCGAACACGAGCTCATCCTGGCCGCCGACATGATTGACATAAACGACCGGTACGCCGACTTCCTTGACGCGCTGCCGCACGGCGTTCTCACGCTTCTCCTGGCTACCGATCTGGAAGGGCGAACCGTTGATAACGACAACGCATTCGGCACCCGCCGACCGCGCGGCTGCGATCGGCCCGGGGGACCAGACGTCCTCACAAATATTCAGGCCGACGCGAATGCCTTTGAGTTTGAATACAGCCGCTTCCTTGCCCGCGGTGAAGTAACGTTCTTCGTCGAAGACGGCGTAGTTGGGCAAGCGGTGCTTGCGGTAGTGCGCGAGAACACGACCGTCCTGCAAGACGGCGCAGGCGTTGTAAATATGACCGTCGTCGTATTCCGGAAAGCCGATGACGACAGCGATGCCTGAAACCTCGCCGGAAATGCGGCGGACGGCGGCTTCGACATCGTGCCGCAGGCCCGCGTGAAACAGCAGGTCTTCGGGCGGATACCCGCAGATGCTCAGTTCCGGGAAAACGACGAGGTCCGCGGCATCGCGATCGCGTGCCTGCCTGGCGTAGTCGATGATCTTTGCCGTATTGCCCGCGACATCGCCAACCACAAGGTCGACTTGTGCCAGCGCGACTTTAATGGCCTCGGTCATCGCTGGTCGCCGATGATCTCCTGCATCTTCGAGCCGAGCTCGGCCGGAGAGCGCACGGTGGCAACGCCGGCGGCGTCCAGCGCCTTGAACTTGTCTTCGGCCGTGCCCTTGCCGCCCGCGATGATTGCGCCGGCATGACCCATGCGCTTGCCGGGCGGTGCCGTGACACCGGCAATGTAGGCGACCACGGGCTTGGTGACATCGCTCTTGATGTACTCGGCGGCTGCTTCCTCGTCGGTGCCGCCGATTTCGCCAACCATGATGATGCCGTCGGTGTCGGGATCCGCCTCGAACAGCTCCAGGCAGTCGATGAAGTTCATGCCGCGCACCGGATCGCCGCCGATGCCGATGCAGGTGGTCTGGCCCAGGCCGTTGGTCGTGGTCTGGTAGACCGCCTCGTAGGTCAGCGTTCCGGAGCGCGATACCACGCCGATACGTCCCGGCTTGTGGATGAAGCCCGGCATGATGCCGATCTTGCACTCACCCGGCGTGATGATACCGGGGCAATTCGGCCCGATCAGCCGGCAGTCGTAATCCCTGAGCGCAGACTTGACCCTGACCATGTCGTTGACCGGAATGCCTTCTGTGATACAGACGATGAGAGCCACCCCCCCATCCGCCGCTTCGAGTATGGCGTCGGCCGCAAACGGCGGCGGTACATAGATCATGCTGACGTCGGCGCCGGTCTCGGCCACCGCATCCCGCACCGTGTTGTAGACCGGTACGCCGAGATGCTCCTGGCCGCCGCGCCCTGGCGTGACGCCGGCAACGACCTGCGTGCCGTACTCGATGCACTGTTCTGTGTGGAACGAACCCTGGTTGCCCGTGATGCCCTGGCAGAGGATCTTGCTGTCTTTGTTGACCAGAATACTCATAGTTATTTCCGTCAGGCTGCCGCAGCAACCGCCTTCTTCGCCGCGTCGGTCAGATCCTCGGCCGCAATAATGTCCAGGCCGCTGTTCGCCAGCAGCTCGCGTCCCTTGTCGACGTTCGTGCCTTCAAGCCGCACGACGACGGGCACGCTCACACCGACTTCCTTCACGGCGCTGATGATCCCCTCGGCGATCAGGTCGCAGCGCACGATGCCGCCGAAGATGTTGACGAGAATCGCCTCGACACTGTCGTTCGACAGAATCAGCTTGAACGCAGCGGCGACACGCTCGGCCGTCGCACCGCCACCCACATCGAGGAAGTTCGCCGGCTCGCCGCCGTGCAGCTTGATCAGGTCCATCGTCGCCATCGCAAGACCCGCGCCGTTGACCATGCAGGCGATGTTGCCGTCGAGCGATACGTAGTTGAGATCGTGCTCGGCCGCCCTGCGTTCCGCCTCGTCTTCCTGGGACGGGTCGCGCAGCTCGGCAATGGCCTTCTGCCGGAACAGCGCACTGCCATCGATATTGATCTTGCCGTCCAGCGCCACGACATCGCCGGCTTTGGTCGTAATCAGCGGGTTGATTTCGATGAGGCTCGCGTCCGTGTCGACGTACAGCTGGTACAGCTTCTTGATCAGGCCACCGAACTGGCGCATCTGTTGCTTGTCCAGCTCGAGGCCGAAGGCCAGCTGGCGCGCCTGGTAATCCTGCAGGCCTGCATCCGGCGCAATCGCAATCGAGAAGATCTTCTCAGGCGTCTCCGCGGCGACCTTCTCGATATCCATGCCGCCGGCGGCGGAGGCGATAAAGGAGACGCGGCTGACTTCGCGGTCGACCAGCATGCTCAGATACAGCTCGCGATCGATGTCCGATCCCTGCTCGACATACACGGTGTTGACCGGCAGGCCCTCGGGGCCTGTCTGGTGCGTCACGAGCATCGTTCCCAGCATCTTGTCGGTAAACTCGCGAACTTCGTCGAGCGAGCGGGCGAGCTTGACGCCGCCTGCCTTGCCACGTCCGCCTGCGTGGACCTGGGCCTTGACGACCCAGAGGTTGCCACCGAGTTCCTGGGCCGCCTTGACCGCCGCCTTGGGCGAGTCGGCCGGGATGCCGCGCGGCACCGGGATGCCGTAGTCGGCGAACAATCGCTTGGATTGGTATTCGTGAAGATTCATTGAATTAGTCTGTCTGCCAGCGAACGGGATGGGTGATCGCGGTTGCCGCGAAAAAGTTGGCGTATTTTGGAGGTTTGCGCCACCCATGTCCATATTCGTCTACAATTCGCGCATGAATCAGGCACAGACCGATGCCCCGCTGAGACGGACGTTCCGCGGCAGCCGGGACGCACTGTTACAGAAGGCTGTCGATGAACCCGAGCTGGGCTGGCGCGTCCTGATTACGCTGAACGCGTTCCGGCTGCTCATTTCGACCGCGCTGCTGCTGCTGTTCGCGGTGGGCTCGGAGCCCCATTTCTTCGGGGACGCCAAGCCGACGCTGTTCGCCGCCACGGCCGCCGGCTACCTCGTGTTCGCGATCCTGTCCGCCGTGTCATTGCGCCAGCAGTGGGTGCCACGCGTCGCCCTGGCCGTGACCCAGCAGCTCGTCGACATCGGCGCGATCGTCATCCTCATGCATGCGAGCGGCGGTATTTCGAGCGGCCTCGGAGGCCTGCTCGTCATCTTCATCGGCGCGGCCAGCCTGGTCATTCCGATCACCGTGTCAGCAACGCTCGCAGCCGTTGCGACGTTTTTTATCCTGGGTGAGCAGTTCTATTCGCAGTTGTCGAACGCCAGTGCCTTGGCCAACTACCCGGCTGCGGGCATTCTCAGCGGCGTGATCTTCGCGATGGCGCTGGTCACCCAACCACTGGCGCGTCGGATTCGCGCCTCGGAGGCGCTCGCGCGCCAGTTCGGTGTTGACCTCAAGAATCTGTCGGAGCTCAACGAGTACATCGTGCAGCACCTTCGCGAAAGCATCGTGGTGCTGGACAGTGCAAACGCCATACGACTGATCAACAGTTCGGCAATGCAACTGCTCGGTGTGGACACGGCGCCCCCGGGCAGACCGCTCAACGAGGTGGCCGCGTCACTGGCCGAATACATCGAGGCATGGCGGACAGACCGGTCGCTATCGTCACACCCCGAACTGACACTGATTACAGAAGGCGACAATGCGCGTATCACGGCCCACCTCGCACCACTCGGCAAGGACGGGCAACGCAAGGGACCGATTCTCGTGTTCCTAGAGGACGTGAGCGACATGAATGCCCGCGTGCAGCAATCCAAGCTTGCGTCGCTCGGGCGCCTGAGCGCGAGCATCGCGCATGAGATCCGCAATCCCGTCGGCGCCATGAGCCATGCGGCGCAGCTGCTGCAGGAATCGCCGGTTCTGACCGATGACGACAAGCGGCTCACCGAAATCATCCAGACTCACTCGAGCCGCGTCAGTCACATCATCGACAACGTGTTGCAGCTGTCGCGACGCGAGTCGAGCCGGCCGGAGCGGCTGGCACTCAGGGACTGGTTGCAGGAGTTCGCCACCGAATTCGAGCGCACACTGGAACTGCAGGAGGGTGAGTTCAGCGTGGCTGACCTGCCCGACGACCTCGAAGTCCGGATGGATCGCGGCCATTTACGCCAGGTCCTCTGGAACCTTTGCGACAACGCCGTCAAGTACGCGAGTGAAACCGGTGGCATCATGGTGGAAATTGCCGGCGGTCGCCTGGCCGGGCAAGGCCGGCCCTATATCGATGTTCTCGACTGCGGCCTTGGCGTGGACAAGGCAACGGCCGACAAGATCTTCGAGCCCTTCTTTACGGCACGCTCCGGCGGCACGGGCCTCGGGCTCTATATATCCAGGGAGCTCTGTGAATTGAACCGGGCGACCTTGCTGTACCTTGACCGGCCCGGTGGAGGCAGTATCTTTCGTATCGTATTTGCCGATCCGGATCGCTGGGACACACAGGAAACACAATGAACCAACCACTGGCCCTGGTCATCGACGACGAGCCCGATATCTGCGAATTGCTGACGCTGACGCTGGGTCGCATGGATATTCGCACGGAGACGGCCATGGACGTCGCCGGCGCCAAATCCTTGCTGAACTCCCGGGATTTCGACATTTGCCTCACCGACATGCGGCTGCCGGACGGCGACGGCCTGGAACTCGTGGAATGGATACAGAGCCATGCCGCCGGTCTGCCGGTCGCCGTCATCACGGCGCACGGCAACGTGGAAACGGCCGTGCAGGCGCTGAAGCTCGGCGCATTCGATTTCATCTCCAAGCCTCTCGATCTCGGCAACCTGCGCACCATCGTCGCCAACGCACTGCGCGTGCGCAGCCCCGGCGAGGACGGCGGCACCAAGCTGCTTGGCGATTCCGGACGCATGCGCGAACTGCGCGACATGATCGGCAAGGTCGCACAGTCCCAGGCGCCGGTGCACATTTCCGGCGAATCCGGCACCGGCAAAGAGCTCGTAGCCCGCATGATTCACGACAGCGGCCCGCGCTCGGAAGGCCCCTTCGTGCCGGTCAACTGCGGCGCGATTCCTGCCGAACTCGTTGAAAGCGAGTTCTTCGGCCACCGCAAGGGCAGCTTCACGGGTGCCGTCAATGACAAGGCGGGCCTGCTGCAATGCGCGGCTGACGGCACGCTGTTCCTCGACGAGATTGCCGACCTGCCGCTCGCCATGCAGGTCAAGCTGCTGCGCGTCATCCAGGAAAAGAAGGTCCGCCCGGTTGGTGCGTCCCAGGAAGAAAGCGTGGATGTACGGATTCTGTCGGCAACCCACAAGAACCTGTCGAAGATGGTCGCGAATGGCGAGTTTCGCGAGGATCTCTACTATCGGATCAACGTCATCGAGCTGCATGTACCTGCGCTGCGTGAACGCGGCGACGACATCCTGCTGCTCGCCGACCACGTTCTCAGGCGCCTGAACGCCACCGCGGGTCTCGACGACAGTGCCCGGGAGGCGCTGCTGACGTATGCCTTCCCCGGCAACGTGCGGGAACTCGAAAACATCCTCGAGCGTGCGGTGACCTTGTGCGCGGGCGGCACCATCTCCGCTGCGGACCTGCATATGCGGCAGGCTGCGGATGCCACGGGCAACCAGCCACTGCTCTCCGGAAAACTGGGCGACCAGGTGGAAGATGTGCAGCGGCAGGCCATTGTCGAGGCGCTCGAGAAGACCCGCTACAACAAGACGGCCGCGGCGAAGCTGCTGGGGCTGTCGTTTCGGCAGCTGCGCTATCGCATCAAGAAACTCGGCCTGGAGTGACATTTTGTGTCACTTTGTGACACCGAAGCGACAATCGATCAGCGCTTTGTCACCTTCTGCCGACGCTGCTTATTGTAGTATCCCGAGGCTTATTCTTTAATAATCAATAACTTATTACTAAATCAGGAAAGTTGGCACGGCGTTTGCTTTATCACTCGTACAGGCGATCTTGCCGTTAATTTAAAAACTCTCAATATTCATGGAGAAGAACGAGATGAAGAAGCAACAAGGTTTTACACTTATCGAACTCATGATCGTAGTTGCGATCATCGGTATTCTGGCGGCCATCGCTATTCCTGCTTACCAGGACTACACGATCCGCGCACAGGTTTCTGAAGGTTTGAACCTGGCTGCCGGCGCGAAAGCTGCCGTATCTGAGTACACGATGGACCGCGGCCGGTTCCCGACCGACAACACGCTGGCTGGCCTTTCTGCCGCTGCTGACATCAACGGTAGCTACGTTACGTCGGTTGGCGTTGCTGGCAACGTCATCACCGTTACGTACGGTGGTTCCAGGCCTGCTCACCAGCTGATCGCGGGCCAGACGCTCACGATGACGGGCAACACCAACGCCGGTTCGGTCGAGTGGGCTTGCGCCAGCGGTGGTGTTATCGCTGCGAAGCATCTGCCGGCGGCTTGCCGCTAAGACACAATCTAGAGCTTTTCGCTTTAGACATTAGAGTCAGAAAAGCCCCGGTCCGCCGGGGCTTTTTTTTCACTTACAATTGACCGGCCTGAGTAGGGGAACAGGAAGACCATGAACAACAAGTACAAAGGCTTCACGTTGATTGAACTGATGATTGTCGTTGCCATCATCGGCATTCTCGCATCGCTTGCGATTTCGGCCTACCAGACCTTCACCGTGCGTGCGCAGATTGCCGAGGGCATCAACATGGCTGCGGGCGCCAAGGCCCCCGTCGTCGACGCCTACAATATGGATGGCGAACCGCCGGCGGGCCGCACCGAGGCCGGAATGTCCGCCCTGGCCACCGACTCGCAGGGCAAGTATGTCAGCCAGGTCAATATCGTGAACGGTCGTGTCGACGTGACCTTTGGCCGCGACGCACACGCCGAGATATTCGGCCAGACCGTGTCGTTTACACCCTACCTGTCCACGGGTGGCAGTATCATCTGGCGCTGCGGCGCTGCGCTCGCACCGGGCGGAGGCGCAACCGAGATGAACGGCAACGGCGTTGTCAGCGCTCACCAGGCCCCGACGGTCGCGAACCGCTACCTGCCGTCGAGCTGCCGCCCTTAATCCCGTTCAGGCCAATCCTGGGGTCTTCTGGTCGCCAGAATCACCTAATATCGGCGTTTTACTTAATCAAATCTGATAACTGTGAACAGCAGC
This sequence comes from uncultured Gammaproteobacteria bacterium, assembly GCA_963698895.1. GTDB lineage: Bacteria > Pseudomonadota > Gammaproteobacteria > Steroidobacterales > Woeseiaceae > UBA1847. The sequence goes on along the minus strand of CAVOSO010000010.1, from coordinate 490,387 downwards.
ACAAAATCCAGTTGAATCGGTAACTTGGATCAGTGAGACTGTAACGCTCGTAAACGTGACAGTTTGAGATTTCATGGTAGCAACAGCATCACAATCCAACCTCGCGGGCCTGCCAAGGCGGCTGGTGCAGGACGGCATTGTTTCTGAAGAACAGCTTCAGGAAGCGAGCGAGGCTGCCAAGAAAGAACGCATCCCGCTCATCGCCTACCTTGTGGGTGAGGAACTGGCCAATGCGCGCGCCATCGCCGTCGCCGCCTCGCACGAATTCGGCGTACCCCTCCTCGATCTCGAGGCCGTGGATATCGATCTCGACGTCATCCGGGCGGTCGACCAGAAACTGATCACCAAGCACCGCGTCCTGCCGCTCGTAAAGCGCGGCAAGCGCCTGTTCCTTGGCATTGCCGACCCGACAAATCTCCAGGCCATCGATGACATCAAGTTTGCGACCACGCTGAGCATCGACCCGGTCGTTGTCGAGCAGGACAAGCTCGAGGAGCGCATCAACAAGGCCATTGAGGCCGTCGACACCAGCATGAGCGGTCTCGAGGACGACGATTTCGATCTCGAGAATCTCGATGTCGGTGGTGAAGTAGAGCGTGACGACGATATCCAGAAGGACGATATCGAAGACGCACCGGTGGTGCGCTTCGTCAACAAGGTGCTGCTCGACGCCATCAAGCGCGGCGCGTCCGATATACACTTCGAGCCGTATGAGAAGATCTTCCGCGTGCGTACCCGCCTCGACGGTGTGCTCAGCGAAGTGGCGCAGCCACCGGTCGTGCTGGCCAACAAGGTCTGCGCCCGTCTGAAGGTCATGTCCCGCATGGACATCGCGGAGCGCCGCGTCCCGCAGGACGGCCGTATCAAAATGCGGCTCAGCAAGAACCGCGCAATCGACTTTCGTGTGAACACGTGCCCGACACTGTTCGGTGAAAAGATCGTGCTGCGTATCCTCGACCCGTCGAGTGCCAAACTCGGCATCGAAATGCTGGGCTACGAGGATCACCAGCGCGAGCTCTACGAAAAACATCTCGCCAAGCCATACGGCATGATTCTCGTCACGGGCCCGACGGGCTCCGGTAAGACGGTCTCGCTGTACACGGGTCTCAACATTCTGAACACCGTCGACCGCAACATCTCGACGGCCGAAGATCCCGCGGAAATCAACCTCCCGGGCATCAACCAGGTCAACGTTAACCCGAAAGTGGGCCTGACCTTTGCCTCCGCCCTGAAAGCGTTCCTGCGCCAGGATCCGGACGTGATCATGGTGGGTGAGATTCGTGACCTCGAGACGGCTGAAATCGCCATCAAGGCGGCCCAGACGGGCCACCTGGTATTGTCGACGCTGCATACGAACGACGCCCCCAAGACGCTGACTCGTATGGTCGATATGGGCGTCAAGCCCTACGCTATCGCGACCTCCGTCAGCCTCATCATCGCGCAGCGCCTGGCCCGCCGCCTCTGCAACAACTGCAAGGAAATCAAGGATATTCCGCGCGAGGCACTCGAAAAGGAAGGTTTTTCGGCCGAGGAACTCGACGCGGGCATCACCATTTACGGCCCGAAAGACAAGGGCTGCAAGCAATGCAATAACGGCTACAAAGGCCGACTGGGTATTTTCCAGGTCATGGAAGTATCCGAAATTATGGGCCGCATCATCATGGAAGGTGGCAACGCGATGCAGATCGCGGAGCAGGCGGCACAAGAGGGGGTTATCGATTTGCGACAAGCCGGATTGAACAAAGTCAAGGACGGGGTTACCAGCCTTGAAGAGGTCAACCGGGTTACAATTGAGTAGTTAAATCAGGTAATTACCGAATAGTGGACTTGAACAATGGCTAATGCAGTAGTTGCAGAAAACACGCCGTTCCTGTGGGAAGGAACAGACAGGAACGGCAAGAAAATCAAGGGCAAGAGCCTCGCCAACGACGAGGCATCGGTACGCGCCGACCTGCGGCGCCAGGGCGTGGTGCCGACGCGCATTCGCAAGCAGCGCAAGAGTATGTTCTCGGGTGGTGGCAAGGTCACGACCGCCGATATCGCCCTCTTCAGTCGCCAGCTGGCCACGATGCTCGCGGCAGGCATTCCCCTCGTGCAGTCCTTCGAGATCGTCGGCAATGGCCACGAGAACGCCGCCATGCAGAAGCTCATTCTCGCGATCAAGGCCGATGTCGAGGGTGGTTCTGCCCTCGCTGAAGCGCTGGCGAAACACCCGCTGTATTTTGATGACCTGTTTGTGAACCTCGTCGAGGCCGGCGAGCAGGCCGGTGCCCTCGAGTCGTTGCTGGACAAGGTCGCGACCTACAAGGAAAAGACCGAGGCGATCAAGAAGAAGATCAAGAAAGCCCTGACCTACCCGGCCGCCGTACTCGTCGTGGCTTTCGTCGTGACCACGGTTCTCCTGATCTTCGTCATCCCGTCTTTCGAAGACCTGTTCAAGGGCTTCGGTGCCGACTTGCCCGCGTTCACACGTATGGTCATCGACCTGTCGGCGTTTGTTCGAACCCAGGGCGTTTTCCTGGGTATCGGCATTGGTGGCGCGATTGGCGCGTTCCTGTATTTCAAGAAGCGTTCGCGCAAGTTCAGGCACTATCTCGACCGCCTGATGCTCAAGATGCCCATTATTGGCCCGATCCTCCAGAAGGCCGCGATTGCGCGCTATGCGCGTACGTTGTCAACGATGTTTGCAGCGGGCGTACCGCTCGTGGAAGCCATGGAATCGGTTGCCGGCGCAACGGGTAACATCGTCTACGAGCAAGCTGTCCTGACGATGCGCGATGAAGTGGCAACCGGCCAGCGGCTGCAGGTTGCGATGGAAAACACCGACCTGTTCCCGAACATGGTGATCCAGATGATCGCCGTCGGCGAGGAGTCCGGTTCGCTCGACGAGATGTCCGCCAAGGTGGCCGATTTCTTCGAAGAAGACGTCGACAATGCAGTGGACAACCTCTCCAGCCTGCTCGAGCCCATGATCATGGCGATCCTGGGTGTGCTCGTTGGTGGCCTCGTTGTCGCCATGTACCTCCCGATCTTCAAGCTGGGCGCGGTCGTCTAAGCCGTCTCAGGATTGATACAATGCGGCGTTCGGAGGACACTCCGAGCGCCGTTTTCATTTACGCCTGCGGCTCTGCCGACGGAGTTTTCTGATGCTCGAATTGTTCACGGAATCAGCGCCGATGTTTATCGCCGTCGTCTTTGCGATCTGTCTCGTTGTCGGCAGCTTCCTCAATGTCGTCATCTACCGCCTGCCCGTCATGATGGAGCGAGAGTGGCGCGCGCAGTGCGAGGAGATGGCGAAGTCGCCGACGGTCAGCGAGGTTCCCGAGGAACGCTTCGACCTCGTGGTACCCCGTTCGCGCTGCCCCTCCTGCGGCACGATGATCAAGGCCTGGCAAAATATCCCGGTCGTCAGCTACCTGCTGCTCGGCGGCAAGTGCGCCAAGTGCAAGGCATCGATCTCGGCGCGCTACCCGGTTGTCGAAATGATGACCGGCGTCCTGGCCGCACTGTGTGCCTGGCGTTTCGGGGCTGGTCCCGAGGCGATCATGGCCATCATCATGACCCTCGCACTGGTGCCCGTCGCGATGATTGACGCCGACACGCAGCTCATCCCCGATTCGATCGTCCTGCCCCTGATGTGGATCGGCCTTGCGATGAGCCTGTACCACCCCGTGGCGGGTGCGGAGACCCTGTTCATTGCGCCAAAAGACGCCATCATTGGCGCCATGGCCGGCTACCTCAGCCTCTGGAGCATCTACTGGCTGTTCAAGCTCGTGACCGGCAAGGAGGGAATGGGCTACGGCGACTTCAAGCTGCTGGCTGCACTCGGTGCCTGGCTGGGCTGGCAACAACTGCCGATGATCATCCTCATGTCCGCTGTTGTCGGTGCCGTTGTCGGCATCACCATGGTGGTGCTCACGAAGCACGAACGCAGCGTGCCGATCCCCTTTGGCCCCTACCTGGCCGCGGCCGGCTGGATCTCCATGCTCTGGGGCGACACGATCAAGACCCTGTACCTCGATACGATGCTCTGAGTGGCACGCCCGACTGAAACACCGCCACTGCGTATCGGGCTGACCGGCGGCATTGCCAGCGGCAAGTCCGTTGTGGCCGACATGTTCGCAGAACTCGGCGCGTCGGTGATCGATACCGACGTGATCGCACGCGAGGTCGTGGCGCCGGGCCAACCTGCACTCGACGAGATCCGCGAGCGCTTTGGCGACGACATGATCGATGCCTCGGGCAACCTGGACCGCGGCGCCATGCGCAGGGCCATCTTCGCCGACGACAAGGCCCGGCTGGACCTTGAAGCCATTCTGCATCCGAGAATCGGTGCCGAGACGCGCCGGCAGGCCGAGGCTGCCACCGGCACGTACCAGCTCATTGTTGTACCACTCCTGCTGAACTCACCACTGCTCGAGTTCGTCGACCGCGTGCTGGTCGTCGATTGCGAGGAAGATACCCAGGTCAGGCGATTGCTCGAGCGCGATGCCGAAACGGTGGAACAGGCCGAGCGCATCCTTGCCGCCCAGGCGAGCCGCGAGGACCGCCTGGCCATTGCCAACGACGTGATCAATAACGATCACAGTCTCGATCATGTGCGCAACCAGGTCGTCGACCTGGACCGCAAGTACCGCCGGCTTACTCGGCGCCGCCCTGGATCTCGGCAGTTACGATAGCGCGAAACTCGCGAACATCTTTCTCCGTCACCTTGAGACCCAGGCGAACGCCGCGGGACTCGATGTCCAGGAACTCGAGGGCACGCTCGGAAAGCAGCAGCGCTTCGTCGAGAAAGCCCGCTGTCGCCATCATCGCCGCCATCGTCATCGCCGAACCGGAGTCCGGCATTGCGTCGAGCGATTCGAGGAACCGGGCCATGGCGGCAGCGCGGTCGCCGGCCAGCATGTCGACAGTGCCGGACAGGTACTTGATGTGCGACAACTCCAGCGAGCCGGGTTCGGAGTTGGCCGGGTTGCGCAGCATGTTCGCGAACAGCGGCCGCAGTTGCTCAACCGTCACACCCGGGCAGCGCCCCTCGGAAAGGGCCTGCGTCAGGCCCGTGTAGTGTTGCAGGTATCGCGGATCGTAGGGCCGGCGGGACAGTGCCGTTACTGTCGAGTCAAGCTCGTGTGGCTGCAGTACGCGCAGGTTACAGCGAATGATCAGGCGATTGATTAACAGGAGTGGATCGTCGGTCGGGATCGTCTCGATGGCCCGATCCAGTACAACCAGCGACTGCTCATGCCGGCCCGCGTTGAACAGGTTGATTGCGAGTTCGGTCTGCGCCCTTGCTGACGTCGGTGCCTTTTGCGCCGATGCCGCTACCATGCCCTCGTAGCTCGACCAGACCGTCGACGAATACCGGGTAAACCCGGCCAGGGCCAGGAGTAACGCTACAGCCACGAGCGTCCCCATTTGCCGGCTGAGCTTGTCACGCGCCAACACGATTAGCGGCAGGAACAGGAATCCGGTTGCCATGTAGTTGCGATGTTCGAAATAGAGCTCCAGGTTCAGCGTCGTCGATTCGAGGAGGTGGTTCGCATAAAAGAACAGGATCGCGAACGCAAGCAACGGCAGTTGCCGCCGCTTTGCGACCGCGAGGACGATCAGCCCGATGTGGAACAGCGCGCCAACGGCTGTCGACACAGGCGCGAACAGGCCCGTGGACTTCAACACGTGGTCCTGGTAGACGCCGGTTGTATAGAGCTTGGGAAGGAACCAGTGTTGCAGGTAGTCGGCTACCACGCGTGGCTGCGTCAGCAGGCGCTCGTAAAGACTGAAGTCACGCGATCCATGGGTTTCAAGAAAATCGACACTGAAAAATCGATAACCCAGGTAGCCGACGACCAGGATCGACGGCAAGCCGAGGAAAGCGCTCGACCAGCGCCGGTCGAGCGCAGGCAGGCTGCTACCCCGGCTCGCACAGACCGTGATTTCCATGACAAGGATCAGCAACGGCAGCAGCACGCCGTTCTCTTTTGACAACGTCGCAAGCACGGTAAAGAGGCCCAGCGACAGCGTCATGACCAGGTAGGCCTTCGTTCGGTTCGTCCCGAGCAAGGAACGACCGTAGAGATACAGAACCAGGCCGCTCACCGAGAACAGCATGGCCAGTAACGCCATGCGCTGCACAGCGTAGAGCGTTGTTGAAACGAGGAAAGGGTGCAGCATCCAGGCCCCGGCCGACACCAGCGCAATGCGCGCGGCGCTCCCGGATTCAATGTCGAGCAACCTGAGAATCTGCCGCGTCAGCACACCCAGCAGGGCACCGTTCGCAAGGTGAATGACAAGATTTGTGCGTTTGAACGGCCACGGATCGGTTGGCCAGTTGTTGGCGTCGATCAGGAAACTGAGCAGGGCCACGGGCCGACCGGTCGGCCCGGCCGTACCGCCAAAGACAAAGGCCTTGAAGGTATCCCAGTCGGTGATCCCGCCCAGGTTGCCCAGCGCACCCAGCGAGGTGAAATCGTCCAGTACAAAGGGTCCCTTCAGTCCGGGCCAGTAGGCGAGGACGGCGGCCAGGAAGACCATGCCCCACGCAATGCTCGTTGCCGAGAAACGTGAGTCACGCCGCTTCTCCATTTCCGTACTACCCATGATTGCCGGTATCCCTTTGATATTATTGGCTGTCATTCTAGCCCGCCCGTTGTGCGTTTCGATACAACCGGGTTCACACAGGCGTCATCGCGTCATTTGCCACTGCCCCCCTCCGTGACGCAGAATAGTGCGATGGCAAAACCAGCCAGCGATATCAACCCGCAAGCGGCAGCCGCCGTCATGCACTATGAGCAGCCGCTATCTGAGCGTATGCGTACGTTCCTGCGCCTCGAATTCCTGTACCAGCAGATGCTTTACAACGGCGAGAGGGAAGCTGACTGGGCGACACGGGCAAGCATCGCGACGCTTCTTGAAATCCTGGCTATATTGTCTCGTGGTGATGTCCGCAGTGACCTCCAAAAGGAGCTGGATCACCAGCTCGGCATCCTGGAGCGATTCCAGAGCCAGCCGGGTGTCGACAGCGGTCGTCTCGATTCGCTGATTCACAACCTGGCGGCGAGTCGTACCGAGCTCAGCCGCATCGGGACGGCGTTCCTGAACCCCCTGAAAGACTGCGACTTCCTGAACGCCATCAAGCACCGCAGTGCCATTCCCGGCGGCACCTGCGAGTTCGACCTGCCCGAGTACAGCCATTGGCTGAGACAGTCCTATGAGCGCAGGCAGGAAGACATGGACAAATGGCTGGGCGCGATCCGCCCGGTTTGCGATGCTGCCACGGAACTGCTGTGGCTGATCCGCGAGAGCGCTGATCCCACCGAGAGAATGGCGGCGAACGGCATGTACCAGCACACCATGCAGAAAGACGGCAATTGCCGCCTGTTGCGCGTCAGCCTGCAAGGCAACGGCGCCTTGTTCCCTGAAATCAGCGGCAGCCAGCACCGCTTTACGATTCGTTTCCTCGAGTGGTCAACGATTAACAGGCGTGCGGTCCAGACCGGCCACGACGTGCCCTTCCGGCTGTCAATTTGCTAGTGATTCTGTTGTAGGGCTTCTACGACCGGAACATCGGCTGGCAGCAATTCGCCAGCATCCAGGTTCTCCCGCGGCACCCAGCGCAATGCCTGGCCCTCGCGACCGACGGGGTCGCTGTTCCATTCACTCACGAGAAAGAACTCGATCGTGACGATTCGATCGTCGTACTCGTGGCGGAGATTCATGAACGGGGCACAGACGGTCACTTCGATACCCAGTTCCTCGGCGAGCTCCCGTGACAATGCTTCTGCCGAGGTTTCCCCGGACGCGATTTTGCCACCGGGAAACTCCCACATACCATTGAAGTCGCCGCCGCCGATCCGCTCCGCGATGAGCACCCGACCGACCGAATCACAGAGAATACCTGCGGCAACATTGAAGTGATTCATGAACGGCTGCGAATCAGCTCAGCCTGCCGTGACACTGCTTGAACTTCTTGCCTGACCCGCAGGGACAGAGCTCGTTGCGACCGACCTTGCGGCCGTCGCGGACAAACGGTGTCGGTGCTGCCGCGGGCGCCTGTTGTTCGCCGCCGGACTGGCCGCCACCCAGCGCCGACGCCTCGGCGTGCTGGAATTTCATGGCCTGGTCTCTCTTGCGGCGCCTTTCGAGTTCGGACAGGTCTTCCTCGCCCTGGATACGGACGCGTGACAGAATACTGATCGAATCGTGCTTCACCTGCTCGATCATCTCGCCGAACATCGCGAACGCCTCACGCTTGTACTCCTGCTTGGGATTCTTTTGCGCGTAGGAGCGCAGCCCGATGCCCTGGCGCAAATGATCCATGGCCGCGAGATGCTCTTTCCAGTGAAAATCGAGTTGTCGCAGCATGATCTGTTTTTCGACACCGCGCATCAGCTCGACGCCGATCTCGGCAGCCTTCTTCTCGTAGGCCTTCTTCGCCTCCGCAACGCAACGCTCGCTGATCTGCTCGGCGGTCAGGGTGCTGTCCTCCCGGATCCAGCGCGCCACGTCCGCGCGAACGCCAAACTCGGCCTCGAGCGCGTTGCTCAGGCCCTCGGCGTCCCACATCTCCTCGAGGCTGCCCGGCGGAATGTGCTGCATCGCCGTTCCTTCGATAACCTCGTCCCGAATCGCTGCGATCGAGTCCTCGATCTCCGCGGCTTCCATCAGGTCGTTACGCATGACGTAAACGACCTTGCGCTGGTCGTTGGCCACATCGTCGTATTCGAGCAGGTTCTTGCGAATATCGAAGTTGTGCGCCTCAACCTTGCGCTGCGCGCGCTCGATCTGGCGCGTGAGCAAGCGGCTCTCGATCGCCTCGCCTTCGCGCATGCCGGCGCGGGACAGGAGGTTCTTGGTGCGCTCCGGATCGCCGAAGATCCGCATGAGCGTGTCTTCCATCGACAGGTAGAACCGCGATGAACCCGGGTCACCCTGGCGTCCGGAACGGCCCCTCAACTGGTTGTCGATACGCCGCGACTCGTGGCGCTCGGTACCGATGATATGCAGACCGCCCGCCTCGAGCACCTGGTTGTGACGCTGCTGCCATTCTTCGCGTATGGCCGTTTCGTCCGCGCCTTCGCCTGCCTGTGCCAGTGCCGCGTCCAGGCTGCCACCGAGCACGATATCGGTACCGCGACCGGCCATGTTGGTGGCAATCGTAATCGCGCCCGGTCGCCCTGCGTTCTGCACGATGTGGGCTTCGCGCTCGTGCTGCTTGGCATTCAGGACTTCGTGTTTGATCTTTTTCTTGCTGAGGATCTTCGACAACAGCTCGGATGCCTCGATCGAGGTCGTACCGACCAGCACCGGCTGGCCACGCTCGCTGCAATCGAGGATGTCTTCGACGATCGCCTCGAACTTGTCTTTCTCGGTGAGATAGACGAGGTCGGGCTGGTCGTCACGAATCATGGGCTTGTGCGTCGGGATAACAACGACCTCGAGTCCATAGATCTGACTGGAACTCGAAGGCCTCGGTATCGGCCGTACCCGTCATACCGGACAGGTTGTTGTACAGGCGGAAGTAGTTCTGGAAGGTGATCGACGCGACGGTCTGGTTCTCCTGGCGAATCGACACGCCTTCTTTCGCTTCCACGGCCTGGTGCAGGCCATCGCCCCAGCGTCGACCCGGCATCGTACGACCGGTAAACTCGTCGACGATAACGACCTCGCCATCCTTGAGGATGTACTCAACGTCCCGCTGGTAGATCGCGTGCGCCCGGAGTGCCGCGTTGAGGTGGTGCAGGAGGCGGATATTGCCCGCGTCGTACAGGCTCTCACCTTCCTGCAGGAGACCGGCACGTGCCATCAGCAGTTCGACCTTCTGGTGGCCTTCCTCGGTCACGTGCACCTGCTTCGCTTTCAGGTCGATCGTGTAGTCGCCGCGCGGCAGTAGCCTGCACTTCGCCGGTTTCTCGCTACCGTCGACCAGGACCAGGTCCGCCTCGTTCTTTTCGGCCAGTGAGACTGCCTCGTCCAGCGTCATTACCTCGTCGTTACGGTCGGCAAGGACGACTCGGTTCGCCGGGATTTCGTAGTTCATCTTCTCGTCGGACTCTTCCTGCGCGGTGAGCTTCGGAATCAGTTTGTTGATCTGCGCGTACAGATCCGTACTGGATTCGGCCGGACCGGAAATGATGAGCGGCGTTCGCGCTTCATCGATCAGGATCGAGTCGACCTCGTCGACGATCGCGAAATTAAGCTTTCGCTGCGCCTTGTCTTCGATGGAAAACGCGAGATTGTCGCGCAGGTAATCGAAACCGAGTTCGTTGTTGGTCGCGTACGTGATATCGGCCGCGTAGGCAGCGCGCTTTTCTTCGGTTGTCTGGCCGGACTTCGACACACCGACCGTCAAGCCAAGGAACTCGTAAATGGGGCGCATCCAATCGGCATCGCGCTGGGCCAGGTATTCGTTGACCGTGACGATGTGGACGCCGTCGCCACTGATCGCATTCAGATAGGCCGGCAACGTCGACATGAGGGTCTTGCCCTCACCGGTGCGCATCTCCGCAATATTGCCGTCGTGCAGGACCATGCCACCGATGAGCTGGACGTCGAAAGGACGCATGCCCATGGTCCGGACCGATGCCTCACGGGCGACGGCAAATGCCTCGGGCAGCAGCTCGTCGAGCGTCTCACCGTCGGCGTAGCGCTTTTGCAGCTCGGCGGTCTTGCCCCTGAGGTCGCTGTCGGAAAGCGCGTGCAGGCCTTCCTCGAGGGAATTGATCTTCTTGACGACTTTTGAGTACTGACGCAGCAGTCGCTGGTTGCGGCTGCCGAAAATGCGAGTCAGGAAATTGGCCACACAGGGCTCCCGGTCAAACAAAGGCCGCTATTCTAAGGGGTAGCGACGCTATTTAGAATCGAATCTCGGTATTTATGGGCATAAACCCGAAACACAAGTTCCCGCAGCGGCCAAGGCCGCCGTTTCCGGATCAGGGGTTCGTGATGATTATTTCGAGGTTTCGCGGATGAAATTCACGGGATTTACCCGGCTGCCATCGCGCAGGACTTCGAAATGCAGGTTCGGACCCGTTGCACGGCCCGTTTCGCCCATCAGGGCAACCGTCTGCCCTTTCTTCACTTCGTCGCCGACGGCTACGAGGTTTTCTGAATTGTGTGCATAGCGTGTCGAATAACCGTTGCCATGGTTGATTTCGACCATGACGCCGTAGCCGTAACGATCGCCGGACCAGGTCACGACCCCGTCCGCGACAGCGACAATTTCAGCACCGTGCTTGCCCGCGAAATCGATGCCGGTGTGGTTGGCGGGCTTGCCCGTGAACGGGTCCGTCCGCTTGCCGAAATAGGATGACAGCCAGCCGGACTTGACCGGGCGACCCTGCGGATAAACACGCTCTTTCAGGTTCTGGTTCATCAGAACGGACTCGAGCACGTTCAACTGGGCCTCGCGATTGTCGAGCTGGTAATTCAGTGTCGTCATCGCATCGAGCACTTCGGGAACGGCAACGTTCGAGCCCGTCATGGGCTCCTCGGGACCGCCAAGGGCCGGATCCGAGTCAAAATCAAATTCATCGGCGTCGATATCCGCCATTTCCGTCAGTCGGCGGCCCACTGCATCCAGGCGAATCATGCGGGCGTTCATCTGGGCGATGCGAATAGCCAGCGCATCGAGCGTATCTTCGTTGCCTTGCCGGATTTCAGCGATGTACTCGCGCTGCGCATCGAGCTCGCCGGCCAACTCACCCAGTTCCGAGGTGCTGATGCCGGAACCCGTGCTTGAGGAATAGTAGTACCCACCGATGAAACCAGAACCCATCACGACGAGCGCAAACGCGGTGGCAGCAAGCCCGGCGACCGGGCCCGACAGGCTGAGCTGTCGGGGCTTACCAAAACCCTTGCCAAATAGTACTACGTTCATCGAGTATGCCCCGGATACGTTGCTGTCTTTGTACGCGTATGCGTGCAAGCCGCGAGATCACGGTCGATATCGCCGTGTTCGCTTCTTCGCGTTGTTCTAAACTTGCAGTCCCTGCTCACTTCGGTAGCCCCGCTGCCCTGCCTGTTATTGTCCAGGGCCGGTGGTTTTGCGTCCCCGCCTCGCAGCGGGTTTGCCGTTATCGTGTGCGACAATATGCATAATGTCGGAAATCATTACAAGGTTCTGATTCGTAAGGGCGACCTGCGTCACCCGCAACGGGAAAAAAGCGCCAACTGCGTCACATTTTTATGGCCTCAGACGAGCTGAAAAATCTGCTAAACCCCAATAGTGGCGGGGAGTTAGGCGACATAGTTCGCCGCGCCAGGGAGATGGGCGAGCTGACGCACGTTCTGAGCAAGGCGCTGCCCGCTGAGTACGCCGGTGCAATCATTGCCGCCAACCTCCGCGAAGATGGGGACCTCGTCATCATAGCCGCCTCGCCGGCCTGGGCGAGCCGGCTTCGTTACGAGGCGGAGACGCTGCTCGAGGCAGCACGAGGCGCCGGCCTCAATCCAAACGCGTGCCGCGTGCGCGTCAGCCAGTCCTGAGCGGCCGCATCAGAACCTGCCTTTCGAATCCTGCCGCCGCTTTTCGCGGCGCCGCCGGGCGGCGGGTTGGGGTGTGCGATACGCAATAGCCCGGGCCTGGAACGCATATTCGATGGTTCCCACCATCCACAGGAAGTAGCCGATCAGTTCGATAAACTCCTCGACCGCGAGCTTGACGACGCGCTGATAGGCGTCACCCATGATCGACATCCACAGGGGTTCGTGGCCCACGAGCCAGACGAAGGCAAACAGGATCACGGCCCCGCAGAACAGGAACGTCAGCCCGGGCGACGGCCAGATACGAGCCAACGCAATACGCAGGCGTCGGCGGTGCCGGTAGGTGTACGCCATGATCAGCGCCCCGACGATCACCACCAGCACCTGCCAGAGGTTGTTGACGATGTATCGGTCCAGAAAGTAATCGAGCTCGCGAATCAGGAAGACCAGCGCCATGCCGCCGAACAGGAACGCGATCGGGCGTTGAGACGGGCAGTACCTCGCGACCCACCCCATGATGACGCCGCATGCGCCAAGGATGATCGGCTGGATAATTTCGACCGGTGAGAACTCGCTCGTACCGAGCACGTCGTTCTCATCGACGAAGACATAGAGCTTCAGGCTGCCCGGAGACGCCAGCTCCATGTAGGTCAGCGCCCACGTGACAAACGCGATGCCGAGGAAATACACGGGGTAACGAATCCAGGCCATACGAGACTATACACCTCGCGCCGGCATCAGGAACGAAGGTTGAAAGTCGGTCCGCCCGACGCGTCAATAAGTCCGCGATTCACAAGAAATTTGCGCGCATCTTCGGCGTCCTTTTCGAACCAGTCGCGCGTACTGCCCAGGCGAAAGCTGTATCCCCACGCATCCATGTCGGCCATCAGGCGATCTCGCCCAACACCCTCGATGCAATCGGCGAGTACAACCTGCAGATAGCAGACGGCGGCTTCCTCGAGGTCGTCGCCGCCCGCATCGCAATCAAGGCCATTGCGCCGCTCACCGTCCATACAGATCACATGGCAGGACTCGTGCAGGAAGGAATGAACGGGCGTATCTGCGCGCACGAACACCGAGTGCCCCACGACGCCGGCCTCCGAGTCGCCCCAGAAGCTGCCCGTGATAGCGGCATCATCCGCCTCGACGACAAGCGTCAGCCCGTACCGCGCCAACAGGGCCGCCAGCAGCTCGTGGCCTAAGTCGGCTACCGTAAGAACGCCGCTCAAAGCGTGGAGATTTGCTTCAGCACGATGCGCACGAGGTCATCGACAATTGCCTCACGCAGCAGCGCCTCTTCCCGCGCCTTGCCGAGCACGAGCGTCGGGTCATAGGTGTAGTTGCGAGTCAGGGTCAGCGTCTGGTCATTCAGTAGCGGCCCGGAGCCGCCTTCGAGCGCGTACCTGACCGTGTAATAAACCTCGTACTCGGTCGGCACATTGCGCGCCGAGACGGACAGTACGCGCTGGTCTGTCGCGTCGAACGAGATCGTGAACGTCGCGGTTGCGTCGGCCGCATTGTCGACGAGGTCGACGCCCGACGACTGGAGGGCTGTGCGCAACTCCCGGTAGAACAGGCTGTGCGGATCACTGGGCGCGACATACGTGCGCGCCATTTCCACTGGTGTCGTGAATGCGCCCTGCAGGTGGAAGCCGCAACCTCCAACAAGCAACAACAGAACGTATGCACTGAGCCTAGACAACGACGTTCACCAGGCGACCCGGCACGACGATGACCTTGCGAATTTCCTTGCCGTCCAGGAAGCGCTGGACATTATCGTCCGCAATGGCGAGCTTTTCGATATCGTCCTTGCCGGCATCGGCGGGCACCGCAACCCGGCCACGCAACTTGCCATTGACCTGCACGACGAGTTCGATCATGTCGAGCTCCAGTGCCGACGCGTCGAATTCCGGCCAGCGATGGTCGATCAGGGCGGTTTCATGGCCCAGCGTCTTCCAAAGTGCATGGCAAATGTGCGGCGTCATCGGCGACAACATGAGCACGACGGCTTCGAGCGCCTCGTGCTCCACCGCGCGTCCGGCCTCTGAATCGTCGTCAAACCTGTTGACCGCATTGAGCAGCTCCATGGCGGCGGCCACTGCCGTATTGAAGCTGCTGCGGCGGCCGATATCGTCGCCGATTTTCGCAATCGTCTGATGCGTCTTGCGCCGCAACGCTTTCTGGACGTCATCGAGCGCCTTGAGGTCGAGGGCCGCTACAGGGCCGCCGGCCGCATGATCGACCACGGCATTCCAGAATCGCTTCAGGAAACGATAGCTGCCCTGCACACCGTCGTCGGACCACTCCAGCGACTGCTCGGGCGGCGCCGCGAACATCATGAACAGGCGCACCGTATCGGCGCCGTACTTGCTCGATGAGCTCCTGGGGATCGACCGTGTTGCCCTTGTTCTTGGACATCTTGGCACCGTCTTTGAGCACCATGCCCTGCGTCAGCAAGTTGGTGAACGGCTCGGACACGTCGGTCAGCCCCTCGTCCCGCATGACGCGCTGGAAGAAGCGCGAGTACAGCAAGTGCAGAATCGCGTGTTCAATGCCCCCGGTGTACTGATCGACCGGCGTCCAGTAGGCCGCCCGCTCGTCGAGCATCGCCGTGTCGTTATCCGGGCAGGCGTAGCGTGCGAAGTACCAGGACGATTCGACGAACGTGTCGAACGTATCGGTCTCGCGACGTGCGTCTTTGCCGCACTTCGGGCACGTCGACATTGACGAACTCCGGCATGTCCTTGAGCGGCGACCCCGTCCCTGTGACCGTGACGTCTTCGGGCAGTACCACCGGCAAGTCCTCTTCGGGCACCGGCACGGCGTCGCAGTCGTCGCAGTAAATGATCGGAATCGGTGTTCCCCAGTAACGCTGGCGCGACACACCCCAGTCACGCAGGCGGTAATTCACGGTCCTGCGTCCGCGCCCTGTCCGCTCGAAATGATCGGCGATTGCATTGAACGCCGTTTCATAATCCATACCGTCGAATTCACCCGAGTTGACCAGCACACCCTTGTCGACAAACACCTGTTCCTGGATATCGATCTGTGAACCGTCGGCCGGCGCAATAACCTGCTTGATGGTTACGCCATGCTTCTTGGCGAACTCCCAATCGCGTTCGTCGTGCCCTGGAACGGCCATGACGGCGCCCGTGCCGTAGCTCATGAGCACGAAGTTCGCGACCCAGAGCGGCACCTCGTCGCCGGTTAGCGGATGGATGGCCGCAATGCCGAGCGGCATCCCCTTCTTCTCCATCGTCTCGATGGTCGCCTCGGCGGCATCGGTCTTGACGCACTCCGCGATAAACGCGGCCAGGTCAGCGTTGTCCTTTGCCGCCTTCGTGGCCAGGGGATGTTCGGCAGCGACCGCCATGTAGGTCACACCCATAAGCGTATCGGGACGTGTTGTGTAAACCGTCAACGGTTCGTCTTCGCCCTGTACGTCGAACGACAGCTCGACGCCCTCGGAGCGGCCGATCCAGTTGCGTTGCATGGTCTTGACCGACTCGGGCCACCCCGGCATGCGGTCCAGTTCCTCGAGCAACTCATCCGCGTAGGCCGTGGTCTTCATGAACCATTGTGGGATTTCGCGGCGTTCAACGAGCGCATCGGAACGCCATCCGCGTCCATCGATGACCTGCTCGTTCGCAAGGACCGTCTGGTCAACCGGGTCCCAGTTGACCACCGAGTTCTTCCTGTAGACGAGGCCCTTCTCGAACATCTTCGTGAACAACCACTGTTCCCAGCGGTAATACTCGGGACGACAGGTCGTGACTTCGCGTGACCAGTCGTACGCATAACCCAGCCGATCGAGCTGCCCGCGCATCTCGGCGATGTTCCTGTAGGTCCACTCGGCCGGCGGCACGCCATGCTTGATGGCCGCGTTCTCGGCCGGCATGCCGAATGCATCCCAACCCATGGGTTGCAGTACATGTTTGCCCTGCATGCGCTGGTAGCGTGCGATCACGTCGGAAATGGTGAACACCCGCACATGACCCATGTGGAGCTTGCCACTCGGGTACGGGAACATCGTCAGGCAGTAGAACTTGTCCTTGCCGGGGTCTTCATCGACCTCGAAACTGCGCGCTTCTTGCCAATGGCGCTGGGCCTCCTGCTCGACGTTTGCGGGCTTGTACGGGGTACTCATCGGTGTCGCTTGTTTGTGTGGGTGTGAAAACCCGCAAGCCTATCAGAGGCTGGCTCGATTGCGAATCCAGAACAGGCCAAGAATCGCCAGGCAGAAGCCGATAATGGGCCAATCGCCGCCACCGGCGTACGGCGTCATGCCCCGGTGCGGCTGGATATCCGCCGTCATGAGTTCAGGGACGAACTGCCTGCCCGTCTGCAGCAACGCGCCATCGGCGGCGATGAAAGCGCTGATCCCGGTATTGGTGGATCGCAGTGTCGGGCGACCGAATTCGAGCGAGCGCATGCGTGCGATTTCCAGGTGCTGGTGTGGCGCGATCGAATCCCCGAACCAGGCGTCGTTGCTCACGTTGATCAGGATGCCGGCCTCCGGTAGCGCGTAGCGTTGCTCGGCTGCATAGGCATCCTCATAGCAGATCGCCACGCCGAAGCGCGTGCCATCGACCGCTGTCAGCAGCGGCTGTATCTCGTCACCCCTGGCAAGGTCCGAGTGCGGCAGGTTCTGCATCTTCATCCATTCCCGTACGCTCGGCGGTACCGGGAAATACTCGCCAAACGGCACGAGATGGCGCTTGCGGTAACTCTGTCGTTCAGCCGTGCCGATCAGCATCACGCTGTTGTAAATGCGCCCGTCCGCACTGCGTTCGAAGCTGCGTTCCAGGATTCCGAACAACACCGTCTGCCCGCTCATGCGTGCATCCGATTCCACGCGGGCGATGAAGCTCTCTACCTGGTCCTGCAGTGCGGGGATGGCAACTTCGGGCCACAACACGATGTCGCTGTCGGCGGCGCTCAACGTCGCGCTGTGGTAATACTCCATGATCGGCAGCAACTGCTCGCGATCCCATTTCTTGTCCTGGGATACGCCGGCCTGCAGGATGGTCGCGCGGAGTGGTTCACCGTCCGGTTCGGTCCAGTCGACCAGCGCCAGGACGCCCCCCGCAAGCCAGGGCAGCAGGACCGCCGCGATACCCATAAGCCGGCCACGACCGGTAGCGGCCCTGATCGTCGCGATGATCGCTGCGGCGGAGAAGACCAGCATGAAGGACACGCCGTACACACCGATGACCGGCGCCCAGCCCGCAATTGGCGCATCGATCTGGCCATAGCCGAGCGCCATCCATGGAAACCCGGTCAGTATCCAGCTTCGTACCCATTCGACCAGCGCCCAGGCCGCCGGCCCGATCAGCAATAACTGCCAGGGCTCTCCTTCCGAGAGCCGGCTGATCAGCCATCCACCGATGGAGACCAGAGACGCCATGAGCAGCGCGAGACCCACCATGAGCAATATGGCGATCCAGAGCGCCGCGTTGCCGTACACGTGCACCGATATGTAGATCCAGTACGTTCCCGTGAGAAACAGCCCGAAGCCGTACCAGAAGGCATGCCCGGCCGCGTCGCGGGGCGCGACAGTCAGGCAGATATGCAGAAGCGGGAGCAACAGCAAGGGCGCCAGTAATGACCAGCCAAACGGTTCGAATGCCAGTGTCGTCAGCGCGCCAAGCACGAATGCGACAAGCCGGCTTAGCCTTGGCTTGTCCGCCGGTAACAGGAGGATGGGCTGAATGTCTTTCGCCACAGGCTTACTCGCTCGTGCGCTGAACCTGCAACGCGTCAATACGCCGCTTGTCGGCTTTTACAACAGAAAACTCGAAGCCGCCAAGCGAAACTTTCTCACCGCGGCGCGGCAGTCGACCAAGAGCATGCATGACAAGGCCGCCGATCGTGTCGTACTCCTCATCTGCGAGCTCGCACTCGAAGTACTCATTGAAGTCTTCGACGCGTGTCAGGGCACGAACCGCAAAACTCGGCTTGCCGTTGCGATCGCCGTCGGGACGGATGAACACGGCTTCCTCATCATCGTGCTCGTCTTCGATCTCGCCGACAATTTCCTCGAGAACGTCTTCGATCGTGAGCAGGCCGGCCACGCCGCCGTACTCATCAACGACAATTGCCATGTGATTGTGGCTGGCCCGAAACTCCTTGAGGAGAGCATTGAGCCGTTTTGATTCCGGGATAACCGCCGCCGGGCGCAGCAATTTGCGAATCGTTACTTCGCTGGCCGCGTCCCTGCCAAAGTAGCGCAGCAGGTCCTTTGCCAGCAGGATACCCAGCACCTCGTCACGATCTTCACCGATGACCGGGAAGCGCGAGTGCCCGGAGTCAACAATCATGGCGAGGGTCTCATCAAATGGGTCTTCGATATCGATGACCACCATCTGGGACCGCGGCACCATGACGTCACGCACCTGGGTCTCGGATACTTCGAGAACCCCGGTGAGCATGCTCTTTTCTTCAGCGTCGAGTTCGACCTCAGACTCGATAAATGTCTGGATTTCGTCTCGGCTCCAGGGCTCGCCCGTAATCGCACGGCGGATGCGCGCAACCAGGCCAGGCGTTCCCGGGCCGGTGGTACTGGGAGGTTTGTCGTTCATAGTCTTGTAATTCTATCAGGTCTTGCCTGACGCTCCATACGGGTCTGCAACGCCGTATCCAGAGAGAATGCGGACTTCGAGCGCCTCCATCTCGAGGGCCTCGGCGTCCGTCTCGTGGTCCAGTCCCAGCAGGTGCAGCGTCCCGTGCACGAGCATATGGGCCCAATGATCCGCTAACGCCTTGCCCTGCAGCGCCGCCTCGTCACGAACGATGCTGGCGCAAATAACAATATCACCCAGGGGCAGAGGCAGATCACCCGGGAGTCCCGCCACATCACCCGCCGGAAAGGACAGCACGTTCGTCGGCTTGTCCTTGCCGCGGTACCGCTTGTTCAGGGCGTGAATCTCATCGGCATCGACGATGCGTACAGACGCCTCGCGATCACCAGCGATGCCGGCGGCGGCGACCGCACCTGCTATCCAGGATTCGATCAGTTGTGTCTCGGGAACCGCGTCGTCGTCACAGGCATTCTGAACGTCAATCCGAACTGTCATGTTCTTCGTAGGCTCGAACGATGCGTTGTACCAGCTGATGCCTGACAACGTCTTTCGGCGTGAACGTCGTAAACGAAACGCCTTTCACATTATTCAGGACCTTGATCGCATTCCTGAGGCCCGATAGCTGGCCATTCGGCAGATCGATTTGCGTGATGTCGCCGGTGACAACCGCCCTCGACCCGAAACCGATGCGCGTCAGGAACATCTTCATCTGCTCGACACTTGTGTTCTGCGCTTCGTCCAGAATCACGAATGACTCGTTGAGCGAGCGGCCCCGCATGAACGCAAGCGGCGCAATTTCGATCACGTTGCGTTCGATCAGTCGCGTGACCCGTTCCGCACCGATCATGTCATAGAGCGCGTCGTACATCGGTCGCAAGTAGGGATCCACTTTCTGCGAGAGGTCGCCGGGCAGGAAACCAAGCCGCTCCCCCGCCTCTACCGCGGGACGAACCAGCACGATACGCCGCACTTGCTCCGACTCCAACGCGTCGACGGCCGCAGCAACCGCAAGATAGGTTTTCCCGGTTCCGGCAGGACCGATACCGAACGCGAGGTCATGATCACGAATACAACGAATGTAGGCAGTCTGGTTTGCACCGCGCGGACGAATCAGTTTACGACGCGTCTGGATAGAGACGTCTTCCCGTGCCTCGTCGGTATCGACCGCATCGTCATTCGCTTCATCCATAAAAGACTCCTGCAACAGCATGTGCACTCGTTCGGGGTCGAGCCTCTCCTGGTCCGTCATTGCAAACAGCCGGGACAATACGTCGCCGCCGACCTCTGCCGCGCCGGGCAGCCCGGTAACCCTGAAACGATTTCCGCGACTGGCGATTTCGACATTGAGGCGACGTTCGATTTGCCGCAGGTGTTCATCAAACTGGCCGCAGAGATTTGCAAGGCGGCCATTATCGGCTGGCTCGAGGACGACGTCCCGAGAAATCTGGACAGCATTCAAAATCTGTATTTGTAACCTCTGTGCAGGAAACCGCCTGTCAGGACGACAAGGGCGTTGCCACGTGCGGCAAAGAATCTATCAAGACAATAGACCATTGGCTCCGAGACTACGCTGCAGCCTCTTTGTTGGCAAGTCGACCACGTAGCGAGTTTGGCAGTGCTTCGGTAATAACGACATCGACAAAATCGCCGATTACCGAGGGATCCGCATCGAAATTGACCCAGCGGTTGTTTTCCGTACGCCCAGACACCTGGCGATCGCTTTTCTTCGACAGCTTTTCGACCAGCACGCGTTGCGTCGACCCGACCATGCTCCGGCTGATCTCCATGGCTTGCTGGTTGATACGTGCCTGCAAGAGCTGCAGTCTCTCTTTCTTGGTCGCGAGCGGCGTATCATCGCTCAGCGAAGCAGCCGGTGTCCCCGGTCGTGCACTGAAAATAAAGCTGAACGACTGGTCGAAACCGACCTCGGCAATCAGGTTCATCAATTGCTCGAAGTCTTTGTCGGTTTCACCTGGAAATCCGATGATGAAATCCGAACTCAGACTGATATCCGGACGCGCCGCGCGCAGCTTGCGAATCTTCTGCTTGTACTCGAGTATCGTGTGGCCACGTTTCATGGCGGCGAGCACACGATCAGAACCGTGCTGCACGGGCAGGTGCAGGTAGCTCGCGAGCTTCGGTACCTCGGCGTAAGCCTGGATCAGGCTATCCGTAAACTCGACCGGGTGTGACGTTGTAAAGCGTATTCGATCGATTCCCTCGATCTCCGCTACGTAGTAGATGAGCGTGGCAAGATCGGCGATCTCGCCATCGTGCATCGGCCCACGATAGGCATTGACGTTCTGGCCGAGCAGGTTCACGTCGCGCACACCTTGCGATGCAAGCGATGCGACCTCGGCGATGACGTCGTCGAATGGACGACTGATCTCCTCGCCCCGCGTGTAGGGCACGACGCAAAAACTGCAGTACTTGCTGCAACCCTCCATGACAGACACGAACGCGGTCGGGCCTTCGGCGCGCGGTTCCGGCAACCGATCGAACTTCTCAATTTCGGGAAACGACACGTCGATGACCGACGACGATTTCGCACCCGCTTCGGTAATCATCGTGGGTAGGCGATGCAGCGTCTGCGGACCGAAGACGACGTCGACGTACGGTGCCCTTGCCGTAATACCCTCACCTTCCTGGCTTGCCACACAACCGCCGACGCCGATCTTGATATCCGGGTTCTTTGCTTTGAGCTTTCGCCAGCGACCCAGTTCAGAGAACACTTTCTCCTGGGCTTTCTCACGTATCGAGCAGGTATTCATGAGCAACAGGTCCGCGTCATCGGGCGAGTCGGTCAACTCATACCCATGTGACTCCCGGAGGACGTCCGCCATCTTCTCCGAGTCGTACTCGTTCATCTGGCAGCCCATTGTCTTGATAAACAGCTTCATACCTGGCTTCACCTGATAAAGCCCATGCTCTCGAGCTTGACCAAAATACGATGCGCGGCCAGGTCGGGCGAAATGCCGATGGTATCGATGGCCATCTCGGGATTCTCGGGCGTCTCGTAAGGGTCCGAGATGCCCGTGAACTCCTTGATCTTGCCGGCCCGCGCCAGCGCGTAGAGACCCTTGCGATCACGTTCCTCGCAAATCTCGAGCGGCGTGGACACGTGGATCTCGACGAAGCCACCCACCGGTTCGATCAAATCGCGAACGTAGCGGCGAGTCGACGTGTAGGGCGCGATGGGCGCGCAGATGGCGATGCCGCCGTTCTTGGTGATCTCGCTGGCCACGAAGCCGATGCGCTGGATGTTGAGGTCGCGGTGCTCTTTCGAGAAGCCCAGCTCGCTCGAAAGATTCTTGCGCACGATATCGCCATCGAGCAGCGTGATCTGCCGGCCACCGATCTCCATGAGCTTGGACATCAGGGCATTGGCAATGGTGGACTTGCCCGAGCCCGACAGGCCCGTGAAAAACACCGTGAAACCCTGCTTGTGGCGCGGCGGGTGCGTGCGGCGCAGCTCGGTCACGACATCGGGGAACGAGAACCACTCCGGGATCTCGAGGCCTTCCTGCAGGCGGCGCCGAAGTTCAGTGCCCGAGATGTTAAGGACCTGATCCGCGTCGGTCGCCTCGTCGATCGGAATGTACTGCGCCTTGTTCTCGGCAAACACCATCATGCGGAACGGCACCATCGAGATATCCAGCTCGTCGGCGTGCGCCTTGAGCAGGTCCTGGGCATCGTAGGGGCCGTAGAAGTCCTCGCCTTTCGAGTCCTTGCCCGGCCCGGCATGGTCGCGACCAATGATGATGTGCGTGCAGCCGTAGTTCTTGCGGATGATGGCGTGCCACAGGGCTTCGCGCGGACCGCCCATACGCATCGCCAGCGGCAGCAGCGACAGCGAGGTCGTTTGCTCCGGGTAATACTTCAGGATGTGCTCGTAGCAGCGCACGCGGGTGTAATGGTCCACATCGCCGGGCTTGGTCATGCCGACCACCGGGTGGATCAGCAGGTTCGCTTCGACCTCGCGGGCTGCAAGATGCGAGATCTCCTGGTGTGCGCGGTGCATCGGGTTGCGGGTCTGGAACGCCACCACCTTGCGCCAGCCGAGCTTCTTGAAGCGCGTCCGCACTTCGGCCGGGCTTTCGCGCAGGTGCTTGAAGTCGTAGTGGGTCGGCGCCTCGATGCCCCTCAGCTTGCCGCCCACGTAGACGGGGCCCGCGATGTTGTTGAGGAAGTGGACCGCCGGGTGTTTCTCGTCGGTCGTGCCGAATACGCCTTCGGCCTCCCTGGCCTTGTCCGGGGTCCAGATGTCGCCCACTTCGAGCGTGGCAAGGATCACGCCCTCGAGATCGCGCAGGGCCACCTTGTCACCCGGTTGCAGTTTGGCCGCGAAGTCTTCGCTGACATCCAGCGTCACCGGCATCGGCCAGAGCACGCCGCTCGTGAGGCGCATGTTGCTGACCACCGCATCGTAATCATCCCGGTTGAGGAAGCCCTCGAGCGGCGAGAAGGCGCCGTTCAGCAGCAACTCGATGTCACAGAGCTGGCGCTCGGTAAGGTCCCACGACACGTAGTCGCGTGCCGCCTGCTTCTCAGCCTCCGCCGCCGCCTCGTCGAGGTAGAGATTCTTCAGCTCGCCGCCATGCGGCTCTTTAAACGCGCCCATTGTCTAGATCCTGTGTAGAGAATTAATAAAGCCGCGCAGGCTAGTGATAACCCGCGCGGCTTTGCAATTGCGAATTGGTGGGGCTCTTCCTAGAACGGAATATCGTCGTCGAAGTCATCGGGACCCGGCGCAGGTGGCGTATTGCCGCCACCTTGCTGGCCACCGCCAGAGCCGCCGCCGCTTCCGCCGCCGAACGAACCGCCGCCCGCGCCGCCACGGCCACCGAGCATCTGCATTTCGTCGG
The DNA here is from genome assembly GCA_963698895.1 of uncultured Gammaproteobacteria bacterium. Classification (GTDB taxonomy): domain Bacteria; phylum Pseudomonadota; class Gammaproteobacteria; order Steroidobacterales; family Woeseiaceae; genus UBA1847. Next base: position 466,461 of record CAVOSO010000010.1, on the reverse strand, counting down.
CAATGATTTCGGTCGTATAGCGATCCTGGCCGTCCTGATCCTGCCACTTGCGGGTGCGCAGCTTGCCCTCGACATAGACCTGCGAACCTTTGCGCAGGTACTCGGCTGCGATTTCGGCCAGGCGGCCGAACATGGCAACCTTGTGCCATTCGGTGCGCTCTTTCTGCTCGCCGGTTTGCTTGTCCTTCCACGACTCGTTGGTCGCGACGGTGAAATTGGTGACGGCCGAACCGCTCGGCATGTAGCGTGTCTCGGGATCCTGTCCGAGGTTACCGACGAGGATGACTTTGTTGATTCCGCGGGCCATGTTGGCTCCTGTTCTTCTGGGACTGTATGTATAGTATTTCGCGGCCCCGGGCCGCGAGAGGGACACTATTGTAGAGCCTGCCCGGGCAATTGCTAGCCCGATTTCGGCGAATAAACGTCAAATTATTTGCGAAAACGACCGAAGCCCTGCAGTGCGAGCCAGATACCGCCCATCAGCGCGCAGACGAAAAACACGTCGGTCGGGCGACCCTGGCCCAGGAACCGTCCGCCAACAAGGCCACCGACGAACGCTCCCAGGAACTGGGCGCTCGAAAACACGCCCAGTGAGGCGCCGCGCACCGCCTCGTCCGCCAGCACCGAGAGCCGGGCAGGCAGCCCGGCCTCGAGGAAATTGAAGCCCGCAAAAAAGATGACGAGCGCAATGAACACGGGCCCTGCCGAGAAGGAAAAGAACGTCAGTCCGAGCTGTGCGACGACGATCAATGTGACGGCCAGGCCGATCAGGTGCGCACGTCCCTGGTGATGATCCCGCATGATCATCGGCACCGCGAGACCGAGCGACACAATGAGCGCACCGATGTACATCTTCCAGTGCGCGGTGAGCGGCATTTCGAATCGGTCGTGCAGCAACAAGGGCAGCGCCACGAAGGTCGCCGTCATGATGGCGTGCAGCAGGAACACGTAGAAGTCTATCCGCAGCAGATCGGCGCGAAACGCCGGTACCAGGCTCCAGCTCTCGCGGCGCACCGGGCGCGGAATGTCGGGCAGCAACCTCAACAACAGTGCGGCGACCAGTGCCAGCGCGGCGGCGACCCAGAAAAGCGCCAGCACCCCGAATTTCGCAGCAATCAGCGGTCCCAGGGCAAATGCGAGCATGAAGGACATACCGATACCAACGCCGAATACGGCCATCGACCGGGTGCGAACTTCCGGGCGTGTCGCATCGGTGATCAGCGCACTCAGCGTGGCCGAGATCGCGCCGGCTCCCTGCAGAAAACGACCGGCGACGACACCATGGATCGAATCGGACATGGCGGCGACGACGCTGCCGGCCGCGAAGATGACCAGTCCACCGACGATGACAGGGACGCGCCCAATGCGGTCCGACAGGGCGCCGAGCGGGATCTGGAAGCCCGCCTGGGTCAGACCGTAGGCGCCAACGGCCAGGCCGATCAGCAGCGGCGTGGCGCCTTCGAGATCCCTCGCGTACAGCGACAGGACCGGCAGCAGCGCAAACAGGCCGAACATGCGGATCATCGCGATGAGCGCAACGACGCCGACCGAGCGGCGCTCGTCAGCGAGCATCGGTAATGCCCTCCGGGCTTTTCTGATTCCAAAGCGAGCTTCCTTTGCGCCGCGGAGGCGCGGCGGCGTATATTAGCAGGTTGTTCGCCCTCGACTTGAATCTCCCTGATGAAATCTGCAGAACGCAATATCCGAATCGCCGGCGCGAGGACCCACAACCTCAAGAACGTCGATCTCACCCTGCCGCGGGACCAGCTGATCGTGTTCACGGGCCTGTCGGGCTCCGGCAAATCGTCGCTCGCGTTCGACACGATCTATGCCGAAGGCCAGCGCCGTTACGTCGAGTCGCTGTCGGCCTATGCGCGGCAGTTCCTGTCGATGATGGAGAAACCCGACGTCGATCATATCGATGGCCTGTCGCCTGCCATTTCGATCGAGCAGAAAGTCGACCTCGCACAACCCGCGATCGACGGTCGGCACGGTCACCGAGATCTACGACTACCTGCGCCTGCTGTACGCTCGTGCCGGTACGCCGAAGTGCCCGGACCACGACGTGACGCTCGAAGCGCAGACCGTCAGCCAGATGGTCGATCAGGTGCTCGCATTGCCTGAGGGCAGCAAGCTCATGCTGCTTGCGCCCGGTTGTTGCCGACCGCAAGGGCGAACACGTGCAACTGATGGCCGACCTGCAGGCGCAGGGATTCATACGCGCACGCATCGACGGCGAAATCTACGAGCTCGACCAGCCACCCGCACTCGACCTGCGCAAGAAACACAACATCGATGCGATTGTCGATCGCTTCAAGGTCAAGGAGGACCTGCGCCTGCGCCTCGCCGAATCGTTCGAAACGGCGCTGCGGCTGGCCGACGGCGTCGCGCGCATCGTCGACATGGACAACAGCGACGCGGAAGAAATCATGTTCTCGGATCGCTTTGCCTGCAACATCTGCGGCTACAGCCTGACCGAACTCGAACCGCGCCTGTTTTCATTCAACAACCCGAGCGGCGCCTGCCCGGGCTGCGACGGCCTGGGCGTGAAACAGTTCTTCGATCCGGAGCGCGTCGTCGTTAATCCCGAGATTGTCCCTGGCCGGTGGCGCAATTCGTGGCTGGGATCGCAAGACGACGTATTACTACCAGATGATCCAGAGCCTCGCGTCTCACTATGACTTCGACATCGAGACACCGTTCGACGAGCTCGCGGGAAACTTCAGGACATCGTGCTGCACGGCAGTGGCAAGGACAAGATCGAGTTCTTCTACGCCAACTCGCGCGGCATGCAGATCAAGAAACTGCACCGCTTCGAGGGCGTACTGCCGAATCTCGACCGGCGTTATCGTGAAACCGAGTCAAGCGCAGTGCGCGAGGAACTGTCGAAGTTTCTCAACAGCCAGCCCTGCCCGGAGTGCCACGGTACCCGCCTCAACGTCGCTGCACGCCACGTGTTTATTTGCGGCCATTCGCTGCCTGAGATCACGAGCCTGTCGGTCGGGCATGTGCGCGAGTTCTTCGACACGATGCATCTCGACGGCTGGCGCGCGACCATTGCCGACAAGATCGTCAAGGAAATTTCGGACCGCGTGGGCTTCCTCTCGGATGTCGGTCTCGACTACCTGTCGCTCGATCGCAGTGCCGACACCCTGTCCGGTGGCGAGGCGCAACGCATTCGTCTCGCCAGCCAGATCGGCTCGGGACTCGTCGGCGTCATGTACATCCTTGATGAACCCTCGATAGGCCTGCACCAGCGCGACAACCAGCGCCTGCTCGGTACACTCACTCACCTGCGCGATATCGGCAATACGGTCATTGTCGTGGAGCACGACGAGGAAGCCATCATGTCGGCGGATTTCGTCGTCGACCTCGGACCCGGTGCGGGCGTGCACGGCGGCCATGTGGTCGCGGCCGGTTCACCCGCGGAGATCCAGAAGGAACCGCGGTCGGTAACGGGCCAGTACCTCTCCGGCAAGCGCGCCATCGCGGTACCGGACGCGCGTACGCCGAACGATGCGGACAAGCAGATTCGCGTGCTGGGCGCATCCGGCAACAACCTGAAGTCAGTCGATGCCTCCATCCCGGTTGGCCTCATGACCTGCGTAACGGGCGTGTCGGGATCAGGCAAGTCCACGCTCGTCAACGACACCCTGTACAAGGCTGTCGCCGAAGAGATCAATCGTGCGAGCCGCAACCCGGCGCCGCACAAGGCCGTGGAAGGACTCGATGCGATCGACAAGGTGATCGACATCAGCCAGAGCCCGATCGGGCGCACGCCGCGCTCCAACCCGGCGACCTACAGCGGCCTGTTTACACCGATCCGCGAACTGTTTGCGGGTACGCAGGAAGCCCGTTCGCGCGGCTACATGCCGGGGCGTTTCAGTTTCAACGTCAAAGGCGGTCGCTGCGAAGCCTGCCAGGGCGACGGTGTCATCAAGGTCGAGATGCACTTCCTGCCCGACGTGTACGTGCCCTGCGACGTGTGTCGCGGCCAGCGGTACAACCGCGAGACGCTCGAGATCCGCTACAAGGGCAAGAACATTCACGAGGTTCTCGACATGACCGTTGAGGATGCCGCCGTGTTCTTCCAGAACGTGCCGGTCGTCGCCCGCAAGTTACAGACGCTCATGGATGTCGGCCTGACCTACATTCGCCTCGGACAGAACGCGACGACGCTCTCCGGTGGCGAAGCGCAGCGCGTAAAGCTCGCCAAGGAGCTGTCGAAGCGCGATACCGGCAACACACTCTACATTCTCGACGAGCCAACGACAGGGCTGCACTTCCATGATATCGAGCAACTGCTCGGTGTACTGCATCGGCTGCGTGACCACGGCAACACGGTGGTCGTTATCGAACACAATCTCGACGTCATCAAGACCGCCGACTGGATCATCGATCTGGGTCCCGAAGGTGGTGATGGCGGCGGCGAAATCATCGCGCAGGGAACGCCCGAAGACGTGGCCGCGACCAGGGGCTCATTTACCGGAGAGTTCCTCAAACCGCTGGTTAAACGCTCGGGCAAATCGAAGCGCAGCGCCTGAGTCCGTTCGCAGGTACAGCGACGGCTCGATGAGCTCGAGTTCCATCAACAGGAAACGGCCGTCGGGCCCGCGCACCCAGTCTCCTCTGCCGTAAACAGGCCGCGGATCGACATGCGAAAACACCCGGCGGGCGACATCCAGCAGGCCGTCGGGTGGTGCGATTGGCCTGATCTCGGCACCGTGTTCCTCCTGCACGCGAAAATCGCCTGCCCGGGGTGTCTTCAGGATCGCGTGGCTGTACTCACCGTTAAAGAAGAAGAGGGAAAACTCGCCCTCCTCGCAGATACGCTCGATGAACGGCTGCACGATGAAAGCGCGTCCGGCAAAGCATTCGGCCAGCTGTGCGAGCCTGTCACCCGCAACGGGGTTCGTCAGAACGAAGGTATCCTTTGCATTGGCGCCGACGATTGGCTTGATGACAAGCTTGTCGACGTCGTGCGCGGCGAAAAAGCCAGGCACACTGCGGATATCGAAGTCGTCGTACCAGCTGCTCGGGACGATGTCGTCCCCGCGCGCCGAAACGTCCTTCAGGTAGGACTTGTCGAGATTCCACCGCACGGTAGAAAGTTCATTCAGGAGTACGGCACGGCTCGCGTCAATTCGTTCCAGCACGCGCAGGAACTCGTCGGGGAATGCCGGGTAGTCCCACGGCACGCAGATGTATACAGCGTCGAACGCGTTCCAGTCGGGACCGCTGCGCCAGGGCACGCACTGCACGTCCCAGCCGAGCGCTGACATGGGCTCCAGGCTCAGGTGAAAATCGGTTACGTAGTCGCCCATGTCGTCCATGACAAGGTACGCGGCGCACTTGTCGTTCATGCAGTCTTGCTCCGCTACTGGCGCTCGGCGGGAGCCTCTTCCGCTCCCGAAAAACTGCCATCGGTAAGAAATGCGATGGTCAGCTCGATCGGCTTTTGCATACGCATCATGAACGCGTGGGAATGCTCGACCACGACAAAGTCCGTCATGCCTTCAAGCTTGGTGTCCTCCACCGACACGCGCCCGTCATCCGGATTGGGCAGAACGGCTGACGTGATCGGGTCGATCGTTCGATTTCCCGCGATGACGCCCAGCTCGAAATCAGCCGGCCCCAGTTTGAGTGGAATGCTGTCCTCACCTTTTCCCAGCTGCCGACCTGACGGGCCATTGATCCAGTCATAGCCGGGTACGTCGATCATTTCGTCGGCGGCGACACTCCCCTGGTTCGGCGGCCCGAGCATGACGACGCGACCGAGCTCCGGGATCTCGTTCGTACTCAGGTACTGACGCACCAGGATGCCGCCAAGCGAGTGTGTCACGAAGTGGATCCGGTCGACACCTTCATGCGCACGACAGGCTGCCAGGCCATCCGGCACCGCGATGTCCGCAAGTTCCTCGATCGTGTGATCACGCGACGGGTAGTCGATATTCGCAGTAATGAACCCGGCCTGGTCGAGTTCTCTCTGCATCTTGTTCATCGATGTCGCGCCACGCATCAAGCCGTGCAACAACACCACGCAGTCGCCGGCCTGCGCGATACCGGCAGACAACAGGAGTACGAGAACCAGGAGCAAGCGTTTCATAGACACTCAGACACTGGCAAGCAGGCCGCGTTCACGTAATTGGCGATCATGCAGGCGGCTGAGGAGTAGCAGCGCCGCTACCGCACCGAACAGTGCCCATCCCATGTCGGACTGGGTGTCCCACACATAACCCTGCGTCCCGAGGAATGCCTCTGCGGCCTCGTCGGACAGCAACGCCACCCACCATTCTATAAGTTCATAAAACGCGCTGAAGCCCAGGCAAAAACTGACAATGAAGAAATCGCGCCACCTGGCAGAGTTGAAAACCTGCAGGCGAATCATGAGCTCACGCGCGATCATCGCCGGAATAAACCCTTGTGCGAGGTGCCCCAGCTTGTCGTAATTGTTGCGTGTCCCATCGACCAGCTCACGCACCCACTCCCCCAGCGGTACTTCCGCATAGGTGTAGTGGCCGCCGATCATCAGGATGACGCAATGCACGAGGATCAGCACGTAGACAAGGCTTGTCAGGGGAAACCGTTCCCGCGTGAACCAGAGAACGATGCCACCCAGCACGGCCGGCGCTACCTCGAGGCCCCAGGTAACGGTGTCCTTTGGCCCGATGCCGGACCACACGAGGACAGCCACGAACGTGCCGATCCAAACCCACCTCATGTCATGTCGTCCTTTCTCGTCCGCCAGAAACCGTCGCTGCTGAATTTCTCCCAGACCCACGGCAGCCAACGCAGCAACGCGAAACTCAACCACAGCGCCCACGCGAGGATAAGCACCTTGTAGATCCAGATGGGCAGGGTAAACGCGGTCGCAACCGGCAGCGCGGATTCACTGCGGTCGGCAAACCAGCCGAGAATCGAGCCGTAGGAATGATGCCCGGTCACGTGCATGTCGGGTGTGCCCAGCAGCCCCTGCGGCAGCGCGACGGCGACCGCCAGCAGGGCAACGATCGTAATGCCGGCGATGATGACCTGCAGAACATCGAATTTCCACCAGCTCAAATCGGTACCGGCAATGCGTTCGCGCGCCCCGCAGGCCAGTAACCAGATCACGACGAGGGCAAGGACAGGCCAGTTGAAGGTACTGAACCCAAGCCCGAGCAAGAGCCACTGCCAGCTGTTCAGCGGCGCCAGGCCGGTGCGCCCGAGTAGCAGCGCGAAGACAATCAATACGGCAAGTTCGGACCAGTACAGCACTGCGGGTCCGAGCCGCGGCCCGCGCGTCCCGATCAACCACCTGTCGTCCGGCAGCTGCAGCGACATCTCGATATTGCCGGCCGGCGCCCCGAGATCGACCTCGGGCGTCTTGGTCCGGAAACCCATAGGGCCGCTCGATCGCCACGCGACACTGACCGAGTGCTCTCCCGGCAGAATCGGCAATGTGAGTTCGCCGTTCTCGGCGCGCAACGTCTGATCCCGTCCGTCGATCGTGAGCGACGTCATTTCCGCGTCATTCGGCAGGCGAATGACGTGTTGTGCGCCACGCGTACTGCGGTATTGCAGCGCCAGCACCACGTCGCTCGACCGGCTCCCGTGCGTCGTGGTCAATGCGACCGAGTCGAATGCCAGCGTCGATCCTGCACTGGCTTCGGGGCGCGTTGCCGTGAGCGTCAGCTGTTCACCACCACGTGGATCGAATTCGGCGACGCGCACATCGCTGTTGCTTGCACCGCTGTTGCTCTCGGGCAGACCCTCGAAAGTGGCGTTCCAGATGTTACCGACGGCAAAGCGCCAGGTTTCCTTCCAGGGAACGCCTTGTCCTGCTGTCAGCACCAGGGGCGACTGCCGCGGCAGGTTCGAGACCCAGCTCACCGTGTACTGGCGCGGATCCATCGACACGAGGACATGCTGATCGGCCACGGTGAAATCACCACTCACAATGGTCTCACCATCAAGTAACGGGACTTCGAGCGTGAGCGCACCTTGTGCCGGGGCAACACGAGTAACGGTCGTCCGTACCCGCCAGTCGAGGTCCAGCTCGACCGTGCGTTCGATCTGGGCGAACGGCGGGAAGCGGCTGCTTTCCCACCGTACGACATCGCCGCTCTCATCGGTCTGCAGGCGTGTCAGTTGCAGGGACCCGGCAAGCAGGCGGCGATCCTTGACGCCGGCAACGAGCCAGCCATCGCTTGCGACAGTGACGACGCGTGCCGGTGTCGGAAACGGTACCTCGAGGCTATCGACTGCCGGCACCGGACCACGCAGGTCGACTCGATGCCGGCCCGGTTTCATGGACAACCAGAACGAGCCATTGGCCATTCGCAAAACGCGCGCGTTGCCGGCGCCATTGACCAGGACCGCGTCAGGGCGCCAGCCCTGCGCCGAGCCCGGCAACGGTATACCGACCTCCTCCGTTGCATGAATGTCCAGCGTCATGCTGATCGTGTCGGCGTCGACGCTAACCTCGGCAGCCGCGATTTCCGCGCAGCGCGGCACGCAGTCAGGCATCTCGAGCAGGCGCTGCTCCAGTTGTCGGAGCAGCTCGGCATCGGGCATTTGTGCCTTGGCCTGCGGGCTGGCGGCGAGCAAGAACCCGCACAGCAAGACGGCCACTGAACTGGCCACCTGGCTGCGGCCCAGCACAAGACCACCGGGAAGCGTCCAGCGGCGATTGACGATCTCTGCCGCAATGACACCCGCGAATAACAGCAGCAGCCCGACCTCGATGAATCGCAGGAGGCTGACCAGCCAGCTTGGCAGGATAATCAGCCGCATTTCCTGCTCGGCGTCGACGGGCCCGCTCCAATGCAGGGTGTAGTTGTTCCAGCGCCAGGTGGGTATACCGGGTCCGGCCTGGACGATGGCGTTGGGCGCATACCGCGAGAAACTCTGCGGCTGCTTTGCACCGGTCACGGCGATTTCCTGAAGTTCATCCGATGTGGCCGGTACTGACTGAACCATCGTGCTGGGCGCCCTGCGGACTTTTAGCGCCTCGGGTTCGGCGTAATTCCCGCTATCGTCGGCCGCGAACATGCCGAAGCCCTGCCCCCGATACTGCGGTTCCAGCTGCGGGTATATCGCGATGCGCAACTGACCTGCAATAAACGGCACGAGCACGACGACGAGCGCCGCCACGCTCAATAGCTGGTAGCTGCGCACGATGCGTCGCAGCCAGCCTTCGGGTGCCACGCGCAGCAGGGCGACGGCGATCAACAGGTTCAGCCAGAGCCAGTTGGGCGCTCCCATTTCGTGGAAACTCAGGACGAGCGCAAGCAGCGCGACGACGCCCGCGACAGGGTTGAACAACCGCCACATCGCGACCGTGATTATGAGTACGAGGAAGAAATCGACCAGCTCCCATTCGCTCGCCCAGCTTCCGGCGGCGCGATCCACGCCCGGTGCCGTAAGCAGCTTGTGTCCCGGCGGCAGATTCAGGCTTGTCTCGACATCCGCGAAACGTGCCTGCCAGCCCGTGACGGGCATGGCACTGCGGGTCTCGCTGCGCCCAAGCGCATTCAGGCTGACATCCGTCCGACGAATCTCCACGCCTGTTTGGCCTTCGAGCGCACCGTCCGTAATGAGCAGGGCCTCGCCCACTTCCTCGGCCGCAAGCAAGGTGTAGGGGTCGCCCATGTCCAGTCGCCATCCGGTGCGCATCTTTCCGGCCACTTCGTCTTCGACGAGAAAACTCTTGCCGTCGAAGCCGAGCCACATCGTCCTGTAGAGTTGCAGCTCGTTGCTGGCGGACACAACGCCGCGGCTGCGTTCGGTGATGTCGAAGGTCACCCCCCCGTCTACACGGTAAGCGGGAAACGACTGCCAGTTGGCGGGAACCTCAACTTGCGCGGGATCCACCGGCGGCAGACCTTCGGCCGCCGTGACACGTAACCGGTCATTGGACTGGTAGCTCCAGATTTCCGTCGCAGGCATGTTTTGCCCCGCGGCCGGACTGCCGATGCTGTTCGTCACGTCCGGCGCTCGCGCGGTGAGGTTTATCACCCAACGACCGGGACGGACCTGAAGCCGCAGGTTACCGTCGGACTCGAGTTTCGCCGGTAGCTGGCTCTGCAGGCCTGTCGGTATGAAACCGTCGGGAAGGATCGGGCCGAACAGCTCCTCACGGACAGCGCCAGAAACATCGATCCGCAGCGTCGTGACGAGACGCGTCGGCACCTCGTCGACAACCAGCCGGTAAACCACGGAGCGAACCGAGTCCACGGCGCGCGTGTCGCGTTCGCGCTCGCCAAGGAATACGCCATTGCCGTTCAGCTCAGGACGTGCGACGGATCGACCATCGACCGTGAGGGACAGCAAGCCACTCTCCGGCGGTACACGCAACACGCCCGGGCGGTCCTCCCACTCGAAACGACCGGCAATCCGGTACGTGCCCGGACCGAGGCGAACACTTGGGACATTGTTGCGTGCGATTACTTCAACGGCGCGATCGTTTACCGTTACGCGATCGGGCCAGTGTTCCGCGTTGCCCGGCAGGCTGACCCACTGCTCTTCGGCATGCAGTGTCCATTGCTGCGTGAAGCGGCCGCCTGTCGACGTTACGTCGAGTTGCAGGCGCCCTGGCCAGGCGCAGAGGAAATTGGATCGTTCAACACTGTTGCCATCGAAATGGAAAGGGCAGTCCAGGTACTCCCTGTCTTTCAGGACCCACTTCTGCCAGCCCTCAAGTTCGTCGGGGACGTAGTCCTGGGCGAAAACCGTGCCCGCCATGAGCAGCAGGGCAATAACAAACGGCATGATGTTCTTACGCATGATGAGTCTCCGGCAATGCGTGCCTGACACTATACGTCAACGCGGTGAGGCGTCGCCCAGGGTTAGTAATGCGGCGGCCTTTCGCCGGCCGGATCGCCCTCCGCGCCTCCGGCTCCCACCGCTTTTACGCGGTCGATCAATGCGCGGCAAAGTCCTTCCAGTTGCATCAATTTCGCCTGTTGAGAAGTGACGACATCGTTGAGTTCGTGCAGCAACTGGTCCTGGTGCGCCAGTCGTGTTTCGAGATCGATGAAACGTTCCTCGCTCATGGGCTCCCCCTGTTCGCGGTTTCCTATTCAGGTAGGATACACGCCAAATCCCTGCGGAACCCATTATGTCACTGCTTCGTTTCGACGATATCAGCCTCGAGTTCGGCGACCAGCTGATTCTTCGCAACGCCGAGTTTTCGATCGAGTCCGGTGAGCGTGTCTGCCTCATCGGCAGGAACGGTGCAGGCAAGTCAACGACGCTCAAGCTGATCATGGGCACACTCGAGCCGGATCGCGGTGAGATCATTGCGAAGGATGGCCTGATCGTCAGCCAACTCGAGCAAACGCTGCCGGAGGGCATGGACATGCCCGTGAGCGATGTCATTCGCTCGGGCCTGACTCGCATAGAGGCGCTGCTGAAAGAGTACGAGCGTCGCTCGAAGCTCGCACTCGACGAGCACGGATTGCGGGAACTCGAGGCGTTGCATGCGAAGATCGATGCGCACGATGGCTGGCATCTGGAGCAACATGTTGAAACCACGATCACCGAGCTCAGCCTGCCCGCTGAGAAAAAGATGAACGAGCTCTCGGGTGGCTGGCGTCGACGTGTCGCACTTGCCAGGGCGCTGGTACAAAAACCGGATCTCCTGTTGCTCGACGAACCCACCAACCACCTGGACATCGCGACGATCAAGTGGCTGGAGGACCATATCTACAATTTTCCGGGCGCCGTCATGTTCATCACGCATGACCGGGCTTTCCTGCAGCGACTGGCGACGCGCATTCTCGAAATCGACCGCGGGCGGCTCACGAGCTGGCCCGGCAGCTACGATAACTTCTTGAGAAGAAAGGAAAAATTGATCGAAGACGAGGCCGTGGCCGAGGACAAGTTCGACAAGAAGCTGGCCGAGGAGGAAGCCTGGGTACGGCAAGGTATCAAGGCCCGGCGCACGCGCAATGAGGGCCGCGTGCGTGCGCTCCTGAAGATGCGCGAGGCGCGCGAGGCGCGGATTGCCAGGGAAGGAAAGGCCCGCATTCATATCGAGGAAGCCGACCAGTCCGGCCGCAAGGTCATCCGCGCACGCAACATCAGTTACAGCTACGGTAACGAGAAGGTCATCGACGACTTCAGTATCAAGATCATGCGCGGCGATCGGATCGGCTTGATCGGCAACAACGGTGTCGGCAAGACGACATTGCTGCGGTTGCTACTCGGCGAACTGGAACCGCAGGCCGGAACGGTGAAAATGGGTACGGGCCTGGAAGTTGGCTACTTCGACCAGCTGCGGCAGGCGCTCGACCCCGAGAAGTCGGTGGCTTACAACGTCGGTGAGGGCCGCACCTATATCAACCTTAATGGCAAGGACCGTCACATCGTCGGCTATCTCACGGGATTCCTCTTCAGTCCCAAGCGGGCGATGACGCCGGTCAAGTCGTTGTCGGGTGGTGAGCGCAATCGGGTCATCCTGGCGAAGTTGTTTACCCGGCCCGCCAACCTGCTGGTTCTCGATGAACCAACCAACGATCTCGATATCGAGACGCTCGAAGTCCTCGAGCAAAAACTCTGCGAATTTACCGGCACGTTAATCGTCGTTAGCCATGACCGGGAGTTCCTCGACAACGTCGTGACCAGCACCGTCGTATTCGAACAGGACGGCAAGGTGCAGGAGTACCCCGGCGGCTACAGCGACTGGTTGCAACGCGGCCGCGAACTGGCGGTAACCGACAATCCTTACGAAGACGAACGCAGGAAACGCGAAGCCCTCGAACGCCGCAAAGACAGGAAAGCGACGAAACTCAGTTACAAGGACCAGCGCGAACTCGACGGCCTGCCGGCGGAGATCGAACGGATCGAAGCGGAGATCGCGGCCTTGCAGGCGACGCTCGCAAGACCCGACTTCTATGCACAGGATGCGAAGATCGTGCAGCGCGAGCTACACCGTCTCAGCGAAAGCGAAAAGCGCCTGGAACAGCGAATCGAGCGATGGGGTGAACTCGAAACGCTGCAGGACTCCTTCCTAAAGTAGCTCGAACAGCAGTGCGACGCAGGCGATCCAGCCGGTGACGAATGCCAGCGTGCGTACCCACGGGATGCCCAGCGTGTAGGCAACGACATGCACGAGGCGTGCCCAGAAATACACCTGGCAGACGAGCACGGTCGTCGGGTTGCTGATGCCCGCGACATGAGCGACCAGTACCAGTGTCGCGAATACGACCAGGTTCTCAACGGCATTATAATGTGCCGCTTTCATGCGCCCGGCCCAGGCGGCCATGGGTTTCGGATTCTCCGGGTAGCCAACGGCATCAACGAGACCGCGGACCATGATCACATTCAGGACATAGGGCACCCACATCACGGCTGACAGGGCAACCACCCAGGCAAGACTGGTAAGTTCAGGGGTCATTATTCACTCCTCGTTGATTTTTTGACCAGGAAGAAACACTTGTCAGGCAGTCGCGCAAGTCCCGGCTTGATGGCGATGCCATCCGTCGCGACCGCGACGTACCTGTTCTCGCTGCGCGCCCCCATCGGTCCTCAGTCGCCCGGCATGGTCTCTGCAAAGTAGCGGTCAAACGCCCGATGCACCGTCTCCGGGGAAATTCCAACCGCCTCCATGGCGTTGCTGAACTGCTCCATCTCAGCGACATGTCGGGTGCCATCGGCGGCGACAACCTTGAGGCCCATGAGCGCAATATCTTCCTTGTCGCCATCCGACAGGGTCGGGCCGAGGTCAGCCAGCAATGTCGTCAGCGTTGGCTTGTCCGTCAGTTCGGACATCGCCGTGGTGATCAGCTCCAGGGACTCGGGCCCCTGTAAATGAAAATGTTTCTCGATGAGTTCGATCATCTTTGCGGCCTCTTCGGGTTCGATGCTGCCGCTGCCGCGGGCTACGAACACAAGTAACGCCGCCACCAGGAACTGCGAATCGTAGGAACTCGTTCCCGCCTCGGTCTCAACGATCAGCTTCGTGCCTTCGAGACGGGAACTCAGTATTTCTGTCGTCATTCGATTCACCAGGTCTCGTAGTTCTTGCGCATGTACTCGACGGAGCCGTCAATGAGCTGCTGGAGTACTTCCTCATCCACATCGGAGAGTCGCTTGATGTACAGGCATGACTTGCCGGTCTTGTACTTGCCCAGCCTGGCCATGAGCGAATCATAACGCTTGAAGCCGGCCAGGATGTAAACGGTGAGTGCCTGCTTGCGCGGCGAAAAACCGGTGATCATGAAATCGCCCTCACGGCCGCTCGCGTACTTGTAGTGGTAGGTCCCGTAGCCCACGATGCTGGGCCCCCACATCTGCGCGCGTTTCCCTGTCGCCTTGCGCATCATTGCAGCGACCTTGCGCGCATCGGCGCGCTTCTCCTTGTCATCGATCGCATTGATGAACTCGGTTACGCTCGCCTTTGTCACTTTCGTCTTGTTCTCTACCACCGTCTCGCCCTCCTAATTAGAGGTACCAAACAAGCGATCTCCGGCGTCGCCCAGGCCCGGAACGATATACTTCTTCTCGTTCAGGTGATCATCGATTGCCGCTGCATATATCTTCACATCCGGGTGAGCCGCCTCGACGAGTTCAATACCCTCGGGGCAGGTCACGATACAGATGACGACGATATGCTCTGCACCGCTGCTCTTGAGAAGATCCAGTGCGGCCACGGTCGAGCCGCCTGTCGCCAGCATCGGATCGATAACAATACAGGTACCGCCCTTGATCTGACCCGGAAAGCGTTCGTAGTAGGTTACCGGCTTCTTCGTTTCTTCGTCGCGGTACAGGCCGACGAAGCCGACGCGGGCAGTCGGCACGAGCTCGAGAATACCTTCGAGCATGCCGACACCGGCACGCAGTATCGGTACGACCACAATGTCTGTATCGATTTTGCGGCACTTCGCCTCGGCCACGGGCGTCTGGACAATCACCTCTTTCGTCTTGATGTTCTTGAGCGCCTCGTAGCACACGAACTTGGTGATCTCGGTCGCAAGTTCGCGAAAGCGTTTGTGCCCGGTGTCTTGCGCACGAATGATGCCCAGTTTGTGCTGTACGCAGGGATGATCGATCTGTATGGCCATGCAGGTACTCCGTTACTCTGTCGTTTCCGACCAAATGGCGAACTCCGTGCCGACAGGGTCAACGAAGTGGAAACGACGACCTCCCGGAAACGGAAATATCGCCTGGCTGATCGTGCCGCCAAGCTCCTGTACACGCGCTACATCGCGTTCCAGGTCATCACTGTAGAAAACCAGTAGCACTCCGGTCGCCGGCGCGGGCTTATCCGCCTTGCGGATTCCACCATTGAGCCGCCCATCGCTGAAACTGAAGTATTCGTCACCCCACTCCTGGAACTCCCAGCCAAACAGGTTTTCGAAGAACGCTCGAGCCTGCGGCAGATCGGTCACGGGGATCTCTACATAGTCAATTCGGTTCTCGGGTCTCAATCGCATCTCCCTGGATCTCAAGCGCTTTTTAGTCGTAGTAGCGGACGCTCGGCAACGAGGGACACGGTACCAAATTCGCCACTGATTGCGTATCGGCCATCATCGAGAACGACCAGGTCGCTGATCGCTCCATGTCCTAATTTTCCTGCGATTTCAGTCACTTCGCCGTCAGTGACCGCCGTTGATTGCAGCTCGTCGCAATACGCAAACTCGATCGTCGCGGGCCGAATGCAGACCTTCTCGGCGGGTCGGGGCGTTTCGTAGAAAGGATGCTCGGGCTCGAGGAAGAGGTCGATATCGATGATGAGTGTCTCACCCTCCACATGCCACGACAGTACGAACGACCGCGTCAGATCGACATCGGCAAACTCGCGCAACTGTCGCCAACTGACTGTCGCCGCATCGTCGCTCATGCTTCACTTCTCCCGGACGGGCTCCGTGGCATTAATCGTGCCCTCGCCCGGCGTGATAAACATCATGACCGAATGCGTGCGTACGCGAGCCGTGTGCCAGGTATCCCGAGGCACGATAACGAAGGTCCCCGGTTCAGTCATGCGTGCGGTCTCGTCACCGCCGTCCTTCGCGAGGACCAGGTCGACATCGCCCGACACCAGGATGACAAATTCATCGCCCGCCGGATGGACTTCCCACGTAGGCCAGTCTTCGTCGAACGCGTAGCTCGATATCAGAAGGTGGCCGGCGAATTCCTTGTATTCCTCGTCAAGCCGCGCATAGATATCCGGGGTCACCTCGACGGTATCGGCCCTGAAGTTGTCATTCAATACGACAAAGTTCGATGCGAGCCTCAATGCCTGTCCCATGGTGCCTCCTAACCGAACGTGTTGGCCACCCAAACGCCGATGTAGTGCGAGAATACGAGTACCAGTACGGCGATACCAACGTGCTCGCCGATGATCGCCAGCGGGGACTCATCCTGTGACTTCGCGAGAAAATAGCTCAACACCACGATGACCAGAAGTCCCCAGATAACCGATGCGATGACGGCCGGGCCAAGCGGAAGCAGCAACAGTGGAATCGCGAAACTGATCGAGAATACGAACTTCGTCAAAAACGTAACGATCGTCGCTGCCCACACGTGCGTGTGATCGGTATCCGGATTGGCCTCTTCAGCCAGGTGAATACCGAGCGCATCCGACATCGCGTCGGCCACGGCAATAACGAGGATGCCGCCCAGCACCGCGGTGATCGACCGGGTGCCGGAATTCAGGCCAACGATCAGCCCGATCGTTGTGATAACGCCCGATGTGGCGCCGAAGAACAGGCCGGTGCGGGCACCGTCGCCCTTGAATATCTCCATACTACTGCTGTCCCAACGCCTTGCTGTAGAGGCAGATCGCCTCGTCGTCCCCGGGCATTGTAATCATTTCGACAAACTCCAGGCCCAGCTTTTTTATCAGCCCCACGGACGGGGCATTGTCCGGTGAGACAATTGCGGTCAGTTCCTCGAGGTGCAGGTCGTCGCGCGCGTGTGCCAGGACTGCAAAAGAGGCTTCGCCTGCGTAGCCCTGGCCGCAGAATTCCGGCAGAACGCCGAAGCCAATGTCGGGATGCTCCAGGTTGTCGCGCTTGAACAAGCCGCAGATCCCCATCCTGACGCCATCGCTCCTGCGCACCATGGCATAGGGACCGAAACCGTAGTCGGCATACAGTTTCAACGCGCCGGCCCGCATCGCCTCCTCCGCCTCTGCAATGGTCCGCACGCCTCGATCCCCGACATTCCTGATAAACGCGGGGTCGTTCCACACGGCGAGGAGAAGGTCGGCGTCATCGAGGGTAACGCGACGCAGGATGAGCCGGTCCGTTTCGAGCTGCCATTCGGTCATCAGTGCCACGCCCCGAGTATGAGCCCGTAGAGAACGAACTGGATGGCAAGCACGGCCAGAAAGTTGATACTCATTACTACCCCCTCCTGGTCCAGCAGGAATACAGGAACTGCTGCGCTGCGCCCAATGGTGTCTCGTGGTTTACGAGTTCATGGGATTGCAGCTCGAACCCGGGGCCCAGCAGTTCCTCCAGCAAACCGACATTGTAGCGGCGAATGTCGAGGCCGCTGCACTTGAGCGGACCGTCGGGACCAAACGTCGCGATAACCGCGTAACCGCCCGGTGCGAGTGCTTTTCCGAGCACCTCGACGTACCGTCTCCGGTCCGCCGGCTCCGTGAGGAAATGCAACGCCGCCCGATCATGCCAGAGCCGGTATGTGCGCTCCGGTTCGAACTCTGTAACGTCCATCTGCACCCAATTGACGCGAGCTGCGCGTGCGCCCAGCCTGTCTCGAGCCTGGTCGAACGCGCCCGCTGCGAGGTCGAGCACGGTCACGTCCTTGTACCCCGCATCCAGCAAGTGATCGACCAGCGTCGACGCGCCGCCACCGATATCGATGATTGCAGCCTCGGTTGAAAGCGAGGTGCCGCGCACAAGGGCAAGCGACTTGTCCGGCACCGCCTGGTACCAGGACACCTCAGTCGATGCTTTATTACCGTAAACGTCTTCCCAGTGAGTCCGGCGCTCAGCGGTCACTGCGACGCCTGCCTGGCCTGCTCAATAGCGCGGATGAAACCCGCCTTGTCATGTGGCGACACGAGGACGAACTTCCTCTTGCCCAGGGATATCTTCAGCCTATCCAGAGACAGCGCTGGCGACGACAAAGGATTTCGGCTTGGCGTGATGTCCCTGATGTCGGCGACGGGGACCTTCCACTTGAACGGTCCGGACACAATGCGCAAGGTATCGCCGGATATCGTGTAGTGCGTATTCCTGAAAATCGCAAACAGCAACAGGATCACGACGCCGGTGACCACCGCGACAAGCAGTCGAATCGGCCAGGGTGTTTCCTCGATAAAGACGGCGATCAGCGCCGCAATCAGGCCGCCAACCGTCAATACCATCACGGGTATTAGCCAGCCGTCGACCTTCGATGCAAACCGAGTCTCCATTGGCTGCACAGCCTAATCCCCAACCTGTTCGCAATCAAGGCTGCGTATCGGACCTAGATGCCCATCCTGACAAGCGCGTCGATGACTTCCCGCATGAAACGCTCGGCGGCCGGGTAACGCGTGGCAAAACCTGCCTCTACTTCTTTCGCGCGTTCGATCAGTGCATTCACTTCCTCGTCGTTTTCGATGACGTTGTGAATATCGGTGTCGAGATCCGCCATGAGCGTCTTGAGCTCATCGTCCATATCCGTGCTGCGGATTTCCTTCTGCAGCTGCGCCAGTAATTTCTTGATTCGTTCCTTGCTCATACCCTCAACCCGGCGCCCGAAGTGTTCTAATGCCAATCGCATCGCGAATGTCGGCAAGATACGGTACCGACAGCTCCCGGGCACGCAGCGCGCCCTTTAGCAATTCTGCCTCAACCACAGCAGGATCCGCGACCAGCCGCTCATATTCTGCGCGGGCAGGCTTGATGTGATCGTTGACGTACTCGAACAACTGCTGCTTCATCTGGCCCCAGCCGATACCGTCCGCGTACGCCTTCGCAACGGCCGCTGTTTCCTCCGGTGTCGCGAAAGCCTTGTAGATATCGAACAGCGTACTGTCGGCCGTGTCCTTGGGTTCCCCGGGTTCGAGACTGTTCGTCTTGATCTTCATGATCAGCTTGCGGAATTTCTTTTCCGGGGCGAACAGGGGGATCGTATTGTTATAGCTCTTCGACATCTTGCGTCCATCCAGCCCTTTGAGGACCGCGGTATCTTCGCCAATCACCGCCTCTGGCAGCACGAACGTCTCGCCATAGTTATGATTGAATCGTTGTGCAATGTCCCGCGCCATTTCGACATGCTGTTTCTGGTCCTGGCCGACCGGTACCTTCGTCGACTTGAACATGAGTATGTCGGCAGCCATCAGGATCGGGTAGCTGAACAAAGCCATCGTGATGCCCTTGTCAGGGTCCTTGTTGCCGCTCTCAACGTTGGCCTGCACCGATGCCTTGTAGGAGTGCGCGCGATTCATCAGGCCCTTGGCCGTCATACCGTGCAGGATCCACGTCAGCTCCAGGATCTCCGGGATATCCGACTGCCGATAGAAATACGCATGCTCGGTGTCGAGCCCCAGCGCCATCCAAGCAGCGGCAATCTCGAGTGTCGACCGGCCGATCTTGTCCGGATCCTCGTTCTTCGCAAGCGAATGGTAGTCCGCGAGAAAATAAAAGTGCTTCGTATCAAGGTCCTTGCTGGCTTCGATGCCCGGCCGGATGGCGCCGACATAATTACCGATATGCGGCGTCCCGGTCGTAGTAATACCCGTAAGGAAGATCTCCTGCGTCATTAGTAGCCTGCTGCCTGCCCGTCTTTGCGTACTTCGGAGGCGCCATAGTACACGCCCTGCTCCTTATCGAACATGATTGCCTGGTAGCCACCGAAGCTGCCATTTGAGTCGCCCAGTGTATGACCCATGTTCTCAAGCGCCTGGCGAGTGGCTTCGCTGAATCCGCTTTCGAGGTGGACGACGCCTCCGTCTGTCATGCGGGTTCCGGTCGGCTCCGATGAGCCGATATGGTTGATGCGCGCGGCATCGCCTGCCTCCTGCAGGTTCATCCCGAAGTCCACCATGTTCACGATAACCTGGGCGTGACCCTGGGGCTGCATCGCGCCACCCATAAGGCCGAAACTGATCAGGGGTTCGCCGTCTTTCATAACGAAGGCCGGAATGATCGTATGGAATGGCCGCTTGCCACCGGCAACAACATTGGCGTGATTCGGATCCAGTGAAAACAGCTCCGCACGGTCTTGCAGGACGAAGCCGAGGTCTCCCGGCGTCATTCCGGAGCCCATACCACGATAGTTGCTCTGGATAAGCGACACCATGTTGCCGTCTGCATCGGCCACGGTGAGGTATACCGTGTCGCCTTCCTCGAGCTTACGGTCGCCGGCAGGCAGGGACATCGAGGCACGTTCAGGCGACAGCAGCTTGCGGCGCGCGTCGGCATAGTCCTTGGAGATCAGCCAGTCGACAGGAACGTCGGCGAAATCCATGTCGGCGTAGTACTTCGCACGATCCTCAAAAGCGAGCTTCTTGGCTTCGATCAACGTATGCAGGTATTCGGCACTACCGAAACCCATGCCCGCTATATCGTAGCCCTCGAGGATATTCAGGATTTGCAGCGCCGCGATGCCCTGTCCGTTCGGTGGGAGTTCGAACACGTCCCAGCCACGGTAGTTGGTTGATACAGGCGTCACCCATTCGGACGTGTGGGACGCGAGGTCGTCGTAGCTCAACAGCCCGCCCTGCTCCGCCATGTAGGCGTCTATTTTCTTCGCGATGGCGCCCTTGTAGAACTCGTCCCTGCCTTTGGTCGCGATCGCCTCGTAAGTGGTCGCAAGGCGCGGATTACGGAACATCTCGCCTTTTTTCGGTACATCGCCGTTCGGCATGAACGTCTCTGCAAACCCGGGGTAATGGCCGATACGATCGCGATTGCTTACGAAGTAATGCGCGATGACCTCGGTGACGGGGAAACCCTCGCGCGCGTAACGAATCGCGGGCGCCAGGATCTCCTGCATCGGCAGGTGTCCGTAGCGAGCGTGCAACTCGAACCAGCCGTCGACAGCGCCCGGCACGCTGACCGGCAACGGTCCGAATTTAGGGATCGTGTCTATTCCGCGGCTTTGGAAATAGTCGAGCGTCATCGCCTTCGGGGAACGCCCCGACGCGTTCAGGCCCGTCAATTCCTTCTTATCCGCATCCCAGACGATGGCGAACAGATCTCCGCCGATGCCGCTGCCCGTGGGCTCCGTCAGGCCGAGCATGGCGTTCGCCGCGATCGCGGCATCAACGGCCGTGCCGCCTGCCTTCAAGATGTCCAGGGCAACCTGCGTGGCGAGTGGCTGGCTCGTCGCTGCCATGCCATGCGTTGCGATGACTTCCGAGCGCGACGCGTGGGCGCGACCGGCCACGCGATCGTAGCCGGGATCAGCCGCCATGGCGGTGCTCCCGAAAGCAAAACAAGCGGCGAGACCCAGGCATGCGAATCGTTTCATCCTCTGCTCCACACCCCGAAATGGGCTGCCAATAATGGCACTCGCCGAGTAGCGCGGCAACAGGGTATGATCCTCGCCATGAATACCCAATACAGCGACAAAAACCCCGACCTTGGTGCCTTGTACGGCGGTCACCTGGAAACCCTTGCGGAGCGCCACAACCACGCCCTCGAGCAGGCTGGCGCAAGTCATGCGGTGATCTACTCCGGCAACCCCAGGCTCGCATTCCTGGACGACTATCACCACCCGTTCAAGGCGAACCCGCACTTCGTGAGCTGGGCCCCACTAACCGCGCTGCCGTTTTCCTACATCGTCTATACCCCTGGGGAAACGCCGGTCCTGGTTTACTTCCAGCCTCACGACTACTGGCACGTGGTCCCCGGTGCGCCGGATGGCTATTGGACCCGCCACTTCGACATTCGCATCGTCCATTCGATCGAAGAGATCGCCGCACACCTGCCGGCAGACCGGGAGAAGTGCATCGCCATCGGCGAATTCCACGATGAGAGCCTGGCATTCGGTATCGAACGCATTAACCCGAATACAGCCGTCAATATCCTGCACTACGCGCGCGGCAGAAAGACGGCCTACGAACTCGCCGTCATGCGCCTGGCGGCAGAGCGCGGCGCGCTGGGGCATATTGCCGCTGAAGCCGCGTTCCGCGATGGCCAATCGGAATTCGATATCCACAGGGCATACTGCAAGGCGGTCAGTCACACGGATACCGAATTGCCCTACAGCAACATCGTTGCACTGAACAAGCATGGCGCCGTCCTGCATTACACCGATCTCGACCGGGAGCCACCCGCGTCGATTCGCTCGTTCCTGATCGATGCCGGGGCCCAGGTTCACGGTTACGCATCCGACATTACGCGAACCTATGCCAACGGCGACCAGCGGTTCCAGGCTCTCATCGATCGCATGGATGCGATGGAACTCGCCATCGTCGACAAGGTTCAGGCGGGGGTCGACTACCGTGACTTGCATGTCGAAACGCACAAGATGATCGCCGAGGTCCTGGTGGACGCGGAACTGGCTACGGGAGACCCGGAGACCCTGCTGGAAACCGGCGTTACCTCGGCCTTTTTTCCTCACGGCCTCGGCCACCTTCTCGGCATCCAGGTTCACGATGTCGGTGGCCACCAGGAAAACGAGTCGGGGAACGTTATTGACCCGCCCAGCGGTCACCCTTTCCTGCGCCTGACACGCGTGCTTGAAGAAGACATGGTCCTGACGATCGAGCCCGGCCTGTATGTCATCGACATGCTGCTGCAGAACCTGCGCGGTACACCCGCCCAGGGTCACGTCAACTGGGACACGGTGGAGTGGCTACGCCCCTTTGGCGGCATCCGCATCGAAGACGACATCCGTGTCCTGGCTGACGGCCGGGAAAACCTGACTCGCGACGCGTTCGCCCGCGCGTCATAACGGTGCGTAGCACGGCCTGCCCTCTCAGCGGGTCGGCCGTCTTCCTATTGGCCGGTGTTGTTCTTTGCGCGCTCTGCCAGCAGCCGCGCTTTGACGCGGGCGCCCTTCTTCAGGAGCATTGGCTTTAGCCATTTGCGCAGCCAGGGCATCAGGTAGGCCGCGGTCGTGAGGATACCGCTGGACGTCGGCATGGACTGCTCTGCGACATTGTTGCCGCAGAGGTCGAGAATGACCTGCGCGACCTCTTCGGCTGAACTCATGGGCTGCGAGAAGACGATATCGTCGACCTCCTCGATATGCTCCATGATGAATCCCGTGTCGACGGGGCCGGGTGAGACCACCGCGACCTTGATACCGGAACCTTCCAGCTCTTGCCGCAGTGCCAGCGAGAATATGCGTAGTCCGAATTTGCTGCACGAGTAGGTGGTCGCGCCGGCGCTGGCCAGCCGACCGTGTAGCGAGGCGACATTGATGATCGCCCCACCACCGGCTTCTTCCATGTACGGCAGCGCCAGCCTGGTCAGGACGATGGGCGCCTTGAGATTGACGTCGACGATCCGGCCCAGATCGTCGGCCGGTACGTCCCGGACATCGCCACGCGCGTGAAAGCCGGCATTGTTGACGAGAATGTCCACACGCCCGAACTCGAAATCGGCCTTCTTGAAGAGATCGACGCAGGCATCACGGTCAGTGACGTCCATCGGAAAAATCTCGACCCGCGTCCTGTCCCGCAGTTCTGCTGCGATGGACTCGAGACTCTTTTTGCTGCGTGCAACGAGCATCAGGTTCGCGCCCGCGTCGGCGAACAGTCGAGCTGTGGCCGCACCGATACCTTCCGAGCCGCCGGTGATGACGACCGTCTTGTCTTTGAAGATCATGCGGGGATTGTAGCCCCTGCAGGCAGCGTTGTCCGCGTTCCGCTACTATGTTCTCGCTTACGCTGCTTCGTGGACGAATTGATGCGAACTCTACTGCTTGCTTCTGTACTTGTGCTGATCCGGACAGCCCATGCCCAGCCGATCATAGAGACGGACATCGACCACGACGCGCGACCGCCTCAGTATGTGCTGGTCATCCATCCGCTACAGACCACCTTGTACGGACCCGATCTCCCCGGGGCGCTGGTTGGCGCACGTGTCGCGGGCTTTACCGGCCCATGGCGAACCGATCCGCTCTGGGCGATTCCGGCTGTGCTTGGCATGGGCATTGACATGGCCAACTATCGCAAGCAGGGGATCTCGGCGAACGCTGCCGTCGACGAGCTTGCCGCTCGTTTCGACTATTTTGGCGAAACGAGGCGAGCACTCAATAGCCTGAATATTGAAATGGACTGGCCGATAAGCCCGATCTTCGACATAGACTTTCGAAGCCCGCTGGATGGCGGTGGATGGTACGTCGAGAAACATGCCAAGCGAGTACTCGGAGAGACTGGAGCGGACGCGGTTATCTTTCTTCATTTCGTCTATTTCATGTCTCCGGACCTGCTCCAGGTAAGGACCGTTGCGAGCATGAAGACCTACCACGCGCCTCGGAAGAAGAAAAAGAGATTCGTTGAGAACACAAGGCACTTCGAATATCTGTCCCCACCCGTCAACGATGTGTGCCGGCGATGGGAAGCAGGACAGCGCGAGCGAGTTGCGGCGAACATAGAACGGATTTACCAGGACAAGTTGACCGAGTACCCACACAACAGGACGGCGTACACGAAAGACCGCGAACTTGCGCTGAAGGCCATCGCTGACCCGGTCATCATGCCGCCCGCAATGGTCTTCACCAATTGCTGGCCCGACGACACGCTGACAGAGGCGCTGCGTCTGGGTATTGCTGACCTGGTGGAGATGATCCGGGCGGACCACGGTCTGTTGATGCCGAATTCGAATCGCGCGGGCACCAGGGTCACCTTCGTCGGTTTGAGCCTGAAAGGCAAACCCAGGAAGTTCAAAGGTTTACTGATGTACGAGAATCAACGCGCCGAAGTCGTCCGGATGAACAACGGTGACGTCTACTCGGTGCCTAAAAGCCCAGGTAGCCCTTGATCTTCTTCCAGAGGGAAGACTCCCAGCCATACACCTCGAGCTCGTCGGGGCCGAGAGTAGCGACCGGCATGGTGGTATCCGGCTTGATGGCGTCATTTGCAGCGACGTCTTCAGGGCGCAGTTCGAGCCGGCCCATCTTGCCTTCCCTGGCCGTCGTCAGGCCATCGACCTCGAGGCTCAAGTAAGGCAATACACCGTCATCGACGATATCGTCGAGGAACACCGCGTCCGGGTCGAATGCTTCTTTCGACAGGATTACGCAGTCATCGAAAGCTTTGTTGTCGTGGCTAATGGCTACAGTTCCTTTTGCAGGACATCAGTTACTTTAGGCCTGCCGGCCCGATTTCTCTGTGAGACGGCTCACAATTACGGGATTAGGTTAACTTCCTGATTGTAGTGAGGTTTCTGTGTCCATACCGGCGGCGGCAACCTCGGGTCCATGCCTACGGCAATGCAGCCTCGGCCGCCTTCCGGCCAAGCTCAATCATCTCATCGGCACGATGGATCTCGAAGGTGCGTGCAGCATCTCGGGGAATGCTGATGACGAGGTCTGGCGGGTATGCCGCGAGCTTCTGCCGGGCAATTGTGCTCTGCATCGCATCGAAGACCAGGTACGCAACCTCCGCAGCGCCAATGGACGTCCGGGACTCTGGCGATCCGGAATAAGCGGGTTTGCCGCCCAGGTTAACAGCGAGTGTCAGATCCGTATGGTCGTTGAATACCGGTGCAATCGGTACCGGGTTCACTACACCGCCATCCACCAGCATCGTTCCCTTGTATTTCACCGGGGTAAAGAAGATCGGGAGCGAGCATGACGAGCGAATCGCCTGGAACAGGGGTCCTTCATTGAGCCAGACCTCTCGCCCGCTTTGGAGTTCGGTAGCGACTGCCGTGAACCGGATGGGCAGATCTTCGATCAAGCGATCACCCACGAGCTTGATCATCTTCGCGATGATGCGGTCGCCCTTTACGAGGCCGCCGGCCTGCCAGGCGATATCGACCATGTTGAACATGTCGAGCTTCTTGATCCCGCGCACCCAGGACTCGTACTCCGCCAGTTTGCCCGCCGCGTAAATGCCGCCGACCAGCGCTCCCGACGAGCAACCGGCGATAGAGGTTACCTCGTAGCCTTTTTCCTCGAGTACATGGATGACGCCGATGTGCGCGAGCCCGCGAGCGCCGCCACTTCCGAGAACCAGGGATACGGTCTTGCGTTTGCCGGTGTCCATGCACCGATAGTAGCGCATAAAAAAGCCGGGCTAAGCCCGGCTTTTACGGATATTTCGGCAGTAACCCCTTAGTCCTGGGCGACGACCTCGGCGGCCTGCTCCGTGAGCATGACGATCGCCATGGGAGCGGCGTCACCCGGACGCGGACCCGTCTTCAGGATGCGCAGGTATCCACCCGGGCGCTCCTTGAATCGCGGACCGATTTCCGAGAACAGCTTGCCGACCACTTCCTTGTCGCGCAGGCGATCGAACGCGAGGCGACGATTCGCAACGCTGTCTTCTTTCGCGAGTGTAATCAGCGGCTCGACGACGCGGCGCAGTTCTTTGGCTTTTGGCAGCGTCGTGCGGATCGTTTCGTGCTTCAGCATCGAGGCAGCCATGTTGCGAAACATGGCCTTACGGTGAGAGCTGTTACGACCCAGTCGACGACCGGATTTTCTATGACGCATTTTCCTATACCTTTGTTCAAGCGGGGTCAGAGCCCTTAACAAAAGGGCTCTGACCCCATGTCATTTACATCATGAGCTCGCGCTCAGGACGAAGGCTCGCCGGTGGCCAGTTGTCGAGATGCATGCCCAACCCCAGTCCGTGGCCTTCCAGAACTTCCTTGATCTCGGTCAGGGACTTCTTGCCGAGATTCGGCGTACGCAGAAGTTCTACTTCGGTGCGCTGTACGAGATCACCGATGTACATTATGTTCTCTGCCTTGAGACAGTTTGCCGAACGCACGGTGAGTTCAAGTTCGTCGACCGGCCGCAGGAGGATCGGATCCACCTGGCTCTCAGCCTGTGCGCCCTCGCCCTCTTCCTGACCCTGGAGGTCAACAAAGACCGACAACTGGTCCTTAAGGATGCTGCCGGCGCGACGAATCGCTTCTTCCGGATCGATCGTACCGTTCGTTTCGATATCGATCAGCAGCTTGTCCAGGTCGGTGCGCTGCTCGACGCGAGCGGCTTCGACGTTGTACGTGACGCGAACAATCGGGCTGAACGACGCATCGAGCTGCAACCGACCGATAGGGCCTGCCTGCTCCTCGAACGAAGGGCGCTGAGTAGCCGGACGGTAACCGCGACCACGTTCGACCCTGAGAATCATGTTCAGCTCACCAGCCTTGGTCAGGTTGGCGATCAGCAGCTCAGGGTTCATGATCTCAACATCGTGGTCCAGCTGGATGTCACCAGCCGTAACCGGGCCCGGGCCCTTCTTCGAAACACGCAACTCAGCCGTATCACGCGTATTCATCGTAACGGCAACCTGCTTGAGGTTCAGAAGAATGTCGACGACATCTTCCTGTACGCCTTCGATGCTCGTGTACTCGTGGAGTACGCCTTCGATCTCGGCTTCCGTAATCGCAGCGCCTGGCATAGACGACAGCAAAATGCGGCGCAGCGCATTGCCGAGCGTGTGGCCAAAACCGCGCTCAAGCGGCTCGATAACGATTCTTGCTTGCAGATCGTTGACCGGCGTTACTTTTACAACGCGCGGTTTCAGAAATTCGTGTACTGATTCCTGCATGGGATAACTCCCTCCAATTACTTCGAGTACAGCTCGACGACGAGGTTTTCGTTGATATCGGGAAGAACGTCTTCACGATCAGGCAACGATTTCAATACACCTGCCATCTTCTTGGCGTCGACATCTACCCACTCGGGCAGGCCGACCTGGCTCGCAATTTCCATCGCACTCTGGATACGCAACTGCTTCTTCGCCTTCTCGCGAATGGCAACGGCATCTCCGGCTTTGAGCTGAGCAGACGGAATGTTAACGACCTTACCGTTAACCTCGATGCTCTTGTGGCTCACAAGCTGGCGCGCTTCGGCACGTGTCGAAGCAAAACCCATACGATAAACCGTGTTGTCGAGACGACCCTCAAGTAGGCGCAGCAGGTTTTCACCCGTCGAACCCTTGAGCTGGGCAGCACGCTTGTAGTAATTGCGGAACTGACGCTCGAGCACGCCGTACATGCGACGGAGCTTCTGTTTCTCACGAAGCTGCAAGCCGTAATCCGACATACGCGGACGACGTTGCGTCGGGCCACCCGGAGGTACCTCGAGCTTGCACTTCGACTCGAGCGGACGTACGCCGCTCTTAAGAAACAGATCCGTGCCTTCGCGGCGGGACAGTTTACACTTTGGTCCTAAATATCTTGCCATTGTTCAGCCTCTACACGCGGCGTTTCTTGGGCGGACGACATCCGTTGTGCGGAATAGGCGTCACGTCCTCAATACTTTGAATCTTGAATCCCAGGGCGTTCAGTGCGCGCACTGCAGACTCGCGACCGGGGCCTGGCCCACGAACGCGCACATCGACATTCTTTACACCGAACTCGAGAGCCACACGGCCCGCTTTGTCCGACGCAACCTGTGCTGCGAACGGGGTAGATTTACGAGATCCACGAAAACCGCAGCCGCCGGCCGTCGCCCATGAAAGAGCGTTACCCTGGCGGTCAGTGATCGTGATGATCGTGTTATTGAAGGAAGCATGAATGTGCGCAATTGCGTCAACTACATGCTTTTTGACCTTCTTTTTCTTCGCTTCAGCCATTTAAGACTTACCTCTTAATGGGGCGCTTCGGTCCCTTGCGGGTCCGGGCGTTTGTACGTGTGCGCTGGCCACGCAGCGGCAGTCCGCGGCGATGACGGATGCCGCGGTAAGAGCCGAGGTCCATCAGGCGCTTGATGTTCATCGACGTCTCGCGACGCAGATCGCCTTCTACGGTGAAAGCAGCAACAGCGGTTCTGAGCTTTGCTACTTCCGGCTCTGCGAGATCCTTGACCGGCGTATTACCTGCAACACCGGCGGCCTCGCAGATCTTCTGCGCGCGCGTTCTTCCAATTCCGTAGATCGACGTCAGTGCAATCACGACGTGCTTCGTCAACGGTATGTTTATGCCTGCTATACGTGCCACTTAACAAATCCTCGTAAATACGCGGGGCCTAACCCTGGCGCTGCTTATGTCGTGCGTCAGTGCAGATCACCCGCACGACACGATTGCGGCGAATGATTTTGCAGTTTCTGCAGATCTTTTTTACTGATGCTCTAACTTTCATGAGCTTTCTCTCTCCCCAATTCGCCTACCTGCGTCAAAACATGCGCTGGCGGTCGGTGCGAATTGATCTTTAGTGCAATCCTTTAAGGTGTGCCTTGCCTGTTTATCTGGGCTGCCCACTCTTTCCATAGTTTCTCAAGTTGGCCTTCTGCATCATGCCTTCGTACTGGTGACTCATGGCATGCGCCTGCATTTGTGACATGAAATCCATCGTGACGACGACCAGGATCAGCAGGCTCGTGCCGCCGAAGCTGAACGGCATGTTCGGGTAGAACATGCGGACGAACTCGGGAAGCAGGCAGACACCGGCAATGTAAATCGAGCCCCAGAACGTCAGTCGGGTCAGGACCCGGTCAATGTACTCCGCGGTATGGGCGCCCGGCCGAATACCCGGCAGGAATGCACCCGCTTTCTTCAGGTTGTCCGCCGTGTCCTTCGAGTTGTACATCAGCGCCGTATAGAAGAAGCAGAAGAAGATAATCATTGCTGCGTACAACAATACGTAAACAGGCTGGCCCGGCCCGAGGTTCGCACCGATGGTCTGCAACGCGCGCTGTGCCGCATTGGGGTCCGCAGCCTGGCCGAAGAACTGCGCAATCGTCGCAGGGAACATCAGGATGCTCGACGCGAAGATCGGCGGGATCACGCCAGACATGTTGATCTTGAACGGCAGATGCGTGCTCTGGGCCTGGAACATCTTGCGGCCCTGCTGTCGCCTTGCATAATTGACTGTAATACGACGCTGCGCCCGCTCCATGAACGTCACGAAGATGATCGCTGCTATACCACCCAGCAGCATCAGGATCGCCGTGATCGCGGCCATTTCACCATTGCGAACGAGTTCGGCCGTACCGGCAATTGCCGCCGGCAATCCTGCAACGATACTCGCGAGAATGATCATCGAAATGCCGTTACCGATGCCACGCTCGGTGATCTGCTCGCCCAGCCACATCAGGAATACGGTACCGGTAACCAGCGTGATGCATGCCGTGATCAGGAACGCGGGACCCGGGTTATTGACCAGCGTACCCTGGTTCTGCAGGAAGCTCGCCGCGGCGATCGACTGGAAGCTCGCCAGCGCGACCGTACCGTAGCGTGTGTATTTCACGATCTGGCGGCGGCCCTGCTCGCCTTCCTTTCGCAACTGCTGGAGTTGCGGCACGATGTGACTCGCCATCTGCATGATGATCGATGACGAAATGTAAGGGATGATGCCGAGGGCAAAGATACCGAAGCGCGACAGCGCGCCGCCCGAGAACATGTTGAACATTCCCAGCATGCCGCCTGACTGCGACTCGAACCAGGCCGCCAACGCAGCCGGGTTCACGCCGGGCACCGGAATGTAGGTGCCAACGCGATAGACAATCAGCGCGCCAACGAGGAACAACAGACGAACTTTGAGTTCGCCAAGTTTACTCGCCTGCTTCGCCAGTTCTGCCGGACTTTGTTGGGGCTTCTTTGCCATGATTCAGTTTTAGCTTCTTAGTCTTCGATGCTGCCGCCGGCTTTCTCGATCTCTTCGCGGGCACCCTTGGTGACCTGCAGACCTTTCAGCTTGACCGCTTTCTTGATTTCGCCAGATTTGATGACCTTAACCTTGGTCGTAAATGCCGGAACGAGGTTCGCCTTCTTGAGGACGTCCAAATCGATGACATCCGCCGCCGGGAGCTCGAGCTCGTGCAGACGCAACTCGGCCGAGTACTTGGCCATCCGCGAACGGAAACCGACTTTCGGCAGACGACGCTGCAATGGCATCTGGCCGCCTTCGAACCCGACCTTGTGGAATCCACCTGAACGGGACTTCTGGCCCTTCTGGCCACGACCACTCGTTTTACCCTGGCCGGCGGAATGACCGCGGCCCAGGCGCTTGCCTTCTTTCTTCGCACCCTTACCAGGTGCAATCTCATTAAGACGCATGTCAGGCTTCCTCTACCGAGAGCAGGTACGAAATACGATTGATCATGCCGCGATTTTCCGGCGTATCGTTAACCGTAACCGTCTGGTGCATTTTGCGGAGACCCAGCCCGGCAACACAGGCCTTGTGGCTTTTCAGCCGCCCGTGCTTGCTCTTGACCAGCGTGACCTTCAATTCTTTTGGCTTCGCCATGATCTTGTCTCTAAAACTCTATATTGACGACCCGGGCCCTAAGCCAGGATCTCCTTAACTTTCTTGCCGCGCTTCGCAGCGATCGCCCGCGGAGAGTGAATCTCCTTGAGGCCCTTGATCGTTGCGCGAACGACATTGATCGGGTTGCGTGAACCGTAGCTCTTCGCCAGTACGTTACGTACGCCGGCCGCCTCGAAGACTGCGCGCATTGCGCCGCCCGCGATTACGCCGGTACCTTCAGAGGCCGGCTGCATGTAAACCATCGTCGCGCCGTGACGGCCCTTCTTGGCGTATTGCAGGGTATCGTTGTTCAGGTTAACGGTGATCATGTCACGGCGTGCTGCCTGCATCGCCTTCTGGATCGCGATCGGTACTTCACGTGCCTTGCCATAACCGAAACCGACCTGGCCCTGACCATCTCCGACGACTGTCAGAGCGGTAAAGCCGAACTGGCGTCCACCTTTGACAACCTTGGCTACACGGTTGACGGTGACCAGCTTTTCAATGAGGTCGTCGCCAGCTTGATTCTGTTCGTTTCTTGCCATTAGTCGGTCCTTTAGAACTTCAGTCCCGCTTCACGGGCAGCATCGGCCAGTGCTTTTACGCGACCGTGGTAACGGAAACCGGAACGATCAAATGCGACCGTATCGATGCCAGCAGCTTTTGCCTTCTCAGCAATGCGCGCGCCAACAATGGCGGCGGCTTCGACGTTTCCGCCGTTCTTGATTGCCTTGCGAACTTCGGCTTCCAGCGTCGATGCAGACGCCAGAACCTTGGCGCCGCCCTCACCGATAACCTGCGCATAGATATGCCGCGGCGTACGGTGAACGCTCAGCCGGGTTGCTTCGAGTTCGCGAATCTTCGCGCGACCACGACGGGCACGACGCAAACGATTTTGTTTCTTGTCCAGTTTCATGGGTGCTTTACCTGATTATTTCTTCTTCGCTTCCTTGAGCTGTACGCGCTCATCGGAATAGCGAACGCCCTTGCCTTTGTAAGGCTCCGGCGGACGGAAGCCACGGATCTCCGCAGCGGCCTGGCCAACTTTCTGCTTGTCGGCGCCTTTGACCAGAATCTCGGTCTGGCTCGGCGTCTCGATGCTGACACCCTCGGGCGCCTCGTAGACGACGGGATGAGAGAAACCGAGCGACAGGTTCAGGCTCTTACCCTGCGCCTGCGCACGATAACCAACGCCCTTGAGCTCGAGCTTCTTCTCAAAGCCCTCCGACACGCCTTTCGCCATATTGGCGAGAATCGCACGCATCGTACCGGCGATCGCGGTCGCGAAACGCGAGCCTGAGCGCGGTGCCAACGTCAGCACGTTGTCTTCGTTCTTGAGTTCCACTTCGGTATTGAGCTCGATAGACAGCTCGCCGTTACTGCCCTTGAGCGTAACGAGGTTGCCGTCTTGCTTGAACTCAACGCCTTTCGGCAGCTCAATCGGTTCTTTTGCAACTCTTGACATAGTTTAAGTCTCTTTTAATGAAGCTTTGCTCGTTTAGGAAACGATGCAAATAACCTCACCTCCAACACCTTTCTCACGAGCCTTGCGATCGCTCATTACGCCGGCAGACGTCGAGACGATTGCCACACCGAGGCCACCCAGCACTTTCGGCAGATCGTCTTTGCCGCGGTATATGCGCAGGCCAGGACTGCTGGCGCGCTGAATCTTTTCGATGACAGGTGCGCCCTCGAAATACTTGAGCTCCACTGTGAGCTCCTTAGTAGCGCCTTCACCGTCGGTCGCAAAACCGGTGATGTAGCCTTCGTCCTGCAATACTTTCGCGATTGCTTCCTTCGCTTTCGATGCCGGCATCGACACGGCAACCTTGCGTGCTTTCTGTCCGTTACGAATGCGTGTCAGCATGTCTGCGATCGGGTCGGTCATACTCATATCTAGTCTCCGCCTACCAGCTGGCTTTCGTCAGGCCCGGGATTTCGCCATTCATGGCGGCTTCACGAAGTTTGTTACGACCGAGGCCGAACTTGCGGTATACACCGTGCGGACGTCCCGTGATCGAACAGCGATTCCGCTGGCGAGACGGACTGCCGTCACGTGGCAACTTGTTCAGCTTCGCCTGTGCGACAGCGCGCTCTTCGTCGGAACTGTGAATATTGCGAATAATCGCCTTCAGCGCTTTACGCTTCTCGGCATGCCTCGCAACCAGCTTGGTCCGCTTCAGTTCACGCGCAATCATCGACTTCTTAGCCATACGGTTCTTCCTATTTCTTGAAGGGGAAGTTGAACGCTTCCAGAAGCGCCCTCCCTTCCACTGCAGTGCGAGCTGTCGTGGTAATGACAATGTCCATGCCACGCAGCGCGTCAATTTCGTCGTAGTTGATTTCCGGGAAAATAATCTGTTCCTGCACGCCCATGCTGTAGTTGCCCTGGCGGTCAAACGACTTCGGGTTCAGACCCCGGAAGTCGCGAATACGCGGGATGGCAATGGTTACGAGGCGATCGAGGAACTCGTACATGCGCTCGCGACGCAGCGTCACCATGCAACCGATCGGCATGCCGTCACGGATTTTGAACGCTGCAACCGACTTGCGGGCAATCGTCATCACCGGCTTCTGGCCGGCGATCTTTTCCATATCGCCAAGCGCCTTTTCCAAGATCTTCTTGTCAGCAACCGCGTCACCAACACCCATGTTGAGAGTGATCTTGGTGATCTTCGGTACTTCCATCGGATTCTTCAGGCCAAGCTTCTTCTGGATCTCTCCAGCGAGCTCGTTCTGATATTTTTCCTGTAAACGTGACATATCTGTTCTCTTAAATGTCTACTACGTCGCCGCTCTTGAAGACGCGCACTTTGCGGCCGTCTTTTTCGACGCGGAAACCGACTCGCTCACCCTTTTTCGTCTTCGGGTTGAATACGAGTACGTTCGAAACGTCGAGCGGCATCGCTTTGTCCTTGATACCGCCCATCTCGCCGATATTCGGGTTCGGCTTGATGTGCTTCTTGGCGAGATTCACGCCCTCGACTTCGATGCGACCGTCGGCAAACACTTCAACAACCGTGCCGCGACGTCCTTTGTCCTTACCAGTCGTGACGATCACTTCGTCACCTTTTCTGATCTTGTTGGCCATTTCTATTTCCAATCAATGCCGAAGTGCTTACAGAACTTCGGGAGCCAGCGAAATGATCTTCATGAACTTGCTCGTACGCAGTTCACGGGTCACCGGGCCGAAAATACGTGTGCCAATCGGCTCGAGGCGTGCGTTCAGCAGAACGGCAGCATTGCCATCGAAACGGATTAGCGAACCATCTTTGCGACGTACACCCTTGCGCGTGCGGACCACAACGGCGTTGTAAACCTCGCCCTTCTTGACCTTGCCGCGCGGGATCGCGTCCTTGACGCTGACCTTGATGATGTCGCCCACGCCGGCGTAACGGCGCTTCGAACCGCCGAGTACCTTGATGCACTGAACACGACGAGCACCCGAGTTGTCGGCGGCGTCCAGAACTGTCTGCATCTGAATCATGACTGAATCCTAAAAATTGTTACTTGTCTGCTGCGCGTTCAACTACGTTGACGACAGACCAGGATTTGTTCTTTGAAATCGGACGGCTCTCCGAGATCGAAACGCGATCACCGGTCTTGCACTCGTTCGATGCATCATGCGCAAGCACCTTGGTGGTACGGCGAATGTACTTCCCGTACACCGGATGCTTGATCAGGCGCTCGATGGCGACCGCGACGGTCTTGTCCATCTTGTCGCTGACAACACGACCGGTCAGGGTGCGCTTTACCTTGTTCTCTTCACTCATTTGTTTTCACCCGCTGCACGCGAAAGCTCAACCAGAACCGTCTTGACGCGCGCAATGTCCTTCCTGACACGGCCGTGCTCATGATTTCCATTCAGCTCACCCGTCGCATGCTGCATGCGCAGGTTGAACTGCTCACGACGCAGCGCAACGAGTTCCTCGTTAAGCTCGTCGATCGACTTGGCCCTAAGATCTTCTACCTTCATCACATCACCTGCCGTGATACAAACTTGGTGCCAAACGGCAGCTTCGCAGCCGCCAGGCGAAATGCCTCGCGTGCGATCTCTTCCGAAACACCTTCCATCTCATACAGGACGCGGCCCGGCTGAATCTGGCAAACCCAGTATTCAACGTTGCCCTTACCCTTACCCTGGCGCACCTCAAGCGGCTTGGTCGTGATTGGCTTGTCCGGAAACACGCGGATCCAGATCTTGCCGCCACGCTTGATGTGACGCGTCATGGCGCGGCGAGCTGCCTCGATCTGACGAGCCGTCAGACGACCACGGCCGGTAGCTTTCAGGCCGTACTGGCCGAAAGAAACATCACTTCCGCGCTGCGCCAGGCCGCGATTGCGACCCTTCATCTGCTTGCGAAACTTTGTTCGTTTGGGCTGTAACATCTATCTATTCCTTACGAACGGGCACCGGCGGCCGCTTCTGCAGGCTCGGCCGGAACCGCTTCGGGCTTGTCAAAGACTTCGCCCTTGAAAATCCAAACTTTCACGCCGATCACACCGTAGGTCGTGTGAGCCTCGGCCGTGCCGTAGTCGATGTCCGCCCGCAGCGTATGCAGCGGAACACGACCCTCGCGGTACCATTCCGAACGCGCAATTTCCGCGCCGTTCAGGCGGCCGCCAACCTTGACCTTGATGCCTTCGGCGCCGACACGCATCGTGTTCGTAACAGAGCGCTTCATTGCCCGACGGAACATGACTCGACGCTCGAGCTGCTGTGCAATGCCTTCGGCAACCAGTTGTGCATCCAGTTCAGGCTTACGCACCTCGTTGATATTGATGCGCACGTCCTGGATGGGCATGCCAATCATCTTCGACACCTCAGCCCGAAGCTTTTCGATGTCCTCGCCCTTCTTGCCAATTACGATGCCCGGACGTGCCGTGTGAATCGTGATATTGACCTTGTTGGCAGGACGCTCGATGGTGATGCGGCTAACCGACGCATCCTTCAGCTTCTTCTTGATGTAGACACGTATGTCGTGATCTGCGCTGATGTACTTCGGAAACACCTTCGAGTCGGCATACCACTTGGACGCCCAGTCTTTGACGATGCCGAGGCGAATGCCTGTTGGATGTACTTTTTGGCCCATATTACTTACTCGTCTCCGACGCGGACTGTTATGTGGCTGTTCCGCTTGATGATCCGTGCGCCACGGCCTTTTGCACGAGCGCGGTAACGACGGAACGTTGGCGCCTCGTTTACTTCAATAGTCGCGACTTTCAATTCGTCGATATCTGCACCGTGATTGTGCTCGGCGTTAGCCACAGCCGATTCCAGAACCTTCTTTACGATGCGAGCGCTTTTCTTCGGCGAAAAAGTCAGTGTGCGCAGTGCCTCGTCGACAGACTTGCCGCGGATGACATCGGCCACCAGCCGGCATTTCTGCGGCGAGATACGTGCGTATCTGAGTGTTGCTGCAACTTGCATGAACCTGCTCCTTCGCCTTACTTCGTCTTGCGATCACCGGAGTGACCGCGGAACGTGCGGGTCATCGAAAACTCACCGAGTTTGTGACCGACCATATTCTCCGAAATCAGAACCGGTACGTGCTGGCGTCCGTTATGAACGGCAATGGTCAGACCGACCATATCCGGCAGTACCATCGAGCGACGCGACCAGGTCTTGATCGGGCGACGATCGTTCTTCTTAGCTGCTTCGGCTACCTTCTTCGCCAGATGCTCATCGACGAATGGGCCTTTTCTTACACTACGCGGCATCTTCGAAATCCTTAATTAGCGCTTCTTGTTGCGACGGCGAACAATCATGCTGTCCGTACGCTTGTTGGAGCGCGTCTTCGCGCCCTTGGTCGGCGTGCCCCACGGGCTGACCGGATGACGGCCACCCGATGTGCGGCCTTCACCACCACCATGCGGGTGATCGACCGGGTTCATGGCAACACCGCGAACCGTCGGACGAACACCTCTCCAGCGCTTGGCACCGGCTTTGCCGAGCTTGCGCAGGTTGTGTTCGC
This sequence comes from uncultured Gammaproteobacteria bacterium, assembly GCA_963698895.1. Taxonomy (GTDB): domain Bacteria; phylum Pseudomonadota; class Gammaproteobacteria; order Steroidobacterales; family Woeseiaceae; genus UBA1847. The sequence goes on along the minus strand of CAVOSO010000010.1, from coordinate 429,223 downwards.
CATGACCAACCTCGCCGACCGTTGCGCGGCAGTCGACGTGAATTCTGCGCATTTCGCCAGAGCGCAAACGCAGCGTTGCGTAAGCACCTTCGCGAGCAGCGAGCTGAGCCGACGCACCGGCCGAGCGAACCAGCTGACCACCCTTCCCTGGCTTCATCTCGACGTTGTGAACCGTCGTACCAACCGGAATCGCACGGATCGGCAGGGCATTGCCCGGCTTGATCGGTGCATCATCGCCGCTGATGATCGGGCTGCCTGCCCGCAGGCCCTTCGGCGCCAGGATGTAACGGCGCTCGCCATCGGCGTACTTGATCAGCGCGATGTGTGCGCTGCGATTCGGATCGTACTCGAGGCGCTCAACGACGCCCGAAATGCCGTCCTTGTCGCGCTTGAAGTCAATAATGCGATAGCGCTGCTTGTGACCACCGCCCTGGTGACGAATCGTGATACGGCCGTTGTTGTTACGACCGCCATTCGATGTCTTCTTGTCGAGCAACGGCGCATACGGCTTGCCCTTATGAAGTTCCGGCGTCTTGACCGCAACGACGAAACGGCGCCCAGCGGATGTCGGTTTGGCTTTATGCAGTGACATGATTATCTAACCCTTATTCGCCGCCGAAGAATTCTTCGAGAGAGCTTCCTTCGGCCAGCCTCACGTAGGCTTTCTTCCAATCGTTGCGACGACCTTTCGTCTGCTGGAAGCGCTTGTTCTTGCCGTTGACGTTAACGACCTGGACGTTGTCCACCTGGACCTCGAAGAGCAGCTCAACGGCCTGCTTGATCTCCTTCTTCGTAGCATCGGTGCGAACCTTGAACACGACCTGGTTCTTTTCCGCTGCGAAATGCGCCTTTTCCGAAAGGTGCGGGCCGCGGATAACCGTCATCAGTCTTTCCTGGTGGGAAGCTAAGCTCATGACAGACGCTCCTCAATCAGCTTCAGCGCCGGCAGCGTCACCAACACCTTCTCGAAGCGAATCAAAACAACCGGGTCCATCGAGGCAACATCGCAAATACCCACATTCGGCAGGTTGCGCGCGGCCAGGAACACCTTCTCGTCAAAGGCCTCGTTCAGGATCAGCACGTTGTCCAGATCGAGTTCCTTCAGTTTCGTTGCCAGCAGCTTGGTCTTCGGTGCCTCGAGCTCAAGCTCGTTGACGATGACCAGGCGATCCTGGCGAACCAGCTCAGACAACACCGAGCGCAGAGCAGCGCGGTACATCTTCTTGTTGACCTTCTGGTCATGGTCACGCGGCTGCGCGGCAAACGTGCGGCCACCGCCGACCCAGATCGGGCTGCGAATGGTACCGGCGCGAGCGCGGCCGGTGCCTTTCTGGCGCCAGGGCTTGGCTCCACCACCACGAACAGCGGCACGATTTTTCTGGGCCTTGGTACCCGCGCGGCTGCCGGCGAGGTATGCCGTGACCACCTGGTGCACGAGAGCTTCGTTGAACTCCACGCCGAATGCGGCATCGGCAACATCAACGGAACCTTTGTCCTGCAGTTTCAGTTTCATCTTCAGGCGCCCCCTATCGCTTGGCCTTGATCGCAGGACGGACAATAACCTTGCCGCCTGCGTGACCCGGGACAGCGCCCTTGATCAGGAGAACATTCCGCTCGGCATCGACGCGCACAACCTCGAGGTTCTGCACGGTGCGGCGGACGTTGCCCATATGGCCGGACATCTTCTTGCCCTTGAATACGCGACCGGGAGTCTGGTTCTGACCGATCGAGCCAGGCGCACGGTGGGAAAGCGAGTTGCCGTGCGTCGCATCCTGCATGCTGAAGTTGTGGCGCTTGACCGTACCGGCGAAGCCCTTACCAATGGACGTCCCGATTACGTCAACCTTCTGGCCTTCCTCGAAGAGGTCAACCTTGAGCTCACCACCTTTCTCGAAGTCACCTGTATCGGTGTCATCCAGGCGAAACTCAGTGAATAAGTCGCCGGCTTCTACCTTCGCTGCAGCAAAGTGGCCGGCTGCAGGCTTACTCACCCGGGACGCTTTGCGACTGCCGGCTGCAACTTGCAGCGCGCGGTAGCCGTCGGTCTCCACGGTTTTCACCTGTGTGATTCGGTTTGGTTGTGCCTCGATCACGGTGACCGGAATCGAAATTCCGTCGTCCGTGAAGACACGTGTCATGCCGCACTTGCGGCCAACAAGACCCATCGTCATGTTTTAAACCTCTCGCTGACTGCTTTTGGTCAGCGCAAATCTCTAAATTCAGTTGTCACCGCCAGCACTTCGATTGGCACTGGCTGTTTCCTACAGACACGCGAAAGGGCCAGCCATTGCTGAGGACTCCGTCCTCGTAGCTCTGGGGCTGACCCTGGGCTCCGAACCGATCAATCAGACGGTCCGGCGGTTCCGGGATTTGCAGTGTCGCCCTCGGTTGCCTGGCGACTGGTGTTCATATCCTGGTTCTGGCCGACTCCCGGTCCGGCCTGATCCAGCGAGCCAGCAATTATACGACTTCAACCCCTGATTACAAGCGGATTGCGGCGAAATTAGCGGCTTTTTTTAGTTCTTCCTTAAGCAAGCAAAATCAACTACTTACGTGACCGCGCGGCCGTCGGGATGTTGCATGCCGGAAATAAAGCGCAGCACAGCGAGCCATTCCGGCGTGCAACGTCCCGGCGGTAGCCCGCGCGACCGCCGTAAGTGATTAATTTAGCTTGATTTGCACGTCGACGCCCGCAGGAAGCTCCAGCTTCATCAGGGCATCAACCGTCTTGTCGGTCGGATCCACGATATCCATCAGACGCTTGTGCGTACGGATCTCGTACTGATCGCGCGCATCCTTGTTCACGTGCGGCGAGACCAGGATCGTGAAGCGCTCCTTCCTCATTGGCAGAGGAATCGGACCCTTGACGGTGGCGCCGGTGCGTTTGGCCGTGTCGACGATTTCACGCGCCGAGTTGTCGATCAGGCGATGATCGAAGGCTTTCAGGCGAATACGTATATTTTGATTAGCTGGCATGTTTATTCCTGGAATTTGGGCAATTGGCCATGCGGTCAGAGTCCTTGCGTTAAGAGCCCTGACCCCTGGTCTTCTTACTCGATAATCTTCGCTACAACACCGGCGCCAACGGTACGGCCGCCTTCGCGAATGGCGAAACGCAGGCCATCTTCCATGGCGATCGGGGCAATCAGGTCTACCACCATCTGCACGTTGTCGCCCGGCATGACCATCTCGGTGCCTTCCGGCAACTCAACAGCACCCGTCACGTCCGTCGTGCGGAAGTAGAACTGCGGACGATAGCCCTTGAAGAACGGCGTGTGACGGCCACCCTCATCCTTCGTCAGGATGTAGACTTCCGCCTCGAACTTCGTGTGCGGCGTGATCGATCCCGGCTTCGCCAGTACCTGGCCACGCTCAACTTCTTCACGCTTCGTGCCACGCAGCAGTACGCCAACGTTGTCACCCGCCTCGCCACGATCCAGCAGCTTGCGGAACATCTCAACGCCCGTGCAGGTCGTCTTCGCCGTGTCCTTGATGCCAACGATCTCGATCTCGTCACCCACCGTGACCACACCGCGCTCGATACGACCCGTGACCACCGTGCCGCGACCCGAGATAGAGAACACGTCCTCAACCGGCATCAGGAAGTCACCGTCAATGGCGCGCTCCGGCTGCGGAATGTAGGAGTCCATCTCTTCGATCAGCTTGTGAATCGACGGCACACCAATGTCCGACATGTCGCCTTCGAACGCCTTCAGCGCCGAACCCGTGATGATCGGCGTGTCGTCGCCCGGGAACTCGTACGTCGACAAGAGATCACGGATCTCCATCTCCACCAGCTCCAGCAACTCTTCGTCGTCAACCTGGTCGGCCTTGTTCATGTACACCACGATGTACGGCACACCAACCTGGCGCGCCAGCAGGATGTGCTCACGCGTCTGGGGCATCGGACCGTCCGCCGCACTCACCACCAGGATCGCGCCGTCCATCTGCGCCGCACCCGTGATCATGTTCTTCACGTAGTCAGCGTGTCCCGGACAGTCAACGTGCGCGTAGTGACGCTTGTCACTCTCGTACTCGACGTGGGCCGTCGCAATCGTGATGCCGCGCTCGCGCTCTTCCGGGGCGTTGTCGATCTGGTCGTAACCCTTGACTTCACCACCGTGCTTCTCAGCCATCACCTTCGTCAGTGCCGCCGTCAGCGTCGTCTTACCGTGGTCAACGTGACCAATCGTGCCAACGTTAACGTGGGGTTTTGTTCTCTCAAATTTTTCCTTAGACATAGCCTTATCTCGGTTTTATTAACTTGCCTTTTTCATGACCAAATCCGCAACACTCTGCGGCACTTCTGAATACTTCTGGAACTCCATTGTGTACACGGCACGCCCCTGGCTCATAGAGCGCAGGTCCGTGGCATAGCCGAACATTTCGGCCAGCGGTACCTCGGCTCGAATGACTTTGCCCGCGGGCGTGTCATCCATCCCTTGTGGCAGACCACGACGGCGATTCAAATCGCCCATCACATCTCCCATGTACTCTTCAGGTGTAACCACCTCGACCTTCATGATCGGTTCGAGCAATACCGGGTCCGCTTTGGCCGCACCTTCGCGGAAACCCATACTACCTGCAATCTTGAACGCCATTTCGCTCGAGTCGACATCGTGGTACGAACCGTCATACAGGGTCACCTTGCAGTCGACAACCGGGTAGCCGGCTACAACCCCGTTTTCCATCTGGTCCCGTATACCCCGGTCCACGGCCGGGATGTATTCTTTCGGCACGGCTCCACCAACGACTTCGTTGGCAAATTCGTAACCGCTACCCGCTGCCAGCGGCTCTATGCGCAGGTACACGTGACCGTATTGCCCACGCCCGCCTGACTGACGCACGAACTTGTATTCCTGCTCCACCAGGTTGCGAATCGTCTCACGATACGCAACCTGCGGCTTACCGACGTTGGCGTCGACCTTGAACTCGCGTTTCATGCGATCAACGATGATATCGAGATGCAGTTCGCCCATCCCCGAGATGATCGTCTGGTTGGACTCCTCGTCCGTATGGACGCGAAACGACGGATCTTCCTTGGCGAGCTTTTGCAGCGCCATACCCATCTTGTCCTGGTCAGCCTTCGTCTTCGGCTCAACCGCAACGGAAATAACCGGCTCCGGAAAGTCCATGCGCTCAAGCATAATCTGTTGTTTCAGATCACAAAGCGTGTCACCCGTGGTGACGTCCTTGAGGCCGACTGCCGCCGCGATATCGCCTGCGAAGACTTCCTTGATCTCTTTGCGATCATTCGAGTGCATCTGCAAAATTCGGCCAATGCGCTCTTTCTTGCCCTTGACAGGGTTGTATATCGTGTCGCCCGAATTCAATACGCCTGAGTAGACGCGGAAGAATGTCAGGTTGCCCACGAACGGGTCGGTGGCAATCTTGAACGCCAGGGCCGCGAACGGCTCCTTGTCGTCGGCGGGACGCGACGCTTCCGTGTCCTCGTCAATGTGTCCGGTAATCGCCGGAACGTCGACCGGCGATGGCATAAAGTCGACGACGGCATCCAGCATCGCCTGCACGCCCTTGTTCTTGAACGCCGAGCCGCACATCGTCACCACGATGTCGCCAGCGAGCGTGCGCGCCCTCAGCCCCTTGCGAATCTCCTTGTCGGTCAACTCGCCGTCGCCGAGAAACTTGTCCAGCAATTCCTCGTCGCCTTCCGCGGCCGCCTCGACCATTTTCTCACGCCACGCCGCCGCTTCCGCGCGCAGCTCCTCGGGAATCTCGCGAGCGTCATAGGTTGTGCCCATGTTGCTCTCATCCCAGTAAATCGCCTGCATCCTGATCAGGTCGATCACACCTGCAAACTTCTCTTCCGCGCCAATCGGCAGTTGCACGACAACCGGGTTCGCGCCCAGGCGTTGCCTGACCTGCGCAACTACTCGCAGGTAGTCCGCGCCGGCACGATCCATCTTGTTGACGAAGATCATGCGCGGCACATGGTACTTGTTGCCCTGGCGCCAAACCGTCTCGGTCTGGGGTTCGACGCCACCTACCGCGCACAGCACGGTCACGGCGCCGTCCAGAACGCGCAGACTGCGCTCTACTTCGATTGTGAAGTCCACGTGCCCCGGTGTATCAATGATATTGATCCGGTGCTGGTCGAACTGGCCATCCATGCCGCTCCAGAAGCAGGTTGTTGCGGCTGACGTAATCGTAATGCCGCGCTCCTGCTCCTGTTCCATCCAGTCCATGACGGCAGCGCCGTCGTGAACTTCGCCGATCTTGTGGCTTACGCCAGTGTAAAAGAGGATGCGTTCTGTCGTGGTTGTCTTGCCCGCATCAATATGGGCCATGATGCCTATATTGCGGTAACGCTCGATGGGGGTTGTACGTGCCACGACAATGTTGTGATCAAGGGGCTTAGCCGCTCTACCAGCGGTAGTGCGAGAAGGCCTTGTTCGCCTCGGCCATACGGTGCGTGTCTTCCTTCTTTTTCACTGCCGTGCCACGATTCTCAGCCGCATCGAGCAGCTCGTGAGCAAGACGGTGCGCCATCGACTTCTCGCTACGCTTGCGTGCAGCATCGATCACCCAGCGCATAGCCAGCGTCTGGCGGCGAGCAGGACGAACTTCAACCGGAACCTGGTAGGTGGCACCGCCGACGCGGCGCGATTTTACCTCGACAACCGGCTTCACGTTCTCAAGTGCCGTCTCAAGCAACTCGAGAGCCTTCTCGCCCGTGTTCGTCTCACGCTCGGAAATACGGTCAAGGGCACCATAGATGATGCGCTCAGCCACGGACTTCTTGCCATCGTTCATGATCATGTTCATGAACTTTGCAAGCAGTTGGCTGCCGTACTTTGGATCGGGAAGGATCGTGCGCTTCGGTGCCTGTGTTCTTCTGGACATTGCTTAGTTCTCAATATTTATCGTTGTATTACGACTTCGGCCGCTTGGTGCCGTACTTTGAACGGCCCTGCCTGCGATCCGCTACGCCTGCACAATCGAGCGTGCCGCGCACGGTGTGGTAACGAACACCCGGCAGGTCTTTGACACGACCGCCGCGGATGAGCACGACACTGTGCTCCTGCAGGTTGTGGCCTTCGCCGCCAATGTAGCTCGTGACTTCGAAGCCGTTGGTCAGGCGCACACGAGCCACCTTACGCATGGCCGAATTCGGCTTCTTGGGCGTCGTCGTGTAAACACGCGTGCATACACCGCGCTTCTGCGGGCTGGCGTCGAGCGCCGGTACCGCACTTTTCACACGCTTCGTAGCGCGAGGCTTACGTACTAACTGATTCACTGTGGCCATGGGCCTTCAACCTTCTCTTGTCTGGTTTAGTGTCTGTCTTTTCAAATACTTGTGTCGCACGCGTTCAAACGCGCGCACCCGACCGCTGGACGTCTCAAGCGCCAGTGATCGGGTTTGTTCAAGGCCCGCCTTGCGGCGGGAACCTGAAAATTCAGGGCTCGTCCATGGACGAGCCCCGGGGTTAAGGGCGGGCATTGTATTGACGCCGCCTGCCCCCTGTCAATAGAAAGGGGGGACACCATGCGGTTAAGCGTCTGTTGCGGCTTCGCCACCCTCCGGTACCTCGGCATCCGCCGCTGCAACGGCCTCAGCCGCAGCCTCAGCAGCGTCTTCCGCCGCCTCCGCAGCCGCAATCTGCGAGCGCTCGAGCTCCATGAGCTGATCCGCGAGATCCTGCTCACGCGTGCGCCGCCGCTCGGCGTGATGCGCGAACCCGGTTCCAGCCGGAATCAGGCGGCCAACGATGACGTTCTCCTTGAGTCCCCGCAGCTCGTCGCGCAGGCCCCGCACCGCGGCCTCGGTCAGAACGCGAGTCGTTTCCTGGAACGAAGCGGCCGAGATGAACGACTCGGTCGCCAGCGAGGCCTTGGTGATACCCAATAGTACGGGTTCCGCCGTCAACGCTTCCTTGTCCTGTACCGCCAGCTGGTCCTGTTCCTCGAGGAAACGCGCCTTGTCGATCTGCTCACCGCGCAGGAAGTTACTGTCACCCGGATTGGCAACGATAACCTTGCGCAGCATCTGGCGAATGATCACCTCGATGTGCTTGTCATTGATCTTCACGCCCTGCAGGCGGTAAACGTCCTGGATCTCGCGAACCAGGTAGTCGGCCAGGTTCTCTACACCGCGCAGGCGCAGGATGTCATGGGGGTTCGGCTCGCCGTCGGCGATGATTTCACCCTGTGCGACCTGCTCACCCTCAAACACGTTGAGATGGCGCCACTTCGGTATCAGCTCCTCATGACTCTCACCATTTTCCTCGGTGATGACGAGGCGGCGTTTGCCCTTGGTTTCCTTACCGAAGCTAACCGTACCCGTGTGCTCAGCCATGATCGCAGGATCCTTCGGCTTGCGAGCCTCGAACAGGTCGGCCACACGTGGCAGACCACCCGTAATGTCGCGGGTCTTCGAAGACGCTTGCGGGATACGCGCGATGATGTCACCGACAGACACACTCGCGCCGTCAGCCAGCGAAATGATCGCGCCTACCGGCAGTGCGTACACAGCAGGAATATCGGTGTTGGCGAAGCAAATTTCCTTGCCTTCCTCGTCGATCAGCTTGGCCACCGGACGCAAATCCTTGCCGGCACCGCCGCGGCTCTTCGGATCGAGCACTACGATACTCGTCAGACCGGTAAATTCGTCGACCTGTTCGGCAACCGTAATGCCGTCGATAAAGTCTTCGAACTTGATCTTGCCCTCAACCTCCGTGACAACGGGGTGGGTATGTGGATCCCAGGTCGCAACGATCTGGCCTTGCTTGACCTCGGCACCGTCCTGGATGGTAATCGTCGCACCGTAGGGCACCTTGTAGCGCTCACGCTCGCGACCCATTTCGTTGACGATCGAGATTTCACCAGATCGCGAAACAGCGACCAGGTAACCCTTGTGATGCGCTACGGTCTTGATGTTGAGTAGCTTGGCAATGCCGTTCGACTTGATCTCAATGCTATTGATCGCCGCGGACCGCGACGCCGCGCCGCCGATATGGAACGTACGCATCGTCAGCTGTGTACCGGGCTCGCCGATGGATTGCGCCGCGATAACACCAACAGCTTCGCCGATGTTGATGCGATGTCCACGAGCAAGGTCACGGCCGTAACACTGCGAGCAAACGCCGTAGCGGACTTCACAGGTAATCGGTGAACGCACCATAACGTTGTCGATCGACAGGTCCTCGAGGCGCTGCACGGTCGCTTCGTCGAGCATTGTGCCCGCATCGAACGCAACCTTGTCGGTACCCGGAATCAATACCGGCTCTGCCAGAACACGGCCCAAAACACGCTCGGTCAAAGGTTCGACGATATCGCCGCCCTCAACAATCGGGGCCATGGCGACACCCTGGCGGGTTTCGCAATCCACCTCTGTCACCACGAGGTCCTGGGCAACGTCTACGAGACGACGTGTCAGGTAACCCGAGTTCGCGGTCTTGAGTGCGGTGTCGGCAAGGCCTTTACGAGCACCGTGAGTCGAGATGAAGTACTGGAGTACATCGAGACCCTCACGGAAGTTAGCCGTGATCGGCGTCTCGATGATCGATCCATCCGGCTTGGCCATGAGACCACGCATACCGGCAAGCTGGCGGATCTGCGCGGCGGAACCACGAGCACCGGAGTCGGCCATCATGTAGATCGAGTTGAACGATTCCTGCTCGACTTCCTTGCCCTTGGCGTCCTTGACAGTCTCGGTACCGAGCTTGTCCATCATCGCCTTCGCGACCTGCTCGTTGGTACGTGACCAGATGTCGACAACCTTGTTATAGCGCTCACCGTCGGTCACGAGACCCGAACCGTACTGGTCCTGGATTTCCTTAACTTCGGTTTCTGCCGCGGCAAGGATCTCTTCCTTGTTCTCCGGGACGACCATGTCGTTCACGCCAATCGAGATACCGGCCATCGTCGCGAAGCGGAAGCCCGTGTACATCAGGCGGTCAGCGAAGACGACAGTCTCCTTCAGACCAAGCTGGCGGTAGCATGCGTTGATGACATTGGAAATCGCCTTCTTCGACATCGGGCGATTGATGTGCGTGAATTCCATGCCCCTTGGCAGGATGCCCGAGAGCAATGCACGACCTACTGTCGTGTCGATAATCCTGGTGACTTCGTTGAGCTCACCGTCTTCGTTGGCCTCATGTACCGTCACACGAACCTTCACCTGCGCCTGCAGCTCTGCAGCGCCGGTTTCGTAGGCGCGGCGAGCCTCATCGAGGCTCGCAAGGATCATGCCTTCGCCCTTCGCATTCACACGCGTCCGGGTCATGTAGTACAGACCCAGTACGACGTCCTGCGACGGAACGATGATCGGATCGCCGTTGGCAGGCGACAGGATGTTGTTCGACGACATCATGAGTGCGCGCGCTTCGAGCTGTGCTTCGATCGAAAGCGGCACGTGAACAGCCATCTGGTCACCGTCGAAGTCAGCGTTGAAGGCCGTACACACGAGCGGATGCAGCTGGATGGCCTTGCCTTCGATCAGCACCGGCTCGAAGGCCTGGATACCGAGACGATGCAGCGTCGGCGCGCGGTTCAGCATGACCGGGTGTTCGCGAATGACCTCTTCGAGAATATCCCAGACTTCCGGGCCCTCGCGCTCGACCAGGCGCTTGGCAGCCTTGATCGTCGTGGCTTCGCCACGCAGCTGCAGCTTCGAGAAGATGAACGGCTTGAACAGCTCCAGCGCCATCTTCTTCGGCAGGCCACACTGATGCAGCTTGAGCGTCGGGCCAACCACGATAACCGAACGGCCCGAGTAATCCACGCGCTTGCCGAGGAGGTTCTGGCGGAAGCGGCCCTGCTTGCCCTTGATCATGTCGGCGAGCGACTTCAATGGACGCTTGTTGGTGCCCGTGATCGCGCGGCCGCGGCGACCATTATCGAGCAGCGCATCGACCGATTCCTGCAACATACGCTTCTCGTTGCGAACGATGATGTCCGGAGCATTGAGCTCGAGCAGGCGACGCAGGCGATTATTGCGGTTGATGACGCGGCGATACAGGTCGTTCAGGTCCGAGGTCGCGAATCGGCCGCCATCCAGCGGCACCAGCGGACGCAGATCCGGCGGCAGAACCGGCAGAACCGTGAGGACCATCCACTCGGGCTTGTTGCCGGATTCGATGAACGACTCCAGCAGCTTGAGGCGCTTGGACAGACGCTTGATCTTGGTCTCCGAACGCGTGGCATCGATGTCTTCACGAACCTTCAGCACTTCGCGCTGCAGGTCGATGGTCATGAGCATGGCGCGAACGGCTTCGGCACCCATACGTGCGTCGAACTCGTCGCCGTATTGCTCGAGCGCCTCGAGGTACATGTCGTCCGTCATGAGCTGACCGCGTTCGAGTTCGGTCATGCCCGGCTCGACGACGACGAAAGCCTCGAAGTACAGGACACGCTCAATTTCGCGCAGCGTCATGTCGAGCATGAGGCCGATACGCGACGGCAGCGATTTCAGGAACCAGATGTGCGCAACCGGACTGGCCAGTTCGATGTGCGCCATACGCTCACGGCGCACTTTCGTCTGCGTAACTTCAACACCACACTTCTCGCAGACTACGCCGCGATGCTTGAGGCGCTTGTACTTGCCGCACAGGCACTCGTAGTCCTTGACCGGGCCAAAGATCTTGGCGCAGAACAGACCATCACGCTCTGGCTTGAAAGTACGGTAGTTGATCGTCTCCGGCTTCTTGACCTCACCGAACGACCACGACCGAACCATGTCGGGCGACGCCAGGCCAATACGAATGGCGTCGAAGTCATCAACAGGGTTCTGGTATTTGAAGAGCTTTAAAAGATCTTTCATTAGTCTGTCTCCAGCTCAATGTTGATGCCCAAGGACCGAATCTCCTTGACCAGTACATTGAATGATTCCGGCATGCCAGCATCCATATAGTGCTCACCGTCCACGATATTCTTGTACATCTTGGTACGACCCTGGACGTCATCCGACTTGACCGTCAGCATTTCCTGCAAGGTATAGGAGGCACCGTAGGCTTCGAGCGCCCAGACCTCCATCTCACCGAATCGCTGGCCACCGAACTGCGCCTTACCACCCAGCGGTTGCTGCGTGACCAGGGAGTACGGACCGGTCGAGCGGGCATGCATCTTGTCATCAACCAGGTGGTTGAGCTTCAACATGTACATGTAGCCTACCGTGACGTCACGATCGAATTTCTCACCGGTGCGTCCGTCGTACAGCGTCGACTGACCCGAAACATCGAGATCGGCGAGCTTGAGAAGACCCTTGATCTCCTCTTCTGTCGCGCCGTCGAATACCGGGGTAGCCGTCGGCACGCCATTCGTCAGGTTGCCTGCGAGCTCGAGGATTTCCGCGTCGGAGAACGACTTGAGGTCTTCAACCCGACCGCCGGTCTTGTTGTAGACCTCATCCAGGAACGACCTGAGCTTGGCCATCGACTGCTGGGTCTTGAGCATCTCGTTGATCTTGTTGCCAACGCCCTTCGCAGCCCAGCCGAGATGGGTTTCGAGCACCTGGCCGACGTTCATTCGAGATGGAACGCCGAGCGGGTTCAGCACGATATCGACAGGATTGCCGTTCTCGAGGTACGGCATATCCTCGACCGGAACGATCGTGGAAATAACGCCTTTGTTACCGTGACGGCCGGCCATCTTGTCACCCGGTTGAATGCGACGCTTGACGGCCAGGTAAACCTTGACCATCTTGAGTACGCCCGGAGCCAGGTCGTCGCCTGCCGTGATTTTCGTCTTCTTCTCGTCGAAGCGGCGATCGAACTCATCGCGCTGTGCTTTCAGGCGCTCAAATGCCTTCTGCAACTGCTCGTTCGCGTCGTCGTTCTTGAGGCGGATTTCAAACCACTGCTCGCGCTGCAGTTCCTCGAGGTATGCCTTTGTGATCTTGGAGCCGGACTTCAGCTTGTTTGGACCGCCCTGGGCCATCTTGCCCGTGAGCATACGCTCCACGCGCTCGTAGATATCTTCCTCGAGGATGCGCAGCGTATCGTCCAGGTCCTTGCGAACGGCCTCGAGCTCCGACCTTTCGATCGACAGCGCGCGGGCGTCCTTCTCGACGCCGTCACGCGTAAACACGCGAACGTCGATAACCGTGCCATCCATGCCCGGCGGCACGCGCAGCGACGTATCTTTCACGTCAGACGCTTTCTCACCGAAGATGGCGCGCAGCAGCTTCTCTTCCGGCGTCAACTGGGTCTCGCCCTTCGGCGTAACCTTGCCGACGAGGATGTCGCCTGCTTTCACTTCTGCGCCGATGAAGGCAATTCCAGACTCGTCGAGCTTGGCAAGCGCGGCGTCACCCACGTTCGGGATGTCCGACGTGATGTCCTCGGGCCCGAGCTTCGTGTCGCGAGCGACGGCCTGCAGCTCTTCGATGTGAATCGTCGTGAAGCGGTCTTCCTTGACAACACGTTCCGAGATAAGGATCGAGTCCTCGAAGTTGTAACCGTTCCATGGCATGAACGCGACGAGCAGATTCTGGCCAAGCGCGAGCTCACCCATATCCGTCGACGGACCGTCAGCCAGCACGTCACCCTCGGCAATCACGTCGCCACTTTTCACGAGCGGCCGCTGGTTAATGCACGTGTTCTGGTTGGAACGCGTGTATTTCGTGAGGTTGTAGATATCAACACCCGGCTCGGCTGCTGTCGTCTCGTCGTCGTTGACACGCACGACGATACGCGACGCATCCACCGAATCGACGATACCGCCGCGACGTGCCACTACGGTAACACCCGAGTCCACGGCAACGGCACGTTCGATGCCTGTACCGACGAGCGGCGCCTCGGCGCGCAGCGTTGGAACAGCCTGGCGCTGCATGTTCGATCCCATGAGTGCGCGGTTGGCGTCATCGTGCTCGAGGAACGGAATCAGTGCCGCGGCAACCGATACGATCTGGCGCGGGCTGACGTCCATGTAGTTGACATCCTCCGGACCTGCCAGCGTGAACTCATTCTTGTGGCGAACGGCAACCAGTTCTTCGACAAACTTGCCGTTCTTGCCCAGCTCAGAGTTGGCCTGGGCAATGATGAACTGGCTCTCTTCGATTGCGGAGAGGTAATCGATATCTGCCGTCACCTTGCCGTTGACAACCTTGCGGTACGGCGTCTCCAGGAAGCCGTACTCGTTGGTACGCGCATACACGGCCAGCGAGTTGATCAGGCCGATGTTCGGGCCTTCAGGCGTCTCGATCGGGCACACGCGGCCGTAGTGAGTCGGGTGCACGTCGCGCACTTCGAAACCGGCGCGCTCGCGCGTGAGTCCGCCCGGCCCAAGCGCCGAAACGCGGCGTTTATGGGTAACTTCCGACAGCGGATTGTTCTGATCCATGAACTGCGATAACTGGCTCGAACCGAAGAACTCCTTGACCGCGGCGGCCACGGGCTTTGCGTTGATCATCTCCTGCGGCATAAGGCCATCGGCCTCTGCCTGGGTCAGGCGTTCCTTGACAGCACGCTCGACACGAACGAGGCCTACGCGGAACGCATTCTCGGCCATCTCACCGACGCTGCGAACGCGGCGGTTACCGAGGTGGTCGATATCGTCGACCGTGCCGTAGCCATTACGAATATTGATCAGCGTGGACAAGACATCGAGGATGTCGTCCTTGTTGAGCACCCCTTCGCCTTCGGAATTGTCACGTCCCACCCGGCGATTGAATTTCATGCGACCGACGGCCGAGAGGTCGTAGCGATCCGGGTTGAAGAACAGGTTCTGAAAGAGGTTCTCCGCTGCTTCCTTGGTCGGTGGCTCGCCCGGACGCATCATGCGGTAAATCTCGACGAGCGCCTCGAGTCGCGTCGTCGACGGATCGATATTCAGCGTATTCGAGATGAACGGACCGTGGTCGAGGTCGTTTACGTACAACGTACGAATGTGCTCGACACCCGCCGCAATAATCTGCTCGATGAGTTCCGGCGTGAGCTCGGTGTTGGCGGCAGCAAGCAGCTCGCCTGTCTCGGTATCGACGATGTCATGGGCAAGGATCTTGCCCTCGAGGTATTCACTGGGCACCGCCAGTTTGTCGACCGTGGACTGGCTCATGTCACGGACGTGCTTCGCCGTAATGCGCTTGCCTTCCTCGACGATGAGCTTGCGGCCCAGCTTGATGTCGAACGACGCGGTTTCACCGCGCAGGCGCTCCGGAACGAGACCCATCTTGATCTCTTTTTCCGAGAGGTAGAAATCGTTGTTCTCGAAGAACAGGTCCAGCATTTCCTCGTTGTTCATTTCGAGAGCACGCAGGATGATCGTCACCGGCAATTTGCGGCGACGGTCGATGCGTGCGAATACGCAGTCTTTCGGGTCGAACTCCATGTCGAGCCACGAACCGCGGTAAGGAATCACGCGAGCCGAGAACAGCAACTTGCCCGAGCTGTGCGTCTTGCCTTTGTCGTGATCGAAGAACACACCAGGCGAGCGGTGCAACTGGGATACGATCACACGCTCGGTGCCGTTGATAACAAACGTACCGTGATCGGTCATCAGCGGCATTTCACCGAGATAAACCTCCTGCTCGCGAATGTCCTTGACGGGCTTCGGCGTGCCGCTGGCTTCCTTGTCGTATATAACAAGGCGCACGAGCACACGGATGGGCGCCGCGTAGGTCAGGCCGCGCATCTGACATTCCTTGACGTCAAATACCGGCTGTCCCAGGCGGTAGCTCACGTACTCAAGAGCAGCATTGCCTGAATAGCTGACAATCGGGAACACCGACTGGAACGCGGCGTGCAGGCCGATGTCCTCGCGGTTTTCGATTGTCTTGTCCGTCTGCAGGAACTTGTTGTACGAATCCACCTGGATCGACAACAGGTACGGCACGTCCAGGATCGTCGGACGTTTGCCAAAGTTCTTGCGAATACGCTTTTTCTCGGTGAATGAATATGCCATTCGAGAAATCCTCGTTAGCCTTGCTAATTAATTACGGACGCGAACAAGCAGCCAGCCGCAATGCGACTGGCTGCTTGCCCGACTTTTCAACCCGTCGGGTTGTGCACTCACCTGAGTGCAACAGCTTACTTAAGCTCGACTGATGCGCCGGCTTCTTCGAGCTGCTTTTTAACGTCTTCTGCTTCGTCTTTCGACACGCCTTCCTTAATGGTCGACGGTACGCCTTCAACCGCATCCTTGGCTTCTTTGAGGCCAAGACCCGTGATTGCGCGAACAGCCTTAATGACGGAAACCTTGTTGGCTCCGAAGCTGGTCATAACCACGTCGAACTCGGTCTTCTCTTCAGCGGCTGCGCCAGCGTCGGCAGCAGGGCCGGCAGCGACAGCAACAGGAGCAGCGGCAGATACGCCCCACTCTTCTTCGAGCATCTTGACGAGCTCAACAACTTCCATGATGGGCTTTGCGCTCAGTTCTTTGAGCAGGTCTTCGTTTGACAGTGCCATTTCTCTATTCCTCTAAATTTCGATTCCTGAGTCAGGAAATTCTCTAGTTCAATAACCTTAAGCAGCTTCCTGCTCACCACGCGCGGACAACGTTCGCGCGAGCATCGCAGGAGGTTCTGCAAGTGTGCGTACCAATTGGCTCATCGGGGCGACGAACACGCCGAGCAGCATTGCGCGCGCCTGATCCAGCGTCGGCAATTCTGCCAACTTCGCGAGA
Source organism: uncultured Gammaproteobacteria bacterium (assembly GCA_963698895.1). Classification (GTDB taxonomy): domain Bacteria; phylum Pseudomonadota; class Gammaproteobacteria; order Steroidobacterales; family Woeseiaceae; genus UBA1847. The sequence continues at coordinate 412,642 of CAVOSO010000010.1, read as the reverse complement.
TCAGACCCGGGCATAAGTTGCCCACCGGCCGACATAGAAACCGCCTGCAGAGCGTCATGCTCCTTGGCGAAATTCCTGATAACCCTGGCAGCGGCACCTGGATCTTCTTTTGCAAACGCGAGCAGAATCGGCCCCTTGAGTGTGTCTTGCATGCACTCAAACTCTGTTCCCTCAACGGCACGGCGAGCCAGCGTGTTTTTGACCACACGCATATACACGCCGGCGTTGCGCGCTTCTTTGCGCAACTCCGTCATCTGGGACACAGACAGACCCCTGTACTCAGCCGCAACGGCTGTCACAGAATCTCCTGCAACCGCATTTACCTCTTTGACAAGTGCTTTCTTGTCTTCGAGTCTCAGTGCCATGAATATCTCCTGGCTTACGGTTACTTAAAATGAGTAAGGACAAGCCCTACTCCCCGAAGGGATTCCATCCCTTGCCGGATGGGTAACCGTCGCCAGATCAAACTGACTCAGGTAACACCATCTGCACAGGCAGTCATTAAGACCCGGAAATCAACCGGGTCGCCTGTGGTCTTCGACGATCGCCACTTCCGTGTGGCTGCTTGCGACTGCCCCTGTTGGCGCAACCGCAGATTTGTTCGGGTCAAGAGCCCGAAGGCTCTGACCCCTGTGGTTTATTCAGACGTCAACTGTGGCGCGATCAACCGCGACGCCCGGCCCCATGGTTGAGGAGACGGTCAGTTTCATGACGTACTGCCCCTTGGCTGTAGCCGGCTTTGCCTTTTTCAGGTCAGCCAGCAACGCGTTCAGGTTCTCTTTCAGTGCGTCCACTTCGAAATCGGCACGGCCGATAGCGCAGTGGATGATGCCGGCCTTGTCTGTGCGGTAACGCACCTGGCCAGCCTTGGCATTCTTGACAGCGGTTTCGACGTCGGCCGTCACCGTGCCAACCTTTGGGTTCGGCATCAGGCCACGCGGACCGAGAATCTGACCCAGCTGGCCGACAACACGCATGGCGTCCGGCGTCGCGATAACGACATCAAAATTCAGCTCGCCTTTCTTGACGGTTTCCGCGAGGTCTTCGAAACCGACAATGTCTGCGCCTGCCGCCGTCGCCTTTTCGGCATTTTCACCCTGGGCAAATACAGCAACACGAACCGTCTTACCCGTACCGTTCGGCAGCACCGTCGAGCCACGAACCACCTGGTCCGACTTACGCGGGTCCACGCCTAGATTGACCGACACATCGATGCTCTCCGGGAACTTCGCCGTGGCGAGCTCTTTTACGAGACCGAGGGCCTCGTCGATGATGTAGGTCTTCGTCGAGTCCACTTTCTCGCGTGCAGCCTGCTTTCTCTTGCTCAAGCGCGCCATTAGTTCACTCCCTCGGTCTCGATACCCATGCTGCGGGCCGTGCCGGCAATCGTGCGCACGGCCGCGTCCATATCGGCTGCGGTCAGGTCCGGCATCTTCGTCGTAGCGATCTCTTCGAGCTGCGCCCGATTGACCTTGCCGACCTTCGTCGTATTCGGCGTACCTGAGCCCTTCGCGACACCTGCAGCTTTACGCAACAGAACCGCCGCAGGCGGGGTCTTGGAAATAAACGTGAAGCTACGGTCCGCATAGACAGTAATGACCACGGGGATGGGCAGTCCGGCTTCAGTACCCTGGGTCTGCGCATTGAACGCCTTGCAGAACTCCATGATATTGACACCGTGCTGACCGAGGGCAGGACCTACGGGCGGCGACGGATTTGCCTGGCCGGCCGGGACCTGCAGCTTGATGTAGCTGGCGACTTTCTTAGCCATGTTGTATTACCTCTTCGAGTTCAAACGCCCTGTTCGGGCTCCTCGTACGTGAATAATGGGGTCGAACCGCATTTTTTGCCGGCGTAATGCATGCCGACCACGAATCTCCTAAAAAAATGCGGTTCGACCCCTTAACTCTCTTAACTCTTTTCGACCTGACCGAAATCAAGTTCGACGGGCGTAGACCGACCCAAAATCTGTACGGCGACCTGCAGCCGGTTCTTGTCGTAATTGACCTGCTCGACGACTCCCGAGAAGTCGTTGAACGGCCCGTCCGTGACACGCACGACCTCGCCCGGCTCGAACAACACTTTCGGCCGCGGCTTGTCGACGCCTTCCTGGACGCGTTGCAGAATTCGATCCGCTTCCTTCTCGGTAATTGGCGCAGGACGGTCACTTGAACCGCCAATAAAGCCAAGCACCTTCGGTACTTCCTTGACGAGATGCCATGTCTCGTCGTCCATTTCCATCTGGACGAGCACGTAGCCCGGGAAGAACTTGCGTTCGCTGCGGCGCTTTTGGCCCTCCCGCATCTCGACCACTTCCTCGGTCGGAACCAGGATCTCACCAAATTTGTCCTGCAGCCCCATGCGCTCGATGCGCTCTTCGAGCGCACTTTTCACGCGGTGCTCGAAATTCGAGTAGGCGTGCACGATGTACCAGCGTAAGGCCACTGAAGAAATCCTTTTGTTTAACCGACGAGGGAGCGGGTCAGCCAAAGCAGGCCCGAATCCAGCGCCCAGAAGAACAGCATCATGACGAGCGTGAAGACGAATACCGCGATCGCGGTCTGCGTCGTTTCCTGCTTCGTCGGCCAGACGACCTTGCGAATTTCAACGCGCGAGCCCTGGATGAAGTGCCAGAGACGCTGTCCCTGGGTACTCGTCATCGCAATACCGATACCCGCGGCTGCGCCACCCAATACCATGAGAACACGAATCGCCTGTGCAACGGCCGCCTCATAGTAGTAATAGGCGTACAGGCCGCCCACGAGCGCAACTGCCGCAATCAGCAACTTGATGATGTCGAGGACACCACTCTCACTTGTTTCTGCCTGTGCATTCATGATGTGCCGCGGCTGCTGCCGCTCCTGCGTAAAATGGCAGGCCAGGAGGGAATCGAACCCCCAACCTGCGGTTTTGGAGACCGCCGCTCTGCCAATTGAGCTACTGGCCTGTCGCGCCTTGCCTGTTTCATAAGATCGCGCCAGTCAGGTGCGCGACACGCTGTGCGCACCTGACCTTCGCGTTCCACGAATCGTTACTCGATAATCTTCGCTACAACACCGGCGCCAACGGTACGGCCGCCTTCGCGAATGGCGAAACGCAGGCCATCTTCCATGGCGATCGGGGCAATCAGGTCTACCACCATCTGCACGTTGTCGCCCGGCATGACCATCTCGGTGCCTTCCGGCAACTCAACAGCACCCGTCACGTCCGTCGTGCGGAAGTAGAACTGCGGACGATAGCCCTTGAAGAACGGCGTGTGACGGCCACCCTCATCCTTCGTCAGGATGTAGACTTCCGCCTCGAACTTCGTGTGCGGCGTGATCGATCCCGGCTTCGCCAGTACCTGGCCACGCTCAACTTCTTCACGCTTCGTGCCACGCAGCAGTACGCCAACGTTGTCACCCGCCTCGCCACGATCCAGCAGCTTGCGGAACATCTCAACGCCCGTGCAGGTCGTCTTCGCCGTGTCCTTGATGCCAACGATCTCGATCTCGTCACCCACCGTGACCACACCGCGCTCGATACGACCCGTGACCACCGTGCCGCGACCCGAGATAGAGAACACGTCCTCAACCGGCATCAGGAAGTCACCGTCAATGGCGCGCTCCGGCTGCGGAATGTAGGAGTCCATCTCTTCGATCAGCTTGTGAATCGACGGCACACCAATGTCCGACATGTCGCCTTCGAACGCCTTCAGCGCCGAACCCGTGATGATCGGCGTGTCGTCGCCCGGGAACTCGTACGTCGACAAGAGATCACGGATCTCCATCTCCACCAGCTCCAGCAACTCTTCGTCGTCAACCTGGTCGGCCTTGTTCATGTACACCACGATGTACGGCACACCAACCTGGCGCGCCAGCAGGATGTGCTCACGCGTCTGGGGCATCGGACCGTCCGCCGCACTCACCACCAGGATCGCGCCGTCCATCTGCGCCGCACCCGTGATCATGTTCTTCACGTAGTCAGCGTGTCCCGGACAGTCAACGTGCGCGTAGTGACGCTTGTCACTCTCGTACTCGACGTGGGCCGTCGCAATCGTGATGCCGCGCTCGCGCTCTTCCGGGGCGTTGTCGATCTGGTCGTAACCCTTGACTTCACCACCGTGCTTCTCAGCCATCACCTTCGTCAGTGCCGCCGTCAGCGTCGTCTTACCGTGGTCAACGTGACCAATCGTGCCAACGTTAACGTGGGGTTTTGTTCTCTCAAATTTCTCTTTTGACATGTCCCTAATCTCGTGATTTAAGGTTTACGATTTTTCGTTTCGCGGCAATTGCCGATCCTGCATTAACCTGGAGCCCACACCCGGATTTGAACCGGGGACCTCTTCCTTACCAAGGAAGTGCTCTGCCCCTGAGCTATGTGGGCAAACTCGTAAGGCCGACGCACATCCTTCCAATATGGAGCGGGTGATGGGAATCGAACCCACATCATCAGCTTGGAAGGCTGAGGTTCTACCGTTGAACTACACCCGCCTTTTCGTCAATCGCACCCCCCCTATATTAAGGAGTAACGACCTACTGTTGTTTCGCCTCGCGCCAAACACGATCGATGAAGGCACGACTTCCGCTTTTGTCGGGCGTGCAAAAATCCTGACAGTCTGTTCGCATTAACCGTCCGGATCTCTTCATTCATAGACTGTGTCGTCGCGCTGCCGGGCCATTCCGAAACCAATCAGACGACCCACCATCTGGTGGAGGGGGTAGGATTCGAACCTACGTAGGCTTAGCCAGCAGATTTACAGTCTGCCCTCGTTGACCGCTTGAGTACCCCTCCGGTACGCAAGCCGGGCATTTTCTATCTACGCCGCCCTAGTGTCAACAGCTAGACGATTGTTTTTCGATGTTTTGACCGGGAGGGGATTGTACCTGAATCCATTGCCACATGGGCCTTTCCGAAAAATTCAGGCCCTCCGGGCCCAATGCCAGGGTTCGTAGATGAATCCACCGGGATTGTCGCGGGGATACGACATGGAGAACCCGTACTGAGCCGCGTGGCGCAGAAGCCATTGAAAGGCTTGCGACGCCTCGAATTCTTCCGTCAGGGGCCTCGACCCCGGCGAGGCGATATCGACCGCCCTGCCGGTGTGATGCTCGCTGTAGCCCGGTGCCGCGTTGACCTTCAATATGTCGCTAACTAACTGACCTGCATTGAGTTTTTTGCGAATAAGGCGTGCCTGGTAGTCGATGCTCCGGAATCCGGAGACGATCAGGAGAAGCACACCGTCTGCCACTGCCGCTGCCTGCATGTCCGCCCAGCTCCGCGCCGTGGCGGGCGTCAGGCGCTGCATCCGGCCGACGAGATTGGGTCCGACCTCCACGAGGTCGGTGGCCTCCTCGAACACCGGCCGGGTGCCGTCCTGCCCATAATTCGCCGGAATGCCGAGTTCTTCGTGAAGTTCGCGTAGCATATGCGCGATTGTCCCACAGTAGCGCAGGAATGAAAGACGACGACATCTACAGGAACGAGGATGGCTCGGAACCTTTTCGCTTCAACGAGAAAGTGGCCCGGGTGTTCCCGGACATGCTCCGGCGGTCGATCCCGGGCTATGCCGCCTCGATCGAGGGTATCGGCTCGCTCGCGGCGCGCTTCGTGCGTGCAGGTACAACCTGCTACGACCTGGGCTGCTCCCTCGGCGCCGCAACCATCGCCATGCGTCACGGTATCACTGAGCCCTGTTGCCGAGTCGTGGCCATCGATTCGTCCCCGGCGATGATCGAACGCTGCCGGGCGCTGATCAGGGAGGACGACGAGCTCAACGGCCCCGAAACCGAGGTTGACGTGGCCCAGCATGATGTCCGGGAGGTGCAGATCAACAACGCTTCGATGGTCGTCATGAATTACACCCTGCAATTCGTGGACCCGGGGATCGCGACGCGCTGATCCGGCGGATATTCGAAGGCCTCAACGATGGCGGCCTCCTGGTCCTGTCCGAGAAGGTTGTCGACGACGACGCTCACATGGAGTCCCTGCTGGTTGAACTCCACCATGAACACAAGCGCCGCAATCACTACAGCGCCCTTGAAATTGCCCGTAAGCGGGCTGCGCTCGAAAATGTACTGGTCCCCGAGTCCGTCGCGACCCACCGTGAAAGGCTGCAGAAAGCCGGTTTTTCGCATTCCGCCGTGTGGCTGCGGTACTTCAACTTCGTATCGATCATCGCCATTCGCTAGCCATGTTTGATTTCACCGCCCTCGCCGATCGCCTGACCAGCCTCGGCCTTGACCACTGGAACGAGGAACTCGTGCCCCTGTTGCGGGCGCGCCTCTCTGGTGAGACCCATGGCGACTGGGTGCGCTGGAACCAGGTCGTCGAAGACCTGCCGGGCTTGCGCGGCGACACGGAAAAGCTGCGTGAACGCCTTATGGGCCTGCATCCCTGGCGCAAAGGGCCGTTGCGACTGGATGACGTGGAAATCGATACGGAGTGGCGCAGTGACTGGAAATGGGCACGCATCAGGGATGCCATCGCCCCACTCGACGGACGCAATGTTCTCGACGTCGGCTCAGGCAATGGCTACTACGCACTGCAGATGCGCGAGGCTGGCGCCTCGACCGTGATCGGGGTCGACCCGACGCTCCTGTTCGCCATGCAGTTTCTCGCGGTGAACGTCTTCAGGCAGGACCCGTCCGTTTTTATCCTGCCGTGCAGGCTCGAGGAAACACCACCTGCCCGCAAGGTATTCGATACGACGTTTTCGATGGGCGTCCTGTATCACCAGCGCTCGCCAATCGATCACCTGGACCGCCTGAAATCGACGCTGCGCGCAGGCGGGCAGCTCGTGCTCGAGACCATCTACGTTCCCGGCCAGGCGTCTTACGCCTGCACCCCCGGCGATCGCTACGCCCGCATGCGCAACGTCTGGCTGCTGCCGACACTCGCGGAACTGACGACATGGCTGCGCCGCACGGGGTACAGCGACATCGAGATCGTGGACACCACCGTGACGACCACCGACGAGCAGCGCAGTACCGAATGGATGACTTTCGAATCGCTGGCCGAGGCGCTCGACCCGAACGACCCGACGAAAACCGTGGAGGGATGGCCCGCCCCGCATCGCGTGGTTGTTACGGCTACCGCAGCGTAGTAATTTCTGTACAAACAGAAACAACGGAAACATCGCCATGCACATGACACCGGCCGTTGAGAAGTACGTTCTCCACTGGGGAGAGATGGGTACGCGCTGGGGTACGAACCGAACCGTGGCCCAGATACAGGCACTGCTTTACCTGTCCCCGGCGCCGTTGCGTGCCGACGAGATCGTGGAGCTCCTGGCGGTGGCTCGCTCCAACGTCAGCACCAGCATTCGCGAACTGCAGAGCTACGGGCTCGTGCGCATGACGCATGTCCTCGGCGACCGGCGCGACTACTTCGAGTCCCTGCACGATGTCTGGGAGTTGTTCCGCGTCATCATCGAGCAACGCAAGCAGCGCGAACTCAATCCAACGCTCGCCATGTTGCGCGCCTGCGCCGAGGAGATCGACCGTGAAGAAGAGACGGCGGCCATCACCAAGGAGCGGATTCGCAATATGCTGGCGTTTGTCGAGACAACCAGCAACTGGTACGAGGAGATCAGTGACATCCCGACCAGCACGCTGACCAAGCTCATGCGTCTCGGCAAGAAGATCACCACGCTGGTCAGGAAGTAGGCGCGGGCGTACACCCCGGAACCACGGTTTCCTTCCCCGCCGCGGTTTCCCGCAGGAACCAGGTCGCGTCAGTTTCCCCGCCCGACAAAGGGCCACCGTTGACCGTGTCCGCCGGCCGGTAAAAATAGCCGCCCTGCACGTACTGCGCTGTGTGCACCTCGCCGAAGACACACTCGCTGTGCCGGTAGGTGCCCTGCAGCAGGTAGCCCTCGCGCAACGCCGATGACGACTGCCAGGGTACGGAGGCCCCCGCCTCAACCCGCAGTAGCCAGGTCTTCGCGCCGGTTCCCGGGTCGCTGCGCAACTCCTTGCTGACGATGCCCGGTGTCGCGGTCGGCTGCCAGTGCACGATGTCCGCATCGATGATGATCGGCGAGCGAATAACGGACTCCGGGTCGGTATCGTTGACGAAGTACAGGATGCGCGCGCCCTGCGGGCTTTCCATATTGAAGCCAAGCGAGCCGGAGGGCAGGAATGCATAGCCCCCCGAGTCGAGATCGATATCCGCGATTGTCAGCCGGCCAGCCAGCACGAAGATCTCCATCGAGCGGCCCGGCATGCCGCCGCTGGTACCCTTCCATCCCGATGGAAGATCGATACGGTTACTGGTCCGCCGCGTTTGCGGATCCCCGGCAAGTTGCTTGCCGCGGGTACCCGGCAAGGCTGCCATGAACATGTCTTCAAGCGCATCGACCTGGATGAACGCGGGGTAAGGAAGTTTCGGAGGCTCGCTCGCGCAGGCCGCGAGCGACAGGCCGGCAATCAATGCAACAACGATTCTGGTCATTGGTTCATGTGCTCCACGGCATAAATGCGTCCCTGCATAACGCCGTTCTCGCACATCCATGTGCTCCACGGCATAAATGCGTCCCTGCATAAAAAAGGCCGCCCAGAAACTGGGCGGCACAGTAAGCAGAAGATGTATCCGGCTGGGTTCAGCTCGCGTTCGAATGACTGAAACATCATTGTCGCATGCACTCGGCGTTGTACATTCCCCGGTTGGCAATCCGCTTCGTCTATGGCACTGACCGGGTGCAGGATTCCGGTCATTCAAGGTGGCGTGTTGAGAGGTTTCACGCAAAACCCGCCTTTGACTCACGCATCCGGCATGGCGGCTTGCCCGCATTGCCTTCTTACATCTCATCTCCGTGCGTACCGGATTGGTACGCACGGAATGCTACTACATCTTGTATTGGAAGGCGAGTAATACACTATATCTAGCCTGTCTATTCGAAAACGGGACGATTCTGACCGAAACAGGTAGGCTTGCTGCACCATGAAACCGCAGGGGGTAATCCGTTGACAGACATGCATCACGAGGGTCGCTCACGACACCAGTTGGTCGGCCTGTTTCTCGGTCCGTTGTTCGCCATCTCGATGGTACTTGCCGGGCCGCCGGACGACCTCGCGGCAACCGCCTGGATGACGGCCGCGGTCGGCGTACTGATGGCCATCTGGTGGGCAACGGAAGCGGTACCCATCGCGGTCACGGCGCTACTGCCCGATCGTCCTTTTCCCACTGTTGGACATCGCGAGCATTCAGGACACCGCGGCACCTTACGCCAACAAGGTGATCTACCTGTTCCTCGGCGGCTTCGTCGTCGCCTTTGCCATGCAGCGCTGGAACCTGCATCGGCGCATAGCGCTGACCGTCCTGCAGCATGCCGGCGGCAACGGCCGATCGCTCGTCGGCGGCTTCATGGTGGCCAGCGCCCTGATCAGCATGTGGGTCATGAACACGTCAACCACGATGATGTTGCTGCCCATTGCCGTTTCGATCATCGCAGTCATCCACAACTCCGTGGACGGCCTTGACGAGGACGCGAAAGCGAACTTCCAGTACTCGCTGCTGCTCGGCGTGGCCTACGGCGCGACCATCGGCGGCATGGCGACACTGGTCGGCACCGCGCCGAACGGCATACTGGTTTCCTTCATGCAGGAGACTTACGGGACCGAGATCGACTTCTCGCGCTGGATGCTCGTCGGTCTGCCGTTGAGCGCCATGATGCTGCCGCTCGCCTGGCTCGTGCTGACGCGCTTCGTCTTCAAGGTCAACTTCAAGACATCGGGTGAGGGGCGCGCATCCCTGCGCAAGCTCAAGAGCGAACTTGGCGCAATCACGGTGCCGGAGAAACGCGTTGCCGTCGTCTTCACGCTGATGGCGCTGACGTGGATCTTCCGGCCATTGCTGGTCAAGTTACCCGGCCTGTCGGCACTCGACGATTCCGGTATCGCGATGGCCGGTGCCATCGCCTTGTTTCTTGTGCCGAGTGGCGACAGGACCGACCCCTTGCTCCTGCGGTGGAGCTATGCGGAACGCCTGCCCTGGAGCGTCCTGATTCTTTTCGGCGGTGGCCTCTCTCTCGCAAACGCGGTTTCGAGAACAGGACTGGCTGAATGGCTGGGCGGCAGCCTGCAGACCGTTGGCGCGCTGCCTCTGCCCATACTCGTCATTGTCGCCGCCGCCATGATCATCTTTCTGACAGAACTGACAAGCAACATTGCAACGACCGCAACGTTCCTGCCGGTCGTCGGCGCCATCGCCATCGAGTCCGGCGTCGACCCGATTATCCTGACGGTGCCAGTGACCTTCGCAGCAAGCTGCGCGTTCATGCTGCCCGTCGCAACGCCGCCGAACGCCATCGTTTTCGGCTCGGGCATGCTGACCATTCCCAAGATGGTCAGGGCGGGCATGATGCTCAACATTGTCGGCATCTTTCTCGTATCGCTGGTGGCGCTCTATCTTGCGCCGCGCTTCTTATAGGGAGAGACACATTGTCGAACGAATACGACGTCAGCAAACGGAACAAGGTCCGCCAGCTACGCGAAAAAGCTAGCTATGACAAGGACACGGTGCATCGCATACTCGACGCAGGGCTGGTGGCACACGTAGCTGTCCTACAGGATGGCGAGCCGGTTGTCGTACCCATGCTTTACGGACGTGACGGCGAGACGCTGTTCCTGCATGGTGCGCGCAAAGCACGCATCGTTCGCATGCTCGCGGATTCCAGCAAGACCTGCATCAATATCACGCTGCTCGACGGACTGGTGTTTGCGCGCTCCGCGTTCGCATCATCGATGAACTACCGCTCCGTAACCGTGCACGGTACCGCGCATCTTGTCGAAGACCTCGATGAGAAAAAGCGTGCGCTGCATATCATCAGCGAGCATGCGATGCCGGGGCGCCGGGCCGAGCTCCGCATGTCGCACGAGAACGAGTTGAAAATGACCGGCGTCATCGCGGTGGCCATAGAGTCGGCGGCAGCGAAGATTTCCGACAAGATGCCCGAGGATGAACCCTGTGACATTGACATGCCGGTGTGGGGCGGGATTCTCCCGCTTGAGTCGAGGTTCACGACCCTGCAGGCGGACAGCCTGGTAAAAGACGGCATCGAACCCTCCGCGGCATTGAAAGCCCTGGAAGGAAAAAAACTATAGAAGGTCCTGCGTGTGCTCAGCCTCCAGTCTGAGCAGCGCTTCCTTCGTGTCGAGCCCACCGCCAAAACCGGTCAGGTCACCGGTACTGCCGATGACACGGTGGCACGGCACCACAATCGGAATCGGATTGCGGCCGTTCGCTGCGCCCACGGCACGAACCGCCCTGGGCCGGCCTATACGCCTCGCGATTTCTCCGTAGCTCGTCGTTTGCCCGTAGGGAATCTCCTGCAGCGCGTCCAGCACGCTCACCTGGAACTCGGTGCCGCTAAGCTTGAGTGGCAAATCGAATACCTTGCGCTGACCGGCAAAGTACTCGGTCAATTGCCTGCACGCCTCAGCGAGAGGCTTTTCATTGAATATCCAGTCCGCTTCCGGCTCACGACGCATCGAGCCTTTCGGGAAACCGATCATGGAGAGCGCACCCTCCTCTCCTGCGAGCAATAGTTCGCCGATCGGCGAGTCGAGGTAACAGTAGTACATACTAGCCTCCGCTTCCTTTTTCAGAACCCCAGATCAAGAGTGCGGCGTAAGCACGCCATGGACGCCATGCCCCGGCGCGTGTCAGCAGAGCGGCAGGCCGCAGCCTCTCGCCGTCCGGGGTGTCGAACGCGCGCAGCAAACCGAGGTCCGAGGCCGGGAATGCATCCGGGTTTTTCAGCGCTCGCATCGCGACATATTCGGCGGTCCAGTCACCGATACCCCTGATCGCCAGCAACGCGGCACGGTACTCATCCACGTCCTGGGACAGGTCGAAGCGCAGTGAACCGTCGACGGCCGCGCGTGCGACATTGCGAATAGTCTGTGCCCGGCTGCGTATTATCCCGAGGCTCTCCAACCTCGCACGCACCAGCTTCTTCGGTTCCGGGAAGAGCCTGTCCGGTACGTTCGCCAGCCCCTCGACGGGCACGCTGATTTGCTCGCCGTAACGCTCGGCAATCCGGCCCGCGAAAGTGGTAGCCGCCTTGACCGAAACCTGCTGTCCGAGTATCGCCCTAACGGTCAGTTCGAACCCGTCCCAGGTGCCGGGCACCCTGATGCCCGGATTCGATTTCAGCCAGCCGCGCAGGCTGTCGTCACGCGACAGGACGCCAGTGATGTCATCGATCGGGGCATCCAGGTCGAACATCCCCCGTGCCCGCTGCACGATCGAGAACAAGTACTCGGTACCGATGCCGTGCACGCAGAGACGCAGCGCCGCAGCGCGTTTGCTGATGTCGATGATCCCGCGCTGCTCGCCAAGCCTGACTGACCGCAGATAACGATTGTCCTGTACAAGCTCGACGCCGGGCGTGGCACGCCCGGCGAAGAAATCGAGCAACGCCTGCCATCCATAGGGCTCGCGGTAAGGTAGCTGAACGCTGAGTGAGACCGAGCCAACCGTGCCTTCGCGACGGCGACGCAGCTCACGCGGTGTCCGCCCATAGGTTTTCCGAAACGTATCGTTAAATCGTCGCACGCTGCCAAAGCCCGCGGCTACCGAGATTGCCTGCATGGGCAGCGCTGTCTCGTCGATGAGGCGCTTCGCGAAATGCAGGCGCTGCGTATGCGCCACCGCCAACGGGCTCGCGCCTACATGCCGGGTGAACAGCCTGCGCAAATGACGACTGGTGACGCCCAGCCTGTCCGCGAGCCGCTCGACGTTACCGTCATCGAGGGCGCCGTCTGCAATCAGGCGCAAGCCTCTCTGTACCGTGGTGGACGTACCCGCCCAGGCGGGAGTGCCCGGTGCACACTCGGGCCTGCAACGCAGGCAGGGACGGTACCCGGCCTCACTCGCCGCTGCCGCACTCGGGTAGAAGGTTACATTTTCCGGCTTCGGTGGATTCGCCGGGCAGATTGGTCGACAGTAGATTCCCGTCGTCCGGACACCCACAAAGAAGCGCCCGTCGAAGCGGGCATCGCGGGACAGCCGCGCCCTCTCGTAAATAGCGTTGTTGGTGGTGGCGATGCCGCGGGTATCCATAGCGCAAAGTATACGCCGGGCCATGCCGCGCAATAGCCATAATCGGACCTGTAAAGAAACCGGGCGGGTGTTACCCCGCCCGGCGTGCACACATAATCAGGGGGAGGATGATTATGCAGCGGTGCGCGTTGCGCGCTGTGTCAGCCAGGCCGCGAGCTCGTCGGAGCCGCCGATCAACTGGCCATTGATGAATACCTGCGGATACGTCGTGTTCGTCGAGACGGCCCGCAACGTACGGTCCGTGTAGTCCTTGTTGAGAACAAGCTCTTCGAATTCCATGCCGGCGTCGTTCAGCAAGCCCTTTGCGCGGACGCAGAACGGGCACCCTTCACGCGAGAATACGGCGATGTCCTGCGGAAACTCGCATTCCGGGTCAAGGTAACGCAGCATCGTGTCCGCATCCGATACGTGGAACGGATCGCCGGGCTCTTCGGGTTCGATGAACATCTTCTCAATGACGCCATCGCGAACCAGCATCGAGTAACGCCACGAGCGGCGACCGAAGCCGAGGTCTTCCTTGCCGACGAGCAGGCCCATGCCGTCCGAGAACTCGCCATTGCCATCGGGCAGGAACGTCAGGCGATCGGCATTCTGTGCACGCTGCCACTCATTCATGACGAATGCATCGTTGACCGATACACAGATGACATCGTCGATACCTTTTTCCCGGAACTTCGGAACGAGCTGGTTGTAACGCGGTACATGCGACGACGAACATGTCGGCGTGAACGCGCCCGGCAGCGAAAAGACGACCACGGACTTGCCGCCGAAGATATCGTCGCTGCTGACGTCGACCCACTCGTGGTCCTTGCGCGTACGAAACGTCACGTTCGGGACTTGTGTGCCTTCAAGATTCTTAAACATGGTGCATTCCTGTTAGTGGTTGATGGAGGCTATGGTGAGGGTTCCCTATTAACAAATAAAATGGTTTAATTCGAACATACTGTTCGATTTTATCAATAATGCGCATACCGACACTCAAACAGCTCCAGTACTTTCTTGCCCTGACCGAGACCGAACACTTCGGCCGGGCGGCGGACCAGTGTTTCGTGTCCCAGTCGGCCTTCAGCAACGCGATCCAGGAGCTCGAGGCGAGCCTCGGCACGCAGCTCGTGGACCGTACGAACCGAAACGTAACCATTACGGCCACCGGGCAGGAGGTCGCGGTGCAGGCGCGCCTGGTCATGCGGGATGTTGAGAGCCTGGTCGAGATCGCACGCGGCAGGAATGCGCCTTTGACGGGCCAGCTGCGGCTCGGCGTGATCCCCACCATCGCACCGTTCATGCTGCCGGGCGCGTTACCGCGCCTTCGCAAGGCCTACCCGGAGCTTGAGCTGCTGCTCGCCGAGGACCAGTCGGATCGCATTTATCGACGCCTCATGGACGGCGAACTCGACCTGCTGCTCATGGCGCTGCCATGGCAAATGCAGGGCGTCGAGGAGATGCCGCTGTTCAAGGACGAATTTTGCCTCGCCTGCCGGGACGATACGAAGCGCGTGGATCCCGAGAACTATCGCTACAATCGTCTCGACGCTGACAGCATCCTGTTACTGGAGGATGGCCATTGCCTGCGCGAGCACGCGCTGGCCGCCTGCCGCCTGCGCGACACGGAGAAGGTCCGTCGTTTTGGTGCGAGCAGCCTGCTCACGCTGGTCGAAATGGTCGACGCCGATCTCGGTATTACGTTTCTTCCCGAGATGGCGCGGGAGTCCGCGTTGCTGCGCAACACGTCGGTCAGGTTATGGCCGCTCGGCGAACGCAGCTATCGGACCATCGGCCTCGTCTGGCGCAAGGGCAGCCGGCGCGTCGATGAGTTCAAACTGCTGGGCGAGTTCCTGAAAGACGGGCGCTAGCTGTCACTCTGCCGTCGCTTCCCTGACCTCCGCGTCGGCCGACCAGGTGCGGTAGCGCACGCTGAAACCGTCGGGCACGTAAACAACAATGGGCAACTTGCTGTTGTAGCGCAGCATGGGGTCCTCGAAATGCACAGCCACGAATTCGGTGCGCTTCTCTGCGTCGGGACAGGCCATGCGCGTTGCCGCGGGACCCGCGACACTGCCGACACGATAGAGCGGATAGCCCCACCCGGACACGACAGCGCGCTCGAGCTTGCCGCCAAACCAGTGACGATTGCAGTCAACCTCGAGCTCCCGGCCAACGACCAGTTCCACGGCGTGGGCGTCTTCGTCCACTTTCTTCGGCAGGCGGATCACGTAGCGGATCTCCCCGGTCGCGGCAGCCGGCCAGGCCTGCAAATCCTCGTTCTGGGTCATGGCACTCGCACACGCGCCGATCAGAAAAATCGGCATTAACAGGTAGAATGGTCTCATGACCCATCGTAGGCAGGAATGCGTATTGTTGGCAACTGAGTGAAAGACCAGCATAGTGAGCCCAGAGGTGACGCAATGAGACAGCCCGCTTTCCTGATCGCCGCCGGTTTTGTACTGGCAGCCTGTGCGCACGACGGCAATGACGCCGCGCCGGCCCCGGACGTCTCTCCCATGGCGATGACGGACGGCGAGGCGGCCTATGCCGAACATTGCGCCGGTTGTCATGAAACCGGGATGCTGGGCGCCCCGCGAGAGGGCCAGCCGCAGGACTGGGAGAGCCGCTCCAGGCTCTGGCAAGGCGTGTTGATGGAGCATGCCAAGACGGGCTATTTCGAAATGCCGGCCCGTGGCGGCCAGGCACAACTGCCTGACGACGTGGTCGACGCGGCGGCTGAATACATGCTCGAGCAAACCTTCCCGGACCGCCCGCAGGATTAGACCACGTACTCCATTTTTTGGTGTGTGCTACGGGGCCGTCCCCTGCTTCCTGCAGCGGCGCTTCGACCGTTTTTGCTAAGATGGCGTCCTTTGTTGCGCCCGCATAAAAAGGACAACTCGTGGCGGACCCCTCGGCAAGTATCAACCAGCTAAAGATCGACCGCAGTGCACCGGCACCCGGCTCGCGAAATTCGATGTCGCTGATCATCGTCATCGTCGTTGTGGCCGCTGTCGCCGGGTTGCTGTGGCTGCTGTTCGGGCGCGGGTCCGGCGCCGTGCTCGTGGAAACGGACACGGCACGACAGCCGCCCTCCGCCGCCGTTGCGAGCAGCGTTCTGGACGCATCCGGCTATGTCGTCGCGCGACGGCAGGCCACCGTCTCGTCCAAGGTCACCGGCAAGGTACTGCAGGTCTTTGTCGAAGAAGGCATGCGCGTCGAGAAAGACCAGGTCGTTGCAACACTTGACGACGCCACGCAGCGGGCACAGCTCGCGGTTGCCATCGCGCAGGCGGAATCGTCCCGCGCCACACTTGCGGAATACGGCGCCAGGCTGCGCAATGCCCGCCAGGAACGCGACCGCCTTCGTGACCTGGCCGCAAAGGGGCTCGCAAGCCAGGCCAGCCTCGATTCCGCCGAGGCGCTGCACGATGAACTTGCGGCCCGCCTGGAAACGGGGCGCGAAAACGTGGAGGTTGCCGAGAGCAATGTAATGCTCGCGAGGGACGCGCTCTCAAACATGACGATACGTGCACCGTTCGCCGGCATGGTGGTCACCAAGAATGCGCAACCCGGAGAGATGATCTCCCCGGTTTCGGCGGGCGGTGGATTCACGCGGACCGGCATCTGCACCATCATCGACAGCGACTCGCTCGAGATCGAGGTCGATGTCAACGAAGCCTACATACAGCGTGTCACTGCCGGACAGCGGGTTTCGGCCGTGCTGGATGCGTATCCAGACTGGCGGATTCCGGCTGAAGTGATCGCGATCATCCCGACCGCGGATCGGCAAAAGGCCACCGTTCGCGTGCGTATCGGCTTTCTCGAGCGGGACCAGCGGATACTGCGTGACATGGGCGTCAAGGTGTCGTTCCTTGGCTCGGAACTTGCGCAGCAGACAGCAAAGGCGATCCCGGGCGTGATGATTGCCGGCGCCGCATTGCGCTCGGACAGCGACGGCGATTTCGTCTGGATAATTCGTGACGGTGTGGCAGAGCGCCGCAGCGTCGAACTCGGCGGGCCGGCGGACCGGCCACAGGTGTTGATCAAGAGCGGTCTCGCATCGGGCGACATCGTCGTGCGCAGCGCGGAGGCGCCGCTTTCCACGGGACAGGCAGTAAGAACGAACTAGCAGGGGGATTTGCAATGAGTGAAGCGCTCGCGAAACTGACCGGTGTCAGCAAGGTGTACCAGAAGGGCAAGGAAAAAGTTGAAGTCCTGCACGACCTCGACCTCGAGATCGCGGCCGGCGATTTCATAGCGATCATGGGCCCCTCGGGATCCGGCAAGACAACCCTGCTCAACCTGCTGGGCGGACTCGACAAACCGTCGAGCGGTACCGTCGATGTTGGCGGCGCCGTACTGTCGTCGATGTCGAACAGCCAGCTGTCCCATTGGCGCTCGACGAACGTCGGTTTCATCTTCCAGTTCTACAACTTGCTGCCGGTTCTGACGGCGCAGAAGAATGTCGAGTTGCCCTTGTTGTTGACGAACTTCGGCGGCAAAGAGCGGGCCAAGCGTGCCTCGATAGCCCTGGATATCGTCGGGCTGGGCGACCGCGCCAGGCATTATCCAAGAGAGTTATCGGGCGGCCAGGAGCAGCGCGTCGCCATCGCCCGCGCCATCGTCTCCGACCCGGCGTTGCTGCTCTGTGATGAACCGACGGGCGATCTCGACCGCGAGACCGCCGACGAGATTCTCAAACTGCTGCAAATTCTCAACCGGGAACACGGCAAGACCATTGTCATGGTTACGCACGATGCCCAGGCCGCGGAATACGCAAAACGTACGCTGCATTGTGACAAGGGGACGCTGGAAGCCAGGGTGGCCGCATGAAGTATTTCGGCCTCATCTGGAAGAACGTGTGGCGCAAGAAGATTCGCACGTCGCTGACGATGCTGTCGGTGTTTGTCGCCTTCCTGCTCTTTGCCTTGCTCTCCGCCATCGGCTATGCCTTCAAGGGCGGCGAAGATGTCGCTGACGCAGAGCGCCTGGTCGTCATCAACAAGGTCTCCCTGATCAATCCGATACCCATGGCCTACAAGAACCGGATAGCCGCCACGGAAGGCGTCCAGGCGGTGACCCATGCCTCGTGGTTTGGCGGCTACTACCAGGACCAGCGCAACCAGTTTGCCCAGTTCCCGACCGAACCTTACGAGTATTTCTCGCTATACCCCGAGCTCAAGATGCCGCAGGAGCAGCTCGATGCATGGGCCAGGAACCGGCAGGGCGCTGTGATCGGGCGGGAACTCGCGGAGCAGTTCAACATCAGCGTAGGCGATCGCATTCCGCTACAAGCGACGATCTGGACGATGGCCGACGGTAGCCGGACATGGGAATTCGACATCGAAGGCATTTTCGAAACGGACGATCCACGCGGTTCCACGGCCTACATGTTGTTCCAGTATGACTACTTCGAAGAAGCACGCGCTTTCTCCAAGGGCACCGTGGGCTGGTACGTCATTCGCATCGAGCCCGGCGCCGACGCCGTACAGGTGTCGAGAGCGATCGACGAGCAATTCGCCAATTCGCCAAGTGAAACCAAGACGAGCACCGAGGCCGCGTTCGCCCAGTCCTTTGCGAAGCAATTCGGCAATATTGCCCTTATTGTCACCCTGATCATGGGTGCCGTGTTCTTCACGCTGCTACTCGTCTCCGGCAACACGATGTCGCAGTCGGTGCGCGAGCGTATCTCGGAGCTTGCCGTGCTCAAGACGCTCGGGTTTTCCGATCGCTCCGTACTGGGCGTGGTTCTCTCGGAGTCCATCGTCATCATGCTGATGGGCGGCCTGCTCGGACTCGGCGTCGGCTGGCTTATCGTGCAGGTCGTTGCGGCAGAGATGGGCGCGATGCTGCCGGGCATGTACCTGACGCCAAACGCGATCCTGACTGCCGTGTGTATTATGGTGGGCGCGGGCATCGTCGCCGGGATCTTTCCTGCGATAAAGGCGATGCGCCTGTCGATCATCGATGCACTGGCAAGAGCCTGAGGAGTCGCAATGAATACGATTAAACAAATCATTGCCGTCACCTGGCTCAATCTTCGCAACCTGCCGCGGCGTCTTGCGTCCTCGGCCGTCGCCGTGGTCGGCGTTGCTGCGGTTGTACTCGTGTTTGCCGCCGTTCTGTCGATGGCCGCCGGCCTCGAACGCACAATGATGTCGGCCGGCAGCGATGATACGGCGGTCATCATGCGGCAGGGCTCCACGTCGGAGCTTAACAGTGGCTTGTCCAATGAGCAGACGCTGATCATCGCCAACGCACCGGGCGTTCTCAAGAACGGCGACACGGCCGTCATGTCTGCCGAGCTCTATGTCGTGGCTGATGTCAAGAAACGATCCACCCAGTCCGACGCAAACGTACCCTTCCGCGGCATTCAGGCCGGCGCGTTCGACGTGCGCCGCGACGTCCGCATCGCAAAGGGGCGAATGTTCGAAGAAGGCAAGAACGAGATCATCGTAGGCGAGGCGGCGCAGAGCGAGTTTGTCGGCCTGGGTGTCGGGGAGACCATTCGCTTCGGGCAGACCGAGTGGGCGATCGTTGGCACCTTCGACGCCGGCGGTAGTGTCTCCGAATCGGAATTGTGGACCGATGTCCGGGTGCTCCAGGCGGCCTATCGACGCGGCAATTCGTTCCAGTCGGTGCGGGTCAAGCTCGAGAGCCCGGAGAGTATCGAGATCCTGAGGCAGGCACTCACCGAAGACCCGCGCATCGACCCCGACATCATGAGCGAGCGTGAGTACTACTCATCGCAATCCCAGGGTCTTGTGACGTTCATCAAGATCATCGGTTACCCGCTGACGTTCCTTATGGCTATCGGCTCGATCTTTGGCGCTCTTAACTCGATGTACGCATCGGTGTCCGTCCGGGGCAAGGAGATCGCAACGCTGCGTGCGCTCGGCTTCGGGCCAACGGCGGTCCTTTGTTCGACCGTCATCGAATCGGTGCTGCTCGCACTTGCGGGAGGTGTGCTCGGCGGGCTCCTGGCGTTCCTGGTATTCAACGGCTTCCAGGTTTCAACGCTGAACGGACCCAGCTTCAGCCAGGTCGTGTTCGACTTCGCGGTAACACCCGAGCTGCTCGGCCAGGGTATGCGGGCCGCGCTCGTCATTGGTGTGGTCGGTGGCCTGTTCCCGGCGATCAGGGCAGCAAGACTCCCCGTGGCTACCGCGCTTCGCGAGTTATAGCTCGCGAGAAGCGGCACCGTAATAAGGGGACAGTCAACCTGGCTCGGCAAGTCAGGTTGACTGTCCCCTTTGCTTTTCGTCTGGTGCCGGAAGCAGGAGTCGAACCCGCGACCTGATGATTACAAATCAACTGCTCTACCAACTGAGCTATTCCGGCTGAGGGTGGCGAATTATTAGGTTTTTGCCGGCCGCTGACAAGGGCCTGGGCCGGAATTACTGCGGACAGGTAGCCGCTTCGCGCAGCGCGACCAGGTCCTCGCCGTATTTCTCAACGATGCCCCCCGCGCCTTTTCCGGGCGGCAAACCGATGTCGACAAAGAAGATGTCGCCATCGCGGGTCATCGGTGAAATAACGACGTCGAACCCGGCGGCCCTGGCCTGCAACTCAACTTTTTCCGCATTCTCGGCATTGCCGAAGATACCGAGGGCAATCGCATATCCGTCCTCGTCGTTGCCCACGATAAACGCATCGCCGAGCCCCTGCTCGCCGAGCTTGCCGATGATGTTTCGGCCGTCGCTCCGGCTGGCAACGTTCTCGATCTGTACCGAATGGCCGACGAAAATCTGGCCCCTGACCTTGCGCAGCGCGGTTCTCATTCCTTCGTTGCCATACTCGAGTACCGCCGAGTCGGCATCGCCGCTCACCTTGAACGGGCCGATGGTCACGCAGGAACGGCCGACGACAGCCTCGAGATCCGAAGGCTCACCGGAACCGAGGACGGCCCCGACACTGGCGATCGACGCACTGTCCTGGCCGGCCGTGACCTGCAGCGGTGGACCGAGATCGCCCTCCTCCACGACAGCCACGCCCGGCTCCGGGTCATCGGCTGCGAACATTCCCCACATGAAGTACAGGACGTTTGCGAGGAGCAGCATGAGCAACAGGTTCTTCATCGAGCGGTATCCAGCATGTGCGCAAGGCCCTGCAGCACGAGGTGCGGCCGGTGCAGCGGGGTTTCACAAAGCGCGTTAAGGATGCGCGACGCGTCTCCACCGGTCAAGATGACGACAGGCTCATAAGCGTTTGATTGCAAAGTCCGTATTGCCCGATCGACGGCGCCGGCAACGGCGTTCTGTGCACCCTCCCGAACAGCCGCAGCGGTATTGCGCCCGAACATTCCGAGATCGAGATCGCTGCGCGCGGGCGCCGGGCGCACTGCGGGGACCTCGCTCGTGGCCTTCGCCAGCGCCGCGGCCATGGTCGCGACGCCGGGAATGATCTGTCCACCAAGATGTTGCCCCTCGTCGTCGATCGCATCGATCGTCATCGCCGTACCGGCATCGACGACCAGGCAGGTCCCCCGGACTTCCGCCCATGCGCCGACCATGGCGACCCACCTGTCAACGCCCATGCGTCGCGGTTGCGTGTAGCTGTTGATGACGCCCCAGCCGCGCCGTTCGCTGCGCGCAAACCGCACGTCGCGATCGCAGTGTGCACCGACGACGCCCGACAGGCGTGTCGCAAACGTGGTTCCGGCCACGTTACTGACGAACACATCGTCGACGCGGCGCGGTAGTTTGGTCGTCAGGACCTGCAGGCCACCGTCGCGAATGCGCTGCTGCGAGATATGCCCGGTACGGTGTATTTCGCCGTCCTCCGACACGCCCCACTTGATGCGGGTATTGCCGACATCCAGAAGCAGGGTTTTCATTCCGGCGCACTCCGGATACCCGCCATCACGACGGAACCCGACGTGATTCGACGGCAGGCGCCGCCACCGGTGTCGACCAGCAGTGCCCCGTCATCCGCGACCCCCGCGCCGACACCCGTTACCTGGCGTTGCGCGGTATCAATCGTTACCTCGCGGCCCAACAGCCAGTCCCGCCCGGACCATTTGTGCGCGAAATGCCCGAATCCGCCGCTTTCGAACTCCAGGAATGCCGCAGCAAGGCTGTCGACGAGGCGCGCGGCAAGATGATCGGGAGGGGGTGTCTCTCCGGCATAGCCGGCGATATCGGCAACACGCCGCGCCCAGTCGGTCTCACTGCCGGATCTCGGCCCGTCACCAAGGTCGACGTTAAGACCAACACCCGTGACGACCGTGATTTCCCCGGACCGCCGCGGCTGGGTCTCGGTCAGGATGCCAGCGAGCTTGCCGTCGCCAGCGATCAGGTCATTGGGCCACTTCAGTTGCACACCATGAACGCCAAGGCTCTCCAGGGCGTCGATGACGCCGAGGCCGAGAGCCAGCGTCAGTGCCGGCAGGTTTTCCGGCTGCCTGGCGAACGTGTAGGCGACAGACAGGCACAAGCCGGATCCCGGCGGTGACTGCCAGGTTCGGCCGTGGCGGCCGCGACCCATCGTCTGATTGTCGGTGACGACGACATGTACCCGCCCCGCGGCCGGGCCCGGTTGTTGCATCAGGTAGGTATTGGTCGACCCAATTTCCGGCAGCACCTCAAGCGCGTCGAGCCGAGCGATGGCGACGTCACCCAGGGCCTGCCGTATCGCGTCGGCGTCAAGCCTGGTCATCGCTATCCGTCGACTCCCGGGATTTGAACAGCATGAGCCTGACATTGCGATTCTCTACGCCATCGCGCATCCGCTGCAGGTTGGAGCGATGCCAATAAATGATGAACAAGGCCATGACGGTCAGGTAGATAAACAGGGGCTGGTTGTCCGGCAAGTGCTTGAGACCTACCCAGATGGGCAGCGCGGACGCCGCCGTCATCGTTGCGAGCCCGACGTAGCCCGTCATCACGACGACCCAGCCCCAGACCAGGAGTACGCCGATGATCAGCTTGGGCGACAGTATCACGAGCGTTCCCACGAGCGTCGCCGCGCCTTTGCCGCCCTTGAAGCCGTGGTAGACGGGCCAGACGTGGCCAAAAACTGCGGCCGCCGCGCAGGCCAGCGTGAGCCAGGTGCGCGATATCTCGGGGTCCGGCGGCACGAAAGGAAGATTCAGGCCGGGCACGACGCCGGCCCCAATAATACCCTTGCCGACATCGACGATAACCACACCCAGTGCAAACAGGGCGCCTTGTGTGCGCAAGGCGTTGGTTCCGCCGGCGTTGCCGCTACCCATGTTGCGAATGTCGACACCACCTCGCAACTTGCCGACAATCATTGCGCCCATCAACGAGCCTGTGAAATAGCTGATAAGAAACTTGCTGCCGAGCTCCAGCATGCGCGTGCCGTTTTGCGAGAAGAGACTGCCGCATTGTAGCATCGGCCAATGACAACCGAGACCGTCCACCTGTTCCTCAATCCGGCCGCCGGTCGGGGTCGCGCTGGCAGGCGTGAACCGCGCATTCGTGAGTTGCTGGGCAGGCCGGGCTACGCGGTCGAGGTTCACCTCAGCCGTGACGTCGGCGACCTGGAAGCGCAAGTGGCGGAGCACGTCAGCAACGGGGCCTTTCGCCTCGTCGTCGCTGGGGGTGACGGCAGCATCCACGAGGCCGCCAACGGCATCATGCGAGCCGGGGGCGACGCCGCGCTTGGCGTGATTCCCACGGGCACCGGCAATGATTTTGCCAAGGCCTGCGGCATTCCCCTCGACTGGGAACACGCAACGTCATTGCTGGCGGACCGCATTGCCGCCAACGATCCGGGCCGCAGGGTGGATATCGGCCAGGTCAACGACCGCTTTTTCGCCAATGGCGCGGGCATCGGCTTCGATGCGAAAGTCACGCGAATCGCGCGCTCTTATCGAATGCCCATCGGCGACCTGGTCTACCTGCTGGCCATCTTTCGCTGCATGGTGGATGGCATCGCGACGCCGCACATGCGCATCTCGGGAGAAAAGACGCTCTGGGACGGGCCGATCACGCTGGCCAATATTGCCAATGGGCCCTTTATAGGCGGCATGTTTCATATTGCGCCGGACGCGCGCAATGACGACGGCATCTTTGATCTGCTCATTGCCGCGCCGGTATCCCGGTCGAGGATCCTTGCCTTGCTGCCAAAGCTCATCAGGGGGACGCACATGCGGGAGCCGGAGATCGTTCATGAACCGGTAGCCGCGCTCGTTGTCGAGTGCAGCGAGCCCGTAGCCTCGCACCTGGACGGCGAGGTTCAGCCCTTGCAGGAACGGTTTGATATCAAACTGCTGGCACAGGCCCTGCGCCTGCTTTGAACGACGACCCGGGGCCTACTGGCCCAGCCATGCCTTGCGCCGGTCGACGATCTCGCTTTCGACATCGTCGCCCAGCTGCAGGTAACACGTATTTGCGGGCGCTTCCGCCCACTTGAGCCGAAGCGTGATCAACTCGTCGCCGCGAAACACCGTGACGTCCGATTTGTCGCCGGGATGATAGCGCCTGGTGCGCGCGTCGCCGCCGTTCGTGTTGATGCGGAGCCCATCCAGTGCGACGAGCTCGTCACCCGGCGATATGCCTGCGAGTTCTGCCGGGCCGCCATTGTGAACGACGCTGAAGATGGACTTGCCATTGAGACTGCCGAGTGTCGCACCCAGCCACACCGTTGGCAGACTGCCATCCTCCTGCGCCTTGCCGCCCAGGTCTTTGGCGCCCGCCGATCGCCGCAGGCGATAGTCGATACCCTGAGTCTGGAGCAGGGCCTCAACAGGGAGTTCACCGGTTCCGTGCACGGTTGCGGCAAAGAAGTCCTCCAGGTCCAGCCCGGACACCTCGGCGCATAGCGCCTCGAACCCGTCTTCCGGCATGCCCTCGCCGGTTTCGCCCCAGCGCTGCCACGCGGCCTTCATCACGTCATCCAGGGACACGCGGCCATGGGTTTCCGAACGCAGTTTCAGGTCCAGCGACAGCGCGATCAGGGCGCCCTTGGCGTAGTAACTGACGATAGCATTGCTGGCATTGGCGTCCTGCTTGTAAAACTTCGTCCACGCATCGAAACTCGATTCCGCAACGCTCTGCTTCCGGCGTCCGCTGCTGCGAATGACGCGCGTGATCATTTGTCCCAGCAGCTCGAGGTAGCTGTTCGCATCAATGAGACCGCTACGTACGAGCCCGAGGTCGTCGTAGTAGGATGTCACGCCCTCGAATACCCACAGCAGGTTCGTGTGCGTTTCCTGCGACAGGTCATACGGCGTAAACGCCACCGGCTTCATACGCTTGACGTTCCAGAGATGAAAGTACTCGTGGCTCACGAGGCCGAGAAACTTGCGGTACTCCTCGGATACGCCTTCGTCTCCCCGTGCCGGTAAATTGTCGCGGCCGCATATCAGGGCCGATGACCAGCGATGCTCCAGCCCGCCGTAGCCACTGCCCGGCGCATTGAGGAGAAACAGGTAGCGATCGAGATCTCGTGGCGCTCCGAGGAACGACATGTGATGCTCGCAAATCGTTTGCAAATCGTGACACAGGCGCGCCATGTCCACGCGTGTATTGCCGCGAATCGCGATGGCGTGGGGAATCTCGCAGACCTCGAACTCGCCGATAGAAAGCTCCCCGATCTCGACCGGATGATCGATGAGTTCGGCGTAGTCGTCTGCCCGGTAGGTCCCGAAACCATACTGCTGTGCACCTTTCCTGGACATGGACGTGGCGACGCGCCAGTGCTTGCCCACGGTTTTCTCCGGCGCCCTTATATCGAGTTCGCACGCCGCGTGTTCCTGGCCCACAACGGCCGGGAACATGCAGGTTCCGTTGAAGAAAGCATGCGTCTGGTCGAGATGGGCACCGCGCACGCTTTCATCGTGCGCAAAGATCTCCAGCACGAGCGTGAGTTCCCGTTCGGTGGCGGCCGCCTGCCACCGGCTCTTGTCGAGCTTCGCCAAAGCGACGTCGCGGCCATCGGATTCGGCGCGCGCCGTGACAACATGTTTCGCGTAGTCGCGAATCATGTAGCTGCCGGGTATCCAGGCGGGCATGGCAAAAATCTGTCCGTCAGGGTCGGGCGCGGCAACGGTCAGGCGTACTTCGAACAGGTGCGCTGACGGATCTTTCGGCCAGATGACGTATTGGTGGGGCGTGCTACTCGTGTCATTCACTACCGGCTTGCTCCTTGGGCAGGCAGGTGGACTTCTGCCAGCATACACCGCACGCTGCCGCCTGCCGATGCTTCGATCGTGTCGATAGGCGCCGTTACGACCCGGCCATTCGCATTGATCGTGTCCCGCTGTTCTGCATCGAGCGACTCCCATGCCTGTTGCGACATCGCGATGACTCGCTCGCCGCTCGCATTGCAGAGCTCGAGCATGTTGCCCGCAAATGCGTCCAGTTGCGCATGGTCGAGGTGCAGGATCGTATGGCCGGTTTCACGCAACCGTCCCAGCACGGCCTCTCGCTGGTCGTCTCTTGGAATCGCCACATCGCAGATGACGGCCAGTTCTTCACCAATATTCAGAAGTACGTTCGTGTGGTAGACAGGGACACCGCGGCCATCGACCGCGTCGAAAGCGACCACGTCGTATCCGAGTCGCTGGGCAAAGTCGCCAAGCGGGTCCAGGTGTGTCCTGCTCGAAACGCAGGCATAGGCCACACGATGCACCCGATCCAGCACCATGCTGCCGGTCCCCTCGAGGTAATGCCCATTGGCCTCGTGGCCGCTCAGGTCGATGACTTCGGTGATGGACCACCGGGCGCCCAATTGCTCGACGATATCTGCGCGCCGCTCGGTGCGCCGGTTCTCGGCTTCCATCGGGTACAGCACGACATGTCCGTCGGCGTGCGTGCTGATCCAGTTATTGGGAAAGACCGCGTCAGGCGTATGTGGCTCGGGCGTGTCGTCGAAGACGATGACATCGATACCGGCCTCGCGCAGCGCAACCACGAGCCCGTCGAATTCGCGCAACGCGGCCTCGTGCTGCTCTGCCGGTGACGCCCGGGACTTGCCCTGGAAGCGATTCGACGTTGCGGTTAACGGATTGCTTTCGAACCCGGCTGGTCGAACCATCATCACCGTCGACGTCAGTTGGGATTCGTTGGCTATGGTCATGGCTTTGTGCATTGTATGTCCGTGGCCCGTCGAATAAGAAGCGCATTGCTGAATCCCGCCCGCGCCTGATTCACCTGGGTCGGGTAAGTCGCAGGCGGGGACGCATTGGTTCAGGCAGAGGCGCTCGGGCGTTTCGCGACCTCCGTGTACCAGCGCTCGAGGTGTGTTGCCTCGTCCGGAATCGCAATCTTCACCCAGCCAGCGAAATCGACCAACACCATGGCCGATATGTCGGCCATTGAGAACGCGTCCCCGGCGAGAAACGTATTTGTCGCCAGCTGGTCGTTGAGGCGGCCGAAGAAGTGCACTACGCGTTTGCGGCCTCGTGCAGCGAGTTCCGGAATCTGATCATACGCTTCCGGGCCCGGAAGCGCGCGCCCGGCGAGACCTTTCGCCGAGTTTCGAAATGCGTCCATCATGGCCAGCAATCCCAGTTGCTCGACCTTGCCGTTCCACATGCTCACCAGCGCACGTTGCACAGGCGATGTTCCCAGCAGCGGCGGTTCCGGATGCAGGTCGTCGATGTACTGGCAGATTGCCGAGACTTCGCTGATGCAGGTGCCGTCGTCAAGTTGCAGGACCGGCACCACGCAGTCCGGATTCACGGCGCGGAATTCCGCGACGAATTGCTCGCCCTTACCCAGGTCGACCTGGACGGTGTCGATGTCGAGGCCTTTCTCCGCCAGGAATATCCGTACGCGGCGCGGGCTTGGTGCTGTCTGGCAATCGTAGAATTTCAAACTATTTCTCCTTCGCCGCGGCCGCCCTGAAGACGGTCTCGGAGTCCTGTTCGAACATCAGCTTGCGAGCCTCCGGGTTGGTCGCCTCGCCGCGCCGCCACCGTTTGCCGAGATCAACGCCGCGCTGCACGGCGGGCCTGCACTTCAGCGACGTCGAACCAGCGTCGGACGTTCGCAAACCTGTCCAGGTCGATGCCGAACCGCCGGTAGGGAATCACCCAGGGAAAACTGGCGATATCGGCGATGGAATAGTCACCGGCGAGGAATGCCCGGTCCCGCAAACGCACGTCCATGACCGCCAGCAAACGATCGTACTCGTTGAAGTAGCGTCGACGTGCATAGGCATGCTCACCCTCGGCGTAATTCACGAAGTGGCTGAGTTGCCCGGCCATGGGCCCGAGTCCGCCGGCCTGCCAGAACAGCCATTGCAGCACTTCAGATCGATCCCGGCTCTCGGTCGGCAACAACCTGCCGGCCTTCTCCGCCAGGTAAACGAGAATCGCTCCCCCTTCGAATACCGAGACGCCCGTCTCATGATCCACAATCGCCGGCATCCTGTTGTTCGGACTAATCGCGAGAAACGCCGGATCGAACTGATCTCCCGCGCCGATATCGACACGCCTGACCGCATATTCCAGGCCACACTCCTCGAGCATGATGGAGATCTTGCGGCCATTGGGTGTCGGCCAGTAGTAGAGATCGATCATCGGAACCTACCAGGTATATGTCGCACTCACGCTAAACTGCCTGCCGGCCGCGGGCGTGCCCGGAAACGGCTGGAACTCGCTATCGGTCAGGTTATCAGCTACCAGTGCGACGCTGAAGCCACGCCTGCCGGCGGCGTTCCAGACCAGCGACGCGGCGGCCAGGAAGGTACTGTTGTCGCCGACGCGCAACGGGTTGTCTTCCTGGCGGCGATACTCGTTGTCGAGACGCAGCTCGCAGCGGTCTGCAAAACGGTAAATCAGCGCCAGGGTCATGCGATGGCGCGCGAAGTTCAGCGCATAGAAGCTCGCATCAACCTGCGCATTACCGTAGTCAGCGTCCTTTTCGAGCCAGGTGAAACCGGCGGCAAGGTCGACGGAATCCCACTGCCGGGCAACAAAGGCCTCGAATCCGAGGACATCGATATCCACTGCATTCGCCTGTCGGGCGAACGGTGTACCGGTGGAATAAGTCCAGTCCACGAGGTCGTCATCACTACGGCTGAAGAGTGTGGCGCGGCCCTGCCAGGCGTCCGTCTCATGCGACACCGACAGCGAGAGCTGTTTTGCCTGCTCACGACCGAGCAGCGGGTTGCCGCCGAACAAGCCGGTCGGGTTCGAGTTCAACGCCGTGTAGCCGGGCAGCTGCGAGGTCGCGACATACTCAATACGGAACTCCGAGTAACCGGCCGCCGAGGGCATCTGCCACGACAGACCCGCCATCGGCAGTAACTTGCTGCCGTCCCGGTCGGAATAGTCCAGTGTCAAGCCACTACGAAGCTCGAGCGAGCGGCCGTTATCGAGGCCCAGGACGATAGAGGGTACGAGCGTCAGCGTCAGGTAGTCACGCTCGGTGAACCGTCCGTTCGTGAGGTCCGTGGAGCTGACGAGTTCGTCGGACGTAAATTGCACGCCGTAGCGCCACGCGACTCGACCGGTCTCATGGCGGCCCTGTAGCCCGACACCAGCGACCTTCGTTTCGTGTTCGAACGAACCCGGCGCACCCGTTTCGGTGTTCCTGCGGTCAAAATCGTAGTCGTCTTCAAGACCGCGATAAAAAGCGCCGAGTTCCCACCAGCCGCTGTC
The DNA here is from genome assembly GCA_963698895.1 of uncultured Gammaproteobacteria bacterium. Classification (GTDB taxonomy): domain Bacteria; phylum Pseudomonadota; class Gammaproteobacteria; order Steroidobacterales; family Woeseiaceae; genus UBA1847. The sequence continues at coordinate 383,031 of CAVOSO010000010.1, read as the reverse complement.
ATTGACACGGCGGTGGTTGATCCCGACCAGCGTTGTCTGCGTGTCGTCGATTTCGGGCAAACTCGCAAAACCCGTGTACGCACCCGGCCAGCCGTAGAACTTGTCCTGGTAGGCAATAACCAGGTCGGACTGCGCCGCAGTCGTTCGATGCTGCAGTTGCAGGTTGTAGCGAGCGAATTCGTGGTCGCCGAACGCGACGGTCCCGTCGCCCCTGGAGCGCGCCGCGGACAACGCCAATGCTGTTTCGCCGGCATGCGATTCCTGGAGTACGTTCGCGAATCGCAAAGACTGGAAATTCAGTGAATCGCTGCCACCGCCGAGCGATACAGAGCCGCCACGCTCGATCCGGCGATAGGCGTAGCTCACAGTGGCGATTGCCGAGTTGAAGCCTTCCACGGCGTTGTCGATTCCCTTGTAGATCGCGGGCACCGACAGGAACGCCGGATCAACGGCAAGTTCGGCGACATAGTGCCCGGTTTGCGGGTCCATGACCGTCACTGCGCCCAGTTTGAAGCCGGTGTTTTCGAATACACCACCGCGTACCGTGACATCCGACTGGCCCTCTGCGAGGCCCCGGGACTGTAATTCTGTCAGCGGGTCGAACCGCAGCAGGGTCGCGGGTGAGGCATAGGAGCCCGCCGGGCGCGTATTCGCCACGCGTTTCGCGTTGACTGTAATTTCAGATAGCTCGTCGGACGGCAGTACATCGTCCGCGCCCAGTGCAGGCAGTGGTGTTGTGAACAGAACAGGCAGACTCACTGTGAGCGCTGCCGAAAAGAACGTCTTCAGCATCAGGAGATGTCCGTAAAACTCCAGAAAAACTTTAGTCAGGATTGGCCAGGGATCCGCGCAGGCAGCCGCTCAGGCAGATGCATTGCAAGATACGTTCTGCACAAGACCTCGGCCTCTGTGCGCCGCTCCTCACTGACATAGCCGTCACGTCTGACCGCATCGGCAAACGTGATATCACAGATCTCAGTAAAGAACGCCAGCTTTGACAGCCAGCCCGGCACATCCGGAACCATGAAATATCGATTAAACAGGACCGCCAGGCAATCACTCATCGTGCGCACGGCATCTCTGTAACTGGCTGGCATATTGGACCGAATTCGCGGCAACACCCGCAGCGTGTCTGCCGTCGAAGCCCAGTACTCCGCACCGCGCCGCACGATCACGTCGGACAACTCCGCCCAACTCTCGGGATGGGTCTCCGGCTGAACAGACATCAGGTAATCAGCCAGGTTATTGATCCATTCAGCCGCCAGGTCCTGCAAAAGATCATCAACACCGATGTAAATTCGGTAGGCCGATCCGCGCGACACGCCGGCCGCCTCGAAGACATCGCTGAACCTCAAGGGGCTGCCATCGCTTTCCAGCAGCAGCCGCTCCGCCTCGGCTAACAAGCGGCGCCGGTTTTCTCTGCCACGCGTCCGCAGCTTGGGGATACGTTGTTCGGAGCGGTGCATCTTCTTCTTATCCGACTGGCCAAGCGAGTCGCGAATTGTAGCGAACAACCTGCGGTAAACCAAAACAAGAGAGACTTCCGACCCGCAATTGATCCGTTTCTGCGGTACGCGTTGTTCGCAGCCCAGGCTATTTGCGCGACAAGCCATTGCCGGGTTGGTTCGCAAGCGCTTAGACCGAATCGTTCCAATCCGGTTAGAAACCGTTTTTGGCGATCGTTCATCTAATAGTCATGTGCACGCCGGGCGTAGCAGCGTGCGCTGTCTGCACAAGCCAGTGCAGAGTCAACCAGGACTAAAGAGAGGGGAAGAAAATGAAAGTAAGAATTATCAATCGTGTCATTTTTGCGGCGTTGCTGGTGGTAGCCCTGCCATCTCTTTCAATGGCCGCGTCACCGAGCCAGTTTGAGAAAGTGAAGATCCAGGTTTCATACTCGGACCTCAACATCCATAGCGAAGCAGGGGCAAGAGTCCTGTATTCGCGCGTCGAACGGGCGGCTGAGAAAGCCTGCAGTGTCGCGCCGCTACGCGAACTGGGCTCGGCCCGACGCGTTGCCAGGTCGAAGGAATGTTTCGATCATCTTGTAGAGAAAGTGGTGCGCAAGATCGATAGCGATGCACTGCAAAAAATCCACGCCGGCTAACGGTCGGGCATGGCAGGCAAGAAAGGCCGCACCCGAAACCGGGTGCGGCACCGATCGATCGCGGTTCATTCAGTACTTTCTGCCCGAGGCGTGGCGAATGACGTTATCAACCGGTACCAGTAGTCGTTCGAGTCCTCAAAGGCCTGTACGCTGATACGCTCGTCCTGCCCGTGCGCACGCATGTCATTCGGGTCATCTGCGATCGCCGATACCGTGTAAACCGGTATGCCAGCATTGCGAACGTAGGCGCCATCCGTGGCGCCGGTACTCATCTCAGGAATAACCGCAATGTCCTTCCACATTGACCTGGCAATCTCTGTTATTGGCCCCACGATCGATGGCGTTAACGGCGACGGCGGGCTTGGAGTACTGGGTTCCATCGCAGCTACAGTGACGTCGTACCTGGCGGCTATCTCCTCCAAGCTGCCCTTGACCGCGGCGACGTCGGATTGCGGCAAATAACGGCAGTTGACGACCGCAGTGGCAACTTGCGGCAGCGCGTTCTCGGCATGACCACCGCTGAGCTGTGTGGCAACGCAAGTCGTTCGCGCAATCGCGTTGTAGTAGTGCTCGTCCAGCAGCGCATCCAATGCTGCCGGGTCCGGTTCGTCAGCGAGCACAGCCCGGATCAGGGCCTCATCCTTCGGTGCGATAGCCAACCATCGCTCGAAGAACTGTCGAGTCGTTTCGTTCAAATCAATCGGAAACTCGTAGGCCTCAAGATCAACCAGCGCTCGCGCGAGCCTTGATATCGCACTGTCCCTATGAGGCCGCGAACTGTGCCCACCCGGGTCGGTCGCCTGCAAAGTGAAAGACGCATAAATCTTTTCACTGGTCTGCAACATCAGCGCGAGCGGCTTACCTTCGATCAGCAGGATCGGACCACCGTCAGTATTGAGCGCGAACTCGGCATCAATCAATTCACGATGCTCACTCAGCAACCACCTCGTTGCATTGCCGGTTGTCTCTTCATCAGCGGTGAGCATGACAATCAGGTCCCGGTTCGGCTCGAACCCCTCATTGCGCAGGCGGATGAGGTTCGCTATCAGTATGGCGACGCCTGCCTTATTGTCGTTGGTACCACGACCGTAGTACCAGCCGTTGTCCTCCGTCATGACAAACGGGTCGTAGTTCCAGTCTTCATCCAGCGCCTCAACGACATCGAGATGCGCCATCAATAGCAGCGGTCGTCGCTCCGGACTCTTGCTTCGATACCGCACTACCAGGTTCTGCAGGGCATCCGTTTGCCCCAGTGCCGTAATGTCTGCGTCCTCGAAGCCAGCCGCTTCGAGGTGGCGCACCAGCACCGCGACCGCTTCGCGCATGTCGCTGCCACCACTCGGTGCCGTATTGACCGCAACCAGTTCGGCCATGATGTCGCGGGCGAGGTCGGAGTCTGTTTCTTCTGCACTACAACCTGCCTGGGTGCTGATCAACAGAGCCAATCCGGTCAAAGTCGACAAGAGCTTTTTCATCGTAGAACAAAACCTCAGAAGATGAGATGCTCTAGTGTAGCCCGACAACTATAGGCATACCACGTGGTTCTCAGTTACAACGAATGGAAAACAGCGTTCGTCGCCATACTGTTCGCAAGTGTCGTGATGCCGGCACATGCGGAACTTGATTTGCGAAACGCAAGCGTCGAGCGGTTCGACAACGGCTTCACGTTGATCATGCTCCCTGAGCATCGCTTCCCGGTTGTCAGCGTGCAGATGCTGTATCGCGTCGGTGCGCGAAATGAAGTCAGCGGTAAGACCGGGCTCGCGCATTTCCTGGAGCACATGGCGTTTCGCGATTCAGAGAACTTTCCGGACACCGACCTTGTCAGCCGCATCTACGCTGTCGGTGGCGAATGGCATGGCTACACCTGGATCGACCAGACCACCTACTTCTCAACCGTGCCGAGTGAACACCTCGACCTGCTATTGCAGATCGAGTCCGATCGCATGAGCCGGCTGAAGATAGACCGCAAGCACATGCCGGCGGAACGCGGCGCGGTGCTCGCGGAAATGCATATGTACGAGAACTCTCCTGACTCGATGCTGATAGACGCCGTAAACTACACGACCTTTCTTGCGCACCCATACAGAAACAACACGATTGGCTGGGAAAGCGACATTGAAAACCTGCAACACAGTGACGTTGTTGCGTTCTACAAACAGCACTACCAGCCCGCCAATGCCGTCCTCGCAATCGTCGGGGACTTCGCTCAGGGCGAGGTCCGTGATCGAGTACGTGCGCTTTTCGGAGCAGTGCCAAGTCAGGCAGCCACCCCACTCCCCCATACCGTCGAGCCGCCGCAGAACGGAATACGCCGCGTCACGCTGCGCGGGCCTTCTGAGAATCGGCAATTCGCTATCGCATACCGTGCTCCGGCCGTGACCAGTGCAGACTTTGCGGCATTCCTCGTTTTGCAGGAAATACTGGGGTCCGGCTCGGGGGTTAACTTCCTGCAGAACGACTGGGGCACGGAGGTCGATGCCGAGTCGGCCCTCGCCGGCGCCGCAGAATCACTGACCACCTGGTTCCCCCCGAGCGCGCAGGACTATGTGTTTATCATCGGCGGTGCTGCAGCCGCCGGTGACGAGGAGCGCAGCGTCGAACAGCGGATCGAATCGCGCATCGCATCGCTGCGACAGGCGGCGCCGACAGGTGCGGTGCTGCAGGAGGCCATTCGCGACGTGCAGGACGCATTGATTTTCGACGTTCAGACCACAGAGGACGCCGCACACCAGCTCGCCTTCTTCGACGGCCTTGGTGCCCTCGATACCTTGCTTGACCTTCCGCGGCGGGTGGCGGCGGTAAGCGCCGCTGACGTGCAACGTGCGGCAGTGCGCTACCTCGGACCCGATCGGCGGTCGATAGCCTGGCACTTACCAATCGGGAATACCGAGTCCGCTATCGACATTGCGACGGATGCCCGCCCCGCGGTGACGCCTGATCGACCGCGCGGTGTGCCTGGCACCGGTCCTGCAGACCAGCCGGTGGCGACAACCTTGAGCGGCGGAACGCCTGTCATCGTGCAGCGATCGGACCTGTCGCCGACGGCATTTCTGCAGATTGTCCTGCCGTCGAATCGAATTGAGGGTGCGGTGCCGGACGTACCGATACTCGGCTACTCGTCGATAACGTACGAACTTCGCCCGCAGCAGGTGGATGATGCGATAGCGCAAGCCGCCCGGGCCCTGGAAGCGCTCAAGCCGAGGGAGGAGGACGAACACGCACTAACGAACGACCCGGCAATGCTGATGGAGCAGACGTTTGCCGACATAACGCAGGTCGACGCGCAGCCCCCCGGCATGCACGGCGCGGTGTCGCTCATCACCGTTACGGGCGATGTCGACGCAGACCGCGTGCTGGCACAGCTTGAGGCGTCGTTCGGTGCACTTGCGCATCGCCCGCTAGCCGTTGCAGGACGGGAACCGTTATCGAGAGAGACTCTCGTTTTGCACACTGGCAAACCGGTGGCCCAGGCACAACTCGGATACATCGCGACGGCACCCGGACCCCGGCAATCGCAGTCGGAGGCCTGGCGGCTGCTGCTATACATACTCAGCCATGACTATGAAGGTCGGCTCGGCAAGAAGGCCATTTCTGAGTCGGGTCTCGCCTACTACATTGGCAGCGAATATCGGTCCGACGGCACGAATGCCTGGATCAGCCTGTCGACCGGTGTCGACACGAACAAGATTGCACCGCTTCGCGAACTGCTGGCGGCTGAACTCGAACGCCTGGCCAGCGAACCGCCGACGGATGCCGAAATCCTCGAGGCCAAGAGCAATCGGCTGGGTCGCCTGGCAAGTTCCGCCCAGAGCAATGCGGAGCTCGCAGCGCAACTGGCTACGCAGTGGCTTTGGTACGGAGAGCTTCCTGGTCCCGACTCACTGCGCGAGCGCCTGGATGCAACCAGCCGCCAGGATGTACTGGATGCGGTGAGGTCGTTCGTCTCGGGAAAGACCATTGTCATTACTGAATAAGCATCGCCCCTACCGGCAACGCTCGTAGTGGGCCTGTGCCTGGTCAAGATGCGACAGGATTGCCGTCAGCTCTTCCTCGTTGTTGAAATCCGTTCGTGAGCTGACCGCCGCCCGAATATTGCGTATCCAGGCGAGAAAGTAGTCTGCGTCCTCGGTGGACTTCGGCGATTTGCCGTCGACGGTTACATAGACCGGGCTCGTCGTGGCATAAGGGTAGATGTCCAGCAACATCGGATGGGGCTCGTCGTTCCAGGCACGCAGTAGCAGCCAGCCGCTTTCTTTAACGCTTACCTTGCCACTGATATCCGCACTGCTCTGTCCGTCCTCAAGCTCGAATGTCTCGATAACATCGCCGTTGAATACAAGCTCGAGGTGGTCGACCGGCAGGGCGGAACGCAGCATGCCGCTGAAACGTACTTCCTCGTCCTTGCCGGACAAGGCGACTTCGCCGCCGGGGTATTCGCCGTTTACCGTCAAGCCAAGCAGGGCTCCATTGGTGGCCATCGTTGCGCCGCCTTTCAATCCCGCGAGCCACTCATCCTGGCGTTCCGCTGCAGTATCCGCTTTACCGGCCACGCGAACGTAAGTGCGGTTGAGGCCGACCGGGCCACGCAATGATGCGTAGTTCGCCATGGCATCGGTACCGCCGGCTGCGGCGATACGCGCACCACAATTCAGCAGCCCGTACCAGACTTCGGCTGACGCCTTGTGGTCCGCAAAGCCAACGGTCTCGTAGTAGTCGACCAGCCCGAGCGCGGCATCGACCGGCAAGGCATTCGTCAGGTCCTTCTTGGTCGCGGGATCCGGTGGGGGCCAGTAGAACGGGTGCACGTAGCCGACTGCCGCATTTTGTTCACGGGCAAGTCGCGAAATAGTCACGTTATCCGGGAATACGCTGGCCGCCGCGGTACCGGGATACGCGGAGTAGTCCGGTACCAGCAAGTGGCTGTCGAGACCCAGTATGCCGAGATGCCCCCAGAAGCTGGTGTGGTACTCCTGCGTATGCGACAGCACGACATCGTCCGTGCTTGCCTCGTCAGGGGCCGTGGAAAAGTAAGCAATATCCGGAACGCGCTGTTCTTTATTGACGATCAGGTTGAAAACAATATCGAGATCTTCGGCGCGCGCCTGCTCGACCATGCGGGCCGGTGTATTACGGTAACTGCCACCGTAATTCATGTGCACATGCACGTCACCGCTGACCCAGTTGAGCCATTCTGTCGGCAGATCCAGCGGCGTTACGCGCAAGCGCAACGCATTGTCGCGACCGGGCGCAACGTTGACCAGGTGGCGCTCTATCTTGTGTTCGAAACCACGCCAGACACTGACACGTGTTGCGCCGGCCGGCAGCTCGAGAGAGGCCCTCCCGGTCGTGTGAAAATACTTTGTTTCGAAGCGACCATCCTTGCGGTCGTAACTGTCGTCTGCATGCAGCCATGCATCCTCCGGGGCATAGCTGCGCCCGTCGGCACCCGTGATGGAAACGCGCGCTGCAACCGGTTTGCCATAGATGTCGACGACCTGCAGATCGAAGTCGAACATTGGATCTATAAACGTACGATCCCGGACCGACATCAGCTGACTGCGACCGCCGACGAAATCCTGGATGCGTATGGCCATATCGCCACCTTCGTTGGTGATAAAGGCGATCCGGCGGCCATCCGGCGACCACCGCGGAGCGGTGATATCGAACTCGCCGTAGGTCAGCGGAAATGGCTCGGCGACGCCATCGACATGCGTCACCCAAAGCTGGTGCCACTGGCGACCTAGATACGACGCGTACGCGATGCGGCGACCGTCGGGTGCGATGTCAGGACTGGCGTTCCAGGAGGTTTCCTCTTTGCGAACGAGCCTGGGCTTGGCACCCTCCTCCAGCGCCAGCTGCACGATATTGCCGCTGCCATACGGCACCTCCGGATTGCTGACGAAGAACAGGGACTTGCCATCCGGCGCCCACACGGGGCTCAGTTCATGATCGAACGCACTGTAGTAGTAGCGGGCAATCGCCGATTGCCGCTCCTCGAGCACCGGGCTGGCGACCAGCTTGCCCTCGACGAACTCACCCACGAACACATGGAATCGCCCTCCCCGGCGGGTCGATACAAATGCCAGGCGGGCGCCATCCGGCGACCAGCGAGGCTCGACGTTGACGTCGCCTCCGGTGGTGAGCGCCGTGATCTCGCCACTATCGAGATCCAGTGAATTGAGTTCGATCGCGTCCGCGCGGTAGCGTGCGAACACAAGCTTGCTGCCGTCAGGGGAGACGTCTGGCTGGAAGTCATAGCCCGGGCCCCTGGTCAGTTGCACGGCCGTATCGGAGTCGAGCGCCTGCCGCCACAGGCTGCCCTGCATCGAATACACGAGCGCCGTGCCGTCAGGTGTCCAGGCAAGTGAACTCGGTCCCGACGTCAACTGCGGCAAGTACATTTCCCGGAAGTAGTAGTTGTGCGGGACATCGATCTGGTCCAGCACCGGACGCCGTTCGGCATAGGCGGCGGTCGCCAGCAGGGCGCCGCATAACAGACCCATAGCCGAACCCAGTTGCATTAAGGATGACGGTGTTCGCACGTGCACTACTCCAAAAAAAATGGCCATGGGGTTCCCATGGCCATTGTAACAACTATCGAGCTACGCTCAGAAGCGACGACCGTATCGCAAACCGATGGTGCGTGGCCGATTTACGAGAATCTCCGAATCCTGCGTGATCGAGTCATACGGGTCGTAGTAGCCGACACCGTAGCGAACGATCTGCGCACGTTCGTCGGTCGCGTTATCGAGGAACAGATCCAGCGACCATTGCTCGCCGTGCAAGCCCGCCGCGAGATTCAAAATCGAGTATGACGGCTGTTTCTCTCTAAGCGCTGTTTCAAGATTGCTCCATGAATCGTCCGTATAGGCGAACGCTGCCTGCACATAAGCCGGGAATCGGCCCGTCTCGAAATTGAATCGACCGATAGCGGAATACTGGAGTTTTGGCACGAACGGCATTTCCGTGCCCGCCGGGGCACGTGGCGGATCACCGTCAATTTGCTCCTGCGCGTTCCGGTAGTACGGCTCCTGCAATTCGGCATCGTTGTACGAAGCCGACAGGGACAATGTGAGGTCATCGGTTGCCGCAAACACCATGTCAAACTCGATACCTGTCGTCTGCGCCTGGCCGATGTTCTGGATAATCGTCAGCGGCGAAATATCGAAATCGAGGAACGCGAACTGGAAATTGTCCCAGTCCAGTCGATACGCGGCACCGTTGAAACGGAGTCGCCCATCCATCCACATGGTCTTCCAACCGATCTCGTAATTGTCTACAAAGTCCGGATCGTACTTCGGCAGGCCGGCTGCAACAGAGCGATTGACACCACCCGGCCGGAAACCCTCCGAGTACGTCACATACAACATCGCATCATCCGTGACGTTGTAATTCGCGCTCACCTTGATCGTTTCACCGTCACCCTCGGAAACATCGTTCACATTGGGTGCGGCGGAATAGCAGGGATACTGCGGCATGTCATTGACGTCGAGACAGCGATTGAGACCGCCTGTATACCCGGACAGGGAATTCTCGAAGTCGAAGAAGCGCACGCCACCAACCAGGGTCAGCTTGTCGTTGACATCGAAACTGACTTCGCCGAACAAGGCCATGTCACGATCGACGCGGTCCTGTTTCGTTTGCCAGACAACCTGCTTGCCCTCCACCACGGTACCGTAAGGCCACGCGGCCAGTGAGAAGGCCGGATCCATATCCGGAACCTCCCACTGCAGATCGAAGTTGTGCTCCTGGCGTTGCAGGAACGCACCTACCATCCAGCGGAATCGTTGGTCGCTAGCCGACTGCAGACGGAATTCATGGCTTTGCTTGCTGAACTTCTCGTCGCTCGAGATGAACTGGCTTGGATCCGTACAGTTCAGGCCACTCGAATCGTAGTGATAACAACCACCGTAGTAACCGTAGTAATTGTCCAGGTACTGGGCGTAGTGCGTGTAGTCGTCGATGCTGTCCTGATCCAGATCCAGGTAGGCGCCTGCGTAGACGACATCCAGGCCGCCGATAGAACCTTCGACGGTCAGGGAAGCCTGGTACCAGGAGTAATCATAGGACTCTGCGAAGAAACGCTGTGCCTGCAGGTCGCCAACATCTTCCGGGTCATGCGTGAAAACACCGTTGGTATCCTGATCCTGGACCATGAGACCGGGCGTCGCCGTCCAGTTCTCGTTCAGGTCAATCTTCAACAGGGCACGCATACCGGTCGTTGTGGCGTCGTTGAAGTCTTCCTCGACGAGCGCGGTGTTGGTGTTGGTGACACCAACACCCTCGAGCGTTACCGACGACAGGACATTGTCGATGTAGCCCGGCGCTTGATCGTGCCAGCCAACGAGGCGTATTGCTGCTCTGTCGCTGATCGGAATATTGACGAATCCCTCAACCGTATAGCCGGTATCCCCTTTGGAAACCGAGCTGCCAGTCACATCGAATCCTGCATCGAACTCGTTCAATTCCGGCTTGTTGGTGATGATCCGCATCGTGCCGGCCTGGCTGCTGGCGCCAAAGTACGTTCCCTGCGGTCCGGCGAGCGTCTCGATGCGATTGACGTCGTAAACATGAATATCCAGTACGCGGTTGATCGTTGTAACCGGCTGCTCGTCGAGGTAGACGCCAACGCTCGGCATCGAGCCCGAATGAACACCGTCACCACCACTGGAAATACCGCGCATATAAACCTGCGAAACGCCCGGTCGTTGGGACTGGAACGAAACCGTCGGCAGGAACTCGATGTAGTCTGCAAAGTTGTTCAGGTTGAGCTGTTCGAGTTGCGTGTTGCCGAGCACCTGCACGGACAACGCGACATCCTGCAGATTCTCTTCGCGCTTTTGCGCGGTTACAACGATTTCCTCCAGCGCCGCAGTTGGCTGTTGCGCCTGGGCTGGCGCTGTAGCGCCTGTAATCAGCACTGACCCTGTAACCGCAGCCGAAACCGCAGCAGCCAGTGGCTTTCGTCTAAATTGCTTCATTTGCACATCCCCCCAACACATTAGTTGTGCTCAAATACCAATTAACTCATCACCCCGTTTGTAGCTATAGTGCACCTGACGGAGTTGCGAATACAAGCACGAATGGTCATTTGCCGTGTGGCAAATCTGCATCAGTCGGGGCGCTGCACAGGTAAAATTCATATTGTGAAGAATCAGCCTAACAACGCAGACTTGAAAACGGCGTTAACACACGCCGTGAATTTGCTTGCGGTGAATCCTCTGCTCGCCCAGGAACAGGCGGAGGAAATTCTCAAGGTAGTTGCCGACGCACCGCCGGCAAAGCATGTTCTGGCCGCCGCGCTGCGGCTGCAGGGCAAGCCCACAGAAGGACTGGCGGTCATTGAGCACGTCGCCCGGCAATACGACAAAGACGCCAATATTCTGCATGAGCACGCTCTCTGCCTCGGCGCCACCGGACGGGGTGACGAAGCCATTGAAGTCCTGAACAGGGTTCTGCAACTGGACCCGGGGCACGCCGCTGCCTGGCGTTCCCTCGGTGATCAGCTCAGCGCGCGCGGCGATGCACGTGGCAGCGAAGAAGCCTACGACAGGCATCTGGCCGCCGTCACCCGACATCCGGAATTGATCGAAGCTGCCGAAAAGTTACGTAAGAAACAATTCCCGGTAGCCGAGCGACTCACGCGAGAAGTGCTAAGAAAAGATCCGGTCGATGTGGTGGCGATTCGCATGCTGGCGGCTATTGGCCTGGAAGTTGGGCAGGTCGACGACGCGATCCATCTGCTTGAGCGTTGCCTGGAACTGGCGCCTGAATTTCACCTCGCGCGCCAGAACTATGCGCTCGCCCTTTCGCGCCGGCAGCGTTTCGACGAGGCACTGGCCGAACTCGAGCGCTTGCTCGTTGCGGAACCGAACAATCCCAACTACCTCTTGTTGAAAGGGTCCAACCTCGTCCGTAAAGGCGATCATGCCGTGGCGCTGGACCTGTACGAAGCGTTCCTGAGCGAGTATCCGCGGCAGTCCGGGGCCCACATGAACTATGGTCATACCCTGAAGACCGTCGGTCGCCTGGATGAATCGATCCAGGCCTACCGGACCGCCATCAGGTTGCGGCCGCAGACCGGTGAAGCGTACTGGAGCCTCGCCAACCTCAAGACCTTTCGATTCACCGATGCGGACATCGCTGACATGCACGCGCAGATCGACGAGGAAGCGGGTGATCCCGACGACCAGTCACACCTGTTGTTCGCGCTGGGCAAGGCGCTGGAAGACCGGCGGGAGTTCGACAAGTCATTCGATTATTACCGGCGCGGCAACGCAATGCGCAGCAAACGGCATCGGCACAATGCCAAGGCGAACGTTTTTGACACTGCCCGACAGATCAGGACACTCAACGGTGATTTCTTCGCGGCGCGCCAGGGCTGGGGAAGCGAGGCGCCGGACCCGATCTTCATCGTCGGGCTGCCGCGTGCCGGATCCACCCTGCTCGAACAGATTCTCGCGAGCCATTCACAGGTTGAGGGAACTGCCGAGCTACCGGACATCATTGCGATCTCGCGTCGCCTCGGCAAGAAATCCCGCAAGAACCCGGCATCCGACTATCCGGAGGTTCTCACAACACTGAGCGACGACCAGGCCCGCGAACTTGGCGATGGCTACATTCAATCGACCCAGGCCGTACGCCATGGCCTGCCGTTTTTCATCGACAAGATGCCGAACAATTTCAAGCATATCGGCCTGATTCACATGATCCTGCCAAACGCGAAGATTATCGATGCACGACGGCACCCGATGGCAGGCGGCTTCTCCTGTTTCAAACAGTTGTTCGCTCACGGCCAGGCCTTCACCTACGACCTCACCGACCTTGGCCACTATTATCGCGACTATGTGACGCTCATGGATCACTGGGACGAGGTGCTGCCGGGTCGGGTACATCGTGTGCAGTACGAAGACATGGTCGCGGATACCGAGAATCAGATTCGTCGCCTGCTCGACTATTGTGGGCTGCCTTTCGAGGAGCAGTGCCTGCGATTCTACGAAACCGAAAGGGCGATCCGTACGCCGAGCTCCGAGCAGGTGCGACAACCCGTTTACAAGGAGGGCGTCGCTCAATGGCGCCATTTCGAAGTCCATCTCGGGCCCCTTAAAGAGGCGCTTGGCCCCTTGCTGGAACGCTACCCGATCGATTGATTGACAGAATGCCCATGAGCAAGAGCCACCTCTTCTACCAAACGACCAGCCGGCGTCCACGCGTTGCGCGTGCCGAGGGAATTTACCTGTGGGACACCAACGGCAAGCGCTACATCGACGCGTCGAGCGGGCCGATGGTCTCCAACATCGGGCATTCGAATCCGCGTGTTCTCGCCGCCATGAAAAGGCAGATGGACCATGCGACGTTTGCCTACCGCCTGCACTTTGAAAACGATGCCGCCGAATCGCTGGCGACGCTGACGGCGTCATTGATGCCACCAGGGCTTGACCGGATATTCTTTGTCTCGGGCGGCTCCGAGTGCGTCGAGAGCTGCCTGAAACTTGCCCGGCAGTACGCGTTCGTAAGCGGCCAGAAAAAGCGCTGGAAAGTTATTTCTCTGTTTCCGTCGTATCACGGCTCGACGCTGGGCGCAGTTGCCGTTACGGGAATGCACCAGTTTGTCGAACCGTTTCGCGACATGATCCGGGAAATGCCCAAGGTCCCGGCGGCCACCTGCTACCTCGACCGGGATGAACTGACGCATGAAGAACGCGGCCTGCGCTATGCCGAACTGCTGCGCGCGGAGATCGAACGCCAGGGTCCGGATTCAGTCCTGGCCTTCATCATGGAGCCGGTGGGTGGTGCCTCCACGGGCGCCCTGGTTGCCCCCGACAGCTGGTACCACGAAGTACAGAACATCTGTCGCGAGTACGGCGTGCTGCTGATTGCCGATGAGGTCATGACCGGCGCCGGGCGTACAGGGCGGTTCCTCGCATCAGAGCATTGGGATCTGCAGCCGGACATCATCGCCATGGCAAAAGGCTTTGCTGCAGGCTACGCGCCGCTGGGCGCGATGGCCGCAAACCATGAGATCGTCGCAACCGTCATGGAGCACGGTGGATTCGCGCATGGCTACACGTATGCAGGCAACCCACTCGCCTGTGCCGCCGGTCTCGCCGTACTCGAGGAGGTGTTGCAGCAAAAGCTGATCGACAATGCGGCCGCGCAGGGGGCGCGCCTCAAGTCATTGCTGTCGGGCCTCATGGATCGTTATCCGTTCATCGGCGATGTGCGCGGCAAAGGCTTGTTGCTGGCGTTTGAGCTGGTTTCTGATCGCGGCACAATGGAGCCTCTGCCTGCCGACCTCAATGCACATGTGAAGCTCGTGGAGGAGGCGTATCAACGCGGCCTGATCATCTACTCCCGGCGCACGCGCGGCGGTACTATTGGTGACCACTTCATGGTCTGCCCGCCGCTGATCGTTACCGACGCAGATCTGGACGAGATACTGCAGCTCCTTACCGAGAGTCTCGACGCCTTCGCGAAATCCTCGGGGCTGCCCGTTAACACCGCGAGGCACACATGAACGACAAGGTCATTATTACCTGTGCGGTAACCGGCTCGATTCACACGCCAACAATGAGTCCGCATTTGCCGGTTACGCCCGAGGAAATCGCCACGCAGGCAGTGGCAGCGGCAAATGCCGGCGCGGCCATATTGCATTTGCACGCGCGCGATCCGGAGAACGGCAGGCCCACGGCCGACCCCGACGTCTTCATGCAGTTCCTGCCGCGCATCAAGAACGAGTGCGCTGCCGTGATCAATATCACGACGGGCGGCAGTTCCCTGATGACCCTCGAGGAACGGCTCGCAGCGCCCATTCTCGCGCAACCCGAAATGGCGTCGCTGAATATGGGCTCGATGAACTTCGGGCTGTTCCCGATGCAGCGCCGGCACAGCGAATGGAAACATGAGTGGGAACCCAAACTGCTGGAGGCCACGCGCGAGGTTGTTTTCCAGAACACCTTCGCCGATATCGAGAAGATTTTTTCGCAACTCGGCACAGCTTACGGCACCCGTTTTGAATTCGAGTGCTACGACGTCGGCCATATCCAGACGCTCGCGTTCTACCTGCGCGAAGGACTGATCCAGAAGCCCGTGTTTGTTCAGTTCGTCATGGGCGTCCTCGGCGGCATCGACGCGTCGCCCGAAACACTGATGCACATGAAAGCGACTGCAGACCGGCTGCTGGGCAACCAGTATCGCTTTTCAGTACTGTCGGCAGGTCGACTGCAGATACCGTTGGCGACAATCGGTGCCATCCTGGGCGGGAACGTGCGGGTGGGTCTTGAAGACAGCCTGCTGATTGGTCGCGGCAAGCTCGCCACCAGCAACGCGGAACAGGTCGCGAAGATACGCCGCATTTTGGAAGAGCTCGGCTATCAGATCGCGACGCCGGACGAGGCGCGCTCGATGCTCGACCTGAAGGGAGCCGACAAGGTGAACTTTTGAGCCCTGAACCCGCGATTCGACGTGCCACGGCAGCGGATGTCGACGTCATACATGCCCTGCTGGAACAACTGGCAAGCGGTATGGGGCAGCAACACCGGTTTCGAGGTCGCACCGCAGACTTACTCAGGTTCGGGTTTGCGGACCAGCCCCGTTTCGAAGCTCTGCTGGCCGAACAGGACGGGACCGCAATCGGGCTATGCCTGTACTTCTATAATTTCTCGAGCTGGCGGGGAGAACTCGGCGTGTATATCCAGGACCTGGTCGTTGATCAGCGGGCACGAACGCGTGGCACGGGTCGCGCACTGGTTCGCGAGACGGTCAGGCAGGCACAGCGACGCGGCGCCACCCACTTGCGACTGTCCGTGGAGCAGAACAATACGGCCGCGATCCGCTTCTACGAGAAGATTGGCTTGAAGGAATCCGCTGGCGAGTGCATCTTCGCGGCGGTCGATGACGACTTCCTGAAGCTGGCGGAAACATCATGAAGGTCATATTTTCTGCCGAGCAACTACGCCACAATCCGGCGAAGATCCTGTCCTCAGGCGCTTTGATCGACAGTCCCGAAAACCCCGGCCGCGCCGAAACCCTGCTGCAAGCTGCGATTGCTGCGGGCCTCGAACATGCGGAGCCGGACGATTGCGGCCCGGCGCCGATCGCTGCCGTGCACACCGCACGCTACCTGACGTTCCTCGAGAATATTCATGCACGTTGGCTCCGCATTCCCGGCGCGTCAGCCGATGTACTGCCGAATGTGCATCCCGACACGCGCGATGTTGTCTATCCCGCATCGGCAGTCGGCCAGGTCGGCTACCACGTCTTCGACGGTGCGGCACCGATTACGGCCGACACCTGGGACAGTGCGCGCTGGAGTGCGCGCTGCGCAGTCCACGCCGCCCGGGAGGTCCTGGATGGCGCGATGTCCTGCTACTCGCTGTCGCGGCCACCGGGGCACCACGCAACAAGCGATCTGGCCGGCGGCTTCTGCTACCTGAACAATAGTGCGATTGCCGCGGAGGTTCTGCGAGAACGACACGATCGCGTTGCAATACTCGACGTCGATGTACATCACGGCAACGGCACACAAAGCATTTTCTACGGGCGCAACGATGTCCTGACCGCTTCGCTGCATGCCGATCCCGTACGCTTCTACCCGTTTTTCTGGGGCGCTGCGAACGAACAAGGCGAAGGCGCTGGAACCGGTTTTAATCTCAATCTGCCGCTGGTGCGTGGCACGGGAGACGCCGACTACCTCGTTGCGCTCGACCAGGCGCTGGCCAGAATCGCCGAATTTGATCCCGGTGCTGTCGTTGTCGCACTGGGTCTCGATGCCTTCGTCGGCGATCCCTTCGCCGGACTCGCGTTGACGACCGAGGGTTTCGGGCGCGTAGCTGGTCGCATCGCTGCGTTGAGCCTCCCGACTGTGCTTGTGCAGGAAGGCGGCTACCCCTGCGAACAGCTCGGTGACAACCTCGCCGCGTTTCTCGAACCCTTTACCCGCGCCGCGACGTGACTTCGTTGCACACCCTCGACCTCATCGCAATCGGCGCCTATTTCGTCGTGCTGATCTGGATTGGTCTGCGCATCGCGCGCAAGGAAAAGGGCACCGGTGAAAGTGAGTCGTTCCTCGCCGCCGACCGCAACATGAATCTCGTGCAGACCACCGCTTCCACGGCAGCGACGGATCTTGGCGGCGGTTTCAGTATCGCCATGGGCGGGCTCGGCTTCACGCTGGGCATTTCCGGGTCCTGGCTGATTGCAATCTCCGGCTTGAGTGTTGTGCTCGTATCGTTCCTGATGGTGCCGAAGGTCAAACGCTGGGCGGATCGAGTGAAAGGCCTGACGACCGGCGACCTGTTCGAGGCCCGCTTCGATCGCCGCACCGGAACCGTCGCGGCCGTCGTTATCGGCATCGCCTGGTTCACGTTTGTCGGCGGCCAGATCATTGCTGGCGCCAAGTTGCTGCAGTCAACTGTTGACATCGACCTTACCGTGGCCGTCGTCGTGTCCGGCGCCGTGATCCTCGCGTACACCGCGGCTGGCGGCCTCAAAGCCGTCATCTATACCGATGTTTTCCAGATGGTGGTGCTGTTGATCGGCATCGTGTTTATCGCAGCGCCTATCGGCCTGTACACGGTGGGTGGCTGGAGCGGTATCGTCGAGCACTTCTCGGCCAATCCGGAAACTGAGTCGCTGGTCGACTGGGGAGCAATCGGCTGGCGACGGTTGATTGGCTGGTTCTTTGCGATCTTCCCCGTATGGTTTATTTCGATTGCCGCCATGCAGCGCATCGTCGCCGCGCGGGACGAAAAGACAGCGCGGCGGGCGTTCTTCCTCACAGGCGTGCCGATCGAGTGGCCGCTGTTTGCCATCGGCAGCACGCTGATCGGCCTGATCGCTCGCATGCTGATGCCCGATCTCCAGGATCCCGAACTCGCAACGCCGATGTTGATCATGGAACTGCTGCCGGTCGGACTCACCGGCATCGTCATCGCCGCCTACATCGCCGCGGTCATGTCTACAGCCGACTCGGTACTCATGGGACCCGTTGCGATCGTCACTAACGATATCTACCGCAGGTACTTTCGCCCCAACGCGAGCGAGCAGTCGATCGTCATGGTCGCCCGCATTGCGACTCTGGTGCTCGGCGTACTGGGCATCGGCATGGCCTATCTCGTGCCGAACGTGCTCGACCTCATTCTTTACGCCTACACTTTTGGCTCAGCCGGCCTGTTCTTCCCGATGCTGGGCCTGTTGTTCTGGCGCCGCACGACAGCAAGCGGGGCATTCTGGAGCATGCTCGGCGGTGGCTTTTCAGCGCTGCTCTGGGTTGCCTTCGACGAGCCCCTCGGATTGTCGGCATCCTACCTCGGCTGGGTCGTCAGCCTGCCGCTGCTCATTGTTGTTTCCCTGCTGACCGATCACAGCCCTGACGAAGATCTCGACATGTTCTAGCCTTACTGCCTGAGTACCTTATGAAAACAGACTTGACGACGAAACTGCTTCCCCTGCTTGCCGCGATCCTGATAGCCGCAACCGCATTCGCCGCGCCGGCAGCACCGCGCGCACGAGATCTCGGCATTCCTTTTGATGGCACGCCAGGCTCGCTGAATGCGATCACCGATGTCCCCGGTGTGACTGTGGGGCACGAAACCATCATCCGTGATCTTGCCGAAAACCGTGCCGTACGAACCGGTGTGACGGCCATTCTGCCGCGCGGCCGTGACTCGATGAACACGATGGTCTACGCCGGCTGGTATACGCTTAACGGCAACGGCGAAATGACCGGTACGACATGGATAGAGGAGAGCGGCTTTCTCGAAGGCCCTGTGATGATTACCAACACGCACAGTATTGGCGCCGTGCACGAAGGCGTGATTCGCTGGCGCGTTGCACAAAGCGCAGCGGATCACAGTGGCTATTTCTGGTCCCTGCCCGTGGTTGCGGAGACCTGGGACGGCCACCTCAATGACATCAACGGTTTCCATGTGCGGCCCGAGCACGCTGCCGCCGCTCTTGATCGCGCAAGCGGCGATGCAGTCGCGGAAGGCAGCGTGGGTGGCGGTACCGGGATGATTTGTTTTGAATTCAAGTGCGGCATTGGCACCTCATCGCGTATCGCGGAAGTAGCTGGCGATCATTACACGCTCGGTGTGCTGGTGCAGGCCAACTACGGTCGGCGCGAAAACCTGCGCGTGGCCGGCGTAGCGGTGGGCCGCGAGATGCCGGGCGACCTGATATATTCGCAGACCGGCGGTGATGCCGGGATGCTCAGCTCGATCATTGTGGTTGTCGGAACCGACGCGCCGTTGCTGCCGCAGCAACTCAAGCGCCTCGCGCGTCGCGTGCCACTGGCGATCGGCAGAACGGGCGATACGGGCAGCAACGGATCCGGTGATATCTTCGTCGCATTTTCGACAGCAAACGAGGCGGCGTCTCGTGGAGAAACGAATGCCGCAATCCTCTCGATACCGAACGACAGCCTGAATCCGTTGTTTGCGGCGACCGTGCAAGCCACCGAAGAGGCGATTATCAATGCACTGGTCGCGGGACGCGACATGCTCGGGGACCAGGGCCGCCGGGCCAGGGGCATCGACCACAATGACTTGCGCAGGCTGGTGCTGCCGCCATCCACCGAGGAAAGCGAATGACAGAGCCACGTACTCCGAGTCTGTTCCAGGCACTGCTACCGATCGTGGTGCTGATCATCCTGCTGGCCGGGTCCGTCTACCTGTTTGGCTCTGACGCGATTGGCGGTGCCACACAGATCGTCCTGATCGTTGCCGCGGCAGTCGCGGCGATCATCGCGGTGCGCAATGGACACCGCTGGCGGGATGTCGAGCGCGCCATGATTCACGGTATCGGCACCGCCATGGGTGCGATCCTGATCCTGCTTGCGGTTGGCGCACTGATCGGTTCATGGCTCCTCGCGGGTACAGTGCCGGCGATGATCTACTACGGGTTGCAGCTGCTGCATCCGCAGGTCTTCTTCGCGGCAACCTGCCTGATTTGTGCGGTCGCGGCGCTAAGCATTGGTAGCTCGTGGACCGTCGCCGGAACGCTCGGCGTCGGCCTGATCGGCGTCGCGCTCGGCTTCGGGCTCTCCCCTGAAATCACTGCCGGTGCCGTTGTGAGCGGCGTGTATTTCGGGGACAAGATGTCACCGTTATCTGATACTACCAATCTTGCACCTGCGGTGGCCGGCACTGACCTCTTTACACACATACGCCACATGATCTGGACGACCGGCCCGTCATTCCTGATCGCGCTGCTACTGTTCACCATTGTGGGCTTGCGCACAACGGCAGAGATCGACAGCGCCGCGCTCGAAGTCACCACCCGGACCCTGGGCGAGACCTTCCATATCACGCCATTGGCGCTGATTCCGCTTCTCGTTGTATTCACGTTGGCCATGCGCAAGTTTCCACCGTTGCCCACGATTCTCATAGGCGCACTTCTCGGCGGAGTCGCCGCGGTTGCGCTGCAGCCTGACGTTGTTATCGCGATCGCTGCAACGCCCGAACTCACGACATCGCTCGCGCTGGCGAAGGGCGTCTGGGCAGTGCTCGCCAACGGCTATGTTTCAACGACCGGGGTGGTTACCGTTGACGACCTTCTGTCCCGGGGTGGCATGTCGAGCATGCTCACGACTATCTGGCTGATTATCTGTGCGTTGTCGTTCGGCGCCGTACTGGAACACGCCGGCATGCTGGAGCGACTGATTCGCGCCGCGTTACGTGCGGCGCACAGCACCGGCGCACTGATTTTCACAACGGCCGTCACCTGCATCGGCTCCAACATCGTTGCGGCAGATCAATATATTTCCATCGTGCTGCCCGGCCGCATGTACAAAGCGGAGTTTCAGCGTCGCGGTCTGGACCCGCGCAACCTGTCCCGGGTCATCGAGGATTGCGGAACCCTGACCTCTCCGCTGGTGCCATGGAATACCTGTGGGGCCTACATGTCAGCAACGCTTGGCGTGGCAACCTTTGCCTATTTGCCGTTTGCCTTCTTCAACCTGATCAACCCGTTCGTCTCCATACTGTATGGCGCATTCGGAATCACGATAAAAAAACTGGACCCGCATCCGGCCTGAATTCAAGTCAGGACAAAAGGAGTTTTGCATGAGCTCGCCGATTTCCATTTTCCGTCTAACCGCACTTCTACTCGGTGCCACTAGTGGTCTAATCGCTCTTTCATCGACGGCGCATGCCAGGGACACCGACGACCCTTCACTGTTGTCGGCTGTTGAATGGCGACTGGTCGGGCCGTATCGCGGCGGCCGTGTAACCACGGTAACCGGTGTGCGCAACAACCCGATGCTTTACTACATGGGGGCGACGGGTGGCGGCGTCTGGAAAACGGAAAACGCCGGCACCACCTGGCAGAATATCTCGGACAAGCACTTCAAGGTTGGCACGATAGGCGCCGTTGCCGTATCCGAATCCGATGGCAACATATTGTATGTCGGCACAGGCGAGTCACCGATCCGCGGCGTCACTACCAGCCATGGCGATGGTGTTTACAAGTCGGACGACGGCGGCACCACATGGACGCATGTGGGCCTTGGCAAGACGGGCCAGATTTCTGCAATAGAGATCCATCCTGTCAATCCCGACATAGCCTTTGTAGCTGCCCAGGGCGCTATCTGGGCGCCATCGAAAGAGCGTGGCATATACAGGACGTTGGACGGCGGCAAGACATGGCAACAGGTTCTGTCGGTCGACGCGAACACCGGCGCGTCGGACCTGGTAATGGATCCCAACAATCCGCGCATCCTGTATGCAGCGATGTGGGAGCACGGGCGCAAACCGTGGTTCATTCATTCCGGTGGTGAGGCCGGCGGAATATTCAAATCCGCCGATGGTGGCGATTCCTGGACCCGCCTGGAAGCCGGCCTGCCCAAGGTCGTCGGTAAGATCGGCGTGGATGTCTCTGCGAGCAATTCGAATCGCGTTTACGCAATCATCGAAGCCGAACCGGAAAAAGGCGGCCTCTATCGCAGTGATGATGCGGGCGATAGCTGGAAGCTCATCAACAATCATCGCGTGTTGCACACTCGCGCCTGGTACTACAACCATATTACGGCCGACCCGACGGATGAGGATACGGTCTGGGTCCTGAATGTTCCGCTCATGAAATCAATTGACGGAGGCAAGACCTGGGAAAAGAAGAGCACTCCGCATGGGGACCATCATGATCACTGGATTAATCCCGATGACAACAGGATCATGATCAATGGCAACGACGGCGGTGCCACGATTACTTTCGATGGCGGCGAGAGCTGGTCGAGCATCATGAACCAGCCGACCGCACAGTTTTATCGCGTAACGACGGACAACCAGGTTCCCTTTCGCATCTACGGCGGGCAGCAGGACAATTCGACCGTTGCGATCGCCAGTCGCGCGTACGACCAGAGCATTGGCGTAGATGACTATTTCTCTGTCGGTGGGGGCGAAAGCGCCCATATAGCGCTCGACCCGGACAACCCCAGGCTGGTCTACGCAACAACAATCAATGGCACATTAACGGAGTTTGATCGCGACACCCGCCTTACGCGCTCGATTATTCCTTACCCGGAAATGGTCTACGGCAAGGACTCGCGTGATCTGAAATACCGCAGTAACTGGAACGCCCCCGTGACCATGTCTCCGCACGACCCGGCTGTGATTTACTACGGAACGCAGAAATTACTCAAGTCCTCGGATCGCGGCCTGACCTGGGCCGAGATCAGCCCGGATCTGACGCGGAATGACCCAGCGAAACAGGGTCGCAACGGTGGCCCTTTGACGCCTGAGAACGTCGGCGCCGAATTCTATAACACGATCTTCTACGTTGTGGAGTCACCTCACGAGAAAGGGGCAATCTGGGTTGGCAGTGATGACGGCCTGATACACCTGACAAGAGACGGAGGCAAAAGCTGGTCGAATATTTCACCAAAACACGGTTCTGAGGCCATGATCAATGCCATCGAGCTCAGC
>CAVOSO010000010.1:0-355000 GCA_963698895.1 uncultured Gammaproteobacteria bacterium | reverse complement strand
TCTTTAAAGGAGGTGATCCAGCCGCACGTTCCCGTACGGCTACCTTGTTACGACTTCACCCCAGTCATAAGCCACACCGTGGTAAGCGCTCTCCCGAGGGTTAAGCTACCTACTTCTGGTGCAACCTACTTCCATGGTGTGACGGGCGGTGTGTACAAGACCCGGGAACGTATTCACCGCGACATTCTGATTCGCGATTACTAGCGATTCCGACTTCACGGAGTCGAGTTGCAGACTCCGATCCGGACTACGACGAGCTTTAAGGGATTAGCGCACTATCGCTAGTTGGCAACCCTCTGTATTCGCCATTGTAGCACGTGTGTAGCCCTGCCCATAAGGGCCATGATGACTTGACGTCGTCCCCACCTTCCTCCGGTTTGTCACCGGCAGTCTCCCTAGAGTTCCCACCATTACGTGCTGGCAACTAAGGACAAGGGTTGCGCTCGTTGCGGGACTTAACCCAACATCTCACGACACGAGCTGACGACAGCCATGCAGCACCTGTTTTCCAGGCCGAAGCACTCCCGTATCTCTACAGGATTCTGTCAATGTCAAGGGCAGGTAAGGTTCTTCGCGTTGCATCGAATTAAACCACATGCTCCACCGCTTGTGCGGGTCCCCGTCAATTCCTTTGAGTTTTACCGTTGCCGGCGTACTCCCCAGGCGGAGAACTTAACGCGTTAGCTGCGACACCGAAAGACAAATTCTCCCGACATCTAGTTCTCATCGTTTACCGCGTGGACTACCAGGGTATCTAATCCTGTTTGCTCCCCACGCTTTCGCACCTCAGCGTCAGTATTGGCCCAGGAAGTCGCCTTCGCCACTGGTGTTCCTCCGGATATCTACGCATTTCACCGCTACACCCGGAATTCCACTTCCCTCTACCATACTCTAGCCATGCAGTATCGAATGCAATTCCCAGGTTAAGCCCGGGGCTTTCACATCCGACTGACAAAGCCGCCTACGCGCGCTTTACGCCCAGTAATTCCGATTAACGCTCGCACCCTCCGTATTACCGCGGCTGCTGGCACGGAGTTAGCCGGTGCTTCTTCTGTAGGTTACGTCAAGACTCAAGGTTATTAACCTTAGGCTTTTCTTCTCTACTGAAAGTGCTTTACAACCCGCAGGCCTTCTTCACACACGCGGCATTGCTGGATCAGGCTTGCGCCCATTGTCCAATATTCCCCACTGCTGCCTCCCGTAGGAGTCTGGGCCGTGTCTCAGTCCCAGTGTGGCTGATCGTCCTCTCAGACCAGCTACGGATCGTCGCCTTGGTGAGCCGTTACCTCACCAACAAGCTAATCCGACTTAGGCTCATCCATTAGCGCGAGGTCCGAAGATCCCCCGCTTTCCCCCGTAGGGCGTATGCGGTATTAGCATCCGTTTCCGAATGTTGTCCCCCACTAATGGGCAGATTCCTAAGTATTACTCACCCGTCCGCCACTCGTCGCCAAGGAGCAAGCTCCTCGCGTTACCGTTCGACTTGCATGTGTTAGGCATGCCGCCAGCGTTCAATCTGAGCCAGGATCAAACTCTTCAGTTTAAAGCTTTGAGCTTTTACTAAAGTGTAATCCCCACTCTAAATTACTATGAATCTAGGTTGGTTCTTACGCTTGATTTTGCCTTCGCAAACTCCAGCGCAAGCACCCACACAAATTATCTGATTGAGTTGTTAAAGAACGTGTGTTTTTGGGTGTCAGTCACCTTATTTCTCTTGCAGCGTCACTGCGCGAGGGAAATAAGGTGACTGACACCGAATAACACCGGACCCACCATTATACAGGCGAAGGAGGCCTTAGCAACATTCCTCGTACGCCTGCATGTATTTTTGGGAGCCCACCAGGGCACACCGTGTCCCCCAGAGAGCCGCGCATTATACGGTGACGATTCGCCCCGTCAACACTTTTTTTGTTTTTTTTCGATGGTGCTGAAATCCGCGTCCTGTAAGCGCTCGGGGCGCCCACAATGCCGTCGTTTTTCCCGGCAAAAACAGCCAATCTTGCAAGATTCCGGCAGGCCCGGCGCCAACCGCCGCAGGGGCGGCTGCGACCCTGAACCGGGGATTCCATCCGGAATCCCGCGCCCCGGGCAGAGCCCCCGAATCAGGCCCCGTCCCGTGCCTCGCGCCAGTCCTTGTACTCCT
Organism: uncultured Gammaproteobacteria bacterium; assembly: GCA_963698895.1. Lineage (GTDB taxonomy): Bacteria > Pseudomonadota > Gammaproteobacteria > Steroidobacterales > Woeseiaceae > UBA1847. Next base: position 352,857 of record CAVOSO010000010.1, on the reverse strand, counting down.
GCCGATCAATGAGCACTTTCAGGAAGCGATCGCGCCTCAGTGTCTGGGGAGTCAGGAGGTGCTTGAAGCGGTCCTCGAGCTGGGTCAGGGCCTCCGTGGCGCCCGCGTAGTCGCCGGCGGCCGTCCTCGCCCGCAGCAAGGTCCACCAGCTGAGCTCGAGTGCAGGCTCTACCTCTGTCGCGCTGACCGCGAAGGCCTGGGCACGCTCGAAATCGCCGAGCGCCATGGCCGATGTCGCCTTGAAGGCCTCGGAGACGCCGTCTTTCATGCCGAGCGCGGTCTCGAAGCGATCCAGCTCGACAATCGCTTCTTCGAAGAGGTTTCTGCCGATGTAATACCTCGACAGCCCCAGGCTATACAGGGCGTCCCCGGGAAAGGCGGCGACCAGGGACTGCACCGCCTGGTCCAGGCGGGCAGGATCGCCGAGCCGTCGACAGTATTGATAATTGAGGACCACGACGTGCGGCTCATTGCGCAACACGTCCTCGAGGCCGTCGTAGATCTGGAAGTAGCGCTGCGCATTCTGGTCACGCACGGCCTTGAGCAGCTCACCCACCTGGAATACCTGCCCCTCCGACGGGTTTGGCGTCTTCATGACGGCGCGCACGGATGCCGCCGCCGGCATTGCCCGCAAGATCGCGTTACCCGCGTCCTCGCTGAACCAGGTCGAGTGGTAGTAATCGAACCAGTCGACGATCGCGAGCTTGCTCCGGCTCCGTTTCAGCTCGTAGGCATGGTAGGAAAACCGGTAGCCCCTGCCCTCATAGCGGACAATCGCGCGGCCCTGACCGTTCTGGAACTGGAATGCGATGATCGTGCCGATGATCTCGCCACCCGCTTCGCCCTCGGTCCGGGGCCGGGGAAAGGAGGAAATAAACATCTGCTGCAGGTTGTTCGGGAATGCGGCCGCGAACTGTTGCTTTGCATCGCTGTCGATCACGCGCGTGCCGAAGATACGGTTTACCAGGGCATCTTCGTCGACGGCTCGCTGGAACGCGTCAAACGAATTGTCGTTCAGGGCATCGATCACGGCCTCGAACTGCTTGCGCATGTCAGCGTCCGCCGCCTGCCCGACCGCGGCCTGCGGGGCCATCGCAAATACCAGTACCGCTAGGCCCAAAGCCAGAAATCTGTTCACTGCATTCACCTCCTGCGTGCCGGGCCGCCGACGCCGCGACCCGCTTGTCAGGCGAGCGTGACGCGTGCGAACTTGCGCTTACCCACCTGGAATATGTTGGTACTGCCGGCCTCAACCTGCAGGGCCCTGTCCGCCACCCGCTCTCCGTCGATCCTGACGGCGCCCTGCTCAATCATCCGGAACGCCTCGGATGTGCTGCCGACCAGGCCTGCTGCTTTCAACAGGTACGCAATGCCGAGCCGGCCATCCTTAGACGCCAGGGTTTTTTCCGGAATCTCGTCGGGCATGGCGCCTTGTTGGAAGCGGGCGATGAACTCGTCCCGGGCACCCGTCGCCGCAGCGTCATCATGGAATCTGGCAACGATTTCCATGCCAAGTTCAAATTTTGCGTCGCGCGGGTTCATACCGTCGGCCACTGCCTTCTTCAAAGCGGCGATCTCGTCGAGCGACCGGAAGCTGAGTACCTCGAAATACCGCCACATCAGGTCGTCGGAAATCGACATGAGCTTGCCGAACATGTCACCGGGTGCATCCGTGATGCCAATGTAGTTGTCCAGTGACTTGGACATCTTCTGCACACCATCGAGACCCTCCAGCAGTGGCGTTGTCATTACGATCTGCGGTTGCTGCCCGAAATCCTGCTGCAACTGCCGGCCAACCAGCAGGTTGAACTTCTGGTCAGTGCCGCCCAGTTCGACATCCGCTTTTAGCTCTACCGAGTCGTACCCCTGCACGATCGGGTACAGGAACTCGTGGATCGATATCGGCACACCGCCTTTGTAGCGCTTCTTGAAGTCATCGCGCTCCAGCATGCGGGCGACCGTCTGGTGCGACGCGAGCTTGACCAGCCCGGCCGCGTCCATTTTGCCCATCCAGGTCGAATTGAACGCCACGCGCGTCAGGTCAGGATCCAGGATCTTGAATATCTGGCGCTCATAGGTCTCGGCGTTCGCCTTGATCTCGCCCGGCGTCAGTGGAGGGCGTGTCGCGTTCTTGCCCGAAGGATCACCGATCATTCCCGTGAAATCGCCGATCAGGAAGACGACCTCGTGACCGAACTGCTGGAACTGGCGCATCTTGTTGATCAGCACGGTGTGCCCGATATGCAGGTCAGGCGCGGTCGGGTCGAAACCGGCCTTGACGATCAGCGGCCTGCCGAGTTTGAGCTTCACGCGTAGCCCATCCTCGGGCAATACTTCATCCGTTCCGCGGCTAAGTTCCGCGATCTGTTCCTTAATACTGCTCATTAGTCCTGCGTCTTTTTGTACCTGCGGCGCGTCGGCCGGTGGGCGCGGCGTCGACCGCATTTCAGTTTCGCGAACTGTAGCATCCTCGCGCGGCTTTGACCTCCAAAATGCCAACCGGTAGAGTAACGCCATCCATGCATTCGGGGACGCAGACTTGAGTCGTCAGGCCAGCCCACTTCTTCACGATTACAAGCCGTCTGCCGCGAGAAAGCCCGCGAAATCCAAAGCCTTCCAGTGGTTTGCGGTAGGGCTCGGCATCCCGCTTATCGGCATCGCCCTGATCTCCGGCCTTAGCACCAACGACCCCAAACCGATGGCACCGGAAACGCCGGCGATGGTTGCCGCCGACACAACCGTCCTGACGGTCGACGAACTCGACGCCGCCGAGATCACGCGCGACGCTGTCGAACCGGAGATTGCCGTCGAACCTGAACCCGTGTTCGATCGTTTATCGCTGACCGTGGGTCGCGGCGATACGATGGAAGGGCTGTTCCGGCGCAACAACCTGGACATCGGCCACCTCATGACCATCGCCCAGCTCGACGAAGCGAAGCAGCGCTTTCGCCGTCTCAAGCCTGGCGATGTCTTCGAGGTAACGCACGACGCGGGCAAGATTGTCAGCCTGTATTCGAAACTCGATCTGACCAACGCGCTAAGCATTGAACGCCAGGATGACGGTTTCGTCGCGCAGATCATCGAGCGGCCGGTCGAAGTTCGCAAACGTCATGCCTATGGCGTTATTGAGAGCTCCCTTTTTGAAAGCGCTGCACAGGCGGGCCTGTCCGACAAGACGATCATGAATATCGCCGGCATCTTCGCCTGGGACGTCGATTTCATCCTGGACATCCGCTCCGGTGACAATTACTACGTCCAGTACGAAGAAATCTGGCAGGACGGTGAGTTCGTCACCGACGGCGAGATCATTGCGGCCGAGTTCAACAATAACGGCCGCCAGATCCAGGCCATTCGCTTCAAGGACAAGAACAACGTCACCGACTACTTCACGCCCGAGGGCGACAGCGTCCGCAAAGCGTTTATTCGCGCCCCGGTGGATTTCACCCGGATCAGTTCGAACTTCAACCCGAACCGGCGTCACCCCATTCTGAACACGATCCGCGCCCACCGCGGTGTGGACTATGCTGCGCCCCGCGGCACCCCGATCAAGGCCGCCGGCGACGGCAAGGTCATCTTCCGCGGGACCAAGTCCGGTTACGGCAAGGTCGTCATCCTGCAACACGGCGGCAACATCACGACACTCTACGCTCACATGTCGAGCTTCGCGGCCAAAGCGAGGCTCGGTTCGCGTGTGCGGCAGGGCCAGACCATCGGCTACGTGGGCATGACCGGACTCGCCACCGCAAACCACCTTCACTACGAGTATCGACTGAACGGCGTACATCGGAACCCGCGGACGGTTTCACTACCGGACGCGGAGCCGATCAAGAGCGAGTACCGCCAGCAATTCCTCGCCGAGGCGGCCCCGATTCTCGAGGAACTCGAGCAGTTCAAGAGCACGCGGGTAGCGTCTATCGCGTTCAGCGCACAATAACAGGATGCCCGATCTTTACATTGGCCTGATGTCCGGCACGAGCATGGACGGCATCGATGCCGTGGTCGTACGCTTCGCTGAGCGCAGTGTGCGTATTGAAGGGACCTGCCGCCAGGCCTATCCCGACACACTGCGCCGGGCGCTCCTGAACGCAGCCGCAACGCCCGTCGACCGGCCGATAGACAATATCGGCTCCCTGGACCGGCAAGTGGGCGAGTGCTTCCGTGATGCAGCCCTCAAGCTGCTGCAGGACTGCGGCATCGCCGCCAATGACGTCCGTGCGATCGGCAGCCACGGCCAGACCGTTCGCCATCAACCGGATGCCATTGCGCCGTACTCTCTGCAAATCGGGAACCCGGCGACGATTGCCGCCGGGACCGGCATCGACACCGTTGCCGATTTTCGGAGCGCCGATATCGCCGCGGGCGGCCAGGGAGCCCCGCTGGTTCCGCCGTTCCACGAATGGCTGTTCGGTGGCACCAGAGGTGAGCGGGTCATTCTCAACATTGGGGGTATCGCAAACGTGACGATACTGGGGGCAGGCGATGCGCCCGTCGTCGGCTTCGACACGGGTCCCGGCAACACGCTGCTGGACCGCTGGGTGCAGAAGCACAGGAAGACGCCGTTCGATCGAAATGGCGACTGGGCTGCATCGGGATCCTGCGTCGAGGAGTTGCTCGAGCGACTCCTGGCATTCGAATACTTCAGCCTGGAACCGCCGAAAAGCACCGGCCTCGAGGACTTCAATCTCGGCTGGCTACAGCAGCATCACCCCGAGACCTTTGCTCCGGCTGACGTCCAGGCGACACTGGCCGAATTGACCGCGCGCACGATTGCGGACAGCGTGAAAAAGTACGCTCCGACATCGCAGGCGCTGTATGTCTGCGGTGGCGGCGCGCACAACGCGGACCTGCTGGCTCGCCTGTCGCGCAGCCTCCCGGGCAGCAAAGTCGATACGACCCGGGCTGTTGGCCTCGACCCGGACTGGGTGGAAGCGGTCGCATTCGCCTGGCTGGCGATGCGCACGATGAACGGGGAAACCGGAAACCTCCCGAGTGTGACCGGTGCATCTCACAAAGTCGTTCTCGGCGCGATACACTCTCCCTGAGATATGGACAGCCTGTACATCAATCGCGAACTCAGCCTGCTCGAGTTTCACAAGCGCGTCTTCGCCCAGGCGCTGGACCCTGAGGTGCCGTTGCTCGAGCGGCTGCGCTTCCTGTGCATCGTTTGCACCAACCTCGACGAGTTCTTCGAGATCCGCGTTGCGGGACTGAAGCAGCGTATGGAAATCGGGGCGCCTGCGCAGGGGCCCGAGAAGATACCGGCCCAGGACGTGTTCAATACTCTTCGCCAGGAGGTCGCCGAACTCGTTCGCCAGCAGTACCGTTTGCTCAACGACGTCATGTTCCCGGAGCTCACCAGCGCGGGCGTCCGCTTTGTGCAAAGTCACGAATGGAGCAGCGAGCAACAGGCGTGGCTGAGTCAGTATTTCGACGAACAGGTCGTACCGGTACTCACGCCGCTGACCTTCGACCCGTCGCGGCCGTTCCCTCGCATTCTCAACAAGAGCCTGAACTTCGTAGTCCGCCTGCATGGCAGGGATGCGTTCGGCCGGCGCCGCCACCGTGGCATGGTGCAGGCGCCTCGTTCGCTCCCGCGCATCATCGAATTACCCGAGCACCTCAGCAAGCCGGGCGAGCACAACTACGTGTTCCTGTCTTCCGTGATCCGGGTGCATGTCGATCGCCTGTTCCCGGGGCTGGATGTCGATGGCTGTTACCAGTTCCGCGTGACGCGCAACAGTGATCTCTACATCGATGACGAGGAAGTCAGTGATCTCGTTCGGGCGCTTGAAGGCCAGCTCGAGGCCAGTCGCTACGGTGCGGCGGTGCGTATCGAGATCGGGCACGAGTGCCCCGAGGATCTGCAGGAATTCCTGCTGGATCACTTCAACCTCCAGGAAGATGACATGTACCTGGTGGAGGGACCGGTAAATCTGAATCGGATGAGTACGGTCTGCGGGCTGACCGATCGCCCGGAGCTGTTGTACCCGGCGTTCACGCAGGGCATGCCCGAGGAACTGCTTACCGATGAAGACATCTTCGAGATCCTGTCCAAGAAGAACGTGCTTTTGCATCACCCCTACCAGTCGTTCGCGCCAGTCATCGATTTCATCGCCGTGGCCGCGGTAGATCCGGACGTACTGGCGATCAAGCAAACCCTGTACAGAACCGGCGCAGACTCGCCTATCGTCGACCACCTCGTCACCGCGGCGCGGTCGGGCAAGGAGGTGACAGTTGTGATCGAGTTGATGGCGCGCTTTGACGAAGCCGCCAACATCGCGCTCGCCAATCGCCTGCAGGAGGCTGGTGCCCATGTCGTCTACGGCCTCGTCGGCTTCAAGACGCACGCGAAAATGTTGCTCGTGGTGCGGCGGGAGGACAACCGGCTGGTGCGCTATGTACACCTCGGAACGGGCAACTATCACCACGCGACAACGTCCGTGTACACCGACTACGGATACCTGTCGAGCAGCCAGCGCCTCGGCGAGGATGTGCACAAGCTCTTCCTGCAACTGACAAGCCTGACGGAGGCCGTCGGCATGACGCGCATGCTGGCCTCGCCATTCAGCTTGTTCGACGCGCTGATCGCCAAGATCGGTCGCGAAACAGAGAACGCCAGGTCCGGGAAGGAAGCGCGCATTATCGCCAAGATCAATTCCCTGAACGAGCCACAGCTTATCGATGCGCTGTACGACGCATCCCGGGCAGGTGTCAAGATCGACCTGGTCGTACGCGGCATCTGCTCACTGCGCCCGGGCGTCAAGGGCATGTCGGAGAACATCCACGTGCGGTCGATCGTTGGCCGCTTCCTCGAACACTCTCGCGTCTACTATTTCCTCAATGGTGGTGATGAAGAATTCTATTGCTCGAGTGCCGACTGGATGGACCGCAACATGTTCCGCCGCAATGAGTCGTGCTTCGAAATCCGCCAGAAGGCGATGAAGGAACAACTGCGTGCGCACCTGGAAACCTTCCTGGCCGATAACTGCCAGGCGTGGGTGCTTCATGGCGACGGCAGTTATGAGCGGCTCTCACCGGGAAAGGACGAACGCATTTCGGCCCAGGATATCTTCCTGGAGCAGCTTGCCGCGAAGGCCTGATGCAGGCTGCGGGGCCTTTTCTTAGGCCTGCTCAACCACCAGCCGATAACCGATAAGACCAAGGTATTCCTGCTCGCGCTCGAGATCGGCGAGCGTCAGCGGATTGTCAGCCAGCCAGGCGGCATCGAAACCCAGCGAGATAGTCTCATCGGCCACGTGAATCGAAACGGGAGGATGCTCCATCTCTTTGCGGCTCCGATTCAGGAGAACCGCAAGGCGCAGCAGTATCAGTAATCGCAGGCCATCTTCCTGCCACGACTCGGGTAGCGAACCGACGCAGGACCTTGCAATGCGGTGCCGCTGCCCGCCGATCAGCGCCGCCAACAAACGTTGTTCGGCGCGCGGAAACCCGGGCATATCGGCGTACTCGGCTATATAGGCGCCATGCCGCTGGTAGCCATCGTGCGAGATGTCGAGGCCGATTTCGTGCAGGCGCGCCGCCCAGTCGAGCACCTTGCCGGCAAGCCGGCTCGAGAACCCCCATTCCTCCTTGCACTGCTCGAACAGGTCGGCGGCGGTCCCCGCAACGCGCCTGGCCTGCTGTTCATCGACGTGGTAGCGCGCCTCCATCGAACGCACGGTACGCTCGCGCGCATCCTCGTGCCGCAGCCTGCCCAACAGGTCGTACAACAGGCCTTCACGCAGTGCGCCATCGGACACCATGAGCTTGTCGATTTTCAGAACATGCAGTAGCTCAGCGAGAATCGACAAGCCGCCAGGCCAGACCTGCGCACGATTGTCCGACAGGCCGTCCAGCGCGATGTCGTTGACCGAATCGAACTCCAGGACTTTCTCGATCAGCTGCTCGATGTCGCCGAGCGTCAGCCCGGCTTCAGAAATTCCCAGCGCCCGGGCAACGGCCTCCGTCGAGCGAATCGTGCCCGACGTGCCGATGACCTGCGCGCCCGCTGCGTTTCGGAAAAACGCCTTCACGGGACGCAACTCGAGTTGCGCTGCCAGCCGCGCCCTGGCGAAGCCACTGCGACTGATCTTGCCACCCGGGAAGAATCGCTCGGTCATCGAAACACACCCCATGTGGGTGCTTTCGAGCGCCGTCGGATTGGCGCCCTTACCGAGGATCAACTCGGTACTGCCGCCGCCGATATCCATGACAAGCCGCAGCCCATCTGTCGGGGGCATGCTGTGCACCACGCCGTTGTAGATGAGGCGTGCTTCTTCGATGCCGGAGATGATCTCGATCGGGTGGCCAAGCGCCGCTTCGGCCTCCGCCAGGAAGGTCGTGTCCTCGCGAGCGCGGCGAATGGTACTCGTGCCTGCCGCACGAACGTTGTCGGCCTTCATATCGCGCAAGCGTTCGCCAAAGCGGGACAGGCAGTCGAGCGCACGTTGGCGGGGCTCGGGCGAGATATCGCCGCTGTCGGAGAGCCCTTCGGCCAGGCGCACCGTTTCGCGGATGCGATCGAGGATCGCAAGCTGGCCATGGCGCAGCTCACCGACGATCATGTGGAAACTGTTCGAGCCGAGATCTACGGCTGCAATGATTTCAGGCTGAACGGCCTCAGACGGTGAAGGAGGATCCGCAGCCACAGGTGGTTTGTGCATTCGGATTCCGGATGATGAACTGCGCCCCCTGCAGGTCTTCCTTGTAGTCGATCTCGGCACCCATGAGGTATTGGATGCTCATCGGATCGACCAGCAGCGTGACGCCGCCATTCTCGACCTGGCTGTCGCCGTCCTCGACGTCTTCGTCGAACGTGAATCCGTACTGGAAACCCGAGCATCCGCCGCCGGAGATGAACACGCGGAGCTTGAGGTTCGGGTTGTCCTCTTCTGCAATCAGCTCACCGACCTTGCTCGCGGCTGCGTCGGTAAACACGATGCCGTTGGGCATCTGGGGAGCGCTAGCTGTTTCTGTTGCCATGTTATTGATGTCTTTTCCGGTTTGAGGGCACGCCGCTACTCGTTAGCCGCGGCTGCCGCTTCGTCGATTCGATGGGTCTGTTCCAGCAACGGTACCTGCCCTTCGGGTTGATGTACAAGCTTGCCGTTGATTTCGGCGCCAATCGCCATTTCGATCAGATTATAGTACACATTGCCAATGACCCGTGCGGTCGGACCAAGTTCCACCCGCTTGCCGGCGAAAACGTCGCCTTTGACGATGCCGTTGAGTACGACATAAGGCACCGTAACACCACCATCGACCGTACCGATGTCGCTGATGCTCAGCGCCGACTCCGTATCGGGATCGGCCGAGACACTGCCATTGACCACGCCATCCACGTGGCAGCCGCCCTGGAAATGCAGGTCACCATTCACCTTGCTGTTAGGGCCAATGAGCGTCTCAACGACCGTGTGTCTGCGTTGCTTCTTGCCGAACATCTGGTTCTCCAATCAGCCCTGGCTCGTCGCCCAGGCGTAGCTTTCTTCAATGCTCGAAATCGAGCGGGTCCGTGAGCGTACTTCAACATGAATGCGCTCCGGCGTAAAACCGTCCGGCAAGACGAGCTGCCGGTCGAAATCCTGGAAGTAGCGGAACGAGAAAGGCCAGGCGGATTCTGCGTCGTCGGGCAACAACTCGGTCAGCGCGTAAGTCTTGAGCATTCCGCCCTCGCTGCCCTCGACGCTGACGGTGACGTCACCCGTTACCTTTCGATCGTGCTTCATCGCCTGCACCAGCACGAGGCGCAGATTGAAATGCCGTTCCTCACCGCCGCGGGTGAGCTTCAGGTCCTGGACGCGCAGACCCGGCTTGCCATCAGCCGGTGAAACGATACCGCGATAGAAGGCGATCGCGTCCTGCTGCTCCTGGATCTTGGCCTCCAGGGAGATCAGGCTCCCCTCGACCTCCTTGTAGGCCTCGCGATCGATTTCCCGGTGCGTCTCCAGCACCGCGATTTCCTGCTTGAGCTCGGCGATCTCGTCATCCAGCGAGGCAATGTGATCTTCGAACGCCGCGCGTTCGTTGGCGGCATCGACAACATCGTAGCCGGCGCTGATGCGACCGTATTCGAACACCAGGTAGGCCACGACCAACCCGAGCACGACCAGGCCGAGCCTGAACAACCAGGTTCGACCCGCGCCATGTGTTTGCAGATGGTAGTTCGCTGCCACTCGTTAGCTCGCCATTAAGTTAAAGACGTTATGTTACGCGGAGCTCATGCCCTGCAGAAGTGCGCCAGGTCACGAATTTGGCTCTTCATCGGCCTCTTTTTCGGCCTGGGCCAGGTCTTTCTCAAAGACCACTCGCCAGCGCCGGGGCCACCAGCGCGGCTGCCGCGGGAGACCTTCCGGGTGCACGTAAGGCCCGAGCTCATGCAAAGCCCTGGCATACACGCGGCGTTTGAAGTAGATCACGTCGTTGACCGGGCGCCAGAATGGCACCCAGCGAATGCGATCGAACTCGGGTTTGTCGCCGCAATCGAAGCGGACGGCATTCTCGTCAGCGACAAGCCGCAGCATAAACCAGCGTTGCTTCTGGCCAATGCACAGGGGTTTGCTGTTTCTGCGAATGAACTTGTCGGGCAGACGGTACCGCAGCCAGTCACTGGTTACGCCAAGCACCTCCACGTCTTCAGGCCGTAGCCCGACTTCCTCGTGCAGTTCGCGAAACATGGCCTGCTCGGGTTCTTCGTCTTCCAGCATCCCGCCCTGCGGGAACTGCCAGCCCTTGGCACCCACGCGACCGCCCAGCATCAGCCTGTTGTCGGCGTTCGCGAGAATGATACCGACGTTCGCCCGAAAGCCCTCGGCGTCAATCCAATCGTTGCTCATTGCAACCGTACTAAAACTCTAACTGCCGATTACTTTACACTATCGTCCGCCCTTCGCCCCAGGAGATTGTCCTTGCTTGCAGGCCGCACCGGAGCCTTGTTCGCTGCTTTGCTGCTCATTGTCGCCGCCGCATTCCTGATGGCGCTGGCGCTCGGCAGTGCGGATATCAGTCTCGCCGAGGCCCTGCGGGCGCTCCGTGGCAAGGCGCCGGAGAATGTACAATCCCTGGTCAACGACCTCCGGCTGCCACGCGCGCTGACTGCGTTTGCCGTCGGCGGCTTGCTCGCGGTCGCCGGCGTGCTGATGCAGGTATTGCTGCGCAACCCGCTGGCCGAGCCCTACATCCTCGGCAGTTCCGGTGGCGCGGCGGTTGCAGCGCTGCTCGCCATGAGCCTCGGCATGGGCAGCCTGGTCGTCGATCTCTCGGCCTTTGGCGGTGCCATGGCGGCGACGCTGCTGGTCTTTGCTATCGCCCAGGGGACGGGTAGCTGGACACCGACCCGCCTGCTCCTGACCGGCGTCGTTCTTGCCGCAGGCTTCAGTGCGGCGACCACGCTTCTGCTGGCGCTCAGTCCCGACCAGAACCTTCGGGGCATGTTGTTCTGGCTGATGGGCGATCTGAGTTTTGCGTTCGACCCGATGCGCTGTCTTGTCCTGCTCGGGCTGCTGGTCGCCGCAGGCGCCGTGAGCGCGAGGCACCTGAACGTACTTGCGCGCGGCGAGTTGCAGGCCGCCATTGTCGGCTTGCCCGTGCGTACCTTTCGCTACCTGATTTTCATAGCCGCAGCACTGGCCACCGCGCTCTCGGTAACGACGGTCGGCGTGATCGGATTTATCGGTCTCGTCGTGCCGCACCTGGTGCGACTCGTTGCAGGCAGCGACCATCGCGTGGTCCTTCCCGCGTCGGCGCTCGCCGGCGGTGCCCTGCTCGTCGTTGCCGACACGCTGGCCCGCACGGTCATGGCGCCGCGCCAGCTTCCCGTCGGCGCGCTGACAGCTGCGATAGGGGTGCCGCTGTTTCTGATCCTGATGAGTCGAATCCGGGCGGAGCGCTACCGGTAGCCCACGCGTTCCGCGAGCAGGCGCACATCTTCGTCGCGCCAGCCGACCACGCCGAAGTTGCGACCATTCCACTCCGCAAGACCGCCGGGTGGATGATTTCGCAACAGCCAGTCGACCAGTTGTTGAGCCTTCTCCGGATGTGCCGCATGCCGGCCGACCCCTATTGCGGAGATATCGGCATACAGGGGAACCGGACCCGTCTTCCGCATGCCTTTGGGGAGCAGCGACGCGGACACGATGCCGTATTGGCAAACGCCCGACTCGAGCGCCGCGACCAGCTGTGCTTCCGTTTCGAAAGGCGGTAACGACAGGTTCATCATCCAGGCACGCACGAGCCTTTCGGCCGGCTTCAGCCCAAGGTCCTCGATCAGCATGGCGATGAGCGCGCGGTTGACCGAATTCTCTATCGAGGACACGCAGAGTTTGCCCCGGTAGCTCGCCGCACCGAGGGCAGCGTAACTGCCGGCGGTCTGTTTCTTCGACTCGGGCGCTATGGCGACGGTTATGAAACGCAGGTTTAGTGCCGCCCAGAGCCGGTCCGGGTCCCTTAAGTGCCGGTCGATCCCGTCCAGTGCGTCGGACGCAATCGGCCGCAATGCGCCCTCTTCGGCGGCGTGCCACATGGCAACGACGTCTGGTGTTATCAATACGTCGGCCGGTGCCCCGGACTTGTCGATCAGTGCCTGTGCGTTGGCGGCGGCGTCTCCCCAAACGACCGAGACGGGCACGCCGGTGGCCGCGGTAAACTCGGCGAACAACGCGGGCAGACCTGCGGGATCATTTTCCGACGCGTAGACCACGACCGCGGGTCCCTGCGGTTTTTCCGGCCCGCCGCACGCGCCAAGCAGGCACGCAGCCACGATCGCGAGACGGCGTTTCATGCGGCCTCCACCACGACGCGATCGCGCCCGGCTGACTTCGCGGCATACAGCGCAACGTCGGCACGCGCGATGAGCGAGTCGCCCAGCGTCTTCAAGTCCTTGTCCTGCGGGTCCGGGCTTACCTCGGCAATGCCGATCGATGCGGTGATGACGACCTCTTCGCCATTGGGCAGGCGGACAGGCGCGGCAGCGATCTCCGCGCGAATCCGTTCCGCCAGCTTCGCTGCCGATTGCACGTCGGTGCCGGGCAACAGCACCACGAACTCCTCACCGCCGTAACGCGCGGCGACGTCGCTCGCCCGGACCTGCGATTCAATGCGCTGCGCGAGCTCCTGCAGCACCGCGTCCCCGGCCGCATGACCCCAGGTGTCGTTCACGCGCTTGAAGTGATCGATATCCAGCATCAGGCAAACCAGTCGCTGCCGGTCCCGGCGTGCGCGGGCCAGCTCTTCACCGATCCTGACGGTCAGGTAGCGGCGGTTGTGCCAACCCGTGAGTACGTCGGTAAAGCCGCTGCGCAGCAAGCGCGCGCGGTTGACCACGTTTTCGATACAGAACGACGCGATGACGCCCATGTGCGCGAGGAAATCGCTCGCGTGAATGTGGGTGAAGCGCATCGGGTCGTTGCTACAGAGATTGATGCTGCCCAGCAGCTTGCCGCGATGGGACAGCGGAATCATCGCGATGCTCTTTGCGCCTGTCGCACCGGGGCAAATGAGCTGGTGATCGCAGGCCGCAAATTTTCCGAGCCAGGGTTGCTGCAAGGCGATGTACTGCGGCGCCAGGCCGGCGATCGACTCGACGACCAGCAGATCCCGAAACTCCTCGGCCGGTGTGCCGTTGGCCAGCAGCAGGTGACGGATATCGTGGTCAGGATCGCACAGCACGAGGCTAACGTACTCGACACCGTAGCTGACGCGCAGGCCGTCGATCAGCGCACGAATAAGGCCGTCGAGGTTTTCCGCCTGGAGCAGGCGGAGCTCACGCATCTGCGCGCGCCGCATTATTTCGTCATTACGTGCAACTTCGGCGGTCAGCTCTGCGAGCTGGCGGCGGGTTGCTTCAAGCTGCGCCTCGAGTTCTTCCCTGGCCGTCATGTCGTCAGCTCCTTAGTGCGAGATAGTCACGTCCTCTTTCCATGAGTTCGACGAAGGCACGCTCATCCCCATCCGCGACGGTTTCCCGGATTCGCCTGGCCGCGTCGCAAAGCGCATCCAGCGGACCAAGCCCGAATTTGTTCAGATTCTGGATCTCGAAATAGAGGCGCGGATTGTCCTGCGCCACCGCCGCCGACACGAGCAGCTGAGAGTCGAATGTGGTCGACGACATCTTCGCGAGTTTCGGCGCCGCCTCACCACTCTCGGCCAGCGCCGTAAAGAATGCGATGTTCAGGGCGTGCGAGAGGCCCAGCACGTAGGCGATCAGGCGATCGTGATCGTCGAGACCCATATCGAGCTGTTCCACCATGGTTGCCGCGAACAGCTCTTTCGCGTCCGCGGTCGCCTGCGGGTCGCCCGCGTCGCAGAAGATCAGGTGTCGGCCCGACAGCAGGCGCGTATCCGGGCCGTACATGGGGTGCAGGGAAGTCACACGACAACCGGCCGCACGCAGTTCACCGATGCCGTCGATGAGCGGCGACTTGAGCGAACCGATATCGAAGACGAGACCCTTGGGCTTGAGCACGGCAAGCTGGGCCAGGATACGACCCGAAACCGCGAGCGGCGCGGCGACGACAATGACGTCGTAGTCGACGCCCGCATCGGTCCAGTTGCTGAACTGATTGGGCCCGTTTTCAACGGTGACGTCGGCGACCGTCGTCGCGAAACCCTGTGACGCGAAGAAGTCCACGAACCAGCGACCCATTTTGCCCGCGCCGCCGATAACGAGCGCCCGCCGGCCGTCACCCTTGCCCTCGGCAATCACGCGATCGCGCTCCTGGCTTTCCAGCGAGGTGCGAATCAGGAGCCGCAGCAGGTTTTCGACCAGGTCCGGATCGACTCCGGCCTCGACAGCCTGTGCACGACCCATATCGAGGACGTCCTTTTCGCGCGCGTAGTCCCGCGTGCCCGCGCCCGTTACCAGCTTGCTCTTGCCTATCTCGCCGACGATTTTTTGTCGCTCGGCAATCAATGCCACGAGCTTCCTGTCCACAGCCGATAGCTGGGTTCGCAATTCATCGAGATTCATAAACACGTCTTTTACAGCAGACGCGGCCACAACGAAAGCCGGCCCGGACAAATCCGGACCGGCCTGCACATCGCGTGGTTTCGGGATTATGTCAGTGGTGTTTCCGCCGCCGTTCGTGGCGGTCATCCCGGCGACGATCGTGACGGCGATCGTAGCGGCGATCCCAGCCGCGTTCCCAGCCGCGTTCCCAGCGATAGATATCGAAGAGCTCATACCAGCCGAGTCGCAGATCCCGCCTCAGCGAGGTGTGGCGGTACCAGTGCCTGAACGAGTCATCGTGCTTCAACCAGCGTGGCATGTGCTTCGACCGACGCACGTCGACACCGCGATAGTGCCGATAGTGCGGCGGGGGCTCGTAGCTGTAACGTACTTCCTTGTGTGCAGCGGCCTCTGGCGAATTCAGGAGCATGAGGCCACCGGCTACAATTGCTGCTGTCATGACTTTGTTCATATCGTCCTCCGGTTTGTCCCAGTGCAGGCTCAGGGTAGCCCCGGGCATATGAACCCGAAGTGAATTCGTGAGAACATGCGGCAGCGGAAAAATGAACACGGGGTGAATGCTTTATGAAGACACGCGCTGCGGTTGCCTGGGAAGCAGGCAAGCCACTTGAAATCGAGATGCTGGACCTCGAGGGGCCGAAGGCGGGCGAGGTACTGCTCAGGAATGTTGCATCGGGTGTTTGCCACACCGACGCATTCACGCTTTCCGGGGAGGACCCGGAGGGGATATTCCCGAGCGTACTCGGTCACGAGGGCGGCGCCATTGTCGAAGAAGTGGGTGCGGGCGTGACGTCCGTCCAGGTTGGCGATCATGTTATTCCGTTGTACACGCCCGAATGCGGTGAGTGCAATTTCTGCACGTCGGGCAAGACCAACCTCTGCCAGGCGATTCGCGTGACTCAGGGCCAGGGCCTGATGCCGGACGGAACCTCGCGGTTCTCGCACAACGGCAAGACCGTCTACCACTACATGGGCACGTCGACGTTCAGCGAATACACCGTGTTGCCGGAGATCTCGGTCGCGAAAGTCAGCAAGAAGGCACCACTCGAGAAGGTCTGCCTCCTCGGCTGTGGCATCACGACAGGCATCGGCGCCGTATTGAACACGGCCAAAGTCGAGCCGGGTGCCTCGGTCGCGGTGTTCGGTCTCGGCGGTGTGGGTCTCAGCGCTATCCAGGGCGCGGTCATGGCAAAGGCCGGGCGCATCGTTGCGATCGATATCAACGAGGACAAGTTCGAACTCGCGAAGCAACTCGGGGCGACCGATACGGTCAATCCGCGAGATCATGACGCCCCGATCCAGGACGTCATCGTCGAACTCACGGGCGGCGGCGTGGACTACTCGTTCGAATGCGTTGGCAACGTCGATCTTATGCGTTCGGCACTGGAATGCTGCCACAAAGGCTGGGGTGAGTCGGTTATCGTCGGCGTTGCCGGCGCCGGCCGCGAGATCTCGACGCGTCCGTTCCAGCTCGTCACCGGTCGCGTCTGGCGAGGCACCGCATTTGGCGGCTGCAAGGGACGGTCGCAGCTCCCCGGCATGGTCGACCAGTACATGGACGGCGATATCAAGATCGATGAGTTCATCACCTATACGATGCCCCTCGAAGATATCAACAGGGCCTTCGACCTGATGCATGAGGGCAAGAGCATTCGCACTGTCATTCACTTCTAGGTCGTGTCTAAAGTCGCTGTCGCAACAACGTCGCAGCTGGCTGTCGATGCGGCCCGTGAAGTTGCAGACATCGGTGGGAACGCCGTGGACTGCGCGCTGGCCGCCGCCCTGATGACGATCAATACGGAACCCGGAGTCTGTGCTCTGGGCGGCAGCGCATTCATTACGGTCTGGAGCGACGGCGCTGACCCCATCACGGTTGACGGCAATGTTGCTGTGCCCGGGAAAGGACTCGCCGACAGTGAGCGCAAACAGGGCGCTGTCGAAGTTTCCGTGGCTTACGGCGGCGGTATAGCGACCCTGGTCGGGGCTGGCTCCGTTGCGGTTCCGGGAACACTCGCGGCGATGGAAGATGCCTGGCAGAACTATGGCCGTGCGCCGTGGCGCGCCATTTTCGAACCGACGATTCGCGCCTGTCGAAACGGCTTCCCCCTGTCGAGAGCCTGTCACTACTACCTCGGTTATTCAGGCGACATTATCTTTGGTCGTAGCGAGGACGGCCACAAGGCGCTGCATCGGGACGACGGCTCGCTCATCGATGCCGGGGACACCGTGCACATCGCGCATCTCGCGGACACGCTCGACGCGATTGCCCGCGAAGGAGGACGTCTCTTCTACGAAGGCGAAATTGCGCGGACGCTCTCCGCTCATTGTCGCGATCGGAACGGCATGGTGACGCTCGAGGACCTCCGTTCCTACCGTGCGATGGAGCGCAAACCACTGCTGACAGAGGTCGGCGACTGGCTGCTTGCGAGCACTCCCCCGCCCGCTATCGGGGGGTCGGTGCTCGCGGCATTGCTGCTCGCCTGCGCCGATCTCGAGACCGATCGCTGGGATATGAAATCACTGCGGCGACTCATTGACTCGCAGCGCGCCTGCCTCGATTTCCGGCAACGCAATCTCGACCTGGCAGACGATGTCGGGCCGGCAGCCGCGCGGCTCGTCGCAGACGCACGCAGCGGGCAACTTCTGTCGCGCTGGACCTCGGCATCGACCGTCCACACCTCCGTTGTCGATGACAGCGGCAATGGTTGCTCGATCACTGCGTCGTCCGGCTATGGTTCCGGCGAAATGCCGGCGGGCACCGGACTGTGGCTCAACAACTGCCTTGGCGAGATCGAACTCAATCGGCGTGGCCTCGACGCGGGTCCTCCGGGCGTGCGCCTCCCGTCGAACATGACGCCGGGGGTCGCACGGCGCAAAGGCACCGTGCTGGCTGTCGGCTCGCCGGGCGCCGATCGCATTACGACTGCGATGCAGCAGTTCCTGCTCAACTACATGCAGCTCGGTATGCCACTCGCCGAGGCCATTACCCACCCTCGGGTACATGTCGATACGAGCGGCGAGGTCGTCCGGCTAAAAGCTGAATCAGGGCTCGAGTTACCGGAGGTCGATCTCCCGGTCACCGAGTTCCCGGGGCTCGTCATGTATTTCGGTGGCATCGGTGCGGCGGTGTTCGACGACAAGGACGGTTTCGACGTTGCTGCCGATCCTCGCCGCGAAGGCGCCGTATTTAATCCCGGCGCATGATGCTGCAGCCACTGGCCACCTGTTGCATCTTCCTCCTGGGCCTGGCGAGCATCGCAAGCCAGGCCGACGAAACGATTAGCCGCGGCAACAACCTGTCCGTCGATGTCACCGCGGACGGCCGCCTGGCCATGGACCTGGCCGGAGATATCTGGGCGGTACCACACACGGGCGGCGATGCCACCAGGGTGACGAACGCACCGGGCTCGGCGCAGCGACCGCGCTGGTCGCCCGACGGCTCGCGCCTTGCGTACACGGCGATCTCGGACCATCGGCAGGGAACCTGGGTGTACGACATGCGCGACGAGCAATCGCGCCTCGTCAGCCAGGCGCCTCACGTCGACCTGTACCCGGCCTGGCACCCCGGCGGTCAGCGCCTGACCTTTTCCTCGGACCAGGGCGGTGATGGATTCGATCTGTGGGAGGTTGATCTGCCGACCGGACTGCGCTGGCGCCTCAGCGACCGGCCTGGCGATGAGCTCGAACCGGCGTGGTCCGCGGACGGCAGGGATCTCGTGTACGTGCACAAGACCGACGATCAGTGGTCTCTCGTGCTACGGCGACTCGGCGAGCCCGAGGAAATCCTCGTCACGAGCCACGCACGACTGGCCGGCCCCTCATGGCGGCCGGACGGGAGCCTCATTACGGTCTGGCGCGAAAGCGATGTCGGGACGTCACTGGTCATGGTCATTCTCTCCCGGCCGAGGCTCGTGCGGCGCTACATGGACGGTGAAGACTACGTCACGAGCCCGGTCAGCTGGCTCGACAAGCACCGCATGTTTTACTCGGCGAACGGCGTGATTCGTCAGCGGCTGTTCAATTCATGGTCGTCGCGCACCGTTCCGTTTCGCGCGACGATCGAGACGATCCCGGACCGGGTTGTCGAGAGACAGCGCCGTACCTTGCCGCGCGTCGGCGCACCGACAGGCAAGCTGGTCATCCATGCCAGCCGCGTGTTCGACGGTATTGGCGGTGTATACCTTCGTGACCAGGACATACACATCGAAGGCGGTCGCATCAGCGCGGTGCAGCCGCACGCCGATCATGGCGACTCGATCGCCATCGACATGGGTGACCTGGCGGTCCTCCCCGGGTACGTCGATGTCCAGGCGAGGTTGCCGGCGGACACGGACGAGACGACCGGTCCGTTATTGCTGGCTGCCGGCGTGACCACGGTCGTGGCGGACCATCCCGACGCCGAGCATCTGAACACGGTCTGGTCCGGGAAAGAGCTTCCTGGTCCGCGCGTACTGCCGGCCGCGGACTGGCCGGTTGGCGACTACTCCGGCCTGGCCGACAGCCTGACGCCCGGCCTCGAGTCGCTGTTGTCGTCGCGCCCAGCCAGGCTGGTCGGATTCACCGAGCCGGTCGCCCGGCGCTTCGGCGAGCCCCCGACCATCGATACGGGTCAGACATCGCTGGTCGTCGGCAGTCGCCCCAACGGCATGCCGGCCGGTATCGCTCTGCACGCGGAATTGCGTGCACTGGTCGGCGCCGGGCTCAGGCCGGAGCAGGCTTTGCGGGCCGCCGGCGTCAACGCGGCGGCCGAACTCGGGGTCGACCCGGCGCTGGGCCGTATCGCCACCGGGGCTGTCGCCGATCTCGTCTTCGTCGACGGCGATCCGCTTGCCGGCATCGATGCGGCACTCAACGTTGTCGCTGTCGTGAGAAACGGCCGCTTCTTCAGTATCGCGGGTCTGATCGACAGGGCCCTGGCCGCGAAAACTGTCGAATAATTTTACAAAATCTTGTTCAGGTCGCGGCTCGATCCGCTTAATTATTGACTTATCAGCGATTTAGAGCGTGCTCTTCTCGCCTCGCCTGACATAGGGCGATCCAAAAGCGACGGATTTCTTTACAAATCCTGGCAAGCGCGCGCCGGCGAAAGCATTGAGCAATCGCTAAATCATTGAATTCGTATCCTTGCGACCGAGGTTGGCACAGGTCTTGCTTTTACTACCCTGCCCAAGCGAAGTGTAACTGCGCACGGGTAAGTTTATCGGTCAGGCACAGGATTTAGACGCCAGAAGAAAAACACAACAATAAAAAGAAGATTTGAATCCAACAACAATAAGAAAGCATTTGTCTCCGGTTACCTGATTCGCAGTTACCTCTTTTGAAAAAAAGAGAATCCAGCCCCGCCGCTCACGCCGCGGGGCTTTTTCTTTGTGGCCCCTGCACCTCGGTTACAATGACGCTTTGTCGAGGGGGGGCACGACGTGGACAAGGCAACAACGATTCGGCCGGCGCCGCTACCGGGCGCTTGCGGCCAGCAAGCTGACGAGGCCGCGTAAGTCATGCGATTGCAGTGGCTGACCTCTATGCTACTCGTGCTCGCGGCCTGTGGCGGCGAGACCCGGGATTTCTCCGAAGCCAGCATCGCGGACCTGCACGACCAGCTACAGCGCGGTGAGGTTACGTCCGAAGAGCTGGTGACGTGGTACATCGACCGCATAGCGGCCATCGACCAGGCCGGACCGGCATTGAATTCGATCATCGAAATCAACCCCGACGCGCTCGACATAGCGGCATCGCTGGACAGGGAGTGGCGATCCGCCGGTCCCCGCGGCCCGCTGCACGGTATACCCGTGGTGCTCAAGGCGAATATCGGCACCGCCGACCAGATGTACACGAGCGCCGGGTCGCTTGCGCTCGCGGATCATGTGCCGCCCGAGGATGCGTTTATCGTGAAACGGCTGCGCGACGCAGGCGCCGTTATTCTCGCCAAGGCCAACCTGAGTGAGTGGGCCAATTTCCGCTCGACACGCTCGTCGAGCGGCTGGAGCAGTGTCGGCGGACAGACCCGCAATCCCTACGATACGACCCGATCGCCGTGCGGTTCGTCGAGCGGCTCG
Organism: uncultured Gammaproteobacteria bacterium; assembly: GCA_963698895.1. Lineage (GTDB taxonomy): Bacteria > Pseudomonadota > Gammaproteobacteria > Steroidobacterales > Woeseiaceae > UBA1847. The sequence goes on along the minus strand of CAVOSO010000010.1, from coordinate 331,839 downwards.
GGCGTTGCCGTGGCCGCCAACCTGGCCGTCGTCGCCATCGGCACGGAAACCGACGGCTCGATCGTCTGTCCCGCCGGTATCAACGGCATCGTCGGCATCAAGCCCACACTCGGGCTGGTCAGTCGCAGCGGCATAATCCCGCTTGCGCACAGCCAGGACACCGCGGGGCCGATGGCCCGCTCGGTGCGCGATGCGGCAATCCTCCTGACCGTCATGACCGGCGTGGATGCGGACGACCCCGCGACGACCGACGCCGAGATTCATCACGACTACTCGGCCAACCTGACGGCCGATGGCTTGCGCGGCAAACGCGTTGGCGTATGGCGCTCGTTTTACGGAGCCGGGTCCAACCCGAATGTCGAAGCGGTTTATGACGCCAGTATCGCTGCGCTCAAGGAGCAGGGTGCCGAGATCGTCGACGATCTCGACGTTGATACAAGCGGCCTGTTCCGTGCGGAGGAGGAGGTCCTGCATTACGAATTCAAGGCCGACCTCAACAAGTACCTTGCCGCCTCCGGCGCGCCGGTGCGTTCGCTGGCGGAGGTCATTGCGTTCAACGACGCCCATGCCGATAGCGTCATGCCGTATTTCGGGCAGGAACACTTTCTCGAGGCCGAGGAGAAGGGCCCGCTGACCGAACAGGCCTACCTTGACGCACTGGCCGACAGCAAGCGCCTGGCACGCGAGGGTCTCGACAAGGCTATCGAGGAGCATGCGCTCGACGCCATCATCGCAATAACCAATGGCCCGGCGTGGGTGATCGACCACGCCAATGGCGACGCCTTTCACGTCAGCAGTTCGTCGCTCGCTGCCATCTCCGGGTACCCGAATGTCACGGTCCCGGCCGGTTTCGCCTCGGATCTGCCGATCGGCCTGTCCTTCATGGGAAAACCCTGGAATGAGAAACAGCTCATAGAGATCGCGTATGCGTTTGAGCAAGCTGTGGGAGCAAGACGTGCCCCGGATCTGTGAGCCGGGATTCCACCACCCGCAGGCAGGCCGATGTTCAAAGCTGTACGCATCTCGATATTGCTGTTTATCTTGTTCTTCGTTGCCGTCAGCACCTGGCTGACCCAGGCTCGCAGCACCGACTGGAACAACAGCCTGTGGGTCAAGATCTACCCGATCAATGCCGATGGCAGTGCTGAGGCGACGAAGTACATCGATGCCCTAGACGTTCGGCACTTCGAGGGTATCGAGACATTCCTCGCGCGCGAGACCGAGCGCTACGGCAGCAGCGTGAGGCGCCCCGTGCGCATCGAACTCGGCTTCCCGGTGCGCGAGCAGCCGCCGGCGCTGCCGGCCGAACCCAATCTTTTTTCGACCATGGCCTGGTCGCTCAAGATGCGCTGGTGGGCCTCCACGGTGACCGACAGCCAGGACGAAATCGAGCCGGACGTGCGCATTTTCGTGCGCTATCACCGACCCGAACTGGCCGTCATGCTGGAAAACTCGGTCGGACTGCAGAAGGGCATGGTCGGCATCGTGAACGCCTATGCCGGCCGCCGCCATCGCGGCACCAATAACGTGATCATTGCACACGAATTCCTGCACACGCTCGGGGCGACCGACAAGTACAGCCCGACCGATGGTCACCCCCTTGCGCCCGACGGCATCGCGGAGCCGGATCGCACGCCGCTGTATCCGCAGCGCTACGCCGAAATCATGGGCGGGCGCATTGCGCTCGCCGAGGACGACTCCGAGATTCCCTCCAGCCTGAAGTACGCGGTCATCGGGCCGCTGACCGCCAGCGAAATCAACCTGATCGACTAGCGCCGCTTTTTCTGCACGTCGCACTGAGCTACGCTCATCCCATGAGTGCCACGCCTCCCGCCCTGTTTTCCTGCCGGAACCTTCGAGTCGACGTTTCGGGGCGCACGCTTGTCGAAGCGCTCGAGTTCGAGGTCGCGCACGGCGAGTTGCTCGCTGTGCTGGGGCAAAACGGCGCCGGCAAATCCCTGACGCTGCACACACTCGCCGGACTGCGCCCCGCCACCAGTGGGCAGGTATTCGTCGGCGGCACTGACCTGTCGACCGGCGCGCGACAGCAGATTGCCCGCCAACTTGCCCTGTTGCCACAACATGTCGACGACATCTTTCCGGCGACAGTACTCGATACGGCAATGATCGGCCGGCATCCGCATATCGGGCGATTCCAGTGGGAGTCAGCCCTGGATTTTGCCATCGGGCGCGCCGCACTCGCGGCTGTCGACCTCGCCGGCCTGGCGCGTCGCGACGTACTCACGCTGTCGGGAGGAGAACGGCGCCGGCTCGCGATCGCGCAGGTGCTGACTCAGCAACCCGACATATACCTGCTTGACGAGCCGACCAATCACCTCGACCCGCAACACCAGCTTGACGCGCTGCGGCTGTTTCGCGAGCGCGCCGACGACGGAGCGGCCGTGATCGCCAGCCTGCACGACGTCAACCTTGCGGTTCGCTACGCGGATCGCTGCCTGCTGCTATACGGCGACGGTCGCTGGGACCTTGGCGCAACGGACGACGTCCTCGATGAACAACGCCTCACGAGGCTGTACTCGACACCGATGGAATCCGTGGCGTGGCGCTCGACGCGCCTGTTCATAGCGACCGGGTCGTCTCAGGCAACGTAGCCGCGCAGCCGCTCGAGGTACTTTGCGTGCAGGGACGGATTGGCCGCGAGCACCGATCGAATCCCGAGATCCGGTTTCTCCCCATTCAGATTCGTGAACATACCCCCGGCCTCGGTCACGATGATCGACAGTGCGGCAACATCCAGGATATTGACGTCGGACTCGATGACGGCCTCGATCTTTCCTGAGGCCAGCAGGTGGTAATGGTAGAAATCGCCGTAGCCGCGGATGCGGTCGGCACGCTCCACGATCCCGCCCAGCGCTGCCCAGCCTTCGCTGCCGGCCAGCGACTTCAGGTTGCCAACCGATACGGCGGCCCTGTCGGGATCGTCGATGCGACTGATCTTGAGCGACTTGCCATTCAGCCAGGCGCCCCGGCCCTTCTCGGCCCATGCCAGCTCTTGCATCATCGTACCGCTCGAGACACCGAGCACGATGTCGCCACGATGCATGAGCGCGATCTGCGTCGAGAAGAACGGGTATTGCCGGACGAAGCCCTTGGTGCCGTCGATCGGGTCGACCAGCCAGAGGTAGTCGGCATCGTCCTGCGTACGACCGGTTTCCTCGCCATAGAAACCGTGGTCCGGAAAGGCGTTGAGGATGATGTCGCGGATTGCCTCTTCGCATTCGACATCGGCCTGGGTTACCGGCGTCAGATCGTCCTTGGTCGTTACCGTGAAATTCCCGGCATAGTAGGCACGGCTGATATCGGCGGCCTTCGATGCCGCTGCCAGCGCAACCTTGAGGTAGGCGGACGCCGTGTTTTCGTCGAATCTGTCCACGGACGGAACTATGGCGGCATCTTTGCCGGGAGACAAGCGTCTTTCTTGACAGCGTTGTGGTGCCTACCTAAGGTCGCCGCATGGGAAATCGACTGAGCAAGATCTACACGCGCACCGGCGACGATGGCACAACCGGCCTCGGCGACGGCAGCCGCACGGCGAAAGACAGCACGCGGGTGGAAGCCTATGGCACGGTCGACGAAACCAACAGCGCTATTGGCATGGTGCTGGCGGGCGATGCCGTACCCGACAATGTGCGCAACTGCCTGACAGAAGTGCAGCATGACCTGTTCGAGCTCGGGGGCGAGCTGTGTATACCCGGCCACGCTGCGGTCACCCAGGCCTTCATCGATCGCCTGGAAAACGATCTCGATGCCTTCAACGAAGACCTGCCGCGCCTCAAGGAATTCATCCTGCCCGGTGGCGGACCTGCGGCCGCCGCATGCCATCTTGCACGAACGATTGCACGTCGCGCCGAACGGCGTGTGTTTACGCTTTCGCAAACGGAAGACGTGCGCCCCGAGGCCATTCGGTACCTGAACCGGCTTTCCGACCTGCTGTTTGTCATCGCCCGCGTACTCGCGCGCGCGGAGGCCGGGCAGGAAGTTCTCTGGAATCGCGAGAGATAGTCGTTAGGCAAACGACGTCTGCCGCCGCCCGTCGAAGCCGGATTACTGTTGCTGCCCTGCGCGGTTGCTGCGCGCGCGCTCGAGCGCTGTACAGGCAGAGCGGGCCGCCATCGCCAGGCGGGGCGTGCCGCGCCCGATCGTCTCGGGCAGCAGGAAATAGTTGCCGTAACGGTTTGCAGCCAGGCCGGGCCAGCGAGCCCATTCCGCGAACGCCTCGTCGCCGGCATTGGCCGCCGCCAGCATGACTTCCGGATCGCGATCGAGTACGGACTCGACCGACACCGCAGGCGCGAATACCTCGAGGTCGTCGAAGATATTCCTGCCACCGCAGAGGGTAATGATCTCGCTGATGAAATGCTCGCGATTGACCGTGTACAGGGGCCGTGCCGATATCTGGAAGAACACGTCAATCGGGTCGGCATCGACGTTGGCCGCACGCAGGGCCGCAAGCTCTCCGACGAAGTCTGCGGCGACTTTTGCCGCGCTCGCCTGCTGACCGGTTAGTTCACCAACGCGCCGCACGGCAGCTGCCACCTCCTCGAGACTCCGCGAGCGAATGGCTTCCACGCGGTAACCCCTCTGCCGCAGATCGTCGACGGTATGCGCCGGCATGCCGCTCTCCCAGACGAGCAGAAGATCTGGCTGCAGCAGCGACAAGGCCTCCTGGTCGATCGTAAAGGCGTCGCCGACCTCGGGTAACTCGAGTACGGCGCGCGGATAGTCCGACCAGGCGCTGACACCGACCAGCTGTTCGCCGGCGCCAACGGCGAACATGATTTCCGCCAGGTGCGGGGAGAACGTGACGACGCGCTGCGCCGCGCCCGGGCCCGGCACGGGAGCCGTCGGTTCGGAACAGGCGCACAGCGCAACGCAGAGGCACGCGAGCGCCAGCGCGCGGGTCACTGCGTAAAGCCGTACAACGTCATGGCGGCGATGATCACGGCCCAGATCAGGAGGAGCTTGAATACCAGGTGATTTGCCGCCTGGGCGCCGCGAACAGCACGCTCCGTCGCGGTCTCGTCGGGCAGGCTCTGCAGGGCCAACGCCGCGATTCCAACCCGGGCCAGCAGGTTCTCGCTGCGTTCAGACGTCGTTGCCTCCTGCTCCTCGGTTGGCGCACGCAGCGCAGCCAGGGCATCGTCCATGTGCCCGGCGGCCGCGTAACCGACCGCCGTCAGGCGCGCAGGGATCCACGCAAGCCAGCCGTGCAACGTTTCTGCCGCATCGCGAACGCGTGCCGAGTTGCCGTCCGCCTGCTCATCGCGGGCCGCTGTAAATACGGCGCGCCGCCTGATCAGGTCAGTCGCGCGATAGGCCCACGCCGCCAGCGGGCCCAGTACGACAAACCAGAAGACAACGGCAAAGAGCCGATTGTTGGCCTGCACGCAAACGGCCGCTTCGACGCTGTTCGTGCGCTCGTCGGCGCGAGCAGGGACATCATCCTCAAGGATGGCTTTCGCGGCGCTACGAATCTGTTCGTCCTCGCCCGACTCGAGGGCCCGGCAATATTCATCGACCTCTTCGCCGATATCGCGCGGACCCAACGAAAAGAACAGGACCACGATCGCGAGGAACAGGTATGTAAACCCGGACAGCGTGCCGCCGAGGAACCAGATGACGGCGAATACCGGCAGGACGAGGACCAGGGCCAGCAGGATCACCGGGATAACGGCGGGCCAGGTAGCCAGCCGGTCCGCCTGGCGAAAACCGAAATCGATCAACCGATCCATCCAGCGCATGCGGCGCCAGTGGAAGAGTTGCGTTGCAAGCCGTTCGATGACGAGTCCGATGAGGAGAGCGATTAAGTTCATAGCACTTCAGCGTGTGGGGTTCAGTCCATCATACAATCTGAACCAGTCGAAAGCAGGACCCGGATCGGTTTTCCGTCCGGGGGATATGTCGCAGTGTCCGGCGATCTCGCGCGGCGAGATGTTCGGGTAGGCTGCAAGCAAGGCGGTCACTACGCCCTGCAGTGCTGCGTACTGCCGGTCGTCGTACGGCGTCTCGTCCTCGCCTTCGAGCTCGATGCCGATCGAGAAGTCATTGCACCGGGATTGTCCGCGAAAACAGGACTCGCCCGCATGCCAGGCGCGCTGCGTGAAGGGCACGAACTGCAGCAGGCTGCCGTCACGGCGGATCAGGAGATGGGCCGAGACCTGGAGCCCCCGGATCTCGCCAAAGTAAGGGTGCGCGTCCCAGTCCAGGCGGTTCATGAAGAGTGCCTCGATTTCGGGACCGCCGAACTCGCCGGGTGGCAGGCTGATGCCATGCACGACGATCATCGACGGCTCCGCCTGGTCAGGCCGCGCATCGCAATTCGGACTGTCGCAGCGTGCCGCTTGCTCCAGCAAGCCGGTGGCTTTGTCCACGGTGAAAAGGCATGATTTCGAAACCATGAAGACGAGGCTATTTGTTTCCGGGCCATTGATCAACGATGCCGAGCTCGTGGTCGAAGGCGATCGAGCACGCTACCTGGGGCGCGTACTCCGATTGCGCGTCGGCGATGAGATCACCGTCTTCAATGGCGAAGGCCCCGAGTGGTCGGCGACCATTGGCGCGATGACGAAGAACACGGCCACGTTGCACATCGGGGACGCCCATGAAGCCGGGACGGAGTCGCCGCTCAAGATTCACCTTGTGCAGGGCATCTCGCGTGGCGAACGCATGGATTTCGTGGTGCAAAAAGCGACGGAACTCGGCGTCAAGCGCATTACGCCCGTACTCACCGAGTACGGCGTCGTCAAGCTGGACGAGGCGCGCCGTGAAAAACGCCGCGATCACTGGCAGAGCGTGGCTGCCGCCGCCTGCGAACAATCCGGCCGTACCCGGCTGCCGCTGATCGATACACCGACAGCGCTCAAGACCTGGTTCGCAAGCAAGCCGGCCGAGATCGATGCGGAACTGATCCTCACACCGGGCGCAACGTCGTCACTGGCGTCGATCGGTACGCCCAGGACCAAGATCTGTCTGCTGATCGGGCCGGAAGGTGGCTTCAGCGAGACGGAGTACGAAGATGCGGCCATCTCGGGGTTTACCGCCGTCTCGCTGGGTCCGCGCGTGCTACGGACAGAGACGGCCGCCGTAGCTGCGCTGTCCGTGTTGCAGTCCCGGTGGGGAGACCTGGCCTGATCAGGCCTGCAGGGATTCTCTCGCCAGCATCGCTTCGAGCTTCTCGAGGTCCGGAATCAACGGGAACTCGTTAATCATCTTCACACGACACAGCACGGGGGCCTCCTGCGGCCAACCCTCCGTCGTGTGCAGTTGCAGCACGTCCCGGTTGACACGGACGAGTTGCGGGAAGCCCTGCGTCAACACGCCGAAATAGCCGGTCTTGAGTTGCCCGGTGGTCGCGTAGAACACGACGATTCGGGTCCGGCCCGTGATCGCGGGTACGTCCTTGCCCAGGGTACCCTCGAACGAAACCACGGGCAGCGGCCGGCCGTTCCAGTTGACGCTGCCCAGCATCCAGTCATGCGCCCCGGCTTCCTGCTCGGGCGATGTAAATCTCACGACCTCGGACACGCAGGCGCGCGGCACGATGAGCCGATCCTCGGACAGGGGCACGAGCAAGCTATAGAGTTCTTCGGTGTCGCTGCTCACGGCAGTTCAATCCCTCTTTCCTGCAGTTGCCGGCGAATCGCCTCCAGCAGCTGCGAATCCTGGTACGGCTTGCCGAGGTAGTCGTTCACACCCAGCTCGATGGCTCGAGCGCGGTGCTTGTCGCCCACCCGCGACGTAATCATGATGATAGGTACATCCGCGACGCGCGGATCGTTGCGCACGTGCGATGCGAATTCGTAGCCATCCATGCGCGGCATTTCGATATCGAGCAGGATGACATCGGGCTTGTGGTCCTGCATCACGCTGATCGCATCGAGACCGTCTTTTGCCGTTTCGACGCGCATGCCATTGCGATGCAGGAAACGCTCGGTAACGCGGCGCACCGTGATGGAATCGTCGACAACGAGGGCAAGCGGGCGGTCGTCACTCGGCGTTGGCGCAGCCTTCTTGAGCTCGACCACGGGTGCGCCGGTGCGTACGAGCGCATGGATATCGAGAATCAGGATGATGCGCCCGTCACCGAGAATCGTGGCGCCCGAGATGCCGCGGATACCCGCGAGCTGCGGACCGACAGCTTTTACCACGATCTCGCGGCTCGCCAGCATCTCGTCGACAAGCAATGCGGCGGAGTATTCGCCGGCGTGCACCAGGATGACGGGCACCGCCGTCTCGTCTTCCGGCAGTTTCGCAGCCTGCCCACCGAGGTACATACCGAGGTGACGGAACTTGTAGGTCTGCTCTCCGTACTGGTAACTCGGCTCGCTGTGGCTGAGCAAGCTCTCGAGTTCGCCGCGCGGGATACGTGCGACACCCTCTACGGTCGGCAGCGGCAAGGCGTAGACCTCGTCGCCCGTGCGCACGATCAGCGCCTGCGTAATGGCGAGCGTAAACGGCAGGCGTACCGTGAAGTTCGTACCCTGCCCGGTCACCGAGGATATGCGCAGCGATCCACCGAGTTTCTTCACCTCGTTGGCAACCACATCCATGCCGACCCCGCGACCCGCCGACTGCGTTACCGTGCCCGCGGTCGAGAAGCCCGGCGTCAACACGAGGCTCATGATTTCTTCGTCGGTGACCTTGCTGTCGGGGCTGAGCAATTCCATCTCATAGGCCTTGCGGCGAATCGATTCGACGTCGAGACCAGCCCCGTCGTCGGACACATCGATGACCATCTCGGCACCTTCCCGGTGCAGCCGAATCGTAATGCGTCCGACGGCCGGCTTGCCGACTTTTTGCCGCTCGGCGGCGCCCTCGACCCCGTGCACGACGGCATTGCGGAGCATGTGCTCGAACGGCGGCAACATCTTGTCGAGGACCTGGCGATCGAGTTCGCCGGCGGCACCCTCGACGGCAAGTTCTGCCCGTTTGCCGGCTTCCTGGGCCACCTGGCGCACGAGTCGGGTCAGGCGCGGGACGTGACGTTCAAACGGCACCATCCGGGTACGCATCAGGCCATCCTGCAACTCGGCCGTCACGCGTGACTGCTGGACGAGCAGGCTTTCGGCTTCCGTGGTAACCGACTTCAAGAGGTCCTTGAGGCTGCCAAGGTCGTTGGCCGATTCGGCCAATGCGCGCGACAACTGCTGGATGTTCGAATAGCGATCCAGTTCGAGCGGGTCGAAGTCGCGCGCGACCAGCGTATCCTGATGGCCATGCATGATCTGCGCTTCGGTCTCGATCTCGAGCTTGCGCAACTGCTCGCGCAGACGTGCGACCGTTTGCTCGAGTTCGTCGACATGGAATTCGAACGAATTCACCTGCTGATTCAGCCGCGAGTGGTAAATGCTGATCTCGCCAGCCGCGTTGAGCAGGTCCTCCAGCAGGTCGGCGTCGACCCGAGCAAACTCCTGGCGCTGGTCGGGTGTGCGCAGCGGGCGGACGTCGGCCGGCACCCTGGCCTCGGCCGGCGGTTTCTCGACCGGTTCCTGGACCGGTTTCTCGACCGGCTGCTCGACCGCCTTCGGCTCCGGTTCGGCTTCGGGCTCTTGTACCGGCTCCGGCTCTGGACGCGGTTCTGGCTCGGGTTTGAGTTCGGCTTCGGCTTCGGGCGTATCTCGCCGAGCGCTGATTTCCGCGAGCTCGTCAGCCAGCGGCGAATCGACGATCACCATGCTGACCGTATCGTCGGGTTCGATCGTAAACTCCGCGGTCGGCGTCGCCTCGACACCGGTCTCGTCCGCCGGCAATTCGACATCCGTATCGTCGGCCACCTCGAATCCTGCGTTGGCCTGCTGGATTCGCTGTTCCAGCTCCGCCGCCGCACGTACCGGCTTGCCCGCGATGACGAGATCGCGCATGCGATGGAGTTCGTCGATGGCGCGTTGCAACAGGTCTTCGACCGCCGGCGTCGCTTTGACCCTGCCGTCGTCAACCGAAATCAGCAACGTCTCGATCTCGTGGCTCAGATTGCCCATCGAGGCGATGCCCGCCATGCGCGCACCGCCCTTGAGCGTATGCAGGTGGCGCTTGAGTTCGTCCATCGGCTGCGCCGATCGTTCCTTGACCCACTCGACCAGGGCCTTGTCTGCGGACTCGAGCAGCTCGGCCGATTCCTCGGTAAAGATCGCCGCGATTTCGGCATCGTAGTCGGTGTCTTCGACAACCTCTTCGATCAGGGGTGCAGGCCTTGGAGCGGGGGCAGGTGCCGCCGGCCTGGGCGGCGCTTGCACCGGCGTCGATGCTGCCTGTGCGGCGGCCGTCAAGCGGTTGATGTGGTCAATGAGTGCTGTGTAATCGGCTCGATCCCGATTCGGCTTGTTGATATCGCCGACGATCGTGTTAATGGCGCGCGACGCCGCACGCAATGCGTCGAGACCGGACCGCTGGAAACCGACCTTGTGATCGTAGATGTGTCGGACGAATCGATTGAGTGCCGCAGCGACAGCGACGCCACGATCGACGTTCGCCATGTTCGCGCTGCCATGCAGCGTGTGGCAGGCCCGATGCAATTTATCGGTAACGTCGAACGGCGGCTCATGCCCTTCGCATGCGTCGAGGTAGTCCGTGATGACTTTGAGATGCCCGGCCGTCTCCTTGGAGAAGATGTCGTGCAGAACCGGGTCCATTTCGAGCGCGGGCTTGTCCGCTGCCCTCTCGTCACCCGCCGGTGAGGGAATCGTCAGCACCGCCGCGTTGGGGTCGCCCTCGGCAAAGGCATTGGCCCTGGCGATGAGCAGGTTGATATCGGCAGTCGGCTCGCTGCCCACCTCGAGCTGCTCGATCAACTCGGGCACCGCGGCGGCCGCGCGCATCACGAAGTCCACCATCGGCGGCGTGCGTTGGAGCGTCCTGTTGATCAGGCGATTCAGCAGGTTCTCAATGGCCCAGGCGTATTCGCCAATACGCTCGGCACCCACCATGCGCCCGCTGCCTTTGAGTGTATGAAAGGAGCGTCGCACGGTAATGAGCATCTCCATGTCATCGGGCGCCGCGGCCCAGGACGGGAGGTGTCGTTTGATCGATGCGATTTCCTGCTTGGCTTCCTCGATAAAGATCTCGAGAAGCTCCGGATCGAGGTGCTCGGCGTCCGGTGCGACGACGGGCAACGGCATGACTTCTGTCGCCTGCATCTGTGGCTCGTCCACGACGGCCTCTTCCGCCGTCGCGGCAATCGCGCGCTGGCCCATCGCCTCGACATCCAGCGCTTCGAGTTTCTGCGTCGGCTCGGGCGTCCTCTCCGGCTCCTTGAACGTCGTCTCCCGCAGGCGCTGTTCGACATCGCGCAGGACGGCGAGGCAGGCTTCCGCGTTGTCGAGCATGTACCAGGGCTCGCTGCGCCCGGCCTTGACCGTCTCCATGTAGTACTCGATGCTGACAATGGCGTCGGCGAGACGGTCGGTTTCCTTCTGCGTCAGCCCGATTGGACCTCCTGCACCGAGCATCGCCGACACGAGGCTGCCGATACGGTCCACGACTTCCATGGCGCGCGGCTTTTCGAGCATGAGGAGCCCTGACTTGATGCCGTTGATCAAGGAAGGAACGTTGTCGAGCCCTGCCGACGGCGCCTGCGAAGCCAGGCTCTGGCTGATCGTTTCCTTGATGCGCGCCAGGTTGATGATGCACTCGCGCATGACGGATTCCGCTACCTTGCGGAATTCCTCTTCGTCCTCGGGCCTGTCTTCCTTGCTGTCGACCGGGGCCGGCATCGTCAGCCGGATCAGTTGTTGCTCGAGTCGATCCTCTACCCGCAGCAACGTCGACGCAATGTCGAGAATGATGTGATCGTTCGCAACACCGCCGAGTTCAACGACGGACTTCAGGCGATCGATTTCACCGTCGATATCGCCGCGCAGTTCGCCGAGCCCGAGCACACCGAGCGTATCGCTGATCTTCTTCAGTAATTCGAGCTGCGGTACGAGCTCCGACGACTTGTTCATCCCCGTGCGAACGAAGATATCGAGCACGTCCTTGACGCGGCCCAGGTCCTCGCGAATCGCGGAACCAACGGTTTCCATGAGCTTTGCGCTTGGCGCTGACAACGCCTCGCGCGCGCTTTCGACCTGCTCATCCCCTGGCAGGAGTTCCGCCAGGTTGAAGGCCGCACGGATTTCGCTGATGCGTTCCCCGGCCTTCGACGAGCGTGCAACGTAGTAGAGGAGGTTGTTCAGCAAGTCGTCAATCGGGTGCCTCTCGTAGGCGAGCAGGCCCTCATCGATGACGTACTTGAGTTGCCGGTCGGCCTGGCCGAGCAGGCGCTTCAGCGCCACGGACGTTTCGAGTCCGCCGTTCTGCAAAGACTCGAGCACCCCGCCGACGACCCACCAGAGCTGGTACATGTCGTCGCGCGTCGCCGAGTTTTCGAGCGCCGCCGCGACCATGGTCAGCGTTTCGAGATGACGTCTGCTGTCGCCGCCTTTGATCCAGCCAAGCAGCGCCAGCTGGAATTTCGGGCGCAGTCTCTTCGCCACGACGACCGGGTCTTCGCCGGTGCCCTCGCGTTCGCTTGCCCTGTCCTTGGAGCGCGTCGGCGAGAGGTTGAGCAGCAGCAACGTCCCTTCAGACAGCAGCGGCTGACCGCGCGCCGCGCGCAAATCGTTGAGCATGGGCAACAGCACGAGCGCGATATCCCGGCCGCCGCCGAGTATGCGTTCGATGTAGATTGGCAGCTGCACCATCGAACGCGTGAGCGCGTCCAGTCCATCCTCGCGCCCCTTGCCGGATCGCAGGGCGGACAGGAACTTGCAGGTAAGCTCCATTTCCTCGACCAGCAAGGCGGCGCCGTAGGTTTCGGTGATGCGCAACGCGCCGACGGCCTGGTGTAACAGCTCGCCGGCACGCGTGAGCGCGGCTGTCCCGCCGCGGCCATCAACGCAATCCTCGAGCGCGAGGTGCGCGTTGCGAATGGTCTCCATGAGCTCGGTACTGACAATCGCCAGCGCGCTGACAGCGCCCTGTGCACCGTCGTCGCTGATCATCTGCTCATGAATGCCTGTATCGCCCGTCATCTGGTCGTCCGTGTTGCTCGCGAATGCAGCCCCGGGGGCCTTATCCTGCTTTCACCTGCGGTGGTGCCTCGGGTGGCACCGCGTTGGATGATGTGCGCGTCAATGCGCTTGTTTGCATCATGTCTGCGGGCAGCGCGAATCCCTCGACAGTCTTCCTGAGCTGCGTCGCCAGTTCGGAGAGCTTTGCAATCGAAGCGGCCGTAGCGGACGTGGCCCTGCCTGTCTGGTCGCCGATTTCCCGCAGGCGCGTCGTGCGCCGCGTGACATCGGCTGCCGAACCGGCCTGCTGCCGCGCCGAGCTCGAAATGTTCTGCACGAGGCTCGCAATCTGGTTCGATACCTGTTCGATCTCATCGAGCGCAGCACCGGCGTTCTCAGCAAGCAGCGCACCGCCGACCACGTCGGTCGTGCTGCGTTCCATCGAGACAACAGCTTCATTCGTGTCGGCCTGGATCGTCCGAACCAGCACTTCGATCTGCTTGGTCGCGTTTGTCGAGCGCTCGGCGAGGCGCTGCACTTCGTCGGCGACGACCGCGAATCCACGTCCCGCTTCACCGGCCATCGATGCCTGGATCGATGCATTCAGCGCGAGGATGTTGGTCTGCTCCGCAATGTCGTTGATCAGTTCGACGATGTTGCCGATCTCCTGCGAGCTCTCACCCAGGCGTTTGATTCGCTTCGAGGTCTCCTGGATCGTCTCGCGAATCGCGTTCATACCGTCAATGGTGCGACGTACGGCCTCACCACCCTTGTGCGCCACTTCCACCGAGTGGCGCGCCACATCAGACGAGCGCTCCGCATTGCCGGACACTTCTTCGATGGACGCAGCCATCGACACGATCGATTCCGTTGCCGCGTTGATTTCCTTTGCCTGGTTGTCGGCCGCCTTTGCAAGGTGCGCAGCCGTGTTTTCGGTTTGCTTGGTCGCCATGTCGACCATGAGTGCGGTCTCGTTGACCGTCGCGACAAGTTTGCGCAGCTCCTCGATGGCGAAATTGAAGGAATCGGCGATAGTGCCGGTGATGTCCTCGGTCACCGTGGCCTCGACCGTGAGGTCGCCGTCGGCGAGGCTGCCCATCTCATCAAGCAGGCGCAAGATCGCCTGCTGGTTGCGCTCGTTCTGTTCCGCCTGTTCGCGCGCGGCTCGCTCGAAAACAGCACTCCTGTTGTGAATTGCCTGCAGACCCAAAACCATGAGCAACGCGAGCGCCACCAACCCGATCGGGATCCAGAGGGAATCGAGCGCGCCGGGCAGCATGCCGCCGCCGGTCGACCCGAAGGCGGACCCAAGCAACTGCTCGGCACTCGCCGCCAGTGCCGCTTGCACGGTCCCGAGGTCGCCGATCCGGCCGGCGGTGGTAACCAGGGCCGCGGACTGTTGTTCGAGACTCGAGATATTGGCCAGCAGGGGTACGAGCACCGCCTCGCGGGACTCGGCATTCAACGGCCTGATGTCGAGATCGGTCGTGTCACCGGCCAGTCCGTTGGCGACATTACGCAGGAAGGTGACGTCGGCCGCAATCCGGCTCGCCGCATTTTCGCCACCGGACGGCAGTGTCGCGGCAACCCGGCGAATACGATCCGCGCGCTGCTGGAACTCTTGCAGGATGGCCGTCGCGCCGGACCGATCGAGCAAGCCGTTGGACCCGTCGAGAACGGCTTGCGCTGTCGTGCCGGCCCCGGCCGCAGCCGCAGTCACGGCCTCGACGTCGGCCCGCTTGGCGAGAATCGCGGATGCCTGCGATTCGAGCTGCTGCCAGTCCGCGGAGCGACCCAGCGCTACGCCCCGCCGCAGCGAAGCGACTTTGCGGATGCTCGCGTCCAGCGCGTCGAACGCCCCCTCTTCGCCGTCGATCGCGCGGGCGGCCTGCGACGGTATTGCCTGTGACAGCGCCGCGAGCTCGGGCGCGGACGAATTCCCACCGGCGCTTGCCTGCAGGTAGAAAAGCGCGGCGGCGAGAAGCAACAGCAGCACGGCCAGCCCGGCAACAATTTTGAATTTGGACGCTTCGTTCGTTTTTTTGGCCATAACTCGTCAGACCTTCTATTCCGCAGCAGCCTGCAGAAACATGTTGCTTTCGACCAGGTCGAATACGTTAAAAACGGGCCAGGACTCGTTGCCCCGTCGGTAACTCCCGCTCAGGAAACGATCGCAGCGAACAATGGTCTCTGCGACGTCGTTTGTGAATTCATGATCCATGAAGCGACGGAAACCAAGGACTTCGTCAACGACGAGGCCAGCCGGCACTTCGCGGTGGTTTACCGAGATTACGCGTGTGCTGCGACGCAGCGTCGTTCTGCCGCTGCCGAGCAGCAGCTTGACGTCGACCAGCGGCAACAAGTGACCACGCAGGTTGGCGATGCCAAGCAGCCATCGGTTCGCGCCCGGCACCCGGGTCACGGCATCGGGCAGCATCAACACCTCGCGGACCTGCTCGCGGCTCGCCACGAATTGCTCCTCGCCGATGCGAAAACCGACGCCAACCCATTCGGCCGGGCCTGAGCCCGCCCCCTGGCCCGCGTGCACGGCACGACTGCGCCGCTCGATCTCTTTGAGCAACTCAAACGGTTGCTCAACCAATGCCGCAAGAGGAGCGGAGCCGCTCATCCTAAGCAGCCATCACCGAGTTGATCTTTGCCACCAGCTCTTTGCCGGCGACAGGTTTAACGAGATATTCGACCGCGCCCTGGCGCATGCCCCAGATCTTGTCGGTCTCCTGGTCCTTGGTGGTAATCATGATGACCGGGATCGATTCGGTCGCCGGATCCCTGGTCAGTTTGCGTGTTGCCTGGAAACCGTTCATGCCCGGCATGACGACATCCATAAGGATGCAATCCGGTCGTGCTGTTACAGCCTGCCGAATGCCCTCCTCACCGCTGTCGGCGACGAGCGTGTCGAAACCGGCCTTCTCCAGCATGCTCTGGAACAGGTGCAGCTCGGTCGGTGAATCATCAATGATGAGAACTACTGCCATCCTAAAAGTCCTTAATTGATCTGGTTGGAGATTGCGCCGAGCAGCTCGTCTTTCGTGAACGGCTTGGTGAGATACTGTTCTGATCCCACGATACGACCGCGCGCGCGGTCGAACAGGCCGTCTTTCGACGACAGCATGATCACCGGCGTTTTCTTGAAGGTCTTGTTGTGCTTGATGAGTGAGCAGGTTTCATAGCCGTCGAGGCGCGGCATCATGATATCGACGAAGATCAGATCCGGCTGGTGATCCGCGATTTTCGAGAGCGCATCGAAACCGTCTATGGCCGTAAACACCTGGCACCCCTCTTTGGAGAGCAGCGTTTCGGCAGTTCGGCGAATGGTTTTACTGTCGTCTATTACAAGAATCTTGAGCCCATTTAAGGACCTGGACGTGTTACTGGACACCGAATTACCCCACGTTTAAAACCGACTTTTACCATATTGACATAAGTCCCGCTACGACGCCCACCACGATGCCCAAAATCTCATGAATTCGGGCGCTTACGCGCGATTTCGCTGTATAGTGGGCCGCCCCTTTGCAGAACCACGGAATATCGGCGAGAGATGGCAGAAGAATCCTTGAAAATCGGCATCGTAATGGACCCGATTGACTCGATAACCCCCTACAAAGACTCGTCGCTTGCGATGTTGCTGGAAGCCGAGCGTCGCAACGCCGAAATTCACTACTTCGAGCAGAAGGATCTCAGGTTGCTGTCGGGCAAGGCGCTGGGACAGTCCACACTTTTGCATGTTCGGGACGACAACGAGGACTGGTATGAGTTGGGCGACCGGCAGGACGTCGAACTCGGTCGCCTGGACGCGATCCTGATGCGCAAGGATCCGCCGTTTGACATGGAATATGTGTATACGACCTACATTCTCGACCGTGCGCAGGAGGACGGCGCGCTGATCGTCAACGCACCGCAGGCGCTGCGCGACATGAACGAAAAGGCTTACACGGCCTGGTTTCCCGAGTGCACCCCGACAACCCTGATTACCCGTTCGATGGACGAGATGAAGGCCTTCCTGGCCGAGCATGGTCACGTGGTGGCCAAACCGCTGGATGGCATGGGCGGCCGCTCGATCTTCGTCGTGAAGAAAGGCGACAAGAACGCCAACGTCATTTTCGAAACGCTGACCGACTACGGCAGGTACTTCGCGATGGCCCAGGTCTATATTCCCGAGATCACGGCCGGTGACAAACGTATCCTGCTCATTGAAGGCGAGCCGGTCCCCTACGCCCTCGCGCGCATCCCGACGGGCGATGACAATCGCGGCAACATGGTAGCCGGCGCGGTCGCCAGGGGACAGGAGATGTCGAAACGTGACCACGAAATCTGCGCGCGGGTCGGGCCGGCCCTGCGTGACGCCGGCGTGCTGTTCGCGGGCATCGACGTGATCGGCGACTACCTCACCGAGGTCAATGTCACGAGCCCGACAGGCATTCGCGAGCTCGACCAGCAGTTCGACCTGAATATTGCGGGCCGCTTGTTCGATGCCATCGAAAACAAGACGTAGATCCTTGTTTATGTAAACAAAATGACGGAACATTCGCGCGCATATGGCGAATCCTGTAGTCACCGTCGATCCCCTTGACGAGCTTCGGCTCATGGCACCTGTCGTGCCCGACCGTCTGCCCGCCATGCTGTTCCTGGCCGCACTCGTCCATGGCATCCTCATCATCGGCGTCACCTTCAACGCGGCCCTGACCGACCCGTTTGCCGATGCGATATCGCTCGAGGTCACGATTGTCGCGGCGCCGGATCAGCAGATCGACCGCCCCGACGAAGCGGCGTACCTGGCGCAGGCCAGCCAGAAGGGCAGCGGCAATATCACCGACCAGATCCGGCCGTCCGCCCCCCTCGAAAGCGCCATTCCCGCCGACAACCAGGGAGCCGCGGACGGCAATGCGCTCGACGATGCCAGGGCCCACGACCGGTCGGCCGACGAGGTCATCGCCAGCGAGAATGAGAGCGACCGCCAGGTGCCGATCGACCCCCGTACGGATCCGCAGGCAGCGGACAGTGTCGCGATCGCGATGGAGGCAGGCAGCGAGCTCACCCTGCCCCTGCCCCAGGAAGACAAGGCAAGCTTTCTCCTGACGGATGACGATCCGCAACAACTCATTATTTCTGCCGACACGCGCGAGTCCGCTGCCGCGGCGTATCTCGACGCCTGGAAGCGCCGCATCGAGGCCGTGGGTGCAGCCTACCTCCCGGAACTCGGTGCGCTGGATAACCTGAGCGGCAGCCCGACCCTGCTGGTGCGCGTCAATGAAGACGGCGAATTGATCGACGCGACCGTGAGCCGATCAAGTGGTTCCACCGTGCTGGATCTCGCGTCGGTCGATATCATTCAGCGCGCATCGCCGTTCGATGAATTTCCGTCAGCGATGGCCGATGAGTACGACACGGTCGCTTTCGAGTACAAATTCCTGTTCACGGAGCAAC
Organism: uncultured Gammaproteobacteria bacterium; assembly: GCA_963698895.1. Lineage (GTDB taxonomy): Bacteria > Pseudomonadota > Gammaproteobacteria > Steroidobacterales > Woeseiaceae > UBA1847. Next base: position 313,387 of record CAVOSO010000010.1, on the reverse strand, counting down.
TTGTACAAGGCGACTGATGGGCAGATACTGTCAGTATGCAAACGGACAGTTCGCTGACAAATCAACTGCTTATCGCAATGCCGGGCATGCTGGACCCGAATTTCAGCACGACGGTTACCCTCATCTGTGAACATAACGACGAAGGTGCCCTCGGCATTATCATCAATCGACCAACGACCCTGAAGCTCGGCGGCCTGTTCGAGCAGCTTGCCGTTAGCGACCCCGATCCGGGCGCGGCCGGTCGCCCGGTGCTTGCGGGCGGTCCGGTCGGTATCGAGCGGGGCTTTGTCCTGCATGGGCCGGAGCACAGCTATGAGAACACGCTGGCGGTGTCCGACGACATCCGCCTGACGCTGTCGCGAGACATTATCGATGCGTTGGCCGCGGGCGAAGGTCCTCACCAGACGCTCGTGGCGCTTGGCTATGCCGGCTGGGAAGCCGGCCAACTCGAAGAAGAAATGCTCGCAAATTCCTGGTTGAACGTTCCGGCGACGCCCGAGATCGTGTTCGACATCCCGTTTGCTGACCGCTGGGACTCGGCGGCACGGTCGCTGGGCATCAATATCGCCTTCATGTCACCGGATGCCGGACACGCCTGAATTGTCCCACCCCCGCACGATACTCGCGTTTGATTTCGGACTGCGGCGCATCGGCGTCGCCGTGGGCCAGGACGTAACGGGCTCGGCAAGCCCGCTGGGTGTCATCAGGAACCGGGAATCGGGGATCGACCAGGACCGTATTGCCGCATTGATTGCCGAGTGGCGCCCGACGGTCCTCGTGGTCGGCATCCCGGCCCATGCCGATGGCTCACCGAGCACGATCCAGGGACCTATCGATGCCTTTATCGCGGCGCTCGAGGCCTATGGGCTGCCGATCGACACAGTGGATGAGCGACACACGTCGCTGGAGGCCGAACGGGTTCTCAAGAATGCCCGCGCGGCCGGAACGCGCGGCCGAATCTCGAAGGAAATGATCGATAGCGCCGCGGCCGTATTTATCGCTGAAAGATATCTCGCCTCCCGGTAGAATTGCGCCCCGATGAACACAAGCAAACCCAGCGCAACGCTGGCCGACGAAGCCACGCTGCAGCTCGACGCAAGCGGTAACCTGCGACACCTCCTGACCCTCAAGGGTCTGGACAAGGCGTTACTTACCGACATCCTCGACGATGCCGAAGGCTACCTGACGGACCCAGGCAGTCTGCCGGCCCGCAGCCAGTCACTGGCCGGACGCACTGTCGCCAACCTGTTCTTCGAGGCCAGCACACGCACGCGCGCGTCCTTTGACCTGGCGGGCAAACGCCTCGGTGCCGACGTACTCAATCTCGACGTCAACACGTCGTCGCGCAAGAAAGGCGAGAGCATTCTCGACATGATCTATACGCTGGAGGCAATGCACGTGGACATCATGGTCGTGCGCGATGCGAGCGATGGCGTGCCTGCCTACATCGCGCGGCACGTGCTGCCCCATGTCAGTATTCTCAATGCGGGCGAGTCGGACGTATCGCACCCCACGCAGGGGCTGCTCGACATGTTGACGATACGCCGGCACAAGGGTGGGTTCGAGAACCTGGTCGTCGCGATCGTGGGCGACATTCGCCATTCGCGTGTCGCCATGTCGGCAACACACGCCCTCACAACGCTCGGGGTCGGCGACCTGCGACTGATCTCGCCGCCGGTGCTCGCGCCGGACGAAGACAGGGTTCCGGGCGCCCGCATCATCGACAATCTCCCGGAGGGACTCGCGGATGCCGATGTCGTCATGGCGTTACGCATCCAGCGCGAACGTATCGGCAACCTCGACGGCATTCCGGGTATTGACGAGTACTTTGCGAACTACGGCATCAGTCACGAGAGCATCAAGCTCGCGAAACCCGATGCCATTGTCATGCACCCGGGCCCCATGAATCGCGGCATCGAAATAGAAGGCTCGCTCGCGGACGGACCGCAGTCGGTAATTACCGAGCAGGTCACCAACGGGGTTGCCGTGCGCATGGCGGTCCTTGATCGTGTCGGCAAGACGATGGCGGCACGCCTCTAGACATGGCACTGACAGCCGCACAGGAAGAAGCACGGAAGCACCGGGACACTATCTTCGTCGAGGATGGCGAGGTTCTCTCCGTCGACGTGTTTCCCGGCGACCAGTTCATCATGCGCATTCGTGCACCCAGGTGTGCAGCAGCGGCCACGCCGGGCAGTTTCGTGCACATCACCTGCGACGCGTCGCTGCCGATGCGCAGACCTTTGTCGATCATGCGCGTCGGCGAAGACTGGATTGAGATTCTCTACAAGATCGTCGGCCACGGCCTGCGCCTGCTGGCGCAGAAATCGCCAGGCGATGTCGTCAGCGTGCTCGGTCCGATCGGCCAGGGTTTCCACATGTCGCCCGAGCGACCCAATACGCTGTTGATCGGCGGCGGCGTCGGCATCCCGCCGATGGTCTACATCGCGGACTGGCTGCGCCAGGATCCGCGCGACTGGACGCCATTGGCCATTCTCGGTTCGGAAATTCCGTTTCCGTTCGAGCTGCGCCGGTCGGCACTGCCGGTTGCCGGCATACCTGACGAGACATACGCCACGATGCCCTTGCTCGAGAACTGGGGAATTCCTGCCCGGCTCACCAGCCTGCAGGGCTACGCGGGTTGCCATGATGGCTACGTGACCGATCTTGCGGAGCAGTGGCTCAGTTCATTGCCGGCCGATGACCTCGCGAAGGTCGAGATCTTCGCATGCGGACCGACGCCCATGCTCAAGGCCGTCGCGGAACTCGCAGCGCGCCATGACCTGCCCTGCCAGGTTTCACTTGAGGAGTACATGGCCTGCGCTGTTGGTGGCTGCGCTGGATGTGCTGTGAGGATCAGGACACCGGGTGGCGATGCGATGAAACGGGTCTGCGTCGATGGCCCGGTCTTCGACGCGGCCACGGTCGCCTGGTAAGTCGTCAGCCGCCGAAGTTGACCTTGGCCTCGAGATTCGACCGGGAGTCGGCGTGCGACATGGCCTCTTCGAGCGTAATCGTGCCGTCCTTGTAAAGCTGCAACAGCGCCTCGTCGAAGTTCTGCATGCCGGCCTCTCCCGAGTCCTTGTGCGCTTCCTTGACGGCCGAAATATCGCCCTTGAGGATCAGCTCCTTGATGTGCGGCGTATTCAGCATGAGCTCGACGGCCGCAACGCGCTTGCCGTTGCGGGCCCGCACCAGGCGTTGCGACAGGATGGCCCGCAGGTAATGGGCGATATCCATGAAGACCTGTGAGTGCTGTTCCTGGGGAAACATGTTGATGATGCGGTCGAGCGTTTCTGCCGCGTTGTTCGAGTGGACCGTCGCAAGCACCAGGTGGCCCGTACCCGCCATGTCGAGCGCTGCCCGCATCGACTCGGTGTCACGAATCTCGCCGATCAGGACGACATCCGGCGCGGCACGCACGGCGCTCCTGAGCGCGCGCGCGTAGGATTTCGTATCAAGACCGACTTCACGCTGGTTGATGATCGATTGCTTGTTCGGGTGCAGAAACTCGATCGGGTCCTCGATCGTGAGGATGTGCGACGACGTCTTCTCATTGCGATGATTGACCATCGCGGCCAGCGTCGTCGACTTGCCCGCGCCGGTCGCGCCCACCATCAGGATCAGGCCGCGACGCAGCATCACGAGCTCCTTGAGCTGCACCGGCATGCCGAGCTCGTCGAGTGTCGGCAGTTCGCTGGTGATGTAGCGCAACACCATCGCAACGTTGCCGCGCTGGTGGAAGACGTTTACGCGGAAACGCCCAAGCCCTTCTTCAGACAAGGCGAAATCGATCTCGAGCTCGCGGGTGAAGTACTCCAGCTGCTCGTCATCCATGAGCTCGAGCGCCGCCTGCTTGACCATCTTCGGCGTCATTTCGAGCTTGTTGACCGGCATGATCTTGCCGTCGATCTTGATCTTGGCAGGTGCGAAAGGCGCGAAGAACAGGTCCGACGCCTTCTTTTCGACCATCAGCTTGAATAGTGGTTTGACGTTCATCTGCGAATAGTTCCTTTCGCTCAGAAAGTCTGAGCCGTGTCCTCTTCCATGATGTGCAGGCTCTCGGACTGCTGGTCGGCAATCGAAGAATCGCGCTTGCTCTCGAGCTTGATACGCAGCCGCAGCTCGTTCTTGGAGTCGGCGTTGCGCATCGCCTCTTCGTACGAAATGGCACTGGCCTCATACAGGGCGAACAGGGCCTGATCGAAGGTCTGCATACCGAGTCGCGTCGACTTGGCCATGATCTCCTTGATCTGCCCGACTTCGCCCTTGAAGATCAGGTCCTGGATCAGCGGCGTGTTCAGCATGATTTCCATGGCCGCGACACGTCCTATCCCGCCCTCACGCGGTATGAGCCGCTGCGAAACAAACGCCTTGGTGTTCAGCGACAGGTCCATCAGCAGCTGCTGGCGGCGTTCTTCGGGGAAAAAGTTGATGATGCGGTCCAGCGCCTGGTTCGCGCTGTTGGCGTGCAGGGTTGCCAGGCAGAGGTGGCCCGTTTCGGCGAACTGGATGCCGTACTCCATGGTTTCCTGGTCACGAATCTCGCCGATCAGGATGACATCCGGTGCCTGGCGCAGCGTGTTCTTCAGCGCGGCATGCCAGGATTCGGTGTCGACACCGACTTCGCGCTGGGTGATCACGCAGCCTTTGTGCGGATGGACATACTCGACCGGGTCCTCGATCGAGATAATGTGGCCGCGCGAGTTTTCGTTTCGATGGCCGATCATTGCGGCAAGCGTTGTCGACTTACCGGAACCCGTACCGCCGACGATGATGCACAGGCCGCGCTTGTTCATGACCACGTCTTTGAGGATCGGGGGCAGTTCGAGCTCTTCCAGCGTCGGGATTTCGGTCGTAATCGTACGCAGTACGGCGCCAACCATGCCTTGCTGGATGAATGCGCTGACGCGGAAACGACCGATGCCCTGCGGCGCGATGGCGAAATTGCATTCCTTGGTCGCGTCAAACTCCTTGATCTGCTTGTCGTTCATGATAGAGCGCACCATCATCGTCGCCTGGTCGGGCGACAGCGGCGTATCCGTCGCCTTGTGGATCGTTCCGTCAACCTTGATCGCCGGCGGGAAACCCGCCGTCAAGAACAGGTCCGAGCCTTCGCGCTCGACCATCTTGCGCAACAGATTCTGTGTAAGTCGTACCGCTTGTTCGCGTTCCATGTTGTCTCGTCTCCCGTCAGGCAGCTTGCGCTACCTGTTAGAAATTCTCCTTGTTGACGGCCCGGTAGCGCGCCTCTTCCTTGTTGATCAGGCCCTTGCTCATGAGCCCGGCAAGGTTCTGGTCGAGTGTTTGCATGCCAGAGCCCTGGCCGGTCTGGATCGCCGAGTACATCTGGGCGATCTTGCCTTCGCGAATCAGGTTGCGAATGGCCGGCGTGCCGATCATGATTTCGTGCGCCGCGATGCGGCCGCCACCGATCTTCTTCAGCAATGTCTGCGAAATGACAGCGCGCAGCGACTCCGACAGCATGGCCCGGACCATTTCCTTCTCGGCGGCGGGGAAGACGTCGACGATACGGTCGATGGTCTTGGACGCGGAGCTCGTGTGCAGCGTACCGAAAACCAGGTGACCGGTTTCCGCCGCGGTCAGCGCCAGGCGAATGGTCTCGAGGTCACGCAGCTCGCCGACGAGGATGATGTCGGGATCTTCACGCAGCGCGGACCGCAGCGCCTCGTTGAAACCCAGCGTATCGCGATGCACTTCGCGCTGGTTGATCAGCGACTTCTTCGACTCGTGCACGAACTCGATCGGATCTTCGATCGTCAGGATATGGTCCGGCTTGTTCTCATTGATGTAGTCGACCATCGCGGCCAGCGTCGTGCTCTTGCCGGAACCCGTCGGCCCGGTTACGAGCACGATCCCGCGCGGGTGCATCGATACGTCCTTGAAAATCGACGGTGCGCCCAGATCATCAAGGGTCAGGATTTCAGAGGGAATGGTACGGAAGACGGCGGCGGAGCCACGGTTCTGGTTAAACGCGTTGACACGAAATCGTGCCAGCTTCGGAATTTCAAACGAAAAGTCGGTCTCGAGAAACTCCTCATAGTCCTTGCGCTGCTTGTCATTCATGATGTCGTACACCATGCTATTGACATCCTTGTGGGTCAGCGCCGGCATGTTGATACGCTTGATGTCACCATCGACGCGGATCATGGGCGGCACCCCACCGGACAGGTGCAGGTCAGAAGCGTTGTTCTTTACCGTGAACGACAATAGCTGGGCAACGTCGACGGCCATATTTCTCCCTCTTCTTTGAGGCCCGGACTTACCATAACCCGGACCGATTAAGAGCCTAGTATAGCGAAGCGATCGGACTAAAACGTGATTGGAGTCACGGAAAACTTAAGCTTGCTCAGTGATTTGCTGCAATCGGCGGCAATTGACGCGGGCCGCGACCCGGCGGCCGTGCGCTTGCTCGCCGTGAGCAAAAAACAGCCCCTCGAGAAGATTCGCGAGGCGGCTGCCTGTGGACAGCGTGATTTCGGCGAAAACTTCGTCCAGGAAGGTGTGGACAAGATCGAATCCCTGGGCGACCTGGACCTGACCTGGCACTTTATCGGGCACCTGCAGAGCAATAAAACACGCGTGGTGGCCGAATACTTTGACTGGGTGCACACTATCGACAAACTCAAGACGGCACGGCGTCTTGCCGAGCAGCGGCCCGGGGGCCGGCCGCCGCTGAACATCTGCCTGCAGGTCAATGTCGACGACGAGGATTCCAAGTCCGGCGTTGCACCTGCTGACGTTCGGGACCTGGCGGCTGCCTGTGCGGACCTGCCGAATATCACGCTTCGCGGCCTGATGTGCCTGCCGGCGATTCGCGAGGAATTCGACGAGCAACGCAAACCCTTTGCCACCCTGCGGCATTTGGCGGAACAGCTGCAGGCGGACGGCATCAATACGGATACCCTCTCGATGGGCATGACAGCAGACTTCCGGGCTGCGATTTTTGAAGGCGCGACGATTGTGCGTATCGGTACCGCACTGTTCGGCGCGCGCGACGCATAAGGCAGGGCCAGATGGACTATGGAAAAGTGGCATACGTTGGCGGCGGCAACATGACGCGTGCGCTCGCAGGGGGAATGCTTGCGGCCGGCTACGAACCGGCACACATACTGATATCGGAACCGCTGGCCGAGCACCGTGACATCCTTGCCAGGGACTTGCCCGGCGCTGTGATCCGCGAGGCCAACGAAGACGTCGTACGCGACGCGGAGTGCCTCGTGCTGGCTGTCAAACCCCAGATCCTCTGCCAGGTTTGCAGGCCGCTGGCACCGCTCGTGCAAAAAACGAGGCCGCTCGTGATTTCGATCGCGGCCGGTGTGCGCAGCGGCGACATTGAGACCTGGCTGGGCGGGGACCTGCCGGTGGTCAGGGTGATGCCTAATCAGCCGGCCCTGCTGCGCCTCGGGATATCCGGCCTGTATGCCAACGAGCGCACGAGCGAACATCAGCGGCGTGCCGCAACCAACATCATCTCCACGACCGGGCCGGTCGTTAACGTGGCGACCGAAGCAGACATCGACACCGTCACGGCTGTTTCCGGCACAGGGCCGGCGTACTTCTACCTGCTCGTCGACATGCTGGTGAAAACCGCGGTCGATCTCGGTCTTTGCTACGACGACGCGCTGGCGCTGGTCCTCGAAACTGCACGCGGCGCCGGCGAGATGGCCGAACAGTCGGGGGAAACCATGGATTCACTTATTGCGCGGGTCCGCTCACCCGGGGGAACCACGGCGGCTGCGTTTGACTACCTGGATAGCACGGACTTCCGTGATATCTTCGGTGCCGCCGTCGTCGCCGCGCGCGATCGTGCGGTGGATCTCGCCAACGACGCGCACACAGCAGGAAAGGACTGACCGATGCCGAGTAACGTAATTGACGCCCTGGTGTTCATCATCAACGCTGTCGCGCAGCTATACCTGTTCGTCCTGTTGCTGCGCCTGCTGCTACCGTGGCTCGGTGTGGATTTTCGTAACCCGATCTCGCAGGCAATCCTCAAGATTACCTCGCCCGTGGTCGTGCCTTTACGTCGCGTTATCCCGCCTGTCGGTCGTATTGACTCGGCCACCCTGCTCGTCGCGTTCATTATTCAATACCTGCTGATCCTGGCAATCCTCCTGTTGTACGGGAGGACGGCCGGCGTCCTCGCCATCGCGCTGACCACCGTCGTGGACCTCGTCCTGCTGACTTTGCGGCTGTTCATATTCGCCATCATCATTCGCGTCATCCTGAGCTGGCTCGCGCCCGGCGGATACAACCCGGCGCTCGCGATCATCCACGCGTTGACGGACCGGGTGCTGTCGCCTTTCCGCCGCATCCTCCCGCCGCTTGGCGGCCTGGACCTGTCTCCCCTGCTCGCGATCATCCTGATTACGGCGGTGACCATCGTTGTCGCCGGCTTCAAACCGCTGCCTTTCTGACGGCAGCAGCAGCGTAAATGGTTTATAGTAAAAGAAAAAAGAGGGGGTAGTTTCATGACTTTGGCAAGAACTCTGATCTCTTTTTCGTTGCTCGCGCTCATCACAGCCTGCGGCGGACCCGGCGACTCGGCATCCGTTCCGCAAGCACAGCCCGCCGGTGCAACGTCAGCCGACATTGGCGACTTTGTCGTGCACTTCAACGCACAATCCACCGACCAGTTGCCACCGGAGGTCGCGCGTGCTTACAACATTGTGCGCAGCAAGAACCGGGCGATGCTCAACGTTTCAATTATTCGTAAATCCGATAACTCGCCTGTCGCAGGCGACGTTACCGTACAGACCGTCAACCTCACCGGGCAGCTGAAGAGCGTCACGATGCGTAAGATCGAGGAGCCTGGCGATGTAGTGGCCGTTTACTACATCGGTGAAACACCCGTCGCCAATCGCGAAACACTGGTCTTCGACATCACGGTCAGGCCCGATGGCACCACGCGATCGTCGGACGTCAGGTTCAAACGGGAGTTTTTTACAGATTCGTAACTTTAAGGTGTCGGCAGCACGACGCGAGACGGGCCCGATCGGGCCCGTTTTTCGTTCTCACCGGCAACAACAAAAAAAGCTTAAAAAAAAGGCCTTTTTGCGCTTACGCAGCACCGAAAAAAGTGTTATCGTCGCTGCGCTTTCATAGCGGGCAATTGCTCGTTTCGTCTATTTTTAGGAGTTAGTTTTTCATGGCAGCGAACACCAAAAAGCCACCGACCAAATCTGAAATTTACGCGAAGATCGTCGAAGATACGGGCCTGACGCGTAAAGACATTGCGGCCGTTTTCGAATCCCTTAACGGCCAGATCAAGAAGAACCTTGGCGGTCGTGGCGGCCCGGGCATGTTCTCCATCCCCGGTCTTCTGAAAATGCGGGTCGTGAAGAAGCCAGCTCGCAAAGCCCGCAAGGGTGTAAATCCGTTCACGGGTGAAGAGATGATGTTCAAGGCGAAGCCGGCAACCAAGGTTGTCAAGGTCTCTGCCCTGAAGGGTCTCAAAGACATGGTTTGATCGCAGCGTCGACCAACCTGAAAAGGCCGGGCATTGCCCGGCCTTTTTTTATGCTGTGACGAACTCCATCACCGCGTTTTTGAGCTCGGCCAGCCGACCGTGGAAAAAGTGTTCGCCCTGAGGAATGATCAACAGCTCCGGGCCGGGCGCAAGACTGTTGAACCACTCGATCGTCTCTTCGATATCGACGAGTTCATCCTCGTCACCCTGCACGATCAGCCAGGGACATTCCGGCTGCGACTCCAGCCCGTTGGCGAATCGACTGATCGCCGGTGCCACGCTAACGAGGCCGTCGACATGTGTAGCGACCGCTGCCTTGACCGCGATCGCGGCACCGAAAGAAAACCCTGCCAGCCACAGCGGGTAGGACCCGTGACGGGCTCGCATCCAGTCGATCGCCGCGAGCGCGTCGTCAAGCTCGCCAACGCCGGCATCGTATTCGCCCTCGCTGCGTTCGGTCCCGCGAAAATTAAACCGCAGCGTCTCGTAGCCCGAGCGGACAAATGCACGCGCCAGCGTGTGCACGACCTTGTTGTGCATCGTGCCGCCATGTTGCGGGTGAGGGTGGCAGATGACAGCGCAACCCTCCAGTGCGCCCTCACCGGGTCGCTCGAGAATGGCCTCGAGGCGACCGACCGGACCCTCGATAAACAGATTCTCGGACACTGGGTGTTGGCTCATTGTGAATTCCGGGGTGGATAGATTCGTGAATACTGCTGTAAAATTATGATCTTATGTAATGTAAGGTGGTGTTATGAGCGACAGCATGCAACGCGCTGCACAATATTGTGCACATAAACGCCACGCGTTGCCTGCTGTTCCGGCGTTCGCCGCAGGGTTCGTCGTCCGCACCCGTACAGGATCCCGCCTATGCCCGACATAACCGTTACCCACATCGCCCTGATGGCCATCATCGCGGTCCTGGGCGTGATTATCGGCTGGGTGTTGCGCGGTAGCCGGTCTGCGGAGGAAAAAGCGGCCGTCAATGCAGGGTGGCAGGACCAGCTTGACGCGCAACGGCGCGAGGGAGACCGCCTGGTCGAGCAGAACAAGGGGCTGATGGAGCAGGTCAGCCAGTTCCAGGCCTCGCACACCGACGCCAAGAATCGCGCCAGGGAATTATCGGGCGCGGTGCAGGAGGCGTACGCGCGCCGCGACGAACTGCAGCGCGAGATCAAGGACATTCGCAGCAATCTCGAAGTCGCCGTCAGCGAGCGGGACCAGCTGCAATCGGACATGGCGGCGCGCAGCTCCGACACCGATATCCTGCAAGAGAAGGACGCACGCATCGAGAAGCTGTCGCGAGAGCTTGCGAACTGGCAGAACCGCCTGCCGCCGCTCATCGACCGCTTCCGTGTACGCAACGAGGAGGCCACGCAGCTCGAAGCCGAGCTCGAGCGCGCCCGCGAACGAATCCGCGAACTGGAGGGCCTGCGACGCGATGTACCCAATGACCAGACTCGCATCGAGCCGGTTTCGGACCCGGCGGAACTGACCGACGGTCTGGACGCGTCGAATGACGCCGAAGAGGAACCCGGGCCTGACGTCGAAGCCTGGGACGAGGACGAGGACGACAACGAAGACGACAACCCGGATGGCGACGATCCTGACGAGGAGCTGGATGACGACGATCCTGACGAGGATCCTGACGAGGATCCTGACGAGGAGCCTGACGAGGAGCCGGAGACGGGCACGCACAACCTGCGCGACGATCTGCAACAGATCAAGGGCGTCGGACCGGCGATCGAGAAGACACTCAATGAAATGGGCATCTTCAGCTACCAGCAGATCGCGGACATGAGCGAATACGATATCGATCGTATCGCAAGACGCCTGAAGGGCTTTCGCACGCGCATCTATCGTGAAGACTGGATCGGGCAGGCCCGCGATCTGCGCGACCAGGCAATGCACGCCTGACCGTTGACGCCCCGCTTCCGCAACACCATCGCCGTTCTGGTCCTGCTCGCCGGGATCGCGTGGTCGCTGCCCATGGACAGGGGTCGCACCGGGAACGAGCCATTGCCTGCCACCTATTCCGCGGCGGACTCCGCCGAGTTCGAGATTTCCTCATTTCGCGGTGCGCTGACGATCAGCGGGCACGCGCGGTCCAGGGATCACGAAGCGCGCATCATGGATGCCGTGCATGAGTTTTATCCCTCGCACGTGCTGCACGTCGATCTTCACCCGCTCGGCGTCGCCCCGGCCTGGTGGGACGATGCAACCGTCGAACTCATCGAATCGCTCGCGACGATGACATCACCGCAGGCCCACCTGACAGAAGACGCTCTCCGCATCGAGGCGCTGGTCACCGACCAGCCGGCGGTCGAACCGCAACTGCAGGCGCTCCGGCGTGAATTACCATCGTCGGCGGATACGGATTTCCGGATCAAGGCGGTCGCAACGCAGGCACGGGCCTCGACGTTTTGCGAACAACAGTTCGCGGAATTCCGGGCGGGGCCCGTCGCCTTCGAAGAATCCGGAACCAGAATGCGAACGTCAGCCTATCCTGTGCTCGACAACGTCGTTGCACTGGCGTATGCGTGTCGTGGCGCCACGATAACGATTACCGGGCACTCGGATGCGTCGGGCAACGAGGACTCGAACCAGCGCCTTAGCGCGGCACGGGCCAGGGTCGTTGCCGATTATCTGCAATCGCGCGGCATTGCACGGCAACGACTCATCGCTGTCGGGGCGGGATCGCTGTTGCCGATCGCCGATAACGCGACCCGCTACGGGCGCAGTATCAACCGACGTATCGAGATCCAGTTTACGGCGACGTCAGATTGACGAGTTCGATCTCGAACAGCAATGTCGCATTGGGTGGCACCGGAGGCTTGCCGGCTGCGCCATAGCCAAGCTCCGGTGCGATCCGCAGCTCACGCTTCTCACCCAGCAGCATGCAGTTAACACCGAGGTCCCAACCCTTGATGACCTGGCCGGCATCCAGTTGGAACTGGAAAGGCTGGACACCGCCGGACGCCCAGATCTCGGTGCCACGGCCGCCCTCGGCTGTCGCATCATACAACCACAGGGTGGTATGCACGTCCGCATAGTCCATGCTCTTTGCCGCACGACCGTAACCCGGTTTCGTAATGGTGGCCGTCAGCCCGTCCTGGATCTCGATCACTCCGTTTGCGCCCGGTTGCGGGCAGTTCGTGACGACCACGGCAGGCGCCGCATCCCGCGCGGCCGTCCCCTCCTTGGCTGCAGCAGGCTGATTGCCCGTGCCTTGATCCGGCTGGCCGCACGCGGCCAGAAATAGAGCGGCCGGCAAGACCCGCAGAAGTTTCGACGTGTTCATTCGGGTTTTTCCTCGAAGTCCAGGGAGGCGGAATTGATGCAGTATCGCAAACCGCTGGGTTGTGGGCCATCCTCGAACACATGACCAAGGTGCGCGTCGCAGGCGGCACAGAGCACTTCAACGCGAATCATCCCGTGCGTCTCATCCGTACGCGTTCGCACCGCCTCGCCCGCCTGCGGCAACCAGAAACTCGGCCACCCCGAACCCGAGTCGTACTTGTGTTCGGAGCTGAACAACGGGGCGTCACAACACACACAATGATAGGTTCCGTCGTCCTTGTGGTCGACGTACTTGCCCGTGAACGGCCGCTCGGTCGCCGAGCACTGCGTGACCCGGTACTGCTCCTCGCTGAGCCGACCCTTGAGGTCGCGTTTACCCTGATCCGTCATTTCCGCCTCCTGACTCCAGGTCGAGCAGTAACTTGTTCATGCGATGCACGTACGCAGCCGGGTTTTCGAGTTGCGTGCCCTCCGCCAGCAGTGCGTGGTCCAGCACGATGTTCGACAAGTCGTCGAAACGTGCCTCGTCCGTTTCCCCGGACAAGCGGCCAACCAGCGGATGCTCGACATTGATTTCGAGAATCGGCTTCGATTCCGGAATCGGCTGGCCGCTGGCTTCGAGTATACGCCGAACCTGTGGGTTCAGATCGTCGTCCGCAGCCACCACGCAGGCCGGTGAGTCGACCAGGCGCCGACTGACATTCACGGTCTCGACACGATCCCTCAGGACGCCCTTGATTCGCTCGAGCAAGGACTCGTGCTCCTCGTTCATGGATTGCTGCGATGCGGACTCGTCGTCTTCCGGCAGATCGAGGCCTGCACGGCCGACGTCGACGAGCGTCTTGCCGGCATATTCCCGGAGGCCGTCGACGACCCAGGGGTCGATGCGGTCGGTCAGCAACAGGACTTCCAGCCCGCGCTTCAACAAAGCTTCGAGATGCGGGCTCGCAACTGCCGTCGCATAGTTGTCGGCGATGATGTAATAGATCTTGTCCTGCCCCTCCTGCGCGCGCCCGATATAGTCGTCGAGCGACTGGTCCTGGGCATCGGACCCGGAATGGGTCGATGCGAAACGCAGCAGCTTCGCCAGCTTGTCCTTGTTGGCGAAATCCTCGACCACGCCTTCCTTGAGAACCTGGCCGAACTCGGCCCAGAACGTTGCATAGTCGTCGCCGCCTGCAAGCTTGCTCAACATGTCCAGGACGCGCTTGGTCAACGCACCACGCATCGCCGCCAGGTCGGGATTCTGCTGCAGGAGCTCTCGCGAGACGTTCAGCGGCAGGTCGGCCGAATCGACCACGCCCTTGACGAATCGCAGGTACAGCGGCAGGAATTGCTCTGCGTCGTCCATGATGAAGACGCGTTGCACGTACAGCTTGAGGCCCCGTGGTGCCTCCCTGTTCCACAGGTCGAACGGGGCTGCCGCAGGGATATAGAGGAGGCTTGTGTACTCGCGTTTGCCCTCCACGCGATTGTGGCTCCACGCCAGCGGGTCGGCGAAGTCATGCGACAGGTACTTGTAGAACTCCCTGTACTCGTCGTCCTCGATGTCGGTCCGCGATCGCGTCCAGAGCGCCGTCGCCGAATTGACCACCTTGCTTTCGTCATCACCTGCCGTGTGCAGGGTGACCGGGAAGCCGATGTGATCAGAGTACTTGCGAATCAGTGTCTCGATGCGGACAGGTTCGGCGAATTCGTCGGCGTCCTGCTTGAGGTGCAGGGTCACACAGGTGCCCCGTTCCTCTCGCTCGATGTCCTCTATCGTAAACTCACCCTCACCGCTGGACTCCCAGCGCACGGCCTGGTCGCTGCCCGCGCGTCGCGTATCGACGGTGACCTTGTCGGCCACGATAAACGCCGAGTAGAAGCCGACGCCGAACTGCCCGATCAGCTGCAGATCATGCTGCTGGTCGCCCGTCATCTGGCCCAGGAACTCGGCGGTCCCGGAGCGCGCGATCGTCCCCAGGTTGTCGACAAGCTCGTCACGCGACATGCCAATGCCGTTGTCGGTCACCGACAGCAGGCGTTTGTCCTTGTCGACCTCGATACGAATCGCGAGCTCGTCCTCCCCCAGCAAGCCGGGTTCTGCCAGTGCCTCGAAACGCAGCTTGTCAGCCGCATCGGAAGCGTTGGAAATGAGCTCGCGGAGAAAAATCTCCTTGTTGCTGTAGAGGGAGTGAATCATCAGCTTCAGAAGCTGACGTACCTCGGTCTGGAAGCCGAGTGTCTCTTTCTTGTGTGTTTCCCGCTTGTCGGCCACGCCGCTTATCTCCTGGGCAAAGGCAGACACGATAGGGGCTTAGCCGTCGATTTCAAGCCCGCGGCTGCGGGCCCTGGGGCATTTTCAGGCGCCGGCCTGGGTCCACCTGGACGAAGGGACCGTGACCGTGCGGTACAGCAAGGTCACGAAAAGCATGGTGGAGGTTGCCAGCGCGATGGGGGGATGCGCCAGTGCAAGGAAGATGCCGCCGCCCGCTACGGCAAGCACCATAAGGAACGCAGCGATTTTTAGCAGGATCCTGCGTAGCCGCTCCCAGACCAGGCCGAACACACCGTACAGGTCGTCCAGGTCATCGAGATATTGCAGGAGACATTCCATAGCGGTACTAGCGAACGATCGTCAGGAACGGACCGGCACACTCGGCGTCGCCCGCCTGGGTGTCTGCCTCGTTAAGCGCCGCATTGTTCGATTCCTTGGCGTGCGCGATGGCACGATGGAACAACTCCCAGCGCTGCCGCGCTGACTCGTTCTTCAACGAGTCGTATGGGGATTCCGGTTTCTGATGTTTGTTAGACATTCTCATATCGCGTTGCTTGGTGGTTACGAAGCCTGACTATAGGACCGGCGTCTGGCGCGGGCTGTGAGGCCGGTCACAGCTTGCTTCACGAAGCCTGAACAGGGCCTGAAAAAGCTCAGAAACAAGACGCAGTTCCGGCTTTTATGTGGACTTCGTTCACAGTCGATCGACACTCTGTCGGCAAAAGAAAACGCCGGCAATGGCCGGCGTTATTCTCGTGTTCCTGGCGGGCCATCAGTCCTTGTCGTCGGCGACTTCTTTCGCCCAATTGCGGCGGACCTGGTCACTCCAGTCGCGATAGCCTTTCCACGAGTACAGCGAAGGGTCGATGCCCGAACGGCGCCCTTTCGGCGTCGGCGCTTTCGAGATCCAGCGACGGTACTGCTGCCAACCGTCCGCATCATTGGCTGCGGGCTCACGGGCATCCAGAGTCGCCTCATCGACCTCGGACTCGGGTTCGGCATCCGTACCGAAACTCTCGTCCCACCTTATGTGTTTGCTATCCGGCATCGTCTTGCTCTTGAGAAATCCTTTGAACAAATGTTAAGTGCCGCGACGCCGAAATCACAGGAACTGCATCACAGTGCAGAACCCCTGTTTTCCTTTCTAAAACAGTAAGTTAGTCTTTGGTTTTACTTAATAACGTAGCAGGGATCATAGTCACCGCTTGAAATCTTCATGCGGTGCTGGGCAACGAATCCTGCCAGCAGGTCATCGAGCAGGCTCATGATTTCCCGCGAACCATCGATTTCGAACGGTCCTTGCGCATCAATCATGGCGGCCGTGTCCTCCCGCACATTGCCAGAGACGATTCCCGAAAAGACACGGCGCAGGTTGGCCGCGAGTTCGTGGACCGGCAGGTCCCGGTCAATCTGCAATTCACTCATCGACTCGTGCGTGGCAACGAATGGGCGCTGGAAGGCACTATCGATCTTGAGCAGCCAATTGAAATAATAGGCATCGCCATGCTCGGTGCGAAACGCCAGTACGTCTTCCAGGCCCAATGCCATTTGCCTCGCGACCTCGCGCGGATCGTCGATGACAATCCGGTACCGACTCTGTGCATCCGGTCCCAGTGTCGCCCCGACGAACTCGTCGATCTTGCGGAAATAGGGTTCCGCCGATGCGGGCCCGGTCATGATCATGGGTAGCGGCTGCCCGGCATTCTCCGGATGCATCAACACGCCGAGCAAGTAAAGAATTTCCTCCGCCGTGCCAACGCCTCCCGGAAAAACGATGATGCCGTGCCCCAGCCGCACGAACGCCTCCAGGCGCTTCTCCATGTCCGGCATGATGATCAGCGAATTGACGATCGGATTGGGTGACTCGGAAGCGATGATCCCCGGCTCGGTGATGCCCACGTAACGGCCGTCACGAATACGCTGCTTTGCGTGCCCGATCGTCGCGCCCTTCATCGGCCCTTTCATCGCACCGGACCCGCAACCTGTGCATACATTCAGCTCGCGCAGGCCAAGTTCGTAACCCACCTGTTTCGAGTAGTCGTATTCCTCACGGCTGATCGCGTGTCCGCCCCAGCAGACGACGAGATTGACGTGCGCGGGCAGTGTCAGCAGACGCGCGTTTCGAACAATGTGAAAAACAGCATTGGTAATGCCGTCGGATGTCGACAAATCGAAACGACCGCTATCGAGCACCTCGTTGCGCGTGAAGACAATGTCGCGCAGGACCGCCGACAGCAGCTCGCGGGTACCGCGAATCATCTTGCCATCGACGAACGCCTCGGCCGGCGCGTTCTTGAGGGTGACTTTCAGGCCACGGTCCTGGCGTATAAAGCCGACCTCAAAATCGCGATACGTTTCCAGCACGACCCTTGCGTCGTCGGTCTTGCTGTCCGAATTCAGTACCGCCAGCATGCAACGGCGGAGCAGCGAATACAGGCCGCCCGAACCGTTGCTCTGCAACTGGTCGACTTCAAATTGGGAAAGTACCTCGAGGCTGCCTTGCGGCCACACCTCGGCATCGATGGTTTGGTCTGACATTCAGGGTTTGATTTCGATGGGCGTATTCTCGCCGGTCATGAGCCAGATATCGATCATGTCAGAATTAGAGACCGCGATGCAGCCATTGGTCCAATCCTGGGTCCGGTAGTAGGTCTCGGAGCGAGACGGCTCATTCGGCTGGCCGTGGATCATGATCGCACCGCCAGGATCGACGCCCAGCTCCGCCGCTTCTAGGCGATCAACCCGGTTCGGGTACGACACGCGGATCGACAGGAAGTACTCGCTGTTCGGGTTGCGACGGTCGAGGAAGTACCGACCTTCCGGTGTTCTGAAGTCACCTTCCCGCTTCTTGTCACCAACCGGTCGTATACCCAGGGCGATCCTGAAAGTCCGGAATGCCTTGCCGTCCCGCATGAGGTGCAGCTTGCGCGCCGACTTTTCGATGACGACACGATCGGCCAGGGGAAACTCACTGGCCTGGATGAGACCGGGTGCGAGCAGGGCAAGCAGTGCCAGGACGAGATATTTCATGTGGCCAAGCCTAGCAAATCCCGGAAATCAAAATAAAGCGTCGCTTCACAGACTCGCGACCGTGGTCACACATTGCGGCCCACGATCCAGCCGATCGCGTAGCCGATACCGCCCGCAACCAGGGTGTAGACAGGGAGGAAGCGGAATACCCGGTCCGGATACTCCGCATCGCTGAACATGTCGTTCAGGTTGATCGAGTAGGCGTAGTGCAGGTACGCAGACAGGCCCAGTGCGGGAATGGCGAACCCGAGTGTACCGAGCGGCATCCGCATCCCGGCACCGGACCATCGCCCGGCACCCTTGTAGAGCGTTAGCAAGGAAAGCAGCACAAGGACAACGAGCGGCACGAGATTGCGCGCGGCCCACGGACCGCCCTGTTGCACCTCGACGAACCAGAACCCGGCCGCGGTAACAAGCAGGAGCACGGGCAGCAATCGCACGATGAAATATTTTTGCGGGGGCTGCACTAGCCGTCGCCCGCGTCCGTCAGCACCGGGATCTGCACGGTCGTTCCGGGTCGTACGTTGTGCATATCCAGCGTCGGGTTGTACTGCCGGAACAGCCAGACCGGCACCTCGTATTGTCGCAGCGCAATAACCCAGATCGATTCACCGCGTCGAATAGTGTGCTCCGTGACCCCGCTGATGACGTGCTGCCTGAAGAAACTGTCCTGCTGCGCGCGGTGATATGCGACCCGACGCTCCTCGAAGACCTTGGCATCCACGGTATCGAGGTCGAGCCGAATACGTTGCCCGACCGATACGGGCGTGCGGAACGCCAGCCCGTTCAGGTCCCGAAGTCGCTGCGTCTTGATTTCCAGCCAGTCGCCGAAATGCCCGAGCGTCTCCAGCGGCTGCACCTCGATCGTATTATCGTCAGCGACACTGTAGTCGCTCGGGTCCGACAGCAGCGCCGTCTGGATGTCGCCTTCCGGCGCCGACGCAGCAAGGTCATCGGCCATGGCACCGGGCGTCATCTCCGCGATATCGGGCCCGGGTTCCACCGTCGCGGCACTCGCCACAACGACGGGCTCGGTTGCCGGGGCCGGTGACGCAGCAATCGTTGCCTGCGGCGCGGGCCCGGCAGCAGGCAAGCGCAGCCGCTGGCCCGCACGGATGCGGTGACTGCTCCCGAGCTGGTTCAGTGCGACGAGCGTCGACACACGCGTGTCGTAGTTCTCAGCGATCTGCGACAGGGTGTCGCCGCGCGCCACCACGTGAAACAGGTCGGGAAGCTGTTCCTGGAACAGCGCAGACTCGGGCAGGCCACTGACGAGCTCGGCAAGCGGCATACGCGTCGCCGCACTCGGCAATCTCAATTCATAGCCTTTCGGCATATGCTTGCTGCCCTGCCACACCGTGGCCTGCAGCGCAGGATTGTGCACCTGTATCTGCGCCGCGCTGATGTTGGTCGCCTTGCTGAGGCCGGAAACCGACACGTAAGCGGGCAGTTTGACCGTCACGTAGTCGGTTGGCGATTCCGGTATCAACCCGGGAAAGTACTGGTCGACATTCTGGTCGACCTCCCTTGCCGCAAGAAACGCGACGTAGAAATTGCGCGATGCAAACCCGAATGTCCTGCCGTTGTAGTTCCGCAGGATGTCGACATAGGCGGTATCGCCATGTTTTCGCATGGCCCGGCGCACGCCGGACAAGCCATGGTTGTAGGCGGTAATGGCCATCGGCCAGTTGCCGGTAATCGAGTAATTGTAGGCAAGCAGCTGTCCCGCTGCGCGCGTGGCGATGAAAGGATCGTTACGCTCGTCCACGACGTGGTCAACGCGCATGAAGCGACGTCCGGTGCTGCGCGTGAATTGCCAGATTCCCGATGCGCCGACATGCGAGCGCGCATCCGGGTTGTACGACGACTCTACGTGCGGCAGGGCGGCGATGTCGACCGGTACGCCCAGCGCGGTAAATTCCGCGTTGACGTGGTCACGCCAGCGCCCGGATCGCTCGAGGCCACGTTTGAAACGATCCCGCAGCCCCTGTTGAAAGCGGATCCTGTCGACCGCCGCGCGCAATGTCGCGTTCGATACGTCGTCCGGCCACAGCGCGAGTACGCGCGCCTCCTCCGGGCTCAGGTTGTCGCGTTTCCCGGACGCCAGCGCCCGCAGGACGTCCTGCAGCTGCCGACGGCGCTTGTCCACGCGCCGGTTGCGCTCACGTCGAGACAGGTCCGCTGGCACGCTCAGGCGGTCATAGACGACAGCGAGATTGCGATTGTCATGCAGGACACCTTCGTCGGTGCTGTAGCTCGTGAAGATCGACACCCAGAAATCGACATCCGGCTGCAGCTCGGGCGGTTGCGGGAACGTCTCCGCCGCATTGGCGGCCCCGCCGGCCAGAATCAGGAACAGTACAAGAGCCTTAAAACTTGTCATTTGGTTTCGTTCAGGTTTCAATCGCAAATTATTGATTAGTTCACGGAAATTCCCGGCATTCTGCCGTATTTTGAGCAAACTATGAGAGTTATCTGCCGCCTATCAGGATCTTTCTCGCGTTTTGGCCGGTCCGCCGCCTTGCTGTACCTCCTGTTCGCCACCGGTTTAGCGGTTGCCGGAGAGACCGCGGTAGAGCCGTCGGGCAGCGGTGTCGACCTGATCCAGGATTCGACCTACGACGCCGACTCCCGTTCCAGTGAGACGTCGGCGGCAGCCGAAGACCTGGTCGAGGCCGTCCCGGCGCACCCGCACGACGTCCCGTTGGCAGATGCCGTTACCACGGCCACAGGGATCGCGGAACCGCTCAGCATCCTCGGCCACCAAATAGCACCGGGTTCGGCGCAGCGACTCGCCTGGTCGGCCACAGAGCTGTTCGAAGGCGTCCCGGTTTCGACGCCGGTGCTTGCCGTCAACGGCAAATTACCCGGGCCGACGTTGTGTCTTACGGCGGCCGTGCATGGCGATGAACTCAATGGCATAGAAATCGTGCGGCGCGTTCTCCACGACATCGACCCGGACAAACTCTCCGGGGCCGTCATCGGCGTACCCATTGTCAACGTACAGGGCTTTCGGCGGGGATCGCGCTACCTGCCCGACCGCCGCGACCTGAACCGCTATTTCCCGGGCAACCCGAATGGCAGTGCCGCCGCACGCATCGCGCATGCGCTTTTCAAAGACGTCATCGCGCATTGCGATGCACTCGTCGACCTGCACACGGGGTCGTTCGAACGGGCAAACCTGCCGCAGATCCGCGCTGACCTGCGCAATCCCGATGTCGTCACACTAACGCTTGGCTTCGGCTCCATGGTCGTACTTCACAGCCAGCCGACAGTTGGCACGTTGCGGCACGCCGCGACAATGGCCGGCATTCCGGCGGTGACCGTCGAGGCCGGCGGCCCTGCGCAGCTCGAGCTGGTCGAGGTGAAACACGGTGTCAACGGTATCCAGACGCTGCTGTCCACGCTGGGAATGGTAAAAAAGAGGCGCTTCTGGGGAGACCCGGAACCCGTTTACTACCGGTCGTCGTGGGTGCGTGCCGATAACGGCGGGATACTCCTCGCCGATGTCAGCCTGGGCAGCTCGATCCGCAAGGGTGATCTGCTCGGCACCATCACCGACCCGATGAGCAACGTGAGAACAGAGCTGCGCTCCCCCTATTCCGGCCGCATTATCGGTCTGGCACGCAACCAGGTCGTCATGCCCGGCTTCGCCGCCTTCCACGTCGGCATCCAGGCCGAAGAAGTGGCACCCGACGAAGCCGACACTTCTGACTTCGAGCGCGATCCCGAGACGGGTGGTTACGTAGACGGCATGTCCGAGTAAAATCCGTACACCCGGAATCACAGCAGTACTCCATGAGCGGCGAACGCAAACCCTTGTCCAGTTACTGGGCGCCTCGCTACTGGCCCATCTGGGTCGGCATGGGCCTCTTGCGTCTGATTTGCATGCTGCCGCATCGGGCGGCGCTGGCGATTGGCCGCCTGCTCGGTCGCCTGGCTCACCTGGCAGGCGGGTCGCGACGCGCCGTCGTGCGCCGCAATATCGAGCTCTGTTTTGCCGACCTGACGCCAACGGAACGCGATGCGATGGCCTTGGCGCACTTCAAGGCGCTGGGCATGATGCTCGTGGAAATGGGGCTTGGCCGCTGGGCGAGTACTCTGCACCTGCAATCGATCACGACGCTGACCGGCACCGAGCACGTTACCAACGCCCTGGCGTCCGGCAAGGGCGTCATCCTCCTCAGTGCACACTTCACGACACTCGAAATTTCGGGCCGCGTCCTGGCCGAGGCAATTCCTCCCTTCGACGCGGTGTTTCGCAAGAATCGCAGCGAGTTCATGACCGAACTGCAGCGCAGTGGTCGAGAAGTCGCTGCAGACACGACGATCGAGAAGCGCGATATCAAGAAGATGGTGCGTAGCCTGCGCGGTCCTCGTCCGGTCTGGTACGCGCCGGACCAGAGCTACAATCGCAAGGGTTCGGAAGTCATCGAATTCTTCGGTGTGCCCTCCATGCACACGACGGCAACATCGACACTGGCGCGTCTCGGCAACGCGGCCGTCGTCCCGTTCTTTCCGCGCCGGCTACCCGACTCCACCTATGAGCTCGTCTTGCTGCCCGCATTCGACAACTTCCCGAGTGACGACCCGGTCGCCGATACCCGGCGTTACGTGGCGATTCTCGAAGAGCAGGTTCGCAAGTGCCCGGAGCAGTACTTCTGGATACACCGCAAGTTCAAGGACCTGCCCGACGGCTACCCGGACTACTACGCCGATCTCGACGCGTTGAAATAGCCTTCGAGCAGTTGCTCCCAGTTCGCGGCACGGAAGTTCAGCCTGGGGTTCAGGCCGACAATCTTGTGCAGTGAACGGTGCAGGCGACTCAGTGTCTTCTGTTGCCACGTCCCGGGCCGCCGCAGCTCGCCCTTATCGAAGTCGAGCATCCAGATCATGCCGTCGTTGTCGACCTGCACGTTGTAGGCGTTCATGTCCGCATGGTAAACACCCGTGGCATGAAATTCCTGGATCGCGGCACCCACCGATTGCCAGAATGCCTCGTCAGGATTGTTGTCTTCGATGTACTTCGATAGCGGCACGATTCCGGGCACCCGAACGGTAATCAGGTCGGCCGTATAGAACGTACCTCGCTGCACGTAGCGCGCCGCGGCGGGGCGCGGCACCCGCATGTTGTTGGACGCCAGCTTGTCGAGCAGGCGCCACTCCAGAAATGGCCGCGTCTTGTCGGCGCCGGAGTAAATATAGGTGTCTTTGATGAGCTTTCCGAGCAGACCGCCACGCATGTAATGTCGCAGCACGAACTGCCGCGGAATGTTGCCGACGAACATCGTGTTGCCGCGCCCGCCGGAGCGCAGCGACCCCGTCAACAACTCGGCATGCAACCAGCCCTGCGGCGTGAAGCGTTCATCCGAAATCTGGTTGATGATGGCCTTATCGTATAGGATGGCGCCGTTTCTGGTCTTCTCGACGGTCTCGGTCAACGGACCTGTTCCCCAATGCTCGTGGTGACGTGATAGTGCCTGATTTGCTCCCGCAATCGAAGCCCGACCGCATTTGCGTCATGCGTCTGTCCGCGATCGGCGATACCTGCCACGCGCTCGCGGTCATCCGCCGCCTGCAGGATAACTGGCCCGGCGTGCACGTCACCTGGATTATCGGCCGGACCGAGGCATCCCTGATGTCACAAATCCAGGACATCGATTTCGTGGTGTTCGACAAGGCGCGCGGCCGCGCCGCGTACCGCGACGTTCGCAAGGCGCTCGCCGGCCAGCACTTCGATGTCGCGCTATGTATGCACGCCTCCCTGCGCGCCAATTTCCTCGTTCCCTCACTGCCTGCGACGATACGGCTCGGGTTCGACAAGGCGCGCGCGAAAGACTTCCAGTGGCTGTTTACCAATCGGCGTATCGCAGCGGCCATCGGCGAGCACGCGATGGACGCGATGATGGGTTTTGCCACGGCGATTGGCGCGGCTGAACGGCCACTGCGCTGGGACATCCCGCTGGCGCCTGAAGACAGGAAGTTCGCCTCGGACCTTGTCGTTGCGGGCAAACCCATGGTGGTCATCAGCCCGTGCAGCAGCCAGCGCGCGCGAAATTTCCGGAACTGGCGTGTGGAGAACTACGCCGCGGTCATCGCGCACCTCGAATCCCGACACGGTGCACACGTCGTTCTCACGGGCGGTCCCTCTGACCTCGAAAAGAACTACGGGGAGACACTTGCCGCGGGCAGCGCCGCGCTGAATGTCGTCGGCCGGTCTACGCTCAGGCAACTGGCCGCCCTCATCGATCGGGCCGACCTGGTCATCTGCCCGGACTCGGGACCGGCGCATATGGCGACAGCGCTGGGCACACCGGTCGTCGGGCTGTACGCGACATCCAACCCTGCACGCACCGGACCGTACTTATCCCGAAAGTTCACGATAAATCGCTATCCTGACGCGATCAGGCAATATCTTGGTAAGAACGAAGCACAAGTGGCGTGGGGGCAGCGGGTGCGAGACCCCCGGGCAATGGCCCTCATCACGGTATCGGATGTTGTGGAGAAAATAGACATTTTCTTCGATGATCGCTGACTTTAAGCCTTATATAAACGTATTTTTTCGAAGATCTTCTCGGGTGAAAGCTCCATCAGGCACTTCAGATGCCCCAGCGGGCACTCACGCCGGAAACAGGGGCTGCAATCGATACCTGTTTTGTGAATATCGCGACTTTTCGTGAGTGGTGGGGTAAATTTCGGCGAAGATGAACCGTAAATGCCGTGTACGTGGATGCCGACAGCAGCCGCGATGTGCATCAGCCCGGAATCGTTCGATACCGCCTGCTCGCAGGCGGCGAGCAAGTCGATGACGTCTTCCAGTGACGTCCGGCCACACAGGTTTGTCGCCCGGCTCGCGCTGGCGATAGTGTCGCCCGCGGCCGCGTCTTTGGCGGACCCGAGAATCCAGACCGCGTATCCCGAGGCATCGAGCATCGCGGCAAGTTCCGCGTAGTATGCGTGTGGCCAGCACTTGGCCGGCCCGTACTCAGCGCCGGGCATCATGGCGACGACCGGCCGCTCGTCGGAGAGGCCCAGCGCTTCTATGACGCGCGCCTGGTTTTCCTCTGAAACGCGGAGCGACGGGTCGGGCAGTGCAGATGGGAGAGGCTCTCCTGCATCGAGCCCCAGCGCGTCGAATCGCTTGACGGTCTGATCGAGCACGTCGCGGTCGAAAGAGCGCATGTCGTTGAGCAGAAGGAAACGCGATTCGCCACGAAACCCGGTGCGCTTCGGGATCCGGGCGAACCATGGAATCAGCGCTGACTTGAATGAGCGCGGCAGGACAATCGCGTGCTGGTAGCCGGTCGCGCGTAGCGTCGAGGCAATACGCCAGCGCTTGCGCAGGCCGCGTTCCCCATGTGCGGTTTCGGATGCAATACCGGCGCGTATCTCGGGCATACGCGCGACGATCGGCAACGACCATTCGGGTGCGAGCACATCGAACGCCCGATCCGGCGACTTGGCTTTCAGGATCTTGAACAGCGACTGGGCCATGACCATGTCGCCAACCCAGGATGGTCCGACGATCAGTGTTGCTGCGGTCCGCAAAGCTGATCCAGGTAGTGTTTCACGCCCTCTTCCACGGGCCTGAATTCGACATCGCATCCTGTCTTGCGCAGCTGCGTCAGGTCGGCCTGCGTGTAACTCTGGTACGCGCCTTTGAGATGGTCGGGGAACGGGATATAGCGAATCCTGCCTTTACCGTGCCACTTGATCACGGCATTGGCGATGTCGTTGAACGTCTGCGCGACCCCGGTACCCGTGTTGTAGATCCCGGAAACGTCCGGATGATCGAGAAACCACAGGTTGACGTTGCACGCGTCGTCCACATACACGAAGTCGCGGAGCTGTTCGCCGTTGGCGTATCCGTCCGACCCCTCGAACAGGCGGGCCTCGCCGTCATCGAGGATCTGGTTGTGCAAATGAAACGCGACACTGGCCATTGCACCCTTGTGCTGCTCGTGTGGCCCGTAAACATTGAAGTAACGCAGGCCGACGACCTGGCTGTCGGGACTTGCGGCAACCCTGCGCACGTAGCGGTCGAACTGCAGCTTTGAGTAGCCGTACACGTTCAGCGGGCTCTCGAACAGCGGATCCTCGACGAACGATTTGGACCCACCGTAGACGGCTGCCGAAGAAGCGTAGATGTAGGGAACCCTGTGTTCCAGGCAGTGGTGCAGGAGTTGCTGCGAGTACTGGTAATTGTTCGTCATCATGTAGCGGCCATTCCACTCGGTCGTCGCGGAACAGGCGCCCTGGTGGAAGATCGCCTTGATGCTGCCGGCAAACGCAGTATTTGCCGCCAGCCGCGCAAGGAAATCGTCCTTGTCGATATAGTCGGCAATACCGAGGCTCGCAAAGTTCACAAACTTGTGGCCGTCCTCGAGGTCGTCAACGACCACGACATCATCGTGTCCGCGGTCGATCAACGCACGCACGAGGTTACTGCCAATGAAACCGGCACCGCCGGTTACGATAAACATGCCGTCACTCCGTATCGTCCAGCAGGTGATAGTGCGCACCGCAATACGGGCACTTCGCTTCGCCGGTCTCTTCGATCGGGATAGCCACCTTGGGGTGAGAATTCCACAGGTACATGCCGGGCATGGGACACGAGAGAGGCAGGTCTCTCGGGCGCACGCCGTAGTTGTTCTGGGCGTTTGCCGGAATCAGGTCCTGTTCAACGGTTCCCATTCTGGATGCCACTGTCTTCCTCGTCTCATACGGATTGCCGGACGCGAATTATAAGCTCAACCCAGCCAGTCGTCCCATGTTTTGGCCACAAACGCTCTCTGCTTCTCGAATTCACTGTTGGACACAAGGGGTGAACGATCATCGAGAACGAGGTGATGGTAGCGGAGTCGGTAGTCCCGGTAGGCGTCCTGCAGCGCATCGCCGACGGCCTGGTCCAGGCAGGCCGCGGCCGTGAGGGCATCCAGCTGCCTGATGTTGTCCGAGTAGAAAATGACATCAGGGTGCGCCCCTGCCTCGCTGAGGACGAGGTACTGCACCAGGAACTCGATGTCTCCGATGCCACCCCGGCCGTTCTTGAGGTCAAACAACTCATCGCTACTGCGGTCCAGCTCCTTGCGCATGCGCTGTCGCATCGAGATGACATCGTCGCGCAGCTTGTCGTGGCGCACGCGGCCGATCAGCGTCTCTCGCCGGATACGCTCGAATTCCTTCGCGACCGCGGCATTGCCGGCAACAGCGCGGGCACGCAGGAGCGCCTGGTGTTCCCAGGTCCAGGCGTGTTCTTCCTGGTAGCGCTCGAAAGCATCGGTACTCGTGACCAGCAATCCTCGCCGTCCTTCCGGCCGGAGTCGCGTGTCGATGTCATAGAGCTGGCCCGAGCCGGTCTGTGTCGTCAGGATATGAACCAGTCGCCGCACGAGCCTGCTGAAGAACAAGCCGTTGTCGAGCGGCTTGTCGCCGTCGGTCATCTGCTGCGTGCCCCCCGAGTTGTGCAGGAACACGATGTCGAGGTCGGATCCGTACGAGAGCTCGAGGCCGCCCAGCTTGCCGTAGGCGACAATGCCGAAGCCCGCTTCATGCGCGACACCGTCCACGTGGAACTTCGGCACACCGTGCCGTGCAGTGAGATCGCGCCAGGCCATCTGCAGTGCTTCCTCGAGCACGGTCTCGGCCAGCCAGGTCAGGCTGTCGCTCACTTTCATGATGGGCAGCTGCCCGTTGAAGTCTGCGACCGCGATACGGAACATGATCGAACGCTGGAACTGGGCGAGCAGATACATGCGGGCTTCGCTGTCGTCCTCATCGGCGAATCTCTGGCGGAGCTCCGTCGAGAGTTCGGCGCGAGTGACCGCATCGGTGTACTGGCGCGGATCGAGAAGCTCATCCAGTAGCGCCGGGTAGCGCGCTATCTGGCCCGCGATATAGTGGCTGCGGGCGGCAAGATCGACGAGCCTCGCGAGCGCGCCGCGATTCTCATTCAACAACGCGAGGTACGCGCTGCGCCGCAGGATGCTTTTGACAATCGACAGTGTCCGCGTGAGGGCGCGGAGTGGACGATCGCTTTTGGCAACTTCACCGAGCAGCAACGGCATAAAGCGTTGCAGGCGCTCCCGGGAGGAACTGTCGATCTGGCGCGTAGCGGCATCGTTCGCGAATTCGACCAGCTCGCGCGCGACCTCCTCAGCGCTGCCGGTCCCTCCCTGCTCGAGCAGCGCAATCCACGTGGCTTCATCAACCCCGGTCTTGAAAGCCTGCCTGTACTGTTCACTCAAAGGCGCATCGGTGGCGCCCTCGCGAAACGCGACGCGCTCGAATTCCGCCGAGATGGCAGCGCGATTGGCGTCTATCTCGGCGACCAGCGAGGCCCACTCCGGATAGCCCATCGCGAGACAGAGGCGTGCACGATCGGCATCGGTAGCTGGCAATTCGTGCGTTTGCCGGTCGCGTATTGCCTGAATGAAGTTCTCGAGACGACGCAGGAAACGGTATGCCTCCCGCAAGCGGGCCGCTCCCGTCTCACTGAGGCCACGATTCCTGGCCAGCAGCGGCAGGGCCCGCTGCAGTTCCCTGGACTGCAGGGCCGGTTCACGGCCGCCGCGCACGAGCTGCAGAGACTGGACGATAAACTCGGCCTCGCGAATACCACCCGGACCGAGCTTGATGTTGTCACGGAGATCGCGTCGCTTGACCTCGTCCGCGATCATGGCATGCATCTCGCGCAAGGATTGGAAGACACCGAAGTCGATATAGCGGCGATACACGAACGGCTGAATCAGGTTGCGGTACAGGTCATCGACAACCTCGTCGCCCGGCACAGGGCCGACCACGCGCGCCTTGACGTAGGCGTAGCGCTCCCAGTCTCGGCCGTGGTGCAGCAAGTAGGATTCCAGGGCACCGAAACTCACGACTGGAGGACCGCTCTCGCCGAACGGTCGCAGTCGCGTATCGATGCGAAATACAAACCCGTCGACAGTCGTTTCGTCGAGCAGGGCGATAACCTGGCGGGAGAGGCGGCCGAAGTACTCCTGTGCGCTGACCTGTTTTGCGCCATCCGTCTGGCCCGGCTCGGGATACAGGAAGATCAGGTCGATGTCGGACGAGAGATTGAGTTCCCTGCCGCCCAATTTGCCCATGCCGAGAATCACCAGCGGCACCTGCTCGCCGTCAGGATTGCGAACGACACCGTAGCGGGGCGCCAGCAGCATTTCCCCATACCGGCATGCTGCTCCCAGCAAGCGATCAGCCAGCAGCGACAAGGCGTTCAGCGTCTCGTCGAGACTGGCAAGCCCAAGCACTTCCCGCCAGATCACATGCAGCATGTAGCGGTTGCGAAATGTGCGGAGTTGCGACTGAACCTCGCCGAGTGGCGCATCGCTGGTCGCGATCGACTCTACGAATGCGTCAAGCGACCCGGGGTCGGGGGCATTGTCGAACGTCGCGGCATTGCCGATGAGCCAGGCCTTGTTGCGAATGGCAACGGTACCCGCGAATTCACTGCATGCAGCTACCCTGAGAAGGCCGGCGACCTGCCCACTCTCGCCGTATCCCTCGAGCCAGCGCTCGACGGGCTCGCGCAGTACCGGAGGAATGGAGTCGAGTGCGGTTGTCATCGCCTGCAGTCTATCGAAAACCGGCAGCCGCGACGTGGTCTGAATGCTAGCCGGTCAGGGCCTTGAGTTGGTCGGTCAGACCCGCGAGCACGGATTCGATCGCCTGTGGCCTGCCGATAATGTGACCTTGCGCGTAGTCAACACCGAGGCCGACAAGCAGTTCGCGCTGTTCCTCGGTCTCAACGTATTCGGCGACCGTCTGCAACTCCATGACTTTTGCGACCTGGGTAATGGCCGCAACCATGGACTCGGAGATCCGGTTCTCGGCGATATCCCGGATAAAGCCGCCGTCGATCTTGAGCGTATCGACATTGAAGCTCTTCAGGTAGGCAAAGGAGCTCAGCCCCGCACCAAAGTCATCGAGCGAAATACTGCAGCCCAGCCCCCTGAGACCGTCGATAAAGGCCTGGGCCTTATCGAGGTTTGAGACCGCGGCCGACTCGGTAATTTCGAAACACAGCGCCGACGCCGGTACGTCACGATGCCGCAGTTCATCCTCGATGAACTCGAGAATGTCGTCATCGCCAAGCGATTGTCCCGACAGGTTGATCGAGAACATCACATTCTGCCCTTCGACACACTCCCTGGCCTCCGAGAGCTTGGCGATGGCCGTCGACACTACCCAGCGGTCGATGTGCGGCATCAGCCGGTAGCGTTCCGCCGCTGAGAAAAGCGCCTTCGTCGGGATGCGATCGCCCTCAGAATCCGCCATCCGCAGCAATACCTCGAACTGCAGCTTGCTTTCTTTTCCGGACAGAGACGCTATGGGCTGTGCCAGGAGCTCGAATTCGTCACCATCCAGTGCCTGCTGAATTTCGGCAACGAGCTGCATGTCGTCGTAGCGCCTGATGATGCTCTGGTCGTTCTCATCGTAAATTTCTATGCGGTCGCGGCCGTGGTCCTTCGCGGCTTCGCATGCCATACGAGCGGTCGTGAGCGCGCCACCGTCGTTCCCGTTGCTGCGGCTGAATTCGGCAATGCCGATGCTCATCGTGATCTGCAATGACCTGTCACCCTCGAGGTACCGCAGTGAGTAGCCCTTCTCGCGCACCATCTGTGCATATTCCATGGCCTCGTCACTATCGGCGTGAGTCAGTAGCATGCAGAAATCGTCGCCGGTAAGCCGCGACAATACGCCACTCGGCGGCAGGTCTTCCTCGAGGAGTCTTGCAAAGCGCATGATGACATCGTCGCCTGCTTTGCGACCGAAGCGATCATTGACAAGCTGCAGATTGTCGAGGTCGAAGTAGATGAGCTGGTGGACGTCGTCGTCACTCTCCAGTGCCTTCCACGACTCGTGCAACTGGTCTTCGAATCCGGCGCGATTCATGAAACCGGTCATCGAGTCGAAAGACTGCTCAATGACGTATTCGACCTTGCGCACGATATGCGTCATGAAACGGCGCTCGGTCTTGGTGAACTCGCTGTTGTCGACGCGACCCAGCTGCGCAAGGATGCCCTCGACGTTGCCCTGGTTGTCGAGCAGCGGGCTTAGCAGTGCCTGGTAACCATGCGCGGCCGGCTCGTCCGAGCCTTCCATGGCAGGAATCTGGAACACCACGGGTTTGCGTTGCCCCTCGAGCTTCGGCAGGAGTTGCTCGACGAGATACCGATCGAGAATCTTGCGATCAACGCTCTTCCAGCTCGAATGCGTTGCCCGGATGCGAATGCGTTTCGAGGGGATCAGCAGGACGCTGTAATTGATACCGAGAAAGCGACCGCTCTGCCCGACGAGCTGTGCGAGGCTCGAGTGACGCGTCTTGGCACCGTGAATTTTCTCATCGACCTGGTAGACCAGCTCGAGTTCTTTCTCGACCGCGCTCGCGCGCTCGGTGGCTTGCAAGAGCTCGCGTCCGGTGTGGAAACTTTCGCCGATCATATCGAGTGCCGGCTCGAGAATGCTCTTTAGCAGGCTGGGATTGAACCACGATGCCTTGCCCGCATTTCGCGAAAAGAGTGCGACGAGCATGCCCAGGCGTTCGCCGCCTTCCACCTGCAGAGGCAACGCCAGTACCGTTCGACCCGAACCCAGCGTCCGCCGCAACATTCCCTCGCCCTCGCCCATCTCGGCGATAACCTGTTCAGGAAGGTCGGCAACAAAGTTGTCTATCTCGTAATCATCGGCAGCGTCGCTGCTCCAGAGACACTCCCGGTTGTTCCCGTAAAAACAAAAACACTGTGCGCGCGGCACCAGCGAGTGCAGCAGGCCCGCGGCCTTGCCCATGTTTTTCTTTGCTGTCAGATCGTGCAGATCTGCGGCCATGCCGGCTCCCTATACTAAGCAACCCATCAGGCGCCCACGATGCCAGCCTTGCACGAATTACGCTGTGACACAGGTCTCAGCCGAGAGCATTTTTCCTTGTTTTTTCAGCCATATACGGTGTTTCTTGAGCAAATACTCATGATCCGTCCTAGAGTCCCGCCAGCCAGTCGTCGTCGGAACCTTCGTTGACGCCCTCGAACAACGGCGTGCTCAGGTAGCGCTCGCCGGTGTCGGGCAACATGGCGAGGATGACGGAGCCTTCCGACGCCTCGTCGGCGATATCCAGCGCGGTCGCGAGCGTCGCGCCGGCCGAAATACCGGTAAAGATCCCCTCCTTTGCCGCCAGCTCGCGCGACACGGCAATTGCCCGGTCATCGGCCACCGAGCGCAGCTCATCGAAGACGTCTCGATTCAGGACCTCGGGAATAAAGTCCGGTGTCCATCCCTGGATCTTGTGCGGCGCCCACTCCGATCCCGCGAGCAGGGCTGCGCCTGCCGGCTCAGTCGCGACGATCTTGAGATCGGGTCGCGCCGTTTTGAGGATCTCGCCGGCGCCTGTCATCGTGCCGCCCGTGCCATACCCCGAAACCCAGTAGTCGAGCCGTTTGCCGGCGAAATCCATCAGGATTTCGGGTCCGGTTGTATTGCGGTGATAGGCCGGGTTGGCGGGGTTTTCGAACTGGCGTGCCAGGAACCAGCCGTACTGGTCGGCAAGTTCCTCGGCCTTCCTGACCATGCCGGTGCCGCGCTCCGCGGCTGGCGTCAGCACGACTTTCGCACCCAGGCCGCGCATGATCTTGCGACGTTCGACCGAAAACGAATCGGCCATGACCGCGACGAAAGGGTAGCCCTTGGCGGCGCACACCATGGCCAGGGCGATACCCGTGTTGCCCGACGTCGCTTCGATAACCGTCTGACCGGGTTTCAGCGTGCCCCTTTGCTCGCCGTCAGTGATGATCGCGAGCGCAAGTCGGTCCTTGACCGAGGCCATCGGGTTGAAAGACTCGACCTTGACGTAGAGATCCACATGATCGGGCCCCATGCGATTCAGGCGCACGACAGGCGTGTTGCCGATGGTTTCCAGAATATTGTTGTAGATCATTGCTTTATCCTTGTTGTTTTTCGCTCGTCTTCGGATGTGTAGCACAAAATTAACACGCTCGCCCCGGCACAGGATAAACGGTTATAGCGTATTGTTATAAGAATCTGTTATACGTTGCAGACTTGCCGCGACGCCGGGTGAAACTGAATGCCGGCCAGTCGGTCCTATTACTAACCGCGACACTTTGAGTATGAGCGCAACGCCCCCAAATGAAACTGCAGCAACTCAAGTATCTCCTCGCCATTGTCGATAACGGCCTCAACATCACGGCCGCCGCGGAGCGCCTCTACACGTCGCAGCCAGGTGTCAGCAAGCAGCTCAAGCTGCTCGAGGAAGAACTGGGCATCCAGATATTCACCCGCAAGGGCAAAAGTCTCGGCGGCGTAACCGCGGCTGGCGACAGGATCATTGGGCGCGCGCGCGTCATCATGCAGGAAGTGGAGAACATCCGCCGTCTTGCCGCGGACTATTACGAAGAAGAAGATGGTGCGCTGTCGATCGGCACAACGCATACGCAGGCGCGCTACGTCCTGCCCGGGATCATCGCTGCGTTTCGCAAGCAGTTTCCCAAGATCGGGCTCAACCTGCACCAGGGTACATCCGAGCAGATCGCCGACATGGTGGCCGGCAACAAAATCGATTTCGCGATCGCCACGGGTTCCCAGGAGCTGTTTTCGGATCTTTTGCTGGTACCGAGCTATCGCTGGGACCGCTCGATCATCGTGCCGAGGGGGCACCCGCTCACGGCGATCAAGCGGAAGATCACCTTGCACGATTTGGTCGAGTACCCGCTCGTCACCTACGTATTCAGTTTCAATGGCGAGTCGTCACTGAAACGCGCTTTTGCCGATGAGGGGCTCGAGGCGAACGTCGGGTTTACGGCGCGCGATGCAGACGTTATCAAGACCTACGTTCGCATGGGGCTGGGCGTCGGCATTGTTGCCAGCATGGCCGCCGATTGTTCCGACAGGGAGGATCTGCAGGTTATCGACGCCGAAGGTCTCTTCCCGCGCAGCACAACGTGGATCGGCTACCGCCGGGACGCCGTGATGCGTCGCTATATGATCGAGTTCCTGCATTTGTTCGCACCGCACATCAGCGCCAGGCAACTGGAAGAACTGCGCAAGGCGGGCACCCAGGAAGCCATCGACGAACTGTTCCGGAACCGGGAGCTGCCCCTGCGCGAGGGCTGTGACGAGAACGCGATAGCGGCTGCGTAAGTCCTAGTAGATACGTATGCCGCCGTGACGCTTGCGGCTACGGTAGTCGGACCACCAGAGCCCACCCAGCAATCCAGCGACCAGGCACACGAGGATCGCACCGCCAACCCAGCGGAGCGGCATACTGCCCTTGTAGCGTTCTTTCATGCCCTGGATCGAGGCAACTTCTTCCTGCAGCGCAGCTACCTGGTCCTGGGCGCTCTCGAGCTGCGCGGTCAGGGATGACGTCTGGTTGCGGAGTGCGTCAATCGTCGCCGCCGGTTCTGCTAAGGCTTTCTTCGTTGCCTCGAGCTCTGCGGCCAACGCGTCGCGTTCCGCCTGGGTTTCCGCAACGATCAGCTTGGCCGGCTTGTCATCGACGAGGTAGGCGCTCTTGACCCACCCTTCTGTCCCGTCCGGCAGCCGGACGTTGGCGTAACTCCCGCCTCGAATCAGGACTTCCATCGCCTGCCCGCTGTCGAGCGTCCGGAAGGCGCGGCCGCTGGTGTCCTCGGCTTCATAGAGGCCAAGCTTCAGGTTGTCGGTCACGTAAGCCGTATCCGCCACTGCCACGATGGGCAGCAGCGCCAGAATCCCAATAATCACGCGCATAGTCGATCTCCAGTACTGCGGGCGAGTGTACTACAGCACAAACGCTCCACAGTGTGAGCTATTGCTCGTACAGCCAGCGCAGCAGTGCTTCCTGTACTTCCTCGCCCGGGCCGCGGTGAATATCCTCGTGGTTGTGCATGACCACGATACTGAAACGGCGTCCGGACCGGGACTGCAGGTAGCCCGCGATAGCCGTGACATGATCCAGCGAACCCGTTTTGAGGTGCGCCTTGCCGACGAGATCGCTGCCGCGGAATCGCCGCGACAGGGTGCCATCAAGGCCGGTCAGGGACATCGAAGCAAGGTACTCCGGCATGTAGGGCTGACGCCAGGCGAAGCGCAGCAAGGATGCCATGTCCGTCGCGCTGATACGCGCCTCCCGTGACAGGCCGGCGCCGTTCGCGATGGCCAGGGTCGCGGACGCCAGCTTGTGGTCAGCCAGCCATTGGGCAACAACCGCCCGGCCTCCCGCCTCTGTGCCCGGCGGCCCGAGCACTTCGGCAGCGAGCGTGTACAGGACCTGGCGTGCCATCACGTTGTTGCTGTGCTTGTTGACGCGCGCGATCATGTCCGCCAGCGGCGGCGACGCGAAGCTTCGCAAAGGCTCCTCGCCCTCCGGCGCAATCGCGTTCCGCCACCCGCCTTCGAACGTGCCGCCGGACTCACGCCAGAGTGAGGTGAAGAGGCCGTAGGCGAACGCGTTGTGGGAAAGCGCGGTACGGTCCATCGCATAGCGCTTGCAACCGTCCGGGAATTTCCCGGAAAACGTCACCTGATCGTTACCACGGCTATTCGTTACGGCGATGCCGCGCTGGTAGCCACCGCAGTAACCGGAAACCACTTTCAGGCGATTGTCCACGCGCAGGTTGTGGAGTTGCGGGTCAAGCCGGACGTCCACGGTCTGCCCGTTTGGCGCGAACGAGTAACGCACGACCTTGAAGTTCATGAGCAAAGCATTGGGCGAGACGTTGTACGCTCGCAGCGGCTGGCGGTCGAAGGCCGCGGGATCGTAGTCACCGATGTCGAAATAACTGTCATCGATCAGCAGGTCGCCCGTAATGCTGTCGATACCCGACTGGCGAATCCCGCGGAGCATTTGCCATACCCGCTCAGTGACGAGGAACGGGTCGCCGTGACCCTTGAGGAGCAGGTCGCCCTCAAGGCGCCCGTCGCGTATTTCTCCAAGCGCGTAGATGTCCGTTTTCCAGCGATAGGTCGGGCCGAGGATATCCAGCGCGACCAGTGTCGTCAGGAGCTTCATGGTCGATGCGGGATTGCGTGGCTCGTCGGGCAGCCAGGCCAGGACGACCTCTCCCGTTTCCACGTCCTCGACATGGATGCTCAGTGTGTCCTCAGGGACCTGCCGTACCTGCAGCGCCCTCAGCACGCTCGCGGGCAGAACGTCCTCATCCGCGATGACGCCCGTGGGAACCTGCAACACGAGCAGCAGCATGCCAAGAAAGGTATTGCGAATACCGTCAAACATTGTCGGATTCCATAGTGGGTAGATGGCGCTCGAGAGCTCGACTCGCGGCGCGGTGCATGACCCAGGTCAGCACGATCACTGCCACCAGGCCGGCGCCGCCAGCCCAGTATCCGAACGACGTCGGCGTTGCTTCGCCCGCGAGAATTTGCCCGATGTCACGCGCCACGGTGCCGAGATACACGTACATCGCAACCGGCATCAGCATCCCGGCGCCAGTAGCCAGCAGGTGTGTACGTGCTCGAACCGACGTGATGCCGTACGCGTAGTTCAGGAGGTTGAAAGGGATCACCAGCGACAGGCGGGTCAGGACCACGATGAGAAAAGCCTCCTCCCGCAACCCGGCTTCAATCGCGACCAGCCGCGGATTGCCCGCCACCTTCGCCGCTACCCAGTCGCGCGCAATGAGACGACCGGTGAGGAATGCGCATTGTGCGCCGAGTGTAATGGCCACGGCCGACACCAGCGTGCCCAGGCCGAGACCGAACAGGTAGCCGGCAATCATCATGGAACCTGATCCGGGAACGAACAACACAGTCGCTACGATGATGCAAAGTATGTAGGCGAATCCGCCAGCGACCGGGTTCGCCTGGGCCCAGTCAACCAGTCTCAGCACGGGCGCTGCGATCGGCAGCGCGTACACCGCATAAACCAGTGCGAGAAAAAACGTCACCACAATCAGGCGGTTGACGGTCGTGCGGCTCACCCGCCCGGCCTTTTGATCTTGAACGTTCGAATCCGGTCGGCCAGGGTCGTAGGCCGCACCCCGAGCAACTCCGCGGCACCGCCGCTACCCGATACTTTCCAGTTCGCCTGCTCGAGCGCCTTGACGATATTGGCTTTCTGAAAATCCCGCATCTCTGCCTCGGTCATCAGCTCATTGCCGGGTTGTTGCACGACCGTCACCGTTGCTTCGTCGGACTTGAGGTCCGGCATGGACAGGTCCAGGCGCAATGCCTTGCCCGACGAGAGTATGACAGCGCGTTCGATGACATTTTTCAATTCACGCACGTTGCCTGGCCAGCCGTACGCCTTGATCTGGCCCGCCTGCGACCGGGTCAGCGTCATTGTCTCCCGACCGAAATCCTTGCAGGTCTGCTCGAGGAAGTGTTGCGCCAGTTGCACGATGTCCGCGCCACGTTCACGCAGCGGTGGTACGTCCACGGGGAAGACACTGAGGCGATAAAAGAGATCCTCGCGAAACTCACCGTCCACGATCAGTTGCTCAAGATTGCGATTGGTCGCGGCAATAACGCGCACATCAACAGACCTTGTAATGTCGTCACCGACCCGCTCGAACTCGCTTTCCTGCAGCACGCGCAGGAGCTTCCCCTGCAACTCCATCGGAATCTCGCCGACCTCGTCGAGGAAGATCGTACCGCCATCGGCGAGCTGGAAACGGCCGACACGATCACGGTGCGCGCCGGTGAATGCGCCTTTCACGTGCCCAAAGAACTCGCTTTCAAACAACTCCTTGGGGATGGAGGCGCAGTTGACCTTGACCAGGGGTCCGCCTGCACGCGGGCTGCGTGCGTGTATCTCCCGCGCAACCAGCTCCTTGCCGACGCCCGACTCACCCTGAACGAGGACGCTGGCCGGGGTTTCCGCAACCGCCTCGACACGTTTCAGCATGCGTCGCAGCGCCGGGCTGGTACCCACGATGCGGCCGAAGTTCAGCGCCTCGTTGACCTCCTCGCGGAGGTAGTCGCGTTCCTGCTCCAGTTCCTCCCGCAGTCGCGCGTTCTCGGCCAGCGTGCGGCGCAGCTCTCTCTCCGCGCGGTTTCGTTCGGTGACGTCCTTCGAAGCAACAAGCATCCTGTCGACTTTGCCGTCTTCATCGCGATGCGAGATGGCCGACATGACCAGGTCTATCTTCTGGCCGTCCTTGGTCACCATCTGGCGCTCGAGGTTGTTGAAGTCGCCTTCCGCGATCAGTTCGCGCAAACCACCGTCTGCATATTTTTTCTGATCGTCCACACTCATGAAGTCGGTAATCGGACGCCCGAGCACTTCTTCACGTGTGAAACCGAGTTTGCTGAGCCAGTGATTTGTCACCGTGATGATCAGCCCGTCGCCATCGACGGTATGCAACATCGCGGGCGTCGCCCGGTAAAGCGTGCGGTATTTGAAGTTCGCGCGCGCCTGGTCGGATAGCTCCGTATACATGGCCACGGTGCGCAGGTAGGCGCCCTGGGTATCGTATTCCACGATGGCGTTCGTAATGCACTCGACAACCTCACCCGACGCGGTCACGAGGGAAACCGGCTTGTTCTCGAGCTTGCCGCGCCGCCTGAGCGCGGGTCGCAATTCATGCACGATGCGCTCAGCCGTCTCTTCGGTTGCAAATTCTTCCGGCCGACGCCCCACCATCTCCTCGCACCGATAGCCGAGGCGTTCGAGCATGGCGTCGTTGACATCGAGATACGTGCCGTCTTCGGCAATCGACGTCGTCATGACGGGCGCCTTGCGAAACAGCCATTCGTAGTGGTTCGCGGAATTCATGGGCGCATGATATACGACATTTCGTAAATAATCTTACGAATTTTCGTAATTTACGATATTTCGTAACACAAGCATTTCCTCTAATAGATTGTTTTATATCGCTTTTCGGAGTTGGCACGCGTTGTGCAATAAGGCAAGCAGAGCCTATTCACTCACATTTTTCGCACTACCGAATTTGGTAAGGACACTACTAATGAAAGCCAAGAACATTGAAAACAATCTCGCGCTGATCGGCGC
The DNA here is from genome assembly GCA_963698895.1 of uncultured Gammaproteobacteria bacterium. Taxonomy (GTDB): domain Bacteria; phylum Pseudomonadota; class Gammaproteobacteria; order Steroidobacterales; family Woeseiaceae; genus UBA1847. The sequence goes on along the minus strand of CAVOSO010000010.1, from coordinate 274,321 downwards.
GCTGATCGTTTTGGTTGGCGTTTCGTTTGCCGCCGAGGACGCACTCGGTTTCGATAACACAGACGTTACAGCCACGGCAATTGCCATCCATGACGTATCAGACAACACGACCCGTGGCGGCGCACAAGCAAATACTGACGCAGCAGCCCGGGCCGTGAAGGCGCTCGAACTCGAAAACGTGATCGACCTTGATATCAAGCTTGCCGACCGCAGATCTAAGCTGGTTGCAGACAAGACGTAATCTGCCAGAACCCCCCTCGGCAGTGGCTCCACCGGGCTCTCTCTCCCCCCGAAGACCCGCTGGATAGCTGCCGAACACCAAGCCGGAAGGACTTCGGCTTTTTCGGACCTGGAAGGTCCGGCGGCAATCCCCCAAGCCGCAAACTTGAGGGGCGCCGGTTTACCGGCGCCCCTTTTCTTTTTGGCTGAATGATTTCGAGGGGCGCTATTCCCCGGACACGCGTTGCCGCTGCTGTTGGGCGCGGGAACTCAGGTTGTTCGCATTGCGGCTGCTGATGGACTCCCGGAGCCGCTTGAGCCAGGCGCGCGCCCACGCAAATTCGATACTGAGGATGGCAAGCCCGACGGGAATGACAACCAGCGCCGGCCCTGGCGTCACCAGCATTACCACACCGATAGCGAGCACGGTCGCACCAACGACGCCGACGACTATCCGCCGTGCCGCCCGGTAAGTTAGATGCATCGCTCGCTTGATCAACCAGGTATCCTTCGTTTTTGCCGCGCCGTGTCGTAGCCTTGAGCCTATGAAGCTGAATCGCCAATCCATTCTAGCGCTGTTTATTGTCGCTGTTTACGTTCCGACCGCAATTGCGGGTGAAAGTGTCGTGATTGCCGCGCAGGAAACCGAAGCGACGCTCGTTCCACGCGCCCCCAATATGCAGCTGGTTGATCTGCCGGCCATGGAGTTCGGCCTGCGCGCCACGATCAAATGTTCCGGCACCGCCGAATCACTGACGTTGAGCGTGGCAGACTCCCACGTAACGTTGGACAAGGACGCGCTCGCGGACCAAGGTTCCGCTGAAGTTGCGCTCACGGTGCCCGCGCGGCAGATTGCGCTCGCGGCCAGCGGTAACTTCTGTCTCAAGGACGATGGCGATGCAGGGCGCGGCGACGAACTGCTCGTGCCGGGCGTGGCGACCGCTCACGCCTCATTACGCTGCAGTAACGAAGGCCGCACAAGCGTGCATTTTGCGAGCGCGCCGCTGCAGGTCAGGCTGCACTGCGCCCGCACGGAAGACGAGGATCAGGAGCCGTCGCCGGACAGGTGACGGCCAAGAAAATCGATGGTCTTGTCCCAGGCATCCGCTGCCGCTTCCGCGCTGTAGTTTGTGCCGGTCGGGTTCGCAAACGCATGTCCGACACCGGGGTAAACATGAATTTCGTGCTCCTTGCGCAGCCGCTCAAGTGCCTCGCGAAAAGCCTCGACGGACTCTACCTTGATGCCTGCATCCTCGGCCGCAAATAACCCGAGGATAGGAACGTTGACCGGGCGGAGTTTCTCTTCGTCGCTCGTGACCTGGCCGTAATAGATCACGCTCGCAGCCAGTTCGTCGGGAAACAGCTGTGCCGCGGTCAGGGACCAACCACCGCCGAAGCACCAGCCCAGCGAACCGACTCGCGGCGCCCCCGTGGCCGTCGTGAGAAATTCGTAGGCGCCTCGTATATTTTCCCTGGCCAGCTCGGGGTCCTCGACGACCTCGAGCATCAGCGCGCGCGCCTCGGCAGGCGTGCTCGCCGTCCGGCCACCGTACAGATCCACGGCCAGGACCATGTAGCCCTCGCCGGCCAGGCGATCTGCCATTGCACGGATATTGTCATTCAGCCCCCACCACTCGTGAATAACGATCAGCGCGGGCAGTGGCTCGAAAACGTCAGAAGGCGCGGAGAAGTATCCGTATACGTTCTGGTCGCCGACCTCGGCGTAGGGCATTCTGGATTCCGATATAACCGTCTGGGCCGGCGCAATCGCCGCGGCGGGACTGGGCTCCGTCGAGTCGTCCGCATGCTCCCGGGACATGGCCTCGACATTCTCGCGGGCCGCCGCATTCTCCGCCTCATTGTCGACGGTCGCTTGTTTTTCGCATGCGGTCAAGAACAGGCCACAGGCCAGGATCGCGGCCATCATTCCCGTTTGCCGAAGACTGGCTGTCATCATTCGCTGGCCCTGCAGTTTTTCAGAAGTGCCGTAGTGTAAAACAATGCGCCGCGCTATTCCCACTCGTCGTCGTCGTCCCACTCCTTGAGTTTGCTCTTGTCGGCCTGCTCCCATTGCTGTTCACTTAGTCGATTCAGGCTGACGACCCTGGCGATCGTGTAAATGATGATCACGGCAATCATGATGAGAAGGAAAAGCAGGCCTTTATGCATTGCTGTGCGCCCCTTGGGAGTCGTTGCGTGCAGCATAGCACTGCGGCGAGTTCGTCGGCAGTGAACAACCTGGCCTCTCTGTGGCGACGCGCCCGATCGTTCATCGCCGAGGCACTGAAGGACAATGAAGAGGATTTCACCCGCGGGCCTATCGGCAGATCGCTGGGCTTGCTGGCGATCCCGATGATGCTCGAGATGGCCATGGAATCCGTCTTCGCTGTTGTGGACATCGCGTTCGTGTCGCAGCTGGGCACCGACGCGGTCGCCGCTGTCGGGATCACGGAGGCACTGGTCACCGTACTCTATGCCGTCGCGATCGGCCTCGGCATGGGCATAACCGCGATGGTGTCGAGACGCATTGGTGCCGGTGATGTGGAGGGCGCAGCGCAGGTCACCGGGCAGTCAATCTGGGTCGGCATCCTGCTGTCCGTGGGCATCGGTATCTTCGGCGCCGTTTTTGCGCGCGATCTGCTCGCGATGATGGGCGCATCGGACAGTGTGATCGAACAAGGTGCGGGCTTTACCGCGGTGCTCCTCGGCGGCGCCTTCAGCATTGTCTACCTGTTTACCCTGAACGCCGCGTTTCGCGGCGCCGGTGACGCGACGGTCGCGCTTCGTTCGCTGTGGATTGCCAACAGCATCAACATCGTCCTCGATCCCTGCCTGATCTTTGGCCTGGGTCCTTTTCCGGAGTTGGGCGTAACAGGCGCTGCCGTCGCCACCACGATCGGGCGCGGTGTCGGTGTCGCCTACCAGCTCTGGTACCTGCTCAATGGCCGCGGGCGCATCATGTTTGCTGCGCGACACCTGCGCCTCATGCCGTCGCTGGCCTGGCGCATGATCCGCATTTCGCTCGGCGGCATTGGGCAATTCCTGATCGCCACATCGAGCTGGATCGTCATGATGCGCATCGTCGCAATATTCGGCAGCCCGGCCATCGCGGCCTATACCATCGCGCTGCGCATGATGGAGTTTGTTTTCCTGCCCGCCTGGGGTCTGGGCAACGCCGCCGCCACGCTCGTAGGACAGAATCTCGGCGCAGGCCAGGCCGACCGCGCGGAAGCGTCAACCTGGCAGGCGGCAAAGTACAACACGATATTCATGACGGCCGCAGGGGTGCTCATATTGCTGTTCGCGCAGGTCATCACGGGCTGGTTTACCAATGAGGCTGAGGTGCTGCGCATCGGCACGAGCTGCCTGCGAATTCTCGGCATCGGCTTTCCGCTCTATGCCATAGGCATGGTGCTCGTACAGGCAATGAACGGCGCCGGCGACACGGAAACGCCGGCAACATTGAACCTCGTCTGTTTCTGGCTTGTGCAAATTCCGTTAGGGTTCTTGCTGGCAACGAAAATGCCGTTCGAGGCAACGGGTGTTTTTTTTGCGGAGGTACTGGCAGAGTGCCTGCTGACGGTCCTCAGTATCATCGTATTCCGTCGCGGCGGCTGGAAAATTCATGAAGCCTGAAGCACCACTTGTCGAAGTACGCAACGCAACAATCTGGCGCGGCACCACTTGCGTGTTCGAGCATCTCGATCTCACTATCGAACAACACGAACGCGTCGCGATCGTCGGGCCGAATGGCTCAGGCAAGACAACGCTGCTCAAGGCGATCAATCGAGAGCTGTACCCCGTCTCGCGGCCGAATTCGGTGTTTCGCATTCTCGGGCGCGACCAGTGGAACGTCTGGGAACTGCGCAAACATATCGGGCTCGTTTCCCAGGACCTGCAACAACGTTACACGCCGACAACCACCGCACTCGAAGTCGTCGTCTCGGGCTTCCACTCGAGCATCGGCGTGCACGGCACCCTTGCGGACCGGGTCGACAGGGAGCAGGTCGATGCCGCTCGCGAAACGCTCGAAGAACTGGGTATCGCGGAACTCGCCGCTACGCCGCTCCGGGCGATGTCGACCGGCCAGCAGCGGCGCTGCATCCTTGCGCGCGCCCTGGTGCACAAGCCGCGCACACTGATCCTCGACGAACCAACCGCCGGGCTCGATTTCGCAGCGAGCTTCGACTATTTGCAGCGCATCCAGCGCCTGTCTGCGGCCGGGCGAAACATCATCGTGGTCACGCATCACCTAAACGAGATCCCCCCGGAGATCGATCGGGTGGTCCTGCTGCAAAACGGCCGCATCGCCGCGGACGGCAGCAAGAACGACGTCCTGACCGAAGAGAGACTCAGCGACGTGTACCAAACCTCGATCCGGGTTGCCGAAATCGACGGCTATTTCCTCGCGTACCCCGGGCAGAGCGCCAAAACGTGACCTGCTACGCTATTTTTTTGCGGCCGGGATATTATCCTGTGTCTTATGTTGAAAACGGCCCGCAAGCTCATCACCGGCACGCCACTGATGGCGCTACCTGCCGTGGGAGCTGAAGCCGGTACTCAGACCGGTATCACGAGCGTCGGACCGGCGATGTTCCTGTTCACGATAGCGGGCGCACTGCTGCTCACGCTCGTATTTCGATCGGTCGCGAATCACCTCGCCCGGTTCGCAACGGCAAAGATCGGCCAGTACCGCATTCGTTCGGCGCTGGCCAGGCGCAGCCCGGATGTCCTGCACGATTTCATCGTGCCCGGTGCTTACGGTGGACTGGCGAAAATCGATCACGCGATGCTTACGGCCGGCGGGATACTCTGTATCCAGTCCAAGCATTTCAATGGCATCGTTTTCGGCGGCGAAGACGAAGCGCAATGGACCAACGTCGACGGCGTCAGCCGACGGCGCTTCCTGAACCCCCTGATCCAGAACGAGGGACGAACACGCGCGCTGCGCAAGGTCGTGCCCGACGTGCCCGTCGAGAACCTCGTTATCTTTACCGGCTCGGTCGAGTTCACGTCGGCACCGCCGAAGAACGTCATTCATGTCCGCGAACTCGAAAGCTACGTCGCGAAACATGTCTTTGGCCCAAGCAAGATCAAGGACTGGCAGGCCGTCTGGCTGACCGTCAATTCGGCCGTGCTGCGCGACGCAGCCGCGCGCAAGGATTTCGCCGCGCAGATCAGCTTCGGCTAGGCCGATGCTTTATACTCGGTCGCCAAGTCCGGCCCGAGAGATACTGCATGGAAACCGTCCTGATTGAATCACCGCTCGGCGTGCTCGCCGTCCTGTGTGGCGTCGCCGCCTTCTTCTTTCTGCTGGCCGATCTCTCGAAGACCAAGTTTTTCGATTACATCCCGCCGCTGTTGTTCATTTACGCGACCCCGGTATTCCTGAGTAACCTGTCGATCTTCGACACAACGGTCCTGCCGAATTCGTCGATCATCTACTCGGGCCTCAGCAAGTACGTGCTGCCCGTGTTCATTGTGCTCATGCTCATCAAGGTAAACGTGCCCGCCGTCGTCAAGGTCATGGGCAAGGGTGTGCTCGTCATGCTCATGGGCACGATGGGCGTCGTCGTGGGCGGCGCGCTGTCCTACCTGGTCGTGCACCGGTGGCTGCCGGACGACACATGGAAAGCGGTTGGCTCGCTTGCCGGAAGCTGGATCGGTGGCACGGCAAACATGCTGGCCACGAAGGAAATGCTGGGTGCCTCCGAGGCGCAACTGGGTCTCGCCATTGTCGCTGACAACGTTGTCTACATCGTCTGGCTGCCGCTGCTCCTGATGTCACGCGACTACGCTGACAAGTTCAACAAATGGGCACGCGTGCCGGCGGACCGACTCGCCGCCATGGATGCTGCCGCAGAGATGCACGTGGATGAGGATCATGCGCCCAGCCGGTCACAGTACCTGTACCTCGCCGCCGTCGTCCTGGGTGTTGCCGCCATCGGGCAGGCATTGGCACCGCCGGTTGCCGGCTGGATTGCCGATCTGTCACCGCAGCTCGGCGGCATCTTCTCGGAAACCACGACTCGAATCCTGCTTGTCACGACGATTGCATTGCTGCTCTCGACAACGCGGGTCTCCGAACTCCCCAGCGCGACCGCAATCGGAACGGCGCTGGTCTATATTTTCGTCGCCGGTATGGGGGCTCGCGCTGAACTCGGCGGACTCGGTGATGCACCCGTTTTTGTGCTCGGTGCGTTCATCTGGATCTTCATTCACGGACTGTTCATGCTGGCGGGCGCCTGGATCTTCCGCGTCGACGTGCACAGTGTGGCCATTGCCTCGGCTGCCAACATCGGCGCAGCGGCGTCTGCTCCGATCGTCGCGGCGCACCATCGCCAGACGCTCGTTCCCGCGTCGATATTGCTCGCGCTGCTGGGCTACGCGATCGGCAACTACTTTGCGCCGGCAACCGGGTACCTTGCGAAATTCGTCACGGGACAATAGCCATGTGGAAGCGTCGGGCAAGGCGGGCTGCGATCGGCCTGGTGGCGATACTGCTGGTTGTCGCCGCCGTTGGCACCCTGCTCTGGCGAGATCGACCTTCGCTCGACAGCACCGGGTGGGCGTCACCGCCGCTTCCCGAGGAGAACAGCGCTGCGGTCACGGCCACGTGGCTCGGCGTCACAACACTGCTGTTCGACGACGGCGAGACGCAGATCCTGATCGACGGTTTCATCTCACGGCCTACGCTACTGGAATCGGTCCTGCGCCGGCCGGTGGCCAACGACGCTGCGACGATCAACTACGCGCTTCATGAATTCGACATACGGCGGCTGGCTGCGATCATCCCCGTGCACTCGCACTTCGACCACGCCATGGACACGGGCGCGATCGCAAAACGGACGAGTGCATTGGTACTTGGCTCCGAGTCGACGGCGAATATTGCGCGTGGGGCAGGCGTTCCCGACGACCAGATCATCGTGGCCGCCGACGGACAGCAATACGAATTCGGAGAGTTCAGGATACGCCTGCTGCGCTCCGCGCATGCGCCGATCGGCTGGGGTGGCAGCGTGCCTCTTCCCGGCACAATCGACGAGCCCGTCAATATGCCGCAACCCATCGATGCCTTCCGGGTGGGCACAAGCTATTCGATCGTGATCGAACATGCCCAGGGGACGACCCTGGTGCAGGGCAGCGCCGGCTACATCGAAGGCGCGCTTGAGACGGTCGCCGCCGACGTGGTGATGCTCAGCGTCGGGGCCCTGACGACACTCGATGCGGACTACGCCGAGAAATACTGGCAGGAAACCGTGACGAGCACCGGCGCTGCGACTGTCTACCCGATTCATTTCGATGATTTCACGAAACCGTTCGGCAGCGTCGTTCCATCTCCCAGGTTCCTGGGGAACCTGGAAAAGACGGCGCAGTGGTTGGACGAATTTCGCGCTACCTGGGACAGGGAGACGCGCATCTACCTGCCGCGCTTCGGGGAACCCATTGCGCTCTATGCGCAGCCCGCATCGACGACCTGACGTGGCTACAATTCCGACAAGACGGCGCGCCCGTCGATGAGCGCGAGTTTTTGCGTACGCTTCAGCTGCTTGACCCGGTATTCGAGCCGCGTCGCGCGAGCGCGATCTCCAACGACTTCCGAAAAGACCAGCTGGAACGGCCCCCTGCCACGAAGGAACTTCGCTCCTCGGGGGCCGGACTCGTGCTCGGCGAGACGTTTTCCCACGTCGGTTGCGATGCCGGTGTATAGCGCACCATCGGCGCAACGCACGATGTAAAGGCTGAATTCTGATGCGGCCACGCGGGCCTCAGGCGTTGCCGCCGACCAACGTGTCACCCAGAACCCGAAAAGCACCAACCTCGATGCTGTCCTGGTTTTCGGTGGTCTCCGACCAGGTCAGTACGATGTCGGCGATGCCGCCGAGTGCCTCGGCGGGCTCGTGGAGACGCAGCGTCATGACGTTGCCGGTCATTGCGGCTTCGCGAATCAGGTTGTGACCGCCGAACTGCTGCTCGTTGATTTCGATGTAGATCGATTCGTCGAAATCTTCATCGACGGTGCGCATGAGCAACAGGTAGTCAAGAATATCGCCGATGTCTGTCGTCTTCGCAAAAAACAGCATCGTTGCGTTGTCACGGACATCGAACGCGACGGTGTCGTATTGGCGGCTTTCGGTCATTGAGACTCTCGTCTGGCGAGTACCTGTTGTATCAGTTCGTCTTTCTCTTGCCAAATCTCGCCAAGCCAGGCCTGCACCCGGCGCCGCCAATACCTGTCGTTTTCGTAGTCGCCTTCGGTCAACCAGGGCTCCACCGCTCGCTCGCGCACCGACACCAGCGCCTCAACGTGTGTCCCGCAGCACATGTCCCAGAATTTCGCCGGGCCGTCGGGATAGACGATCGTCACGTCCAGTATTGAACCGAACATGTCACCCATCGAGGACATCGCCACGGCAAACCCCCCTGCCCTGGGACGCAGCAGGTGACGGTAAGGGTCTTTGTGGCGATCGCGCTTCTCGACGCTGAAGCGCGTGCCTTCAACGAAGTTGATGACCGAGGTCGGTGTGTTGCGGAACTTTTCACACGCCTTACGTGTGGTCTCGAAGTCTTTGCCCTTCATGTGCGGGTTTCGGGACAGGTAGCCCGCCGAGTAGCGTTTCATGAAAGGCATGTCGAGCGCCCACCAGGCGAGGCCCAGCAACGGAAACCAGACGAGCTGTTGCTTGATAAAGAACTTGAGAAACGGAATGCGCCGGTTGAAGACCTTTTGCAGGACGAGAATATCCACCCAGGTCTGGTGATTGGATATGACCAGATACCACTGGTCGCGCCGCAATGACTCCATACCTGTCGCGCGCCAGTCGATGGACCCGGCCGTCGACAGCAGCCTTGAATTCAGGTCCACCCAGGCTTCACCCATGGCCATCAGCGCTCGGGTAAGACTGCGCCGCAGCCCAGGTACGGGAAGCAACAGCTTGAAAAGGCCCAGCACGATGATCGGGCTGAACCAGAAAAGGGTATTCAGGGTCATGCCGCCCAGCACGAGAACGCCGCGCAGATGCCGGAAGAGTGGTCTCAATCTAGTATGCTCATGAGTTCTTTTTCGCATTCTATCCTGAAGCTATGGCTGAGCGCATGACACCTGAACGAGCACTGGCGGCGTTCGCGGATGGCCGCAGCATGCCGGGCATTCCGAATTTCTGGAATGTCGTATCGATGCTGCTCGTGCCGGCACTGGTGCTGCTGCGGTTTTCCCCAAGTAGCCAGCGGTCCGCTTTGCCGTTACCATTCCGCCCGCATTTCAACCTGCGTGGACTACCAAGATGACGACCGCAAAACGTATCGATGGCAAAGCCAAGGCCGAGCAACTCGCTGAATCCATTACCGAGCAAACCGCTGAGCTGCTCGCCAAACACGGCATCAAACCCGGCCTGGCCGTCGTCATCATCGGCGAAGACCCTGCGAGCCAGGTATACGTGCGCAACAAGAAGCGGCGCGCCCAAGCCTGCGGCTTTCATTCCGTACAGCACACGCTTGCGGCGGAGACCTCGCAGGACGCTGTTCTTGCGCTCATCGATGACCTTAACAACGATGAGGCGATTCACGGCATTCTCGTACAGCTGCCCCTGCCGGATCATCTCGACGAGCAGACCATCACTCAGGCCATCTCGCCGTCCAAGGACGTCGACGGCTTCCATTTCGTGAACATTGGCAAACTGACGGCCGGTCACACGGCCGACGCATTCGTGCCCTGTACGCCGGCTGGTTGCATCCTGATGATAGAAGACGAGCTGGGCAGCGATTTCTCGGGCCTCAATGCCGTGGTGATCGGGCGCTCCAACATTGTCGGCAAGCCGATGGGCGCCTTGCTACTGCAACGCAATGCGACGGTCACCATGACGCACAGCCGCACGAAAGATCTGCCGGGTGTCGTCCGCAACGCCGATATCGTTATTGCAGCCGTAGGCCGTGCCGACATGGTCAAGGCAGACTGGGTCAAGCCGGGTGCCGTTGTGATCGACGTCGGCATCAACCGGGTCGAGAAGGAAGTCGATGGCGAGATGAAGTCGAAGTTGACGGGCGACGTCGACTACGAGGACGTCTGTACGGTTGCCGGCGCGGTGACGCCGGTCCCTGGCGGTGTCGGACCGATGACCATCACCATGTTGATGTTCAACACATTGCGCTCGGCGCGCCTCGCAGCGGGTCTCGAGGGCTAGATGACGCCCTGCGCGCGCAGTGCAGCGAGCTGTTTTTCCGAATAGCCCGCCGCGGTGAGTACCGCTGCTGTGTGCTGCCCCACCCCTGGCGGCCCGGATCGGATCTCTGAGACAGTCAGGCTAAAGCGAGGTGCCGGTGCCGGCTGCGTCACACCGGCTACTTCGGTGAACGTCCCACGCGCCCTGTTGTGCGCGTGCTCGGGTGCCTCTTCGAAATCGAGCACCGGGGCGAAACAAATGTCGGTGCCTTCCATGAGTGCGCACCAGTCGGCGCGCGTCTTCGATTTGAAGATCCCTGCAAAACGCCGCTTGAGCTCCGGCCAGCGCTGCGCGTCGTATTGCTCCGCGAAGTCCGGGTCACCGGCGAGACCGAGCTTCTCGAGAAGCAAGGTGTAGAACTGCGGCTCTATCGAACCAATCGACACGTACTTGCCATCGGCGGTCTCATAAGTGTCGTACCAGTGCGAGGCGCCGTCGAGCAGGTTGGACTGCCGCGCCGACGACCATTGCCCGTTCTGAAACAGTGCGTACAACAGCGTTGTTGCGGCCGCAGCGCCGTCGGAGATCGCGGCATCGACGACCTGGCCGCGTCCGGTCTCACGGGCACTCAGCATCGCAGCCAGCATGCCGACCGCGAGCAGCATGGAGCCACCGGCAATATCGCCGACCAGCGTCGGCGGCACCGTCGGTGCCGAATCCGCGCGGCCGCCATACCAGAGCGCTCCGGACAAGGCGACGTAGTTGATGTCGTGCCCTGCCGCCTGCGACAGCGGGCCGTCCTGTCCCCACCCCGTCATTCGCCCGTAGACAAGTCGTGGATTGGCACCGAGGCAGGTATCGGGGCCGAGCCCCAGCCGTTCCATGACCCCGGGGCGAAACGCCTCGATCAGTCCGTCGGCATCGCGAAGCAGGTCGAGCACGACATCGACAGCGCCGGGCTGCTTGAGGTCAATCGCGAGGGATTTCTTCCCGCGATTCATGATCGTTGCATTGGCGTCTTCGAGCATTCCCGTCCTGTTGACGGCACTTGCCTTGCGCTCGATGAGGATGACCTCGGCGCCCATGTCGGCGAACATCATCCCGCAGACGGGCGCCGGTCCGATGCCGCCCATCTCGATTATTCGCTTGCCTGCCAGCGGCCCCATGCGTCAATCTCCTCTCTGGAGTCAACTTGGTACGCGACTCCGCCATGCAAATCAATCCCGCAGGGAGACCCAGCGTGACCGCCGAAAACTTCCGAACGATCTGGCTGAAGCAGGACGACCCGACTGTCGTACAGGTCATCGATCAGCGCCTGCTGCCCCACGAGTACGCGGTCCACGATCTGCGCACATGGCAGGATGCCGACACCGCGATCGCCGACATGTACGTTCGTGGCGCACCGCTGATCGGCGCGACGGCGGCCTGGGGCCTGTACCTTGCGGCGCTGGAAGACCCGACACCGGCAGGCGTGCGCGCCGCCGCCGAGACATTGGCGCAATCCAGGCCGACAGCCGTGAACCTGCGCTGGGCGGTTGAGAGAATCATGCAACTTGTTGACACCTCCGGCGACAATCTCGTGGCACGTATCCGCAACGACGCACAGGCGATCTGCGATGAAGATGTCGAGATCAGCCGCGGCATCGGCAACCACGGCGTCGCGCTGCTTGAGGACATTGCCAGGCGAAAACCAGGAGAAACCGTCAACGTCCTGACGCATTGCAACGCCGGTTCGCTCGCGACGATCAACTACGGAACGGCCACGGCGCCGATTTACTTCGCCGCTGAACGAGGCATTGATGTCCACGTCTGGGTCGACGAAACACGACCGCGAAACCAGGGCTCGCAGCTCACCGCATGGGAGTTGTCCGCCAGCGGCGTACCCCACACGCTTGTCGTCGACAATGCCGGTGGCCACCTGATGCAACATGGCATGGTGGACATCGTCATCACCGGCACCGACCGCACAACACGATGTGGCGACGTCGCCAACAAGATCGGCACGTACCTGAAAGCGCTTGCCGCGCACGACAACGACATTCCGTTCTACGTGGCGCTACCGTCGACGACCATCGACTGGCACAGTCGCGATGGCATTGCCGAGATCCCGATTGAAGAGCGCGATCCCGGGGAGGTCAGTCACGTTTACGGCGTCTGCGATGGCCGGCCGACGCGCGTTCGCACGACAGCGAAAGACACACCCATCAGCAACTTCGCTTTCGATGTGACACCGGCGCGACTCGTAAGCGGACTGATTACCGAGCGTGGCCTCTGCGATGCGTCGGAAGAAGGCTTGCTGCAGCTCTTCCCGGAAATGCGACACACATGAGTCTCGACGAAGGCTACGTCAAGTACCAGAGCCACTGGACGCCGGCTGCGGCGCCGGACGCCGAAGCAGCTCGCCTGCTGGAATCATGGCGGCGGCCCCTGTACGAGGAGGGCCTGATCGGACACTACGAGGAACTCGGGATCGGCTACGGCAACATCAGCGTGCGCTGCGGTGCGCCGGGACAGTTCCTGATCAGCGGTACGCAAACCGGGCATATCGCCGTCACCACGGACACGCACTATGCGCTGGTGACGGATTACGATCTTGACGGCAATGCTGTGTGGTGTAGCGGGCCGGTACAGGCCTCTTCCGAAGCGATGACCCATGCTGCGATCTACGCGCTGGACCCCGGCATTGGCGGCATCGTCCATGTACACAGCAAGTCTCTCTGGCTTGAACACCTGAACGAGCTACCGACCACCGACCCGGCCGTGGCCTACGGGACACCCGCCATGGCACGCGAATTCGTGCGTCTCTATGCAAGCGGGGGGTTCCGTGAAGCCGGCCTGGCCGTCATGGCGGGACACGAGGAGGGGCTTATCGGTATCGGTACGTCGCTGGCAGAAGCGGCGACGAGGATGCTCAGCCTGGTTCGGCGCGGGTAAGTGCGACCCGCGCGAAGACCAGCAGCGCTGCGGGACTATTCCTCGGTATCGTCGGCGCTGTCCTCATCCGTCGCGCTGCCGCGCTCGTCGATGTCAGCGTTCGGCCGCACAGTACGAATCTCGTCGAGCAACATGCTCTTTGCGATTTTCAGCGTTCTGGATTTTGGGCGGAGCTCCTGGCCGCGAGCAATGTCAGCCTCGGATTCCGCATACCGTTCAAGCCGCAGGTACGCGAGCGCACGATTGTTGTAAGTGCGCCAATGCTCGGGATATCGCTCGAGCACCCAATTGCAGTGCTCTAGCGCCGTCAGCGGTTTGTCGATCATTACATAGCCGGCACACAGATTAGCGTGCCCGATCTTGCGCTCATGCGCACCCTGCGCCTGCTCCAGTCCGCGCAGTGTCAGGCGAACACCTTCCACCCCGTTCCCCGCGATCAGCGCATCGGCACCGTCGGCCATCGGGATATTGCGGGGTCCGAGCACGGTTCTCGACTCTTCGGCGCCGGCACGTTCCGCATAGGCCAGCAGCAGGAATGCCGCGACGACTGCGATCCAGAAACTGATGTGCTTTGTTTTCACGTCACTGGGTCTAACCGCTGATGTATTGCTCCAGCTGTTCGATCGCTTCCTGCTGGTCCGAAATAATGGCCTGGACGAGGTCCCCGATCGAGATCAGGCCGGCCACCTTGCCGTCGGCCAGAACCGGCAGGTGACGAATCCGGTTCTCGGACATCAGGGTCATGCAGTGATTGACCGACTGCTCGGGCGTCGCCGTCACCAGGTCCGTCGTCATGATCTCGTCCACCCGGGTCGATTCGGATGCACGCCCTTTGATAATGACCTTGCGAGCGTAATCCCTTTCCGTGACGATTCCCAGGAGCTCGTCGCCTTCCAATACGAGCAGGGACCCAACCGTACGGTCGGCCATTAACTTGATGGCATCGAAAACCGATGCGTCCCGGGTGATTGAAATAATCTCCCTGCCTTTCGAATCGAGTAGATGCTGTACCAGTTTCATTCCACCTCCCCTTCGCCCGCAGGCACTAGCTACAGTATCAGTCTAGCAGAGATGGAGGCCGCTACTCCTGGCCGGCCGATCCGCGGATGTCCGACGAGCTTACATCGCCGCTGCCATCGTTCAGGATGACCAGCTCCCTACCGACATTGCTGACGCTGATGTCGCCCGAGCCATCGTCGATCGTGACACTACCGCCAACCGACTGGACAAGGATATCTCCCGAGCCATCGTCCACGAATACGTCACCGCTGACACCGGTCACTTCGATGGAGCCGGAACCATCGTGGATACGCAAATCACTCACACGACTTACCGCAATTGCTCCCGAGCTGTCATCTATCCAGACACTGGCAGTGACATTGGTGACGTTGATGGAGCCGGCAGTGTCGTCAATGGCGAGTGCAAGGTTTGCCGGAATTCTCACTTCGAGATCGACGCGAGCATTCGGTCTCCTGCCCCAGAACCCGTATTGAAAACGAGACTGCAGCCTGACCGACTCCCCGAGGCTCTCGAGGCTCAATCTCAGCTTACCGTCGATGATGTCCCGCGCCGCATTCTCATCGACATCGGGAATGACGATCGTTGCCTTCACTTCTATGCGCCGCAATCCATCCACACCTCTTACGTCAAGCGAACCCGCCCCGGCATCGATAAAGAGTCTCTGCAACTCCCTTGCGCCCAGTTCGAGGTTGCGAACCTCCGTGAAGTCTTCGGCGACCGCGCTGGAAATTCCCGTCGCAAGCAGCGCCACTACAATAAAACTACGCATGATCATTCCCTTTTGGCTCGCCTTTGTTGTTATAGCCGTTACTCGTCATTGTGTTCCACGTACCGGGACAGGCGCTCCTCCAGCGCCTCCGCCGAATACCAGATACCGTGCAACATCACGCCATGTATGCGGCGGGCATGGCGAATGTCATTCAACGGATTCGCATCGAGCAGGACCAGGTCAGCGTCGCGGCCGACGGTCACCCGGCCCGTGTTGCTGCCCAGGAACTCGGCCACGGCCGCCGTGCCGGTCCGCAAGGCGTCGTAGGGGCTGAGGCCCGCCGCCACGAGACTATCGAGTTCATCGTGTATCGAAAAACCCGGGACGTTGAAGACCTGCGGTGAATCCGAACCCAGGAGCAGTCCCGCACCTGCCTCGTGCAGCGCCAGGATCAGGCGGCGGCGCAGATCGATGGCCAGCGAGGCCAGTTTCGGATCGAAACCGCGTTCGGCATGCAGTGTCTCTTTCGCAGCAATCCACTGTTGCAGGGTGTCTTTCGGCATGTACTGCATGCCCGGCCGGGTGAGCAGCTCGGCCACGGGGGTCGCATTCACGCGGACCTCGACGAGGACTTCGGTCGGCACGTTCCAGGTACCGGCCGCCGCGGTGGCGCCCGCGATTTCGGAGATCCGGTCGACGTCGATTTCGGCGGCCAGCATGACGTCGAAGAACCCGCCATACCCACCCGAACCGCCGCTGCCCGGCGGCAGCAAGGCCGCGAAGTAGCCATCGAGGTGATCGATCGTGGCCATGTTGAGCTGCAACGCACGCCGCACGCCCACGGCCACCGGGACATGCCCCGCGAACGGTATACCCAGTTCGTTCGCGGTGGTCGCGATCGCTTCAAACTCGTCCGCGGTGAGTCCGGGGTGAATCTTGATGAAGTCGTAACCCGCCTGGTGCTGTTCCCGTACGAGTTGCCGCCCCTCGGCCGCACTCGCAACCGACCGGCCATGCAGTGAAGGGCCGGATGTGACCAGGCGGGGACCGAAGACGCTGCCGTTTGCCAGCTTCTCGCGAAGCGCCAGGTGCGAGCGGCGCCCCAGCATGCCCCGTATCGTCGTTACACCGTTGGCGACGTACAGGCTGAAATTGCGGTCCAGCTCATCCGCATCGGCCGCGGGCACGTGCGCGTGCATTTCCGCGAGCCCGGGAATGAGAAACCGGTCCGTGCCATCGATGACCCTCGCGTCCTGCGGAATGGGTATGTCATCGACGGAGGCGATGACCCTGATGACACCGTCGCTGACGATCACCGTCTGCTGCTCGACGACCGTATCGGATGTCATGGGAATCACGTTGACGTTGACGAATGCGGTTGTCTCGGTCGCCAAAGCGGGCCCAAGTAACAACGCAGAAAACAGTAGCGGCAGATGTCGCATTATTTGTCCTGTGCACAGCGAATGCTGTCAAGCGTAGCATCCGCAATATTGCCACCACAGATAATCACCGCGACCTTTTTGCCTGCGAGCTGTTCGCGCCGCGCCAGCATCCCCGCGACGGCAACACCGGCGGCCCCTTCGATGACATCGCCCTCACTGTCCATGAAGGCGCGCATGGCGTCGGCGATCTGTGCCTCATCGACGATGAGCCAGTCATCGACGACAAGCTGGCTGAGTGGAAACGTCATGGCTCCACGCTCGATGCCGCCCGCCGTACCGTCGGACAGGGTCGGCTGGCTGACCATCTCCACGATCTCGCCCGCCTCGACGGAACGCGCCATGACCGGCGACGCCAGCGGCTGACAGCCGTAAATCCGTACGTCGGCGTTGTGCGCTTTCAGGACCGCGCCAACGCCGCCGACAAGGCCCCCTCCCCCGACGGCGACAAAGACCGTATCGACATCCGGCAGATCTTCGACGATCTCGATACCACACGTACCCTGCCCGGCGACAACCTGCTCGTCGTTGTATGGCGAGAGATAGAACATGCCTTTGTCCTTCGCGTACTCACGGGCATGTTCCTCGGTATCGAGGCCGTCTGTGCCAAACAGGCGCACGTCGCCGCCGTAGCTGCAGATTTTCTCGATCTTGGCCGCCGATGTCTGTTCCGGAACGAAAATGATGCCGGATGCGCCAAGCGACCTCATGGCGCACGCAACGGCGGCGCCGTGATTGCCACTCGATGCGGCGACACATCCGCGCTCGAGCTGTTCATCGTCCAGGGTCAGCAGGCGGTTAGTCGCGCCACGCAGCTTGAACGAGCCGGTGGTTTGCCGGTTCTCGAGCTTGAACCAGACATCGGCGTCGAGTGCTGCGCTGAATGCCGTCGATCTCTGGAGTGGTGTCCTTGCAAGATGGCCGGCAGTGCGACGTGCCGCTGCGGCCGCGGCCGCAGCAGTCCTAGAGACGATCGACACTGAATGTGTCACAGCTGTCAGGGTCGCCGCTCCCCAATCCAATGCGGAACCAGCGCTGCCGCTGCAGAGAAGTGCCGTGCGTAAACGACTCGGGGACGACAGTGCCACGGCTCTGCCGCTGCAGCGTGTCGTCGCCAATCGCACTCGCTGCATTGAGCGCCTCCTCGATATCGCCGGCTTCGAGAATGTTGCGGGCCTTATCCGCGCGCAGCGCCCAGACCCCGGCAAGGCAGTCAGCCTGCAATTCGAGACGGACGGACAGCGCGTTCGCCTCCTCCGTGCCAAGCCGCTGCTTCATCTGGTGGACCTGCCCGGATATGCCGAGCAGGTTCTGCACATGGTGGCCAATTTCGTGGGCAATGACATAGGCCTGCGCAAAATCGCCGGGCGCCTTGAACCGCGTACGCATCTGGTCATAAAAGCTGAGGTCGATGTAGGCTTTCCTGTCGGCCGGGCAGTAGAAGGGCCCCATCGCCGCCTGCCCGAGCCCGCACGCCGAGCGCGTAGCGCCCGTGAACATCACGAGTGTCGGAGGCTCGTAGCGCCGACCTTGGGCGGCAAATATTTCGTTCCAGACGTCTTCGGTATCGCCGACCACGACCGCCACCATGTCGGCCAATGGATCGTTCTTGAGGTCTTCTTCGGTCGGCCGCGATCCGCTTGACGAGGCGGTGCCGCTTTCCTGCATGCCCTGCAACAGCGGTGTAGGATCGACGCCGAAATACATCGCGACGAGCACCAGGACGATCGTGCCGATGCCGCCGCCAAGGAGCTTGGGGGCCGCGCCTTTGCCGCGCCGGTCTTCTATATTCGAACTACGTCTGCCGCCTCGCCACCGCATGGTCTGCTCCTTGATCCGGGACCGGCCATTGTCGACCATTCAAGCCCGCATTTTCAAATTTGCGCTAAATGCGCAGCCGCGCCCTACATCTGCTCTTCGATCGGCAGCAGGCTCAGGAGCTTCGTTGCAAAACGGCGCCAGAGACTGGTTTGCGGCTCCGTCGTAATCACTTCCTGCACGCCAGCGGTCTGCAGCAGCCACTGCAGGCGTCTCTTCTCGGACAGGCGGAGTTTGTAGGCGTAGTCGGGAAGCGTATCGAGAATACTGGTCGCCATGGATCCTGCCAGATCCTCCGATTCGACTTCCATGCCCATTTCGGTATTAAGATACAGGGACCGCGGATCGAGGTTAAACGACCCCACGAACAGGCGCTTGCGGTCGACCGTGGCGACCTTCGAGTGCAGTGTGATCTTGGTGTCCGTCGCCATGACGTCAAAGCGGGGCCGCAATTCGTAGAGTTCCACACCGTGCTGGAGCAGCGGTTTTCGATAACGCGCATAGACCGCGTGGACACTGGAATGGTTGGTGGACGCGAGAGAGTTGCTGATGATCACTACCCTGACGCCTTTTCGTACCAGCGCACCGAAGAACTCGACACCCTGCTTTTGCGGCACGAAATACGGGGAGATGACGATAAGTTCCTGCTCGGCGGCCGACACGAGTTGCAACAGGTAGTCGCTCATTTCGCTACGGCGCCGGCGAATCAGGTTACGGACCTTGTCAGGGTGGTCCTGCACGATGCGGGTGCGCGCGGCGACAAGATCCAGGCTGCCCTCGACGAAGCGGTCGATGAGCGAGCTGTCGACGCCCTGCAGGAAGGGTTCCTCCCGGTGACGTTGCAGGAACCTGAGTGCCTCGTCCACAGAATCGGCAACGCTGCCATGCGCCACCATCATGTCGAAAGCGTCCATCGGGATCGCTTCCGGAGAATTCCAGTACTCGTCGAAGCCATCCGACACATCGTTAACAACCGAACCGATGGCCATAAGGTCTTCGTCAATGAACTCCGTCTCCCCGCCGGTCTGGTAGTACTCATCGGCGATGTTGCGGCCACCGACGATCGTGACCTGGTTATCCACGGTGAATGACTTGTTGTGCATGCGACGATTCAGGATATTGAAGTTCGCCAACAGGCTGATAAAACGCGAGCGCCTCCTCGGGAAAGGATTGAAAACGCGCACCTCGATATTCTCATGCTCGTCGAGCGACAACAGCCCGGAATCGACTTCGTCGGTGAGTGCGTCATCCATGAGCAGACGTACCCGCACGCCGCGATCGGCCGCCTGCGCAAGATGCAGCGCCACGAGATTTCCGGACAGATCGTCCTTGATGAGGTAGCTCTGGATGTCGATGGCCTTCTCGGCCCTGTCGATCAGGCCGACACGCGCGCCGAGCGCGTCGCTGCCGGAATCCAGTCGGTACACCGCGGACTGCGTCTGCTTCGCTCGCAGCCAGGTGGTGGCGGCAATGCCAAGTGCCGTTGTGTCCGTGTCTGTCGGCTTCCACGACGCGACGCGTTCGGGGAGCTTGAAAAAACGCTGGTATTTCGGCGGCAGGCGACTGCCTACCAATGTCGAGAACATCCCCATGGGACAGATGATTCAGGAACCCGCCTGCAGAGACAACCGTTTACGGCAATTCACCACCCAGGACGAGGCCGCAATTTGACTAAATCAGGCGCGTGGAACTGGTTCGTTGCGTGACCGCCAGCGATGTGCAAGGATCGGTGTTCGTTTGACAAAGGCACACCTGCCGAAAGGCAGCGTCGCAAAGCTTCCGGTCTAAAGGATTTTCCCAGGACAGCGGGGCCACCAACGCGAACTCCTATCGCTTCGGCGATGCGCCCAGGGTGTCTTTGGCAGTGATTCAGCACGCTGGAGGCATCGATGGCATCACCCAGATTTCGCGACACCGGCCGATTCGTTCGCCGCACGATCCCGACCAAGACTTACATCCCCGCGAACCTCGCGGACCTGATGCGTTGCCTCGATCCGGACAGCAATGCCGCCACACCGATTCGCATTCGCGGTGCCGGCACAGCATCGACAGACTGCAATACCAACGCGACCGGAACCGTCATAGACATGACGGGACTGGATCGCATCATCCATATCGATACCTACAACCACACCGTCAAGGTCGAGGCTGGAGTGCGTCTCGGCACGTTGGTGCATGCACTTGCCGAACAAGGTCTCGAACTCATCGGCAACCACGACCAGATGGAACGTACGATCGGCGGTGCGATTGCGTCACCCTGTATCGGGGCCTGCATCGGTGAACAGGCCGCCTATCTCTCGACCCAGGTCATCAACCTGAAAGTGATTACGGCCGGCGGGCGGATCATGAAGGTCACGGAACAGCAAAAACACCTGCTGAACGCATTCCGCTTGAGCTATGGACTGCTTGGCGCCATTTACGAAGCGACCTTGCGCGTGCGGCCGATTACGACGTTTTCGGCGAGTCATCGCAGCCTCACCGTCGATACGTTCGCGGACGTTGCCAACCGGCTCGCGAGCCGCGACATCGGCCTGAAGTTCTACGTCCTGCCCCACATGGACCGCGTGTACCTCGACCTGCGGCGTTACGAACAGTCCCCCGGGAGCTCGTACAATGCACCCTGGAAGATCAAGGACTGGGGCGAAAGCACGGTCCTTCCGCACGTCTTTAAATCCCTGAACCGCGTACTGCCGATTCCAACGGTGAAATACCGGCTCATGGACAGCATCAGCGCGGCCACGCACGGCCTCGTCAATACACGCCTCGTCCGCAACGGTAACAACGTCACGGCAACCGGGGCGCGCAAACGCCGCAAGCCACGCAACCTGCTGCGCTCGACCTGGTGTTTTCCGGCATCCGACTTCTCGGTCGTCATCAAGGCTTATCGTGAGTTTTGCAGCGACACGCTGGCCAGCTCCGGTTACCGCACGGATCTGCCGGTTGTCGGTTATCGGGTCGCGAGGGATGCGTCCGCGATCCTTTCGCCGTCGTTCGATGAACCGCTGATCGCGCTGCAGACGTCGTCCACCCAGGAGAAAGGCTGGGAGGATTTCGTCATCGACCTCGCGCAATTCGCCGAGAACTGGGGTGGCACACCGCTGTTCAGCGAATCCCGGGCGATGCGGGCGGAGTACGGGGCGCAGATGTACACGAATCGCCTCACCTTCTTCCGCAAGATCCGGCTGCAGCTCGACCCGCATGGCCGCCTGCTCAACCCGTTCCTCGCGCAGTATTTCCAGTAAAACGTCACAAAACGTAACAATTTCACCGAATTGTTACGTTTCCCGGCGCCTGGGACTGGCATTTATATATCGAACTGATATTATGCATCGCCCCGATATATGAGCAGCCCCGGCTGCCCGGTGAACGTCAACAATGGATGTAAAAACCGTCTGCCTCGGCATGCTGACCGATGGCCCTGCGTCAGGCTATGACCTCAAGAAGGAGTTCGAATCCTCGTTCGCGCATTTCTTCGCGGCGGGCTACGGCTCGATCTACCCGGCCCTGTCCTGGCTGTCCGAACACGATCTCGTAACCTGCGAGGAAATTGCCCAGGACGGCAAGCCGGACCGCAAGGTCTACTGCATTACCGAGGAAGGTCGGCAGTTCCTGCTCAAGGCCCTCAAGAATACGCAGCCCTGCCACAAGGTTCGCTCGGAGTTTCTTGCGACGATGTGTTTTTCACACCTGATGGACGCGGAGGACGTTCAGGCCGTCCTCGATCACCGGCTCGCCGACATTCACCGCTACCAGGAACTGTTCCGCAACATTGAACAGGATTGCATGTCCGAATGGCCGGAAGGAGCGCGCTTTGTCCTGGGTTTTGGCAAGGCCGTCGCCGCAGCGATGGAAACCTACATCAATGAGAACCGCCATTCGCTGGCGGCCGAACCGACCGCCAAGATCGCAGCCGGTTGAGCCAAGGAATCTGGAGCAATGGCATTGCATAACGAAAAACGCTTCAAGTCCTGGTTCGTGTCGGCCGGCATCGTCGCGGTGGTCACGATTTGGCTATTGTCCGGGCAGTTCGGCGAAGGCGAGGAGACGCAGCCGGCAGCGGCTGACACCGTCGCTGCAGCAGCACCGAGGCATGCCGTCCGCGTGCGCACGCAGACCGCCGAGGAAGTCATGCGGACGATCGTGGTGAACGGCAAAACAGCGCCGGCCCGCATCGTCAATCTTGCGGCTGAAACAGACGGTCGTGTCGTGTTTGTCGGTGCCGAGCGCGGCGCCAGCCTCAATGCGGGCGACTTGATCGTGCGACTGGACGAACGGGATCGCTCTGCCCGGCTTGCGCAGGCCAGGGCGACCGTCAGGCAGCGCGAAGTCGAATACGCAGCGCGCGAGCGCCTCAAATCAGAAAGCTACGTTTCCGAAGCGCAGCTGCAGGAGGCCCTCGCCTTACTTGAGACCGCGCGTGCCGAACTGACACGTGCAGAGCTCGACCTCGAGTACATGGCCATTCGCGCGCCTTTCGCGGGCGCCTTGCAGGCACGCAGTGTCGAGGTCGGGGATTTCGTGAAACGGGGAGATCCGATCGCGACCTACGTCGATAACCGGACGCTGATCGTGAGCGCCGACCTGTCCGAATTCGACGCTGGATTTGTCGATGTCGGCGACGCGGCCGAGGCTCAGCTTGCCACGGGCGAAACCGTGCGTGGTCGTATTCGCTACGTCGCACCCGTTGCCGATGCGGCAACGCGCACCTTTGCCGTTGAGCTCGAGGTCGACAATACGCAGGGCAAGCTCCGCGCCGGTGGCACCGCGGAACTTCGCATTCCGGCGGAGGCGGTGATGGCCCATCGCGTCTCGCCGTCCTTGCTGACGCTCGACGATGCCGGCAACGTGGGCGTCAAGATCGTTAACGAGCGCGGCGAAGTCGAGTTCATCGTGGCCGACATCGCCCTGTCTTCGCATGACGGCGTATGGCTGACCGGTCTGCCAGCCACGGCAACCATCATCACGGTCGGCCAGGGCTACGTTACCAGCGGCACCACCGTGAGTGCGGTTCCCGAAAGCGACGCCGAGACCGCCGTCGCGATCAAGGGGTCTGAGGACGCCCGGTAATGGATATGATCGAACTGGCAATGCTGCGGTCAAGAACCGTGGTCCTGTCGTTGCTGGTCGTCCTTATCGGCGGCATGATTGCGTACGCCACCATTCCAAAGGAAGCTGAGCCGGACATCGAAATCCCGATTGTCTATGTCAGCATCGAGCATGATGGTATTTCCCCGGAAGACTCGGAGCGTCTCCTCGTCCGCCCGATGGAGCAGGAGTTGCGTTCCATAGAGGGTGTCAAGGAAATGACAGCAACCGCCTACGAGGGCGGCGCCAATATCCAGCTCGAGTTCGATGCGGGCATCGACACCAAGCAGGCCCTGCAGGATGTGCGCGAGAAAGTCGACCAGGCACAGGCCAAGCTCCCCGGGGAAACCGACGAGCCGACGGTGCAGGAAGTCAAGATGTCGCGGTTCGATCCAATGCTCGTGCTCAACCTCGCCGGCGATGTGCCAGAACGATCACTAACGCGGATTGCAAAGGACCTCAAGGAGAAACTCGAGGCACTGACAGGCGTGCTCGAGGTCAACCTCGTCGGCTCCCGCGAGGAACTCATGGAAGTGGTCGTCGACCCGCTCGCGATGGAAAGTTACGGCCTCGACCAGGCGCAGATCATTCAGTTCATCAGCAGGAATAATCGGCTGGTCGCCGCAGGTGCCCTGCATTCCGATGAAGGCCGATTTCCCGTCAAGGTACCGGGCGTGTTTGAGAGCGCTGCCGATATACTCGACATGCCCATCAAGGCGGTCGGCGAACGCGTCGTTCATTTCAAGGACATCGCCGAGGTCAGGCGCACTTACAAGGATGCCGAGAGTGTCGCTCGCCTGAACGGCAAGTCCGCACTGGCGATTGAAGTCATCCAGCGGTCGCGAGCGAACGTAATCGACACGATTGCACAGGTGAATGCGATTATCGAAGAGGAGTCGGCCTACTGGCCGGCCGATATCGAGATCGTGGCGTCGCGCGACAAGTCCAAGGACGTGAACGACATGTTGTCCGAGCTACAGAACAATGTGATCGCTGCGGTCCTGCTCGTGTTCATCGTCATCATCGGCATTCTTGGTATTCGCTCGGCGTTGCTTGTCGGCGTCGCTATTCCAGGGAGCTTCCTGATGGGCATACTGCTGATCGGCTCGTTCGGCGTGACCATCAACATGATGGTGCTGTTTGCGCTGATCATGGCTGTTGGCATGCTTGTCGACGGTGCGATTGTCGTGACGGAAATGGCTGACCGGCGGATGGCCGAGGGCGAATCACGCCACGACGCCTATGCGCGCGCCGCGATTAGAATGGCATGGCCGATTATTGCGTCGACCTGCACAACACTTGCGGCGTTTGTACCGCTGGCGCTGTGGCCCGGCACCTCCGGCGAGTTCATGAAATACCTGCCGATTACGCTGATAGCGGTGCTCTCGGCATCGCTCGTCATGGCATTGCTGTTCGTGCCGACCCTCGGCGCGATTTTTGGCAGGACCGGCGCAGACTCCGAGGAAGCGCGACGCAACCTGGCCGCGGCAGAGACCGGCGATCTAGACGAGGTGACGGGTGCAACAGGCACCTATGTCCAGTTCCTGAAACGAACCCTTGGCCATCCGTGGCGCAACGTTGGCGCCGTTTCGGCATTGCTGATCACGGTCTACGCCGCGTTCTTCATTTTTGGCAAGGGCGTCGAGTACTTTCCGGAAGTGGAACAGCCCTTTGGCATGGTCGACATTCGCGCGCGCGGCGATCTGTCTACTGCGGAGAGAGACCACCTTGTCCGCCAGGTCGAAGAGCGGGTTCTCGGCATGCCCGAAATAGAGTTCCTCTACGCCAAGACGGGCAGCAATGATCAGGGTGCGGAAGACCAGATCGGTTCTTTGACGCTTAATTACGTGGACTGGCGTGAACGCCGACCGGCTGACGACATTCTCGCGGAAATTCGCGAGCGCACGAAGGACCTTGTCGGCATCCGTATCGAGACGCGCAAGCCCGATCCCGGCCCCCCGATCGGCAAGCCGATCCGGATCGAATTCTCCTCACGCTATAACGATGAGCTGGCCGCTGCCGTTGCACGTGTTCGCGCACATATGGAGGATCATGAATCGATCGTCAATGTCGAGGACAGCCGACCGCTTCCGGGTATCGAGTGGCAGATCAAGGTCGACCGCGCCGAGGCCGCACGCTTCGGCGCAGATATCTCGCTGGTCGGCGCCATGGTTCAGCTTGTCACCAACGGCATCAAGATTGGTGAGTACCGGCCGGATGACAGCGACGATGAAATCGATATACGGGTGCGTTACCCGGCCGCCAGCCGCAATCTCTCGCAGATAGACGAACTGCGTATTCCAACCGGACAGGGCCTGGTCCCGATCAGTACGTTTGTCGAACGCGTACCGGCACAGAAGGTCGGCACGATTCGCAGGACCGACATGCGTCGCACCCTGTCGATCGATGCTGACGTCGCCGCGGGCGTGCTCGTCGACGACGTGGTGCGCAGCCTCAAGGCCAGCGTACCGGAACTGGGTATAGACCCGAGAGTGAGCTGGACTTTCCGGGGCAGCACAGAGGATCAGCAGGAGGACATGGCATTTCTCGAGCGCGCCATGCTGATGGCGCTCGCCATCATGGCGATCATCCTGGTGACGCAGTTCAACAGCATCTACCAGGCCGGCCTGATCCTGACCGCCGTCCTGTTCTCGACCGGCGGCGTTCTGCTCGGTCACCTCCTTATGGGCAAGCCATTCGGCGTCATCATGAGCAGCGTCGGCGTTATCACGCTGGCGGGCATTGTCGTCAACAACAATATTGTGTTCATCGACACCTACAACGTGCTGCGCAGTCGTGGCGAACGGCCGTTCGATGCAATCCTGCGCACCTGCGCGATTCGACTTCGACCGGTCTTGCTGACGACCGTCACCACGATCGTCGGTCTCATGCCGATGGTCCTCGGCGTCAACATCAACCTTGTCGAACGAGACGTGTCCATCGGCGCACCGAGCTCGCAATGGTGGACACAGCTCGCGTCGTCTGTCGCGGGTGGTCTCGCGTTCGCGACCATACTGACGCTGTGGCTGACCCCCAGCCTGCTCATGGTCCAGGCCAACCTCCTGCAGCAGTGGAAGGACCGGCGCGCCCTGCGGCCATCCACGTCGACATCCCCTGGCGGCTGACGCACAGGGCCCGGTGAAACTTTCTCACCGGCAGGCAATCCAAATCCCCGTCTCGCGCATCTAATAGTCAAGCAGTGGCAATACGTCACTGTGAGGGGCGTAACTCATTGATTTTTATAGGCGTGCGTTCTCCGCTGATCGTAAGAACCCGTGGCTTGCGTTATACCGAGCTAGTGTTATACTTCACTACAACACTAAACAAGACAGTCCGGACATCATGAAAGCAACAACACCGATCATTGCAGCGCTGGCACTCACGGGAACCGCCCTGCTGGCAGGTTGCGGCGTTGGTGAAGCCAGCATCGCCGACAAGGAGTCCGTGCAGGCGGCCACTCCGGTGCCGGTCGAGGTTGTCCAGCCCAGCCGCGCAGACATCTACGCGACCTACGCCGCGACCGCGACGATTACCTCCGACGCCGATGCGCCGGTGGTTGCTCGTGTTGCGGGCGAAGTCGTCGAGCTGCTTGTGGAGGAAGGCGACTACGTCGTCGCGGGCCAGGTGCTGGCGCGGCTGGACGGTGAACGGCTGCGTCTTGAGATGCTGGCGGCGCAGGCAAACCTGAAACGAGCGCGTACCGAGTTCGAACGCAACGCCGACCTGAGCAAGCGCGGACTGATCAGCGCTTCGATGTTCGACAGCCTGCAATACGAGCTCGACGCACTTGAAGCGACTTACGAACTCAAGAAGCTCTACTACGACTATTCGAAAATTCGTGCCCCGATCGCCGGCATCGTGGCCTCTCGCGAGGTCAAGCCGGGTCAGCATTTGAACGCAAACGACGTTGCTTTTCGGATTACCGATACGAGCGAATTGATCGCCTACCTGCAAATTCCGCAGACCGAGCTTACGAAGTTCAGTGCCGGCCATGCCGTGAATATCGAAGTCGCGTCAATGCCCGGGGTGCGCTTCCCGGCGACGATCGAGCGTATCAGCCCGACGATCGATACACGCAATGGCACGTTCCGCGCCACGGCCATGATCGACAATGCCGCTGGCAACCTCGCGCCCGGCATGTTTGGTCGCTTCTCGATCGCCTATGAACAACACAAGAATGCACTCGTTGTGCCGGCCGAAGCACTGCTGGACGAAGACGGCGAGAGCACCGTGTACGTGGTCAACGACGGTGAAGTCGCACTGCGCACGGTACTGACGGGCATTGAATCCGAGGGCAAGGTAGAGATCCTCAGCGGCCTGTCCGAGAGCGACGACGTCGTCGTGGTCGGCCACTCGGGTCTGCGCAATGGCAGCAAGGTTCTTGCGAGCAACACCGTACAGGATCGCTTCGCCGGCTGACGGACATAGCGCCGCTCGTCCGGCAAACGCTAAAGGGGAGGATTCATGGAGCTACATCGTATTGGTGCGGCGGCGTTCGCCTGTCTGCTGCTGTTGACCGCATGCCAGCAGAACAACGAAGAAGAACAGTCGGACGAGGAAGAGACACCGCCCATTCCGGTGGAAACCAGCACTCCCGTACGCGGTGACGTGGTCGCCGTGTACTCCGGAACGGCGCCGATCGAAGCCTATGCTGAAGCCGATGTCATCGCCAAGGTCGAAGGAGAAATTCGTGCCGTCCTGGCTGAAGAAGGCGACGTTGTTACCGAGGGCCAGATCATCGCCCGCCTTGACGGCGACCGCCTGCGACTCGAACTCAACGAGTCACGTGCGCGCCTGAGCAAGATGCAGCGGGACTTCGAACGCAACAAGGATCTGCGGGGCAAGGGCCTGCTTTCGGAGGGCGACTTCGAGAAACTCCAGTTCGACCTGGAGGCGCTACAGGCGTCCTACAACCTCGCCAGTCTCGAACTCGACTACACCCAGATCCGCGCACCGATCGACGGCATCATCTCCGAGCGCTATATCAAGATCGGCAATACGGTCAAAGTCGGCGATCCTCTCTACCGCGTGACGGGTCTCGACCCGCTGGTGGCGTACCTGCATGTTCCGGAAAGGGAGTACCGGCGGATCCATGCGGGGCAGCCGGTCGCGATTGATATCGATGCACTTGCCGGCCAGAGAGTGATCGCGACGGTCACACGGATCAGCCCGGTGGTCGATCCCGCAACCGGCACCTTCAAAATCACGATCGAGATTCGGGACGCCGAACGGCGCATCAAGCCGGGCATGTTCGGGCGCATGAGTATTATTTACGACCGCCACGAAAACGTGCTCCAGGTTCCGCGCAGCGCGATTGTCAACGACATCGGGAGCGAAAGCGTATTTGTCGTCGAAGACGGCAAGGCCGTGCGCAAGGTGGTTACAACGGGGTATGGCGAGAACGGCATGATCGAGATCGTCGAAGGCCTCGAGGACACGGATAACGTCATTACGGTCGGCCAGATCGGCCTCAAGCCGGATGCCAGGGTAACCGTCATCAACGCAGCAACGGACGGTGACGACTGATGCGCCGCCTGATCGAAATCGCGACGCAGCGTCGCGTCACAATCGTCATGCTCATGGTCGCGATTGTCCTGTTCGGCATAGTCTCGCTGTCTCGCCTGAAACTGAACCTGCTGCCGGACATCTCCTACCCGACGATTACCGTACGCACGGAGCTGACAGGCGCCGCCCCTGTCGAGATAGAGAACCTGCTCACCAAGCCAATCGAGGAGTCGGTTGGCGTAGTCCGCAATGTACGGCTCGTGCGCTCCGTGTCACGATCCGGACAGAGTGACGTGACGATCGAATTCCTGTGGGGCACGGACATGGATGTCGCGGGCGTCGACGTTCGCGAGAAACTCGACGTGCTGGTTCTGCCGCTCGAGGCGAGTCGCCCGTTGTTGCTGCGTTTCGACCCTTCGTCGGAACCCATTATCCGGCTGGGCCTCTTGTACAAGGAATCGGCCGACGGCGACGCCGCGACGAATGAGGCGCGGCTGAAGGTGCTGCGCCGACTGGCCGAGGACACGATCAAGACGGACCTCGAAGCCCAGGAGGGTACGGCGGCCGTGAAAGTCAGCGGCGGCCTCGAAGACGAGATCCAGGTACGGGTCGACCAGCAGAGACTTTCCCAGCTCGGCATCAGCATCGAGCAGATTGCAGCCCGAATCCGCGCTGAGAACGTCAACCTGTCCGGTGGCCGTCTCGAGGAAGGCGACCAGCGCTTCCTCGTCCGAACCCTGAACGAGTTCCAGAGCGTCGACGAATTCCGCGATGCGATCGTCGCCTATGTCGCAGACCGCCCGGTCTATCTGCGCGATGTAGCGACCGTCGAACGTGGGTACAAGGAGCGTGAGGCTATTACGCGTGTGCGGGGGCAGGAATCGGTAGAACTTGCCGTGTACAAGGAAGGCGATGCCAACACGGTACAGGTCGCCAACCGCATTCAGCGTCGCCTGGAAGCACTCGGCAGCTCGGACGCCGAAGCCATTCCTGACGACATCGAGATCGTCAAGATCTACGACCAATCCACGTTCATTTCCGCGGCCGTCGCCGATGTGCGCCTGGCGGCAATCCTGGGTGGCTTGATCGCAATCCTTGTTCTGTATGGCTTCCTGCGCGACGCCAGGGCGACGACGATCATCGGTATCGCGATACCTGTCTCGGTCATCGGCACGTTCCTCCTGATGTACATGAACGACATTTCCCTCAACGTCATGTCACTCGGCGGCATTGCGCTCGCCGTCGGCATGTTGGTTGATAATTCGATTGTCGTACTCGAGAACATCGTGCGGAAGAAGGAACAGGGCGATAGCATCCTGGAAGCAGCGCAGAATGGTACGGCCGAGGTCGCCGGGGCTGTGATCGCCGCAACGCTGACGACGATCGCCGTTTTCTTTCCCATGGTCTTCATCAGCGGGATCGCCGGCCAGCTATTCCGTGACCAGGCCCTGACGGTCACGTTCGCACTCATCTTCTCCCTGATCGTCGCGCTGACCCTGATCCCGATGCTGGCATCGCTGGGCGCTCGTGGCCGCTACGAGGGAGAAGTCGACAGCCACGAGTACGCGGTTGAAACGAGATCCCGCACCGTTCGGTTCCTCAAACGGGTAGTCGCGTTTATTGTCCGCGTGATCACCGCCGTCGCGGCGTTCCTCGTGCGTGTCTTCCGCTTCCTGTTCGGTCTGCTCAGCTGGGTGATGTGGGCGCTTTTGTGGGTACCGACCTGGCTGTTCCAGCGCCTCTACGGCGCGGTCGCCGCCGTGTACCCCGGTATGCTGCGCTGGGCCCTCAGCCATCGCCCCACTGTCGTCGTCATGGCAATTGCGATCTTTGCGGGGACCATGTCACTCATTCCACGCCTGGGTACGGAACTCATACCGCAGTTCTCGCAAGGCGAGTTCAACGTTGACCTGAGGCTGGCACCCGGCGCACCACTGGCCGAGACCGATCGCGCCATCCAGACCGCGCAGCGCGCCGCCGCCGCGGTGGAGTCGGTCGCATTGAACTACTCGGTCGCAGGCACCGGTAATCGACTGGACGCCAACCCGGTGGACGCGGGTGACAACACGGGCTCACTGGCCGTCCGGCTGTCTCCCGGCGCAGGGCGCGCGGAGGAGAATGCCGCGATGGAGGCGATGCGCAGGGAGTTGTCGCGCCTGCCCGGCGTGCAGTACGAATTCAGCCGTCCGGCGCTGTTGTCGTTTGCCAGCCCGCTGCAAGTCGAGATTTCCGGCTACGACCTCGACGCACTTGCGCGTGTCAGCAGCCTGGTCGTCCGGGAGATGTCTGCTTCGACCCGATTCACGGACATCAAGACAACCGTGGAGCGCGGCAATCCCGAAATCCAGATCGTGTTTGACCAGGAGCGCGCGGCGAAGCTCGGCCTGGCCGTACGCGACATTGCCAATCTCGTGGTAGCCAACGTTCGCGGCGAACTGGCCACACGCTACACGTGGCGCGACAAGAAAATCGATGTGCTCGTACGCAGCGTCGATACGCGCAGTTCAAGCATCGAGGAAATCCGGCGCCTGATCGTAAACCCGACGTCCAACCGCCCGGTGACGCTCGACGCCGTCGCCGACGTGATCGTCTCGCAGGGACCGGCGGAGATTCGACGTATTGCCCAGGAGCGTGTAGCCATCATCTCGGCCAACCTCGCGTTTGGCGATCTCGGTGCCGCGGCCGCCGAGGCCGGTGCCATAGTGAACCGCACACCGATGCCTGACGGTATCACGGCCATCGTCTCCGGTCAGAGTGAAGAAATGCAGGAGTCGTTTGAGTCCATGCAGTTCGCCCTGATACTCGCCATCTTCCTTGTCTACCTCGTGATGGCATCGCAGTTCGAATCGCTCATACATCCCTTTGTCATCCTGTTCACGATCCCGCTTGCCCTGGTTGGCGCGGTACTGGCGCTGTTCCTGACCGGGACCACCGTCAATATAGTCGCCCTGATCGGTGTGATCATGCTGGCCGGCATCGTGGTCAACAACGCGATCGTGCTCGTCGATCTCATCAATCAGCTTCGCGCCAAGGGTGCTGAGCGCTTTGATGCGATCATGGAAGCCGGCAGCGCTCGACTCCGGCCGATCCTGATGACGTCACTGACGACGGCGCTGGGGCTGCTCCCGATGGCGATGGGCTTTGGCGAAGGATCGGAGGTTCGTACGCCAATGGCCATCACGGTAATCGGTGGCCTGGTTGTCTCAACCCTGCTGACGTTGCTCGTCATCCCGGTTGTCTATTCGCTCCTGGACCGCAAGAGGTGGCCCATCGATGCACCTGAGCAGCTGGCGGCCGGCCAATGAAACACACAGAGCTCTCACTCCATCGGCCCGTCACGACGGTTGTGGTCTTCGTCGCGCTCGCCATGGTCGGCCTGATCGCGTCGCGACTGCTGCCACTCGAAAAATTCCCGGACATTGAATTCCCCGGTATTTTTATCCAGGTCCCTTACGCCGGCTCAACCCCGGAGGAAGTCGAGCGCCTGATCACGCGGCCGGTCGAGGAGGCGCTGGCAACGTTGTCGGGCGTCGAGAGGATGTTCTCGAGCTCCAGCGAAGACCAGTCGCAGATCTTTCTGCAGTTCGGCTGGGACCAGAGCATGGGGGCGAAGGGCATCGAGGCGCGCGCCAAGGTAGATGGCATTCGCCACCTGTTGCCTGATGACGTGCGCCGGGTTTTCGTGTTTACCGGATCGCTGGGCGACCAGCCGGTTCTGCAATTGCGTATCTCCAGTGAACGAGACCTGTCCGACAGCTACGAACTGCTTGACCGCATACTGAAGCGTCGCCTCGAACGTCTTGAAGGTGTATCGCGCGTCGACCTGCAGGGCGTCGACCCGCGGGAGATTCGCATTCTTCTGAAACCCGACATGCTCTCGGCCTACGGCGTCGACATAGCGGCGATCAGGGATCTTCTGCTGGGCAGCAATTTTGCGGTCAGTGCGGGGAAGATCACGGCTGGCGGTGAACGTTTCAGCGTACGCCCGAGCGGCGAGTTTTCGTCCGTCGAGGAAATCGAGAACCTCATCGTGACCGCAGCCGGGCTGCGCCTCGGTGACGTTGCGGATATCGAACTGCGAACCCCGGAGCGAAACTACGGGCGTCACCTCGACCGGGACTATGCAATAGGCGTCGCCATCAGCAAGACCACCGGGTCCAATCTTGTCGACGTAACCGACCGGGTCATCGCCGAGGTCGAGACGATCGGGAAACTGCCACAGATGCAGGGCATCAATATCTTCTCGCTCGACAACCAGGGCGACAGTGTGCGCGAGTCCCTGTCCGACCTGTTGAACGCCGGCATGCTCGGTGGCCTGCTCGCCCTGGTCGTCCTGTACCTGTTCCTGCGCCAGGTCACGACGACGCTGATCGTGACGGCTTCAGTGCCCTTCTCGCTGCTGATCACGCTGGGTGCGCTCTATTTTGCAGGCCTGACGCTGAATATTCTGTCGATGATGGGCCTGATGCTGGCCGTCGGCATGCTGGTCGACAACGCAGTCGTCGTCACAGAAAGTATCTTCCGACACCGGCACCGAGAAACCCGGTCAGCCCTTCACCGCGACTATCAGCGGTGTCAAGAAGTCGGCCTTGCCGTGATCGCCGGCACGCTAACGACTATCATCGTGTTTGCGCCGATCATGTTCGGCGTCAGAACCGACATGTCCGTCTTCCTGACCCACGTTGCGATCACGATCATCGTCGCCCTGCTGGCGTCGCTGCTCATTGCGCAAACGCTGGTTCCGATGCTTGCAGCACGGATCGCGGTACCGCCGCAGCCGAAATCCGGATCATGGATGACCCGCCTGACCGATCGCTACGTAAGCGCCTTGAAGTGGATCATTGGACACCGCTGGTGGACGGCGCTGGGTATTGTCCTTATCTGCCTGGTTGGCATTGCACCGATGATCCTGGAGCTCGTCAAGTTCGACATGTTCCCGCAGGATGTCGGCCGCCGCCTGTTCATGCCGCTACACATCGAAGGACAACACTCACTGGAACGCGTCGAGGATGCCGTCAATACGATCGAGGAGTACCTCTTTGCCAACCAGGAAGAGTTCAACATCCGGTCGGTTTACAGCTACTACGAAAAGGGACGCGCGGAATCCACTTTGCTGCTGACCGACGATGACGAGGCGACCCTGTCGACGCGCGAGATCATCGAGCGCATCGAGAAGAACCTGCCGGTAATCGCGATTGGCAAACCGAGTTTCCAGTTCGACCAGCAAGGAGGTGGTGAAGGTTTCTCGGTGCAGATCAGCGGTGATTCGACCGAGATCCTGAATGAACTCAGTGTCGATATCGTACGTGCCCTCGCAACCGTCGACGGTCTCAAGGACGTCCGGCCGATTCCGAATCAGGAGATCGTGAAATCCGCGTCAGCATCGATCGGGCGCGCGCCGCGAACGCGGGGCTGACAGCGGCGGACATTGCGCAGTCGATCGGCATCGCGATGCGTGGCGAGAACCTGCGCGAATTTCGCGATCCAAGCGGTGAGGTCGATGTGCGGCTCGCGTTCCGGGAGGACGACAAGCAGAGCATCGAGCAGCTGGCGGATCTGCCACTATACACGCCGGACGGGCGACGCATTACGCTCGGCAGCGTCGCCAACATGCACATCGGAGAATCCCCGGATACGATTCGACGAACGGACCGGCAAACCGCCGTCATCATCTCGGCCAACCTTGAAGACGACGTCAGCCTCGACGAGGTGAGGCCGCGGGTCGAGCAGCCTGATGGGCGAACTCGACCTGCCGCCGGGTTACAGCTGGAAGTACGGCCGGGGCTTCGACCGTCAGGACGAAACCGCAGCATGATGACAACCAACCTCATCCTGGGCATCGCCTGCATCTTCCTCGTCATGGCTGCACTGTTCGAATCGACTGCTGTTTCCGTTCTCCATTATTCTCGGCTCGATCGTGTTTTCGATCTTCGGTGTCTTCCTGTTCTTTGCGGCGACCGACACCACGTTCTCGTTCATGGCGATCGATCGGCATCATGATCCTGATCGGCGTCGTTGTGAACAACGGCATCGTCCTGGTCGATCACATCAACAACCTGAGGCACGAAGGTGTCCCGAGGGAACGATCGATTGTCATCGCCGGCCGGGATCGCCTGAGGCCCATCCTGATGACGGTAGCGACGACGATCGTTGGACTGGCGCCCCTCGCCATGGGCACTACGCAGGTCGGGGGAGACGGTCCTCCGTACTACCCGATGGCGAGGGCGATCATCGGCGGGCTGGCCTTCTCGACTGTTGTGTCACTGCTGGTCGTGCCCGCGCTGTATCTCTACTTCGACAGCCTGGCGGCCTGGAGCCGGGACGTCATGCGGATTGCCAGGAGCCCAAGAAGCAGGAACCAGCCCAGCGAACCGCCGCCCGAATTGACGACGACATGAGTGTGACCACCGGAGACGGCGTCCCTCGTCGAGTCCTCTAGCGGCAGCAAGGCCAGTTCAGAGGTATCGTTCGGACCGAAACTTGCGAGATACGTACCATCGTAGGCATCGAACAGCTCGATGAGAATGTCGTAGTTTCCGGTCGGGTACCCCGATACGAGTTCTGTCTCAACAATATAGTCGTCGGCACTCGTGGCGCCAAACAAAGTGAAATCGTCCGTCGACGCATACTCGTTCCACGGACCGTACTCGTAGCTGAGATAGAGAACGGCATACACATCGATGGCCACGTACGTTGTGTCTGCGTCAAACAGCAGGTCGATGCCGGCGTAGTACCCGTCCCGATCGAAGTCCGCGAATAGCTCGACATCCGCATCGTAGAACCAGATGTTCGGATCGGCAGCCTGTGCTGTCGCGTCACCGAGCTTCTGTTGGGCCGAGCGCGTGCCTTTTGAACTGCGGTTACCCGTTGTCTGCAATGCCTCGAACTCGTCGTACGAGATGTTGCCGTCGACGACGGAACCACGGGTAATGTCACTGCCCTGCGAAGTCAGGCTTTGCCGCGGCTCCGGTGTGGTCTGGGCCATGCCGATAGCCGACAGCAATAGCATGCAGATCGTTGTCGTTATGTGAGTCGCGTATTTCATCACGGTGTCCTCTCGTTGCTTGCCACCATTTAGCCCCCGTGACGCTGAATCGACGCTGAACCCTGTGGGCATACCCGCGAATGCATGCGAACATGTT
Organism: uncultured Gammaproteobacteria bacterium; assembly: GCA_963698895.1. Lineage (GTDB taxonomy): Bacteria > Pseudomonadota > Gammaproteobacteria > Steroidobacterales > Woeseiaceae > UBA1847. Next base: position 238,293 of record CAVOSO010000010.1, on the reverse strand, counting down.
CAGCCGGCGTTCACCTGAGCGATTCGAACAGACCCATGTCCATAGCGCGCGAGCACGAGAATATTTCCCGGGCGGCCTCCTGGCTGATGCTGGGTGTCGCGGGTGGCCTGGGTCTCGACCTGGCCGCGAAGGAACTGCTGCAGACCTATCCGTTGGTGCAGTTCGTCCTGCTGCGCAGCAGCATCGCCATCGTCATCATGCTGGCAATTGCGCCCCGCTTTGGTGGACTCCGGACCCTGCGCACCCGCGAAGTCGGCTGGCACGTCCTGCGTTCGGTGTTCGCGATCGGCGCGATGTTCGGTTTCTTCTACGGCCTGGCGAGGATGCCACTCGTCAACGCCCTGACGCTCGGCTATACCGCCCCGCTCGTCGTAACGATCCTTGCGGCGATTTTCCTCGGCGAAAAAATTGGCTGGCGCCGCTGGATCGCCGTGGTCACAGGATTTGTCGGCGTACTCATCATGCTGCGACCCGGCCGCGGCGAATTGTCTTTCGCGGCGATTGCTGTGTTGATAGCCGCCGCCTGCTATGCCAGCCAGGCAATAACGGCACGACGGCTCGGTGGCACCGAATCGACACTCGCCCTGTCGTTCTACGTGATACTTGGACCCCTCGCGGTGTCTTTTGCGTTGCTCGATGAGAGCACCTGGCTGGCACCAGACCTCACGGGATGGGCACTCATGGTCGTTGCCGCCATGTGCTCGATCATTGCCTGGGTAGGATTCATAAACGGTTACCGGGCCGTATCACCGGCGATTCTCGCCCCGCTCGAGTACACAGCCCTGGTCGCCGGTGCAATTGCCGGGTTCCTGATCTGGGGCGAGATTCCCGACCGCTGGGTCGTCCTTGGCGCGATGATCATCATGGCTTCCGGGGTCTTTGTCCTGTATCGCGGGGAGGCCAGGAAAGCAGACCGCGAAGATGCAGTCTAGGAAGCGACAGACAAAAAAACGGGCCACCCGGGCCCGTTTTCTCATGGTGATTATGTTGTTACCTAGACGTCGCCCGCGACCAACCCGGCGATCTGCGCCGGCGTTACATTCAGCGCATCGACGACGTTATTGAAGAAGTCGATTTCGAGGCCACTCACGTTTTCGTCACTGCGGAAAACCTCGGCAAGCGCCAGGACGATTTCCGAGCATTGTGCATCGCTGAGTTTCTTCTGCGCGCCCCGCAAGTATTTTACGAGCGTAGCCTCTGCATAGAGCTCTTCGCGAGCTGCAACACGAACATCGGCGGAACTGAACTCCTTGCCCGTGTGTTTCTTGAGGATGCGCCGGATGGTTTCAACCTCGACATGCTGGATACTCACGTCGGCATTCGCTGCTCGCGCCAGGGTCATGAGCAAGACTTCCTGGAACAGCTCGTTCAAATGCGCTTCGCTGACGTCGGAGCCGCGAAACAACTTGAGCACGTTACTGAGATCTGCAATTGCCATTATTTACTCTCTTCTGATTTATTGCGGGCCGCATCCCGAGGCAGGCCGTCAATAATAACCCACAAAATGTATCGAATTGAAGGCATATTTATTGCTTGAATTTCGGCTTGGAATTTATTGATTTCCAAGACATACTGGCTTCGGGCCAACCATTCAAAGGAGGTGATCCATGTCTCGTGGGATAACAAAGGTATCTGAAAAACCTGTGGGTCTAACGCGATTGATGGAGCACCGCTACTCGCTTCGCTAGTCCTCCTTTTCAGGTATTTGATTCCACGGAAAGCCGCCGCCAGGCGGCTTTCTTTGTGTACGAGGGCCGCCGCCAGGCGGCTTTCTTCAGTCTAAACCCCGAGTATCTCGGGCAGCGCCTCCAGCAGCACGTCGAGTTCGGCGATGCTGTTGTAGTGCACCGGCCCGACCCGAACCGCACCACCAGACTCGTCGATACCGAGCGCCTTGACCACCTCGACAGCATAGTTGTGACCGTTCCAGACGAAAATATTCCGCCTGGCCAGCGACTCGGCGACATGCGCAGGATCGGCGTCGGCGTGAGTGAACGAGACCGTTGGTACGCGCCGGTCCATTGCGTCAGGCGCCGTAATCCCCTGCACGGTTACGCCACCGATCGCCGTGAGACCGTCGATCAAGTGCGTTGCCAGTGTCTTTTCATAGTCGAAAAGCAGCCCCATCGCCGCGCGCAGGGCATCGCGTCCGCCGGGCGCGCCGGCCATCGATGTGCCTATCCACTCAAGGTAGTCCACCGCCGCCTTGATGCCTGCGAAACCCTCATGGCTTTGTGTGCCGGTTTCAAAGCAACCCGGTACCGAGGTCGGGGCTGGTCTTACCTTGTAGGGTTCCAGCTGCTGCAACACGTCCAGCCGCCCCCACAACACGCCCTGGTGCGGGCCGAAAAACTTGTACGCAGAACAGACCAGGAAATCACAACCGATAGCCTGAACATCGGTCTCGACGTGCGGCACTGACTGCACGGCGTCGATATACGTCAGCGCACCGGCTGCGCGCGCCTTCGCGCAGATGGCACCAACGTCATTCAGCGTTCCGGTCAGGTTGCTGGCACCGCCGACACACACAAGGCGCGTTCGATCCGAGAGGAGCTCGTCCAGTGCAGAGAGCTCGAATTCAAACGTATCCCGATTGAAGGGCAACCATTTGACGACGAGATCGAGATCACGCGCCAGCAACACCCATGGCCACACGTTGGCATCGTGATCCATGCAGGAAAGAATGATTTCATCGCCGGCACGAAACAGCCGACCGATGGAGCGCGACATGTGCAACGTGATCGTCGTCATGTTCTGGCCGAAGACAATCTCATCGTCCGAGCGCGCGTTCAGGAAATCGGCCATCGCCCGGCGCGCCGAGTCCACAATGTTCTCAGCCGCAATCGACGTGGGAAAATAACCGCCCAGGTTTGCATTGGCCCTTAGCAGGCAGTCGGACATCGCGCGCACGACCGCGGCGGGAACCTGGGTGCCTGCCGGATTGTCGAGGTAGATGCGGCGCCGGCCGTCATCCTCTATGGCGAGCGCAGGAAATTGCGCGCGCGCGGATTCGAGATCGTAGGACATGGACTATTCCTCGGCTTTGCCGCCCCACTTTTCTCGATGCGCGTCTTCCGCACGCTGCCGGACTTTCGCGTGGCGGCGCGTCAGGAGCAGGGAATTGGGATCGCAGACCTCGGCCTTGATAATACCGAGATCGCTGGCAGCGTCGAACAGGCTGGGGTACCAGCGTTCCCAGTTGGGCAGTAGCGCCTCGACTTTGTCGCGAAGAGTCATGAGCGCAATGTAACCGAGCACTCATGGCAAGACAATGGAAACGCGCTAGTCCTCGAGCATGTTCAGCGAGATGAGCGTCACGGCCAGGATCAGTGCACCCGTGACAATGAGCTGCATTGACGGCAGGCTATCGGACAAAGACGGCACCAGGTCGCCAGGCAAACTGACAAACAGCTGGTAGGTGCCCTTGAGCAGCGCCACCAGGGGTTGATACGCAATCAGGCCACCCAGCAGCACCGCTGCCGGCAGTGTAATCCGTCGCATCCAGAGCTTGCGCCTGATGCGGCTTACAATCTTGTTGCTAAATCCGTTGTCCGCAATCGGGGTCGACTCGAACATCGACTCCAGCAAGCGGTCTTGTTCGTCTTTCATTCGCTCAGCCATGTTGATGATCTTTGATGTCAAAACTGGTCCTGATCTTTTCTTTACCACGAAATATTACCGACTTCACGCTTCCCACCGGCATCGCCGTCGCATCACTGATCTCACGATGGGAGAGGCCGCAAGCATAGGACATGACCATGATGGCGCGTTCCTCCTCGGATAACACGGCAAGAAACTTGTCGAGATCACCGACTTCATCCGCCTGTGTGGTGCGGGTACGTGACTCCATTTCCGAAACATGACCCACCTGTTCCAGGATCTGTGCATAGCGCTTCGACTTGCGCCTGGATTGCAGGAACGTCGTGTACGCGATCTTCAGCATCCAGCCAATGAACGAACCGCTACCCGAGAACGTGTGCAGCTTGTCCCAGGCGCGGATGAAACTGTCCTGCGCCAGGTCGTCAGCCATACTCATGTCACCGCAGAGCTTCCGCAGGAAGTTACGCACGTGTGACTGGTGACGACGAATGAGCTCGCCGAAAGCATCGGTATCCTGGGCGGATACGACCCTCGCGACAAGCTCATGATCCTCGCTCCTGGACAAGGCCACCGCTCCGCTAGGCTTCTTTGCCCGTGAACCTGTACAGGATCAGGTAAGCGGTGCCGATTGCAAACGGGAACGCGGCCCCGGCGAGACATCCGCGGAATGCATCTCCGGAAGGATCCGGTACCGCCAGGCCGCACAGCAAGAGGCCGATCGCAAGCGCCATCCAGATCATTCCCAGGCGCAGATCCTTGTACTTGCTGGCTTGGGGATGGCCGAGCCGATCAATGATCTCCGGCGTCAATTCATGGCCCTTGTCGATGGCGAGGCGGATCGTCTGTTGCATCCCGTCACGGCTGCGTTGACGGAACCAGAATGCCGCTATGAATACCACGGCGATACTGACAAACATCACGATCGGGATTAGGTCTTCTGTCATTTTGGAAACTCCGGTTAATCAGGTAATCCTGCTGTCACCCGTTAGATGCACCTCGACGCATAGTTGGATGCAATCATATAACGCTTTGTTTTTATTATTCTTTTCTTTTGCTGTCATACGGATGCCGGCGACAGTCAACAAATATCCTGACCGTCCGTTATATCTTATGAACTCTGGACCAATAAAGCGCAAGGACTTCGCGTGACCGCAACAGACGCCGCAATCGCCTGCAATCGCTTCGGCCTTGGCGCCCGCCCGGGCGAGCTTGGCCGCCCCGGTCGCCACAAGACCTGGCTGCTCGATCAGTTGCAGGGGGCATCCCGAACGCCGCAGGAACTGCTGGACCTGCCGGATTCCGCGTCACTGTTTGCAAGGGTTCGTGACCTGCTCCTCGAGCGGCGAGACGCGCGCAAGGCTGACAAAAATATGCCCAACGACTATGCGCGCTTCGTCCGCGAGGCCTATATCGAACAGACATCGGCACGCTACCGCCATGCCGCCACCACCGACCTGCCCTTTCTCGAGCGTCTCGTGCATTTCTGGTCGAACCACTTTGCCGTGTCGGCCGACAAGCAGCCACTGCCCGCTGTCGCCGGACTCATGGAGAATGAGGCCATTCGACCCAACGTCAGCGGCAAATTCGTGGACTTGCTCATGGCCGCGGAAAAGCACCCGGCGATGCTGGTCTATCTCGACAACCAACGCTCGATCGGGCCAAACTCGACACTCGGCAAGCGCGCCAACCGGCGGCGCAGCGACCAGGCGATCGGGCTCAATGAAAACCTGGCACGGGAGATCCTGGAGCTGCACACACTCGGTGTGGGCGGCGGCTACACGCAGCAGGACGTCACCAGCTTTGCAAAGATCCTGACCGGCTGGTCGATTGGCGGCGCAAACGAACGCGGCCGGTTCGCCGACGGCGTCCCCGGGACGTTCGAGTTTCGTGAGGCGATCCATGAACCCGGCACGCAACGGGTTATGGGCAAGGCGTATGCGCAACCGGGCTTGAGCCAGGGCGAGAGCATCTTGCGGGACCTGGCTCTGCATCCCTCCACCGCGCGCTTCATATCCACCAAGCTGGCGCGGCATTTCGTGGCCGATGAGCCGCCCGGCGCACTCGTCGATGCGCTGGCACAAACCTGGTTGTCGAGTGGCGGCAACTTGTCTGCGGTCTACCAGGTACTGGTCGAATCCGCCGAGTCCTGGAACCCGGTCAGCAGGAAGTACAAGACACCGCATGATTTCGTCATCTCCACGCTGCGCGCGTTTGACCACGTTCCCGACAATCCACAGTTCGTGGTCGGCGCGCTCGACCTGATGGGACAGACCCCGTTTCGCCCGGGCTCGCCGCAAGGCTGGCCTGATACGGCCGAAGAGTGGGGCGGTGCCGACGCTCTTTACAAGCGTATCGAGTGGTCGAACACCGTGGCGCGTCGCATCGGCTCGCGCATCGACCCAGTCGGCCTCGGCGATGCCGTACTGGGGCCGCAGTTTGGCGCCGCAGCCCGGCAGGCGATCAGTCGCGCAGAGACCTTTACCCAGGGTATGACCTTGTTTCTCGCGTCGCCCGACTTCCAGAGGAGATGACGATGATCAATCGTCGTGAGTTGTTGCAGGTCATCGGGTACACCGCCGCCGCGGGCAGCGTGCCGGGCCTCGCGCTGGCCACTGCGAATACGGAGGCTCGCTTTGTGCTCGTCGTGCTGCGTGGTGCCGTTGATGGCCTGGCGCTCGCGGCACCGTATGGCGACAGTGACTACGAGCAAGTCCGGGGAGAACTCGCCATCGCGAAGCCGCAACGGGAGTTGGGCTTGCTGGAGCTCGATGGCTTCTTCGGGCTGCACCCGTCGCTGCCCGGTCTGCATGCGAGCTACGTGTCGAATGAGGCCATCATCGTGCATGCCGTTGCCAGCCCTTACCGTGCACGATCACACTTTGACGGCCAGGACCTCCTGGAGAGCGGCGGCACGAAGACCGGTGCACTGCGCGACGGGTGGTTGAATCGCGCGCTCGGCGCCGTATCGGCAGACAACGAAGTTGCCATTGCGCTGGCGCAGAACACGCCGCTCGTGCTGCGCGGTGACAATGCGGTCACGAGCTGGGCGCCATCGAACCTGCCCGATGCGGACGACAGCACGATCGCCCGACTGCAGCAGCTCTATGCCGGGGACGAATTTTTTGCGTCACGCCTGGACCACGCGATCAAATCCCAGGAAATCGCTACCGGCCTGTCCGGACAAGCGCGTCGCCGGCGCAATGACGCACAGCAATTCGGTGACCTGATGAAAGCGGCAGCGCGTTTCCTGACGGCGGATAACGGCCCGCGAATTGCCGTTGTCGAGCTCGGCGGCTGGGATACGCACGCCAACCAGGGCGCCGCAAGCGGCGCTCTCGCGAACCGGTTCGCGGCACTCGACTCGGGCCTCACCGGACTGCGCAAGGGACTGGGCGATACCTGGACAAAGACGGTTGTTGCTGTCGTTACCGAGTTCGGAAGAACCGTTCATGTCAATGGCACCCGCGGGACCGATCACGGGACAGCGACTGCTGCAGCACTGCTTGGCGGGGCGATCAGTGGTGGCAGGATCATCACCGACTGGCCGGGTCTCGCGCACGGCAAACTGTATGCCGGGCGTGATCTGCGGCCGACGACGGACCTGCGAAGTGTCTTCAAGGCCGTCCTCGTGGAGCACCTCGGAATAGGGCCTGACTACGTGGAACGGGAGGTTTTCCCGGAGAGCAAGACAGCCAGGCCGCTGCAGGATCTGATCCGGGCATAAACCCCGAGACGGCGTGACCGGCGTTTACACCGGTCATGAAGCTACTGACCCGCATCCGCGATCCCCGGTATTTCCAGATTGCCGTTCTGACCACGCTGTTGACGTTCGGCGTCGGGATACTCGATTTCGGCATCCACTGGCAAAATGCCGTAGCCATCCTGCTGACCGCCCAGGCCACCCAGTTCATCGGGACGCGGCTCGCCGGTCTGCCCCGCTTCGACCCGATGAGCGCGCTGATCACGTCCCTGTCCCTGACCCTGTTGTTACGGACCGACCTCGTCGTGCTCGCCTGCGCTGCGGCGGTCATCGCAATCGGCAGCAAGTTCGTCGTTCGTGTCAAAGGCAAGCACGTCTTCAACCCGGCCAACGTCGCCCTCGTATCGCTGATGCTACTGAGCGACCACGCCTGGGTATCGTCCGGTCAATGGGGCAGCGCAGCAATCGGTGCGTTCGGCCTTGCCTGCCTCGGCTACCTGGTGCTGACCCGCGCCAAACGCGCCGAAACGACCATCGCCTTCCTGGGTTTCTATGGTGCACTGCTGTTCGGGCGCGCGCTGTGGCTTGGCGATCCGCTGTCGATACCTGTGCACCAGTTGCAGAACGGCGCCTTGCTGATCTTCGCGTTCTTCATGATCTCGGACCCGAAAACAACACCCAACGCGGCGCCTGGCCGCATTGTATTCGCGGCCGTCGTCGCGGCCATCGCTTTCATCATCCAGTTCTCTTACTACCAGCCAAACGGCCCGATTCTCGCGCTGATCCTGTCTGCGCCACTGGTGCCAGCTATCGATGCCTTGCTGCAAGGAACGCATTACCGGTGGGAAAAACCTGATGCTCGAGGGAGCACTCACCTCAAAGGAGTCAAGACATGAAGATATTCGTTACCGCGGTTACAGCACTTGCGACCGTTATGATCACGACCACGGCCCAGGCCTTCTGTGGCTTTTACGTCGCCAAGGCCGATACCAGCCTGTTCAACCGCGCCTCGCAGGTCGTACTGGTTCGCGACGACGACCGGACAGTCATCACGATGGCCAACGACTTCGAAGGCGACGTCGAGGACTTCGCTGTCGTCATTCCCGTACCGACCATGATCGAGCGCGAGCAAATCAACGTGGGCGACCGGGCTGTCATCCAGCACCTCGATGCCTATACGTCACCTCGATTGGTGGAGTACCACGACGGCAACCCCTGCCATCGTTACGAACTTGAAGAGCGTATGCGCAGCGACGCCGATCTTCCCGCGGCCGCAATGCAGCTCAAGCGCTCGGCCAAGTCCCAGGGAGTGACCATCGAAGCGAGCTACACGGTTGGCGAGTACGACATCCTCATCCTGTCCGCCGCGCAAAGCGACGGCCTGATTCGCTGGCTGAACGACAATGGCTACAAGATTCCTCGCGGCGCCAAGCGCGTTGTCGACAGCTACCTCGGCCAGGACATGCGGTTCTTCGTCGCGAAGGTCAACGTGGCGGAGCAGTCGAAGCTCGGGTACCAGTACCTGCGCCCCCTGCAGGTCGCCTACGAAAGCAACAAGTTCATGCTGCCTATCCGTCTAGGCACGCTTAACGCGAAGGGCAAGCAGGAACTCTACATCTACGCATTGACCCGCACGGGGCGCGTCGAAACGACGAATTACCGTACCGTAAAGCTACCCACCGATGTCGAGGTCCCGGAGTTTGTCGAGGGTGAATTCGGAGATTTCTATCGCGACATGTTTGCGCGCCAGACCGAGAAGGAAAACGGGCGGGCGGTCTTCCTCGAGTACGCCTGGGACATGGCGTGGTGCGACCCTTGCGCTGCCGATCCCCTGAGCCAGCAAGAGCTGCGCCAGCTCGGCGTTTTCTGGTTGGGCAACAACGACCGGCCGGCCAGGGGCACCATGCAGCCGCAGGCCCGGAATGTCTTCGTTACCCGGCTGCACGTGCGCTACGACGCGGAGCACTTCCCGGAGGACCTTAAGTTCCAGGAAACCGGCGACCGGCAGAACTACCAGGGCCGCTACGTCATCCGTCACCCCTGGAAGGGTGAAGCCAGCTGCGACCTCACGCAGTACAATGCCAGCGTGCGTGAGCGCCAGGAACGCGAGGCACAAATGCTCGCGAACCTGACCGGCTGGGACATCGGCGATATTCGCGAGAAGATCCCGTTCGCCGGCGGCATCCGGCCCGAAACCGGCAAGGAGCCCTGGTGGAAACGGCTCTGGAACTAGCGCGAGCCGTTCAATCTACGGGTCGAGCGGTACGATCGAAACCGGGCTGAAGCCAATCCTGTGCCCCGCTTCCACGGCGACGACGGTGTCTCTGATGGGCGCGTCATCCACGGCCATCACCGTGAATGGCGCGTCCGGGTTTTCGCCGTGCAGCGCCTGCACATAAGGACCCACACTATTACTGCTCATCACTCGACCGTTGACGCTGAACACGCCGGGTGACTCGATTCTCACCGTGATTGCCTCGATTGCAGCTTCGGTACCGATGCCTGGTGGCAGGGTGATCGGTATGCCCTCCTCCTTGATGAAGGAGGCAACGACAATGAAAAAGATCAACATGATGAAGATCACGTCGAGCATGGGCGACAGATTGATATCGGTTCGATCGTCGGGAAAAACGGCGCGGAATCGACTCATCACAAACTCCCGTTGTGAAAATTCCCGCCAAACGTTGCGCGCCGACCGGCGCGTCACAATCTATTCTAGCACGCCTCTAGCGATAGCGGCCCTGCAGCTTTCTGAGTTCGTCATTGCCCGGATGCAAACCTTCATACGGCAACTGTGACAGCGGTGTGTCGACGTTGTGCATGAGCTCGTGCATCTCTGCCCGATTCTCATTCACGTACAGCAGCCCGGTGGTAATTTCGCCGGCATTGAATCGCTCACGCAGGAGCTTGAACGCCTGCGCACGACTGGTCGGGTCGTACGCCCTGTCGAGCTTGCGCAGGACAATCGTGTCGCCGTCATGCAGATGAATCGGCATGGCATCGCCTGCCTGGTACGACGCCTTGATCTCTTCCGAGGGGTGAATGTAGTCGATGTTGGCCACATGATTGTAGAACTCGCGCGTGTGTGCGTAGCTCTTTGTCGACCCTTCATGGTCATTGAACGTGACACAGGGACTGATGACATCGACCAGGGAAAAGCCCGAGTGCATGATGGCACCCTTGATCAGCGGCACCAGTTGCTCCTTGTCACCTGAGAAGCTGCGCGCGATGTAAGTCGCGCCGAGCGCCAGCGCCGTGCTAGCGGGATCGATCGGCTCCTGCTGGTTCGGCAGGCCTTTCTTCGGCTTGCTGCCGATATCCGCGGACGCTGAGAACTGGCCCTTCGTCAGTCCGTAAACACCGTTGTTCTCAATCAGGTAACACATGTTGAGATTGCGACGGATCGCATGCACGAACTGGCCGACACCGATGGACAACGAGTCGCCGTCGCCGGACACACCGATATAGGTCATTTCGCGATTGGCCGCGTTGGCCCCGGTCGTGACCGACGGCATGCGCCCATGAACCGAATTGAATCCGTGCGCCTGGCTCACGAAGTATGCCGGCGTCTTGGACGAACAACCGATACCGCTCATCTTGGCGAGCATGTGCGGCTCGATGCCGAGTTCGAACACGGCCTGGATAATCGCCGCTGTCACCGAATCGTGACCGCAACCCGCGCACAAGGTGGAAACAGCGCCTTCGTAGTCACGCGTCGTCAGGCCGAGCTTGTTCTTGGGCAGACTCGGGTGGGAAATCTTGGGTTTGGCAATATAGGTCACAGTGTCATCCTGGTCAGGCAGCTCGCCCTTTGGCTATTTCGTCAAGCACGCCGTCAACGACGAATCCCGAGTTGATCGGCATGCCGTTGTAGTGCAGCAGGGATACGAGCTTTCTCTGGTCTGCATCGATATCCGTGATCAGCAAGGTACGTAACTGGGCGTCCCGATTCTGCTCGACCACGTAGACCACTTCGTGCTGCTCGATGAACTCGCGAATGGCGTCGGTAAAGGGGAACGCCCTCACCCGGCAGTAATTCAGCCCTACGTTCTGCTTCTCGAGTCGATCCAGCGCTTCCTTGCACGCACCATCGCCACTGCCGAGCGTAAGAATCGCAGCTTTGTTGAACTTGGAATATCGGATCTCGGCCTCGGGCACCAGGCTCCGCGCTGTTTCCCACTTGACGAGCAGGCGGTCGACAACTTCCTGGTACTCGGCGGAGTCTTCCGTGTAAGCACCCAGCTTGGTATGCCCGGACCCGCGCGTAAAATAAGCGCCCTTGGGGTGCACGCCAGGCAACGTCCGATACGGGATGCCGTCGCCATCGACATCGAGGTAGCGATAGAACTTGTCCATCCCCTCGAGTTCCTCGGCACTGAGGACTTTGCCCCGGTCCGGTACGTAGGAATCGTCCCACTCGAGTTCAGGGACCATCCAGTCGTTCATACCGATATCGAGATCCGACAGAACCATTACCGGTGTCTGCAGTCGTTCCGCCAGGTCAAATGCCTGCGGCGACATGTAAAAACACTCGGCCGGATCGGCCGGGAACAGCAAAACGTGTTTCGTGTCGCCGTGCGAAGCATAGGCGCAACTCAATAAGTCACACTGCTGTGTGCGCGTCGGCATTCCCGTCGATGGACCGGTTCGCTGTACATCGAACAGTACGGCTGGAATTTCCGCGTAGTAGCCGAAGCCGATGAATTCGCTCATCAGGGAAATGCCTGGTCCGCTCGTTGGCGTGAACGACCGTGCGCCATTCCAGCTCGCACCAAGCACCATGCCGATTGCCGCAAGTTCATCTTCCGCCTGGATGATGCAGTAGGTGTGCTTGCCGGTTTCGGGATCGACGCGATAACGGCCACAGAATGTCCGGAACGCATCCATGAGGGACGTCGACGGTGTAATCGGATACCAGGCACCGACCGTCGCGCCCGCATACATGCACCCCAGCCCTGCGGCCGTGTTGCCATCGATAACAATGTGACCCTTGGTCGCGTCCATCTTTTCGACACGAGTCGGCAGCGGGCAGGGAAAGCTCTTCGCTGCGTAGTCATAGCCCAGATGAATCGCTTCCATGTTCGATGCGATGAGGTGCTGCTTGGCGGCAAACGTCTCCTCGAGGAGCCCCTTTATAATGTCGAGGTCCAGGTCGAGCAATGCCGCAATGGCGCCGACGTAGGCAATATTCTTCATCAGGATGCGCGCACGCGCACCCTCGAAATGCTCGTTACACATTCGCGACAGTGGAATGCCGATGATCGTGATGTCGTCGCGATTCATGAGGCTGTTGCGCGGCCACGTGGAGTCGTAAACGAGGCAGCCACCCGGCTCTACTTCCGCCAGGTCACGCGCGTAGGTCTGCGCGTTCATCGCCACCATGATATCGACCCGGTCGGAGCGACAACTGTAACCGTCACCCGTCACGCGAATCTCATACCAGGTCGGCAAACCCTGGATATTGGATGGAAAATAGTTCTTGCCGACGACGGGCACGCCCATGCGGAAAATCGCCTTGCGCAGCAAGCCGTTCGCGCTCGCGGAGCCGGTACCGTTGACCGTGGCGATCTTGATGACGACGTCGTTAATTGTTGCCACGGTTGTCCTTTGGTTTACTTTGCTCCGCCGGTAGCGGTTTGAGGCTGGCCGGATGCCGCCTCGTCGGCGGCGTAGGGAATGAGTATCGTCGACTTCTGCATGTCCCAGGCACCGGTTGGGCAACGTTCGGCACACAAGCCGCAATGCACGCACAAGTCCTCGTCCTTGGCCATGATCCGTGCCGTATGCGGCAATGCGCCTGACACGAACAGCGCCTGCTCGGGATTCAGCGCCGGCGCCTTCAGACGCGCGCGAATGTCGTCCTCCTCGCCATTGGCCGTGATCGTCAGGCAGCTCACCGGGCAAATGTCCACGCAGGCGTCGCACTCGATGCAGAGTTTCTCGGTGAATACGGTCTGGATATCGCAGTTGAGGCACCGCTCGACTTCCTCCACCGCCTGTTCAGCGGTGAACCCAAGCTCTACCTCGATATTCAGCTTCTTGAAGCGCTCCTTGAGGTCGACATGCGGCACGAGCTGACGCGCTATGGCGTCGTAGTCATTCGAGTAGCTCCACTCATGCATGCCCATCTTCTGGGATGAGAGGTTCAGGCCGGCAGGCAGACGATCGTACAGATCCTCGCCCTGGCAATACTTGTGTATGGAGATAGCCGCCTGGTGCCCATGCTCTACCGCCCAGATGATGTTCTTGGGCCCAAACGCCGAGTCACCTCCGAAGAAGATGCCGTCGCGTGTGCACATCATCGTCGTCTCGTCGACGACCGGGCAATCCCACTTGTCGAACTCGATTCCGAGGTCGCGCTCGATCCAGGGGAACGCATTGTCCTGGCCGATGGCCAGTACGACATCGTCGCAGGGAATCACGACTTCGCCCGTGGACGTACCGCGATCGATACGGCCGTCCGCGTCGATATTGTATTCCATCAGGTCGAACTTCATGCCAACGAGCTTGCCCGCCTTGTAGACGAACTCTTTCGGCGAATGATTGACCAGTATCTCGACGTTCTCCTCTTCGGCATCCTCGAGCTCCCACTCCGATGCCTTGAAGAAGCCACGTGGCTTGCGCGCCATTACCTTGACGTCGTCGGCGCCGAGGCGCAGCGATGTGCGGCAACAATCCATCGCTGTGTTGCCAACGCCGATTATCAGGACCTTCTTGCCAATCTTCTTGGTGTGTTCGAAGGCGACCGACTCGAGCCATTCGATGCCGATGTGGATGCGGTCGGAGTCGTAGCGACCCGGGATCTCGAGATTCTTGCCCTTGGGTGCCCCGGTCCCGACGAAGACAGCGTCGAAACCCTCGTCGAGAAGCGCCTTCATACTGTCAATTCGATGATTGAGTTTCAGGTCTACGCCCATATCGAGGATGTAACCGATTTCCTCGTCCAGCACGTCGGGCGGCAGACGAAACGTCGGGATGTTCGTTCGCATGAGTCCGCCCGTGGTGTCGAGCGCCTCGAAGATCGTGATTTCGTAACCGATCGGGGCCAGGTCGTTGGCGACGGCCAGCGACGCACAACCTGCGCCCAGCAAGGCGACCTTCTTACCGTTGGTCCGGGTCGGCGCCTTGGGCAGCCGATCAGTGATGTCGTCGCGGTGATCGGCAGCAACGCGTTTGAGTCGGCAGATGGCCACCGGCTTGTCTTCGACGCGCCCACGGCGGCAGGCTGGCTCGCAGGGTCTGTCGCACACGCGCCCGAGGATGCCCGGGAAGACGTTGGACTTGCGATTCTCCATATACGCATCGCTGAATCGCCCCTGGGCAATCATGCGTATATACGAAGGAACGTCGGTATGTGCCGGACAGCCCCACTGGCAGTCCACGACCTTGTGAAAGTACTCGGGATTAGAGGTATCTGTCGGCTTCATTGGCTGGCGCTAGCATAACGGGATCGTCCGGAAAGTAAACAGCTCAATCGACACTAGCGGCTTCGACCAAAGTCGAGTCGGCGACCGGCCATCTTGCCGGTGAGCGCGCCGTCTCGATAGACGATGTCACCATTGACGATCGTCGTATCGATCGTTGCGGAGAATTCGTGGCCCTCAAACGGAGACCAGCCACACTTATACAAGAGGCCATCTGCGGTAACACGGAATGGCCGTGCGGCATCAACCAGGACGAGATCGGCAAACCATCCCTCTCGCACGTAGCCGCGATGCTGCACCCCGAAGATGTCGGCTGCCGCATGGCAAGCCCGGTCGACAAGTAATTCAAGACCGATCTGCCCGGTGGCAACAAGGTCAAACAACGTCTGCACCGCGTGTTGCACAAGCGGCAGACCTGCCGGCGCCTGGAAGTACTTACCGCTTTTCTCGTCCGCGGTATGCGGTGCGTGATCTGTCGCGATGATATCGATGCGGCCCTCGTTCAAAGCAGCAACCAGTGCCTCGCGATCCTGCGCACGCTTGATCGCCGGATTGCACTTGATCCTTGCGCCAAGCTCGTCGTAACGGGACTCGTCAAACCACAGGTGGTGCACGCACACTTCTGCCGTTATGCGTTTTTCGGATCGATGCGCAGCGGAGAATTGCGGCATCTCCATCGCCGTGGTCAGGTGCAATACCTGCAACAGGGCGTCATGCTTGCCAGCCAGCTCTATCGCCAGGCTGGATGAGGCGTAACATGCCTCCGCCGAACGGATATTCGGATGTTCGGTAAACGGTACGTCCTCACCAAATTGCTCGCGCGCCGCATCCTCGTTCGCCCAGATCATCGGCGAGTCTTCGCAATGCGTCACGACAATGACCGGTGCGTGTTCGAAAATCTGGTCCAGTGCATCCAGATCGTCGACCAGCATGTCGCCCGTCGACGCACCCATGAATGCCTTGATGCCGCAGGCCTCGCCAATCTGCAGTGCGCGAATCTCATCGATATTGGTATTGGTGGCGCCAAGATAGAAGCCGTAGTTGCCGGTGCAACGACCTGCCGCACGTGCGTATTTCTCGGCCAGCGCCTCCCGCGTGACCGTCAACGGATTGACGTTAGGCATATCCATGAAGCTGGTAATGCCGCCCGCGGCGGCGGCGGCGGACTCGGTTGCAAGATCGCCCTTGTGGGTCAGCCCCGGCTCCCTGAAATGAACCTGGTCGTCGATCATGCCTGGCATCAGGACCTTGCCGCCCGCGTCGATGACCTCGGCTCCGGCGGGTGCGGCAATGGTGCCATCGATTCGGGCTATCCGGTCACCCTCAACCAGCACGTCCACGTCGCGAATCTCGCCTTCGTTGACGAGTCGCGCGTTGCTGACAAGAAGCTTTTTCACCGGCGTATTATGGAAGGGCATGGTGCCGATTGCCACCTTGATATCACGCCGTGCGCGTCGGCGCTTTGCGGAACCCACCGCGGTGTGCGATAAGGGCCGAATGAACCCGACCGATTACCTCGACCTGATCCGCCGCGCGCAGGTGTACGATGTCGCCGATAAGACGCCGCTGGACCTGGCCACCAACCTATCCAGGCGGCTGGGAAACCGCGTGCTGATGAAACGCGAAGACCTGCAGCCTGTGTTCTCTTTCAAGCTGCGCGGCGCCTACAACAAGATATCCGGCCTGTCCGCTGACGACCTCGGTCGCGGAGTCATCTGCAGCTCGGCGGGCAACCACGCCCAGGGGGTAGCGCTCGCCGCAAGGCGCAAGGGCATCGCGGCCGTGATAGTCATGCCGGTCACCACGCCCTCGATCAAGATCGAAGCGGTCGCTGCTCTCGGCGGGTCGGTCGTGCTCCACGGCGACACCTACGACGACGCCTACGAACATGCGCGGGAACTTGCGGCAGAAAAGCACCTGAAGTTCATCCACCCGTTCGACGACCCGGATGTCATAGCCGGCCAGGGCACTATCGGCAAAGAAATCCTGGAGCAGGCAGAGGAAGACATCGACGTCCTGTTCGTCCCGGTGGGTGGCGGGGGCCTCATCGCCGGGATAGCCGCCTGGGTCAAACAAATGCAACCTGGCATTCGTATCGTCGGTGTCGAACCTGCCGACTCGGCCGGCATGCAGGCATCGATGGCGGCCGGCTATCCCGTGACACTCGACCACGTCGGCATCTTCGCCGACGGTGTCGCTGTGCGGCGCGTGGGCGATGAGACGTTTCGTCTCTGTCGCGAACTTGTCGATGAGTTCATGACCGTCGATACGGACCAGATCTGCGCCGCCATCCGCGACATCTTCGAAGACACGCGCTCGATCGTCGAGCCTGCCGGCGGACTGACGGTTGCTGCGGCCAAGCGGTACGTCGCAGAGAAAAAGGTCAGTGGCCAGACGCTCGTGACGATCAGTTGCGGCGCCAATGTCAATTTCGACCGTCTGCGCCATATCGCCGAGCGTGCCGCCGTCGGTGAACAGGCCGAGATGCTTCTCGCCGCCGAGATTCCCGAGCAGCCCGGCAGTTTCCGTCGCTTCTGCGAGGCCGTCGGCCGCCGCGGCATAACCGAGTTCAACTACCGCTACGCGGACGAGCGGACTGCACATATTTTTGTCGGCATCCAGCTACGCCACGGCAAGCAGGAACGCCTTGATCTTCTGGCCAAGCTGAGTGGCGAAGGCTTTCCGGTCGAAGACCTGAGCGACAACGAAATGGCAAAGCTGCACGTGCGGCACATGGTCGGTGGAAGATCGAAGAACATTCCCAACGAACGATTGTTCCGGTTCGAATTTCCGGAGCGCCCGGGCGCACTGCTCGACTTCCTGGATGCGATCGGTACGGATTGGAACATCAGTTTGTTTCACTACCGTAATCACGGGTCGGACTACGGCCGCATCCTGGCCGGCATCGATGTGCCACAGGAAGAAACCGATGAACTCGAAGCGCACCTGGCCAAACTCGGCTACCGGCATTGGGAAGAGAGCGACAACCCCGCCTACACGATGTTTCTTGCCTGATTCCTGGGCCAGCCGGTCCTTATTCCAATACTGCATGCAACCCTTTTTGCGGCCCGCGCATCGAATAGTCATCAGAAGCAACAAAAACGCACACGTACCGAGGAAATCCGCGTGACATTACGTACATTGACTGTGTTCTTCTGGGCCGGCCTCATCGGTACCGCTGCCGTCGCAGGCGAAGAACACCGCACGAAAATAGAGATCGCTGTGGATGGCGACGACACGGGACACCGGGTCTTTCGTTTCGATAGCCAGGACTCCGATGTCGACCTCAACACCATGGCCGTCGGCGACAGCCAGGTTATTGCCGACGATGATGGCAATCAGGTCACGGTTCGCCGTACGGAAGATGGCTTTGAGTTCGACCTGGAAGGCGAAACGGTCGAGGTAGCCGCAATGCATGGTGAGCACGATGCCGGGGATGTCGTCATCGAAAAGCACAAGCAGGTGCGCATCATCAAGAAGGAGATCGACGTAACAGACTGAATATCCCTTATGCTGTTTGTTTCGTACTATTTGGCGGTGACCTGACAGTCACCGCCTTTTTTATTCACCACATCTGGCGCATGCGTGATGCCACGTCGATTTGCTTGTCCGATCGCACCCTGAAGGCTCCGCCCTCGTTCTCGGGCCTGCCCGCGAAGCGCTTGTCCATTGTCACGAGCAATCGATCCGACATGAAACGACTACGCGCCCCGTAGACATGCCGATCCCCGTCACGACGTTGTTGCGTCACATGAAAGCGCAGTGGCGAAACCAGTGACAGGGATTGTTTGGCCCGTGTCATCGCTACGTACAGCAGACGACGTTCCTCCTCGATCATCTCGGGCTTACCTGTGGCGAATTCAGACGGGAAATTACCGTCTGTAACGTTGAGCAGGAACACCGACTCCCATTCCTGGCCTTTGGCCGAATGCACCGTCGACAGAATCAGATAGTCCTCATCGAGCAGCGGGTCACCGGCCCTGTCCCCCGCCGCACTGGGTGGGTCGAGCGTCAACTCAGTCAGGAAGCGTTCGCGCGTCGGGTAGCGCCCCGAAATCTGCTCCAGCTGTTCGAGGTCGGCTTCGCGCGTATCGAGCGCATCGTAAATGCGTTCCAGGTGAGGTTGGTACCAGCGCCTGACCTGGGCAACCTGCGACTGCCACCCGCGATCGACGACTTCGGCATCCGACAATGATGCCAGCAGGTCACAAAACGCCGTCCAGTCATTTGCCGCAGCAGCGGGCGGTCGGAATTCCGCCAATGCGCCGAGCCGGTAATCGCTCACCGCGAGGTGTTCAAAACACCGGGCAGCCATCGCGGGACCCATACCAGGCAGTAGTTTGAGTACGCGGAATGCGGCCACCTCGTTCTTTGGGTTCTCCGCCCATTTCAAAACAGACAAGAGATCTTTGACATGTGCGGCTTCAAGAAACTTGAGCCCACCGTATTTCACGTATGGAATGTTGCGGCGTACGAGTTCGAGCTCCAGTCGATCGGAGTGGTGCGAACCTCGAAACAGGACCGCCTGTTCCTTGAGCTGCAAACCAAGCTCACGATTGGCAAGTATCGATGACACGACGTATTCCGCTTCCGCATCGCCATCTTCTACCGTGACATAGAGCGGCTTGCCCCCGTCCTTGCGCTCGGAAAACAGGTTCTTGCGATACTGGCGCTCGCTCTCGGCGATCAGGCAGTTGGCCGCGTCGAGAATCGGTTGCGTCGACCGGTAATTCTGCTCGAGCGTGATGACCTGCGCAGACGGCATGTAGCGATCGGGAAAACCCAGAATATTTTCAACCTCGGCCGCACGAAACGAGTAGATCGACTGTGCATCGTCGCCCACAACGGTCACACCGTCACCGTCGGGTTTGAGCGCATTCAGAATCTCCGCCTGCACGAGGTTCGTGTCCTGGTACTCGTCGACAAGCACATGATCGAACCAGGCACCGATTTCCTCGGCGAACTCCGGCTCCGCGACAAGATGACTCCAGTAGAGCAGCAGATCGTCATAGTCGAGCGACTGGCTCTGTTGCTTGCGCAAGACGTAATGCTTGAACAACTCGCTGAGCTCGTCCTTCCAGTCCGCACACCACGGGTAGGTCAGATCCAGCGTCTCGGCCAGCGGTTTCTGCGTGTTGACGCACCGCGAGTAGATGGCGAGACAGGTGTCCTTCTTGGGAAAGCGGCGCGACGTCCGGGTCAGCTTCAACTCGTGACGCACGACGTCCATCATGTCGGCTGAATCGCCCCGGTCCAGCACCGAAAACCCCGGGTCGAGGCCGAGGTTGTGCGCGAAGCGCCGCAACAGGCGGTTGGCAATCGAGTGAAACGTTCCTGACCACGGCAACCCACCCGGAGGTAACGGCGCCGCATCTCGTGACGATGCCCGAACGATATTCTCGACGCGCCGCGTCATTTCCTGGGCGGCCCGCCGGGTAAAGGTCAACAGCAGGATACGCTCCGGTTTCACGCCTTCAATCAGCAAGTGCGCGACACGGTGGGCCAGTGTCATCGTCTTGCCCGTCCCGGCGCCGGCAATGACCAGCAAGGGACCGGCTCGAAAGCCGCCTGACTCGCGCCGCTCGCCATACTCAGCCGCCCGGCGTTGCGCCGGATTCAGTGAGCCCAGGTGGTCAAATTCCTGCTCCGCGACCTGCACAAGACACCTCTCAAAAGTCTGTATTTTTATACAGTACTGGATGCATTTACAAGTATTTGCTCAAGAATGCCGCGCGCGCTGCTGCCAACCCGCCCCGGGGATTTCAGAGCGGCCGTCGCCACGTGGTTGCGGCGCACCAGACGCTTTTGCATCGAAGGTCGTGTATAAACGGGTTGAACCTCAACAACGACGCAGTCGCCTACCCAAAGAATCACCGAATGACCTTCGACATCGCACTGGTACTGGGCATCCTGGCAATTTCTCTGGTCCTGTTTATCAGCGAAGTCATTCGCATGGATGTCGTGGCACTGCTCGTGCTGGGCGCTCTCGCCGTCACGGGACTCGTCGATTCCGACCAGGCGTTTTCCGGCTTCAGCAACAGCGCGGTCATTACCGTCTGGGCAATGTTTATCCTCAGTGAGGGCCTGACCCGCACCGGCATTGCGGACATCATCGGGCGGCAGGTCATGCGCATAGGCGGTCGCCGGGAATTCACATTGATCGTCGTCATCATGATTACCGGCGCCGTTCTGTCTGCGTTTATGAACAACATCGGTGTCGCTGCGCTGATGCTGCCTGTCGTGGTCGAGGTCGCTCGCCGCACACGTATCGCTGCATCAAAGCTCCTGATGCCGCTGGCGTACTCCACATTGCTCGGCGGCCTCATGACCTTGATCGGCACGCCGCCTAACCTGCTGATCAGTGAATCCCTGGTCCTGAATGGGTATCAACCGTTTGCGCTGTTCGATTTCACGCCGCTTGGCGGCATCGTCATGGTCGTTGGCGTGCTTTTCGTCGCACTCGGGGGCCGCTTCCTGCTGCCGAGACAGAAAGCAGCGCGCGATAAACATGTCAGCCAGCGCAGCCTGCGCTCGCGCTACAAGCTACAGGAACGCACTTTCATGCTACGGGTCCCGACCGATTCGATTCTCGTCGGCAAGACACTTGCCGAGAGTCGTATCGGCGCATCGACGGGACTGATCATCCTCTCGCTGTTTCGCGCCGGACGCAGCGAGACCTTGCCGGGCCGGCAAACGGTGCTGCGGGCGGGCGATGGCTTGCTCGTACAGGGCCGCGTCGACCAGTTCCGGGAATTGCGACGCTGGTCCGACCTCGTCATCGAACGTGAGGCACCGGTACTCAAGTCGATGGTTGCCTCCAAGGTCATGTACGCCTCCGTCACGATCGCCGACCGTTCTCCCGTGGTCTCTGAACTCGTACGCCATGCCGCCTTTCGCACACGATTCGACGTTTCCGTCGTTGGCATCATGCGCCGAGGCTCGTATCGGCTGACGAATCTCGCCTATGTGCCGATCAAGGCAGGTGACGAGGTGCTTGTACAGGGAGAAGTCGAGGCTATTGCGCAACTCGAGAAATTCTCGGATTTCTCGTCGGTCGAGATCTTCACTGATGAAAAACTCGCCGAATACCAGGCTGACGAACGTATGTTCGTCGTGCGTCTTCCCAAGCACAGCGGCCTCGTGGAGGAAACGCTGGAAAAGAGCCGCCTGGCCGAAGTGTTCGACTTCCGCGTGATTGCCATCTTTCGCGAAGGTGAGCTCAAGGTCATGCCGCGCGGTGATGAAGTCCTGCTGGGTGGCGACCTGCTGTTGATCGAGGGACAGCCCGGTGATCTCGATGTCTTGCGAGGCCTGCAGGAACTCGAGATTGATACGAAGGTTCCGGCGAATGTCACACCGTTCGAGTCCGAACGGCTCACGCTCATGGATGCCACGCTGGATCCCCGCTCGTCGCTCGCGGGTCGGACAGTCGGCGAACTCAACTTCCGCGAACGTTACGGCATTGAGCTTGCAGGCATATGGCGCGAAGGCGAAACAGTCGGTTCCGAGCTGGCTGACGAACGCCTGCAAGTGGGCGACGCACTCCTCCTGCTCGGCCCGCGCGACCGTCTGCAGCTGTTGTCCACGGACTCAGACTTCCTGATCCTGACGCCGCTCGGACAAGAACCACCCGACACGCGTCGGGCACCTTTAGCCGCAGCCATCATGCTTGCCGTTGTGCTTTCCGTGATGGCGGGCTATGCGCCGATTTCCGTCGCGGCCGTCATCGGTGGCACGATCATGGTTCTGACCGGCTGCCTCAATATGGAGCAGGCTTATCGTGCTATCGATTGGCGTGCGATCTTCCTCATCGCCGGAATGCTGCCGCTGGGTATCGCGATGCAGGATACCGGTGCCGCGGAATACCTCGCCAACCAGGTTATGGGCCTGCTCGGCGATGCGGGCCCGTGGCCGGTCATCATGGGCCTCTACATCCTGACGGCAATGGCGACGATGATCATCCCTACGGCAGCCCTCGTGGTCCTGATGTCACCGATCGTCCTGTCCGCAATGAGCGACCTGAACGTCGCCCCGGAAACCGCCATGATGGCGGTCGCAATGGCCGCATCTGCCAGTTTCACGAGCCCGATCTCGCACCCCGCCAACATCCTGGTCATGGGTCCCGGCGGCTATCGCTTTGTGGATTATCTGAAAGTCGGTGTGCCGTTGACGATCGTGGTCTTCATTACCGTCATGGTGCTGCTACCTGTCTTGTGGCCGCTGGTACCGGTCTAGGGAGAGTCAAGTGCGTGAGAGAGTCGTTATCGCCGGCGCCGGCCATGCTGCCGGTCAGGTTGTTGCCAGTCTGCGCCAGCACGAGTTCGCAGGGCAGATCGTACTCGTAGGAGATGAACCCTACCTGCCGTACCAGCGCCCGCCACTTTCGAAGAAATTCCTGGCCGGAGAAATGCCGGCGGAGCGATTGTACGTAAAGCCTGTGAGTTTCTATGAAGAAGGCGAGGTTGAGCTGCATCTGGAAACGTCCATTACTGCAATTGACCGCGACAACAAATGCCTGCACATCGAGGGAGGCGATAACATCGCCTATGACAGGCTGGTGCTCGCCCTCGGCTCCCGGGTTCGCAAGCTTGCCGTCGCCGGAACGAAACTGAAGGGCGTGCACTACCTGCGCAGCATTGCCGACGTAGAAGGCATTCGGGACGAACTGGAGCCGGGCCGACGGCTTATCGTTATTGGCGCCGGATACATCGGACTCGAGGTTGCGGCCGTCGCCCGCCAGGCGGGACTGGAAGTCACGGTCATCGAAATGGCGGACCGCGTCATGAGCCGCGTCGTGTCACCGGAGATCTCGGACTTCTACCAGATTGAACACACGAACCAGGGCGTCAGGTTCCGCCTGTCGGCAAGTGTCGCCGCACTGAAGGGCAAGAAGCGGGTCAAGGCTGTAACGACCGCCGAGGGAGAGGAACTGCCTGCCGATCTCGTCGTGATCGGAGTAGGAATCCTGCCCAACACGGAGCTCGCCTCGGCAGCCGGGCTGGACGTCGAGGACGGCATCGTCGTAGACGATCACTGCAGGACCTCTGACCCCGACATTTTCGCGGTCGGCGACTGTACACTGCACCCCAACCCGATATACGGCAGACGGTTGCGACTCGAGTCGGTACACAATGCGCTCGAGCAGGCAAAGACCGCCGCGGCGAATCTGTGCGGCGAGGACGTCTCCTACTCAGATGTGCCCTGGTTCTGGTCGGACCAGTACGATCTCAAGCTCCAGATTGCCGGACTTTCAGAGGGCTACGATGACGTTGTGGTTCGTGGCAACCCGGCCGATCGCTCGTTTTCCTGCCTGTACCTGAAGAGCGGTCGCCTGATTGCAGTGAACGCGATCAACGCGCCGCGCGACTTCGTGCAGTCGAAACCATTGATCGCCGACCGGGCGGAGTTAAGCCTTGATGAGCTCGCCGATACCGACGTCCCGCTCAAGGACATGCGGGCCTGACGTCAGGGAGTAACCGCGTCGCTGGCAGGGTCCTGGTCATAGGGCATCTCGATGATCAATCTGCCTTCTGCCGCGACCAGTCCGGTCTCCGCCGAGAAGGCCTTGACAGTCATCGACTCGACAGCCGCCATACTGAGGCCTTCAAGCCGCCCTGAACCGCCGGTAACGGCCGCAGTACCGAGTGCCCCTGGCCCGACGGTCAAGTCACCCAGCCAGTTCCCTCGCCAGCTATTCGCCGAACTGCGCCATGCCGGGAAGGCCACTTCCCGAATAAACGGAAAGTAATTCTCCGTTTGTTCAATGAACAGGCTACCGTACTCCGGCAGGTAAACGTACCAGACGCTGTCGACGATGGCCTCGCCGTTCCATAGCCTGGTGCTCTCGGATCTTGACGAGAATTTCACGCCGATACCGGCAACCCGGTTCCGGGCATCGCGCATGACGGTCGCCATTGCACTCGTCATGCGAACCGGAGCCTCCCAGAGCTGGACGACTTTCTCCGGGTAGGGTTGATGTAGCGTTTCACCATTGTTGGTATACGCAATGCTCTCCGCCGGCACGTTGGCAAAATTGAGAGCAATAACCTCGGCATTGGTCACTGACAGTGGCGACAACCCCCTGTCGGCATTGAACGGGTTGTAAAGAAGCCCTGCCGCGAACAGGATCACCCCGACGATCAGCCCAAGCACGAGAGAGACGAGGTGCTTCATTCGATTGCCTCCCCGGTATCCAGGGGCTCGAGTGTACCCACGTAGGTTGCTGACAACTCGATGCGACCGGTCGGCGCGTCTTCGTCATCCGAGGCGGTCTCGACCCAGCGCTCTGTCATGAAACCGTGCAGAAGACCGAATTCGCGCGAACCCGACCTGATCTGGCCGATACGAAACCCCCCTTCGCGCGGCGTGACGTCCATATTGACGAACATTGACCCACGGGCCGGCAGATGCAGTACCCAATCGATGACATCTGTGCCATCGGCCGTCGCTGCCGTACGTGCCGCAACGCCGACGATCACGCCCTGGGCGTTACGGATCTTGAACAGTTCCGCACGGACGTTTGCCAGGACCTCATCGCTGGGCCATGCCAACCCCGGTGGGATACTGCCGGCCTGCCGCGGATCACCCTGGACGATCTGGTCCATGGGTATCCTGCTGTGAAACACCTCTGTATTGCCGCCGTTCGGCGCCACGGTGACGATAGAGGTTTCACGCTTCTGGTCGACGGCCGGAACCGCATACAAGACGCCGGCAGCGGCTACCAGCCCCAGTACGACACCAATGAAAAAGGTCTTCAACAAAACAAACACACCACGCTCTGGTCGCCTGCCAAATCAGGCACACGCAGGAAGTTTAGTTAAGTTGGCGCCAGCGGCCTACTCGACAGCCTCTTTTTGTGACGGAACGCACACGATTTGGCGGGACAAGCGCGAACCCGGCCCTGTCGATCCGGCTCGTTTCACTAACACGCGGTGAAATAGCGCTGCAGATACTCGTCGAGACTGATGTCGTCCGCTGCCTCGATGGCGGCCTGGCGCACATGTGATTCCGCGGCCTCCTGAGCGAGAATCTGCGCCTGCGCCTCACGCAGGGGCGCTATTGAAGAGAAGTAGTCCCGGTGACACTTCGCCATGCCAAGGGCGAACTCGAAATAGCTGCTGCCGCTCTGCTCGAGTTCCGCAACGATTCGCGCGGACAACGTCGCATCCGGGTGATCGACAAACTCCTGCAGACTGCTGACCGCCGCCGAGTAGCTGTCGTCACCCTGGTGCTGGTCAATCAATTTGGCGACGGATGATACATTTCCCAGGATCCGTGTGGCCCACGACTGCAACGTTACTGCCTCGCCGTTTTCCTGCAGGCGAAGTTCCGGATCACGCCCGCGCTTTGCGACACCGGAATGATTGTGGCGAATCTCGTCCAACTCGACACTATCGAGCTTCGGGCTGTCTTCAAGCAGGCAATAAATCAGGAACGCCTCTATGAAGCGCATCGTATTCTGGTTGATGCCCGACGGGTCGAACATGTTGATGTCCAGGGAACGGATCTCAACGTACTCGATGCCGTCTCGACGCAGGGCGGCGGTCGGCTGCTCACCTGAGCGGGCGACGCGTTTCGGACGAACCGACGAGTAGTATTCGTTTTCGATTTGCAGCAGGTTGGTGTTGAGCTGCTGATACTGGCCGCCGACTTTCACCCCGATTTTTTCGTAGGAGGGCTCCGGCGTACAGATCGCGTTGCTCAGGTCGCGAACGTATTCGTCGAGGCTGTTCAGCGAAATATCGATGCGCGACTGGTTCTGGTTGCTGTATCCCAGGTCACTCATGCGCAAGGACGTCGCATAGGGTTCAAACCAGGTGTCCGCATTGAGCGACGGCAGCCTGGCCGCGGCACCGGCAAATGACTTGCAGACCGCCGGCGAAGCGCCAAACAGGTAAAGAACGATCCACCCCATGCGACGGAAATTTCGGATCATCCCGAGGTATTGGTCGGAACGGAACGTTTTGTCATCGCAATCGTCTGCCATCACCTCACGGTACGCTGGCCAAAAGACCTTTGGCAGCGAATAGTTGAAGTGCACTCCGGCAATAACCTGCATCTGGCGGCCGTATCGATGACCGAGGCCACGACGGTAGATCGTCTTCATGCGGCCGACGTTGGAATCGCCGTACCTGGCGAGCGGTATCTCACGATTGCCGGGAATACGACACGGCATGCTGGCGGTCCACAGCATTTCGTCACCAAGATGCGCATACGTGAACTGGTGAAGGTCGCAGATACACCGCAGCGCTTCCCAGGTCGTCGGAAAGGCGGGCGTCACGAATTCGAGCAGCGCCTCCGAGAAGTCCGTGGTGATATAGCGGTTCGTCAGCGCAGAACCGAGTTCCTTCGGGTGCGGGGTTTGCGCCAGGAACCCGTCAGGACTGGTGCGCAGAGATTCTTTTTCAACACCCTTTAGTCCACCACTAAGCACGTCGCTGCCGGTAGCAGTAAGCGCTTCAAGGCGCTGTTCAAACCCCTGCTTCAAATCGATTCCTTCGGAATTTGCCCGTGTGAATGGAACGCACACGCAGTCCCGCTATATTAACAGGACGCGCCTCAGCAGGTACTATGCGCTCTTGCGATCCCTTACAACGTATCCGGAGCCGACAAGGCATGAATGAATCCAAGCGCAGGCGCTTGCGCGACCGCACCTCAGGTGCCCCGACACTGATCAATCAGGGCTGCAAGATCACCGGTGTAATTTCCGGCAGCGGCGATTACCAGGTCAGCGGCGAAATCGACGGCGACTGCGATATCGACGGCAACGTCATTCTTGCTCGTGACGGCTTCTGGGCCGGCACAATCAAGGCCGACAATGTTGTGATTTCAGGACACGTCGAAGGCGACATCGTTGCCTCCGGCAAGGTAGAAATTGCCGACTCAGCGAAAATCACGGGGACGGTTACAGGCGAAGCGATCGCCGTTGCCGAGGGCGCTGTGGTCGAGGGTGTGATGAAAACCACGGTACAACCCAAGCCACTGGAATTCGTCGAAAAACGCGACAAAGACGACGCCTGATCCATACCCGTTGCCACACCAGGGCCATCCGGCCCGGATTACTGGTCCACTTTGGAAACATAAGGTATCCGCTCGTGTCGGAGTGATACACTTGGCCTGAAATTTTTGGCCGAATAATAACCATGACATGATCGGCAACAGGATTCCGCGAACGCTTCTTTATGTGACCGTGCTTGGC
Organism: uncultured Gammaproteobacteria bacterium; assembly: GCA_963698895.1. Classification (GTDB taxonomy): domain Bacteria; phylum Pseudomonadota; class Gammaproteobacteria; order Steroidobacterales; family Woeseiaceae; genus UBA1847. The sequence goes on along the minus strand of CAVOSO010000010.1, from coordinate 210,371 downwards.
GCAGTGGTCGCCGCGATATTGCTGTCCATGTTCTATGGCCAGTATCGCTGGATGGCCGGGCAGATCATGTCGACGAGCTACGAGGAGCACCGCGCCCAGCTCGAGGCCAGCTTTGAACGTCGTACCCAAGCGGAGTTGCGCGCGATTTCCGACATGCTGCCCGCCGATGTGGTCGAAGCGGATGACGGCGCGGTTGCCATTACGCTCAATCGTGCGCTCGCCGCAAACCCGAAACTCGCCGGTGTACAAATTGCGCTGGCCGGCGGCAGGACACTGTCCAGCGGCAACTTCCCGCCGGTAGATAGCATTGAGCAGACCCAATGGCTCGACGACTTCCTGTTGCAATCATCGCCGATCGTCCGGAACGAACTGGAAGTCGGGCGCATCACCGGATCGTTCGAACTCGACTCCCTGCACGCCGATCTCGCCAGTTTCAGCGAAGAACTGCGCACCAAGGAAGACGAAAGCCGCCGCGTCAGTTACCTCTGGATCGGTGGTGGCACGCTCGCTGTCCTGCTGCTTTGCGGTGCCGTTGTCTGGCTGCTTGATCGCGGCCATACAAGACGCATCCGCCAGCTCAAGGCGCAGGCTGAGCGCTTTCGGGACGCCGATTTCGGCGAGCCGCTGCCCGAGACCCGCACCGACGAGCTCGGCGCACTCGCGGCCGTCTTCAACGACATGCGTGCCAAGCTGCTCACGACCACGCATTCGCGTGACTACGTAGACAGCATCCTGGCCGGGATGAACGAAGCCATCATCGTCACAACGGACGATGGCCGGATTCAACGCATCAACACGGCGACAACGCACCTGCTCGGTTACGAAGAAGCTGAGCTCAAGGGCACTTCGATCGACTTCGTGATCAACTCGAAGAAGAGCCGTTCGCTGGCGGACGACGCACCGTCGGGACTTCCGCACGAGGCGATGTTCGAGAGTAAGTTCGGCGAATCCATTCCGGTGTCTTACACATGTTCGGTTATCCAGGGAGATGGCGGAACAAGCAGCCGGATCTACGCGGCACAGAACATCACGGAGCGCCGCCGTGCCGAGAAGCGAATACGTTACCTGGCGCGCATCGATGCGCTGACCAAGATTCCCAACCGCATGCAGTTTCAACACTTGCTGCAGCGCGGTATTGCCAGGGCTCGCCGCGCCGGCAAGCCACTCTGCCTGTTCTATATCGACATAGACTATTTCAAGGAAATCAACGACACGTTCGGTCACCTTGCCGGAGACACAACCCTGGAAACCGTTGCCGAGCGGCTGTCGTCAGCCCTGCCGCCCCTCTCGATTATCGGCAGGCTGGCGGGCGACGAGTTCGCCGTGATCGTCAACGGACTGTCGCCTGACAAAGCCGGCCAGAAGGAAACCTCCGCATTGGCGCAGAAACTCCTGAACAGGCTCGCCGACCCGTTCTACGTGCAGGGCCACGAGGTTTTCATGACCGCCAGCATGGGCATCGCCTATTACCCCAAGGATGCGCCGAACGTCATCGACCTGATTCGCAACGCGGATGCTGCCCTCTACAGCGCGAAGAAGTCGGGGGGCAACGTATTCGCATTCTACGAGCCCGAAATGAACGAGGCGTCCGTCGAGCGGCTGATTACCAAGAGCAAGCTCAAACGTGCGTTCGAACGTGATGAGTTGCTGGTTCACTACCAGCCCAAGTACAACCTGGTAACCGGGGAGATCTTCGGAGCCGAAGCGTTGGTTCGCTGGGAGCTTCCCGAGCGTGGGCTCATTCTACCGTCCGACTTCATCCCGATTGCGGAAGAAACCAGTCTCATTATTGAAATCGGCGAATGGGTTCTGGACAAAGTCTGCGAGGACTTCCGCATCTGGCAGCGCAGCGTGGGATCACCTGGCCGCGTTTCGGTAAATCTTTCGCTGAAACAACTGCGGCAACTGAATTTCATCAATCGCATTGGATCGATCCTGCGAAGTCACGAAATATCGCCTACGTCACTCGAACTCGAGATTACCGAGACGACGCTCATGGAAAACCCGGAGCGCACGATCCGTCTGCTCGACCAGCTCTACGGCCTTGGCCTGCACCTCGCGATTGATGATTTCGGAACGGGCTATTCGTCACTGAGCGCACTTCAGCAGTTTCCGATCAGTACGCTCAAAATCGACAGGTCTTTTGTGCGCAATATCGCCACCAATCCAGACGACGCGACAATCGTCGATACGATTATCCAGATGGGCCGCAATCTGAATATGGATGTCGTGGCCGAGGGCGTCGAGGATGAGAGCCAACTGGCATTCCTGCAGAAACTGGGATGCTCGTACGTGCAAGGCCTCTTGTTCGGCGATCCCATGAGCGCCGACAACTACCTGGAACTGCTGCTCGCCCAGGCCGAGGGCACGGATACACACCGCGCGCTGTTCGGCTGATCCCGCTGTTCATTCCTGGTTCAGACCAGGTACGGAATAATGGCCCGAATAGTCCACAACCAATTGATTTAAAAGACGCTTTTGGCTGACTTCACTCAAACCCGGCAACATGCTTAAATGACCGATCCAAAACCACCCGCCCTGCGGCAATGCGCTGTTGCTGCAGGCTCGATAAAGTAGGACGCATGAACAAACTGACCAGAACGGCCGTAGCCGTAGCCATGTTCTTCGCCGCGCAAGGCGCACTTGCCTGTGACTACCCGCAACGCATTGATGTGCCTGATGGCGCAACCGCCACCAAGGAAGACATGATCGCCGGGCAGAAGAGCGTAAAAGCCTACATGGCGTCGATGGAAGAGTACCTCTCCTGCATCGAAGCTGACGAAGCTCAGGCGGTATTGAGCATGGGCGATGTCGAGGCGGACGCAAAACGCCAGCGAGAAGAATTGTTCAACAAGAAATACAACGCGGCTGTCGAGGAAATGAACCTCGTCGCCGAAGAGTTCAACATGCAGGTGCGCGCCTACAAGGATCGTGATCGGTAGACCTGCCGGCAAACAGAAAAGCCCGTCTTCAGGACGGGCTTTTTTTTGGCCAGAATCGGCGGCATCCCAGTCAAGCCGGTTATTTTAGCTTGTCGATCTCTCGACCGAGGTCAAACTTGTTCTCGGTAACGATTCGCTCCAGAACGCGAATACGTTCTTCGAGGCGCTCAATCTGCGCCAGCGTTTCCTCGAGCTCCGGATCTTCTTCTTTTTTCCGGTCTTTCACTTTCAGATATTTCTGGATGGTATCCGCTGTGAAAACGATGGCAACAATGCAAACGACGTAAAACAGTGTGTTCATTGACAAGTCCCTATGCGGTTACTTATAGCTTGCGGAGTTTCTCGTCCAGCTCGTACCGTGACGATGTTACGTATTTTTCTATTTTCGCAAGGCGTTCGTCCATCGACTTGTAGCGCCTCTGCACCTCGTCGACGTCTGGCTTCGCAGTCCTGATTTCCTCTCGCAGTTTCTCCTTGCGCAGCTCCTCGTAGTCCCTCCCGGCCTGCATCCTGGAAGACGATGAGGGGATCAGGAACACTGCTGCCAGGTAGCCAACGACTGCGAACGGCATCGCGCACAGAAACGCGATAACCGCGAGAAAGCGGGTTACCTTCAGATTGAATCCGAGATACTCGGCGAGACCTGCACAGACACCACCGAGGACCGCCTTGTCCTTGTCGCGGTAGAGCCGGCGCTCTGTCGTTCCGGCGTAGGTACTCATACGCGCCTCCAGAATTCATACTCGCTCCGACGCCCGGAATAGACCAGCGGTTTTTCCCTGATCAACAGCGTCAGACCAATGTAAACGGCCGCCGTCAGCCAGAAGAACAACAGCAGGCTAATAACCGCTATCACCCGAACCGTCCCGAGCTTGAAATTGAACCGGTCCGCTACGCCCGCACAGACGCCGAATATCCAGCCGTTCTCACGATCACGGTAAAAGCCTCGCAAAGGGCCGTAGTCAATATTCCACGTGTCTCGACTCATTCTTTCCTCCGTAACTCTGTGTCTTCTCCTGGCGGAAGCCCTGCCCTTACTCAACGTCCGCCGTACGCTCGGCCGCGACGCGCGCTTTCAACGCGTTGAGCTCCTTGTTCACCGACTCTTCGGCTTCCAGGCTCGCGAACTCGTGGTTCAGGTCCTTTGGCAACCCAAGGTCGTAGGCCTCAACCCGGCCTTCCACGTCGTCTATGCGTCGCGTATAGGCTTCGAAGCGCACCATGGCATCATCGATCTTGTAGTCATGGATTTTCTTGCGCGCCGCCAGGCGGCTACTCGCGGTCTTGTGGCGAGCCAGCAATGCCTTTTGCCTCGCCTTGGCATCTTCGAGCTTGCTCTCGAGGCGCGCGATGTCCTCGTTGAGCTTGCCCAGGCCCTCGTCGACGGCGACGTAGTCCTCTTTCAACAGGTCAACCGCCGCCGCGACGCGAGACTTCTCAACCAGCGCGGCCTTGGCCAGGTCTTCCCGACCCTTGCGCATGGCGAGTTCAGCCTTGTCGTCCCAGTCTTTCCGTTCGCGCTCGAGCGACTCGATCTTGCGATTCAGGTCCTTCTTGTCAGCGATTGAACGGGCCGCGGCCGAACGGACCTCGACGAGCGTATCTTCCATTTCCTGAATCATCAGGCGGACAATCTTCTCGGGATCCTCGGCCTTATCGAGAATCGCGTTGATGTTCGAATTCACGATGTCACTGAATCTCGTGAAAATACCCATGATGTTTCCTCTCTTCGCATGAAACCTGCTAGGTATACTGCAGCATTCGTGCCAACCGGATCGAGATATTGTAACTTATTGTTTTTTCTCCTAAATCTGATGTGCGGCCGATGCCCTGCCGCGCCCCGAGAGTGGTCTTTTCTACCAATTATTAGTGTTTTTGGCTAACTTGTGGCCTAATCAGCCAATGGCTGTTTCTCCCGAATCCCAACCGATCATCGGTGAAGCCCCGGCGTTTCTCGAGATGCTGGAAGACGTCTCCCGGGCCGCGCCGCTCTCGAAGCCGGTCCTCGTGGTCGGCGAACGCGGCACCGGCAAGGAGCTGGTCGCCTCTCGCCTGCATTTCCTGTCCAACCGCTGGGAGCAGCATGTCGTCAAGGTCAACTGCGCCGCATTGACCGAGTCGATATTGGAGTCGGAATTGTTCGGCCACGAGGCCGGCGCGTTTACCGGAGCGGCAAAGACACATATCGGCCATTTCGAACGGGCAGACGGTGGCACGCTTATTCTCGATGAACTCGCGACGATCTCGCTGCGCATGCAGGAAAAGATCCTGCGCACGATCGAGTACGGTGAGATTCAGCGAGTCGGCGGCAACGAGACGCTGCGCGTCGACGTCAGGATTGTGGGTTCGACAAACGCGGATCTTCAGTCCCTGGCGGCCGAGGGCCGGTTCCGCAAGGATCTGCTCGATCGCCTCGCATTCGATGTCATTACACTGCCGCCGCTGCGAGAGCGCACGGAGGATATCCTGCCACTGGCCAATGCGTTTGCGATCAATATGGCCAGCGAGCTGAAATGGCGCTTCTTCCCGGGCTTCAGCGCCAGGGCAACGTCTGCGATGCTCCGCAACAAGTGGCCCGGCAATGTCCGGGAATTGAAATTCGCCATTGAGAGGTCGGTGTATCGTTCCACCGACCCCGAGAAACCGATTGCCGACATTGCGCTGGATCCGTTTGACTCACCCTTCAAGATCGCCGAGACACCCGCCAGGGAACGAGCGGTAATTCCACGTCGCAAAGCGCCGTTGTTGCCGGCTGACCTGAAACAACGCCTGATCGATACCGAGGTGGATCTGCTTGAGGCGGCGCTCGAGAAGGCGCGTTACAACCAGCGCCTGGCGGCGGACCTGCTGGGGCTCAGCTACCACCAGTTCCGGGGCCGGCTGCGAAAACTGAATGTCAGCAGCCGACCCGGGACCCCGTGATCAACTCTCGTCGCGGTAGCGACGTACGTAGATGGCGGCGGTCGTCAGCAGGGCACAAACCAGCAAGCCGCTCCAGAAACCGGGATCAGTCACAAATCCGACGAGATCCATATGCTCGAGGAGGCTGATGTTTCCGACGCCATCGCGCCACTGCTCTTCCTCGAAGAACCGCTCGAGGCTCATGCTGTGGAAAAGCGGCGTCATGTCTCCTCGCTCCCCAACCGTTGTCAGGAAGTACTGAGTCCGAAAGACAATCCACTCGAGCAGGCCAAGCACGATCGGTGGCATGAAGGCCATCAGAATCGGCATGCGCTTGGCCCAGGTCGAGACGAACAGGAACCAGGCGATGAAAGGCGACATCCACAGTCCCGATGCGATGACGACGATGAGCGCCGCGAGCCAGTTGTCGAGAATCGAAATTGAACCCCAGATCAGCAGACCGGCGTCACCGCCTTTTCCCGACACCCAGATACTCGTGACGATCAGGTTGACGAGATGCGTGAGCCAGATGCCGACAGCGGTGATTGCCGGAATTACGATCGCGGCCGTTATGAGCTTCGAGATCACCGTCTCCGCATCCGTCGCGGGCATGGACCGCCAGAACAGGATGCTCTTGTCCTTGCGTTCCGCATACAGCGAATCGAGGCTGTAGAACACGGTCAGGAACATCAGCGCGACAAGGAAAACCCAGGAGGTACCGACGAAAAACCCGGTCAGCACGGCGCGGCGCTCCACGTCACCGGCAATGTTTTGCGCACCGAAGATGGCCAGATCCAGTTCCTTCGCGAAACCGGAGGCCAGCACCAGCATGGCCAGAACACCCAGCGTCACGATAACGGCTATTGCGGCCGGTGTGACGTAGATAGAGCGATGCTCCCAGAGCTCGCGTTTGATCAAGGCAAACTGGTGACCAATCATTTGCGCGCCTCCTTGATTTTCGCAACGAACAGATCCGCGACCGACGGAATGCGGAGTTCACCGAGCCCTTCCAGGTGTTCTCGGCTGACGCCCTCGAAGAGCATGACCGATTTACCAAACATTTCGTGCTCCGCAATCGGCCGCAGTCCACGTGCTTTCTTTGCCGCGTCGCCCGAGGCCATGAGTTCGACGTAGGTATCGCTCAGGCTGTCCATTGACGAATCGAGCAGGATCTTGCCGTCGTTGATAAACATGATGTCCGTCAGCAGGTTCTCGATCTCCTCAACCTGGTGCGTCGTAATCAGGATGGTTCTTTCCTCATCGAAATAATCGTTAAGCAGGTTGGAGTAAAACTCCTTGCGAAACAGGATGTCGAGACCCAGCGTCGGTTCGTCCAGGACCAGCAGCTTGGCGTCGATGGCCATGATGATGGACAGGTGTAGCTGGGTCACCATGCCCTTCGACAGCTCCTTGACCCTGGACGTGGACATGATCTTCGTGTGCCGGAGGAGTTCTTCAGCGCGCTTGCGCGAGAAGTTGGGGTGAATGGCCTCGACGTAGTCGAGTAGCTGCGTGACTTTGATCCAGCGTGGTAACACGGCAACGTCCGCGATGAAGCAAATGTTCTGCATGAGCTGCTTACGCTGCCGGAACGGGTTGAAACCGAGAACGGACAGGTCGCCTTCGCAGTCGGTGAGACCCAGCACAGCTTTGAGCAACGTCGTCTTGCCGGCACCGTTCGGTCCGATCAGTCCGAGAATTTTGCCCTTCTCGATGTCAAAACTGACATTGTCGACGGCGCGAACCGCGCCAAAACGCTTTGAAACGCCACGGGCACTGACCAGGCTAGTCATTGTCCACTCCTGCATCTTTATTGGTATCTTGTTGCGGAAGGTCACTCACCTCGAGCCCGAGGCGCTCGATGGTCGCCAGGATTTTTGGCCATTCCTTATCGAGAAAGCGCCCGCGTTCTGCCTTGAGGAGTTCCCTGCGCGCGCCTTCGTTGACGAACATGCCGCGGCCACGCTTCTTCTCAACCAGGCCTTCGTCGACAAGCTCCTGGTACCCCTTGAGCACGGTCAGGGGATTGAGACGGTACTCGGCCGCAACGTTCCTGACCGATGGCAGCGCGTCGCCGTCGCCCAGCACGCCCTCCAGGATCATCGCAACGACGCGATCCCGCAGCTGGCGATAGATGGGTTGGTCTTCATTCCATTTCGGATCCATTACTTCTCGGGTTCCTGCTCGTGTCTCGCGCCGCGGCGCTTAAAAAGGCGCCGGCCAATCAGGGGCCGGCGCAACGTTCCGTCGCTACTTTACTCGTCTTCGAGACGGAAATGAGGGCTCTTCAGCACTTCATCGTGTGCCGCATCCAGGGCTGCCAGCTGGTAGGCCCGGCTGTTCGTCTGGCCCGCGACGAGCGCGACCAGCATCAGAAACATCACGACAAAACTAACAATTTCATTAACATAGGGTGACAGTTTGCTCATATCTTCTCTCCCGGCCTGTCCGGGCGCCCTGTTCGGGGGTAGGTGAATTGGTGTTATAGTCAACTATAACACTAGGAATCCGCTTTGCAAGCCTTTTGTTCACCTTTTTAACCCACCCTCCGGGCAGACCCCGTTAGTAAGGAAATGACGACGGGACCGCCCATGATCGCAGACGCTCCATCCCTCGCCGTGCAGGCGAGTTCACAGCCCAGCGCGCTTTGCAGGAAGCCGTCGCTCGCCTATGCTCGGGCCATGACGCACACACCGGAAGACAGTGCCCTGATGCTGCGGTACAGGGACGGCGACGTGCAGGCCTTCGAGATCCTGTATCGACGCCATAACGATGCGATCTACCGTTACCTGCTCCGCCTCAGCGGCCACCGCGATTGCGCCGACGACATTTTCCAGGAGGTGTGGGGCAAGATCATCAAGGCGCGGGAATCCTACCGCCCCACGGCGAAGTTCACGACGTTTCTCTATCGAGTCGCCCACAACTGTTTTATCGACTACGTACGCCGTAACAAGCGTCACTCGACCAACACTGAGCTAGAACCCGAGCTGCACAGTCACCCGGGCGAGTCGCCTGAAGCTGAAACCGAGCGCAGCCTGGCCAGAGAGCGCCTCGAAATCGCGTTAACGACATTGCCCGAGGAACAGCGCGATGCCTTCCTGCTACACGAGGAAGGCGGTCTCAGCGTTGACCAGATTGCGGCAGTCACAGGCTGCAATCGTGAAACAGCGAAAAGTCGGCTCCGCTATGCCGTCAACAAGTTGCGCAGCGCGATCGACGAACCGGCAGAACGAACATGACGAAAGAAATGAACCACGACGACAGCCTGGTCTCCGCGACCTATCGGGATCTCGCCACCGAGACGGCACCGCCGGAACTCGACCGCAAGATCCTGTCGATGTCTGCCGGTGCGGGGCGCTCGCGGTATGGCCTGGCGCGCGCGTGGATCCGACCGGTCGCCTGGGCGGCGACCATCGGCCTGAGCCTCGCCTTCGTGCTCGAGATGTCGCAGATTGACGATATTGCTTCACCGCCCGCAAGCACAACGGCGCGAACCAATGCCGCTTTGCCCGCGACAGCGCCGGAACCTGCCGCGAAGGCGGAAGCCGGGCTATCGGCGGAGACGACCTCCGTATCCGGGGATTTCGAGACCGCTGACATGGACATGCTGCGCGAGGCGGAGCGGCAGGCAAGGGCACGATCGGGGTCGGAGCAGGACACCGCGCTACCGGATCAGGCCGCGGCGCTCGATGCGGCAATGACGCTTGAGAAGAAGATGCAGACCGAGCACTGCAACCGCGAGGCACGGTCGCAGGCGATCACCTGGTTCGCCTGCATCCAGGAATTGCGGGACAAGGGACTGGCCGAAGCAGCCGAGCAGGAGCTTGCACAGCTGACGGCCCGCTTCCCTGACTTCGAGGAGCCAGCGCAAAACAGGTAGTTCCCGACAGTGCCTGACGAGCTCGCCGGTGCTAAAATTCTCGCCCCGAAATCTACTGCACATCTCGCCAGGAATCTAAAATGCAAACACCCGTTCGTGTCACGATCACCGGCGCAGCCGGTCAGATCGGCTACCAGCTCGCCTTCCGTATCGCCTCAGGCCAGATGCTGGGCAGTGATCAACCCGTTGTACTCCAGCTACTGGAGATTCCGCCCGCGCTGCCGGCCCTGCAGGGCGTGGTCATGGAACTCGATGACTGCGCTTTCGGCACACTTGCCGGCATCGTCGCCACCGACGACCCGAATGTCGCCTTCAAGGATGCCGACTACGCGTTGCTCGTTGGTGCACGTCCGAGAGGTCCCGGCATGGAGCGCAAGGATCTGCTGGAAGCCAATGCCGCGATCTTCTCGGTCCAGGGCAAGGCCATGAACGAACACGCCAGCCGCGATGTCAAGGTACTCGTCGTCGGCAACCCGGCCAATACCAATGCGCTGATTGCACAGGCGAACGCTCCGGACCTGAACCCGCGTAATTTCACGGCCATGACGCGCCTCGACCACAACCGCGCGATGGCGCAGCTGGCCGCGAAGACCGGCAGCCACGTCAACGACATTCAACGCATGACCATCTGGGGCAATCACTCTGCCACCCAGTATCCCGACGTGAGCCACGCGACCGTGAACGGCAAGCAAGCCAGCGAACTCGTGGAACAGGAATGGCTGGTCGACGACTTCATTCCGGTTGTGCAGCAACGCGGTGCGGCGATTATCAAGGCGCGTGGCGCGTCGTCGGCCGCCTCCGCCGCATCGGCAGCCATCGATCACATGCACGACTGGGCCCTCGGCACGCCCGGGAAGGACTGGGTCAGCATGGCGATACCGGCCGACGGCAGCTACGGCATCGAGCCCGGCATCGTCTATTCCTACCCCGTACGTTGTAGTGGCGGCAACTATACGATCGTTCAGGGCCTCGACATTGACGACTTTAGTCGCGAACGCATGAATCAGACAGAAACTGAGCTGCGGGAGGAACGTGCCGCGATAGCAGAACTCCTATAGAGTGTAGTTCAGCACTATTGCTGTCCCTGAACCGTTAGAAGGAAACCTTGTCTTGACCGGTTTTACCGTTAGCTTGCTTTGGGCGCTGCTGTTTATCGGCGGCGGTATTTTCCTCGCATACCAGCGTGTGGATCTTCGCACGTCGACAATTGCGACAGGCATTGCCCTTGCCGCCTACACCGTCTTCGGTGACGGCGCCTGGTGGTGGCTCATCATTCTGTGGGCCGCATTCGGTGTCATGGTCGTACCCAATCTCATCGAGGTGCGACGGGAAAAAATTACGAAACCCCTGCTGGCGGTGTACCGCAAGATGCTGCCGTCCATGTCGGATACCGAGCGCGAGGCGCTCGAGGCCGGCAGTGTGTGGTGGGACGGCGAGCTGTTTTCCGGCATGCCGGAGTGGGACAAGCTGATGGCGTTCCCGCCGCCGAAATTATCGGAAGAGGAACGAGCGTTCATCGACGGTCCGTGTGAGGAGCTGTGTCGCATGATCGACGACTGGCAGATCTGTCACGAACTCGCCGATATGCCGAAAGATGTCTGGGATTACATCATCGAACACCGCTTCTTCGCGATGATCATTCCGAAACAGTACGGTGGTCTCGAGTTTTCCGCCTACGCAACGGCGATGGTCATGGCCAAGATCGGTGGGCGCAGCGCAACCGTCGGTTCGACGATCGGTGTGCCCAATTCGCTGGGCCCGGCCGAGCTCCTGCTGCACTACGGCACGGACGAGCAGAAACAACGCTATCTGCCCGGCCTCGCCTCGGGCAAGGAAATCCCCTGTTTCGCCCTGACGTCACCCCAGGCCGGCTCTGACGCGGCTGCGTTGATCGACAACGGTGTCGTCTGCAAGGGGCAATGGAACGGCGAGACGATTACGGGCATCCGGCTCAACTGGAACAAGCGCTATATCACGCTCGCCCCCGTCGCGACGGTGCTCGGGCTGGCGTTCAAACTGTACGATCCGGACCACCTGATCGGCGACAGGGACGAGTACGGCATCACGGCCGCACTGATACCGGCCGATACCGAGGGTGTCGAGATCGGCCGGCGCCACTACCCACTGACGATCGCCTTCCAGAACGGGCCAACCTCGGGCAAAGACGTCTTTGTGCCACTCGATTACATCATTGGCGGTCCCGAGATGGCCGGCAAGGGCTGGAGGATGCTCGTCGAGCTGCTCTCCGTCGGTCGCGCCATCTCGCTGCCGGCCGCATCCTGCGGCGGCGGCCAGGCGGCCAGCTACGCCGCCGGCGCCTATACCAGCATTCGCAAGCAGTTCAATACGTCGATCGCCAACTTCGAAGGCGTCGGCGAGGCACTGACCCGGATCGCGGGCCATACCTACATCATCAACTCGGCCTTATCAGTGACGGCAGGGGCGATCGACCAGGGTGAAAAGCCCGCGGTGCCGTCGGCCATTCTCAAGTACCACTGCACGGAACTGGGTCGCAAGATATCGGACGACTGCATGGACGTGCATGGCGGCAAGGCCATCATGATGGGCCCGAACAACTACCTGGGCCGGGCGTACATGGCGACGCCGATTGCGATTACGGTGGAAGGCGCCAATATCCTGACGCGCAGCCTGATCATCTACGGCCAGGGAGCCATTCGCTGTCATCCCTTCGTCCTGCGAGAGTTACAGGCAGCTGCTGACGAGGATCACGATCGCGGCCTGATCGAGTTCGACGATGCCCTGTTTGGCCATATCGGCTATGCCATCAGCAACATGGCGCGCTCGATATTCCTGGCGTTGACGCATGCGAAGTTCAGCCGCGTGCCGCTCAACACGCCGACCCGGCGCTACTACCAGAACATCAATCGCTACACGGCCGCATTCGCACTGGCGTCAGACTTCGCCATGCTGACACTCGGCGGCGCACTCAAGAAGCGTGAATTGCTCTCGGCAAGACTGGGCGACATCTTGAGCTCGATGTACCTCGCCTCGTGTGTGCTCAAGCATTTCGAGGACCAGGGCCGCCGCGCAACGGACCTGCCGCTGGTCGAGTGGTCTGTTCGCACGCTCATGTACCAGGCACAGGAAGCGCTGCATGCCTTCCTGTTGAATTTCCCGAATCGCTGGGTCGCCTGGTTTCTGCGCTTCTTCATCTTCCCGCGCGGCCGCACCTACAAGGCGCCGTCGGATGAGATCGGGCGCAAGGTTGTCGAGCTCATCACGACACCGGGCGAGTCGCGTGAGCGACTCAGCGAGTTCGCCTACACGGCGCTGGAGCCGGGCAATCCACTCGGCAAATTGCAGGAAGCGCTGGAACTCTCGAAAGCGCTCGCACCGCTTGAGAAGCGCCTGCGCCAGGCCAGGAAGGAAGGCCTGATCGCATCTGACTACCTCGGTCTGCAAATCGAAGAGGCGGAGAAAGCCCAGGTTATCAGCAAGGCAGAGGCTAATAGCCTGCGCGATTACCATGAGAAACTGACCGCCCTCCTCGCCGTGGACGATTTCGCGCCCGACGAACTGCGGCGAGCTGTGCCGGCCGACCAGGTACCTGACACAAAGCCGGCGGCGAAAAAGAAAACAGCGCGCAAGAAGGCCGGCAAGAAGAAAGCTGCAAAAGCCTGATCAGTGGCCAGGAAGCCCGCGCCGTTGCCCGACCACCCGAACTGCCTTAACTGCGGTACGGAGCTTCGAGGGCAGTATTGCGGCTCCTGTGGTCAGCGTGCCCGTGGTCGCCTGATCAGCCTCTGGGAGCTCTTGCAGGACGCATTCGGCGACCTCTTCGAGCTCGACTCCAGGCTGTGGCGTACCCTGATTCCGCTGCTGGCCCGGCCCGGCAAACTGACCCTCGACTACCTCGAGGGTCGGCGCGCGCGCTACATGCCGCCATTCCGCATGTACCTCGTGCTCAGCGTCATGTTTTTCATCATCGCGTTCTTCGACCCGCAGGACGATTTCGGCCTGTTGTTCGAGCCGGAACCCGAAGCGACGCCTGAGGAAGTCGAAGCCCGCGATGACGCGATCGACAAGGCGGAATCGCAGGTGCGCGACGTTGTCGACGAACTCGCCGCAGAAGGCATCATTACGCAGGCTGAGGCCGACCAGGCGAAGCCGGACAGCGATTGGACATTTACGATTTACGACGCAGGCAAGGGCGGTGCCATCAATTTTGACGTCGACGAGGAATCGGGCAAGTGTACGCTGGATCAAGAACGCTATGACCAGATGCCCGCCTGGTTCAAAAGGCGCGTCACTGCGAAGAGACTCGTCGACATGTGCGAACGATTCCATCGCGAGGGGCCCAAGATTCTGCTGGACCCGTTACTGGACAACATTCCAGTAGCGCTCTTTGTGCTGCTGCCGTTCATGGCACTGGTACTGAAAGCCCTGTACCCACTGTCGCGGCGCTATTTCGTTGAGCACCTGCTGTTCTTCATACACTTTCATTCCTTCTTCTTCCTGATCCTGACCCTGCAAATACTTTTTTCCAGATTCGTGGCGCTCGTGCATCTACCTGAAGCCATCTCGATCCTGGTCGTGGTAGCCGCATCGTTCTATATACCGGTTTACCTGTACAAAGCCATGCGGCGCGTATATGGCCAGGGGCATCTCTTTACCTTCACCAAGTACGTCATCCTGGTGATCACCTACATGATCGGTGCCGGGATGACGATGCTCGGTGCACTGCTGTTTGCACTGCTGTCCGTGTCCGTTTGACGTCCAAGGAGACAACAAAAATGAGAAAGTCGATCCTGTCCGTATGCTTCCTGCTCTTGCTGATGAGCGCCTGCAGTAAGGAGACGCCGGAACCTGCGGCAGTCGCTGTTGCTGACCCCGAGCCAGCCGGCCTGGCACGCACCGCGTCCGTGCCAGGCGCGCGCGTGTTTTTCATAAGTCCCGTCGACGGCGCAACCGTCAGCAATCCTGTCAAGGTCGTCTTCGGCATCGAGGGCATGGAGGTCGTAGCGGCGGGTAACGACACCCCGCATTCCGGACACCATCACCTCCTGATCGACACCGGCCTGCCCGACCTGGGCCTGCCGATTCCCAAGGACAGCCAGCACGTTCATTTCGGCGACGGCAGCACGGAGACGGAAATCACGCTGGAACCGGGCCGGCATTCGTTGCAGATGCTGCTGGGCGACCACCTGCATATCCCCCATGAGCCGCCAATCCTGTCGGACCCGATAACGATCCTTGTTGAATAAGGTGTTGAGTGCCAAGGCCCGGCACACTAAAATCGCCGGGCCATAACGAACTATTCACATGAACCAACCCCACACAACAAGACCCATCGGTATCAGCGGCCTGGCCGCCTATATCCCGCCGTACCGTGTATGGCTGGAAGACTGGTGTGACTGGACGGATAACCAGTGGCCGAAGATCCGCGAGGTTGTGGGGCGCAGTTTCAGGGTCCGTGGGCCAAACCACAGTGTCTACACGATGGCCGCCAATGCCGTCATTCGACTGATAGACCAATACGACGTCGATCCGACGCGCGTCAAGTTCCTTGGCCTGGGCACGGAATCCAGTACCGATAACTCCGCTGGCGCCATCATTATCAAGGGCATGGTGGATGAGGCGCTGATCGCGCGCGGCAGGCCGCCTATTTCGCGCAGTTGCGAGGTGCCGGAGTTCAAACATGCCTGCCTCGGCGGTGTGTATGGCATGAAGGGCGCGATTCGCCACCTGGCACTGGACGGTGCCGGCAGCCAGGCCATCGTCGTCTGCGCGGATATTGCCGAGTATGCGAGGGGCAGCTCCGGCGAGCCCACGCAGGGCGCCGGTGCCGTCGCCATGCTGCTCGAGGAGGATCCGCAGCTTGCCGTGGTCGACCTGGTCGGCTCGGGCTCGGCCTCGGATTATCGCATCATGGATTTCCGCAAGCCGATGGCGCGTTTCTGCGGCCAGGACCGTTCGGAGACTCACCAGGTGCAGGACTTCCCGGTATTCAACGGCAAGTACTCGACGACCTGTTACATCGACGAGACGCTGCATGCGCTGAATGACATGTATGAGAAGCGGGGGCTGAACCCGAGCCAGTACCTGCGCTCCCTGCGGTCCGTATTCATGCATCGCCCTTACCGCCGCATGCCCGAAACGGGTTGGGCGGTGTCCTACCTGTTTGCGCTGGGCCACGGCAACGGTGAAGACAAGGCTGAGCTCGCATCCTACTGTTACGAGGCCGGGATCGACGTTGAGCTGATGCGCGCCGAAATGGTATCCAAGCCGGAGGTCGCGAGACTCGCGCAACCCGACAAGCTCAGCTACGAGGCCTACCCGCTGACGATGGCCGCACTGCGCGCGTTCCGCGCGTCACGTCATTTCCGCCGCGAGATCCTCGACAAGATGAAACTCGGCAGCGACACGATGCTCGACCTGGGTAACCTGTACACAGCGGCACTGCCTGCGTGGATGGCCGCCGGCTTCGAACAGGCGCTGGACGAGAATTCACTTGAAGCAGGACAGGAAGTACTGACCCTTGGCTACGGCAGCGGCGATGCCGCCGAGGTCATTCCGTTCTTCATGGCCGAAGGCTGGCAGGAAGCCACGCGCAAGATCCGCTTCGGCGAGGCAATGCAGTTCGCAGTCGATCTTACGTTTGAACAGTACAAAGCGCTGCATGACGGTCGACGCGTTAGCGACCTGGACTATGTGCCGAATAACGAATTTGTCATCGAGCGAGTTGGCCGTTCGGATGAGCGTCACTTTACCGATTTCGGCATCGAGTACTACAAGTACATCGCCTAGGGCGTGCAATAGCGGGCCAGCTGCCCCGCGTAATTCCGGTTTAGCTCCTGCCACTCCTGTTTGAACCAGGGCGTGAAGCGGTCCGGCTGTTGCTCGAATTCATCGGCAAGCGCGCTGGCGGAGACGTAACGAACGCCGGCGATTTCGCTCTCGTTCGGCTGAATCTCATCGCTGGCCCGGCCAAGGAATACGTGGCAGAGTTCGTTTTCCGAGCCCAGGTCACCAAACTTCGCCGCGTAGCAAAACCGGTAGACATACTCGAGCTCGGCTTGAAAATTAAGCTCGTCCAGAAGTCGCCGTGAGGTTGCGACCTCCAGCGTCTCCCCCCGTCGTGGATGACTGCAGCAACTGTTGGACCAATAACCGCCCCACAGGCGCTTCGACCACGCACGCTGTTGCAGCAGCAACTCCCCCGCGTCATTGAAGAGGAACAGGGAAAAAGCACGGTGCAGGATTCCGCCACCATTGTGGGCATCCGCTTTTGCCGCGAAGCCGATCTCGTTGTCGTCCCTGTCGACCAGGATGAGTTCCTCGCTTTCCGAGGAGACGATCCGATGCTGGTCGTTCACGATGGCCCTCCCGCGTGCAGTGCGAGCGTTTCAAAGCCGGCCTGTCGTAACGCCCCCTCTACCTCGTCAATAGACTCAGGACACAGCGCGACAATCGATCCGCCGCCGCCCGCACCCGTCAACTTGGCACCCAGCGCGCCGCTCTGACGCGCAAGACTCACCATGTGCTCGAGGTTCGGTGTTGCAACGCCGATGGCATTGAGCAGCCCGTGGCAGACGTTCATCGCGGCACCGAGTTTGTGCCAGTCGCCGGTCTGCAGGGCAGCGGCGCCCTCAAGGCTCAGCCTGTCCATGTGATCGAACACCGCATCATAGTGTGCCTTCGCCTTCTCCCGTCGCGCACGCACTGCGGCGACCACCTCACTCGTCCGGCCGGTTTCGTCCCCCCATGCAACAAGCAACGGCGGAAGCGAGGGCACATCCAGCACATCGATCTGCAATCCGTCGTCGCGCCGGAACAGCATCGGTTGCGCATACGTCGACAGTGTATTGTCGATACCGGACGGCGTTCCATGCGCGAGCTTTTCACTGGCAAACGCAATCTCGTTGACGCGCTGGTCATCGAGCCCGAGACCCAGGTAGGCATCGAAGGCCCTCGCGATGGCAACCGCGATCGCTGCGGATGACCCGAGCCCCTTACCGAAAGGCAGTCGCGAATGCACGTTGATCCGGACATTTGCACCCGCAACGCCCATCTCGTTCAGGAGACAGGCGACGAACGCATCCGGTAGTGCGTGCGACAGGGTCTTTGCGGCGACGAGCGACACGTCGACGGCACCGGGAATCGGCAGCGCCAACGCGTGACGTCCGTACACCACCGCATGTTCGCCAAGCAGGATGACCTTGCCGGCGGCCGACGCTGTCGGCACGTCTGCATCGACACGCTGGAGCGACTCGAGAATCTCGCGCGCCTTCCAGTCCTTGATCTCGCCGCTTTCGACCAGTTGTTCGACGACCGTGTCCAGCAATGACTCCGGCGCACCCGCCGACGCCGCTACGCTGCGCGCGTGCAGTTGCATATGACCGGCCTGAATACCGTGCGTCGCGAGCGCGCGCAGCGCTGCAAAGTTCTGCGCGAGACCAACCGCTGCCATGACTTCTGCCAGCTCGCGAGCATTGTCGGCGCCGGCAAGCGCCAGCCCCAGTCGTGCCGCAGGGTTGTTTGCCAGCGTGCCGCCAACCGTGCCGACCTTCAGCGGCAGTTTGATCTCGCCGACAAGATCCCCGCTCTCGGCGGCATGCCATCGCGTCAGCGACTGGTACCTGCCGGTGGCCGCCGCATACGCATGGGCCCCGGCCTCGATAGCTCGCCAGTCATTCCCGGTCGCAATTGCGACCGCGTCGATGCCATTCATGATGCCCTTGTTATGCGTCGCCGCCCGGTACGGGTCGACCATCGCTATGTCATTGGCCGTAATAATCGCATCGCGCACATTGGCCGGTAAGGCATACCGCACGCGTGCCGTGAACATTGAGCGATCGGCGAGATTGGAAAGGATTCGCAGTGCGACCTGCCCGTCGCACAGCGCGGCGATCTCGGGCGCCACGGCCTCGCAAATCGAATTGACGAGATTGGCACCCATGGCGTCGCAGGTGTCGACGAGCACATGCACCGCGATGAG
Organism: uncultured Gammaproteobacteria bacterium; assembly: GCA_963698895.1. Classification (GTDB taxonomy): domain Bacteria; phylum Pseudomonadota; class Gammaproteobacteria; order Steroidobacterales; family Woeseiaceae; genus UBA1847. The sequence continues at coordinate 191,689 of CAVOSO010000010.1, read as the reverse complement.
TGGACGGCCGTCAGGCAGTGCGAAAAGACGTATCTCGATGTCCCGAACGCCGCCGCCGCGCGCGAGCAGGCGCGGGTGCACTGCATTGGCTGCATCGAGCAACTCCGGTCTCGCGGCCCCGATTGCGGCAATCGCATTGTCGGCGTCCTGCACGCCGACAAGGTGCACCTGGCCAACCAGCAACTGGCTGTGGCTCTCGACCTCGAAGCCTCCGGTCGGGCGCGCCATTGCCGCAGCGCTACTCAGACCAGCAACGATCGACGGTTCTTCGACAACGAGAGGTACGACATGCTCCCGATCGTTGACGATGAAATTCGGGGCGATCGCGAATGGCAGGCCGAAGACGCCGACCACGTTCTCGATCATATGGTCGGCTGCCGTCGCTGCCAGCACATGGCGCCCATCTCGCAGGCGCGCTGCGTCGGCCGACGACAGCCAGCCCTGCGCCTCGAGCCTGGCAATACGTTCGGGGATGCTCAGCTTGTAAAGTCCGGAGATACGCGAGTCCGTCATGTCGATTCCAGCCGCACGCCATCCGGATCCAGGTCACAGGGCACCACGCCGCGCATGAGATGGGCGTGCTGCGTCACGAACGCATCCAGCGCCGCGGCGTCACTGCCGAACAGCACGCCGATGTCGCCGCCCCCGGCGCCCGCTGGCTTGTAGACGAGGTTGTTCACGATCGCGGCGTCCGTCAGTTCATCGTGGCCAGCATCGAATATGCCGAGGTCATGGTCAACACTGAACTGCCGAAGCACGCCGGTGTAGGCCAGGAATTCGCCAAGTATCCTGTTCGCGTCGCCGCTGCCCCACGCTTCTGCCATCCTGGACGCCGCGAGCCCCAACGCCGATCGCGACGGGCGGACCGACTGCGCCGCCAGCTTCTGCAGCTTCGCGCCGGTGCTCGCAGCGACCCCGGTCCAGAGCACACGCAGGCACAGGCCATGCGGCCAGCGCAGCGGCTTCACGCCCTGCGATGACATCTCGTATTCAATGAGCCCGCCGTGAACCGCTGCCGCCACATCGACGCCGCTGCCGGCGCCCGCCTGCAGTCTGCGGTGTGCATCGCGTGCGGGGGCAAACACATCGAGGGAACGGCTCTTCGCCGCAGCCAGCGCCACCGTCACCGCGGCACTTGAACCGGCTCCGAGTTTTTGGCCGTCGAGGAAGAATGCCCGCGTATCGAGTTCAATATTGCTCGCGGGACGAGTGCTGCCGTACACCGCATCAACAACGGCAAACGGCGCATCGCCTGAAAACCCGGGTGTGGTGACATGACATTCCTCGTCACCGCTGTCGGACACTCTCGCGAACGCACGACGATTGACAGCCATGCAGATCGCCGGGGCGCCGAAAAGCACGGCGTACTCGCCGGACAACACGATTTTTCCAGGCGCGCTGGCGACCACCGTCATGCAGTCCGCTCCAGTCGAGCCCCGCTACCCAGCCCGGTCGTCATGATGTCTGCGACACCGGCCGTGGCCTGCAGCGCAGCCTCGACGTCGCCGACGTGTTCGGGAAGACAAACGGCCTTTACCTGTGGCCCTGCATCGATCGTGAAGAACACGCCGATACCCTGGCCCTGCAGCTGTCGCACCGTCTGCATGCACCGCATGGTTGCCGCGTTCCAGTACACGAGCGGCGGCCGGGAGGCCCACATGACCGAGTGCATTTTCAGGCAGTTGTGCTCGGCGACCGTGGCGAGTTTCTCGAAATCCCGGTCCGCTATCGCGGTGCGCGCAATGTCCAGGTCGTGCGCTTGCTGATCGACCCACTTGGCGTAAAACGGTGATGTCTTGCGGCTGATCTCCATCGCTTCGGTCGAGCCGACGGCTTTGGGCCCGGTTTCCGTGATGGCAACAACGACCTTCAGCGGCCACTCCGCCGACGTGCACAAAGACTGCACGACAACCGCGTCCTCCCGGTTCTCAAGCTCGACGAATCCGCCAAGCAGCGACCGCGCGGCCGACCCGGATGCCCTGCCCGCCAGGTTCGCCAGCACGTCCGCCGCCATAGTCCTGCCACTCGCGTGTGCACCTGCAACCGTGAGCGCGGCGAAAGACGACGCGGACGACGCAAGCCCTGCGGCGATCGGAAAATTGCAGGTACTTGCGATGCGGGCCCTGGAGCGCTCCGTCCCTGCGACGCTGTCGAGGCAAGCGGACAGCCTCGGCAACATCTTCTCCTCGGGCCTACCGTTCACCGTCAGGACATCGTGATCGAGGGATGCATCGAACTCGACCTGCATGCGTGTATACAACTCGCGCAACGTTACCGAGATGGAACCCACAGCGGGCAGGTTGCGTTCGACGTCTCGCTTGCCCCAGTACTTGATGAGCGCGATATTCGGCTGTGCGATTGCCGTTCCCTGCATGCCCCGATCGTCCTTCAAAGTGTTCGCAAAGGACGCGAATTATAGCCCAGCGGGGCGCGCGCACAGCGACTCGTTTCGGTGTAGGCTACATGACCCGACGACGCAGGAACCAGCACGTTGCCCCACCAGTTTAAAGACCGGATAGCGGACTACCAACGGCGCGTGGACGAGCGCCTGGACGAAGCGCTCCCGCCGGCATCCCTCGCGCCGGAACGACTTCACGATGCTATGCGCTATGCGGTCTTCAACGGCGGCAAGCGGGTACGGCCCTTGCTCGTTTACGCGGCCGGGGAATGCCTCGGCGTCGCCCCGGACCTCCTCGACGCGCCCGCCGTAGCCATCGAACTGATCCATGCGTTCTCGCTTGTGCATGACGACCTGCCCGCCATGGATGACGACGATCTGCGTCGCGGCAAACCGACGGTGCATATCCGGTACGATGAAGCGACGGCGATACTCGCCGCTGATGCCCTGCAGCCGCTCGCCTTTTCCGTGCTGGCCCGCATCGAGCGCTCTTCTCCGGCTGCCAGGAATTCACTGGTCAGGCTTGTTGCGGACGCCTGCGGCTCCGTCGGTATGACGGGCGGCCAGTCCATCGACCTGGCAGCAGAAGGCAGGACGCTGACCGTTGCCGAACTCGAGCACATGTATGCGCTGAAAACCGGCGCATTGATTCACGCGGCGATCGTTTCCGCATGCCTGTTGCGTGAAGATCTCGATACGGCGAGTGCCTCGGCGCTTGACGCGTTCGGGCGGAATATCGGTATCGCCTTCCAGATCAAGGACGATATTCTCGATATCGAGGGCGAGACGCATGTCATCGGCAAGCCGTCCGGTTCGGATGCGAAGCTCGGCAAGGCGACCTATCCCGCGCTGTTCGGCATCGACGCGTCCCGGGCGCGTTGTGACGCGTTACTGCGCAGCGCCATGGCAAACCTCGAGCCCTTCGGCGATGCGTCAGCCCCGCTCGAGTGGCTGGCGCGGTACATCGTCGAACGCAGCGAGTAGACCCCGGTGGCGCAGGCACGCAGCATTCTGCATGTCGATATGGACGCCTTCTACGCGTCGGTCGAGCAACGCGACAACCCCGAGCTTCGCGGCAAACCCCTCGTCGTGGGCGGCACGACCAATCGTGGTGTCGTAGCAGCGGCCAGCTACGAGGCACGCGAGTACGGTATTCGATCCGCGATGCCCATGCGCGAGGCCTATCGGCGGTGCCCGGGTCTGTTGCGCGTGCAGCCGCGGATGGCGCACTACAAGACAGCGTCGAAACAGGTTTTCGAGATATTCAGGCGATTCACGCCGCTGGTAGAAGGCCTGTCTCTTGACGAGGCTTTTCTCGACATCACGGCGAGCGTGGCCCTGTTCGGATCGCCTGTGGAGATCGCGAAAGCCATCAAACGCGAGATCCTTGAGACTACCGGGCTTACCGCATCCGTTGGCATCGCAGAGAACAAGCTGGTCGCCAAGATAGCGTCCGAGCTCGACAAGCCTGACGGGCTGACGATCGTCCTGCCTGGCGACTACGAAGCGAGGCTGGACCCTCTGCCCGTGTCCGTCATCCCCGGCATCGGGCGCGAAACCCTGAAACGGCTGTCGGGCACGGCGATCAGCACGGTCCGGGATCTCAGAATGGCAGACGACCGGATCCTGGAGCCTGTCTTCGGCCGCTACACGCAGAAGACGCGCGAGCGTGCGTCGGGCATCGACAATCGGCCCGTCGTGGCGTCCCGGGAGGAAAAATCCATCAGCGCCGAGGAGACGTTCGACACCGACCTCTCCGGCCGCGAAGACATGGAGCGCGAGTTGCTGCGCCTGTCGGAACGCGTCGCCACGCGCCTGCGCCGGGCCACGCTCGCCGCGGGTACGGTGCAGATCAAGATTCGTCAGTCGGACTTCAAGACCTGTACGCGGCAGCGACGCATACACCCACCCGCCAACGGTACAGACCGGATTTACGTGATCGCCTGCGACCTGCTGGGTACCTGGCTGGCAAGCAACCCGGACGCGAGGATCCGGCTGCTTGGTGTCGGGGCCGGCGACCTCGCGCCGGCCGCACAACCGGACCTGTTTGCGGCCGGAGAGACGGAAACAGCCGTGGACAAGACGGTCGACGAAATACGCGATCGTTTCGGCAAGAACGTTCTCGGCCGCGCGCGGACGCTTGATCGGCGCTAATTGAGGTAGAATCCGGAGTCCGTCTGGATTCCGGCAAGGAACCATGTACACGAGCTTCTTCGGACTCAACGAAAAACCCTTTTCGATAACGCCTGATCCGCGTTACCTGTTCCTGAGCGAACAGCACGGGGAAGCGCTCGCGCATCTCGTTTACGGCGTCACCGAGAGCGGCGGGTTTATTCAGCTGACGGGCGAAGTCGGCACAGGCAAGACCACGCTGGTTCGCTCGCTGCTGCTCAATCGTATGCCCGAGAATGCCGACGTTGCCGTGGTCCTGAATCCACAGTTGTCGGTTGTCGAATTCCTCGCGACAATCTGCGAAGAGCTGCACATCGAGGTGGTCCATAACAGGGGAAGCGTCAAGGCGCTGACCGATGCACTCAACCAGCATCTCTTGAAAGCGCACGCGGAAGGCCGGCGCACGATTCTCGTCGTTGACGAGGCGCAGAATCTCACTCCAGCCGTGCTTGAACAGGTGCGTCTGCTGACCAACCTGGAGACGGCCAAACAGAAACTGTTGCAGATCATCCTGATCGGCCAGGAAGAACTGCGTGACCTGCTGGACAGGAACGATTTGCGACAGCTTGCCCAGCGCATCACAGGGCGGTACCACCTCGAGCCGTTGTCCCGTGAGGAAACATCGCGCTACATCGAGCATCGGCTCAAAGTCGCGGGGGCGCTGGGCGAAGTATTCGACTCGGGAGCCAAGTCCGAGGTGTACCGGCTGTCTCAGGGTGTGCCGCGCCTTGTCAACGTCATTTGCGACCGCGCACTGCTCGGGGGTTACGCCAAGGAACAACGGCGCATCAATGCGCGGCTGATCCGGCAGGCTGCGGCCGAGGTCAAAGGGCATCTCGAGTATTCGCCCTGGCTGCGGCGTACGGCGATTGCCGCCGGCATCGTCGGCGTAGCGCTTATCGCCGCGAGTGTCTGGTCGGTGATTCGCAACGACGACATTTCGCGGCCCGGGATAGACGCCACCGCACTGGCCGAGCCGACCGTTGAACGGGTAACGACCGAACCTGTTGTCAGCGCGCCCGAGCCGGTGGCCGCAGCGGCCCTGGAAGCGAACGCGGAAGCAACGACGCCGGAGGAGGCCGAACCCGAAACGACGCTCGAGGATCAGTTGCAGCTGGCCGCCGAGTTGACGAGCACGGACTACGCGCTGGCCGCACTTTTCGAAACCTGGGGCCTCGAATACCGAAGCGGTGGACGCAGCGGTTGCGCGCAGGCCGGAGATGCGGGACTGAGCTGTCTCTACCAGCGCGGCTCCTGGGCCGGGCTCCGGCAAATGGATCGCCCTGCCATTCTCACGCTGGTCGATGCGACCGGTAACAACCACTCGGTCGTGCTCACTGCCATTCTTGGCGATCGCGCCGAGCTCTCAATCGGCGGCGTGCGCGTGACTCATCCTGTTGCGGACATCACCGAGGCCTGGTTTGGCAATTTCATGCTTCTCTGGCGCCCGCCCACGGGCACCCCAACGTCGCTCGGGCGCGGCTCCCGGGGCGACGGTGTCACCTGGCTGCGCAACAGCCTGGCGGCGATAGATGACCGGTACACCAGCACCAATCCGGGCTCTGAGCTGTTCGACGCGGAACTCGAGGAAATCGTGCGTTCGTTTCAGCGCGAGCACCGCCTTGACGTTGACGGCCTGGCCGGGCAACAAACCCAGATCATCATTAACTCGCTGCTCGCGGCGGAAGGGACGCCGCGACTATCGATGCCGCGGCTCGCTGAGGAGTAGGCGATGTCTTTCATACTCGATGCCTTGAGAAAATCGGAAACGGAGCGCCAGCAAAAAGGTTCGGCTGAGTTTTCAGGTGTGCCAACGAGCGAACGTCGCGAGAAACCACCTCGCTGGCTGTGGGTTCTTGGTGCGTTGCTTGCCATCAACCTGGTCGTGCTGCTCGGCTTATTGCTGCGGCCCGACACGCAACCGACCCTGTCTGCGGCTGCAACGCCGACGGATGCTGCCGCGATACCGGCCGAGACAGCCGCCATACCCGATCCCGGGACATCGCGCGAAGCTGACTTTTCCGAACAGGTCGCCGCTGCGCGGCAGAATGCGCCGCCTCGTGACGAACGCCGTCCGGCTGCCGTGGAGTCTGCGCCACCGGAAACGCGACCGTCTCCCGCACCATCGACCAGCGCCATTGCCTTGCCGACGATTCATGAGCTTGTTGCGAGCGGCGCGATTTCCGTTCCGGAGTTGCATGTCGATGTGCACGTCTACAGCGAGGCAAGTGACGACCGCTTCGTCTTTATCAATATGAACAAGCACGTCGAAGGATCGCGCCTCGCCGAGGGGCCTCTCATCCGGGAAATCACGCCAGAGGGCGTGGTACTGGTCCTGGATGGCAAGACGTTCCTGCTGCCGCGAGATTAGGAAGAGCCAGGCTTGTCGACCGCAATCAGCAAGTACCTCGACGGCGATGCGCTGGCTGCAGCGCTAACATCGGGCATCCACCGGGTCCTCGCCGAGCAGGAGCTGCTGAATCGCATCAACGTTTTTCCCGTGGCCGACAGCGACACGGGCACCAACCTGTGCCTGACGCTGGGTGCCGCACTCGGCCCGCTGAATGCGCCAGGTGAAAAGCACCTGGGCACGATGCTCGCCAAAGTGGCCGATGCGCTTCTCGACGGTGCACGTGGCAATTCGGGCGCCATTGTCGCCCAGTTCTTCCAGGGCATGAGCGACTCGGCCGGGGAGACCACGCGCTTCACGACGTATACCTTCAGCAAAGCGGTCAGCGCCGGTAGCGAGTACGCGCATGATGCGTTGTCGGCACCACGGGAAGGTACGATTCTCTCGGTCATCGCTGCGTTTGCGCGCAGCATCGAGCACCAGGTGAGCAGTGTTCGCGAAGGTGACTTTGCTGCCGTCGTCCGCAATGCGCTGGAACGCGTCGAGACAGCGCTGGCGAACACGCCGAACCAGCTGGATGTCCTGCGCAAGGCGGGGGTCGTCGATGCCGGCGCAAAAGGCTTTACGGAGCTCGTCGCCGGAATGGCCGGCTTTCTCGAAGACGGCACGATCGCGCCGCTCCCGGACACGTCTATTGCCCACGAGCTCGAACCGCCCCCCGACTTCCTGGAGGCGGACAACGAGTCGCATTTCCGCTTCTGTACCGAGTGCATCGTGACGGGTACCGACATCGATCGCCGCAAGCTGCGCGAGGCGCTGACGGAGCTCGGTGACTCGCTCGTGCTTGCGGGAACCAAGCGCAAAGCGAAGATTCACATTCACGTCGATGAGCCGGAACAGGTATTCGAAACGGCGCGCTCCTACGGTGAGGTTAGCGCCGAAAAGGCCGACGACATGCATCGGCAACAGCACGCAACCCATGGCAACAAGCAACGCTTCGCGGTTATCGTGGATTCCGCTGCCGATATCAGCGACGAGGACATGGAGCGTCTCGACATTCACATGGTCCCGTGCCGGATCCAGTTCGGCGAACACGGCTACCTGGACAAGGTGGGCATCACCATTGGCGAGTTCTACGCCGAACTGCAGTCGAACCCACACCACCCTACGACCTCGCAGCCGTCGCCCGGCGATTTCCGGCGCCAGTTCCAGTTCCTTGCGAGCCACTTTAACGACGTGATCTCGATCAACGTCATGGGTGGGGCGAGTGGCACCTATGACGCCGCCTGTCTTGCGGCCTCACGCACCAAGGCGCGAGGCAAGGTGCACATCGTCGATTCGAAAAACGGGTCACTCGGGCAGGGTCAGCTTGCCGTTCTTGCCGCGGAGTGCGCGCAGGCGGGTCTCGATTTCGACCGCACGGTGTCGATCGTCGAGGAACAGGTACCGAAAACCAGGAGCTATGTCATTCTCAAGGACCTGCGGTACGCGGTGCGCGGCGGACGCTTGCCTGCCTGGGTAATGAAAATGGCCAACCTGCTGCGCCTGACGCCGATCATACGCACGACGAGCAAAGGGAAGCTTGGGCTGAGCGGCGGTTTCTTCGGCCGCAACAACTGGATTGAGAAGTTCGCGCGTCATGTAGCGCAACGCACGCCGGAGGGCCCTGTGGAAATCGGTATCGGCCACGCTGTTTGTGAGGACGATGCGAAGGAACTGGAACAGCATCTTCGCAGGCTTCTTCCGGATATACAGAAGTCATGCATCAACGGCATCAGCCCGGCTATCGGCGTGCACGGTGGCCCGGGCTCGCTGCTTGTGGCTGTTAAGCCCTATTTGTCAGCGCAGGATCTCGCCGACGGCGCTGATTAGCTCTTCGCCTTCATTGCGCGCGTTATTGACGCGACGATCTACAGGCCAGGCCTGCAACGCGGGCGTAATCGCGGCAACATCGTCGAGCAGGTCCTGCGAACCCGCAAGCCACTCACCCGCGGTATCGGCTTCGAGGATCACCGGCATCCGGTGATGCAACGGCGTCATGAACTCGTTGGCCGCCGTTGTAATGAGCGTCGTGGTCTGCAGGGAGTCACCGGATTCCTTGTCGGTCCAGTTTTCCCAGAGGCCGGCGAGCGCGAATGGCTCGCCATTCGCCAGCGAAATATAGTACGGCGTCTTGACGTCGCTTTCCTTGCGCCACTCGTAGAAGCCATCGGCCAGAACGATGCAGCGACGGTGCCGGTAGGCGGCGCGGTAGGCCGGCTTTTCGGCGACGGTTTCGGCGCGCGCGTTGATCATGCGATTGCCGATCGCCGGATCCTTGGCCCAGAACGGAACCAGCCCCCAGCGCAACATGACGAGTTCGCGTTCGCTGTTCTCGCCGTCACGGATAGCGGCAATGAACTGGGTTGGCGCAATATTGTATCGTGGCTGCACTTCGACAGGACCGGCGGCACCGAACAGGGCCGCTGCGGCTTCGCTGGGCGAGTAGAACGCAAAGCGGCCACACATGGCTATTCCCGGATGCCGATGCCACGATGCATCAGGATCATGCAACCGGTGAACAGCACAACCACGAAGACCAGCAGAATCACGTAGGCATGCCCGATGCTGATGTCCGAGGTGCCGAGAATTCCGTAGCGGAATGCATTGACCATGTAGAGGATCGGGTTGGCTTTCGACACGGTCTGCCAGAACTCGGGCAACAGTGAAATCGAATAAAAAACACCGCCCAGGTAGGTCAGCGGCGTGAGCACGAACGTCGGCACGATCGAAATGTCGTCGAACTTCTTCGCGAACACGGCATTGATGAAACCCGCCAGGGAGAAAACGATCGACGACAAGAGGACGATCGAGATCATGATAAACGGATGAGCAACCTGCAGATCCGTAAAGAACAGCGCGATGATTGTGACCAGCAGGCCAACGAGCAAGCCGCGCAGGACGCCACCCGCGACGTGGCCGATGATGATCGTCGCGTTGGACATCGGTGAGACCAGCATTTCCTCCACGTGACGCCCGAACTTGGCGCCGAAGAACGACGACACGACATTGCCGTACGAGTTGGTGATGACCGACATCATGATCAGGCCCGGCGCAATGTACTGCATGTAGTCGAAGCCGTCCATCTCGCCGATACGGCGCCCGATCAGGTTGCCGAAGATGATGAAATACAGGGTCATCGTGATAGCAGGCGGCACGATGGTCTGTACCCAGATCCGCAAGACGCGCATCATTTCCTTGCGGATGATGGTCCTGACGGCAACGAGGTTCAGTGCGAGATTCATGCCTCGACCCCCTTGCTCTCGACCAGATGCATGAACAGCTCTTCAAGACGGTTGGCCTTGTTGCGCAAACTCACGACGCGTATTCCCTGTGCATTAAGTTGTGCGAACAGGTCGTTGAGGTTCGTGTCGGGACCCTTCTCGACTTCGAGATCCATGTCATTGCGCAGCCGTGTTTTAAAGCCGGCCAATACGGGCGCCCGCGGAAGCTTCTCGTCGAGGCTCAGGACAAATACTTCGCGTTGCAGCTTGCGCAACACCGTACTCATGGGCGCGTCTTCGATGATCGTCCCTTCGTCGATGATCGCAACATGGCGGCAGAGCGACTCCGCCTCTTCGAGATAGTGTGTTGTCAGGATAATCGTGGTGCCGGCCTCGTTGATCTCCTGCAGGAAGTCCCACATCGAGCGGCGAATCTCGATATCCACACCCGCCGTCGGCTCGTCGAGTATCAGCAGTCTCGGTTCGTGAACGAGCGCGCGGGCGATCATGAGCCTGCGCTTCATGCCGCCCGACAGACTGCGTGCGATGTCATCGCGGCGATCCCAGAGACGCAGTGCGCGCAGGTATTTCTCGACGCGTTGCTTGCGCAGTTTGCCGCTGAGTCCGTAGTAGCCGGCCTGGTTGGTCACGATGTTCCCGACCGTTTCCCAGAGGTTCAGGTTGATCTCCTGCGGCACGATGCCGAGGCAGGCTTTCGCATCCTCGAGTTCCGTATCGATATTGTGCCCGAATACTTCCACCTCGCCACCGGACTTGTTGACCAGTGAGCTGATAATGCCGATTGCCGTGGTCTTGCCGGCGCCGTTCGGTCCGAGCAAGGCATAGAAGTCGCCCGCTTCGACGGTCAGGTCGATACCTTTGAGTGCCTGGTTGCCGTTAGCATAGGTCTTGGTGAGGTTCTTGATGGTGAGGGCGTGCATGAGGCGGCGTATTGTAACCGCGTGTCGATGCCGATCACAGCTTGTCTGCGAGCCGCTCTGCCTGGCGCGGCATGCGGCAAGCCGCAGCGGGCATACGCCGGTACGGCACGAGTTCCCGGCTCGTCAACATCGACTGCAATGCGCCGATCTGTGAGAAGACGCGCATTTCCCGCAGGGCACTGCCGCCACGTCGCCACAATCGCCTGGATAATGTGCAATCGCCGTCGAAGCGCGACTCGATGACCGGGCTGTGTGTCACCCGGTTCAGAAGCCGAATCAACGTTGTCGAGGCGATCAGTTCGCACCACTGCAAGGGCGCGCCCGTAACCAGTCGTGCGACGTAGGGATTCCGCCTCGCGAGATCCCAGAGAAACGCGAGCCCCGCGGCCTGCAGGGCGAGCAACTCCGTTGATACGTCGACCCGCGCGTCGAGCAGATCCTGTTGCGGACCGCGGTCCAGCAAAGAACGCCACCTGCTGTTGTCGTGTTCGCTGAGCGAAAACAGCAGGAACGGCGACGAGGCAAGCCGTTCCAGCCGGTCCTGTGAAAAGCGGGAACGATTCTTCGTATCCTGTCGCTGTATCTTCAGCCAGGCGCGATTGAGCGCGTGGACGTTGGCGAGATCCTCCCGTGTCGGTCCCTCGTATTCCATACAACCTCCCCTTAGGTAGACGCCTCGCGGCTCTTTTTCGTGGCAATCTGGATTTTCTATATATTTTATTGTAAGCCCATGTATGGATGTTATAGGGTATCGTAATACCATATATGGTCCTTTTCTATCACAAAGAGCAATAAATGAGACTCACCGACGACCGCTACGCAGGGGAACGCAGCCAGTTCGAGCTGGCCTTGAGAATGATCCGCCATGAAGCCCGCACCCGCACGATTCGTGAGTGCACGGGCCTTTCTGACGACCGGATACGCAAGCTCTACTCGACCTATTTCCGCAACACCGGGCAGGCCGATATCAAGCGCCGCCGAGGCAAGTCACCTCGCCAGGTCCAGCGCTACGTCAAGAACCCGGTGAACCAGTTGCAGGCGACCACCCTCGTGGCACTGTATTGTGCCGGGCTCCTGGTGCGCATCGATGAGCGCAACCGGGTGCACCCTCGTTGGCCGCGGCCTGACGTCGAGTTCGGTCACCGACTCTGTCGCGCCTACGAGACCTACCTGCTACTGCACGACGACGCGAAACTGAATTTCGAGTGGGCGTGGAATCTCCTGCAATGCATCAGCTACAACGATGAGCTGTACCTGGCCGTCTGCGAACACTGCGACGCGCGCTACGTGCAGGACGCCTACGCGCTGGACAACAAGACCTGTCCAAACTGCGAGATTGGGGCAACTTCCGGTACACTGGCGACGCGCGCACAAGGCACGCGATAACAAGAATCGAAATACCAGGGAGTTAGACCAAATGCTAAAAGAATTCAAAGAATTTGCGATGCGTGGCAACGTCGTCGACATGGCCGTCGGTATCATTATCGGTGCCGCCTTTGGCAAGATCGTTTCATCGCTCGTCTCCGACGTCATCATGCCGCCGATCGGCATGTTGATGGGCAGCGTGAGCTTCAGCGAACTTGCGCTGGCACTCGGTGAGGGCGAAGGTGCGGCGACCATTAACTACGGGATATTCATCGATACCATCATCAATTTCCTGATCGTCGCTTTTGCAATCTTCATGCTCATCAAGGGCATCAACTCGATGAAGAAGAAAGAGGAAGAGAAGCCCGCAGAGCCGCCCAAGCCGTCAGCCGAAGAGACGCTGCTGACAGAAATCCGCGACCTGCTCGCGAAGCAATGATCTCGGCCCTACGGGGCTGACCATCGCCACGATGGAAGACCCGAATGTCTTCGCGGGCGCCTTTGTCGACCGCAGTGGCGAGCGCCGCAAGGATCCTGACTGGCTGGCCGAAGCGATGTCGGCTCATGCCACACGCTTCGTGCCGGTCTGGGGCGATCGCTGCCTGGTAGGTGGCGATCCGCCCGGCGCAATCCTGCTCGAACGCGCGCAGATCGACCCGTTCATCGACGAACACAACGTCATATTCCTCGGCCTGTTTCGTCACCAGCCCGTGTTCGCCGTAGCAATTGCCGCCGAGCTCGATCCGCCATTCGCCGAGCTCGGCGAGTTCAAGGACCTGCGCTTTTTGGGAACGGTCCTGCCGGCCGACGAAGCCAACCTGGCCGCGCATGCCAGGGCGATTGTCCTGTGGCATGGCACGACCCTGTTCTGTGGCAAGTGCGGTTCGGCATCGCAGCCCGAGGCCGGCGGCAATTCCCGGCGCTGCTGCAACCCGGACTGTCACCAGGTCATATTTCCGCGCACCGACCCGGCAATCATCGTGCTCGTCGCCAACGGCGACCGCTGCCTGCTTGGCCGCCAGGCGAACTGGCCTGAAGGACGGTACTCGACGATCGCGGGCTTCGTGGAACCCGGGGAAAGTCTCGAGGATGCCGTTCGCCGGGAGGTCTACGAGGAAACCAATATTCGTGTAGGCGCGGTGCGCTACCACAGCTCTCAGCCATGGCCGTTCCCTTCGGCCCTGATGCTTGGCTTCGTCGCGGAGGCGATCACGGATGACATCCGGCTGAACGACGGCGAACTCGAGGACGCACGCTGGTTCACGCGCGACGACCTTAGGTCCGGCGACGTCGGGCTGCCGTTCAGGATCTCGATTGCGCGGCGGCTCGTCGACGACTACATCCAGGATGCCTGACGATGTGCCTCATCGCGCTGAACTTCGGCCAGCATCCTGACCTGCCTCTTATCCTCGCCGCCAACCGCGACGAGTTCCATCGGCGGCCCTCACAGGACGCACACTGGTGGCCCGACAAGCCGGATGTTGTCGGTGGCAGGGACTTGCAGGCCGGCGGCACGTGGCTGGCCCTGCACAGAAATGGCCGCTTCGCGACAGTCACAAACTATCGCGATGCGAGGGCGCCCGAACCCGGTCACCTGTCGCGCGGTCATCTCGTTACCGGCTTTCTCGACAGCGACTTGTCGCCTGGCTGAATACCTCGGCACGGTCGAGGAAGGCCGGTATGCCGGGTTCAACCTGCTCGTCGGCACGCGCCATGAGGTCGCATACCTGTCGAATCGCGAAGATGGAACACGCAGCCTGGCCCCCGGGACCTACGGTCTCAGCAACGCACTGCTCGATGGGCCATGGCACAAGGTCGAACGCAGCAAGGAGCGCCTTGCCTCGTTGGTAGCGCGCGGTGCCGTGACCGAAACCGAGCTGATGCGCCTCATGAACGATCGCAACAAGGCCCCGGCCGCAGCCGTCGAAACCGACCACCTGGACTTCCGCACGGCGCATGCAATTACGGCCCCCTTTATCGTGATGCCGGACTATGGCACGCGCTGCACGACCATTGTCCTGGCCGACAACGACGGCAACTGGCGGTTTACCGAAAGACGCTTCGACCCCACCGGCCGGCGGACCGGCGAGGCCACGTTCACCTTTAGCGAGTGACTGCTATTCGTAGCGTAATGCGAGTATCGGATTCGAACGTGCGATGCGGATTGCGTGTCCGGCGACGGTACTCCATGCCAGGGTCACGGCGAGTGCACCGGCGACAATGAGTACGAGCACCGGTGACTCGATACGCTCGGCAAAGAAGTTCAGGTATTGGGTCGACGCAAAATAGGCGGCCGGCAGCGCTATAGCGAGAGCCCACAGGACCGGCATCGAGAACTGCCATACCAGGAGTCGCGCTATCTGAGATGTACTCGCTCCCAACACCTTGCGCATACCGATCTCCTTGGTGCGCTGTGCAGCCATGAATGCGGCAAGGCCGAACAGGCCAACCGAGGCCAGGGCGAGCGCGATAAACGCAAATCCCGCCAGCGCCATGTTCATGTACTTGAGGATGTTATAGACGTCGTCAAAAACCTCATCGAGGAATCGTCCCTGGAGAGGATACTCTGGAACCACACGTTTCCAGGCCGCCTCAATCTTCTCAACGGTATCCATGATATTGCCGCCCTCGATACGGATTGAGCCAACGCGCAATGATGAGGGGTCATAGGCAAACATCCAGGGTTTTACTTCGTTAAACAGACCGACAATATTCTGCGTCGGGACTACACCCACAACTATGTACTCGGTGCTGTTACCGTCGTCATCAAGCCGGTAGAAGCGCTGATTGATTGCGTCGTTCGGCGTGCCGAATTGCAGGTTGGTAACAGCGAGTTCGTTAATCAGAACATTGACTGTCGTTGAGTCTTCCTTCTGAAGGTCCTGCGAAATATTCCTGTCCAGCCCGCGACCGGCGAGGAGCGGGATGTCATAGGTATGCAGGAAGTCTGGCGACATATCCATCGTATGCAGATTGACTTGTCCCGCCTCGTCTCCAGGCTGTAACGATACACTCCGCTGCGAGTTGTTCTGTTCGTAAGGAACCTGCGAGGAGAATGAGACCGTGGAAACATTTGGTATTGCCTCCATCTCATACTTGAGGGTATCGAGCCGATCCCTGATGCCTTCGACAAACAGGCGGTCCATCGTATAGATCTCGGAGCGGGGGAAGACGTAGCTCGAGTCTTTGACTTTCTCGTTCTGCATGAAGACGATCGACACGATCGCCAGCATGAAGGCCGAGATCGCAAATTGTGCGCCAATCATGACCGCACGCACGCGGGCGCCCTTCTTCCCTTTCCTTGCCAGGTCCCGCAGTGCATCGATAGGACTCGCGCGCGTAATCAGCCACGCCGGGTACATGCCTGCAATCAGACCCACCAGCACGGTTGTGAGGACCAGCCAGGGCAAGGTTCGCAGATAGTCGAGTGTGAGACTCTTGCTGGCCACATTGTTGAATAGCGGAATTACGAGCTCCAGCGCTGCAATTGCAAAAATCATCGCCAGTGATGCGATCACAAGACTCTCAATGAGGAACTGGGCGAGAAGCTGTACCTGGCTGGCGCCCATCGTCTTACGCATGCCGACTTCTCGACTCCGCCCCAGCGACTGCGCGGTCGCCAGATTTGTGTAGTTGACGCAGGCCACAAGAAGGACCAGGAAGCTGAGCAAAGACACCACGGCGATTACCGGCATGCCAATCATGTCCCAGACCGCCAGGTTGGCGCGTTGCAGCGGTGAGACTGTCAGTCCAGCCAGGACCTTCTTCTGGTCATCCGGAACCGCCCGTTCATAAATTTCGTCGACCTGTGCAGTCAACCACTCCTCACCGAGCGTCTCGGGCAGCAACACGTAAGTCATGTCACCGATCGAGAGATTCCTCCAGTTGCCCGCCAGGTCCCAATCGCGCATGCGGTTGAGTCCACTGATCGGGGCAATGAAGTTGAGGGCGTCATCGGCAACCACCGATGATGTGAAGTGCGAGTTAAGCGGCAAGTCTTCAATCACACCGGTGACATGAAAATCGAATTCGTTGTCGAATGTAATGGTCTCGTTCACTACATCCGTGCGCCCGAAGTACTTGGTCGCGGACGACTCTGTCAGGACAAGCCCCGACGGATCCTGTAATGCGCTTGCGTCGCCGTGGATATACGTGAAATCGAATATATCCAGGAGTGCCGCATCAGAGAAGTTAACCACCTCATAGAAGCTCTTGTCACCGACCGACAACAGGTACTCCGTTGGTACGGTTCGCGCTACTTTTCGAACGTCTCGCAGCTCTGCCTCGATGATTGGCCCAACAGTCGTGAACGTTGCATTGAACCTGTCAATGCCAACATCCAGATCGGGAGCCGCAATAGAACCGATTGTGTAGATGTTCGCTGCGTTCTCAAAGAACATGTCGTGAGTGCTTTCATACTTGACCAGCAAGCCGCCAAACACGTAAATCGTGAGACCCAGCGCAAGACCCAGGATGTTAACCAGCGCAAACACCTTGTTCTTGCGAAGATTTCGCAGGGCAATTTTTACGTTATTCCAAAACATGGTTTTCCCCGTTGGAAAGCGTGCGACGCGCTCTAGGCGGCGCGTGTGTTTTCGGTGACGATATGGCCGTCGAACAGGTTGACAGTCCGGTGCGCATAGTCAGCATGTGACGGTGAATGCGTCACCATCACGATCGTTGTGCCTTCCTTGTTCAACGAACGCAGCAGTTCCATGACCTCCTGGCCATGCACCGAATCGAGATTACCGGTAGGCTCATCCGCGAGAATAAGGGGCTGGTCACCAACCACCGCACGAGCTACGGCAACGCGCTGCTGCTGGCCGCCGGACAGCTGGCCCGGCATATGGCCGGCGCGATGTGCTATGCCCATGCGATCCATTACGTCCGCCACGCGGCGCTTGCGCTCGGAGGCTGGCATGTTGTGATACAGCAATGCGAGCTCGATGTTCTCGGCAACGTTAAGCTCGTCGATCAGGTTGAAGCTCTGGAAGATGAAGCCGATGTTCTGCTTGCGAATTTGACTGCGACCAGACTCGTTGTAGGACGCAACGTTTTCGTCAAAGAAAAAATAGTCGCCGTCCGAAGGGCTATCGAGCATGCCGATGATATTCAGAAGCGTCGACTTCCCGCAGCCGGATGGACCCATGATCGCAACGAAGTCACCCTGGGCAATTTCGAGATTAACGCCGTTAAGCGCCACCGTTTCCACTTCGTCGGTGCGGTATACCTTGTACATGTTGTGCAGTTTCAGCATGGCTGGTTCCCCTGATCAGAATTCGTTAGTCGTCTTTGAGGCTCAATCGGTCCATGCCGACGAAACTCGTATACGGTGAGGTGATTACTGTCTCTCCGGGCTCCAGCCCGTCGAGCACTTCGATAAAGTTCTGGTTACGGCGGCCGAGGCGAACGCTGCGCTTGATCGCCTCGCTGCCATCCGGCGACACAACGAACACCCAGTTGCCGCCCGTGTCCTGGTAGAACGAACCGTTCGGAATCAGCGTGGCATCGGTGTTGTCTCCCAGGGTGAGACGTACCTGCAGGGTCTGGCCGCGCCGCAGTCCAACAGGATCCTCGTCAAAGAGCATATCGACTTCGAACTGACCTTCATTGACCTGCGGGTAGATCTTTGAGACATGGAGATCGAGGTCACGGCCGTTGTGTTCGGCGGTAGCGACCAGTTGCAGGTCCACCCGGCCCAGGTAGTACTCGTCGATCCTGACATTCAGCTTGTAACCATCGGGGTCGTCGATCTGTCCGAGCCGGCCGCCGCGCGTGATCGACTGGCCAATCTCAATATTGAATCCGGAAAGCTTGCCGGCGACCGGCGCGCGGACGCTGAGATCATCGAGGTTTTTGCGCGCGAAACCGAGCCCGGCCTGCAGTTGGTCACCGGCATCGCGCAGCTGCCGAAGTTGCTGCTCCTGCATGCGGGCGTCAGTCGCCTGGCTCTCGAGCGTTACATCGCGACGATTGTTGTAGTAATTCAGCTCATCCTCGAGCTGATCGATGGTCGACTGAGACACCAGGTTCTTGGTGATCAGCTCACGCTGTCGATCTATTTCGCGAGTCAGGCGCTTGATCTGATAGTCGATCTCGACGAGATTACGCTTGTGCGCGAGTCGATTTTGCTCAAGCTGCAGTTCAATGGTGCGCATGTTGTTGAGCTGCTCGGTGACAGCCGCTTCGCGGCCGAGCACTTCCAGCTGCAGATTCGTATTCGACAGCACGGCGATCGGATCACCGGCTTCTACGATGGCGCCGTCCTCGACGAGAATCTCCTCGACACGGCCACCCTCGATGGCGTCGAGGAAAACGGTGCTGCGCGGCACCAGCCGACCGCGGAGGGGAATGAAGTCCTCGTAGGTGCCCGTTGTCACGGGTGAGACGGTAATTCGCTGCGAGTTCACGCTCAGGCTGCGGCCGCCGGCAAGCATGTCGACGAACCACCAGGCGAACAGCAAGACGGCGAGTCCTCCCGCCGCGTACAGGCCGTAGCGACCGTACGACATCTTCCTTTCGACGCGCCGGTCCATAGCCTGACCGGAGACACCCATGCCGGCCGGCTGGCTGGCTTCCCGAATTTTCCTGATCTTGTCCACGATGTCGTCGTCTTCCTCGCTCGCTCATGGCGTCTACCTGGATAGATAGCAAGTAGCGTGCCAAGGTTTAAGTTATTGTTTTAATTGGGAACGGGTGAGAGTCGTGGCGCAGAACTGTACGCATGCGGACAGTGAGTGTACGATTTCGAACACATTGGCGGGGGCACTATGAGCAAGACCGGGCACATTCTTATCGTCGATGATGACAACGACATCCTGACGGCGGGCCGGCTGCTGCTGCGACGCCAGTTTGGCCATGTGACAACCTGCCCGGATCCGGAGCAGCTCCCCGATATTCTCGATAGAGGCGACGTCGACGTCATCCTGCTGGACATGAACTTCGGCCCGGGCGAATCCTCGGGTGAACAGGGTTTGTACTGGCTCAAGCGGATTCTTGAAATCGATCCCGAGGCGGTCGTCGTGATGATCACGGCGCACGGGAGCGTCAATACCGCAGTCGACGCCATGAAGTACGGGGCGACGGACTTCATCGCCAAGCCCTGGCAAAACGAAAAAGTCGTTGCGACGATCTCGGCGGCCCTCAAATTACGGCAAAGTCGATTCGAGACGGTGGCGCTCCGGCAAACCAATGAAGAGTTGATGCGCGACGCGGTGACGCTCGACAACGACATCATCGGTGAGTCATCGCAACTAAAAAGCGTCCTCGACATCGTCCGCCGGGCCGGACCGACCGATGCGAATGTCCTGATCCTCGGCGAGAACGGAACCGGCAAGGAGCTCATTGCCCACGAACTGCATCGCCAGTCGGCGCGGGCTCACCAGGTGTTCCTGTCGATCGATATGGGTGCGATCAGCGAGTCCTTGTTTGAGTCGGAGCTGTTCGGGCACCGTAAGGGGTCATTCACTGGCGCCAATGAAGACCGCATCGGCCGCATACTGGCGGCGAATGGTGGCACCCTGTTTCTCGATGAAATAGGCAACCTGCCGCTGCACCTGCAGGCGAAACTGCTGAGCGTGCTTGAGCAACGCGAAGTTACGGCCGTCGGTTCCAACCACGCGCAAGCGTTTGACGTACGTATTGTCGCGGCAACCAACGTACCGGCGAGCGAGTTGCGCAATCCGGAACGATTCCGCACCGACCTGTTGTTCCGGCTCAATACGGTCGAGATTTCCGTGCCACCGCTACGCGAGCGAGTCGATGACATTATGCCGATCGCGGAGCATTACCTGGCGCGCTTCTCGCGCAAGTACGGCGGCAAGACCAGGAAGTTTTCCCCGGCAGCTGAAGCGGCGCTGATTGATTACAGCTGGCCCGGCAACGTGCGCGCTCTTCGCCATGCCGTCGAACGGGCGGTCATTCTCGCCGAAGGCGAGCAGATTGGCCCACACGACCTGCAACTCGACTACACCGGGGAGACGGTCCACGCTGCCACCCAGGTCATGCCGACCATCTTCAACCTGGATCACCTTGAGAAGGAGACCATCTCCAAGGCGCTGCGAAAGCACGGTTTCAATATTTCACGCGCTGCCGCGGATCTCGGCCTGACCAGAGCATCCCTGTATCGGCGCATGGAAAAACATGATCTTTAAGCGCTTCGTTGTGGCGCTGATTGCACGCCTGGTGCTGGCCGGTGCGGCGATGGCCCTGGTGGTCTGGTTGTTCCTGATCCCGCAGTACCATATTTCGATGGCCATCGCGGCGGCGGTACTGGCACTCATCGTCGCCGAGTTGTGGCGCTACGTAAGTCGCACCAATCGCGAAGTAGCCCGGTTCCTCGATGCCGCGCGCTACGCCGATTACTCGCAACGCTTCGATTTCGAAGGACAGGGCTCCGGCTATCGTGCGTTAGGCGAGGCTTTCTCGGATATCCTCGAACGCATGCGGGAGCGCGGCACCGAGCAGGAATCGGCATTGCGTCGGGCGACGGCGCTGATCGAGCATATCCCCGTGCCGCTCATGACGGTGCATGCCGACGAGTCCATCACGCTACAGAACAATTCCGCTCGCCGTCTGTTCGGGGCGGAGCACGTCACGCAGTTGAAGGACCTGCGCCGTTTCGGGTTCGGTTTCGCCGAGTCGGTTGCGACAGCCGTACCCGGCGTACGCCAACTCGTAACGTTCTCCGTAGAAGGTATCGAGTACAAACTGACGCTGGCAACAACCGAGCTCGTCATTGCAGGCAAGAGCGAACGCCTCGTGTCGCTGCAGGACATTCAGTCGGAACTGGACGCGACGCAAGCCGAGGCCTGGGAGGATCTTGTTCGCGTCCTGACCCATGAGATCATGAACTCGATTACGCCGGTGACGTCACTTGCAAAGACAGCCACGGATGTCGTCGGCGATATAGCGGACAAGGTTCATTCGGGCGAAGCCATCGACGAGGATCTCCAGGACCTGCAGGATGCGATCGGCACGGTCGCGCGCCGGTCTGACAGCCTGATGCAGTTCGTCGACAGTTACCGGCAGATCACGCGACTTGCACCGCCGGAGAAGAAGCGCATCCGGCTGGCCGACCTGTTCGAGACGGTTGTGCGGCTTGCCAAAGCCGAGTGCCCCCGAGACGACGTCGAATTTTCCATCGAGGTTAGCCCGAGTGAGCTGGACGTATACGCCGATCGTGACCTGCTCGAACCGGTCCTGATCAATCTGTTGCGCAATGCCTGGCAGGCGACGGCGTCGGCCGAGAAAGCCAGGGTCTCCGTGAGGGGACGCTTCAATCGCAGGCATAACATCGTTATCGAGATTGCCGACAACGGCGAAGGCGTCCCGGCGAGTATCGCCAGCAAGATCTTCGTTCCATTCTTCACGACCAAGGACAGCGGCTCGGGCGTAGGCCTGGCATTGGCGCGCCAGGTGATGATCGCGC
Source organism: uncultured Gammaproteobacteria bacterium (assembly GCA_963698895.1). Taxonomy (GTDB): domain Bacteria; phylum Pseudomonadota; class Gammaproteobacteria; order Steroidobacterales; family Woeseiaceae; genus UBA1847. The sequence goes on along the minus strand of CAVOSO010000010.1, from coordinate 169,770 downwards.
ACGGCGGCTTTATCCGGGTAGGCAGCAACGATGCCGGCGGCGCAACGTTCAGCCTGACTTTCTAGCTCAGGCGTAGATCTTCAACAGCCACTCGCGAATATCCCGGATCTCTTCGGGACAGACCGCATGCGCCATCGGGTACTCGTGCCACTCGACCGCGAAACCGGCTTCTCTCAAGGTCCCGGCCGACAGCTGACCCCATTGCAGCGGCAACATCGGATCGAAACTGCCGTGTGCCATGAAGACGGGCATGTCCCGACTGCCGCTGGCGGCGTCGATCTCTCCCGGTAGCGGCAGGTACGTCGACAAGGCCATCATGCCCGCGAGTTTTTCCTGCGTATGCAGGGCCGTGTTGATGGCGATTGCCCCACCCATGGAAAACCCGGCGATCACGATCTTGCCGGCAGCGACGCCGCGTTCTTTCTCACGGCCGACCAGTTCTTCGAGGATCGCCGTGCTCTCATGCACGCCGGCAGCATCGGCCCGGCCTTCTGCGTCCAGGCTGACGATGTCGTACCAGGCTCGCATGGCCATGCCGCCGTTGATCGTCACGGGCCTCACCGGGGCATGCGGGAACACGAATCGCAGGGGCAGATCCGCGGGCAGGCGCAACTCGGGAACGATCGGCTCGAAATCATGGCCATCGGCACCCAGCCCATGCAACCAGATGACGCTACCGACCGGGTCGCTGCCGGTTGTTACTTCTACGCACTCAGGTATGGCCACTTGAAAGAGCTCCAGACGTCGGAAAGCGGCGCAGTGTAACCCATTCAGCCAGAAAAAATGTGCCCTCGGGGCTTGCAATTTATGTGCATTGTCTATCTACTATGCGCATATTTATGCAATTCAGGCGGTCAGCCTCGTATGCCCCCGACAACAGAAGACCAGATCCAGCGGCGCTCCGCCATTCGCGAGTTGCTCAGGCAGGGACCTGTCGAGACGCAGGCCTCGCTGGTGAGCGCCCTGCAGGGTCGGGGTTTCGTCGCGACGCAGTCGAGCGTCAGCCGCGACCTCCGGGAAATCGGCGCCATCAAGACGGCCCGGGGCTACGAGCTGCCCGCGAGCGAGGCCTCGAGCGAGGACCATGTCGCCGGCGTCGCAAACCTGCTACGCACGACAACAGCGGCCGGCCCCCACCTGCTGGTCATCCACACCGCCGTGGGTGCGGCACAGCGGGTCGGTCTCGCCCTCGACCGCTGTGACTGGCCCGGCATCGTCGGCACCATCGCCGGCGACGACACCGTATTTGTTGCCACGGATTCCGCGGCGGCGCAAAAAAACCTGATAACCCGGATCGAGCGCACTGCACGATCCTGACCCCGGAGAAACTTGTGAACAAGGACCAGTCCCCCATCATCCTCGCCTTCTCGGGCGGCCTCGATACGTCGTTTTGCGTGCCATGGCTCAAGGAAAACCATGGCCGTGACGTGATCACCGCGTGCGTCGATACCGGCGGCATCGACGCAGAAGCCGCGGTCGCGCTGGAGAAGCGATCCCGGGCACTCGGTGCTGTCGAACACCTGCTCATCGATGCCAAACAGGAGTTCTTCGACACGGTCATCCGGTTTCTCATTGCCGGCAACGTTTTGCGCGGCAATGCCTACCCGCTGTGCGTGGGCGCGGAACGCGGCCTGCAGGCCGAGAAACTCGCCATGCTCGCCAAGGAGCGAGGCGCAACGACCGTCGCTCACGGCTGCACGGCGGCCGGCAACGACCAGGTCCGTTTCGAGGTGGCGCTGCGGACGCTCAACCCGGGCCTCGAGGTGCTTGCCCCGGTGCGGGACAACAACTGGGTACGCGACGAGCAACTTGCCTACCTGGAAGAACACAACCTGCCGCTACCGCCGCAGGGATCGGCCTATTCGATCAACCGCGGTCTCTGGGGAATCACCATCGGTGGACAGGAAACGCTGACCTCGGAGAATTCCATTCCCGAGTCGGCCTGGGTGCTTTCGAAGGAGGCGTTCGCCAATCCGCAAGAGGCTTCGACACATACCTTGCGTTTCAGCAAGGGTGTACCCGCGGCACTCGACGGCAAGGCGTTGCCACCGGTCCGGCTGATCGAAGCCCTCGAAGAACTGGCCGGCGGCTACGGGATCGGCCGTGGCATTCACCTCGGCGACACCGTGCTGGGCACCAAGGGACGCGTCGCCTTTGAGGCGCCCGCAGCGATCGCGCTCATCACCGCGCACCGTGAACTGGAAAAACTCGTCCTGAGTGCGCAGCAACTGCGTGTCAAGGACAGCGTCGCCGCCATCTACGGCGACCTGGTACATGAAGGGAAGCAACTCGACCTGGCGTGTGAGGACATCGAAGCTCTGCTCACCGCGTCGCAACGGCGCGTCACGGGAACCGTCAGGTTCACATTGCGGCCGGGCCAGTTGTTCATCGATGGTGTCGAGTCGGACTACTCGCTGCTCGCGGCTACCAAGGGTGTCTACGGCGAGTCGGCCGGTGAATGGACGCCAGCCGACGCACTGGGCTACGCACGCGTGTTGTCGCTGCCCGGATCGCTGCAAACCCGTGCTGGTGAGAAAGGCGCATGAAGAGCGTTGTCGTCGATAAGATCGCATCGGTTGCGCAGCACAACGACCTGACATCCGAGCTGCGTTTGTCCAGGAAAATTCCCTGCGAGGAGGGTGTGCTCATTGCGGCACGCATCAAGAACAACAAGTCACGTTACAACCAGCTCGAGCTGACCTCGGGGCGCATGGCAACCGTGAACCAGGGCGACGTCATCGTCGGTGCGCTGGGCCATCGCAAGGCACTGCGTGGCTATTCCGGTCACTTGCCGAAATCACTGAAACCCGGTGACACGATCCAGATCCTGAATATCGGCGGTGTACTCGGCCTGTGCGATTCCGCCAACCCCGACGTCGGCCCGCCATTCGACTGCGAAGTACTCGGCACGGTGTTGAGCTTCCCGTACCTGGGCGAGCGCATCGGCGTGCCTGCGCGTGTCGGCTCGGGCACGCTCGACAAGGACACAGTGCTAGACACGCAGGGCGTGCCGGTCATAGCGCTGGCAGGTACCTGCATGGACTCCGGCAAAACGGCCGCGGCCTGTGCGATCGTCGGGCGCCTGCGGCACCTTGGCCACCACGTCGCGGCGTGCAAGGCGACTGGCGTATCGCTGCGGCGCGATATTCTCGCCATGGAAGATGCCGGCGCAAGCGAGACGATGATCTTCTCTGACTTCGGCATCGTCGCGACAACGGAGGTCAATGGTCCCGGGCTGACGCGCGCACTTCTCTCGGGGCTGGCGAAGCACAAGCCCGACGTGATCGTGCTGGAACTCGGCGACGGGCTGCTCGGCGCCTACGGTGTGGGTGCAATCCTGTCGGACGCGGCGATCCGCGACGCGCTGACCGCCGTGGTTCTCTGCGCCAACGATCCGGTCTCCGCGTGGGGTGGCACCGAACTGTTGCGCAAGGAATTCTCGATCGAACCCGCCATCGTGACGGGCCCCGCCACGGACAACGATGTGGGAATCCAGCAAATCAATGAGCGCTGCAAGCTGCCTGCCGTCAATGCACTTTCCAATGGTGTGGCACTCGGTGATATGGTCGCCGGCCTGATACAGAAGGATGCTTCATGAGCGTGCACATACCCGCCGTTATCATCGGCGCCAGCGGCTACGTCGGCGGCGAGTTACTGCGGCTGATCGCCGGGCACCCTGTCTTCTCGATTGCGGCCGCGGTATCCGACAGCGTCGCCGGCAAACCGATCGGCGACGTCTTCGGCCACCTCGCCACGGCCTTCGGGAACGACGCTTTCATCGCGCAGGCCGCTTGGCAGGAGCGGCTCGACAGTAACAGCAAGCTGGCCCTGTTCTCGGCAGCACCGCACGGCGCATCGGCCGCCGTCATCGCAGACGCGCTCAGCGCCTGCGAGAGCCGCAACATCGACGTGCACGTGGTGGACTCCTCCGCGGACTTCCGCTTTGCCAGGCAGGAAGACTGGGAGGCCGTCTACCAGGCCACGCACGGCGCGCCGCAACTCCTCGACAAATTCGTGTGCGCCCTGCCCGAGCATGTCGCCGCAATCGATGTCGCACACGTTGGCCACCCGGGCTGCTTCGCCACCGCCTCAACGCTTGCGACTGTGCCACTGATCAAGTCCGGCCTTACCGAAGCCGAGGTGTTCATCAGCGGTATCACGGGCAGCACGGGATCCGGAAAGACCCCATCGGCCGGGACGCACCACCCGGTAAGAAACAGCAACCTCTATGCCTACAAGCCGCTCGCCCACCGGCACGCGCCGGAAGTCGCGGCGCTTGCCGAGCTCGCGAGCGGTCGCGCGACAAAGGTGCATTTCGTACCACATTCCGGGCCCTTCGCGCGCGGCATTCACGTTACGCTCCAGGCAAAAGCGCAGCAGCCAGTGACCGAGGAACAGCTGCGCAAGGTCTACGAGGACGCCTATGGCGACGCGCCGTTTGTGCAGGTTGTCAGCGGTACGCCGCGGATCAAGAACGTCGTCGCCAGCAACCAGTGTCATATCAGCGTCGCGACCGATGGCGACACCGTCGTTGTCCTCGCGGCCATCGACAACCTGGTCAAAGGCGCTGCCGGTGGCGCCATGCAATGGATGAACCGTCTCTGGGCGCTGCCCGAGACCGCGGGCCTCGACGCACCTGCGCCGGGATGGACCTGATGGCAACCATCGACGAACAGATGGAGGACCCGCGCATACGCGAAGCGGCGCTCACGATCCCGGTCTATGGTCAGCTGCCGTTCGTACCGGAACGCGCCAGCGGCTGCGACATCTTTACGCGCGATGGCCGGCGGATCCTGGACCTCTACGGCGGGCATGCCGTTGCGGCGCTCGGCTATGGTCATCCGCGACTCGTGCAGGCGATCCAGGAACAGAGCAGCAAGCTGCTGTTCCAGAGCAACGCCGTCGCGCTGGATGTGCGCGCCGATGCAGCCGAACAATTGATCCGCGTATCGCCAGCCGGCATCGACCGCGTGTTCTTTATCAATTCGGGCGCCGAGGCCAATGAAAATGCGCTGCGCATGGCCCTGACCGTCACGGGTCGCTCGAAAGTCCTCGCGCTGACGCATGGTTTTCATGGCAGAACGGCGGCGGCGGCGGCGGTCACCTGGAATTCTGAAAAGTGGTACGGCTTCCCCGCAAAACCGTTCGACGTCGAGTTCATCCCGCGCGACGACATCGCCGCTGCACAGTCCATGATCGACGACAACACGGCGGCCGTAATCTTCGAGCCCGTGCAGGGCGTTGCCGGTGCCTATGACCTGTCGACCGAGTTCGTCCAGGCACTGCGCGCCGCGACCAGCAAACACGGCGCCATTCTCATCGCCGACGAAGTGCAATCCGGCATGGGCCGATGCGGCCAGTTTTTCGCCGTAAAGGCGCATGGCGTCACGCCGGACATCATCACGAGCGCGAAAGCACTTGGCGGTGGCGTGCCCTGCGGCGCGGTCCTGTGCTCCGAGTCCATTGCGGCAAAATTCGGCGCCGGTGACCTGGGATCCACGTTCGGCGGCGGCCCGATTGCCGCGGCGGCAATTACGGCGACGGTGCAGGGCATCCTGGCCGAACACCTGCTGGCGAACGTCCGTGCCCGCGAGGCACAGATTCGTGAAGAATGTGTCGTTGGCCCGGTGCGGAAAATCCAGGGCATGGGCCTGCTCCTCGGGCTGGTCTGCGATCGCCCGGCGGTTGAAGTACGGGACGCCTTGCTCGAACATGACATTCTTACCGGCACCAGTGCCGACCCGAACGTACTCAGGATACTCGCCCCGCTGGTACTGCAGGAGAGCCACGTACATCACCTCGCGCAGGCGCTTGGCAAGATCGCACCCGAGACCGAATAAAGGAAAAGAAGATGAAAGCGTTTAATGATCTGGCCGATTTTTCCAACGAGGAAATCAATGCTCTGGTTGCACTGGCCGGGCGTCTCGATACACACCCCGAGCCGGACGCACTCAAGGGCAAGGTGCTCTCCCTGCTGTTCCTGAGCCCGTCGTTGCGAACACTCGCGTCTTTCCAGGCGGCCATGGTGCGTCTCGGTGGCGGCTCTTTCGTGATTTCACCTGACATGTCGATTCACGGACTCGAGGTTCGCGAAGGAATCGTGATGGATGGCGTCGCGGCAGAACACATTCGCGAGGCCGTGCCTGTGATCGCCTCCTATGGCGACGCCATCGGCATTCGCGCCTTCGCCGACCGCAAGAAGATCGAAGACGATCTTGCGGAGACCCGCTTTACCGCGTTGACGGACCTGATCGACACGCCGTACATCAACATGGAGTCGGCGATGAACCACCCCTGCCAGAGTCTCGCGGACTGGAAGACGATGGATGACCTCGAACTACCTGCCAACGGCGGCAAGTTTGTGCTGAGCTGGGCCTACCACCCGAAGGCGTTGCCGCTGGCGGTGCCGGCGTCGACCCTGCACATGGCGGCCAAACGAGGCATGGACGTCACGGTACTGCGTCCCGAGGGTTTTGAGCTCCCGGCTCCCATCATGCAGAAGGCGATATTTGCTGCCGAAGATGCCGGCGGATCCATTGTCGAGACCAGCGACCGCAAGGAGGCCATGCAAGGCGCGCACGTTATCTACGCCAAATCCTGGTCATCGACCCGGCACTACGGCGACAGGCTGGCCGACCAGAAGCTGCGCGAGCAACACCTCGACTGGTGCGTCGACGAGCCCTGGTTCGAGAACGCGAGAGACGATTGCCGCTTCATGCATTGCCTGCCCGTACGACGCGGTGTCGTCGTCGCGGACCGGGTGCTCGACGGACCGCGCAGCGTGGTGATTCCGGAGGCGCGCAATCGCATGCTGGCGCAGATGGCGGTTCTTCACCAGATGCTGGGAGGCCGGAAATGACCACGAAACGGGACCGCGCGATCGTTGTATCGGCCCTGAAGCACGCTGCGCCCTATATTCGCCTGTTCAAAGGCAAGGTGTTCGTCATCAAGGCCGGTGGCGAGGTCTTCGCCGACCCGGCACTCGCCAGAGCACTCGTTGAACAGGTGGGGATCCTCCACCAGGTGGGCATTCGCGCTGTATTGATCCACGGCGGCGGCCCGCAATCCACAAAGCTCGCCGCCGACCTGGGCCTCGACACCGAGTTCGTGGACGGACGGCGTGTCACCAACAGCGACTCACTCAATGTCGCGACCATGATTCTCAACGGCCAGATCAACACGCGCATTCTCGCCTGCTGCCGTGACCTGCAAATCCCGGCCGTGGGCATCAGCGGCGTCGACGCCGGACTGATTCGCGCCCATCGGCGCCCACCCGTCGAGCGCAAGGGCGAAAAGACGGTCGACTATGGATTTGTCGGCGATATCGATTCGGTCGATGCCGACATCCTCCGCAAGCAGCTCGACAACAGCCTGATGCCGGTCGTCAGCCCGCTGTCCTGCGACGAGTCCGGCACCCTGCTCAATATCAACGCGGATACGGTCGCCGCCGCGATTGCCGCGGAACTCAACGCCGAGAAACTCATTCTCGTTACCGGTGCCACCGGCATACTCGAAGACGTCGACGACCCGGGCTCGCTGATCAGCTACATCGATCTCAAACACCTCAAGCAGCTCAAGGAAGACGGCGTGCTTGCCGACGGCATGCTGCCCAAGGCTGCAGCCATCGACCAGGCGCTATCGAACGGTGTCGAACGCGTGCATGTCATCTCCTACAAGCTCCCCGACAGCATCCTGCTGGAGGTCTTCACCAATGAAGGCACGGGTACGCTGGTCGTCGAAGATATTGGTGCACTCACACCCGAAGAGCAGGGCAGCGAGGCATGAGCAGGCTCTGGGAAAAAGGACTGCCGCTCGACGAACGCATCCTGCGCTATACAGCCGGTGAAGATCATCGGCTCGATGCGCGCCTCGTTCCCTACGATGTCCGGGGTTCGATTGCGCATGCGGAGATGCTGGCTGCGACGAAACTCATCAGCGACGAAGATTGCGCAGCGATCTGCGGCGGCCTCCGGGACCTCCAGCGTAGTTTCGAGGACGGCGACTGGCACATCAGCCTCGACGACGAGGATGTCCACACCGCCCTCGAATCACGCCTGACCGGGAACATCGGCGCCGCGGGTGGACGCTTGCACCTCGGCCGGTCACGCAACGACCAGGTACTGACGGCGCTGCGCCTGTACCTGCGCGATACCGCGCTGGACCTGGCCGCACGAGTCGACGGGCTGCGTGCTGCGATCGCGGACCTGGCGAAACGCCAGGGCGATGTCGAGCTGCCCGGCTACACTCACATGCAACACGCGATGCCCTCCTCGGTTGCACTCTGGTGCGGCGGCTTCGACGAGGGCTTTGCCGACGCTGCCGAGGGGCTCAGGACCGTTCGCAAACGTATCAACAAGAACCCGCTGGGTTCTGCGGCAGGCTATGGCACACCGGGGCTGCCGCTCGACCGCGAGTTGACAACCGCCAAGCTCGAGTTTGACACCACGCAGACCCCGGTAACGGCGGCACAGCTTTCGCGTGGCAAGGCTGAAAGCGCCCTGCTCTTCGAGATCGCGTTGATGATGCAGGATCTCTCGCGCATGGCCAGCGACCTGCTGATGTTCTATACGCAGGAGTTCGCCTACATCTCGCTCGCACCCGAGGTAACGACCGGATCGTCGATCATGCCGCAAAAGCGCAATCCCGATGTACTCGAACTATTGCGCGCATCGTCGGCGACAACCCAGGCCTGCCTCGATGAGGCACTCATGATTACCGCCAAGTTGCCCTCCGGGTACCACCGGGACCTGCAACGGCTCAAGTCCCCGCTGTTCCGCTCGATTGATCTCGCGATCGACAGCGTCGACATCATGGCGTACGTGCTCGATGGCCTGGCTTTCCGGCCGGAGAACATCAGGATGGATGACGGGATTTTCGCCACGGCCGAGGCGTATCGGCTGGTTACCGAAGAAGGGATGCCCTTTCGCGAGGCATACCGGAAAGTCGCCGAACGCTACGCAAAATGATCCCCATTCACGACGGCTGACCACTATAATCGGGAAGTCTTCGTTGATGGCCGACTACTATGAAACGCCTGCTTCTCGCGCTCGCTGCACTTTCGTTTACCTTTGTTGCCACCGGCTGCGGCCAAACGGGTCCGCTGTACATACCGGGTAATCCCACACGGATTTCGAATCCGCCGCCGGAAGCCGAAGCCACGGCTGAAGAGGAAGGCGAAGAAGAAAACGACGCCGACAAGCAATAACAAGACGGAATGCGTACATGACTGACCTCGTCCTGATCGACGGGTCATCGTATCTCTATCGCGCCTTTCACGCGCTGCCCTCCCTGAGCAATTCCCAGGGTGAACCGACGGGTGCGCTGCACGGCGTGTTGACGATGATCCTCAAGCTGCTCCGCGAAGAGCAGCCTGCCCATATTGCCGTGGTGTTCGACGCCCCGGGCAAGACCTTTCGCGATGAGATCTTTGCCGAGTACAAGGCCACTCGCCCACCCATGCCTGACGACCTGCGCGCCCAGGTGCAGCCCATACTTGACGCGGTCGAGGCGATGGGCCTGCCCCTGTTGCAGATCGAGGGTGTCGAGGCCGATGACGTCATAGGCACCCTGTGTGCGCAGGGCGAGCAAGCCGGGCTCGACGTGCTTGTGTCGACGGGCGACAAGGACCTGGCCCAGCTCGTGAGCGACAAGGTAACGCTCGTCAACACGATGAACGACTCGCGGCTGGACCGCGACGGGGTCAAGGCGAAGTTCGATGTCTATCCCGAGCAATTTGTCGACTACCTGGGGCTGGTGGGAGACACCTCGGACAACATTCCGGGCGTGCCCAAGGTCGGCGCGAAGACAGCCGCCAAGTGGCTCAACCTCTACGAAAGTGCTGACGGCATCATCGAGCACGGTGACGAGATCAAGGGCAAGGTCGGCGAGAGCTTGCGAGACAATGTCGAACAACTGCAACTGTCGCGAACGCTCGCGACGATCCGGTGCGATATCGAGCTCGACGTAGGCATCGACGATCTGCAGGCCAAGACGGCAGACACCGAGGCGCTCCGCAAACTTTTTAGCCATTACGAGCTGCGTTCGCTTTTGCGTCAACTCGACGAGGCCGACGACACGCCCGTCGAGGCGCCACCCGAGGACGACCCCACGGAGTACGAAACCGTGCTCACGTGGAAAGCCTTCGATGCCTGGCTCAAACGCCTCGGCAAGGCTCGGCTCACGGCATTCGATACCGAAACCAACAGTCTCGACTACATGAACGCCGAGATCGTCGGCCTGTCGCTCTCCACGGAGTCCGGCACTGCCTGCTATGTACCTGTAGCGCACGACTTCCCGGGTGCCCCGGACCAATTGCCGCGCGACGAGGTGCTCGCGAAACTGAAGCCCTGGCTCGAGGACGACAACAAGAAGAAAGTCGGCCACCACCTGAAGTACGACGCGCATATCCTGGCCCGATACGACATCGCGCTGCGCGGCATGGCCTACGACACGATGCTCGAATCCTATGTCCTGAACAGCGTCGCGACGCGGCACGACATGGACTCGGTCGCACGCCGGTACCTGGGCAAGGAAACGATTCACTATGAAGACGTTGCCGGCAAGGGGGCCAAGCAGCTCACGTTCAACCAGGTCGATCTCGATACTGCCGCTCCCTACGCGGCCGAAGACGCCGACATCACGCTGCAATTGCACCAGGCGCTGTGGCAGCAGCTGGGCGACATCCCGGCGCTTCGGAAAGTTTACGAGGAGATCGAGCAGCCGCTCGTGCCGGTGCTGCTCGAGATGGAAGAAACCGGTGTACTCGTCGACCGTGCGATGCTGCAAAAGCAAAGCGGCGAACTTGCGAAGAAGATGGCCAGACTCGAAGCAAAGGCACACGATCTTGCCGGCGGCCCCTTTAACCTGGGTTCGCCAAAGCAACTTCAGCAAATCCTGTTCGAGCAGCAGAACCTGCCCGTCATTCGAAAAACACCCAAAGGGCAGCCATCGACGGCCGAGGACGTGCTCGTCGAACTTGCCGGCGATTACGAGTTACCGGCCGTTATCATCGACTACCGCAGCGTCAGCAAACTCAAGAGCACCTACACCGACAAGCTGCCTCTGCAGATCAACGAGCGGACAGGGCGAATTCACACGTCGTATCACCAGGCGGTCGCGGCGACGGGACGCCTGTCATCGACCGACCCGAACCTGCAAAACATCCCGATCCGTACGGAAGAAGGCCGCCGTATTCGCCAGGCCTTCGTCGCGCCAAAGGGTTACGTCCTGCTGGCAGCCGACTACTCGCAGATCGAGCTGCGCATCATGGCGCACCTCTCGGCCGACAAGGGATTACTCAGCGCCTTCCGGAAAGAACAGGACGTGCACAGGGCTACTGCTGCCGAGGTTTTCGGGACGGCCCTCGAAGACGTTACCGACGAGCAGCGCCGCTCTGCCAAGGCGATCAACTTCGGACTCATGTACGGCATGTCCGCATTCGGCCTTGCCAAGCAGCTGGGCATCAGTCGTGGCGAAGCACAGGAATACACAGACCTCTATTTCGACCGTTACCCCGGCGTAAAGCAGTACATGGACGATATCCGTGCAAAGGCCAGCGAGAAAGGCTACGTCGAAACCGTATTCGGCCGCCGCCTGTACCTTCCCGAGATCAACGACCGCAACGCGCAGCGCCGCCAGTACGCGGAACGCAGCGCCATCAATGCGCCGATGCAGGGCACCGCGGCCGACATCATCAAGCGCGCGATGATCACGGTGCACGCGTGGCTGCAGCACGACCAGCCGGGAGCGCGCATGATCATGCAGGTGCACGACGAACTCGTCTTCGAGGTAAAGAAAGACGCCGTCGATACCGTTTCCGCGAAGAGTAACCGAGCTCATGAACGGGGCCGCTGACCTCACCGTGGCACTGAAGGTCGATGTCGGCGTCGGCAGCAATTGGGATGAGGCACACTGAACCCGCGCGCCGCCCGGCCGGAATCCTCGATTTAGAGTCATTCCAAACTAAATTCGCTGATTTTTCAGTCGCTTGCAGAGATCGGGGAACTCTGATGACCGCCGCAGCTCTAAATTCCCGAGTGCGTAAGTCACTCGCCTGTTTACCTCCCTAAGCAGGCGTGCAACACGGTTACCCCAAGCCTGTTGCTTCTTCTGGCCCCGGGGCACGGACGTGCTTCGGGGCTTTTTATTGCCCCGTCCAGGATCAGGTTGCGCGCTCGTGGCAAAGGAATTCCTCGAGCTTCTTGCGCGCTTCGCCCTCGCCCTCGCGGCTCAGGGCCGAGAACGGCTGAACGGTCGCGGTATCTCCAAGGTCGCGGCGCACCTCGAGCAGGGCCTTTGCCGCCTGCCCGCGCTTGAGTTTGTCGGCTTTGGTCAGGAGCACGTGCACAGGCAGCGCGACAGCATCGCCGAATGCCAGCATCTGCCGGTCGAAATCCATCAACTGGCGGCGAATATCCACGATCAGGAACATGCCGGCCAGGCTCTTGCGCCCCTCGAAATAGTCAGCCATGAGGTCCGCCCAATGATGGCGCATCTTGTCGGCAACCTGTGCAAAACCGTAGCCCGGCAGGTCCACGAGGCGCTTGTCGTCCCGCAACGTGAAGAAATTCACGAGTTGCGTGCGGCCCGGTGTCTTGCTCGTGCGGGCGAACTGGCGGCGGTTCACAATCACGTTGATCGCGCTCGACTTGCCGGCATTGGAGCGACCGGCAAAAGCCACCTCGGCGCCTTCGTCCGGAACGAACTGGGAGGGCGTGTTGGCGCTCTTTATGAAGGCAGCTTGTGGGTATTGCGACATGGGTACGTCCAGTGGATTGTGTGTATAATTCGCGCTTGCTGAGTATGGGGCCGGGCGACAAGTTTGACCGGTCCGGGGTCACGCAGCAAGGCGGTCCGCCGCCTTCCAACCCGGCACCAGAACCGGTGCGACTCAAGCGACGTATCTGGCTCTATGGATTTTTTAAGGCGACGGCCCAGACCGGCGCAGCAAAGTAACGGTTAGACACTATGAATATCAAGCTCGCTTCGCTTTTCGCGACGGTCGGTCTCGCACTGGTCGCAACCCAGGTCCAGGCAGAGAGCCTGGTTGATGGATCGGCTGAAGCCGGCAAGGCCAAGGCCATTACCTGCACCGCATGCCATGGTGCCGAAGGCAATAGCGCCAACCCGATGTGGCCGAACATTGCCGGTCAGAATGCGCCCTACCTGAAGGCACAGTTGCAGGCCTTCAAGGAAGGTTTGCGCAAGGACCCGCTCATGTCCAGCCAGGCCATGCTGCTGAGCGACGAGGACATTGCGGACCTCGCCGTCTACTTCGAAAGCCTCCCGGCCGCGGCCCAGTCCGTCGCCGACGCCAGCTCGGTCAGTCTCGGCGAAGCGCTGTATCGCGGCGGTAACACGGCGAACGGCGTGCCGGCGTGCATCGCCTGCCACGGCCCGACCGGTCGTGGCAACCCCGCTGCCCAGTACCCGGCACTGCAGGGACAACACTCGGTCTACACGGCCAAGCAGCTCAATGACTATGCGGCCGAGACACGCCAGACAGATGGCAAGACGCGCCTTATGCGTGACATCGCGGGGCGCCTCAGTGACAAAGAAATCGCGGCACTTTCTTCCTATGTACAGGGTCTGAGATAAGCCACTCAAAGTTCAGGACGACACTATGACGAAACATTTTTTCTGGATCGCGGCGCTGCTCCTCACAATGGCCGCCTGCAGCAAGGAAGAACAGCCTGCGCCGGCCGCGCAGGATGCAGCCGTTGAAGTGCCCGAGGCCGCGACGGAACCCGTGGCAACGGAAGAAGTCACAACGGAAACGCTTGAAATCGTTGAAGAATCTGCCGCAGTAGAAGAGGCAGAGGATGAGCCAATCGTTCTGGCCGTCGCCGACGACACAGAGGATGCGTCGGCTCGCGAGTGGAAATACCAGGAAGGCAAGCACTACTTCCGACTGGTTCCGACCCAGCCGACCGTCGGTGGCGCCGACAAGATCGAGGTCGCCGAGTCGTTCATGTACAGCTGCCCGCACTGCTTTACGCTTGAACCGTATATCAACAAGTGGGCCACAGAGAAAGATCCCGCCGTGCGTTTCGTCCGCATCCCCGCAACGTGGAACCAGGCGGCTGTCCTGCATGCGCAGATCTACTACACGCTGGACATCCTGGGGCGTAACGGCACGCTCAAGGATCCCGATGCGTTCCACGAGGCGGTCTTCACAGAGTTTCATCAGCGGGGCAATCGCCTGACGTCCGAGACGGCGATCAAGCGCCTGTTCATGCGCTACGGCGTTTCCGAAGACGACTTCGAAAAGACCTGGAATTCGTTCGAGGTAAATACGCGACTGCGTCTCGGCGGGGATCTCGTGCGCCGCTACGGTATCACCGCAGTCCCGTCGGTGGTGGTGAACGGGAAATACCGCACAAGCGCATCGGATGCCGGTGGTTACGATGAACTCATCGAGCTTATCGACGAACTCACGGTGCGAGAAGGTCTGCGCTAGCTAGCCGCTGTCCTCGGCAATGATCCTGTAGGCGCCGCTCTCTGAGCGGCGCCAGTACATTCGGCGCATGGCAACGACCTTGCGCGCATCCCCCTCACTGATTTCGAGCCGGAACCTGCTCAGGTAGAGCCCGTCTTCGACGGGATCGCCGAGCAACAGCAGGTCGCTCACCGTCACAGCGGTGATAGCGCGCTCGCCGAACGTTTCGAGGCTGAATGCAGACCACTCGGCCTTGTTCATTCCCCAGTGTTCGAAAGACTCATCGTAAAGATCCAGCCAGCTGAACATATCGCCTTTCTCGAGACTCATTGCCCACTCGGCTACGGCACTCTCCAGGGCATCGCGAATGGCCACCGCCTGTTCCGCGTCGACCCAGTCGATTTCGCGGCCTATCAGCACGGGGGTCGTGTTCGGTTCGAAGAACGGTTCAAGTTCCAGCAGTTGCTCGTTGGGCAATGCGATGCAGCCGTCGGTGTCCAGGGGAGGACGCTCCCCGCCGTTGGCGTCCACGCCGTGCACCCAGATACCGTCACCGGATCGTCCCTGCCGCCTGTCCCACGCGTTCGGGTAGTCGAGCGGGAATGCCGTCGCGCCGTACTTCTCGTGCAGCCGGCTCGTATCGAGCTGCTCTGTAACAAAGTAGATCCCGAGCGGCGTGCGCCGGTCACCGGCGTACTGCTTGCCGGTACCGGCCTGGCCGATCGACATGTCGTCCTCGCGAATCTCACGCACGCCGTCTGCGGTGCGATCGAAGCGATGAAACGAGAACGTCGACGTTTCGGCAATGAACACGGTCGTCGTGGATTCCGGCAGTACGCAGGAGCCAGGCGGGGACCGGCTCCGCCGCCAGGGTGGCGGTGATCGCAAGCAGAAAAAGGGCGGCGAGGAACTTCGGCATAAGCCGATATTACAGGGCTGCTGAGACCATGCTAAGGTCGATCGCCTATCAGACGAAACCGGGGATCCCACGTGAAGCGAACAATTAGCGTCTTTCTTCTCGGCCTGCTGGCTGCAGGTACCTGTGCCGCCACACCAACGGACGAGGCGTTCCAGAACCTCGCCGATGAGTACATCAGCGATCTCGTGAATCTCTCGCCGGTCTACGCGACCGCCATCGGCAACCACAGTGCCGACGACGAACTGGACCAGGTCGACGCCGCGGGCAGAGCCGAAACACTCGGTCTGTTGCGGCAGTACAAAGCAGCGCTTGACGCGCTCGACAGGAACGAGCTGTCGCGTGCCAACCAGGTCGATGCCGAGCTGCTGCTGCACTCCCTCGAATCCGATATCTGGTCGATCGAGGTCCTGCGCGAGTGGGCCTGGAACCCGCTTTACTATGTGAACATCTCGGGCGGTGCGATCTACAGCCTGCTTTCGCGCGATTTTGCCCCGCTCGAGACACGCCTCATGTCGGCCGCCTCGCGGCTTGAGCAGATCCCCCGCTTCCTCGAACAAGCGCGCAGTTCCATCGAGCCGGCACGCGTTCCGAGGATCCATGCCGAGACCGCTATCGCCCAGAACCAGGGACTCAACTCGATCATCGACCTGATGATCGTCCCGCGACTGGAAGCCCTTTCCAGCGCACAGCAGCAACGACTCAACGCGGCCATCGAGACAGCCAGGAATGCCGTAGCGGACCACCAGACCTGGCTCGAGGAGGTACTGCTGCCGCTGGCCAATGGCGACTTTCGCATCGGCGCGGAACTCTACGACACGAAGCTTGCGTTTGCCCTGAACTCGCCACTCAGTCGCAAGGAGATTACGGCGCGCGCCGAACAGGAATTCGAAAGAGTGCGCAATGAGATGTACGAGGTGTCGAAGGTCGTCTATCTCGCCAGGCATCCCATGACGACGTTTCCCGACAATCCGCAGGAAGCTTACAAGCAGGCGATCATCCGCGCGGCGCTGGAGGAGGCCTACAAGAAGCTTCCACCACGTGACGGCATCGTGGCCGTGGCCCGGGAACAGCTGCAGGAAGCCACCGACTTCGTCATCGAACACAACATCGTGACGATGCCCGAGGAACCTGTCGAGATCATCATCATGCCCGAGTTCCAGCGCGGCGTGTCCGTCGCCTACCTCGACCCGCCGGGTCCTCTCGACCGCGACCAGCCGGCGTTCTACGCCGTTGCGCCGCTGCCGACCGACTGGACCGATGAGCAGGTTGAATCGTTCCTGCGCGAGTACAACATTTACTCGATCCAGGATCTTACGATTCACGAAGGTGTTCCCGGACACTACCTGCAACTGGCCCTGAGCAATCGCTACCCATCGGCGCTGCGCAGCGTCCTGTGGTCAGGTCCCTTTGTGGAAGGCTGGGCCGTCTATGCCGAACAGGTGATGATCGAGGCCGGCTACCAAAATCACGATCCGCTCATGAAGCTGATCAACCTCAAGTGGTACCTGCGTGCCGTCACCAACGCGATCATCGACTCGGCGATACACGTCGACGGGATGACGCGTGAGGCCGCGATGAAACTCATGATCGAAGGTGGCTTCCAGGAGGAGCGCGAAGCCGCCGGCAAGTGGGTCCGCGCCCAGCTCACGTCCGCGCAGCTGTCCACGTATTTCGTGGGCTACCAGGAGCACATCGAGATGCGCGCGGCTGTCGAAGCCCGCTGGGGCGAAGCGTTTACGCTGCGCCGCTATCACGACCAGGCGCTGTCTTACGGCTCGCCACCCGTGCGGTTCGTGCGCGCATTGATGCTCGACGAGGAAATTCCGCGCCGCGGCAGGTAAATCCGGCACATATTCTAAAAGGGCATAACGCTTCGACGTTTTGTCCGCGTTTTCCTGCAACGAAAAAAAGGACGCCAGCATCTAAGGGTCTATGAATCTCACCGATCTGTGTACCCGGCACTGGCCCTCTGTTGCTGCGGCCGTCGCCCTGGTCGCGCTGTTCGGCCTGACATCCATCGCCTCGCTGCCCATCCAGCTACTGCCGACGATCGAGGAACCGCAGATCTCGGTGGCCAACTTCTGGCGGGCAGCCGCACCCGAGGAGATGGAAGCCAATATCGTGGAGCCACAGGAGAACGTCCTGCGCAATACGCCCGGCGTTACCAACCTCAACTCCTTCATTGGCCGCGGTACGGGCTTCGTCAACCTGACGTTCGCCGTCGGCACCGATATCCAGACAGCCAAGCTCGACGTCATCAATAACCTGAACCAGGCGCCGCCCCGTCCGGGCGACGCGCTGGAACCGCGGGTGAACGCAGGGGGCGGCGGCCAGACCCCGGGAGCAGCGTCGCTGTTGATTCGCGTGTTGCCCGGCAACCCCAATCGCGAGTTGTCCTCCTACCAGAAACTCATTGAGGACACTGTCGAGCCGCGCCTCGCCAGGATCCCGGGTGTCTCGCAGGTAAACCTCCAGGGTGAGCAGCCGCGGGAGCTGCACATCACGTTTGACGCCTATCGTGCAGCCGCGCTCGGCGTCCAGATAAACGACATCATCGCCACGGTATCGCGAGCAACCGACTCGTCGGGCGGCTTTGCCGATGTCGGTCGTCGCCAGTACACGGTCCGCTTCGTCGGTAAGTTCGAGCCGGAACAACTGAATGAGCTTATCGTCGGCTGGAGCAACGAGCGCCCGATTTACCTGAGCGAGGTTGCCGATGTCGACATCGTGCCGCGCAAACAGGACGGCTTTACCTTGCGCAACGGCTACCCCGCCTACTACATCACCGTGCAGCGCGACTACGATGCGAACACGGTGTCGATTCTCGACGAGGTCAACAAGGCCATCGTCGAATTGAACGACAACGTACTGCACGCGGCCGGCCTGGAGATGGATCTCAGCTTCGACGCATCCATTCATATCCGCCGGGCCATTTCGCTGGTGCGCAGCAACCTGGGGCTGGGCCTGTTGCTCGCCGTCGGCATCCTTTATTTCCTGATGCGCAGCCGGCGCGCGACGTTCCTCGTGACGGCTACGGTGCCACTCTCGGTGCTCGTTGCATTCGTGGCGCTGCGTTTCTTCGACAAGTCGCTCAACGTGATCTCGCTGGCCGGCCTCGCGTTCTCGGTCGGACTCGTCATGGATGCCGCGATCGTGACGCTCGAAAACATCGTGCGCTGCCGGCAGACCGGCTTGAGCCACAAGGAGTCCATCGCGCAAGGGACCAGGCAGATTACGGGTGCGTTGTTCGCATCCACGGTGACGAGTGTCGCCATCTTCGTGCCGGTCCTGTTCATGCAGGGCATGGAAGGTCAGCTGTTCCAGGACCTGGCGCTTACCATTGCCGTCGCCGTTTCCGCGTCATTCTTCATCGCAATCACGGTGTTGCCGGTTGCCGCCGGTTTCCTGTTGCGCAAAGAGGCCGACGATCCGCTGGAGCACTGGTGGGACCGCATCACCGGGCTGGTCATGAAGCTGACGCGCACGCCGCTGATGTGCGTTAGCTGGATCACCGGCATCCTCGGCGCATCGCTACTCGTGATCTTCCTGCTCGTGCCCAAGGCCAACTTGTTGCCGCAGGCACCGGCGGATTCCCTGAATGCGTTTTTCGCCATGCCGCCTGGCGGCACGGTAGAGATGGTCGAAACCGAGATCGCCGGGACCATCGTCGAGCGCCTTCGTCCGTACATGGACCACAGGCAGGAGCCACATATCCGTGGCTATAACCTTTCTTCGTTCGGCACCTTCAACGCCTTGTTCATCTATCCGCAAGACCCGAACCGCATCGAACAGATGGTGGACATCGTGCGTGACGAGATACTCGTCGATCTGCCGGACACCCAGGCATTCGTGCAGCGATCGTCCTTGCTCAACTTCGGTTTCGATGGCGGCCGCAGCATCAACGTCGACCTGCAGGGCTCGAACATCAATGCCCTTTCAGATGTCGCGATGCAGGCAATGCCCATCATCAACGAGGCCATTCCGGGCGCCCAGGTGCGCCCCAACCCGGGGCTGCAAATTGCCGAGCCCGAGTTGCAGCTCGTGCCCAACGACAGGCGCATCACGGCCGCGGGCCTCGATCGTGCGGCCATCGCCAATACGGTCCGGGCACTGACGAGCGGCGCGTTTGTCGGCGAGTACTTCGACGGCAACGATCGCATGGACATGATCCTCAAGGGCCCGGCGTGGAATTCGCCGGAAGCGCTCGCCGCAATGCCCATTGCCACGCCACTCGCGGGTATCCAGAGCATCGGCGAGCTGACTGACATACGACGCACCGTCGGGCCGACGCAGCTCCTGCGCGTAAACGGGCAACGAACGCTTACGCTGGCCGTAACACCACCGCCCGAGATGACGGTTCAGGAGGCGCTGGACACGCTGCGCAACGTGGTCGATCCGCAGTTGCGGGAAATCATGCCGGGCGACGTCAGCCTGGCCTATCGTGGCACCGCCGACCGTCTCGAAGAAGCATTCGATACGATGCGCGCCAATCTCGCGATCGCCGCGATTGTCCTGTTCCTCGTGCTTGCCGCGATGTTCCGCTCGTTATGGGATGGCGCGCTCGTCATGTTGTCGATGCCGCTCGCGATTGCCGGCGGCGTTATCTCGTTGCGCGTCCTGAACCTGTTTACGACGCAGGCCATGGATCTGCTCACGACAATCGGGTTCCTGATTCTCCTGGGACTTGTGGTCAACAATGCCATCCTGCTCGTCATGCAGACACGAACCGGGCAGAACAACGGACTGGATCGCAGTGCCGCGGTCGCCACCGCCGTGCGGATGCGCGCCCGGCCGATCTACATGAGCACGCTCACCAGCATTTTCGGCATGTTGCCGCTCATGCTGGTTCCGGGCGTTGGCTCACAAATCTACCGCGGGCTGGCCACGGTCATTATTGGTGGCATGTTCGTAAGCGCCTTATTCACGCTGATCCTGATGCCGAGCATCCTGCGGCTTGCGCCGTTCTCGATCTCACTGCGCGGGAAAGAGAAAGCGACAGTTACCGAGGGAGTCATCGCCGATGCCTGAGAACATGATACGTATGAAAGGGCTTCTCGTTTTCACCTGTTTACTAACGGGCTCCGCGCTCGCCCAGCAGATGCCGACAATGGTAGTGCAGGTCGCGGATGTCGGGCACACGGAAATCGCACCGACGGTCGCCGTACCCGGCACGATCTACAGCCGCAACGAGGTGCAGGTGACGGCGGGCGTTGCCGGACAGCTACTCATGGTTGCAGAGCCCGGCACCGTCCTGCAGCAAGGCGAGCCTGTTGCGCGCATCGACCGGCGTGCGTTGTTGTTGCAGCGCGCCGAACAGGAAGCGCTGCTGCAACGTGCGGAAATCAACGTACGGCAACTGGAAAGCCAGCTGCGGCGGCAGCGTGAACTGCAGGGCTCCAGCCTCGTCTCCGAGTTCGAGCTCGAGCAAACCGAGGCCAACCGCGATCTTGCGCTCAGTGACGCCAACATTACGAAAGTCCGCATTCGGCAAATCGACGACCAGATTCGCAGAACCGAAGTACTCGCGCCTTTCACGGGCGTGGTGATCAGCCGGGCGCACCGTGGCGGCGAGGACGTCGCGCGCGGCGAGGTCCTCGCACAGCTGACTGACATCCGGAACATGGAGGTGCGTGCATTTGTACCGCTGAAACACCTGCCGCGAACGGTCGTTGGCGACTCCATCAGCGTATTCACCACGGGCGCCGTCTACGAAGGGCGCATTCGCTCCCTGGTGCCGACCGGCGATGTGCGCTCGCAGACCTTCGAGGCGCGCATCGACCTGCCCGTATCGGCCCTGGATCGCTGGACCGTGGGCCAGCTCGTCAGCGTGGCCGTACCGATTCGTACCCGGGAACTGGCCACTACCGTGCCGCGCGATGCACTTGTGCTGCGGCACAACGGCTCCTTCGTGTTTCGCATCAGCGACGACAACATCGCCGAGAAGATCGAGGTAGAGATCGGCGACTCGGCGGGCGAGCTGGTCGCGGTCACGGGTTCGCTGCAACCCGGTGACAGGGTCGCCGTGCGCGGGGCAGAAAATCTCAGCGAAGGCGCGTCCGTCAAGGTGATGCTGTCGCAGTCAACAGGCAGTGCGGCGGTGTCCTCCGAGGGCTAGTTGCATATAGAACATGTACACCCCAGATGGTACTTTAACGCCCAACAAAGCGAAGGTGGATCTGGAGAACATGATGGCTGAGTCGAATGCTCAAGCGGACGCAGAGGCGTTGAAGTCCTGGTATACGGGCCTGCTGGATCAGGTTGTAAAGGAAATGATCCGGGTCAAGGCGGTAACCGGAGACGCGGTGCAGGCCAGCCCCGTCTGGATGGTCCCCAATGAAATGCTTATCGCCAAAGTCTGGGGCGTCACCAACGAGAGCGACTTCATCTGGACGATGTCCATCGACAAGCTGATTTCCGACTACATTGCCGGCCACCTGGCTGCCACGCCGCGGGATGTGGCCAGGCACTTCTCGCTGAAATGGCAAATGGATGCAGACCGGCTGGCCAGTTTCGGGCAGGATGCAGCCGCCAACGCGGATGTCGATGCACGCATGAAAGAGTACTCGGGCAAACTGATCCAGTACGCCGAGACGCTCTATGACCTGTCCAACCGGGACCACGTCTGGGAAGAACGGCAGTCATTCGCATAGTCGCGAGCACGCACTCGTGAGGGACCTGGTCGCCAATCCGGATTTCCTGGCCTATCGCTTCGATTTCGCCACGGAGAGCGTCGGCTTCCTGCCGATTACACGCGACGAAATCCGGCGGGTCAGCAGCCTGAGAAAAGACTCGATAGACGCGAACCGGCCGCTCATAGAGGTGCCGCTGGCCGAGCTGGTCGACCTCGTGAAAGCACCACAGCAGGCCCTGCTCGACAACCCGCCCCGGTTTATTTTTCACACCGCCTATTGCGCATCGACGTTCCTGTCCCGCTGCCTGGATGTCGATGGCGTGAGCATCGGCCTGCGAGAACCGCAGTTGCTGCTCGATGCGGCAAACGCGAAACGATTGCAGTGGCAATCGCAGTCAACCGACCTCGACTACCGCGATCTGCCCGGGCTGGCCCTGGCGCTCCTCGGGAAGCACGCCAATGCGTCCGAGAAACTCATCATCAAGCCCATCAATTCGGTAAACAACATCATTCCCGAGCTGCTCGGCTTGTGCAACTCCAGCAAGGCGTTGCTGCTCTACACGGATGCCAGGAACTTCGCCCTGTCGACCCTGAAGAAAGGAGAAGGCGGCAAGCAAACCGTCAGGTCGATGTTCGACCTGCTGCGTTGCGATTTTCCCCACCTGTCAAACCTGCAGTTGACGCACACGATTCACATGACCGACCTCAGGGTCATCATGACCCTCTGGAGGCTGCAGCTCGAACAGGCCAACCAGGCCATCCAGCGATTCTCGCAAACCAATACCATGGCGTCCCTGTACGGGGAGCGGCTGATCCAGAGCCCCCTTGAAGTCCTGCGCGCCGCCAGCGCGTTTCTCGAACTCGGCATAGCACCTGCACAGATCCAGGCGATCGTGGACAGCGAAGACCTCTCGATCGACGCAAAGAACGCGGGCGAGAGATTCAGCACGGAAAAACGGGAGCGGCTGTACCAGCGGCTGGAGGAATTCTACGGCGAGGATCTCAACCAGGGCCTGGAATGGCTGGTCAGAAACAATCCGGGCACCGCTCTCGTTCCCGACCCGGGCGCCGCCCTGAAACTCTAGATACTTCCCCGGCCTCGCTGCAGCTCTTCGAGCATCGGCCCGAGAAACGCTTCGTACTTTTGCCACAAGGCGACTGACTTGGTGTACATGGGTTGCCGGACCTGGAACGCACTCGCTGTCTTCACCACCGCGTCGGTCTTGTTGAACGCGAGGCATGCATCCTCGAATTCGAGATCACAGGCCGCCAGCAAGGCCCGGATTTCCTGCTCGGGGTTCTGCGTTAGCGACTCATACCGGACGTCATAGATCTCGCCGGGCAGTGTTTGGTGCCAGTGCCTCATCAGCTCCCTGTATTGATTGTGAAACTGGGCAACGGTTTTCAGGTCGTAGGCGAAACGGTAATTTCCCGTGGTGAAATTCTGCTTGAGTATGGACAGGCAGGTGTCGCGTGCATCCCTGACACAGTGGATAATCCTGGCGTTCGGCAACGCAATCTTGATGAGCCCGACCATCATCATGTTAAAGGGCATCTTGTCGGTAACCCTGCTCGCCTCGTTATTCAGCCGGGAAAGTTGTTCGAGATAGGTCTTGCCAACCGCCTCAAACGTCGCCGGCGGATACGTGTCCAGGGGTTCGTACTCGAAATTGTTCGCTGCGCTCAGGAAACGGCTCGTGCCCTGGGCGAACATGTACTCAAGCTCCCCGGCGCCGTAGACATCCGAGTGACTGGCAATGATCTTCTCAACCAGTGATGTGCCAGAGCGTGGCATCCCCACGATGAAGATGGGCCTGTCGGATTGCTCGGCGTTGATCTCGAGGCGTGAGATCGCTTCCGCATTGAACGTCCGGATGATGCTCTGGATCAGTGCCCTGTCACTTTCGATGTCGTAGTTAAACTCCTGGAACCTGAGTGCATTGCCCGACTTCAGGTACCCGAACGACGTCGCGTAGTCGCCAATGTCCTCGTAGGCCTTGGCCAGCGCGAAAGCCAGGTGAATCCTGCCCTCGGCATTCAGTCCACCTCGCTCGTACAAATCGAGCATGACGGCGATATGCGGATCGTTGTCGTCGCGGTACCGGTGGATACCCGAATACGTGAAATGCGCCTGCGTATAGGCCGGCTGTTGCGCCATGACCTGCTGATAGCAGTCGGCCGCGTCTTCCAGTCGTCCTTGAGATTTCAGTAGGTTGCCAAGCATGTACCTGGCGATGACAAAATCCCTGTGCCGGGCGATCACACGCCGGTACGTCTTGCTGGCGAGGTCCAGGTTACCGGCGAGTTGATAACTGTCGGCAAGGTTCATCTGCGCTTCGAGGGAATCCGGATCGATAGCCAGCGCTCTTTTCCAGAGAGCGTCCGCCTCGTCACGACGTCCGGACTGGGCACAAATCGAGGCAAGCTGGCAGTAAGGCTCCGGGCTCCGGACGTTTTCGGCAATCAGGGCGCGATACCCCGCCTCGGCTGATACCAGTTGCCCGGCGGAATGCGCCTGGATGGCCTGTTGCAGCCGGGCCGTCTGCTGGCTGGAAATTGGGCGTCCGGACTTACCGGGTTTGCGGCGCTTCATTTTCGATCGTTTGTCGTAGCGGCCCGAGGAACGCCTCGTAGTTCTTCCAGTGTTCCAGGGCGTCGCTGTAAAGCGGCTGACGCACCTGCTCCGCGCTCGGAGTCGCGACAGCCCGCTTGTTCAAATGGAAGTTCAGACACGCTTCCTCGAAGGCCAGCCCGCAGTACTCCAGCATGGAACCGACGGTGGCGGGCAGATCATTGACAAGGTCCTCATAGCGAATCGTCAGGATCTGTCCGGGCAGAACCGAGTGCCAGTGGTTCATCAGGTCAATGTAGTCGGTGTAGTACTTCCCGATCGTCTCCAGGTTGTAGGAAAACTGAAAGCTATCGCCGAAAAACTGCCTGTAGATACTCCAGCCGCTGGCCATCGGGTCGCGCCGCACGTCGACAATCCTGGCCCTGGGAAACAGCGTCTTGATCAGCCCGATATGGTGAAAATTGTGCGGCGCCTTGTCGACAAAATTCGGCGCGTCCTGTCGATAGGGCTGTGCAAAGTCCAGGTACCGTTGCGCAAGGGCCCCGATCGCCTCTGCATCGAGGCTTGCGAGGGACTGCGGGTACTGGCCCTGCTCCGCCTGGTCCGGGTTGTTGACCGCGCGAGCGATCGAGACGATCTCGTCGAGCTCCTGCGTTGCGTCCACCTCGGTATGGCAAGACAGTATCTGCTCGACGAGGGTTGAGCCACTGCGCGGCAGGCCAACGACGAATATGGCAGCGTCGGAATCGTGACCCTGGCCTTGCCTCGAGGCAAAGTATGCGGCGGTAAAGACGGACTTGAACTTGCCATTCTGGCTCAGGTAGCCGGCGGGCCGAATACTCGCGTAAGCGCTGTTCGCCGACTCGTAATGCCGGAAGCTCTGCTCGAATTGCGCTGCATCTTCCAGCGCCTTACCCAACGCAAACTCGATCAATACCCTGTTCATCGGCGTGAGTTCACCGCCATCCAGCAGACCCTGCATCGCCGCGATTTCATCGTTCGAGAAACGATAGGTTTTCAGATTGGCCAGCTCCCAGTAGGCCTGGCCCACCATCGGGTCGACCTCGATCGCCTGCTTGTAGCGAGCCGTTGCTTCATCGGCACTGCCAACGGTCTTCAATACCTTGCCGAGGTGCAACAGGCGCAGGCTTTGTTTGTCTGCCACGGCCGTCAGCTCGCGATAGATGGCGATCGCCTCGTCGTGGCGACCGAGGTTGTACAGAATCTCGGCCTTGAGATCGTAGAGATCAATGTTCTCGGGGGCGCGCTTCACGAGCTGCTCGCATTGCGCCAACGCTGCCTGGTACTGCCTGCTGCCCAGCAGGGAATAGGCGTACTCAATGCCGAGACCTACATCGCGAGGCCTGGTTTCCACGCATTGTGCGAGCGTAGCGGTACTGTACTCGTAGTGCCCGAACTGCCTGGCGATCCGGGTGAGCAAGCGGAGCGTGCGCACCTCGTTTGGCACCAGGAGCAGGAGCCGCCGGCAAATACCGTCTGCCGCCTGGAAGTCCCCGCTGGCAAACGCCCGTTCCGCAAGGAGCAGCTTGTCATTGAATGCCCTGATCATCGCGTGCTGCTTGCGCGCGTCCTCGCTCGCCTCGGTCTGCCCTTCCTGCTGCAGGTAGTCGATGAGTAACAGCCACGGAGCGGTGAGTTCCGGCCTCGCCGAAGTCACCTCGCCAAGCAATTCCAGAGCTTTGCTGCGATCGTCGTTCCTGAAATAGATCGTTGCCAGATCCGTCTTGCCCGACGCGTGGTCCGGGTCGCGTACCAGCAAGGACTCGAGTGTTTCTCTCGCCGCGTCCAGTTCGTCGCCATGCAGGTAGCAACGCCCCAGCATGAACAACGCTCGCGTATTGGCCGGATCCTCTTCGAGGAACGCCTTTAGCTCCTCCTTGACCGCTGCAACGTCGTCGGGGAGCCGCGCCTCGAGCGCCTGCAAAGACTGGTTTCTTCTGTATGCTTCTAACATGGATAGGCTGGTCTTGGGTCGTGTCAATCGGTCGATTGTACTTACGTCTACCGGAATAGACCAACCGGCCAACCGCGTCGTGCGCCTGAACTCCGTGCGGGCTTTGCTGTCTTTACTGGTGTACTCCACGGGGCCGCGGCATGTATGGCAATTGCTTTCGATACCTGAGCTACCTGGTGCTCTTCTCATTGGGTGCCTGCGCGAGCCCGCTGACGGTCCCGCAAGGCAGCGCGCTTACCATGGATGAATTGCTGAGGGCCGAACCACTGACGGGCGAAGCCGATGTGCCCGGGCTGGCCGACGTCGATGTTCTCGAAGTGGACCAGGATATGTTGCAGTTCCTCGCCGCGCACGTGAACCGCAACCAGGGGAGCATGCTCCGACTGCGCGACTTGCTGCACGCGATCATAACGAGCGGTAATTTTGGTCTCGAGTACGACGAGACGACACGAACCGCACAGGACACGTTCAGGGCGCGGCGCGGCAATTGCCTCTCGTTTACCAACATGTTCGTGGCGATGGCACGTGAAGTCGGCCTCGACGTCACGTACCAGGAAGTCGAGATCCCTCCTGACTGGTCACTGACAGGCGAAACCTTCAATCTCAGCCGGCACATCAACGCCTTTATCGACCTGGGTGCGGGCACTACCCGGGAAGTCGATTTCAATATCGACAATTTCCAGGGCAGCTACGACCGCCGACTCATTTCGGATAGCCGTGCGCTGGCTCACTACTATTCGAATATCGGCGCGGAGTACCTGCAGGAACACCGGGTACTCGAGGCGCTGCGCTACTTCCGCAAGTCACTGGCCATCGACCCCGGGTTCGCCCCGGCGTGGAGCAACCTGGGCGTGCTCTACTCGCAGGAGGAATTCTACGACTACGCCGAAGCCGCATACTTGCAGGCGCTCGAGATCGACCCGCATGAACTCGTGGCGATGAGCAATCTTGGCCAGCTGTACGCGTACCAGGAGCAGCATGAGCTCGCCGACTGGTACAACCAGCGGAGTGACCGCCACCGCATGCGCAATCCCTATTTCCGCTATCACCTTGCCTACAACGCCTTCATGGCAGAAGACTACGATGCGGCGATCAGGCACCTGAAATACTCGGTCAGAAAAGAGAAACACGAAGATTCCTTCTATTTCCTGATGGGCCTGAGCCACCTGCAAACAGGGGACGCGTCGATGGCACGACGCTGGCTCGAAAAAGCGGAGCAGGTGGCGGTGGATGATGCCCTGAAACGCAACTACCACAGCAAGCTCGAACGCCTGCTCGACGCCAGGTAGCCGCGGCCGGCTATTCCTCTTCGTCGCGGGCCGGGAAGAACGTCGTCAGCACGTCGTCCAGTAACGGGCCCCAGTTCTTCCAGTTGTGTCCCTCGCGAACGGTGACGTAGGTCAGATCGTAGCCCTTGCGTTCCAGTACCCGCCTGAAGCGCTTGACCGCCACCTGGTTGTCGTTCTTCGTTCCCACGCTGAGAAACACCTTGAGCGGCAGGGCCGCTCTGTCCTCGTACAACTCGCGCACCACGTCCACATGCGCGGCGCTGGCCGGTGACTGCATGGCAATCCCGGCAAATACCTCCGGCAGCGCCAGCCCGAAGCAGGCACTGTTCAGGGCGCCGAACGAAAGGCCCAGCACGACCCGGTCATCGCGCAACTGACTGACCGGCTCTTCCCGGCTGATCGTCGGCACCAGTTCGTCGGCAAAGAACTTCGCGAAATCCGTATTGCACATGAACTCGGCAGTGCGGCGGCTCTCCCTGAGATTGTCAGGATTGCGGCTGTCCAGGAAGACCACGAGTACGGGCTCGATCACCCCACCGCCGATCGCCGCGTCCAGAACGGTCTTGATACCGCCCGGGCCCAGGTACATCTGGCCATCGGTCACGTAAAGACTGGGCAGCTTGTCGTCCGCGGTTGCGTCCGCCGGCCGGTATACCCGGTATTGCAGGTCGTAGCCGAGGTGAACGCTGGATATACGCTGGTTGGCACTCAACGTGCCTTCCGCCGCGACCCCTGCACCGGCGAGCAGCAGCGAGGCCAGCAGAACGCCTGCGCCGCTTGCCCGGTGACGAGTTTGTGCCATCGCCTAGCGCACGCGCTTGACGCGTGTCGACTTGCCGCTCTCGGATACGAGGAAGAAGGAGCTCATGCTGCCCGCCTTGATTTCCGCCTCAAAGGGCGCGTTGACATTCCATTTGCGGGCCGTGCTCTGTTTCCAGACCGCCCCGTCGGCGGTATAGAAGTAGTGGATCCCGGTGGCACTTCGGGTCACGCGGGAGATCGTGACGGCCAGCCTGTCGGTCGTGATCTCTGCCGGCCCATCGAGGTCGCCGAAATTATCTTTTCGCACCTCGCTCAGCTTTTGTTCGTTAAAGATGCCGCCGTCGGCGATCGTGTCGTAGCAGAGCAGGCGCTCGGCGTCCGACTTGACGGCCCGGCATTGTGTGATGTCACTGATGTTGACGAGTTCATCGGCCTGCGCCGGCGACAGGGCACCTGACAATACAGCGAGCCCCAGTGCCAGAGAGCATCCCATTGAGGTCGCAATTTTCCCACGCTGAAGGCTAATCATAGTGAATTTTCTACCTGAATCAGTGTCTAAAAACCCCTCAATCGGCAGCTTGGTTCCGACAACACTCGTCCGACCGGGGCGATGCTGCAGAGATTAACAAATACTTACAGCTTGAACAGCCTTGGATCGCAGCGCCCGCGCTGCAGGGGGATTCAATATGAAAATGCTTATCGCGATCGTCGCTATGTGCTGCGGTCTCCTCGGCGCGTATGACACGGCGCATGCCGCAGACGGGGCGGTGCCCGAGCCGTTTCGGGGCTTCGATCCCGACTCCAGGAAGAGAATCACCTACGAAAACCTGGATACCCTGCTCGGCGCCGTGGTGGCGGACATGGGCCGCTCGACCCGGGAAAAGGCCGCTCCCGACCATGCCAGGACCGGTACTCGCATGAAGACCAAGGTGAACCTCGCGACCGTCAACGAGGGCAACCGTTTCTACTTCGAAACCTTCGTCGACAATGAAGCTGCCCAGGCAACGCTGCGCAGCATCCAGGAAGTACTGGAGCAACTGCCGGCCCAGGTGCCGCTGGCATCTCTCAACCGGGACGAACAGCTGGCCTATTGGCTGAACCTGTATAACGTTACCGTCCTGAATGAGATCGTCGGAATCTACCCGCGACAGGATCTCAAGCGAATCCTGCAGGGCAAGAATTCGATCCTGGCGCAAAAGTCACTGAACGTGGCGGGCGTACCTTTGAGCCTGGATGACATCCAGTTCACGATTCTCAGGCAGAACTACGACAACGACCCGCTGATCATCTACGGGCTCTACCAGGGCAACATCGGCGGGCCGAACATCCGTACCAGGGCCTATTCCGGAAAGGACGTGTACGAGGCGTTGACGGAAAATGCGATTGAGTTCATCAACTCGAATCGTGGAACAGCCGCGAGGAACGCCAGGGACTTCCGCGTTTCGAGCTTCTTTGATCGCAACAGGGCCTTCTTCCCCAACTTCGAGGCCGATCTCACGGCGCATTTGTTGAAGTACCTGGAGGGTGACGAGCGCGCCGCTCTGCAGGCGGCGAGCACGCTGAATCCGGACATCAACGACTGGACGGTGACGGACCTCGGCGGATCGCGACGCGAGATCGGCGGTAGCCTGGCGCTGAACAATGCCGCGCTGATGGGTTCGATGTCCGGTTCGAACGCAGCCGATTCGGGCGGCGCACTCGGGTCCTCCGGAGGCAGTGCGGCGGGCAATCTCAGCCCGACACTGGCGCGGCAAATGAAAGAGCGCGAAGCCGAGCAGAAAGAGAGCGAGGATGACGACGCAGACGAGGCCCCGGCGGAGCCCGACCCAAACCCCGAGCAAAATTGAGTATAATTATGGGTTACGCATTCCCTATCTGAACCCGCGATTCTCGCGCCAGGAAACCTCTATGACGCAATACACAGCAAGGACCATTCTGTTTTTCTTCGGGTTTTTCGCGCTGTACGGCGCAGCCGGCGCGGCCGAGTCAACCGTGCCCGAGCCCTTCCAGGGTTTCGATGCCGATTCGACCTATGCCATCAATTACGACGACCTGACCGCAGTATTGAAGACCGTCGTGATCGACATGGGGATATCGACGCGACGTGTGGCCCAGGAGGGTCCGGAAGTGACCGGCACGCGCATGAAGAACAAGGTCAAGAAGACCGCCAACGAGGGCAACCGCTTCTACTTCGAAACTTTCGAGGACGATGAGGAAGCCCAGCAGTTTCTTCGCGATATCCAGAAGAGCCTCGAGCAATTACCAACGGACGCACCGCTCAGGCATTTCTCTCGCGAAGAGCAGCTGGCCTACTGGCTGAATCTCTACAACGTCACCGTGTTGAACGAGGTCATCGCGGTGTACCCGACGAAGAACCTGAAGAAGCTACACGGTGGGCAAGAAGTCGATCTTCGACAAGAAGCTGCTCACGGTTGCAGGTGTGCCCTTAAGCCTCAACGACATTCAGTTTACGATTCTGAAACAGAACTACGACAACAACCCGCTGGTCATCTACGGGCTCTACCAGGGCATCATCGGCGGCCCCAATATTCGCAAGCGGGCCTACACCGGCGCCGACGTCATGAGCGCACTGGAGAACAACGCCTACGAGTTCATCAACTCCAATCGTGGCACCTGGGGGCGCGACAAGGGCGTGTTCCGGGTCTCGAGTTTCTATGACCGGAACCGGGCCTACTTCCCCAACTTTGAGGCAGACCTGACGGCGCACCTCGAGAAGCACCTGACCGGTACCGAGCTCACCAAGCTCCAGGCCGGGCTCAGGATGAAAGCGAATATCGACGACTGGTCCGTCACCGACCTGGTCGGGACGCAACGGCGCATCGGCGGCAGCTTCGCCACGAGCCGTGCAGCCCTCCTGGATTCGGTGCGCAGCACCGTACCGGCTGATGGCGGTGGCACGACTGGCGCGGCCGTCGGCTATGGATCCTCGAGCATGGCGGCGAAGGGACAGCGCATGAATCGCATCGATCCAGACCTTCTCGCGGTACTGAAGGAAATCGACGACAAGCGCATGGACCGGAACCGGCGCAATGCCGCCGTCACGATCGAGGACATGGACGATGCGCCCGTCGAGTCGATGCCGGAGACGGCCCCTGCCGAGGAAGAAACGCAATAATCGACATAATTCGGAAGACGAGCATGAAAAAACATATTGGAAAGACCGCACTCCTGTTATGGACTTTGCTGGCATGGCACGGCCTGGCGAGCGCGGCCGAGTCAACCGTACCCGAGCCCTTCCAGGGTTTCGATGCCGACTCGAAATACGCCATCAATTACGACGACCTGACCGCGGTGTTGAAGATCGTCGTGGTCGACATGGGGATATCGACGCGTCGCGTGGCCCAGGAGGGGCCGGAAGTGACCGGCACGCGCATGAAGAACAAGGTCAAGAAGACCGCCAACGAGGGTAACCGCTTCTACTTCGAGACCTTCGAGGACGATGAGGAAGCGCAGCAGTTTCTCAAAGGTATCCAGGCGAGCCTCGAGCAGCTGCCGTCAGACGCACCGCTCAGGTATTTCTCTCGCGAAGAGCAGCTGGCCTACTGGCTGAACCTCTACAACGTTACCGTGTTGAACGAGGTCATCGCGGTGTACCCCACCAAGAACCTGAAGAAGCTCACGGTGGGCAAGAAGTCGATCTTTGACAAGAAGCTGCTCACGGTTGCGGGTGTGCCCTTAAGCCTCAACGACATTCAGTTCACGATTCTGAAACAGAACTACGACAACAACCCGCTGGTCATCTACGGGCTCTACCAGGGCATCATCGGCGGCCCCAATATTCGCAAGCGGGCCTACACCGGCGCCGACGTCATGAGCG
The DNA here is from genome assembly GCA_963698895.1 of uncultured Gammaproteobacteria bacterium. Lineage (GTDB taxonomy): Bacteria > Pseudomonadota > Gammaproteobacteria > Steroidobacterales > Woeseiaceae > UBA1847. The sequence continues at coordinate 137,347 of CAVOSO010000010.1, read as the reverse complement.
CACTGGAGAACAACGCCTACGAGTTCATCAACTCCAATCGTGGCACCTGGGGGCGCGACAAGGGCGTGTTCCGGGTCTCGAGTTTCTATGACCGGAACCGGGCCTACTTCCCCAGCTTCGAGGCCGACCTGACCGCGCACCTCGAGAAGTACCTGACCGGCACCGAACTCACCAAGCTCCAGGCCGGGCTCAGGATGAAAGCGAATATCGACGACTGGTCCGTCACCGACCTGGTCGGGACGCATCGGCGCATCGGCGGCAGCTTCGCTACCAGCCGGGCGGCCCTGCTTGACTCGGTCAGGAGTACCATGCCGCTGGGCTTCGGCGATCCTAAGAGCAGTGCGACGCTGGGCGCCTCCTCCGGCTACGGCTCGGCAACCATGGCGTCGAAGGGCGCTCATCTGCAGCGTATTGACCCGAGCCTGCTTGCGGTGCTGAAGGAGATCGATGACAAGCGAAACGCCGAGAACCAGCGCAACGCAGCCGTCACTATCGAGGACCTGGAAGACACAGACGAGGATGAAGACCAATAAGGTATGGAACTCCGGGCAGGGACGGGCCTCTAAAGCTTTAGCGGTGCACAGAAGTCACTTGCCCGTCTGACGCTCGGAACAGGGCGGCCACATGTGGGGGGAACCACGATGACGAAACACAACGCTACGGTCATACTCCTTGTATTCGCGACCTTGCTGATGTGCCAGGGCGCGAGGGCCGCTGCATCCACCGTACCCGAGCCCTTCGTCGGCTTTGATGACTCGTCGCAGCTGGCGGTCAATTACGACGACCTGACCAGCCTGCTGCGCGCCGTCGTAGTGGACGTCGGCCGCTCCAGCCGCACGGTTACCGAGGTTCCGCCGGATATCACCGGCACCCGCATGAAGGCCAAGGTCAAGCGATTCACCGCCAACGAGGGCAATCGCTTCTACTACGAGACTTTCAAGGACAATGACGCCGCACAGCAATACGTGCTCGGGATTCGCAAGAGCCTCGAACAGCTGCCGTCAGAAACACCGCTCGCCAGTTTTTCGCGCGATGAGCAGCTGGCGTACTGGCTGAACCTTTACAACGTAACCGTATTGAACGAAGTCATTGCCGTATACCCACGGCGGACCCTGCGCAAGCTGTTTCGTGGCAGGAGTTCAATCTTCTCGAAGAAGCTCCTCAATGTTGCCGGGATTCCGTTGAGCCTGGACGACATCCAGTACACGATCCTGAGCCAGAACTACGATAACGATCCGCTCATTATCTACGGGCTTTACCAGGGCATCGTCGGCGCGCCGGACATCCGCACATCAGCGTATACAGGCGACGACGTATATCGTGCGCTGGAAGAAAATGCAGACATATTCATCAACTCGAATCGCGGCACACTGGGTCGCGAGGATGAGTTCTTCCAGGTATCGAGCTTCTATGACCGTAACAGGCAGTACTTCCCCGATTTCGATGCGGACCTCACTGAGCACCTGCTCACGTTCCTCGACGGGAAGGAACGGGAACGACTCGAGGCTGTAGACAAGATCAAGCCCGATATCGACGACTGGACGGTGACGGACATGGGCGGGACCGTTCCTGTAGTCGGTCGCAGCCTCGCTCACAATAATGCTGCGCTTCTCGATTCTTACAAGAGCAATCGGCGAAATATTGACGGCAGTATCAGGCTAGCCACGCTCAAGATCGAGCGTGAGAAAAAAGATCCACGGGAAGACGAGGTCGAGCTTGAAGACCTGGAGAGATTCCCGGTCGAAGGTGCAGACGTCGAAGAAGTCTCGAGCGAGGATCCCGGCACCACGGACTAGCCGGTGCGACGGGCGCTCGTCAGCCGTTGCATTCATCGCCGAAGACCTCGGCGAAGTGCGACCCGTAATGTTTCCAGCGGGCGATCGATCTGGCGTGGAGCGGTTCCCTGACCTGCCAGACACTGGCGGTTTTGACGCTGTTTCTCAGTTCATGAAAGGCAAGACAGCGCTCGTCCCAGCTTTCGCCCAACCATTCCAGCAGCCCGGTAACGGTTGCCTCGGGGTTCAGTACGAGGTCCTCGTAGCGAACCCGCCTCAGGTCGGCACCGAGCACGTTCTCCCAGTGATTCACGAGGTCGGTCTGCAGCCCGACGTAGTGGCGAATATTCGCGAGGCTTGTCGCGTAGGTTTGGCCTGCACCAAGCCGGACCGAGTAGATTGACGTCGCAATGTCACGCCAGTCACGCTCCGTCACCACGAACTTCGCCGACGGCAACACAGCCTTGATCAGCCCGAGATAGAGAAAGTTGTCCGGACGCTTGTCGGTCAGCCGGTCCGTTTCGCCAAATATTTTCCTGGTCTGCTCCTCGTGCTGCCGCTGCCACTCGCGCAGGTCGTCATTCGAGATCTCGCTCAGCCCGCGCGGGTAATCTGGAAGCGCGCGCGCCCTTAGTCGCGGAAAGAACTCGCTCTCCCCTGCCGCCCGAAAGGACGGGTGTGCGGCGAGCATTTGTTCCAGCAACGTGGAACCGCTGCGGAACATCCCGCAGATGAAGACATGTTCCCGTGAGGTGCCGCTGCAGCGACTAACCCAGTCGCTGCCGCACTGCGCTTTGATGCTGTCGAAGTACGCTTCGGCCTGCTCCGGACGGTAAGGAGGAGAGCTGCGCCGGTCCAGATCATTGGCCTTCGTGAAATGCAGCCAGGCCATGTCGAAGTCACGCATTTGTTCGTAGGCCTTGCCAAGCGCCATGTGCAGATCAGCGTTCGTACTGTCGGCGGCTGTCGAGATCAGGCGAGCCAATAACGGGTCGTCCCGGTCAACGATCGTCTGCGTATCGGCAAGTCGCGCCAACGCCGACTCGTTCGCCGGATCCAGCGCCAGGCACCTCTCGAAACAGCGGCGTGCCTCCTCCCGGTCGCCTTCCTGTTCGGACAGGTTGCCCAGGTTGTAGTACGCGCCTGCATAGCCGGAATTCTCTCGAAGGGCCGCGTGCAGGTGTTGCCTCGCCTTGCCGTGATCGTGCAAGTGATCCATGTAGATGTTGGCTATGTTGAGATGCACTTCTTCCGGGGCACTAATACCCATGCGAAGTGCACGATCGTACATATCGATCGCGGCATCAAACTGTGCGTCTTTAGCGAGGTTATACGCGTAGTTGAACGCCGCATTCTCGGCTGCGGGGTGTGCAGCAAGGTACTTCTCATAGGCCGCCAGAACATGGCCCAGCGGGTACTGTCTCTGGCGCATGTGACCGGCGATATTGTCGATGGCCGCGAGGTCCTCCTGTACATGGGCCAGGAGCTGCCGCAACTGTTCCAGTGCGCCGTCGACATCGCCCTGGCTTTCAAAACGCCTGAGGGCAGTCAGTGCCTGCTGCAAATCCGCGTGTATCGCCATTGCGGCCAGAATACGTTTAGTCTTGCCCAAAAGAAAGCGGGCCATTTAGGCCCGCTTTCGGTACTGCTTGTTGTTTCTAAATGGTGCTTAGAAACGCATCGTTGCCTTGGCAAACATGAAACGACCCAGCGTGTCGTAGAAGCCAGCAATCGTGTTGGCGTTCGTCGTCAGAGTACCACCAACCATCGGCGGCTCTTCATCCGTCACGTTGTTAACACCGATCGTGATGTCATGGTTATCCATGATCGTGAATACAGCGTTCAGGTCAAAGTAGCTCTGCGAATCAGACATGTTGGCCTGTGCGATCGTATCGGTGGAACCGTCATAGTCGACACCACCGAAGTAACGCCAGCGACCTTCCACGCTCCACCACTCACCGGAGTCATAGGACAGCGATGCCGTATGACGCCATTCCGGGCTCGGGAAGCAGCGCGTGCTGATCAGACCAACACAGTCGTATGCTGAGTCAGGTACTGCCGGCAACGGCGTGGTTTCCTTCGTCATCATGTACGTGCCGATCAGGTTTGCAGAGAACGTGCCGTCCAGAGCCTCGAAGTCGTAGTTAGCAGCAAGGTCGATACCTTCCCACTTGTTCTCACCGAGGTTGACCGTCGTGTCTTCAACAAAACCCTGCGTACCCTGCCAGAGAGAGCCACCGGCATTACGAGTGACCTGGTTACACAATACGCCGAACAGGCCGCACTGCTCCAGAATCGTCGTGGCACCGATATTGCTGATGGTGTCCTGAATCTCGATGCTCCAGTAGTCGACCGAAATCGTCATCGACTCCATCGGGTCGATTACGAAACCAGCCGTAATGGTGTCAGCTTCCTCAGGCAAGAGGTTCGGGTTTCCGCCGAAAATGCCGTTGTACTGACCAGCCGGGCTCGCCGTGATGTTGCCGTACTGTGCAGCAGATACGCCGAGGTTGGCGCACTGTGCCTGCGTGTATACCGGCGTTGCCGTGGCGCAAGGATCTACACCAGACCAGAGACCGAGTGACTGCGTCGAGAACAGCTCAGCAACGTTAGGAGCACGTACTGCGCGGTTATAGCCCGCACGCATGCGAACCATTTCAGCAGGCTGCCAGTCGAGGCCGACACGGTAGGTGTTGGCTCCGCCACTCGTGTTGTAGTCAGAGTAACGATAAGCAACGTCAAGAGTAAGGTTCTCGGCGCCAGTGACACCCTGCAACAGCGGGATGTTGGCTTCCGTGAAGAACTCAGCAACCGTGTATGAACCTGCAACGCCCGGCGTCGGTCCACCCTGACCAAGCAGTGAGCCCTGCTCGAAGACGGAGTCAGAGATACGCTGATACTTCTCGATACGATGCTCGAAACCGGCAACGACCTGGACCGAATCGTCAGCACCCGGGAAGTTCCAGCCGAGATCGCCAGAGACGAAAGCGTTGATGACTTCGGTGGAGGTCTTGCCCATCATGATGGCGGTGCCAAGCATGTTGTTGGCTGCTTCCGATGTAACACCCTGGTAGGTGAATACCTCGTAAGGAATACAACCAGCGGTGGCCGCACACAGGTCGCCATCGACTGCAACGGCGATGTTCGGTGCGAAGAAGTCATTGATGTACGCCATGCTTGACGATGTTTCGCCATACAGGAACGAGGCATCGTAACCCCAGTCGTCGTTGATAGCGCCTTTGACGCCCGCGACAGCACGGAAGCCGTCATGCTGGAAATTACTCGCACGCGGTCCACCTTCAACGTTGCGCTTGCCGATGTAGACACCGACCTCGGTCGCGCCCGGCCAGTAGGATTCGATCGAATCCCGGAAGGCCTGTGGGAACAGCGGGTTGGTTACCGGCAGGTGGTACTCTTCAGCGAAGAACGTACCCGACTCTGCGATCTGGCCAACCGTGCGGTTGTTCGCGAAGTTCGCCTCGAGGTATACCGTGGCTTTTTCGCTCAGCTCGTAGTCGACCATGCCGCCGAATGAGTAGCGGGTGTCAGGACGCATGAAGTGGTTGACGGGTGCGAAGTTGTAGGTGTTCGTGCCGTCGTAAGGGGCCAGCGAACCGTCTGGCTGCAGCGTCAGGAACTCAGATACGCTGTAGTCGGAAACGCCGTTAACCGAAGGTGCGATGAAGAAGTTCGGAACGATGGCGTTTGCAGAACCGCCACATGACGTGGACGAGTTGCTCAGTGCACAGCTACCGTAGTCGCGTTCCGCCTGCAGCATTTCCTGGTTCTCACGCCAGGTTGCGTAGAACGTGGCATTGCCGCGACCGTCAGCGAAGTCGGAACCGATGACGAAATCGATGTTGTAAGCTTCACCGCCGATACCCGAACCGCCCGTAGGATAGTCGAAGTTACGAGCGTCCAGCAGGCCCTGTACGAAGCCGTTGCTGTTGTCGTGCTGGTAGCCGCTCGCACCGATGCTGAGCTCAACACCGTCCATGCGACGCATGATGAAGTTCACAACGCCTGCTACAGCGTCGGCACCGTAAGTAGCCGATGCACCGCCGGTCAGCACTTCAACGCGCTCGATCATGGCAGCGGGAATCTGGTTAACGTCGACAGCCGTTGCCTGTACACCACCAGGCTGCATGCGACGACCGTTCATCAGAACGAGGGTCCGGAATGCGCCAAGACCACGCAAGTCGATGGATGCAGTACCCGAGATACCGTTCGCGTCGAATGAGTGTAATGCGGTTTCTACAGAAGGCAGGCTATTCAAGACATCTTCAACACGGGTGAGACCGAGTTTCGTAATGTCGTCCGTGTTCATCACGGTTACCGGACTGGTGCGGCCGAAGCCGTCCTGGGTCACGATACGAGAACCGGTAGTGATGATTTCCTCGATAGGCTCATCACCAGCCTGCTCGTTTTCTTGCGCGAGTGCCGGACTACCGAGAACGCCGAAAGACGATGCTCCGAGTGCGGCCGCCACTGCTACAGCAACTGGCTTACGTTTTAACATGACTATATCCCTCAATGATTTTTGGAATGTTGATCTTCCAGATATCTATCGTTGTTCCTTTGTCACCACGCGCAAAGACCACGCGGCAAAAAAGCCTCAGATAGGGTGGCGAAGATGCTATATCACCACGCCCAAAAGCTCAACTTTATGTGACCTATTTCACACAAACATTTGTTTATGTTGATTTAGTTCTTATTAAACAGCGATTTACAGTGTTGTTTTTTTGCAAACGCCCCGCAGCGGGCGCTGTCCCTGGGCAGAATCCGGGGCGTCCCGCCCGGGCCGCCCCGGTGCCGCAGCAGGCCGCCACCGGCGCTCGTGCCCCACGGCGCCGCGCCTGTCGTGATTTCCAGCGCATTTCGTGTACATTGGCCCGATGCCAGGACACAACACAAACTGGGCGTTCGCGCTCCACGGTGGCGCGGGTGCCGTGGCCGGCCGCGACTACGCCGAGACCGAAAAACACCTGCACGAGCTCGCGGCGCGCTGCCGGGAAAAATTGCGGGACAATGCCTCGGCCCTTGATGTCGTTGACTACGCTGTTACGGAACTCGAGGCGAGCGGCCTCTATGTTGCCGGCCGGGGATCGGCGCCAAACAGCGCCGGCCATGTCGAGCTCGATGCGTCGATCATGGACGGTCGGTCGCGCGAAGCGGGCGCGGTCGCCGCACTGCAGGATTTCGCGAATCCGGTCGCGGTTGCGCGCGGCGTCATGGAAAAAACGCCGCACGTGATGCTTGCAGGCAACGGCGCGGCCGAGTTCGCGCGCAAGCATGGCTTCGAAGAGGTCACCGATCCGGCAACCTATTACACCTTGCCTGTTGGTGTGACACGCGCTGACATGTTCGACATCGCCCACGGTACCGTCGGCGCCGTGGCCCTCGATACGACGGGCGGCCTCGCGGCAGCGACGTCGACTGGCGGCACGTTCGGCAAGCTGCACGGCCGTATCGGCGATACACCGCTGATCGGCCCGGGGACCTGGGCGGACGACAACATCGCCATTTCCTGTACGGGGATCGGTGAGCACATCATTCGGGCCGGCGGTGCCGCGTCGATTGCCTTTCGTTACCGGTCCGGCATCGCGCTGCATGATGCCGTGCAGGAGATGCTCGACGAAGTGCGGCGCCTGGGCGGCGATGCGGGCGTCATCGCGGTCACCTGCGACGGCGCAATCGATATGACTTACAACTCGGAAGGCATGAAGCGCGCGAGCGGGAGGTCCGGCTCCGATATCCTCGTTGCGACGTTTGCGCAGACAAAGGCAGAGGCACGTTCGACGCTGGGACTCGGTACACCATGATCTCGGTGCACAAGAACCTTGCGCACCCCTGGCAATGCGACGTCATGGGTCATATGACCACGCGCTTCTACGTGGCGATGTTCGACGATGCGTCCTACCATTTCCTGCATCACCTTTTTGGCTGGAACAGCGCGCAGGACCCCGACGGCAGGTTCGGCTGGGTGGATGTCCGTCACACGATCAACTACGAGGCCGAAGTCAATGCAGGCGACCTGCTCGAGGTGCGGGCGGAACTCGTCAAGGTCGGCGGCAAATCGATGACGATATCTTACGAAATGATCAACCTCGGCAGCGGTCACGTGGCCGCGACGCTTGAGAGCGTCATGGTATTGTTCGACCTCGAGAAACGCATTGCCGTGACCATTCCGGATGATCTGCGCAAGACAGCACTACGACGGGTAGGGGCCGATTTTGCCTAAGCGCCCTGTTCGCTGAAGCAGGGCTCGTCTACCTGACCAACCGCAGCAACGCCGACTATCGGGTCGGAGACATCGACGAAAAATGGTAATTCCCTGATGAATAGCAAACTTGTAATTGCGGCAGCCGCAACCCTGCTCATGCTCGGCGCCTGCTCCCGGGAAGCCCCGGCACCGGCCCCGGAACCCGCCAGCAGTCCCGACGCTGTCGTCAATGAGGTAGCGGACGCCTACTATGAACATGTCATGAGTACGACACCGGAGACAGCGTACTTCTCCGGCATCGACCTCGACCGGCACGATGGCCTGGCTGACAACAGCCTGCAGGCCGTTGCGGCAAGCGACGCGGCAATCGATGCCATGCTCGCGCGCCTGCGCACGGTTGACGCCGACCGGCTGGTTGGCGACCCGGCGTGGATAACGCACGCCTACCTGCTCGAGGAGCTCGAGGCCAGGGTCGGTTTGCGGGTCTGCAAAACGGAGGTCTGGAACGTCAACCAGATGGGCGGATGGCACTCCGGCTATGCGCAGATCGCACAAATGCAGCCGGTGGGCACACCGGAGCTCCGCGAGCAGTCGCTCGCGCGCTGGTCGAAGTTTGCAGCCTTCGTGAACCAGGAAATGGCCAACCTCGACGAAGGTATCGAGCTCGGCTACACGGCGCCCAGGACCGTTGTGCAGCGCGTTGTCGACCAGCTCGACGGCCTGCTTGCCCTGGAAACGGAACAGTCACCCTTCTATTCGCCGGCCGCACGCGATGGCGACGCGGTGTTTGCCGCCGCAACCAGGACCATCGTCGACGAACAGATCACGCCGGCGCTCAGGCGCTACCGCGAGTTCCTCGCGGGTCCCTACCTTGAGCGGGCACGCGCTGCATTGTCCATTACCGCGAATCCCGACGGCCGTGCCTGTTACGACGCATCGTTGCGCGCCTACACGACACTCGACCGCTCGGCCGAAGACGTCTTCGAGCTCGGCAAGAAAACCGTGGAAGCCAACAAAGCGTCCGTGATCGAACTCGGCCGTGCCGCGTACGAACTCACCGACTTCGAGGAAATCCTCGATCGCGTGAAGTCCGACCCGGCGGACCGCTTCACGAGCAAGGATGAACTCCTCGAGTTCTCGCGTGAGATGGTCAGGCGGGCCGAAGCCGAGATGCCCACCTGGGTCGGCACCATGCCCACGCAGCCGGTCGTGGTCGTGCCGTTCGAGGAACACGAAGAGGGTACGGGCCGGTCCGCCCATTACCGGCCCGGGAGCAGTGACAGGCCGGGCGAGTACCGGATTCCGCTGCACGAGCCCGAAGAGCAGTCGCGCGGTGGGGCCGAAAGTGTCGCGTTCCACGAGGCCTGGCCAGGGCACCACCTGCAGATCGCTTTCGCCAAGGCGATTGACGGCCTGCATCCGGTAACCGAGCTTATCTGGTTTTCGGGACCGGGCGAGGGCTGGGCGCGCTACTCGGAGGCCCTGTCCGAGGAGATGGGGCTCTACCAGACCATGACTGGCCCGATTACACGTCGGGCCTGGCCCGCGCGCGGCATGGTTGTGGATCCGGGCATCCACCTGTTCGGCTGGACACGCGAAGAGGCCATCGAATTCATCATGGTGTCGGGGCGTTTCCCGGAAACGATGGGCGACGAGATGGTCGACCGCATTGCCATCCTGCCAGGACAGCTAACGGCCTATGATTCCGGCGGCCTGGAAATTCTCGCGCTGCGCAGGCGGGCCGAGGAGCAGCTCGGCGAGGCATTCGACATTCGCGAGTTCCACGACCGTATCCTCGAGAACGGCACTATTCCGCTGCCGGCACTGCGCGCACACGTGGAACGCTGGCTCGCGTCGAAAAAGTAGCGCCTGTCTAGATGGGCAGTGCCGTCGTGTGCTTTGTGTCCGACAACACGATGCTCGAGGTCACTTCCTGGATGCCGGGCAGCTGGGAGAGCTTCTCGAAGAAGAACTGCTCATAGGCCTTGATGTCCTCGGCAACGATCCTGAGCAGGAAGTCGACATTGCCGAGCAGCACGTAGCATTCCATGACTTCGGGGAAGCTCTTCACGGCATCCGCAAAGGCCGACAGGTTGCTGCGGCCGTGCGAGGTCAGTTTCACGTGCGCGAAGACCATGGTCGTCAGACCGACCTTCTCGCGATCGAGCACAACGGGCTGATCCTTGATGACGCCCTCCTCACGCATGCGCTGGATGCGCCGCCAACAGGCTGACTGTGACAGGCCGATACGCTCACCGATCAGCGAGGCATTGATGCCGGACTCGGTCTGCAACAGATTGAGGATCTTGCGGTCCGTATGATCGAGTGAGATGACTTGCATGATTCATGTGCTCTTGGTGTAGGATTCACATAGATTATGCTCTGTTTTGCAGTTAGCCAGAAGTTTTTGCAAGTTTTATCGGGTTTGCTCGCTGTATATTAGTCGAAGAATGCAGCCTGGCTTTGGGGACAATAATGGGTGTATACGACCACGCCGAGTTCGACAACCACGAATCTCTGCACTACTTCCACGACGCGAAAACCGGCCTCAAGGCCATCGTTGCCGTTCATTCGACTGCGCTCGGACCCGCTGCCGGCGGAACCCGCCGCTGGGTCTACAACAACGATAACGATGCGCTCATGGACGTGCTGCGCCTCTCTCGTGGGATGACCTACAAGAACGCGGTTGCCGGGCTCAGGTTCGGTGGCGGCAAGGCCGTGATCCTCGCGAGCGACGACGCGCCCAAATCCCCGGAGCTTTTCCGGTCCTTTGGGCGGTGTGTCGATACGCTCGGCGGCAAGTACGTGACCGCCGAGGATGTCGGTTGTTCTGTCGAAGACATGCGTTACGTGCATGAAGCAACGGAGTTCGTGTCCGGCCTGCCGCAGACCCGCGGCGATGCCGGCGGCGACCCGTCGCCCTGGACTGCGCTCGGTTGCTTCCAGGGCATCGAAGCCGCCGTGAAGGCACGCTTCGGCGCCGACTCGGTGAAAGGCATGCGGGTTGCCGTGCAGGGCGTCGGCCACGTCGGCTTGTACCTCTGCCGCCACCTGCACGAAGCCGGCGCGGAGCTGTTCGTATCCGATGTCAGTGCCGACTGCCTCAAGCAGGTTACGAGCGAAATGCCCGTCACCGTCGTACCTCCCGGCGAACTGCTGTTCGCCGACGTCGATGTCCTGGCGCCCTGCGCGCTCGGCAATATCCTGACCTCGGCGACCATTCCAAAGATCCGCGCCAAGGTTATTGCCGGCGGCGCGAATAACCAGCTGTCGACACCGGCCGACGGGGTACGCCTGGCCGAACGCGATATCCTGTACGCACCGGATTACGTGATCAACGCCGGCGGTATAATCAGCGTCGCCGCAGAGTACTATGGCAGCAGCTCTGAAGACGACGTGCGTGCCGATGTCGGCCGCATCAAAGATCGCCTGAAGAACATCTTCGATCAGGCGAAGGAAACGGGCCGGCCAACGCACGAACTGGCCGATGAACTGGCACGCAGCATTGTCGCGGCAGCTCGCCCATAACAGAACAAGGTTTTCCATATGATTGAGAAATCGCGATTACAGATACCGCGACCTACAGCTCGGCCCGGCGACGAACCCGATTTCAGCTATCTCGACCTGTCACCGGCCGGCGCTGTCGACAAGCCGCCCATTGGTTCGCGTACACGTGAGCTCGAGTTCCTGAGCAGCGGCCTCGTCAGGGTCCTGGATGACCACCACGAGGCCGTAGGACCCTGGAATCCAAATCTCGAACCCGAAAAGCTGCAGATTGCCCTGCGCTGGATGATGCTTAACCGCGTATTCGACGAGCGTATGTGGCAGATCCAGCGACAGGGCCGCATCTCCTTCTATATGCAGGCACTCGGGGAAGAGGCCATATCGATCGCGCAGGGTATGGCGTTGCGAGCCGGTGACATGTGTTTCCCGTCTTACCGCAACCAGGGTCTGTTCATGTACCGCGGCATGAAACTTGTCGACATGATGTGCCAGTGCCTGTCGAACACGAAGGACATGTGCCAGGGCCGGCAGCTCCCGGTCATGTACCACAGCAAGAAAGGCAACGTTTTCTCGATCTCGGGCAATCTCGCGACCCAGGTTCCACATGCCGTTGGCTGGGCCATGGCTTCCGCTATCAAGGGCGAAGACCACATCGCCGCGACCTGGCTCGGCGACGGCAGCACGGCCGAGGCCGACTTCCACCATGCTTTGACATTCGCCGCGGTTTACCAGGCGCCCGTTATCCTCAATGTCGTCAACAACCAGTGGGCGATCTCCAGCTTCCAGGGTACGGCCGGCGGCCAACGCCGACCGTTTGCCGCACGCGGACTCGGCCTGGGCATCCCTGGCATTCGTGTCGACGGCAACGACTTTCTCGCCATCTACGCGGCAACGCTCTGGGCTGCCGACCACGCAAGGCGTGGCCATGGACCGACGCTCATCGAACACGTCACGTATCGCGGCGGCGCACATTCGACCAGTGACGACCCGACGAAGTACCGCCCACGCGGTGAATGGGACTCGTTCCCGCTCGGCGATCCGGTTGTGCGCCTTAAGCAGCACCTGATCAAGGTAGGTTACTGGTCCGAGGACAAGCACGAGCGCCTCGAAAAAGAACTCAAGGAAGAAGTGCTGGTGGCGTGGAAGGAGGCCCAGAAATTCGGCACGATGACCGAGGGCCCGTGGCTGGATCCCGCCACCATGTTCGAAGATGTCTATGCCGAAATGCCGCAGCACCTCGAGTCGCAGCGGCGCCGTCTTCTCGAAATCCTGGCGGAGAATTAAGACATGGCGCAGATGAATATGATCGAAGCCATCCGCTCGGCCCATGACGTGATGATGGACAGGGACCCGTCGGTTGTGGTCCTCGGCGAGGATGTCGGTTACTTCGGCGGCGTGTTCCGCTGCACCGATGGGTTGCAACGCAAATTTGGTGAGCATCGTGTTATCGATACACCGATCGCCGAAGGCGGCATCGTCGCCGCCGCGATCGGCATGGGCGTCAACGGCCTGCGACCCGTCGCCGAGATCCAGTTCGCGGATTACATTTACCCGGGCTTCGACCAGATCGTGTCGGAACTCGCACGACTTCGTTATCGTTCCTGTGGCGACTTCTTCTCACCGGTCACGATCCGCACCCCGTGCGGCGGCGGTATTCGCGGCGGGCAGACGCACTCGCAGTCACCCGAGGGAATCTTCACGCACATCAGCGGCATCAAGACCGTGATGCCGTCCAATCCCTACGACGCGAAGGGCCTGCTTATCGCGGCGATCGAATCGGACGACCCGGTCGTCTTCTTCGAGCCAAAGCGCATCTACAACGGTCCGTTCGACGGCGACCCCGAGAAGCCGGGCGTTTCCTGGGCATCGCATCCGAAAGGTGAGGTTCCCGAGGGCTACTACACCGTCCCGCTCGGCAGCGCCGATATCGCCCTGCCCGGTGACGAGCTGACGATCATCACCTACGGCACCCTGGTTCACGTAGCGATCGCCGCTGCCAGGGCAACCGGGGTCGACGCGGAGGTCATCGACGTGCGCACGATGGCGCCGCTCGATGTACAGACGCTCGCCGATTCGGTCAGGAAGACCGGGCGCTGCCTCATCGCGCACGAAGCTACGCGCTTCGGCGGTTACGGCGCCGAGCTCGCGGCCACCATCCAGAAGGAGTGCTTCTATCACCTTGAAGCGCCGATCGGTCGCGTGGCCGGATGGGACACCCCGTACCCGCACGCGTTCGAGTGGCAGTACTTCCCCGGGCTGAAGCGTGTGTCGGCCGGCATCCGACGTGTTATGGAGGCGGAATGAGCGAGTACATTTTCAAATTACCGGATCTCGGCGAAGGCACGGTCGAGTCGGAAATCGGCGAATGGTTCATCAAGGTCGGCGACCAGGTGAAAGAGGAAGATGTGGTCGGCACGATGATGACGGACAAGGCTGCCGTCGAGCTGTCGAGCCCCGTGTCCGGCAAGGTCGTCAAACTGGCGGGCGAACCCGGTGACGTCGTCGCTGTTGGCGCCGCCCTGGTCGTGATCGATACCGGGGGCACCGTGGACGAAGGGCGTACGACCGGTTCCGGCGAACAGCCGGCCGCCGCGGAGTCACAAGCCGAGCCCGTACCAGCCCCCGCGGCTGTCGAACCAGCGCCCGCAGACGAAGTCGTCGATCGTGCCCGCGTGATTACCTCACCGGCGGTGCGTATGCGCGCCAAGGAAGCCGGCGTCGACTTGTCGCTGGTACCCGGCACGGGTCCGGGCGGGCGTATCGTACGCAAGGACTTCGACCGTTACCTGAAAGCCCGCGCAACCGGAACCACCCTCGCAACGCCGGGCACACCGTCGACGAGGGTGCAGGAAATAAAGATTATCGGGCTGCGCCGTATCATCGCCGAGCGCATGCAGGCCGCGAAACGGGAGATCCCGCATTTCGCCTATGTCGAGGAAATCGACATCACCGAGCTGGAATCCCTGCGCAAGCATCTCAATTCGAAGCGGGACGCGGCACATCGCCTGACGCTGCTGCCGTTCCTCGGCCTCGCGCTGATCAGGGCACTCAGGGAGTTCCCGCAGTGCAACGCCACGCATGACAAGGACCGCAACCTGCTGTTGCAGCATGAGGCTGTGCATCTCGGCGTGGCCACGCAGACACCCGACGGCCTCAAGGTTCCGGTTGTGAAACATGCCGAAATGCTCTCGATCGACGCACTCGCCAGCGAGATTCGCCGGCTTTCCGAAGCCGCGCGAACGAACAAGGTAAAGAAGAACGAGTTGTCCGGCTCGACGATTACGATTACGAGCCTCGGCAAGCTTGGCGGTATTGCGTCGACGCCGGTTATCAACGCCCCCGAGGTCGGCATCATCGGTGTCAATCGTGCGGTGGAACGACCGATGGTGGTAAACGGCCAGATCGCCGTACGGCTCATGATGAACCTGTCGACCTCATTCGATCATCGCTTCGTCGATGGCTACGATGCAGCGGCCATGGTTCAGTGCATCAAAGAAATGCTCGAGCACCCGGCGACGATTTTCTTGCCATAATCGGCCGCATGTCGCTCACCAGAATCAGCCTCACACCGCCTTACCTGCTGTACATCGGTGACGTCGCCGAAGACGACGACGCCAAGACCGGCTTCGGGCTGGCGTACTGGCGGCCCGAGCTCTGTGCCGGGCAGATGCGCCTTCCGGATTGCGGCGTCGATCTCGGCCTCCCCGATATGAGCGTCAGGAATGCCATCGAAGCGGGCATCAGGACCGCCATCATCGGCGTGGCTCCGCTCGGCGGCCAGATTCCCGACCACTGGCGTCCCCAGCTCATCGAGCTGGCCAGTGCCGGCATCGACATCGCGTCGGGGATGCACAGCAAGTTGCGGTCGATGCCCGATCTCGTCGCCGCGGCCCGCAAGGGCGGCGCCGTCCTGACGGACGTGCGTGTGCCGCCGGACAACCTTCCCATCGGCCAGGGCAGACCACGCAGCGGCAAGCGCGTGCTGACGATCGGCACCGACTGCGCCGTGGGCAAGAAATACAGCGCCCTCGTACTGCACCGCGAGCTCGAACGCCGGGGCATCAAGGCAACGTTCAGGGCAACCGGACAGACCGGCATCATGATTGCCGGGGAAGGGATTCCGATCGATGCCGTCGTCGCGGACTTTATCGCCGGAGCCGCGGAGAGCCTCTCTCCCGACAACGACGACGACCACTGGGACGTGATCGAAGGCCAGGGCTCGCTGTTGAACCCGAGTTATTCGGGCGTGACGCTCGGCCTGCTGCACGGCTCACAACCGGATGCGCTGGTTCTTTGCCATGACGTCACGCGCACCGAGACCCTCGGCGTCTTCGGCGACTACCCGATTCCCGAACTGGATGTGGTTATCGACGACGCGTTGCGCCTCGCGCGACGAACCCGGCCGGGCTGTTTCTTTGCCGGCGTCAGCGTCAACACCTCGACCATGACCGACTTCGAGCGCGACGGCTATCTCGGCAAGCTGCAGGATCACCTGGGGATTCCCTGCGTCGATCCTGTTGCCATCGGCATGTCCCCGGTCGCGAGCTTCCTGCTGAAACACGCATCATGAAACGCAATATCGCCATCCACAGTGAATCGTGGGCCACTCTGATTCCGTTCCGGATCTCGAGCAACGTCTGGAACGACTTCCCCTGCGTGGTCTGCGAAATCGAACAGGACGGTGCCGTCGGTCGCGGCGAGGCACTCGGTGTCTCCTACATCGGCGAAACGATCGAGTCGATGACCGCACAGCTCGAGGCCATGGCGGACGAACTCGCCCGCGGCGCAAGTCGCGAACAGCTTCTCGAGCTGATGCCGCCGGGCGGTGCGCGCATGGCCGCCGACTCGGCGCTCTGGGATCTCGAGGCCCAGCTCATCGGTCGCACAGCCTGGTCGATGGCCGGCGTGGCCGCTGCGCCCGTCGAAACCGTATTTACCATCGGCCTCGAAGACACACCCGAACAGATGGCGAACAAAGCCGCCGCAGCCACCGACATCTCGCTGTTCAAGGTAAAACTGGGCAATGACCGGCCCGTCGAGCGGATCGCGGCCATTCGCGCCGCCCGGCCCGGGGTTCGCATGGTCGTCGACATCAACCAGGGCTGGAGCTTCGCTGAACTGCTGCGTCATGCGCCGGCATTGAAAGCCCTCGGCGTCAGCATGATCGAACAGCCGCTGCCGCGCGGCGACGATGCGGAACTCGAGCACTACGATCCGCCGCTGCCGATCTGCGGCGACGAATCCTGCCTGCACCTCGGCGAACTCGAACAGGCGGCAACGCGCTACCAGATGATCAATATCAAGCTCGACAAGACCGGCGGGCTGACACACGGCCTCGAACTCGCACGTGCAGCCCGTGCGAAGGGCCTCGGGCTCATGGTCGGCTGCATGGGTGGCACGTCGCTCGCGATGGCGCCGCACCACGTCATGGCGCAACTTTGTGATTTCGTCGATATCGACGGGCCACTGCTGTCCCGCTACGACCGGCCCGGTGGACTGGTTTACGAGCGCGGCATTGTCACGCTGCCGAAGCGGCCCTTCTGGGGCCAGCCTTTGTAGCGGTCCCGGCCTCGAAATCCCGGGTAGTGTAAGCTTTCCGCACACACTCCCGTATTCCGGCAAGCGTTTGAGGGAAATGGCCAAGACGTCGATAAAAAAAGTAGCGCAACTCGCGAGCGTATCGATAGCCACGGTTTCCCGGACGCTGAATTATCCTGACAAGGTTTCGGAGAGCACGCGACTCCGGGTCGAAGACGCGATTCGCGAAACCGGGTACCAGCCCAATTCGCTCGCGCAAAGCTTTCGCCGGGGGCATACCAATATCGTCACCGTTGTCATGCCATCGATCGGCGACCCCTTCGCGGCCGGGGTGATGCGCGGCATCCAGGCAGCGGCGCAACGGAATGGCTACGCCGTCTACGTTGAAGAAAAGCCGCTGCAGGCAATGTCGAGCGACGAGTTCGACACCTTGCTGGGTTCCCGGCAGTCGGACGGAATGATCGTCATCGCCAGCATCCCGTCGGAGGGAGTCAAGGTGCTTACAGACGACAACCGTCCCAAGCTGCCTGTGGTGATCGCCTGCGAAACGCCGCCTGAGCTTGCCGCGATGCCGCGCGTGCACATCGATAATTTTGGCGCAGCGTCCGATGCGATCGAGTTCCTGATCTCGCATGGCCACAAGAATATCGCGATGATCTACGGACTCGAGGAATCGCCGCTTACCATCTCCCGCGTAAACGGATTTCGTGCAGCAATCGGGAAAGCCGGTCTCCAACTGCCGGACGAGTGGCTCGTCGAGGGCTACCGCACACTGGCTGGCGGCCGCGCGGCAGCCAGGACGCTGCTGACTGGCAAGGACCGGCCAACGGCGATTTTCTGCGGCAACGACGACATGGCGCTGGGCTGCCTGCATGAATGCCGGCTTCTGGGGATTCGGGTTCCCGATGACCTGTCCGTCATGGGCTTCGACGATATCCAGTTTGCGGCTGTCGCCAACCCGCCGCTGACCACGGTCAGTCAGCCTGCCGAAGAAATCGGGTCCCGCATACTCGCACGCCTCTGCAAGATTATTGCCGGGGAACCCGATTCCGGGCAACCGGCCGACATCGTGCCACACCAACTCGTTATCCGTGACTCCGTGGCTGCTCCGCCTCACTAACGGTACGTATCCCGGCATCGACTCGATTGCGATCGCGCGCAACAACCGGCTTGTACTCGTCGAGCAGATCAGGACGACAACCGGCGAGTTCGACGACTGGATCAACAATCACGACCCGAACCGTCATGTGCTGCATTCGACCAGCAAGAGTATTACCTCGGCGCTGGTCGGCATCGCGATCGACCAGGGCTATATCCCGTCGACGCAAATAAGTTTCTACAGCCTGTTCAACTACGCCACCTACCAGAACTGGGACCCGCGGAAAGACCAGATAACGCTTGCAGATGCGCTGACCATGCGCCTCGGCACCGAGTGGGACGAGTGGTCTCTGCCCTACACCGATCCCGACAATGACCTGGTCTTTCTCGAAAACAACAACCGCGACTGGTCCAAGGCCCTCCTGGACCTGCCGATCACTTCGGATCCCGGCACGGCGTTTGCCTATAACACGGCGGCCAGTACATTTATTGCGTGCCCGATCTTGACCTGGTTGTCGCGTTCACAGGCCACAACTACACCAATGGTGCCGGCGTACAGAACCTCTACACGATGATGCGCAACTCGATCATCCCATCGATCAACTAACCCGGCTTGCCGTCGATGCGCGGCCGCAACAGCATCGGGCCATAGCGCAGCAGAAACCCGGCGAACGCGACCATCCACACGACGCCGGCCAGGATGGTCAGCGTGCGGTGATTACTGCCGACGCCGGCCAGAACCCGGAGAACGACGGCAAGCTGCACCAGGAGAAAGATGACGAGATCGGCACGGCTCGCGTCGAGGGCGCGGCCGGTATGCCCGAGCGTGCTGCGCATCATCATGGCCATCATCAGGCTCGTCAGCGCACCTGCAGCCAAAGCATGCAGCCAGGTGCCCGCCATGGCGACACCGAGATCGGCAAGTCCGCGCAACAACAACGCAACCGGCAGCCACGAATAGGCAACCGGCATCATCCAGAGCAGGGGCTTGTTGAGCGTCGCAGCCGGTTGCCACAGCGCGAGACGGAGCGCGTGCACCCCGGCGGCGAGAAAAGCCAGGCTTGCGGGCAGCCAGGGGTTCAGGGCTAATTGCCCCTCGATCATCGTCGTAGCGGCGAGCAACACGAGCAAGGCAAACGCCGCGACTTCCACCCATTGCTTGTGTGTCGGATCCGACCCCGGCACGGCGTTCCGCGTGAACGCCGGAATCACTCGACCGCCGACAAGCGCGAAAAGAATCGTGATGACGTCGATCACTGCGAACAGGGACGCCCGCGACAACGAAGCCGGCAACTCGCCACCGAGCGCCAGGTGGTATACGAAATGCAATATCGCCATCACAACGAGTATGGCGATGACTTTGTAGTTGCGCTTGTTCGCACTCCGGAATACGGGTAGCGCGACCGCGACAGTGACGACGGGCAGGAACAGGACATCGAGAATAACTTCGAGCCCCGTGGTACCGGAAACCAGCAGCACGCGCGCCGCGAGCCAGAGCAGGGCAATCGAGCCGAGTGCCAGGCCCGTGGGCGTCGGCTGTCCGGTCCAGTTGCGAACGGCCGTGAACAGGAAGCCCGTGATGACCGCCACACTGAAGCCGAACACCATCTCGTGGCTGTGCCAGAAGACGCCCGGCAGTTGACCGCCAGGTTGCACCAATCCCGTGAAGGACGCGAGCCACAGGGCCATCGCGACAACGGCGAATGCGGCGGCCAGCGTGTAAAAAGTGCGAAAACCGAGGTTCAGGAACGTGAACACGACATCGTCACGCGCTCTGCGTCCGGAACCAGCCCTGCGTCGAAAGACAGAAGCGCACGAGCATCAGCATGAGCGGCACCTCGATCAACACACCGACGACGGTTGCCAGGGCCGCGCCTGACGACAGGCCGTAGAGCATCGCTGCGGTCGCAATGGCAACTTCAAAATGATTCGAGGCGCCGATCATGGCGGAAGGCGCCGCGTTCTCGTAACTCAGGCCGAGAACCCTCGCGAGCGCATAGCCCAGCGCGAAGATCACGACAGTCTGGATGAAAAGCGGTATTGCTATCCAGAGTATCGTCAGCGGGTTTTGCACGATCGTGTCGCCCTTGAACGAGAACAGGAGTACCAGCGTAATGAGCAGGGCGCTGATCGTGACGGGCGTAAGAAAATGCAGGAACTTTTCCTTGAACCACGCCTCGCCCTTCGCGGCAATAATCCACTTGCGCGACAGGTAACCCGCTACCAGGGGTAACGCGACGTACACACCGATTGACAACAGCAGTGCCTGCCAGGGAACCGGCAGCTTGCCGACGCCGAGGAGGAAACCGCCCAGGAACCCGAACAGCAACAGCATGACCAGCGAATTGATGGCCACCATGACCAGCGTGTGGCCATCGTTGCCCCGGGAGAGATAACCCCAGACCAGCACCATCGCCGTGCAGGGCGCGATGCCGAGCAGGATACAGCCGGCAAGATAGCTGCGCCAAAGCGGGACCTCGAGCATCCTGACGCCGTCGACGACCACGACAGTGCCGGCACCGTAGGTCTCGCCGGCGAGGAGCTCCTTGCCCAGCGGCATCTTCACGAGATCGGTCGCCTCGGGCCCGATAAAACCCAGGAACAGGGAACCGAGGAAGAAGCTTGCGATGGCGTACATCGTAAAAGGCTTGACGGCCCAGTTGATGAACAGTGTCAAACCGACGGGCTTCATGGCCCTGCCAGCCTTGAGCACCTCGCCGAAATCGATCTTCACCATGATCGGGTACATCATGAAGAACAGGCAGATCGCGATCGGTATGGACACGACCGGCGCACCGTTGACCGTAATCGCCATGGCATCGAGTGACTGGGCCACCTCGGGTGCGACCTTGCCCAGTGCGATGCCCGCAAGAATGCACAGTCCAACCCAGACGGTCAGATAGCGTTCGAAGAATCCCATGGCGGAATTCTGCTCTTTTTTCTCCCGGTTTCCTAGATCGATCGCGTCGCGATGGCTGGCGATATCCCGCTCGCTTTGCGGGCAGGGCCTGCCACAGCGACCTGGCCGACGATCCAGAGAATGATCATGGCGAGTGGTACCACATACCAGGCCAGCGGCGTGAGCGAGAACGCCTGGACCATGAACATGTTCAGCCCAACAGCGAGCACCGCACCACTGACAATGCCGATGCTGCTGACGAGGAAATTCTCGAGCATGAAGTAACGCACTATCGCCGGCCGGGTCGCGCCGAGTGCACGACGAATACCGATCTGGCGTGTTCTGCGCGCAACGCTGAAACTCGCGAGACCAACGATGCCGAGGCCCGTGATCGCGGTAAGCAGCGAGATCACGAACGTCAGGATCTTGATCATCGCGGCGTCACCAAGGTACGCAAGCTTGCGCGCCTCATCGACCGTTGCAACCTGCCGTATGATCCGGTCCTTGCTGCTGTTGGCCAGCGACTCCTCAACCTGCAGCATCAGTTGATCACGATACCCGGGCTCGGTTCTTACGACGTAGCGAACGTCGTTGCTCTCCCGACGCAACGGCACCAGCATAGACCGCTCGACCCCGGTCCAGCTCGGCCATGGAGCCTGCAGGCGTTCTACGACGCCGACAATGTTGGCCGGATTGTCGTCATCGAACCAGAACGTCTTGCCAACGTAGGAGCCTTCGTGGTCCGGGTACAGGTCCTCGCCCAGCGCCTGTGTGACGATAACGGTTGCCGGCCATGGGTCCGGGCTGTCCGTATCCCAGGAAACCTGCTCCGGCGAGAAATTCCTGCCGTCGATCAGGTTGAGGCCGAATGTTTCAAGGCCATGCTCATCGACGAAATAAATGGCAGAACTTGAAACGCTCTTGCCGACGCCGGGCTCTCGATGCAGGCCTTCGGACCATCCGCCCTGGCGCAGAGGGTAAGAGTTTGTCGCGACCGCGTTGATGACGCCTGGCATATTCCGCAAGAGATCCAGGTCTTCGCTGATGAGCGCTTTGGTGTCCATCTCGGGCTTGAAGCCAACGCTTACCAGCGCAAAGGTGTTCGCTTCGTCGAGCCCACTGGGTCGACCCATTTTGAAGGAGCGCTCTTGCATGATGGCGAAGGCGTTGACCATGACCGCCATCGTCACCGCAATCTGCACCGCAATCAGGAAATAGCCACCCTTGTTGCGCATCATCGCCCGCCAGACAGGTCCGAATTCCATAGTGATCTCCTACTGCAGCCTGAGATGGCTGGCCGGCGTGATATTGCAGGTGCGCCAGGTGGGATAGAGTGCGGCGGCAAGTGCCGAGACAATGGCAAGAACGATGGCGAGCAACACCATCGACCAGTCCATGCGGACCAGGTGCTGGACGAACTCGTACTCGATGTAGAGGTTCTCGATGCCGCGCAGGCCGGCCCAGGTGGTCCCGATCCCCAGGACGCCGCCCACAACGCCGATCATTCCGGCCTCGAATACGTGTTGCTTGAAGAGCTCGACCTTGCTCGCGCCAAGTGCGCGCCGCAGGCTCGTGTCTTTCGCGCGGCGCATCGCCTTGGCCAGGAGAAGGCCGATGGTATTGAGCAGACAGACGACCAGGAACAGTACCGCCAGCCCGAGCAACACATCGACGTCCTCTTCGACTACCTCGCGATCCTCCATCCACTCGGCGGGGTTGTGCAGTCGATTGTTCATCGGGCGCGGAAAACGCCCGATCAGTTTCTGTTCCTCGACATAAGCATCGAGGAAGTTCAGGTAGTCCTGCTTCGCTGTCGCGTTCTGCAGCTCTACCCACATCTGGATCCAGATGCACTCGGATGCCAGGAATCCGTCGCGACCCGAGCCCTCTTCAATCGGCTTCCAGCAACTGGTATTGCCCGTGTTGTCAAAGCCTCCCGCGACCGCGACGGAGAACGGCAAGTACAGCTGCTCGGGCTCTTCATAGGGATTGTTGTTGAGATCGTAAACCTTTGGAACGGGCGTCCATGTGTCGATAACACCGGTCACGCGGTAACTCTCGTCATTCAGTGTCAGCGTGCGTCCAACCGAGTCTTCGCCACCGAACAGTTTCTCGTTCAACTCCCGTGCAAGAACGACGACGTGCTCCTCCGTCACATCGGATGCGCGGTCCCAGCCCGAGCCGTACTGGAACGGCACGTCGAACATCGGGAAGAAATCCGCTGTCGTCGCGCGGCTCCCCTGTTGGAACGGCCGCGCGTCGTCGCCCTCCGGCTGGACAACACGTGTCGTTTTGAAACTCGTGGTCTGACGAAGCGCGCGGCCGGCGTCATGCAGTGCCTTTGCGTCCATGTACGTGAGTTGCTCGGGGGGTTTGTCCGGGTCCTCGTAAGGGTCATCTGGATTCCAGTTATCGACCTGCACGTGATAGAGCTGGTCGTTCTTGTATTCCATCGGATTGCCGCTCATGACATGGCGCACGGTCACGATCGTCATGCAGGCCCCGATGCCTACAGCGATCGCGGCGATCATGAGTATGCTGAGGACCGGGTTGGCACGAATGCTGAGCATGCCGAGCTTCAGGTAGTAACGAAACATCGCAGCCTCCTCGCTCAGCCTGCCGCCAGGTCGGCAAGATGAAGTTCCGGAACACCGTCGCTGACCTGGCCGTCGCGCACAAAGATATTGCGGCGAGCCCTGTCAACCAGTCCGAGTTCGTGTGTCACCATGATGATGGTGGTGCCGGCCGCGTTGATCTCGGTGAGCAGGTCCAGAACGCTCTCTGCCATTTGCGAGTCGAGGTTGCCGGTTGGCTCGTCTGCAAGCAGGAAGCGCGGCTCCCCGGCAAGCGCCCTGGCGACTGCGACGCGTTGTTGCTGGCCGCCGGACAACTGGGCGGGCAGATGGCTCATGCGCGACCCCAAACCGACCATCTCGATGGACTCTTCGATGCGGCGTTTTCTCTCAGGTGCATCGAAACCCCGATAGCGCAACGGGACATCGACGTTATCGAAAATATTGAGCTCGGGTATCAGGTTGAAACTCTGGAAGATGAATCCGATTTTCTCATTGCGGACGCGCGAGCGTTCCTTGTCGTTCAATTGCGAGACATCACGACCATCGAGCTCGTAAGTGCCGCTTGTAAGATCTTCGAGCAGGCCCGCGATATTCAGAAACGTCGTCTTGCCCGAACCCGACGGCCCCGTCACCGAGACGAACTCACCCTCTTCCACCGTCAGCGAAAACTCGCGCAGCGCGTGCGTTTCAACCGTGTCGGTGCGATATACCTTGGATACGTTTTTCATGTTCAACATAGCCCCGTACTCCTGGATGGCTAATCAGTCAGCAGGACTGTTTCAGCACTTCGAAACGCGTCCAGGTTGGAAATTACGATGGTGTCGCCCGGCTGCAGGCCCGCGACGATTTCGACGGCGCCGAGACTGCGTGCGCCGGTCTGGATCTGGCGTTTATGTGCCACGCCATCCTCGGTAACGAGGTACGCGATGCGGCCGCCACCGCTGTCGAGGAACTGCCCGCGCTGGACCATCATCACGTCGTTGTACTCGGCAAGGAGCACGCGCACCGTGAGCCGCTGGTTCTGGCGCAGGTTTACGGGTGCCTCGCCGCTGAATCGAATGCGACTCGCGACCTGGTTGCCGACGATTTCGGGCGACACAGCAACCAACTGGCCTGCATAGCGCTCTCCGCCGACGAGCACTTCGGTCGTCATACCGATGGCGAGGTCGTCCGCGTAACTTTCCGGTATCTGCGCGTCGACCTCGAAGCGTGACAGGTCAACGACGGCCATCACGGGCGTATCGCGTGACACGGCCTCTTTTTGGGCGACGAGCAGGTCACCGACGATACCGTTCACCGGTGACTTGATAGCCAGGTCGTCTACCTGGCGCCGCAAATCCTCGACGAACAGCTGCTGCCGGCCAACGTCGAATTCGCCGGCCCTTAACTCGAATGCCAGGCGCTCATCGAACAGGTCGGCATCGGCGACGGCATGCTCATGCGCAAGCTCCGCGTTACGCAGGTCGTCCTGCGCCTTCTCGTGGTCGATCTCGGGGATTACGCCCAGTTTGTTGGCTTCATCGGCACGCCGCTTCTCGCGCCTGGCGGCTACGAGCGCCACGTCGGCTAGGTCGGCCGCCTTGCGCTTGTCGAGCGCAAGCTGGCGCGACTCGATGCGTTGTCGCTCCAGCTCCATCTTGCGTTGCTCGAGGGTCGATTCAGCCTGCTGCAAGGCATTGGTCAGCTCCGGACTGTTGACGGTCGCAACGACCTGTCCCTCGACCACCGGTTCGCCGGCCTCGACGACCAGCGTGATGGTCCCGGCGGCGCTGGCGTACAGGGTCGGGCTGACCGCCGCGACGACGCGCCCTTGCACCGAGACGTCTCGAACCAGATTGCCGCGCTGCACGGTAGCCGTACGCACCCTGTCGGCAGGAACGCTCACACTGGCATTGGCCCAACGCTGCACAGCGGGCATCGCCATCCATGCCGCCGCGACCAGGGCGATGCCTGTTCCTCCAAGAATCAGATACTTACGTCTCGGGTCGGCGGGCGCCAGGCGAACGTCCTGCGCGGATGTGTCTTTTATCTTCAGCGTTCCGGCCCCCAGCCAGGCGACAGCATATTGGTTTGGATGCGCCTGCGCCCGAAATCGTTTGATTTCCGCTGCCAGACAGACGACTTTAAGCAGCATGAAACCCGTCAACGCGACCATCCGGATTGTCGAATGCCACGCCGAGGGAGAAGTCGGCGATGTCATTGTCGACGGCGTCGCGCCACCGCCCGGTGCATCGCTGTGGGAGCAGTCCCGCTGGATCGCCAACGACAATGGCCTCCGGCAGTACGTCCTCAATGAACCGCGCGGCGGCGTGTTCCGTCATTGCAACCTGCTGGTACCGCCCAAGCATCCGGACGCGGACGCCGCATTCATCATCATGGAACCGGAAGACACGCCGCCCATGTCCGGCTCGAACTCGATTTGCGTGTCGAACGTTCTGCTGGAGACCGGCATCGTTGCAATGCAGGAGCCCGTGACTCACCTCACTCTCGAAGCGCCCGGCGGGCTGGTCAAGGTCAAGGCGAATTGTGCGGACGGCAAGGTGACATCGATACAGGTGCGCAACGTTGCGTCCTTTGCCCACCGGCTCGACCAGTCGATCGAAGTCCAGGGCTTTGGCACCGTGACCGGGGACACGGCGTACGGCGGTGACAGCTTTATTATCGTGGATGCCGGCGCACTGGGCTTCGACCTCGTGCCCGGCGAGGCGCATGAGCTCGCCGAACTCGGCGTACGGATTGCCGATGCGGCCACGGAGCAGCTCGGTTTCGAACACCCGACCAACCCCGAGTGGACGCATATTTCCTTTTGCCTGTTTGCGACACCGGTTGCACAGGGGACGCCGCTCACGACCCGGCACGCCGTCGCGATACGGCCCGGCAAGATCGACCGGTCACCCACCGGCACAGGTGTTTCCGCCCGGCTCGCGGTGTTGAATGCGCGTGGCCAGGCCCCTGTCGGCACGGCGCTCCTGGCAAGCTCCATCATCGGCTCGAATTTCCTTGGACGCGTCGAAGCATTGACGACTGCCGGCAACAGGGCAGCTATTGTGCCGAGCATCGAGGGACGCGCGTGGATCACGGGGACGCGTGAGCTGCAGCTCGACCCGAGCGACCCGTGGCCGCACGGCTACCGCATCAGTGACACCTGGCCGGGCGCAACGGAGTGAAACTCCCGCCCTTCGATATGGCAGCCCGCGTTGGGACCTTACCTTAGCCGTTCACCAAAGGCGTTCCAGACCTCGACATCGCCGAGTTCAAGCGCACGCACATCCGCTTCGATCTTCTCGAGGTCGCCAACAACGACCCACGTCAGCTTACCGGTATCGATAACGTCCCGTGCCCGCTCGGCCACACCCTCCGGTGTCACGGCGGCGATGCGCTCGGCCGCCGACTCGGCGTAGTCGAACGGCAGGCCGTACTCGTCTGAACTCATGATCGAGCCGAGAAAGCCGGCGTTCGTTGCAAACGAGCCCGGCAGTGTGCGCGTCCTGTTCAGCTTGACCCGATCGACCTCCGTCACCGTTGCAGGCCGGTCGCCCGTGTAGTCTTCGAGCTCTTTGAGAATCTCGCGCATGCTGTCGGCGGTCGTATCCGTCTGGACCTGGCCGCGCGTCGCAAAGGTCATGTCGCCGCTGACGTTGCGATTGATGGCGGACCGGTAGCCATACGACCAGCCCTTGTCCTCTCGCAGGTTCATGTTGAGGCGGGACTCGAACGCGCCGCCGATAACGATGTTCATGATCGACAGTTCGGTCCACGTCTCGGCATCAAAGTCATCGATGGCGTGGCCCGCGACGATGGTGCTCGAGGCGGCGCCAGGATAGTCGACGAGGATTACGCGCGGCGCCGGTTCCGCGGCATCGCCGATCGCCTGGCGGGCTGAGTTGCCCCGCGCCTTCCACTTGCCGAACGCCGTGTTCAGTGACGCTTCTGCTGTCTCGAGGTCGATATCGCCGATCATGTACACCGTCATCTGGTCGGGCGTGATTTCAGCCGCATGAAACGCCTTGAGCTTGCTTCTGTCCACCTGCGCCAGCAGCCCCGGCGTCCAGACGATACCCATCGGCTTGTCGGCACCATAGACCGCGCGATCAAACAGGCCGGACGCAGCGCCGTTCGGTGCAAGTTCCAGGTTGGCAAGCCATGCCCCGACCTGCGCCTTCATCTTGTCCAGCTCGACCTGGGGAAATGCCGGTTCACGCAGCATTTCCGCCGCCAGTTCCAGCGATGCGCCCAGGTGCGTCCTGAGTATTCGGTAGGTGTAGGTGCTCCGTTCGTTACCGTCGCGAAAACCTCCGCCCATGCCGATCTTGTCTCTCGCCGCGGCGAACTCGTTGGCATCCTGGTGCCTGGTGCCCTTGTCGAGCAGTCCGAACACGAATGCCGCGAGGCCGGGTGCATCGGCCGGTGCGGCCATCGCGCCGGTCTCTACCGCGATCGACACGTTGACCAGCGGGATGCTGCCGCGCCGGGCAACGACGAGCTTCATGCCATTCTTTAGCGTAGCTGTCTCTATCTCGGGGAAATTGATCGTGGCACTGGCCGTGACCTCGGGAATCGTCGAACGATCGGCCACCGGCTCGCCGGCGACGTACTCCGGAAACGGCAAGACCGTGAGCTGGTAGTAACCGCGCAACAGCCAACGCCTGGCGATCGCACGCAGCTCATCGCTGGTGGCCGCGTTCAGCCACGCGAGCTCCGTGTTGATGAACAGGGGATCGTCGGAGAACAGGAAGCCATCCGCAAGTATGCGACCGATCGCGGCCGTGCTCTCCAGTGAGCCGAGCATGTACATGTTCACGCCCAGCTTGGCGTTCTCGAGCAATTGCGGATCCGGCCCTTCGGCAAGGTACTCGGCAATGGTCGCATCAACGATCGGCAGCACCTGCTCGGGCGTGACGCCTGGACGCAGGTCGATCTGCAGCGTGAACTCGCCGCTCATCACCCGGCCGTAGACACGCGCCGAGACGCTCGTGGCAAGCTGCAGCTCGTCAACGAGTTTCTTGCGCAACGGTGAGTTCTTATTGCCCGCGAGCGAGTCGGTCAGCAGGTAACCAAGGGATGTGTCCTTGCTGTTGAGGCCCGGCATTGCCCAGGTTCTGACAATCCGTGTCTGCCCGACGCGGTCGTACATGACCTCGATTCGATTCTCCGGCAGATAGGGGATCCACTCCTTGGGATAAGACAGCGGCTTGCCTCCCGGGGCTTCACCGAAGTAGTGCGCAACCTTCGCCTTCGCAGCCTCAATGGTGACGTCACCGGCCAGCACGAGAACGGCGTTTGAGCCCCCGTAATAGGTCTCGAACCATTCGTACACGTCCTCGAGAGACGCGGCGTTCAGGTCTTCCATCGACCCGATAACGGCGTGGCGATACGGATGATCCACGGGGTACAGGCCCGCGCGAATCTTGTCATACACCTGCGCGAAAGGGCGCGTTTCCCGCTGCCGCTTTTCGTTCTGCACGACACCGCGTTGCTCATCGAGCACCTCCTGGGTGACGGCACCCAGCAGGTTGGCCATGCGATCGCTTTCCATCCACAGTGCCATGTCGAGAGCGCCCGATGGCACCGTTGCATAGTAGTTGGTGCGGTCCTCGTTGGTCGTGCCATTCATCCCGGTCGCCCCCGCATCGGTGAACGGCGAGAAATACTCGCCGTCGCGGTTTTCGGAACCCTGGAACATGAGGTGCTCGAAGAGATGTGCAAACCCGGTCTTGCCTTCGGGTTCGTCCTTGGAGCCTACGCCGTACCACATGCCGACGAATACGGTCGGCGTCGAGTGGTCGGAATGCACGAGAACGGTCAGGCCGTTATCGAGCTGGAATGTCTCGTACGGAATATCGACCTGCGTCGCAATGTCGTCCTGCGCCGCGGCAGGAACAGCGACGATGAAAATGAATAACAGTGTGAGTGATAAGGCAATCGAACGATGTGCTGCAATCACGAAGGGCCCTCAATACTCTGATTTGCCGTGTCTTTGATCAATGCGATGAAGTCTTTGTTGAGATCGTGCTGACGCGCGACGATCAGGCCCTCATGGTCCACGAGAATATAGGTCGGGTAACCGCGGACCGCCCAGGTCTGCAGCAGCTCCGCCCGGGGCCCAACGTGCCAGTGGGTCCAGGGCATCGGCCGGGTCACATGAAACTCGGTGACGGTCTCCACTTTTTCGTCGACGCTGATGGACAGGATTTCGAACCTGTCCTCGGGGAGCTCCTCGTCCAGCGCGACCATCTTGGGAATCGCCCTGATACAGGGCCCGCACCAGGTAGCCCAGAAATCGAGTAACACGGCCTGTCCTTCATAGGTCGCGATGGTCTCCGCAACACCGTCAAGGCGCACGCCGTCAACGTTCGGAATCTTGTTACCGACGGTCAGGAAATTCAGGTTGTAGAGCAGGTCCTCTTCGGCCTCGGCCATCGTTGGAAATGGAATCGGTTCACCGTCATCGGTGAAGCGCCGCCGCTTGATGAGTTCCTCGTTTTCCACGCCCTTGCTCAGGCCCGTGGCCAGCGCGATACCCCGCTGCCGATGCCCGGGGCGATCCGCGGCAGGCGTGTCCACGGCATTGGCAAATCGCATCTGCCGCGATGCCGCGTAGTACTGCGCCGTGGCGCGCGACAGCGGGTCGTCGGGCACATTGAACTCGTAGTCTTCAAAGTAGTTGTCGACCTCGGGAAACCAGCCGACCGGCGCCGCGAAATCGAGGTTGAACAACGCGGCCGGCCAGCCGTCGAAGTCCTCGCCGTTTGCCGTCATCGTCTGCAGGCCCAGAAGAATGGACCGCACACCGCCCGGCGCGCCGCGCGTATGCTCGATCAGGAACAGTGCCGCGTCGTAGGTCTTCTCGTGCTCGCCGTCGAGGTTGACGATCGCTGTGGCCGCGGCCATGGCATCGAGGATTTCCGGGTGCGGCCCGCGTTCCTCGTCGTTTCTGCGATCCTTTTCTTCCGTGGTCGCGTCGGACGCACGAATCTCGTCGTCGATCGCATGCCACCGGGAATCGGCGTCGACGTAGGCCTGAACCGGCGACCAGTCCGGCGCTGCCTCGGGTACGACGAAATTGATGTACTCATCCAGTTCGGCATCTTCGTCCTCGCTTGCCTCAGCATCGCCTGCCGCGGCTATCACAAGGTCGCCGGCGGCCTCGTCCGCCGCGACGATTGCATTGACCACGATACCCGGGGTCAGAATCTGCGGCAGGATCGTCACGCTCTCCAGCGACGAGCCTTGCGGGAAGTAGAGGTACAACGGCACGCCGGCGCGGTCGTACATCTCCAGCCACTCGGTGATGACCGGGTCCTCGAGGGTCCAGTCGCCTTCGACGACCTTGATACCGCGCGAGTTGAACGCCTCGGCAACCGTGTCGGTCGACAGCGCCACGCGCTCATTGGCCTTGCAGCTAATGCACCAGTCGGCGGTGAAGTACACGAACACAGGCTGGCCGTCGGCGATATATTGCTTCACCTGCTCGGGATCGAAATGCTCCAGCTCGAGTCCGCCTAGCATGCCGGCCGCCACGTGGCCGTCTTCATCCAGTACGACTTTGCTGGCATCAATCTTCGTGTAGACATAGCCGGTGGCCAGCAGGCCGAGCAGCGCCGTGACGTACCAGGCACCTTTTACCCTTGCCATAGCGGCCTTGCCATACGCCCAGAGCGTAAAGGCCAGGGCCAGGGCCGTGACCAGGCCGGCGAACATCGACGACACGCCGAGCACACGCCCACCCACCCAGAAGAAGTACAACGCCGCCAGGAACATCGGGAAGGCGAGGAAGTGTTTGAACGACTCCATCCATTGCCCCGGTTTCGGCAGCTTCTTGCCGACGTTCGGAACGAAACTCAGCAGCAGGTACGGGAAAGCGAGGCCAAAGCCCAGCGCCAGGAAGATGGTGACGAGAATCGCGGACGACTGCTGGAACGCGAAGCCGATGGCCGTCGCCATGAACGGTGCGCCACAGGGTGTCGCCACGACGACGGCAAGGACACCGGTGAAGAACGCCGCCTTGCGCTCGCCGCCCTGTGTCAGCTCCTGGCCAACGCCCATGATTCGCGTACCGATTTCGAAAACCCCAAGCAGGTTCAGGCCGATAACGACCATGAGCATCGCGACGAGCATGTTCACGGGCCCGTTCTGGAACTGGAAGCCCCAGTAGACTGCGTTGCCCGCGGCGCGGAAGCCGAGGATGGCAATGCCGATCGCGGCGAACGCCACGAGGACGCCCAGGGTGTACAGCAGGCCACTTTCCCGGGCGGCGCCCTGATCCTGCTTCGCCATGTTCATGAGACTCAGCGCTTTCATACTGAGAATCGGGAACACACAAGGCATCAGGTTG
This sequence comes from uncultured Gammaproteobacteria bacterium, assembly GCA_963698895.1. Classification (GTDB taxonomy): domain Bacteria; phylum Pseudomonadota; class Gammaproteobacteria; order Steroidobacterales; family Woeseiaceae; genus UBA1847. Next base: position 105,399 of record CAVOSO010000010.1, on the reverse strand, counting down.
AGGATGATGCCACCGAGGAACGCATAGAACGCCGCTTCCCAGAAACCAAGGCCGCCACCAGAGGCAGCCATAGAAACCGATGCAGCGCCCGTGGCAAGCGGGCCGCTTGCCTTGTCGATGGCAACGCCAACGGCCCGCTGCTCGCCGGACGCATCGGTATAGGTGAGCACGGCTCGCGTCGCTGCTTCGTCGGCAGCCCTGCGCGCGGCCTCCATCGAGAATGACAACCCGGCGCGTGTAAACCCGGCTGTCTGGCTGCCGTACTTGACGAGCTTTCTGGATTCGACGAACAGGTAGGCACCTGCAGGGTCCGCTGGAAGATCGTCGCTTGCGATTTCGATAATGACCTTGTCACCGCGCAGCTCGAACTGTGCAGGCCAGTCGACATCGACAGGAATCTTGCGCCGCGCCTCGGCAAACAGTTCGGCTGTGTCCGGGTTTGGCGCCGCGTCGCCAACATCGAAGGTCAGCATGACATCGGCGCGCTCCGGCACACAGACGTTGTCGTCGCAAACTACCCAGCGCGCCTTACCCGCGAGGTCGACGCGCTCCCCGGCCTCGAGACCGCCCGGGACGATCAGGGTCGCGATCAGCAGGATAGGTTCTTCGTAACCGTAGGTATTGAGTTCGCCGAATGGCAGAACATGCGGCGTTGGAAAGGCAAACTCGCCAACCGCAAAGCCGTCCGGGAGCTCCCAGCTGATCGACGGCTCCATGCCGGCATCGCCCGGGTTCTTCCAGTAAGCGTGCCAGGTCTCGTCCGGCTGAATGGAAAAGCCGATGGCGACAGCACCGCCGTCTGCGGGCAGGCTCGTCGATTCGGCGACGAGATCGATCGTCGAGTACTTCGTCTTTTGCGGCTCGGCGCTCGCTGTGGCAACGAGGCCGAGCAGCACGAACGCAGCGAAAGAGATGCGTGATTTGAGCTTCATTTGGTGGTTCCCGGTTGCCGGACACTGATTCTCTAACGTGTCAGCCGCCGGAACCAGTACCGAACCCTCAAAATCTGGACTTATTGGGGTGCACTGGGACTTATGATCCCGGATCCGGTGCTTAAGTTCCTGATTTGTAGACGGCCAGCGAGCCAATCGACTGGTTCTTCGCCAGGCGGGTCATCCGGTCCGTCGCGAGATCGTAGATCCAGATGGCGTTGCGCTCGCGCCGGCTCACGAAGGTATGCCAGGTCTCGGACAACACCAGCGCGTCCTGGTCATCGAGATGGGCGATGGCCCTGAATGGCCCTGCATCCGGAATATCGAGCGCGCCCCGGACCTCGCCGTCGAGGCTGACGAACGCGTACTCGCTGATGTCCTCGCCGCGTTTGCACAGCAGTTCGCGACGCGCGGCGATCCATAGCGCGCCGTCAATGCGGCATTGCCGGGAGAGCCCGGGTAACGGCCGCAGCACCCGCGTCTCGACATCGAAGGAATAGATCGTGCTGTCCGGGTCGATACTGTGAATGAACTCGGTCGCGGATACCTGCAGGATATACGCCCTCGCACCGAACCGGTGCTGCGCTACGACCAGCTGTTCCATCCCGCCGCCGCCGTAGATGCGGGTCTTCAGATGGGCCCCGTCGTCGAAGACGAGCACTTCCGGTCCGGGCAGGTAGCGTCCGTGCCGGCCGTTGATCAGGGTGGCGAGACCGTTGCCCTCCAGGTCGTATTGCATCAGGCGATAGGTGTCCTTGCGATTGACCGGCCCAAGGACACTGAGCAGGAGCTGGTCGTCCCCGAATGCGTCGATCTCGCGAATCGAGGTATCGCCCAGGTTGGCCAGCAGTGAGACGCTGCCATCGCGCAGGTCCAGCTGACCGAGATAGGCCCCGATGCCGAAGTACAGGTTGCCCCAGTACTCGCGCTGCTCGCCGGGCGCGCAACCTGCAATGAACAGGATGCCGAGGAGCAGAGACATTGGCCTGAAGATGTCGGAGAATGGTGGCAAATCGCATCCGGGAAAAGCAGAAGACAATGAAAACTACCGCAGCCGCGCTGGTGCGTCACGCACTCGAGCAAATTGGCGTTCGGTACACGTTCGGGATCCCGGGCGTTCACACCATCGAACTCTATGACGAACTCGTCGGGTCGAGACAGATTCGGCCCGTGCTGGTGACCCACGAGGGCGGCGGTGCGTTTATGGCCGACGCGATCAGCCGGGCCACCGACACGATCGGTACGCTGGTCATCGTACCGGCGGCCGGTATCACGCATGCGATGAGCGGCATTGGCGAGGCGTTCCTGGACGGCGTGCCGATGCTCGTCATCTCCGGTGGTATTCGTACCGACATGACGCAGTCCTTCCAACTGCATGATGTCGACCAGCAGGCACTGCTCAAGACCCTGACGAAGGCCCAGTACAAGATCGAGCGCTACGAGGACGCCATTCCGACCGTGTACGAGGCCTACAAGACGGCGATCTCCGGCGAGCCCGGCCCCGTCTTCATCGAGCTGCCGGCCAATTTGCAGCTCCTGACCGGCGAAGTAGAGAGCATGCCTGCCGCCGATATCAAACTGGAACGCCCCGAGGTCGACCCGGACCTGCTCGACGCGGCCATCGCGCTGCTCGCAGACGCAGCGAAGCCCGGGTTGTTTGTCGGTTGGGGTGCACGCTACGTCACGGACGATCTCATACGCATCGCCGAACACCTGGGCGCACCGGTCGCGACCACGTTGCAGGGCCTGGGCACTTTCCCGGGCGACCACCCGCTGCATGCCGGCATGAGTTTCGGCCCTTCGGCGGTTCCAGCCTCGGCCAATGCCTTCAAGGATTGCGATGTCATGCTCGCGGTCGGCACACGTTTCGCGGAAATCTGCACCGGCAGCTATGGCGCCGTACCGCCGGAGAAACTGATCCATATCGACATAAACGCCGGGGCAATTGGCGCGAATCACGCGACGGCGGTCGGCATCTGCGCGGACTCGCGTGACGCGGTGCCGGCACTTGCCGACGCGATCGTTGCCAGGCTGCCGGCTCGCGATGCGACTGCCGTAGAGCAGGCAATCGCCAGGGACAAATCCGCGTATCGCGACGAGTGGCTCGCGCACGATTCGAAGGGCCGCGTGAACCCGTGCCGTTTCTTCGAGGAGCTGCGCGCGCAACTCGACGACGATGCCATTGTTGTCACCGATGACGGCAACCACACTTTCCTGACTGCGGAGCTGATGCGGATCAACAAGGGCGGCGCCTACCTGTCGCCGACCGATTTCAACTGCATGGGCTACTGCGTACCGGCGACGATCGCCGCGAAAATGGCGCTGCCTGAACGCCAGGTCGTCGGCGTTGTTGGCGATGGCGCTTTCCTGATGACGGGCCTCGAGTCGGTAACGGCCGTAGCCAACGACATTGGCGCCGTCTGGTTTGTCTTCAATGACGGTGAGCTGGCGCAAATCGCGCAGGCACAGTCGATGCCCTACCAACGCACTGCATGCACGGACATTGGCAAACTCCGGTACGACGCTTTTGCAGCCGCCACGGGCGTCGAGTATGTCGAGATCCGCAGCGACGCGGACCTGCAGGACGGTATCACCAGGACACTCGCGGCCGCGGCCGACAACAAGCCGGTCCTCGTCAATGTTCACATCGACTACAGCAAGAAGACACAGTTCACGATCGGCACGGTGCAGACCAACCTGAAGCGCTTCGACACGAAGAACAAGCTGCGTATCGTTGGCCGCGCAATCAAGAGGAAGTTGTTCGGGGCGGGTTGATGAAGCTTGCCCGAAATATCCTGCTCGGCCTCGCCGGCCTGGTACTCGCGGGCCTCGTCTACATTTACGTCGAGTTTGTCGTGACCCGCGGCGGTACGCCTGCCATCACCGGCGACCACAGCGTCGCTGTTCTTGAAACCATCGAGCTGGGCGGGGTACCGCAGTGGGTACTGATCCGCGGTCATGACGCGCGCAAGCCCGTCCTTCTGTTTCTTCACGGCGGCCCGGGTATGCCCGCGATGTTCCTCGCGCATGATTTTCAACGCGAGATGGAAAAAGACTTCGTCATGGTGCACTGGGACCGGCGTGGTGCCGGCAAGTCGTTTGCGGCGGCAGCCGAAGGCGAGCTCAGCGTAAGCCAGACGCTTGCCGATACGCTGGAGCTGACGCGGATTCTCAAGCGTCGTTTCGACCAGGAACGCATCTTCCTGGTCGGCCATTCCTGGGGGAGCTACCTTGGCTTGCTTGCGGCGCGCGAGCAGCCCTCCGATTTTCATGCCTTCATTGGCACGGGGCAGATAGCCGGGTCCCATGACGAGGTGCGGACGTCCCGACAGGCGTTCGCGATACGCAAAGAGGGAGCCGCCAGCGAATCGGACCTGACCGAAGACGATCTTTTTCGCCTGGGCGGTGAACTGTACGGCGAAACGAGTTTCTGGCCGATAATCGGCACCGGGATTTTCGCGCCGGAGTACACGTTCAGTGATGCATTGAATATTGGACCGGGCGCAAATTCGGTCGGGCGACGCATGCAGTACGATTTGTCACCGCGGCCGCACGAGGGTGAGGTGGCGTCCCTCAAGATACCGGTGTTCTTCCTGCTGGGCCGGCACGATTTCAACACGCCGTCCGAACTGGCCGCCGCTTACCTCAAGCGCATCGACAGCCCCATGAAAGCCGTGCTCTGGTTCGAGCACTCCGCGCATTTTCCGTTCTGGGAAGAGCCCGTCCGGTTCCACCAGGCGTTAAGGTGGATTGACGAGCAGGTCCGCTAGCGAGCGAAAGCCCCGTTCAGGCCTGCATGGTCCGCTGTTCGGCCATGCGCAGTTCGTCCGGATCCTGCTTCGCCGCAGGCATGATCACCGTGGCTCCCGCCGAAATAAAGTCCCGGGACAATGGCCTGGCCGATGACCGTGCCCGGCCTTCGCGAACCTTGAACACGTACAGCAACGGGCCGTACAGGCTGCAGAACAAGCCGATCAGCATGTAGAAGATGGTCAACGGATGCTCGAAACCGATATACAGTCCGCCTGAAAACATCAACAGACCCAGTAGCAGCCAAACCAATGGCGCTCGCTCGAAAAACTCACTCTTTAATCGCATCACTTGCCTCACCGCACGGTGGTAATCCAGACCAGGCCGAACGTACCTGTCGCTCGACGCCACATATGTGGCTCTGATCACAAAAGCGATTTTTGTGCGCTATTTCATGCCGCAAACTGAGACCTGGCTCACACGTTGGACCTCTGTCGCGGGTGCGTAATGTCAGCGCAGCTTGCGCAGGAGCTTGAACTTCTTGTCCGTAAACGGCGCGTAGCGCACCGCGAGGTCCGGCCACCAGCCGCGTTTCATGACCGCTTTCATGTGGCTGAACGTGCGGAATCCGTATTCGCCGGAGTAGTTGCCCATACCGCTCGGGCCAACGCCGCCGAACGGCAACTCTTCGACCGTCATGAACATCATCGTGTCGTTGACGCAGGCACTGCCGCAACTGACCATCTCGATGAAGCGCGCTTCACTCGCGGTGTTCTTCGTAAAGATATAGGCCGCGAGCGGTTTGTCGCCGTTGCGTATGAAGCGAATAGCGCTCTCGAGGTCCTCGATGCGCAGCACAGGCAGGACCGGACCGAAGATCTCCTCCTGCATGACGGCACTGTCACGCGTGACGCCGGTCAGCACGGTCGGTGCAATGTACCTCGTGGCCGCATCGGTTTTTCCGCCAATCGCCACGTCGCCGGACGCGAGATACGCCACCAGCCGCTCGAAATGCCGGTCGTTGACGATGCGCCCGTAAGACGCGGATTTCTCGGGATCTTCACCGAACATCTCTGTCACGGCCCGCTGGATCAGCGGGACCAGCTTTGCTTCCGTAGCCGCATCGGTAAGAACATAGTCAGGCGCAATGCAGGTCTGGCCGGCATTCGTAAACTTGCCCCAGGCAATACGTCGCGCCGTCGTCGCGAGGTCCGCATCCGGCAGGACGACGCATGGGCTCTTGCCGCCCAGTTCGAGCGTCACCGGCGTGAGGTGCTTCGCCGCCGCGGCCATCACGATGCGGCCCACATTACCGCCACCTGTGTAGAGAATGTGGTCCCAGGGCAACTCGAGCAAAGCGGTGGTTTCCGGCACCGCACCCTCAACGACCTTCACACAATCCGGATCGAGGTATTCGGGAACCCGCCTCGCGATCACGGCCGATGTCGCGGGCGACAACTCGGACGGCTTGACGACGGCGCAATTGCCGGCGGATATCGCGGCGGCCAGTCCGGCCAGCGTAAGCTGCAGGGGATAGTTCCAGGCACCGATAATCAACACGACACCTAGTGGCTCGGGCTGCAGCCAGCTCTTGCCGGGCTGGCCGAGCAGCGGCGTGTGGACCCTGCGGGATTTCATCCAGCGTTTGAGTCGCTTGCGGCTGTATGACGCCTCGCCTGCGACGTAGGAGATCTCGGTCGTCCACGCCTCCTGCGGCGGTTTACCGAGATCCGACTCGAGAGCGTCCATGAGCTCCTGTTCGCACTCGCTCATCATGGTCTCGAGTGCGGATAGCTGAGCGACCCGCCAGGCCCTGCTGCGTGTGCGCCCTGTCTCGAAGGTCGCCTGCAATTCAGCAAACATCGTGGAGAAATCGGGAACTTGTGTCATGCGTGTGGCAGCGTTAGTCATAGTCTTGCACTCAGTCGGGATTCACGATCCGGCCGACCTTGCTCGGCGAGAACGTCAATTCTCGCAGATTTCGCCGTTCCTTACTCGTCGTCAACGAGACGCAGCGCCTGCCAGCCACAACACGACGCGCTCCAGGCAGGTAGCCGGAACAGGATTCTCGCCCTGGTGGTCGGAATGGGTATGATTCAACCTCATTTCCCATCGGAGCAGCGATGACAATTCGTGAACTTGCATTCCTCGCTATTGCATTCACCCCGGTAGCGGCCGCGGCCGAGGGCCTCACTCTCGAACAGATCATGGCCGATGCCGACTGGCTCGGAAATCAGCCGGAAAACGCCTATTGGGGCGCCGACAGCGCCGTGATCTATTTCCAGCAGAAACGGCAGGGATCCGAACTCCGCGACCTGTTCATGGTAGACAGCCGCGACGGAGCGATCGCACAGATCGCAGAACGAGAATGGTCACAGGTTTCACGGGGCGATGCCGTTTACAACGCGGCCGGCAATCGACACGCCTGGACCTACGCCGGAGACGTTTTCCTCAGCGACGGCGATACCGTCCGCCAGGTCACACGCACGGCCGCCACAGAATCTGCGCCGACATTCATGAACGATGGGCGTCTCGCGTTTCAGCGCGACGGGCAGGTATTCCTGTTCGACCCGCGCAGCGGCTTTGTCGAGCAGATCAGTAACCTGCGGTTCGAAAAGGATCCAGCCGAGGAAGACGCGTTCGATGTCATGCGCGCTCACCAGGAACGCTTGTACGAGCAGCTTCGCATGGCTGAGAAGAAAAAGAACGAAGCGCGCGAACATGGCGACTCGTTGTATCGGTTCGACGAGGCACTGAGCGCGGCACCGATCTACATGGGAGACAAGCTCGAGTCGCAAGGCTTCGCGATATCACCGGACGGCAAACGGCTCCTGCTCGTCACCTCTGCCAAGGACGCCGATGCGGGCAAGCGCGGAACGATGCCGAACTACGTGACACTGAGCGGCTACACAGAGACCCGCGAAGTCCGCACGCGGGTGGGCCGCAACGGCGATGCACCGCATTCGGTCTGGCTCATCGACCTCGAGTCGGGCGACAAGCACGAACTTGACCTCGGTGATCTGCCGGGCATGGACGAGGACCCGCTGGCGGACCTGCGGGCGAACGCAGTCGAACACTACGTCGGGCTGGGTGAAGACAGGGACAAGGCCGCGGCACGTGTAAAGGCGCCCGAGACGCGTGGTGCCCAGGTGTTTTCGACGGTGTGGTCCTGGGACGGCTCGCAGGTTCTGTTGTGGGTTCGCTCCACGGACAACAAGGACCGCTGGATCGCGACGGTCGACTTCGACGACAGGAAGCTGGTTAACCAGCACCGCCTGACGGACGAGGCGTGGAACAACTGGAACCACATTGAGCACGGCTGGCTGAAAGACAACCAGACGATCTGGTTTCTTTCCGAAGACCACGACTACCTGGGCATCTACACGAAGCACATCGGCGAGCGGCGCAGCAAGGCGCGGGTTGCCGGCAAACATGTCGTTTTCGATCCCGAGCTCGGACCGTCCGGCAAGTTCATTTACTACCATGCCAACGTGGAGCATCCGGGCATCTACGAGATCTGGAGGGTCGACCTCGAGTCCGGCAAGACAGAGCAACTCACCACGCTCGGCGGCTTCAACGAGGTCAGCGTCTCGCCCGATGAGTCGCAACTGCTGATCACGCATTCGGAACTCGATCGCCATCCCGAACTCTACGTCCAGGACAACGCACCGGGCGCCGAGGCGCGCCAGCTTACTGACACGATGAGCGAGGCGTACAAGCGCATCAACTGGCGGCGGCCCGAGATCGTCGCGATACCCTCCTCGCACGTGGACGCGCCGATCTACACGAAGGTCTACCTGCCAGCCGATCACGACCCGGCGCGAAACTACCCGGCCGTCGTGTTTGTCCATGGTGCCGGCTACCTGCAGAACGCCGACTACGGCTGGCCGGACTACTTTCGTGAGGGGATGTTCCACAGCCTGCTCAACGAGCACGGCTATGTCGTCATCGACATGGACTACCGAGCCTCCGAAGGCTACGGCCGCGAATGGCGCACAGCCATCTATCGGCGTATGGGGGTTCCCGAACTCGAGGACTATGTCGACGGCGTGAACTACATGGTGGAGAACTACGGCGTCGATCGCGATCGTGTTGGCATCTATGGCGGCTCCTACGGCGGTTTCATGGCGTTCGTCGCCATGTTCAAGGCGCCCGACCTCTTCAAAGCCGGTGCGGCGCTCCGCCCCGTATCCGACTGGGCACACTACAACCACGGCTATACCTCGAACATACTCAACACGCCGGGAATCGATCCGGAGGCGTACTACATCAGCTCGCCGATCAACTACGTCGAGGGCCTGAAGAACCCGCTGCTGATCGCCGCCGGCATGCAGGACGACAACGTATTTTTCCAGGACTCGGTCTTCGTCGTGCAACGCCTGATAGAACTGGAGAAGGAAAACTTCGAGATAGCGCTGTATCCTCAGGACCCCCACGGCTTCAAGCACCCGGAAAGCTGGCTCGATGGGTACCGCCGGATCTACAAACTGTTTGAGGAAAACCTGAAGTGAGAACGCTCGAAGGAAAAGTCGCCTACGTCACCGGTTCCGGCCGCGGCATCGGCCGCGCGGTTGCGCTGAAGCTCGCCAACAACGGCGCGAAAGTCGTCGTCAATGATCTGGACAAGGGACCCGCCGGCGAGGTCGTCGAGGCGATCCGGTCGGCCGGTGGCGAAGCGATTGCCGTTGCCGGCAGCGTGACGGAAGACGGCTTCGCCGAGCGTTTCATCAATACGGGTATCGAGACTTTCGGCGGCGTGGACATCATTGTGAACAACGCGGGTTATACGTGGGACTCGATGATTCACAAGATGAGCGACGAGCAGTTCGACGCCATGATCGACGTGCATCTCAAGGCGCCGTGGCAAATCCTCAAGGCCGCATCGGCATTTATCCGCCACGCAGCCGCCGAAGAGGCTGCCGAGGAGCGCGAAGTGTTCCGCAAGGTCGTGAACATCTCATCGGTCGCCGGCACCGGCGGCAACATAGGCCAGTCCAACTACTCGTCGGCCAAGTCAGGCGTGCTCGGCCTGACCAAGTCGCTGGCCAAGGAATGGGGGCGCCTCAAGGTCAACGTCAACTGCGTCGCGTTCGGTTTCATCGACACGCGCCTGACAACGGCAACCGACGAGAAGATGACCACGATCGTCGACGGCAACGAAGTCTCGCTAGGCATCCCGAAGAAAGTGCACCAGGGATTCAGCGGCATGATCCCGCTGGGCCGTCCCGGCACTGTCGAGGAAGCTGCCGGGGGTGTGTACCTGTTCTGCACGCCGGAGTCGAACTACGTTTCGGGTCAGACCCTGATCGTCGGCGGCGGTATTACGCTCTAGAGACTCGTGTAAAGCACCCACAGGATGGCCAGCGGCACAACGACGCGAATCATCCACAGCCAGGCATTGAACAGGGTCGCGTTGCTGAATGACAGATCTTCGGTCAGCGTCTGCGGCTTGATGCGCCAGCCGACGAACAGCGCCATCAGAATGCCACCGAGGGGCATCATGATATTGGCTGTGAAGTAGTCGATCAGGGCGAACGGCGTCATGCCTTCGAATACCTCGAAACGACCGAGCGGCGCCACATCCGACCAGATGTTGAACGAGAACACGGTCAGCAGGCCGATGGCCCACGCAAGCCCGCCGAAGACCAGCACGCCGTTGCGGCGCTGCATGTGCCACTTACCTTCGGCGTACCGCACGATCGGCTCGATGATGGCGATAATCGACGTCACCGCGGCAAATGCCAGCAGGATGAAGAAGATCACCCCGAATACCCGGCCACCCGGCATGCCGGCGAACGCGGCGGGCAAGGTCTGGAAGATCAGTCCGGGGCCGGATCCGGGGTCGAGGTCATTGCCGAACACGAGCGGAAAGATCATCAGGCCGGCCAGGAGCGCGACCATGGTATCGGCCCCGGCAATAATCAGTGCCGACTTCGTCAGCGACACGCTCCTCGGCACATAGGACCCATAGGTCATCAACAGGCCCATCGCCACGCTGATCGAGAAGAAGGCCTGGCCGATGGCGACGAGTACGGTTCCACCATCGATCTTGCTGAAGTCGGTACTGAACAGGAAGTTCATTCCCTCGGCGAAATCGCCTTCGACGGCCGCGTAACCGATCATGAGGAGCAGCATCGCAAACAGCGCCGGCATCAGCACGGTCACAACTCTCTCGATACCGTTCTTGAGACCGCGGCCGACAATGAACAGGGCGATGGCCATGAAGATCGTATGCCAGAAGGTCAGCAGTTTCGGGTCCGCCAGCATGCCGTCGAACTGGGCGGCTATCGCGGCGGGCTCCGCGTTGCCGAAGCCACTACCGGCCTTGAAGATGTAGGCCAGGGTCCAGCCCGCGATGACGCTGTAGTACGTCGCGATCAGGTAACCGACGATCATCGCCATGTAGCCCACCAGGGACCAGCGGCCCGGCGAGAGGCCCGTCTGCCGCGCCACGTTCGCCATGGCGATCGGTGGGCTGTGGCCACCCGCACGGCCGATCCAGAGCTCGGCTATCAGGATCGGGATGGCGATAAACAACACGCAACCGAGGTACACCAGCACGAAGGCACCGCCACCATTGACGCCAACGATGTAGGGAAATTTCCAGATGTTCCCGAGACCCACCGCGGCGCCCACGGCCGCGAGAATAAAGGTGAATCCTGAAGACCAGGTTTTCCCCGATGCTTGTGCCATTATTGTTGTTCCCCTCGTTTGGCGACGTATAGCTTAACGCAAAACGGGAAATTGCGAAGATCGTGAACCGCGTCCCCGACCGCAGCGGCCATGTCTCGTAGTGTGGGCGCATGCCTGCGTTCAGTGACAGCATCGCCGACACCAGCGGCCCCGTGCATCGTCTCGGGGCCCGAGGCGTTGCCGCGTTGAGCCTGTTTGCCGCCAATGCGGGCATGCTCTTCCTGTTCTTCGCCCTTGACCTGACGCTGTTCGAAGTCGTGGTCGTCTACTGGTTCGAGGCGCTGTGGGTGGGGCTGTTCAGCGGCCTGAAACTGGTAACCGCCTCGCTCTTTGGCGACCCTTATGAGAACCGCTGGATCGACGTCTCTCGCGGCAGTGGTTTGTTCCTGTCCCTGTTTGCCATCGTCAAGTCGGGCGGCGCATTCTTCCTGATCGTAATGCTTGCAGGCGTGGCTCTCATCGTCGCTCAGCAGGAGCTCACGGGCCTCGATGGCAACGAGTTCGTTCGCGAACAGGCACCGTTGCTGTTCAAGTGCTCGATGCTGTTTGTCGCGGGACACGGACTCTCCTACATTATCAACTTCCTCTTCCTTGGCGAATTTCGCCGGGCTCGCGCCGGCGCCCTGATGTGGTTGCCATTCAAACGCAGCATCGCACTGCTCGTGACCATCGCCGCCGGGCTGACCGCGATTCAGACCTGGCCGGGCGTGTTGACTTACACGACCTTCCCGGCGCTCCTGATCGCCGTGAAACTCGTGTGGGACTACTTTCTGCACATGCGGGAGCGACGGTCTTTCTCCAGCGCCGGCATCGAGGAGCACGACGCCCAATGACAGCGGCACTCAAGATAATCCTCGGCATCGAAATAGCCCTCGGCATCTTCTGGACCATCGCCGCGGCGATGGCACATGGACCGGGCGGCCTCGCCGTGGTCGGCCTGTTCTTCATCATCTATGCGCTGTTCTCGGCGTTCTTCCTGTTCGCAGCATGGGTCTACTGGCGGTACCCGGACGAGCGCCGCATCGCGGGCTGGATCATTTCACTCCCGTTCGTATTCTGGTTTGCTCCCATGCTGATCCGCTCAATGAGCGGCGGCTTCATGTCGCAGCAACAGTTGCTCAATGTCCTACTGCTCCTTGTCGGTGCCGCCCTTGCACTGTGCTGGTTCTTCCCGCGCCGGGCGGCGGCATTCGTGCCCGGGTTCCTGGTCCGCAGTACGCTGTTTAATGCACTGATCCTGGCCGGCGTTGTCTGTGGCTGGCTGTTCCTGGTGTTCGCCGCTGTGTATCTCGCCAATGTGCCGAACACCGGTCCATCAGACACGGACACCGGCATGGCGCTCGCCTACGTTGTCATGTTCGTGGCCGCGTACCTGGTCGGCCTGGGTGTTGTTTCGTTTGGCGCGTCCACCTGGGCCTGGCTGAGTCTGCGCGGCGGGTTCGAGCGAACGACACACAAGCTCAACATAGCCCAGCTCGTCGTTGCCGGGCCCGGCGTCCTGCTCGGCATTCTCGTTGCCGCATGGATGGTTGGACAAAGTCATTTGTAGGCTGCCGTAAGGCTGGTAGAGTACCCGCCTTTCGGGGCATCACCCCCCGCACTCCTCTTCAGGTCATACCATGCCGATTCGCACCCTGGCTCCGGTCGCAACACTGTTACTTAGCGCCGCGATACTGCTCGCCGGACAGGGCCTGCAGGGCACGCTGCTCCCGGTCCGTGCGTCGCTCGAGCAGTTCTCGACGGTGGCTATCGGTGCCATGGGCGCCGCCTACTTCCTGGGGTTCACGCTTGGCTGCCTTAAGGGTGGCGAACTGCTGAGGCGCGTCGGCCATATCCGTGTCTTTCTCGCGATGAGCGCCATGGCCTCCGCGGCGCCGCTGTTACACGGCCTCTTGGTCGGACCCGTGGTCTGGGGCTTGCTGCGAGTCCTGACGGGGTTCTGTCTCGCGTCCCTGTACATCGTCATCGAGTCGTGGCTGAACGAACGGGCGACCAACGCCAATCGCGGCCTGATCTTCGCGACGTATTCCATGATCACGCTAACCATGATGGCGGCAGGCCAGATGATGACGCTGCTCTACGACCCGGTCGGGTTGCAGCTCTTCGTCATCACTTCCGTCTTGTTCTCCATCGGCGCCGTGCCTATCGCGCTGTCCCTGTCACCATCGCCCGCGCAGCCGGCCTCCACGAAAACCAACATTCGCCGGCTTATCGAGGTGTCGCCCTCCGGCACGGTGGGTTGCTTTGTCGTTGGTTTGTCGAACGGCGCGTTCTGGGGCTTGTCGCCCATCTACGCGGCCTCGGTCGGCGACGCGGTAACGATGGCGGCCTGGTTCATGGCGGCCGCGGTCATCGGTGGCGCTATATTGCAGTGGCCGCTTGGCCTGCTGTCCGACGCGATTGGCCGCCGCAAGGTTTTGTTCGGCGTGTGTGTGTGCGGCGCGAGCGCCGGCCTCGCCCTGGCCTTGCTGCAACCGAAACTGGGACCGACCGCCGCCGTCGTCCTCGGCGGGCTGTGGGGTGCGTTCGCGTTCCCGATGTATTCAATCGCCGTCGCCTACGCAAACGACTACGCGGACCCGAAAGAGTATGTGAAAGTCTCCGCAGGCTTGCTGTTGATGTATGGCATCGGCGCGATTATCGGGCCGTTCGCCGCGTCCGCGCTCATGACGCTGCAGGGCGCGGAAGGGCTGTTCGTATTCACAGCGGTCGTGCACATCCTGCTGATTGGATTCGTGACGTACCGCTATTTCAAGGAAGGCACGCAGGCCGAGCAGCCCATCGCGTTCAGTGACGCCTTGTCGTCGGCACAGACCACATCGCAGGTCTACGAAGAAGAGTTGCAGGAGTAGCCGTCGGCCACGTCTACCATCGATGCATGATTCAAGCTGGCGCGTTCTGCCAGTAAAATCACGCGGTTCGGAATAAGCCGTTAAACCACCCCGGGGACCTGACGTGACCGACTACAAGCCGCCTCTTACTGATATCCACTTTTGCATCCGGCACCTCGCGAATATTGAGGGCATCCTGTCCCTCGATGCGTATGCGGGGTTCGAGAAAGACGACCTCGAACAGATCGTCGAGGAAGCCGGCAAGTTCGCGCGCGACGTCATTGCGCCGACCAACGTGCCAGGTGACCGGTACGGTTGCCGCCTCGCCGACGACGTGGTGCACGTGGCCGGCGAACTGGCCGATGTCCACCGGCAGTTTGTCGAGAACGGCTGGCAATCCGTCGCCGGCAACCCGGAGCACGACGGCATGGGCCTGCCGGCGATCATCGCTTTCGCGACCGCCGAGATGGTGCAAAGCGCCAACATCGCGTACTCGCTTCTGCCCATGCTCACGCAGGATGGCGTCGCGGCTATCAACGCCCATGCAAACGACACGCTCAAGGCACAGTACCTTCCCAGGCTGACCACGGGCGAGTGGTCGGCCACCATGAACCTCACCGAACCCCAGGCAGGTTCCGACCTGTCAGCCGTTGCCTGCCGCGCCGAGCGCGATGGCGACCAGTTCCGGATTCGCGGCACCAAGATATTCATTACCTGGGGTGACCACGAACTGGCCAGCAACGTCATTCACCTGGTGCTGGCGCGCATCGACGGGGCACCGGAGGGTGTACGCGGTATATCGATGTTCCTCGTGCCGAAATACCTGCTCGACGGGAACGGCGAGCCCGGCGAACGCAATGACCTAAAAGCCACCTCCCTCGAACACAAGCTCGGCATCCACGCGAGCCCGACCTGCGTCATGAGCTTCGGCGACAACGATGGCGCCGTTGGCTACCTGGTGGGTGAGGAAAACAGGGGCCTGGCAGCAATGTTCACCATGATGAACCACGCCCGGATGGGCGTCGGCCTGCAGGGCCTCGCCGTCAGTGAGCGCGCCTACCAGCTGGCCCGAAGCTATGCCAACGATCGCGTCCAGGGCCGCGTACCCGGACAGGAAGAACGGGCACCGATCATTCATCACGGCGATGTCCGCCGCATGCTCATGCTCATGCGCGCCCAGGTCGAAGCAATGCGCGCACTCGCCTACTCAGCCGCGTCGTTCGATGACATCGCGCATCACGCGGCCGACGCCGACGCTCGTGCCGCTGCCGACAAGCGCCTCTCGCTACTGACACCCGTAGTGAAAGGCTGGTGCACCGAGACGAGCGAACAAGTCACGTCGCTCGGCATACAGATTCATGGCGGCATGGGCTTCGTCGAGGAAACCGGCGCGGCGCAGCACTACCGGGACGCCCGGATTCTCACGATCTACGAAGGTACGAGCGGCATCCAGGCAGGTGACTTCGCGGGGCGCAAGATACTGGCCGACGAAGGCCGCGAACTCAGCGCCCTCATTGCCGAGCTGCGTGACCTCTGCGACTCGGTCGCAGATGACGCGCGGCTTGCCGGGATTGCCCAGGACGTCCGGGGCGGTCTCGATCAACTGGAACAGGGCATGAACTGGCTGATTGCCAATGCGGCAACGAGTCCGGCTGCCGCAGGTTCTGCGGGTTTCAACCTGTTGATGCTGGCCGGTACCGTGCTCGGCGGCGCTTACCTGACCAAGGCAGCGGCAATCGCAATATCCGCGACGAGCGACAGCAGCAAGGCCTTTGGCGAGAACAAGCTGGCAACCGCGGCATTCTATTGCGCGCATGTGTTACCGCGTGCCCATGGCTATCTCGCGGCCATGACATCGGATCCCGACCTGACGATGGCCATCGCGGTCGATTCGTTCTGACGCCGCTCGTCAGAAAGCCTGCTGAAGGCATGCTTTAGCGCATGAACCTGTTCGAATTTCTAATGATCCTTTTGTCCCTGATTGTGGGGCTGGGTGTCGCAGAAATTCTTTCGGGCATTGCGAGGTTCCTGAAGAAGAACCGCAGTCACGAGATTCCCTGGACTCATGGCGCAGCCACGATGGCTGTATTCGTAGCGCTGCTACAGACCTTCTGGGAGAGCTGGGGTCTCCGCACGATAGAAATGTGGTCCTTTCCGGCAATGCTGCTGATGTTGGGTTCTCCAGTTTGTCTGTACCTCATGGCGTACATACTCTTTCCGGAGCAAGACGAACGCACCAGCCTCGACGACTATTATTTCGAGCGCGCACCACTCATCTGGCCGCTTGCAGGCCTCACCGTGATAGTCGGGACATTATTCCGGCCCGTCGCGTTCGGCGATCCCCTGTGGGTGGTCGACCACGCGAGCGGAATACCGATCCTGCTTATCTGCGCCGTTCTGACCGTCACGAAGAATCGAGTCGCTCATCGGATTCTTGTGCCGGTCGTGCTCGCGTCCGTCCTTTTGGATACATTGACGTTCAGCCACTCCATCGGCTGAACCGATCGCGAGAACAGGCAACTACGCGCCCAGGTCTCCGAAGCAGATGTACTTGATCTCGAGGTAATCGTCGACGCCGTACCTGGACCCTTCGCGGCCCTGCCCGGACTCCTTGACGCCGCCGAACGGAATGAACGCTGATGTGATTGCCACTTCATTCACGCCGACCATGCCGTACTCGATACCTTCGGCCACGCGCCAGGATCGTCCCTGGTCCTTTGTATACAGGTAGGCGGCCAGGCCGAATTCGGTATCGTTGGCCATCGCAATGGCTTCTTCTTCTGTCCTGAACTTGAAGATCGGCGCAACCGGCCCGAAGATCTCTTCCTTGAACACACGCATGTCCTCCGTGACATTGCAGAGGATCGTCGGCTGGATGAACTGCTCGCCGCCCTCACCGAATTGACCGCCCGCGGCGATCTCCGCGCCCTGTGCCACCGCGTCATCGACCATCGACTTGATATCCTCGAGCGCCTTGCGCGTAATGACCGGCCCGTGCGTCGAGGTCTCGTCCATGCCGTCACCAATCTTGAACTTGCCAACAACCCCCTTCAGCTTCTCGACAAACTCGTCGTACACGCCTTCCTGGACCAGGATGCGATTCGCGCAAATGCAGGTTTGACCCGAGTTGCGATACTTGGAGGCCGCCGCGCCTGCCGCCGCTTTGTCCAGGTCCGCATCGTCAAAGACGATGACCGGCGCATTGCCACCCAGTTCCATTGACGTCCGCTTCATTGTCTCCGTGCATTGAGCCGCAAGCATCTTGCCGATGCGCGTCGAGCCTGTGAACGTGAACTTGCGCACGATCGGGTTGCGGCACATCTCGTCCCCGATCGGCTTGGCGTGCGCGCCGGGAACGATGCTCAGCAGGCCCGCAGGCAGCCCGGCCCGATCCGCGAGTTCTGCCAGCGCCAGCATCGACAACGGCGTTTCATGCGCCGGCTTGGCCACCATCGCACAACCGACAGCCAGTGCGGGACCGCACTTGCGGGTCAGCATAGCGCTCGGGAAATTCCAGGGCGTAACGGCCGCCACAACGCCAACCGGCTGCTTGACCGCGACGCCACGATTCGCTGTCTGCGGTAACGGGAAGACGTCGCCGTAGATGCGCTTGCCCTCTTCAGCGAACCACTCGATGAATGACGCCGCGTAGGCAATCTCGGCCCGCGACTCCGCGAGCACCTTGCCTTGTTCCTGGGTCATGATGATCGCGAGATCCTCGAGGTTTTCGAGGATCAGGTCGTTCCACCGCCTCAGGATTGCCGAGCGTTCCATGGCGGAACGTGCTGCCCAGGTCTTCTGAGCTGCCTCGGCCGCTTCGATCGCGCGCTGCGTTTCCGCAGCGCCGACACTGGCTACTTCAGCCAGCACTTTCTGCGTGGCCGGGTTGAGTACCGGGAACGTCTCACCGCTGTCCGCATCGACCCATGCACCGTTGATGTACGCCTGTGTCCTGATAAGAGTCGGGTCTTTGAGTAGATTCTTCATGCCGCACTGCCTTGCTGTCTGGTGTCCAGTTGTCGTTTGCCGAGCGCGTACGCTACGGTCGCCTCGGCCAGTATGTCAGTTGATGAAATAAGCGGCACCTCGAGCATCGACTGGTCGAGGACCAGCGGAATCTCCGTGCATCCGGCGATGACGGCCCGGGCGCCCCGCGCGACCAGCGCTGCGGCCAGCCGTTGCATGCCCGCACCGACGTCCGCTCCACAATCACCCTGTTTGATCGCGGCTATCAGCCCCGCGAGCCCGGTCACCTGGTCTTCGTCGGGCACGATCGCTTCGATACCCGCCGTCGCCAGCGCATCCTGGTAGATGCCGCTTGCCAGGCAGCCTCGTGTGGCCAACAGGCCGACGGTACTGTGGCCGTCGCAGGCCGCGGCGGTTTCGTCGATGATCGAGACCAGCGGAACATCGATTGCCGCTTCAATCTCCGACTGAAATGCGTGCGCCGTATTGCAGGGCATGACGAGGAAAGCGGCACCGGCCTGCTGCAGTTGCCTTGCCATTGCAGCCAGGACCGGGCCCGGCTCGCCGCCGCCGCCGCCGCCGCCCCCCAAGAATCGCCCGCGTTCGGTCCGGAACATGGGGGTTATGGTCGACCAGCATGTGTACATGCTCCTGGTCCGTCCCTGCCGGCGTCGCCGCAATCACCTTGCGCATGAAATCGACGGTCGCATCGGGCCCCATGCCACCGAGAACGCCAACGGTCAGCGGCAGTTTATCCGGCGAGGCAGCCATCCAGGCAGGTCTCCAGGATGTCGAAGCCTTCGTCGATCAACTCATCGCTGATCGTCAACGCAGGCAGGAAGCGCACAACGTTGCCGTTGACGCCACAGGACAACAGGACGAGACCCGCCTCGTAGGCCGCGCCCACCAGCGCCTTGGTAAGGTCCGCCGCCGGCTTGCCGGCATCGCCGTCTTCGACCAGTTCGACAGCGATCATCGCGCCGCGCTCGCTGCGGATCGCCCCGATGGTCTCTGGCCGCTTCGCCTGCAGTGCTTCGAGCCGCCCCTTGAATTTCGCGCCGATCGCGTTGGCGCGCTCGACCAGCCCTTCGTCGCGAATGACCTCGATAACGGCGAGTGCCGCTGCACAGCCAATCGGCGAACCGCCAAAGGTGCCGCCCAGCCCGCCGGGTAACGGTGCATCCATGATCTCGGCCTTGCCGACCACGGCGGCAAGCGGGAAGCCGCCGGCCAGGCCCTTGGCCGTCGTCAGCAGGTCCGGTTCGACCCCTGAATATTCGCACGCGAAAAACCGGCCGGTTCGGCCGAACCCCGTCTGGATCTCGTCGGCAATCATGACGATGCCGTGCTCATCGCAGATCGCGCGAAGCGCCTGCATGAATTCGTTGGGTGCCGGGTAAAAACCACCCTCGCCCTGCACGGGCTCGACGATGATGGCAGCAACATCGGACGGTGCGATATCGACTTTGAACAGGTTGTGCAGTGCCTTGAGGGAATCCGCAACGCTGACACCGTGGTACTCGATGGGGAAAGGTGCGTGGTAAACCTCGCCCGGAAACGGCCCGAACAGGTTCTTGTAGGGAGTGACTTTGCCCGTGAGCCCCATGGCCAGCATCGTGCGGCCGTGAAAAGCGCCGTTGAACGCGATGACACCGCGGCGCCCCGTGTAGGCGCGTGCGATCTTGATCGTGTTCTCGACGGCCTCGGCGCCCGTGGTAACAAACATCGACTTCTTCGGCGAAGCGCCGGGCGCGAGCTCGTTCAGTTGCTCGGCAAGCCGCACCGCCGAGTCGTACGGCGTGACCATGACGCAGGTGTGGCTGAAACGCTGGAGCTGTTCCTGCACGGCGGCCACGACTTGCGGATTGCTGTGGCCCGTGTTGCAGACGGCGATGCCCGTGCCGAAGTCGATATAGCGGCGGCCTTCGACGTCCCAGATCTCGGCATTGACCGCCCTGTCGACGTAGACAGGTGCGATATTCCCCTGCCCGCGAGCCATCGCGGCCAACTTGCGCTCCTGCCAGGCGGCGTTACTCGGTCCCGTTGGTATCTGCTTTTTCACAACCGCACTCATTTTGATCCACTCCACGATGTCGTTCAGCCATGCATAATGGTCTCGATGCCGTCGATGGACAATATCCTAAATGTCCTGCCAGGCAAGCTTTCGGTGCTATTATTTCGTCCACTTGGTCCTAAAACCGAACCATGCCCGAGAGTCCCACAACACTTGGCGCAGGCGAGCTCAAAGCCTGGTCCGACGGCTTCGCACGCGTTATCGACACGTTCTCCGATAGCGCCGCGCCGCGGCGGCTGTGCCGGTCGATTGGCGACCTGGTCCCGGTCGATTTCTCGGGCGTATTCGTCCTGCGCCGGCATTCGGCGCCCATCGCGATACTCGACGATATTCCGCCTGGTGCCGAGGCGATTTCCTATCTCGAGAGCCTGTACCTGCTCGACCCGGTCTATGACCACTTCCTGAAGGGCACCTTGCCGACCTGCGCGCTGCTGGACGACATCTGCCCGGACGATTTCTACGAGTCCGACTACTTCCTGAAGTACTGGAGCAATGTCGATATCGTCTCCGAGTTCAGCATCAACACCCATATCGACGAGGACACGGTCATTCACGTTCCCCTGTCCCGCATCGGCGGATCGAAACGGTTCTCGCAGGAAGATATCGACGTGCTGACCGCCATTAGCGCCGTCGTGGTCGCGACGCTGCGGAAGTTCTGGCAGGCGCGCAGGGCCGACTTCGAAAGCGATGCGGAGAAAGCGAATTCCTTCCACGCACACCTGCGCTACGTCATGGACAACTTCGGTTGCTCGATACTGACGGCGCGCGAAATGGACATCATGCAGCTGACCATGCGCGGCTATTCCGACAAGCTGTCGGCACGCGAGCTCGACATCACTCCGGGAACGGTGCGCAATCACAAGAAGAGCATATTTTCGAAGCTGCATGTGTCATCCCAGGGCCAGGTCTTCGGGCTGCTGCTCGATGCTCTCCAGTTGCCTGCCGATGAAGCCATGGGCCCGGACCCGCTTGCCACATTGCTCGAGCGCCGCAACTGATGCCCGACACGGAGATCAGGCTGTTTGACCGCAACCTGCCGGATGTGTCGCTCGACGAAGCTCGCCAGCTCCTGCATACGTGTTACGGCGTGGAGGGCGAGGTACGTGCGCTCGGCGGCGAACGTGACCTGAACTTCCACATCGCCGCGGAAAACGGCGAATTCATCTTCAAGATAAGCAATGCGGCCGATGGCGAGGATGTTGTCGGGCTCCAGGTCGATGTCCTGCGCCACATTCGACAGCGCGACCCGTCGCTACCGGTGCCAGAGGTCCTGCCGGGGCCTGGTGGTCTCGCCATGCACCGCGTGACGACCGCATCCGGCAGCTCGCATATCCTGCGCCTGGTGAGCTACCTGCCCGGCGTTCCGGTCGAGGATGCCCCGGTAACACTTCGTACCTGGCGCGAGATCGGCGCCCTGATGGGCCGGCTGAACGTCGCACTCGGCAGCTTCTATCACCCCGCGGCACGCGCCAACGACCACCCCTGGGATATCGCCAGTTGCCTGCGTTTCCAGCCCCTGGCCCGGCACATCGCCGAGCCGTCCGCACGCACACTGGTCAACTCGATGTTCGAGCGTTTCAGGGATCACGTGAAGCCGCGCCTCGATGCAGCGCGCCACCAGGTCATCCACCAGGACGCCCATTGCGGAAACGTCCTTGTCGACCCTGACAACCCGGAACGCATCTCCGGGCTGATCGATTTCGGCGACATGGTGTTTGGCCCGATCGTTGCCGACCTGGCCATCGTGCCTGACAGGACAACACACAGCGAAGACGACCTGCTCGATGTCATCTGCAATGCGGCTACCGGGTTCGACGACGAGTTCCCGCTTCTCGAGAACGAGGTCGACCTGTTGTTCGACGTTATCTGCGCGCGCTACGCGCTCGGTGCAACGATTGTCGCGGCCCGTAACGAACTGCACGGGGACCAGCCACGGCACCTGGATTCGAACACGGCGTTCGTGGAAGCGCTCGACCAGCTCATGACCATCGGCGCCGAAGCCGGCACACGCCGTATTCGGCGCGCCTGCCGTTTCGCGCCGGCGCTCACGAGTACCGATGAAGCGCAGTTATTCGACAAGCGGCGGCAGCTGCTCGGCAGGAACGCGACACATTTCTATGCTCGACCCATGCACTTCGAGAAAGCCCGTGGCCCGTTCCTGTACTCCACCGACGGACACCGCTACCTCGATTGCTACAACAATGTGCCGCAGGTAGGCCACTGCAACCCGCATGTCGTGAAAGCGATCGCACGGCAGGCGGCCACGCTCAACACGAATACGCGTTACCTGTACGGCAGCATCCTGGAGTATGCCGAGCGGCTCACCACCAGGCTCGCACCGCATCTCGATACCTGCATCTTCGTGAACTCGGGCAGCGAGGCCAACGACATCGCCTGGCAGATGGCGAAGGTCATGACCGGCCGCTCAGGTGGCCTGCTCATGGAGGACGCTTACCACGGTATTACCGGGCCGATTCGCGAATTCTCGCCGGGGCACCCCGACAGGAGACTGCCTGCACACCTGCAGGGCCTCGTCGTGCCGGATCCCTATCGCGGGCCTTACCGTGAAGGCACAGCCGACATCGGGGCCCGATACGCCGCTGACGCCGAGCGTGCGATTGCCGACCTGGCGCATGCAGGATATGAGCCCGCCGCTTTCATGATCGATTCGGCACTCTGCTCCAGTGGCGTTCCGGAGACGCCCCACGATTACCTGCGCAACGTGGAGAAGTATGTTCGCGCGGCCGGTGCGCTGATGATCTGCGACGAGGTGCAATCCGGTTTCGGCCGCATGGGGCAGTGGTGGGGACACGAGCTCCACGGGCTCGAAGCCGACTTCGTGACGATGGGCAAGCCGGTCGGCAACGGCCACCCGCTCGGCGTCATCGTGACGCGTCGCGAGATCCTCGAGCGTTTCACCGAAAAGACGGGGCTGTTCAGCACGTTTGGCGGCAACACCGTTGCCTGCGCCGCCGGCAACGCCGTGCTCGATGTCATCGAGCGCGATGAACTCATCGAGAATGGAGTCGTGGTGGGCAACTATCTTCGCGAGCGGCTACGCGAACTTGCTGAAACGCAGCCACTGATCGGCAACGTGCGCGGACACGGCATGCTGGTCGGCCTGGAGTTCGTTACGGATCGCGACGCTCGTACGCCGGCAACGGAAGAAACGCTGCGGCTACTCGAACTCATGCGGCAACGGCATGTGCTCGTCGGCAACGAGGGCCGCGATGGCAACATCCTGAAGCTGCGGCCGGCACTGATCTTCCGGCACGAGCACGCCGACCTTTTTGTGGACGCGCTCGACAGCGCGTTAAGCGAGCTGGCAACCGGTTAGTGCAAACAGGCCGGCGCTGCCGGCTTGTGACGTCAGAAACGCACTCTTACACCGACACCGAACTCATCGCTGTCCGTGTCCTCTCCCGGACCAGAGCCGGTGTCGAACGTGCGATATCGCGCAGTAAGTTCGACGTGATCTCGGACGAACCAGCCGGCGAATGCTTCAATAGCGTCTTGATCCGATCCTCGTACCGACTCCTGCCGGGTGAATCCGAGTCCGAACTCAGTCGCCACCGATGGGTAAAGCGCGCCCTGCACCGCGAAGACATCGCCGTCGCCACCCGTATCAGACTTTGCGTAGGCTGCGCTGGCGCCATATTGCCAGGTCTCGCCGATCGAGCCGATATGGTTGAACGTCAATGCGACCACCGTGGGGTTGGAGCCCCCGGCGTCCAGGGTCAGGATGCTCAAATCCACCGTCGTCGCTTTGCCGAGATACTTGCCGACTCCGAGCGCGTAGGCGGTGGCGTCTGATTCGCCCGACGCCGGCACTCCGTTGATCACGGAATCCCTTTCGAACTCGGCATGAGAGAGGCCGGCAAGCGCATACCAGCCGCTGTCGACCCAAACGTGGCGGAGATCCGCCGAAATCTCGTTGGAGGTCGAGTCGAACGTGCTGGAAACCGGTGGGAAATTGCCTCCGCCCGTGAAGCTGGACGAACCCGACTCGTCGCCACGCGAATAACCCACGGCAATGCTCGATGCACGACTCAGGAAGGCCGCCCGGGACTTGGGGCCGTCCGCGTCGGACAGCCCGGCGTAATACCAGGCGCCGCTCAGGTCGATGGCGTCTGAATCTGATGACGTGGTTGATATGCCAAGCGATGGATCCGGAACGCCGTTGACGGTTGCGGCAAACGTACCGTCGAACTGACCCCATCCGTAGGCAAGACCCAGTTCATAGTCATACTCATCTGCGGCCGCGCCTGTCGCAACGCTGCAACCCGCCAACAACGCTAGCGCAAAAAACCCTGTCCTCATCAGCGATATCCCCTGTAAATTGGCCTCAATGCCCCGGGTGGGACTGGCGACTAATTATATATATGTGGCAGTGAGACCAAATACGTAGTTAGCGCCGCTTGCCCTCTTCGATTTCATGAACAAGGCGCTGCTCCGACGAACGAATCGTGATCTCACCCAGCGCCATCACGAGGATGACGCCAATCGTCACGGGCCAGTTGAAACCCACACCCGGCGTGTACATCAGGAAGACGGCGGATATCCCGATGCACACGGCGCAATACCCTGCCAAGGCGACAGCAACGCCATTGCTGACCGGCATGCGGTAGGGCCGCACCCGGTGCGGGTCGACCAGGCGCATGCGCGCAAAGGACAGCACCATGCCCGCGTAGGGCAACAGGAACATGACCGCACTGCAGGCAAACAGGTTCCAGAACAGCTCTTCGTTGGAACCTGCCAGGGCGCCGTACAGGAGGATTACGAGCGAACCGAATACGCCCATGGCAAGAGCGGCCCCCAGCGGCGTGCCATGCGTCTTGTGTTGGATCGCAAGGAAGTTTGGCAACTCACCCTCGGCGGCGGCTTCGGACGCCGACTTGTTACAGCCGATCGCCCACGTCACCGCATTGGAAAAGAAGGTGAACAGGACACCGACACCAATCGTGAAGGCAAACACTTTGCCCGGCTCCGAACCACCGAAGAACAGGTAGAGCGTATCGACCAGGCCTTCGACCAGGTTGATGTCCTCAACCGGTATGGCTGCAAGTACGGCAAACGTGCCGAACGCGTACATCGTGATGATGATGGCGCCGGACAACAGCACGGCTCTCGGAATGTTTCGGGTCGGATTGTGAATGGCGCCGGGTGTCGCACACATCAGTTCAAAGCCGAGCATGCCGTAAATGATCGTCGACAGGTACACGAGCCCATCACCCCAGGAGGGCACGAGCGCCTCAAAGCTGATCTCGTTAACGGTGCCATTGGCGGCGACGTAGCTGAGCGCGCCGGCGATCAAGACGAGGAACACGAGAATCTTGATGGTCGCACCGATATTCGGAATCCATTTGCCGATGTTCAGCGACAAAATGTTGACGGCAACCGCAGCCCACAACAGGGCGATGCCCATCGCCATCTGTGCGCCGAGACCGAGCGCCAGGCCGAAAAGCTGGTTGAAGATGCTGGCGAACAGGATGAACACCGAGGGTACCCAGAGCAGGTTGTTTACCCAGTACGACCAGGTAATGCGCGATGCCCAGCGCCCGCCGAACGCATCCCGCACCCATGCATAGATACCGCCTTCTTCCGGATACGTCGTGCCCATCTCGGCGTTCATGAGCCCGTAGGGAATGAAAAACGTCACGCCGAGAAAAGCCCACCAGAACAGGCTGGACACACCGATAGACGCCGAGGCCGCGACCGTATCCAGCAGCAGGATCGCGGAAACGGTCAGGAGTGTCATGTCCCCCAGGCGGAGCGCTTTCTTGTTATTGGTCATGCGTTTGTCTCCAGCGGAATACCGAGCGCCTCGAGCGCCTTGCGTGTGGGTTCAAGCTGCCGTTCGTAGCGTCGCCAGCGCCCGATCGACCGGGTGTGGGCTGGCTGGCGAACCTGCACGGCGCTCGCCGTCGTGACCGCCGTCTTCTGCTTGTGAAACTCGAGACAGGCGTCCTCCCAGGGCAGGCCGAGGAAGTCGACGAGTGCCCGCGCATTCGGCTCGAGGTTACGGGCAACGTCCTCGTAAGCCACCTCGAAGAAGCGGTCGCCGAAGCGCTCGCGCCAGGTCTCCATGAGTCGATAGTAGCGCGCGTGGTGACGTGCCATTTCTTCCTGGTGGTAGGAATGCGGGTACGCGTCGGCAAAGAGCTGCTTGAAACTGGAAAAGCACGCATCCATCGGGTTGCGTCGCAGGTGAATGACTTTTGCGTGCGGCAAGGCTTTTAGAATCAGGGGCAGGTAGATGTAATTCAGCGGCAACTTGTCGACGAAGTGCGGCGTGTCCCCGGCCAGCGTGCGCGACGTCTCCATGTACATCCTGCCGAGTTTCTCGAAATCGACGCCTGCGGCGTTCTGCATTAGTTCGGCCGAAAAACGGTTTGCCCCGGTGTATTTCGTCAGGCGCCGGACGGCATTGCCGAACTGCTTGAGTTCGCCGGCCGAGTGCACCAGGGAATGCGCCGTGATGACGCGCTCGACCAGCGTGGTACCGGTCCGGGGCTGGCCCACGATAAAAACCGGTGCTGCGGACTCGCAGCGTCCCGCCGGTGTCTCGAGCCACTCCCTCGTGTAGATCCGCTCGAGAGCCACGTACATTGCTTCTTCGGCCGCCTCGTCGAAGTTGATCGTACTGCGCCTCGCCTCTGCCCCTTTCGCGAAAGCATCGAACGCGGCATCCCAGTCTTCAAGATCCTCGAGCTCCTTGCCCAGTGCGTAGCAAAGAAACGCGAGTGCCCTGGCCGGGTATCGACCGGTCTCGATGAGGCGCTGCATCTCCTCGACATGCCTGCGGTCGCGTGCCTTGCTCAGCCCGGCGAGAATCCAGTGGGCGTTCGCATTGCCGGGTGACGACTTGAGGGCTTTCTGCAACGTCGAGGCGGAGTCGTCCAGTTTGCCGACGTGCATCTGGCAATTCGCGTAGTTGACCATGAAGCCGACGTTGTCGGGCGCACCGGCCACGGCTTTGCCGTACCACCCGAGCGCATCTGTGTCGTTGCCCAGCATCGAGGAGACCTGGCCGATGAGATCCAGCACGACCGGGTTGTCATCGGCGTACCTGACGGCATTCTCGAGCGCCGTATCGGCCCTCGCGGGCTGTCCCGCCATCATGAACAGCCTTGCAAGGTTCGCCCATGCCGGGCCGTGCGTCGGGTCCAGTTTCGTGACCGAGCCGAATGCCTCGATGGCGATCTTGCGGTTTTCGAGTTCCAGCGCGACGAGGCCGACGAGAAAATGCGCTTCGGGCAGATCCTGCCGCGACTCGAGAACGCGCTGGCAACAGGCGGCGGCCTTCTCGGGCTGCCCGGCCTGCAGGTAAGAGAAACCCTCATTCAGGGAATCGCGCATCCACAGCGCTATTGGCTGGCTCTTTTTCATTAAGAATCCGTCGCTTGACGATCATCGTGCGGGCGCTGATGTCGGCCTCACAGGACGCGGCACAGCTTACACCATGCCCGCGCGACACCTCATATGTCGAATATTGGCCATTGCCTCACAGGCATAAATCTGTCTCAATTCAGACTATTCAAAAGCAGGGGGAGTAAACGTGTCCGATCAACAGACCCGACCGACCGTATTTCGGAAAACTGTGCTTGCGCGGTCCATCTCGGCAGCCGTCCTGACATCCGTCGCCAGCACCGGCGCTGCCCAGGAGATTGAAGAGATCACCGTTACCGCGACGAAGCGCGCGGAGAGCATCCAGGACGTACCACTCGCGATCACCGCCATGACCGGTGACTTCATCAAGGACGTCAATCTCGACGACGTGAAGGATCTCGTGACCTTTACGCCGGGTGTCAGCGGCAACAGCACGGACAGCTTCATCGACGGCATCTCGGTACGCGGCATTCGCACCCAGGACTTCGGTGTTGGCGGCGACCCGTCGGCCGCGTTCTTCAAGAACAGCCTCTATGAAGGCCGCAATGGCGCAGTGATCAGCAGCCTTTTCGATATCGAGCGCGCCGAGATTTTGCGCGGCCCGCAGGGCTTCCTGTTTGGGCGCAACGCGATCGGCGGCGCGTTCAACATCCACACCAAGCGCCCCACACTGGGCGGTGTGAAAGACGGCCTCGTCGAGCTCGATGTTGGCGAAGACGGTCGCTTCGTCTTCGAAGGTGCAACAAACATCGGCATCAGCGACAACTTTGCGCTGCGTGTCGCCGGCTACCACTCCAAGCAGGACGGCCATGTGCGCAACGCCTTCGACGGCAGGGACTATCTCGGTCACGACAAGACCGCGGTGCGCGTGTCCGGGCTGTATGTCGGCGAACGTTCGCAGGTGTTCGCGACCGTCGACTACGAAGATTCGGACCGTGACGGTTCCGCGTACCGTGTCGACCACCGTTCCCCGCGCCTGGCGGACCTCGAGGCGATTCTCGGCCCGTTCAACATGCCGGACGACCCGCGCGGCATTAATTCCAACATGTTTGGCGGCAATGCCGACGATGCCAAGATCCTGAACCTGGGTCTTCACATCGAGTACGACTTCGACAACATGGCGCTGTCCTGGTCGTCGGGCTACAAGGATCACGACTACCTGTATGCGGAAGACTACGACGCGACGCCGCGCACGCTGGGCCTCTACAAGCAAGACCAGACGGGCGACTACCTCCAGACCGAGTTGCGCCTGACGTCTACCGGTGACGGACCGTTGTCCTGGTACGCGGGTGTGTCGATGTACGAGGAGAACCTCGACTATCACGTGACGAGCTCGCTCGAAGAGGAGGCCATCTGCGCGTATTACGGTTCGTACTACGGCGCCTACACCTGCTCCGACTATTTCGACTACTGGCAGGCCTACTGGGATGCGTATTACCCGGCCTACGGCATCGTGGTCGGACCGTTCTCGCCGACGGCCGACGGCATGATGACCGAGAACACGTTCATCAACGGCAAGTTCTCGGGCTACGCGGCCTACGTCGATCTCTCCTACCAGATCAACGAGCAGTGGGACGTGTCGCTGGGCGTTCGCTACCAGTACGACAAGAAGCGTTTCTCGACGCGTTCCCCGAAACCGGACAGCACGCTGCTGGGCTACTTCCTGCCGGGCTACATGACGACGGGGCTCACGGATACGAACGACTGGAGCGACACGACACCGCGCCTCATCGTGCGGTATACGCCGGGCGATGACCACACGGTATTCGCGAGCTACACCGAGGGTTACAAGTCGGGCGGCTACGGTACGTTCTCGATCCAGGACGCGGTGACCGGCGATGCGGTGTTCCAGTGGTTCGGTGAAGGCGACCAGGACCCGTTGACGCCGGCAGACGGCGTTGTGCCGTCGCAGTTCAAGCCAGAGGACGTCCGGTCCTACGAGATCGGCTACAAGGGCCTGCTGGCCTCAGGCAGTGTCGCACTGGACCTGACCGCGTTCTGGTTCGATTACGAGAACCTGCAGGTCAACTACTTCGACCAGGGCGCCAAGGTGGACAACCTCGGCCAGGTCGACGGCCAGGGCATCGAAGGTTCGATCCAGTGGGCGATCAGCGAAAACTGGGATCTCGTGCTCGGTGCGGGCTGGCTGAAGACCGAAGCCTACGGCATCCAGCTGATTTGCGGTGGCATGGACGACGGCAGCGGAATTCCGGATGGGAACCCCGAGGGTTGCGAAGGCAACCCGCTCCACTGGGCGCCGGAGTTCATGGGTTCGGCATTGCTGAAGGCCAACTTCCCGGCAGCCAACGGCACGTGGGTCGGCAACCTCGAGGCCTTCTGGGAAGGTGAACGGGGTGGCGGCTACGAGGCGCTCGAATGGGCCAAGCTCGACGCGCAACATGAGATTGCCGTGCGTGTCGGCTACGAGTCCAACAACAACTGGAGCGTTACCGGCTACGTGGAGAACCTGACCGACGAACTGAATTACGCCGGTGCACAGGTCAACAGCGGTATTACGCCCGACTGGTTTGTCGGACCGAATCGCCCGCGTACAGCCGGAGTGCGTTTCGGTTACTACTTCGACTAAAAGTTAACAAGCGTGTAAAACGGGGGTGCCGGATTTTCCGGCGCCCCTTTTTTTGACCCGGATCAGATGACCGATCAACCGCCAGCTCGTCCGCCCGCCGCGGCGCAACGCCTGTTGCAGGCCGGCTATGACGCGTTGCGGGCGGGCAACCTGCCGCGCGCGGCACAAATCTGCAAAGACTCGCTGGCCGCTTACCCGCACATGGGTCGCGCGCACTACCTCGCCGCGCTGATCGCTCTTGCCAGCAATGACAGGGCAGCGGCGCAACGTGCGCTCGAAACCACGGTCAGACTGAACGAGAGAAATGCCACGGCGTGGACCCAGCTTGCCGAACTCTACGCAACCGGCGGGGCATTGCGCCGTGCGGCAGCGTGCCTGCAGAACGCGGTCAGCACGCAACGGGGCAACCCAACGACGCTGGATCATATCGGCACCGTGTTCCGTCTCGCCGGCAATCTGCCCGCATCGCTCGAATGGCATCAAAAGGCCTGCAAGGCAGGTCCCGATCACGTGCCGTTCCAGGTCAACCTCGCAAACGCGCATCTGTTTCTCGGCGAGCGCGACGCGGCCCGCGACGTGCTGGAGCGCTGCATCGAGATCGATCCTCGGCACGCCCAGGCACATTGGCTCTTGTCGCGCGCCGGCAAGGCGAACTCGCGCGAGCACATCCGCGTGATGTCCGAACTCATGGCGAACGATCAGCCGCCGCAATCCACTGCCTACCTGCAATACGCGATCGGCAAGGAACTCGAGGACCTCGGGGACTGGCAGGGCGCGTTCGCGGCCTGGTCCGCCGGCGCGGCCGCCCGGCGTGAACTCGTGGCTTACGATGAGGCATCCGAGATCGACTTGTTCGCTACGCTGCAAGCGACGTTCACGAAGGAGTGGCTGGACGCGCATCGCGGCGGCTGCGCTGACGCGGGGCCGGTCTTTATCGTGGGCGAGCCGCGCACGGGTACGACGCTTCTTGATCGTATGCTGGACGCACACCCTGCCGTAACATCGGCGGGTGAAGTCCGTCATTTCGGCCTGGCTGTGAGGCAGGTGACGGGCAGCGCCGAGCTGCGGCAATTCACGCCGGACCTGATGCGGCAGGCTGCGCAGTCAGACCTGCTGGCGATCGGCGAGGCCTACGTCGACATGACCTCCGGACTGCGCCTCGACGCACCGCATATCATCGACAAGCTGCCGCCCAACTACCTGTACCTGCCACTGATCCTCGCGGCCCTGCCCAATGCGCGCATTATTCACATGCGGCGTAACCCGCTGGATACCTGCCTTGCGATTTACAAGCAGTTGTTTGCCGACGCCTACCTGTATTCCTACGATCTTGGGGAGCTCGCTCGCCACTACACGCGCTATCAAAACCTGATGGACACCTGGCGGCAGCGCTTCGGCGAGCGTTTCATCGACGTGGACTACGAAGCGCTGGTCGGCACTCCCGAAGAGACACTGCGCCCTGTTTTGCAGTTCATCGGGCTGTCGTGGAACGATGCATGCCTTGACTACGCCTCCCGGCGTTCCGGCGTCACCACGGCAAGCGCTTACCAGGTACGGGAAGCGCCGCACGAGCGCTCGGTCGACCACTGGCAACACTTCGCGGACGAGCTGCGCCCGGTTCGCCGCGTACTCGGCCTGTAGCCACTAGCGCGGCAGCTGCGCGTAGGCTGCGGCGAGATTGCGGCCCAGCTGCATCATGTGTACCTGGTCCGGTCCGTCGGCAAGGCGGATCGTGCGGGCCGCGGCATACGCATGCGCCAGGAAGAAGTCCTGGCAGACACCGGCACCGCCGTGAACCTGGATGGCCCTGTCGAGCACCTGGCAGGCCATCGCCGGTGCCACGATCTTGATCATCGCGATCAGGTCCTTGGCGGCCTTGGTGCCGCCCTTGTCCATGCGTTCGGCCGCCTTTAGCGTAAGCAGCCGCGCCTGTTCGATCTCGCAGGCCGAACGCGCTATGTCCTCGCGAACCGACTGCTGCTTTGACAGCGGACGCCCGAAAGCGACGCGTGTTTCGGCGCGCTCACACATGGCTTCGAGCGCGCGTTGCGCGAGACCGATGAGCCGCATGCAGTGATGGATACGGCCCGGGCCCAGGCGCCCCTGGGCAATCTCGAACCCACGGCCTTCGCCAAGCAACATGTTGCTCACCGGCACGCGTACGTCGTCGAACACGACTTCAGCGTGCCCTTCCGGCGCATCGTCGTAGCCGAAGACGTCGAGCGCGCGCTCGACCGTGACGCCTTTCGTGTCGGCGGGTACGAGAATCATCGATTGCTGATGATAACGGCTCTCGTTGTCCGGGTCGGTTTTGCCCATGACGATGAAGATCTTGCAGCGATTGCTGCAGGCGCCGCTCGACCACCATTTGCGACCGTTGATGACGTACTCGTCGCCATCCCGGACCATCGACATCTCGATGTTCGTCGCGTCCGACGAAGCAACGTCCGGCTCGGTCATGCAGAAAGCGGAACGAATCTCCCCGCGCAGCAACGGCTGCAACCATTGCGCCTGTTGCTCGGCATTGCCATAGCGGGCCAGCACTTCCATGTTGCCCGTGTCCGGCGCACTGCAGTTGAAGACCTCTGAGGCCCACAGCACGCGACCCATGATCTCCGCCAGGGGCGCGTACTCGAGGACGGTGAGGCCGGGACTCAGATCCCCGTAGGACTGTGGCAGAAAGAGGTTCCAGAGGCCGGCTTCCTGCGCGCGCGGCTTGAGTTCGGCGATAATCGCGGGCTCTGCCCAGCGGTCCCCGGCTTCAACCTGCGCGCGAAAAAGCGTCTCGTGCGGATAGATGAACTCGTCCATGAACGCGAGCAGGCGTTTGCGGAGTTCCTGTACCTTGGGTGAGAATTCGAAATCCATCCATTGCTCCAAGCACCGACCGGACTCAGCATGATAGACCTGAAACGCTTCGAAGCCGAGTGCCGGCGGGAAATACCCCTGCTCACGGCGATGCACCTGTCCTTCGTCGACTTCGACGACCTGGTGTTGACGATGGAAGCGCCGCTCGCACCGAATATCAACAACAAGGGCACTGCCTTTGGCGGCAGCATCGCGAGCATTTGCCTGTTTGGCGGCTGGGCTGTGTCGACCCTGGCCTTCGCGGACAACGACATCCACAACACCGAGATCGTCGTCTACAAGAACGAAATGACGTTCGAGCGGCCCGCCCGCGGCCACCTGGTGGTTCGGGCCTGCATCAAGCCGGACGATTTCGCCGCGTGCCTTGCGCGCCTGCAGGCCAAAGACCCGAGCCGCATCAGGCTCGACATCCATGTTGACCTGTTCCACGACGACGAGCGCTGCGCCACGATGCAGGGGCTCTACGTCGTGTGGCTGAAATAGTTGATACGCCTCGCAACCAATCTTCGCTGGCAGGTATCTAAGCCGTAGAACCGGTTATTTTGGGGGCCGCTGGCCCGGAGGAAAAAAATGAACCCGAAGTCGAACTCGACGTGGATCTTGCTGGCTTTCGCGCTCCTCGCAAGCCTGTGGTTTTCCGAGGCTCAAGCCGCAAAAGACTCATTTGAACAAACACTTGACGTCGATGAACCCGTCGTTCTCGACGTCAGCACGGGCAGCGGCAGCATCACCGTGCAAGGCGGGCCCGCCGGCCGGGTAGAGATTGTTGGCCATGTCAAAGTGGGCACCAGCCTGTTTCGCCGTAGCGGCGAAAGCGCGCAGGAACTCGTCGACGAGATCATTGCCAACCCCCCGATCGAGTTGATCGACGGGACGTTGAAGGTTGGTCACCTGAAAGGTCGGGCTTTCAAGGGCAACGTCTCGATCAGCTTCGAAATAACGGTCCCTGCCGATACGCGCGTGAAGTCGAGTACGGGGTCCGGCTCGACGAAGATCGATGGCGTCGCCGAGATCCTGAAAGCCGGTTCCGGATCGGGCAGTGTCGTGGTCGGCAATATTGCCGGACCGGCGAAAGCGACCACCGGGTCCGGACGGATCAGTCTTGACGGCATCGCCGGCGCCGTTGCGGCCAACACCGGCAGCGGCAGCATCACCGTCATCCAGACCGCTCCCGGTGACGTCAAGGCCTCCACGGGCTCCGGCGGCATTGAGCTGCATGGCATCGACGGCGCAATCAACGTCAGCTCCGGTAGCGGCAGCGTCGAGGTGGACGGCCGCCAGGCCGGTACCTGGATAATCGACACGGGGTCCGGGAGCATTCGTGTCGATCTGCCGGATGACGCGGCGTTCGAACTCGACGCCGAGTCCAACTCGGGCAGCATCGTCGTCGACTTTCCCGTCACGGTGCAGGGCAAAATCTCGAAGCGTCATCTGCGCGGCGAAGTTCGCGGCGGTGGCGACCTGTTGAGAATAGACTCCGGTTCCGGCGGAATAAAAGTCTACTAGGCCAATAGCGCATTCGCGGCCAACCACACGGCATAGCACGCGCAGACGAGCGTGAGCAGCGCGGTGCCGCCGGCGCCGATCAGGCGTCCGATGTGGCCCATGTTGTCATGGTGCAGGCCGAACGCGTGGAAGATCCGCGCCACGATCATCAGGTCACCCACGATGTACAGGAACATCGACGACACGCCATTGACCTCGAGCGCCGCAAACACGATAAGAAATATCGGTATGTATTCGAGGAAATTCTGGTGACGACGGACTTTTTCGGCGAGTTTCATGTCGACCGGGTCGCCGTGCAGGATGGAGATACCGGACTTGCCGCGGGCACTGCCCGCCATGAAGCTCAGTAGCAAAGCAAATATCGCGAAGATACCCGCGTAGAACAGGGTGATCGGCAGTGGCATGTTCCTCTCCCTTCATTATGGGGGCGCGTGCCACCATACCAAAATGCTGATATACATCCATAGATGTCACTCACGAAGCCTGCCCGGCACCTGCTCGCCGCCCTACTGATTCTCGTCGTGTCCTGCTGGATTGCGGCGCAGATCCAGACAGCGGGTGGCGATGTCCACGTCCATTCCATCAGGATCCCGACGCACCACGGCCAATGGATCGTTGCGGACCTGTTCAAGCCGCGTTCCGCCACGGCGGAGACACCGGCGCCGTTTGTCGTGGTCGTCCCGGGTTTTCAGCGCTCCAAGGAAGCGCTGTCCAACATCGCTATCGAACTCGCCCGCCGCGGGTTCGTCACGGCGTCGCTCGACCCCTACGCGCAAGGCTCGTCCAGTGCCTCACTGAGCCGCATCGCGGCCACGACCGAAGGCTATGGCATGTTCGCGCTTATCGACTATGTCGCGAGCACCACCAACCTCAACTACGTCGACCGCACGCGTATTGGTGCGACCGGCCATTCGGCCGGCGGCAACGCCGCCATTCGCGGAGCGAATTACTTTGGCCGGGAGGCGATACGCGCAGGCCTTCCCAGCAAACTGCATTCCGTCTACGTGTCCGGCTACGTCCTGACGCTCACCGACGAAGTATTGCAGGACGTGCGCTCCAACGTCGGCGTCGCGTACGCGCTTTACGATGAGGGTGCATACCGCAACGAACACCGCAACGGCGACATGCGCACGGCACCCGAGGCGCTGCGGACCGTCAATTCGGGCTTGCCTCTCGACCAGGCGGTTACCGAGGTCGAGATCGGCAGGTACTACGGGGACAGGCGGGAGAAGACGCTCAGGGTCGTGCACAACGAGCGCACCCTGCATCCGTTCCAGCCCTACATGGCCGAGGCAATAGCCAACCAGATCGAGTACTTCGAGCGCGTGTTCGACGTCGAGCGCTCGCTGGACCCCTACGACCAGGTCTGGCAATGGCGAGAGTTGCTTGGCGTGGTCGCCCTGATCGCCGCGCTCGCCGCCGTCGTGCCGATGGGGCAGCTGCTGCTGCAGTCGAAGCGATTCAGAAGCCTGGTGAACCCGGTTCCGGAGCCCCTGCCGAGGCCCAGGGGTCGCGGACGCCTCCTGTTCTGGACGACGTTCACCCTCGGTGCCCTTATCGCCTGCGTAACCTACATCCCCATGGCGGAGCTGTCACAGAAATTGTTCGTCGCTGCCTCTACCCGTCAGCTAACGTGGTTCTTCCCGCAACGCATGAACAATGCCGTCATGCTCTGGGCAGTGCTCAACGGGACGGTCGGGTACCTGATGTTCTGGCTGAGCTATCGCTACTTTGGGCGCAAGCACGGCATCACGCCGGCTTATTGGGGCGCCTCGGTATCCGCGCGCGAGTTGGTCCGTACACTGCAGCTGGCGCTGCTGCTGTTTACGTTCTTCTTCCTGTCGCTGTTCGCCATCTATTACTTCCTGCACGTCGACTACCGTTTCCTGTTCATGGGCGTGCGCCCGTTCCAGCCCGAGCTGCTCTTGTTGCTCGCCATGTATGTGCCGTTCTTCTTCGTGTTCTTCCTGTCGAACTCGTTGCGCGTGAACGCGGCGATGCGATTCGATGGCCAACCGGAGTGGCGCAGCATGTTGCTCGGTGGGCTCGGCAATTCGCTCGGCCTGATACTCATCGTCGTCGTGCAGTACACGACGTTCGCAGCGACCGGCACCGTCTACTGGACCGACGGCTGGTTGTACGTGAACCTGTTATTCGGCGTCGTGCCAATGATGTTCGTGTTGCCGTATTTCAATCGGTTCTTCTTTCGCATGACCGGCAGAATCTACCTGGGCCCGATGGTAACCGCGCTGATTTTCGTGATGATCCTCATTTCGAATACCGTGATTTACCTGCCGCTATAGGCGAAAGACGCTTTTTTTTCGCGAATTCGAGACCTGTGTCGTTCGTTTGCGGCGGCCGATGGCCGATTATTTGACGCTTACGGATGCACATCGGTGCCAGGGAGGCATTATGAAAAATTGGGTAGTCTATCTGGCCGCGATAGCCGGCTTCGCAATTTACGGCGCGTCAACGAATGCTGATCGCGACAGCAGTGGCGCCATCGTGGAAGGTGGCAGTATCGGCGCGTTTAACGTTCGGGTTGGCGACTGTTTCAATGACGTCGGCTTTGAAGACGAAGTCAGCTCCGTCCCCGGTGTACCTTGTTCCCAACCACATGACAACGAGGCGTACGCCGTCTTCGACGTCAGTGTCACGAGCTACCCGGAAGGGGACGGCATGTCAGCGCTGGCCTTCAATTCCTGCAAGGAGCATTTCGAGTCGTACGTCGGCAAGGACTATGAATCGTCCTCGCTGGACATCACGACCATGTTCCCCTCGCCGAAAAGCTGGCAACAGAACGACCGTGAAGTGATTTGCGCAGTCTACGACATGAATGCCAACAAGCTGACCGGTACCGCCAGGGGCAGCGCGCTCTAGGTCAGCGCCTCGAACAACGCGGAGGCTCCCTGGCCTCCGCCAATGCACATGGTGACGACGCCGTATTTCTTGCCGCGGCGCCTGAGTTCGCGCAGCAGGCTACCCGTCATGCGTGAGCCGGTCATACCGAACGGGTGACCGATCGCGATGCTGCCGCCGTTGACGTTGTAAATCTCATTGTCGATTTCCAGCGCATCGCGGCAGTAGACGCATTGCGAGGCAAACGCTTCGTTCAGCTCCCAGAGATCGATGTCGTTCATCGACAGACCGGCATTCTTTAGCAGGCGCGGTACCGAAAAAACCGGGCCGATGCCCATTTCGTCAGGTTCGCATCCCGCCACCGTGAAGCCACGAAACACGCCCATCGGCTCCAGCCCGAGCCGGGTCGCACGCTCGGCACTCATGAGCAGCGTCATCGAGGCACCATCGCTGAGCTGCGAGGCGTTTCCGGCGGTCACAGTGCCGTCCTCTTCGAAAGCGGGTTTCAGGCCGGCCAGACCTTCGAGCGTCGTGCCGGGACGATTGCATTCATCGCGATCGACAACCACCTCGGCCTTGCCCTGCTCGCCCGACGCCTTGTCGATCGTCAGCATCGTCGCGCGCATCGGCGCGATCTCCTCGGCGATGCGCCCGTCGTCTACCGCCCGTGCGTAGCGCGCCTGGCTCTGCACGGCATACTCGTCCTGGACCTCGCGCGTCACGTTGTAGCGTCGAGCGACGACTTCGGCCGTGTTGCCCATGGCCATGAAGATCTCGGGCTTCTCCTCGAGCAGCCTCGGGTTCTGCTGGTAGTCGCAGGCTTTTTGCCGCTGGTTCATCGAGATCGACTCGACACCGCCCGCCATGGCGACCTGCGTCTGCCCGGAGGCGATCTGCGTGGCGGCAAACGCGATCGACTGCACGCCGGACGAGCAGAAGCGGTTGATCGATGACGCCGCGACCGTGATCGGCAGCCTGGACAGGACGGTGGACAGGCGCGCCATGTTGCCGCTCTGCTCACCTTCATGCATGGCCATACCGACGATGACGTCTTCTACCTCATCGGGCGAGACGTTCGGGTTGCGCTCCAGCAACGCATCGATGACGTGAGCGACCATGTCGTCCGAGCGGGTCAGGTTGAAACTGCCCCGATAGGACTTGGCGAGGCCGGTACGAACACTGTCGACAATTACAACGTCTTTCATCGCTTGTTTTGACTCCAGGCTGAAGCCGCCTTTGTGCGGGGGGATCTCGCATGGTAGCTGGCAGACGGCACGGTCAACAACCAGTAGTTGCGCTCGGGTGGCAGATACCGATAATGGAAGCTCGTGAGTACGCTAAAAATAAAGTCGACCGGACTTGCTTCTCGACACCGCCTATAACATCGGGACTCCCGAAGGTGTCGAGCTGCGGCTGCCCGTTGCCGGACTGGCACCCCGGTCGCTCGCCTGGCTTATCGATGCGCTGATCAAGTTTCTCTCGCTGACCGTGCTTTCGATCGTCCTCGAACTCCTCGGCGATCTCGGCACCGGGATCTACCTGCTGCTGATCTTCTGCTTGCTCTGGTTCTATAACGTCCTGTTCGAGGTCTTCAATCACGGTGCAACCCCCGGGAAGCGCGCGCTCGGGATCAGGGTCATGAATGCAAATGGCACCCCGGTGGGCTGGTCCGGCTCCCTGCTGCGCAACCTGATCCGCGTTGTCGATGCCCTGCCGGGCTGCTACGCCTTTGGCTGTATCGCCGTGCTGTTGAGCAGGCAGTTCCAGCGCCTGGGCGACCTCGCGGCCGGCACCATCGTTGTCTATGCGCCCCGGCAGACGGTGGGCAGCAAGCCCGGCGACGCGCCGCCGGTGCCGCTTAAGGCCCACCTGTCGCTGGACGAGCAACAGGCCATTGTCAGTTTCGGGGAGCGTGCCAATTTCCTGAACGCCGAGCGCGCCGAGGAGCTGGCGGCCATTCTCGACCCCGTGCTGGAAGGCATCGATCGCAACGCGCTGGTCGGCCACGCCAACTGGCTGATCGGGGAACGGAAGGTGTCATGAGACAGGAAGCGTTCGAATCGCGGCACGCCGCAACCTGGGCAACTTTCGAAACATGGATCGAAGCACTGTCGACACCGCGATTCGCGCAGCGCTCCGAGCATGAATCCCGCGAGACCATCAGCAAGAACTTCCCGGCCATGTACCGCCAGGTCTGTCATCACCTGGCGCTTGCCAGGACCCGCCGCTACAGCATCGGGCTGCAGCAGCGCCTGAACCAGCTCGCGCTGGACGGCCACCAGCACATGTACCGAACTCGCACGCCTTTCCTCACGTCGATCGGTCTCTTCCTGGCCAGGGATTTTCCCGCCACGTTCCGCAAAGAGTGGCGCTTCATGCTGGCGTCGACCTTGTTGTTCTACCTGCCCGCGCTGGTCATGGCGCTGGCCGTCGTGCTGCTGCCCGAAACGATCTACTCGCTGCTGGACCCGGGCAGCGTGTCGAGGATGGAGGAAATGTACGACCCGGCCAACGAGGCAATGGGGCGCGACCGGGGATCGGACTCCGACTTCCAGATGTTCGGTTTCTACATCTACAACAACATCAGCATCGGCTTTCGCACATTTGCCGGCGGGCTTTTGTTCGGGCTCGGCAGCCTGTTCTTTCTTATCTTCAACGGTCTGTACTTCGGTGCTGTGAGCACCCACCTGACCGTGGCCGGCTTTACCGAAACATTCTGGCCATTCGTTTCAGGACACAGCTCCTTCGAGTTGACTGCTATC
The DNA here is from genome assembly GCA_963698895.1 of uncultured Gammaproteobacteria bacterium. Classification (GTDB taxonomy): domain Bacteria; phylum Pseudomonadota; class Gammaproteobacteria; order Steroidobacterales; family Woeseiaceae; genus UBA1847. Next base: position 65,182 of record CAVOSO010000010.1, on the reverse strand, counting down.
ACGATTTTCGGCGGCGTTGGCCTGATGCTCGGCTACGGCGCCCTCGCACCGGGACGCATGACTCGCTGGCAGTCGATCCGCAGCCGCGCGCAGAGCGGACTGCCGCTGATCTATGGCGGCACACTGATGCTGGTTGCCGCCGCCTTCGTCGAAGCCTTCTGGTCGTCAACTGTCTGGCCACCGGCGAGCTTCAAGTACTCGGTCGGTGCATTCCTGTGGGTAATGCACGGTCTCTACTTCTTCCTGTTGGGTCGCAATGAATCTTGAGAACGTCACTGTCGAGATGCGACCCCGTAGCGAGTGGGAGGCAACGGATTTCGGCGCGCGGATGATCCGGCGCGACGCCAGGGCCATCTACCTGGTCTGGTTCGCCGTCACCTTGCCTTTCCTGGCGCTGGCGCTGCTGCTGATCTTCTTCACGCCCTACGGTGCATGGGCCATGCTCTTCTACTGGTGGTTCGAGCCGGTCGCCGATGGCGCCATCCTGCGCATCATTTCGCGCCGGCTCTTCGGCGAGGATGCCGACGTCGCGGCAACGCTGAAAGCCGTGCCGAGACTGGCCTGGCTGAACCGCATATTCCTGGTTACGCCCTACCGCCTGCACTTCGCGCGCTCCGTGGCGATGCCCGTGACGCAGCTGGAGGGGCTCAAGGGGTCGGCGCGGCGAGCGCGCAGCAAAGTTCTCAATATGAAGATCTTCAATTACGGCATTGGTATTACGGCGGCTTATGAGCACCTCGTACTCGCGCTGTATTTCGGCATCATGCTGATCGGCTACGCCTTCATTCCCGACGCGTACCGGCACACGCTCGGGGACACCTGGCTCGAACTCTTCTGGATGGAATCGAGCAATGTCGCTACGGCGATTGGCCTGCTGACCTTCTACCTCGCACAGACGGCCCTGCAGCCCTGGTTTGTCGGTGCGGGCTTCGGCCTGTACATCAATTGCCGCACGCAGCTCGAGGCCTGGGACATCGAGGTTGCCTTCCGGCGCATGGTGCAGCGCCGTGCCGGCGCGACGGCCGCAATTGCCGTGCTGGCCTTGCTGGTTTTGCCGCCGTTGCTGTCACCACCGATCGCCATCGCGCAGGAATCCGACCCGGACGTTGCCGAAGAGCCCGCCGACCCCGACCCTGGCTTCGCCGGTTTCTGGAGCGACGACGTCGTCGTGCCGGCGCTCGAATCTGTCAACGCCAGCGAAGCCCTGCAGACCAGGCAACGGGTCGAGGACTGGCAACGGATTCGGACCGACGATTCTGAAGACGAGAAGTCGAAAGACCGTGCCTGGTCGAGGAACATGCTCGACGCGTTCTTCGAGCTGTTCTCCAGGGCTATCGAGTTCGCCCTGTGGATCGGCGTCGCAATCCTGCTGCTGATCGTCTTTCTCATGCGAGATCGCTGGTTGCCGTACCTCGGCCTGCCCGGCGCCACGGCACCCTCGCAGCGACGCATCTTTCTGGCGGGCGGAGAATTGACCGCCGAGCAGTTGCCGGACGATATCGTTACCGCGGTCCGAAGCGCCTGGCGAGCCGGCCGCAAGCGCGAGGCGCTGAGTATTCTCTATCGCGGCAGCGTGTTTGCCGCGGTCAGGGAGTACGGCGTGCGACTGCCCCGCAGTGCAACCGAAGGCGCTTGCGTCCGTGCCGTGACCGCACAGACGGACACGTCCCGCGCCGAGTTCTTCCGTCGTGTCGTCCACCTCTGGGTCCGTTGCGCCTACGGCAACCAGGACCCGGCCGATGACGCCGTGTTGCTGCTGTGCGATGAGTGGCCACAGCATTTCGGGGCGTCGCAATGAGGCAAACGACAGCGATCCTGCTGACTGTGCTTGCCGCTGTGCTCTTTGCCTCGTGGTTCTTCACGTACCACGAAAAGGTCATCAGGACGGAGTACGTGGGTTACTCCGGCGAAGCTCGCGTCAACGATTTCCTGGCGGCGGAAATGCTCCTGCGGGAGCTCGGCATCGATGCCGACTCGCGATCCGAACTCGTACCCTCCGATTGGCTTCCTGCACGGTACGACACGCTTGTCGTCCATGCGTCCGAGCCCTTTGCGTTCGGCACGGAGCTGAACATGCTCAGCGGCTGGGTTGCGAATGGCGGCCACCTCGTTCTGCTACCGCCGCAACGCGAAACGGAATTCGCCGAACTGGTTCTCGACGCTTTCGGCTTCATACTGGAGCCGGTTGAGATCGACGATGACGAGGATCAGGAAGAGGAACCTGCGCCTGACGGAGAGGACGAGGAAGAAGATTTCGACTATATCCTCGACCTGGACTCAACGTACGTACGCATCCGGTCGCACGAAGACCAGGCGACCAGCGCAACGCTGTCTGACGAAAAAGGCATTGTCGCGGCGCGCAGAGAATGGGGAGAAGGCTACGTCACTGTCGTTGCCGGCGCCTGGTATTTCACGAACTACAACCTGCAAGAAGACGACCATGCCCGCCTTCTCATGGATATCGTGGCCGGCTACGTTGACGAAGGCAAAACCTGGTTCATCTACAGCACCGCGTTCCCCTCCCTGTGGGAACTGATCTGGAGGAACGCGCCCTTTGTCGTGGTCGGGTTTGTCGCCTCACTGGTCTTGTGGCTGTGGTCCCGAGCGCCGAAGTTCGGGCCACCCGTCGGGCCGGATTCGCTGGCGCGACGATCGATCCTCGAACACGTGCGTGCTGCCGGCAATTTCGCCTGGCGAAATCGCAGTGCAGCCGATCTCGTCGCGAGCTCAACCGCTGCGATCCTGCACGAAGCGGAACGGCGACACCCGGGGCTGAGCCGCCTCGCGCCACAGGCCCAGGCAACGCAGCTCGCGAGAATGACGGGTATGCGCGACTCCTACGTGTTCGACGCCATGTTCAACCAGGACCATACCAGTCACCGTGAATTCACTCGCTTGATGAAAGTACTTCAACGAATAAGGAAGAACCTATGACCGACCAGCAAACCGACGCCGGGAAGCTGTACCAGCAAGTGCAGGCATTGCGCTCAGAAATCGAGCGTGCATTTATCGGCCAGGGCACCGTTGTTGATCACATCGTGCTGGCCTTGCTCACGGCTGGCCATGTGCTCCTCGAAGGCGTGCCGGGTCTTGGCAAGACGCTCCTGGTCAAGTCGATGTCCAAGGCCATTGGCGGCGAGTTCTCTCGCATCCAGTTCACTCCCGACTTGATGCCGAGCGACGTCAGCGGCCATGCCGTGTACGACCCGAAGAGCGAGACGTTCAGGGTGAGGCGCGGCCCCGTATTCACGAACCTGTTGCTCGCCGATGAGATCAATCGCGCTCCGGCGAAGACACAGGCCGCCTTGCTCGAGGTCATGCAGGAGAACCAGGTTACGATCGAAGGCCAGTCGGCAAGACTCAAACCGCCTTTCATGGCGGTTGCTACGCAGAACCCGGTAGAGCATGAGGGAACCTACCCGCTGCCGGAGGCGCAGCTCGACCGCTTCCTGTTCAAGGTGCTTATCGACTATCCCGATCACGAAGCGGAGAAGAAGATCGTGTCGGCCGTGACAGCCGAACGTGTCGGCGACTCCCTGTACGTTGATGACGTCAAGACGGTCATGAGCTGCGCCGATGTCATCGCGGCGCAACAGCTCGTCGCACGCACGCGAATCGACGAGGTGGTACTGGACTACGCGGTTCGCATCGCGCGCCAGACTCGCCAGGCATCGGGTATTCGCATGGGCGCGGGACCACGCGGCGCAATCTCTATCGTGCGCGCGTCGCGTGCCTGCGCGGTATTGCAGGGTCGTGATTTCGTGACGCCCGACGATGTTCGCAAAGTCGCGGTTCCGGCATTGCGCCACCGCATCGCCCTCGCGCCGGAGCTGGAAATCGAAGCCTACCGGCCCGACGACATTCTCCGTGACATTCTCGAAAGCGTGGACGCGCCGCGAACGTGATACCCCGTCTGCCCATCATTGTCCTCGCCGTCGTACTGATGGCCGCAGGCCTGGTGGTCGCGTTCTTTCCGGCGGCCACCACCCTGTGGTTGATCGCCGCGGGGCTCATCGGGCTGATCGCCGTCGTCGACGGCCTGCTGTGCTGGCTGACCGGGGCGCCCGGGTTTACACGCAGAATTCCGGGCTCGATGTCGCTGATGACATGGACGGATATCCAGCTCACGATGCGCAACAACCGCACCCATGGGTCGCTGCTGCTCCAGGCGTTCGACCATCACCCCGCATCGTTCGAGTCCGACGGTCTGCCGCTAACTCTCAGGGTAAAAGCGGGTCGCTTTGTCGATGCCGGGTACCGGGTGCGCCCGCTCGAGCGCGGCTCCGTGCAGTTTCCCGGCTGCGACCTGCGTATCGCATCGCCGTTACGATTGTGGTGGCGGCGCCGCTTTGTCGATGCGCCATCGCAGGTTCGTGTTTATCCAAACTACTCGGCAATCTCCAAGTTGCTTGCGTACGAAGTGGACAATCGCCTGCAGCTCAGCGGCGTTCGCCTGAGCAGGCGGCGCGGCGAAGGCATCGAGTTCCACCAGCTTCGCGAGTACCGCGAGGGCGACAGCATGCGGGCGATCGACTGGAAGGCAACGGCCCGCATGAGCCGGCTGATCTCCCGGGAGTACCAGGACGAACGCGACCAGCAGATTGTCTTCATCCTCGACACCGGCCGCCGCATGCTCGCCAAGGACGGCGCACTGAGTCACTTCGATCACACGCTCAACGCGATGCTGCTCCTGAGTTTCGTCGCGCTCAGGCAGGGTGATGCCGCGGGCATTCTCACGGCAGGGAGTGAACGCACCTGGTTTGCGCCAAGAAAGGGAGCGGACACGATCAACGGCCTGTTGAACCACGTCTACGACATCCAGCCGGAACCCGTCGAGATCGACTACATCGCGGCCGCAACCGACCTCGCAGCCAGGCAACGGCGACGCTCACTGGTCGTCTTCCTGACCAACGTTCGCGAAGAGGATTCTGAAGAGCTGCAGATCGCCACCGACCTGCTGCAGCGCCGCCACCTCGTGATTCTCGCGAGCCTTCGGGAACGTGCGCTGGATGAATCAATCGACCGTGAGATAAGCAGTTTCGATGACGCACTGTTGTTCGCGTCGACCAATCGCTACCTCGACAGCCGGCGCGAGTCCCATCGGCTACTAGAAGCGAAAGGCGTTTACGTGGAAGACTGCCTGAGTGACGACCTGCCGGCCGCGATCACGAATCGCTATCTCGCGATCAAGCGAGCGGGTGTCCTGTAGAGGCGCACCGATATCCGGGCTAGGCCTTAACGACAATAGTCCCTGCGATGTGGTCGTGCACGCAGCGACAATCCTGGCGGAAGATGAACAAGACATCGATGAGGGTCAGGATGGACCCGGCCAACGGAATTATCGACGCGAGTGACACCGGGGCAACGCGCAACAGGATAATTTTCCAGAGCGGGAGGATCTTGCGGTCCTCTATGGAGACAATGCGCGTTTGCGCAGCAACTTTGCCGATGGTTTGGCCGCGTGTTGCGAGCAGGTACCCGTTTAGCACCAGGAATACGGCAAAACCGAACAGAGCACCGACGATAACTTCCTCGTAGGACTGCGTTCCTTCCATTGCCCGGTCAAACATGCCCGTGAAGTACATCGCGGGCCAGATAATGGCCGCCGCGATCAGTCCATCGACGATCGAGCCTCCCAGGCGGGCACCCCTTGAGGCCAGCTCGCCGGGTTGAATGGATGCTACGGCAACGTCTGCCTGCGGCGCTTTATAGGGATTTTCACCAGTCATGTTTGCTACCATCCGACCACATACAGACCGGAGTATGCCATGAGCCGCGAGAACGATTCAGAGTCCATTTACCGCGCACCCGAGAGCGACACGACGTTTGCGCCACAAGGCGATTTGCTTGCCGCGTACGTTGGCCCGAAGAACGCCGACTACTACGCCCGACGTTTTGACCAGATAAAAAGTGGCGGAAGCTCTGTCTCCTGGCACTGGCCGGCCTTCTTTATCTCGTCGTGGTGGCTGCTGTACCGGAAGATGTGGCTCTATGCGTTCCTGTACTGGATAGTCCTGCCGTTTTCGCTGGGCATTATCAGCGGCTTCGCCGGTGCGGCCGTAGGCGCCGAGGCGGCATCCGGTTTCTATTATGTGTCCTACCTGCTGATCACATTCCTGCTCGTGCCGATGTTCGCCAACCGGCTGTATTACCGGCACGCGCAGAAAAAAGCCGACAAGGTTGCGGCCATCACTTCCTCCGCGGAACAGCAGGCAGCAGAGCTGAACAGAATTGGCGGCACGAGCAATATCGTTCTGGTCCTGCTGCCGATCATCCTCGTATTCCTCATCGGCGTCATCGCTGCCATCTCTGTTCCGGCGTACAACGACTACACGATTCGTGCGCAGGTTTCAGAGGGACTGAATCTTTCGAGCGGCGCAAAAGCGGCAGTCTCGGAATACTATTTCGACAGGCAAGCGTTTCCGGCGGACAACGAAGCCGCGGGACTCAGCCCGGCGGATCGGATCGCCGGCAAGTACACGTCCAGCGTACGTGTTGCCAATGGCACGATCGTCATCACCTACGGCAATGACGCGCATGTCGTTATCAACAACGCGACGATGGTTATGGAGCCCGCAGTTGACAGTTCAGACAACGTGGTATGGGTCTGTTCGAGCCCGACGATCCAGCCGAAGCACCTGCCGGCGGCGTGCCGCTAGGCGAGGATAACTAGAGAATACTGCGGCCGAGCGCGCTCTGGATCAGCGATACGGCACGCTTGGCCGAGATATTGGCGTGGTCGAGGAACGGGTTCAGCTCGACAACCTCGAGCGAAAGAATCCGGCCGTCTGCCGCACACTCCTCCAACAGGAGATGCGCCTCACGGAAGCTCGCACCGCCCGGGACGGTCGTGCCGGTTCCCGGTATGACCTCGGGATCGCAGCCGTCGAGGTCGAAACTCACGTGAAAACCGCCCGTACCGTCATTCACGATCTCGAGGGCCCGCCGTGCAACTTCGGCCATGCCGAGCTGGTCGATGTCCCGCATCGTGAATGCCGTGACGCCCGATGCGTTGATGAAATCGCGCTCGATCTGGTCGATGTCCCGGATACCGATAAGGACGACGTTTTCGGGATCGACGGCCGGGGAAATCCCGTGGATGCTGGCAAGGTCAGGATCTCCGTAGCCAAGCAGGTGTGCGAGCGGCATGCCGTGAATGTTGCCACTCGGTGTCGAGTCCGGGAGATTCATGTCGCCGTGCGCATCGAACCAGATCAGGCCGAGCTTCTCGCCTGACTTGCCCAGGTGCGCGGAGAGACCGGATACGGTTCCCATGGCGATCGAGTGGTCACCGCCGATCACCAACGGCCACTCGCCGGCTTCGAGCGCAGCGATTACGTGATTCGCAAGCTCCTCACAGACCTCCAGGATCTCGTCCTTGAAGCGCGTCCTGGTATCGCTCGTCTTGCGTGTCTCCATGGCCGGCACAGGAATGTCCGTCTCGCTCGAGATCGTGTAGCCCATGTCCCGAATCTCACGTCCAAGTCCCGCCACGCGAAACGCAGACGGACCTGCATCCGTACCGCGACGGGATGCGCCCAGGTCCAGTGGAACGTTGATGATGTGAATGGGCTGTTTGATTTTTCTCATGAATCCCTCAGACGAAGCGCCGGACAGAGACTATCTTACCGCGGCGACCGGTTTTCGCACTATTTACCGTCGAACCGGCTAACGATACACGGACCGCCAGCTGCGTCGCGGTCGACGCAACCCGGGTGACACGACTGTCGCGCCGCATTGTTGATACCATGGTTTCGGCAATCTGAAGAGACCCCGGCATGTCGCAGCGCATATACATTGTCTTTCTCGCGGCCGGTCAGTCGAAGCGGTACGGGAAGACCAAGCTTCTCGACGACCTGCATGGCCGGCCGTTGTTGCAACATGCGCTTCTGGCTGCGCAGGAAGCATGCCCGGGCTGTGTCTGCCTCGTAACCGGTCATGAAGCGGACAAACTCATGCGCGCCGCATCCGGACTTGCCGATCGTGTCGCGCGAAACGACGCCTTCGAAACGGGCATCGGCTCAAGCATCGCCTGCGGCGTTGCCGCGTGCCATGCGCAGGCAGACGCCGTGGTGATCATGCTGGCCGACCAACCGCTGGTCACTGCGGAGCATCTCACTGCCCTGGTCGAACAGTGGGGTGGTCAGTCCGATGCGATCGTGGCAACGAGCTTCTCCGGTGTTGACGGCCCGCCAGTGTTATTCGGACAAGCCTATTTCGACCAACTCATGAATCTCGAAGGCGATGCGGGTGCGAAAAGCGTGCTTCGCGCCCACGCCGCATCGGTCAGTGTTGTGACGTTCGAGCAGGCCGCGATCGACATCGATACGCCGGCGGATCTCGAGGCACTGCCTAGTCCGGATTGAGTTCGCAGAAGTACTGCTGCAGCTCCGCGGCAACCTCCAGGGCAATGGCTGCCGGGCCTCGTCCGCCTATGCGCTTGCCAACCGGGCTCCGCAAGCGCGGCGCCAGTTGCTCGCCTACCGCGCCCACTTCCCTGAGTAGCCGATCGCGTCGATGCGGCGGCCCCAGCAGGCCGATGAAATCGATCGACGAATCGGCGAGCGTGCACAGGTACTGGCGGTCGCTCGCAAGATGATGACTCATGACGATCGCGGCATCGAACTGCTTGAGATCGACGTCTTTGCCGACGTTCGCAACCGGGACACACCGGCAGTCGCACGCATGCGCGCTCTCGATCCGGGCGATGTAGGCCGGACGATGATCCAGCACCATCACGCGCCACCCCAAAGACCGGCAGAACAGCAGCAGCGGATCTGCGTCCTGGCCCGCGCCCAGCAGGAGCACGGCATACGGTCGATCGAGCGTAAGGGTAACCGGGCCGCGATCTGTCTCGAAGCTGGCATCGACCGTTGGTGACGTCGCAAGCGTCGCCAGCCAGCCGGCGAAGGGTTCGTAGCCTGACCTGGGCAACAGCGGCTGGATCTGCAGGCGCATCGCGCCCTCGCAACCGACGCCGAGCCCGAATACGTCGTCATCGTCGCGCAGATCGTATTCGACCCAGTCGGTCTGTCCGGACTCGATGACGTTCGCCGCGCGCTCTGCCAGGTCGTTCTCCAGGCACCCGCCGGACAGGAGCCCATGGACGCTGCCGTCGGCACCGATGAGCATCTGGCTGCCTTGCTTGCTGTAGGTCGAGCCTGCTGTCGACAGGACCGTGACAAGCGCGATGGCCTCGTTATTGGCAACGAACCCGGTGAACGACTCGATCAGCGCTTGCGACAGTCTCACGAGGCGTGTTGCGGCGGGTGCCGGTAGCGAAGGTTGTCTCTCCCGAGGTCCGCTACCGACCGGGCGCCCATCAGTTTCATGCCGCGCTCGATCTCGGCCTTGAAATTGGACAAGGTTTTCTCGACGCCGGCCTGCCCGGCTGCCGCGAGCGCATACAGGTAGAGTCGGCCGCCGGAACAGGCTTTCGCCCCGACGGACAGCGCCTTGAGGACGTGTGTGCCACGCTGGATGCCGCCGTCGCAGATCACGTCTACCTGGTCGCCCACCGCATCGACGATCTCTGCCAGCTGGTCGAACGGGGTCCGGGATCCATCGAGCTGGCGTCCGCCGTGGTTCGACACCATGATCGCCGTGGCCCCGATATCGACCGCACGACGCGCATCCTCGACCGACATGATGCCTTTGAGGCAAAACTCCTTGCCCCACTGCTTGCGAACGTTCTCTGCCGCGACCCAGTCCATCGACTGGTCGAGCATGGTGGAGAAATACTCGGACACCGACAGGCTGACATTCGTACCTTCGTCGACGTAGTCCTTGAGGTTCGAGAGTTCGAACTTGTTCCTGAAGAGGTAGTTCATGGTCCAGCGCGGGTGCGCGGCAAAGCTGAAAAGGCTTTTTGCGGTCAGGCGCGGCGGCGACGTGAACCCGGTAACGAGATCTCTTTCGCGATTGCCGCCGACAATGGTGTCGACGGTCAGTGCAATTGCGTCGAAGTTGGCCGCCTTGCAGCGCTCGATCATGCTGTTCGTCAGCCCCTTGTCCTTGTGGTAGTAGAGCTGAAACATCTTGGGTGTGCTGATGCGCGCGCCGATATCCTCTATCCCTACCGTCGCCAGTGACGAAATCCCGAACCAGGTGCCGAACCGTTCCGCTGCGCCGGCCACCGCGTATTCGCCCTCGTGATGGAACAGGCGCTGCAATGCGGTAGGCGACAGGAACAGGGGCATTTCGATCTTCTTGCCCATCACCGTCGTCGACATGTCGATCTCTTCGACGCCGGCAAGGACGCTCGGCACGAGGTCACAATCATCGAATGCCCGGGTGTTGCGCCGATACGTGACTTCGTCGTCGGCGGCACCATCGATATAGTGGAAAATGGGCCCGGGCAGGCGCTTCTTCGCCAGCAAGCGAAACTGCCGAGTGTTGAAACAGTGTTTGAGGTTCATGGCCAGAACTGCGAGATCTCAAGGACAGCGCCAGCCTAAGTGTACTCTCCTTCAAACCCCGAATTCGAGGGCAGTTTCGACAACGCCTCAGTATCGAACGTACTCCCGACGGGCGCCTGGTCGCATGATGAGCATTTGCACGTCGCCAATAACCCGCTCGATGAACGCGCTCTCGCAGTAGAACAGGTAGAACTGCCACAGGCGCAGGAATGCATCGGAGTAGCCGAGCTCCCGGACTTCGTCGAGGCGAGCGAAGAAGCGGTCGTGCCAGTGGCGCAACGTGGTCGCGTAGTGCGGGACCAATATCTTCCAGGTGTATGACCCGCATATCCGTGTGCGCTGTCATCGTTTGCGACATGTCCGTCACCGATGTCAGGCAGCCCGCCGGGAAAGATGTAGCGCTTGATGAAGTCGACGCCTTTCTTGTACTCATCGTAGCGCTGGTCGGCGATCGTAATCGCCTGCAGCAGCATTTGCCCGTCGGGCTTGAGAAGGTCGCAGCACTTCCTGAAGAACACATCGTGGTACTCGTGCCCGACCGCCTCGATCATCTCGATGGAAACCAGCTTGTCGAAACGCCCCTCCAGATCGCGGTAGTCCTTGAACAGCAGCGTGATCCTGTCTTCGAGACCTGCGTCGGCGATTGCCTTTTTCGCGTAAGTCGTATTGCTGCTGCGAAATGGTGGTCGTCGTCACGTGGCAACCGTAGTGCGTTGCCGCGTGGATCGCGAATCCGCCCCACCCGGTCCCGATTTCCATGACCGAGTCGCCGGCCGAGAGCTCCAGCTTCCGGCAAATACGATCCAGCTTTTCGATCGCCGCGTCCTCGAGCGGCGTCTCCCGGGTTTCGAAATAGGCGCTCGAATACATCATCGTCGGATCCAGCCAGAGCGAGTAGAAGTCATTGCCGAGATCGTAGTGCGCAGCAATATTCTTGCGGCTGCCCTTGCGAGTATTGCGGTTCAGCGCATGCAGCATCTTCTGCAGCGGCCGGCCCAGCCGTGCCAGGCCGGAGTCCACCTTTTCGAGAACGTCCCGGTTTCGAATCAGGATGCGCAACAGCTCGCGCAGCTCGCCGCTGGACCAATAGCCGTTGATGTAGGCCTCACCGGCGCCGATCGAGCCTCCAAACGCAATGTCGCTGTAGAACGTCGGGTTTTTTACGTGCAGGTGAACGCCCTGGGGAAAATCCTCCGTCAACTGCCCGAAGGACCACTGTTCATCCTGCTCCGTGATGACGATCTGTCCATTCTCGAGTCCCTCCAGGCGAGACAACACCAGGCTGCGCGCCATCCTGTCGAGCATTGAAGGCTTCGTGGTCTCAGTGGCGCCATCGCGCGCGTCGATTGAAATCGCTCTCGTGTTCATCGAGCAACTACCTCTGTTTCTTTCTCTGGATGCTGGTAAACGGGACAACGCTTCAGCCACAGGCGTAGCGCCTCCCAGTAAATGGCGAAGATCACCTTGGCGGTCATTAGCGGAAAACGGACCAGGACGCCGGCCAGCGACGCTCCGGATATTTCTTTTCGGGACAGGTTGAGCGTTGCGTCGAAAAAACGCTTGCCTTCCGTCGAGTTCGCCATGAACACCGTCAGCTTGTCCGCGGGCGTCGACAGCACCCAGTTGTACTCGATCTCCATCGACATGAAGGGAGAAACATGCATTTTCTTCGCAGGCTGGAAGTGCCAGGACGAGCGCGGCTCGCCTTGTTTCTTGCAGTCCAGTACGTAGGTGTCGCGTTCGCCCCAGGGCGTATTGTTGACTTCCGAGACGATGAACTCGACGGTCTCGCCGTCCGCCGCAAAACAGTAGTAGAAGCTCACCGGGTTGAAGCAGTAGCCGAAGTACGACAGGTTCGTGAGCAGTCGAATCGGGACCCTCGCGGCCGGCGGCCGGTTTCGTTGTCGCACGAGAGCACGAACCGAGTCGGCAAGCGGCTGCTCTTCCGGCCCGAGGTGGTCCGTCGCCGAAAACGCGCGAGCGCCCATCGCGATGAAGACCAGAACCAGCGTTTCCTGAACAGCGTCGGCAGTTCGTCGAGATCCAGGTACATCATGAACAAGCGATAGTTGAACGCATGTACCGCAGGCTTTTTCGCGGCTGTGCCTAACTCGCCCTTCGTAGATGCAGCTTTTCATCTGCAAGCCTCTCTTCGAAATGATCCAGTGCATTGAGTGCACTGACAACCCCATCCTCGTGAAAGCCGTTGCGCCAGTAAGCGCCACAGAAGAACGTCCTGTCGCAGTTGATCTCGGCCTGGCGCCGCTGTGCGACCACCGACTCGCGCGAGTAGACCGGGTGGTCGTACTGAATCCGGCGCAGGATTGACTGCGGATCGATGTGCCGATCGTTATTCAAGGTCACAAGGTACTGCTTGCTCGTATCGAGACCCTGCAGAATGTTCATGTTGTAGGTGACCGCAACATGGCGTTGCCTATCGGCCGGAATATGGTAATTCCAGGCTGCCCAGGCGCGGCGACGTCTTGGCATCAGTCTTGCGTCGGTGTGCAGGATGGCCTCATTGGACTGGTAACGAATCGCGCCGAGAACCTCGCGCTCTACCGGCGTTGCATCCTCAAGCAGCGACAGGGCCTGGTCGCTGTGGCAGGCGACGAAGACGTAATCGAATTTCTCCTTGCCACCGGCCGCAGAGCGCACCTCGACGCCGTCGCCAAGCCGGCGCAAGGACTGCACTGGACTGTTGAGACGTATGCGGTCGCGATGACCGGCGACCAGTTTCCTCACATACTCACGTGAGCCGCCCTTGATCACACGCCACGTCGGTCGGTCGCTGGTCTGCAGCAGGCCGTGATTGGAGAAGAAGCGCACCAGGAATCCGATCGGCATATCGAGCACGGCAACCGGCTCCGCGGACCAGATTGCGGCCGCCATCGGCACGAGATACTGATCGACAAACTCGCTGCTGTAGCCATTCCTCTGCAGGTAAGCGCCCACCGTTTGCGACTCATCCAGCTCGTTGACCCGCGCTGACGCGGTCTCGTTGAAGCGCAGAATGTCGCGAATCATGCGATAGAACGATGGCCGGAAAATGTTCCTGCGTTGCGCGAACAGGGTGTTCAGGGACGAGCCGCCGTACTCGAGGCCATCATCCTCGGCCTGCACGCTGAAGCTCATCTCGCTGGGCTGCGACGCCTGCCCGATCTCATCCAGCAGGCGGATGAAGTTCGGATAGGTACGGTCGTTAAAAACGATAAAGCCCGTATCGACGGCAAGTTCTGCGGCCGTTCTCCTCAACGTCCACGGTGTTCGTATGGCCACCGACATAGGCGCCGGCTTCGAACACGGTTATGTCGTGCTGCTGCCGTAGTCTGTAGGCGGCGACATTGCCGGCGATACCTGTGCCAATAATTGCGATCTTCACGAGCATCACCAGCGCTGCGGTACGCGTTGCAGCTTGACGTGTCATAGCCGATCGATTCGACGAATGACACGAGTCGATCGTAGTCCGAGTCGGAAATAGTCGGCGTACGCGCCATGATCCAGACGAAATCGCGTTTCTGGCGTCCGATAATGGTCTGCGTGTAATCGTCATCAAGGTAAACGATTCGATAGTCCGCCTTTATGGGCCAAACGAAACGCATGCCCCAAAGCGCGTTGGACTCGTCATCGAGGACGAACGCCTTTGGATTGTATTCCTTGACCTTCCCGTCGAACCACCCGTCCTGGAACGTAAAATGCGTTGCGATGGTGCCATCATCATTCAGGCTGTAAGTCTCGACGGCATTGTGTGCGCCTTTCTCGAGAAACGTCGGGATGTTTGCGATGACGTACCAGGGACCCATAAAGCGTTCCAGGTCCACATGATCGACTGTCTCCATTTCCGGTCCTTTGGCGGCGCAACCGCTCAGCAAGATTACTGCGAGTCCAAGAAGCACCAACCACTTTTGCAGGCGCATATCAGGACAACTCGTAGCGGATGATGTGGCCGCCCTTGGCAATGGACTCGAGCGCCAGCCACTCGTCGTCGGCTGAGTACCAGATGGTCAGGTCAACTTCGTAGGCCGTCAGACTGAAGCGCGTTGCGCTGACCGGCTTGCCACGTACTTTGAGTATTTCGTTGCCCCGACCTTTCCACCCGCACGTCCAGGTATTCGCCGGTCTGCGGATTCAGTAGTTGCGGCTGCTCCAGTAAATCCCGGCGATTCCAGTACGCAAATGTCATCACGCACTTCGGCAGCTCGACCGGCTCGTTGCCCTTCTCTACCAGCGAAACCCGGTATCGGCCGCTCGCCGGAAACCTTCAGTCGCTTGCCATTGGCGTTAGTGCGCAGCGTCGAACTCCGCCAGACAATCACCAACCCAGTGCTCGGCCGCGCTGTGTTCGTATTGATAGGCTGATATGAACAGAATCTTGTAGTCGAAACTGGCCTTGCTCCGCACCTGCTTTTCGCCACCTGATCTCCGACACCGTGAACAGGTGTTTGCCGACTCTTTTGTCGTTCAGGTAAACATCGAAGTCCCACTGCGAAACGTGCCATCAACGATCTTTGCGTCCGCCGTTTCGGCCGATGCGAACGTCGAGCCTGAACAACGCGCAGTAAAAGCAATGCCATACTAAATTGCGCCTCATGATTTTACCTCCTTAAGTGACGCCGGTACACGACGCGGCCCCGGGAAAAAGGCATTGGTGCGGCGAATGTACAGATGCGTACTCGGGCCGCCGCTCACCGATCGTGCTTCTCCAGCATCGCAACGCCGGAGACCTTCAGTAGCAGGAAACTCATCAGCAGCGGAGAAGCGATGCTCCACCAACCACCCGAGGTAACCGCAAACAGGTAGAACGACCACCAGATACAGAAATCGCCGAAATAGTTTGGGTGCCGCGTGTATCGCCAGAGGCCCGTATCCAGGACCTGGCCCTTGGCTGTCCCTGCGTGCCTTGAAGCGAGCGAGCTGGTAGTCGCCGCCGGCCTCAAAAATGAAGCCGAGCACCCAGAGTGCAACAGCGAAAAAATCCAGCACGTTCAGCGCTGCATCCGACGGTAATAGCGGGCAGCAACGGCAACGCGATCAGCCAGGCCAGCACGCCCTGCAGGCCGAAGACGATGTACAGGCTCTTGAAAGCAAAGCCGGGCTCGTTGTTGGCGCGAATCGTCTGGTAGCGATAATCCTCGGGCTGGCCCCAGTTGCGCAGCGGTAATGTAGATCGACAGGCGCAGCGACCAGATCGCGACCAGCGCCAGCACGAGCGTCCCTCGGCGCCGACAGTGGCACTGACCGCACAGCAAATACCACTGCAGCGATCAGGAAGAACAGCGACCAGAGACTGTCAACGAAACTGACGTCCTTCTTGACGATGCTGACCAGCCAGCTGCAATGCCGACGGCAAGAATGGCCAGCAATGCGATTGCAGTAGGGATGCAGCATCATCGGGTATGCTCCGCAATCCATGCGCGACGCCTACCAGGCATGCCGTCCAGGTTCTCGGACAGCCACATCAGCATCGGCATGATGATCGCCCAGCCGATCGCCAGGGCCGACGAGGGCGGCAACCTGATTGGTCAGAATGATGCCGCCGAGCTTCTGACCGGCGAGGTAGGTGACGGGGCCGCCAAAAAAACCGAACAGCGCAGCCAGCTTGGGGCTTGCCGCGCAGCCAGCGCATCGACACGTTCAGCGTCGTCGCGAACAACATCCACATCGTAATGATCCAGTAGGGAGCGACGTACTCGCTGAACAGCCCCGCCTTGTAGGTAACCCAGCCGGCCGCAACGAGTTCGCTGTCAAAACAGACGCCCATTACGCGCAACTGACGATCAGCAGAAACTTCGTCGAAGGGTTTGCGTGCGGCGCGAAGGTGAATCGCCAGTGCGATCAGCACGGCCAGGGGCCCGAGCCACGGCATCTCGCGGGCGCCACCGATTACCGACGACAGCCAGGCGAGCTCAAAGACTGCAAAATTGACCAGCAACAGCATGTCAGCTCCCCGCCTTTTTGAACAGGTAGTGACCGACATACCACTCGTGCACCGTCGTCGTAGTCGAACAACTCCGCACAGGCCATGAAGAAGATGCGCCAGCGCTGCCACCACAACGAGCCGCGTTTTCCTCGCCGTAACACTCGGCGAGTATCGGCATGATGGCGATCTCGTTCTGCCGTCCATATTTTCCAGCCAGGCGTTGCAGGTCTTCGCATAGTGCTGGCCGTTCCAGTGCCAGCGCTTGTCGATGCCGAGGTTCTCCGGGAAAGCGCAGCGGCAAGTCGGCGCTCGGCATTATGCCGCCGCTGAAAAAGTGCCTGCTCATCCAGTCGGCCGGTCCCTTGTCGATGTACTCGTACGGCGTCGTGCGGTGACAGAACACGTGCATGAAGAAGCGGCCGTCGGGAAGCAGCCAGTCGTCGATGCGGCGAAACAGCTCGCGCGTAGTTGCGCATGTGCTCGAACATTTCGATCGAAACGACGCGGTCGAAGCGCTGCTCGGTCGAGAAGTCATTCATGTCGCCGTGATGACGTCGATGTTGCTGATCGACCGCTCGCCTGCACGCTTGAGAATAAACTCGCGCTGTGACGACGAATTGGACACAGACGTAACCGACGCGTTCGGGAAATGCTCCGCGATCCAAAGCGACAGTGAGCCCCAGCCGCAGCCGAGATCGAGCACCTGCATGCCGTCGGCAATTCCGGCGCGTTGCACCGTCAGCTCGAGCGCAGCCGTCTCGGCTTCAGAGAGGTTGTTCACCTCCCCCGGCCAGTAACAGCAGCTGTACTTCAGGTGATCGCCCATTACCTGCTCGAAAAACTCAGCCGGCACCTCGTAATGCTGTTCGTTCGCGAGATCCGGCACGTGCGCGATCGGCGACGTGTTCATCATCGCCACGAACAGGTTCAACGTGTTGGCGGCATGTTCTTCGTCACCCGCGTGAATTTCCCTGCGCTTGCTTTCGAGCAGCCTGCGAATTCCGGCCCGAATCACGGCGTCGGGAACGAGGCCGGATTCGGTCCAGCTGACAGCTTTTTCAGTTACGGCGCCCATGGCGACCTCCAAGATCCTATGGCGGCGAATATACGGAGCGGCCCGGGCCTCAACAAGCGCCCGGGTGGCGTTGTTACATTCGCTTACACATTGTCTTGTTTCAGTAACTTAACATCGCATCATTGCTAATTTTGGGGCTTTTTCTGATGCAACCCGCAATACTCTGGTTTCGGCGAAATCTGCGACTTTCGGACAATCCTGCGCTGCTCGCGGCGGTAGCTTCGGGTCGACCGCTCATCCCTGTGTACGTTGTCGACGAGCAGGACTCAGGCACTGCGAGCCGTTGGTGGCTGCACCACAGCCTCAGCAGCCTCGATAGCGACCTGCGCGAGCGGGGTTCCACGCTGCGCGTTTTTCGCGGTTCGCCGCCTGAAATCCTGGCCGGGCTTTGCACCGAAACGGGCGCGCGGGCGCTGTACTACGCCCGGCGCTACGAACCTGTCAGCAGGAACCAGGAACAGGACCTCGAAGCGCTGCTCGGCGAGCGGACAGCCATTCATGCCGTCGATGACGGGCTCCTGCACCATCCTGAGACCGTCAAGACCCAGTCCGGCTCTCCCTATCGCGTGTTTACGCCGTTCTGGAAAGCAGCGGCGAACCTGGGAGAACCGGGCATGCCGGTGCCTGCGCCTGCGGCAGCCAGCTTTGCCGAACCGACGGCCGGCTCGATGTCGGTCGATGACCTGGCGCTTCTGTCCCTGGAGGACGACCGGGCGCGCCAGTTTCATGGCGCCTGGACGCCGGGCGAAACCGGCGGCCTGCAACGCATCGATGCGGCCGAATCGATACTCTCGGGCTATGCCGCGGCTCGCGACCGCCCCGACCTGGATGCTACCTCCAGGCTGTCGCCTCACCTGCACTTTGGCGAAATCAGCGTTCGCCAGGTCTGGCATGCGATCCGGCAATACGAGTTGTCTGCGCTTGCAACGTCCGGCGGGGAAGCCCTGTTGCGCCAACTGTACTGGCGCGACTTCAGCAGCTACCTCCTGTTCCACTTCCCCGAGCTGCCGGAAAAACCCCTGCGCAGCGAGTTCGAACATTTTCCCTGGTCGACGGACGAGGACCTGCTGGAGGCCTGGAAGCAGGGTATGACCGGCTACCCGATCGTCGACGCCGGCATGCGGCAACTTTGGCAAACAGGCTGGATGCACAATCGCGTTCGCATGATCGCTGCTTCATTCCTCGTGAAGGATCTCATGGTGCCCTGGCAGGCCGGGGCCGAATGGTTTCTCGACACGCTGGTCGACGCCGACCTCGCCAACAATTCGGCGAGCTGGCAGTGGGTTGCCGGTTGCGGCTCGGATGCGGCTCCCTATTTTCGGATCTTCAACCCGACCTTGCAGGAGAAGAAGTTCGATCCCAACGGCCGGTACGTGCGGCGCTGGGTTCCCGACGCCGGCGAGGCAACATACCCTGAGCCCATCGTCGACCATGGCCAGGCCCGGCAGGCGGCGCTCGCCGCTTATCAGTCCGTCAAGGGGATGCGTACTTCGAACGTGGCGCCGTGACCCCGGTCGCTGAGTAGCCGCAACGTGCCTCCGTGAGCACGTGCCACCAGTGTCGCGAGATACAGTCCGAGCCCTGTGCCACCGGACTCCCTCGTCCTCGACGGGTCGCCCCGATAGAAGGCTTCGCCAATATGTGCGGCCTGGTCCGCCGACAGGCCCGGTCCTTGGTCCGCAACGGTAATGACCAGATCGTCATTGCCACCAGCGAGTTCGACCATCACCGGACCGTCCTCGGGTTTCGAGTACCGCAATGCATTACTGACGAGATTCTTGAGAAGGAGTGTCATGCGCGCCTCGTCCACCGAGGCGACGACTGCCTTCGTCGGCAGCGTAACCCGGATCCTGTCGCGGTCCCTCGCGAAGAAGTCGCTGACCATGTCCTCGATCAGGTCCCCGATGTCGGTCCTCGACCGAGACAGTTGCGCGTGCCGGCTGTTGAGACGCTCAGCCTCGAGCAGCGACACGACGATCTTTTCCATCTCCGCGATCTCGGCTTTCAGGCTCTCCGCATACTCCGGGTCTTCGAGGAACTCCAGCGTCAGCCGCATTCTCGAAAGCGGGGTCCGTAACTCGTGACTGATGCCGAGCAGAAGCGCTCTTTTTGCGTCCAGTATGTTCTCAACGTCGCCGGCCATGCGGTTGATGTCGTTTGCGAGATCGCCGAGCTGATCGCTGCGAATGTTCGCTATACGGAAATCGAAGTTTCCTCGGCCGATACGTTCTGCGCCCGCGCGAATCGCGCGGATGGGACGAAACAGCCAGCTCACCGCCGCATAGGCCAGCACGAGCAGGAACAAGCCGAGTCCCAGCACGAGCGGGACGAGCGCCGGTCCGCTGGACGTGTCGGAGATTCTCGGTGTCGCCACCACGATGTCGTAGCCGCCCTGTTGCATGCGCAGGAAGTCGTGATGATCCAGGCTGGCGAAATCAACGCCCTGCAACTCGTCGGCCCAGGCGCCCGAATCACCGCTGAACCGGGGGCTGGGCGCGAACTCCAGTTGCTCAAGCCGCGGGAACGCCACATCGGATGCCCAGTCGATGTCGGGACCCAGGATACGAATGTCCACAGGCACTTTCTGCGTGATTGCTATGGCCCGGGCGATACTCGGCGGCACCCCGATGTCCTCGCGGACATAGCTCACGTGCAATGACAGGTGGCCGCTGACCAGTCCGCGAATCTGATCGCTGTTATAGAAACGCTGGACGGCCTTGAACGTACCGAATACGAACGCGCTTCCCAGAACGACGAAGATGACGAACAGGCGAAACGAGAGCGAACGGGAAAGACGGCTAAGCATCTTTCAGTGGCACACCGATGAACGAATAGCCGCGGCCCCAGATCGTCTGGATGAATCGCGGGGGTTTCACGTTGTCGCCGAGTTTCTGGCGCAGCCGACTGACCATGATGTCGACGGACCGGGTGAGAATCGCCGCATCGATGCCGCGCAATTCACTCAATATGTCGTCACGAGAGAGTTTCCGGCCGTGGCGCCGCGCGAGGATGAACAGAAGCTCATATTCCATTGACGTTAAATCAACGAGTGATCCGTCGACGGAAACGGTTCGCGTGTCCGGTTCGATCGTCATGCCTTCGAAGCTCAACTTGCCGACCGATGAGCCCGCCGCCTCTGAGCGACGCAAGGTCGCCTGTACACGCGCCACCAGCTCGCGTGGCTCGAATGGCTTGCCGACGTAGTCGTCCGCGCCGAGCTCGAGACCCGACACCCGATCGATGACGTCGCCACGAGCCGTCAGCATGATGATTGGAATATTGCTGTTCTTGCGAACTTCGCGACAGATCTCGAACCCGTCCTTCCCCGGCAACATCACGTCCAGCAGAAGCAGGTCCGGATCCTCTCGAGCGAGCTTCTTGAAACCCTCGACCGAGTCATAGGCGCAAATGAGGTTGATGCCGTGGCGCTTGAAATACGCCTGCATCAGCTCCGAGTGTTTCCGATCATCATCTATGAGAAGTACTTTTGTCATACCTTAATAATAGCGCTTGTCTGACCGGGAGTCGCAACTACCTCGCGGCCCGATACATTTGGAAACATCCGGTTACACCAATCGACAGATCTCCGCGGCCACTGTCTTTACAGTCGGCCCCTGAATGACCCGCACTGAATTTTACTCGGAGATCGAAATGAAAAAACAAGCTTACGCAGTAACTCTGCTGTCTGCCGCCGTCTTCCTCGCCGCGTGCGAAGGCGACGATGGCATGAACGGCATGGATGGGGCTAATGGTGCTGACGGCACCGACGGCTTCAATTCGCTCGTCGCGACGCGCGACGTACCCAGGGGCGACGCAGTCTGCCTCGGCGGCGGTCTGGCCCTCGACAGCGGCCTCGACACCAACCGCAACGGCGTTCTCGATGCCGGTGAAGTAACCGCAACGGAATACCTCGAGTGCGAGGCAACGCCGTTACTGCGGGCGCTGCACGCATCGCCGGATGCTCCCGCAGTCAACATCTGGGTCAACGGCGCACCGGCCCTGACCGGCGTTGATTACGCACAGGGCTCGGGTTTTGTACCGGTCGTAGAAGACAACAACGTGCAGGTTGAGGCGATCATCCCGGGCGGCAACGCCGTCGTGATCGATGCGGATCTGCCGACACTCGACTACAGCACTGAAACGACGGTCATCGCCGTCGACGATGTTGCCGGTCCCGTACGCCCGCTCGTCATCACGAACCCTTCGGACAACCGCATTGCCGACGGCTACTTCCGCGCGCAGGTCGTACATGCCGCACAGGGCGCTCCTGAAGTTGATGTCTTCGTAACGGCATTTGGCGCCGACCTGACCGCCTCCGCACCGATCAACGGCGCTGGCACGGCGGTATTCTTCGAAGACTACACGGGCCAGCTTGAAGTACCGGCTGGTGACTACCAGATCCGCATCACGCCTGACGACACGCCCGGAACGGTCGTTTACGACTCGGGCGAGATCTCACTGGCTGCTGGTGCTGACCTGATGATCGTGGCTCTCGACAACACCGGCCCTGGCGATGCACTCGTGCAGCTCGTCGTGCTTGATGGGACGGCAGCTTCCACGCTGTACGACACCAACACGCCGGCATCGGCCGTAGCGGTACACCTTTCTCCGGATGCGCCGGCTGTCGACATCCTCGCCGATGACAACAGCACTGCAGCCGTTGAGGCAATCGCGCTGGTACGGGACGTTTCGTTCACCGAGTTCTGCGATATCAACAGCGTGCCTGCGCCGGGCGACTACACGATCAACGTTGCGTTGAACTCGGACAACAGCACGATTGCCACGTCCTTCCCCCTCAATGTCATGCAGGGCGACGAGGTTACGGCCGTAGTCTCCGGCTTCGCGACGGGCGGTCTGACGCCGGCTATCACGCCGATCGCGCTGCCAGGTAACACGCGCAGCGTTATCACCGAGACGAAGCTGCGTATCGCGCATGCCTCGCCGAGCACCGGCAATGTCGACCTCTACCTGGTACCTGCAGGGACAGACATCAACACGGTTGACCCGACGTTTGCGGACGTGCCCTTCGGTGCCGATACGACGCAGCTCTCCATCGCCGCTGGCGACTACGATGCGTTCGTAACGGGTGCTGGCAGCAAGGCAGCCGCAATCTCCCTGCCGGGCCTCGCGTTCACGGGCGGCGAAGTCCTTGATGTGATCGCACGCGATCCCGCGGCTGGCGAGACCGGTCCGCAGGCTGTTGTCATTGACTACTCTGCTGTACCTGTCTGCCCGACCCCCTAACAGGGCAGCAGCGACATTATCCCCCCGCGCGAACATGCGCATCCCCTTTATCCCCGCCTCGTGCGGGGATTTTTTTTGGGGCATTTTCGAGAGGAATTTGCAGGGGACAAAAAACCGGGCCGGCAAAAAAATTCGCCGACCCGGCCTGTTTACAGGACTGCGCGTACGGTGGTGTTGATCAGGCAGCGACCTCGATCCGGCGCGGCAATGCCTTCGCCTGTTTCGGAATCAGGATTTCGAGTACGCCATTGCGGCCCGTTGCCTTGACTTTTTCTGCATCGACGGTGTCCGGCAGGATAAAGCGCCGATAGAAACGACCGGCGCCGCGTTCCGCGCGGCGACGGACGATGTTCTCGTCAGCCTTCTCGGCCTGGACAAAGCGTTCACCCGTGATGGTCAAAACGCCGCCTTCCAGCGTGACCTCGACATCCTTGGGGTCAACCCCGGGCACGTCGACGTAGAGCTGGAATTTTTCGTCGAATTCATTGATATCGACGCTCGGCACCCAATCCGCCGTGACGCTGCTGCTGTCGTTGGTTGTGGCGCCCGAGAACAGCCGGTTAATGTCATCCTGCAACTGACGGATGCCCATGAAAGGTCCGTAATTGACTAATGTCATTGCTTTGCCTCCAATATATAACTCTTTGAAAACATGGCAATTTACTGCCAATGTCTCCCAGAGTTGGGGTGCGCGGCAAAGTTTCAAGGCCGGCTGCAGGAATATTTTTGAAATCGTTCTTATTGATACTGCCTACTCCGCGAGCCAGCCGGCTGTCCTCGCTCTGCCTGGCATCAAAACCCGGCGCCCAACATCAACCAGGCCTTGGTGGTATCCGTATAGCTCGTTGAATCCGCATTGAACGCAGCCAGTTTCAACAACAACGTGTAGCGACCGCCGAGCGTCCTTGCCGCTGACAGGTCGATCTCACTGCCATAGTCACCACCGCCCGACTCGGCTGAGAAATCGTGGTAGACGAACTGCAGGTTCCACGCATCGATCCCGTACGACGCCTTGAAGTACAGGTCCTCCAGCCCGGTCGCCGGTGTGGCAAGGAACTGGTCGGCCCAGCCGTTGAACGCGTGCAGCGTCGCAAGCGGCGTGCGAAAGCCCTGGCCGTTGTCGCTGCCCAGCGATTCATAGCCGATGCCCAGCGAGAGCGCATCCTTGCCCCAGGTCCCCTGCAAACGGATATAGTCCGCGTCGAAACTCGCAGGCGCATTGGCAGCATCCGACTGGCGAGCAACATCGGCAAGCACTGCCGCCTGTCCGTCGCCGAGCGCGAATTTGCCCTGCAAGCGGGCACCCAGCGTGTTGGTGGAGAACGAGGCCGCATCGTCATTGTCGATGAGGTAGGCATAGCCCACCACGCTCCAGTCGGCGTTCAGTTTGAAGTTGGCGTTCAGGAGATGTGTGTCCTGATCGTGATCACCGGCCGGCACCTCGGACCCGAAGATGCGGTTCACGTTGGCAACGTAGGCGTAGAACAACTGCAAACTCTCCACGCCCTCGTACGTTACCGAGAGCGAGTCGTAGGTCTGTTCGTTCTGGCGCCAGCCAACGCCGCCTACAAAGCGTTGGTCGTCGAGCAAAATCCGTTGGCGGCCAATACGGGCCTGCCATTCATCGCTCGGCGCATACTGCAGGTAAAGCTGGTTCAGGTCGGACCCGTCCGGATCTGCCACGACCGGGTACCGGGCGCGGTTTAGGCCGCTTGTACCCATGCCGCTGTTGAAGTCATCGACAAGCACTTCCGCAACGTGGTCGAACTCGACGAAGCCTGACCAGTGATACCAGGCACCCGTCTTGTAGTTCAGTCGCAGGCGCAGCGTCGATGCGCTGGCGTCCTCCGTAAACGAATCCTGGTCCACGAACTCGTAGCGGTAACGAAGATCGAGGCCGGCATCACCGGACGTTATCGCCGTGGCGAGATCTGTATTGGCGTCTTGCTCCGCGACAGCCGCCGCTGCCAGCGACATGGTCAATGCCGCTGACAGCGCTGCCGCAAGATATCTACGCGAAATCCTGCGTGCCATTTCTAGTAAACATCCTCTACGGTGTTATAGACGTTGAACTTGCCTGTCGGCGTGATGACCTCCGGACCCTTGATGACGTGTTTGAGTGTTCGTGTCTTGTCGTCGACGACGACGATCGCGGACTCCTCTTCCTGGCCGCTCCAGACGGAGAACCAGACCTCGTCACCGGCTTTGTTGTACTCGGGTTGCACCACGCGTTTGACACCCTCACCGAGATCCGCCCATGCGGCGATCGGCAGCACCTCAAAGCCTGCTTCGAGGTTGTTGACGTCGAAGACCGCTACGCTTTGACTGATCGCCTCATCGGGATTCAGCGGCGAATCGACCCAGAGATTGGTCGATTTCGGGTGCGACTTCACAAACAGCGAACCACCGCCCTGACCCTGGAGAACCCGCACGACTTTCCAGGCGTTTTTCGGATGACCCTCGGGGTCCGTGCCGAGGAACGTGATGTTCGCGTTACCCAGTGCACTTGTTACCCAGACGGGGCCGTATTCAGGGTCTTCAAGGTTCGCGCCGCGCCCCGGATGCGGGATCTTCTCGACGTCGACCAGTGCTGCAAGGCTGCGATTTCTCGAATCGACGACGGCAATCTTGTCCGACTGGTTTGCCGCGGTAAGAAAGTAACGTTTGCTGCGGTCCCAGCCGCCATCGTGCAGGAAGCGTGCGGCGCCGATATCGGTCACGGTCAGGTTGTCGATGTCGGCATAGTTGACGAGCAGGATGTGTCCCGTCTCCTTGACGTTGACGATGAACTCCGGGTGCTCGTGCGACGCGACAATGGCGGCGACGCGCGGCTCCGGATGGTATTCCTGCGTGTCGACGGTCATGCCGCGCGTGGAGACGACCTTCATCGGCTCGAGCGTATCGCCGTCCATGATGACGTATTGCGGCGGCCAGTAGGCCCCGGCAATGGCGTACTTGTCTTCATAGCCTTTGTACTTGGACGTCTCGACCGAGCGCGCCTCGAGGCCGATCTTGATTTCAGCCACGATCTGCGGTGGATCCATCCACAGGTCGATCATGTCCACCTTGGCATCGCGGCCAATGGTGTAGACGTAGCGGCTCGATGCCGACGTTCGTGAGATGTGAACCGCGTAACCCGTCTTCAGGATACTGACGATCTCCTTGGTGTCGCCGTCGATGAGAGCAACCTGCCCGCTGTCGCGCAGCGTCACCGAGAAGAAATTCTCGTAGTCACGATCATGCATCGGCTTCGTCGGACGATCTTCTGGATTGACCATGACCTGCCAGGTTGCCTTCATGTCTTCCAGGCCGAACTCCGGCGGCTCTGGCGGTTCCTGCTGCAGGAAGCGCGCCATCATGTCGATTTCGTAGTCGCTGAGCTCGCCCGACGTGCCCCAATTGGGCATGCCGGCCGGTGATCCATAAGTGATCAGCGCCTTCAGGTAGTCGGTTCCTTTCGGCCGCGTGATATCGGGCGTCAGCGGCTTGCCGGTCGCGCCTTTACGCAGCACACCGTGGCAGCCCGCGCAGCGCTCGAAGTAGAGCCGCGTTGATGTGGCGTATTCCTCGGCACTCAGGGTTGGCCCTTCAGGGCTTTGCACGGCTCTCGTCTGCTCCGCCGGAATCGGGGACGGTGTGCCCTGGTAACGCATCTCACCCTCGCTCGCACCGGGATGTCGTTCGCCGGCCGCCCGGTCTTCGAGACCGGTGTCGCTGCGCACCTTGGCAACTTCTTCGACGCTGAACGCCGATGCCTCGTTACCCCAGGAATTGGTCGCGTAGGTCAGGATCGCCGCGATCTCGGTATCGCTCAGGTGTCCCATACCGGGCATGACAGCATTGTAGACGGCACCGTTGACCGTGATTTCCCCACTGCGCCCTTTAATAACGGTTTCCAGCGCGCGGGAACGATCTTCCATCAGGTAGTCCGATTTGGCGAGTGGCGGAAACGCGCCCGCGAGTCCCAGGCCGGTTGGCTGATGGCAGGCACCGCAGTGCGTGTTGTAAAGGCCCTGGCCGCTGCTCATCAGCTCGGCCATGCCTCCGGCGGCTGTTTCGGATGCGTGCACGGCGGCATCCTGCGCCAGCAACGGACCCGGAATGAGCAGGCAGCTCGCCAGCGCGAAAGTGCGCCAGCAGGATGCCAGGTTCAAAGTGCCTTGCGTTTTCATTTCTGTCTCCCCTTGGGTGCCCGTCTCGAAACTGACTACCAGTTCCATTGCAGGCCAATTGAGTAGTTACGGCCGGTCTCGGCCAATGTCGGTAGTAATACGTCGTCCGGTGCCAGGCCGCGCACGGCTGACCAGCGCCAACAGGTGCGGTCAGTCAGGTTGCCGATGCCGGCCCTCACGGTCAGTTGTTCGCTGGTGGCGTGCGCGATGAACACGTCAACGAGGCCACAGCCAGGTGGCTCGAACAGCTCGCCACCGGACTCATCGCGTCGCGACCAGCGCCGGGTCGCCGTCAGTAGCGCGCGAACCTCTGTTCTTTGATCGAATGAATCCCAGTAGACACCGACGACCGCTTCGGCCGGCCCGACCGAGTTCAGTGGCTGGCCGTTCTCGTCATTCTCGCCTTGCGCCCAGTAGGCGGATGCCCGGAGCGACACGCCAGGCACGACGGCGTCGATCTCCTGTACCCAGCTCGCTTCGATGCCGCTGATATTCGCCGCGCCGATGTTGATGGACTGGAACAGGAGGCGGCCGCTTTGCGGATCGATGCCGATGCGCGCCTTGGTTTCGATAAAGTCGCTGTAGTCCGTTCTGAATGCCGCAAACTGCAGCCGGGATCG
The DNA here is from genome assembly GCA_963698895.1 of uncultured Gammaproteobacteria bacterium. Taxonomy (GTDB): domain Bacteria; phylum Pseudomonadota; class Gammaproteobacteria; order Steroidobacterales; family Woeseiaceae; genus UBA1847. The sequence goes on along the minus strand of CAVOSO010000010.1, from coordinate 37,733 downwards.
TTCACCGCTCCAGCGCACGCCGAGTTCCCAGCCATCGGAGGTTTCCGAGCGCAGCTCGGGGTTCGGGATCGCCCGAATATTGAAGAGCGGGATGTCGAGCCCGATGTTGGCGTCCTCGAAGGGCGGCGCACGGAAACCGCGCGCGTACTGCACGTAAATGTCGGTGTCATCGCCAAGCCGGTAGATAGCACCCAGCTTTGGCGAGACGTCGGAATGCGACAAGCCGACGACCCGTGTTGACGGGTTGTCAGCCGCGTAGATCGCGTCGCTGTCCGGTGACAGGTGGGTCTTGTCCAGGCGCACGGCAAAAAGCAGTGACCATGGCCCGGTGGACAACTGGTCGGAGACATAGGCCCCGAACTCACGTTCCCTGGTCACGGGGAAATCTCGAAGCGGAAAGCTTTCACCCAGGATGTCCGACGTGACACTGCCGTCGACGAGGCTGGTCGACAGTCCGTCGCGCAGTTCCTCGGTCTTCGACTCGCTGTACTCGAACCCGGTGCCAAAGCGATGCGACCAGTTCCGCAGCTCCACGTCGCGCCAGAGATTCAATTCCACACCACGCAGGCGCTGGCTGAAGAAGAAATCGCGCTCGATCGTCGCGGGTGCCCGTGCAAGCGCACGCTCATCGACGGTGTGTTGGGCAATGCGCGCGTCGGCATGGTAGACGCGCAGCAGACCTTCGCTAACGAGGTCCGAATCGAAACGATACTCGGCACTCGCGAGATTGATCGTGTGCCGATCGTCTCCCATGAGGCGCGTCGTGGATGCAAAGCGCCCGTCGCCCAGTACCGAGCTGATGTTGGACGCTGTATCGCGGGTCTGCCGCACAACACTGAGCTGCCAGCCATGACCGAAGCGGTTCTCACCGACCAGTTTGGCCAGGGCACCGTTGCGTCGATAGTCTTGCGTATCCGCAGCCACATCCAGTGCCGCCGACGGCTGTTCCGACCCTTCCCTGAAGCTGCCGGCAAGTATCATCGTCGTACCTGGCCCGCGCAGGGCAACGCTCGCCTCGGTATTGCGGCTCGCATCGAGCCCGCGGTAGAGCAACGATGCTCGACCGACGAGCTTGTCGTCACCCGGAAACTGGGCGGGCTGCAGGGTCTGCATCGCGACGACCCCGCCAAGCGCCGAGCTGCCATACACGGCCGACGCCGGACCGCGCAGGACTTCGACCTGGCCAATGAGCCCGGTGTCGGCGAAATCCCGGGTCGCGTTGGCGAAGTTGCCGATGGCGAAATGATCGGAGAGCGATACGCCGTCGAGCTCCATGGCGATCCTGTTACCGCCAATACCGCGAATCGTTATGCCTTCCGTGCCAAACCTCGAACCCGACGATTGCTGCGTCACACCGGGCACAAACCGGAATACGTCTTCAAGGGAGGTCCCGAGGGTCGCTTGCAGCTCCGCGGCCGTGATCACCGTAATATCGGCGGCAACATCGCGAATACTCGTAGCTCGCTTGGTTGCGACCACGACTATTTCATCCAGCTCGGCGTCAACCGGGCCGCCGCCCGTTGCGTGTGCCGCTACGGGGCCGGCGAGCGCCAGCGCCAGCACCAGGAGAGTGGCTTTGCCGGGACCCACGAGGGTGCTCCTATTTCAGTGAGTTGATATAGCTGACGACGTCGTTGATTGCGGAGTCATCGGCCAGCAAGCCCGCCATCGGCCGCATCTGCTGACCGTAGGTATCTTCCGCGTGCGCACCCCGCAGACCCTGTTTAAAGAGTTGCAGCTGACGAACCTGGTACCAGTCACCCGTGGTTGCGAGAGACGGTGCATTCAGCGCGGGATTGCCCTGGGCTGATTCCCCATGGCAGGCCACGCAGGTCGCGAACAGCGTACGCCCACGATCCGCATCGGCATTCACCGTGACACCGGGTGTCGGCGCCGGCAATGTACCGATGTAGGCAACGATGTCGACTATCTTCTCATCGGAGTCGAGACCGCGCGCCATTTGTGCCATCGCGTACCCATGCGTATCTTCACTCGAGCCACCACGTATGCCATCGCGGAAATGGCGAATCTGGCGTTCCAGGTACCAGTCCTCCTGTGCGGCCAGCGCCGGTGCGTTCACCAGCATGTTGCCCTCGCCCCTGAACCCGTGACAGCTGGCGCAGAGCTTGTAGTCGTCTGCTCCATGAGCGACGTCCTGAGCGTTGCTGCTAACCGCAGCAAGTGCCAATCCAGCGGCAAGACCGACCATCGTGAGTATCTTCATAGCTTTGCCCGTATTGAGATTCGGTAAACGCCGGCGCCCCCTCAAGGCGGCCCCGACTCCATAGTCGGCAAAGTAAGCGTCGTATCCACCGGCCGCCTTGATGTAGGTCAAGGACAGCCCGACAGCGATCACTAGACTTCAGGTCATTGTCGAGGAGGAATCACGATGGGCGAGCCACTGGGTTTACAGGACATGTTCTTCGGCACCATGGCAGGTGCCGCAATCGTCCTGATGGGCGCATCCTATGCGCTGTTCTTTGCGCTCGGGCGCCTGCACGGAAGCCGCAGCATGAGCGCTGCTTCAATTGTCTCCTTCGTGTTGCTGGGTGTGGCGGCCTACGTCCTCGTCGATGCACTGACGCTTGAAGGCGTCTGGATCCTGGTTACGACCGTCATGCTGGTCGGCTATTTCTTTCTGCCGCGGGCCATCTGGCAACTGTGCGTCGGTACGCACGCCAATGAGCCGGCAGACACTCATTCGAGGGCAACATGATGAACGATGTCCCCTGGTGGTCCAGTGAATCACTCTGGCGAAAAACAGCTATCTGGGTCACCGCTTTTATGGCGGTGGTCCTGATTCTTCTGACATTCGATACGGTGCGCCAGATTACCGCAGGCGGCGAACGCGTACCGGCCTACAGTGTCATCAATCAGAAGATCTTCTACGAGTACGACGATGCGCGCGGCTACCAGGTTCCGCGCATCGGCGAACCAGCCGCCCTGTTCGGCGATCCGCTCGACGAAGCGTCGGCGGAGGCGCTGGTCACGCTGGGCAAGCTCACAACCCAGGCCAAGAACTGCATGAACTGCCATACCCTGCTTGGCAACGGGGCGTACTACGCACCGGACCTGACCAAGTCGTGGCTGGACCCGGGCTGGGTTCACGAAGACTCGCGTGAACACCTGATGGTGCAATTTCTGCATGGACCCCGAGAGCAACGCCCGCACCTTCGGCACCGAATCGGCGCATGCCCAACCTCAACATCACCGAAAAAGAAGCGAGAGGCATCGTGGCCTTTCTGAAATGGATGTCGTCAATCGACACGAACGGCTTTCCGCGTGGCTTTACGCCGCTTGACCAGGAGGACGGAGCATGAACACGGCAACGACACACGCAGCGGCTGCGGGACCATTGAGTGCCGGTCAACGCGTCGCGATGCACTATTTCGTGGCCGCGATGGTCCTGTTCTTCGCGCAAATCCTGTTCGGCATGATCTCGGGCATGCAATACATCATGCCGGACCTGTTCTACAACCAACTCGACTTCAACGTCACGCGCATGGTGCATATCAATGCCATGGTCGTATGGCTGCTGTTCGGGTTTATCGGGTCGGTGTACTGGCTGGTCGAAGACGAAGCCGGCACCGACCTCGTCGGCGCCAGGCTGGCCCTTGTCAATTTCTGGATCCTGACCGCGGCCGTTGCCGTGGTCGTGGTCGTCTACCTGTTCGTCCAGATCGGTCCGGGTGAACTCAAGTCCATCTGGCTGATCAACGAAGGCCGCGAGTACATCGAGGCGCCACGCTGGGCCGACTTCGGCATCGTCGTGTGCGTCCTGGTGTTTTTCTACAACGTCGCCGCCACGTTTATGAAAGGCAAGCTGGAGCGGCATCTCAGGCGTGCTCGTACTCGACCTCGTTGCTCTGGCCGGGCTCTACCTGGCCGGTATGTACTTCACGCCGAATATTTCCGTCGACCAGCATTGGTGGTGGTGGGTGATCCACCTTTGGGTCGAGGCAACGTGGGAAGTCCTGGTCGGTTGCGTGATGGCCTGGGGTCTCATCAAGACGCTCGGTGCAAACCGCAAGATCGTAACGACCTGGCTGTATATCGAGGTAGCATTGATGTTCGGGTCGGGCATTCTCGGCCTGGGTCATCACTACTTCTGGATCGGCACGCCCGAGTACTGGCTGACGGTCGGCGGCTTCTTCTCCGCTCTCGAACCGATACCGCTCGTTGCGATGGTCGTCCATGCCGTCTACGACTCCGGCCGGCACGGATTCAAGAGCTCGAACCATCCGGCACTGGCCTGGCTCATCGCGCACGCATTCGGTAACTTTTTCGGCGCCGGTGTTTGGGGCTTCATGCACACGCTGCCACAGATCAACCTGTACACACATGGCACGCAGTGGACTTCGTCCCACGGCCACCTGGCCTTCTTCGGCGCCTACGCCACAATCAACATCGCCATGATTTACATTGCGCTGCAGCGCGTGCGCGGTAACGTCTGGATGTCCGGCGGTCTTGCCGACAACGGCTGGAAGTGGAAATGGTCGCTTGGCCTTTTGAATGGCGGCGTTCTGGGCATGACAATGGCACTGCTGATCGCCGGTTACGACCAGTCGTTCATCGAGCGGGCGCTTGAGGGATCGACCTGGAGCGGCTACTTCCTTGCACAGCAGTCAGCGTGGTTCCTCCAGGCAATGCACTGGCGCGTTGTGTTCGGCCTGATGATGACAGCCGGCATCCTCCTGCTGTTCTGGGACATGCTGACCATTGGCCGCACGGAGACACGACCCATACAAGATCTGGTGCCGGCACCGGGATAGTGCCGTGTTGAATTCCCCAGACGCGGTTTTCGACAAGGGGGTGCTAGACTCCCGGGGTATGGACGAGAGTTCCCCCTTGTACGAAACACTCAGGCGGCACTACCTGTTCTCCGGGCTGGAACAGGACGATTTCGATACGCTCGTGAAGGGCGTTGTCGCCAAGACGATCGACAGGGGTGAGGTGCTTTTTCATCGTGGCGACGCGGCCCTGAATTTCTATTTCCTGGATACCGGCCAAATCGAGCTGAACCTGATCGCCGCGTCCGGTGAAAAGAAGGTCCTGGAGGTAGTAAGCCCGGGCAGAACTTTTGCAGAAGCCATCGCCTTCATGAAGGAACTCAAATACCCGGTCACCGCCGAGGCGCTGGCCCCAAGTACGTTGGCGCAGATACCGATCCAGGCCTACATCGACCTGGTCTACGCCAACCCGGATGCCTGCATGCGTCTCCTGAGTGACGTATGCCGGCACCTGCATGCGCGCGTCCGCGAGATAGAAAACCTCACGATCCAGAATGCACGCAGCCGCCTGACCAGCTACCTGCTCGATCATGTCGTCGAAACGAACGACGATGAGGCCACCGTACGCCTCGAATTGCCACGCCATGTCATTGCGTCGAGACTGTCTGTGAAGCCCGAAACCTTGTCTCGCCTGTTACGCAACATGGTCGACGAAGGCATCCTGACGATCGAGGACCGGGTGATTTTCGTCCACAGCCTCGCACGCCTCCGCCCCTACGACTGACAAGAAGATACTCCTGGAACAAGCTATCATTCGTCCTGATAGCGGATACGGCTCGTATTCGCATGATTTGAATCAGGAAGCATGAATGGTGGACGAATCTGCAGATCTCTTGACCTTTGGCTGGCGTGAGTGGGTCGGCCTTCCCGATCTCGGGATCCGGCAAATCAAGGCCAAGGTCGACACGGGTGCCCGCACGTCGGCGCTCCACGCCTTCGAGGTCCGCCCGTTCTCCGCAGACGGCCGGGAGCGTGTCGAGTTCCTGATGCACCCGATCCAGAAGAATACTGATACTGTAGTGACGTGCACCGCCGACGTACTGGAAAGCCGGGTCGTCACCGACTCCGGTGGCCACAAGGAAGAGCGCTTCGTGATCGCCACGACGCTGTCGATCGGTAAATTTACCTGGCCGATAGAGGTCACGCTCACATCGCGCGACGACATGCTTTTCAGGATGTTACTAGGCCGTACGGCGATGCGGAATCGCGCACGGGTAGACCCGGCGCGCTCGTACCTGGTCGGCAAGAAAAAGCGAAAGAAGACATGACAGCGAACAAGTCGATAACCATCGGCGACGTGGTGGTCAATCCCGGCAAGCGGGAGAGTATCAACTTGCCGGTGGCCGATCTCTATACCTCGACATCGCTGCATATGCCGGTAAAGGCCATTTGCGGCCGCAAGGCCGGACCTGTGCTGTTCGTATCGGCGGCCGTCCATGGCGACGAGTTGAACGGCGTCGAAATCATCAGGCGACTGCTCAGGCTGAAGGCATTGCGATCGATCAGGGGCACACTGCTCGCGATCCCGATTGTCAACGTGCACGGGTTCCTGGACCAGTCACGCTACCTGCCGGACCGGCGTGACCTCAACCGGTCTTTTCCAGGCAGCCCGAGAGGCTCCATTGCCGCAAGGCTCGCCAATCTCTTTATACAGCAGATCATGTCCAAGGCGGACTTTGGCATCGACCTGCACACAGGTGCTCTCAATCGATCCAATTTCCCCCAGATACGCGCGAATCTCGACGATCCGGACACGCTCGACATCGCGATGGCGTTCGGTGCTCCGGTGGTGGTCAATGCCAATATCCGGGACGGCTCATTACGCGCCTGCGCCGCGGAGCGCGGCATGTCGATGCTGATCTACGAAGCCGGCGAGGCACTTCGTTTTGACGAAACGAGTATTCGGGCCGGCCTGCGAGGCATCCTTAATGTCATGCGTCATATCGGGATGCTGCCGGCGAACAAGAAGTCAAAGACCAGGCGTGTCACGCCCGTGGTCGCGCGATCGACGCAGTGGGTCCGGGCAAGTTCCAGCGGTATCGTCAGTGCCAGGGCCGGGCTGGGCAGCACGGTCGTTGAAGGTCAGCGTATTGCGATCATTTGCAGTCCGCTGGGAGAGGCACAGGAGGATATCCTGGCGCCCTTCGACGGCATCGTCATTGGCCGCAGCAACCTGCCGCTGGCACACGAGGGCGATGCCCTCTTCAATCTGAGCACGTTTGAGGATGTACCGAAAGCAGGCGATGTCGTGGAGACATTCGCTTCCACACACCAGGACTTTACCGCGGAAACATGATTTAGACGGGAACAACTATGAAAATCGCAATTCTGTCAACGAACAAGAATCTGTATTCGACATCGCGACTGGTCGAGGCTGGCGAGGAACGCGGCCATGACATGGCCGTAGTCAACCACAAGCAGTGCTACATGAATATCACGAGTCACAACCCCAGCATCCACCTGAAAGGTGTGTCGATTACCGGTGTGGATGCCATCATTCCTCGAATTGGTGCGTCTGTCTCCTTCTACGGTACGGCCGTCGTTCGTCAGTTCGAGATGATGGGCGTCTATTCCGTCAACGAGTCCGTGGCGATCTCCCGCTCGAGAGACAAGCTGCGGGCGTCGCAGCTCCTCGCCAGGCGCGGCATCGGCCTGCCGGTCACCGGCTTCGCCAACTCGCCCGGCGATACCGAGGACCTCTTGCAATTGATCGGTGGCGCGCCGGTTGTGATCAAGCTGCTGGAGGGCACGCAGGGCGTTGGCGTCGTCCTGGCCGAAACCAAGAAGGCGGCGGAAAGCGTGATCGAGGCCTTTCGCGGCCTGAAAGCGAACTTCATGGTGCAGGAGTTCATCGCCGAAGCCGGCGGTGCCGACATTCGTTGCCTCGTCGTTGGCGACAAGGTTGTTGCCGCGATGCGGCGTCAGGGCAAAGAGGGAGAGTTCCGCTCGAACCTGCACCGTGGCGGCTCGGCCAAACTCATCAAGATTACGCCGGAAGAGCGCTCGACGGCCGTTCGGTCGGCGAAAGTCATGGGACTCAACGTCGCAGGCGTCGACTTGTTGCGATCCAATCACGGGCCGGTCGTCATGGAGGTAAACTCCAGCCCGGGCCTGGAGGGCATCGAAAGAGCAACAAAGAAGAACGTCGCCAGCATGATTATCGAGTTCATCGAGAAAAACGCGAAACACGGCAAGACCCGTACCCGCGGCACGGGGTAGCTTATGACTGAAATGTTCGATGACCTCAGGGAAATATGGGGCTACGTTCTGGCGACGGCGCCGAGCGGCCAGACGATTACGATCGGGCAGATCGTCTCGGTTATTTTGCTCCTCGTTTTCGGCTACCTGGGCAGCAAGCTTATCGGGTACTTGCTTGGACGACGCCTCGCGTCAACGTCGCTGCGGCCCGACATCGTCCATATTCTGAAGCGCGTCGCGTTCTTCGTACTTATCGTCCTGGTCGTCATGACGGCTCTCAGCCTGCTGGGAATCCCGTTGACGGCATTTGCGTTTGCGACCGGCGCAATCGCCATCGGTGTTGGCTTCGGTGCGCAGAACATCATCAATAATTTTATTAGTGGCTGGATCCTGATGGCCGAGCGACCGATTCGTATTGGCGACTTCATTGAGATCGACAATACCTACGGTGCCGTCGAAGTCATCGGCAATCGCTCGACACGCATTCGACGCACGGACGGTGTACACCTGCTGGTGCCCAACAGTCAGCTGCTGGAACGCACCGTCGTCAACTGGACGCTGATCGACCGCGAAGTAAGAACCACATTGCGCGTGGGCGTCGCCTACGGTTCACCTGTGCGCAAGGTGGCCGAGTTGATCATGCAGGCCATCAGGGAGCAGCCGGAGTGCAAAGCAGAACCTCACCCGAGCGTTGTCTTCGAAGATTTTGGCGACAGTGCGCTGATCTTTGACGCATATTTCTGGTGCGACGTCGGCGGTGAGAAGTTCCTCAGGGAAATTCGCAGCGCCGCACGCTTCAGAATCACCGAACTGTTTGAACAGAACGGCATAACGATCGCGTTCCCGCAAAGAGACGTTCACCTCGATGTACGTCACCCACTCGAGGTCAATGTCTTGCCCGCAACCCGGGCTTCTGTCCGGAAATGACGGCTGCCTGCTTGTTACCCGCTAACTGGAGGCAACTCGCACAGCCATGTAGGTGAAATAGGCGACGAGCAGGATGCCGCCGGTTTTCCGCCCCATCCGAGCCTTGCCAAGAAAAAACACCGGGATCAGAAACGCTGCGAGTAGGAGCGAGACGAGCAGGTCGATAATGCCGCCACGGGGAATCGGTACCTGGCTGATGAGTCCGCTGGCCGGCAGGACAACCAGCGAATTGAAAATATTCGAACCCACGACATTGCCCAACGCAAGGTCTGATTCCCGACGCAGCGCCGCAACGATCGTCGTGACGAGTTCCGGCATGCTGGTACCGACGGCGACCATGAAGAGGCCAACGATCGCCGGTGATACTCCCAGGTTGGCCGCGCACGCGACGCCATTGCGGATGGTCAGTTCACCGCCAAGCAGCAGCAGCAACAGACCGGCCGGCACGAGCAACCAGGGCACCCGTCCCTCGGATCGGGTATCGAGCAGCGGGTTGTCTTCAATATCGGCAGCCAGCGGATCCGCGCGCCTGGTCTTCACCAGGTCAAGCATATGAATGTAGATAAATACGCAGAACAGCAGCAGCAGGACGATCGATTCGGATCGTCCAATGACCGCCGGGAGACCATCCAGCGGACCATCAAGCGCCATGAGTGTAATCACGGATGTCGCCAGCAATAGCAGCGGTATTTCGCGCTGCACGATCTGCCCCTTGATCGTAATCGGCATGATGAGCGCCCCTAAGCCGAGGATAAGTCCAACATTGCTGATGTTGGACCCGACAACATTGCCGAACGCGAGGGCCGTAGCGCCACGCAAAGAAGCCGCGATGTTAACAACCAGTTCGGGGGCGCTGGTGCCGAATCCGACAATGGTCAGGCCGATGACAAGAGGCGACACGCCCAGCCTCACCGCGAGCTCTGACGCACCTCGCACCAGCAGCGTAGCGCCGCCGATCAGCAAGAGAATTCCGACAATCAGGCCGACAACAGATATCATCTGTTCGAGATTACCTTATTTGGGATAGATCGATGGCTGCGAATTCACCTGATTTCCTTCACGCCTGCATCCTGGACGGACGCGGTGGTGCGGATTTCATCGACGCGGCTGCTGTCAACGCCTGGACACAAGACCAGGGTGTGTTGTGGGTGCATATCAACGTCGACGACGATGCCTCCCGCCAGTGGCTGGCGAGTTCCAGCGGGCTGGACGACTCGATCGTCGGCGCCCTGCTCGCAGGTGAAACCCGACCGCGATCGCACGCAACCCGGGATGGACTGCTGGTCGTGCTGCGTGGCGTCAACACCAATCCGGGCGAGGACCCGGAGGACATGGTGTCGGTGCGGCTCTGGACCGGGCCCGACCGCATCATCAGCACCCGCCGGCGCCGCCTCTTCTCGGTCGCGGATATGCGGGAAGCGCTGGAGAACGGCGTCGGCCCGAGGACAACCGGGGCATTCCTCGCCGCGCTCATCGGCCGACTAGCAGACCGAATTGGTGACTTTGTTAACGACATCGAAGAGGACGTTGCCAGTGCCGAAGACCAGCTGGGCATGCAGGACAAGGTGGTATTTCGCCACGTAATCTCTGCGCTGCGCCGCAAGACGGCGACCGTAAGGCGCTTTCTCGCACCGCAACGCGATGCGCTGGACCGCCTGTACCGGACGCCGGGCGCCTGGTTTTTCGAAACCGATATTCAGCAATTGCGCGAGGAGGCGGACCGCATTACGCGCTATCTCGAAGATCTCGACCTGGCGCGGGAGCAAACCATGGTGCTACGCGAAGAATTCCATGCGTGGCTCGCGGAAGAACAAAACTCGCGTATGTATGTCTTATCAGTCGTGGCAGCGATATTCCTGCCCCTGACGTTCGTAACGGGACTGCTGGGAATGAATGTCGGCGGACTCCCTGGGCTCGAAAGCCCCCGGGGCTTCCTGGGTTCCATTGCAGTCATGCTTGTGTCTGCCGCGGCACTCCTGTCCTTCTTTCGGTGGAAGAAGTGGCTCTAGTTGACGAACATGTCGATTCACTACGCAAGTCGCCTGGTATTGGCCCTGATGTTGCTGCCCTCGGTTGTCGCCGCAGAGCTTGCCATCTCGGGCGTCGAGCCTGAGCTCGAACGCAATATTCGCGCCTACGTTGCGCTCGCGGATGAGCCCTGTGACGCCGAGGAGTGGCTGGTGCGCCGCCGCTACCGGGTCATGCAGCAGGAAGCCCGCAAGGCTATCGAGCCATTCGGGTTCTATGAAGCGGACATTTCTTCAACACTCACGTTGGGCGAGACGTGCTGGCAGGCGACCCTGACCGTTGACCCGGGCGAGCCGGTCAGGCTCGGCGAGGTCGATATTGCGGTCCATGGGGCTGCCGCTACCGACCCGGCGTTCGACAACCTGCGCCAATCCGCCTCCTTGACGCCCGGCGCCCCGCTGCGGCATGCCGAGTACGACCGGCTCAAGCGAGCGCTGCAGGTCAGGGCCGCAGACCGCGGCTATGTCGATGCGGTTTTTGCCGAAAGCAGGCTCGACATCTGGCCTGAGCGCGGCGAGGCCGATATCACCCTGCACCTCGAAAGCGGGCCGCGCTATCGCGTGGGCGAGGTTGTGCAGGAACAGACCTTCCTCGAGCCTGCGATCGTCTCAGCGTATATCGATATTGAAACGGGCACCTACTATGACAGCCAGGATCTCGCACGCGCCTACCGCGACCTATCGAACAGCGGCTACTTCCAGCGTATCGAGCTTGTCCCGGACGTCGGCAATGCCCGGGACGGCCAGATTCCGATTCGCGTATCGCTACAGCCTGCGAATCGCATCGAGTATACGATCGGCGTCGGTGCGTCCACCGATATGGGCCCGCGCTTTCGCCTCGGCTTCAGGAACAACCGCATCAACGCGAAAGGAAACCGATTCAAGGCGGACCTGGGGCTGTCGCCTGTCTTGCAGGGTCTCACCGCCGAGTTTCGCAGACCGCTGACGGATCCGCGCAGTGACTGGATGAGCTACACCGGCGCCGTCTCAAGGGAAACTACGGATACGTACGACAACGATACTGCGCGACTGGGGTTGCGGCGGACGAAGCGACTCAGTACGAGCTGGATCAGGACGCTGTCCCTGGATGTCAGCTACGAGAGCTTCACGATTGGCATGGAGTCGAACGACAGCCTCCTCGTGTTACCGGCAATTGGTTTCGATCACAAGTACGCCGACAAGGACCTCTACCCGAACCGCGGTCGCCGTGTTGGCGCGGAATTTCGCGGCACTGACGAGTACCTGGGCTCGAACACGTCGTTTGTACAGGCGACCGCATGGGCACGGTGGATTCGCGCCGTGGGTCCGCGTGGCCGGCTGCTCGCACGGGGCATGGTCGGTATTACCGCCAAGTCCGAGCTCAACGAGTTGCCACCCTCGGTACGGTTTTTTGCCGGCGGCGATGAATCGGTGCGCGGCTATGATTTCGACAGTCTCGGGCCAAAGGACGCGGATGGCAATGTCATCGGCGGCGACAATCTCCTGACAGCCAGTATCGAGTATGAGCGCCTCCTGAAAGGCCGCTTCTACGGCGCCGTTTTCGTCGATGCCGGCAACGCCTTCGATGGCGTGAAGATCAATCCCGAGGTCGGGACGGGACTGGGTCTTATCTGGCGATCGCCCGTCGGTCCGATAAAGCTCTATCTTGCTTACCCTGTAACCGACGACGACCCGGGCGTCAGGGTGCACCTCAGACTGGGTGCAGACCTTTGAGGCGATCCCGCAAACTGTGGTTGCTTGGCCTGGTCGCCGGCATTGCGGCTGTCCTGGTCGGCGGCCTGTTTACGCTCCTGGGTACGACAAGCGGCACGCGCTGGTTGCTGCGCCAGGCGAGTGACTACCTGCCGCCGCAACTGCAGATCGAGGACCCAACCGGCTCGCTGCTCTACGGCTTGCACGTTCGCTCCGTCGAATGGCGGGACGATTCCGTGCACGTGACGGTGCGGCAACTGGCGCTGGACATCGAGCTGGCGCCCTTGTTTGCAAAGCGCATCGCGATCAACAAGCTCGACGCCGGGAGCGTTGACGTCCAGGTCCTGGCTTCGGGTGATGGCGGCGGCGATGGGTCCTTGCCTGATATCGATCTTCCGGTCGGCATCTCCATCGCTGATGCGTCCGTCCGCAACGTGACGGTGGCCGGCCCGGACTACTCACACAGTGTCGACCGCATCGGGCTCTCCGGCCGGATGGTCGGCTCCAATCTCGGCATTACGCGGCTGGCCGTGCGCAGCGATTGGCTGGTACTCGACATAAGTGGCCGGGCGACAACGTCGGGCGCCTATCCGCACAACGTCAAGGTCAATTGGGAGTGGCAACAGTCGGCAGAGCTGCGCCTGGCCGGTCACCTGCTGTTGTCCGGAACACTGGGCGAATACGATGTGCAGCACTCGCTTACCGCCCCGGTCGCGCTCAGCACCAACGGGACAGTCCGTTATGAATCGGGCGCGCTGTTCGCCGACCTGCTCAACCGGTGGACGCAAATTGAGTGGGTCCTGGGCGAGCGCACTGTCTCGAGCTCCGGAGGCACGTTGTCGCTCAGGGGCGATACGACGAAGTTCGCACTGGTGCTGGACGCTGTTGCCCGAACCGATGACATACCGCCAACCAGGATCACATTGCAGGGAGTGGCCGGCCGCGAGGGCATGCGTATCGCGGATCTGAACCTCGCCAGCAACCTGGGACGGCTGGCCGCGGCGGGCGACGTCGCGTGGCTGCCGGTGCCAGCCGTCGAACTGACGTTCGCGCTCTCCGAGCTTGATCCCGAAATAGCACTTGCCAGGATCGTGAAGGCCGTCGGCCTGCAGGGCAGCGTAAAGGGCTCGTACGCGGACGGCACGTTCACGCTGGCCAACGGCCTGGTAGAGGTTGGCCGCAACCGCGCGCAAGCCACGGGCTCGATCGGCGAAAATATTGTGCTGGATGCCGAACTCGACCTGCCGGCGGTGGACGAACTGGCGCCCGGCACGACCGGGTCGCTCAAGGCTGGCGTCCGTGTCGACGGTCCACGCAGCAACCCCAATGTTCGCGCGAATATTGGCGGACAGCTTGGTATCGGTGACACGGCTCTCGAGGCAATAGCGGTGACCGCGTCCGGGAACCTGGCGGCCCACTCGATTCGCGCCGAGCTCGAAGCGGCCGACAACAAGGTCGAAGTCGCGGCGGCAGGCGGGTATGCGCAGGACGGCTGGCGTGGCACCGTCAGTTCGCTCGCAATTACCAACCCCGAACTCGGGCGCTGGTCGAACCGGCAACCCGCGACGCTGACCGCGTTGCCGGACGTCGTGTCGTTGTCCAGGGTCTGCCTGCAGGGCTCGTCCACAGAGGCGAGCGCATGCCTGGCTTTCGACTACAGGAACGACGGTACGGCATCGCTGGAGGCATCGATCGCTCAATTGCCGCTGGCCGCGTTGCCGTTCCGGCCGCCGCCGAACGTCAGCATTTCAGGCTTCGTCGAAGCCGAGTTGCGCGGCGAACTCAATGATCGCGGCCTGACGGGCAATGCGAGTGTCGAGCTGCTCGAGACCGCAGCGAGCACCACGTTCGAGGACGAGGTGATCTCCGCGACAGTTGCCAGTGCCGTCAGTCGAGCCACGATCACGGACAACCGCGTAGAGTCGACAACGCGGATCGAATTGGCGGATGGTGCAGGCAGCAGCAGTCTGGACTTCACGATAGACGACGCGACAGACATCCAGTCCGCGATCCAGGCAAGCGGCACCGTGGCAATCTCGGATGTGTCCCTCTTTGCCGTTTTCGTACCTGGAATTACCAATCCCCGCGGCTCGATCGAAGGTTCGATTTCGGCAACAGGCAACCTGGGAGCGCCTGAGTTCAGTGGCGAGGTTGCGCTTCAGAACGGCTCGTTCGGCGTGCGCCAGGCCGGATTGGAAATCCACAAAATCGACGTTCTCCTGCAACAACAAAGCGTCGGTCGCCTGCTGCTCGCCGGCAGCGCGCGGTCCGGCGAGGGTGTCGTGGCGATACAGGGCAGCACGACGCTGGGCCGCGATTCCGGTATGCGGGCAGACCTTACGATTACGGGCAGCAATTTTGAGCTGGTTCGCCTGCCCGACGCCGCGGTCGCAGCGTCGCCGGCAATCTCGGTGGTACTTGATGACCAGGCAGCACTAATCACGGGCAAGCTGGCAATCCCGACGGCCAACCTGCGTATTGACGATATCCCGGAGACTGCGGTATCACCGTCACCGGACGCAACCGTGCATTCGTCGGCAGCGTCCGCGGCGCCGGTTGGCCGGCGCATCGACGTCAAGATCAGTACCCTGCTCGGCGACGACGTGCACCTCGACGCTTTCGGGTTAAAGACACGTATCGAAGGCACGGTGAAGATCGAGGGCGGGTCGCACAAACCCTACCTTGGTTTCGGGAGACTCAGCCTTCGCGACGGCCGCTACAAAGCGTACGGGCAGGAGCTGGCTATCGAACGCGGTGAGCTGATCTTCAACGGCCCACTCGACAACCCGAACCTCGATGTGCGGGCCACTCGAAGTGCGAACGATGTCGTCGCGGGGATTCAGTTGACGGGGACCCCGAGTCAGCTGCGCTCGACGCTTTTCAGCGAGCCGGCACTGGGCGACGCGGAGATATTGTCGTACCTGCTTACGGGCCGAGCGCTATCGAGCTCGACCACGGCCACCGAGGGCGACGCGTTGAACAATGCGGCGTTCGCGCTCGGCCTGGCACAGGCCGGCTCGATCACGTCGCAGATCAGGGGCAGCCTCGGGCTGGAGACGCTGACTGTCGAAGGCGGCGCAGAGGATGGCAGGATCGTGGCGGGCAAGCGGTTCGGCGATCGTCTGCTGGTCGAATACGGCTACGGGTTGATCGACAAGCTCGGCACCCTGCTGCTCAGGTACCAGCTCAGCGAGCGCCTGGTTCTCGAGTCACGGACCGGGACCGTCAGCAACCTGGACATCCTGTATCGCGTCAAGAAGCAGTAGGTACCGGGATCAGCCGGCGTCTCCGGACGTCGCCCCTGCCGCTGCCAAACTGTTAGTCTTCCCTAATGTTCAGCAGACTTCGCAAGATCGGTCCGGGCGCCTTCGTGGTGGCCGCATTCATCGGACCGGGAACCGTCACAACCTGCACGCTGGCTGGTGCCAATTTCGGCTTTGGCTTGCTGTGGGCCATCGTGTTCGCGACCATCGCGACCATCGTCCTGCAGGAAATGGCCGCGCGACTCGGCGTTGTGACGCAACAGGGGCTCGGCGAGTCGCTGCGCAGCATTTTCTCCGACTCCCCGGCAAAGTGGCCGCTGTTCCTGCTGATTACCCTGGCGCTGTATATGGGCAACGCCGCGTACGAGGCCGGCAATTTGAGCGGTGCCGCGCTGGGGCTCCAGGCCGTCTTCGATTCCGGGGCCTCTGTTTTCCGGTGGTTCATCGTCGGCATTTCCGCCGCCGCCGGCATTCTCCTCTGGCAAGGGGCCTACCGGCACATCGAACGCATCCTGTTGGCGTTGGTGGCGCTAATGGCCCTGTCGTTCATCAGTACCTTTGCGATCGTCAGGCCCGACCTCGTGGCGCTGTTTCGCGGCATGGTGTTGCCCGTCATCCCGGGCGGCGCATTGACGACGGTCATCGCGTTGATCGGCACGACGGTAGTACCCTACAACCTGTTCCTGCACGCGGCCGCGGTAAGGGAAAAATGGCAGGGCGAAGCGGACCTCGCCGATGCAAGGGCGGACACAGCAATCTCCATCGGCCTGGGCGGTATTATCGCGATCCTGATCGTGTCGACCGCGGCCGCCAGTTTTTTTGGGACCGGGTTACAGATCACCGGCGCCGGCGATATGGCGACACAGTTCGAGCCCTTGTTCGGGCGCTTCTCCAGGTACCTGCTCGGACTCGGTTTCCTCGCGGCAGGACTGTCAAGTGCCATCACCGCACCGCTCGCTACCGCTCACGTGATGACCGAACTGCTGGGATCCAGGGGCGGCACCTCATCGACGCTGTTCAAGGCAGTTGCGCTCAGCGTGATCGTCGTCGGTGCAATCTTGTCGCTGACCGGCATCAGGCCACTGACCATTATTGTCTCGGCGCAGTTTGCCAATGGCCTGTTGTTACCCATCGTCGCCACGTTCCTGCTGTACGCGATGAACCAGGAACGCATACTGGGCACCCACGTCAACGGCACCCGGGCCAATGTTCTCGGGATAGGCGTGGTCCTCGTCACGGCCGGGCTGGGAACGTGGTCGATACTACGAGCCACCGGAGTCGTATAGCGGGGCGCCGTGGGAACGTACTCGAGATTACAGGCCGAGCGCCTGCGGCTGTTTACCGAGAAAAGCAACGCGGTACACGAACAGTATTTGTCCGATCCTGCGCTGCTGAAAAAGTATGAGTACTTCCTGGACTGGCAGGTCGCTTACAGTTTGCCTTTCTATCGCGAATTCCAGGAAAAACCAGAGACCGCTGCCGCCGTCGAGTTCGTGGTTTCCGACCTGATCGGCACCGGCGTGAGCGCGAGAGATGCCGATCTTTCACGCGTGATACCGATCATGGTGCGCCTGTTGCCCGGCAGAGCCCTGCACGCGCTCGCGTCGGCGATGGAGCTGAACGCGCGGGTCCTGTCGATCGATCTCGATATTTGCCGGCGGCTGTTCGGTGACGCCGACCGACCTGCAGCGATATCCGAAAGAGACTATTGCAAGGCGTTCCGTCAATCGACATCGCTCGACGAGTGCCGCGAGCTCATCCAGTTGACCCTCGATCTCGGTCACTCACTGAAGAAGCTCGTACGGAGTTCGACGCTCGGCCTGACCCTGCGCGCCATGCACCACCCCGCGCACGCAGCGGGCTTCGGGGCGATGCAGGACTTCCTCGAAAAGGGATACTCGACATTTCATGCGATCGACGACGTCGACAGCTTCCTCGGCCGGCTTGCCGTCGTCATGACGGAGGTCTTCACGCACGCCTGCGAGGCGCCGCTTCAGGACTTGGACGCCTCATCGTAATCCTTCGATTGCGCCCCTTGGCGAATTAGATGGCCCTGATACCGTTTTTAGACCAGAATCGCTTACCTTTCATGGAGACGCGCGTGTGATTCGAACTGAAACAGACATGACGGCGTGTCGCAAGCTCTGGGAATTGTTCTCGCCGCAACGCAATGCCTGGGACGACTGGGAGCTGATGTTCGCTTTTCACGATCAGGACAAGCATCGCTTCAACTTCCTGGTGCATCACAACAGCGACGGAATTGCCGATGGGCTGGTGCCACTCGTTCACGACACGAAACTGGACCGTTTCACGTTAATGGGAGGAAGCTATCCCGATGGCCGAATTCTCTGGCTCGAGAACGAGGATTTCCCGGAGTTTTTTGAGCAATTTCCCGAGCGGACGGTATTGTTCGATATCAGGCAAAGCTGGGTCAGCGAACTGCTTCTGCTCTTCCCGCAGTTTGACGCCAATTTTTCCGACCAGGATCTGCGTTACTACCTTGCGCCCTCGGAATTCGAATTCGACTTCTACAAGCACATCGACACGTTTCCACGCGAGAAGAGACAGAAGTTCCTGTCCGACCTGCGCAACATCGGCCGGCGCGAGCCCACATTGCATTGGAGCAACACGAACGAGGTCGATCTGTTCATCCAACTGGTGAACCGCAATTTTGGTGCGGCATCGGATTACGCCGACGCAGAGAACGCCGAAGAGGTACGAAGAGTAATCCATGAACTGGAGCGCAGCGGTCGACTGAAGACGCTGACCATCGAGATCGATGGTGCAAAGCAGGCGGTCGCGCTGTCATTGCTGCATGGCAACACGATGACCGCACTTTATGCGTCCAGCAATAACGACTACAACAATCTCGGCAAGCTGCTCAATGTCGAGACTATCCAGGAAGCCTGCAGGTTACGCGTCGACGAAATCAGCTTCATGACCGGTATGCGCTGGAAAGCGGACTGGAAGATGAAGGGCGAGCCCTGCCTTACCCTGCGCAAGCCGCCGGCGCCCTGGCTCGAATCTGAGGCATCCCCCGACTAGCTCTCCCGCAAGTAGCCCCAGGTATGCAACTTGTCGTGATCCTCGAGCCAGCGATCGCCGATGTCGGTGCGGTAGTACATGTTGGGGATCAGGATGTTCTTCACCCGCTGGTACGCCTGCGCCTGTGCCTGTTTCACGGAGACGCCGAAGCCGGTAACGATCAGGACGACGCCTGAGGTACCGGTGATCAACCACTCGCCATTCACCAGCTTGACGTCCTCGATGTGTATGCCATCGTAGTTGGGTTTCCTGAAGATGATGACCCGGTCTTTCGAGTTGGCTTCAAACGTCTTGGGGTCGTTGTAAGGAAAGGGCGGAACGACGATACGCAAACCTATCTGGAAGCCGCGCTTGGTCTTGAAGTTCGTCAACGTGCCGGCGGCCATGCCTTGCAGGAAGTCGCCCAGCGGCATTTGTAAGCCGTCCGCCTGGATGCTGATGGTCGGATAGCCGAAGCGTGCAGTGAACTCCAACGGGTAAATACCCTGGCCATTGACGATGCAGTTGACGTCGATATAGCCGACGTATTGCTCCTCGGCCAGTCGATCACGAAGCTTGGCAAGCGTGGCTCTGTAGATGCGATTGGGTCCGCTCCAGTACATGCACGTACCCATTTCACCGGTTGCCGGACCGATGTTTCCCGGAAACAGCGGCTTGTGCTCGAAATTGACATTGATAGGCATCATGAAATCGGTGCCATTGAAAAACGCACCCACCGCGACTTCGACGCCTCGCACGCGCCGCTGCAGCTGGAAGACCTTGACGGTATCGGCATAAGCCGCCTTGTAGGACTGCAACACGTGTATGACGTCGCGGCCGTCGTCTTCCTGGCCCACGAACAGCAGGCGCTTGATGTTCTGCGCTTCGCCGCTTGGCTTGATGACATAGGGCGCCGGGTGCTTTTCCACGTAGTCGATGGCGCTGTCGAAATCGCTGAAATCCTGGAACGGGATGATCGACACACCATGCCGCTTCAGCTCTTCCTGGCCGAAGCTGCGATCGTCCTCTAGGCGGTCCGTATAGGGTGTGCCGCCAATGACATGCTTGCCTGCATCCCGCAGCTTCTTGGCCTTTTCGCCCTGGCCGAGAACATCGTCGAAGACGATGACATCCGCCCAGTCAACATGGCTTTCCCAGTCGTCGACCTTGTCAACGAAGCCGTCGGCGATCGAACGCTCCGACTCCGTCTCGATGAAGTAGCGGGCTTCGTGACCTTCCTTCCTGACCATCCAGGCGATGTCGCCGATTAGCGCGCCAACGGAAACGAACAGGAATTTCTTTGGTTTGTCGATCATGTAGGGCTCTCTTTACCGTGAGAATACAGGGCCGGGATTCTGCGCCGTCATGGAGATCGCTCGACGGTGCCCGTGGCCGCGTCGCACGCATGTTGCGCTACTTTCGGCGTCTTGCCAACCAATATCAGGCTGCGTTTAACGGCTGTTCTTCAGGACATTGATCCCGAGCACGCCCATGTCCATGCCGTCGAACACGGGAAAACCCTCGCGCTCGAAAACCGCTTTGTATCGCTGGTACGGCACGCCGGCGTCGATGACGACACCGATCAGGCACCCGCTCGACTGAGCGAGCGCATTGAGATCACGCGCGAACGCCGCTGCCTGCGTTAGCTGGTCTGTGTCGAGTTGTTCCGACAACGGGACCAGCCCGAGCATGACGACGCCGGCACCAAATCCGATCATCGCCTTGACGCAATCGAAGTAAACCGACTCATCGGCCATGGGCGTCAGGTCCAGCGGGTTTGATGCCGCGACGAGTCCCTGCATGCCGTGACGCCGGAGCACATCGCCGAGTGCGGCACGGTCATCCTCCCCGAGCCTGTAGAGTCGACCGGAGTCATTGTCGCCCAGGGTATCGACACTGCCGACGGTTTCGTAGCCGGCGTTCGTTACGATGGCCAGCTTGCCGAGCGTATGCAGATCCGGGTAGGCCGCCATCCACTTGAGCACCGCATTGAACTGGTTGAATGACTCGGCAAGCACCGCACCGGCCTTGTGCAACAGTCTCTTTTGCGCCTGGTAGTCACCGGTCATGGCGCCGGTATGACCCGCAGCCGCAGTCCGCCCGAGTTGCGAGCGGCCGCCCTTGTAGATGATCACATGTCGATTTTCGGCGCGAAACTCCTCGACCAGCTTCGCGACCGCGCAAACGTCGGCACCGACAAACCCTTCGACATAGACACCCAGTACGCGTACCGACTTGTCGCGCGCCATCAATGCCATGAAATCCGACAGCTTCATATCGAGCTGGTTGCCGATCGAGAACCCGTATTTGAGGCTCAGGTTGGAATGGCGTGACAGTCGTGTAATCAGGAATGCGCCGCTCTGGCTGATCAGCGCAACATCCGAGTCCGTTGTGAACTGAACGTTCAGTTTGCGTTGCGGGATGAACAGGCTGTTCAACTGCAGCGGGGACAGCAGCATACCCAGTCCATTCGGACCGACAATCGCCGGGCACCACTGCCCGCCTTGCCGCCGCGACTTGATAAGATCGGACAGTCGGTCGCCGTAACCGCCCTGGTCGGCACCGTCACCGATGCCACCGGCGACGATGTAGACGACCGCCGCGCCGCCCCCCTCCGCGCACAACTGTTCGATCATTTGCACGCAGCGTTCTGCAGGCAGGGCCAGGATCAGCACATCGACCGGATCGTTCGCCAGCGCAGCAACATCGGGCACGCAGCGGATGCCGGAGAACTCCTCGACGCCGGGTTTGACCACCAGCAACCCGTCCTCTGCCAACGCAGACTGGCGCAGGTTTTCCAGTATCAGGCTGCCAACGCTGCCGGCTTTCGCCGAGACACCCGCCACTGCGATGCGGCGTGGATTGAGGAAACTGTCGTCCCGCAGCGGCACTGGGCAGGGCTCGACAGGCGTTTCGTCCGAGCGCAGGCCGACGCCATCAAGTGCGACAATTGCTCCATTGCTGTCAACGACCAGCGGGTTTATTTCGACCAGCCCGAGTTTTTCCCGGGCCATCAGTTTGTCCAGTTCCCATAGCTTCCTGAGAAAATCGAGCAGGGTCTCGCTGTCGACGAGAGCCGCCGCCTGGCGTGCCTCGCCGAGCAGGATCTTGCCCAGCCAATGACCCTTTAGCTCTGCGAAGGCTTCTTCGGGCGTATACGCTGATGCGGGCCATACGAGCAGGGACTGTTTGAGTTCCCGCGCCCAGTCCTCGGTCAATAAACCGCCGAAGCCGAGACTGATGATGGCCCCGCAACTGCTGTCCCTTTTCAGACTGACAAAGATCTCACTCGGCGCATTCCCGGCACGCCGAACCTCGACCTGTTCTACGATCAGCGTTCCGATCCAGTCAAACTGCTCGCCGACGCGCGCGGACATACTCCCGTGCGCTTCCCTGGCAAAGTCGGTATCGAAGTCACAAAACGCCAACGCGCCATGGTCCGACTTGTGCCACAGGTTTCGGGCCATTCCCTTGATGACAACGGGGTCGCCGCTTGCAAACGGCGCATCAGCTATTTTGTGGTCGTCGGTGGCAAGGAAATGCCTTGGCGTCTTGATGCCAACGCGGGACAGCAATTCGTAGATCTCGAATTCCGGGATGAATGCGCTGGTCATCTGGAGAAAGCCGCGGCATCGCTTTACGAGCGCGTATAGGTACCCACCAGGCGGTTCATCGCAATGACGTTCGGTTCGATCTTCGCGAGGAGCTCCCACATCGTAAGCCCCGGCTCGAGTGCGGGGTCATCATCCAGCGCCAGCAGCCAGAAGAAGTAGTGATGTGCGCCGTGTCCCACAGGTGGCATGGGCCCACCGTATCCTCGCTTGCCGAAATCGTTGCTGCCCTGGACGAAGTCGCCGACGCCTTCAGGGAGCTCGACGACAGACCCCGGGATACCGTACAACACCCAGTGCACGAACCCGTAGGTGCCCGGCTTCACCAGCGGTGCATCCGGATCGTGACAAATCACGGCGAAGGACTTCGTGTCGTCCGGCTGGCCACGCCACGACAATGCCGGAGAGACGTCCTCACCCTCACCAGTGTGTTTCGTCGGAATCGGTCCGCCTCGATCGAAAGCCGAGCTCGTCAACGTCATGTCGGAAAGTGCAAAGCCCATGATGCTTACTCCCTGGAAGAAACGAAATGCTTGCGTCTTCATATATGCCTCTGTCGCTCGATTGGCAATACGCTATGACCGTAACGACTGTCGGCTCGCGGACGCGTGGTAGGATTCCAACCAGCATGGCCGGAACTGATTAGGCGGTACGTATGGAAGATCAGATTAAACAGTGGCTGCTCGATCCTGTCGTCGGAAAGGTTATTGCCTCCTTGTTAGCGGTACTGGTTGTTGTCGTACTCGTACGCTATACGCAGCGCGCCCTCGGGCGATATGTCGAAAATTCTCAACGACGATACCGGCTGAAGAAACTCGTTGCATTCGGCGGCTACGTTGTCGCCATCCTCCTTCTGTCCATTGTATTCAGCGACAAGCTGGCGGGGCTCACCGTGTTGCTCGGCGTGCTCGGTGCCGGTATCGCCTTCGCGTTGCAGGAGGTCATTGTCAGCGTTGCCGGCTGGGTCGCGCTGTCATTCGGTCGTTTGTACGATGTTGGCGATCGTGTCCAAGTGGGCGGCATCAAGGGAGACGTCATTGATATCGGCGTGTTGCGAACAACGCTGATGGAGTGTGGCGGGTGGATCAATGGCGACCAGTACAACGGTCGGGTTGTGCGCGTTGCGAACAGCTTCATTTTCAAGGAGCCCGTCTACAATTATTCATCGGATTTTCCGTTTCTCTGGGACGAGATCAGGATACCGGTCAGGTACGGGAGTAACTACGAGATGGCTCGCCAGGGATTTCAGCAGGTACTTGACGATCTAACCGGCGAACATGCCCGTCAGCTTAAAGGTGACTGGCGGAAGATGACGGACAAGTATTTGCTGGAAGACGCTCAGTTGAAACCAAGCGTCTCACTGAAGATGGATGACAACTGGGCTGAGTTTGCCTTGCGTTACGTCGTGGATTACAAGAAACGCCGCAGTATGAAAGACCAGATCAGCAGCCGCATTCTCAAGTTCATCGAGGAATCCGGGGGGCAGATCAAGCTCGGTGCGCCATCGTTCGAGTTGGCCTCGATTCCACCATTGGACGTGAACGTACAGAGAATCGAGTGACGCCGCCCAAATAGTGAAAGCGATCGGAGTACCTTTCTCCGCATCGAGAAATGCACTCTGATCCCCTTACCTCACCGGAGGTTGCTAAAGTAGCAGCCATGTTGCGGGCTCTGTTTATTGTTCTGTGCTGCATGGCGTTGGTGCCGTGCATTGAGGCTGCCGAGGAGGTGGTCCTCGAGGGCCGTGCCGGTACGGTCACCTCCGATAGCTGGACGATTGCAGGATTTGAGTCCCGGTTCGAGCTGACGGCGACCGGCGTGCTCGGTGAGGTTCGCATGGCCCGCATCACGCTGCGGGATTCCGGTCAGAGCTTCGACGATGTCCAGGTGGCGTGCATTGACATTGTTCTTACGACACGCGGTGCAGCGTGCAACGACGCGACCTTTACAGCGACGATCCCCGGCGTTGGGCGGCAGAGCATGCCGGGCACCTTTTCCTGGGACCAGCCGACCGGGGACACGAAGATCGAGCTGCACAATGTCGCCATTGCCGGTAGCCGCATGCGATTCAGTATTCTCGCCAGCGACAGCGGTATCGAGGCCGATTATTCGGGCAGGGCGCTTAAACTCGACGGACTCCTGCAGCTGGCCGCCGAGTTTACCGATGCTGTGGCCGGTTATTCCGGCAGTGGGCAAACGGATCTTGATGGCTGGCTCAGGGCGCCGGCCGACGGGCCGCTGCGCGTTAAGGCTACGGCGGACCTCGACGGTGCCTCGCTGGCCAACGACGCTGGCACGGTCGCTGCCGCCGATATCACGGGCCGGCTCGAAGTCGATATTGCTGTGCATCCGGACTCGACCTCCTTCGACCTCGCCATTGACACCAGGCAGGGTGAAGCCTATATCGAGCCCGTGTACGGCAACTTCTCCGAACACGCACTTCACCTTCGGGCCGGTGACGTACGCACGACCGACTTCACCGTATTCGAGGTTGGCCGGTTCGAGCTGCGCCAGGCAAGCTTGCTGGATGCCGGCGGCTCGGCGAGGCTGGTCTTCCCGGAGGAGCCGGACGCGCCGGCCAGTATGTCGGCAGACGTGACGCTGCGCGACTCGTCGGTGGCCACTCTCTACACGAGTCTTGTGCAGGTGCAACTGGCGGGCACGATCCTCGGTGCACTGGACACCGATGGCCGCATTTCCGGCACCGTCCAGATCGCCGACAACGAACTAGGCGCCGCTCTCCTCGAACTCGATAATGTCATCCTGGATGATCAGGGCGGTCGATTCGCGGTCTACGGCCTCAACGGCGTCGTCGACTGGCGTGCGGATCAGGTGGGAACGCCGGGCACAAGCCGGATGTCCTGGGAAAGCGGCACGGCGTACGGCCTGATTGTCGGCGGCGGCGACGTGCTGCTGCAACTCGGAAACAGCGACATAGAGCTGCTGCAGCCCTTGCGACTGCCCACCATGGGCGGTGCATTGCGGATCAACCAGTTGGCCCTGCACAACTTCGGGAGCGACGATGCCACCGGCCGCCTCGACGCCGAACTCGAGCCTGTGCAACTCGGTCAGCTCACCGGTGCCCTGGGTTGGCCCGCGTTCTCGGGCACGCTGTCGGGACGCCTGCCGTTGCTGCAGCTCTCTGAGAATACGGTCACGGTCGGCGGTGACCTGAGTGCGCGGTTTTTCGACGGCACGATGACGGTGTCGAACCTGCGCATCGAGCAGCCGTTCGGGCGCGTGCCACGGCTTAATGCCGACCTGGCGTTTCGTGACCTCGACCTGCAGCCAGTCACCGAGACGTTTTCTTTCGGTTACATTCAGGGGCGGTTAAGCGGCGACGTGACAGGCTTGACCCTCGTAAACTGGCGCCCGGTGGCCATGGACATGAGATTCTATACACCACCCGACGATCGCTCACAGCACCGCATCAGTCAGCGCGCCGTAGAGAACCTGGCCAGTGTGGGTGGTGGCGGAGCCACGGCGGCACTGTCGACCGGTTTTTTCCGGTTCTTCGAGGTTTTCGCCTATGATCGTATCGGCCTGCGCTGCCGCCTCCGCGACAACGTTTGTACAATGAGCGGGGTCGGGCCGGCGAAGTCAGGCCCGCAGGGAACCGGTTATTACATCGTCAAGGGCCGGGGCGTGCCCAGGATCGATGTCGTGGGGTTTCGCGAGACAGTGAGCTGGCCCAGACTGGTGCAGCAGCTTGCCGCGATTACCCGCAGCAGTGCGCCGATCGTCAACTGACGTCAGCGCCAGTGTCGCTTTAAAGGAGATTGTCAGCCATGCGCAAGATAGCCATCAGTCTGTCGGTGTTAATAACGGTGTTTGTCGTGGCCTGCGTCACGATCAACGTGTACTTTCCGGAAGCCGCCGCAGTCGAGGCCGCGGATCGCATCATCGACAAGGTGCGCGGCGAAGAGTCGGCCGAACCGACGACCGGGCTGCAACCCGTCGATAGCGACCGTTCGAACTTCGTCTATGCGGTAGCGAGCGGTTTCGGCCAATTTCTGATCGGCGAGGCCAACGCGCAAGAACCGGTCGACTTCGACAAACCATCGGCCGAGAAAGCCGCTCTCGAGAACTCGCTGGCCGCACGCTTTCCCGCGCTGCGCGCGTACCTCGACTCCGGCGCAATCGGCCTGACCGACTCCGGCTTGCTGGAAATTCGCGACCGCAACCTCGTGCCTCTGAAAGACCGCAATACCGTCGTGCAGCTGGTTGCTGCGCAAAACAACGACTGGAATGCGTTGTACGCCGAGATCGCCCGGCTCAACAACCACCCGGAATGGCAGGACAGCATTCGGCGGACGTTTGCCGAGCGCTGGGTCGCGAAAGCCGATAAGGGCTGGTACTACCGCGAAGGTGGTGCCTGGAAGCAAAAGTAGCGCGTCTGTTCGCAAACAGGTCGCCCAGGTGCATGCAATGTACCGGGCCTACTGTATGACCTGGCTGGCAGCGGACTTATTGAGCACCTTCACTTTCGGGCGTCTTCGACGCTGCGACTTTGGCGCGAGCAGGCCGCGCATCGCATCGAGTTTCCCGAAGCAAAGAAGCCTGTGGGGTGCGGATTCCTATTCATCGCAGAATCTCGCGGCTTTCGTAAGCTTGTCAAACTCACCGAATCGGCTACGATTTGGACGCCATGCGCGATGTTCTTATTCTTCTCGTCCACCTGCTGGTTACTGCCAGCCGCCTGATGCGGCCCGGTGGCATTCGTTCGGTGATTGCCGAATCCGTGCTCCTGAGACATCAGCTCATGGTCCTCAAGCGACCCCGGCAGCGGGCGCCTGATCTGCGTCCAGTTGACCGAATCGTTGCCGGATTGTGTGCGGGATTCTTGCGCCCCGCTCGTCTGCTCCGTTGCGCCGTCGTTCTGAAGCCTGCGACGATCCTGCGCTTCCATCGATTACTCGTGAAGCGCAAGTACAGCGAACTGTACTCGCCGAAGAGGAAATCTGGGAAACCGGGGCCGAAAGGACCGTCGCCGGAACTCGTCTTGGCCATTGTTGAAACGAAGCGCAGAAATCCGCACTTCGGCTACCAGCGAATTGCCGATCAGTTGTCCTTGACGTTTGGCATCCGCCTCGACAAGGACACCGTGCGACGCGTGCTAAACAAGCACTTTCGACCCGATCCTGGCTCGGGTGGTCCATCCTGGCTGAACTTCCTCGGGCACAGCAAGGACAGTCTCTGGAGCGTCGACCTGTTTCGGTGTGAGTCCCTCATCCTGAATACCCACTGGGTGATGGTTGTCATGGATCACTACTCGAGACGCATCATCGGTTTTGCCGTCCACAAGGGAACTGTCGCTGGGCCAGCCGCCTGTCGAATGTTCGGCCGAATTATCAGCGGCGCAGCGCTGCCCAGCAACCTGAGTTCCGATAATGATCCTCTATTCGAGTTCCACCGTTGGAAGGCTAATCTTCGCATCCTTGAGATCGAAGAAATCAAGACCGTTCCATATGTGCCAATGTCACATCCGTTCGTCGAGCGCCTGATAGGGACAGTTCGCTGCGAGTACCTCGATCACGTGCCATTTTGGAATGCGCGGGATCTGGAAAGAAAACTCTCCTGTTTCCAGGACTACTACAACCAAGATCGAGCGCATCAGGGTATCAGTGGCGGCCTTCCCGGGTCTGTGCTCGATGGCACGACCCGAGTAATCGCTTCCCTTGATGACTATCGCTGGAAACAATACTGCCGCGGCCTCTATCAGCTTCCGATCGCGGCGTAACTAGTAATTCGCACCCCACAAGTTCGCCAGGCAAAGAAATGAACGACCGCTTCACTACGCATAGCGGCCGGCTAGGAGAATTGCGCTACAATTTCCGCCGATGACCCGGAGCCGACAGTCAGAATAGTTCGCTTGAATGTCCGCTATTCGTGGACGGGGTGCGCTGTCAGCTCCCCAATCGGAGTCGCTGAGATTGGCGCTACAATAACCGGTTGATTTCCGCGATCCTGTGACCGGCGATTTCAGTTTGTTAGATCACCTGAAAGTAAAAAACTGAGTCCTATAGGCTTTCTGAGTCTGCGCAGTTTTAGGCTCACAAGTTAAGTATTGTAGTCGGCGCGGAATTCACGATACGTCAGTGCTCTTTCGGATCACAAGATCACTGGTTAGCATGGCATCTGGCACGTCTTCGCCCCTGATCAGTCCCAATAAAGATTCAACGAGTATGCGTCCCGCATGACGAATGTTCTGGCGGACGGTTGTAAGCGGCGGACTGCTGTATGCGGCCAGGCTGATGTCGTCGTAGCCAACAATGGCGATATCTTTCGGAACCCGGAAACCGAGTTCCTGCAACGTCGATAGAGTGGCCAGCGCAATAACATCGGAGACACAAAGCACAGAGTCCAGTTCGACCTTTGATTCGAGCAAATCGATAATGACCTCTCTGGCGCGGTTCATCTCGAACGGCATGTCGATTTTCAGCTGCGGGTCTGGCTCGATGCCGACCTCAGTCAACGCCCTGATGTATCCGTCGTGCCGCGCCGCGTTTTCAGGATTGTTGGTGTTTCCGAAAAACGCGATTTTTCGGCGGCCGGTCTCAAGCAGGTGACGCGTCGCCTTAAAACCACCGCCGATGTTGTCGCCGCCAACCACGACATAGTGTTTGTCCTCCACCGGGTAGCCCCAAACCACCATGTGCGTATCGCGCCCCGCCAGTGTATTAAGCGCATCGTGTTGCTCGCCCTGACCGACAAAAATCGTTCCGTCGGATTGTTTCATGATGCGGCTACTGCCAAGTTCAGCGACGTTTTCGATGGGCGCATGGGCCAGCAGCAGATCGTAATTGTGCTCCGCTAACGCATCAGCAATTCCACCCAGCATATCCAGAAAAAACGGGTCCGACATATGCTGATGCGACTTGACATCGAGCATAAAGACGACCGATATAACGCTGGTTCGCTTCAGCCTGAAATCCCTGGCTTTTTCATTAATCGAATAGCCGTGTTCTGCGGCCAGCGACTGCAGTTTCTTACGTGTCTTACTGCTGATGACCGGGTTGTCATTTAACGCTCGGGACGCGGTGGCCCGGGACACGCCGGCGAGGTCGGCGAGTTCTTGCAGATTGGTGACTTTCTTGTGTGTTTTTTTCGTCATTGGCCGTCCGGAATTGCGCAACTACCCATCCATCTGCTAATTTTTTCGCTGCGGTGCTGCAATCATAAATCGAAGAATAACAATAAGTTACTAAAAACGCAATCGATTGCGCTCCGGATGTCTTGCAATCGATTGCACGATCTCCTAGTTTTAGTGTCATCCAACATCCCTACACATGCAATTCTTACAGTCCGAGGGGGGCAAGAGAAATGAAATCCCGTAATACGCAAGGCGGTATTCGTAATCGCCGCAATGGCAACAATATTCACACTTTCGGCGAATAGCGCGCTCGCACAGGAGCAGGAGGAGGTGATCGAAGAGATCATGGTTACTGGTGTTGCTCGACCGACGACGAAATTTGAATCGTCGGCGTCGGTTACGGCAATGTCCGGTGACGATATGATGGATTATGCGCCGCGCTCGACGGCGGAAGTCCTGCGCAACGTGCCCGGCATCCAGGCGGAATCGTCCTCGGGTGATGCCAACGCCAATATCAAGGTACGCGGCATGCCGATCAGCTCGGGCGGCGCGCGCTACCTGTCGTTCCAGGAAGACGGATTCCCGGCACTCCTGATCGGCGACGTCGCATTCGCAACGGCTGATTCCTTCGTCCGCGTCGACACTACCTTATCTACCGTGCAGTCGATTCGAGGCGGCACTGCGATGACCCAGGCCTTTAACGCCCCTGGCGGTATTGTCAACTTCATTTCCAAGGACGGCTCGCAGGAGGGCGGTTCGCTCGGCATAACGGGCGGCCTGGATTACGATTCGATGCGACTGGATGCCGAATACGGTGGCGCCCTTGCAAATGAATGGACCTACCATGTCGGCGGTTTCCTGCGTTCCGGCGAAGGGACCACGCGACGCGGCGTCTGATCTTGAAGAGGGATATCAAGTCAAGGCCACTCTTGCTCGTACCTTCGACAAGGGGTCGCTGAAATTTCACTTCAAGCGCCTTGACGACACGGTCCCCACTTATCTGCCGTTCCCGGCTCAGTACAACGGCAGCGACTTCAGCGAGTTCGGCGTCGACTTCGGCAGTGGCACGCTCCTGACCGGCACAAAAGACTGTGCGCCCAGGCAAAACAACGTCGTTTCCTGCGATGACGAAGGCTTCGAGGCCGAGATGACATCGCTCGCGATAGTTGCCGATTACGACCTCACGGATATCCTCAACGTCGGCTTCCGTCACAGGACGGCCGCTATCGAAGGTAATTTTGCGTCACCGTTCACGGCAAGCGCATTCGATGACGCGACGGCCGGCCCGTCTGCGAACATCGTCTACTTCAATACCAAGCTCGACGATATGGACAACAGCTTCACGGAATTGAAGTTGAATGCCGATTTTGATCAGGTGACCGCGATTGTAGGCCTGTCTCTTGCGAACCAGAACGTCACCACGGTGTGGAACTTCAACGAGTACTACGTGCGGCTGGACGGAAGCCGGACGCCCTTTGATTCCGGCGACTCGGTTGGCGGCGTGCTTTACGGTAACCCGGCGTTTGGAAACTGTTGCACGCGTCTTTATGACTACGAAGTCGAGGCTATGGCGCCCTATATCGCACTGAGCGGTACGATCGGCGATCGTCTTGGATGGGATGCCAGCTTCCGCCAGAACGACTATGAAGTCAGCGGGATCTTTGCCGAGAGCACCGTTCTTACGCAGCTCGATGTTGACGGCGATGGCCAGGTTGGCGCCAATGAGCAGGCCGTCCCGACGATCGGTTCGACCAGCTCCATGAACTATGATCAGGACTTCGATTCCTGGTCAATCGGCGCCAACTACGCGCTGACCGATGAGTTGGCTTTGTTTGCCAACTTTTCTGAAGGCGGCGGCCTCGCAGCCCCCGATCGAGTGACCGGCAATCTCAACGCCGACGGCACCATGGACAATGGCGCGGGCTTTGCGGAGATCAAGCAGGCGGAGATCGGACTGAAGTGGCAGTTCGCTGATGGTTCCCTGTACGTAACCTACTTCGATGCCCAGACGGATGAGGAAAAAGCATTCGAGGTGACAACACAAGAATTTCTCCAGAACGCATACGAGTCGTCCGGCATTGAGTTCGAGGGCGACTACGACTTCGGTAACGGCTTCGGGATACGCGGGAGTTTGACGCTGACTGATGCCGAGATTGTGGACACGGCGAGCGGCGACAACATAGGGAACACACCCCGACGCCAGGCGGACTACATTTTCAATATCACACCGTCCTACACGACCGACAACTGGGAGGCTGGCCTCAACTTCGTCGGCACCGATGAGGTCTTCGTTCAAGACAGCAACGATCTGAAGTTCGACAGCTATGTCGTCACGAATATGTTCGCGAACTGGTATGTCAACGATAACTTCAGCGTCAGCTTGAATGCGAACAACCTGTTCGACGAAGACGGGTTCACTGAAGGCGAGGAAGGCTCGGCGTCCAGCGGAGACATTGTGCGACTCCGTTCGATCAATGGCCGTACCACGTCAGTCTCCCTGCGGTACGACTTCTTCTGATCGTTGTTAGCGAGGTAGCGAAGCAGGCAAAATCTCAAGATTGAAAATGCCTGCCAGGGAGCGGCACAGGTAACCAGACAACCTGTGCCGCTCTTTACTATCAGCTCTGGGGATCGGCGGGATCACCGCGGGTCCTGAACCCCGAGATAATGCATGCACAGCGCAGTTCAGCTAATTGCTTATGCCGACAGGCTCAGTGGCGACCTTCGCGGACTGCGATCGCTGCTCAGGACTGAACTCAAAGATCTGTTCGGCGGCGTTCACATTCTGCCGTTTTTCGACCCGGTCGATGGCGAAGACGCAGGGTTTGACCCGGTCGATCATACCCGTGTCGATCCGAGGTTGGGGGATTGGGAAGACGTCGCCGCGTTGACTGACGAGTACTCGGTGATGGCCGACCTGATCGTCAACCATGTGTCTTCTGATTCGCCGCAGTTTCAGGACGTTCAGGCCCAAGGCAGTGCGTCGCCTTACTGGGACCTGTTCCTGCGGAAAAGTGATGTCTTCCCCCGCAACGAACCAGAATCGGTAATTGCTGACGAAGTCAGTCACATCTACCGGCCACGTCCCGGCCAGCCTTTTACGAAGATCACGCTCGACGATGGTTCCAGCTTCGATTTCTGGACGACGTTCAGCCCGAAGCAGCTGGACATCAATGTAGAGGTGCCGGCCGGTCGTGCCTACCTCAACTCGATACTCGACCGGTTCGCGAAGGCCGGAATACGTGAAATCCGGCTCGATGCAGCGGGGTATGCCATAAAGAGACGCGGTACCCAGTGTTTCATGCTACCGCAGACCTTCGAGTTTATCGGCGCCCTGTCGGAGCAGGCAGGTACGCTCGGCATCGAGACCCTTGTCGAAATTCACTCTCACTACCAGACGCAGATCGCCATCGCATCGCGAGTGGGGCGGGTCTATGACTTCGCGTTGCCGCCGCTGGTCTTGCACACTCTGTATACCTCCGATGCGGAGGCGCTGAAATGCTGGCTTGAAATATCGCCGCAAAACTGCGTGACGGTACTCGACACCCATGACGGCATTGGCATCGTCGACGTCGCAAGGCAGGGTGACCTGGAAGGACTTTTGTCGGATGACCAGGTGGACGATCTTGTCGAGACGATTCACGGCAAGACAGGCGATGCTAGCCGGCGCGCGAGCGGCCATGCCGCATCGAATCTCGATATCTACCAGGTGAATTCAACCTACTACGATGCGCTTGGCTGCGACGACAGCGACTACCTGATCGCTCGCGCAATCCAGTTTTTCGCACCGGGTACTCCGCAGATTTACTATGTCGGCCTGCTGGCTGGCGAGAATGATCTCGACCTCGTCGAAAAAACCGGGGTTGGACGGGATATTAATCGGCACTACTACACGCCGGACGAAGTTTGCGCCGCGCTGGAACGCCCGGTCGTGCAGCGACTGATGGAGCTGATACGACTGCGAAACGCCTTACCGGCATTTCGCGGGACATTTTCATTGCCTGAGTGTCCGCGCGGCCAGCTCAGAATGAGATGGGACCTCAGAGACGAATACGCGGAACTTTGTGTCGACCTCAGCCTGAGGCGTGCGACGATAGTCGTACGGGGTGTCGGGGGAAGAGCGACTGTTCGACATTTGTGAGAAAACACACGCATGAGACGCGGCGCCAGCTGAGCGCAAACCGGGGGACGAATGAACAACAAGAACGACACGGCGCCACTCACATTCAAGGAAAAAGTGGGCTATGGCCTGGGCGATATGGCCTCGAACTTCTACATGGGGTTTTTCGGGCTGTTCCTGCTGTACTACTACACCGATGTCTTCGGCATCTCGCCCGCCGCAGCCGCGACCATGCTGTTGGTCACGAAAATCGTCGATGCCGTCAGCGACCCTGCGATGGGTCTGATTGCGGACCGCACCGACTCGCGTTGGGGTAAGTACCGGCCGTACCTGCTGTTCGTCGCCGTACCCTATGCGTTACTGGGTTACCTGTTGTTCCTCGGACCAGAGCTATCGGATATTGGCAAACTCATCTACGCCTACGTCACATACACGCTCGTCATGCTGGCGTACACGGCGATCAACGTGCCTTACTCGGCGCTGCTGGCCGTGATCTCTCCGGTTGCGGAGGAGCGCACCAAGGCAACGCAGTTCCGATTCGTTTTCGCGTCGCTTGGCACCTTGTGTGTCGGCGCGTTCGCGACGCCACTGGTGGGCTTGCTTGGCGGCGGCGACGAAGTACTTGGCTTTCGCCTGACGATTATCCTCTTCGCCGTTCTGTCAGTCATGATTTTCTGGATAACCTTTGCAAGCACTCGTGAACGCGTTCGGCCAACGCATCACGACTCCACTATCGGTGAAGACTTCTCAGCGCTACTGCAGAACATATCGTGGATCGTGCTGGTGGCGACCGGCATCCTGGTCGTTGTCGGGCTGGTTGCACGATTTGCGTCGATTGTTTTTTACCTGAAGTACTACCTGCAGGATGGTGGCGAAAGTATCTTCCTGATCTTCGACAAGACCGCGTTGCTGACATCCTGCGGCCTTATCGGGCAATTGATTGGCGCCTTGATGACGCCGATGCTTGCGGCCCGTTTTGAGAAACATCACCTGGTTCTCTGCATGAACCTGCTGCACGCGGTCTTGCTGGGGATCTGTTTCACGATCCCGCCGGATCAGTATGCTTTGATTGTCATCGTTCACAGCCTTGGTATCTTTACATTCGGCGTGATCATTACCCTGCTGTTCTCCATGTACACCGATTGCGCGGAGTACGGTGAATGGAAGACGGGCAAGAACACGGCAGGACTGACCGTATCGGCGTCAATGTTTTCGCTGAAGTTCGGGTCGGCGGTCGGCGGGGCGTTGCCAGGGTTCATGCTGGCCTGGTTCGGGTTCGTTGCGAACGAGGTACAGACGGACACTGCGATTACAGGCATACGGCTGATGTTCAATGTCTTGCCGGCAATCTTCTTCGTCGCGGCTGGCTTGCTCATGTACTTGTACCGAATCGACCGCAATACGTTGACGCAGATCGAGGCCGAGCTGCACGATCGTCGTTCAGCCACCGCATGACCGGGAAGATGTTGCGATGACCGTTGCAGTTCTTGGCGAAGCGCTGATCGATCTGATTGTTGGTGACGATGGCGCGTATCGACCGCATCTTGGCGGGTCGCCTTTCAATGTCGCAATCGGACTGGCGCGGCAGGGCATCGATGTCAGCTACCTCTCCCCGTTTTCTGATGACACCTTTGGTGACCAGTTGCACGATGCGCTGCAACGCGAAGGTGTAGCAACCCCGATCGAGCGGCGCTCGCTGTGGCCGACGTCGCTGGCGCTCGTCACGATCGATGATGACGGGCTGCCGGCGTATCGATTGTATCGGGAGGGCATTGCGGACAAGGACACGTCATTCGAGGAGATCAGGGCCAAGCTTCCGGACGAGCTCAGCGTGCTCCACACAGGTTCTCTCGCGATTACGCCAAGCCAACTGCCTAAGATTCGCAGGCTTTTCAAATTGATGCGGGATAGCGGCGTGACTATCAGCATGGACATCAATATCCGTTTGCGAGCGAGCCTCGATACTCGCGCCTATCTTGACGGCGTACGCTCGTTGTTACCGCTGGCCGACATCGTAAAGGCCAGCGACGAGGACCTCGAACCATTTGAGCTTGCTGCCAGTCCGCACGAAGCTGCGGCTCGTGCTTACGAAGAGATGGGGCAGGGGATGCTTGTACTAACCGAGGGAACCGGTGGTGCTTTGCTCTATACAGGGGAAAAGCGTGATCGAAAAATGCGCATACCCGGTTGCGAAAATCGAAGATACCGTCGGTGCAGGAGACACGTTCCATTCCGCGTTTCTAGCATCGTTGTGCCGTTCCGATGCGATAAAAGGACCTTATCGGGATGTCGATTACGACATTCTGGGCGACGCGGTCGATTTCGCATGTGCCGCAGCTGCGATCAATGTGTCGCGGGCGGGCTGTTCCCCACCGACTCAGGACGAGGTCGAGAGGTTCGTACAGTCGGCCAAGCGCTGATCAATTCACGCACTCCATCCACCGATAGCGGACATTCGAAACAGGCGACGGGGCGACCGCTCTTGGCCGATTCCCGCCCTTTTCCATTTCCCTAAAGCAGACGTTTGAACGGCAAGTCTTGGAAAAAGCAGCCGCTCAGCCTGGGCGCAAAGAACGGGTCAGAACTTGCCCCACACCAAGATCAAGAATGGGCACCGCTTGGGCACCAGATGGGCACCGCGACTATTCGCCGACTAGCGAAAATGACGTAACCATTTGTGAGTTATCGACACATAGCTTACAGATTGTTCCGGACACATGGTTTACACATAACGGCATTTGGGGGAGAGCCCAGATGCCCTGGAAAGAGTGTAAACCGATGGATGAACGACTCACGTTTCATAGCCAGGCTCCTCGAGGGCGAGAAGATGGCGCCGCTGTGCCGCGAGTTCGGCATCTCCCGGGTCACCGGCTACAAGATCTTCAACCGCTACAAGGACTGCGGCCTGCGAGGGCCTGAACGACCGCAGCCGGGCGCCGTACCGACAGGCCAACCGGCTGCCCTACCAGGTCGAGCGTACGATCCTCGGGATCAAGAAGGAGCACCCCACCTGGGGTGCGCCGCAAGATCCGCGACAAGCTGATCCGCAGTTCCCGATGATCCAAGCCACCGGCCGTCAGCACCATCCACGCCGTGCTCGACCGCCACGGCCTGGTCAAGCGCAAGAAGCGCCGTCGCTACAAGGCTGAGGAACGCCGCTGGTCGCGGCACACCAGCCCAACGAGCTCTGGTGCGCCGACTACAAGGGCGAGTTCATGCTCGGCAACAAGCAGTACTGCTACCCGCTCACGATCACCGACTACCGCTCCCGCTACCTGATCGCCTGCGAAGGCGTGAAGTCCACCAAGGCCGACTTCGCCTTCACCGTTTTTGAAAGCGCGTTCAAGGACTTCGGCCTGCCCAGCGCGATCCGCACCGACAACGGCGTGCCGTTCGCCTCCGGCAATGCGCTGTTCGGCCTCACCCGGCTCGTCGGTCTGGTGGCTGCGCCTAGGCATCAGCCTGCAGCGCATCAAGCCCGGCCATCCGCAGCAGAACGGCCGCCACGAGCGCATGCACCTGACGCTCAAGAAGGAGGCCACCAAGCCCGCTGCCTTCAACTTCCTGCAGCAGCAGGAACGCTTCGATGACTTCATCGGGGTTTACAACAACGAGCGACCACACCAGGCGCTCGGCGGCGCCTACCCCGGCGATCTGTATACACCGTCAGCGCGCGTCTACGAGCCGCCAGGACGAGCCCGACTACCCGTTCCACGATCGCGCCATCCGCGTCACCCGCTGCGGTCGCATCTGCATCGGCCGACGCAAGATCAACCTCTCGACCGCGTTCGCTGGCCAAACCGTGGGCGTCAGAGAGGTCGACGACCAGATCTGGCTGGTCAGCTTCCTGGACTATGATCTGGGATACTTCGATAATGAAAGGGGCCGGGTGGAACCCGGCCCCAATCCGTTCATGCCGGACAAAGTGTTAACCATGTGTCCGGAATAAGGTGTAAACCATGTGACCGGTTAACACCTTGAAAAGATT
>CAVOSO010000009.1:0-187788 GCA_963698895.1 uncultured Gammaproteobacteria bacterium | reverse complement strand
GAACCACCGACACGCGGATTTTCAGTCCCCTACTCGTTCTCCCCCCTGGCAATCACTACAGCATCACCATCCATATCAACCGTCACGCTCAGCTCTATCGGTCGACAACAAACCTGGCAGTCCTCCACGTATTCCTGCTCAGGCAATGAGCCATCAACATGAATGTCGATGTGCTCGCCGCAGTAAGGGCAACCGATCGTCTTTGCCGATACTTCGTTAATCAAGGGTCTACTCCGTCTCCCACGACAACAAGGGATACTCTGGCAACACCAGCTGAATATCCGTTTCCCCCGCCGACGCGCGTCGTTGCGCCTCATCCCAAAGTTCACGAATAGCACCCGGGATGGCCATCCTGAAGTCCCGCAACTCATCCCAACTCGCATCGAATGCCGCTGGCTTGTTGCCGTCCTTGTAGGCCTCCAGCATCGGGCCCACCACCGCGTAGCCGGCCGCCACCCGCTCCGCCAGTTGCTGTTCAAACTGGTCTATCTCCGTATAGAGTCGCCGCAGTTCGGCGGAATCCACCACGGAGTCTGCGACTGGGTCGCTCATCGCCCACTTTTCAAAGTACCGAACAGAAGACGCCATATCGATGTTGTAGGCATTGCCCCAGATGTGGCGGTCCTCGTCATTGACTAACCGCCCGCTCGTCGGATTGATGATGAGCACCGTTGGCGTCGCATAGTAGTGGGGTGCACCGAATTGCTGCACCACGTCCCTGCCCTTCTCGTAAAAACCTACGTCAACGAACACCAGTTCGTAGTGTTGTTGAATCACCTCCGCCAGCGGCGAGCTGCGCAGCCGCGATGCCAATGCGCGTGAGTCGTGGCACCAGTTCGCGCCGAGCACGACCAGCGCGAGGCGGTCGCCATCGTCAGCACGACCGAGTGCCTGCTGCACATCGGCAAGCGGATCTGCGGATGGGCGGAACAGTCGGCCATCTGAGTTCGTTTCGGTGGTACTCGCACAGCCAACACCAAGGCCCAGGCACATGGCGAGCGTGGTTATGAATAGGAGACGAGAATACAAACGTGGCATGGTTCTTCTCTTCCCTGAGTTTTCCCTACCAATCCTTCAGCGGAAAATTCAGCGGCGCCGTGGGCGGCCAGGCTATGTTCGCTTCCTTGATTTTCGCCGCAAATTTCGGTGCTGCCTCAGGGTCCCAGGGTGACCCGCACTGGCACCAGTTGGCGATCTGCCACAATACTATCGGGCCGAAGAAATGCTCATCGATCTCCGCCGCTCTGCGGTTGGCCTCCTCTCGTCTACCGCCCCAGGCGTAGACGAGAATGTCAAAGAAACCGTAAGCATTCGCTTCGTCGTATTCGGTGAGGAGTCGATCCGATCGTTCCTTGTCACCGTCGTGCGCAGCGACCAGTATCGCCAACATGCGTGCCAGAACGTCACCACGAATCTCACTCTCGATCACCTGCAGCGCTTCATCGTGCAAACCGTTACTGACCAGTGCTTGCACCAACGTCATGGTCAACCACGAACCGGTCGCCACGTCCGCACCCTCGCGAGCGATGCTTAGCGCTTCTTCCGTGTCGCCTGCCCACAGCTTGGCCCTGGAGAGATTGAACCAGGACAACGACCGCAGCGGATCGCAGGCGAGGATGGAGTTGGCGAGCTCAACATAGTCGCCGGCAGCGCCGACGATGTTCACGACGGACGGGGTCCAGTTCCCTTCAATGCATCCCGGCTCCGCCAGTGCTCTTTCCACGCGACCCGATAATCCGCGCCAGTTACCGCTTAGAAACGCGAGATCGAGTTCGGCAATAGAACGTAGCCGCGTTGTTGGCGCAAACCGAGCCGCGGCTTCCAGGTCGGCAATGGCTGTTGCATACGCGTCGGCGAGTATCTCTTCCGTTATCCCTTCTCGCGGGGTGCCGGCAACGCTGTTGTTGAGCAAATGCGTGTACAGGTCGGAATGGTCCGTATAGACCAGCCAGTATCCCGGCACGAGCTCGATGACCTGCTCAAAATAGACATTCGCCTGTCGCAGTCCTTCGATCTGGTTAATCTCACCATGGGCCCGCTCAAACAGGTCTCGCCCCTTCTGATACAGGGTAAACGCCTCGATGTCCCGCAGGCCGGCCAGCCGCATGGCGTTGCGCTTGTTTTCATCGAGTACCACTTCCAGCGCAACGGCAATCTCTTCGGCGATGTCCTCCTGCACTTCGATCATGTCTTCAGAGGTACTGTCGAAGGTCTCCGACCAGAGGTGAAAGCCGTCGTTGGCACGAATCAGCTGCGCCGTGACGCGCAGGCGATCGCCGGAGCGGCGCACCGAGCCTTCAACAACGTGCTGGACCCCCAGCGTCTCGGCGATCTGCTGTATCGGTATGTCCTTGCCCTTGAACGAGAACGCCGAGGTGCGGGCCGTGACCAGCAGTTCGGGCAGCTGCGCCAGCGAGTTGAGAATTTCCTCGGTCATGCCATCGGCAAAAAATTCGTCATCCGGGCCACTGCTCATGGCGACAAACGGCAGGACCGCCACCGACTTGTCCGAGACCGGGGACGAAGCCGTCGTCGGCGTCGACTCCGCCGGGCCACCGAACTTGTCCCAGGCAAACCACGCCAGTGCCACGACCAGGATGGCGATGATGACGCGGTCCAGTTTCTTGCCGGTCTGCGACGTAATGGACTCACTGCGATCGACTTCCTTCTCGCGCTTGATGCCCTCGGGCGTCATCTCGAAAGCCCACGCAAACACGATGGCAATGGGCAGCCCGAGCAGCAGGATGACGATGACGCTCTTCAGCACCCAGTCCGGCGCACCGAAATTCTCAAACGCGAACTCGGCCACCTGGGCCAGGACCCAGCCGATGACCGAATAGGCGATGGCAACGCGGATGACGTTGCGGCGTTTGAGCTCTTGAATGAGTGACATTAATCCCCCAGTGGTATGGCCAAGTCTTTGTTGTTGTTGTTCTTTTGTTGCCGGATTCTCGCACAAATCGGTGCCTGTGTGTGTGACCGGATCCTGATCATCAGCCGGAAGCCAACATCCGGGTACGCCGCGTGCAAGCAGAGACCCCACGGGCGGGCCGAGCGTGGTAGCATCCTGCCGCTGATTCACCCCACCCGGCCCAACCCCATGATCTCTGCAAATAACCTGTCGATTCAGTTCGGCGCTAAACCCCTGTTCGAGAATGTCTCCGCGACCTTCGGCAACGGCAACCGCTATGGCCTGATCGGCGCGAACGGTTGCGGCAAATCGACACTGATGAAAATACTCGCCGGCGAGCTGGAGCCCACGGCTGGCAACGTGTCCGTCGAGCCCAATGCCCGCGTCGGGCAGCTCTCGCAGGACCAGTTCGCGTACGAGGACTACCGCGTGCTCGACGTCGTGATGATGGGCTACGAGAAGTTCTGGGAAGTGATGCAGGAGCGTGATCGCATCTACTCGCTGCCCGAGATGAGTGACGAAGACGGCATTCTCGTCGCCGATCTCGAAGTCGAGTTCGCGGAAATGGACGGCTATTCCGCGGAATCCCGGGCCGGCGAGCTCCTGGAAGGCATCGGCATCCCGGTCAGCCAGCACCAGGGACCCATGAGCGCCATCGCACCGGGCTGGAAGCTCCGCGTGCTGCTCGCACAGGCGCTTGTTCTCCGACCCCGACGTGCTGCTGCTCGACGAGCCCACCAACAACCTCGACATCAACACGATCCGCTGGCTGGAGGATTTCCTCGATACCAGCAAGTCGACGATGGTCATCATCTCGCATGATCGGCACTTCCTGAATAGCGTGTGCACGCACATGGCCGACCTCGACTACGGCAAGCTGCAGCTCTTCCCGGGCAACTACGACGAGTACATGACCGCGGCAACGCAGGTGCGTGAGCGCATGTACGCGGACAATGCCAAGAAGAAAGCCAAGATGGCCGAGCTGCAGGCATTCGTCAGTCGCTTTTCGGCCAATGCGTCGAAAGCGAAGCAGGCCACGTCGCGCGCCAGGCAGCTGGAGAAAATCGAGCTCGAAGACATCAAGCCGTCAAGCCGTGTCAGCCCCTACATTCGTTTTGAGCAGGAGAAGCCACTGCGTCGCCTCGCCGTCGAAGCGACGGGTCTGACCAAGAGCTTTGACGACGGCCCGCTCTTCGAGAACCTGGACCTCACCATCGAGGCGGGTTCACGCGTCGCGATTCTGGGTCAAAACGGCATCGGCAAGACGACGCTGCTGCGTTGCCTGCTGCAGGAACTCGAGCTCGATAGTGGCGAGGTCAAGTGGGCGGAGAACTCGCAGCGTGGCTATTTCGCCCAGGACAACGCGCACGAGTTTGAACACGACATCAGCCTGTTTGACTGGATCACGCAGTGGCAGCCGACCGGCTCGCCGGAGCAGTTGCTGCGCGCCACGCTCGGCCGCATGTTGTTCTCGAGAGACGACAGTGAGAAATCGGTGAAAGTCGTCTCGGGCGGCGAGCAACGTCGCCTGATGTTCGGCAAGCTGGCTTTGCAGGAGCCGAACGTGATCGTCATGGACGAGCCGACCAATCACCTCGACATGGAATCGATCGAGGCCCTGAACCTTGCGCTCGAAAACTACCCCGGCACGCTGATCTTCGTCAGCCACGACCGGGATTTCGTATCGTCGCTCGCCACGCGCATCATCGAGATGACGCCGGAGAAGATCATCGACTACTCGGGCACCTACGATGAGTACCTGCGTTCGCAGGGACTGGTTGAGCGCACCCGCGCTGCATGAACGGGCTGACTTCGCGGTCACGCTGACTGGTGAGGCCGGCGAGATACCGATGACGCGTCAGCCAAATCGCTCTCGACTAGTCGTTTCTCTCGTTTTGCAGCGACGCAATCCAGACCGAATCCAGCAATGCCTGGGTACGCTCGGTGGCGGCCATCCACTGCTCCCGAATCGATGGATCTGCAGCAGCGGCTGCCATGTCCTCGAACATCAATGCGGCGCCGGGCTTATCGGAGGGAATACTGATCTCGTCGGAGCTGCCACCCCAGCCGCCGGTGCGGTAGAGGAAGTCGGCGGAACCGTCGCGGTTCTGGCTCAGAAAGTCATCGATATTTATGACACCGCGGGTGCCGGTAATCCGGAGATCCATGACCACCCCGCCGGAGTCGAAGCCGCAGTTCCAGGTTGACGTGGAGCCATCGCTGAAATCGAGCACGCCTGTGCCGCTAATCGCGGCCCCCGTCTCGGGGTCACGCCGCAGGTGGGCGCTCACGGTGTCCAGTACAACATCGGGCGGCAGGTATTCGACCGCGGCACGCATGTTGTACCAGCCGGCGTCGCCGATGGCACCCATCGGTTCGAGCTCGGGGTTGAAGCGGATATTCCCCCGGTCCTCGAGATTGAATTGAAACGCCGATGCGACCGACCAGACGTTGCCCAGCCTGTCGTCGCGGTTCTGCTTGATGTCGGCGGTACGCGGATGGTGGACGAAGTGCGTGCCATCCATGAATGCGACACCGTTATCGCGGCAAGCCTGCGTGATGCGCTTTACCGACGGCAGGCTGGCAAACGGCTTCTCGCCCAGTACGTGTTTGCCGCCCTTCGCCGCAGCGATGCAGATTTCTTCGCGAACGCTGGTCGGCGTCGCGACATAGATCGCGTCGACGCCGTCCGAGGCGATCATGTCCTGCCAGGAATCGAACGCGTTCGGTATGTCATGATCGTTCGCGAACTCCCGTGCTGTTTCCATGCGGCGACTTGATACCGCGGCGATCTCGGCAGCGTCCGCGATCTTGATCATGCCGGCCATCGAATTGGCGATGCCGCCTGTCCCGACAATACCCCAGCGAAGTGTATCCACGGACTGTGCTCCTGAAACTCGCGATGTCGTGAGCATAGTACCGCCAAATACGCCGGCGAGTGTGGTGGCCCCGGCAGCCCCGAGTATCCGGCGCCGGGTGCGGCTGAATTCGGTCATGACGTCTCCCTGCCTTTGGTTACGAAACCATCTGCTACGTTTTTGCTGCTAAGGTGTTTCCCATGCTCCCCCGCATCCTGCTCGGCACCGCCCTGATTCCTGACACCGACAAGGAGATGCAACTGTATCAGTCCGGCGACCTCTTCTCGATCAAGATCCCCGGCCGCGGCGACCTGATGAACAGCCGCATGCACGGCTCCGAAAAGGCCCTCGCCGACCTCGCCTGCGCAAAGCTCGGCCACACCACGAAACCGCGGCTGCTGATCGGTGGGCTCGGGATGGGCTTTACCCTGGCAGCGGCCCTGAAGGCGGTCGGCCCCGAGGCCGAGGTAGTCACCGCGGAGCTCGTGCCGGAAGTGGTGACGTGGAATCGCACCTTGATCGGCGCGCCGGCCGGCAATCCAATGAATGACAAGCGCAGCCGCGTTGTCGTCGGTGATGTTGCCGACGTCATTCGGCAAGAGCCCGCGGGTTTCGACGCTATCCTGATGGACGTGGACAACGGCCCCGAAGCCCTGATCCGCCGGGAAAACAACTGGCTCTACAGCCCCGCCGGTCTGCGCGCCACCCGCGCCGCGCTGCGTTCGCGCGGCGTGCTGGCGGTCTGGTCCTCGAGCCCCGACCGCGCTTTCAGCAAGCGGCTTCGGCAAGCCGGCTTCGACGTGCGGGAGCACGTGGTGCGGCCGCATCGGGCCGGCAAGGGACCGCGCCATCACATCTGGATCGGTACCTGGTTGTGATCTCTCTGCAGGTTGTTCACTCGGGACTATCCCGGAGAATGGCAGGTGCGAACCAGAACCACCTCCAGGTAGCCCCGAATGAACAACCACAAAAATGCCCGATTAACGCCCCACGGTCGAGCCCTTGAGCAGACGGACGGCTGCCGACCGAATTTACTTGTTGACATTGAGCAAACTGAGAATATAGTCGCGCGAAATAGGCGGGCGAAAAGCCCGCACGACCCGACGGGCCGGGCCGGTTTTTAGCAGCAGGTCGCCCAACTGCGCATTAGGACGTACGATGAAAACCGCCCGTGACACAACGGACGAACCTCCAGGAGGTGCGCCCCGCGCCCACTCCTATTCTCAAAACGCTCTACCCACCGACGTAACGTCAGCCACCCGTCTCCTCGAGACTCGCCAGAAGCGCGAGCGCTCGAAGTTCCAGGTGTCGGAACGATCGTCGGAATTCAAGCGCCGCTTCTATCCGGACGCCGCCATCGACGAATGGAATGACTGGCGTTGGCAGAACCGCAATCGCATCCGCACCCTGGCCGACCTCGAGAGAATGATCGAGCTGTCGCCCGAGG
Source organism: uncultured Gammaproteobacteria bacterium (assembly GCA_963698895.1). Lineage (GTDB taxonomy): Bacteria > Pseudomonadota > Gammaproteobacteria > Steroidobacterales > Woeseiaceae > UBA1847. The sequence continues at coordinate 180,572 of CAVOSO010000009.1, read as the reverse complement.
AGCTCTCGGCGATCAAGCGCCATAACGGCGCGCTGCCGCTCGGCATCGTGCCTTACTACGCGAGCCTGCTGGATCCGAAGGATCCGACACAGGGACTTCGGCGTACGATCGTGCCTGTGCTCGGCGAATACGAGACCTCGCGCGGCGAGAACGCCGACCCGCTTGGCGAAGACACGCACAGCCCCGTTCCCGGCCTCGTGCATCGCTACCCGGACCGCGTGCTGTTGCTGGTCACCAACTTCTGTTCGGTCTACTGCCGCTACTGCACGCGTGCGCGCATGGTCGGCTCGGTCGGCGAACGCAGCGTCAAGAAGTCCGACATCGAGCTCGCGCTTGACTACATCGACGGCAACAAAGCTATTCGCGACGTGCTTATTTCCGGCGGCGACCCGCTCAGCCTCGATGACGATCGACTCGAGTACATCCTGAAGCGGCTGCGCAAGATGCGCCACGTCGAATTCATTCGCATCGGCAGCAAGCAACCGGTCGTTCAGCCTATGCGTATCACGCCTGCTTTGACGCGGATTCTCAAGCGCTATCACCCGCTGTGGATGAGCCTGCATTTCACGCATCCGGATGAACTGACGCCGGAAGTTGCGGAAGCCTGTGCCCGCCTGGCCGATGCCGGCATTCCGCTGGGCAGTCAGACCGTGCTGCTGAAAGGCGTGAACGACGACGTCGAGACAATGAAGACACTGGTGCACGGGCTGTTGCGCAACCGCGTGAAGCCTTACTACCTGTACCAGTGCGACCCGATCTCGGGATCCGCGCATTTTCGCACGCCCGTATCCAAAGGCGTCGAGATCATTCGCGGCCTTCGCGGCCATACCACCGGCTACGCGGTACCGACCTTTGTCGTCGACGCGCCAGACGGCGGCGGCAAGATTCCTGTCGCGCCGGACTACACGCTGGGTTATGACGGCGACGACCTGCTGTTGCGGAGTTACGACGGCGGCGTCTACCGATATCCCGACTCCGACCATTCGCTGACCGTTGTGCCGGGAGCGCAATCATGAGCAACACATCGTTCCGCGTAGGCCTGACCTACGACCTGCGCGATGCTTACCTGGAAGCCGGCTACAGTGAAATTGAAACGGCCGAGTTCGATCGCGCGGATACCATAGACAGTATCGAGTCCGCACTGCGCGGCCTGGGTTACGAGGTGGATCGCATCGGCAACATCAGGCAGCTGACCGGCCGGCTCGCCGCCGGCGACACCTGGGACCTGGTGTTCAATATCTGCGAAGGCATGCACGGCATAGGCCGCGAGGCCCAGGTTCCGGCCTTGCTCGATGCCTACGAGATTCCCTACGTGTTCTCGGATACGCTCGTATGCGCAGTCACGCTGCACAAGGGCATGACCAAGGACGTGGTGCGCGCGGCGAATGTCGCGACACCCGACTATGCCGTCGTTCACAAGTTGGCAGACGCAAACAAGGTTGCGCTCGACTTTCCGCTGTTCGTAAAACCCATCGCGGAAGGCACTGGCAAGGGCGTCAGCGCTGAATCGAAAGTCAATGACGTTGCCGAGCTCCGCACGATGTGCCGAAAGCTGCTCGCGGAGCATCGGCAGCCGCTACTCGTCGAACGCTTTCTTCCCGGCCGCGAATTCACCGTCGGAATCATTGGCAGCGGCAACAAAGCGACGGCGCTTGGAACACTCGAGATCGAGTTGCTGGACGGTGCGGATGCGGATGTCTACTCGTATCACAACAAGGAAAACTGCGAGCAGCTGGTCGAGTACAAGCTGCTGTCCAAAGGCACGCTGAAGCGTCGCGTCGAAGCCCTCGCCTTGCGGGCCTGGCGCGCGCTCGGCTGTCGCGACGCTGGTCGCATCGATCTGCGTCAGGACGAGCACGGTCAGGTGCACTTCATCGAAGTCAATCCGCTGGCCGGCATGCATCCCGAGCATTCAGACCTTCCGATCATGGCGAAGCTGGCAGGCATCAACTACGAAACGCTGATCGGCCGAATCATGGAGTCTGCCCTCGAGCGGCAGGTTCAGCCGCGGATTGCCGATGCCCGGCGCGCCAGGTAGTCGCTGACGCCGACGCGATGAGGCACTCCCCACGATCCGTGCTGGTATTGCACGAGGACATGGCTGCCGACGCTCGACCCGATGAAGTCGACGTCCTTGCCCAGGTGACACATGTCTCTGCCGCGATGCGAGCCCTCCACTGGTCGGTCAGCATATTGCCAGTCGACCTGGACCTTGCCGCGATGCGAGCGGAAATCGTTCGTCGCAAACCCGCGTTGGTATTCAACCTCGTTGAGTCGCTCGGCGGCGACGGCCGCATGATTCACCTGGTGCCGTCACTGCTGCAGTCAATCGGCGTGGCATTCACCGGCTCGGGAAGCGACGCGCTGTATCTGAGTTCGCAGAAACTGCTCGCCAAGCACTGGATGCGCGCCAACAACATACCGACGCCGCCGGACCTGGCGCTGAGTAATGATCGTGACGACAAGAATTCAACATGGATCGTTAAGTCCGTTTGGGAGCATGCATCGTTCGGCATGGACGACGGTTGTGTCGTCAACAGCACGGACGCGGCAAGAAAGAGAATCGAGCGATGCCGGATGCTGCACGGAGGCGACTGGTTCGCCGAGTCGTTTGTTGACGGCAGGGAATTCAACCTGTCGCTGATCGAGGTGGATGGACGGCCGCAAGTCCTGCCGATTGCCGAGATGACCTTCGTCGACTATCCCCGGGGCAAGCCGAAGATTGTCGGCTACGCGGCGAAGTGGGACGAGGCGGCTCCCGAGTACCACGCGACGCAGCGCGTCTTTGCGACGCTCGCCGCGACCGAGCAACAACGGCTGTGCGAAATCGCACTGCAGTGCTGGGAGGTGTTTGATCTCCGGGGCTACGCGCGGGTGGATGTCCGGCTGGATGCCGCGGGTACGCCCTGGGTACTCGAAATCAACGCCAACCCCTGCCTGACACCTGACGCGGGTTTCGTCGCGGCGGCAGCCGAATCGGGGCGCTCTTACTCACAGCTCATCGAGCTCATTACCGCCGCCGCGCATGAACTGACCAATGTTTCGAATTCACAAAATCTTCGACGTAACGACGCCAACGAATCGCCAGCTGCTCTCGCAGGTGCAGGCGATGCTGCGCGTGCAATTCAACGCCCTGAGCGAGAAGGACATTGCCAAGCTGCCGGCACAGCTTGCGAACCCGATGAAGTTTCGCTTTCGCTCGATCCTGCTCGTGGCAGAGGACGGCAATGCAACGGTTCGCGGTTTCGCCATGCTGCTGCACGCGCCGGACCTGAACTTCTGTTACCTCGACTACATCTGTGCCGGTCGCGGCGAAACCGGTGGTGGCATCGGCGGTGCGCTCTACGAACGCGTCCGCGAAGAGGCATCGCAACTCGCTGCGGTCGGGATCTTTCTCGAGTGCCTGCCCGACGATCCGGCGCTGTCGCCAAACTCCGCGATCCGACGGCAAAATGCGGCGCGCCTGAGATTCTACGAACGTTACGGAGCACGCCCGCTGGCGAACACGGCTTACGAGACGCCACTGGTCGAAAACGACGCTGACCCGCCCTACCTTGTATTCGACGACCTCGGCCAGAAGCAGCGTCCTTGGCCGCGACGATGCTCGCCAAATCGTGCGGGCGATACTCGAACGCAAGTATGGCAACGTCTGTCCGCCCGCCTACATCGACAAGATCGTCACGTCGATCAAGGATGATCCGGTAAAGCTGCGCGAGGCGCGCCACGCCGGCACGGGCGATGCCGCGGCCGAGAACCGTCCGAAACAACGCCGCATTGCGTTGATCGTCAACGAAGGTCACTGGATTCATCATGTCAATGACCGCGGCTATGTCGAAGCGCCGGTGCGTATTTCTTCAATCACGAAAGAGCTCGACAAGACGAAGATCTTCGAGCCGCTGGCACCGCGAAAATACGGTCTGGCGAGCATTCAGAAAGTCCACAAGCCTGCGTTTGTTAAGTTTCTGCAGAAAGCCTGTGCGAACGTGCCGCCGGGCAAGTCGGTATACCCTTACGTATTCCCGTCCCGCAATCGCGCTCGCCCGCCGAGGGATTTGCCGCTGCGCGCAGGCTATTACTGCATCGATACCTTCACGCCGCTGAACGCCAATGCCTACAAGGCGGCCCGCGGCGCCGTGAACTGCGCCATGACCGGCGCGGACTGGCTGCTCGACGGCGGTCGCGTCGCCTATGCGCTTGTTCGGCCACCGGGTCACCACGCGGAGACCGAGGCGTTTGGCGGCTTCTGTTACTTTAATTCGGGTGCCATCGCAGCGCACCATCTCAGCGATCATGGCAAGGTGGTTTTGCTGGACATCGACTATCACCATGGCAACGGTGCGCAGGATATTTTCTACCGACGCAAGGACGTTTTCACGATTTCGATTCACGGTAACCCGCGCGACAGCTACCCCTACTTCTCCGGGTTCGAAGACGAGAAAGGCGAAGACGACGGCAAGGGCTTCAACCTCAACCTGCCGTTGCGCGAGAACCTGGACGGCGAGGCCTATCGCAAGGTATTGACGGGCGCTCTCGAGAAAATTCGCAAGTTCAACCCGCAGTTTCTCGTACTCGCTCTTGGCCTGGATACGGCGAAGGGCGATCCGACAGGCTCATTTTCGCTGATGGCCAGGGACTTCCGTGAGAATGGCCGGCTGATCGGCAGCTTGTCATTGCCAACGCTCGTCGTGCAGGAAGGCGGCTACAGGACGCAGACCCTGGGCGTCAATGCGCGCAACTTCTTCACTGGTCTCTGGGATGGCATCGCGGGCGTCGCGGCGGCCACGCCGGCAAGAAAAACCGGAAAAAGATGATGCGCTGGCGATTGACCCTGCAGGAGAGCGATGCCGCGGCGGTGCACGCGCTGGTCGCGGAGACCGGCTTCTTTTCCGAATCGGAACAGCAGGTTGCCGTCGAACTTGTCGAGGAAACCCTGTCTCGCAGCGCGGCAAGCGGCTACCAGTTTGTGCTTGCGGATGACCGCGGGTGATCCCGGCCGGCTGCTGGGCTACACCTGCTACGGCGCCATTCCGGCGACCGCGTGCAGTTACGACCTGTACTGGATTGCCGTAGCTCCGGGACAACAGCGCAAGGGCCTGGGTGGCGAGCTGCTGCGTGAAACCGAGCGACTGGCAATGCAACAAGGAGCCAGGCGCATGTTTGTCGATACATCCGGCCGGCAACAATACAGCCCCACCCGGCGATTCTATGAGCGCATGGGTTATCGCGTTGAGGCGCGCCTCGAGGATTTCTATGCGCCGGGCGACGACAAGATTATTTTTGCCAAAACCCTGAAATGCAGTAACGGGCACGCTGGATAGTGATGGATACCGACGCCAGGAAAATCCACGAACCGTTCGGCACCGTGCTAGGTGTCGCCCCCGGCAATGTCGCCGTCTATTCCAGCGACTATGAGTCGGCCGACGACCGGGAGCTGCCGACACGACAGTCATACCGCAACTACATCGACGACATATACATGGGCTACAAGTGGCAGTGCGTCGAATTCGCGAGACGCTGGCTGTACCTGAATTTTGGCTACGTGTTTGACGATGTGGCGATGGCATACGATATTTTCCGCCTCGATGCCGTCCGCGTCGTAGGTGAGAACAGGATACTTCCGCTGCGGTCGTTCCGAAACGGATCGAAGCGCCGCCCCGAGTATGGCTGCCTGCTGATCTGGAACGAGGGCGGTGAATTCGAGACGACCGGTCACGTTGCCATCATCACCGAGGTCACGGACGCCTTTGTGCGCGTGGTCGAACAAAACTATCGCCACGAGTGTTGGCCGGCGGGTCAGAATTATTCGCGGCAGATTCCCGCCACGGTATCCAAAGACGGCACCTACTGCCTCGAATGTTCCGCAGGCAGCGCCGCCATACTCGGCTGGGTCGTGCAGACAGAGGACGACACGTACGCGGAATCGACTGTGCCACCGGATCCACGCCTGTTCGGGGTGCTCGCGCGTCATGCTGCGCCGAAAGCGGACAGCAAACGCCAGTGGCTGCAAATCGAACGACCCGCCGAAGCTGCCTACCTGAAGAAGATGGGCGATCATATTCTGACCAGGGACGAATCGCTGCGGAACCTGTACTTCTGTATTTCCGAGACCGCGCAAGCCGAACTGAAGCGCGCCACCAACGAACTGCACGCGCTGTTCATGCATGCGACTGACCATGTGCTGAGCGACGAGTCGCAGCTCGAGTACTTCAATCTGCCGCGCGCGCTATGGGAAAAAATCCGGCAGTCCTGGAGCAATCGACGCAGCCAGATGATCACAGGCCGCTTCGATTTCATGCTTTCGGAACGCGGCATCAAGCTTTACGAATACAACTGCGACTCGGCATCCTGTCATCTCGAGACCGGGCGCCTGCAGGGCAGCTGGGCGAGAAACGTCGGGTGCGACGAAGGCGAGGATGCTGGCGCATTGCTCGGCGAACTTCTGAAAGACGCATGGCTGCACAGCGACATCAGCGAAACCGTGCACATCATGCGCGATCGTGATCTCGAGGAAAGTTACCATGCCCTGTACATGCAGGAAGCGATGACGGCGGCTGGCGTCCGCAGCAAGATCATCACGGGCGTGACCGGCTTGTCCTGGGGTAAGGAAGGCGCAATTCTCGATACCGACGGCGAGCGCATCAGACGGGTCTGGAAGACCTGGTCGTGGGAGACGGCGCTCGATCAGCTGCGTCAGGAATGCGAAGACGACGAGATTCGTTTGCGCCATTTCGGACACGGGCAGATACCGGATGACCCACCTCGCCTGGTCGACGTATTGTTGCGTCCCGAAGTCATGGTGTACGAGCCACTGTGGACCCTTATTCCGAGCAACAAGGCGATACTGCCGGTATTGTTTTCGTTGTTTCCTGAATCCCCGTACTTGCTGAGATCCAGCTACGAACTCACGGATGAACTCCGCGCCAGCGGTTACGTTGAGAAACCGATCGTAGGGCGGGGCGGAGCCAATATCAGTATCTACGGGCGCGATGATCGATTGCGCGCGGAGACCGAGGGAAGTTTCGGTGACCGCGAACAAGTCTACCAACAGCTCGCGCCGCTGCCCGTCGTCGCCGGTCTCAACGTGCAGTTAAGCACGTTCTCCGTCTCCGGACGCTACGCCGGTGCCTGCACCCGGACTGATCGGTCGCTGGTCATCAATGGCGAAAGCGACTGCATGCCGCTGCGCGTTCTTGCGGACGCGTCGTTTCTCCAGATATAGCGGCAAGGCGAATCTTCGAGTCCTTGAGATCGATGAAATAAAGACCGTTCCCTAGGTGCCGCTCTCCCATCCTTTTGTAGAACGGCTGATCGGAACAATCCGCCGCGGGTGTCTGGATCACGTGCCGTTTTTCCGCGCAAGTCCCCTCCTGTCCTCCGCCGTTTGGGCCCTGCTGTTGCCTTCCAGCCACGGCCCGATTCGAAAGCCAGCCCGGCTGCCTATTATAAGTTATTGAAAATTAACATCTTAAAGGACGAACCGTCGTTTTCTCGATATAAAACTTTTTGATGTAAAAATAGTTGTTCCCCCGAGACGCCAGTTGGCATATACAGCCATTTGGGGATGCAGTTCCGTATCAAGGCACGACCTTTGCGGCTGCTAAAACAAAGGAAAAAATAATGTCTACTTACTTTGAAAATGCCGGGCGGGAACGCCGGATTCGCGACTTAGCGTTGGCTGCTTGCTTGATGCTCGGCTGGGCCGGAATCGCCCAGGCACAGCAGGCGGATGATCAGGACGATGAAGTCATCGATGAAATCGTGATCGTTGGTTCGCAGATCAAGGGCGCCAATATTTCCGATGCGCTCGCGGTGTCCGTCATGACCGCTGCCGACATCGAGGCGCTCGGCGTCGACTCGGGTGACGAACTTCTCGACTTCATGGCCGAGCAGGGTCAGAACTTCCAGACCGAGGCACAGAACATCGGTGGCGGCGTCAATGCCGCGCGTGGTGACAATGGCGCCTTCAACCTGCGCAACATTGGTACCGGCAACACGCTGGTACTGTTGAATGGCCGACGCATGGTCAACGAGGCGGCCTATCAGACCGAACTCGTTGGCGGGAGTTTCATTCCGGTCAACACCGTCAACTCGCAGGCCCTGCCAGTGGCGGGGATTGAACGCGTCGAAGTGCTCCGCGACGGCGCTTCGGCAATCTACGGTGCTGATGCCGTTGCCGGTGTCGTCAACTACGTCCTGAAGACGGACTTTGAGGGCCTGACCCTCAGTGCCAAGTACGCGGACTACGAAGGCCTGCCGCGCACCGACCAGACGCTGACGCTGCAGTGGGGTGACAACTTCAACGATGGCCGCACCAACGTCAGCGTGTTCGGCGGTTTCTATCATCGCGACCCCGTAAATTCACAGGACGACAGGCGGTGGGCGAGCTCCGACATGACCTGGCGCTTGCCGGCGGATTCGCCATGGTCAAGCGACTTCTTCGGTTTGAGCACGAACTCCGAGTGGGGCCAGTTCGACATCGTGCCGACCGTCGGAGCGACGCACAGCCTGCGTGTTAATGGCATCGTCGACGCCTCCGGCGAATTCCAGATGTACCCGGTCGGAAATGAGTACTGCGAGTGGGCCTATGCGGATTCGAGCGCGGGCTGTGGCGCACCGGACGGCGATCCGATCTACCGCTACGACCTCAACGAAAACCGCGACCTGTATTCGGACCTCGACCGCTTCAACGTTTTCGCATTTATCAATCATGAGTTCGAAAACGGTCTCGAGAGCTTTACTGAGGTGTCGTACTACAGGTCTGAGACAACACTAATCCGCCAGGCCTCGACGCGCCTTTCGGCAGTGGCCCCCTATACCGTAGCTGCGGCAAACTACTACAACCCGTTCGGACCACTTGGCTCGCCGAACCGCCTCGACGATCCTATCGCCATGGCGGACGTACCCGATGCGGGCTACGCGCTTTCGATCGACAACTACCGCTGGGTCATCCCGCGCGTCGTCGAGAATGACAGCGACACGATCCGCATCCTGCAGGGCCTGCGTGGCGGGCTTGGCGACTGGGATTGGGAGACGGCGGCCACATGGTCTAGAGCGACGCGCGACGACATCACGCACAACCGCCTGTCGAACACGATCATCCAGGCCGCGATGAACGATCCTACGCCGTCGGCCTTCAATCCGTTTACGGGGCGCAACAACAACAATATCGAACAGGCATTGATTGACGTCTACCGCAAGAACGAGACCGAACTCAAGATGCTCGACTTCAAGATCTCCAGGAATGATCTGTTCGAGATGCCGGCGGGCCCGGTGGGTATCCTTGGCGGCCTGGAATACCGCGAAGAGTCGTTCGTTGATGACCGCGATCCACGCCTCGATGGCACGATCGTCTTCGTTGACAATAGTGGCGCAACGTTCCCCGACGTATCCGACGTCATGAACTCGAGCCCGACGCTGGATAGTGCAGGCTCTCGCGAGGTGTTTTCGGCCTTTACCGAGTTGCAGGTACCTCTGCTCGACAATCTCGACGCACAGTTTGCCGTCCGCTACGAGGATTTCTCGGACATCGGTGACACGACCGTCGGCAAGGTTGCCCTCGGATGGCGACCGATCGATCAGCTGCTGCTCCGCGGCTCCTGGTCGGAAGCTTACCGAGTACCTAACCTGATCACGGTTAACGAATCCGGTGTCGCGCGATCGAACACGGTTCTGGATTATGTGTGTGACTACGTCGATCCCGGCCAGACCTTGCTGGACTGCGAGTACGGCATGCAGCGCACGGCCGGCGGTAGCGACGATCTGGTGCCCGAGCAGTCGACGAACACGTCGATGGGCCTGGTGTTCGATCTTAACGAGCACCTGACCTTCACGCTCGACTACTGGCAGATCGAGAAGGACGACACGATCGGCCTTTTCGGCGAAGCGAACCACACGGCGCTGGATCTCCTTTACCTGATCGAAGCGGGTAACGCGAACTGCGCATCAGTTGCAGGCAACCCCGTGGTCTTCCGCGATGATCCGTCGACGCTCGAGCCCGAGCAGACCGCATTGTTCGACGCCGCAGGCATCTGCCCGTCCGGCCAGGTACAACGTGTCGATGATGTCTACAAGAACCTCGATACGCGTAGCGTCCGTGGTCACGACATCGGCATCTATTTCAACTACGACACCAACATCGGTACTTTCGATGTGCGCTATGTCGCCGCGTTCCTCGACAAGTACGAACAGGTCGCAAGTGGTGCCGCGTTGCAGTTGCTCGATGCCAAGGAAGCGGGAGTGCTACCAGAGAGCGTTGCTGTCGAGGGCTTTGCCAATCTCATCAGGCAGGGCGGCAACCCACGGCAGAAACAGACGATGCGCGTCAATTGGCGCAAAGGCGACTGGGGCGCTGCGGTCACCGGGACGTACATCAGTGATGTCTACAATCCGGACATGACACTGGCTGACGGCAGCCAGTGGGTACTCGACTCGATGCAGACCTATAATGCGTCGCTTGACTACCGATTCGATGTCTTTGGCGACACCCGGGCGCGGGTCCGTCTCGGCGTGGTCAATATGTTCGACGAGCGTGCGCCGCTGGACGATGATAGCTTCGGTTACAACCCGGATATGCATCGGGACCTGCCACGCAGCTGGTACGTGGACGTGCGGCTCGACTTCTGACCGACGTCGTTGCAAACGAGAAAGGGGGAGCCTTGTGCTCCCCCTTTTTATACCTGGTGGCGAAGGGTGGAATGGGCGCAAGCGCCAGTCGCTTCGCTCCTCGGTTGAACCACCGGCACGCGGATTTTCAGTTTGGAAAGTGGGTCGGTCCCGCCAGGTTTATCAACAAGTTAACCGGGTATATGAGCGGTATCTGTGACAAACACGATAGAATAGTGCTCGTCCCTTCTATTGCACGGTTCGTTTGTGCCTATGCTGATTGCGGTTGCGCTGGGTTCTTGTTTACTGCTCGGATTTATATCGGTGGTGTACTTTCGCCGCGGCCAGGATACAGACCTGCGCACCCGAATCGCCGCGTCTGCTCACGCAGCGCTCGTCGCCGCCGTCTTGCCATACGGCCTGCTTGTCGATGCAGTAGAGGTGGGTGAAGCGCCCGTTGTCGCGCAGCTGCCAATAATCTTGCTGCTGATCCTCGCAGCTCTATCGATGGCCTATTCCGTCTGGATCTATCGAGACAGACCACTGTTGCACCTTGCTCACCTGATCACCATCGCAATGGCTTATCCGTTGACGTTCATCGGGACCGTTGCGATCGTCGGATGGACGTAGTTGCGGCGCGAACGAACCACCATCAATCTCCATCACAGTTATTTGGGCAACCGATGCCTACTGTTGATGATGCCGGCGCAGATATTCATCAAGTGTTCGCACACTCCAGCCTGAATACCCCTTCGGTATCGTCGGCCGATCCTCCTCCTGCCGGTCCACACTCGCGATGTCCAGGTGAGCCCAGACCTGGTCTTCGGCAACAAACGAAGCGATAAATGCAGCACCGACACTGGCGCCTGGAGACCCCGCGCCGCCGTTCTTGATATCGGCGACCTCTGATTTGATTTGTTCGAAGTGCGCATCGTCCAGTGGCAGTCGCCAGATCGCCTCGTTCGCAGCGCTGGACGCTGCCGTAAGTTGTTCTATCAGTTCATCGTGACGACCGAAAACGGCGGCATAGTCATCACCCAGTGCACGGCCTGCAGACCCGGTTAAGGTTGCGACATCTATCAACACGCTGGGCGTATAAGTGACCTGACCGTAGTACACGGCGTCGGCAAGTACGAGTCGCCCTTCGGCATCGGTAGACATGATCTCGATCGTAATGCCGGACATGGATGTCAGTATGTCACCGGGGCGGGTCGCCGTGCCGGAGGGCATGTTTTCTGCGAGCGCAGCCAATGCGACAACATTGACCGGTGCACCTCGACGCGCTGCGGCCAGCACAGTACCTGTCACAACAGCCGCGCCGCCGAGGTCGCCTTTCATCGCCCACATGCCGTCATTGTCTTTAAGCGAGATACCACCCGTGTCGAAAGTAATCCCTTTGCCGGCGAGCACGACGGGCGGGCTGTCACCACCGGCCATGTACTCAATGATCAGGAGCCTGGGTGGGCGTGCGGAGCCCTTGCCGACGCCCCAATGCGCGCCCATGCCAAGCCGCTGCAGATCTTCCTCGTCCAGCACTTTGATCTTGATGTTGTCGAGTCCTTCGAACAGCTCTTCTGTTCTGTCGACGAACGCCTGGGGATAAACAAGGTTAGCGGGTTCCGAGGGCATGTCCCGAGCGAAGTACACACCTGCGGCAAGATGCACCAGGTCACTCTCGAACGACGCCTGTGAGTTGTCGTTACTCAGGAGGCGCACAACCGGGAGCGTGTCGGGATCAATCTTGTCTGCCTGGTACTTGTCGAAACGATAACTGCGCAGCAAATAGCCGAATGCAACACGCGCTGCGGTCGCCTCCCTGTCCGCGTTGTCGACACCCCAGAGAATCTGCACGCTGCCACCCTCTGCACCGGCCAGCAACGATGCGGCCATACCACCAAAATCCTCAGCCGTGGAGCGGCTGACGGTTTCGGCACCCAGACCAACAAGATCAATGCGCGAATAAGGCGCGACACCATAGAGCGTCAACGTCGCGTTCGCTTCGCCGAGAAATGACGCTTCGGTCGCTGCAACCGCGAGTGCGCCATTCGTTCGCTGATCAATCGTTGCGGCGATGCCGCTAAATGACTCGCCTTCGACGACAGGTACTACGATGCGCCCGTCTTCGGGAATGTCGAATGATGCAAAATCGAATCGTTGGTCAGCGTGAGCCGTAGCGGCTAGCGTAAGACAGGCAAGTAGTGCAGCAATAGCTTTCAATCTAGTATCTCCAGGTGTTTGCCGACGGCGCGAAGTTTGGCTCGCTTGTCTTGCCGACGGGTGTCGCGAGAATAGCGCAAAATGATTAGTGGGTCGCACCCTGTGTGATTTGACCGACCTCCTCACCAACCCTACCCCCCAACCCCCACTTTGATGCAGAATCCCAGTCATGGGCAACTTCTTCAACGAACTTCGACGTCGCCGTGTATTTCGCACGGCGGGTTTGTACGTGGTTGCCGCCTGGGTGATCCTGCAGGTTGGCGATCTCGCGTTTGAGTCCTGGGAGGTGCCGGCGCAGGCGATGCGCTTCTTGTGGATTGCCTTGCTGGTGTTGTTCCCGTTGGCGTTGCTGTTTGGCTGGCGCTATGACATCACCGCCTCCGGGATTGTACGCACGCCAGAGGATGGTGGTGACTCGAGCCTTGAGTTGCAGGCGACGGATTACGGCATCCTCGCAGCGCTTGGCGCGATCTTAGTGTTCAGTGCGTACTTTGTTGCGCAGGAAGTATCGGGCTTGCCGGGCGTGGACGTACCCGCACTCGAAAGTGCGGATGCTTCCTTGAGCGACGCGGACCCGCTGTCGATCGCCGTCTTGCCGTTCGCCACGCGCAGCAGTCAGGATGAAACCGCCTTCTTTGCCGACGGGATGCACGACGACCTGCTGACCTCGCTGGCCAATGTATCGGCGTTGAAGGTGATCTCTCGAACCTCGGTGCTGGAGTTTCGCGACACGGCAAAGTCCCTGCGCGAGATTGCCGGCGAACTCGGTGTCGCCAACATCCTGGAAGGTGGCGTGCAGGCGGCGGGTGACAACGTACGCATCAACGTCCAGCTGATCGATGCGCGCACGGATGAGCATCTGTGGGCCGAAACCTACGATCGTCGCCTGACAGTCGACAACCTGTTTGCCATTCAGAGCGAGATTGTCGAACGCATCGCGGGCGAGCTTGCCGCAACACTCACGGCGGATCAGCGGCGCCGCATCAATGCTCAGCCGACGGACAACATGGGAGCCTACCGGTCCTACATCCTCGGCAAGAACCGATTTGCGACCGCATCGTTTGAAGCGTTGCGCGATGCCGAGGCGTATTTCCGGGATGCGATCGCGCTTGATCCCGACTACGTCATGGCGCGCGTTGGCCTCGCCGACGTGATTCGCCAATTAACGCTGACGGGTGCCGCAACGGCAGAGGCCATGATCGAGAACGGCCTGGAACACATTAAATACGCGGTAAAACTGGACCCCTACAACGGCTACGCCCAAGCCGTCATGGCGATCTACGAAGACCGGATGGGCATTGACGGCGCGGAGGAGCGCATCACCGGCGCGCTGGAACTTAGCCCAAACAGCGTGGATGTGATGCAGGTGTACGCAATCTACTTGCGCAGCAAGGGACGCGATGCGGAAGCGATAACAGTGCTGCGCGAAGCGCTGGAGCTCGACCCATTGTCGGTGCTGCTGTATCACGAGCTGGGTCGATCGCATATTGCCATCGGCCAGTTTGCCGAAGGTCGCGAGGCGTTCTTCCGTATCTCGCAGATCAACCCGGACAACCCCTACGCCGTGCACGGCGCGGCCATGGCCACCATCATGGGTGGCCAGATCGTCGAGGCAGGCTACTGGTCCGATGCGGCCGCGGTGATGGACCCGAACGACTTCGAGAACCCGTCGACCTCCGTCATCGTGTACGGGAGCGCCGGCAATCTTGCGATGGCGGAACAAAAGGTGGCGGAGGCACTCGCCTTGGGGCCGGACGCGCCCTACCCGTTAGCTGCAGAGGTCTTTTACCTGCACATGTCCGGCCAGCCGGACCGCGCGCTTGCGGTCACCCGCAAGGCACTTGCCGCCAGGCTGGACGATCGCTGGGGCAGTGACAGCCTATTCCTGCGCACCGTGCGCGACGAGGCGCTGCGCACGGGCGATTATGGCGAAGCACTCGCCTGGTACGAACAGCGTGTGCCGGCGTTGTTCGGCGAGCTGATCACGCTGGACGGCTCGAACATCGAAAAAGCCGCCGACCTGGGCCACCTGCTGCTCGCGGCCGGGGAGCGGGAACGCGCCACCTACATCCTGCAGCGCGTGATCGACCGCTATGACGAGCTGTATACGGTCGGTGCCGCAAACTACCCGCTCGGCTCAGCCAAGGCACAGGCGCTGGCATTGCTGGGTCGCCCGGACGAAGCACTGGCCGAACTGCAGCGGATTGTCGATGACGGCTGGCGCATCCGCTGGCGCTTCAACACCGAGATGAACCCTTCCTTTGAGACCCTGTGGGGCAAGCCTCGCTACGCGGCCATCATCGCGGAGATCGAACGCGATATAGAGCAGCAGAAAAAGGCCTTCGCGAATTCGCCGCTCGCAGACGAGCCTGGTACCTGAAAGCAAGGCAAGCTGCCCGGCTCTACTCCAGGTCACCCCGGCCAGAGGACTCAGCTATACTTGCCGCCAAGAAAGAGCAAGAAGATAAACCAGGGGAATTCCAGTGAAATCGATCTTCCGAATCGTGCGCCGCTTCCCGGTGTACCTGTCGTCAACACTTGTCACCTTTGCAGCCATCGCCGCCACACAAACTGCCCTCGCGCAGAGCGTGTTTATCAATGAGATTCACTACGACAACGCCAGCACGGATGTCGGTGAGGCGATCGAAATTGCCGGCCCGGCCGGAACAAATCTCACTGGTTGGGAAGTCGTTCTTTATAACGGCAGCAATGGGTCCGTTTACAGAACGGAAGCGCTCTCCGGCCCGATTCCGGATATCGACAGCGGCTTCGGCATGGTTGTCATCAACTTGCCCACCAACGGTCTGCAGAACGGCAGTCCCGATGGCATCGCACTCGTCAACAACGGCACCGTCGAACAATTCCTGAGTTACGAAGGATCGTTCATCGCGAACGGTGGTCCGGCGGATGGTATGACCAGCGCTGACATCGGTGTGTCGGAGGCCAGCTCAACGCCGGTTGGCAACTCGTTGCAACTGACCGGTAGCGGCTCCATGGCCGGGGATTTCACCTGGGCCGACGCCCAGCCCAATACGTTCGGCGCCACGAACGCCGGGCAGACCTTCGCAAGCACGGCCACAGCTTTTATCAATGAGATTCACTACGACAACAGCGGTAGTGACGTTGGCGAACAATTCGAAATAGCCGGTAACGCCGGCCTCGACCTGAGCACCTGGAGTGTCGTTCTCTACAACGGCAGCAACGGCACGAGCTATGCGCTCATCAACCTGGCCGGCATCATCCCGGACCAGGACAACGGTTTCGGCACGCTCGCCTTCCCACACAGCGGTATCCAGAACGGCAGCCCCGACGGCATAGCGCTCGTTAACGGCACCGATGTCGTGGAGTTCCTGAGTTACGAAGGATCGTTCACGGCGATAGGTGGTCCGGCGGACGGCATGACCAGCACGGACATAGGTGTATCTGAAGCCAGCTCGACACCCATTGGTAACTCGCTGCAACTGACGGGCACCGGAAGGTCGTCTTCCGACTTCACCTGGGCCGGCGCGCAGCCCGAGACCTTCGGTAGCGTGAACACCGGACAGAGCTTTGCCGATGTCGGGCCGCCTCCGTCACTCGATTTCGTTATCAACGAGATTCACGCGGACCCGGCCAGCGACCTGTCCGGCGATGCAAATGGTGACGGTGTGCGAGATGCAACCCAGGACGAGTTCGTCGAACTCGTAAACATTTCGGCCTCAGACATCGACGTTTCCGGCTGGACCCTGGCCGACGGCAATAGCGTTCGGCATACGTTTCCGCCTGGCAGCGTAATCGAGTCCGGATGCGCAGCCGTCGTCTTTGGCGGCAACACGCCGACGGGCGAATTCGGTGCCTCGCTTGTGCAGACGGCGTCGTCCGGCGCACTTGGGCTGAACAACGGCGGCGACACCGTTACGCTCAGTGACGGTGCTATCAGTCTCTCGGTGAGTTACGGCAGCGATGGCGGCAACGACCAGTCGCTGACACTGTCGCCCGATGTCACAGGCACGGCCTACGTACAGCATTCGACCGCCAGTGGTTCCGGTGGCGCACTGTTTTCCCCGGGTATCCAGGCCGACGGTTCACAATTCCCGGGCTGTGAAGTATTACCGCAGGGCCCGATCGCGATCCACGAGATCCAGGGCAGCGGAGCTGCGTCGCCCTACAACGGTGTACTGGTCCTCACCACGAGTAACGTAGTGACCGCCGTTGGGCCCGAAGGCTTCGCCATGCAGACACCCTCGGGAATGGAGGACGCCACTGTCGACACGTCCGAAGGCATCTACGTCTTCACTGACAGCGCACCGACGGTTGCTGTCGGCGACCTCGTCGTCGTGACCGGCCTTGTTCGGGAGTTCTTCGACCTGACCGAGATCACCGGTAACCCGGTCGTTGACGTTGTTGGCGCTATGACGCCACCCGCGCCGGTAGTATTCGATGACAGCGTTCCTTCGCCCGACCCTGCTATGCCAAGTTGCGCGCTTGAGTTCGAGTGCTACGAAGGCATGCTCGTGACAATCACGGGCGGCACTGTCGCCGCTTCGAACCTGCGCTTCAACAGCGATCCGATTGCGGAGGTCCTGGTCACGGCGGCGGGCGAGCGTCCATTCCGCGAGCCGGGCGTCGAGTTCCCGGGCCTTGCTATGCCACCCATCGAAACGTGGGACGGCAACCCCGAGATCTTCGAGCTCGATCCCGACAAGCTCGGCTTGTCGAACCAGGCGATCCCAGCTGGCTCGCATTTCGATGCCACAGGCATCATCGGTTTTGAGTTCGGCGACTACGAACTCTGGCCATCGTCACTCTCTGTGGACGCCGCCGATATTCCGTCGAGCGTGCGTGATCGCGGGCGTGCCGAACTCACGGTCGGCAGCCTGAACCTGTTCCGGCTGTTCGATGACGTAGACGATCCGGGTGAGCCACGTGCGGACGGCGAAGTCCGCAACGATTTTGTTCCGTCATCGGCTGAGTACGAACGTCGTCGTGCCAAGTTCGTTAGCTACATTGTCGACGTGATGAAGGCACCGGATGTGCTCGCCGTACAGGAAGTGGAAAAACTCGAAGTACTCGAGGATCTGGCGTCTGACATTGCGGCTGCCGGCATCCACTACACAGCGTACGTTGAGGAAGGCAACGACATAGGCACGATCGAAGTCGGCTTCCTCGTCCGTGACACAATGGCGGTCGACGCCGTCACGCAGCTCAGCAAGGACGAGATTCTCGCCTTCGATGGCTCACTGTTGCACGACCGGCCACCGCTGTTGCTCGAAGGTCGTTCGATCAATGAGGGCGCGGATTACCCGATCGCCGTTATGGTCGTTCACAATCGTTCGCTGAACGGTATCGACGATCCGAATGCGGGCGAACGCGTACGTGCGAAACGCCTGGCGCAGGCCGAGTCGATCGCACAAAGCGTCAACGACCTGCAAACCGCGAACCCCGACATCCGTCTTGTTGTACTTGGCGACTTCAACGCCTTCGAGTTCAGCGACGGTTACGTGGACGCGGTTGGCGTGATCTCAGGCAGCTTCGATCCGGACGCGAGCCTGCTGCCTGGGACGGACTATGTCGATCCGGACCTGATCAATCACATCTACTCGTTGCCAGAGAACGAACGCTACTCGTTTGTATTCCTCGGCAGCGCGCAGGCGCTTGACCACGCGCTCGCCAGCATGGCCCTCGACATGTCATTCCGTGGCCTCGAGTTTGGGCGTGGCAATGCCGATGCGGCCGTTGACCTGATCAACGACGACAGCAATGCCCTGCGTTCGTCAGACCACGACGGCCTCGTCCTGTTCATCACCAAGGACGTGGACAATGATGGCGTCAACGATGATGCGGACGTGTGTCCTGCCACATCGCTGCCGGAATCTCCGTCTAATGGACTTGGCACAAATCGCTTCGCACTTATCGATGGCGACTTCGAGTTCGATACCGTGGGATCGAAGGGCAAGGGCCCGGGCCGCAGTTACACGACCGTCGATACGGCCGGCTGCTCGTGCGCCCAGATCGTCGCCGCGCAAGGACTTGGAAATGGCCACAGCAAGTTCGGTTGCAGCATCGGAGTCATGGACAATTGGGTCCGCAAGGTCGGGGAGTAGTTCGCCCCGGCCTGGGGCGGTATCGAACCACCGACGCGCGGGTTTTCAGTCCTCCACGTATTCCTGCCCAGGCAACGAGCCATCAACACGAGCGTAGCTATAAACGGGAGATGAGAATACAAACGTGGCATAGTTCTTCTTTTCCCGGGGGCTGAACTCGTGACAACCGTAGTGAAACGCATTGCCGCTCCACTCACCACCGCCGCGGTGCTGTTTTTGCTGCCGGCACTCGCACTAAGCAATGAGTCAACCACGCTACAGTCCATCATGCTGGGCCTGCGTGACAACCTCGTCGAGATCGCGGATGGCTTGTTGACGGACGATTTCGAGCTCGTTGAGCGTGCGGCGACCGGCATTGCGACGCATCCACGTATTCCGCCGGAGCAGGTTCAGCTCGTTGCCCGCGAGCTGGGTGAAGAAATGCCGGCTTTCAAACAGTTCGATACGCGTGTGCATGATCTCGCCGTGGAAATCGGCGCCGCCGCCAGGGCGGGCGACAAGACTGCCGCGATCGGCAGCTTTCAGGCAATGATCGACGGCTGCTTCGGCTGTCACAACGCCTACCAGGATCGCGTTGCGAACGCCCTGCGACCTGCCGACTATCGCGACGGTACCTAAAGGCACCAAGCCCTGTTACATGGCCAGGAAGAAGAACAAGAAACGATCTGTAGAAGTTCGACTCCGGATCGACGGTGTCGAACTGACCGCCGCGCCGGACAGGCATAGCGCCGACCTCGACCGTCTTCTCGAGCGCAAAGGCGCGCACTCGTTCGTCTTCATGCCGTTGGCGAAGTTGCGAGGCAGGAAAAAGCACAAAGAGCCCAGGGTGCAAGCCATCGCCGCAAAGAACAGGGGGAAGCTCCCGGAAGGAACCTGGTTCGAGGGTGAACTCCGCAACACCGCCGACGGCGAGTCCGTACCGGGCGTCCTGGGGTTCGATATTCGGCGCCGCGACGCGCGTGCTATCGCGGAGAAAGTGGGCGTAAAACAATTTGTGTGGGGCGCACACGGAGCACCGGCAGAAGAACATCTCACCAAGATCTTCGAAGACGACGACGCCTATTCATGGAGCGTGGCGCGGCGACGCGCACTTGAAGGCCTGCAGGATGCCTATGCCACGGCCCTCGATATCCGGCGCCTGCCGCGCGCGGTCGAAGAATCGCAGACCAGCATGGACCGCTTCCGGCAACTGGTCTATCTCGTTATTGGCGTCGCGATCGTCGCTGGCCTCGTGCTCATGGCGCTGCCCGGAACGCAAGGCTGGCTTACCACCATCACCAGGATTGTGTTTTACCCGCCCGTCGTGCCCGCCGTACTCGTGGGCGTGTACCTGCGCGCACTGATGAAGAAGGCCGAAGCGCAGAATCGTGATTTCACCGCGGCAGAGGCTGAGGACAACTGGGCGCTGGTGGCGCCGCATCTGCTCGCTCTCTGGGCGCTCTGTTTCGCGGCGGTACTCTTATTGACGTGGCTGCAGACCGTGCCCAGTACCGACCTGCCCTTTCTCGGTCGCACCGACGGCGCATCGACGTCGTTCATTATCTGTGTCTGGATGTTGCTGCCGATCGCGCAATCGCGTGGTCTGAATTCGCTCCTGTCCTCGGCAATCGAATCCGGCATCGCCGCGCTGGTGTCGATCTTCATGATCAGGCTATCGCTCTTTATAACGAACCTGATCACCGACGCAATCTGGGGAGTGGTTGCGTCGCTCGTGCCGTTCGACATTCCCGAAGCCCTGCAACGCATTATCAACGCCATCGTCAACGTGGGTGCCGAAGTGTTTTTCGTGGCCGTGCTGCTGGGGTACGCCTGGTTAAGGACGCGTCAGCAGTTCATGCGGCTGTGAGAAGCGGCAACTTGTCGCCGTCTCGCAAAGTGCATAGGCTCTAGCCCTATGAACTTCAAGAACAATCTCACGGCTATTCTCATTGTGCTCTCGCTGCCACTTGCAGCCAACGCCGACTGGTTTGACGAGATCCGCGACGGCAACGACAAGCAAGCGCTCTACCGCACGCTTTACTACATGCCCAAAGGGGGCGACCTGCACAATCACCTCTCGGGCGCCGTCTTCGCCGAATGGTGGTACGAGCTGGCGCTGGCCCAGCGGGAACGCGGCTACGAGTACTACACCAAGGTCCGTATCAGTAACTGCCGCGATTTTGGCGGCAATGCATTCGCAAGAGCACCGTATTTGTTGCTCTTTCGCAATATCTCGGCGCTCGAGTATGCAGGGCTCGATGAATGTGAGCAGGGTGAGTACAAGCGGCTCGCAGACCTTAGCGAGCACGAGAAAGCCGCCTGGCTGAACAGCATCCGGCTCGACAAGCCCTGGGAGGGCCGCGACGAGTTTTTCCAGACGCACTGGCAGCGCCTCAACGCCCTCACCCGCAATCCCTGGCTGCAGGCGGAAACGCTGGTGAAGAACCTGCAGGCCTATGCTGCCGAAGGCGTGGTTTACGTCGAGTACCAGATTGGCGCCAGCTCGTACGAGGGGCCGAACGGCGAGACCATCGATGCGCCGCAGGCCTTCGATATCCTGCGCGAGGCGCTGGCGCGCAAGGACGTTCGGGATCTCGGCGTCGCGGTGCGTTTTCAGCTCGCCATCCTGCGCTTCCTGCCCAACGCCGAGGACCAGCTACGGTACGTGTACAAGCTCGTGCACGAAAACCCCGACCTGCTCGTCGGCGTCAACATGGTGGGCCGGGAGGACAACGACAAGGGTTATCCGGCCCGCTTCCTGGCGACCCTGCGGGAGCTGCGCCAGCAATACAGCGGCGTGCGGCTCTCGATCCACGCCGGTGAGGTGGATGAGCCTAACTCGCACGTGCGCGACACCTTGTTGCTCGGTGCCGATCGTATCGGCCACGGGCTCAACCTGATCTCGGATGACGACACTATGCTCCTGATGCGGCATGGACCTTACCTCGTCGAGATCAATCTCATCAGCAACCTGTTGCTCGAGTACGTGAACGACTATGCCGAACACCCGTTCCCCGAGTACCTGCGCACCGGGATACCGGTCGCGTTGTCGACGGACGATCGCGGCATGTGGGAGTCGACGATGACCGACGAGTTCTTCGTCGCCGCCACCGAGTTCCGTTTGTCGTGGGAGGAGATCAAGACGCTGGGGCGAAATTCACTCGAGCATGCATTCGTGTCGGAAGACGGCAAAGCACGGATGCTGCGCGAGTACAACGAGCGCATTGTGCGCTTCGAACGCCAGATGCAGCGCCACGGTGCCGGGAAATTGGGCCCCATGCCGGCGACGCGCGGCTTCGTCTGCAATCGCTACGGGCTTTGCAAGTGACGCTATCTGCGCCAAAGTGAGAATCCCATGAAAAATATCGCCCTGTTGTTACTGCTGGTACTGGCCGCCGTCGTCGCCCTCATGGCCGCGTTCCCCGCAGACACGACCCGCATCATGCTCACGCTCGAGCGCCAGCGCGCCGGGCTCGAGTTGCGTACCGCCGTCGTTGACGGCGAGACCTGGCACTTTCTCGAGGGCGGATCGCCCGACGCACCTGTCCTTTTGCTGCTGCACGGCTTCGGCGGCGATAAAGACAACTGGACACGATTTGCTCGCACGCTGGTCGAGGACTACCGGGTTATCGCGCCGGACCTGCCGGGTTTCGGTGACTCGGCGCGGCATGCCGACTGGGACTACTCCCTTAGCGCACAACGCGACCGGCTCGCGGGTTTTGTCACCGCCCTCAAACTCAGCCCGATGCATATCGGCGGCAATTCGATGGGTGGACACATCGCTGCACTGTATACGCACGCGCACCCGGAGCAGGTTCGTTCGCTCCTGCTGCTGAACAACGGCGGCATCGATGCACCCAATCCCTCCGAGCTGATGCTGGCGCTTGGCCGCGGCGAGAATCCATTGATCCTGGATTCCCCCGACGACTTCGACCGGCTGCTGGCATTCGCCGCCCACAAGCCGCCGTTCGTTCCCTGGCCCGCGAAAGGCGTCCTGGCGGAGATCGCCTACGGGCACGCCGACTTCAATCGCTACATCTTCCTCGCCCTCATGGACGAACGCTACGTGCCGCTGGAGCCGCTGCTCGGCGATATCCGGCAGCCCGTCCTCATTATCTGGGGCGAATTCGATCGCGTCCTCGACGTAAGTTCGGTCGAGGTCATGCAGCCCCTGTTGCCGCAGGCAGAGGTCATTGTCATGCAGGACACGGGCCACCTGCCCATGCTCGAGCGGCCGGCGGCGACGGCCGCGCATGTCCTCGAGTTCCTGGCCGCAACCGGTGATGCAATGCCACCCCTTGATGCCAGTCGGTGACCACCGCAGTATCTCGCCCGGGATGAACGCAAAGTTGCCTCTTCTTGTCGCTGTGGCTGTTGCACTGCTTGCGCTGCTCGCGTGGCGTTGGACCGACGACCATGCAAGACAGGTCGCATGGCGCCACCTGGTCTCGCTGCAGCCCGCCGCGCCAGCGCGTTTCGATCCTGCCATGGTCGCGGCGCTACCCGATCCCGCGCAGCGCTTTTTTCGCTTTGCCATCGCGCCCGGCACGCCGCTGCATACCGTCGCGGAAATTTCCATGACCGGCGAATTCAGTCTCGGTAGCAAGGACAAGCCCGGTTACATGCCGATGCACGCCGAACAGGTACTGGCGGCGCCGCACGGATTCATCTGGAAGGTTCGAGCCGGGGACAGGGTCTGGTTTTCCGGCTCCGACGGGGCGGACAATGGCGGCAGCTGGAGCCGCTTCTGGCTGCTCGGTATCGTGCCGGTAGCGCGCGCCGGCAACAACGCCGATCATTTGCGTGCCGCATTCGGCCGCTACGTGGCCGAAGCCGCGTTCTGGACGCCGGCCGCGCTATTGCCGGGCGAGCACGTGCGCTGGGAAGCCATCGACGATTCATCAGCGCGCTTCATCCTGACTCACGGGGACCTCGAACAGGCCGTCGACGTCACGGTCGATGCCGATGGCCGGCCGAACAAAGTCGTGTTTCAGCGCTGGTCCGACGCCAATCCCGCGCGGACTTTTCAGCGGCAGCCCTTCGGCGGTTACCTGTCCGATTTCAGGGACTTCGGCGGGTTTCGCCTGCCGACCCGCATCGAGGCGGGGAATTTCTTCGAGACCGACGACTACTTCGCCTTCTTCAAGGCGACCGTAACCGCTGTTCGATTTCCCCGAATTGCCGGAGATGACGAAGACGGTTCCATCGACTAGCGCGGCCCGGGTGCATGAGCCGGCGTAACAAGTAATCCAGGAAAGAATAAAGTATTGTCCTTTTCGGGGCCCAGTGGAACTATGGCCTCAGGAAACCGGCATTGTGAGATAACCAGACGAGCAAGATGAGCGACCTCCAAGAAGTTGCAGACACGGATTTCCGAATACCTCTGCCGATTCGCATCGGGCTGTTCGGAATTCATGGTGTCTTGGCTGCGTTCGCCTTTGCGAGCGGTTTTGGCGTGAGGGAGTTGACCACCTTCGGTTTGTACATTGCGACAAATATTGTATTTCTGCCACTCGCATTTGTAGTAATCGGCCTGGTCGGAAAGATGCTCGACCGATCTTTTCGACTGGAGAACGCCTACTATCTTGGACTGTTCATTTCATTGCTTGCCGGCCAAAGAGTGTAACCGGCCGCGCTTGCGGTCAATTTCGAGTATTTGAAAATGACTGACCAAATCGACACTTTTTTTGACGCATGGCAACTTGAATCGGGAGAAGAGCGACTCGAGAAAATTTCCAACTCTGTCGCTTCGAGCGTTGTGTATGTTGATCCGCGGACGCCAGAACCCATAACCGGCATCAGCGCTCTTGGTGAGTATATTGGAATGTTTTCCGCGAATGCGCCTGGCTGGTCCGCCAAAGTCGTGAAACGCGACACGATTGCCGGTGTGACGCGCGCTACCGTTGCGTTCAGCGGAAAGGGGCCTGATGGCACAGAGCAAACGCAGCTTGGGCAATACTTCGTTGAACTAGATGGAGACTTGATCTCCAGAATGATTGGCTTTGTGGGTATTGGCGCGCCGACCTAGTCTCGAATGAATAGCTGGCTATGGCTGCATGGATGCGGTGGTGCGATGCCCACTTCGCGCCGTAGCGGCGTAGTCGCTTCAGGAAGCCTTACGGTGATAGACGTCTTCGGAAACCTGCCGCCACGGCGCGTTGCCACTGCGCATGAACGTACGATTACCCCAGGTATCCCGATCGATGATCCAAAACGTGTCGCGCACCTCGCCCTCGCCGCCATCCGGCAACAGGGTACGGATACGAACCTCCCTGGAACCGGTCTCGACGTCGAACGGCGTCATGAAACCAGCACCTGAGCGCCCGTCGCAGAATACGCCGACCACTTCGATACGGCGAGAGAGTGGATCGAAGCGATAGTAACCCTCGCCGATCGGGCGGATATCTTCCTGTGCCGGGAACTCAATCTCGAGTGTGTATTTGACTATCGTTTTCTTGTTGTCGTACCAGCTGTAATCAATATTGAACCGGTACTCGGTGCCGTTCGGAAAGACCTTGTCGTCGCTTGTGAACTTGCCGATGAACGGCTCGAACAGCGCCATATCCGTGACTTCGGCGGTCTGCCACGTCATCTCGCCGAACGGCGCCGCGAGGTGCTCCCCGGCCTCGTCAGCATTCACCACCTGGCCGAAAACAAGAACTGCCACGAAGGTGGCAGCGACGCCATAGCCGGCGCCCCGCTTGCTTACACTTTTCATAGATCCCCCCCAGCTAGACTCGATGGATTGCCCTGCTCGTATTCCATGCAACGCTATTGCGGCTCAACGCCGCTCATGACCAGCGTTTCGAGGGCCTGCGAGAGGTCCCGAACCTCGGGGCTTTGGCCCCCGCCATTCATCAGCAGCATCGCGGCGTTGCCGTGGCCGTTCGTCGCATAGAAGAAATAGAAACCGCGCTCGGAGCCGCCGATAGCGACCGTCTCTCCGCCCATCCGCCTGGCATGCTCCTCATCAAGCACGTCGCCAGACTGCAGGAAACGATAAAAACGCAGCATGTCGCCCAGCGTCGAGTACATGCCGCCGCTGCCCATCACCAGCCACGAGGTCGGGCCCCAGTTGGGCGGGATGTTCGGCACGCCGACAACGCTCCGCCCGTAGCCCACCGCAAAGTCGCGCAGACCGAGGCCACCCGCATCACCGTACATACCGGTGCGCCGCATGCCCGCGGGCTCGAAGAAGGCGGCGGACAGGTACTCAAAGTAACCCTGCCCGCTGACGCGTTCGATAATCGCCGCGACCAGGCCGTACGCGGAATGCGAGTGTGCATTGCCGCTACCGGGCGTAAATAACAACGGCTGCGCCAGGATACGGCGCACCGCCTCATCACGATCGATCCACGCAAGATCCGCGTCCCAGTCGCTGTCGATGTGGTGAAAGTCCGGCAAACCCGATTGCCCACTGATCAGGTGACGAATACTCAGCCCGCGCTTGTCGGCCGGCACGTCGTCGAAGAACGCGTCGACGGTATCGTCGAGCGACAGCCTTCCCTGTTGTGCCAGGAGCAACACGCCGGCAACCGTGAAGTCGATTGGCGTTGAGCCGATGCCGAAAACGGTATCCAACGCTGTGTCGAAGCCAAGCGCGCGATTGCTTTTGCCGTACGCCTCCCGCACTAGCGTCTCGTTGTCGCGGGCAAGGAAAAGCACACCGGAGAGTCCTTTTTCTTCCATCTCCGAAACCCGTTTGGCCACGCTGTCCCAGGTTACTCCCGGCCGGCTAGCCCCTGTTTCGGTGCGGAGCGCGGTAATCGCATACGGCGGTTCGTCCTGTACCCGGAAGATCACGACGAACGGGTTTCTGCCCATTAGCTCGAGTCGAATTTCACCGTTGTCTTCCTCAACCATGGCACCGCCGGCGCCGGCAGCGGCCTTTTGAATGCCGCGCAGCAAGGTAAGGCGCTCTTCGGGCGTCGTTTCGGCAAGCCATGATGCTGCCAGGCGCTTATTCTCGAACTCGCGCAGCAGTTCCCCTGGCTCCACGTCGCCGGATTTCTCGAACGCCTGCACATGCTGGAAAACGGCAGCATCGCGATCGTTCGTCGGCGCAGCCATTGTGCCTCCCGCCAGCAGGAGAGCCAGACAGAAGATTGAAGCCAGGTACGCCCGGCAAGCTAGCGCTCGTGGCATCGGATTCTCCTTCGTATGCGTTCTTCTGGGAAAACTTACACCGGTAGATGCGCCAATCGGCCGATTCGTTGCAATCTGCCGGCGAGCGGCTCCCGTATCCCGAGCGCACGCACAGCCGATCGGCCGGCATGCTCACCTGCCGGCCCCGGCACTAAAAGATAACGCGGCTTCCGGTGAGGCCGAAGAACAGCTTGCGCGGCGTCAGCTGCGGCAACAAGAGCTGCCGCGTGGCCACCACGGCACGGCCCGCAATGCCCGCCGAGTACTTGAGCGGTTCGTGGGGCGATGCGAGGCGCGCCATCATGAACTGGTACACGCCTTCCTTGGCGGCCGCCAGCAACGGGCTGGCAACGGCGGCGTCATCCACAACCAGCCAGGTCGTGATGTCGCCGAATGAAATCAGCATCGGCATGGGCTTCGCACGAAATGCTTTCAGGCGTCGGCCTTCGAGCAGGCGGCTGATGTTGTCGCCCGCCACGTCACCCATGTCCATCGCGTAGTAGGCCTGTTTGCGAATCGGCACGGGCAGCGCCGCGCAATCTCCGGCCACGAAGACATTGTCCGCATAGTTGCTCCTGAGCTTGTCGTCGACGGGCAACCATTGATCGTCGGCATCCTTGAGCCCGGCATCGCGCAGGAACTCGGGCAACACCATGCCGGCCGACCAGATGCACAGGTCCGCAGCGAGCTTCTCACCGCTCTCGAGCAGGACGCTGCGTGCCGTCACCTGCTTGACCACCGCGTCCGTGTGTACCGTGACCGGGTAGGCGGCGAATCGCTCAGCCGCATCGCGGGCCAGGCCGTCGATCTGTTGGTCGAGGATGTCAGACTCGACCTCGACGATGTGAATATTGAATTCGTCGCCCTGCCCGCGTCGGCGCAGGATCTCACCCACCGCTTCGATGCCCGACACGCCGCCACCGACGATGACCACAGAGGCCCGGCGCTTCCGCGTGGCGAGCTTGTCGAGTCGGGCCGCAATCCGCTCGGCGTCATCGACGGAGCGAAAGCCCAGCGCGTGCTCGTCCGCACCCTCGACACCGAAGGTGGTCCTCATGCTGCCGGCCGCAATCAGGCAGGCATCGTAGGGCAGCGTTTGCCCGCTCTCCGTCATCACCTCGTTGCGGTCGTGATCGATCCCGGTCACGAGATCCTGGACAAAGCTGTGGCCGTAGCGGTTGACGCACTCTGCACGCGGCAGCACGACGCCCGCGCGGTGTTTCACGCCCGACAGGAGTTCATGGATGTTGGGCGTCCATTCGAAGTCGGCACGCGGATCGACCACGGTCACATCGTGATCGCAGGAAATGCGGGATGCGGCGACAAGGCCGGCGAAATTGCCGCCAATAATGACGACGCGAGATCTGGACGGGAACATGATATGCAAACCTGGGGACTACGGTACGGCCGTGATATTACTCCTTTTTTCGAGTAACGGATCGACAATCCGGTCCTACGGTCAGTCGAGGTCCCCGGAGGGGAGCGCTGGTCGTCTCCCCGCTCAATTCGCGGCCAGCTCAAAGCGTTCGCGCAGGAAACGGGCGATACCATCCTCGTCGTGATGCCCGATAACCGCCGTGGCGGCAGACTTGATGTTGTCATTGGCGTTGGCGGGCGCGTAGCTTTCATCGGCCGCCTCGAACATGCTGAGGTCGTTGTCGCTGTCGCCGAAGCAGATGACACGCTCAAGACCGAGCAGCCTCTTCATCGTCGTGACGGCGCCGCCCTTGCTGGCGTCGCTGTGATGGACGTCGAGCCACCGCCATTGCTGGCCTTCCAGCGCGATTCCCGAGTAGGCCACGAGATGCGGCTCGTCATTCACGGTGCGCAGGACTGAATTGATGGCCTCGCCGTCGCCGATGGCATTCACATGAGTGATCGTGGCATCGGCAGACAGTGCTTCCAGGTCGCGGACGTTTACGGGCTCTGCGATGCCAATGCTCTGGATGAGCTCATGCTCAATGCCTGTCCGCAGCGGCGGATGGTACACGGTGCTCGTGTCGCCTTCGTCCAGCGTAAAGACGAAGGGCGTCAGTCCCTGGGTAAGGCAGGCATCAACGACGTTATCCAGTTCATCCGCCGTCAGCGTGGCGCCCCGGGAAAAGTGCCGCGTTCCCGGGTGCCAGATCATTACGCCGTTCTTGTACGCCTGCGGCAGCTGAAAGCGATGGCCGTCAAGAATCGCGCGTGCGCCGTGGAGCGTGCGGCCTGTCGCGACCGTGTAAGCGATATCGCGCTCTGTCAGGAGCTGCAGTGTCTCGCGCGTGTAGTCGGAGATTACCGACTCGCGATTCAAGAGCGTGCCATCGAGGTCGAAAACGACGAGTTCCATCAAAAAATTCCGCTGCGAATTACAGTATAAGTCTTGCTGTTGCTTCGGGCTGGTACGTGCGAGTGTAGCTGACCTTTGCCGCATGCGCCGCTGCAGCCAGGGGCGAATTCTCAGGAAACCGCGGTACAAGCGTTCGAGTATCCACAGTATGGGCCTGAATCTCGCCAGAAGTCCCAGCGGCCGCAACACGGGAATTGCTCGCCACATCGCGGCGAACGCCGCGGCCCCGGATACGATCTGCTGGCCGCTTTCCTGCGCATGAAATCGGGACATCAGCGTCTCGGTGTCGAGCGGACAACCTCTGGCGCTCTGAATCTCGACGAAATCAATCGTACCGGGCGGACTCAACCGGCGCATGAGGCTGATCTCGCGGACGCACATCGGGCATTCAGCGTCGTACCAGACGGTGACCGCAGCCGGGGACATCAACCCGCTGCCGCCCGAACCCGCAGGAGATTGATGACGGTGGGCCAGCGAATGTCGGCCGACGTCAGGCCGAGCAGGCGCGCCAGCAAGGTTGTCCTGGCACCGGCGCCGAGTCCCAGCGCACGCTGGCCCGCGACGTCAATGCTCAGCGTCAGGCTCAGTTTTCGCAATGCCCGGACGGTGGTAACGAGCGCGCGGCGCTGCGCCAGCAGCGATCGCGGCCCCAGACCGTGCAGCTCTTGCCAGCGAGGCACCGCAAGATGCAACTGTGATCCCTCGGCCTTCAGTACTAGCCGACCGCCCGACGGGCTATCCAGGCGAAGATCGCCGTGGACGCCGATCGGTAGGCGGGTGTCAGGCTTCGGCGCCGTCACGTGCACGGATCTTGAGGCTGCCGTTTACCTTCCAGAGCGCATGGTTGGCTTCCTCGCCAACACCGCTCGGCACCCAGACCTCCACGTTCTCTGCTTCGTAGGTGATTTCGGAGTTGCGACCGCTCAGCTTGTCGTAGAGTGAAATCGCCAGCTCGGACCAGTCATTGGTGTGATTTGCCATGTTGTAGCTCCAGGATGAATTGATGCGTTTAAGGGACTACGACAATACAAGCATGCTGCGCACGTCACCAGATGTCTTACCGCAGGCGAAACAACTTGTTACACGAACCTGCTGACGCTACGGCGTGCAAAATTCACGCATCGCATTTACTGCTGCGCTATTATTCAGACTCCACCAAAACTGCAGGGTATTGCCATGGCTATCGAATTCGA
The DNA here is from genome assembly GCA_963698895.1 of uncultured Gammaproteobacteria bacterium. Taxonomy (GTDB): domain Bacteria; phylum Pseudomonadota; class Gammaproteobacteria; order Steroidobacterales; family Woeseiaceae; genus UBA1847. The sequence continues at coordinate 150,021 of CAVOSO010000009.1, read as the reverse complement.
ACTTAACGGCGAGAGTGTGAGTCTGGATGTGGATCCTGCCATGCCGCTCTTGTGGGCGATCCGCGATGTCGCCGGGTTGACCGGCACCAAGTACGGTTGCGGCAAAGCGCTGTGCGGAACCTGTACCGTCCACCTCAATGGACGGCCAGTGCGGTCCTGCGTGCTTCCGGCATCGGCGGCCGAAGGCGCTAAAGTGACGACGATCGAAGGTCTGGCCAAAGACGGCAACCACCCGGTCCAGGTGGCCTGGCGGGAACTGAACGTCGCTCAATGCGGCTACTGCCAGTCTGGCCAGATCATGAGTGCGGCAGGGCTCCTCGAGCGTAACCCGAATCCCACGGACGCCGATATCGACGAGGCCATGAGCGGCAACATCTGTCGCTGCGGTACCTACACGAGAATTCGCAAGGCGATACACCGTGCCGCGGGAGACAAGTCATGAGCGAACTCCGCAAGATCAGTCGCAGAGAATTCATGAAACGCACGGGCCAGGCCAGTGGCGGCCTGGTATTCGCGTTGACGTTTGCCAGTGCCTGCCAGCCGGACGAGGCGGCCGTAGGCCCGGCCGCGAAGGCGAGCGCGTCCATCGCGCCCGAACGTCTACGTCAATATTCGCAACGATGGCATCGTCGAGATCTATTGCCACCGTTCCGAGATGGGCCAGGGCATCCGTACGTCGCTGCCGCAGGTCATTGCTGACGAGCTGGAGGCCGACTGGGACAAGGTCGAGGTCATCCAGGCTCTCGGCCATGAGAAATACGGGGACCAGAACACCGATGGTTCAACGAGTATTCGCAACCAGTTCGACCTGCTGAGAAACGCCGGCGCGACCGGGCGCGACATGATGATCGCGGCCGCTGCAAAGCTCTGGGACGTTCCGGCAGAAGAATGCGTGGCGCGCGAGCACGCCGTGCACCACGAAGGCAGCGGCAAGTCGGCCGGCTACGGCGAACTCGTCGATACGGCCACGGGCATGCCGCAGCCGGAAAGCGCCGCGTTCAAGGCGCGCAGAGGACTACCGCTACATCGGCAAGCCGATGGACACGATTGACGGGCTGGCGATTTCACGACGGGCCGCGCCATCTACGGTACCGACACCGTGTTGCCGAACATGCTGTACGCGCTCAATCGAGCGCTGCCCGGCGTTCGGCGGCACGGTGACAGCGTTCGACGACGAGGCCGCGCGAGCAGTTGCCGGTGTGGTGGACGTCATCAGGATGCCCGAGCCCACCTCGCCGCCCATGTTCAATATCCAGGGCGGCATCGCCGTCGCTGGCGAACAACACCTGGTCCGCTGCCGAGGGTCGCAAGGCGCTCGAGATCGAGTGGGACCTCGGTGCAAACGCGAAACACGAGACCAATGCGTACAAGAAAGAGCTGATTGCATCGGCGTCTGCGCCGGGTACCGTGGTGCTTTCGCGCGGCGACGCCGATAGCAAAACACACAGCCGGCACGAGGCGGTCTACTACACGCCCTATCTCGCGCAGGCGCCGATGGAGCCGCCTGCAGCGACGGCCATCGTCAACGAAGACGGTAGCTGCGAAGTCTGGGCGGCCACGCAGGACCCGCAGACCGCGCGCAACACCGTTGCCGCTACGCTGGGCATCGACAAGGAGCAGGTGACGATGAACGTCACGTTGCTCGGCGGTGGTTTCGGTCGCAAGTCCAAGCCCGACTTCATTGCAGAGGCCGCCTGGCTCGCGCGTGAAACCGGTCGGCCGGTGAAGGTTGCCTGGTCACGTGAAGACGATATCCGGCATGGCTACTTCCATTCCGTCGCCGCCCAGTACTTACCGTGCGGGTATGGACGAAGATGGCACGACTCAAAGCTGGCTGCAGCGCAGCAGCTTTCCGTCGATTGCCTCGACCTTCGCGCCGGGTGTAACTGGCCCGAGCGGCTTCGAACTCGACCTCGGCCTGCTCGATGCGCCGTGGCACGTGCCCAATATGCGGATCGAAACCTGCGAGGCGCAGGCACACGTTCGCATCGGCTGGTTACGCTCAGTGTGCAACGTGTTTCATGCTTTCGGTGCCTGCAGCTTTGTCGACGAGCTCGCGCACATCAAGGGACAGGATCCGAAAGATCATCTGCTCGAGATGATCGGGCCGGCCCGCAAGATCGATCCGGCGGATGACGACGCAAAGTACGGGAACTACGGGCATGACCTGGCCGAGCACCCGGTCGATACCGGGCGTTTGAGTGCCGTTGCCCGGCAAGTCGCCGAGATGGCGGACTGGGGCCGCGAGCTGCCTGAGGGGCACGGGCTCGGTATCGCCGTGCACCGCTCCTTCCTCTCCTACGTTGGCGCGGTGGCACGAAGTCAGTGTGGACGAGCGTGGCAAGCTCGTGGTGCATGAACTCTGGATCGCGATCGATGCCGGTACGGTCGTCAACCCGGACCGGGTTCACGCGCAAATGGAAGGCGCCGGGATCTTCGGCATGAGCCTCGCCCTGCACGGCGAACTCACGACCAGCAACGGCGGTGTGGTCGAGGGCAATTTCGATTCTTACCCGATGCTTCGAATGAGTGAGACGCCGGCGGAGATTCATACCCACATCATGGCGTCCGATGCACCGCCGGGCGGCGTCGGCGAACCGGGCGTACCACCGATCGCGCCGGCCATCGTCAACGCGTATTTCGCGGCGACCGGCAAGCGGATTCGTGAATTGCCGCTCAGGAACGCGGGCCTCACGTAGGGACTGCGACGGCGACGGCTTCCTGGTGGCGATCGCAGCCCGCCCGCGGGTTACGCTTCCCGCAGCGCCAGCGATGGCTCGAGCATGGCGAGCCTGCGACCGCCCAGTGCTGCCGCGTTGCCGGCGGCGACGAGCGTCAGCAGGAGCGCGAGCAGGAAATGCGCGGGCAGCAAGCGGCACACCGATTCGCCACCGCCGACCGTGTCGGCGAACAGGGCATTGAGTCCTGCCTGCACCAGGAAAAAGACGATCACCGCGACCAGCCAGCCGAGCACGCCGGTCAACATGGCCTGGATGATCGGAAACCACACGATCGCGCGCGTGCGAAAACCGGTTAGCCGCAGCACGCTGAATTCCAGCCGTTTGCGATCGACGTTGGCCCAGACGCTGCTGCCGAACGACAGGCCGTAGCCGATCGCCGCAGTGACGGCGATGATCCAGAACACGATGGTGAGGTTCCGGTCCAGTGCCTGCACAAGTTCGATGTCCGCGACCCGGCTGCGCACGTCGATCCCCTGGTCCATCATGGCCTTGCGCAGCCCGGCGACGTCGTCAACCGACCGCGCATAGAGACGGAAGCCGGCGAAATGTCGCGGACCCTCGGCTGCGGCGGCGCCGCCCCAACCCAGTGCCGCAACGGCGCGCCCGTCCCGGAAGTCCTCGACCGCCATGAGCAGCTCGGGCGACACGAACATCCCGTCCCGCGCGAACGCGGCGGCCGATGCGACAGCACCGACCTTGAGCGGCAGCAGCACCGTCTCCTGCTCGCCGCCGAGTGTGCGGGACAGGATGCCCTTGACGTCGTCACCTGCGGATACACCCAGCTTGTCGGCAGCGTCCAGCGACAGGACGATCGTATCGAAGCCCTGCGGCGTCTCCAGCCCGGTCAGTGCCGGGTCTCCCGATGCCGAGGGAATCAGCTCGACGCTGATGATGCGGCCTGCCGCGTTGCCGACGGTCTGCAGGCGCATGGTCGCGGCGATAGCGCGGGTTCGCGGCACGATGAAGGCCACGTCGGCACGCGCCGCCATCGCCTCGAACCAGTCCGGACCGTAGCTGCCGCTTCCCGCGGGCAGTATCTGCCGGTAGCGGGGATCCTCTTTCAGGGGTTCGAGAAGATTGCCGATGATGCCGAACTTGAGACCAAACAGGACGAGCAACGGCAGCAGCACGGCGCTCAGGGACAACACGAAACACGCGGACATGACGCGCTCGTGCATGAACTCCCGCAGGGCGAGTTCGACAACGAGCCGCAGCCGCGAGACCTTAACCTGCATGTGTCACCGTAACGCGCATCGAATTCGGGGCGCTCGTCTCGACGCGATGTTCGATCATGCTCAGGCCGGCGTGCCGCATCAGCTCGTGCGCATGGCTCGCGACGATGAGCGTGACGCCAAGTTCGTCGACAAGCGCCACCATGAGCTGCATGATCCGCTCTGCATTAAGCGGGTCGATTGCGGCGGTCGGCTCATCGGCGATCAGCACGGACGGATCGTGCGCCAATGCCCTGGCGATAGCCACGCGCTGCCGCTGGCCGACCGACAGTTCCGCGGGTCGCTTGTCGAGCTGGTCTGCAATCCGCAGCCTCTCGGCCCAACGTTCGGCCGCGTCTGTCACCCGTGCCATGCAGCAGCCGACGCGACAGCTCGATGTTGTCGCGAATGCTCAGGTAGGGCAACAGCCCGCCATGCTGCAACACGTAGCCGATGTGGTGGCTGCGAAGATCGGCGAGCAGGTCGGGATTCCCGGCCTGCCATGCGGCCGCGATGTCGTAGGTCTCGTCCTGCGTTCGCGGCCGAAACGTGAACTGTCCACCCTCGCCGGGTCGCAGCACCATGGCCAGCAGCTCGAGCAGTGTGCTCTTGCCGGAGCCGCTTTCGCCGATGAATGCGAGCTTGGCGCCGGGCACGATATCGAGCTTCGGTATCTCGAGACAGAACTCGGCGCCGCCGGCCTCGTAGCGCTTCACGACCCCGCGCAGGGAGAAAACGGCATCACTCAGGGCAGCGCCTCCAGTAGCAGCGGATAGACAGAGTCGCCGTCCACGGCTTCCCCGTCCAGCGATACCCAGAGATCAATGTTGTCGTGCAGCGCACGGTAGTAGGCTACTTTCGAGTCGAGCTGATTGACGAACTCGAACTGCCGTTGCGCCGGCCACTGCTCCCAGATGCTGAGATCGAGATACATCACCTCGCTCTTGTACGGCAGACCCTCCAGGTACTCGCGCATGTAACCGAGGTCCGCGAGGCTTTCCCCGCCGACCGTGCGTGTCGCCGTGCGTGCCGCCTGTGGATCGCGGCTAACGCTTGCCGCGAGGCTCTTCAGCTCATCCAGGAAATCGTCGGGGGCAAGCGTGCCCTCCTCGGCCGTGATCAGAACCTGTTGCAGCACTTCATGCAAGTCACTGAGCTGATCGCGTGACAGCAGCACGCGCACGTCGAGCGCACGCTCATCGGGTGCATCGAAATCCCGGTCGATCATCCACGCATTGAACAGCGATGGCACACCCTCACCGGCGCGTTCCTGCAGATACCGCATGCGCAGTCCGTAACCGAGCCGGTCGACCCTCTTCTGGAAGGCATCCAGGTCGGAAGCAACGGCCGTTTCTCGTGCCAGCGCCGGCGGCTGTCCGGCAGCCGCGGCGCGAACGTGCGCAGTCAGCACATCGGTCAGCGCGGACAGTGCCGACTCGAATTCGTCGACGTCACCGGCCTGCACGGGGTAATACAATTCACCCACGTCAGGTACGGTCGCCAGACGACGGTATTCGTCGGCCGCGTAGCCGTGGTTGTCGCGGCCGGCGGGTGTCTTCAGGTGGAAGACACTGACGGCAACGTCCTTGTCAGCGGCGAGGCGCTGCAGCACCCCGGCGTCGAGGCCCGTGGCCGACAGCGGATCGCCTGCCTCGCGCGGACCCGCATCGGTAATCAGGACGACGAATCGCGCATAGTAATCGCTCCAGTCCACCGAGCTGACGGCTCTGTGCACACCGGCGTAGGCATCCTCGTTGAAGCCATCGCTCGATACCGGCGCGGGCTGCACATCCTTTATCCTGGACAGGAACCCCTGCCCGGTACCGCCGAGGTCCGCGACGATCCGGGAGACGAAGCCGAGCCCGGGCGCAGCGTCCACGCTATCGCGGTACTCGACCAGTCCGTAGCTCACCCGGTCATTGAGGTTTTGCTCGTCGATCGAGCGATAGACGCGCTGCATGACGGCGCGCGTCGCGTCGATGTACGGTTTCATCGAGATCGTCGAGTCGATGACGAACACGATGCCGGTTCGATAGGTCTCGGCGATGAGTGCCGAGTCCTGCAGCGGCACGCTGGCTACTCGCAGCAGTCGCGACTGCTGGCCACCCACGAGGACGTCCTCGTGATCCAGTATCGGTACGAGATAGAAGTTGCGCCGGATATCGACATTGTAATCCGGCTGCACTGCGACGAGCGGTGTACCGCCAACGTTCCCGTCGGCAGCCTGCGAACGCAGCTTGCGATAGGTCGCCGCGTCGTTTTCATCGACGATCTTCTTGAGCGAATCGCGGTCACCGAACAACAGCACGCGGCCGTGCGTCGCCGGATCGCGAAACGCGACCGTCAGTGTCTGGTTCCAGTCGAAGGCCTCGTCGCCGTCGACCCAGCCATCGATCGCGCCATTGCTGTCGCTACCGACCTGCAGCCACTGCCTGCCGCCCTCAGCGCGGCGGTTGTACACGTAGAAGTTCGAAAACGGCGGCACACCTCGCGTCTCGGACGGTCTCGCGGGGTCGGCGACCAGCATCGCCCCGGGCGCCACGATGATCCGCTGGTAGAGCGCTGTCTTGCCATCCTGCAGCAGCGGCTTTGCAACCTGGCCGGATGCCGTCCCGATGGACAATGCCAACGCTGCGGTGACCAGTAAGGTAGTTGTTCTTTTCAGAAACTTGAGGGTTCTCACGGTAATTGCTCCCATTGCAGCAGCAGCCGCTCGGCTTCTCCGTCACCGGAGCGACTGGCTGATTCAGCCCAGGCGCGAAGTGCTTCAAGACGTTGCGCCGCGCGCTCGTCACCGGCATCACGGGCCGCCGTGTACCATCGGTAGGCCTGGAACGGATCGGGCGTTGTGACGAGACCGGCGTTTGTCTCGAAGTGATTCGGGTCGTTAAATGTTGCGAGATCGAAAGCAGCCGGCGCGTAACCGCCACGGGCCGCAAAGAAATACAGCAGCTGCGCATCAGCGGACCGCCCCTCTTCGAGAAACGCCTGTGCGCGAGCATGGGCCATGCCGAAGTCCGGCCCGTCCGCATCGGCCTCGAGCCGCGCGATCAATTCACGCGCCGTGTCGCCGCGTTCTTCCGCCGACTGTGCGGGCTGGACTTTTTCGAGCGGCCGTCCGGGTTCGGGTATTGGCTCCGGTTCCTGTCGCAGGAAGAACAACCCGGCAATCACGATGACCGCTGCGGCGATCGCGATGGCGACTAACACTCGAATATTTGTCTCGCCATGCTGGCGAGCTCGATGTGTGACACTCATGACTTGCTCCAGTCTGCGTCTCCCCGGATACTGTCTGCGTGCGGCTGCATTGCGCGCGCCAGGAGCACGGACATTCTCGGAAAGACAGGCAAGATGTGGTTGATTGGCCTGGTAGCCGGCGCGGCAGCGTATGCCATCGCCGGATTCCTGATCGCGCCCCGCGCAATCAAGTTCTGGATTGAGAGCACAAGCGTATCCGCGTCGGGGTGTCGACTGAGCGTACAGCAGGTGTACGTAAACCCGTTCACGATGTTTGTCTCCTTCAAGAACGCTACTCTCTTTGAACAGGAAAGCAAGCTGTTAGTTTCCGCAAACGACGCGGCGACAAGAGCCTGGACCATAGCCCGGTTCAGGGCCGGTACAGCGGGTCGGGACGTCGCCGTTCATGACCTCGCCGTCATGAGCACGGTGGGCGGTCCGCCTCTGCTCACCGCGCCGCGGGCATTCTTCACGAGCGTGGAGATTGACGCTGACGGCGGCTTCATCAGCGCTGCACATGCACGACTCGAGCGGCCCGATATCGCGATCACCCACGATGCCGCCGGTGTTCGCCATCTGCCCGCGTGGCTGTCGCTGCCGGACAGCGAACGGGCCGGGGACTGTATTTCACTGATCGGTTTCGAGGTGGTCGGCGGAAAGCTGCGCATCACGGATGAGGCTGTGGCGCCGACCGTGCAGCTAAAGCTGGAAGACGTCGTCGCCGGAGCGCGCCAAAGAAGCGAGGCCGGCGCGGCAATGACAGACATCGACGTCGAGGCCCGCGTCGGTGACGGTGGCACCGTCAGCCTGGAAGCTTTGCTGAGTCGCCCTGCCGACCGCCACCCTGACCGGTTCTCGATGAGCGCTCGCAACATCGACCTGGAGCTGCTGTCGCCGTATGCCCGCCGCATTTTCGGCCGGGATATCCTGGCCGGCGTCGCCGACGTCACACTCCATCATGAGCGCCACGATACCGATCTGCACGTCGACGACCATCTCAGCATGACCGGGCTGCAACTCGACGAGCCGGCTACGAATTCGGCGCATGCAGCCCTGCCCCTCGAACTCGCGATAGCGCTCGTTACGAATGCAGCCGACCGTAGCGATTTTCTTGTGCAGGCTGCAATGCGCGATGCGCCCTCGCATACCGTTGCCAGCGTGTTTGCCGACAGCTTTGTGGCACATCTGACGGACCTTGCCGCGGCGCCCTTTGGCGTGCTCAACGAACTTGCCGGAGCGCCCGACGCCGTGCTCGATGCGGTCCCGTTTCTGCCCGGCAGCGCCGAGATGGCGCCCACGGCGACGAACACCCTGGTGCTGCTCGCAGACGCTCTCGGGCAACGACCACGACTCGAACTGCGCGTGCATCCGGGGTACGACCCTGCCGCCGACCGCAATGCGATCGCGGCTCAGCAAATCAAGCTGCACATTGCGCTGGCAACCAGCGCAGGCGCTCGCGACGGACGTGACGCGGCAGTCCCCGATTTTGCGGACCCGAAGGTACGCGACATTCTCGATGAGTTTTCTGGCGCACGTCTTTCGGAATCGCAACGACGCGCCATTGCCGGCAACGGAGGTGACGTGACGACCACGTACCGAGATATCTACCGCGCGCTCGTCGCCAACGAGCGTGTTTCAGAGACCGTGCTCAGGCGCCTGGCCAGCTTTCGCGCGAGGTCCGTCATCGACGCGCTCGAGCGGGAAGGCATCGACCGAAAACGGCTGCGGATCGCTGATGCGCTCGACGTGACGGTGACCGATGACGAGACGGTGCTGCTGAAGGTCGCGGTGGATCGACTCGGTCCCGACGGACAGCCCAGGTAGTTTTTGCATAAGTATTTTCACGCATAGGCGCACCCCAGCCATGGCGAGAGGGATATAATTACAGGTACTGGCTATTCCTGTCGGCATCGAGGATGTACGACGAAACTCTCAAATCCGGCCAGGATTCTGCCGAGACGAGCGAAGGATTGCGGATCGGCAAAGACCTGATCAAAGCCACCGTGCCGTTCACGGAGGAATCGGTGAAGGTCAGCTGGTGGTACGTCGGCTCGACCTTCACCATGCTGGCAGCCACGCTCACCATCGCGGGAGTCGCGCCCTGGTGGCCAGTGCGATTACTGTTCTCGCTGCTGGCATCCTTGCTGATGGTACGCGCCTTCATTACCTACCATGACTACATGCATCGGGCGATCCTGCTGCGGTCGCGTGTCGCCTGGATCCTGTTCCGGCTCTACTCGGCACTCGCGTTAACGCCGCCCCGCTCCTGGAAGGCGAGCCACAACTATCATCATGGCCACGTCGGCCAGGTATCCGCCTCGAGTATTGGCGCCTTCCCGATCATGACGACGCAAATGTGGCAGGAAGCGTCGCGCGCGACGAGAACCAGCTACCGAATCGTCCGGCACCCGCTCACCGTAGTGGCCGGTTATATAACCATCTTCTTCTTCAGCATCACGCTGTTGCCGTTGTTGAAGGATCCGCTACGCCATTGGGACTCTTTGCTGGCGCTGGTCGGTCACATTGCACTTATCGCGGTGCTCTGGATATTCGGCGGCTTCGACACGGCCTTCTTCGTCGTGTTGCTGCCGATGACCGTTGCCTCGGCGCTGGGCAGCTACCTGTTCTTTGCCCAGCACAGCTTCAAGCGCATGCACATCCTGTCTCCGGAAGCCTGGACCTACTACCGGGCGGCCATGGAATCGTCCAGCTACATGCATCTCAACAAGGTCATGCAGTGGTTCACCGGCAACATCGGGTTTCACCATATCCACCACCTTAACGTACGCATACCGTTCTATCGCCTGCCCGAGGTGATGGCGGCGATCCCGGAATTGCAGTCACCCGTGACCACGACACTCAGCCCTCGTGACATTCGCGACTGCTTCCGGTGTTGCCTCTGGGACGAAGACCGCCAACGAGTCGTTTCCTACCGCGAGGCATCACGATTGGCGGCTGCCTGACCGCGATGGTCAGCGCAGACTCTCTCAGGACCTCACCAGCCGAGGCTGCCTCCGCCGCGGCCCACCGATGCTATAGAATCTACTCTCCTCAGTTAGTTGCCGAGTGACATGCTATTCCTTGTAAGCGGCGCCTCCAGGTCTGGAAAGACGCTCATCGCCAAAAAACTCCTCGCCGACAGACAGATTCCGTACCTGTCTCTTGATTGGTTGATGATGGGGTTTAATGACGGGATACCCGAATATGGTATTCATCATCTCCTTTGGCCCAACGAAATTGCAGAAAGGATGTGGCCTTTCTTGCTGGGCATGATCGACAGTATGCTCGTCAATGGCATGGACTATGTAATTGAGGGCGAAGCGATGCTACCTCAGTTGCTCGCTGAGCTGGTCGCAAGATATCCTGACAGGGTCAAGGTCGTGTTTGTGGGTTACACCGAAATAAACGTAAAGGACAAAGTTGCGCTGGTTGAAAAGCATGGCGATGGAGAAAACGACTGGCTGACGAATGAATCCGATGAATACATTACAGACCATATCGGAAATATGATTGCTTATAGCAAGATGATCAAAAGCGGATGTGCCGAATATGGTTTGTCTTACATTGATACCTCTGTTGATTTTTTGGGGGCGATGCAAGCAGCGACAGACTTCCTGGTTGGGGATTTGCATTGAAAAGAAGAAACTAGAAGCTGCGGGAGAAACCTGATGAAAAACCAATTTTGCCGTGCCGTGCTTGGCGTTGTACTCGTTTGCGCGACCGCTACGGCAAGCTACGCTTACGAAGAATTTACCCAGGCTGATATCGATGCCCTGCTGCAGGTGAGACCACAGCTGTTTGGTGGCAGTGAGATTCAAGCGGCATTGGAGCAAACCACAATCAACGGCACCGCACCGCCGATCTTCGGTTATGACCTCAGCGACCGGGCGATCATCACCTGGAAGGTCGCCGATCATATGTCTGAGGCCTTTGCCGAAGCGATCGGCCTGCCCCCGTTTATGACTCTTGCAAAGGCCGCGCCGGTCGCCGAATTCGACATTCCGCAGCGCTGGCAACGCGGGCACCGCAGAAACCAGGCAAGGAATTACTACATCGTGCTCGAAGTTGGCAACGCCTCACGCTACGTACAGGGCACCTTGGTGGAGTGGAAGACGTTCGTCACGGTGGGAGAGGACCCAACACCGCGACTGGTGCGATTTGACGTACAAGCGGCGGCACCTGGCGTGGATCTGTTGGAGATCTTCAACCCGCCATTTGGTGCTGTTAACTGGACGGTCAGCGACGACCTGGCAAACGGGTTTATCGCAGACGGCCAGGGTCGCGTTCTTGATATCAATATTCCGCGCGTCACTTTGCCGCACTGGTTACGCTGGATTCAGGAACGTCGCTTCAGTGAAGAGTACCTGACGGCCGGCGAGCGCACATTCTCACCGCGCGGTGCGCAATCGCGCTACTACTATGACGGCTCCTCGGTGAGTGCTCGGGTTACAGCGGTTGACCCCCACATGGTCAGCATCACCAACACCTTCCCATGGGCCGCTTTTGCCGGCGACCTGACCTCGGTGAGCCTGGTCGAAGGCACGACCCAGCATCTTGTGCAGCCCGTCGGCCTGCCGGTTGCACCCGGTTCAGACGAGTCCGCCCTGTTTGCCCAGATCACCGGCCTGATTCTTGGTGGTGCAAGCCCGGACGACGTCTTTACAGTGCTCGCGCAGGTCAGCGAGTCGCCTTCGTACCCAACACTTTATTATGGGGTCCTGCAGGTTTACCAGGCACTGCAGATATTCGCTGGGCAGGAGCTGCCAAAACTGACTTTCTCGTTGAAGGTGGCGCCGAAGACCGTGTTCATCAACTTCGAGATTCCAAAGCACAAGGTTGAGGCCTTCAAGGACGCGTTTCTGCCGGACCACTTCGAACTGGCCAAGATGCGTTTTTATCCCGAGCAACGCCGGCCGGTCTATGCGGTGTCGCTGAATGTCTATGATTCGGTGGGTACCAGCGTCAGTGGCTTCCGTGCGGAGTGGTCGACCTATGTCATCAACCCGAATGAGGAGAATCCCAAGCCGCGCTTTAGCATTATCGAGGCGCAGACCAGTGGCTTCGGCCTGGACCCCCTGTCTGCGCGCGAAGCGATTCGCAGTGGCCAGTTTGATCCTAACAACTTGTTTACGTTGCTCGAAGGCCCATCGGACGTCTTTGAGTTCTCGCTCGATGAGACCAACGGCTTGCACATCAACGTACAGGACTTTGTTGAAGGTATAGCTGTTGATGTTTCCGTGCCTTATCCGCCGGAGCGCAAGATTCTGCGTACGCAGCCAATGAAGCGCTGGATGGAAGCAAACGACCTGGTCTACTGGGGTGAGGTTGCTGACATTCTAAAGTACGACAGCAATGTGATGTATGCCGACATGATCGTATTCAAGCCCGGCAAGGATGCGGTCATCCTGGATAACACGTTCGAGGAGTACGTTAAGCCGCGGCCTCTCCCGATTATCTACTGGGATGGCGTGCAGGAGATTGCATTGGAGCCCTGGGGCAACCTGCAGGACGTTGAACCGCAGAACTGATATTCGACCAGGCTCTTCAAGAAATTGATGGCCTTTCCGAGGCCTGCTTTTGTTGCTGCGTGTAGCTCCCGCGGGCCGGACGTAACGTTGTCAGTGGGCGCCCGTAGCCTAGTCTATTCCTCAAGGGAAACCAGGACTATCGGCGGTCGAGAAAAGATCCGAGCGCGCTGTCTCCGTGATCAGTACGACCGATGAGTGCTTGAGCCGCCGCTCCGGCGAGATCGCGTAGAAGCGCTCCTTGATTTCATCTGTTCGTCCGATTACGGCCATACGGTACATACGGCATACCTCCTTTTCAATAACCGTTGGAGCGGCGAATACACCGGCGCCCGCTTCCCCGAATGCCTTGAGGAGAGCGCTGTCATCGAATTCGCCGGCAATGCGAGGCGAAAGTTCGTGGCTTTCAAACCAGTCGTCGAGGCGCCGCCGTAAAGCGGAATCCTGTGAGGGCAGCAGCAACGGAGCATTATTCAGGCTTTGGGGAAACTTCCCTCGATAGCGCCGTGCGCGGCTGCGCTGCGAAAAGAAGGACATGCCGCTTTCGCCAAGCCGGTGATTGTAGGCCTTGATCCCCAAACCATCTGGCACCGGCTGATCTGACAAGACCAGGTCAAGCTTGTGCACGGCGAGTTCCGACAGCAGCTGCTCGAGCGACGCCTCGTGGCAACGCACGCGCACCGGATTTTTCGCCATCATTGCGGGCGCAACGATGCGTTCGGCAATCAGTTTGGGCAGCGAGTTGACGATTCCCAGGGACAGCGTCGTCGCGCCATGTGCCTGGTTACCGCGCACCACACTTGCGAGTTCGGCGCCGGTCGAGAAAATCGCGTCGGCATACTCGTACACCACCCGTCCCAGGTCCGAGAGCACAAGTCGCCTGCCCGCACGGTTGAAGAGCGGGTTGCCTACCGCTTCATCCAGCAGCTTCAGCTGGCCGCTAATGGTCTGGGGCGTCACGTGCAGGGACTCTGATGCCTTGGCAATGCTGCCCTCGCGGGCAACTGCCCAGAAATACTGCAGGTGGCTATAGTTGAGGTGGCGCATGGAAATATCATAGCAGACCGAGCATTTGGCCTCGACACCTCGAGATAATCGATGTAATGGGAAACCTCGGTTTTTTCGATTAACATGGTCGAATAGTTCGACTAGACCAGGTTATTGGTCCGGGTATGCTCAGTCCTGGATCAATACCTGGAGTGACTGATGAATATAACGGCAAGAGCAAAGGACTTCGAAGTGACCAGCGCAATCGATCAGTTCGTCCGTGATCAAATCCGCACGGCGCTGCGGCATGTCAGCGAGGACATCATGGCTGTCGACGTATTCATGAAAGATGCTAACGGGCCCAAGGGTGGCGTCGACAAGCATGCGCTCTTCCGCGTTCAGCTGCGCAACCGACAGGTACTGGCTATTGAGACGGTACATGAGAACCTGTACGCGGCTATCAAAAAGGGAGCAAAGCGAACCAGGCGGACGGTGCACCGGCATCTGCAAAAGTCCCGGCGCATTCATAAACAGCAGACGCACGACGGCGTCGACCACAGCGGCATCGCGACGGCAACCTGAAATTGATCGACATCGCACGGAAAACGCCACTCAATGTAGGCGCGATGCTGCGCAATATCGTCGAGTCGCGCATCTTCAGCTCGGCGATCATGCTCGTGATCGTTATCAACGCGATTTCGCTGGGGCTCGAGACCTCGCCAACAGCGATGAGCGCTGCGGGTCCTCTATTGCTGGCCATCGATACTGCAGCCCTGTGGATATTCACTGTCGAGATCGGCCTGAAGCTGTGGCTGTATCGGTCGCGTTTCATCCGCGACGGCTGGAACATCTTTGACTTCGCTATCGTGACAATCGCCTGGCTGCCGGCGGCGGGCCCTCTCGCAGTGCTCCGTGCCTTGAGAATCCTGCGTGTATTGCGTCTTGCGTCGGTCGTCCCGCAAATGCGCACGGTTGTAGGCGCGTTGTTCAAGGCTCTGCCAGGGATGGGCTCGATACTCGCCGTGCTGATCCTCGTTTTCTATGTAGCAGCCGTTATGGCAACCAAGCTCTTTGGCGCTGCATTCCCGGATTGGTTCGGCAGCATTGGTGCGTCGATGTTCAGCCTTTTTCAGATCATGACGCTTGAGAGCTGGTCTATGGGTATCGTGAGGCCGGTAATGGAAGTGTATCCCGGCGCATGGCTCTTCTTCGTACCTTTTATCGTCGTTACGACATTCACTGTGCTCAATCTGTTCATTGCCCTGATCGTCAATTCGATGCAGGTGTTGCAATCGAAAACCAACGAGAGCTTACTCACCGAGGCTGAGATCGCGCACGACGAGCGCGGGGAATTACTGCAGCGCATAAACCTGCTCACGGACGAGGTGCGGCGCATGCGTGAGGCCATGAAATAACGCTGAGAATGAGTAACATTTTGTTTCTACGGTAGCGATCTGCCTGATCGGTAGTTAGCCTACAGCCTCTCGCACCCCCATTTTTTTCGGAGCACCCAATGTCAATCGAGTTCCCGGCTTTACCGTACGCTAACAATGCGCTCGAACCACACGTGTCTGCAAACACGCTCGCGCTGCATCATGGCAAACATCACAAGGGATACGTTGAAAAATTAAACAACGCGATCGCAGGGACTGCCTACGACGGCATGTCGCTGGACGCCATCATCCGCGCTGCGCACGAAGCGTCCGAAACCGGTATTTTCAACAATGCCGCGCAGGCATGGAACCACACCTTTCTTTGGAGCAGCATGTCGCCGACGGGTGGCGGCGAACCGAGCGGACCACTCGCCGTTGCGATTGACGATCGATTCGGCAGTATCCAGAAGTTCAGGGATGCGTTCAAGGCCGCCGCCCTGGCGCAATTCGGTAGCGGCTGGACGTGGCTCGTGCGCACGTCCACGAAACTCGATATCGTCAGTACCGGCAACGCCGATACTCCGGCATTGCACGGCAGCACTCCGCTTCTTACCCTCGATGTCTGGGAGCACGCGTACTACCTCGACTATCAAAACAAGCGCGACGCCTACATCGATGCGTTCCTGGGCAATCTTATCAACTGGGAATTTGCGGCGAAGAATTACGCGGCCGACCAAGCTACCGCATAGACGTCCGCGCCTGGTCATCGTCGCGTCACACGATACGGTTAGCTCGTTCCCGCTTCGGACTGGGGCTGGGGCTGGGGTTGGGTTTGAGTTTTGACGATAATGCAGGCATGTTGCCGACATGACCCAGCACGAATACATCTTTATCGCCATTTCGGTCGTTCTCGGCCTGGCGATGGCACGCCTGCTCCATACGGCCGCCCTGCTGGTGCGTGCCCATAGCCGGGTAACTCATCACTGGGCGACGACGCTTTGGGGCGCCTGTATCTTTCATCTATATCCTGCAGCTTTGGTGGGTCGGCTGGGAGCTTCGCCTGGTCGACGACTGGTCCATCATCGATTTCTTCGCCCTTGTGATCGGTGCGATATTTGTTTACGGCGCTGCCGAACTCGCGCTGCCGACCGAGGACTACGATGTAACGGACGACACCGAACTGGATTTCCTCGTGCACAGCCGCTCACTTGGGCGGGTGTCGGCGATGTCGATGCTCGGCTACTTTGCAGTCGGGCCGTACGTGAACCTGACAATGTTCGACCATCCGCCGCTGCCTTCGTTTGCCTTTCCGATTGTTGGTGGCAGCCTGATGGTGCTGATGTTGCTTAGGCCGCCATGGTTCAAGTGGCTGTCCGCCGTGTTCACCGGCTATACGATCCTGATTCTGTACCTGACTGCCTGATTGCCCGGATCGCAGCGGCACGCTCACGGTGCGCTCACCTATTCAGGCGCTTTCTCCGTCCAGACGAACTTCTCGTTGCTCAGCTCCCGCTCGCCATCCCACCGATATGCCACGAGCTTCCCACCGCTCTTCGCCGCCACGCTGTAGTCAAGGCACGCGACATTGGGTGCCAGCACGGTAGGCGTGGAGTCCAGCCAGTAATGCCCCACGAACACGGGTAGATCATCGTGCGAGTACTGGATGATGTGGTCGGCGCCAATCGGGTCCTCCGGAATATGGCTGCGAGCCTGCTCTGGTCCCAGAAACGCTTGCTGGTAGGTTGTCGCATCTCCGTCGAACCACCGGACGCGCACATTGTGCCTTGCGTTGCCGTCCTTGTCGAAGAACGACTGACCGTTTGGTAGTTCGATCTCCTTTCCCTTGAGCAAGGTCTCGACCGCCTCGAATTCCTCGCTGCCTTTTCGGGAAGCAGCAACCAGCAGGTCATCGTCGAGGTATTCATTCACTGACGGATGCCTGTCTTGCAGCAGTCCCATCAACGCCTCATCCCAGCATGCGTGAACCACGCGAACCCCATCGAGTTCCAGCCACAGGGGTAACGTTCTGAACCACTCGATGGTCGCAGCGTAGTCGGACGTCCCCTCGAAGACTTCGAGGAACGCCTGGTGTTGTTTGCGGTGCTGCTCGGTATGCATGCGCAGGTGACGATTGTGATCCATCGGATCCAGTGTGTAATACGCAATCGCGTTGAACTCATGGTTACCCATGACAGAAAGCGCCGCGCCCGCGTCGATCATGGGCCGGACAACCTCCAGGACGCCACGCTGGTCGGGGCCGCGGTCGACGAAGTCACCCAGGAAAATAACCTGGCGCTCCGGATGCCGAAATACACCGTCAGCTTTCGCATAGCCGAGTTTGTCGAGAAGGCGGACAAGCGGTTCGCTGTGTCCGTGGATGTCACCGATCAGGTCGTATTTCATTGAACAGACTACCGTTGTCGACAGATGATGGTTGCGCTGCAGCCTGCAACATGACAGGTTTGCCCCCATGATACGAGTCGTTCTTTATGTGCTATTGCTGGGTGCCGGCGGTGCCGTGCCCGTCGCGTATGCAGCCACACCCGGTGAGGTGCAGGTCGGTGAGATCCTGCCCGAGGCGACGATGCGGGGCCTGAACGGTCCGTCAAGAAAGCTCTCGGAATATCGCGGTAAGCCGCTGCTTATCAACGTTTGGGCCAGCTGGTGCGGTCCGTGCCGTGCGGAAATGGCGTCACTGGAACGCCTCGCATGGATGGAACTGGGTGCATCCTTCAACGTGATCGGCATCTCGACGGACGATTATGCCTCGAGGGCCACGGCCGCGTTGAAGGCATCAAACGCGACCATCACGCATTTCATCGATGCAAACCTGCTGCTGGAAAATATGCTCGGCGCTTCGCGGCTACCTCTCACGGTGCTCGTCGACGCCGATGGGCGCGTGCTCAGGAAAATCTATGGTGCCAGGGCCTGGGACGCTCCGCAGACGTTACGCTTGATCGCCGATACGTTTGGCATCTAGCGCAGTTCAGGACTCGTCCGCTTCTTCAAGCCTGATCAGCCGCTGGCGTAGCTGCTGCACTTCGTCGAGAAGGTCCAGCACCAGGGCAGCACCCGCGGCATTCAGCCGAAGATCTCGCGACAGGCGTTCTGCGACCAGGACGCGTCTGACGCTGCGGCCGCTGAATCGCCACTCGTTAGGGTCACGACCAACCGGCTCAACCAGGCCCTCGTCAACCAGCTGCACGACACGCTCGCTGGTAACAGTGCAAACCTCGCACAGATCGGAGAGCGACAACTCGCGGCGAGTCTCAATAATTTCGCACTGCAATACCGTGTTTCGATTTTCGCTGGTCATTGCCTAACCCCCCTCGTTCCGGCGCGGGTCGAAGTCGAAGGCAGCTCGCGAATTCACGATACGCCGCTTTTTGTTTGTCCGTCTCTGCTCGCGGCAGCGCAATTTGCAGGACCGCGTAAAAATCACCGGGCTCTTTCCCTGGCAGCCCACGCCCCTTGAGGCGCAATTTGCGCCCCGCCTTCGAATGCGGCGGAATCACAAGATCGACATCGCCGGTTGGGGTCGGTGTCTTGACGCTGGCGCCGAGTTCCGCCTCCCAGGGCGCTACTTTCAGGTTCAGGTAGACGTCTTTGCCTTCGACCGAGAACTGCGGATGCGGCCGGAACGCAATTTCCAGGAACAGGTCGCCGCTGTCCCCGCCGCCGACGCCCGGCGAGCCCTGTTTGGCCAGGCGAATGTGCTGACCGGGGCGCACGCCTTTCGGGATTTTCACGCTCAGCGTTCGCTGGCGCAACCTCGGCCGGCCGTCGTCGCCGATCTCTGTGTGCTTCAGCGTCACGCTGCGCGTCGCGCCGCGGTACGAGTCCTGCAGATCGACCACGACCTTGGCGAAGGTATCCTCGCCACGGGCTGTGAACGGACGATGGTCCGCCCGCGTGAACCCACCGCGAAAATCACCACGCCCGAACAGTGTCTCGAAGAAGTCGCTGAACTCCTCGGGGCCGCCTCCGGTGGTGGCGCCGCCATGGAACTCGAATCCCTGGTCCCAGTTGGGTGGCGGCCGAAACTCCTGGCCCGTCTTCCAGCCCGCACCCAGTTGATCGTAGGCCGTTCGTTTCTCGGGATCTTTCAGGACCGCGTAGGCCTCACCCAGCTCCTTGAAGCGCTCCTCGGCGTCCGACGCCTTGCTGACGTCCGGGTGATATTTGCGCGCAAGCCGGCGATAGGCCCGCTTGATCTCGTCCTGCGTCGCGTCGCGCTCGACGCCCATCACCTTGTAATAGTCTTTATATTCCATACGCCGACATTATTGGGCCACGGGACGGCGGCAACAAGGTATTCCTCCCACAAATTCATCCACATTCAAGTAGCGATCCTGAAGAGCAAGGGCATGCGACCGGATACTGGGAAGAGCCGAGTCCGTTAGTTGCAGAAGACCCGTCGAGCGGTCGCACTGTTGGTCCAGTTCACGCGCACGGTGTTGTAGATCCCATTGTTTTCGGGAGTCATGTAGTCGCCGGAAACCACCGGCAACGAGACGAACACGTCAACGTCGGCCTTCAGTTTCCTCAGCCCTTGCTGAAGGTAGTCGCCCTCCATCCCCAAATCAAGCCCAAACAGCGGAGGCCTGGCTGGGCCGGTATATCCATACACTGTTCCCGGAATTTCGCCGTAGTTGAGTCCGGTTGAAACTATCCATTGCTTCGCTAACAACTTGTTTTCGAAAACCGCCTCCCTTGATGCGGCGTAGATTGTCATGTGGTCAATCTCAAGCTTTCTGCGTCTCTTCTTACTCTCTGTGAGAAACGAGATCCTGAAATACGGTGTGTGAACGGAATAGAATTTGTACGTGCCTTGCCGACTGGGCTTCCGGTACTCACCCACTTCCTCCAGCCCAACTGGCACGGTTGTGGACGAGAAAGCGATGCACAGGGTCTCGTTTATTGGACGGCGGCGAGCGTCTTGCTCTGCCTGGCTAGCATAAGATTGCGGCGGGTCCAGCATTCGCAGGTTGTTGATATTCACATCCGGCAATCCACGGTCCAACAGGATGTTCCAGGTGTCCGCGACCAATTCTGCTTCGAGACGGTCTGAGACACGCAATGCCCGAGCGCTAATGTCGATTAGCTGTGCAATCTCCTCCCTTGCGGCAGTGGCCTGGGACTTCGTCGCCTGGCTGGAAGCGAGTTGCAACCAGACGTGCGCCTTGAACGGATCAACTGCCATCCATCGCACGGCCATACCAGTTGCAACATGCATGACAGTGAAATCGTCGCCGGGGTTCTCGACAAGCGCCTCAAGAAGCAGCTGCTCCGCTTTCTCGAGGTTCTGGGGAACGAATTCACCCGAGAGGTACTGGGCTCCCATCGCGATCTTCGCGCCCGGTTGGCCTTTGGCTGCCGCTTCCTGCAGGTCGGCGATATCTGCTGCTGTCGGTTGTCGAGCTTGCTGACCGAACGCGCCCGGTATGGACAGGCCGAGGAGCATGCAAACTGCCACAACTTCAAGAAGATGGGCACGTCGCGGGTTTGCAAAGCGCACTGCCAACATAGAGATCGTCATCCCCTGCCTGCCAGACATTAGAACTCCGCAAAATCGTATTGCGCATAGGCACAAGACCGAATTGACGATGCCGTGATTTGGGCTCATACATTCGTATACGCGAGTAGTAGTCACCGATTCCAGGAGGGTCAGCCATGTCCGGAATAGCCACGAAATCTTGCACTATGCTCACCGCAGTCCTGGCGCTGGCGCTCATCGGCCCGGCGGTAGCACAAACCGATAAGGCGCGAATCTCGGACAGGAAGATAGCGGATCCCGCTCGCACGGAATCAGCCGCCGAACTGCTGCAGGAAAGACTTCGACAACTTGAGCTCCATCCCAATCTCGAGCTGGAGCAAGGTGGCCTGGCCGGCAGCGGTCTCTTGCTGGATTTCGGCCGGGAGTTTCTCGAACAGTTCGTGAACCAGATGGGTAGTTTTCCGGGTGGCGATTTCACAGGCACTCTCGCGGGATTCGACGCCGCGAGTGGAGGGGCGGATTTTTCAGGCGCACGCATCAAGCTCGCGGAAACGGCTGTTATCCGCAAAGACACATCGCTCATCCAGAAAGGCCGCTCCGGCGATTCGAGACTGATGACCGGCGATGCCAGTACGACCTACACGATTACGTCGTCGCACACAGACGAACAAAGCAGTGATGGTTCGCAGCGAGTCACCGAGACATTGACGGTTACCGACGACGAGGGCAACAGCTTCTCCCAGACGATCACGCACGAGACGAACGCCGCGGGTGATGTAACTGAAACGCAAACCGTGAGCTCGACCGATTCGGACGGAAACACAACGAGTGAGAGTTCCTGCACCGGCAAGGGCTGCAGCGATTCCCAGTCTGGCGATGACAGCTCATCCGATGAAGACTCTGCTGCGGACAACGACCAGCCACCCCCGTCCCAGGAGGGCAGACCGGATCCGGAAAGTAGCGATTGCACGGGTCCTGGATGTGAAGAATTCGAGCTCTTCACCGAACATCTGCTCGCTTCGTTGGCAAACAATCGGATCGAACCACAGCAAGGCGCCGACACGATGTCGCAGCCTGGCGAGGGTACGAAGCCGGCTTCCGGAAGACTGACGGACGCGGCCATTCAGAAAGCGGGAATGGAACGCCTGAATCCGCTGATTCTGCATGATAACGCCGGGGGTAGTGAGCGCGCTCCCCTGCCCGGACCCGAGCCAGATGAGCCACTCAGGCAGGACCCCGGCACGCTGGTAGATCCGCCTGAAGACGAGGGTTCCCTGCCTGACGATACCAGGCCGCCCCGCAAACGCTGACGAGCCGCGACAGTCGGCCGATCATTGCAACGCCTTGCGTGCTCTTATTGCGGCAAACGCAAAGCTTGCAAGTGCTCTTCGGTAACACCCGGCAGACCGGCCGTGAAGAGCTCGGACCACGTGGAGGCAAGAGATAACGCCGTGCTGATCTCAGCGTCCGTCATGGCGTTGCTCGCGTCAACGGCCATCTGCTTGTAGATCGCTCCCGGCAGGGAGTCCGTGTCCGGATACGCTTCAAGCGCGAGGCGCGCCCATACGTAGGTACTGATCGCTGGTGTCGTAGAGCCTATGGCGCCGGCGTGGTACGCCGCGGCCAGCGTCGTCTTTGCGCTGCGCAGCACCGCAGGATTGTCGCGGTGCTCGATCATGGCTGCAAACAAAAGCTGCGCGCCCTGCTCAGTATCCCTGTCAATTCCCAAACCGTTCAGATAGGAATCAGCCAGGGCGACCTGCGCCGGCCCGTGGCCGCGCTGCGCGGCTTTGTGCAGCCACGCCGCAGCATTGACAAAGTCTCCTTGATCCAGGGCCATGCTGGCCAGCTCGTACTCCGCATCGGCATAGCCCTGAGCCGAGTACCAGGTGAGTCTTTCCTCGACGTACTCACGCATTCTCACGACTTGCTCATTGCACATGCCGCCCGGTTTCACACAATTCGCAAAATGGCGGATGGCTTCGCCATGATCTACGGCAATGCCGCTGCCGTTCATGTACAAGTTGGCAAGATTGCATTCTGCGACTCGGCATTGGTTGCTCGCGGCCTCGTTGTACCAGGAGAATGCTTTGTCGTAATCAACGTCAACACCCTGACCGGTGTGGTAGAGGTAACCAAGGTAGTACTGGGACTTCGGATTTCCCGTGAGGGCCTCTGACTGCCAGAGGTCATGTGCTTTCCGGAAATCTCCGGCGCTGTAGGCAGTTAGCCCGGGATCCGGATCATCGGTTTCGCTTTGGCCCACTGCCAATGAGGGCAGGAGAATCAGAACGGATGCCGCCACGGTACATACCCAATCATTACTCCACTTCATTGTCTTTCACCTCCGAAGCACTCGAAGCTCATTCATCGGCTGACGACGCCCGGCGCCTCAGTAATCATAGTAGCGGTGGTAGAAATCCGTACGCTGGACTCCCCAATCAGGAGTCCCACCAGGTTTCCTCATGGCTTTCATGCCCCACATAGTTGGACGGTGAATAGCTGACAGTCGAATCAGCACCGATAGACACCATCTCCTTCTTGCCCGGCGCGAGCGTGAACGTCTCGTCGCCCTCACCCGGCTCATGGACAGTGATGATCACGTCGTAGCTGGATTCATTGTTGAAGTGGATTTTTCCCGCGTCTGTAATGAACTTCATTGCACCACAAGAAGTCAGTAAGACGAGAACGAGAACCAGGGAAAGAAACTTAAAGAGCATGCGCGACATGGCGGTCTACTCCCCGTTGCTGATTGTCTAGGTCAAAACCTCCCCATCATTAATTTCGGCACCAACGGTGCAACCGTGCAATCGTGGCTTCTCCCTACGACGATGACGACAGCAACTGGACGCCAGCATCGTCCCGAAGTACAGCGAGGAATCGGTCGCCGTAGCGGTCCAGCTTCGTTTGCCCGATACCACTGATACCCAGCATCTCCGCGGCCGTCTGGGGTCGATACGCAAGCAGCTCGTGCAGCGTTTTGTCGTGGAAAATGACGTACGCAGGTACATTGTGCTCGGTCGCGAGCGCCTGCCGGCAGGCGCGTAGCGCGTCCCACAGATCACGGTCCTTGTCAGCGACAACTCGCTCCGTGGCCGGTCTTCTCGATGCCACAACGGGGCGTTTCGGATCTTCCCGAAACTGCAGGGGCGTCTCTCCGCGCAGGACACCACGACTGGACTCGGTCAGGACCAGCGCGCCAAAACGGGCGGCATCCGCTCGCAAGTGGCCGGCAACGATCAGCTGGCGTGCCACCGAGCGCCAGGTGCTCGACGGCAGGTCCTTCCCTATGCCGAAGACGCTGAGCTGGTCGTGCCCGTGCTGCAGAACCTTGTCGGTCTCTTTTCCCAGCAGCACGTCGACAAGGTGTGCCGCACCGAAACGCTGACCGGACCGATACACAGCCGACAATAGTTTCTGGGCCGCTTCTGTCCCGTCCCAGGTGTTTACGGGCGTCAGGCAACCGTCACAGTTGCCGCAGTCCTCGTCCAGAGAATCCCCGAAATAGGCGAGAAGCGGCCGGCGTCGGCAGCCCGTGACCTCGCACCAACCCAACAACGCATCGAGCTTGAAGCCTTCGTAGCGCTTGTACTCGTCGTCGCCCTGGGATTCGTCGAGCATCTGCCGCAGACGTACGACATCCTGCAGGCCATAGACCATCCAGGCATCAGCGGGCTCGCCGTCGCGGCCGGCCCTGCCCGTTTCCTGGTAATAGGACTCAATGCTTTTTGGCAAATCGAGGTGTGCAACGAAACGCACGTCGGGCTTGTCGATACCCATGCCGAATGCGATGGTCGCGACGATGATCAAGCCGTCTTCAGCAAGGAAGCGGCGCTGATTTTCCGTGCGTACTTCGGCAGCCAGTCCCGCATGATACGCCAAGGCCTCGAAGCCCTGTGTACACAACCAACTGGCGATGCTCTCGGTTTTCTTGCGCGACAGGCAATAGACGATTCCCGCTGCATTGCGATGCGCCTGCAGGAACTTCAGTAGTTGCGCTCGGGCATCGGTTTTGACCTGCACCGCGTAGGCGATATTGGGTCGATCGAACTTCGCGACGAAGATATTGGGCTCGTTGAGCTCGAGCCGAGCGACTATTTCCCCCCGCGTCTTATCCGTTGCCGTGGCCGTCACCGCCATGCGCGGAACGCCGGGGAACAGCGTACCCAGGTCACCCAGACCCAGGTAGTCACTGCGAAAGTCATGGCCCCATTGCGACACACAGTGGGCCTCGTCGATCGCGATAATTGACAACGGTATATCGCGTAGCAGTGACTTGGTGTGCTCGGTGACCAGGCGCTCAGGCGCGACGTACAGGAGCTGCAAACTCCCCTGCCGAAGCTTGCTTATCACCGCCCGACTCTCATCGGCCGACTGGCTGGAGTTCAGGAACTCCGCTGCGATGCCGAGTTCACGCAGTGCCGTGACCTGGTCCTGCATCAGCGCAATGAGCGGCGAGACGACGAGGCCGGTGCCTTCCCGCAGCATTGCCGGAATCTGGTAGCAAAGGGACTTGCCGCCGCCTGTCGGCATGATCACGAGGGAGTCGTGACCCTCCAGCGTGGCCTCGATAATCGACTGCTGTTGTCCCCGGAACTCTGGGTAGCCGAATACATCTTCCAGAACTCCCTGGGGCGTAAGACTCAAGGGCACTACCGTTTTCGGCAAACGATGAACACGGCCGCATTCTTCTTCGGCTGCCATTCGTATTCGATCTCGAAACCGGTTTTCTCAAGGCTGCCTGTCAGCTCTGCCACCGAGAATATTTTCACCAGCGGGAACAGCCGCAAGGCCCGCCCCACCGGGACGATGAGCCGGAACAGAAACATCATGTCACGGATGCAGGCCGTGCTGCTCACGAATACGCCTCCGGACTTGAGCATCCTGTGAATATCGACAATGGCCTGCTCCCAGTTTTCCAGCAAGTGCAGGATGTTATGCGCCATGACGGCATCGAGGCTGGCGTCCGGCACATCGAGCCCCTCGACCGATGACGCGTCGAACGTCACGTTGCCGATACCCGCGGCCCTTGCCTTGTCCCGTGCGATCTCGACCATCCGGGTAGACAGATCGGTGGCACGAATGTGCCCCACGTAGGGCGCATGGGCGATAGCCGTGGAGCCGGTGCCGCAGCCGATCTCCAGTACCTCCATGCCGGGCCGCAGGTGCTTGCGCGTGATCTCCAGCTTCTTCTCGTACGACGCCTCGTCCGCAATGGGCCGCTGCGCATATTTATCGGCCAGCTTGTTCCAGAATGCTGTTTCGCGATCCATCGATTGAGTCCGTCAGGGTGAGGCCAGCAGCCATCATATCAGGACTGACCCATCGCATCGGAAAGCGACTTTCGCGTCGTGAGTTGGTTAGAATGGGTACTACGTATGGCCGGCTGCAGCGCGCGTGCCGACAAAACCATAACGAGGTACGCCAATGAACCTGGGCTTTTCCACTTGCTTTTCCATTGGGCTGCTCGCAAGCGTGGCCACCTTTGCGAACGCCACAGCCGAGGTAGTTGTTGGCGACCGCAGCGTCGGCTGTGCCGAGGATCCGGCGTGTATCAACCGTCTGCATCCCGACATCCCGATGGTCGCCAACGCCGATCCTGGTGGGCGTATCGTTTTCCTGGGGCGCGACGCCTTCGACCTGACCCTCGACCCGGATGAATTCTCCAGCGCCGATGCCATCCCCCGGGCCGGCGTCGGCATTGTGCACGCGCTCACTGGTCCCGTCTTCATCAACGGCGCCAAGGCGGGCGACGTGCTGGCAGTGACCATCGAGTCAATGGAGCCTGACAGCGTCGGCTGGACCGAGTCCGGACCGTTCGGTTTCGCCGGTGACCAGTTCGGCACGGACGAGCGTTTCGTTGTTTGGCGCATCAACGAGGACTATGCTGTCAGCGATGCGATCCCGGGCGTGCGTATCCCGAATGCGAGTTTTCCCGGCGTCGTCACCACGCTGCCCGGCGACACGCTGCTCGCCGATGTGCTGGCGCGCGAGACACAGCTTTCCAGCCTCGGCGGTGCCGTGATGGGCCCAGACCCTGATGAGGCCGAGCCGGCGGCGTTGTGCGGGGCGGAAGGCACCAAACCCGCGGAGTGCCTGCGGACGATTCCGCCACGCGAGCACGGCGGCAATATGGACATCCGCTACATGACCACGGGCACCACCATCTACCTGCCGTGCTTTATCGATGGCTGCGGGCTTGCGGTCGGTGACTTCCATTACGCACAGGGCGACGGCGAAGTGTCGGGCACCGCGATCGAGATGGGCGGCAGGATGACCGTCACCACACGTATCGTCGATGACCCACCCGACCTGTCCCGCGGACCCCACTACGAAGGCCCGGCATCGGTGCTGCGGATACCTTCGGAGCGCTTCTACGCCGTGACCGGATTCCCGCTCAAGGAGAAAGGCAACGTACCCGCCGACCTCGCCTACCTGGACTCCCCGCATATTGCGGGCCTTAATAATCTGTCGGCCGATATCAATCTCGCGGCGCGCAACGCGCTCGCGGCCATGATCGAGTACATCGTCTCGGAGTACGGTTACGACCGGGCGCAGGCATACATGATCGCCAGCGTCGCGGTGGACATGCGC
Organism: uncultured Gammaproteobacteria bacterium; assembly: GCA_963698895.1. Classification (GTDB taxonomy): domain Bacteria; phylum Pseudomonadota; class Gammaproteobacteria; order Steroidobacterales; family Woeseiaceae; genus UBA1847. The sequence goes on along the minus strand of CAVOSO010000009.1, from coordinate 122,856 downwards.
ATCGGCCAACTGGTCGATGTGCCGAACGTCGGTGTCACTGCGATACTGCCGCTCGACATCTTCGTCGGGCGGGACTGATGCTTATTCGCGCCTGGACCGGGCTTCGTGGAGGAGCGCCGCGGCGGCTTGCGCGTCCCGGGTAAGCTTGTGATCGCTGCCCCAGCGTTCCTCGAGGACCTCGGCACCTGAGGCGATCAGTCGCTCTGCTTCCGCATAGTCGCCGGTGTCCAGCAGGCACCGTCCGAGGCGCCAGCGCACTTCGCCCAGCAACCAGTGGCCGGGCAACCGCGACTCGAAGATCGCTTCTGCGTTGCGCAGCGCCGGAACAGCAAGATCCATTCGATCGCGCAGCATGTTCGCCTTGCCGATATTCGCATACGCGAATGCGCTATTGGGGGAACCGGGCGTGTGCATTTCGATCAGGCGAATAGCATTCTCGTATCGGTCAATCGCCAGGTCGTACTGACCGCGCTCCTGGGCGACCAACCCGAGGCCGTTGACGACATACAAGTTGTAGCTGTTGTCAGGTCCATACAGCCGGTCGTTCATCTCGAATGCACTGACATAAGCCTCTTCGGCTTCGTCCAGTTTTCCCTGGTTCTTGAGTGTCGCCGCCAGGCCGAGAAGGACCTCTGTAATCTCGGAGCTGTCTCCCTCGAAATGGCGCCGCCGAATGCGGAGCGCCTCCTCGAATTCAGCAACGGCCTCGGAAAATCGCTCCTGGTGATTGAGCAGGTTGCCCAGGTGCGCACGGGTCTGTGAGACCTGCAATGAGTCGGCACCGTACTCACGAATGTAAAGATCCAGTGCCCGCCGGTACCTGGCATTTGCGCCGTCGAGATCGCCCTGCAAATGCAGGATCCGACCGACCCTGGTGTGCCCCGCCGCCTGCCCCGACAAATCGTTGATTTCCTCACTGATCTCAAGCGCCTGTCGCCCGAATGCCAGTGACGCCTCGTAATCGCCGCCAACATCCGCCGCTTGCGCCAAGCGGATGAGAACATCCGCGTACTCGGCACTATGCTCACCATTCAGTCCGCTGCGTATCTGCCGTTCCTGCTCAAGCACATCGCGCGATTCATCCACCAGTCGCAGGCTCTGGTAAGCGAGGCTCATGGTCTTTAACAGCTCCGCCTGTACCGCTGGCACCTCGGAGAGCTCACTCGCGATCTGTGCGCGTCCATTTTCGAGAATCTGGAAGGCCGTTTGCTCACCAGGTGCGATATTCGGGTCCGCAGAATCGAAAATGCTGATAAGGAAGTCGACGGTCTCCTCGGCACGATCACGTTCCAGTGCCACGGTGCGCGCCTGTTCTTCCGCCGTTATGGCGGACCTGACTGCCAGCCCGGCAATCGTCGATAGCGTGATGGCGGCAAATGCAGCGAAAGCAACGCCCAGGCGATGTCGTGCCAGGAATTTGCGTGCCCGATAGACACGGGAGGGCGCTTTGGCCGAGACGGGCAGGGCGCCGAGGTAGTTCCGGATGTCGTTGCCAAGGCTCTCTACAGATTCGTAGCGCTCGGCCGGATCCTTTGCCAGCGCCTTCGCCACGATGGCGTCGAGATCACCCCTCAACTCCGGGCGGATGCTGCTCATGAGCGGCGGAACGTCGGTTGAGGCGCGTTCGCACATCTCGGCAAGGCTCATTCCCGCATAGTCCAGGGGCGTCTTGCCGCTGAGCAACAGGTAGATCAACACGCCGATCGAGTAGACATCCGTTGTAATGTCGACGGGCTCTCCACGTAACATTTCGGGACTGGAGAACGTCGGCGTCGCCGGCCTCTGTGTCATCCGGGTCAGGTCGGCGTCGCCCGCATTCGGCTCAAGCATCTTGGCAATACCAAAGTCCAGCAATCGCACCTGGCCATTCTGGGTGACCAGCACATTGCTGGGCTTCAGATCCCGGTGAATGATCAGGTTGCGGTGCGCATACTGAACGGCCTTTACAATGTCGAGAACCAGTTCGAGGCGCTGGTGCGTACTCAGCGTGTGCCGGACGCAATAGGCATCGATCGGCAAGCCCTCAACATAGTCCATGACGAAAAAGGGCACGCCCTCCTCGGTCACGCCACCGTCGAGCAGTCGGGCGATATTGTCGTGCACGAGTCGCGCAAGGATTTGCCGCTCAACGAGGAATCGCGCCCGGGCCTGCTCCGTATCGAGCCCCGTCGGCAGGATCTTCAGCGCCGCCCGCTGTTCAAACTGCTCATCCGCGCGTTCCGCCAGGTACACAGCGCCCATACCGCCGCGACCGATTCGTTCGCGCAGGCGCCACTGGCCTATCACCTTGTCCGCCGGCATACCCTCCTCGTCGGTCGCGAGTGCGCCCAGGCTGACCTTGCCCGCCAGGTTCAGGAAATAGTCTTCGGATTCATTGGCTGCTTCGAGCAGCCTATTCACTTGGTTCAGAAGCTTGGGTTCGTTGCCGCACATGTCGGTAACGAAACGCGCGCGCGTCTCCGCGTCGAGCGTCACGGCTTCGAGGAAGATCTCGGCGGCGCGCTCTAGAATCATGACGCGCTGCCCTCTTGTTGACCGGCCTTCTTGGCGTTCAACTCACTGAATAACCACGCGCTCAATACCGTCCAGTCGCGTTTGACGGTCGCGGGAGAAACGTCGAGGGCACCTGCTGCCTCGTCGATCGTCATGCCACCAAAGACCCGGTACTCGAACAGGCGACAGTGACGCGGGTTCGTGTCTTCCAGTTTGCTGAGCAGTGCGTCGATATGCAGCAGGTCTTCAAGCGTGCTGTCCTCGTGCAGCGACAAACCTGTCAGGGTTACCCGCAGCGCATTGCCACCGCGCTTTTCGGCCGACGCCCGTTCGGCGTAGTTGATCAGGATCTGGCGCATCGCCCGCGATGCGGTTGCAAAGAAATGCACGCGATCCTGGAAACTGGCCAGTGTCTGGTTGGCGAGGCGCAGGTAGACTTCGTTGATGAGCGCGGTCGTATTGAGCGTGTCGTTGCCGTTCCACCGGCGTCGATGCGACCTCGCCAACGCCCGTAATTCCTGGAAGACGGACGTGAACAGTTCGTCGCTCGCCCGTCGGTCGCCCGCCGATGCAGCCCGCAGTAGTTTCGTGATTTCTCCGACACCGCCCGACATGATGCTCCCGAATACTTCCCGGCTCGTTCGCAAGAATATAAACCATACCGCCTGCGCTGCCGCAAATTGTCCACTGCCGACTGTTGGCAAGGGCGTTGATCTCATCTGACAAGCCTTACCTGTAATTAACAGGAACCCGCCGGAAACAAGCTCATCGCAAATGGGCTTGAACATAACTTGTTGAAAAATGGTGGGTTGCCGAGTTTCTTCGTCACGCATGAGCGCATCTGGCCGGGATTCCTGTTTAAGAAATCAGGGCTATTGCAAAAAGAGGCGCGAACCATGAACAGAGCTGCCGCGATTCCGAGCTACTTTGCCTGGGCGGTCACGCCATTCCTGCTCGCTGATGTCGCGTCAGCCATGGAAGGCGACGACGGCGAACTGCCGTTAAGTGGGTCCGTAGCGATCGCCTCCGACTATGTCTTCCGCGGCATCTCGCAAACCCTGGGCAGCCCCGCCCTCCAGGCATCCGTGGATCTGCAGTTCGACAACGGCTTCTACGCCTACGCCTGGGGCAGTAACGTGGACTTCTACCCCGCCGCCGAACCGGACGACGGGGCGCGTTCGGAAATCAATATCGCGGCCGGCTACGCGGCCCAACTGGGTGATCGCTGGTCCGTCGACGTGTCGCTCGTTCACTACTTATTTCCGGGCACGCACGAGGACATCGACTACGACTACAACGAGCTGATTTCCACGCTTTGCTTCGACGATCGGCTCAGTGCGACGCTCGGCTACTCGAATTCCGTGGACGGGACCGATAGCGAAAGCTGGTTCTCCGAGCTGGGTTACGAATTCACCCTGCCGCGTGACGTCGCCTTCGAGGTCGCCTACGGATACTACGATCTGTCGAACGCCTACGGATCAGGCTATGGCTACGCAAGGGCGGATGTGACTCGTGACTTCGCAGCGGCTCAGGTCACCCTGTCGTACTACGACGCCTTCGGCGGGGCGGACAAGATCTTCTTCGAGCAGGCCAGTGACTCGAGGTTCGTCGTTTCAATTCTCCTGAATTTCTGAACCATGGCGGTCGTTCCTGAAAGCTGGCTGTTGCTGGCACTGCTGGCGGCCGCTTTCTGGGCGCTGTCCTGCGTGGTCGATGTCTGCCTTGTCGGCACGCGCGTGCTGCGAAGTCCGCTCGAAGCCGCCGTTACCATGGCGCTGTTCAGCGTCGTGCCACTCGCGTTCCTGCTCCCGAACGCGACCGAATGGGGCGGCGTCCATTTCGCGCCAATAGGAACGGCCGCGCTGGCGGGTTTCTTTTACTTTCTGCATATCTATTTCAACTTTCGCGCACTGTTCACGCTGAACGACAGCCTGAATACGGAAATCTTCAATAACCTGACGGTGCTGTTTGTGCCGGTACTGGCTTTCCTGATGCTCGGGGAGCGCCTTGAACCGACCTACTACGTCGCGCTTGGTCTTGCGCTGTGCGGCGTCCTGACCTTGTTGCGCAAGCAACTCGCTGCGATAAAGGCCAACTTGCTTGTGTGTTTGCTGCAGTCGGTACTGTGCATGTCGCTCGCGATGGTTTTGCAGGCATCGGCGCTTGCCGACCTTGACTACACTCACGCCGCTATTGTCTTTTCCGCCGCCTGCCTGCTGCCTGCCGTCTTGCTCATGGCTCTGCGGCAACACCACACCGTCAGGATCGGGTCGCTTTGTCGACGCTTTGGCGTCCTGTTCGCTGGTGTACAGCTCCTGGACATCGCGGCGGTGTTGATATCGCAGCGCGCGACCAGCATTGCGCCGTCGGTCACATTGGTCGCGGTGGCTGAGTGCACGCTACCTGCGTTCATCATGATTATCAGCGGCCTGTACCTGCTCTACACTGGCGCCTGGGGAGCCTCACCGGACCGGTTGCGCGACTCGTTGGCGCTTCAGACCGACCGCTGGGGCACCAAGATCCTGTCGATGACGCTCATTGCCGGGGCTATAGCCGTAATGCAGCTGGGGCTCCCGGGCGTATGAACACGTCATGCCCTACACAGCTCAACGTCCATCCCAGCCAGCGCCCCTGTGACTCGGCCGGGCGATTCTGAGGTACGTGTTTTCCACGATAGAAAAGTTCGAGGAACAGTAGAACAACAAACAAAGCGCCCCGACTCCTGCGGGCGCTCGGGCGGGCATTCCGCCAAGGAGTGAATCATGTGTACGCGACTATTCATCGTAGCGTTGGCTGCGGTGGTGGGTTCGGCTGCGTCCGCAGCAACCTTCAATGTCAGTAACCCCACCGAGTTCCAGGATGCGTTGACGACAGCGCAAGCCAACAACCAGGACGATACTGTCAACGTCCAGGCCGGCACTTACACCGTCAATACGCTTGGAACCCTGACCTACACCGCAGTTCCAACAGAATCTTATTCAATCTCGATCCTCGGGGCCGATTCAACCACCGTAATACTGGACGGCGGTGCCCAGGTGCCCATCCTGCGCATCGACACTACGGCCGTAAGCTCCGGCTCGACGATTGGCATCGACGTCACCAACATGACGTTCCAGAACGGTTACGCGTCGGGAACGGAGGTTAATGGTGGCGCGCTTTCAATCGAAGTCCTGGAATCTGTCATTACCTTCATTACCGGCAGCGAGTTCTACAACAACCGGGCGGACGGCGATGGTGGCGCCATTTATGCGCAAGGCTACTTCATGGAGGGCCTGTACCTCAGCGACCTCACGATTCAGCAAAACGAGGCCTTTGGTACGGATCCCGGCCGCAACGGTGACGGAGGTGGTGCGGCAATCCGCGCAACCTGGCCATCCTACGTATCCATCACCGACATCGACTTCTTCGATAACGAGGCGGCCGGTTTTGGCGGCGGCCTTGAAGTTGAAGGCGTCGATGACGACAACGGCACACAGTACGTCGGACTCTACGACGTGATGTTCGACGGCAACCTGCTGACGGGTTCCGGAAGTGGCGGTGGTGCGTCGCTGTTTGCTCTCGACGTATATGTCGACCTGGTCGGCTTCGTCAATAACACCGCGGCAGACGTCGGCGGTGGCATGCATCTTCGCAGCTACAGCCGCAACCGGACGATCAATAGCGGCTTTCTCAATAACACCGCCAGGCTTGGTGGCGGTTTCGGCACCGATGACTGGAGTGGCTCCGGCGTCGTTCTCGAGCACAATACCTTTACGAGCAACACAGCAACCGAACTGGGCGGCGGCGTTTATATTTCGCGCGGTTTGCCGAATCGCCAGACCTGGCTTTTCAACAACATCGTCTGGGGCAACACCGGGCCAACCGGTGCGGACATCTATGTCAATGACGACCCGGACGACGTTGGTGGAACGCAGGTGACCGAGGTTGAGCTCGTCAACAACATCTTTAGCGATTTCACGACGAAATGTACGGAAGACACCGGCTGCACCGAGAGGGTCATCCTGACTGACAACATGGACGTCAATCCGCTGCTTACCGCGGACCTGCACCTGCTACAGGGATCCCCGGCGATCGATGCAGGACTGAATGCCGGACACCCCAGCTATCCCGTGGTGCTGACGGACTTCGACGGTGATTCGAGGCCGTTCGACGGCGATGGCGACACCGTGGCGACAACCGATATTGGCATCGATGAATATGTTGGTGGTGTGCCGCAGGCTACAGACGTCGCGATTTCCATGACCGACAACCCTGACCCGGTCCTGGTCGGCGGTGAAATCACCTACAGCATCACCGTCACCAACAACGGGCCCGGCGACGTAATCGGCGTAACCGCCGGATTTGCACACACGGACACACTGTTTGTGAGCGCAGTCGTAAGCCAGGGCACTTTCACCGCGGGTGCAGGGACCGTGGACTGGACGGTCGGAGACCTTGCGAACGGCGGCACGGCAACAGCAACCATCGTCATACAACACCTTGATAGCCAGGGAAGCCAGACACTGGTGAGCAGTGACGCATGGATCGATCCTGTTGCCGCGGACCCGAATGCAAGCAACGACCAGGTCACGGAGGAGACGACAGTCGTAACGCCTGATCCGGACTCGGCCGACCTCGCGATTACCAAGATCGACACACCCGACCCCGTCGTTTCCGGTGGACCTCAGCTTGACTACGACATCACGGTAACGAACAACGGGCCGGATGCCGCGACAGGTGTCACGGTCACCGATATCGTTCCGATGGAACTGACGATCGACGAAGCAACGTCAACGGCTGGTACCTGCACCGTCAACGGCATGGAGGTAACCTGCACTATCGGCGATCTCGCCGTCGACGCAGAAGAGACCGTGACCATTGCTGTCTCGCCCACGCCGGTCCAGGCCTCAACCGACATCGACAATACCGCGAGTGTGGCCGGTAACGAGGCGGATCCTGTGCCGGGAAACAACTCCGCGACCGTTACGACGACCGTAACGCCACCGGAGTCCGACATGATGGTCATCGTTGTCGCGACGCCGGCCTCGCCGAATGTGGGTGACACGGTGACGTACGACATAACGATCGTGAACGGCGGCCCGAGCCATAACCTGAATGTCGACATGTCAGTAACCCTGCCGATGATGGGTACGTTCCAGAGTGCCTCGATCAGCCAGGGCAAGTGCATGGCACCGGTTAGCGGCGTTGTCGAATGCATGATTGGCGACATGCTTTCCGGCGCAACGGCTACGGCTCAGATTGTGTTCACTGCCCCTGACGAGGCGGCCAGCATGGTTCTGAGTGCCTCCGTTTCCGGTTCCGTAACCGACCCGACGGGTAGCAATAACACGGATAGCGATGCGGTATCGGTCGTCGACGTTGTCAACCTGGTTATCCAGGGCAATAGCAAGGGCACCGGCGCCGTTGGATGGCTGGAGATGCTGTTACTCGCCGCAGTGGTCATGGCCTTCCGGACAATTCGTACCGCCAGGCTGGCCGCTCCATGCCTGGTTGCCGCAGTCGCCAGCCTGATGCTGGTTCCCGCGGGGAACGCGCTTGCCCAGGGCGACTGGTATGTCCAGGGCGCTTATGGACGCGTGGATCTCGACTACAGCGCATCCGACCTGACGACTGACCTGTCGAGTTTCGGCTGGACGATCAACAACCCGGTCGTTGACAGCGAAAAAGAGGCCTGGAAGATCTTTGGCGGGTTTACGTTCAACAATAACGTCGCCATCGAAGCCGGCTATGTCAGCCTCGGCGAAGTCATGACGCAATTCGGTGCAACGGTTGCCCCGACAGACATTGACGACATCCTCGCCGATACCTATGCCGTGCATCCGTACCAGGGTGACGGGTGGGTCGTAGCTGGCGTCGTCATCTGGCCGGTAAATCCTGACCTGTTCTCGCTCAACCTCAGGGCGGGCCTGTTCAGCTGGGAGTCGGAGACGGATGTCCGGGTGATCCAGGGCGGCACTGGCAGTGTAACCGGCACAGACAGCGGCACTGACGGCATGTATGGCATCGGCATTGAGTGGAAGCTCAACCCAACGTGGTCGCTGACTGCGGAATGGGACCGCTACAAGATGAACGAGTGGCTCGACGTACCGTTTATTGGCGTAAAGGCCTACTTCTAGCCAGGCCATGCAAGAACCGAGGGCCGCTCCCCGAGCGGCCCTATCGGTAAGGAGCCTTCTCCGGCTGCCACCAGGTTCGTGCGCCCCTTTAAATCGGGAGGGCGATCAAGTGCGCCCGCCGGGGCGTGATCGTGATCGTGAGGTGCGCCTTCGCCACCGCAACCGAAATTCCTGCGTCGGCGTTCGAAGATGCCGCAAGCTGCCGGCTTGGCCAGACGCCTCCGCAGTGTGCCGTTTTACTTAAAACGGCCCCTGCACGATTGCCGGTGTGCCCCAGTTTGCCGACCAGACCTCCTCGTCACGAACGTAGTACACGGTGTCATCGTGAATGAACGCCCGGCTACGTTCTACCCAGACAGGCGCGTTGGGGCCGAACCGCGGCGGTTCAATCGCGCCGACGCTGTTCAGCGTTGCGAGCGCCGGCAGGGTCTTGTCGAGAATCTCGAAGAGATACAACGCGGAACCCTCGTACTCGTAACTACCGTCCGTCGCGTACACATCCGCCGGGATCGTGAAGCGATCGCGGCCATTCGCCTCGGCCTGGTAGGTGAAGGCATGACGATTGTGCCTTGCTTCGCTGTAGGAACCGAGGCCACCGATCGTGGCACTGCCGCGTGACAATGGCTGAGCGATGTTCGATACGTCAAACAATTCCAGTTTGACGCCGCCATTGGCATCGCGACCGAGTCCGAGCAACAGGTCGTCCGTCACGGGGTGCAGGAAGTCGGAGAATCCCGTTACCTCGAGTTCGCCCGCGATGAACGGGTCCGTCGGGTCCGAGAGATCAATCGCGTACAGCGGATCGATCTGCTCGAACGTCACGGCATAAGCCGTATTGCCGAGGAACCGGACACCGTAGAGCGCTTCGTTCGGCTTGCCGATTTCCGTCGGTCGGCTGGCGTTCGGCAGCGTCGATACGATCTCGAGATCGGGCCGTGAGTTCGACTCCCGCAGGATATACAGCTTGTGATCGACGAAATCCGCGTTCGTCCAATCGAACTGCGATGCGATCAGCCTCAGGTCACCGTTGTGTTCACTCATGCGGAAGTCGGCCTGGCCACCACGCCAGACTGTTCCATCGATATCCGCGGAACCCCGGTAGCCGATGCTCGTGCTGGCCAGGGAAAATTTGTGGATGCGCGTCATGTCTTCCTGCGTCGCGCTGTTCGGCCTATGTTCGGCGAAATACAGCGCATTCTCCGAGACGTAGACGCCGTATGCATCCTCGTTGTAGCACGTGGTCATGAAGTTGGCCGGATTGTCGATCGGCACCGCGGTGATACTCGTAATTACCGCGTAGTCACTCGTACCGTCATTGGTGGTGACGTAACAGCTTTGTGGCGAGACCAGTGTCCGTGTTTCACCGGCAACGGTAATCTTCGGCAACAGGTCGTCGAGTGTGACGCCTGCCAGCAGCGCGCGGTTCTCGGCCTGCTGTTCGGGCGTCGTCACGTAGTAATGCAGACCCTCGATCCAGGGTGTGTAACGGCTGACAATGTAGACAGTATTGCCGATGCGCCTGCTCTCGACGAAAACGCCATCGATACTGGCCTCGATCTCGAGCCCGGGATTGCTTGTATCGCTCACGTCGTAGACGCGAAAGCCGAGCCGCTCGGGCGCCCAGATCGCGAGTTCGGCCCAAGGCTGGCCGAAGTTGCCGTAAAACATCTCGCCCGTGAGCGCGAACATCTTGTCCGCATGCAGGTACATGCCTTGCACGGACACATCGTCTTCGAGCGGGATACTGCTCACGAGGTCCGCCTCGCCGTTAGCAGGATCCGTGGCGAGGATCCGGATCGAGCGCACCGGAGTGACGCCGGGGTCGTTAGCGCCCGCCTGCGCGGCGTCCAGTGCGAAGCAGCAGTGATAATAGCGTCGTGGCGCGACGAACAGGTGCTCGCCGTCGTAGCGAACCGCATCGAACTCGTCGACGTTCAACTCCTGCGTATAGGTGCCCGTGAAGTTGGCGTCCGCTACCGAGCCGGCGACCGAGAGCTGCTCGGCACTGCTCATCTGCGACAGCGCCGCTTTGAGGGAAGCCTCGAAAGCCGCGACATCCGAGACTGCACTCAGCAAACCGGCAGGCTGCGGGCCGCCCGGGTCGTTGCTGCCCGAGTTCGATGAACTGCAGCCCGCGATGGACAGAAGAAAAAGTGCGAAAAGTAAGGCCGTTGACCGTTTCATCCCGTCATCTCCTTTTGGCGTCATGGAGCAATCCTATGCCCGCTGCCCACCCGTGTCTGTTGAGATGTTCCGTAATATTGTCAGAATTTGTAGTGACGGCGCTTTACATTTTTCGACAATTTGCATACACCTTTGATACCAGTCGTTGTGGCTGGCCTTGCGACACTTGCCGCATACGGACACACTGACCGGAGGTGGTCCCGAATGATTCGACGAATAAGCCAGTTAATGCTGATGCTGCTCGTCTGCGGTGCGTCGCCCTGCCTGGCCGACACTGCACCTGAACAAAGCACGGAGTCGCGCTGGCGGCTGGGCGCGGCGCTGGGCTATGGCCTGCGCTCCAACCCGCTCATTCAGTCCGACGATATTCCCATCATCGTTGATTTCGACATCGCATGGTTTGGCGACCGCTGGTTCTTCGACAACGGCGACCTCGGCCTGACCCTGTCCGACAATGCGTTATTCACCGCGAGCATCGTAGCCCGCGTCAACAGCGACCGGGTGTTCTTCGGTAACACCGATACACGCTTTGTCTCGTTCGACCTCACCGGCGCACCGCTGTCCGAGGCGATCGAATTCAGTGTGCCGGACCGGGACTACGCGATCGAGCTGGGTCTGGAGATGCTGGCCGGCGGTTCCTGGGGTGCGTTGCAGCTCTCTGGCTTTCACGATGTGTCAGGTACGCACGACGGTTATGAGCTTTATGCAAATTACAGTTACGGCTGGCGCGAGCAGCGCTTGTACATAGAGCCGTCGCTTGGCGTGAGTTACAAGAGCGCCCGCCTGAACAACTATTACTGGGGTGTAACCGCCGAGGAAGGAGGCATCGTCGTCGCACGTTACGATGCCACGGCTGGCCTGAACTGGCATGCACGCCTCATGCTCGGCTACCAGCTGTCTCGCAACTGGGGCATTTCGCTCGTCACCGAATACGAGCGCATTAATGACGAGGCGGCCGCCAGCCCGATCGTGGATGAGCGCAACGTGCTGGGGTTTTTCGCCGGCCTCGCGTACCGGTTCTGAAGCGATGCGGCTGTTCCCGGCACTTGCTCTTGTCCTTGTCGCGCCTGCCTTGGCGCAGGACCCGGTGGATACGGGCATGCAGCTGACGGTCAAACCCGTGCTTTGTATTACCGACAATCGCAACCCGACCTGCGACCTGTCCTTCCTCGTCGTTTGGCAAAGTGGTGAGACAGGTTACTATTGCCTCTACAACGACTTCAGCGAGGCGCCGATTCACTGCTGGAGCGAAGACCGGGCGGGCCGCTTGCACGACGATCGCATCGTACGGGAGAACTTCAGCTACTGGATGACGAGCAGCGATCCGGGCAGCCGCCTCGCCGAGTTCACCGTCGAGGTACTGCGCATGGACTCCGATGATCGCCGGCGCAAACGCCGTACGCGCCACGTCTGGGATATTAATTGAGCAGGAAGAGTGTCGACATTTTGCTCGTGGAGGACGACCGGCGCCTCGCCGATCTTACGGCGGAGTACTTTGAACAAAACGGGCTGACAGTTGCCGTCGAACCGCGCGGCGACCATGCCCTGGCGCATTTCGCAAGAGTGAGTCCGCGCGTCGTGTTACTGGACCTGATGCTGCCCGGCACCGATGGCCTGACGATTTGCCGCGAACTGCGCGAGGTCTTTGCCGGCCCGATTCTCATCTTCACGGCACGCGACTCCGACATCGACCAGATCATCGGTCTCGAGGCGGGTGCCGATGACTACGTCACGAAGCCCGTCGACCCGATGGTGCTGCTGGCGCGCACTCGCGCGGCCCTGCGGCGCACCGAGAGCACCGGCAAGCCGGGCCCCGCGGGCGGTGACATCGTCCTTGGCGGCCTGCGCATCAGTCCGTCGGCGCAGGAAGTGACACTGGATGGCAAGCTCGTGCAACTGACGACCCACGAATTCGAATTACTGCTATTGCTCGCACGCCACGCGGGCACGGTTCTGAGCCGCGACGACATTTTTCACAGCCTGCGAGGCATCGACTACGACGGCTCGGACCGATCGATCGACGGGCGCATTTCCAGGTTGCGGCGGCGACTGGCGGACACCGCCGCGGAGCCGACGCGCATCAAGACCGTCTGGGGCAAGGGCTACCTGCTCGTGCCTGACGCCTGGGGCGAGCCAACGTGAAAAACCTGCTGCGCGATCGCAACCGGCGCCTGCTGTTTCGTTCCTTTATCGGCATCGTCGGGGGTTTGCTCATCATCGCGATCGTCCTCGACCTGGGATTCAGTTACCTGCACGCCAGGAACGAGCCGGCGATGGACCCCTGGCTCGTGTCCACGTTCCACCTCATCGAGCGAGAACTGGCAAAGGCCCCGGTCCCGCAGCGCGATGAGGTCGCTGCGCAGCTTGCCGGCCAACTGGGCATCGGCGTGCAACTGCTCGCGCGTGACGACGTGCATATGAACCCGATAGTGGACGATCGCCTCCCCGCATTCTCCGATGCCGATGGCAATACCTCGTACCTGCATGAAGCCAGTTCGATCGACGCGATTATCCGCATCGGGCCCATCGCCGAACCCCGCGAAAGCCTGTTGCTGAACCTGCTGCCGCCGCTCTTTTACCTGTCTATATTCGTCGTCGTCGGTCTGTGGCTGCGGCCGCTGTTGAAGGACATCAACGTCATCTCGGACGGCGCGCAACGTTTCGCCGCCGACTACCGCGAACCGCTGGAAACCACCGGACAGACGACCGAGTTGACGGAGCTCGCGAAGAACCTGGATGACATGGCCGCGCGGCTGAGTGGCGTATTGCGCAGCCAGAAGGAATTGATCGCTGCGCTCTCCCACGAGATGCGTACGCCACTGGCCCGTATTCGTTTCGCGCTTGCGGTGATCCGGGATCGGGGCGACGAGAAACTCAATGAAAAACTGGGCGCGATGGACGACGACGTACAGGAAATCGACGACCTCGTTGCGGCCATGCTGAACTACGCACGACTCGATCACCCCGACATCAGGATGCACTGGCAAGCCGTACCGTCCGCTGCCTGGCTCGGACAACTCGCCGGCAAGTCACAGACCCATGCGGCCCGGATTGAAATACACATCGGCGAAACGGCTGAAAAGGTCCTGATGGACCCGCACCTCATGGAACTCGCGGTCAGCAACCTGCTCGTGAATGCCATGAAATACGCCAGGAACAAGGTGCATTGCGCGCTTACACTGCAGGACCGGCACTACCTGCTGACCGTCGAGGACGATGGCGGCGGCATTCCCGAGGAGGCTCGCGACGAGGTCTTCAAGGCCTTTGCGCGTATCGATGACAGCCGCAGCCGCGAGACGGGTGGCTACGGCCTGGGCCTGGCGGTTGTCGCACGCGTTGCCGAACTGCACGGCGGTGCCGCCAGCGTGGACGCCGCTCCTGTTCTTGGGGGCGCCTGTTTCTCGATTCGTTGGCCGGCGGCTGGCCGGACGATCGGGTCGCCAGCCTGAGGCCAGGCGTCGTGCCAGTCACCGAATTCGCATAAACTCAGCGCATGGCACTGATCGAATCGCGGAGACTTTCTTGACGAACTTGATGAACAGCATCCTGGCTGCAACCACTCCATTCATTCCATTGCTCGTCACACTTGTCCTGGTGATCGGCGGCCTCGCTTTCCTCAACTGGGTCCTCAAGCGGCGCTGGACCGACAAGCCCGATGCGCAGTTTCGATTCCAGTTCATCATGCTGGCACTCACGTTCGCGGGCCTGCTGGCCATCATTATCGCCTTGCCCATCAACGACGGTACGCGCGGTCAATTGCTCAGCCTCATCGGCATTCTTCTTAGCGCCGCTATCGCCCTGTCGTCGACGACATTCATCGGTAACATCATGGCGGGCATCATGATCAAGGCCGTCAAAGGTGCCAGGCCCGGTGATTTCATAACGGTCGCCGATCTCACCGGCCGGATTACAGAGATGGGCCTGCTGCATACCGAGGTGCAGACGGAATTCCGGGACCTGGTAACCGTTCCCAACCTGTACATGGTGACGCAACCGATGCAGGTGGTGCGCGCATCCGGGACGATCATCGCGGCCGAGGTCTCGCTCGGCTATGAGGTCTCCCATGACCGGGTGTCGGACATTCTCTGTGATGCCGCTGCGCGTTCAGGGCTCAAGGACAGCTTTGTGCACGTGAGGGAACTCGGCGATTTCTCAGTCAGCTACCGCGTCGCCGGACTTCTCGAGGACGTCAAGAGCCTGATTTCGGCGCGCTCCAAGCTGCGCGAGTCCATGCTGGATGCATTGCATGCAGAAAAGATCGAAATTGTATCGCCCAACTTCATGAACACGCGCGCCCTTGCCGAGGGCAAGAGCATAATTCCGCGGCCCGCTCGAAAATCGAAAGAAAAAGTTTCGACACAGGTGGAAGACCTGGCGTTCGACAAGGCCGAGGAAGCGGCCTCCGTGGAGGAAATCCGCAAGTCCATCGAGTTGGTTGAAGCCGAGATCGAGCTACTGGCCAAGGAAGACAGCGATGCATCATCCACCGCCAGGGACCGCCTCGTAGGCCGGCGAACGCGCCTGGTTACGCGGCTCAAGGAAGCAGAGGAAGAGCTAAAGACCGCGAAGCGGCACGACTAAAGCGCTTTTCGAGTTCCTTGTCTCAGCCGAACGGCTTGTCGAGCGACGGCGACAAGGTCGAGAACAGTCGCGGGCCAGCGTCGGTGATATACAGGCAATCCTCCAGGCGCACACCAAACTCGCCGAAGATGTAGATACCCGGCTCGTTGGAGAAACACATGCCGGGTGCAAGTGGCGTTTCTTCACCGCGCACGAAATTCACGGGCTCGTGGCCATCCATGCCGATGCCATGCCCAAGCCGGTGTGACAAACCCGGTGTCTTGTAGTCGGGTCCGTAGCCTTCGCTCTCGTAATACGCACGAACGACCTCGTCGACCTTACCGGCCGGCGTGCCGACCGTCGCCGTTTCCATCGCGAGCTCCTGGCCACGTTTGACGGTGTTCCACACCTTGCGCTGTTTCCTGTCGGGCTCGCCGAACACCCAGGTGCGTGAGATATCCGACTGGTAGTCGTGCACCGAGCAGCCACAGTCCATGAGGATGATGCCGCCGGGCTGCAGGGTCTGGGGTTGACCGCTGCCGTGCGGGTAGGCGCTGGCGTCATTGAGCAGCACCATTGAGAATCCCGGGCGGCCACCGAGCTGTTGCGTTGCGTGGTTCATCAGCGCGGAAATATCGGCCGGCGCCATACCCTTGTCGATATTGGCGTATACGTGCCGGTATGCCGCCATCGTTACGTCGTTTGCTTTTTGCATCAATGCGATTTCGGCCGCCGTCTTGTACATGCGGCAACCGCGCGTTATCGCCTTGCCCGAGACCACGTCGAAGTTCGGCGCCGCCTGCTGCAGCCCGTCGACGATGAAGTGGCGCACCGTTTCCTCAACAGCGATCTTGCCTTTGCGGGTGCCGCGGTCCTTGAGTACACCTGCAATCAGCGCAAACGGATTCTCGTGTTCATGCCAGGTGCGCACGTCGTCGCCGAATGCCATGCTTTCGCGAATGGACGGCTCCTCGAAGTACGGGGTGACGATCGCCATCTCACCGTCGGCCGGAATGACCGCCCCGGTAAACCGTTCGGACCGCCACCAGCGCACGCCCGTAAAGTACACGAGCGCGGACCCGGCCTCGACGACAAGTGCGTCGATACCCGTTTCCCGCAGGAGTCGCTGTGCCTTGGCGACGCGCGCTTTGCGCTCGGCAACGGAAATGGGGACGGCATCGCCGGCCATGTCCAGCAGCTCACCCGGAGTACCGCCGCTTGCCGCCAGTGCCGCCTTCGCCGTTGCCGCGGCTATACCGGCCGCCATTGATACCTTAAGGAAGTCTCTTTTATTCATAAGCTTTGCAAACTCTCGAGCTGTCCCTATGATTGGCCGATATTACGCGAACTCGCGCAATGAAACCCGAACCGGAGTTACACCATGTCCAAGCGTGAACCGAGCTGGCTGGACGATTTGCCACCGGCTTTCAAGAACTATCGTGACGGCCGCGATGTCGATGAGGTCGAGTGCATCATCCCGGACCTCGCCGGCATCTCGCGCGGCAAGGCCATGCCGGCGCGGAAATTCAGTCCGACGTACGAGACTTACCTGCCCGTCTCCATCTTCTACCAGACAGTCACCGGCGAAGATGTCGAGATGGACATCGAGAACCAGTGGGCCGAAGGCGACCTGGTACTGAAGCCGGACATGTCCACGGCCAAGGCGGTCCCCTGGGCGAAGACTCCGACCCTGCAGGTGATTCATGACCTGTATACGCGCGACGGCAAGGTGGTCAATATTGCGCCGCGGCAAGTCCTCAAGAACGTCGTCGAGCTATTCGCCGGGCACGGCTGGAAACCGCTCGTGGCTCCCGAGCTCGAGTTCTACCTCATCAAGCCCAACCTCGACCCCAACGAACCGATCGAGGCGCCGGTCGGTCGCACCGGTCGGCGCGGCACCCGGAAACAGTCGTATTCCATGTCGGCCGTCGATGACTACGGTCCCGTGATCGATACCATCTACGATTTCGCCGAGGATGCGGGCCTGGCGATCGATACCGTCATCCAGGAAGACGGCGCGGGCCAGGTGGAGATCAACCTGACGCATGGCGACCCGGTCTACCTCGCCGACCAGGTGTTCTATTTCAAGCGCATTATTCGCGAGGCTGCGCTGAACCACCATATGTTCGCCACGTTCATGGCCAAGCCGATGCGTGACCAGCCGGGCTCGGCCATGCACGTGCACCAGAGCATCGTCGACACCAAGACCGGGAAGAACATCTTTAGCAACAAGGATGGCAGTGTCAGTGAGCGCTTCATGCACTTCCTCGGCGGTTGCCAGAAATACCTGCCGCTCACGCTGCCGCTAATGGCGCCGTACGTGAACAGCTTCCGGCGCTTCGAGGCCGAAGGTTCCAGCGCGCCCACCAATTTCGGCTGGGGTTACGACAACCGCGCCACGGGCTTGCGCGTCCCGAATTCCGGGCCGCAGGACCGCCGCATCGAGAACCGGGTGGTTGGCGTCGACTGCAATCCGTACCTGGCTATCGCCGTAGGCCTCGCCTGCGGATATCTCGGCATGATGAAAAAAATCGAGCCAGGTGAGCCCGCCGTCGGCGAACTCGATGACGATACCTATGACATTCCCACCACGATCGATGAAGCTCTGACGCTGTTTGAAGACGACGCCGGCGATATCCACGATATCCTGGGGAAGGAGTTCTGCATGATCTACAGCGAGGTCAAGCGCGAAGAGATGCGCTTGTTCCATCGCGAGATCAGCCCCTGGGAACGGGAGCACCTGCTGCTCAACGTCTAGTCAGATGCGAATGATCTGCCCGTACTCCGCGATAGACGCGGGAGCCTTCAGGTCGTCACGCAAGCGCTTCGCCAGTATCGCCTGCGCTTCGCTTTCGCCGTGCACCAGGTAGACAGGGGGCCGGTTCTGGAATGCGCCGTACCACTTCACCAGGTCAGCCTGGTCACCGTGCGCGGACAAGCCGCCGATCGTGTGGACCTGGATGCGAACCCGGTACTCGTCGCCATAGAGTTTCACGGTTTCGGCACCGTCGAGTATGCGCCGCCCCAGCGTGCCCATGGCCTGGAAGCCGACGATCACGAGGTGACATTCGCGCCGCCAGATGTTGTTCTTGAGGTGATGCAGGATGCGCCCGCCGGAGCACATGCCGCTGCCGGCGATGACGATCGCGCCCGACTCGATCTCGTTGATTGCCTTTGACTCTTCGGGCGTCCGGGTCAGGCGAAGGTTCGGTAGCTCCGGCAGGTTCGAGTCCGGGTTGAAGAGTACCGTGCTGTAGAGTTCGCGATATTGCGCGTAGACCCTGGTCGCCTCGATGCCCATCGGGCTGTCGACAAAGATCTGCCACTTGCCGAGATTCCAGTTCTTGTAGTTCTGCGCCATGAGGTACAGCAAGTCCTGTGTGCGTCCTACCGTGAATGCTGGTATCAGGATATTGCCCTGCCCAGCGCGCGCCGATTCGAACACACCAGCCAGCTCTTCAAGGGTCTCGTCGATGGGCCTGTGCAGCCTGTCGCCATAGGTACTTTCGAGCAAAACGGCATCTGCATGCTCGATAACGGCGGGACGATTCATGACTGGCGCATCGCGATAGCCCAGGTCGCCGCTGAACACCACCGTCCGCGAACCGTGGCTGTCGGTCCAGGTCAGTTCGACGATCGCCGAACCCAGAATGTGCCCCGCGTCATGAAACCGCAGCGTCAGGCCCGGCACAACGATAATCTCCTGTTCGTAAGCCACGCCCCGGAAATAGTCCAGCGCTCTATCGGCGTCCTCCATCGTGTAGAGGGGTTGCACGGGCAGCCGCCCTTTATTTTTCCGCTTGCGGTTCTCGTACTCGGCGTCTTTTTCGTTGAGGTAGCCGGAATCGGGCAGCATGATCTCGCACAACGCCATGGTCGCATCCTGCACATAGACCGGCCCCTCGTAGCCCAGCTTGACGAGCAGCGGTACGCGACCGGAGTGATCGATGTGCGCGTGGCTCAGGATGACCGCATCGATCTCACCGATGTCGAACGGAAACGGCTCGCGGTTACGCTTTTCATCTTCCGGGAGGCCCTGCACCAGGCCGCATTCGAGCAACACGTTGTGCGTACCGGTCCGGAGCAGGTACATGGACCCCGTCACCTGCCGCGTTGCGCCCAAAAACTGTAGCTTCAGACTCATCTGCGCAAACCCTTGTCCCAAGGAGGCAGTCTTGCGTATATCACCTTGAATTCATGGACGTTATTCGATGATCTACTTATGGTCAGGAAATCGGCAGTTGACAAATACCGTATTTTTAGTAACCTTCTGGTTACATGTTAGATGACCGCGATATGGATGCCGTATTCCAGGCGCTGGCGCACGAGAGCCGCAGGCGCATGCTCGACCTCGTGAAGGAATGCCCGGGCATCGGCGTCGGCGCCCTCGCCAGCGAGTTCGATGTCAGCCGCATCGCCGTCATGAAACACCTGGGCGTACTCGAGCATGCCGGCCTCCTCGTCTCGGAGAAAGATGGACGCACGCGCCGGCTCTACTTCAACGCCGTTCCCATCCAGATGATTCACGAGCGCTGGACCACGGAATACAGCGCCTACTGGAGCGGCAATCTCACACGTATCAAGTACCTCGCGGAAGCGCGGGCACGTGCAGAAACGCTTGAAACAAAGAAGAGGTCAAAATAATGCCAGACAAGAAATTCGCAGACCGGGAGGTCTACAAGGTCCTCATCAAGGCGCCAATCGAAACCGTGTGGTCCGAACTCGTCAACACGACCTCGCCACGCCCGTTCTTCTGGAACTCGAGCTGGGACACGCGTGAAATGGCGGTCGGCAACGCGTATCGAATGATCTCCAACAAGGGCAGAACCGTCGCCGTCATCGGCGAGATTCTCGAGCTCGAACCGCCCCACCGGCTGGTCCACAGTTTTCGTCTAACGTCGCTGGACGATCCTCATTCCACGGTCACCTATGCGCTCAAGGAAACCCCGGAAGGCACAGAGTTCAGCCTCATTACCGAAAACATCGTGGCGGGCTCCAAGAGCGAAAAGTCGATGGCCGATGGTTCGAAGTTCATCGTCGAGAACTTCAAGTCGTTCGTGGAAACCGGCAAGGTCACGTTTGGCGCGCGGGTCATGCTCGCGATGTTCGCACTCACCGGACCGTTTGCGCCCAAGTCGATGAGCGTGGACAAATGGCCGCTTGACTAAGAAGCAGGAGACAGACGTATGAGCAAGTCACCCGCAGAAATGGCGAATACCATGATCGCGAACATGAAGGAGAAAACCGGCAAGACGCTGGAGCAATGGATCGCGATCGCGAAGAAGTCCGGTGCGGCCAGGCATGGCGAGATCGTCAAGATGCTCAAAGCCGAGCACGGCATGACGCACGGCTTCGCCAATCTCGTCGCACACAAGACCTTGAAAAGCGATGCCGGCAGCGTCAGCGAGACAACGGATCTCGTCGCGGCCCAGTACGCCGGCCCCAAGGCCGGCCTGAAACCCATCTACGACGCGCTCATCAAGGCGGCCAAAAGCTGCGGTGCCATGGAGGTGGCACCGAAGAAAGCCTACGTCAGCCTGCGTCGCGCAAAGCAGTTCGCCATTATTCAGCCCTCCACGAAAGCCCGCGTTGACCTGGGGCTCAACATGCCGGGCGAGCCGGCGAAAGGCCGCCTCGAGGCATCCGGCAGCTTTAATGCGATGGTCAGCCACCGTGTGCGGCTCGAGAACGTGGCGGACATCGACAAGGACGTCAAGGCGTGGCTCAAGAAGGCCTGGTCTAACTCAGGTGCTTCCTGAAAAACGCCACCATGCGCCGCCAGGCTAGCTGCGCAGCCTCGGCGTCGTAGCGTGGTGTCGAGTAATTGTGGAAGCCATGGCGCGTACCCGGGTAGACGTGCATCTCGTAGGTCACGTTGTTGGCCTTCAGGGCTGCCTCGTACTCGGCACGCATCGCGTTGACCCGATCGTCGATCTCGGCATAGTGAACCTGCATCGCGGCCTTTATCTGCGGAACCTTGTCCGTAGCGGCGGCGCTGCCGTAGAACGGTGCTCCGGCATCAAGTTCGTCACCCAGTTCGGTCGCGAGGAAGTTGGTCGTGCCACCACCCCAGCAGAACCCCGTCGCAGCGAGCTTGCCCATGGACAACGCATGCGACCTGACGAAACGCGCACTGTTGACCATGTCCCGGCGCAGTTTCGCCTGGTCGAGCGTGCGCTGCATTTCGCGACCCCTGTCGTCATTGCCCGGATAGCCACCGATCGGCGCGAGACCATCCGGTGCCAGCGCCAGGAATCCCTCAACGGCAAAGCGCCGCGCGACGTCCCTGATGTAGGGGTTCAATCCACGATTCTCGTGCATGACCAATACCGCCGGGAACGGCCCCTCGCCGCTGGGTTGCACGAGGTAGCCGCGCATCTCGCCGGAAGTCCCGCCGGGCGACGGGTAGTCGACCCAGTTCGCCTCGATGCGTTCGTCCGTGAACAGGATTTCCTGCGCCTCGGCGTAGTTGGGCAGAAGCGCTTCGGCCATGGCCATGGCGGACACGCCGGCAACCGTCAACTGCGCAGCGCGCTCGAAGAACTGGCGGCGGTCTATCTGGCCGTGACAGTACTCGTCGTATAACTCGAATACCTGGTCGTCGATCTCGTGCTGTTTCATGTTGCCCCCGTCCAGGAAGAATGTCCTTGCCGGGTATATCGTCGCCTAGACCAGCCAGGCTCGCAACCACAGCCCCAGCTGGCTGCTGTAGCCGACGTCGCGCCGGACAACCTGGTGTGCGCTGTTGAGCACGTAGTAAGACGGAAAAGCCCCGATTTGCCATGCCTGGGCTACCCTGGTGTCGCCGAGCACGATGGTGACGTCGAGTTCGTGGCGTTCCACGTACTCGCGCACCTCTTCAGCGCTGCGCCAGTCCAGGGCGACCGCAATGATTTCAATATCGTCGGGCGCCCGCCAACGGCGCAAGCGGTTCAGGTTGCCCGCGCTGGCCGCACAGATCCTGCACCAGGGCGCGAAGAAATAGACGAGTGCCGGCCGGCCGCTGGCTTCTTGCAGGTCGTAGGCCTGGCCGGACAACGTCACGCCCTGCAGAGCGGGCGCCACCTGCCCGTCCGTCGCCAGCATGTTGCGCGTCTGGAAAGCCAGCAGCCCAAAGAAGACGGCCGCGATCATTCCCGCGTTTAGCAGGAACGACCGCAGCTTGCGTTTATCCACGTGCCGCCTGGGTCAGGCGTTGACCGCGACGTCAGCCCGGTTTTCGATCTCGATCGACTTCTTGTCGACCCGGGCGTAGTCGTAAAGCCCCGCTTCGTCGAACAGCACACGATCCTCGTAGTCGTCAAACCAGAGGGCATCGGGGTTGCGTCCCACGATACAGACCTTGCCACGGTCCGGTGCAGACAGGGCGTTGCGCAGGATCTTGAAGATCAGGACACCGTTCTCGCTTCCCGGCACGCCAGGGATCGGCTTGCTGGTAACTGCCGATACTTCCGTCTTGCCCTTGTAGTGAGTGATCGACAGGCGCGCATGCGTCTCGACACCGGACAGACCCTTCTGGGATTCGTTGAGAATCTGCCAGGCCGTTTCGATGGGCACGTTGAACGCACGGTAAGCGACGATATCCCGGCCGCAGAAGAAATAGTGATTGCCAACGCCTGCACGATAGAGCGCTCGCTGCATGATGCGCAGTGCATCCGCATCGTCATTGATGCCCTTGATGATCGGCGCCTGGTTTTCAACATGGATCCAGCCGCGCGCCGTGACGCCTTCCATTGCCTTGCGCGTGTCATCGTGCCACTTGAGCGAACCGTTGGGGTTGGTGAGGTACTCACCGTCGGCGCCCTTTTGCAGGAACTCGTCCGGATGATTGAAGTGAATCATGAGCCGGAAGCCAACGTCCGGATACGTGTCGTGGAAGTTGTCCATCATCGTGAGGAAGGACTCGTCAAATCGCTTCGGGTAGAACGACATTTCCTTCGTGCCGAGGCGAATAGACTCGACGCCGGCCTCGGCCAACGCCGACAGCCACGCACCGAGCTTGCGATTCGAAAGCACCATCGGGTCACCACCGGACAACAGGATTTCACGCAACTTTTCGCGACCCGTTTCGGGGTGCCGCCCGCCGTTATCGGCCACGATCCGGTTGTGTTCCCGAATGTAGTCGGTAACGTCCTTGATCTGCGCCAGGCCCTTCTTGGCCACCGAGCCGTCCTGGCGTTCGATTTCCTTCTGCGCGATCAGTTCTTCGCGATAGCAGAACCGGCAATGCGCGGAGCAGGTCGAGACTGCGTACAGCAGGCCCATTTCGTATTTGTGCAGCAGTCCTTCGACCGGGGCAAAGTCCATCTGGTAGCCCGGGTCCTCGGAGCCCGCGAGGTTGAGCGTTTCGTCGGGGTTGGCCTTGACGAGCCGCTGCAGCGGTTCGCTGTGCGTGGCCATTTCGAAGAAATGGCGCGTCATCTTGACCGGCATGCGCGCTTCGACATCGCGCTCCGTGCCTTTCAGTGCGGCCAGCGCGGCGAGTTCGTCCGCGGAGTAGAAATTCTTGATATCGGTGGGCGCTTTGTCCTTCAGGAAAGGCGCCAGGCCGTTGATGATGTCGCGCTCGTACTTCTGGTTTTCGATCGTGCCCTGGAAGGCAGCTTCCCTTTCCGTTGGCACATATTTGTCTGCCGTCGCCACGTTACACCTCGTCTTGAGAATTGCGATTCAAGCGTAATGTAACACATTGTACTATTGAATTGTGATATTGTAACGATATGGACATTCATGGGCCGAGGACATCGACGCTGGAGCTGGTCGCCGCGGTCAGCAATGCCCTCACGCCGACCGAAAGACGCATCGCAGAGGCCGTGGTGGAAGAGCCCACGCTGCTGGCGTTTGGCACGGTTTCCGACCTCGCCAGCCGCGTCGGTACGAGCCGACCATCCATTGTGCGCTTCGCCACCAAGCTCGGCTTCGACGGCTATTCCCAGCTGCAGCAGCAGATCCGCAGCGATCTCTCCCACCACCTGTCGCGCCCCAGCGAGCGCATCCGGAGCGATGGCAACACGGCGGTGCCCGCCAGGATGGCGATCAACGACGCCATCGCGTCCGTGTTCGACGTGATCGAGGGCGAGCAACTGGCCACACTGGTCGAGCCGATAGTGCGGGCCGAGCGAGTGTGGATCCTCTCCGGCGAGACTTCGCGGGCCGGTGCGCATGCCCTGTACAGCGGTTTGTCGATGGTGCGGCCGCGCGTGCAATCGCTCGAGGAGCACTCCTACGCATCCACGCTTAGCGACGCCGGCCCCGACGATGCTGCCATCGTGTTCGACTTCTATCGCTACAAGCGCCGGGTCCTGGCGGCGGCCGAGGTACTCGCCGGCGCGGGCGTCGCTGTCGTGGCAATAACTGACAGCCCACTGTCTCCCTATGTCGAACTCGCCAGCGCGTGGTGCCGGATCGAAGTCCCGGCGATCGGGCCGTTTGACAGTTCAATACCTGTTGTCGCGATGAGCGAATTGCTCGTGGCACAGGTGGCAAGAGCGCTCAAGGACGATGCGACCAACCGTATCGATCAAATCGAAACCCTGTGGGAAGAAACAGAGGTGTTCCTGGAATGATTAACAAGACGTGCCCATCGGTTGCAGAAGCCGTCGCGGATATCCCGGACGGTGCGACCGTCATGGTCGGAGGTTTTGGCGCATCGGGCAGCCCGATCGAGTTGCTGCATGCACTCATCGACCACGGCGCGCGTGAGCTCACCGTGATCAACAACAACACGGGTAACGGCGAAGTGGGCCTGGCGGCCCTCATCGGCAATGGCCAGGTCAGAAAGATGATCTGCTCGTTCCCTCGATCGAGCCAATCCAAAGTTTTCCCGAAGCTGTACCGGGAAGGCAAGATCGAGCTCGAGATCGTCCCCCAGGGCACGCTCGCAGAGCGCATCCGGGTTGCCGGAGCCGGCATCCCGGCATTCTATACGCCAACCACCGTCGGCACCGTGCTGGCCGAAGGCAAGGAAGTGCGCGAGTTCGACGGGCGACAGTACGTACTCGAGCCCTGGCTCAAGGCCGACTTCGCACTGATCAAGTGCGAAGTTGCCGACCCGCTCGGCAACCTCACCTACAACAAGACGGCCCGCAATTTCAGCCCGCTGATGTGCATGGCCGCGACCACCACGATTGTGCAGGCGCGCAAGCTCGTCGCACGCGGCGGCATCGATCCGGAGAACGTCATCACGCCCGGCATTTTCGTCAATCGTATCGTCGAGGTTACCGAACCCGTGCATGAGGACACCCTCATCGCGGCGGAAAGGAGTTATCCATGAGCACCGGCTGGACGCGAGAACAGATGGCCGCGAGGGCTGCACAGGACATACCGGATGGCTCGTACGTCAATCTCGGCATTGGCATTCCTGAGCTCGTCGCAAAATTCGTGCCCGAGGGCCGCGAGTTCATCTACCACACCGAAAA
Source organism: uncultured Gammaproteobacteria bacterium (assembly GCA_963698895.1). Classification (GTDB taxonomy): domain Bacteria; phylum Pseudomonadota; class Gammaproteobacteria; order Steroidobacterales; family Woeseiaceae; genus UBA1847. Next base: position 97,085 of record CAVOSO010000009.1, on the reverse strand, counting down.
CGGGATGCTCGGCATGGGCCCGCCACCCGCGGACGATGAGCGCGACCTGGACCTGATGAATGCGGGCAAGAAATACGTTACCGCCCTGCCCGGCGCGGCGTACTTTCACCATGCCGACAGCTTCAGCATGATTCGCGGCGGCCACATCGACGTCTGCGTGCTCGGCACCATGCAGGTATCGTCGAACGGCGATATCGCCAACTGGTCGACCGGGGCGCCCGACGCCATTCCCGCCGTGGGCGGCGCCATGGACCTGGTGCAGGGCGTCAAGAACATTTTCGTAATCACGCAGCACACGACCCGGGATGGCGAACCGAAACTGATCGAAAAATGCACCTACCCGCTCACGGGCGTGGGCGTCGTTTCTCGCATCTTCACCGACCTCGCTGTCGTTGATATCACGCCAAAAGGATTCCAGGTCGTCGAGCTGGCGCCGGGCATCGGCTTTGACGAAGTGCAACAAAAAACCGGCACAGCAATCCTGCCGCCGACCTAAGCAACAGATGAACAGGACACCGCAATGACCGACGTATTTCTTTGTGATGGCATCCGCACTCCCGTGGGTCGCTATGGCGGCGCGCTGGCGTCAGTTCGCACGGACGACCTGGCGGCGATTCCGATCGCGGCGCTGATGGACCGCAATCCTGGCGTCGACTGGGCCATGGTCGACGACGTCATGCTCGGCTGCGCCAACCAGGCCGGCGAAGACAATCGCAACGTCGCGCGCATGAGCAGCCTGCTGGCAGGACTCTCCGAAGACGTGCCGGCGTGCACCATCAACCGACTCTGCGGTTCAGGCCTCAACGCGATAGGCAGCCTGGCAAACGCGATTCGCTCGGGCGAAGGCGACCTGATGATCGCGGGCGGTATCGAAAGCATGTCGCGCTCACCGTTTGTCATCGGTAAGGCCGACAGTGCCTTACGGCCGCACGCAGACCCTGTACGACACGACGATGGGGTGGCGCTTCATCAACAAGAAGCTCGACCGGGAGTACGGCACGGACGTCATGCCACAGACCGCTGAGAATCTCGCCAGTGAATTGTCGATCAGTCGCGAAGACCAGGACCGGTTTGCACTGTGGAGCCAGGAAAAAGCCGCCGCGGCGCAACAGGATGGCCGCCTTGCACGGGAGATCGTCCCGGTCAGCGTCCCGCAGCGGAAGGCGGATCCACTGGTCGTCGATACGGATGAGCACCCGCGCGAGACGTCGTTTGAAAAGCTCTCGCAGCTGAAGCCGCTCTTCCCGAACGGCACAGTCACGGCCGGCAATGCCTCGGGCATCAACGACGGCGCCGCGGCCCTGCTACTGGCATCGGAAGCGGGTGCCGCACGCCACAAGCTTGAACCCAAGGCCCGCATCCTGGGCATGGCGGTCGCCGGCGTACCGCCGCGGATCATGGGCATCGGCCCGGTTCCCGCAACCAATAAGCTGCTGCAACGATCTGGGCCTGAGCCTGGACGACTTTGACGTGATCGAGCTCAACGAGGCGTTCTCCGCCCAGGCGCTCGCATGCACAAGAAAGCTGGGGCTTGTCGATGATGACCCCCGCATCAACACGCGCGGTGGCGCCATCGCGTTGGGCCACCCGCTCGGCATGAGCGGTGCAAGACTGGCCGTATCCGCGCTGGACCAACTCCTCGCGGGCGAACGGCAAGCTCGCGCTCTGCACGATGTGCATCGGCGTTGGGCAAGGCATTGCGCTCGTAATCGAGTCACTCGCATAGGTCGGGAACAATGGAAACATCTGCTTCATGCAATAGAAGACGCACGCGCGCGTTTCGTTGCAGCCAACCCCCTGAGCGAGTCAGCCGACAAGGCAGCCGCCCGCTACCTGCCCGGCGGTAACACGCGCACGGTCCTGCACTTCGACCCGTTCCCCCTGACCCTGGTCCGCGGGGACGGCGCCGAGGTAACGGATCTCGACGGGCACCGCTACGTCGACTTCGTTGGCGAATACTCCGCGGCCCTGTTCGGGCATTCGAACGAGGTCATCAAAGCGGCAATTTACGAAGCGCTGGAGGGCGGCATCACGATGGGCGCTCCGACGCGTTACGAGAGAGAGCTGGCAGGACTGCTGTGCGAACGCTTCCCGTCGCTCGACCAGGTGCGCTTCTGCAACTCGGGCACCGAAGCCAATCTCATGGCGTTGTGCACGGCGCGCGTCGTGACCGGTCGCGAAAAGATACTGGCGTTCAATGACGCGTACCACGGCGGCGTCGTCAAGTTCCTGGGCGGACAAAGCGCGCTCAATGTGCCCTTCGATTTCGTCCTCGCGGACTACAACGATATCGAAGGCACCTCGGCCGTGATCGACGGCGTAGGCAAAGAGCTGGCCGCGGTGATCATCGAGCCGGTCCTGGGTGCAGGCGGGAACATCCAGGGCAACCGCCAGTTCCTGGACATGCTCAGGCAAAAGACCAGGGAAGTGGGCGCGCTGCTGATATTCGATGAAGTGAAGACCGCAAGACTCGGTCCGGCGGGTGTCCAGGGAATGCTGGACTTCAATGCCGACCTCACGACGCTCGGCAAGTTCATCAGCGGCGGCTTGCCGACGGGTGCGTTCGGCGGAAGCGCCGAGATCATGTCGCATTACGACCCGCGGCGCAAAGGTGCCCTCGCCCATGCCGGCACGTTCAACAATAACGTCTGCTCCATGGCAGCCGGGTGTGCCGGCATGCGTGACGTGTATACCGCGGCGCGCGCCGCCGAGTTTTTCGACTGGTCCGAAGCATTCCGGTTATCGCTCAATGATATGTTCAAGGAGAAATCGGTACCCCTGTACGCCAACGGCATGGGTTCGATGATCGCACTGCATTTCTCGAGAGAGGCGACCAAGCGGCCGTCCGATATCACGGCTGGCTGCAGGAAGTTGCGACCGCTGCTGCATATCGAGCTGCTTCTCGACGGTGTGTCGATATGCAGCCGCGGCGACCTGTTCCTGTCATTGCCGATGACCGATGAGCATCTCGCGACGGCTCGGCAGGCCCTGGAGAAATTTGCGGACCGATACAAGCCGCTCATTGAGGAAACGCTGGCGGCGCACGCGTAAGATTACCGGTCATGAGCGACGCCCGATATCCCCATCTCCTCGCCCCACTCGACCTGGGGTTTACGACACTCAAGAACCGCGTGCTGATGGGTTCGATGCACACGGGACTCGAGGACGGTAACAAGCATGACCGCCTCGCCGCGTACTTTGCCGAGCGTGCGCGCGGTGACGTCGGCCTCATCGTTACGGGTGGCTATGCGCCCAACCGGGCCGGTTGGGTCAAGCCCTTCGCCGGCAAGCTGAGCACCCGGGCAGAAGCCGCCAAACACCGGGTGGTGACCAGCGCGGTGCACACCGAGGGCGGCAAGATCGCGCTGCAAATCCTGCATGCCGGGCGTTATGCGTACCATCCTTTCGCGGTAGCGCCTTCGAAGATTCGCTCGCCGATTACGCCGTTCACACCGCGGGCGCTTTCGACCTCGGGTGTGGAGAAACAGATACGCGCCTTCGTGCACTGCGCTCAGCGGGCGCGCGAGGCCGGCTACGACGGCGTCGAGATCATGGGGTCGGAAGGCTACTTCATCAACGAATTCCTCGTCACGCACACGAACCGCCGCACCGACCGGTGGGGTGGCGACTTCACGCAGCGCATGCGCTTGCCGGTGGAGATTGTCGAGCGCACGCGGCAGGCCGTTGGCGACGATTTCATCATCATCTACCGCCTGTCCATGATCGACCTGATTCCCGACGGCAACACCTGGGAAGAAACGGTTGCACTGGCCAGGGCGATTGAGTCTGCGGGCGCCACGATCATCAATACAGGTATCGGCTGGCACGAAGCTCGTGTCCCGACCATCGCGACCTCCGTGCCACGCGGCGCGTTCGCCTGGGTGACGAAGAAGATGAAGCAGGAAGTCACGATTCCGCTCGTGACCTCCAACCGCATCAACCTGCCGTCGACGGCCGAACAGATTCTCGCGGACGGTTGCAGCGACATGGTCTCGATGGCGCGCCCGCTGCTGGCCGATCCGGAGTTTGTCCGCAAGACACGCGAAGACCGCGTCGATGAGATCAATGTCTGTATCGCCTGCAACCAGGCCTGCCTCGATCACACCTTCGCCAACAAGATGAGCAGTTGCCTCGTGAATCCGCGGGCCTGCCATGAAACCGAGCTGAACTACGAAAAGGTAACTGCCACCCGGCGGTTCGCGGTCGTTGGCTCGGGACCGGCGGGCATTTCAGCATCACTGGTACTGGCCGGGCGCGGTCACACGGTGGACCTGTTCGAGGCAGCAGGCGAGATCGGCGGCCAGTTGAACATGGCCAAGGTCATTCCCGGCAAAGAAGAATTTCACGAGATGCTCGGGTACTTCAATCGACAGGTCGAGCTGCTGGGTGTACGCGTACACCCGAACACGTTCGTCACGGCGAAGTCGCTGTTGGCCCGGGACTATGACGGCGTCATTGTGGCTACAGGCGTCACGCCGCGCGATCCGAAAATCGAAGGCCAGGCGCACCCGAAGGTACTCAGTTACATCGATGTACTGCGCAACCGGGCGCCAGTGGGCCGGCGTGTCGCCATTATCGGCGCCGGGGGCATCGGTTTCGACGTTGCCGAGTTCCTGCTGCACGACGGGCACTCGCCGACCCTCGATCTCGACGAGTGGCTGGCTGAGTGGGGTGTCGTGGATCCGGCCGAGGCACGAGGTGGTCTGGCCGCGGAGCGCGTACGACCGGAACCGTGCGCGCGAGATCACGCTGCTGCAACGCAAGGCCGGCAAACATGGCGCCAACCTGGGCAAGACGACGGGCTGGATTCATCGCGCCGTGCTGAAGATGAACAACGTGCAGATGATCGGCGATGTGAACTACGAACGTATCGGTGACGAAGGTCTGCTCGTCAGCTACGGCGACAAGCGCGAGAACCCGACCTGGATCGAGGTCGACAACATCGTCCTGTGCGCGGGCCAGCTCCCCCTGTGTGAATTGCAGGAACCGCTGGAGGCCGCCGGTGTCCCCACGTATGTCATCGGCGGTGCGGACGTCGCTGCCGAACTCGATGCCAAGCGCGCCATCGACCAGGGCAGCCGGCTCGCGGCAAGGCTCTGACCGCGATGGGAAACCAGCCGGCACCGCAGGATTTGTTAAGCTCGGATCAATAGCTACAGGAGAATCCCAAGTGCCAGCCGTCGAATCGCAGATGCTCGAACTGGGTACTATCGCCCCGGCGTTTTCACTGCCCGACCCGGACGGCAAGCAACATTCGCTTGCCGACGAGTGCCGATGCGTACCTGGTCATGTTCATCTGCAACCACTGCCCTTTCGTAAAACATATTCGTGAGGAACTTGCGCGTATCGGCGTGGAATACGCCCGGCGTGGCGTCGCCATCTACGCCATCAACAGCAACGACTACGAACGCTACCCGGGCGACAGCCCAGAGGCGATGAAACAGGAAGCGCAAACCTGGGGCTACACGTTCCCCTACCTGCTGGACGCCGGGCAGGATGTCGCCAAGGCCTACCTTGCAGCCTGCACGCCGGACTTTTACGTGTTCGACAACGAGCAGCGCCTGGTCTATCGCGGCCAGCTCGACGACAGCCGTCCTTCCAACGACAAGCCGGTCGACGGACACGATGTACGCGCCGCGCTCGACGCCGTGCTGGCCGGCGGCGACGTCAGCGAGCACCAGGTACCCAGCATTGGCTGCAGCATCAAGTGGAAACCGGGCAACGAACCGGCCTACGGTTGAACGTTGCACGACGTTCGCTACAGCCTGAACGAACAAGTCGCAACCATCCGCATTGACGATGGCAAGCGCAATGCACTCTCGCCCGACCTGCTAAGGGCGATTTACAGCGCGCTTGACCAGGCGGAAGCCGACAAGGCGAGCGTGATCCTCACCGGGCGCGAGTCGGTGTTTTCCGCGGGATTCGACCTTAAGGTAATGAAGCAAGGTGGCGCCAACGCCTTGCGCATGCTGCGGCTGGGGTACGCCCTGACTGCGCGGGTCATGCGCTATCCCTACCCCGTCGTCGTGGCGTGCAATGGCCACTACGCAAACTGGGTCTGCGCGCGCATGCAGCAAGCAAGCGGAGAATCCGCAAAGAGGTCGTCAGGAGAATACGCCGGGGACTTCCGCTCGACCTCATCGAGGCTGCCATGATGGGCCTGCGCGGCGCGCGGCCCCGTTAGACAATCAGCTTCACTCGCCGTGACCAATGCGGGATAATTTCAGTCGATATGGTCTATCGCATCATCGCCGCCCTGCTCCTGCCACTCGGCGTCCAGGCAGCCACCTACCCGGGCGTAGCACCGCTGTTTGCCGACGACGCGGTTCTCGACGTCACGATCGAAGCGCCGCTGGCCGCACTCATGGACGTACGGCCTGACAAGGCCTACCTGGACGGTGCGTTCACCTACACGGAAACCGACGGCAGCGTTCGCCGGCTGAGCCTCAAGCTGCGTACCCGGGGCAACTACCGTCGCGACAAGGTCCACTGCGACTTCGCGCCAATACGGCTGAATTTTCTCAAGAGCGAGACCGACGGCACGCTGTTTGCCGGGCAGGACAAGCTCAAGCTCGTTACGCATTGCCAGAACACTGAGCCGAAGTACGAGCAATACGTCCTGCGCGAGTACCTTGCCTACCGCATGCTGCACGAACTCACGCCGAAGAGCTTTGCGGTACGGCTCATGCGTATAACCTATGTCAACCTGGAGGACGAGAAGATGCGCACCAGGCTCGGTTTCGTGATCGAGGAAGACAAAGACGTTGCCAGGCGCATTGGCATGAAGAAGGCCAGCGTCGGCCTGGTTACCCGGGACTATCTCGAGCCCGACCAGGAAGTCCTCATCCACGTCTTCCAGTACATGATCGGCAACACCGAGTATTCGGTCATGCGTTCGGAGCCCAATAAGGACTGCTGCCACAATGTCGACCTGATGGCGCCCAAGGGTGAGTCGCTGTATACGCCCGTCGCTTACGATTTCGACTTTTCGGGATTCGTCAACGCGGAGTACGCCGAGCCAAACCCACGCTACCGCTTACCGAATGTCCGCGTGCGACTTTACAAGGGGCGCTGCAAGTACGATGAGCGATTGCAGAAGACGATCGAGTACCTCCAGGAGGAAAAGGACGCGCTCTACCGGCTCATCGATGAGGAGAAATTGCTGACTCGCCCGTCCCGGTCCAGCGCAAGAAAATACATCGACGCCTTCTACGAGCGCGTTGCCGAGCCCGCGGGTGTCAAAAAGTGGCTCATTGGGAAGTGCTACGAACCCTAGTGGCCGCGGGAACGACTACCAGTCTTTAAGCGGCCAGTTGATGGTCGATTGTGGCGGCCACTCGAGGTTCGCTTCTTCGATCAGCCGTGCAAAATTCGGGGTTGCGTCAAGGTCGAACGGCGCCCCGCAATAGCAGAAATCGGCGGCGTCCAGCAGGGCCAATACGCCGAGCGGGTTCGTGTCGGTCTCTGCGGCGAGCCGATTGGCCTCGTCACGGTCGCCAATGCGCGCTTGAACGACCATCCAGCCCGCGGCGTAGGTCATGTCATCGGATAACTTATCCATCAGCCGCCGCGCTTCGGCTTCGTCTCCCCGCGCAGTGGCGACCGCAACGCGCATCCTCAATCTCTCGCTCGCTGTCTCGATGTATCGCTCGCTGACCGCCAGCGCCTCATCGAACTGACCCAGACTGATCTTTGCCCTGACAGCAGCGTTTGCGACCTGCTCATGCGGCACTGCGGCCAGGCCCCGTATGGCCGTTTCAAAGGCCAATTCAGCATCGCCTCGTCGTAACTGGATAGCCGGAAGATTCGCCCATGGATAGAAATTCAGCGGGTCGCATACGTTCGCCTTTTCCCAGAGGCCCAGGACGCCGTCCAGCGACGACGTGAAGGGTCCAATCGCACCCCAGAACGAGGGCATCATGCAGTCGGGTGACTCGACGGCCGCCTGGAAGAGCTCCGGCAGTCGCCGCCATTGACCCGAGATCAGCGCCAGTTCCAGCGCGGCGCCCAGTCGATCGGCATCCGTGGCCGACGTATCGATTGCTTTCTGGAATCTGCGCTTCGCTTCCGCAAGCGCCTCATCCATCTCGGCCTCGGTCGCGTCCCCGTCATAGCCGCGATTCATGACGAAATGAACGTAGTAGTCTGCCGAGTCAAAGTGTGCCCAGGCGGCATTCGGCTCCAGCTCCAACGCCGCTTCGAAGAACACGTTCGCCTCGGCAAGGATATCCAGCTGGCCATTGCCGTCACCTGCGTGCGCCTCGGCAAAACGCTCAACGCCTTTCTGGTGCGCAATAAACGCCTCGGGGTTTCGCATACCGGTTGATCGCATGCGTGCCAGTTGTTCTTCGTCGAGCACCACGTCCAGCGCCACTGCGATCTTCTCGGCGATCTCGTCTTGAACGCCAAAACTGTCTGCGGCGGATCGCTCATAGGTTTCCGACCAGAGATGAAAGCCATCCGAGGCACGGATGAGCTGCGCCGTGATGCGCAGGCGCTCGCCCGCGCGACGCACGGAGCCTTCAACAATATGCGCAACGCCCAGCGCTGCCGCGATCTCCGGAATGGGCAGATCCTGCCCCTTGAAGGAAAATGCAGACGTCCTCGCCGTGACGAGCAGTTCCGGCAACTGTGCCAGTGAATTGAGGATTTCTTCGGTTAGCCCGTCGGCGAAGTATTCATCGTCCGGGCCGCTGCTCATCGCCACAAACGGCAGCACCGCGACGGACTTGTCCTCTTCGGCGGCCGTGTTCCCTACCGCCGCCACAGGCGCCACATCCGGTGCAGGCACGTCCCGCAGCACGAATTTGTCGACCAGCAGGAGCGCAACGGCTGCAATCAGCACCGTGATGATGACCCGGTTGAGTTTCTGGCCCGTGTGGTCGGTAATCGACTGCGAACGATCGACATCCTTTTCGCGCTTGATGCCCTCAGGTGTCATCTCGAATGCCCAGGCAAACAGGATCGCGACTGGAAAACCCAGGAGAAGGAGAAACAGGACGGATTTCGGTACCCAGTCCGGCGCACCAAAGGCATCGAAGGCGACATCCGCAACCTGGGCGAGCAGCCAGCCGATGACGGCGTAGGCGGCCGCCACGCGAAAAACATTCCTGCGTTTCAATTCGCCCAATAAAGCCATGCTCTTCTTCAGTCCTTGCGCGCTGCGTGGCTGAGAGTATAGACACGTGGTGCACACAGCGCATGGCATTTAAGTGCGTATTGCGTGAGTAATCACGTACCTGTTATGCTTTTCTCATGAATACGAAAACCTCGAAAGAACAGGAACTCGCCCTCGCCTTTGCTGCCGCGTGGAATCGTGTCGAAGGACGCCTGGATCACAGCCTCGGTGCCATCCGCGGCATCAGCCTCGCCGAATATCGCCTGCTACGGGCGCTCGCCGATGCGCCGGCATCGCAGGCCAGCCGGGTCGACCTCGCACAAACCGTCGGGCTTACCCCGTCCGGTGTCACGCGTGCCCTGCGCCCGCTCGAGAAAATTGGCGTCGTCGCTACTGCCAGGAGCGAGCGCGATGCCCGCCTGGCGATGGCGACACTGACCGCAGCAGGCCGGGAACTTCTCAGCGACGCATCGAGCGTCGTGGACGACCAGATGAAAACCATGCTCAAGCGTGCGCCCGGGATCGCCTCGGGCATGGGCGAATGGGTCGAGTCGCTGGACGAACTCGGGCGCTAGTCGCCGCCATTGGTTATGATACGGCATCATTTTTACCGAGGAGTTAGCCCCGTGAGATTCGTATCAGTCCTTTGCCTGTTGTTCCTGTCGGCCTTCGCCTATGCCGGCGATATCGACGCCAAAGTTGAAGCTGCCCTGGCGGCCGAAGGCCGTCCCGCCGCCGATGCCGAGCGCGATCGCAACCGCCGCCCATTGGCGACACTGAAGTTCTTCGGCTTGCAGGACGACATGAGGGTGCTCGAACTGCTCCCGGGTGGTGGCTGGTACACGCGCATCCTGGCCCCGGTGCTCGCGGACAACGGCAAGCTCTATGTGGCGCTCGGCGCCGGTCGCGTGCAGGAGAACATCCTGACGCTGCCTGGCTTTCAGAACGTCGAAGTCCTCGAGACCAACGAGAACACACGGCGCCCGGAAGGTGCACGCCTGTACACGATGGACGACTTCGATTTCGGTGTTGACGACCTCGACATGGTACTCACGTTCCGTAACGTCCATAACTTTGGCGAAGAAGGCCGCATGCTCATGCACCGCAAGTCCTTCGAGGCCCTGAAGAGCGGCGGTGTTTACGGCATCGTCGATCACACGCGCCGCCACATGGAAGCCGATGACAACGAGAACCGTCGCCGCATCGATCCGGTCCTTGTGATCAAGGAAGTCCAGGCCGCCGGCTTCGAGTTCGTTGACTACTCCGACCTGCACTTCCGTGCCGACGACGAGCTGGAATACGAGGTCGGCCGCCGTTCGGTCAGTGGCAACACGGACCGCTTTACCTTCCTGTTCCGCAAACCCTGACGGATCCCGGACTACATGGCAGGCGGATTCGCAAAAGACGGTGCGGTTCAGGACCAGATAGACGCGACCATTGAGGACGCGGTGAAGCACGCTCGCGCCCAGCTGCCGCGTGGCGAGAGCCGCAAGAACTGCGAAGAATGCGATGCCCGAATCCCTGAGGCACGGCGTGCAGCCGTGCCCGGGGTACGCCTGTGCGTCAAGTGCCAGTCGGAAATCGACGAGGCGTCGAAGCTGCGTAGCTCGATCAACCGCCGCGGCTCAAAAGACAGCCAGCTGCGTTAGTCGAGCAACGCCTTCAGACGGGCAACGTCCGCCTCCAGGTTTGCGACCCGTTCTTCGAGCTCCGTCACACTGGACCGCGATGACGGCCGTTGACCCCTGGTCTTTTCCGCTTCGGCCACGTAGGCCTCGGTGTCGACGGGCCCGCAGAACAGGTGCATATACTCGGCATCCTTGCGGCCCGGCTTGCGCGGCAGCTTGACGAGCAACGGCTCACCGTCCCGGTCGATCAGGCTGTTGCAGGCCAGGACGACTTCCTCGTTGTCGGCAAAGGTATGCAGGCGACCACTGCGCGACCGCAATTCACCAGGCGTCTGCGGGCCGCGAAGCAGTAACAGGCAGACCACAGCCAGTTGGCCCGGGTCGAACTGCTGGTCGCTGTACCGCGTGTTGCAGAACCGCTGCGTGTATTTTTCCGCACGGCTCTTGAAGTTCTCTTCGACGCGCACGAAGTGCTTGCCTTCGAGCATGCGAATCGCGTGCTGGACTTCGCCCTGGCTCAGGGACATCACGGGCTCGCGCGACGATTTCTGGTTACACGCGTTGGTCAGCGCATTGAGTGTCAGCGGGTACTGGTCAGGCGTCACGATCGATTTCTCGATCAGGCAGCCGATGATCCTCGCTTCGGTAGCATCAAGTTGTGGCAGCAAGACAGCTCCTGTCAGGTGGTCGGTGCTGCGAAGTCTACCGTTTCCGTCGCTCCTGCGCTGATTTGTGCGGGCAACCCGTTCGCTGGCTCAAATGTCGAGCCATCACACGTAAATGCCGCCTCGTAGTGGCCGGCCAGGAGGAAGCCGATCGTGTAGTGCCACTGGACGGTCCCGTCCGCCTGGTCGTGTGCCGCGACCATGGCGGTCGCAACCGGATCGTCGGGATCTTCTATTTCGTCCTCGATGCCATTTGGCACCACACCATCGTTGAACACGTACACCGATGGCTGACACGCATCGGCTTCGGCCAGCGCGTTAGCCACCTGCCCGGTTAGCGTGCCGACCTCATTGTTGTTCACGAGCTTGATGGTCGGCCGGAGCATCACGTCCGGAGACTGCCCCGGCGGTGCGGTCATCGATTTACCGAGGTCGAATTCCGCCGTCAGACTGACCTGGTCGTTGACCGGCACGGTATAGCCACCATGCAGCTTGAGCCCGTTGTTCTCGCCGCTCGGAACGTAGATATTGTGGACAGAGTTGTCGTTCATGACGATGTAGGACGCTTCGCCATCGCAGACACTCGGGTCACCCGTATCGCCCATTCCGCCATTGCTGCCGCGCACCGCATCGACACCGAGGCGCATCCACTCGTACTGACCCGCCGGCAGTTGCTCGCTGGTCAGAATCGGCATGGTGTTTGTGCCCTGGAAATCGAGGAGATTGATCTTCTCGGGATTGGACAGCGACAGGGTCGTCGAGGCGCCGTTCATCGGCTTCAGCTCGATGTCTGTGAACGTGATGCAGACTTTTTGCGCCTCGTGAATCGGGCCATCGCTGATACCCAGCGAGAGGAACCCGTGCGCGTCGGGGTTGCTGTCACCGCCGCCACCACCGCAAGCTGCGAGCGCTGCGGCGACCGCCGTCAACAGTGAGAAAGTCCATTTATTGTCGTTCATTGTATTTTCCCTTCACTTCCGTGAGACGGTGTTGTTCATCCTTTCGGGCTCGGCGGGCATCTTCGATCGTCATCATCTTGGTGGTATCCGTCATTTCGATCCCGCCGAACATTGCGGCGCCGTAACTCGGCGGCAAAATGACCTTGATGCGAAAGTCACCCATTGAGATGACGTCGTTGCTGCGCAAGATCTGGCTCTGCACCCGCCGCGAATTGACGTAAGTGCCATTACGGCTCTTCAGATCGAGAAGCACCAGCCCGCCATCGGAGCGCACGAGCATCGCGTGTTGCTTGCTGACGTATTGGTTCTCAATGACGACATCGCTCAAAGCCGAGCGCCCCAGCAGGGTTCTGGCGGAATCGAGCGTGACTTCCTGCACTACCTCGCCGTTGTGCGAGATGATCAGGTGCGGCGACTCCGGCTCCACCACGTCGTCGAGCAGCGGCACGTCCTGGTTGTCTTCCGACACCTTGTCGTAGGTGCTGAACAGACTATCGGTGCGAACGACGCCGAGGTCTTCGAGCTTGAGCGGGAAATCATGTTTCCTGGCAACGATCGAGTCCGCGATCCGGTCGAGATTTCCAGGCCAGCCCTGGCTAACCACGTGCAATGAGTCACAGATTTCGGCAGGAATGACGCTTGCGGGATTCTCGACGCCATTCGCCTTGAGCCTCGCCGTCAGGTAGACAAGGGACTCCCGTTTCGTCAGCGGCTTCATCTCGAAACTGCCAACCAGGCGTATGGCGATAGGCAACATGCGCGGTGAGTCGATCACACGGCTGAAGTAGCGATCACCCACCAGTATGATGCGCACGATGAAGTGCTGCTCACTGGTCAGTTGCGCCAGTTTGCACAGCGCGGCGAGTGTGCTCGGTAACATGCGGTTAAAGTGTTCGAGAATAAGGACGGGCGCTTCGCGCGTCTTCGCTTGCTGCATGCCGAAGACATTGATCATGTTCAGCAGTTCGTCCACTGAACCCAGTTCGAGCTCGTAGCCGTACTCCGCGAGTATGGAATTCAGGAAGGCCGCCGGCCTGAGCTGCGAGCCATCCACGACAGCGACGTCTGCGCGTTCCCGCACCTTCTGTGCGATCTGTTCGATGAGTTCGGATTTGCCGGCGACGTCCGGGCCATGCAGCAACCCGAGGCCTTTCGGGTCAGCTAGGACACCCTCAAGAAAACTGAACGCCTCTTGTTGAGACGGATACTGAATGAATGCGGACTGTTGGTCGCGTTCCACTTGTTGCCCAGATTGTCACGAAGTCGTTTTTTTTGACGGCCGGATACGGCTGCCTGCACTGACACTGTGGCGCAAAAAAAGTGACTCGTCCAGATGTCTCCAAATGGCAACAGGGGCCTTTCCTTTGCGGCGCTCAGCTTATGTCAAACCGCCGGCTTCGATGGGTTTCACAATGTGATCTTTTCCAATTAAATCAAACAGATAAGTAGAACTCCGCATTGCCCCTGCTCGCCCTTATCGCCGACACTCGCGGTAGTCCCTGGGCTGCCTGGAGAGCAACATGCGGATAACGGTATTGGGAACGGGCCTCGTCGGCGGTGCGATTGCCAGGGACCTGGCCAGGGAGGAAAACTGGTCGATTCGGGCCGTTGATCGCTCAGAGCAATCACTGGACAAACTCCGTCGGCAAACAGGCATCCAGGTGGCCTGCAAGGACGTGTCCAACGACGCGACGCTGAACGCGGTCGTTGGTGATGCCGACCTGGTCGTCAATGCCGTGCCGGGCGATATCGGGTTCCAGACCATGCGCCGTATCATCGACGCAGGCAAAGACGTGGTCGATATCTCGTTCTTCGGGGAGGACCCCTTCGAACTGGATGACCTGGCAAAGCAACGCGGCGTCACGGCCATCGTCGACTGCGGCGTCGCACCGGGCCTGTCCAACGTGATCGCCGGCCATGTGCACCGCAATATGGACAAGGTGGAATCCTATCTTTGCCTGGTGGGGGGCCTGCCGGTTGTTCGCTCCTGGCCGTATGAATACAAGGCCGTATTTTCTCCCCTGGACGTCATGGCGGAGTTCACGCGCCCTGCTCGCTTTGTCGAACACGGCGAACTGGTCGTGCGACCGGCGTTGTCTGATGTAGAACTCATCGACTTCAAGGGCGTTGGCACGCTGGAGGCTTTCAATACGGACGGCCTGCGCAGCCTCGCGCGCACCATGGACATTCCCTTCATGAAGGAAAAGACCATGCGCTATCCCGGTCACGCCAACCTGGCCCGCGCCCTTCGGGACAGCGGCTTTTTCAACGCGGAGTGCATCGATGTCGATGGCAAGCCAGTCCGGCCGATCGACGTCACATCGCGCCTCCTGATCGAGCAATGGCGGCTCGGGGAGGACGAAGAAGATCTGACGGTCATGCAGGTCATCATGGAGGGCCAGCACAACGGCAGGCGCGAACGACGCGATTTCTACCTGCTCGACCGTTTCGACGCAGCAACCGGAACGAACTCCATGGCGCGCACAACAGGCTACACGTGTGCCATTGCCGCCCGCCAGGTCCTGGCCGGAATGTTCACGCGGAAAGGCGTTTGCCCGCCGGAGTACCTGGGCGCTACCGACGGTTGCTATGAACACATGCTCGCTGAACTCGCACAACGCGGCATTCACCTGGACGCGGCCGTGACGGACTTGTCGGCAACGGCCGATCACCCTGAGATCAACCGCTTCCAGAGAAAGATCGCCTGACGCTTGTTGCCTTGCACCGCGATATTGCCGACCGGGATGACCTGGCTGCCGCTTTCGTCCCGGCGTTCTGGTTCCTCAGCTTCAGAACAATCCGAATACGCCGTTTGGCGTATAGCCAAGCCAGCGTAACCAGGTCTCGCCCCACAGGATAATCATGAACCAGCCGACAAACAGCATCGTGACGCCGAATTTCGCCGTGTCGCGCCACCCGTATTGATCCGTAACATACAGTAGCGCCGCCGGCTTGCTGTTGAACGGCAAGGCATACACATGCTCGATCAGCAACGCCACTGGAAATGCCAGGCTGAGGATAGGATAGCCAAACTTCTGCGCGGTACCGATGGCGATCGGTATGAATACCAGCGTTCGCATGGTCTTCGACTGAAAGATCAGGGCACTGAAGAGCATCGTGGCCGTCAAGGACAGGTAGAGCACCCAGAATGGCGTGTCACCCGAAAACCCCATCGCATCAAACGCAGCGTCGACCGAAAGGTTGGGCAGGTCGGTCGACTTGAAACCGGCGCCGAGCGTGTACGCGCCGGCCGAGAACATCAAGAGGTGCCAGGGAATATCGACGTCGTTCCACTTCACTATGCCGATGCCGGGCATTAGCGCAACCACGGCGCCGAGAAACGCAACAGCCGTCTTGCTGATGCCATGGTAGAAATCGGTTACCCACAGTGCCAGGACCGCAACGAAGATCGCAACGGCTTTTACTTCCTCGAATCGAACCTTCCCCATTGCCTTGAGCTCGTCACGCAGGCGCTCCATACCACCCTCGATCTGCGGCCTCGATTCCTCCTTGGTGAGGCGAAAGAAGACCTTCGACCCAATGAACCAACCCAGGAGAATATTGAGCAGAGCGAGCGGCAGCGCAACTTCCATCCAGCGATAGAACTCGAAGTCCTGTTCCCACATCAGCGCGCCGGCAATGAGAGCGCCGGCCAATAGATTGGCGCCGGACCCCGTGATGAAGCCACCGGCGCTGATGTTTATCTGAAACAGGTTTTGCAGGACGAGATTCCGCCCGAAGTTGTTCTTGTTTTCCCCACCGGTCGCACCAAATACGGCTGCGATCACCATAAAGATCGGCAGGAGTATTGCGGCTTTTGCCGTCGTTGCCGATATGAACATCGACAGCACGACATTGATCACAATGAAGCTGAAGAATATCGACGTCGCATTCTTGCCGAAGCGTACGATGAACCAGATTGCGAAGCGCTTCGCCGCGTTAGTCTTTACGAGCATGCTGGCGAGTATGAACGACAGGATGTTGAGCCACATTACCGGATGACCGAGCTGGGCATAGGCTTCAACCTCCGGCGTCACACCAGTCAACACGAGCGAGATGATCACGAGGAGCGACGTTAAGTAGTTGGGGATTGCCTCTGTTACCCAGAGGATTATCGCCGTCACGAAGATCGCGAGCATCGCGCCATTAATACGCGAAAACTCCAGCGCCCCGAGTTCCTCAAAACGAATGGCCGCCGTCTTACCGAGAATCCCGGGGTCGATGTTTTGCAGGAACGGAACCTTGACGACGAACAGAAGCAACAGGAACGACACTATTGCCAGCGGGCCGCCGGCGATCTCCAGCCATCGCTCGAGTCCCTGTTTCTCGCGCTTGGGTAGCTTTTCTACCCGGTAGTTGCGCATATCCAGCGGATCGTAGTCTGGACTGCTCTTGTCAATCATGATGTGCCTGCCTGATCTCTAGGTGCGACTCACTTCTGCCAGGTCTTGTACGGCTGCTTCATCAGCATGGCATTGTAGTACCGCACGTCACCGGTGACCTCTTCACCGAGCCAATCTGGTTTCTCGAACTGCTCGTCTTCGTCTGACAGCTCCACTTCGGCGACGACGAGTCCCTGATTGTCACCATAGAACTCGTCGACCTCGAACGTGTGACCACCAAACGGGACGAGGTAACGGGTCTTGTCTATCACACCCGGCTCACACAGTTCGAGCAATTCCTGTACTTCGCTCACCGGGATCTCCTTCTCCCATTCGTAGCGTGACATGCCGGACTCGTTGCCGATACCCTTGACCGTGATCGTGCCTTGATCACCCCTGGTGCGGACTCGCACCGTACGCTCGGGAACCGAGCAAAGATATCCCTGCGTGATGCGCTGCGACTTCTCGGCTGCTGCCTTGAAGTCACCGCTGACCAGGAATTTGCGTTCAATTTCACTTGCCATTGATCTTGCCTCTGATAGTAAGTCTCGACTAGTCGTTCAGTTAGCCAACGGGCGGTCGATCATGCCGATCACGCGCTTGATAGCCTGCAGATAGTTGATGTTCTCGACACCCTCCAGGTGCAAATCCTTGAGGGTCTTCTTGATGTCATCGACTTCCGTCGATTCCGAGTTGATGGACGTAACACGAGCACCATTGATCGTCACATTGGCGACTTCGCAGATTGTGTCATTCACCATATAGCCGAACCGGTGCTTGGAAACATTAACGGCCTGCAGGTCCGGGTGCGCCTTGATCATGGCAAGGAACTCATCCAGCGAGTAGGAGTCCTGACTGAAATCCGGCTGCTCGACCTGGAATGCCGGGTAGACTTCGCTCTCGAGCACTTCTCGGGAAATCGGGAATTCTCCTTTCATCAGGGGATTCCATTGCTCCAGCCCGTCTACTGTCTGTATGTAGGTCTTTATATCCATCTTGCCGTCACGAATCTTTGTGTTATTGATATCGTTGGTTCGGGACACGATATAGATCTCGTCGGAAAACCGCTCCCATACTTTTTCCGGGACCGGGACCGAGAGACGCGCCATGCGAAATGCCGGCGTGTCAAAGTTCTGGCCGAAACTGCGAAACTCGAAGCGTGGCTTCGACTCTTCACCAATCTTCATACTTTTTTCTGTCATTTTGATTCACCAATTGGTCTTGTGAGACGCTATTCGCGGTGCTTAGCCTGCTGTGAACAGCTAGTTCTTCTGGAATTCATCTTCAATCAGGGCGAGCAGCAACTGGATATCGTTGTTATGTCGCTTGTTGAGCACGTTTCTCTCCAAGAGCTGCCACTCAGCGTCGAGCGCCGCCAGGCTTTCTTCGAACTGCCACCGATACTGGTATTCGTGGCCATCGATCGCCAGCAGGGCCGCCAACTGTGCGGGACTCAGTGCGCTTCTTTGCTCGGCACTCAGCCGGTCGGTTGCAACGTGCATGATCTGTAATCGCGACAGATCCAGAACCCGTTCGGTTTGCTGCGATGTCAGTCCGTTCAACTCTTCGAGGCGCCGGCTGAGATCGGCAGCGGACCTGAATACCTCGTCTTCAAGTTGTCGCAACTGCTCGGACGGCACACCCTCGACGCGTAACCGTTCAATGACCGCCTCGCCGACCTGGTATTCAATCGGCTCGTGCACAGCCTGCAGGAACAGGTTCTGCAAGACAAATAATGACAGCACACAGACGACCGCAGCGAGGACGGGAGTGGTTACCCAGCCGCTGGCGATGCGCCCGGCCAGCGCCCAGTTAATTTGTGCTCCGCCCTTGAGAAGTCCGATGCCGATCACCGCACCGACGACCGCCTGGCTGCTGGATACCGGGACGAGAGGCACGGTCGGCAGGCCGTGACTCGCCAGGAAATATTCCAGGCCCTCGGAGGCGAACAGGAACAGCACCAGGGAGTGCGACATGACAACAACCCATGCGGCGACCGGAGTAAGTGGCATGAGACTATCGCCAACTGTCAGCATCACCCGCTTTGAGTAGGTAAATATTCCCACTGCAATCGCGATGGCGCCTAGCAAGAAGAGCTGTTGCACGCCGCTCAGCGTGAACGGGCCCATACTGATATCCGTAAAGGGGGTCGAGGGAACGAAGACACCCATGACGTTCGCAATGTTGTTTGCGCCGAGACTGTAGGCACCGAAGGCACCGGCCGTGATCAAGGCCAGGCGCGTAAGGTGATCGAGCGTCAAGAGGTGCGGCTGCGCCCGCCGGAGGGCCCTGGAGGTGAGCTGGTGGAGCACGGCGGCCGTGATCGCAGCGAGCACCGGGCAAAGCACCCAGGTCAGCATGATTGTCGTCAGCGTGCTGTATTCCGTTCGTGCGCCGGCAAACAGGTTCCAGCCGATAATGGCGCCGACGATGGCCTGGCTGGTTGAGACAGGCAGCTTGGCCTTGGTCATCCAGTACACAGTGAGTGCCGCTGCGAATGCAGCGGTAAAGGCGCCGCCGATGGCATTGACCGCGCCGAGCTTGCCCAGTGTGTGTGCCGCTCCTCCGCCGCTGAAGGTCGAACCCAGCACCACGAAGATAGAGCCGACGATCGCCGCAGTCGTGAATTTGACCATGCGGCTGCCAACAGCCGTGCCAAAAATATTGGCCGCGTCGTTCGCTCCCAGTGACCAGCCAAGAAACAGGCCACTGGAAAGGAATATCAGTGTAGTGAACTCCATACGAGCCGACTCAGAACATGCGCTTGATCGCGTAGATAGTCAGTGCATCCGCAATGTCTTCGGCCCGGTTAGCCAGGAGATCGATTCGCTCGATGAAATAGCGCAGATGGATCTTCTCCACCTTGTCGAGATCCGAGGCGAAGATCGCAACTTTCAGCTCAGTACAGAGTTTGTCGGCTTGACTCTCCTCGAACACGACTTTATGGCTGTGATCGCGAACGGACACCGTATCCCGGAAGAAGGCGCGAGCACCCCGCAGAAGATGTTCGACACACAGCGTCGTGCTGTCAATCAGGCTGACGAAGCCATTGTGGAAAACCGCGGGGACATCAGGTCGCTCGATCCGCAGTGCATAACTCACTGCAATTTGTGGGGAAAGCAGGCCATCCACCTCTTCGATTAGCGCGAGCACGTCGCTGCGAAGATCGGGTATCAGCGTCTTTTCGTAAAGATAGGACTCAATGCCGCGACGAAGTTCGTCCGCACCCCTCTCGATATCGACAAGCTGATCCAGTGTCTGATTAAAGTGATCGGAAGGACCGTTTTCACGGAGATATTCTTTGACCAGGCGACTGAACAAGGTCGTGGCGTCCCCTACCTTGTCGAAAAAAAGATCGATATCGTTCTGGACTTTCCGGGTTCCACGCAATGGGCTTAAGCGCTTGATGGGTGATCTGTTCATAACTGGAGTGCTCTTTGCCGCCGGGGCCGCCATGCGATCGCCCCTGCTAGTAACAGACGGCTTGGGGCCGTCACAGATATCTGTCGGGAACAGTAGCAGTTACCCGGCGTAACGGTCTATACGTACTGTCCGAACGAGTTGGTGTTTTTTGCTGCGCTCGGCGACCATAGAGAAACCGGACAGCGTATCCTGTTTCTTTCTAATATACTGTTTATAAATGCGTTTTATTTTTTCATGACAAGACACTGCAGTTTTTTCTTGTTTTCTCAGCACCAAGTCAGTCGGACATCCGTGAACTGCAATAGTTTGACAGTGTGCTATACTGCACCCGTCTCGCTCGGACAGTTGCTCACCTTCGCCGTGACGATGGCCGAGGCAGGACCCGCTGAATAAGGAAGTGCAGCCAATGGCGAAATCAGACCCTCGGGTATCCTCTAAAGTCGCATTTCTCCGCCTTGCCGAGGAACTGGGAAACGTCTCTCAGGCCTGCCGCATCATGGGCTATAGCCGCGATACCTACTACCGTCTGAAGAAGCAATACGACAAGGGTGGTGTCGGCGCCCTGGTCAATCAGAGCCGGTCCCGGCAGTTGGTAAAGAACCAGGTCGCCAGGGACATTCAGCAGCGGGTCCTCGAACTGGCGTACGAGAGCCCGGAGCTCGGGCAACGCGCGGTTGCCGAAAAACTGACGGCCCAGGGCATGAAGATCTCGCACAACGGCGTCCGCTCGGTTTGGCTGAGATACGACCTCGAAACACGGCAGAAGCGCCTCGAGGCTCTGAAAGCGAAAAGCGACCAGGGCGAACTTCTCATTACCGAGAAACAGATGGAGGCGTTTCGCGTTCTGGCACGGCGCTTTACCGATGACAGCGGCGAGCTGATCTCGCGGTATCCGGGGTACCTGCTGGTCCAGGATACTTTCGCGGTTGATCATTTTGACAAGCTTGGTCGTCTGTACCTGCACATAGCGATTGACAGTTACACGCGCTACACGTTTGCTCGGTACAGCCTGCACAAGAATGCGGAGTCATGCCGGGAGTTCCTGGTCGAAGAAGTCATTCCCTGGTCGCAGGAGCAGGGCTTTCGGATACAGAAGATGCTGACCGACCGCGGATCCGAGTTTTATAACCCCAGGACACCCAACGAGTATCAGATCCTGCTTCGGGAAAAAGGCATCGAACACCTGCTGGTCAAGGCCTACAACAGCTCCCAGCTGAATGGGCTCTGCCGCCAGTTCGAGAAACTGGTCGAAACAGAGTTCCTGTCTTCCATTGCCCGAGAGAACCAGAACAAGCGGTTGTGGAAACTCCAGGAGAGGCTCGACCGCTGGATGGACAAGTACAACACCGAGACGGCGCAACCCGCGCGCTATTGCTACGGCAAGACTCCCGCCGAAACGCTGGCCGCATCGTTGCCACTCTGCCCTTCGACCTGATTTCCGATTCCTATAAGCAAAGAAAAAGGCCGCGAGCGCTGCTCGCGGCCTTTGTTGTACCTTACAGGTGACTACCTGATCAGAACATATAGTGGAATCTCATAGCGAAGATATCGAGATCATCGTCGCCTACGAAATCGCCATCGCCGTCGGCATAAATGTCATTGTCGACATTCGTGTAGTTGGCGCGGAGAATGAAGTTATTGTTGATGTACCAGTTCACTCCCAGGGTGAAGTTATCTGCCGATCCACCCTCGATACCGGCTGAGAGATCATTCAGGTCAAGCGTGCTGTAGCGGGCCACGAGCTCCCACGCACCCTTGTTGGAGGTGGGATAGACCCGGCCGAATTCACCGTCGGGAAGCGAGTACTCGCGCTCACCGCCTGAGAGGAACCATGCGGCATTGATGTACCAGCCTGAGAACTCGGGATCGCCATTGACATCGTCATCAATTTCAGAGACATCAGTCTGCATGTATTCCGCCTGGGCGTAGAAACGACCCTTCTTGAAAGCGGCTTCGAGACCAAGGGTATCGGCGGACTCAGCGTCGAATCTGCCCGTGTTCAGGTAGCGCGAGCCATCGTCGCCGCCGGGACCAAAGATCGTGAAGATCCTCGATTCCGGTCGGGTACGGAACCTCAGGCGATCGCCATCATCGGACTGCGGCGGCCGATTCTGGAAGGCAACACCAAAATGCAGGATCGTACCGCCATCGGCAGAGACGATCGGGCGGTAGACGCCGCGCGCGGCCCAACCGAATCGTTCACTTACGCCCTCGTCGGCAGCGGATACGTTGTATTCATCGCCGAAGACGGAGGCACCAACCATGTAGGCAGTATCCCATTTGTTGACGCTCACGCCGATGCGACGGCCCGGGCTGAAGACATCGGAGATCATCGAGCGTTCGATCAGGTTGACCCAGCGGGAGGTTGTCACCTCGTCCATACTGAAGTTCGGCTTGTGATTGCCAACCTTGATCGTCGTGTTGCGAAATCCTGTGTAGGCGACCCAGGCGTCTTTGACCTCGGGCGCCGTAACGCCACCTTCCAGATCGGAAAAGTCAAGATCGAGCTCGCCTTGCCAGTTCTTGTAGAAAACACCTTTGACCGCCAGGCGCAGACGACGAAACTCCGTCTCGGGATATACGGAGTTCTGGTCAACCGCGTCTTGCGAGTTGGAGACGGCACCGGTGTCGAGCATGATGCGCCCATCCAACCAGTACTTGATGTTGCCATCAGCTGATTCGAAGCTCAGGTAGCCCATCTCGTTTTTGGCGTTCAGGGGCACCGCCTGCTTGCCTACTGGCTTGGATTCGTCATACGTGTCCGGGACGCCGGCGCTCGTCGTCGACCCCGCCTCGCCTTTCAGGCGCTCGTTCTCTGCTTTGGTCAGCGCAAGTTCTTTTTGCATGTCCAGAAGCATCTGATAGAGCTCACTGTTCGACGGAACCTCGTCGGTGGCGGCTTGCGCTGCCAGTGGCATGGACAACGACAGGCATGCGCAAAGCAGTCCGGTCGTGAGTTTGCTGGGTCTCATTTTGTTTTCTCCTACGTTTTAAGTCAGAACGGACAGACGCTGATTGCCGAGACAGGCTACATCTGTCCGGTTAAGTTCGTTTCTTGAGGGCTGGGTAAAATACCGAACTGGCCGAGCACCACGCAGCCTCTACGACTGCCATATGTCCCTGTTAGGCAGAAACAGTGCAAAAACCATTTATCTTTGAGCATGTCTGGCAACGTCGCACGGAAGGGGGACCGACCGTCTATGAATACATTTTGCCACCGAGTTGTTCTGACACAATAGGCATATACCGATACGATCCAGCTCGAATCGAAACATGCCTGTTGCGGCCTGTTTCCGTCAGCCAGGGTACCGGGAGTTGCGGGCGTGGAAGTTTACTCCGCGATGCACTCTGTGTTCGCAAGCACGTACCGGGACTCATCTCGCTTGTCGATAAGCACGCAGTTAGTGCCATCGGTCACCAGGCGGAACTGAAACGGCATTTCCATCGTTCTGCCCTGAGCCGGAGCCCCCTCGATCGATCGAGGGACCTGCCGTTCGATAATCAGCAGGCTCGTATCGGTCAATGCATTATCGGCCAATGCGACACTGGTATTCAGGGCCGCGTCGACCGCTTGCTGCAATGCGGCACGGCTCTCGTCAGTCGGATTGACGATCAACGCTGCCTGGTCCGCGTCAGGAACGACGTTTTTGCAAGCCACCAGCGCCACTGCGCATACGGGAATCAGCATCATCTTCATTACGTCTCTCACTGGCTTTCCGGTCCCAGGATTAGGTTAGTCAACCAGGGTGGCTTCGGTACGTACGGCTCAGCGAATTCTCCCGGTTGACCGGCCTTGCCCAGCACGCCCGGTGTGCCCCCGGTCGCCGCAGGACAGGCTTGCCCATCGCGGTACGCAAGAGCCACGGCGGTTCGACCTTCGGTCGGGTCGCCCAACTGCTTTGTGAAGTCATCCGCCACGGAACAACCCGGCACGTCCTCGCCGGGACCCGACGCGTTGGCCGGCGAAAAGCCATCAGCGTAGTCACCGAAGCCGACGTCGTTGGAACCCTTGAACTGGATGGTGAAGTAGGTCGTTCCGCAGTTGTCCGTCGGATAGAAGCCGTACGGCTTGCCGCAGGTTGTCGAGCCAATCTGGATGACTTCGACGCCGATGCCACGCAGGCCGTTGATAATGGCTTCACTGGCCGAGCAGGTTCCACCCCCGGTCAGGACGTAGACTCGCTGCAGATCGAGCGTCGGCAGTGCCTGTCCGGGCGTGCCGTTGAATGGCGGGCCATACGCGGTGGAAATAAACGGCGTCGGCGTCAACGGCTGCCCGGTCACCGGGTTCGTGGCCGGGTGTTTGTCATTGAACGTCAGGTTGTCGAAGATCCGGCCTGCTGTCTGTGCCGGGCCGGCGATCATGTACGCAAACTCGCTCGCGATCGCGAGATACCCGCCACCGTTGTAGCGCAGATCGACGATCAGGTCGTCGATACCCTGCCCGCCGTTGTGAGCGTTCAACTGGTTGACCGCATCGATCAGGGCTTGCTCGGCCGTGGCAATATGATCGTTAAACGCCAGGTAGCCGACCTGACCCGTCGGCGTGTCGAAGACCTGCGTGTGCTGTACCGGTGCCGAGGTAATGTTCTCTGCGGTGAGAGCCACCTCGCGGCTTCCCGCCGACCCGGGGTCCTGGAAGGTAAACGTATACGTTTGACCAGGCTCGGGATAGATGCCGGCATTCAACATGTCGATGCCCGCCTGCGTGCCGTCGTCAATACTGACACCATTGATCGCAAGTACTCGCGCGCCGCGCTGCAGTGGCATGGCGAGATTCGTTGCGGGCGTATTGGGTTCCGTATACGCGATCAGCAGTTCGCGCGGCGGAGAGGTCGAAAGAAACGCCCAGGTAATACCGTAGCCGCCAGAGACGCCGGCCTGCGATAGCTGGTAATAGTCGTCGGTATCGTAGGTAAAGTGGTACTTGTCTTTCGGCTGTCCCGACGGGGTTACCCCGTTTGTCTTGAGCAGATCGAAGTAGACCAGTGGGTCGTTGTAGTTACCGGGATCGCGGTCCGTGACTTCGCTGTACCAGAGGTACGTGTCATTGTTGTAGGACCGCAGGAAATTATTCTCGTCCAGCGTCGTTCCCTGTATGTCGCCGTAGGGATTGCCTGTCGCCGGGTTTATGCCCGCTCGCGGAACCTGGCACCTCCCGAAGTAGGTAGAGGCGTCGTTAAACACGCCTGACTGCCAGCCGCTGTTGTTAACCGGAGCCGGGCCCGCGATACCACCACCACCGCCTCCGCCGCAGGCAGAGAGCGTTGTGGCGATAACACCTAATGCGAAGGAACCAGGAATTCGGCGACGTAAATTGTTCATTGCGGGGACTCTCAACGGGATCGCCTGCAATAGTACCGCGGATTGGCAAGCCGATGAACTGCGGACGGGTGGAGCGGGTGAAGGGAATCGAACCCTCATTCTCAGCTTGGGAAGCTGATGTTCTACCGTTGAACTACACCCGCCTTTCAGGGAGTTGCGTCTCACTCAGGCCTGGCTGAGCATACTCGGATTCTAAGCGATTCTGGGGCAATTGGAGAAGAGAAAGATAATCTCCATAAGCAGAATCATTAAAAAAGTACTTCGACCGAGTGCAATTTTGGGGGCAAAACACCAGTGACCGAAACAATCGCTTGTCGCCTTAGTTTGTAACTACCGTAAACCCAAGAGGCGCAGCGTTGACGACCTGTCCATCGCTAAATGATACGACTCGCGCTTGTCCGGAAAAGTTGTACACGACGTAGCTGGTCACGCCATTGTTGTCGAAAGCGAGGGCTGCAGGATAATCAGCCGTGAGCGCGCCCGTTCCCGTGATCATGGGACCGAGACTGCGGAACGTATGAATCCAATGATACGTATGCGCTTTCGTCTCGCCTGCTTCGGGTACGTAGTCGGCCATTGTGTTGTAGTCGGCTACGGCCGCATCGGCATCGGTCATCGCCCACAGGTTCCACCAGATATCCCGCCACTGATCGTCGGCCAGGCCTGACGGCCTGATGTTGGACGACTCGCTCAGCCCTAACGTCACGTAATCAGCCATGTAGTCTGTGTATTGACCGACGTGCAGAATCAATGGATTCGAGGGCAACCCCTGGATTCCAAGAATGTGTGCAAAGGCCCCACTGAACCACGTCGAGAATACGGCGCCGTCACCCCAGATGATCGACGTCGTTATTCGGTTGTAGCCGGCCGGGAAGTTGTCCTCTTCGGTACCGCGATTATTGTATCCGTCGATGTTGTTCCAGTACTGCCAATAGGCTGCCGCCGTCGACGCGTGCAGGTACATGCC
This sequence comes from uncultured Gammaproteobacteria bacterium, assembly GCA_963698895.1. Taxonomy (GTDB): domain Bacteria; phylum Pseudomonadota; class Gammaproteobacteria; order Steroidobacterales; family Woeseiaceae; genus UBA1847. The sequence continues at coordinate 70,618 of CAVOSO010000009.1, read as the reverse complement.
CTTGTCTACCAGGTCGTCCCTGCCAGTGATAAGGCCATACAAGACTATGGCCCCATAGGCATTCGCTGCTTCCGACGTGGATTCGTTGTTATTGCCACGCACGAAATTCGCAGGACCTGATGCCCATGAGAAACCATTGGCCGGATCAAAATTACGCAGGTAGGGAAACATCGGGTCATCTGCGTCGCCGGCATAATCACGTATCAACAGCTCAATCATCGGGCCATACCGATCGGCGCTACACCATGACATGTCCATGCGACAGATTTCTGCAGCCGCGCGTACGAAGTAGCCGTAATGGAAGTGATGGTCATTGAGCTGCTGATGAGAAGAAAATGACTCCTCGAGACCGAGCAAAGTGTTCCATTCGTCGTCGTAGACGAAGTACTTGAAGACATCGAGGCTGCCGTTCGTCTCGGCGGTGAACCAATCGGCAAGCTCCGCTTTCAACCAGTCGAGCAATTGTGTCGCCTCGGCGTCCATGCCAATCGAATCTGCGATCGCAATAAGCTCTGCAACCTTGCTGTAGTTCTTTCCGGCCCAATAGGTGTCGGTGCGGTCGTTCCATGCAGCCGGGCCCTGGGCCACGAAAGAAGTTACAAGGCCCTCCAGGGTTGCCTGGTCGAATGAGCCATCAATCGAGGGCAAAGCAGGGAGTACGCCGACTGAAGACAACTGGTAAGAGAAGGCCGCAGTCTGGCTGAACTTGATAGTGCCACGGGCGCTCCGGACCTGGTATGCCGAGGTCGGCTGTGTGCTGTTCTTCCAATGCAGGGGGTGCATGCCAATAATCGTCTCGATTGGCGCCCCCTGATCATCGCGGTACGTATGAGTGACCGTGACGTCGTTCGTCGAGCGATCAACGGAGTAGTCGATGTCGACGCCCGCGACGATATTTCGTGCCCTGGCTTCGAAGAAGCTCGTCAGCACGTCAGCCGGCGTACCCGCGGTCTGCGGCAAATAGCTCAGCGTGAGCGCATTTGCGGCGTTGCTGACGGTGATCTCATTACCAGCGGTATTGCCGAACGTCGTGGTCCCCTCCCCGGTAACCAGGAAGTTGTTGTGATTGCCCGCAACGCTGGTCCAGACACCAAGACTGTTCCCTTGATTGTAGAAAGTGCCTTTCTCTCCCCCGTCCGTGCGCAGTGTGCGAACCACGAGTTCACCCTGGTAGGCCCTGACATAAACATAGGGCGAGCCATGCACGAAAGTCGCTTCCATCACCGCCTGGCCACCACTCTGCCACTCGACCGTGACCGACCCATCGCTGTGGTCTTTCAGATAGGCGTCCATATTGGCGAAATTGGTGTTGCCGATAGCTATGCCATCGAAAACCTCGCTAAAGGGATCGGGTATCGAGTACAGGAAGCCATCGTTCGAGGACGCGAGGGCTGACGGGATACCCATGACGCGAAAACCTCTATCGGTCACTCGGGCGGTCATCGGATCCGGCGTGATGTACGCGGCATCGCTGGGGTCGCCAACTTTCATCTCACCGAGAAACGCGATCGATCCCCACCATTTGTGGGTGGGTGTTGGGTCGTTCGCCGCCGTGCCGGTTAGCTGCGGATGCAGAGGGGTCGGCATGCCGGTCGGTATACCTGTTGTCGCATTGCAGGCAGGGATCGCAGGCTCAACCACTCCTGCGTTGTAGATCCAGTTGCCAAAATCGACCACACAGCGGTGACTGGCCGGATTGATCGTGTCGGAGATACTGCCCGCGCCATATGTTGTGATAGTGTAGTTGCCTGTTGGCGGCGGAATACTGTCGTCGAAACCTGTAAACCGAACATTGTCCAACTGAAAAACAGTGTTTGTGGCGCCGGTTGCCCAGATGACGATACCCGTGTTTACATTCGCAAGATCAAGCCCGCCGGATACGAGCGTCGCAAACGAAACCTCAACGGTCTCCCAGCCCGATGCTCCTCGGCTGCCGAGTGCCTGGTCACCGGAAGTGCAAGGATAGACGCAGTCGAGTTTCATCGTAATGTTGCTGTCGCCGCTGACCACCTTGATATCGAACACGACGCTGCCGCCAGAAAAACCAGAGACATCTATTCGAATGTTTGTGGCAATGAACAGCCCGGCAAGGTCGCCAGCCGCGCTGTGCGTGACCTGCAACACATCACCACGGTCGTTATCAGCAACCAGTTGCCAGCTGATGCTTGGGCAGCCCGCACCGCCGTCGTTGTTGCATTCGTTAAATCCGATCGCAGCGTCAAACGCGTTGATTCCCCGATCCCAGACTGCATCGACAGCGCCATTGTCGAAAACCAGCAAGTCAGTCGGATCTGTCCCGGGCGGCGGCGCCTCAACGATGACGGTTCTCGATGTGGTAGCAGAGTTGCCCGCAACATCCGTGGCTGTGTACGTGAGCGTATAAGTGCCCACTGCATCGTCAACCGATCCTGTGGTAACAACAGTCACCGAGCCGTCAACGGTATCCACTGCCGACGCGCCCGGATCCGTAAAAGGCGTGCCTTGCACATGGGTGATCGATGCCGCGCCCACCAGCGTGATCGTCGGGGCCGTGGTATCCGCCACGATGACAGTTCGAGTTGCCGTCGCCGAATTGCCGGAGGTATCGGTCGCGGTATAAGTGAGTGTGTACGTACCGGCCGCCGTGCCAACCGAACCGGACGTCGTCACTGACACTGCACCGTCGACAGCATCGGTCGCCGTCGCACCCGGGTCTGTGTAGGTCGTACCCTGTTCGTGATTGACGGTCGTCGAACCGGTTACCGTGATTATTGGCGCGGTTCGGTCGGCAGAATTGGTATTGGTGTCATCGCCGCCCCCGCCACCACCGCAGCCGGACAGCAAGAGGACCATCGCATGGAGCGACAAGACCAGCATTGTTGGTTTGGAAAGCATGCTTCACCCTGGCAATGAAAGTCGCGAGCGGCGGAACAAGACGGGCAATTAGATTCAGAAGGCCCAGGCTCATCGCCACTTCAACAGAAATTGACAGCGCTGTCAATTTGTTCGCCCGCTCGGCGCGGACGTCTGCCCCACCTTCGGAGGGCACAGGACCACGGAAATCAAGCGGTTACATCAATGGCCAACTCAGCGACTCCGATTGGGAAGCTGATGTTCTACCATTGAACTACACCCGCAGATTAGGGACTTGGCTCTCATCCACGCCAAGGTGAGCGTGAACGCGAGAGGCATCCGATTCTAAGCGATTCCGAGGATCACATGGAAGACGTCGAGTAAATGAGACTGGCCTAGAGCATGAACACCAGCAAGGTAGCTGTGCCCAGGAAAGAAATGAAACCGGCGACATCGGTAACCGTCGTCAGGATGATAGACGACGCGGTTGCCGGATCCTGGCCGAACCGGACCAACATCATTGGCACGACGGCACCTGAAACACCGGCGGCGATCATTGACATGATCATCGCCACACCAATAACGATGGCCAACCCGACGGACTGACTCCAGATGAAAACCGCAGCACCGCAGGTGATGGCAAGAGCGACCCCGTCGATAAAACCGACCTGCAGCTCTTTCCAAAGCACCTTGCGCCATTCCCTGGTCCCGATCTCGCGCAGCGCAAGCCCGCGCATCGTAACGGCGAGGGCTTGCGAGCCGGCGTTACCCGACTGCCCCGCCACGACGGGAAGCAGGACGGCAAGTGCCGTGAACTGCGCGATCAGGGATTCGAATACGCCGACCACGGCCGCGGCAAGAAAAGCTGTCAGCAGGTTGATGTGCAGCCATGGCAATCGCCGCCTGACGGAGAAGGCGGGCGTCGACAGGGCGCGTTCATCGGCACTTGCACCGACCATCTTCTGCAGGCTTGCCGTGGCAACCGCTTCGATGCTCTGGAAAAGGGCTCGGTAACGAACTACGCCGAGCAGCCGCCCTTCCACATCGACAACCGGCAGCGAATCGACGTGGTACTTGTCAAGCAATTCCACAACTTCGCTTCGCGGCGCCGTGGCGAGAACACTTGCATCGACATCTTCAAGCAATTCGCTGAGCCGCTCTTCGCCGTTCGCCATTGCCATAGCCTGCATGTCGACGCGACCGACAAGGCGGTTACCGCGGTCGACGACGTACACTGTTCTCGCGCGGCGCGTTCCCGAGTTGCGCAAGACCTCGAGCGCTTGCTTTACCGTCATGTCGGCCCGTACCGTGTCGTAAGGTCGATCGAGCAGGCGCCCGGCAGAGTTCTCGTCGTATTGCTGCAGGCGCTCAAGGTCATCCCGGATTGACTTGGGCAGCTTTTCCATCTGACGTGTCCGGGTATCCCCGTCCATGCTGGCCAGCAATTGCAGCGCCAGTCGCGGCGATGCATCGCGCAACACCGCGCGCTGCTGCCTGGCAGTCAGCCCTCCGAAAATTGCTGCGGCGCGACTTCCCGTCAGGTAGTCCATGCACGTTACCAGCGCGCTGGAACTGATACCGAGAACGTGTCTGCGCAGTTCCTCGCCCGGGATTGCCTCGAGACAACGTGCCGCATCCGCCGGCTGCTCGCGCAGATAGGTCTCCTTGAGTTCGGCCTGGATCGTCATGTCGCGTCGTTCCTGGAAAACGCCTTGAGCAGCGCGGCGTCGCAGAGGTAGACGAGATCCGCAAGCAGATCGAGAAGGATGTCACCACGTCCATATGCACTTCCGGCCTGCAAACCGACAGTGCGAAAGACCTTCTCGCGTGACACGGCACCGAGAACACGATTCCGATGATCGACAACCGGCAACCAGTTGCGCGTGTGCCAGGTGTCGATTTGCGATACGGCGGCAACCGATGTCTCCGGTCGAACAGCCGTGACCGCGATCAGGTAATCCTCGACGTGTCCGGCCGGCGGACTGCGCAGCAGTAGCCGCCAGCGATCGAGAATCCCGAGGTAGTGTCCAGCGGCATCGACGACGACGATCGGGCCCCTGGAGTCGGTGTCGAGCTCGCGCAACTCATCCACCACATCTTTCGCCAACGAATCTGCGGACAGACGCAGTGGATTATCCACGACGAGCGCACCGACACTGTGAGCAGGATATTGAAGATGTCGCAGTAGCCGCCGCTGGCGATCACGATCGTCGAGACTGTTCACCAGGGCCAGTCGTTTCTCGCGAGGGATACGGCTCAGCAGGGTTACCGCATCGTCGAAAGGCGCGTCAATAAGCCAGCGTGTGGGCTGATGGCGCGCTGAATCAAGCAACTGCCTGATACGACTTGCCGGCAAGCGCGCGACTATCGCCGCCGTGCGCGCCCTGGGCAGGCTCTCGATAATGAGCTCGCATTCGTCGAACTCACCCCGGCCGAGAATTCGTGCAAATGAATCTGGATGGCGCGCCGCAAAATCGAGGCTCAACCGGTCGAGGTCACCCATCCCCGTCGGCCTGCGTCAGCTTCGTGACGTTCGTCTCGGCAAACCGCGCGGCCGGCACGGCTACAACGCCCTCCGCAGTCACGATATCCACTCCGGTAGAGTGGATGTTCACGATTTCTCCCTCGACGCCGTCCACGCGAATCCGATCGGCGATGGTCAGGCGCGACAATTCCCGGCGCGCGAGCAGGTTGGCAACATGCTGACGCGCACCGAGTGCGAACGCGAGCATCAACCCGCCTCCCACGATGGCGAAGGCAATCAACAAGAGCTGTGTGACAAAAGAGATGTTGACCTGCACGTGTTGCAGGCCCATGACGACCGCGACGACGACGATGGTGCCGTAGACGAGACGCGGGGCGAGCGAGCTCGTCGTGATTTCCGCGCCCAGGTTGGACACGACGTGGCTCGCCAGGAGGCCAATGACGTGCCCAGCGACGACGATCGTGAAACCGACCAGTATCTGTGGAATAAAGTCGATGACGCTGGTCAGCCTCGTCGGCAGACCGCCAGCACCGAGCACCGCCAAGGCGTACGAGATCGCAAGTACGACGATCAGCCAGAAAAGCACGGCTCTGATTACACGGATCAGCTTCGGCGAGATCAGCGGTTTTTCCGTGGTGGTCAAGCGCGCCGCACGGCGGTCCAGGAAACCGAGCAACGCACCTGCCGCGACGGCGGCAAGACGCCCGATAATGACGCCCAGGATCAGAATCGCGAGTGCGACAACTTCGTTTCGGGCGATTGCGTCTTCAAACATAGTGGAAACAGTATCCGCGTGTAGAATGGCAGGTTCAAGTCATCACTGTGATCCCGCTATGGAAACCGTCATCTGGTTGGGCATCTTTGTCTGCCTCGCTCATTCCGCAATGTTCTCCGGACTCAATCTTGCGTTCTTCAGCCTGAGTCGCCTTCGGCTCGAGGCCGAGGCAGGGGCCGGAAACACGGCCGCAGTGAAAATACTTGCGCTGCGGCGTGACTCAAATCGCCTGCTGACTACAATCCTGTGGGGCAACGTTGCCATCAACGTGCTACTGACGCTGCTCTCAAATTCGGTCATGATCGGTGCCGTGGCGTTCGTTTTCTCCACGGTCCTCATCACGTTTGCCGGCGAAATTCTGCCGCAGGCGTATTTCTCCCGGCATGCCATGCGCATGGCATCAGTACTCAGCCCGGTAATGCGCTTTTACCAGCGATTGCTCTACCCTGTCGCAGGACCCAGCGCCTGGATGCTCGATCGGCTTATCGGCGAAGAGCAAATCCTGTATATGCGGGAACGGCAGCTCAAGGGCGTTATCGAGAAGCACATCGAATCGGACGGCGCCGAGATCGATTTTATCGAAGGCCGCGGCGCGCTGAATTTCCTCGATATCGACGATGTGCCGATATCGGACGAGGGTGAAATCGTCGACCTGGGCAGCATCGTGAATTTGCCCACGAAGATCGACCTGCCCCTGATCCCCGACGTGGCCTCCCCCACGGACCCGTTCGTCGTCGCCGTCAATTCGTCTGGCAAAAAGTGGGTCATCCTGGCGGACAACGAGGGCGATCCTCAGCTGGTACTCGACGCGGATGCCTACTTGCGGGCAGTGATGCTGCATGACGGGCCAAAGGATGCCTATGCACACTGTCATCGCCCAATCATCGTTGACGATCCGAGCAGCCCGCTCGGGCACATTATCGCCCGGCTAAAAAGCGGCATGGGCACAGAAAACGACGCAGCAATCGACAAGGACATCGTTTTGCTCTGGACCGACGACATGAAAAAAATCATTACCGGTGCCGACCTGCTAGGTCGACTGCTGCGAGGCATTTGACGGTGCTCTAGCTCAAATGGGGAAGCACCGCGCTCGCGAGGCTCAAAAGGAGAAAGAAGCCGCACATGTCGGTCGCCGTGGTCAATAACGGACCGGATGCGACGGCAGGATCGAGTTTGAACTTGCGCAGAAGCAACGGCACGGTGCCACCGATTGAAACCGCAACGACAGTATTCGCTGCCAGCGCGCCGCCGACCACCAGGCCGAGAACAGGATTGCCTTTCCAGGCCCAGGCGGCAACGCCAAGCAATACGCCAAGCGCCACTCCATTGATCATTCCCACAATCGCTTCTTTGCGCCAGACACGCAGAAAGTCTTCCGGCACGGCCGCGCCAAGCGTCAGCTCCCGCATGCTCACAGCGACCGCCTGGTTCCCCGAACACCCGCTCATGTCCGAGACGATGGGCAGGAACACGGCCAATGCAATTACCGCCGTCAAAGTATCTTCGTACGCGGCAATGATACTTGCTGCCAGGATGTTCAGGCCGATATTGATGCTAAGCCAGGCAAGGCGGCGACGCGAGCGAACGAGCACCGGCATGCTGCGCAGCTCGTCGCCGCCGATGATACCGGCGGCTTTCATGTTGTCGGCTTCAGCGCGCTCGGCCAGCGCCTCCAGCAGGGAACGTCGGCGCACGATCCCGAGCAGCATGCCCTTCTTGTTTACGACCGGCACCGCCGCAATGTCGTGTTCGTCGAAAAACTCTTCGAGATCGTCGAGAGTGGCGTCAGGACTCACAGTGAGTGCCGGCCTGGCAATACTGCCGATCGTCTGGCTCTTGTCGGCGAACACGAGGTCACGCAAGCGAATGACGCCCAGCAGCTTCCTCTTTTTGACGACGACATAGATGTAATGGACAGTCAGGAACTCGTAACTCTTCCCTTCGGCCGTCAGGTCTTCGACAGCGTCGCGCACTAACTGGCCCTTCGGGTAGACGGCGAATTCCGTCATCATCAGTCCGCCAGCCTGCTCCGGTGGGTAGCTGATCAGGTCGCGGACTTCGTCGGCTTCCTCTTCATCGAGTTCCGCGAGGATCGCTTCGGCGTTTTCAGCATTGAGTTCCGCGAGAACATCGACGCGATGGTCACTGGCCATTTCCTCTACGATCGGCGCCGCGTCTCCTGCAGGCATCTCCTCAATGAGGTCGGCGACGTGCGAGTCAGGCAAATCCTCGACCAACGAGGCCGCCTTGGCCGGATCCAGAATCGAGAGCAGCGCGCGTTGGTCGTCCGGAGCAAGCATAAACACCGCATGCAACAAGTCGGCGGGTTCCAGGTCGTCCATATAGGACTGGATATCGTTAACCGAATCGCTCCGCTCGAGCATTGCGCGAATTTCGACCCAAGGTTTGTTCTTGATTTCCGCCATCTTCCAACCCCTGCAAGTTCTACCGAACGATTTGTTCCTCCGCGCGATCAAGGTGCGTCTAATTCCGGCGTACGTCAACACATTTCGGAATCGCCAGAATCACGAGCCGACTGGCGTACTATTGAGCCCAGCATCGGTCGATTGTTTGGTCTATCCGTTGGAAAACGTCGCGGATCGTATTGGACCGATCGCCGAAGACATCCAGTCGAGTGACCTCCGTGGCAGGGACCTCGCGGCACAGCTTCGCGACGGCGGCAATCCTGCGCAAATCCACAAGGAAAAGGCAGTGGCCCTCGCCCGCAGGACGTTGCAAGACCTGGGCGAATTCCCGGATCGGAAAATTCTGATTGATCGCCCTTAACGGGAAAAATTTCCGCCTGCGTCAAATATACAAGACAGCAATCAGATGCTGATTTCCTGCACACGCTCGAAACGATGGTGCTCATCGAGCGCCTCGATGCTGATGCGATTTGCAAAAATCGAGAACGCCAGGTAGCCAGCCAGGCCGTTGGTGCGGGTCATCCACGTTGGCAGGTACTTTGGCCCGGCGAGAATGCCTTCCTTGAACATCGGCGCAAGTCCGCACGCATCAGCGATCGTCATTCTGCCCGCAAAGAAATACCGGCAGAGCTCGAGGCGCTGATGCTGCAGTGCCCACCGAAAGAAAGTATGCACTTCCATCAAGCCGTGAAGGTAAACGAGGTCCTTGGTGAACGCCGCTCCACCAGTGAGGGGTGCACCGCGGAATATCCGCATCGCCGAGCTAAAGCTGTCGTTTTCTGTCTGTCCGGCATTAAGAAAAAACTCGAAGACATCGATAAAGTTCGCACCGGACAACGCCTTGTCGATGCCTACAACTCGCAGCGCGATGCGTTGCATGCGATCGATATCGATTGAGCCTGTCACCAGCTCGGCGAATGTAGCCAGACCTTCCTGCGGCCCCGTCGTTCGCGGCGCGCCGAGGCCGAGGCTGCGAATTACCGGTTGAGCTCGCCCGTTCAGGGCGGTCAGGCTGTGCACGAACGCTTCATGATGCAACAGCTGCTGAATGTCGTAATCGGAAAAACAGGTGCCCCCGCGTAAGCGAATTCGAGTTGCGCCGGCTGCAGCTTTCGATGCCATGTTAGGGTCGACCACTACGTCAACGGTTTTTTCCGGAAACACTTCGGCAAGCCGTGCCTCGAGTTCACGTTTCACAACTTCCGCAGGTACGCAATAATCTGCCTCATGCAGATCGCTCGCCTCGCCGAACTGAGCACTTCGTTCCAGGAAGTATTCGGCGGCTTCCAGGTTATTGACGCTGCCTTCCGACAACGCATCACCAGGAACACCATACAGGGCGCGACTGAACTTCAATACATCGGGCTTGCCAACTTGCTTCAACAGGTCGCAAAGCACGAGGTAAGACTCCGCCGTATTGCGAAGGAACTCCGCGAGAGGATCGTCCAGGGTCTTGAGTGAGTCGAGTGCGCGGCCGAGCTCGCGCGCGGGTTCGTCGAGGTCATCGCACTTCGCATACTCGACCACCGGCAGCCTGGGCTTTCCGGCACGCCAGTCTGCAAGGAATGTCTCCATGATACCGGCGGGCCAGGTCAATCGACTCAAAACCTTGATGTTCTTTGCCGATTCGACGATCCGCGCGTCAATCTTCTGATGTTCCTCGGTGTTCAAGTCAGCTCATGCTCGGTCTGCTTCGAAATGGGGTCATTGCGTTGAGTCAAGGAGAGGAACCGAGATCTACCAGCGAGCCCGGTTCGTCGGCTGGCCAAAGTGTATCGAGGACTTTCACGACGGACTGCCTTTTCTGTGCCGTGTCGCGCAAGAGAGCAACCGCATCGAATTCGGCCTCGGGCATTTGCCAGTCAGTATCGAGGTTGGGTGGAAAAACGGCTCCGCGCCTTCGATGCAACGCCTGGCTCAAGAACGTGTCCGGCAACAAGACCTCAAGCGCAAGCCTTGATGAATCATCCGAAGCCTGCCTCAACTTCCCGATGGCCGAGCGGTGATATCGCTCCGCCGAAAATCCGTGCGCTACCGATTGGCTTATTGCCGTAAGCAAGTGCGGCGCCTGCTTATCCAGCGGCGAACCACCTAGCCAGATGGTGGCGTGGTTCCTGGCACGGTAGGTCGCGGATACGAGCTCGGGCTCGTTGAGCCGCTGACGGGCGACGACCGGAACATCGCCGGCATCGAGGCCTTCCAGGAAACTGCGAATCTGCGAGGCTTCGTCGCCCACGGCAGCCATGGAAGAAGCCGCAAAAAGGCAAAAGATCAAAGCAGGCGGCAGCTTCCTGCGTCCCTTGTGATGCCGCATGTTGGGGTCTCTGTCGCAATAGGAAAGTAGCATTCCGCCTGAGCATACTCAAAAAGCCCGGCGGAATCAGTTGATTACTTTGGGTTGGATCAACTACTTGAAATCGATGATCAGGAGACCATGAAAATCAATCAGTTGGACAGATGACCAGCACAATTACGGGCGCTGGGCCGGACTTGTCCTGGCGGAGCAACTACTCGTACTTGACGGTCATGACCGTACCGTCATTGCCGACGATGACAAAATAGGGAGCGGCAACACCGTCATCCACCCAGGTAAGCCCCCCGAGATGCTCGGTCGTGCCTGTGCGAATAATGGCTCCCGGATCCGCATCAGGATCGGTCACAAACGTCCCCGCCGAACCCACTGCACCCAGTACCGGAACCAGGGGGAGGCCAGAGTCCCACTGCGTAACCGCAGAGAACCTGATATCGGACGTTCCAGGGATGTGTGCCGTCCACGTCAGACCGTCGGGGCTGGTCAGCATGGCGTCGTTGGATCCGGCGGCGACAAATTGACTGCCGTCCCAGGTGATGTCGTTGAGATCGTTGTTGAGCGGTTTTGCCTGCTCAACCCAGGTCACCGCATCGAGGCTGCTGAGGATAGTGCCATTGGAACCTACGATGACGATTCTGTTGTTGTCGGTGGCGACCGCGTTAAACGACGTATTTGCAACACTCGCACCGGCGTCCTGTAATGTCCAGACACTGCCATCGCCATTACTGGTAATAATCGCGCCGTTGTTGCCAACGGCAATGTACCGGTTACCCAGCCACGCAACGTCCTGCAGGTTCCTGGCCCCGGCAATATTGCTCAGGTCTTCCTGGACCCAGTTGACGCCGTCGCCTGTCAGGACGGTACTGCTGGCACCCACGATCATGAACTGCGAGTTGATGCCTTCCCAGGTTACGCCTGACAGCGGCTCGGGAACTGCAGCCACAGAGACATCGACCCAGGCGTCATCCGTGCCGTTCGGGCTGCTCAGAATAACCCCGCTTTCGCCGACGGCGACCAACGTGTCGGTCCCGTTCCATGCAACATCGTTGAGTGATCGAGCCGTGATGGCACTCTGCGGCGTGCCGGCTACCTCGTTCGATAAAGCGGAGGAACCGCCCGCGGAGTTGGCGCTGACCCGATAGTAGTAGGTGTTGCCGGCCAGTACATCGACGTCCCTGTGGATGACGTAGCGAGTTCCCGCTGCCGCAGGCACGACAACGCTGCTCGCAGCCGTTACGCCCGGCACATTGTCCCAGTACACCGTGTAGCTCGTCGCGGCCGCGTCCAGCGTCCAGGAGATGGTGTTCTGCACCTCGCTGCTGTCACCGTCGCCGGAAACAACCTGCACAAACTGGGGCACCGCCGGCGGATTGGCCGGTGGGTTAACCGGAGGATTGACCGGCGGAACGAAAGCCTCGCTGCCACTGCTGCCGCAGGAGGTCTGGACAAGCGCAAAAGCGGCTGCTACCAGCAGCTTCACAACATCGGGTCGTTTGATCGTGAACATGACGGGCACCGTAGGTTCTTGGTGAAAAGCCTCCCTGCCCTTTTATAACGGGGCAGGGAGACTTGCGTTTACACGCCAGTTACTCTGGCTGATTGGTCCCTGGAAGTGTCCACGTGTTGGCTGCGTCCGCTGAGCGGTACAGATCGATCCACCAGACACGGCGCGCTTTGGCATCAGACTCGATGACTTCCTCACCGAGATCATCGAATACCCATTGCGCCCAGACGCCATACAGCTTCGAGCCGTCCGGGTTGGCCTCGAGATTGGCCTCACTCGAGTGCGTATCGCCACCCGCGTTCATGCGGTCGAACTCGTTGCAGAAGCCGGAGTTCTCGACGACCGTCCCTACAACCTTCGCGTCCTCATACGCCACGGAGGGATAGCAAACGCTTGTTGGATCGGCATCAAGACCGGTATCCGTCTCGGTCCAGACCGCATAGTCGTCACCGAAGCCCTCGGCGCGGCTGTAGAACAGATCCTCCGGCTCTGCCTCGCCTTCTGCGACCGTGCTGTTATCGCCAGTCTCAAAGACCATGAAATACCGGCTCGGGTCACGCAGGTCCGAGTCGAACCCGGACAGGTCGTCACAGGTCATGACGGTCGTGTCGATCGTCGGATCCGTGTCGTCCACGCAACCGGCTCCAATCGTCCCCGGGGTCGGTGCATAGCGTGGGTCCAGCGTCGTTACCCGCATGCGGCTGTGCTGAGTCACGTTACGTGCCTGCTCGTTGTCGCCAGCATCATAGTCATAGCAGACATGCGGCTCCAGCGCTCCGGACGTTCCGGTCTCCGAAGACCGGTAGGTCTCGCAGGTCACCGTGCCGTCACCCGAGTAGCTCAGGCCGTCACTGGCTGTGAACGAACTCGGCGTTGTCCGCCAGGACTGACCGCCGTCGAAGGAACGCCGTACGTACAGATCGTAGCGATCGTTGCCCTTGGCGTTGAGGCGCCAGTTCGGCGACCAGGCGTACAGGAACATGACGAAGTCGCCGTCGATGAAGCCTCGATGGCCCTTGGAGACGTCGAGCGGGTTGTACCAGCTCTGGTCCTTCAGGTTGGCGAAGTCGTCCGGACGGTTGTCCGTACTGCAGTCGAAGTAGGTACCACCCTCAAGCTCACTGGTATCCTGCGCGACGCCATCCGACGGGCATTGATGCCAGGTGAGCACCCGCGTGGTGTTGCCCTCGCCCTGGAGGAAGCCCTGCAGGATCGGGTTGGTGTCCCCGACGCCGAAGGTCGATCCGCCGAAGGTCACAGTCGGGCACGCAACCAGAGCGCCGGTCTCATCGTCCTTGCAGGTATCCGGCACCACGCTGGAGAGGTTCGTCGCGGGCTCACCGCAAACGCCGCCCGGGTAGTACGGATTTAGCACCGGGGCTAACCAGCCAACTGCTGCACTCCATGTTGCTGAAGGCGTAGGGATTCGTGTAGATACCGTCCTCGACATAGGTACCGGGGTTCGGCAATACGATACGCCGCAGCATCGTGTCGGCAGGGCCGCCCTGCCGCATCGCGCCCTGCTTCCAGGACGGCGTGGCAAGGATTCCACTTGAGCTTGCCCTGGCCTTGGCGATGGACTGCACCAGCAAGCTGGAGCGGCGTGCGATCTCGGTGTTGTACATGTCGTAGTTGTACGGACCGAAGTCCCACATCTGCGATGTGTTGATCACCGGGTAGAACTCGCCAGTCCTGAAGTCGACCTCGGGCTGGTTGAGCAGGTTGCCCTGGCTTACCAGGTTCTGCACCAGGCCGGTTTCGAAGCCGCTGGTATCCAGCGTCCGCGGATCACCCATGTCGAAGCTGAAGTACCACTGGTTCTTGCCGAGATCGGCGCTGCACTCCGGGTAGCGCATCGTCGGCATCCTCATCACAGGGCGCGCCATCAGGCAGGAACGCGTACCGGCCCAGCCCCTTGGACTCCTCGGCCGCCACGATCACCCAGGCACTGTCGATGGCAGAATCGCCATTCGAATCATAGCCCTGCAGCGACAGCCGTGGGCGTGTCGATGCCGTGTTGGCGATGTTGGGCAAGCCGTCGTCGTTGACACAGATCGGTCCGAGACTGCCGTCCTGTCCCGTCGGAATGTCGACAACGTCAGAGCAGAAATCCTGCAGACCGTAGTACTGCGCAACCTCGAAATTGCAGTAGCTGAAGAACTTGTTTTCTGACGGGGTCGCTCCCGGGACCGTACTCGTCGGCAACGCACTTGTCGTTGTTGGTCAGGCGCATCGGTACGGCCATGGGGACGTACGCTTGCGGTCTGCCTGTGAGCAGCAGGTCATGGTCTACGATGTTCACGGCCGCGCCCGCCGGATCGTCCCGGTTCTCGACCAGGTCGAAGTACTCCCACGGAATGAAGGAGTACCAGATGTCTGTCTTGTCGTGCGCGACCGCGCCGCTCCAGCCTTCACCCGGGCCTTCGCCCTGTCCGGGACGCAGCCCGTCAGGGTCTTCCTGCCAGGTGATGACGAAACCTGCCCCCTGTACGCCCTTGACTTCGATGCGGTTGGGGTCACGACGGCCTGAGGTCAGCCGCTCGGGTTTGGTCCAAACCATGTGCGAGTATTCAAACTCACCCGTCCTCGGATCGTCGCCCGGCAACAACACGCCGCGCGCCGTCCACACACATCCGAACGGGACTTCGCCGGCCTGCGGATAGCCCTCGTCCGCAAAGTCGATTGAGCCTTGCGAACCGGCAACGCCGAACAGGTCGGTCAGGTACAGATCCTGCGTCAACATCGATGTTCAGCAGAGTCTCCAGGGCCTCGCGTTTCGCGAGCTGATCGGCACTCAAACCCTCATCGTCGCCGTCCCAGGCCATCGCGTACGCGGGCTGACCCTGCTGGCAGATAGCGGCTCGGCCATGCAACCAGCACCTTGTTGCCTGCTGTCGCGTGGAATACGTTGTAGGTGCCGCCGGGGTAGACACTGAGGTCAGTGGGTTCGCCTTCACAGGTCTCGAGCGGCTCGCCTGTCTTCTTGTCCACCACAGGGACCACGAAGCTCTCGACATCCTCGACAATAACGGCAACCGTGCAAGGCGCCAGTCCGCGGTACTCAAGCTCAAACTTGAACTTGCCGTTGTCTTCAACCCTTTCCGTATCCAGGACCGCTTCGGTGACGCCATTGATCAGTGTAGCGGTCGCTCTGTCATCGGCGCCTTCTACTGCACCAATGACTTTGAGTTTGACCTTGTTCTTCTCTGTCTTGGCATAGGCCTCCTCGATGTAGACCACCATGACGCCATCCGGTGCATCCTCTTTCCACTCCGGACCATGGCAGCTATAGCAGGACGGCTCGCCGTGATGACCACCCTGCAGCGTGGGTCCATGGCACTCGGTGCACTCGTTCGTGTAGGGATATTCCATCCCGCGTGCGTGGAACGCGATGATGCCATCGTCTCGTTCGAGCTGGTTGTGATCGGCCGGCAGCTCGTCGACATCGTCGCCGCCACCGCCACCGTCCACGCCGAGCGTGAACGAACTCAGGCCTGCTGTTTGCGAGAGGTTCGTGGTTTTCCACGTCACACCGTCATCCAGGCTGACGCCGCCGAACGTGTCCATGAAACTGTGCGCGAAGGCCGTATCTTCAACCGGGATGGTCGGTCCGTAGATGAAGACGCTGACCAGGGGTTTCGCGACAGTCAGGTCTTCCACGTCCCCCAGGTCGACATTGTTGTAGTCAACCGGTCCGATTAAACCGCTGGCGGCTTGCGACGGAACGTAGAATTTCATCATGTCGATAAACGCATGCTCGGCATCGGACACGTGATGCCCGATGTCTTCCGGCAACACCTCGAGCTGATTGTCGATGTTGCCACCTGTCATATCTTTCAGCGTTTTCTCGCCATCATCCGCGCTGGCCCCCATCCAGACCAGTAGTCCGATAGACACTAGTAGTGCCGATATATATCGTTTCACGATCTTCTCCCGCGAGTTCTTGTTTTGTGTCGAATCAGCACAGACTGGCTGATACTGGGAGTGATCCTGCTCCTGGAAGAAGCGACGGGAAATTGGATATTCCTCGTAACGACCTGTGGCTACCCACAGGCACGCTGCAAGCGCAGAAGTTGCTCCACCAGCATGCCGTCAACGAAAGGTTTCTCGATTACGCTGACCCGGCTTGAACTGCGTGCTGCTTCGATCAGTTCGGGCGAGGATGTACTGACGAACAGCAGCACAGGAACGTGAGCGAAGCCATTGCTAAGCTGCTGCAGCAGCGCCGGCCCGCTTAGCCCGGGCAGATCCGCATCGATCAGCAGACAGCAACGACCGCGGCACATCCGGGGATGCGCGGCAAGAAAGGACTCGGAATCCGGGTAATAGCAAACCTGCATTCCGTACGTACCCAGCAAGGTCTCCAGCCCGTCCGCGATGGCCGGGTCCGGATCCACGACGTGAACTACAAACGTGTCATGTTTCAACGGCCGCAACTCGAATTAACTCGAACCAGTTCGCGGAGTATCACTCGATGTCCGGGCCAAGAGGTATTGGGACTACCTCGTAATGGATTGCGGCTCCCACGCGTCGAGCGATCGACAGGCTCTCAGGCCGTCAGAATGAGTTCGGCCTCGATCTTTATCCGGACGAGCTGTGCCAGTGTCTTCACGCCGAGCTTCTTCATCACCTGGCCGCGGTGCACCTCGACGGTTCGCTCACTGATACCGAGATCAGCCGCGATCATCTTGTTCATTTCGCCGTCGGCGACTCGCTCGAAGACTTCTCGCTCGCGATCCGACAACCGCGCGAGTCGATCCTTGACGGCCTGGCGATCCATGGCCTGCTTGCGGACAGTATCATCAACCGCCAGCGCCTCGTTGATACGGTCGAGCAAATCATGCTCGCGAAAGGGTTTGCGAATGAAGTCCACTGCCCCACGGCGCATCGCTTCGACCGCCATGGGTATATCGCCGTGACCGGTTATGAATATGATCGGCAACCGCGAACCCATGGCGATAAGTGTCTCCTGCAGATCAAGACCTGTCATACGCGGCATGCGGATGTCGAGCACGAGGCAGCCACCCTGCTTCTCGTCATAGGAATCGAGAAATCCCTGCGCCGAATCGAACAGCTCGCAGGGCAAGCCGATGGTTGCCAACAAAAGCGCAAGTCCGTCACGTACTCCTTCATCATCGTCAACGACATACACTTTTTGTTCAACGTCCATTATGGCTCTCTCGTTTGGCAGCCGGCAGGGTAAACCAGAACGTCGCTCCACAATTCTCATTGTTGTGAAAATCGATGCGCCCCCCATGCGCACGAATGATTTCCTGGCTGATGGATAATCCCATTCCCATCCCGGATTTCTTGGTTGTCGAAAATGGCGTGAAAAGTTTGTCGATGCGGTCCTCCGGAACGCCACAGCCACAATCCGTAACCGCAATCTCAATCTCGTCGCTTTCGTTGCGTCGCGTCTCGATGGCTATCGGGCAGTGTTTGCGCGAATCCAGCCCGATCATCGCTTCCATTCCGTTACGCAGGAGATTCAACGCAACCTGTTGAATCTGGACGCCATCCACCGAAACCGGAGGAAGATCACTCCCCTTGCCGAACGCAATCTGGATGTCGTGTATGCGCGCTTCGGATTCAGCCAGTTTCACCGCGCTCTCGATCAACTCATTGCAGTCGACGATCTCTTTCTGGCTCTCGCCCTGCCTCGCCATCGCCTGCATGCGTTCCACGACATCAGCCGCCCGCAATGCATGCTCATTCAGCTTGAAGCAGATTTCGCCCATCTTGTCGAGCTGCTGCGCCTCGACGAGGCGCTTGCCGGCCTGGGCGAATAGTGAAATAGCGGTGAGCGGCTGGTTGATCTCATGCGCGATCCCGGCTGCCATTTCACCCAGCGTACTGAGGCGTGAGACATGTGCAATGCGCTCTCGATGCTGGCGCGCCTCTTCTTCTGCGCGCTTGTGCTCAGTGATGTCGTGACTCTCGCTCACCAGGAGTACGACCTCGTTGTTTTTGTCGGTGATCGGCCGCACGGAAAAATCGAGATCGGCCATCTGCCCGTCGGCACGGGGATGGGTCACTTCGAACTGGACGGTTGCACCCTCGGCAGCCGCTTGCACCGCGTTTCGCACGCGGTCCTGCAGCTCCGGTGAGTGGGCCCACCATGGCGTCAACCAGAACTCACGGCCGATGACTTCATCAAGCGTGGCACCCGAAAAAGTGAGTGCTGTCTGGTTCGCTTCCAGGACCGTACCGCCAGGCGTCAGGATCTCGACGAGTTGATGTCGCTGGTCGAACATCGCCCGGAAACGCCGCTCGGCGGCTTTCAGGGATTTCTCGGCCTCCTTCTGGGCGGACACATCCCGAATGATGCCTGCAAAACAGCGCCCACCATCGATGGATATCTCGCTGGCCGCCAGATGAATCGGGAAAACGGAACCGTCTTTGCGGCGGGCCGTCACTTCCTGCCCCGTGCCGATGATGCTTGCCTCACCGGTGGCAAAGAAATGTTCGACATGACGAGCGTGATTCTTGCGATATTGCTCCGGTATCAGGACATGCACGTCCTTGCCGATCAGCTCTTCAGCGCGATAGCCAAACATGTTCTCCGCCGCTCGATTGAACGACTCTATTTTGCCATTCTCGTCGACAGTAAGAATCCCTTCTGCGGCGGTCGCCACAATGGCGCTCGAGTAGGCCTCTGACCGCGTGAGCGCCGCCTCGAACTTGCGATGTTCGAGCTCCGCCGACACGCGCACGGCCGCGAGCGCCACGAGGGCACTCGTCATTTCGGTATCGTCGAGGGGCTTGGCCCCGAATACGCAGAGCTGACCGACTCTCTCCCCCGAACGACTCACGATAGGGCTGCCGATGAAACTCTCGCAGCCGTAGCCCAGGCTGGACTCATCGAACATATAGCGATCGCTGAGTTCGCAGTCGATGACCTGTGTGCCATCGCGCATGACCACCGCACAGGGCGTACCCTTGATATCGTATTCCCGCACGGGCCCGCGCTGACCGTCCTCCCAGGAGGCGATGGTCCTCGACAGGCCGACGCGATTGACCTCGGTAACATAGGCGCGCCGGGCACCGAGCACAGCTGTCAGGTTGGCCAGCAGCTTGTGCAGCAATTCATCCGTCGTCGCGCCGAGAGCCGAGGACGCAAGTTCGCCAACCTGTTGGGACGGCTTCATGCCAAAATGGTACGCGCAACGTCGGCCCACCCCAATTGCGGTCACCCACAGTCCCCTAGGTGCTGCCCCTTAGGCGCCTCAAAAATCCAGGCTTGCGGTCGCACTCGCTATTGTTTCGTACCGGACAGCCGCGCCATCGTTGAGTGCGAGGTATGCCGCGACGTATGGATCGTCTGCGTCAACGGCGAGATCCTGCACGAAGCCGTAGGCCACCACCTGGTAATTCACGTCGACGGCGATTTCATACAAGCCCGCCGCCAGGCCAGCAATCTCGAAACGGACCTCGTCACCGCCAGCGGTGAAGTCGGGGTCCGCAAGCGCATTGCCCTGCGGCCTGATGATCTCGGGGACTCCCGTCTTGTCCAGGCCAGACGGCAGCAGGCGGTTGTCTTTGCGATACGCGGCTGCCTCCAGCAGTGTGTAGGTCACGTTCCCACCGAGGTCCTGCATGATGGTTTCATAGCTTTGGACCTGGTCGCCGCTGCGAATGGTCCGGTAATGCGGCTCGAATGCCGATAGATCCACGTCGCTCGCCAGGCCCTCGACTCTGCCGCGCTGATCGATAGCGCCTGACTCGAAAACCACAGCGCCGGACGCGTCGGTCACCGTCACGTGCAGCCAGGCTCGGCGCGAGGGATAGCTGGTCGGGAACTTGTGCCCTGTGTGGTTACTCAGATGCACCTCAAAATACAGCTCATCGTCGCGGCGCGACACGTCGCTTAGCGCCAGACTTACCGCACCGGCAAGAAAGGCACGTGTTTCGTCGATGAGCTCGTTGTAGCCTGTCGCCGTGATGCTCAGGTCGGCCCGGTTCCTCGAAAGAATGTCCAGCATGTAGGTGTTGGCGCCGACGAAGGAGTGCCGTGCGAAATCTGCGCGAGGAGCGAGGCCGTTATTCGGTCGCCTGGCAATTACCACGTCACCGGCCGCCACAGGCATGTGGCAGTCCTGGCAGCTTCGCGTGTCCGCAAAATCGCTGTGCTCCCACTCGGTATACACGGACTGCTCGGGAAACACCTGGTTGGTGACGCTGCCCTGTGCGTCCAGCACGGGCGTCGACAGGTTGTGGCACGCAGCGCAGACCGCCGAGTCGGACACATGCGGACTCATTGCGGGCGTGAATGCCACCTGGTTTCTCATCGGCATCTCGAGAGGATCGGCGTATTGCCCGAATGCCAGCCGATCCGTACCAAATGAGTACGGCACGTCAAAGCCGCCCGAGAAGCCGGCTTCGGTGCCGAGAACCTGAGTATCGGCGACCTGGTGGCACAACGTGCAGCTCACGCCTTCGGCTGCCGCATCGAAGAGCACGTTGTCGGGATGCAGGAAGCCGTCGCCAAGTAATGCGATATCCGCTGCCGCGAATCCCGCCTCAACATGCGCCATGGGCGCGTGGCAGCGACTGCACGTCGATTCAATTTCCGCCTGCAAGCCCGGGTTTCTCCGAATCTCGCTGGCGACCTTGGCACGCCAGAACGGGTCGCGAGCGCTGCCGGCCATCATCGAGGACTGCCAGTCGGCGACGATCGACAGATCCTGTCCGGTCGTGTCCTGGATGCCATCGTGGCAGAGAGCGCAATTCTCCGAACCGCTGAAGTGGTCTGTCAGGAACGCGTGATCGGTGACCCGATCCGCGATGACTGCAGGTACAGCGGGCGGTGGTGGCTGCCCGCCCGGGTCCGGTGGGGGCTGGTCAACCGGGGCACTCGTCCCGCCGCCGCACGCGGCGAGTGACAAGGCGACAAAGAAGGTCAGGAAATACTTTGAGAATCGCATGTCGATCGTGTTCATGAGGGGTCCCGCGAGGCCACATCCGTGCACGGACGCTTCCCCTTTTAACGTCTCGGCGCCGTTATGGTTGACCCGTTGCCGGACCTGGCACGACTGGCAGCGGCTGGCGCAACCAGAGCGCCGCGATCCCCTCATCGTCGCCGGTCATTTCCCAGTGCAGGAGCGACAGCGGCAGCCTGCCCGACTGCATGAGCTCGTCATGAAAGGCTTTGAGATTGAAGTCCTCACCGAGTTGCCGCTGGCGGGCTGCGAGCAAGGCCTGCATCTGGATCATCCCGGTCGTGTACCCCAGCCCGTAGCCGGGCGGCCGGCGCAGGTAAATTTCTGCATCGACGCGGGCGACATCCCTGTCGAGGTAGGGCACGTGCTCGATCCAGAAGTCGGCAACCTCGTTTGCGGTCATGCTGTTGAGCTGCAGCCAGACATCCGCGGGCATACGCGCGGCGCGGAAAATGCCGAACAGGTAGATCAGCTCCCGGACCCGCGGCTGCTTATCGAGCAGACCGGCATACATCATGGCCTCCTCGAGGTAGACCCCCCAACCCTCGACACGGGCATCGTCGGTCAACCTGCCACGCACAGGATCCGGATTATTGCGTTCCACGACCGCGTCGAAGCGGTGCCCCGGGATCACCGCATGCAGGTGATCCGGCGTTGGATTTCGGTATTGAATCTGCTCCCAGAAGTTCGGCCCGTCGTCGCGAACGATCCACGGCACGTTGGTCGACAGCTTGCCGATGTACTCCGGGATCGAAATGATCTCCTCGTCGACCAGGAACGCACGAATGAGGCGATCGGTCGTATCGATGCGCTCCTGGTAGTCCGCGCCGGTCTTCGGTAGTTCGATCTCGGGCAGGTCACGATTGTTGTGGCGCTCGAGCGCATACTGCGCCCACAAACGATCCAGCTCGCGGCGCCCGAGCGTGACGATCTCATCGCTCGTGTACGGCATCAGCTTGACGTGTTTCAGGTACCAGTCGAATGCCGCCTTGCCAACGCCGGCATTGGCGCGCATCTCCGGCCGGTTGGCGCTCAGCCAGTCCCGCAAGGACTCGACCGCGGACTTTGCCAACGAGATGTGCTCGACGAGTTGCGGCTGCTGTTGGCGGGCGCGTGCGAGCAGGTCGTCGTACCAGCCGACCACACCCGGCGGTGGCGTAGCGCGGTAGGGGTAGCCGTGGCCAACACCGTCGGCGTTCGAGAGATTGAATAGGGCCAGGTCCGCGTAGTCGGCAGCCACGTCCGTGAGGTTTGCCTTGCCCTGGGCCACGAGGCCCGGAATCGCCGCGAGCTGGCGCTCGAGTTCCGCGAGGGCGGCACCCTCCACGGGAAGGTCTGTAAACGTCAGGCGCAACATGCGGTCGACGTAGAAACCGGGATCCCGCGACCAGGGTCGAGAGACACGTAACGTGAATTCTTCCTGGTCGAGCCTGGCGCGTACGGCGAGGAACTCGACCTGCCTGCCCGTCTCCCAGGTATGCACGGCAAAGCGGTCCAGTCGCTCCTGGTATTCACGCAGCTCAAGGAGCCGCGATGCCATCGCCTCGGCGCCGAAGTCCGGGTAGACGTCCGTCTCCAGGCCCGCGACATCCGTCAGGGACCGGGTCTTCGCGGCAGCCGCGGGATCGCGCCAGTGCAGGAACGAGTCCCAGAGCTGGACGAATTCGTCATAGTCCAACTCGCCCTGTGGCATTCCTGCATAGTAGACAGGATCGGCCGCTCGCACCGTACCAAACAAACAGAGAAGAAACGCCGGAAGAACCGATGTTGCGAGGACTGTAATGCGGATATTCACACGGGATCTCCTGACGGGCCTGTTTTCGGATATTCTACGTACGACAGAATCGGCATGTCGAACAGACAATGTTGTAACAGGAGTCATCGATGATCAGGAAACTTTTCTTGCCCGTGCTCGGTTGTGCAGTGGTGGCCGGGGCATCCATAGCGGCGCACCATGAGACGGTCAAACCGGCCAAGATCAGCAAGGCCGATGCGGCCGGCGCTATCTTCGCGCGCCCGGACATGATCGAGACAACCCATGAAAACGGCAACGTTACGCTGGACGTCACCTCGCTGCTCTCGAGCGACAAAAAATTCGCGTCCGGCATGTACCGCTCCGGCAAGGTTAGCTTCGAGATCGACGAACCCTACGGCGTCGACGAGTTCATGTATTTCCTCGAGGGCAGCGTGACGCTGACCTCGGCAGACGGCACTGCGCAGGTCATCAATGCGGGTGAAGCTGTGACGATCCCCAGGGAGTGGACCGGCGTGTGGGAAACCGATGGCTACACCAAGATCTGGGTCATTTACTCTGAGGACGGTTCCGCTTTGGAATAAGGCATGCCACTCGTCGAACATTCAAAACTGCCTGCTTTCGGGCAACTGCGCGCCCAGGGGCATGAGGTCCTCTCGCTCGAGCGTGCGGAGCACCAGGACATCCGCGAGCTGCACATCGGCTTTCTCAACATGATGCCCGATGCCGCCCTGCAGGCAACCGAGCGCCAGTTCATTCGCCTCGTCGGTAGCTGCAACCGGATCGCGCAGTTTTTCGTCTATCCGTTTTCCCTGCCGGGCTTGCCACGCAGTCAGGAGACGCTCGACTACATTGACAAGTACTACTCGCGCTTCGAAACCCTGCGAGAGGAAGGCCTCGATGCGCTGATCATTACCGGCGCCAACGTCGCCAACCCCGCCCTGGAAGAGGAGCCGTTCTGGGACCCGCTGATCGATGTCGTCAACTGGGCGCAAGACAACGTGGTGTCGATCCTGTGCTCCTGCCTCGCCACGCATGCGCTGCTCAAGCATCTGCACGGCATCGACCGCCAGCCACTGCCCGCCAAGCGCTGGGGCGTGTACAGCCATCGCGTGAGTGCGCCTATGCATCCGTTGTTGCGCGAGATCAACACGCGCTTCGATATCCCGCATTCCCGATACAACGATATTTCGCGGGAGCAACTCGAGGCGGCGGGACTGCCGGTCCTCGTGGACAGCCGCGAAGGCGGCGTGCACCTCGCGGCCAGTCCGGACCAGTTTCGCGTTATCTACATGCAGGGCCACCCCGAGTACGACGTGGCAAGCCTGCTCAAGGAATTCCGGCGTGAGCTCAAACGCTTTGCGAGCGGAGAGCGCGAGACCGCACCACCCTTTCCCGAACACTACTTCGGCGACGAGGCGCAAAAATTCGCGGCGGCTCACCTGGAGCGCGCCCGACAGGCGCGTGCTGCGGGCACCGAGTTCGACGATACGCTCGAACAGGATGTCGCCGGGCTCCTCGACAACACGTGGGGCGACACGGCCAAGGCCGTCATCAACAACTGGCTTGGTCTTGTCTATCGCGTGACCAACATCGACCGCAAACTGCAATTCATGCCCGGCATCGATGCCGGCGACCCGCTCGGCCTCAAGGAGAAACAATGAAAGACCAGACGCTCGCCATTCACGCCGGATTCAAATCCGATAGCGCGACCAAGGCGGTTTCGGTACCGATCTACCAGACCGTGGCCTACGAGTTCGACGATGCACAGCATGGTGCGGACCTGTTCAATCTCGAGGTCGAAGGCAACATTTACACCCGCATCATGAACCCCACGACGGCCGTTCTCGAACAGCGCTGTGCCGCACTCGAAGAAGGGATCGCCGGGCTGGGCCTGAGTGCGGGCAGTGCCGCGGTCAACTACTCGATCCTCAATATCGCCGAACAGGGCAACAACATCGTCTCCGTGCCTTTGCTCTATGGCGGCACGTACACCTTGTTCAAGCACATGCTGCCCCGGCAGGGCATCGAGGTCCGCTTCGCCGAAGACGATAGCCCGGAAAGCATGGCGAAGCACATCGACGACAAGACCACCGCGGTCTTCTGCGAGTCCATCGGCAATCCGGCCGGCAACGTCGTCGACATTGAGGCGCTCGCCAGTATGGCCCATGAGCATGGCGTACCGCTGATCGTCGACAACACGGTGGCCACACCGGCGCTGATCAAGCCGCTGGCCTGGGGTGCTGACGTCATCGTCAACTCACTGACCAAGTACATAGGGGGTCACGGCAACTCACTGGGCGGCGTCATTGTCGACGGTGGCGAGTTCCCGTGGACCGACCACCCCGAGAAGTTCCACATGCTCAACGAGCCCGAAGCGTCGTACCACGGCGTGGTGTACACGGAGGCGCTTGGCGCTGCCGCCTACATCGGCCGCGCCCGCACTGTGGCGCTTCGCAACACGGGTGCTGCAATCAGCCCGATGAATGCCTTCCTGATCCTGCAGGGCATGCAAACCCTGCCGCTGCGCATGGAGCGGCATTGCGACAATGCGCTCGCGGTCGCGAACTACCTGAACGATCATCCACAGGTCGCCTGGGTCAACTTCGCGGGCCTGCCTGATTCGCCCTACTATGACCTTGCCCGCAAGTACACGAACGGCCGGCCATCGGCCTTGTTGACCTTCGGCATCAAGGGTGGCTTTGACGCAGGTGTGAAATTCTACGACGCGCTGGACATGTTCCTGCGCCTCGTCAATATCGGCGATGTGAAGTCGCTCGCTGCGCACCCTGCATCGACGACGCATCGGCAACTCTCCGAGGAAGAACTCAAGGCCGCCGGCGTCACGCCGGACATGATTCGGCTGTGCATCGGTATCGAACACATCGACGATATCATTGCCGACCTCGACCAGGCCCTGGAAAAATCGAAGAGATGAAGCCGCATATCGACCGCGAGTCCCGCACCATGGGAAAGATGGTGGGCATCTACTGCGGTGCCCACCATGGCACCAGCGACTTATGCCCGGACTGCAGGAAATTCCTGGACTACGCCGAGGTGCGCCTCGAGAAGTGTCCGTACGGCGAGGACAAGCCGACCTGCGCGAACTGCCCGGTGCATTGCTACAAGTCGGAATACCGCGAACAGGCGAAGAAGATCATGCGCTACGCGGGGCCGCGCATGTTGCTGCGCCACCCCATACTCACGATCTCACACTACATCGACGGTCGCCGCCGGGCTAAGCACCCGCGCGAACTGACTCGCGATGAGCGGCTGGAAAAGCGTCCCCGTTAGTCTCGCGCGGCCGCGTCGCAAACGTCATCACGACCGCACCCAGCAGGCAGACCACGCCAGCGATGATGAAAGGCGTCATCCAGACGGAGGGCTGCGCGGCGCCTTGCGCCGCATCCTTGAAGTAGCCGGCAAGCAGCGGCCCGGCGAGACCTGCGACACCGTACGCGGTGAACATCCAGCCGTAGTTGCTGCCGACATTCTTGTTGCCGAAGTAGTCCGCGGTAATCGCCGGGAACAGGGCGAACGCACCGCCATAGTTAAAGCCGATCAGCGCGGCTGCGAAGATGAAGCCGTAGACCATCCCGAACGAAATAAAGACATGATAGGTCATCAGCATGGTGACACCCTGCAATGCGGACATCAGGATAATCGTCGGCCTGCGGCCCAGCCTGTCGGAGATACTGCCCCACGCGATACGGCCGAGGCCGTTGAAGATCGCGTACCAGGCCATCGCTGTACCCGTGATCGCGCCGGCGTTGACGACCCCCTTGTGCTCCAGGGCATCGATGCCGAACAGCTTGATGCAATAGATCACCATGAGGCCCGCAATGCTCGCAGACATGAATACAGACCAGAGCATGTAGAACTGCCGGGTCCTGAGCATATCGCGCGCCCGGAACTCGACCGCGCCTTCATGATCGCCTTTTTCCGAGGTCGGCGGTGTCCAGCCCTCGGGCTGGTAGCCCTCGGGCGGATTGATCATGACGATGCTGCCAAGTATCACGAGCGTCGCGAGGGCGATACCGTAAATAAAGAACACGCTTTGCACACCCGGCAAGCCGAAGACATTCGTGGTGTTGAGGAGACCGCCAAACCAGGAACCGGCGAGCTTGACCCAGATCGTCGCACCGAAGCCGAAGCCGGCAACAGCCAGGCCGGTGATCATGCCCTTCTTGTCGGGGAACCACTTGACGCATACCGAAATCGGTACGACATAGGTAAGGCCAATGCCAGCGCCGGCGATCACGCCGATGCAGACCAGTTGTACCCAGAAACTCTGGCCGAACAGTCCGCCAAGGATGTAGCCGGCACCGAGCAGCACGCCGCCGGCCAGTGACAGCGTACGCGGTCCCACCCGCGGCAGTATTCTGCCGGCCAGCACCATGACGATCGCGAACGTTGACAGGCCCGCCGAGAATACCCATGCCGTCTGACTGGCCGAAAATGCGTAGGCACCGTCAGTAGCAGTCAGTCTCGCCGTAAAGACGGACCAGGCATAAATGGCACCGAGTGCGAGCTGAATCATGATGGCGCCGACGACGATGATCCATCGGTTGAGCCGCGGTGTATTGCTATCCATTGTAACCTCCAGGCAGGCGTCGCAATGCTAACAATCCCGCCAGATAACACACGCTCGGATTACACGTATTGGGCTTCGGCGTTCGCGCCTGAACCCCTGCGGTAATTCGGTCTAGTAGCGCAGCGTCAACTCGATACCCGCCTGGCGCGGCTTGCTCGGCCAGGCGATGTCCGCCGGCAGACCGATAAAACGTGCGGCAAAGAACCACTCGATATACTCCTCGTCGAAGAGGTTGTTCACGTAAGCACGCGCCGACCAGCGATCCTTCTCCAGCGCGATGCTGAGGTTGGTCAGGTTGTAGGCGCCCTGCGTATCGAGATTGTCGAGCGTCCAGTAGGTCTCGCCGCGGTGTTCGAAGTCGGCGCGGCTGACCAGGGCAAAGCCATTGTCGAACGAGGCGGTATGCTGCAGCGCCAGGTTTGCCGAAATGACCGGTGCCCCCGGCACATTCCTGCCGACGATGGCACTGGCCGGCACCAAAACACCTGGCACCGCTTCGTAATCGACTATTTCACTGTCCGTGAAAGCGAAGCCGAGGTTCAGGACCAACGAGTCCGTCGGCTGCGCCGTGATCTCGATCTCGCCGCCGGCGATTTCGCTCTTCTTCACATTGATATTCGCCTGCGTACCGGTCTGGTCGAACAGGAAGTACTGCTGGTCGTCGTAGTCGATAAAGAACACTGACACGGCCCCGCGCAGCTTGCCGTTGAAGGCACTGCCCTTGAGGCCCGTCTCGTAGCTGACCAGCGACTCTGCATCGAAGCCCGGCGCGAAGTTGCTGCCCGGCGCCAGGTTGTTGAAGCCGCCGGCACGAAAGCCTTTGCCGACCGTCACGTAAGCCAGTATGCGTTCGTTGAAGCTGTACGCAATGCTTGCCTTGGGTTGCAGTTCACGGAAGGTCTCACGGCGACCCTGGGTCAGGTCCTCGGGCGATTCCTCGTCCCAGCGCACGGCAAGTGTCAGCTCGAGGTCGTCGAGAATATCGTAGCTCAGGTTGCCGAACACAGCGACGTTGGACAGCTTGAGGTCCTGCGCGGCGGGCGGTACGACGGTACCCAGGAACGTTGTACCGAGTGAACGAAAGCGATCCTGATCGAAGTACGAGACACCCGCGACCCAGCGCAGCGCACGATCGTCTGGCGATACCAGGCGAAGTTCCTGCGCGAAGGTCTTTGACTCGTCGATCACGAGGATATCGATCGCCTCGACGAAGGTCTGGTCGAGGTCCTGGTCGTTGCCCGAGTCAACGTCGGTATAAGAGGTAATCGACGTGAGCGTCGCCCAACCCAGGTCGTAGTCGATCTTCGCCGAGAACTCGCTGGCGTCTACGAACGACTTGCCCAGCCTGTTTGACTGGATTTCATACTCCGGTACGTCGACGACGATGGGCGGGTTGGGCGGAGGCAAGGGCAGGAAGAAGTTGCTGCCGGGCATGAAATACCCGGAGCCACCGTCCTGGTTCAGAACCTGGGCCCGCAGGTCCACGGTCAGCTTTTCCGTCGGCGTGAACAGCAGCTTACCGCGAAATGCCGACGACTCCTTGTAGTCGACGAATGCATTGTCAAGGTAGGCATTGCGCAGCTGCCCTGCCCTGTCCTGGACCCGGAAGGAGGCTCGATACAGCACGTTGTCGGAGACCGGCCCGGACGCACTGCCCGCAAGCGTATAGTCCTGGCCTTCGGCCGCCGAGAAGCGCAGACCGTATTCCGGCGTTGCCGTGGGCTGGCGCGTCGACACGAGGATCGCTCCGCCGATGGCATTGCGCCCGTACAGCGCCCCCTGGGGACCGCGCAGCACGTCTACGCTCTCCAGGTCGAACAGCTCCTGCGTCGTCAGCAGGTTGTTGGTCGCGCTGACACCGTCGATGCGGAACGACACGGGCGGCTGGCCGGTACCACGATTCTGGCGGATGCCGCGGATGACCAGCGTGCTGACGCCCACTTCCTGGTCGTCCGAGAAACGCAGGTTGGGGGTCATTGACGCAATACGATTGACGCGTTCGATCCGGTAGCGCTCAATCTCGAGAGGCGTAAAGGCCGTGATCGAGTCCGGCACATCCGCGAGATTCTCGGCCCGGTAGCGTGAGGTCACGACGATTTCTTCGAGCACATCCTCGCCCCCCT
This sequence comes from uncultured Gammaproteobacteria bacterium, assembly GCA_963698895.1. Taxonomy (GTDB): domain Bacteria; phylum Pseudomonadota; class Gammaproteobacteria; order Steroidobacterales; family Woeseiaceae; genus UBA1847. Next base: position 40,876 of record CAVOSO010000009.1, on the reverse strand, counting down.
GTGCGTGCACGGGCTGTTGCGGCAGTCCGGCCAGCGCAAGACTTACGAATGCGGCTGCGCCTTTGGCGCAAAGGGGCAGGTATTTCAAGGAGTTATCCTTTTTTCTTAATGTTGAGCGGACGGCTGACTCGCCGATACGTGGCGCGATTATGCCTGTTCGTGCTCCCCGCGCAAGTGAGGAGATGTCGCCGTAGTTGTACGTATCGAAAGCATCCTGCGAAGGCCTTATGTTGCGCCCTATGAACCAGCCTACAACAAAGCATCACACCTGGGCCGAGCCTTACAAGATCAAGATGGTCGAACTCCTGCGCATGACAACGCGCGAGGAACGCCTGCAGGCCATTCGCGAGGCCGGATACAACACCTTCCTGACCCGCAGCCGCGATGTCTACATTGACCTGCTCACGGACTCGGGCACGTCCGCCATGAGTGACCGGCAATGGGCCGGCATGATGCTGGGCGACGAAGCCTATTCGGGCAGCGAAAACTTCTACCACCTGGAGTCTGTTGTACAGGAGTACTACGGCTACAAGCACCTCGTGCCAACCCACCAGGGTCGCGGCGCCGAGCACCTCATGTCGCAGATCCTCATCGAGGAAGGCGACCACGTACCGGGCAACATGTACTTCACGACGACGCGCCTGCACCAGGAGCTGGCGGGCGGCAAATTCGTGGATGTGATCGTCGACGAGGCTCACGATCCGGTCAGTGACTTCCCGTTCAAGGGCAATGTCGATCTCGCCAAGCTCGACGCGCTGGTGCAGGAGGTCGGCGCGGACCGCGTGCCGTACATCAGCCTCGAGGGCAACGTGAACATGGCCGGTGGCCAGCCTTTCTCGATGGCCAACCTGCGTGAACTGCGCGCTTACTGCGACAAGCATGACATCCCGATCATGCTTGACGCGACACGAACGATCGAAAATGCCTGGTTTATCCGTGAACGTGAGGACGGCTATGCCGGCAAGTCCGTTCGCCAGATTCTCCGCGAAATCTGCGACATGACCGACGGCTGTACAATGTCGGCCAAGAAGGATGCGCTCGTCAACATCGGCGGGTTCTTCTGCTGCAACGATGACGAGGTGTTCCGCAAGGCACAGAACCTGGTGGTCGTCTACGAAGGCCTGCACACCTACGGCGGTCTCGCCGGGCGTGACATGGAGGCTATGGCGCAGGGCATTCGCGAGGCGGCAACCGAAGAGCACATGGCAGCGCGCATCGGCCAGGTTCGTTACCTGGGCCGCAAGCTCGAGGCTGCCGGCATTCCCATCGTGGAGCCCATCGGCTCGCACGCGATCTTCATCGATGCACGCCGTTTCCTGCCGCATATCGACCAGGATCATTTCCCGGCGCAGGCGCTGGCCGCAGAGCTGTTTGTCGAGGCGGGCATCCGGAGCATGGAGCGCGGCAATGTATCCGCCGGCCGCAACCCGCTAACCGGCGAAAATCGCCGGCCGAAACTCGAACTGGTGCGACTGACCATTCCGCGCCGTGTCTACACACAGGCGCATATGGATGTCGTGGCCGAAGCCGTTGCGGATGTCTACGCGCGCCGCAACGAGATTCGCGGTTTGAGAATGATCTACGAGCCCGAGTACCTGAGGTTTTTCCAGGCCAGATTCGAGCCTTTGAGCTAGTCGAGATCCGGCAGGCCGTGCAACATGAGGCGGTAGTAGCTCACCATGCCGATGACCTTGCCGTTCTCTTCAACGGGTGCATGGCTGATGTCGAACTTCTCGAACATGCGCGCGCAGTAGCGGATCTTCATGTCCGGCCGGACCATCAGGACCGGCTTTGCCATGACCTCGTAAACGTTGACGCGTTCAGGGGCACGGTTTTTCGCGATGACCTGCTTGGCGATATCGGCGAACAGCAGCATGCCGTATTCGTCATCTTCATCACGCCGCTCCACGACCAGGCTGGTCGATCCGACGTCCTTCATGACTTTCATCGCGGTCAGAATGTCCATCCGGCCATCGACTTCCGTCACCTTCTTGCTCATACAGTCACGCACGGTGCCCCATTCAGGAGAGCTCATAGGTTTTCCTCCAGTATTTCTTCCAGTTCCTGTGCCTGGTGCACCACGCCTACAGCGTCCTCGACATCGACCATAATGGCAATGCCCGTGCCCGGTTTTTCGTCGAACTCTCCGACCTCCCCGATATGTTCGAGGATATGACGGCTCAGGTGTTCTTCAACAAGCAGCAGCACAACGTCACGCTGCGATGTCAGCGAGAGTCCGAAGAACGTCTTGCTCTCCTTGATGCCCTCGCCGCGTGCATTGTTGATGACCGTGCAACCCGTGGCACCCGCTTCCCGAGCCGCGTGCATAATGTCCTCAGTCTTCTTGTCCTCGACGAAAGCCAATATCAATTTAAAATGCATGATCAGTTTCCTCTTGTGATTCTGCTGCGTCTACCGCCGATTTAGTGGCGCGCTGCCTCAGCGCGGCGAGCTGCCCGTATGCGAGAACCGAAATAATCGGGAACAGGCAGGTGAAGGCGACCAGACCAAAGCCATCAAGTAACGGGCTGCGACCGGGAATCACCTCTGCGAGACCCAGGCCCAGGGCCGCGACCAAAGGCACGGTCACGGTGGATGTCGTCACCCCGCCTGAATCGTAGGCAAGCGGGATGATCATCTTGGGTGCCATCGCCGTTTGCACGATGACGACGAAGTAGCCGGCGGCAATGAAATAGTGCAAGGGCAGGCCCGTGATAATTCGAAAGCATCCGAGCGCTACTCCAAAGCCCGCGCCTACCGCAACTGCGACGCGCAGACTCCAGATGCCGATTGCGCCACCCGATACGGCGTTGGCCTTTATCGAGACCGCCTTGAGAGCTGGTTCCGCAAGCGTGGTCGCAAAGCCGGTAGAAGCGGCGAACAGGTAGACCCAGTAGAAGTCCTGCCACTGCAACGCGTCTCCGATGCGCCCGGAGACCTCGAATAGAAACTCCGAATCGGTGAGCTGTTGCGCCATCAGCCGACCCAGCGGGAACAGCGATTGCTCGAGGCCAACGAGAAAAAGACCCAGACCGACCGTCACGAAGACAAACCCAACCATGACCTGCTGCACGTTGCGGATGCGCTCGCGCAAAACGAACAACTGGAAAATGAACAGGAACAGGACGATCGGTGCAATGTCCTTCGCGCTGCCCCAGACGAACAGCAAGGCTTCGAGGATCATATCCACTGGCGAACGATCCCGTATAGAAGTACGAACAGAATCGGTGTCAGAGACGCAAACGCAATAAGGCCGAAGCCATCCGTCATCGGATTGCGGCCTTTCAGCGAGCTGGCGAGCCCCACGCCGAGGGCCGTCACAAGGGGGACAGTGACCGTCGACGTCGTTACCCCGCCCGAATCGTACGCAATGCCGACGATCTCGGCGGGCGCGATCGTCGTCACGACAACAACAAGAACATAGCCTCCAATAATCATGAGCGGCAGCGACCAGTTTGTCAGGATTCGAAATACGCCCAGTATCAGCGCAACGCCAACCGAGAGCGCGACCACGAGCCTGAGGCCCAGCGCATAGTTCTCCATGGCTTCTTCGCTGTCCGCTATAGCGCCGGCACCAACGGCCACGCGCGCCGCCTCTTCGGCCACGGCCAGCAGGGCCGGCTCGGCAATGGTCGTACCAAAACCCAGAACGAAGGCAAACGCGAACAACCAGAACGCGCTACCTTTCTTCGCAAGCGAATGGGCGATTTCCTCACCGATGGGGAACAGCGCGATGCGAAGCCCGAATATGAAAAACGCGAGCCCGGCGACGACGAGCAGCGCACCGATCATGAGCGACAGGATTCCCTCGACGGGTTGCCTGATCACAAAAGTTTGAAAGACCGCGATGACGACAACGATCGGGGTAAGGTCACGCAGGCTCGATAGCGCGTCCTTCGACAGTGCAATCAGCGAATTCTTCAAGCGGCGGGCGACTCCTTACGGTAGCCGAAAGCATAGTAAAGCACTGGTATAACAACAAGTGTCAGCAGCGTCGATACGAGTATGCCGAAGATCAGCGTCACCGCGAGCCCGTTGAAGATAGGATCGTCAAGAATAAAGAAAGCGCCAAGCATCGCCGCAGCGGCCGTTAACGCGATGGGCTTGGCGCGAACCGCGCCCGCGCGAATGACCGCTTCCTGGAAGTCGACGCCGGCGGCGACTTCCTGGTTGATAAAGTCGACGAGCAGGATCGAGTTGCGCACGATAATGCCTGCGAGCGCGATCATGCCAATCATCGAGGTCGCCGTGAACTGTGCACCGAGCAGTGCATGGCCCGGCATTACGCCGATGATCGTCAGCGGAATCGGCGCCATGATGATCAGCGGCACGGCATAAGAACGGAACTGTCCCACGACGAGCAAGTAAATCAGTATCAGGCCGACCGAATAAGCGATACCCATATCGCGAAATGTCTCGTAGGTGATTTGCCACTCACCATCCCATTTCACGCTGTAGTCGTACGGGTTGTCGGGTTGGGAGATGAAGTATTGCTTGAGCTCAACCTCGCCAACCATCTCGAACATGCCGTACAACGGACTGTCAAAACGGCCGGCCATATCGCCCGTGACAAAAACGACCGGCAGCAGATCCTTGTGATAAATGGTCTGTTCCCACTCGCTGTCGTGGACGTTGACGATCTCGGCAAGGGGGACGAGAGAGCCGCCATGGCCGGCCACGCGAAGCATCAACAGGCTGTCGAGCTCCGACTTGTCTGCGACCGGGAGTTCCAGTCGCACAGGAAGAGGATATTTCTGGTGTCCGTCGCGTACGTAAGCGACGTCTTCACCGCTTAGAGCCGTCCGCAGTGCATTCGTCACGCTAGCTTGCGACACGCCCAGCAGTGCCGCCTTGTTGCGGTCGACCGAGACGATGAGCCGAGGTGCGGTCGCTTCTATACTGTCGTCGATGTCGACAATGTCGTCCGTGCTTTCGAACACGGCGCGAAGTTCCCTGGCGACCCTCTGCTGACCCGTGTAGTCAGGTCCGTAGACCTCGGCGACGAGCGGCGCCTGCACCGGGGGACCCGGTGGCACTTCGACGATCTTCACGGAGCCGCCGTATTGCCGACCGATCGCATCCAGAGCCGGTCGGGCTGCACCCGCAATTTCGTGACTCTTGCGCTTGCGTTCCGACTTACCCACAAGATTGACCTGGATGTCGCCGATGTTGGCGCCCTCGCGCAGATAGTACTGGCGAACCAGGCCGTTGAAATTGATTGGCGCCGATGTCCCGGCGTAGACCTGGTAGTCGGTCACTTCCGGAATACTCTTTATATAGGCCGCCATTTCATCGAGTACGCGCCCGGTCTGTTCGACGGTCGTGCCTTCCGGCATGTCCAGTACCACCTGGAATTCCGATTTGTTGTCGAATGGCAGCATCTTCATCACGACCAGGTTGAATCCCACCAGGCTCATAGCCAGCAGGATTGCGACGACGACACCTGCACCCAGCAGGCGACGCGCCTTGCGCCCGTCACGACCACGCAGGAATGGCCCCACAACGCGTCTGAAGAAACTGTCGAGCCAGGCGGCAGACTTGTCTGCCGAGTGCTCGTCATGCACCTGGCGCAACAACTTCTGGCTCGCCCAGGGCGTTATCACCAGCGCCACGGCGAGCGAGAGCAGCATGCCGATGCTCGCGTTGATTGGAATCGGGCTCATGTAAGGGCCCATGAGGCCCGTGACAAACGCCATTGGCAGCAGAGCGGCGATAACAGTGAAGGTCGCGAGAATGGTCGGACCGCCAACTTCGTCGACGGCCGGCGGAATAGCCTCCAGCAGCGTCTTGCCGCCCATCGCCATGTGCCGGTGAATATTTTCAACGACGACAATCGCGTCATCGACGAGTATGCCGATCGAGAAGATCAGGGCGAATAGCGATACACGGTTGATTGTGAAGCCCCAGGCCCACGACGCGAACAGGGTCAAGGTAAGCGTGACGATCACGGCAGAGCCGACGACTATGGCTTCGCGCCAGCCCAGGGTTACGTAGATCAGAAAGATAACGGAGATCGTTGCAAACGCGAGTTTCTGGATCAGTTTTTTTGCCTTGTCATCGGCTGTCTTGCCGTAGTCGCGGGTTATCGCATACTCGACACCCTCGGGAATAACGATGCCTTCGAGCGATGCGACACGCTCGATGACCTGTTCGGAAACCCGGGCTGCATTGGTACCGGGTTTCTTGGCGACGGCAATGGTGACAGCCGGCGCGTCGTTATACCGGACGTATTGTTCGGGCTGGTCGGGCCCGGCCGAGACGGTCGCGACATCGGACAGTTGTATGGCTTTGCCATCGACAACGCCGATCACGAGTTCGGCCACATCCTCCCGGTCGGCCAGGAACGTGCCCGCGGTAACCGGGATGTGCTGGTTGTCGGCAACGACCGCACCGGCGTGGGCGACGACGTTGCTTGCCTGCAGAGCGAAGCGCAGCGCGTCGAGCGACAAGCCGTAGGCAGCGAGTCGTTGCGGATCCAACTGCACGTGCACGACATTGTCGGGCCCGCCGATCGTGTACACATCACGTGTACCGGGCACGCGCTTGATCTCGGCCTCGAGGGCATGTGCCACGCGTTGCAGTTCATGAGCCCCGCGCGTTTCATCGTCCGTCCACAGCGTGAGTGTCACGGTCGGTACGTCATCGATGCCCTTGGGCTTGATGAGCGGGCGCAGGACGCCGCTGCCCGGCGGCAACCAGTCTTCATTCGAGTAGACCGCGTTGTAGAGGCGGACGATTGCACCGGTACGTTCTTCGCCGACCTCGTACTGGACGGTCAATACGGCCATGCCGGGCCGGGACACCGAGTAGGTATGCTTGACGCCCTCGATTTCGGCGAGGACCTGCTCGAGCGGAATCGCCACGAGGTTTTCGACCTCGACCGGGCTCGCGCCCGGAAACGGTACGAAAATATTCGCAAACGTGACGTTGATCTGCGGTTCTTCCTCGCGCGGCGTTACCGCGATGGCGAACAAGCCCATCAGCAGACCTGTCAGGGCAAGCAACGGCGTGATCTTCGAGTTCTGGAAGCGTTGCGCGAGCGTGCCGGAAAAGCCGAGTTTCTTCGCTGGCGTCATTGTTCGATCGCCTGCTCTTTGAGCCAGATGCCGGCACGCACCGGATCGGTCGCCACCACCTCGCCTTCCGTGAGACCGGCGAGAATCTCGATCGAGTCGTCATAGCGGCGACCCAGCCTCACTTGTCGCAGGGAGACGGTATCACCGTCGACGACATACACCGCGCTGAGCTCGCTGCGCCGTACGATGGCGTCCGCAGGAACGAGCAGTCGCTTGGTCTCACCGACGACGAAACCAACCTTGATGAACATGCCCGGGTACAGGGTTGCCGCACCATCGGGCAGGTTCACACGGACGCGGAACGTGTTCGACCCCGCATCGGCCACCGGAAAAAATGTGAGACTTGCCGCCTCGATGCGCTCGTCGTCGACGTAGGCATAGGCCTTGCCGATCGTGCGGACCGCGTGAAACATGCTTTGCGGCACGTCGACGTTGACACGCAGCTGGTGCAGGGACAAACCCGAGATCAGTGGCTGGCCTGGGGAAACGACCTCGCCAAGCTCGACATGACGCTTGGACACGATGCCTGCGTAAGGCGCGCGCACGACCGTGTATTCGAGTTGTTCCTGCGCCGTCTCGACGCCGGAAACCGCCGCGTTCAGTCGCGCCTCCGCGGCATCGCGGTTCGCCCTCGCCTGATCGAACTGCGACTTGGAAATGCTGTTGTTCTCGATCATTTTCGAGAAGCGCTCGAACTCCTGCCGCGCCTCCGCGAGCCGCGCACGCGCTTCCTGCAGGGTCGCCTCGGCACGAGACAATGCGGCCTTCTGCTCGGTATCGGTAAAACGCATCACGATATCGCCGGCGTCGACATAGTCGTTGACGTCGAACGGCAGCTCGGCAATCCGGCCCGACGTCTGGGCGGATACCGTCGCCTGGTTAACGGCCTCGACCCGGCCATCCCAGATTCGCTCGCGTGGGGCGTCGACAAAGCCGACCGTCGCCGTCTCAAAGGGCACTGCTGCCAGGCCGGGCGCGGCGACCGCCAGCGTCGCCAGTAGTGTGGTCAATCGAATCATGTTCATAATCGCTACTATATTAGGATTTGCTCAAGTATATATTAACTATTACTAATATAACAAGCCCTTTTTCAAATCGCGTGATAGCCTTATTTGATGTTCCTGCCTGTCAAAGCCGATTTTCATCTGCCCCGCTTCCCAATACTGACACTCATTATTTGTCTTGTATGCATCGGTGTCTTCATCAAGCAACAGAGCGACTGGAAGGACTTCGGCATGGCGATCGAACGCTTCTGCAATGCGGGCCGCTCGCACATCGAGCAGATCGTGTTCGAACGCATCGCGGCTTCACAAGACATGGATACCTGCGCCGACATCATGTACACCATCGCCAACGACCCGGCCCGGGAAGAGAGCGAAGTTATCACCGAAATGGCGTCGAAAATCCGGCCGCTCACGGGCTTCAACGTTGAGGACTCGCGGGAATACGTGCGCCAGATGCTGGAGGAGGAGACGCGGCGCTTCAACATGCTGGTACCACCGGACCCGGACGAGGGACTCGCTTACTACACGGGTTCGTGGAATCCGATCACGATGCTCACCTCGAGCTTCGCGCACGGCGACTGGGGCCACATCATCTTCAACCTGGTGTTCTTCTTCGCGTTCGCCGCGACTGTCGAGGTACTGATTGGCCCGGCCTGGTATGTCGCCTTCGTGCTCGTCGACTCCTGGTTTATCGGGCTGACCGGCTCCATGGCCGCCGCGGCCACGGACCAGCATTACTATACGCTGGGTCTCTCCGGCGTGGTGATGGGCATGATGGGTCTGTTCGCGTACCTGCTGCCGCGCGGCAAGATCAAGTGTTACTACTTTTTCATCATTATCTTCGGTTCAGTCGCGGTCCCGGCCTGGGTGCTCACCGCCTGGTACCTCGGCGGCGATATCTTCACCCTGCTTACCCGGGACGACTACGGCTCGGTCAACGTGCTCGCCCACGTGATGGGCGGTATCGGCGGTTACCTGTTCGGCCTGCTGTTCCTGCGTGAGATTCGCAGGGATGCAGAGCACACTCAGGATGCGCTGGTACGTGTCGAGCGCGAGAAGCGTTTCCGCTGACCGGCGCGGGCGCTCTTGCCCGGCCGGCCTTTCCCGCCCGGACTGCCCACTTTCTTGCGACCCGCAGGCTTGCCACCGGCCGGGCGCGGCCCGCCCTGGCGACGCTGCCTGCCGTTCTGGATAGGTTCGGGCTTGATACGTTTGTCGACGTCGTAACCGGGCACGAATTCCTTCTTGATATCCCGTTTGAGCAGCGTCTCGATTTCCTTGAGGAGCTTGTTCTCATCGACGCAGACCAGCGACAGGGCCGTTCCGTCCTGCCCCGCGCGCGCCGTGCGTCCAATGCGATGTATGTAGTCTTCGGGAACATGCGGCAACTCGAAGTTCACGACATGCGGTAGCTTCTCGATATCCAGGCCGCGAGCGGCGATGTCCGTCGCCACGAGGACGCGGACCTTGCCGGCCTTGAAGTCACGCAGCGCTTTTGCGCGCGCTCCCTGGCCCTTGTTGCCATGAATGGCATCGGCGGTAATGCCGTCCTGGTTGAGTTGCTTCGCCAGGCGGTTTGCACCGTGCTTGGTTCGGGTAAACACGAGAACCTGCTGCCAGTTGCCGCGACCGATCATTTCGGAGAGCAGTTCGCGCTTGCGGTCCTTGTCGACCGGGTAGACGAGCTGCTCAACACGATCGGCCGTGGTGTTGCGCGCCGCAACCTGTATTTCGGCCGGACTGTCGAGCAGGTTGTTTGCCAGCTCACGAATCTCTTTCGAGAAGGTTGCCGAGAACAACATGTTCTGCCGCTTCTTCGGCAGTTGCCTGATGATCTCCTTGATGTCGCGGATGAAGCCCATGTCGAGCATACGGTCCGCTTCGTCGAGAACGAGCATCTCGACGAACGACAGATCAATGTTTTTCTGGCGGACATGGTCGAGCAGCCGTCCGGGTGTGGCGATGACAACATCGACGCCGCGATTGATCTTGGTGATCTGCGGACGTGCGCTTACGCCGCCGTAGATTTCCATGGCGCGCACCGGGCGATACTTGCCGTAGGTATGCACGCTTTCGTGGACCTGAGCAGCAAGTTCGCGCGTCGGCGTCAGGATCAGGGCACGTATGCGCCGTGGGCCTGACGGGGGATCCCCGAGGATCTGCAACATGGGCAGCGTAAAGCCTGCCGTCTTGCCGGTGCCCGTTTGCGCGCCGGCGAGAATATCGTGGCCTGCCAGGATATGAGGAATGGCTTCACGCTGAATGGGTGTGGGCGTTTCATAGCCCTGGTCCGCGACAGCACGCAGCAAGTCGGCCGACAGGCCGAGTTCGTTAAACAACATTTGGATGTTCTCCAGATCGCCTGATCCGACGTACCTCATGCTTGCACGAGGAAATTGCGGTCCGGTCCAGGCTGGAATTTATTGGTGACTCCGAACCCGCAGAATTGCTGGGCTGAAGTGAGTGGCGCAGACCGATGTGCGCCAAGACGGGGCGGACTTTAACAGAATTCGTTCAAAAAGAAAGGACTTATCCAACTGATCGTGACAGAGCCGTTGCCGTAACCTATTCTATGGCGCCATATGGCTAGTAAATTCAGACGAGACCTGGCACGCCTCAGCGGCCGACATCTTCGTACTTTCGAGGTAAAGAACACCATGCAGATCAAGATCATCATCCTCGCTATCATCATCGGCATCGCTGCCTTCATGAGTGCCTACACCGTCGAGACAGGAAACGTAGCAGTTGAACGCACGCTGGGCAAAGTCGATCACAATGAGAAAGGCCAGGGCCTCAACTTCAAGATGCCTTTCCTGACGAACTCGCTCGAGTTCAGCGCCAAGGAAATCGCCATCGACATCAATGACCTCACGCCGAAGGCGGCTGACAACCTGTCGCTGAAAGACCTCGATGTTTCCGTGTTCTACCGGGTACCGAGCGAGCGCGTATCGGAACTGTTCGTCAAGTACGCCTCTGCGGCGGCACGAGGCGCGGACGGCGTTTATATGCCGGCCTATGGCCTCCTCGTACGCGAAGCCCGTGCCGCCATCTACGAACAGGTTTCCGAGATCGACAGCCTGCAGCTGCACAAGCAGCGTGAGCTTCTGCAAACTGCGGTTCTGGAAGAGCTCCAGGGACGCCTCAACCAGTCAGACTCCGGCGATATCATCGTTACTCGCGTCGTCGTACGCGCATTGAATACCGACCCGAGCATCGAGGCCGCGATTCGTGATGCGGTTGAGGCCGAGAAGCGCCTGGAAGCCAAGCAGGTGCAGGTCGAGATCGCGAAAAAGGATGCCGAGATCGAAATCGAACGCGCCAAGGGTATCGCCGAGGCAAACAACATCATCAACTCGAGCCTCACGGCCGAGTACCTGCAGCACGAGGTCAACACTGCCCTGCTCGAGTTCGCGGACAATAACGGCAGCGTCGTCGTCATTCCGGCAAACATGCAAGGCTTCGAGATGATTCTCGACAGCGGTGCACTGCGCAGAGGCAATCAGTAGGACTGGCGCCCGATCGAGACACCGAAAAGCGGCTGCAGTATCCGGACCCGGCGAATCACGAATTCGTACAGGACGTCGCAGCCCGCGATGGTGCCACCGAGCACGAGCACCGGCTCAAGCACTGGCCCGAGCGACAACGGTGAGAGGTTGGCGCCGATCACGATCGTGACGGTCTGGTGCAGGATGTACCACGGGTACACGGCCCCGGTCGCGTAGGTGAGCCATGCGCTGGGACGATTCAGCAGGCGGTGGCCCCAGCCGAAGATCGCGACAATCCACAGCCAGCGATTGCTGTACAGAATCAGCATCTGCAGTTCGTCCGCAAGGGCGAACGCGTCCTCCGGGACCAGCAGTTCGCGCATCATGAACAGGCCGAAGCAGACGATGGCGCTAACCAGGCTCACCCAGCGCATGCGTTCAAGTTCGCGCCAGAAGCCTTCATCGCGACCCACCAGGTAGCCGATCAGGAAGAACGTGCCGTACATAGCGTGTGCGTACCAGTCGTCCACGAGTGCGTGGCTGATGTACGGAAACTTCGGGAACAGGAAAGCGCCGTAGACCATGAGAACGGCAACGGGAACCGCGTAAATCCAGAAACCGCGCAGCGCGCGAGAAGCCGCTGCGCACGCGCTTGAGCGGCCCGTCGAGCAGCACGGCAAGCGGGATGAGCAGCAGGGAGTAGAACAGGACGTAGGCCAGGTACCAGAGATGATTCCAGGTCCAGACGATCATTTCCTCACCGCCCCAGGCATCGCCTGGAAAGTCCTGGAATGTCAGGTACTGCAGCATGAACCTGCCGAATCCCGGTTCGATGAGGCCTTTGCCCAGCGCCTCGTAGTAGCACTGCGGCGCAACGATGAACGCCATGCCGAAGATGAGCGGCAACAGCAGGCGATACACACGCCGCAGCGCGAAACGGCCCGGTGTGTAGCGTCGCCAGACAAAGCTGACCGCCAGGCCGGAGATGATAAACAACAGCGGCATCCGCCACTGGTTGACCAGCAGCATCGGGAATTGCAGCCACTCGGCCTGGTAGCTCGATTTGATATGCCAGCCCCAGTCGAGGACATAGAACATGGCAACGTGGTAGAGGATCAGCAGGCTGAAGGCGAAGACGCGCAAGCGCGTCGATATCGTGGCGGCGGTTTTGGCTCATGGGTCCTCTTTGCCGGACAGAGCGTCTTTCAGATCACTGCCATGCAGGGCCGAGTCGTGGCGGTTTTGTGACGAATGCAGGTTGCAGTGACGAATCGTCGTCGTCAATTCCCGGCCAGGGTTAGGATTGCGCTATGACTATGGAACGCTACCTGGCCAGGCGCCGCTGGTGGGAAATCGGCATGGTACTGGGGTTCGCCCTGGTCGGCTTCCTGGCGAACGTCGGTATCGAGCTGATCGAGCTGGGTCGCGGCGGCGGGCCGGTAAACTGGCTGGAACCCGTGGTGTGGGAAGCCACCAGCCATGCTGCGACGGTCCTGCTGTTTCCACTCATCCTGTGGTTCGATCATCGCAATACCATTCGCGCGGACAATTGGCAGCAAACCGTGCATAGCGCATGCGATGTTCAGTGTGATGTTCTCGCTGCTTCACGTAAGCCTCATGTACTGGGCGCGGGTACTCGTGTACTCGGTCTCATCCAGTCTCGGCAGCTATCGCTGGGACAACTGGCTCCTCCAGTTCGGCTATGAGTACCTGAAGGATTTCCGGGCCTACCTGCTGATCATCGTCATCATCTACCTCTATCGATTTGTCCTGAGGCGTTTGCAGGGCGAGGCCGGCTTTCTCGACGAGGCGCAGGACGACATGCCTGCCGCAGGCATTTCGGACCGCTTCCTCGTCAAGAAACTGGGGCGCGAGTTTCTCGTGCGCATCGACGAGATCGACTGGATCGAGTCGAGTGGCAACTACGTGAACCTGCACGTGGGCAACCGTGTGTACCCGTTACGCGAGACGATGACCCGCATCGACGAGAGGCTGCTTCCGCTCGGATTCCAGCGCGTGCATCGAAGTGCCATCGTAAACCTGGATCGCGTCGCGGAGATCGTGGCGTTCGATACAGGCGATGGCGAAGCGCGGCTACGGACGGACGTGCGGGTACCGGTGAGCCGGCGTTTTCGGCAGGAACTCAGGGAACGGCTCGCCTGACCGGGCCGGCTGGGGAAATCCCCCAAATCGCAGTGAGTGTATTCCCAAAATCGCCCACGCGTGAAAAATGGTGCCGGATAGGTGACTCGAACACCTGACCCCATCATTACGAATGATGTGCTCTACCAACTGAGCTAATCCGGCACGGCAAGCGGCGCGCAGTATAGCTGTGCCCGCCGCTTACGAAAAGGGTTTCACGCGGGTTTTTCGGCGCTTCCCTGGCGAAACTTGATCACCACCTCGACGCTGTCCAGCTCGCCGTTTTCGGGAAACTGCGGCAGGCCCTCGATACGAATGCTCTCCGCCGGGATATCCGTCAGCTCGCCCGTGTCGAGATTGTAGAAGTGGTGGTGGGGTTCGATGGTCGAGTCGTAGAAACGCCGCTCAGGATCCACCACGCATTCGCGGACCAGCCCCCGCTCGGTGAACAGCTTCAACGTGTTGTAGACAGTCGCCTTGGACACGCCGCTACCGGATGCCCGCAAGCGGTCGATAATATGCTCGGCCGACAGGTGCTGTGGCCTTTCGAGCAATATCTCCGCAATTTCAAGGCGTTGCGGGGTCGATAAAATTTCCAGTTCGTCAAGTTTCGCGGCTATTTCCGAACGCAACATACTGTCTTCCCGTGGTTTTCCGTGGTGCGCGCCGCTGAGAATAGCATGACTTCAGTCGCGATTCGCCAGGCGAAAACGCCATTTTTCGGCCAACTCCGCAATTAACGACCTCGCCCGGGCTTGCCGTCCTCTGCAACCCTAGTCCACAGGACAAGGAGGTCCGGATGAAGCCGCGCAACAAGGGGTACACCCTGTATGAACTGCTGATGACCCTCGCACTGGTCGGCATCGTGCTGGCGACCGGCTTGCCGGCCTTCTCCGGCACGCTGGCAAGGCAAAGGCAAGCTGTTGAAATAAATGCACTTTTTCACGCCGTCCACCTGGCGAGAAAGGAGTCGATCATGCGCCGCAAGGTCGTCTCCTTATGCCCCAGCCGGGACGGCGAGAGCTGCGACCCGGCGACCGACTGGTCGCACGGCTGGATCCTGTTCGAAAACAGCGACCGCGACTCCCCGCCCTATGTCGATCCCGGCGAAGCCGTGCTCCGGACACACCGCGTTGCCCCCGAGGTGAGGATCCAGGCCAATCGGGCCGGCTTCACGCTGCGGGCCACGTTTCTGCGGGCGACCAACGGCACCTTTGTCGTCTGCGATCGTCAGGATCGCGTTCCCGCCAAGGGACTGGTCGTCAGCTACACAGGGCGTCCCCGGGTGGCCTTCGAACGCCCTGACGGCAGACCCTACGCCTGCGCGGATTAAGTTAAGTAGCGGGTGGCCGAATTGACCGTTTGTCGGGGTGCAGATGCCGTTAGTCGGGTACTCGAAACGCCGCTTTGAGGAGCCTCTATAGTGCGCCCATGGACAAAACAAACCAGAACGGCTTCACGCTGTACGAACTGCTGATAACGATGGTGATTGTCGGGGTGGTGCTGACTTTCGGTGTGCCCAACATGCTGGCGTTCAACCAGAACGGCCGCATGACGAGTGCCGCGAACGACCTGCACTCCTCGTTCCACCTCGCGCGCAGCGAATCCGGACGAGCCAAGACCAATATCACGGTGTGTGCCAGCGCCAACGCACTGGCGGCCGCGGCCAACTGTAGCGGCACCTGGGACCAGGGGTTCATCGTCTTCGTTGATGAGGACGGGGATATTAACAGGAGCGGTGCCAACGAGACGGTGTTACAGGCTCATGGCCCGGTGGCTGAAGGTATCACCATCGCTGTTGCCGACGACGCGACCTACTTCAGCTACTCGGCAAACGGCCTCGGTCGCCCGAACGTCGGGGGCAACCCCGCCGTTTCGCAGATCGTCATGTGCGATGAGCGCGGTGTCATCACGAGCTCTGGCGGCAGCTCGGCGGCGCGACTGTTCGTCGCGACGCCGCTGGGACGCGCAACGGTTTTCCGCGACAACACGCTGATCAACGACGCGCTCACCGCGATGGGCAAGTCCTGTCCGTAAGGAAATGAACATGACTATTCTCAGAAAATCCAAAGGTTTTTCGCTCGTCGAGGTGTTGATCGCGCTGGTCATCATGTCGGTGGGCATGCTCGGCATCGCCGGGCTCTATGTGCATAGCATGCAGGCCGGGCGCACCTCTATGCTGCGCCACCACGCGGTTACGCTGGCGGGCGACATCGCCGACCGTATACGGGCCAACCCGACCGCAGGTGCCGCCTATGCGGCAGCAGCGGGCGCCGACAACAACTGCGTGGCGCAAAACGCCAACTGCAACGTGGCGCAAATGGCCGCGCACGACATCTTCCTCTGGCAGGCACAGGCGCTGGAATTCCTGCCGCCGATGGCCGACGGCAGCCAGCAGGTCGAAGTGCTTTTCAACGCGGCCACCCTGCCACAGTCGTATACCGTCACCGTGCGCTGGGACGAACCGACGCCTGACGGCATCCAGCCGCAGTACTCGATCACTTTTCCGGTAAACCCGTTCTAGGAGCGACCTGCAGATGACCTATAGCAAGGTAGCAACATTACAACGCCAGACCGGTCTGACCCTGGTCGAGATCATGGTCGCTCTGGCGATCGGGTCTTTCCTGATCATCGGTGCGGTGCAGATCTACAACCAGAGCCGCCAGGCCTTCGTGGTCAACGAGTCGATCGCCCGCGTGCAGGAAACCGCGCAGTTCGCGATGGATACGATCGAGGCTGACCTGCGCATGGCCAGTAACTGGGGTCGTAACAGCCGCGGCCTGGCTGTCGAAGGCCGCTCGCTGGTTGGCGACGACAATCCCAATGGCCTGACGGAACCTCTGAGTTCGACAGGTACCTGCGGTGCGAACTGGGCTTTCGATCTTGCACGACCCATCGATGGCAACGACAACGCTTACAACCTGCCGTGTGGTGCTGCCGGCGGAGCACAGGCGAACTCGGACCTCGTCACGATTCGCCGCGCAACGGTACAGCCGGTTGCGCTCGAGGCCGGGCGGCTGCAGCTGCAGTCCACGCGCATCCAGGGTGAGTTGTTTGAGACCGGTGGTGTACCCGCTGCATTTTCACCGGTCACGAATCACCCGATAACGGGCGCTCCGTCTTCGGCAACGCACAACCTGATGGTTAACAGCTACTACGTTTCCCCGACATCGACGCTGATCCCCGGCGTACCCACACTGCGACGCAAGACCCTGACCGTGCGCGCCGGCGCACCGTTCATCGACGACCAGGAAGTTGCGCCGGGCGTTGAGAACATCCAGCTGCAACTCGGCATCGATGTCGACGAAGACAACACCGTCGATCGCTACGTCCATCCGGGCGACGACATATACAACCCGGCCGCAGCCGGTTACGTGCCGGGTGCGCGCGTCATAACAGCGCGTGTCTGGCTCGTGGTTAGAGGCGTTACCACCGAGTTCGGCTTGCAGGACAACCGCAATTACCAGCCCGGCAACGCCAACATGGGCCCGCAGAATGATGGCTTCCGCCGTTTGCAGGTTTCAAAGACCATCCTGCTGCGTAACGCCCGGACCTGATGATCAAGAGCATAAACTTATGAAACAGACACAGATTTCTTCTCGCAATTCACAACAGGGTGCGGCGCTCGTCGTCGGACTGATGTTGCTGGTCGTTATCACTGTCCTCGCCATCTCAGGCATGAACACCGCGACCACAGAGCTCGCATTGGTGCGTAACGACCAGGCCTACGAAGATGCATTCCAGGCTGCCGAAACCGGTATTGAGACCGCGCTGTCCCAGGGCCAGTTCGTGACGACGGGCGGCGCAACGACCATGACGCAGGCACCGTCTTCGCATCAGAACATTGCAACCACGATCCAGTTCGAGGACTCGACCATGGTGCCGGACAAGGCGTTCAGCCTTGGTGTTGGCAGCGGTATTGCCGCGTACCACTTTCAGGCCACGTCACAGGCAGAGATGCTGCGTGATCCCGGCAACACAACGGACCGCGACTCGAGTGCGGTCCATACACAAGCTTTTTATGTCGTCGGCCCGGAAATGTCGGCGCTTTGAGCGTAAAAGGAACGGAGCAAGCTCATGAAACTTAAAGTATTGATGATAGCTGTCTTGGTGGGCCTGGCATTGCCGGCAGCCGCCGATATGCGAGTCAGTGCAGGAAGCCTACGAAATCGCATTGAGCGACATGCGCCTGCCACGCGCTCAGGGTGGCACGATCGCGTTCAAGGAATGCAGGACCTGCGAATACGTTCGCATCCGCGTTGCCGCCGACGTGCGCTTCCAGATCAATGGAAAGACCGTGCCGCTGAAGGCATTCCGCGACGCTATCGCTGTCGTGGAAGAGCCAGAGAAGGAAGCCGTAACTGTGCTTCGCCACGTCGAACGGAATCAGGTGACCGCTGTGTCGGTCAACCTTTGAGGGTAGCACTATGAATAAGGTAATTCGTAAAACGACAGGGACTGTTCTTGGCTTGACGCTGGCCATCGCCAGTGGCGCGCCGGCACTTGCGGATGACACGGAGCTGTTGCTCCTCTCACCGCCCGATCCCTCGCAGTTGAAGCCGAACGTCATGTTCATTCTCGACACCTCTGGGTCGATGACAACCGCAACAGCAAACCGGCCAGCCGTACGATCCCACTGTCGACTATTCCGCGTTCGGAACCTGCGACCGCGACTCCATGTACTACAGCGAAGGCTCAGGCATACCTGTTTGCGACGCCGCAAACACGAGGTTCATTGACAAGAGCGCGTGGCATTGCGCCGACGCAGCGATCCAGGTCGCCGGTGTCGGTGCCTACACTGGCGTGCTCGTTCAGTACCGCCCCAATGCCGGTGGTGTGGACGAGTGGATGGAGCTCGAACCCGGTAACAACTCTGACCCGGTCGAATGCGAATCGGACAGCGGTTTGCATGGCGAGAACGGTGGCGGCGACCCGAGCGCGGTGTACGCCGTGTCGGGCAGCGGCATGGCAAGTGCCTGGACGTCGGATCCGCTGCAGGAAGTCGCATGGGGCAGCTCGGGTCGCAGCACGACCTACACGATCCACGACGGCAACTACCTGAACTATCAGAATGACCCGGCCACTTTGGATATGACGCGCTCCGATATCATGAAAGAAGCGACCAAGACTGTGCTGAACTCCGTCAACGACATGAATGTTGGCCTGATGCGCTTCAACAATACGGAAGGCGGCACGATTATTCGTGCCCCGATCGACCTCGACGCCAATCGTGCCACGATCCTGGCCGAGATCGACGCCCTGCCCGCCGATGGCTGGACACCGCTCTCCGAGTCATTGTTCGAGACAGCCCTGTTCTGGCAGGGTCTGCCGGTCAACTATGGCGAGATCGGCGCCAACGGCACTGATGCAGCCGCACTTCTAACGACCACGCCGCCGGTCTATGAGCGCCCGTCCATGCTGGAGTGCTCAAAGAACTTCAATGTATTGATCACTGACGGCCAGCCGACCGAGGACGTCGGCACGCCGGGCCTCTTGGCTCAGTTGCCCAACTGGTCGGCGACGCTTGCAGGCCGCACGGGTTGCACCGGCACCGGCAACGGCGCGTGCCTGGACGACGTGGGGGAATACCTTGCGAACGTCGACATCCACCCAACGCTTCCTGGCCGCCAGTCGGTGATCACACACACGATTGGTTTTACGATTGACCTCGATATCCTCGAGGACACAGCACGTGTGTCGGGTGGCCAGTACCTGTTGGCCGACGACACGGATTCGCTCCTCGTCGCGTTGACGGATATCGTCTCGCAAGTTAACGAACGTGCGCTTTCGTACACGGCTCCTGCCGTATCGGTTAACACGTTCAACCGGACGCGAAACCTGAATGATGTGTACCTGACCATGTTCGGCGCTCGTGGCGCCGCGCACTGGCCGGGCAACCTGAAAGCCTATCGCATCGAGGACGGCCAGATCGTCGATGCGCTTGGCGCCGACGCTGTCGACCCGGGCACCGGCTTCTTCTACCCGACGGCCCGCTCTTTCTGGACGGTCGGCCAGGCTGACGGCAATGACGTGCTTTTGGGTGGCGCAGCCAACCAGCTGCCAGACCCGAGCGTGCGTCGCCTGTTCACGGATAACGGCTTCGACAGCAGCCTGTCCGGCGCGAGCAACGCGATTTCCGTTGCCAACATGGCAATGTACTCGGACGCCGATTTCGGCCTGACCGGCAGTGGCCCGACAATGGACGAGGTGATTCGTTGGATGCGCGGCGAGGACGTACGGGACATCGACAATGATCCGACGACCACGGTCCGTTACGCGATGGGTGATCCCCTGCATTCGCGACCTGCAGCCATCGTTTACGGCGGCACTGCGCAGAACCCGGACTCAGTGATCTACACCGCAACCAATGACGGCTACCTGCACGCGATCGACTCCGCAACGGGCCAGGAGCTTTGGTCCTACGTACCCAAAGAGCTGTTGCCCCGCATGGCGCGCCTGTATGACGACCCGGAGATGAAGTACAAGCTGTACGGCATCGATGGCGATATCGTTCCGGTTGTCCGTGATGTCGACAGCGACGGCGCGATCGAACCGGTCGATGGCGATTTTGCCTACATCCTGTTCGGTATGCGCCGCGGCGGCATGACGTATCGCATGCTCAACGTCACTGACAAGAACAACCCTGTTCTCGTGTGGGAACGTGTGCTTGATGAGGCTGGCCAGAGCTGGTCTGCTCCGGTTGTCACTCGTATGGATATCACGGGCACCACCCAGAATGCCTTCAAAGCTGTGGTCGTTTTGGGCGGCGGCTACGACGGCGTGCACGATACGCCGGCCTTCAACCCGACGCGGGACGGTGTCGGCGCTGGTGTACATGTGCTGGACCTGATCAGCGGCTCAACCTTGTGGCGTGCCGGTCATTCCAGCAGCAGCGCTGACCTGCAGTTGGCGGGCATGACCCGCGCCATCCCGACGCGGATCAAGGTTATCGACATCAACGGTGACGGCTACGCCGATCGCATGTACGCATCCGACCTGGGCGGCCAGGTATGGCGCTTTGACGTACGCAACGGCAATACGACGGCGAACCTCGTTACGGGTGGCGTCATTGCACAACTCGGTGCGGAAGGCCTCGCCTCGCCAGGACCCGGCGATACGCGACGCTTCTACAATTCGCCCGACGTCGCGATGTTCTCGGACACCCGCCAGAACCGCCGCTTCATCTCGGTGAGCATTGGTTCGGGTTATCGCGCTCACCCGCTCGACCTGAGCGCGACTGACCGTTTCTACTCACTGCGTGATCCGAACGTGTTTAATTCGCTCACCCAGGCAGAGTACGACGCGCTTGTGCCGTACACGGAGGCGGACCTGGTCGACGTATCAGGACAGGTGGATGTCACTGTGACCGCGAGTGACGCGGGCTGGATGTTGACGCTGCCGGCGAACCAGATGGTGCTGGCCGACTCGGTCACCTTCAATAACGAAGTATTCTTTGTGAGCTTCTCACCGGATTCCGCTGGCGCTGCTGCCTGTAACGTCGGGCAGGGAACGAACTTCCTGTGGCGCGTCAGTATCATCAATGGCGATCCGATCGTCGATGATCTCGGCAACGTGCCAACCGGTGGCGAAGACGAGGCCCGTCGCACGCAGCTCGCCCAGGGCGGCATAGCGCCGACACCGCAGTTCCTGTTCCCGAGCCCCGACGATCCGACCTGCACGGGCGCGGACTGCATGCCGCCGCCGATCGGCTGTATCGGTGTCGAGTGCTTCGATCCGGGATTTGCCAATAATCCGGTGCGTACGCTCTGGACGCAGGACGGGATCGAATAAATGAGGCGTGGTTCCGGGCATGGAATGCCCGGAACCACGACAATAAAGCCTGGTATCTGTCGAATCGACATGGAGTTGGAAAAATGACAGTTCGAGCACTATTCATTGCAGCACTGCTCGTCTTCTCGCAATCGGCTGTTGCACAGATCGAGACGCTCATACATGCCGTGGAACTCTCGCCTGTGCATATCATGTTGCCTGGCGATACGAGCGGCATGGTTACATTCAGACCATGTGACGACGACTGCGATGAGGACTACATAAGAGCGCATTTAGACGCCAATACAACATTCTCGGTGAACGGAGAGACAGTGATGTTCGCCGATTTCAGGAGGGATCTTGTCACCATGAAGCGCGACGCACGGAGCTATGCGCTGGTGACCTACGACATAGAGACGAATACCGTAAAAAGTATCCAGATCGCAAATTAGGTACATTTTTTTGTGACTGACGAGCGATCGGTCACGGATATACAAAAGAGGAACGAGGCATGAATATGTCCCGGACACGCACCGCTTGGGCAGCTGGTGCAGGACTGCTACTGGCACTGACTGTCGGATCACCCGTATGGGCGGACGATATTGAGCTATTGTTGTCGACGCCAGCGTCGAGCAACGCTGCCAAACCGAACATCCTGTTCATTCTCGACTCATCCGGGTCGATGACGACCGTGGAGACCAGCCAGGAACCGTTTACCGCTGGCCGGGACTACACGGGCGCTGGCTGCAATGACAGCTACTACTACTGGACGACCGGAAACTCAATTCCGTCGTGCGGTAGTTCGTACCGGATCAGGAAATCCTCATTCCTTTGCGCACAGGGCCAGACCCAGATAGCGGCAGCCGGCTCGTACACCGACACGATGGCCCAGTACCGGAGAAACAGTAAGGGTAAATGGAAGTGGCGCCAGCTAGACAGGAACAACGACTCCAACGGCGTGGAATGCAAGGCCGACTCCGGCATACATGGCTACGGATCCAATCCGGAAGATGAGCCGTACGCACGGGCCGGCACCAACGTCGATCCCTACACGGATCGCGAAAGCCGTGAGGTGAGCTGGGGAGCCACGCCGACCCACCAGATCGTAACCATGTACGACAGCGACTACCTGAGCTGGTACCACAACCCGCCGGGTTCGAGCATGAGCCGAACGGACATCGTCAAGGCTGTGACCAAGAACGTACTGGGTACGGTCAAAGATGTGAACGTGGGCTTCATGCGCTTCCACTTTGATGAGGGCGGGCCCGTCATCCACGGCATCAAGGATCTCGACGCCAACCGCGCGCAGGCGAACAGCGTCGTCGACAATATACCGGCCAGCGGCTGGACACCTCTCTCTGAGACACTGTACGAGGCGGCACTGTACTGGCGCGGCATGGACGGCGTTTACGGCGGCACGAGCCGCACGGACAGGGACGCACTGGACTCCTGGAACACTTACAGGAACGAAATCAACTACAAGCAGCCCGCGGAATTCGCGTGCTCCAAGAACTTTATCGTATTGCTAACTGACGGCGAGCCAACCCAGGATACCGGCGCGTACAACCGGGTTCCGAACTTGCCCGGTTTTGGTCGCGGTAGTTGCAACACCATCGGCGGCACTGCCGACCCGAACGCGAATGGCGTGTGCCTCGACGATATTGCCGAGTACCTGCAGCGTGTTGATATCAATACCAGTGTGCCCGGTAAGCAAAGTGTCACGACCTATACGATTGGCTTTTCAGTCGACCTGCCAATCCTCAAGGACACAGCTACTCGCGGCGGCGGCGAATATTTCCTCGCTTCGGACGTCAAGTCCCTGACGGCTGCCCTGACCGAAATCGTCACGGACATCTTTGACCGCGATATTTCGTTCACGGCACCTGCCGTTGCAGTGAATGCGTTCAACCGCACACAGCACCTCAACGACTTGTATGTCTCCGTGTTCCGCGCCACTGACGAGGTTCACTGGCCGGGCAACATGAAGAAGTACAACTTGTCCACAACCTTTATTCAGGATGTCAAAGGCGATCCAGCTGTCGATCCTGATACCGGGTATTTTGCGGATAACTCCAAGAACTTCTGGGCACGCATCCCCGGTAACGACGGCGCTGATGTATATCGCGGTGGCGCGGCAAACGTACTGCCACACCCGAACGTCCGCAAAATCTATACGAATCATGGACTCGGTGATCTCACGTCTCCGAGCAACCATTTTTCGAACGCCAATATTGCTTCGTTGACACCCGTCGAACTGGGCCTCACGGGTGCAGCAGGCGAGCCCACGATGAATGACATCATCGACTGGGCGCGCGGCTACGACGTGAAGGACATTGACAGCGATCCGAATACAACCGTCCGCTACTCAATGGGCGACACCCTGCACTCGCAGCCGGCTGCGGTGGTCTATGGCCAGACTGGCGGCCACAACCAGGTGATCCTGTTCAACGCAACGAACAATGGTTACCTGCATGCGCTTGACGGCGAGACTGGCGAGGAACTGTGGGCCTTTATCCCCAAGGAACTGCTCGCCAACTTGTATGATCTCTATGAGAACGAGAACGTCGACTACAAGCTCTATGGCATCGATGGTGACATCGTTCCTGTTAGTTACGACAAGAACAACGATGGCATTATCGATCCGAACGAAGATTTTGTTCGTCTCGTATTCGGTATGCGTCGCGGCGGTGACAACTATTACATGATCGACGTCACCAACCCGGCTCGCCCGGTAATGCAGTGGGTCCAGACATTCCCCGAACTCGGCCAGTCATGGTCTGCGCCGATAGCGACACGAGTCAATGTCGACAGCAACACCCAGACCAATGCCCTCGACGCCGTCCTGATTATCGGTGGCGGCTACGACACGTCACATGACGCGCCCGAGCACCCGTCGGCACCGGACCTCGAGGGAGCCGGCATCTTCATGCTCGACTTAGATACGGGCGATGTTATCTGGAGAGCCGGTCGTGATTCCGGTGCAGACCTGGTACTTCCCTCGATGACCCGCTCCATTCCGGGGCGGATTCGCGTCCTCGACCTCAATGGCGACGGCTCGGCCGATCGCATGTATGCGGCCGATCTCGGTGGCCAGATCTGGCGCTTTGATATTACGCGTGGCGAGAGGCCCGACAGGCTGGTTGCCGGTGGGGTAATTGCGCAGCTGGGTGCCGAAGGCCTGAACACACCTATACCTGCGTCGGAGACCCGCCGCTTCTACACAAGCCCTGATGTCGCGATGTTTGTCGACAAGGGACAGAACCGGCGTTATCTGTCGATTAACATCGGCTCTGGCTACCGAGCACATCCGCTCGACAATTCTGCGAACGATCGACTCTATTCTGTGCGCGATCCGGATGTCTTCAAGACATTGACGCAGGCTGAGTTCGACAACTACCCGATCATCAGGAACTCGGACCTGACGGAAGTTGCCGGCCAGTTCGGTACTGCAATACCGGCAAACGGTAGCGGCTGGAAATTCACGCTGCCGCCTAACCAGAAGGTCTTGTCCGACGCGGCAACCTTTGATGACTCCGTTTATTTCGTCACTTTCGAGCCACAGGTCAACTCATCGGACCCGTGCCAGGCTGGACTCAGCCTCAATCGACTGTACAGGATGGACATCGTCAATGGTGACCCTGTCATGGATGCGCATGAAGACGTGCCACCAACACCTGAGGCTGCCGACGACGCTCGCGTCATGGACCTTGAGCAGGGTGGTATTGCGCCACGCCCGACGTTCTTCTTCCCGAGCCCGGCGGATCCGAACTGCACGGGCGACGAATGCAAGCCGCCGCCCGTTGGCTGTGTCGGTGTAGAATGCTTCGACCCGGGATTCCCGAACTTCCCGATCAGGACCCTTTGGACACAGGATGGGATTGAATAATGCACCTACGCAAGAACATGCATGGCATCACGCTGATCGAACTGATGATCGTCGTGGTCGTCGTGAGCATCCTGGCCGCCATCGCCTTTCCGAACTACCAGGAGTTCTCGGCGCGCGCCAAACGTAACGAAGCGAGGGCAGCCCTGCTACAGATCAAGATCAACCAGGAACGGTTCTACCTGAACAACAACACGTTCACGCAGGATATGACGCTGCTTGGTTTTTCGGCGGATCCGTTTACGACCGACACGGGGTCTTATGTTATCGATGTCACCGCGGCGAGCCCGAGCAATTTCAGCGCCACGGCGACCTACCAGCTCGGCGGCAACGAGGCAACCAAGTGCCTGACGTTTACCATTGACGGTCGCGGTGCCAGGACATCGGGCCCCGAAACCAACTGCTGGGAACGTACGCGGTAGAACTACTTTGCGCTTCGGCCCGAGTAGAACATCGCGTCGATAATCAACAACGCGGCGCCGACGGATATCCCGGCATCCGCGACGTTGAAGGATGGAAACGCCCAATCGCCAAACCACACCTGGATGAAGTCCGTCACGTAACCCAGCGTAACCCGGTCGATCAGGTTGCCGACGGCCCCGCCAAGGACCAGCGCCAGTCCTGCCGCAAGAATAGCCGGCCCTTCGTTACGAATCCGCCAAAGCCACACGGCGATCGCGACGCTGACGCCCGTGGCCAGCGTCACGAAGAACCACCTCTGCCAGCCGCCGGCATCCGCCAGGAAACTGAACGCGGCGCCGGTGTTCCGCTGGTGCGTCAGGTTGATGAATGAATTGAGCGGAATGCGCTCGTAGAGGGCGACCCATTCGACGATGGCCCACTTGGTGACCTGGTCGGCCAGCACAACGAGTGCGGCCACTGACATCCAGGCGGTGAATCGGGTGTTTGTTGGTGGCTTGTCTTCAATCATTCGTGGCATCCAGGGCTGAACGTGCATTCTCTTCGTCAATCTTCATTTGCGCAACCAGATCCTCCACCGAATCGAACTTCTCTTCAGCGCGCAGGTGTCGAATGAAGTCGACATGGATGTATGCACCGTATATGTCACGGTCGAAATCCAGCAAATGAACTTCGAGCAGGGGCTTGGTCAGGTCGAATGTCGGGCGAGTACCAACGCTCGCCACACCGTTGACCGGACCTTCGGGCAGTCCATGCACGCGCACGGCATAGATACCCATGACGGCACTGCGGCGGCGCCTGAGGTCGACGTTGGCCGTCGCGTAGCCGAGAGACCGGCCCACCCGTCGGCCGCGTACGATCTTCCCTGACATGCGATAGGGCCGGCCCAGAAGCGCTGTCGCCCGATCGAGGTCGCCTGCCGCCAGGGCCTCACGAATAGCCGTGCTGCTGACGCGGGTATCGCCGACGAGAATGCTCGGCACTCTTTCAATCGCCAGGTCAAGGACCGGTGCGACACGCAACAGATCCTCGATCGATCCTTCGCGCCGACGCGCGAATCTGAAGTCGTCACCGATAACGATGTGCCGTGCATTCAGGCCGTGCACGAGGACCTGTCGAATAAATGCGTCCGCCGAAATGTCGCGCATCGCCTCGCCAAAGCGTGGGCAGAAGAAGATATCGATCTTGCGTTCCTCGAGCGACTCGAGTTTCTCGCGAAAGCGCATGAGGCGCGCGGGTGGCTGATCACCACCGAAGAACTCCTTCGGCGTCGGCTCGAAGCTCATGGCGACCGCCGGCCTGCCGGACTGCTGCGCAACATCGACGACACGGCGAAGCAACTGGCGATGACCGAGGTGAATGCCATCGAATGCACCGATGGTGACGACACTGCCGTTCGCAAGCCGCTCGCAAGGAAGGTCCGGGAGATGACGCACGAGGCGCATGTCAGTCGTGCCTCATGCGAAACTGTGCTGGCCGCAGCCCAAGAACGACCAGCGACACGAAATACATGCCGGCGCCGGCGCACACCGTAATCGACAGCCAGCCGACCCGGTCCACCAACGACGCGGCAGTCCACCAGCCTACAGAGCGATGCAGCGCGAGCAACACCGCGATCATCGCGCCATTGGCAACGACGACCCGCAGAAGCAGGATTCCCCACCCCGGCCCATGGCGGATGACCCCGGCCTTGTGAAGGCCGCGATACAACAACCCGGCATTGAGAATGGCCGCAACCGAAGTTGCCGCCGCCAGGCCCATGTGCGGACCGGCGAAACCCCGGGTCGTGAGGTACCAGGCGGACGATGCCCCCAGCAGGAGGTTGACGCACAACGCGACGATGCCGACACGAACCGGCGTGCGTGTGTCCTCGCGGGCGAAGAATGCCGGCGCAAGGACTTTAACGAATGAGAAACCGACGAGGCCGAAAGCGTAAGCCTGTAACGCGAGAACCGTCATATCCACGGACCGCTGATCGAATTCGCCACCATGAAAAAGCGTGGTAACCAGCGGCGCGGCCAGCATCACCAGCCCGACAGCGGCAGGCACGGCGATCAGCATGGCTATTTTCATTGACCACTCGAGCGTCTGGGCGAACTCGCCACGATCCCCGTTGGCCCAGAGACGCGACAGGTACGGCAACGTTACCGTCGCCAGCGCAATGCCAAAGAGGCCCAGCGGGAACTCCATCAGCCGGTCCGAATAGTAGAGGTAGCTGATGCTGCCGACCGGCAGCAAAGACGCGATAATGCCGCTGACGAGCACGTTGATCTGCGCGACAGAGGACCCGAAGATTGCCGGCAGCATCAACTTGAACGCTCGCCGCACCCCCTCATGTTGTGGCCGCCACTTCGGGCGCGGCAACGCCCGGATCCTGGCGAGAAACGGCAGCTGGAACAAGAGCTGTACGAGGCCCGCGACGAACACCGCATAGGCCAATGCCATGATCGGTTGCTCGAGCATTGGCGCGAGCCAGATAGCAGCCCCGATCAGGACGACATTCAGCAGTACCGGCGTAAAGGCCGGGACACCGAAGCGACCGTATGTATTGAGGATACCGCCGGCAAACGCCGTCAGGGATATGAAGAACAGGTAGGGAAACGTGAAGCGCAGCATGAGCGCCGCGAGATCGAAATCCCCGCCATCGCTGATGAAGCCCGGGGCGACGACCAGGACCAGCAAAGGCGCGGCGACGACGCCGACCAGCGTGACCCCAAACAGCACCAGGCCGAACGTGCCGGCCATGGCATCCAGGTACTCGCGGGCCTGCTCATGGTCGTGCCGCTCCTTGTAGCGCGCCATGACGGGCACAAAACCGGCCGAGAATGCACCCTCGGCAAAAAAGCGACGCAACATATTCGGGATGCGCTGCGCGACAAGAAAAGCATCCATGAGCAGTCCGGCGCCGAAAAACCGCGCAAATACCACATCCCGCACCAGGCCCAGTATTCGCGACAACAGGGTCATACCGCTGACGACAGACGTCTTCAGCGCTAACTTCAAGCCGGACATAGGTTTTTTCGGTTTCATGAGCCCGTGAGTTTAGCCCAAAACAGGGTCCGCGAATGTGATTGACAACGCCTCCCCGGGCGCGAATAATACGCGGCTCTTTGACATCGGAACACGGTTTAAACCAGTGGCAAACATCAAATCAGCCAGGAAGCGCGCACGTCAGGCGGAAAAGACTCGCAAGCACAACATGGGCCTGCGTTCCAAGATGCGTACCAAGATCAAGAGCGTCGTCAACGCATGTGATGCCGGCGACAAGGATGCAGCAGTAGCAGCCTACAAGGATGCTGTGCCGGTTATCGACAGCATGATCAACAAAGGCATTGTTACCAAGAACAAGGCCGCGCGTCATAAAAGCCGCCTGAACACCCGGATCAAGGCACTCTCTGCCTAGTACCCTTAAGGTACTACGTCCGCTTCGGCTTCCAACTCTTCTGCAAACTCCTCGAGCGCCTGCATCACCGCGTGCCCCAGGGCCTCGGTGCCCGCGCCTGTCGCCGCGCTCACCTCGAATACCGGGCCGTCCCATGCAAGCGCCTCGAGCAGCATCTCGCGCGCGACGGCTAGATCGTCATCGGCGAGCAGGTCGATCTTGTTGATCACCAGCCAGCGCGGCTTCTCAGCCAGCTCACTTGAGAATTGCTCGAGTTCCCGCGCGACCGCCTGGACTTCCCGGGCCGGTTCGATATCGGGATCCATCGGCGCTATATCGACGAGATGCAACAGCAGGCGTGTGCGCTGCAGGTGCCTGAGGAACTGTATGCCGAGCCCGGCGCCTTCTGACGCCCCTTCGATCAGACCGGGAATATCGGCCATCACGAAGCTCTGCAGGCTCCCTACACGGACCACGCCGAGATTCGGATACAATGTCGTGAACGGGTAGTCTGCGATGCGCGGTTTGGCGGCGGACATGGCCGAGATCAGTGTCGACTTACCGGCATTCGGCATACCGAGCAGACCGACGTCTGCCAGTACCTTGAGTTCGAGTTTCAGGTGGCGCACCTCGCCCGGCGTTCCCGGGGTTGTCTTGCGGGGCGCCCGGTTTGTGCTGCTTTTGAAGCGCGTGTTGCCCAGTCCGCCGCGACCGCCTTCCGCCACCATCTGGCGCTGCCCTGTCTCGGTCAGGTCGCAGATCAGCTCGCCGGTATCGACGTCATGAACCACTGTGCCCTGCGGTACGTGAACCTCGAGATCGTCACCCGACCTGCCCGTCATGTTGCGACCGGCGCCACCTTGCCCGACTTCGGCCTTGAACCGGCGGGCAACGCGAAAGTCGGCCAGCGTATTGAGCGACGGATCGGCCACCAGGTAGACACTTCCGCCATGCCCGCCGTCACCGCCATCCGGGCCGCCCTTGGCAATGTATTTTTCGCGACGAAAGCTCAGGGCACCGTTGCCGCCATTGCCCGCTTGAACGTGTATTGTTGCTTCGTCGACGAATTTCATTGCGGTAACTCTAGTACGAAAAACCCCGCGGATGCGGGGTTTTTGGGGGCTCTGTGATGCGGGGATGCGTGCTTGCCGTCGTGCTTGTAGCGCCCGGCACATATCCCTGCCGATCGGGGACACGCGAAGCATGTCCCCGCTTCTACGGTCTGCATCAGGCGTCTACGACGCTCACGAACTGCCGCATCTTCGGGCCTTTCTTTTCGAACTTCACGTGTCCGTCCTTCTTGGCAAACAACGTGTGGTCGCGACCGAGGCCAACATTGGTGCCGGCATGAAAACGGGTGCCACGCTGGCGAACGATGATGTTGCCTGCCACGACTTTCTGGCCGCCGTAGATCTTGACGCCTAGGCGTTTACTCTCCGAATCGCGACCGTTCTTACTACTACCGCCTGCTTTTTTATGTGCCACTGTACCGTACCTGTTGTGTTCATCACCCGGGGTCACGCCCGAGCTTCGTTAATCCAACTGCCCTAGTCAGCCTTCTTCTTGGCTGCCGGCTTCTTCGCTGCCTTCTTCTTGGCCGCGGGCTTTTTCGTCGCCGTCTTCTTCGCAGCCGTCTTCTTGGCCGCTGGCTTCTTGGCGGCTGGCTTCTTCGTCGCCGGCTTGTCGTCTGCCGCTTCGGCCTGCTTCGGTGCTGCCTTACTGGCGGAGCCGCCCGTAATGCCGGTGATCTCCACCTCGGTGAAGAACTGGCGATGCGTGCCCTGGCGCAGGTAGTTCTGGCGACGTTTGAACTTCACGACCGGAACCTTGCGGCTCTTGCCCTGGCGTATGACCGTGCCGCTTACCGTGCTGCCAGACAGCAACGGCGTGCCGACCTTGACGTCGCTGCCTTCGCCAACGAGGAGAACCTCGTCGAATTTGATCGTGGCACCCTCATCCGCCTCGATTTTCTCGAGACGCAGAACGTCACCTTTTGCGGCACGATACTGTTTGCCGCCGCTGCGAAAAACCGCATACATTATGTTTGCTCCAATACGTAAGGCGCGAGTCTCGCAACTTACTGAGAAATAAGATGTTTTTTTGACGCCATTACATCCGTGCAAGGGAAGAACTGGCAGGCGCCACGAAAGAGCCGGAATTCTATAGATTCCGCCGCCCCGGGTCAACGTTACGGGCGACTGAAATCCCGCCGCTTTTCAACGGCTTGCAATCTCACCAGTCCATACGCCGAATATGACCCCGGTATCGCCAAGCGCACGGCATTCAGGCATTATCACGAAACTTATGCAAGTGGCCGAAAAATCACCCGATTCTGTGAACTTCGACGACGTCGCGGCGCTCGCCGAGGACGACATGCACGCCGTCAACCGGCTGATCTCCTCGAGCCTGGAAACCGACGTCCCGCTCGTCTCGCAGGTATCCGAGTACATCGTCATGAGCGGCGGCAAGCGCCTGCGCCCGCTGATCGTGCTGCTCGCCGCCCGTGCCATGGGCTACGGGGGCGACCAGCACATTCGCGCCGCGACCATTATCGAGTTTATCCACACGGCCACCCTGCTCCACGACGATGTCGTCGATGGATCTGATCGGCGCCGCGGCCAGGATTCGGCCAATACGGTTTTCGGCAACCAGGCGAGTGTCCTGGTCGGCGATTTCCTGT
The DNA here is from genome assembly GCA_963698895.1 of uncultured Gammaproteobacteria bacterium. Taxonomy (GTDB): domain Bacteria; phylum Pseudomonadota; class Gammaproteobacteria; order Steroidobacterales; family Woeseiaceae; genus UBA1847. The sequence goes on along the minus strand of CAVOSO010000009.1, from coordinate 9,034 downwards.
ACTCGCGCTCGTTCCAGATGATGGTGGACATCGGCGACATGCGCATCATGCAGATTCTCGCCGATGCGACCAATACGATTGCCGCCGGCGAGGTCATGCAACTCATGAACGTGCACGACCCCGACACCAGCGAGGACGACTACCAGCAGGTCATTTATCGCAAGACGGCCCGCCTGTTTGAAGCCGGCGCGCAGATCGCCGCCGTTCTCGCCAACCGCGATCCCGGCGATGAAGCAGCGATGATCAAGTATGGGCAGCATCTCGGTACCGCGTTCCAACTCATCGACGATGCACTGGACTACAGCGCATCGGCCGATGAACTGGGCAAGAACCTCGGTGACGACCTCGCGGAAGGCAAGGCCACCTTGCCGCTGATCTACGCGATGCGAGCCGGCACCGACGCGCAGCGCAAGCTGATACGCAAAGCCGTGGTCGAGGGCGGTCTCGCGCAAATGGCCGAGATCCAGGAAATCATCCACGCAACCGGCGCGCTGGACTATACGACCACCAAGGCGCGTGAAGCCGCAGACGCGGCAATCGCCGTTATCGACTGCATACCGAAGTCAACGTATCGCGACGCGCTGATGTCGCTGGCTGCCTTCGCCATCCAGCGGCGATCCTGAGCGTGGGCGACGACTGATGGACCGCTTCAATACGCCCTGGCGGGTTACTGCCGCGACTATCTACACCACGCCGACTGACTCGCGTGTCTACGGCACCCTCGACATCGACGTCACCGAAGCCAAGCGGTTCCTCGATCGCAAGCGCGAGGAAGGCGTGAAACTCACGATGGTGCACCTGACGACTGCGGTACTGGCACGCGCCATCGCATTCGATGCACCGGAGATGAACTGCTTCATCCGGCGTGGCGCCATCGTCGGCCGTGAGCACATGGACGTAATGGTGCCGGTCCAGGTCGGCGGTGACTCCGGTGTCACGCCCGCGATCATCCGCGATGCCCATGCCCGCAAGGTTACCGACATCGCCGATGAGATTCGTGCGAAGGCCGCCAGGAGCCGGGCCGGTTCCGAGATCAAGGCGGCAAAGAACAAGTACATGCTCAACCGGATCCCCTGGCCATTGCGCCGCCCCCTCTTTCTGCTGCTCAAGTGGATCACGGTCGACATGGGTGTCGAGATCAGGGCGCTTGGCCTGTCAGCGCACAGCTTCGGTTCGTTTGTCGTATCCGACATTGGCAACTTTGGCCTGAATACGGGCATGACGGCGTTGATGCCGGCCGCGAAGGTGCCCTGCGTTATCGTCCTTGGCAAGATCGAGGAGAAACCTGTCGTCAGGAACGGCGAAATCGTGATCCGTACGATTCTGCCCCTGACCGGAACCTTCGATCACCGCGTGGTCGATGGTATGCAGATCGGCAAGCTTGCCAGGGGGATAAAGCGCAACTTCAGGAAGCCCGAGTGGCTGGATGAAGTGCCGGAGAAAGAACTCGAAGAATGTATCTTCGAGACGCGCTAGAAAATGAAATGGTCGGGGCGAGAGGATTTGAACCTCCGACCCCTTCGTCCCGAACGAAGTGCGCTACCAGGCTGCGCCACGCCCCGACCGCGGGACGCGCATCTTACAGCATGTATTCGGGGGCTTCAATTGGGCCGAACCGGCTTCTCGGCGGACCACCATTCAAGCTACTATGACGGACATGTACCGCCTTGCCATTGCCTGTCTGGCCGGTCTATACGGCGCTGTCGCCGGTGCCGACCTGGCCGATGACGTTCGCTGCCGGGAAATCGGCTTCAGCAAATCCGTGGAACAACAGGACATCACGGCGTTTCAGGCTCATATCGACGCCGACGCCCGCTTTGTCGCATCCGGTGTGCTCCGAGGCCCGGATGACATCGCGGCAGGCTGGTCGGTGTTTTTCGCTGCCGACGGCCCGAGTATCACCTGGCGACCGCAAATCGTCGAGGTACTCGAGAATGGCACGCTGGCCCTGTCGCGCGGCCCCTACCTGGTACGCTCTGTCGACGCCGACGGCAACTTGGTCGAAAGCTGGGGCACGTTCAATTCGATCTGGCGCCTCAACGACGATGGCCACTGGCGGGTGGTCTTCGATGCGGGGAGCCCGGCCGCGGGCGAGCCCGATGACGCAATCCGGGCATTTCTTGCCGAGGACGATGACTGCGGATAAAACGATAGACTTGCAGCATGGAAAAGACGATTTCGAGCAAGCTACCTGACGTCGGTACCACGATCTTTACCGTGATGAGTCACCTCGCGACCGAGACCGGCGCCATCAATCTGTCACAGGGATTTCCCAGCTTCGAACCGCCCGTAGCGCTCATCGAGCGCATCAACTGGCACCTGCAAAACGGCGCCAACCAGTACGCCCCGATGCCGGGCCTGCCTGCATTGCGCGAAGCGATTGCCGCGAAGACACATAGGATGCAGGGGCGTGAACTGGATCCCGAATCGGAAATCACCGTGTGCACCGGCGCGACGGAAGGTCTGTTCAGCGCCATCACGGCGATCGTGCGCAGCGGCGATGAAGTGATCATCCTCGACCCCGCCTACGATTCCTACGAACCGGCGATCAACCTGGCCGGCGGCATCACGCGTCGCGTGCCGCTCATGATCGATGAGAACGGTCACGACTTTCACCCGGACTGGCAACGTATCGGCGACACGCTCAACAACAAGACGCGCTTGATCGTTCTCAATTTTCCACACAACCCGACCGGCGCGACTCTCTCCCAGGGCGACCTCGACAGGCTCGCGGAGCTGGTTCGCGAGACAGACTGCTACCTGTTGTCGGACGAAGTCTACGAGCACATTGTCTTCGACGGAGAGCCGCATCGGAGCCTGGCAAGTCACGACGAACTCTGGGAGCGCTCGATGGTCGTCTGCTCATTTGGCAAGACCTTTCACGCGACCGGCTGGAAGCTCGGCTACTGTGCCGCGCCCGCACACCTCAGCAACGAATTTCGCAAGGTACATCAGTTCACGACGTTCTCTGTCAGCACGCCGATGCAACACGGCGTCGCGGATTTCCTCGTGAGCGATCCCGCCTTCTACGAAGACTTGCCTGCGTTCTACCAGCAAAAGCGCGACCACTTCTGCAAGCTACTCGCGAACTCAAGGTTCAAGTTGCGTCCCGCGCGCAGCACGTTCTTCCAGATACTGGATTACAGTGATATCAGCGACACAGTCGATGCGTCCCTGGCAAAGCAATGGACGCGGGAAATCGGCGTTGCGTCAATCCCTCTGTCGGTGTTCTGCGAAACACCCTTCACAGGAACTCGCCTGCGATTCTGCTTTGCAAAGGACGATGCGACGCTCGAAGACGCCGCACGGAAACTCTGCGCGCTCTAGGCGCTGCCAAGCTGGAACGCGACCAGCGCACCAAGATAGCCGATGGTCGTCATGTACGCCCAGGCAAAGATCGGCCAACGCCAGGAATTGGTCTCACGCCGAATAATCGCGAGCGTTGCCGCACACTGCAGGCAGCAGGCGTAGAAGATCAGCAAGCCGATCACCATCGGCAGCGTAAATACTTTCGAGCCGTCGGGCCGCGTTGCGGACTTGAGCCTGCCGCTCAGCGTACCTTCATCGGCATCGTCGCCGACCGCGTAGACCGTACCCAGGACGGCGATAACGACTTCACGCGCAGGGAACCCGGCGATGACCGCGGAGGACACCCGCCAGTCCCAGCCCAGGGGCTCGAACACGGGTTCCACGACCTTGCCGGCCCTGCCGAGCCAGCTTTGCTCCATCTGCAGGGCGGCCGCGGTGTTGGCATCCAGGTCGGCGGGAATATCGTTTGCCCGCGGGAAATAGGCCAGCGCCCAGACAATCACGGCAACCGCGAAGATCACCGTGCCGGCTCGCTTCAGGAACACCTTCGCGCGGCCGAGCAATTGAATCGCGACGGTCTGCAGGTTGGGACGGCGAAATTCCGGCAACATCAGCGCAAACGGCGGTTTGGGCCCGCGCAATGCCGTCTTGCGCATGATCAGCGCCGTCAGGACGCCCATCGCGATGCCGAACAGGTACAGGCCTAAGCAGGACGAGGCCCTGCAGATTCAGGAAACCGACCTTGGTCGCGGGCACGAACGCGGCGATCAGCAGTGCGTACACGGGCAAGCGCGCGGAACAGGTCATGAACGGCGCCGCCATAATCGTCGCGATGCGGTCGCGCCGATTGGGAATGACGCGGGTCGCCATGATGCCGGGAACGGCGCAGGCGAAACTCGAGATCATCGGGATGATCGACTGGCCCGAGAGACCCACGGAGCGCATGGCCCGGTCCATCAGGTAGGCCGCTCGCGCCAGGTAGCCTGAATCTTCGAGCAGGATGATGAAGAGAAACAGGATGATGATCTGCGGCAGAAATATGACGACGCTGCCCACACCGGCGATGACGCCGTCGGCGATGAGGCTGGAGAACGCGTTATCGCCGAGTCGCTGGAAGACGGCAGCCGCTCAACGCCGACGACGACGCATCGATCGCGTCCATGATAGGCGTCGCCCAGGCGAATACCGCCTGGAACACGATGGCCATGACGACGAACAGGCCGATGGTGCCCGGCACCGGGAGGTTCAGGAAATCCGTTACCCGGGAGCGCCAGGTGACGAATGCCGGCGCGGACTTCTGGACCTTGTCGAGCACGCTCCGAACCCAGGTGTAACGGATACGCGCGTCCCGGGCGATGGGCGGCTCGCCCTCGAACAGCGCCGCGCGCTCGGTCTCGATCCGGGCTCGGGCCGCATCGCTCAGTTTACCCAGAATGTCCCGGTTCGATGCCGTCGGTCCGTCGATCAGGAGGCGTTCGAGCTCGGCGAAACGCAAGGGCTCGCGCGAATCCTCGGCGAGCCGTTCGGCGGCCGCCGCGAGTTCCGGCCAGATGCGCACGCGGCGTGGGGGCGTAATGTCTTTGATCCCGACCAGGGCGCGACGCAGCATGTCGAGGCCCGCCCCGGTTGTGGCGACAACCGGGTAGACCGGCACGCCCAGCAGTGCGCTGAGTTCCGCCGTGTCGACCTGGATGCCGCCTTTCTCGGCAGCGTCCGTCATGGTCAGCGCAACCACGGTCGGCAGGCCGAGCTCCACGAGTTGCTGCACCAGGAACAGGCCCTGGTAGAGATTTGTGGCATCGAGCACGGCCAGGATGCCGTCGGGCGTCCGCGTACCCTCCATCCGCCCGAAGATCACGTCGACCGCGATGTGTTCTTCCAGCGAGTGGGCACTGAGTGAATGCGTACCCGGCAAATCGACAAGTTCGACCGCCTGGTTCTCATACTTGAGCACACCGATATGCCGTTCAACGGTGACGCCGGGGTAATTGCCGATACGCTGTTTGAGCCCGGTCAGGCGATTGAAGAGTGTGCTTTTTCCGGAATTGGGATTGCCGACAACCGCTATGCTCGCATCGATGCGCTTGGCGACGGTTATCTCATTGGCGGGAACGCGGATTTCGTTGGGACTAGTCACCAGCCCCTACAGGCGCTACCTGGAAATGGCGTGCATGCTCCTGGCGCAGGGAAATGCCACAACCGAAAAGGCGAAACTCCATCGGATCGCCGCCGATCGCCGAACTCGCGTGCTGCACTTCCGTGCCCTCGACAAGGCCCAGCACCATGAGCCGCTGGACCTGGGGGTCTGCGGCGTTGATTGCCCGGATAATGCCCTTCTGGCCTCGTTTCAGGGTCGCCAGCGTGCTGCCGTTGATTTCCATAACTTCCTATAAATGTTGGATTTTTCCGACACTTCCTAGACTGTGGAAGAAATGATAATGATTCGCATTACGAACCGCAATAGGGAATTCTACATATGCATCGGATGTGCCCTAGCAACCTGGCCGGCCGATTTCCTCGGGCAGGACGGATTCGATGCGCTCCATGACATCCAGCCGGTGCACGAGGTCGTGGATGTAGTCGAGATCGTCCGTCTCCAGCACCAGGACCTCGCTCAGGTCGTAGGACGCAATCCAGTCCTCGTACAGGCGCTCCAGCCGCTTGAGGTAGGCAAGCGGGACGTCCTGCTCCATCCGGCGTCCACGGAGCCTGATGCGCTGCCGCAGGGTGCGCATCGAGCAGCGCAGGTAGATCATCAGGTCGGGCGGACGAATCGCGTCAAGAATGGCCTCGTAGAATCCCCGGTACGTCTGCCAGTCGCGCCTCGAGATCTTGCGCATCTGGTGCAATGCCGTGGCGAATATCTCGGCGTCTTCGAAAATGGTCCGATCCAGTGCAACGACGCCCGACTGCCGGTCGAGCTCCTGGTGGAGACGGAATTTGTTGGACAGGAAATAGAGTTGCGACTGGAACGCCCAGCGCTTCATGTCCTTGTAGAAGTCCGCGAGGTAGGGATTCTCGTCGTTGGGTTCGTAGAATGGGGCGACGCCGTAGGTGCGTGAGCAGGAACTCGACCAGCGTCGACTTGCCTGTCCCCATGTTGCCGGCAATTGCGATCGAGCGTTTCATACCCTATTCTCGATTCCCATGAACATGCCTGTTGTACTGATTAGCGAAGAGGAAATCCAGAGCCGCGTCCTGGAACTGGCCGAACAGATTTCTGCCGACTACGACGAGAACGATGAGCTCGTCCTGGTGGGTGTCCTCAAGGGGTCGTTTATTTTCCTCGCTGACCTGTCGCGCCGCCTCACGATTCCACGCACCATCGAATTCATTGCCGTTTCAAGTTACGGCAGTGGCAGTCGCTCGACGGGCGCTGTGCGCCTTGTGATGGACGTGCGTGGGAATATCGAGGGCAAGCACGTGCTGATCGTCGAAGACATCGTCGATACCGGTCACACGCTGAAATACCTGATCGGTATGCTGGAATCGCACCGGCCCGCTTCCGTGCGGACCTGCGCCCTGGTGCGCAAAGCCGAGAAGCGCCGAGGTAGACGTCAAGTCGACTACCTCGGCTTCGATATCGGCGATGAATGGGTGGTTGGCTACGGACTCGACTACGCCGAGCAGAACAGAACCCTGCCCTACATCGGCGTGGTCTCGCCGGACGACTGATCAGCCGGCGTCGTCCGTTGGCTGCTCATCGTCGTTGAGGCTTGGGTTCGCGCTGTCCAGGTCGAACAGTGTCAGGCTGCGCACTCCATCGGTCCAAAGGTAGCCATTCGCGCCAACGCCGCCGTCCGTCCAGATATAGCCGTTGGCATTGACCCCGCCGTCGGTCCAGAGATAACCGAACGCCGCGATGCCGCCGTCGGTCCAGAGGTAGCCGTTGGCCCAGATAGAAGCCGTCCGTCCAGATGTAGCCATTGGCGTTCACCCCGCCGTCGGTCCAGATGAACCCGTTGGCGCTCACGCCACCGTCGGTCCAGAGCGCCCCGTTGGCCGAAACATTGCCGTCCGTCCACATGTAACCCGCACCCCAGATGTCACCGCCCCAGAGGTCGGACGTGTCTTCCATGAGGGTACCGCCGGTTTCCGCGTCGTAAACCAGCAACGGTGACAATGCTTCGCCGACGACAACGCCGGTCTCATTCAGCGCCGCTTCGATGTCCAACAGGCCGGCGCCGCCAACCACAGGCGATGCGTCGAGCTTTTGTGCCGAGCGCATAAGACGCGCCTTGACCGTCGCCGGCGACAACGTCGGATCCTTCTCCAGCATCAGGGCCGCCGTGGCCGCAACCATGGGCGCCGCCATGCTCGTCCCCGACATCCTCATGTAGTTGTCTGAGCACTTGTTATCTTCAGGACATGTTACGACCAGTTCCGGAAGCAGCTTGGCGAGATACGCCTCCTTTGGAGCTGCCGAGACCAGCCGGTTACCCGGCGCGACCAGGTCAGGCTTGGAAACATGATCGCCGGCAGTCGGGCCGCGTGACGAATACGTCGATACGTAGTCATCGTCGTAGTTATCGCCCGTGTTGTTGTCGGTCAGCGACCCAACAGTAATGATCTTGCGAGAGTTGCCAGGACTCGTGGTCGAGAAATACCCAAAGCGCCCGTAGTTACCGGCGGCAACGACGACAACAACGCCGTCGTCCCAGAGTCTCTCGACCGCAAGCACGAGCGGATCCGTCGTATTGGATTCCGAAATGGGCTTGCCCAGCGACAGGTTTGCGACGCGCACATCGAAGTAGGAGCCGTACTGCAACAACCAGTCGATGGCTGCCATGACGTCGGACATGCTGCCCTGTCCGCTGCCGTCCAGGACCTGCAGGGAAAGGACTTTACTGCCACTTGCGGGGCCCTTGAAACGGCCGCCATTGCCCTTGCCACTGCCGGCGACAATGCCGGCAACGTGTGTGCCATGGCCGTAGCCATCGATGCGCGAGCTGTTGTTGTAGCTTGATACCGCGTCGCCGATTATCTCCGGCTGCGGGTATGCACCGTCCAGGAAACTGTACTGGAGAATGTCGGTTGCCATGTCGGTGTGCTTGGCGACGCCCGAATCGAGAATCGCGACTCCGATATTGCTGCCGCTGAACGATGCATTGTTCGACGGGTACTTGGGTGCTTTCGCCGCCTTCGTCGAAGCAACGGATGTCGCGACGATCGTGTCATCCAGCGATACGCGATCGACCTTTTCGTCAATGGCAAACTCAACGAGTGAATCGGCAGGCAAGCGAACCGCGAGCAGCTTCAGGACTTCGTAGTGCCTGATGATCTCGCCGCCAAGACTTTCGATACGGCCGTCCTCGAACAGCTCGGGATGCTCGTCATAGCTGACGATCAGGTCGGCTGGTTTCTGCCCACCTGCCCGTGCGAGTGCCGCGACCGGACCACTCATCTTGGAGTGGGCGGTACGCTGCTCGCGTGCTGCCTGTTCGGCTGTCCTTTCGACGGCGGTCCCTGCAACATTGCGCCTGTTCTGCGCAACAGGCGTCGCAAATGTCGTATTGACGGTCGCGTGGTCGATAACGACCGACTCATCAGCAACGTACGGTGCCGGCTCGGGACCGAAGCGGTTGAAAGACGAAGTCGCCGTAGCCGCGCTGGTCGAATCGTCGACCGCTGCAACCTGAACGTTGGCATCGCGGACGTCACCGGATAGCGCTTCGATAGGGCTGTTGGTGTGCAGCATGAATACTGCGACGCCGAGCACAGCGAC
>CAVOSO010000008.1:0-846357 GCA_963698895.1 uncultured Gammaproteobacteria bacterium | reverse complement strand
TTTGGGTCACTAGCGGAACTCAATGATACCCCGAAAGCAGCCATTTGAGCGGCTGGTATTGAGGGTATAGCCGACCTCGCCATTCGCCGAAAGCGGCCATTCGTGAGCGGCAAGTGTTGGCCGTATTCTGAGGATAGCCTATCAATAAGTTACGACGACAAGTGACAAGGTTAAGCGGCCGAAACCACAGAAAGTGACGGAGTCAAGTCGTGAGGGTCGCTGACCGACAGCTTCTGGCAAGAAGATGACGGTCGCCAGGATCAGGCCATAATTTTCGTTGCTCCCCAAGCGGACTTTCATAAGGACCTTCCAGACCTCAGATGAAACACCTTGATCACTGGTCTTATGTCGCCGTAGTTCCTTTTACCAGTTCGATTGTTTTCTTTTTCCTCGCCAGGGAAAAGCATTCAGTGCGGCGTCTGTTTTCGTCAGCCACGGTTGGGCCGCAATGTTTCGGTATAGTCGGTAGTACCCGCATATTAGGAGTGTCCTGTGGAAGAGCCGTGCTTGAAAGACAAGACTGAGTATCCGGACGACAAAATACTGAGGCGCTATCTGGGCGACGCGAAGGATGCATGGGACGGTTTTTTTGCGTTTCTGGAGAGCAACTACCCCAGCTACTACGGCGAATGGCGGTATTACAACGACGGCAAGAGCTGGTTGTACAAGATCACCAAGAAGAGCAAGACGGTCTGCTGGGTGAGTATTTATCGCGGGAAATTCACAACAACGTTCTACTTCCCGGATCGGGCAGAGCACCTGATCGCAAACAGTACGTTGAGAAAGAAATACATCGAGCAGTTCGTCAATGGCAGGCGCTTCGGCAAGACTCGCGGATTGACGGTCGATATCCGGAAGGTCGCGGATCTGAGCACCACGAAGAAGCTGCTCGTGATCAGGGAGGAGTTCAGGTAGCACCGCCAGTCCGCTGGTGGCCGGGTCGCGAAAGCGGCGACCTGTCGGCTATATGGATTACGGACCGATCGTTTTCCGGTATCTTGCCACTGGATGAACGCCATAATCTTCGACATCGACGGTACGCTCTTGCAGTCGGCAACCGTCGATGACGAGCTCTACCGTGCTGCGGTCAACGACGTGCTGGGTCCTGTCCGGTTTCGTGCGTCGTTGCACGCGTATGACTACGTTACGGACACGGGCATCCTGTCGCAGATATTCGCGGATAACGATATTCCCCAGGCCACCGAGCCGATGGACGAGATCAGGGCTCGCTTCGTCGATCGGCTGCGGAGTCATATCGAGGGAGCCGGGCCTTTCGCCGAGGTGCCGGGGGCGAAGAAGCTGCTCAACAAGCTGCGCCAGTCCGCTACGCATGCCGTCGCTATCGCGACAGGCGGCTGGCGCGAGAGTGCCGAGCTGAAGCTCCAGTCAGCCGGTTTCGACTACGCCGACATCCCGCTGGCGACGGCCAATGATCACTATGAACGGACGGCGATCATGCGCATCGCGCTTTCCCAGCTGGGCAAGGATTTCGAGTCTGTGACCTACTATGGTGACGGTCCCTGGGACAGAGATGCCTGTACTGCGCTGGGGTGGCGATTCGTTTCGGTCGGTCCCGAACTAAGCGGCATCGATTCGTACATCGGCCACCGTCCGGTCGTCCACCTGGTTCGACCGATGAGCGTGGATGACATGGACGCCGTTTTCGAGGTCCGAACGTCCGTGACCCACAACCGCATGAGCGAAGATGACCTGCGGGAACGCGGGATCACGCGCGAGTGGGTCGCGCAGCAACTGCGAACCGGCGAGCTGGCCGGCTGGTGCGCGACGTGGGATGGCCGGGTCGAAGGTTTTTCACTGGCGACGCCGGCCACGCGGGAGATCAGGGCACTGTTCGTTCGCCCCGAGAAATCCGGCTATGGCATGGGCATAGAGTTGCTCGATGCCGCGGTCGAGCACTTGCGAAGCCTGGCTCCCGGGCCGGTGCGCCTGCGCACGGATCCCAAGACACCGGCTTACGCGTTCTACCTGCGCAGAGGCTGGCGCGATACAGGCCAAGACCACGAGGGAGGAGGGCCCGTCAGGGGCCGCTACCTCGAACTGGAGTAATGCAATGCAAATAGTGATGAGCCTCGTGGGCGCGGCAACGATCCTCGGGGTCGCCTACCTGATGTCGACCGACCGCCGCGCCATCAGCCTGCGCACGGTGGGTGGCGCGCTCGCGATCCAGACTGCGGTAGCCGCCATCGTGCTCTACGTACCGCAGGGCGGTAGTGCGCTCGACAGGGTGGTAAAAGGCGTGCAGTTCGTCATCAACCAGGGCAAATACGGCATCCAGTTCGTCTTCGGTACGCAGTACGAGGAATCGCTCGGCTTCACCGTTGCGCTGAACGTCCTGCCCGTCATCGTGTTTTTCGCAGCGCTCATGTCGGTGCTCTACTACCTCGGCATCATGCAACGCGTAGTCGGCGTGCTCGGTGGCTGGCTGCACAAGTTGCTGGGTACGAGTCACGCAGAGTCCGTGTCCGCCGTATCGAATATCTTCGTCGGTCACACCGATGCGCCGCTCGTGGTACGTCCGTATCTCAGGGACATGACGCAGTCAGAACTGTTCGCCGTGATGACAGGCGGCTGCGCGACCATTGCCGGCGCCGTCATGATGGGTTACGCGGAGCTGGGCGTGGAGCTCAAGTACCTGATCACGGCGAGCTTCATGGCGGCGCCGGGTGGCCTCATGATGGCCAAGATCCTGATGCCCGAAACCGTCCCGCACGACGAGCGGCCGGAACCCGAGGAGGTGGCCGAGGAAGACCGGCCCGTCAATATTTTCGAGGCCATCGGCAACGGCGCGATGACGGGTTTGAACGTCGCCCTGAGCGTCGGGGCGATGCTGATCGCTTTCGTGGGCCTGATCTACCTGGTCAACGGCCTGCTGGGCCTGTTCGGCGGACTCATCGGCTTCGAGGACCTCACGGTGCAATGGTTGCTCGGCAAGCTCTTCGCGCCGGTCGCATTCCTGCTCGGCGTACCGTGGGCGGAGGCCGCGCCGGCCGGCAGCTTGATCGGGCAGAAGCTCGTGATCAACGAGTTCGTGGCGTACCTCAGTTTCATCGAGATCAAGGACACACTCACGCCATACACGCAGCTCGTGGTCACATTTGCGCTCTGCGGCTTTTCCAACCTGGCATCCATAGCTATCCTCCTCGGCGGATTGGGTGCCGTGGTGCCTGCCAGGCGCCACGACATAGCAAGACTTGGTCTAAAGGCCGTGATTGGAGGTACACTGGTCAACCTGTTGAACGCATCGCTGGCGGGCTTTTTCTTCAGCCTGCAGTGACACCAAGAAACCATGGCCAGAGCAATTATTCTCGTACTGGATTCCTTCGGCATCGGCGCCACGGCCGATGCCGACAAGTTCGGTGACGTCGGTGCCGACACCTTCGGCAACATCGCCCGCGTACGGGCAGCAGCCGGCAAGCCGCTGGCATTGCCGAACCTCGCGAAGCTGGGGCTGTATCACGCGGGTGCCGAAAGCACGGGGCATTTCGCGGCCGGCGCCGACCCCGATGTCGAGATCATCGGCGCCTATGGCCACGCCGCCGAAATGTCGAGCGGCAAGGACACGCCGAGCGGCCACTGGGAAATCGCCGGCGTACCCGTGTTGTTCGACTGGGGCTACTTCACGGGCAAGACCGACACGTTCCCGCCCGAACTCCTGGACAAGTTGGTAGAGCGTGCAGGCCTGCCCGGCGTACTCGGCAACTGCCATGCGTCCGGGACGACGATCATCGCCGAGCTCGGTGATGAGCATGTGCGCACGGGCAAGCCCATCGTCTACACATCGGCCGACAGCGTGTTCCAGATCGCCTGCCACGAAGAGGCATTCGGCCTCGAGCGGCTTTACGAGCTATGCGACATCGCGAGAGAGCTCGTTGACGAGTACAACATCGGCCGCATCATTGCGCGTCCGTTCGTGGGCGACAGTCCCGATACCTATGTCCGCACGGGTAACCGACGGGACCTCACCACGCCGCCGCACGCACCCACGGTGCTCGACAAGCTGGTGGCGAAGGGGGGCGAGGTCGTCAGCATCGGCAAGATCGCCGATATCTACGCGCACCAGGGCATCACGAAAAAGATCAAGGCCAGCGGCAACGCGGCGTTGTTCGATGCAACCCTCGAGGCGGTCAGGACCGAAGGCGACAACGCCATCATCTTCACCAACTTCGTGGACTTCGACATGTTGTATGGCCACCGGCGCGACGTCGACGGTTACGCTGAGGCGCTGGAGTACTTCGACAAGCGCCTGCCCGAGATACTCGAGCTGATGCGGGACGATGACCTGCTGGTGTTGTGTGCGGACCATGGCTGCGACCCAACCTGGCCCGGCAGCGATCACACGCGTGAGCATATTCCGGTGCTGGCCTACGGCAAGATGGTGGAGCCCGGGTCACTGGGCCGGCGCGAGACGTTCGCCGATATCGGCCAGAGCCTCGCGACGCATTTCGGCCTGGCGCCGATGGACTACGGCTCGAGCTTCCTGTAAAGCCTCAAGCGTTTCTCCAGTCGCCGGGAACCCGCACTGCGACAACCGTGCCCTCGGCAGTCTGCGTCCCTCCCGAATAGACGCGACACCGGACCCGGGTCTTTCTCTCACCGCACTCCTCGATCGTGGCGCGCAGCGTTACGTCCTGGTCAATGGGTGTCGGCGCGATGTAGTCGACGTTGAGATTGGCGGTGACGCACCAGATTTCCTCGCCCTCGCCAGGTTCGCGGCCAGCCAGCCGGTAGTAGTTGGAGAGCGCGGTACCGACGCAGTGGCAGTCGATCAGGCTGGCAATCGTGCCGCCGTAAAGATACTGCTCCGGGCCCGCACATTGCTCCGGGCGCGGCGTGTAGGTACACACCGTTTCGTCACCCTGCCAGTGGCTCTTGATCTGCATGCCCGCAGGATTGTCTGCCCCACACCCGTAGCAATGGTTGTGGGGCAGCTGGTCCTGGATGGCTGTCATGCAGCGTCGTCCGCGGTGGTGCGCTTGCACATCGTGCCGAGCCATGCGCCGACGGCAATCGCGATGACAGCCAGGACGATGAACCAGTTGGGGTGCGGAATCATGATGACATTCATGGCCGTTGCGACCAACATCAGGCAGCCGATGAAGATCGCGAAGATCCTGGGCAACATCGTGCCGATCGCACAAGCAGCGCACGTGCCGCCGGCTGTGCCGATAAACCACGCGGCGATGACGAACAGCAGTGCGCCGACCGGAAGCCCGTCGATGTATTCGCGCATTGCGTCCGCGTCGGCGAAATTAAGGCCCTCAGGTGGCGGGTAGACGGCGTGGCCTGCCATTTCAACCAACCAGACGAGCACGCCTGCAACCACTACGCCGACGACGCCGGCCAGGATATTCCTTCCCATGAGTGCCTCCTTCTTCTATTTTTTGACGAGCCCCACGATGAACAGCAGGATCGCCGCACCTACGGTTGCCATGACGATCGTGCCGAGAAGTCCGCCGGCGCTGACACCCAGCAGACCGAAAACGAACTGGCCGATGATTGCGCCGATGATGCCAACCACGATATTTCCGGCCAGGCCGAAACCTCCGCCCTTGATGAGCTTGCCCGCGAGCCAGCCGGCGATCGCCCCGATAACGAGCAGTACCAGAATGCTTTCAATGGTCATATGCGTTCTCCCTGGTTGTTCTTCTGAGTTGACATCAGCGTGAGCTGTTGCGTTCGGCCAGTGCGGCCTTGATCCGCGCGGCGAGCGCGGTTGCTTCGGATGCCACGCGATCGGTGTCGATCGTGAGCATCTTCCGTTCTTTCATGAGCACCTTGCCGTCAACAACGACGGACGCAACGTCCTGTTCGTCACTGACAAAGACGAGATGCGAGACCACATCGAAGGTCGGGATGTGGTGCACGTCCTCGAAAGCCACCTGGATCAGGTCGGCACGCTTGCCGACCTCCAGGGAACCTGTCGTGTCCCCCAGCCCGATCGCCGTGGCGCCACCGCGCGTGGCCATACCCAGTACCGTCATCGCCGGCAGCACTTCCGGGTCCATGCGATCGACCTTCTGCAGGAACGAGGCGAGCCGCATCTCTTCCCACATATCCAGGTCGTTGTTGCTCGCCGCGCCGTCCGTGCCGAGACCGACACGCACACCGGCCTCGAGCATCCTGGCAATCGGCGCAATACCGGATGCAATCTTCATGTTCGACGTCGGGTTGTGAATAACACCGACCTGGCGCTCGGCCAGGATCGGGATTTCATTGTCTGTCGGCCAGACGACGTGCGCGGCAATGGTCGGGCCGTCGAAGAAGCCGATGGACTCGAAAAACTCGATGCTGGTCGTGCCGTAGGTGTCCTTGGCGTACTGCACCTCGAACGGCGATTCGGACACGTGAATGCTGATCGGCACCCCGTACTGCATCGCGGCAGCGCGGGTTGCCGCGAGTTGTTCGGCGTTCAGCGTGTAGTTCGCGTGCGGCCCGAATATGGGCGTGATACGCGAGTTCTTGCCCTGCCAGCGCTCGATAAAACCGTTGCCCTTGGCGATGGAGTCGCCGGCGTTCTCGGCATCCGGACTGCGCTGGTCGATGACCGTCGCGGAGATCAGCGCGCGCATGCCGCAGCGCTCGACAACCTCGGCAATGGTATCCGGGTAGTAGTACATGTCGACGAACGTCGTGGTGCCGCCGCGGATCATCTCCCAGCACGCGAGCTCGGTGCCGATACGCACGAATTCGGGATCCACGAACTCGACCTCGGCGGGGAAGATGTAGTTCTGCAGCCAGTCCATGAGCGCAAGATCGTCTGCAACGCCGCGCAGCAACGTCATCGCTGCATGTGAATGACCGTTGACGAGTCCGGGCATGACGACCCGTTTGCCACCGTCGAGCGTCTCGGCCGCCGAATACGCCGCCTCGATATCCGCGGCGCTACCGATCGCCACGATCACACCGTCGTCGATCGCGACAGCGCCGTTCTCGATGATCGTTCCCGCCGCGTCCATGGTGACGATGTGCGCACCTTGGACGATCAGGTCGATCCGGCCTTCAGTACTCTCCGCCGTCTTCTCCCGGGCCTCGTCGCCGGAGCCGCATGCAAGCAGCGCAAAACAGAGGAAAAGACATAAAAAACAGTGTCTTAATGTCGACATGGGTACTCCTTGTGGGCGCCTATTGTAGCACCGGGGCCGGACATTGCTTGTCTGCTTGTATGGCGTGATCTAAGGTGCAGCTCATGGTGGAGACTGTCGACATCCTCGATGCCGTTCCCGCTTTCGACGCACCGGAAAAGGGGCGACTGACGGAAGCAATGGTCGCGGCGTATCACGAAGCCGGGGTGCTTGTACTGCGTGACTTCGTGCCGGTGGATGCCTGCCGCAAGCTGCAGCAGCGAGCGAACGAACTGGTTGCGGAGTTCGACCCGGCGGACGTGCGCAGCGTGTTCTCGACCACGAAGCAGACGCAGCTCGACGACAGTTACTTCATAGACTCGGGCGACAAGATTCGTTTTTTCCTCGAAGACGGCGCGTTCGACGAGCAGGGAAAGCTGCGCCAGTCGAAGGAGCATTGCCTGAACAAGATGGGACATGCCATGCACGACCTCGACCCGGTGTTCGATGCGTTCTCGCGGACGCCGGACCTTGCCGAGGCGGCGCGGCGCATCGGCTTTGCCGACCCGGCCATCCTGCAGTCGATGTACATTTTCAAACCGCCGCATATCGGCGGCGAGGTGGTGTGCCACCAGGACTCGACCTACATCTACACGGAGCCGGAATCGTGCATCGGCTTCTGGTTCGCGCTGGAAGATGCAACGCTGGAGAACGGCTGCATGCATTTCCTTCCCGGTGGCCACCGGTTTCCGCTGCGCAAACGCAACTACCGCAACACCGACGGCAAGCTGGTTACCGAAACACTGGATGACACACCGTGGCCCGAAGAGCGCAAGGTGGCGGCGGAAGTCGCCGCGGGAACACTGGTCATATTCGACGGCCGCATGCCGCACCTGAGTGCGGCAAACCGCTCGGCGAAGTCTCGTCATGCCTACACGCTGCACGTGATAGACCGGCAGTGTCACTACCCAGAGAACAACTGGCTGCAACGCAGCGACACCTTGCCGTTACGCGGATTCGATTAAGGAAAGACATGCTGTTCACGGACGTAATACGCAAGAAACGCGATGGTGGCGAACTCAACGACGAGGAGATCCAGTTCTTCGTCGACGGACTGGCCGATGAAAGCCTGCCGGCCGAACAGGTTTCGGCACTGGCCATGGCCGTGTTCCTGAATTCGATGAGTTTCGACGAGGCCGCGAAGCTGACGCTCGCAATGTCCGCGTCGGGCACGGTTCTCGAGTGGGACCCAGAGGACTACGACGCACCGATTGTCGACAAGCATTCCACGGGCGGTGTCGGTGACAAGGTCAGTTTCCTGCTGGCGCCGATATTGGCCGCCTGCGGCTGCTACGTACCGATGATCTCGGGCAGGGGGCTCGGTCACACCGGCGGCACGACGGACAAGGCCGAATCGATTCCCGGCTACAACGCCACGCCCGATCTCGAGACGTTCCGGCGTGTGGTTCGCGCGGTGCATTGCGCGATTATCGGCCAGACCCCCGACCTCGCGCCCGCCGACAGGCGGTTCTATTCGATTCGCGATGTGACCGGTACGGTCGAGTCCGTCCCGTTGATCACCGCGTCGATTCTCTCGAAGAAGATCGCGGCGGGTCTGCAGGGGCTCGTCATGGACGTAAAGGTCGGCAACGGTGCATTCATGGAGTCGATGGACCGCGCGCGCGAACTGGCGAACAGCATCATCGGCACGGCCGCGAGGGCAGGGCTGCAAACGCACGCCGTGATCACCGACATGAACGAAGTGCTGGGCACTACGGCGGGCAACGCCCTGGAAATCGCGGAGTCGATCCGCTTCCTGCGCAACGATGCGCGCGAGTCGCGTCTCAATGACGTCACCATGGCCCTCTGTGCCGAAATGCTGATCGTCGCGGGCGTGACCTCGGACCGCGCGGACGCAGCCGCACGCTGCGAGGTCGCGGTGACCAGCGGCAGGGCGGCCGAGAAGTTCGCCGCCATGGTCGAGGCACTCGGCGGGCCGGCCGATCTGCTCGAAAAACATGCGGACCAACTGCCGCAGGCGCCGCTGGTGCGTCCCGTTTACGCGAGAGGCATCGTCACAGCCGTCAATACTCGTGCCATGGGCAACGCGATCATCGAGCTCGGCGGTGGGCGCCGCCAGGTGGGCGAGAAACTGGATCTCGCGGTGGGCTTCAGTGACATCGCGCCGATCGGCACGGCGCTCGATAGCAGCACGCCGCTCGCGGTCATCCACGCGGCCTCCGGCGACGCCGCCGACCGGGCCGAGCGCAACCTGCTGGCCGCCGTTTCACTGGGTGACCAGGCGCCCCCGGAACGCCCCGTAATCTGCGAGATTTTGACCGGCTAGGCACCCCCGATGCGGTATGCTTGGACTCTCCAAGAATAAGAAGATCCGGGGGATCCATGTCCGATTACATTGGCATTGTCGGGATAGTCGTTATCCTCGCAATCGCGTTTGCATTTTCCAGCAATCGCAAGGCAATCAACCTGCGCATCGTGGGCGCCGCGTTCGCATTGCAGGTCGTTGTCGCGACGATCGTGTTGTACTGGGACAAGGGACGCGATGGCATCGCGTGGCTCAGCAACGGCGTCATGGCCGTCATCGGTTTCGCCGGGGACGGCATCAACATGGTCTTCGGCTCACTGGTCCCGGTCGAAAACGAGGGCTTCAGCTTCGCGATCAATGTCCTCCCGATCATCATCTTCTTCTCGGCCCTGATGTCCGTCCTGTATCACCTGAGGGTGATGGAGTGGGTGGTCAAGCTGGTCGGCGGTTTCCTGCACAAGGTCATCGGCACCGGCGCTGTCGAATCGATGAACGCTGCGGCGAATATCTTCGTTGGCCAGACCGAGGCACCGCTCGTCGTACGACCCTATCTCAAGGGCCTGACCGAACCACAGATGTTCGCCGTGATGGTGTCGGGGCTCGCGTCGATTGCCGGCACGGTGCTCGCCGGTTACGCGCTCATGGGGGCGGAGCTCAAGTACCTGCTTGCCGCCGCATTCATGGCCGCTCCGGGTGGCCTGCTCATGGCGAAGATCATCATGCCCGACGACGTGGTCGTGAAAGCCGGCGAGCACGAAAAGCTCGTCATGGAAAAGAGCCAGCACAAGAACCTGATCCTCGCCGCCGCGTCGGGCACCACCGATGGCCTGCGGCTTGCAGCCAACATCGGCGCCATGCTGATCGCATTCGTCGCCCTGATCGCACTGTTCAACGGCCTCGTGGGCTGGATTGCAGGCTGGTTCGGCTACGAGCTGACACTGCAGATGATCCTTGGCTGGTTGTTCTCGCCGCTCATGTTCCTGCTCAGTATTCCCTGGGAGGAGGCGCAGGCGGCCGGTGCGCTGTTTGGCGAGAAGCTGATTCTCAACGAGTTCGTCGCGTTTTCGCACCTTAACGAGTACCTCGCCGGCATGAGCCCGCGCACGGTTGCCGTCGTGACGTTCTCGCTATGCGGCTTCGCGAACCTGTCGTCGATCGCCATTCTGCTCGGCGGCCTCGGTGTCCTGGTCCCTGAAAAACGCGACCTCATCGGGCAGCTGGGCCTCAAGGCCGTGCTCGCGGGTTCGTTGTCGAACCTCATGAGCGCGGCACTGGCCGGACTATTGCTGACGTTCTAGTGGTACCGCGCAAGGTCATCATCGACTGTGATCCTGGGCAGGACGACGCTGTCGCCCTGTTCCTCGCGATGGCGTCACCCGCCGAGCTCGACGTGCTCGGTATCACGACAGTTGCCGGCAACGTTCCGCTGGAACTCACGCAACGCAACGCGCGCATGATGTGCGATATCGCCGGCCGTACGGACATGCCCGTGTATGCCGGCTGCGAGAAGCCGCTGGTACGTGACGCCATTACTGCCGAGTACATTCATGGCGCCACCGGGATCGACGGTATCGACGTGTTCGAACCCGAGACGCCGCTGCAGGCACAGCATGCCGTCGACTTCATCGTCGAAACCCTGCGCAACGCCGAAACGGCTTCAGTGACCCTGATTCCGACCGGGCCCATGACAAATATCGCGGCGGCGATACAACGCGACCCCGCGATTCTCGATGCCGTGGAGCGCATCGTCTCGATGGGTGGTGCGATGCGCGAAGGCGGCAATCGGTCACCGTCGGCCGAGTTCAACGTCCTCGTCGACCCGCACGCAGCCGACATCGTCTACCGCTGTGGCCGACCCGTGACGGCCATGGGGCTCGACGTTACGCACCAGGTCCTGTCGACGCGCGAGCGCGTCATGCGCATTCGTAATGTCGGCAATGCCGTTGCCGACGCAACGGCCGACATGCTGAGCTTCTTTCATCGCTACGACACCAGGAAGTACGGATCGGAGGGTGCGCCCCTGCACGATCCCTGCACGGTGGCGTGGCTGTTGCGCCCGGACCTGTTTGCCACGAAGGCCTGCAACCTGTCCGTCGAGACCGGGTCGGCGCTCACGCTTGGGCACACGGCGGTCGACTTCTGGCATGTGACCGACCGGCCGCACAACGTTGATTGGACCTACGAGGTAGACGCGGAAGGTTTCTACGACCTGCTGGTCGAGAAACTCACCGTGTTTGGAGATTAATATGGTGACTGTCACCGTAATGGGTTCGGTAAACCTGGACATCGTCGCCAGCGCCGCGAAGTTGCCGGCGCCGGGGGAGACGATCACGGGTGCCGAGCTGCACCGGTTTCCGGGCGGCAAGGGCGCCAACCAGGCGCTCGCCGCACGGCGCCTCGGGGCCGACGTGCGCCTGATCGCGCGCGTGGGCGAGGACAGTGCGGCGGACGAGGCGCTGGCGCTGCTGCGCGCAGGCGGTGTCGACCTGGACGACTGCATTGCGGTACCGGGTGCCGCGACAGGCACCGCACTCATCGCGGTCGCTCCCTCCGGAGAGAACCAGATCGTGGTTGCGCCCGGCGCGAATCGCGCGCTCCGGCCCGGCGACTTCGCAATACCTGACACAGACGCCCTGATTTGCCAGCTCGAAGTGCCGGTTGATACGGTGGCGCACGCCGCGCAGGAATTCCCCGGCTTTTTCTGCGTCAACCTGGCTCCGGCCATGCGCATCGACGTCGAGGTATTGCAGCGCGCCGATCTCGTCGTCGTGAATGAAACCGAGGCTGCCTGGTACGGTGGTACGCTGGCGGCGTGCCATGGCCTGGTCGCGACAACCCGCGGAGCGGGCCGGGCGACGCTCGAAAAGGATGCGGTGCTTATCGCCGAGGCGATGCCGCCCGTCGTTACCACCGTCGACACGACCGGTGCGGGCGACACGTTTACCGCGGCACTGACCGTTGCTCTCGTTGAAGGGCAGCAGCCCGCCGATGCTTTGCGTTTCGCCTGCGCAGCCGGTTCGGCGGCAACGACCAGGATGGGTGCGCAGTCATCGCTGCCCACTCGCGAAGAGGTGGCGACTTATGCCTGACGATGGCAGTGTTGTCGCGGCACCATCACGCAAAAGAACTTCCGGCTCCCAGGCCGGGGAAAACGCAGGAACCTAAGGGGTCATCATGAAATATCGCAGGTTTGTACTCGTACTCGTGGCTTTCGCTTTCTCCACGGCAATCGCCGAAGAGGAAACGAAGCCGGGCTTTAATGAAGCCACGTTCAAGGGACTCGAAATGCGCGGCGTCGGGCCGGCATTCATGTCGGGTCGAATTGCCGACATCGTGATCGATCCCACGGACCCGAGTACCTGGTACGTCGCTGTCGGCAGCGGCGGTGTCTGGAAAACAGAGAACGCGAGCACGACCTGGACACCGGTGTTCGACGACGAAGGCTCTTACTCGATCGGCTGTATCGCGCTCGATCCGAACAACCCGAACACGGTCTGGGTCGGCACCGGCGAGAACGTGAGCGGACGGCACGTCGGTTACGGCGACGGCATCTACCGCAGCCGCGACGGTGGCGCCACCTGGGAGAACATGGGGCTCAAGAATTCCGAACACATCGGCATGATTCGCATCGACCCGCGCGACTCGAACACGATATTCGTGGCCGTGCAGGGGCCCTTGTGGTCCGGTGGCGGGGATCGCGGCCTGTACAAGTCAACCGACGGCGGCCAGAACTGGCGCAAGGTACTCGGTGACGGTCATGGCAACACGGACGAGGACGACCAGTACACGGGCGTCAATGAAGTGCACATGGATCCGCGCAACCCGGACGTCATGTACGCCGTTACCTGGCAACGCCTGCGCAATGTCGCCGTCGTCATGGACGGCGGACCCGGCACGGGCATCCACAAGTCAGAGGACGGCGGCGAAACCTGGCGTGAACTGACCAACGGGCTGCCCGAGGAGATGATGGGCAAGACGGGTCTCGCGATCAGTCCCCAGGACCCGGACACGATCTACGCGACGATCGAACTCGACAACCGCACGGGTGGTTTCTGGCGTTCCGATGACGGCGGCGAAAGCTGGGAAAAGAAGAACGACTATCTCTCCGGCGCCACCGGCCCGCATTACTACCAGGAGATCTTTGCCAGCCCGCATTTCGAGGGGCATGTTTACCAGATGGATGCGCTGATGCGCATGACCAAGGATGGCGGCGACACGTTCATTCCGCTGCCGCATGAGACCAAGCACGGCGATCATCATGCGTTGGCATTTCGTGAAGACGACGAAAATTACCTGCTGATCGGAACGGATGGCGGCGTGTACGAGTCGTTTGATCTCGGCAAGACCTGGCGGTTTGTCAATAACCTGCCCATCACGCAGTTCTACAAAGTGGCGGTCGACTACGACGAGCCGTTCTACAACATCTACGGTGGCACGCAGGACAACAACAGCCAGGGCGGACCGTCGCGGACGATGAACCAGGTCGGCATCCGCAACAGCGACTGGTTCGTGACGATGTTCGGCGATGGCCACCAGTCGGCCGTCGATCCGAACAACCCGGATATCATTTACGCACAATGGCAGCAGGGCAACCTGACGCGTTACGACCGCCGAACCGGAGAGCGCGTGTACATCAAGCCGCAGGCGCGCGAGGGTGAGCCGCCGGATCGCTACAACTGGGACTCGCCGATCCTGATCAGCCCGCACGACTCGAAGACCCTGTACTTCGGCACGCAGCGCGTCTGGAAGAGCGATAACCACGGTGACAGCTGGACACCGATCAGTGCCGACCTGACGCGCAACGAGAACCGCGTGCGCCAGCCGATCATGGGGCGCACCTGGAGCTACGATGCGCCGCGCGATCTCTGGGCCATGTCGCAGTTCAATACGATTACGTCCCTGTCCGAGTCCCCGCTGGTCGCGGGGCTGGTCTACGCCGGTACTGACGACGGGCTCATCCAGATTACCGAAGACGGCGGCGCGAACTGGCGCACGGTCAACAAGCTGCCGGGTGTCCCGGACCGCTTCTTCGTGAACGACATCAAGGCAGATCTGTACGACGCAAATACGGTCTACGTGGTCGTCGACGATCACAAGAGCGGCGACTTCGCGCCCTATATTCTCAAGAGCGAAAACCGCGGACGTAGCTGGAAGAGCATCTCGGGCAACCTCCCCGAGCGCCACGTGCTGTGGCGCGTGGTGCAGGACCACGTGAAACCGGGCCTCATGTTCGTGGGCACCGAGTTTGGTGTGTTTTTTACCGTGAACGGCGGCGGAACCTGGACCAAGCTCAAGGGCGGCGCACCGAACATCCCGTTCCGTGACCTCGTCATCCAGACGCGCGAGAACGATCTTGTCGGCGCAACCTTCGGCCGCAGTTTCTACGTGCTTGACGATTACACGCCGCTGCGCCAGGTGAGCGCCGACATGCTGAAGAGCGGTTCAGTACTGTTCCCGGTCCGCAAGGCGGACTGGTACGTGCCGCGCAGCCCGCTGGGTTGCGACGCAACGCCGGGTTGCAAGGCCAGCCAGGGCGATTCTTTCTTCACGTCACCGAATCCTCTCTTCGGCGCGACGTTCACGTACTACCTTGCGGAGGAAATCCGGAACAGCAAGGATGCACGCCGCAAGGTAGAAAAGGAAAAAGAAAAGAAGAACGAAGATGTCGTCGCGGCGGATTGGGATACCGTGATCGCCGAGTCTCGCGAAGACGATCCGGCCATCGTGTTCACGGTCCGGTCCGCAGACGGCACGATCATTGACGAAGTCGTTGCCCCGGCGACGGCCGGCTTCAACCGTGTTGCCTGGGACCTGCGGTATCCGTCGGTTGAGCCGTGGCGCCCGCTCGAGGAAGACGAGGAAACAGACGAAGGCGTGGGTGTTCTCGTGGTCCCGGGTCGTTACTCCGTGAGCATGCAGAAGCGCGTCGACGGTATGCTTGTCGACCTCGGGCAAGCGCAGTCGTTCGATGTCGTTTCGATCCGGCCGGACCCGGTCTTCGCCGGCAGTTCGCAGGAACAGCGCGTGGTGTTCGAGTCGCAACTGGAAGAGCTTATTCGTGCGGCGTCCGGTACCACGAGCACCGTCGATGCTGTCATCGGTGAACTCGATGCGGTCAAGGCAACCCTCAAACGCGCGAGGACGGACGGCTCGCTGTACCAACTCGCACATTCCCTGCAGCAGCAGTTGCGGGACGCGCGTGAGGTCCTGACAGGCAACGAATTGCGAGACTTCTACAACGACCTGCCGATCATGACGGTACAGGCGCGGCTCTGGCATGCCCGCTTCGATCCGTCGAGCAGCGCGCACGGCCCGACGCCTGCACAGCAGGAATCGTACAGGCTCGCTCGCAAGCTCTACGACGAGACCGTCGCTGAGCTGACACGACTTGTCGATTCCGAATACGCGGGGCTCAAGGAAGCCATGGACTCGGCACGCGTGCCGTGGACGCCAGGACGCGGGTTGCAGGAGTAACAGGCGCCCATGACGAACCACAGGGAACAGCGTTTTTCATCGCGCCTGGGAATGCTCCTGTGCGTGCTCGGCATCGCAGTCGGTACGGGCAATATCTGGCGTTTTCCGCGCATTGCCGCCCAGAATGCCGGTGACGACGGGGCAGGTGCATTTCTTGTTGCGTGGCTCGTGTTCCTGTTCGTCTGGAGTGTGCCGCTGATCATTGCGGAGTACGCACTCGGGCGCAAAGGCCGCATGGGTGTCGTCGGCACGTTTGCGAAAATCGCTGGCGAGAAATTCGCCTGGATGGGTGCGTTCGTCGGCTTTGTGGCCACGGCCATCATGTTCTACTACTCCGTGGTGGCCGGCTGGTGCGTCTATTACCTCATCAAGATGATGGTCGCGCCATTGCCGCTTAGTGCAGAGGCTGCGCAGGGCGTCTGGGACGGCTTTCAGGGCGGTGGCTTCCCGGTCGCGTTTCACGCGCTGGCCATGGGTCTCGGCGCGATCGTCGTCTGGAACGGGATTCGTTCGATCGAGCGCGCGAATCTCGTGCTTATTCCCGCGCTGCTCCTGATCGTGCTCATATCCCTCGGGCGAACGCTGACGCTCGACGGCGCATCCGAGGGCATCCGCTTCCTGTTCACACCGGACTGGTCCACGCTCGCGCAGCCCAGGATATGGCTCGAAGCGCTCACGCAAAATGCCTGGGACACGGGTGCGGGCTGGGGCCTTATTCTGACCTACGGCGCCTACATGCGGAGCCGGCACGGCGTGGTCAAGAATGCCGTCATTACGGGTGTCGGCAACAACACCGTGTCATTGCTGGCCGCGGTCATCATCTTCGGCACCGTGTTCGCAATACTCGGTGCGCAGATGAGCAAGGCCGAGGTCCTCGAGGTCATGAAGACGAGCGGGCCGGCCGCCACCGGGCTGACGTTCATCTGGATGCCGCAGCTCTTTGCAAAGATGCCGGCCGGCAATATCTTCGCGGTCCTGTTCTTTCTCGGGCTGGCGTTTGCCGCGTTCAGTTCTCTCATCTCGATGATCGAGCTGACCACCCGTATTCTTGTCGACCTTGGTGTCGCCCGGCGCCATGCCATCCTTGGTGTCTGCATCATCGGCTTCACTCTGGGTATTCCGTCGGCGATCAACCTAGAGTTCTTCGCCAACCAGGACTTCGTCTGGGGGGTCGCGCTGATGATCTCCGGCGCGTTCATTGCTTTCGCCGTCATTCGCAGTGGCGCAACGCGTTTCCGCGAGGAGAGCATCGACCACCAGGACCACGACTGGAATGCAGGGCGCCTGTGGGATGCGGCCATACGCTTCGTAATTCCTGCGCTCGCCGTCGTGCTGCTGGGCTGGTGGCTTTACCAGGCCGCGTTTGTCTATGCCCCGGATCGCTGGTTCGACCCGTTCAGTCCCTTCAGCATCATGACGTGCCTCGTGCAGTGGGGCATCGCCCTCGTGGCGCTAATCCTGCTCAATCGATGGATGGCCCGGCGCACGCTGGAGCGCGATCGGGAGGCCCGGTCAGGGCAAGTGGAATGAAGCGGGCAGGAGTTCTGCAATAGAGTACTCCTGCCATTCCCCGCTGTCGTCGATGGCGAGGATGACGGTTTCGTCGTCCGCAAATTCATGAATGCGCTGGCGGCAGCCGCCGCAGGGCGTGCACGGCCCGATGTCACCGGTACCGCCGACGACCGCGATCCTGACGATGCGCTTGCCGCCCTGCTGCACCATCGCCGCGATGGCCGCGGCCTCGGCGCAGTTGCCCAGAGGGTAGGCGGCATTCTCGACGTTACAGCCAACATGCAGGTGACCGCGATCGTCGACGAGCGCCGCGCCGACCCGGTAGTTTGAATACCGGCAGTAGGCATTGCGGCGGGCTTCCGTTGCCGCGTTGATCAGGTCTTCGTTCGCTACCGTCATGTTCAGTCCGTCTTGCGCATGGGGTTGTTCGGGTGGTCGGTCCAGTTCAGTTTGCCTGCATCGCCGGCGCTTGTCTGCTGCATCGTAATGCAGCCGTCGACAGGACAAATACTCACGCACAGGTTGCAGCCAACACATTCATCGTCGATAACCTCGAAGCGTCGCTTGCCGTCGACCGTGTGCGTGATCGCCTGGTGTGACGTGTCCTCGCAAACCGCGTGACAGCGGCCGCACTGGATGCACATATCCTGGTTGATGACGGCCTTCTCGGCGTAGTTGAGGTTCAGGTACTGCCAGTCCGTGACGCTGGGCACGGCACAGCCGACCAACTGGTCGAGTGTCATGCCCTTGTCGTCGAGGAACGTGCTCAGTCCGTCGACGAGGTCATCGATTATCCGGAAGCCGTACACCATTGCCGCCGTGCAGACCTGGACATTGCTTGCGCCGAGTGCCAGGAAATCCACCGCGTCGCGCCAGTCGGTGACGCCCCCGATGCCCGAGATGGGCAGTGAGCTCGTTTCCCGTGTGCGCGCGATCTCGGCAACCATGTTGAGGGCGATCGGCTTGACCGCCTCGCCACAGTAGCCGCCGTGCGTGCCCATGCCATCGGTTGTCGGGTACATCGTCAGCGTGTCGTAGTCGACGCGCATGATGGAGTTGATGGTGTTGATCAGCGACACGGCATCGGCGCCGCCGTCCTTCGCGGCCCTGGCGGGCGGCAGTATGCTCGTGACGTTCGGCGTCAGCTTGACGATCACGGGGATGGACGCGGATGCCTTGGCCCACTCGGTTGCCATCTGGATGTACTCGGGTACCTGGCCCACGGCCGCCCCCATGCCGCGCTCGGACATGCCGTGCGGACAGCCGAAATTGAGTTCGAGACCGTCGGCGCCCGTGTCTTCGATCATCGGCAGGTACTTCGCCCAGGCGCTCTCGTTCATCGGCAGCATGACCGACACCACTACGGCGCGGTCCGGCCAGTCCTTCTTGACCTGGCGAATCTCGTCGAGGTTGGTCTGCAGCGGACGGTCGGTGATCAGCTCAATATTGTTGAATCCGATAACACGGCGGTCGTTGCTGTGCAGTGCGCTGTAGCGCGGACCGCTCACGTTGACGATCGGCGGTCCGTCCTCGCCGAGCGTTTTCCACACGGCGCCGCCCCAGCCGGCCTCGAAGGCGCGGTTGACGTTGTAGGCCTTGTCCGTCGGCGGCGCCGAAGCGAGCCAGAACGGGTTTGGCGACTCGATGCCGAGGAACGTCGTCTTGAGATCAGCCATGTTTCGCGCTCCCCAGGTGCCGGTCGATATCGATGGCGGCCAGTTTACCGTGCTGTACGGCACTTACCGTGAGGTCATCCCCGCCGACGACACAGTCGCCGCCGGCCCAGACCTTGTCGTGCGACGTCCGGTGGCCGGCATCGACGAGAATCCGGCCGTTCTCCATGGCAAGGTCACCGATACCTTCCATTTGCTGGCCAATCGCCTTGAAGACCATGTCGGCATAAAGAACGAAGCGGTCACCGCCGGACGCGAACTCCACGCCGGTCACGTGGTCGTCTCCGAGAATGCGTGTGGGCGGGGCGCGATGATGAATCGTGACGCCACTGGTCTGCGCGAGCGCCTGTTCGAACACGCTGGCACTCATTTTCTCGGGCCCGCGCCGGTACACCATGTGCACCTGCCTGGCGCCGAGGTGCCGGCTCTGTACCGCGATGTCTATTGCGGTCATGCCGCCGCCGATAACGACCACGGTCTTGCCGATGGGCAGCTTGCTCTTGTCGTCGGCCTGGCGGAGCTCGGCGATGTAATCAATCGCATTGATGACGCCGCGCTTGTCTTCGCCCTCGATACCGAGATCGTTGGACTGGCCGAGGCCAACGCCTAGGAAAACCGCATCGAAGTCGTCGAGCAACTCCGGTAGCTGGACATCTTCACCCAGTGCACAGTTGTGGCGAACCTCGATACCCCCGATTCCCAGGATGTACTCGATCTCGATCTGTGCGAAGTCGTCCACGGTCTTGTACGCCGCAATGCCGTACTCGTTGAGGCCTCCCGGCTTCGCGTCACGGTTGAAGATCACGACATCATGGCCGAGTACGGCGAGGCGATGTGCGCACGACATGCCCGCCGGCCCGCCACCGACAACGGCAACTCGCTTGCCGCTGGACGGCGCGCGCGCGAACAACTGGGTGCGGGCATCGATGATCGGGTCGGTCGCATATCGCTGCAGCAGGCCGATCTCGACCGGTTTTTCCTCGTGCGTGTTGCGCACGCAGGCTTCTTCGCACAGCACCTCGGTCGGGCACACCCGGGCGCACATGCCGCCCATGATGTTCTCGCTGAAGATGGTGCGAGCGGAGCCGCGGATGTTGTCGCTGCGGATCTTCTGGATGAATGCCGGGATGTCGATGCCCGTCGGGCAGGCGGTCGTGCAGGGCGCGTCGTAGCAGAAATAGCAGCGCTCGGCCTCGATCAACGCCTCGGAGCGGGACAGCGGCGGATGCAGGTCCGCGAAGTTCGCCTCGATCTCGTCCTTGCTCAGGCGATGCGCACGAATATTGGGTTGCGATGCTGTCGTCATAGCGTCTACCGCCTGACAGGAACCGGCGCGGCTGCCATGCCTGCCTCTGCAGCGCATCGTAATACGCAGCGAACGGCGGCCGGTCGACATAGCGGCCCGCACCGCGTTCTACATTCAACTGGCCGTCGGCCCACACGATATTGCCCTGGCTGATCGTGTGCGACGCACAGCCTTTGACTTCCATGCCCTCGAAGATGTTGTACTCGACCTTCTGGTGCTGTGTCTTCGCGGAGATCGTCTTGGTGGCCTCCGGGTCCCAGACCACGAGGTCCGCATCGGCGCCGACCGACACGCTGCCCTTGCGCGGGTAAATATTGAAGATCTGTGCGGCGTTGGTCGAGGTCACGGCGACGAATTCGTTCATCGTCAACCGGCCCTTGCCAACCCCGTGGTGCCAGAGCACTTCCATGCGATTCTCGACACCGCCGGTGCCGTTCGGAATCGCGCGGAAATCGTCCTTGCCCATCGCCTTTTGCTCTGCGCAGAAGCAGCAATGGTCGGTTGCGGTTGTTTGCAGGTTGCCGGACTGCAGGCCATGCCATAGCGCCTCCTGGTGTTCCTTGCTGCGGAACGGCGGGCTCATGACATGCGCGGCGGCCGTATCGAAATCGGGATGGCGATAGACGGAATCGTCGATCAGCAGGTGCCCGGCGAGCACCTCGCCGAAGACGCGCTGCCCTTCGTTGCGCGCCCGCGTAATCGCCTCGAGCGACTGCCTGCAGGAGTTGTGCACGATGTAGACAGGGACCTTCAGGACTTCGGCGATACGGATGGCGCGGTTGGCCGCTTCGCCCTCGCATTCGGGCGGCCGCGACAACGGGTGTGCTTCGGGCCCGGTAAGGCCTTTCTCGAAAAGCTCCTTTTGCAGGCGGAAGACGAGCTCGCCGTTTTCCGCGTGCACGGTCGGTATGGCGCCGAGCTCGAGCGAGCGCGAGAAGCTGTTCACGAGCACCTCATCGTCAGCCATGATGGCGCCCTTGTAGGCCATGAAGTGCTTGAAGCTGTTGACGCCGTGGTCGCGGACGAGCGTTCCCATGTCCTTGTGCACACTGTCGTCCCACCACGTTACCGCGACGTGGAAACTGTAGTCGGCCACCGATTTCTCGGCCCACTCGCGCCACTGCATGTAGGCCTCGATGAGGTTCTGCTGCGGGTTCGGGATCGCGAAGTCGATGATCATCGTCGTGCCGCCGGCAAGACCCGCCGCCGTTCCCGAATAGAAGTCCTCGGTGGTCACGGTGCCCATGAAGGGCAACTGCATGTGCGTATGCGGGTCGATGCCGCCCGGCATGACGAATTGTCCGCCTGCATCGACAACAGTCGCACCGCTCGGTGCATCGATGCCTTCACCCACTGCCTTGATAACGCCGTTCTCGCACAGTACGTCCGCACGAAGCGTCCGGTCTGCGTTGACGACTGTGCCGCCTTTGATAAGTACTGTCATTTCGAATCTCCGCCCCGGGCAACGATGAAGTAGATAACGCCGCCGAGGATTGAACCCGTAAACCATCCGTAGTCATAAAACCAGGAAAAATAGTTAGCGAGTGCCAGGCCCAGTTCGCTGCTGACTATCGAGATGATAGTCAGGGCAACCGGGATAAGAAACGCGATAAAGCCGGCCGTGTTCCAGGCCGGGTAGCCCGCATTGTCCTTGTAAAGTGCAACCAGGTCGTATTCCTGGTTCTTGACCAGGAAATAGTCGACCACCATGATGCCCGCGATGGGCCCGAGCAGGCTCGAGTAGCCCAGCAGCCAGTTCGAGTAGAGGCTTTCCACGCTGACATCGGTTTCGAGCCAGCCGAGCTTCTTCAAAAGCTCCCAGCTCATGAGCGCGAGGCCGATGATCCCGGTGATGATCACGCCGCGATCTTCGTTGATGACCTTCGGCGCGAGGTTCTGGAAGACATTGGTGGGCGAGACGATGTTGGCCGCCGTATTTGTCGAGATTGTGGCGACGATGATCATGACCATCGCGATGACGACACCGACATCGCTGTCGATGCGCCCGATCAGGTTGATCGGGTCGGAGATGACCTCGCCAGTCAGCTCCAGCGACGCCGCGGTGAGCACGACGCCGAGCCCCGCGAACAACAACATCGTGAGCGGCAGACCGATGATCTGGCCGATCACCTGGCTGCGCTGGTGACGCGCGTAGCGGCTGAAGTCGGGGATGTTCAGTGACAACGTGGCCCAGAAGCCGACCATGGCGGTCAGCCCGGACAGGAAGTACTTCGTCACGGGCTCCCCTTCGGGCCGCGTGGCCGGGGTCGCGAGCACTTCGCTCAGCGAGATCTTGGGCAATGCCCAG
The DNA here is from genome assembly GCA_963698895.1 of uncultured Gammaproteobacteria bacterium. GTDB lineage: Bacteria > Pseudomonadota > Gammaproteobacteria > Steroidobacterales > Woeseiaceae > UBA1847. The sequence continues at coordinate 823,676 of CAVOSO010000008.1, read as the reverse complement.
GCGAGCAGGCCGACGGCGACGATCAGCAGCAATGGCGCGGCCAGTGCCTCGAGGTGCTTGATCGATTCCGAGCCGCGAATGACCACGGCCAGGTTGGCCACCCAGAAGATGAAAAACCCGAGCACCTCGCCCGTGCCACCCAATGCCGCCCAGGCCGGAAATATCGCCGCCAGCATCAGGTGAATTGCGATGCCGCCAAACAGCGTCTGCACGCCGAACCAGCCACAGGCGACCAGCGCGCGAATCAGTGAGGGTACGTTGGAGCCGATGATGCCGAAGGACGCGCGCAGGACCACGGGACAGGGAATGCCGTAACGTGTCCCGGGAAATGCATTGAGTGTCAGCGGTATCAGCACGACGATGTTGGCGATCAGGATGGTCCAGAGCGCTTCGGCGACCGAGAGTCCGAAGTAGGCGGTCAGAACACCGCCGAGCGTATAGGTTGGTACGCAGATCGCCATGCCCACCCAGAGCGATGCCACGTTCCAGCGCGACCATGTGCGTTGTGCGGACCGGGTCGGCGCGATGTCGTCGTTGTAGCGGGGGCTTTCCAGCAGGTCCGTGCCGACATCGAGCTCGATGTGCTCACCGACGGTCCTGAGCGTGCTGAGTGTCTGCAGCTCACTCATCAGTCAGCGGGCCGTACGTCTCCGGGCGGCGATCGCGGAAAAACTGCCAGGTGTCACGTGCCTCGCGCACCATGTCGAGATCGATCTCATGGACCAGCAATTCGTCATCGCCGTAGCTGGCCTGCGCTTCAATGGCGCCGCGCGGATTCACGATGTAGCTGGAGCCGTAAAATTCGCCCATGTTGTGCGTCGATGCCCAGGGCTCTTCGGTGCCGATGCGATTGATCGCCCCGATGAACACGCCGTTGGCGGCGGCCGATGCGGGCTGTTCGAGCTCCCAGAGATACTTGCTGAGGCCGGCAACCGTTGCCGAGGGATTGACGATGTACTCGGCGCCGTTCAGTGCGAGTGCGCGCCACCCTTCCGGGAAATGGCGGTCGTAACAGATGTATACGCCGAGCTTCAGGTAGGCGGTTTCGAAGACGGGATAACCGAGATCGCCGGGCTTGAAGAAGAACTTTTCGTAGAAGCCGGGGTCGACCTGCGGTATGTGCGTCTTGCGGTACTTGCCGAGGAACTTGCCGTCCGCGTCGATCACCGCGGCCGTGTTGTAGTACACGCCGGTCATGTGTTCCTCGTAGATCGGAACGACGATGACCATGTTGTGCTTTTTCGCATACTCCTGCATGAGTCGCGTCGTGTACCCGTCAGGGATCTTCTCAGCCGCCGCGTACCACTTGCGGTCCTGGCTTGGGCAGAAGTAGGGCTGCGTAAAGACTTCCTGGAAACAGAGAACCTGTACGCCTTGTCGGCCCGCGTCTTCGATATAGGGAATGTGGGCTTCGATCATGCGATCCCGGATGGCCTCCGGTTCCATGCTGCCGTCGCCCTTGAGCGCCATCTGAATCAGGCCACACTTCACTTTGGACATGCGTCTCCCCCGTCGGATGTTCTTGTTTTCTAAGCTCCCATCATAACAGCCAAAGAGGCGGCGTCAGCGCACAGACGTCCACGAACCGTGTGTCGGGCCGGGCAGGATATACCAGCCGTTACCCCAGTAATCGGCGTATTCATCGAGAGCCGCTTCACGGCTGGCAAGCGTCCCCGGGGCGGTGCACGGGGCGACCACTTTCTTGCGGGAACACGGCACGAAATCGGCGAAGTCATCGCCGATCACCATGATGATGCGGTAATCCTCACCGATTAGCTGGCGGCGGACCAGTTTCTCGCGGGTCCACTCCGGTTTCTCCAGGGCGAGTGTCAGGAACTCGGGCTCGGCGTCGATGCCGAGTTCGCGGAGATCATCGAGAACCGTCTGCTTCTGTGGGCAGGCTTCGTCTTCGTCCGGGTACTTCTCACAGGGCCGGTTGGTGAGGAAGAACACCGTGACGCCGGCCGCGCGTGCCGCTGCAATGAACTCCACCACGCCGGGCACGGGCTGGGCGATGTGCTCGCGGTCCCACATTTCCAGTTTACGATTCGTAAACGGCCGTTCGAACTGCATCTGGAAATCGATGTTGCTGACGACCGTGTCGTCGATGTCGAGGATGACGGCGGTCGGCAGATTCTCCGCATTCGTTTGCCCGGGAAGAGCCGTCCATGACGTGTCTTCGATCATCCGCGGCAGCGCCAGTTCGGCACTGCGGTAGATCTGCCGGGTGACGGCTTTGTAGTCTGCTGCATGCTTGACCCATAGCATGCCCATGTCCTGCGCAGGTACATGTGTCGGGCTTTGGGTAGCACACGCCGAGAGGACGAGAAGGGCGGATGCGAGTAGCGTGGTACGTGTCGTTTTCATGGTTTCAGGTTAGCATGCCCGCATGAAAAAAATCACTTCGTTACTTGCCGTTGCCGCACTGTTGCTGGTGGCCTGCGCAACAGCCCCCACGGGCCAGTCTTTTGGACTGACTTTTCTTCATCTCAACGACACCTACCGCGTTGACGCCGTCGAAGATGGTACCGCGGGCGGGTTCAGCCGCGTCGTAACCCTGGTGCGCGAGTTACAGGCGCAGGGCAGGGACGTAAGGATTCTGCACGGCGGCGACTTCCTGTATCCCTCGCTCGAGAGTCAGCTATGGGATGGCCTGCAAATGGTCGACGCCATGAATTTCCTGAACAGCGTTGCACCCTTGTACACGACATCGGGCAATCACGAGTTCGATCGGCGTGGGCCCGAGCAGCTTGTCGCCGCGCTGCATGCATCGGACTTCGTCTGGCTCGGTGACAACTACGTGTTCAATACCGGGGATCCCGCAGCCGATGCTGCGCTCAAGTCCGGGTTCACGTTCCGGCACGGTGACATCACTGTGGGCGTGTTCTCCGTGACCCTGCACGGTGACGATGGTGGGAACACGAGAAGCTACGTCGATATCGATCCGGACTACAGGGCGGTGGCCGAGAAGGCGATTGCCGCCCTCGACGCCCAGGGTGTCGACATGATCATCGGCGTCACACACGTGCACATGTGGCAGGACGTCGATATCGCGCGGCTGCAGGCGAAGTATCCGAAGCTCGCGTTCATTGTCGGCGGGCACGAGCATGAGCCGCAGTACAGCAAGGAGCCGGGCTCCGCTATCGTCATGAAAGGCGCGTCGAACGCCCGCGTTATCTGGCAGATCGACGTGGATTTCGATGCCGACAGCAACTTTATCGTCAACGAGCGCCGCATCGTCCTGGACGAGTCGATCGCGTTCGATCCGGACTACGAAGTCCTGGTCGGCAAGTGGCGCGGGCAGTTGCTGGAGAAGTTCCCGTTCCTCGAGGCGCGTATCGGTACGGCGGCACTCCGCATGGATGCCACCGAAGAGACCATTCGCAGCAGCGAGACCAGCTGGGGCAATTTCGTCACCGACCAGATGCGTGTTGCGTTCGGCAGCCCGCCAGCCGATCTCGCGTTTGTTAACAGCGGTACCTTGCGTATCGACGACTACATCGAAGACGACATCCGGTTTGAAGACATCGGCCGGACGTTCGGTTTCAGCTCTTTTCTCCGCTACACGACGGTAACGGGTACCGAGTTCAAGACCATCATGGAAGCGGGCTACAGGGGCGGCCCCCAATCCCAGGGCTACTTCCCGCAGGTCTCCGGCTTTCGTGTCTGCGTGGATCGCAGCCGCCAGGAATTCGATCGTATCGTGAGCCTGCAGGTGCCGACGGCTGACGGCTGGCAGGAGATAGAAGCCGACAGGGAATACGTCCTCGTGGTCCCCGATTTTCTCTATGGCGGCGGTGACGGCTATCAGGTACCCAAGGATCGCTTTGCCTCCCGTCCCGGTTCGGAGCTCAAGTACCTCGTGCTCGACGCGATTCTTCGCGCCCAGGGCCAGGGCCAGAAAGTCGGTGAACCGGTCACCAGGGAGAATCGCCGCTACCACTCGCTGCGCGAGCCCAAAGAGCCCTGCTTTAATTAGGTGCCAGTCACCTTATACCGGGTATAAGGTGACTGGCACCATAAAAAAGGGCGGCCAGATGGCCGCCCTTCTCGTTGCTAATAGAAGCGTCGTTTATTGACCGAACTTGATGTCGATACCTACGCGAGCTTCCCAGAGGCTTCTGTTGACGATCGTCGTTTCAATCGAACGATCGCTGAAGCTGTCAAAGTAGAACTGGCCGGTATTTTCGACAACGGCTGCATTGACAACCACCGGTGTGAAGAACACGGCATCCGTGATCTTGCCCCAGTCGTCGTTCAGCATATTTCCGAAGTTGTAGACCTTCAGGTACAAGCGCCCCGTGAAGTCACGGCCCAACGGGATCTCCTGGCTGACGCGCAGATCGAAGCGCGAGCTCCAGTCGGCGTGTTGGGCATTACGCTCCTGGAAGCCCGGCGACAGACCCTTGTCAGAAACCCACTGGAAGAACGCAGCCTGGTCAAAGCCCGGATCGAAGACGACGTTCGGGTCGCTCGGGCCGGTCGGCACGTACAGCAGGTGGCGGCCAAAGAAGCCGTCGCCTTCGAGGCCAATGCAGTCGACGCCGGTCGGGCAACTGGCGCTGCCTGACATTCCGTACGTCTGCGGCTGGCCCTCGTTCACGTAGCCGCGCAGTGTGACACGCGTTTCCGCATCCCCAAACAGGCTGCCGCGCCAATCGGCGACCATCGTAAAGCGATTGGGCACAACGTAGTTGGACGTAGCTGGGGCCGGATTGTTGATGTCGAGAGTTGCGAGGTTCTCGTAGTTCGACAAAGCAACAGCAGAAGTCATCGGCGCGACGTCTTCAGCTTGCGTGTGTGCATAACCGAACAGGAGGTTCAGGCCCATGTCGAATTCTTTCTTCAACACGAAAGACAGAATATCGGAGTTCGCCGACTCGCTCGAGTTCGTCAGCATGATGTTGTCCGTGCCGTTGACGAAATCGTAGATCGGTGAGCCGGCAGCGGTCGTGCCAATAATTTCCTGCGAAAGATCGACGTAGTAGGCCGAATCGTTCATGCGCGTGTGCAGGTAGTCGAACTGCATCTCGATGTCGTACCACGGCATGTCCCAGGTACCGCCCAATGCAAGCTTCCACTCATGTGGCTGCTTGTAGTTCGGGTCGATTATGACGAGGCGCGAGCCAACAGCATCAGCTGCTGTTACGGCGGCAACATCGTCAACCAGTGACTGCGGAACGTCGTAGCCAGGACGTCCGGAACCGGACAGCGGCTCGGAGTCGAGCATGCCTGGCAGAACCGTGAAACCGCCACCGAAGTTGTTCAGCGTGAACTGGGCATTCGTCAATCCGTCATTGCTCCAGGCGTTGGAGATCCAGACGTTCGGGTTGCCGCCCGAGTACAGGCCGATTCCGCCGCGGAGTTCGAGATCGTCACGCGCGCCCCAGGTGAAGCCGAAACGCGGCATCAGCAGGTCGAGACCGTCGATGTTCGCGTCGTTGCGCAGGCCACCGTTGGCCTGGGTGAACGTGTCGTTGTAGACCGGCCGATCGCTGCTCTCGAACCACTCATAACGCAGGCCCGCAGTCAGCGTCAGGTCGAGGTGATCGACGAAGATCTCGTCCTGGATGTACAGCGAGTTCAGCGTGTTGCTGAAATTTGCAGCTGCGTCTTCAGGAATGTTGGTACCACCACCGGAGCCGTAGTAGATCCGGCTGGGACGGCCAAGCTCGAAACGGTCGATGCCGGACATGTTGCAGGTGTCGTTCGTGGGGTCGCCATCGCTGTCTGCGACAACCGTACCGTCGAAGCGCTCCTGCGCCGTCAGGGCCAGGCAGTTCGGATCGTCGCCGTCGGAATCGTCAAAGTAATCGTACTCACCACCGTTGGAGTGCTGCACGAAGATATTGAAGATATCGATGGTCTCGCGGTCGTAGCCACCCGTGATGACGTGGTCGCCCATCAGGAACTGGGCTGAGAGTTTCACGTACTCGGATTCTGTACCCAGTCGGTTAGCCTGGCGGGAGTCGTCCGCACCAAGATAAACCGTACCGTCACGACCGCCGATGCTGATCTGCATGTCGGCGAAGTCTTTCGGGCCGACCGTGACCTGCGAATCGTTCATTTCCGAGCTGTTGTAGAAAATCTCGGTAGAGAAGGCGTCGGTCCACTGCGAGTTGAGCTTCAGCGTGAACTGCTCTGCCTCGGCGCCCTTGGTGTAGAAGTGATTCGAGAACTCGAACTCGTTCTGGTCACCGTCGGAGTCACGCAGCTGGTAGCCATCGTAATAGCTATAGATGAACGCGGCATTGTGGTCGTCGTTGATGTTCCAGTCGAGGCGGACGAGGTACTTCTCGTCTTCCTGCAGGCCGTCGCCTGGCTGGCCACCCGGATCGTAGCCGTAAATATTATTGGCAATATTCACGATCCGGTCGTAATCGGACTGGCTCAGCCAGTCGCGCTCTTCGCCGTTACCTGAACCCGCATAACCACGTTTCAGGAAGCGCGGCGTCTCGGACTCGGAGTAGGCTGCGAAGAAGAACAGCTTGTCCTTGATAATCGGACCGCCGACATTGAATCCCATGTAAGTCTTGTCGTAAGACTCGGCGCGGCCGTAGTCGCGAGTGTCATCAGCAACCGTGTCACCGCGGAGATCGTTGTTCGAGAACTCATAAAACACCTTGGCCTCAAACTCGTTCGTGCCGGACTTGGTAACGGCGTTGATGTTACAGGCCGAGAAGCCGCCGTAGTTGACGTCAAACGGCGCGAGTTCAACCGCGACTGTTTCAACAGAGTCGAACGGGAAGGGCATGCCGACAGCCGTCGAGTAGCCGTTCTCGTTCAGGCCGAAACGGTCCGTCTGGCTGACGCCGTCGAGCGTGATGTTGTTGAAGCGCGGATGTTTGCCGGCGCAGTTCACGCCGAACCCGTCTTCGTCGTTATCGACCATCAGGCGAGGATCGATTTCGTAGACGTCGGCGATATCGCGACTGAACGCAACGGAGCTGTCGATGTCATCGATGTTGAAGGTCGCCGCCGGACCGGAAGCCACCTGGACAAAGTCGGCAGCCTGGCCGATCGCGATGATCTCCTCGATCGCCGCCTCTTCCTGCATATTAACGGTCAGGCCGTAGGTGTCACCGAGGCCGATCGAGTAGATGTCGACCGACTTGGTGCCGTTGACCGTAACCTTGTATGGACCACCGGGCAGCAGGCGCGTTGCCAGGAATACGCCACCGTCATTGGTCTGGTAGGTGCGCTCAACACCGCTGCGAGTATCCAGCACAACGACTGTTGCGTCGGTCAGCGGCGCGCCGCTTGTATCCAGGATCTTGCCTCGAATAGCTGACGTCGTGTCCTGTGCGTTTGACGCAACAGGCGCAGCAAGGATGACGAGTGCGGCAAATACCGCAATCGAAGCTTGCTTGAACGTCGCGAGAGTCGATCCAATAAATCGAGATTTGGTTTTCATTATTGATCCCCGCTTGTAGGAAAGTGCGAAAGCTTATGCCCGGAATGTGACAGTTGGATTTCGCTCGGCTTATTTCTGCCCGACTACCCACGCGGAATACGGGGTAAAAGGACAATTTCTTGAAGTAGTGCGGCTAATCTAACGCAGCGAAAATGCTTGTGCAATAAAGGCTTGGGCGTGTTTCTACGTATTGATCCGAGGCTCGGGATGACCCTCAATAAGTGCCGGCAGAAATCAGTTTACGAAGGGGTTACAAGCTATTGTTTTTCTGTCAGTTCGATCGTGGCAACGATGGGCCAGTGATCGGATACCCCCGTCTGTGTCGCACTCCGGAAGCGCTCCGGGGTGCCTTCCGCCGATACCTGGGCCGGATTCCTGTTGGCAATTTCGACCGAATCAGCGCGAATCCGGGTTGTTGCGTTTTCACCACGGCCCGGTGAAAACAGGATCATGTCGAGGAACGACCAGGTGTCGTCGCGGCCGTAATAATAGCTGCCGCTGCACGTCTCGCAGCCAACGTCGTGGGCAACCGTCCAGTGGGGCCTGACGTACCTGTCGAGCAGGCGTTCGCGTGCGTCTTCGCTGCTCGTGGTATTGAAATCCCCGGCCGCAAACACGTGGTGGTTGTCGGGCAAGGCCGCCCGCAGCGCGTTCAGGTGCCGGTATGCCGCCTCGCGCATGGCTGTCGGATGAAACGGCGCGGGGAAATGCACGCTGAACCCCGACAGCACCGATCCGTCGGGCAGGGCGAAGTCAGCCTGCAGCACCCCACGTGTGTCGCCCTGGCGTTCCGGGAACTCGGGGACGAGTAGCGGGTGCAACACCGGCTCACCCAGCAGGGGTAACTTCGACAGGAAGGCAACGTCGATGCCGCGCGTGTCGGTGCCGTCGACCAGGATGGCAGGCCGGTAGCCGAGGTCTGCGAGGAACTCCGTGCGCAGGCGATCGAGCACGGCCGCGTTTTCAACCTCCTGCAACGCGATGACGTCGGCACCGCGACCGCCATTGACCTGCCGTAGGGTGTCGGCGAGTGTGCCCAGCTTGAAATCGAGCGCAGCATCGCTCCAGTCGAGATGCAGGCATTCGTCACGCCAGCTTTCTACCTCGATGTCGTTACAGGCGGCGATGTGCGCGGCGTTTTGTTTTTGTGCAAGCGGCAGGTACGCCTTGTCGTCCTTTCCCGGGTCGTCGACGTTGTCGAAAAGGTTCTGGACGTTAAACGACATGACGGTAACGGCCGCGTCCGCGACCTCTGTAGCGGCGCTCGGGGGGCCGAGGTCGACGCGCAGCAGCAGTGAGTTGCGGTTCTCGCCGGTTACGACGACCGTCCGCTTGTCGTCCGCAAACGCGACAGCCTCGGCATTCCGGAAATTACCGAGGCCGATGCGAATCGGCTGCGTGTTGAGTGCGTCATGCCAGTCCTGGCCGGGGCGGCGCAGGAAATAGTAGACAGCGCGGTAGGTGAGGATCACGGCGGCGGCGTTGTCCGCGGAGATATCCATGCCTGACGGCTGCCAATGCCAGTCCTTGGTTTTCGGGGCGAACTCGACGTCCTGGCGGCTGGGTTTGGGCAGCCCGTTCACCGTACCCAGCCATTTCGCCGTGACCTTGTCGCCACCCTCTGTGCGTAGCGGCACCTCGTAGAGAGACGGCGGAATGTCGCGCTTGCTGAGGATCAGGACGCGCTCGTTCTCGATGTCGATCGCTGCCGACTCGGCGTCGCGCGGGCCGTTCGGGTAGTCGAACGTGACGACCCAGTCGACCGTAGTGTCCTGCTTGCCAGCTTTGGGTTCCTTGAGGAAATAAAGCTTGCGGGACTTGTGCCGTGCGTCGTTGTCGCCGATGTCGGCGACCATGAGGTAGGGGTCACCGTCCAGCGAAAAAGACGCGAGGTCTTCCCAGTCCCTGTTCTTCGATTTCTTTAGTTCGGTTCGGCCGAGACTCGCGCCGCGCGCGTCGATGGCGTAGAGAATTTCTTTCGAGCCGGAGTCATTGATCGTCCAGAGTACGCCGGGCTGGCGCTGGGACCGGGCGAGGCCGCTGGCCTCGCGAATATCGCTGTCTTCGAGCTGGCCGGCTGCCTCAAAGGCAAGGCTGGCCGGCTGCTCCGCGTTGGAGCAGCCGGCCAGCGCCAGCAATAGTACTAACGGGCGAATCAGTTGCCGAAGTCGTAACGGAATTCGCCGCCCCAATACCTTGGCTCGTTAACGAACGCGGTCAGGTTCAGGAAGTTGATAGCGCCGTCAACAACGATCTCGTTGGTGATGTTGCGACCGACAAGCGCCACGTCCCAGTTGCCGCTGGCACCGCGGTAACCGACGCGCACGCCGCCAAGCGTCCGTTTCTCGGCAACAAACTCGACAGAACGGTGCAGGAAGATGTTCGACTCACCGCGGTAGTTCCAGTCGGTGTTGACGTACATCGTTGCGCCGGAAGCCATCGGCATGTCGTACTGCAGGATCAAGTTGGCGATCCAGTTCGGTGTGCGTGGCAGCGGATTGCCGTCGATCGAGACTTCCGTGACCGGGCCGAACGGTCCGACGCGGCTGCCGACGACCGGGTCGAGGCCCGTGCAGGTCGGGTTCGAGCCGCAGAGGTCGTCGCGCAGTTCAGGGTCGTCGATTTCCGTATCGTTGTAGCTCGCGTTCGCGATCAGCCGGAAGTTGTCGGACAAGAGGATCTCGAGGTCTGTCTCGATGCCCAGGCCATTTACGTGGCGAGCGTTGAGCAACTGGTTGACATTGCCGGCACCGCCGGTAGCGGTCAGCTGATGATCGTCGTTCTGGAAGGAGTATGCAGCAGCGTTCCAGCGGGCACGGCCGTCGAGCAGCGTGCTCTTGAAGCCGATTTCAAACGCGGTGCTCGTTTCCGTGTCTGCCGAACTCGTGAAGCCGAAGCGGCCAAGCGTTACAGGTCCGCGCGATGCGTTGGCAACGCGACCGTACCAGCTCCAGTCTTCGTGCAGCTGGAAATTGATCGCCACATCCCAGTTGAAGTAGTCATCGCTGATATCGATCGTGTCGGCCGGCGACGGTGAGTTCATCCCGGGCAGGACTTCGAGGTTCTTGTCGTCGTTTGTCCAGCGGCCGCCGATGATCAGGTTGATTTCGTCGGTCAGCGAGTAGTCCACCTGGCCGAATACGGCAAAGGACTTCGTCTTCTGCCTCACGATATCCGAGTAGTCGAGCTCATAGTCACGCGACAGGACGTCGATGTCTTCGTCGAAATAGAACACACCGACCTGTGTGAAGAAGCCGTCCTTCGTGGTGGCGACGCGGAATTCCTGGGTGACCTGCCGGTGATCGTCGAGACCGTCGCCCGTTGTGACGTTAAAGAACACCTGGCGTCCGAGGGTACCGATGTCGGCGGGGTTGAACGACAGCAGGCCGCCATCAACGTCAGCCGCCTGGAAGTTCTCCACCGAGTCGTACGCCGTGATGGACGTGACTGTCGAATCGCCGAAATCCCACGTGAGATTCGCCGACGCGCCCTTGTGTTGCAGGTCCATCGTCGAAAAACCGTCGTGGTTGGCTTTTTCGATGTCGAAGCCGTCACGCAGTCCGGAGGTGCCAACCTGGATGGCATTCGCGTAGAAGATCTGCGGATGCGTCCCGTCCTGGTTGAAGCCGTGTATCTTGAACAGGCCGCTGAACTTGTCGCTCGGCTGCCACAGCAACAGGGCGCGCAGGGCGGTTTCGTCAAACTGGCCGAAGTCATCGCCCGGAGTACCGGCCGCGAGGTTGTCGATCCAGTTGTCGCGACTCTGGTGCTTGCCCGCGACGCGCACGGCAACCGTCTCGCTCAGGGCACCGCCAACCGCCATTTCCAGACCAACGGTATTGCGATCGCCGTACGACACGGCAGCGTAGCCACCGTACTCGAAACTGGGCTTCACCGAGTCGATCTTGACGAGACCGGCGTTGGTATTGCGCCCGAACAGCGAACCCTGCGGGCCTTTGAGGACCTCGACGCGCTGAATGTCATACAGCGGGAGGCTGCGCAGGACGTTGTTTTCGAGAGCAACATCGTCAAACACCATGGCGACGGGCTGGTTGGCATTGTTGTCGAAGTCGATATTACCGAGGCCACGAATATAAAAGCGCGGCTGTGTGCGACCGTTCGATGACTCGATCTGCAGGCTGGGCACGCGGCCGGCCAATGCCCGGATGTTTTCGGCCGAGCCGAGGTAGTCGTTGACGGAATCACCCGAAATGGCGGACACCGATGCCGGGACGTCTTCGAGGCTCTGCTCGCGTTTCTGTGCCGTGACGATGATCTCTTCCAGCACCCCTTCCATCTGGGCGGCCGCAGGCATCGCAAACAGGCCGGAGAAGCTCAGTGCGATGGCGCCGCCGAGCGCCAGTCGAGAAGTGGAGTTTTTGTGATTTGTTGTGTTTGAGCCACACATTTGCTTGTCTCCTGATTCAGCGTTTGCGCAGTATAGCGCCGTTATTCGAGTGAGGTGTAGCAATCCTGCGAAAATTTCGGGGTGCACACGCAGGTGAACACGAGGTCCTCGCTGCCCGTGTTGGTGATGCATTGCGGGACGTGTTTCGGGATGCTCACGGTGGCGCCGGGTGTGACCTCCCGCGGTGCTTCGTCCCCGACGCGGACCAGGCCGGACCCGCGTTCGATGAGGTAGACCTCGTGCACGGCCAGCGCGTGCCGTTGCGTGGTTACGCCGGGCTCCACGCGGCAACGGGCAATCGAGACTTCGGGCCAGTTGCCGTCGTTCAGGATCTCGGTGACATAGCACCGCTCATCCGTCCAGACTTCGGGTTTCGGTTCGGGGCTCACAGGTAGACAATAGCGTGATTCAAGCGCAGGAGCATCGGATGACCAGGGATTCGCTGAGCCTGTCCGGCGAGACCGTTCTCGTCACCGGGGCAAGCGGTGGCATCGGCAGGGGTGTCGCGCTGGCACGATCGCGTGCCGCTCGGTCGCCTCGGGACTCCCAAAGACGCGGCCGACGCGGTATTGTTTCTCCTCAGCCCCGCCGCCCGCTGGATCAGCGGCACCAATTTGGTCGTCGACGGGGGAATGTCGGCGCAAAGCAAGTGGTAAACAAGAACAATGGCGACTGCTCATATCAATGCGGCACCCGGTGATTTTGCCGATACGGTGCTGATGCCCGGCGATCCGCTGCGTGCGCAGTACATCGCGGAGACCTATCTTGAAGACGCGCGGCGCGTGACCGACGTGCGCAACATGTGGGGCTTCACCGGCAGTTACAAAGGTCGTCCAGTGTCGGTGATGGCGCACGGCATGGGTATCCCGTCTGCGTCAATTTATACGCATGAGCTCATTACGGCCTACGACGTGAAGCGCGTGATCCGCGTCGGCAGCTGCGGCACGTCGCACCCGGACGTCAAGCTGCGTGACATTGTGATCGCGATGGGCGCGTCGACCGATTCGGGCGTCAATCGCATGCGTTTCGGCGGCTACGACCTCGCCGCGCTCGCGAGTTTTGACCTTGTCGAGAAGGCCGTTGCGGCGGCGCGAGCGGCAGGGGTTCGTTTCCACGTCGGCAACATCTTTTCCGCAGACCTCTTCTATACGCCCGATACCGGACATGTTCGAGACGATGGCGAAGTACGACGTCTTCGGCATCGAGATGGAAGCAGCCGGCATCTTCCCGATCGCCGTCGAGAACAACGCCGAGGCGCTCGCAATCTGCACGGTGAGCGACGACATCCCGAACGGTAAGCACCTGAGCGCCGAGGAACGAGCGACCACGTTTGACGAGATGATCGCGGTGGCTCTCGAAACCGTCGTTGCCGGGGACTGATCATGGCGGCGTTGAAAGCAGTCAAGACGATCTCGCGCCTGCCCGACCTGAGTCGGGTGCCGGCCGTCGACGAGGTCGGCGTCGATGAGCGCGTTGCGCGATTCCAGAGTCGCAGCATCAAGAAGGCGTCGAAGGTCGAAGCGCTCAAGCTGATCCTCAGCATGATCGACCTGACGACGCTCGAGGGACAGGACACGCCCGGCAAGGTGCGGCAGCTCTGCCAGAAGGCGATTCACCTGCACGACGCATTGCCGGGCCTGCCGCATGTGGCCGCCGTCTGTGTCTATCCGACCATGGTCAGCGTCGCGAAGGAAGCGCTTGCCGGGACGGACATCAACGTGGCGTCAGTGGCCACGGCGTTCCCGAGCGGCATGTCCACGCTCAGCGTCAAGCTCGACGACACGCGCATGGCGGTCGCTGCCGGCGCCGATGAAATCGACATGGTGATTTCGCGCGGCGCGTTCCTGGACGGTGACTATCGCTACGTGTTCGACGAAATCGTGGCCGTCAAGGAAGCCTGCGGCGATGCGCATCTGAAGGTCATTCTCGAAACCGGCGAGCTCGGCACGCTCGACCGCGTGCGCAAGGCCAGCGTGCTGGCGATGCACGCGGGTGCCGATTTCATCAAGACATCGACCGGCAAGATCCAGCCGGCCGCGACGATGCAGGTCACGCTCGTGATGCTGCAGGCGATCCGCGACTACTACCACGACACCGGCCGCATGGTCGGCATGAAGCCGGCCGGCGGCATTTCGACGTCGAAACTCGCGATTCACTACCTCGTCATGTTGCGCGAGACGCTGGGCAATGCCTGGATGACGCCGGAGTGGTTCCGCTTCGGCGCGAGTTCGCTGGCGAACGACGTACTGATGCAGCTCATGAAACAGTCGACGGGCGTTTACCAGTCGGCTGACTATTTTTCGAAGGATTAGTCATGGCGACACCAGAAAACAAACTCGCGTTCGACGGTGGCTGGGAATACGCGCCGGCGCCGGAGAGCACCGATCACGTCTCTATCGAGAAGCGCTACGGCCTGTTCATCAATGGCGAGTTCGTGGCGCCGCAAAGCGGGCGCTATTTCGATACGATCAATCCGGCGACCGAAGAGAAGCTGAGTCGCATCGCGGAAGCGAACAGCGCCGACGTCGACAAGGCCGTCAAGGCGGCGCGGGACGCCTACCGCGACGTCTGGTCTCGCATGAAGCCGGCCGAGCGCGGCAAGTACATCTATCGCATCGCACGCATCATGCAGGAGCGCGCCCGCGAGTTCGCGGTGATCGAATCGCTTGACGGCGGCAAGCCGATCCGCGAATCGCGCGATATCGATATTCCGCTGGCAGCGGCGCACTTTTTCTACTACGCGGGCTGGGCAGACAAGCTCGAATACGCGTTCCCGGGGCGCAAGGCGAAGCCGCTGGGCGTTGCGGGCCAGATCATTCCCTGGAATTTCCCGATGCTGATGGCGGCCTGGAAAATGGCGCCGGCGCTGGCCTGCGGCAACACGGTTGTGCTGAAGCCTGCCGAGACCACGCCGTTGACGGCACTGAAGCTGGCCGAGGTCATTCGCGACGCAGGCCTGCCGCCCGGCGTCGTCAATATCGTCACGGGTGCAGGTGCGACGGGCGCCGCCATCGTCGAGCACCCGGGCGTCGACAAGATTGCTTTCACGGGTTCGACGAATGTCGGCAAGATCATTCAGCGTGCGCTGGCAGGCACGAGCAAGAAATACACGCTCGAACTCGGCGGCAAGGCGGCGAACATTATTTTCGCCGACGCGGCCATCGACCAGGCGGTCGAAGGCATCGTCAACGGCATCTTCTTCAACCAGGGGCACGTGTGCTGTGCCGGTTCGCGCCTGTTCGTGCAGGAGTCGGTTGCCGACGAGGTCATTGCCAAGCTGAAAGACCGCATGGAGACGCTGATCGTCGGCGACCCGCTGGACAAGAACACGGACATCGGCGCGATCAACTCGAAGATGCAGCTCGAAAAGATCGAGTCCTACCTGAAGATCGGCAAGCAGGAAGGCGGCGAGATGTACCAGAGCGCCTGTCGCGTGCCGAAGCAGGGCTACTGGTGCCGGCCGACCATTTTCACGGGCGTGTCGCAGTCGAGCCGCGTCGTGCAGGAGGAAATCTTCGGTCCCGTTCTTGCGATCCAGACGTTCCGGCGCTTCGACGAGGCGATTACCAAGGCCAACAATACGCCCTACGGTCTGTCGGGTGGCGTATGGACAGACAAGGGCTCGAAGATTTTCAAGATGACGCAGAGCCTGCGTGCGGGCGTCGTCTGGGCGAACACGTTCAACAAGTTCGATCCCGACGTCGCCGTTTGGCGGCTACAAGGAAAGCGGCGTGGGCAGGGAAGGTGGCCTGCACGGTCTCGATGCCTACCTGAAGCTGGGAGCGCAGCGATGACTGCGAATTCCGGTAGCAAAGACGTACAAGATCTACATTGGCGGCAAGTTTCCGCGCACCGAGTCGGGCCGCTATTTTCCGCTCGAAGACCGCAAGGGCGAGGTTATCGCCAACATGTGCCGCGGCAGCCGCAAGGACTTTCGCAACGCGGTCGTTGCGGCGCAGGGGCGCGCAGGCGGGATGGGCAAAAGCGAGCGCATACCTGCGCGGCCAGATCCTGTACCGCATCGCCGAAATGCTCGAAGGGCGTCGCGAGCAGTTCATTGCTGAGCTCAAGCTGCAGGGCGCAACGCAACGTGCGGCCGAACAGGAAGTCGATCTCTCGATCGACAGGCTGATCTACTTCGCCGGCTGGGCCGACAAGTACCAGCAGGTCTTCAGTGCCGTCAATCCGGTCAGCTCCGTCGCACTTCAATTTCTCGGTTCTCGAGCCGACCGGTGTCGTCTCGATCCTGGCGCCCGACGACATCGAGCCTGCTGGGCCTGGTTTCCAACATCGCTCCGGCGATCGTGGGCGGCAATACCTGCGTGGTGCTGGCGTCGGAATCGAAGCCGCTGTGTGCGGTGAGCTTCGCCGAAGTCCTGCATGCGTCCGATGTGCCCGGCGGCGTCGTCAATATCCTCACGGGTTTCCGCGCGGAGCTCGTCGAGCAGTTCGCCTCGCACATGGACGTCAACGCGATCGTCTATTGCGACGGTGGCAGGAAGGTCGCGACCAGCGTGCAGGAACTCGCTGCCGAGAACGTCAAGCGGGTTGTGCAGCGCACGCGTGTCGACTGGACAAAGGACGACGCCGCAGCACCCGTACCTGATTCGGGATACCCAGGAGGTGAAGACCACCTGGCACCCGATAGGGACCTGAGGCGCGACCTAATTCCATGCACAGGCATCGACTACACTAGCGATGTATGCCGATGCCGTGTTTCACGAACAGCCCGACTGGTCACGACAGCCAGGGCGTCGTCTTGCCCTCAACCTCCTGCCATCGACGCTGATCGTCGTTGCGGCGCTCATGCTGCTGCGTTTGCCCGTCATGGACGCGTCGCTGCCGCTCGGCCGAGATCGTGGTCCGGATACTGGCCAGTGAAGTCGAGGAGCGCGCGCCGCCGCCACCCGCAGAGCCCGTGCCCGACGCCGCTGCACCGGCCGCGCCCGACACGCGGCCCGTGACGTCCGCGCCGGCAGCGCCGCCCGAGGCTCGCGACTCCCCGGATTGGTACGCGCTGATACCGGACGCTGCGCGTACCGCGGCTGCGGAGCGTCCGCAGGAATACTCGATCAATCCGGGCATGGACGCGAGACGCCGCTACGCGGCCGAGAACTTTCCGGCAAGCCAGGCACCCGTGGAACGCCCGGTATGGGAAAACGTCGAGAGGGATACGCTGGGCCGCACGCTGTTGCGCAGCGGCGATTGCTACCGGGTTGTCGACGATCCGAATGTCGGCAGCCGCGAAGCGTTCGAGACCTTCGGCCAGTTCATGGTGAGTTGCGGGCGGCCGTCGGACAAGCCGCGCGAACTGCCGTGGGTCAACGAGCTTCGAAACCGTCGAGAAGGCCAGGTTCGATACGGCCACCCAGCTGTTGAATGACCTGGGTCGCGCAGTGGGTTCCGTACTGGGCGCACTGGCTGAGAGGCAGGTCGTTTGCCCAGCCGAACAGGAAGCCGGCGCAATACGCATCGCCAGCGCCGGTCGTATCGACAATTTTCTCGACGCCGGCAGCGGGCTGCACGACGATTTCATCGCCGTGAATGATGACTGATCCCTTGGCGGAACGCGTAATCGCGAAGAGATTGTCGAAATCATCGAGCGCAACGAGCGTGTCGTCGAAACTGCTCGTCTGCACCAGCGCGTTAACCTCATCTTCGTCCGCAACCACGATATCGACGCCGTCGCGCACGAATTCCTCGAAGGAGTCACGATGCCGCTCGACGCAGAAGGAATCCGAGAGAGACAGCGCCACGGACGTTCCGTTTCTGCGGGCGATGTCCACGGCCTTGCGGGCCAGGGCAGGACCTTCCGCGATGTCCCAGACGTAGCCTTCCAGCAGGATCGCCTTGGGTGCGCCGACAGTGGCTTCCGTAATGTCGGCCAGGCCGAGTTCGAGGCAGGCGCCGAGATAGGTCTGCATCGTCCGTTGCCCGTCGGCGGTGATCAGCACGTGACTGCGCGCCGTCGGCGCGCCGTTTTTCGCCTTTTGCAGGCGAATATCGACGCCTAGCGATTTCATGTCATGGTTGAAGATGCGCCCCAGCTGGTCGTCGCAGACTTTGCCGATGTAAGCCGCCGAGCCGCCGAGATTCGCGAACCCGGCGATGGTATTGGCCACCGAGCCACCCGACATCTCCGTCGCGGGACCCATCTGGTTGTAGATCTCGTGGGCACGGTCCTTGTCGATGAGCGTCATCGAGCCGGGCTCCGCGCCGATCGTGTCGAGGAAGTCAGCGTCCACGTGTGCCAGCACATCAACGATCGCGTTGCTGATGCCGAGAAGTTGTACCGAGTCTGCCATTGTGCGCCTGTCTGCCGGGTCGAAAACGGCGCATAGACTACCATCACGCGCTGGCCAATTGATATGGCGAATTGGCGCGTTAGCCGGTATCGTGTTGCTCGGCGTGCAAACCGCCGGCACAACGGGAATCCAGCCTGAGGCAACCAAAAGGCTCTCGGCTGCATCTATCTAGGTGCACGCTGCGATACCAGCGAGGAGTAAGAAAATGCGGCGTTCGGGCAGTCTGTTAATTCCACTGACGTTGATTCTGATCTACTACGCGTTCTGGGTGTTCGTGGTGGTGTTTGCTCTGAAGCGTTATCCGGGCCTGGCCGAATACCTGCCGGTCGGCGGTATCGACGACCTGAAAGCCTCGGATATGGAGACCTTCGAGCCCGTGTACACGCGGGCGGAACGCGCGCTGCTCTCGCCGGCGTCCCCGATTCGCCTGTTGCTCGCATCGGTTGGTGCCCTCATCGTCACCGTGCCGATATCCTGGGCGTACTTCATAACGAGTCGCGCGCGGCGCATCGACCAGTCGTTCCTGCAGACCATCATCATCCTGCCGGTGGTCGTGACGGGCATCGCTATGATCGTCGTCAACAGTATTGCGCTCGCCTTCAGCCTCGCCGGTGTGGTCGCGGCGGTGCGCTTCCGCTTCACGTTGAACCAGCCCTCCGATGCGATGTACATCTTTGTCGCCATCGGGATTGGCCTTGGCGCCGGTATCGGGGCCGTGAGTATTGCCGCCGTGATCTCGTTTACCTTCGTGATTGCCACGCTCATCATCTGGAAGCTCGAATACGGCAAGACGCTCGCCGGGCCTTTCCTGACCATGCTGACACGCCGCGATGGCGGCGAAGACGACTATTAGGGAGTCGCCGGTACCAATGACGGATGAAACACAGCAACAACGAAGTATCCTGCTGATCCATGGACGGGATTTCAAACCTGCGGCGTCGACTTACCTGGAACTCGCTGTCAGCGCCATGCGCGCGGGGCTCGAGCGGGATGCACCCGCCTGCCTCGAGTGCTTCGATCGATTGTCGATCGATCTCGCGTGGTATGGCGACCTGAACGCAGAAGTCCTGCAAAAAAAGGGCAAGACCTACGATGAGGATCTCGATGTGGGAGACCGTCGCAACGCCCTGCAGAAACTGAGTGAGATCACGCCGCGCAAAAAATTCGGGATCCGTCTCTATGACACGTTGCCGGGCAAGTCTGCATTGCCCGAGTTCTTCATGGATGTGAGTGCGCCGTTGCTGGGTGCCGTCGGCTTTCGCATGCCGGTGCTCGGCAGGATCGCGAAGGACTTCGCGGCGTACCTGGATGACCCCGAGTTTGCCGAGAAGGTGCGCGGCCGGCTGCGCGAGAAGCTGTGTGCGCTCATGGATCGAGGCGACAAGATCATGCTGGTAACACACGGTACCGGCAGCGTCGTCGCCTATGACGTGCTTTGGGAACTCTCGAACGACACAGCCACCTACGCGGAGTATGGGCAGTTCAAGGTCGACCAGTGGCTGACCATGGGTTCGCCGCTCGGCGATCGCACCGTGCAGAAACGCCTGCTCGGCGCGAAGGAGCGCGACGAAAGCCGCTTCCCGAGCAATGTGATTTCATGGCACAACGTGGCGGCGGAAGACGACTACACCTGTCACGACACGACACTGGCCGACGATTTCAAGAAGATGATGGTGCAGAAGCGGGTCAGCGCCGTGCATGACTACCGCATCTTCAACCTGGCCGTTC
Organism: uncultured Gammaproteobacteria bacterium; assembly: GCA_963698895.1. Classification (GTDB taxonomy): domain Bacteria; phylum Pseudomonadota; class Gammaproteobacteria; order Steroidobacterales; family Woeseiaceae; genus UBA1847. The sequence continues at coordinate 803,821 of CAVOSO010000008.1, read as the reverse complement.
GCTACGGGAAATCAAACCCGCACAGCTCGATCGGCTACTACATCCATCCGCGACTGACCAAGATCATCTCTGACTGGCTGGCTTAGGCCGGCCGATGCAGGCTGCCACCAGTTCGGACTGAACCCGGTCAGGACTCTCGATCGTGGCGTAGAAACTGTCGAGGAAACGCAGGGTCTGCTTGCGGGTCTTGGCCTTGTAGAACTCGTTTGCCGTAACGAGATCGTAGATCGCTTCCTTGCGGGCGATAAAGGTCCGGACAGACTCGGGAACGTGCTCGTTGTTGTAACAGCGGCCGCGATACAGGCGTTCCCTAACGTCGCGAATATTGAAATTAACGCTGGGCACGGAGTGAGGTGCATCCACGATTCCCGACATGTCGAAGTCATAAGGAATCGGCAAGATGCCGCCCGCGTTTTCGCCGAACAACACGAAGTTGTGGCAGCAAGGCTCGCCAGGTGCCGCCCGAATCGGCGAAAAATCCGTATTGCCGATCATGTACTGGAAAACAGAGCTCAGGTTCGTATGGCGCGGTTCCAGGAACCGGGTCTCGGTCGACGGTGTCTCGTTGACCTTTAGCCCGATGCGTTTCGCAACCTGGTCCTTGTGTTCGATCAGGAAGCCGAACGTGGTGTGTTCGCGGTCGTTCTTGTCGGCGTTTACATAGGTGATGCGCAGCAGTCGCACTCGAAAGCTGTTGTCCGTAAGAACATTGAAGATGCGATACGCGAGGTGTTCCGACAGCAGGGCCTGGGTGTAGACCGACGGCCCCTTGTTGCAGTGCGTTACGAGCTTGAGCTTGTCCGAGCCCTTGAACAGGGTGTCCTTGACGTCAGACTTCTTGAAGTCGAGCCGCAACGGGGCCCATTTGCAGGTCTCTTCCTTGCGGCGGAAATTGCCGCGCGAACGAATGCCGATGTCGAGCGTAATTTCACCGCCTTCGGCATCGCTATAGGTCAGTGTGGCGGGCCGGTCTTCCTCGACGGAGCGTTCTCGCATGATGGTCGTGAACGGTGCCCGGATCCTGACGTCGAGGATGTCATTGCTCGTGAACAGCGGTGCGGTCTTGCGCGACTCGTCCGCTGCGCCGGCGGCGCTTGCAAGCGTGAGCGCCAGCAGAAAAGTAAGGTTTCTCAGCATCGTCATTATTATTGATCTGTCGTCTGCTCAGGTGGTCAAAGTCTAGCACAGCCACTACACTGAGCATCCCGCAGCCAACGGATATCAAGCCTTGTTCTACGCCCATCGCAAATCGCTCGTCGCACTGCTGGCACTGCTTCTGCTGGCGACAGGGTCCAACGCCAGCGACTGGCGTGCGGACGGGGTGGGGCGCGTCGTGGCCATTGCCGATGTGCACGGCGCGTATGACGCGATGGTAGAGACGCTGGGCAACGTCGGCATACTCGATGAGAATCTCGCCTGGACCGGCGGCGCAACCTACCTCGTGATCGTCGGTGACCTGCTGGACCGCGGGCCACGTTCACGCGACGCGCTGGACTTGTTGATGCGCCTCGAGGAAGAGGCCGCCGCCGCGGGCGGCAAAGTCCAGGTGCTGATCGGTAATCACGAGTCGATGAACCTGATTGGCGACCTGCGCTACGTCAGTAAGGCCGAGTACGAGGCGTTTGCCGGCGACGAGACAAGCGAGCAACGTCAGCGCTGGTTCCGGCTCTGGGCGCGACGCGCCGGTGGCGTCTGGTCAGACCACAGGGAGCGCTTCGACAGTGAGTTCCCACCGGGGTTTTTTGCCCTGCGAGAAGCTTTCGGGCCCAAGGGCAAGTACGGAAAATGGCTGCTCGAAAAGAACGTCATCGCCGTAGTCAATCGCACCGCTTTCGTGCACGGTGGCCTGCCGCCCGAAGTGGCCGATCTCGGGCTCGACGGTGTTAACGAAGGCCTGAAGCAGGACCTCGTCGACTACGTTAATGCCGTGGCGACGTTGATGGAAGCGGAGGTATTGCTGCCCACGGATTCCTTTTACGACTACGAAGATCGCGTCAACCGGTACATGCCGCCACTCGATGCCTCGCAGGAGGTTCTCTATGCGCTGACGACGGTGAAGCGGCTTGGCAATTCACCCGTGCTGCATTCGGATGGCCCCCTCTGGTACCGGGGCAACGTGGCGTGCAGTGAGATCGTCGAGGAGCACCGGGTCAAGGCATCGCTGGCCGCGATCGGTGCGGATCGCGTCGTCGTCGGCCACACGCCGACACCCACGCGTACGGTGCTGCAGCGATTTGGCGGCCGTGTGATCGAGGTCGATACCGGCATGCTCAACGCCTACTACAAGGGCAGTGGTAATGCGCTCGTCATGGAGGGCGATGCGCTGCGGGTATTCAACCAGTCCGGCAGCGATGCCTACGAGCCGTTGCCGCACCCGCGCAAGGTCGGATTTCGGCCGGGCGGCTTGTCGGCGGACGCCTTGCAGACACTCCTTGAGACCGGCGAGATCGTCGGCAAAACCAGGGCGGACAAAACGGGTCGCGTGCGCGTCAAAGTCACCGACGGTACGCATACGGTGTCAGCACTGTTCAACAAGCGCGGCGGCAAGGGGTTTTTCCCTGACGTTGCCGCCTACCGGCTTGATCGGCTCCTCGGGCTGGACATGGTGCCGGTCACCGTATTGCGGAAGGTCGGCAAGGACGAGGGATCGCTACAGTTTTTCCCCGAAAAAGCAGCGGACGAAAAGCAACGCTCGTCGTCAGGCCAGGGTGGCTCGGCGCAGTGTGCATTGCCCCTGCAATGGGAAGCGATGTACGTGTTCGACGTGCTTATCTACAACGAGGGACGCAGCATGCAGCGCATGCTCTATGAGCCCTCCAACTGGAACCTCATTCTCATCGAGCACGAGAGTGCGTTCAAAGCGAGCAAAGGCCGGCCGTCACACCTGGCCAATGCGGTGGTGACGGTGAGCGATGGCTGGCGCGAAACGCTGGCGGAACTCGACGATACGGTCCTGGCGGCGCAACTGGCCGACGTACTCGACAAGCGCCGTCTCGAGCGCACTCAAGACCCGGCGCGACGAATTGCGCGCGCTGTAGGCGTCGCGCTTCTTATTGTCCTGCTACAGGACGGCAATACACTCGATTTCGACGCGCGCACCGAGTGCCAGTCCGTTAGCGCCGAGCGCACTGCGGGCGGGCGGGTTTTCGAAGTAGGTCTTGTAGACGCCGTTCATGGCGCCCCATTCGCTCATGTCGGCCAGGAAGACCGTGCACTTCACCACGTCGTTCATCGATGAACCGAATTGCTCGAGCACCCGCTTGATGTTCTCCATCGTCTGGCGCGTCTCACCCTCGATGCCGCCTTCTGCCAGTTCGGTCGTTCCCGGCAGGTTGCCGAGGTTACCCGAGAGGTACAGCGTGTTATCCACACGCACGGCGGATGAGAACGGGAGGTCCAGGTCTTCCAGGCCGGGCATCAACAGGTACTCGACATCCGGGTCCTTGTCGACGTTGACTTCACAGCCGGCGAGCAGGATCAGCGGCAATAACAGGGCAAGGTATTTCATCGAATCATCTCCAAACTAGATTTCATTGGCCTTGGCGGCGGCCGCGATGTGCTCGGCGGCGCGGAAGGCAAGCGCCATGATGGTCATGGTGGGCTGGCCGCGCCCGGAGGTTACGAAGCTGCTGCCGTCACAAATAAACAGGTTGGGCACATCGTGGCTGCGGTGGTAGCGATCGACGACCGAGGTCGCGGGATCGTCTCCCATGCGCGCCGTCCCCAACAAGTGCTCGCCGCCATCGGACAGGTTGACGCCGTGCGACCAGAACTTTTCGGCACCTGCCGCATCCATGAGGGCTTCCGCCTGACGGACCAGGAACCCCACGGTGGCAAGATCGTCGTCGTGATCCCGGTAGGTCGCGCGAATTGCGGGCCGTCCCCACTGGTCGGTATTGGTCGGGTCCAGCGTAATGTTGTTGCGGTCCATGGCGAGTGACGTCGTGCCTATCGCAAACGTCATCTGCCGCGTGAAGTTGTTCGCGATCTCGTCTTTCCAGGCCTTCCCCCACGATGGAACGTCGTGTGGCATGCCCTGGATCGCATGGAAGATCGGGGTCATCGCCCAGAGCGGTCGAGCATCTATGCCGCCGCCCCCATAGAAACCGCGTTTCTCGTCCGTCTCGTAGAAATCATGGATGACGCGCGACACCTGCACACTCTTGTAGTCGTTGAGCTGTTCGGCGAATACGCCGTCGACGGCACCGTGTGCATTGAACATCAGGTTACGGCCCACGAAGCCGCTCGAGTTCGCGAGACCATCCGGATGCCGTTCGCTCGCCGACAACAGCAGCAGGCGAGACGTTTCCGCGCCGTTTGCCGAGACAATGACGGCCTTGGCCTTCTGTGAGCGCTCGTTGCCATCCTTGTCGTAGTAGCGCACCTCGCTGGCGCGGCCGTTGCCGTCCGTCTCGATTCGAAAAACAGCGGACCGGTCGCGAATTTCGCAATTCCCGCTGGCCTCGGCCAGGGGAATCATTGCGGCGAGCGTCGATGACTTCGCACCGGCTTCGCAGCCGAACATCATGCAGTGGCCGCAATGTATACAGCCGCTGCGGCCATTAAAGGGCTCCGACAAGATGGCGTGCGGCTGGTTCTGCGCATGCAGGCCGAGCTTCTTTGCACCTTTTTCCATGAGCACGCCTGACGACTTGACGGGCAGGGGCGGCATGGGGAACGGTTTCGATCGGTAGGAATCGAACGGCCCGGGCGCGCCCGAAACGCCAATTTCCCATTCCACGCGCGTGTAATAAGGCTCGATGTCGTCGTAGGTAATGGGCCAGTCCGTGAAGTTGGTGCCTTCGATCGCGCCGAGTATGCTGCGCTCCTTGAAGTCACTCTCGCGGAAGCGCCAGAAGTTCGCGGAAAAATGCACACTACTGCCGCCTACGGTCTGTGCATAGCGGATCGGCTGGATTTGTGGACTTGTTGCGACCTCGCTTTCGTCATGGCGAAAGGTCTGTCCGCTAAGCGGCGGGCCGCCACCGAGCAACTCGGACTCGAAGATGACCGAGTACTCATCGTGCGTGAAGTCGGCGGCCTTGCGATGAGGGCCCTGTTCGAAAACGACAACCTTGAAGCCCGCCGTGGACAGTTCCTTGGCGATGATGCCGCCCGCCGATCCCGAGCCGATGATGGCGAAGTCGACGGCTTCGTCGAGCTTGAACGTGACGTTACTCGTCATCGGACTGCTCCTTTGCATACTCTGCATCGTAGTAGCCGAAGGGCGGGGCCCAGGCGCCGTGATGACCCTTGAAGCCGATCAGCTCCCAGCTAACGTGTCCCTTGTTGCCGCCATGTTTCTCCATCGCGAAGAACCCGAATATCGTCAGGACGCGGACGGCCTCGAAGCGCGGGTCATTCTCGATGCGGTGCAGGGCGGCGTCCTGTTCGGCCTCGGTCAGATCGGCGAAAGCCTTGTCGAGACCGGCATTCAGGTCGTCCCGGAAGGATCTCACCGGCCCCAGCAACCCGGCCTGGTAGTTGCCAAGTACGTTGTCGAAGAAGTAGACGACCCCGGCTTCGGCCGCACCTGGCGTGTCGGTCGTCGGAATCAGGCGCGCGGTAATGGCGGCAATGTCACGAGCCTCATCGCTGCCCAGCGTCGCAAACGGGGCAGCCGTGTCCCTGGCCGTGCAGGCAGCCTGGGCAATGGCAGCGAGGGTCGGTGCGCCGATCCGGAACAGCGACGCGCCTGTCACGGCGCCGGTCGATTTCAGAAAGCCACGCCGCGATAGGGTGTTGATCTTATTCATGATTGAGCGCTTTTCTTGTTGTTGTCGCGCCTAAACTACCACACGTTCGGGGCGCACGCTGTCGTATCAGCAGCGTATAATCCCGGCACTGTATTTTTCAAATTGCCACGGAGGCACGATGGGACGGCTGACGACACATATCCTCGATACGGCGCACGGCGGTCCGGCACAGAAAGTGGACATTCGTCTTTACTCACTGGGCGCCACGCGGGAACTGCTTGCGAGCGCCACGACCAACGAGGACGGTCGAACGCCATACCCCCTGCTCGAGGACGAGTCGATGGTAACCGGCACCTACGAACTCGAATTCGACATCGGCGCCTACTTTCGCAAACGCGGTGTTGAGCTTGCCAAACCGGCGTTTCTCGACACGGTCGTGATCCGTTTCTCGGTCGACGGGGCGGAGGACTACCACGTGCCGCTGCTGGCGTCTCCCTGGTCCTATTCGACGTACCGGGGTAGCTGAACGCATGTCCATGAATACCATCCGCTTCGTCCTTAACGGCAACGTCGTCGCAACAGAGGTTGTCGATCCGACGCGCACGGTACTGCAGTTCCTGCGCGACGACCTGAGGATGACGGGTACCAAGGAAGGCTGCGCAGAGGGCGATTGCGGCGCGTGCACGGTTGTCGTTGTCGAGGTCGATCGTGGCGGCGACGGCGTGGAACTCAAGACCATAAACTCGTGCATCCAGTTCCTGCCGACGCTGGACGGCAAGGAACTCCTGACGGTTGAAGGCCTGCATGGGAAAGACGGCGGTCTTCACCCGGTGCAACAGGCCATGGTGGATCAGCATGGGTCGCAGTGCGGCTTCTGCACGCCGGGTTTCGTCATGTCGCTGTACGCGCTGTACCGGACGAATCCCGATCCGTCGCGCCGGGAAATAGACGATGCCCTGGCCGGCAACCTGTGTCGCTGCACCGGCTATCGACCGATTATTGCGGCGGCACGGTCAATGCACGACGAATCCGATGACTGGGATGCGCAGCAGCATCTCGACGTGCTGCACGAGGTGCAACGACAGGGTGACCTTGAGCTGGAGGTCGGCGGACGCCGGTTCTTCGCACCACAGGGTGTTGCCGCATTCGCTGCCGTCTACGCGAAATACCCGGACGCCACCATCCTCGCCGGCGGCACCGACATCGGTCTCTGGGTTACCAAGCAACATCGCGAACTGGAGACGGTCATCTACACGGGCCGCGTCGAGGAACTCCTGGAACTGCACACCTCCGACAGCCATCTCGAGATCGGTGGCGCCGTCTCCATCGCGGCTGCAGCCGACGCGATTGTCGAGCAATACCCCGGGCTCGACGAGTTGTTCCGGCGATTCGCGTCGCCGCCGATCCGCAATGCCGGCACGCTGGGCGGCAACGTCGCGAACGGTTCGCCGATCGGCGATTCGATGCCGGCCCTCATGGTGCTCGGTGCGAGCCTCGTACTACGTCGCGGTGATAAAGAGCGGGAGCTCGGTCTCGATGATTTCTACCACGACTACCAGGTCAACGACCTGCAACCCGGCGAGTTCGTCGCCCGTATTCGCGTGCCGCTTGCGCGCGCAGGCGTCCGGGTAGCAAGTCACAAGTGGTCGAAGCGCTTCGACCAGGATATTTCGGCGGTGTGCACGGCCTACAGCCTCGAGCTTGACGGCGACACGGTGGCGCGCTTTCGCATGGCCTGCGGGGGCATGGCCGCGATCGTTCGCCATGCCGAACGCTGCGAGGCGGCGGTGAACGGCGCAGCCTGGTCCGAGGCTACGATCGACAAGGCCTGTGCGGCACTGGCCGAGGACTTCACGCCGATCAGCGACATGCGGGCATCGGCGGAGATGCGCCTGGTCGCTGTCCAGAACCTGCTGCGCCGCTTCTGGCTCGAGTCGCGCGGCGAGGCGGAGGAAACGGTGTACACCTATGGCCGCTAGAGCTGTCGGCAAACCGCTGCCGCACGACAGTGCGCACCTGCACGTCACGGGAACGGCGGCCTACACGGACGACTTGCCGGAGCCGCGCGACCTGCTGCACGTCGCCGTCGGCATGAGTACCGTCGCGCATGCCCGTGTGCGTAACGTCGACCTCTCGGCGGTGCGCGCTGCGAAGGGCGTGGTCGATGTCTGTACCGCCGCGGATATCCCCGGCGAGAACAATTACGGGTCGATCGTCAAGGACGATCCGCTGCTTGCAGACGGTCTCGTGCAATACGTCGGCCAGCCACTATTCGCCGTCGCCGCGGAAACCGTCGAGGCGGCCCGCAAGGCAGCGCGTCTCGCGAACGTCGACTACGACGAACTCGAGGCCATTCTCGACCCGGTTACGGCCGTGAAAAAGCAATCGTTCGTGCTGCCGAGCGAGACGCTGGTGCGCGGCGATCCCGACGCAGCGCTCGCAGCCGCGCCGCATCGCTTGCGGCGACGCGTAGCGCTCGGCGGCCAGGACCAGTTTTACCTCGAAGGCCAGATCGCGATGGCCCTGCCGCAGGAAGACGGCGGCATCCTTGTCTACAGCTCGACGCAGCATCCGGACGAAGTGCAGAGCATCGTGGCACATGCGACGCAGCGCAAGGCCAAGGACATTGTCGTCATTTGCCGGCGCATGGGCGGTGCGTTCGGCGGCAAGGAAAGCCAGGCGGCACTGATCGCCTGCATGGCGGCGCTCGTGGCCGACAAGACGGGCAGGCCCTGCAAGCTGCGGCTCGACCGCGACGACGACATGATCATGACGGGCAAGCGCCACGACTTCGTGATCGACTACGACGTGGGCTTCGACGACGACGGACGCATTGCAGGTATCGATTTCAAGTTTGCATCGCGTTGCGGCATGTCGGCGGACCTGTCCGGTCCCGTCAACGATCGCGCGATGTTCCATTGCGACAACGCCTACTTCCTCGAGAACGTTCGCATCCTGTCGCATCGCTGCAAGACGAACACCGTGTCCAACACGGCGTTTCGCGGATTCGGCGGACCGCAGGGCATGTTCGCGATCGAGTACGTGATCGATGACATTGCGCGCACGCTTGGCAAGGATCCGCTCGAGCGTGCGCCGGGCTAATTTTTACGGCAAGAAAGAGCGCAACGTCACGCACTACCAGCAAGTGATCGAGGACAACGTGATCGACGAGATCTTCGATCAACTGCTGGCCAGCAGCGACTACGAACAACGCCGCAAGGAAATTCGCGCGTTTAACGCAGGCAGCAAAGTGCTCAAACGGGGCATCGCGATTACGCCGGTCAAGTTCGGTATTTCGTTTACGTCGACGCTGCTCAACCAGGCCGGCGCGCTCGTGCACGTCTACAAGGACGGCACCGTCCTGCTGAACCACGGTGGCACGGAGATGGGGCAGGGCCTCTACATCAAGGTGGCGCAGGTGGTTGCCGACGAACTCGGCATCACCATGGACCGCGTACGCGCGACCGCGGCGGACACGAGCAAGGTGCCGAACGCGTCGGCGACGGCCGCGTCGAGCGGGTCGGACATGAATGGCAAGGCGGCACAGAAGGCGGCCGCGAAGATTCGCAAGCGCATCACGGAATTTGCTGCGCGGGAATACGGCGTGTCGGAGGCGGAGATCGATTTCCGCGACAACGTTGCACACATCGCCGACCGCATCATGGACTTCCCCGAGCTCGTGCAGCTCGCCTGGGCCAACCGGGTATCGCTGTCGGCGACGGGCTTCTACCGCACGCCGAAGATCAACTACGATCGCACGACATTCAGCGGCCGCCCATTCTTTTACTACGCCTACGGTGCCGCAGTCACCGAAGTTGTCGTCGACACGCTGACCGGTGAAAACCGGGTCTTGCGGACGGATATCCTGCACGATTGCGGCGATTCGCTGAACCCGGCGATCGACCTCGGACAGGTCGAAGGCGGCTACGTGCAGGGGGTCGGCTGGCTGACCTCGGAGGAACTCTGGTGGAACGACAAGGGCGAACTCGGCACGCACGCGCCGTCCACGTACAAGATCCCGACGTGCTCGGACCTGGCGCCGGACTTCCGTGTCGCGTTCCTGCAAAACCCCAACCGCGAGAAGACGATCTACCGCTCAAAGGCCGTGGGCGAACCGCCCCTGATGCTCGGCCTGTCCGCTTTCTTCGCGCTGCGCGATGCGATCGCGGATGGCGATCGGGCGCTGCCGGACCTGCACGCGCCGGCCACCCCCGAGGCTATCCTGCGTGGCATGCAGAGTGCCGCCGATGAATGAATGGATCGACGAACTGAGTGACCTGAGCGCGGCCGGCGAGCCCGCCGTCCTCGTGACCGTTGCAGGTATCCGGGGATCCGCGCCGCGGGAAATCGGCGCGAAGATGATCGTCACTGCCGGCGAAACAATCGGCACGATCGGTGGCGGACAACTCGAGTACCAGAGCACGCGCATCGCCGTCGGCATGCTGGCCGACGAGAAGCTCGCGCTGCGCAGCTTTCCGCTGGGCTCGTCGATGGGGCAGTGTTGCGGCGGCGTGGTCGAGATCCTGTTCGAGCCGGTAGCCGGCGGCATGCCGGCCTGGCTGCGTGACCTGCGGGCGCTGCACGGCCAGCGCGAGCCTGCGATCATCGCGACACGCATCTCGCAGTCCGCGCCGGCGAAATTCGTCGTCACGGCCGATCGTGTTTTCGGTGTTGACGAATCGGACGCGGACGTTGCGCTCGTATCCACCGCCCGGGGCTTGCTCGACGCAGGCCCGGCGGCCCGACGCGACCTGCAGGAGTTGTATGAGCCCGTCGTCAAATCCGACTTCAATATCGCGGTTTTCGGGGCCGGCCATGTTGGGGCAGCCGTGGTTAACGCATTGTCCCGCCTCGAATGCAACATTCGCTGGGTCGACAGTCGGCGCAACGTTTTTCGCGATGTACCGGCCAACGTGCGGGCCATCGAGACGTCCGAGCCGGCTCTCGAAGTCGCAGCCATGCCGCCGGAAAGCTATTACCTGGTCATGACGCACAGCCATGCGATCGATTTCGATGTTTGTGACCGCATCTTGCGGCGCGGCGATGCGCGCTATTGCGGACTCATCGGCTCGGTATCCAAACGCCGCCGCTTCGAGAAACGCTACCGCCAGCAGGGCATGCCTGCGGCGTTACTCGATGCGCTCATCTGCCCGATCGGTGTGGATGGCATCAGCGGCAAGAAGCCGGCCGAGATCGCCGTGTCGGCGGCGGCGGAGATCCTCAAGGTCCGGGAGCGCAAAGCGGCGGTGGCCGATGCAGCGTATCCTGACAACGTCCACCCGATAGGTCACTAGCATGGAAGCGTATATCGCCGATTGGCTCAATCTTCTGGTGCGCTGGCTGCATGTCATTGCCGGCGTCGCCTGGATCGGTTCGTCATTTTACTTCATCTGGCTCGATAACCATCTCGAACCGCCGCGGGACCCGGCGGACGATGCGAAAGGGCGTCGGCGGCGAAGTCTGGTCCGTCCACGGCGGTGGTTTCTATCACGCGCAGAAGTACAAGCTGGCGCCGCAGCAATTGCCTGAGCGCCTGCACTGGTTCAAGTGGGAGGCCTACACCACGTGGCTTTCCGGCATATTCCTCACGGCGTTGCTGTATTGGTACGGCGCCGAGGTCTACCTGATCGACCGCTCGGTCGCCGATTTCACGGCGCCGGTCGCGGTGGGCATCGCCATCGCTTTCATCGTTGGCGGCTGGATCGTGTATGACCTGCTGTGCAAGTCGCCGCTGGCTCGCGACACGCGCGTATTCGGCGGCGTCCTGCTCGTCCTGACCGGCGTGCTCGCCTGGGCTTTGTGCGAGTTGTTTGGCGGGCGCGGCGCGTACATCCATTTCGGCGTAGTGCTCGGCACGATCATGGTGGCCAACGTCTTCTTCGTGATCATCCCGGGCCAGAAACTGATGGTCGCCGCCGCCGAACGTGGCGAAGCGCCCGATCCGATCCACGGGCAACGCGGCAAACAGCGTTCCGTGCACAACACCTACTTCACGCTGCCCGTGCTGTTCGTCATGACGAGCAACCACTTCGCGATGGCCTACGGTCATGAATACAACTGGCTCATCCTGATCGGAATCTCACTCGCCGGCGCACTCATCCGGATCTATTTCGTCGCGCGTCACAAGGGCAAGGCATCGCCACTACCGGCGGTGCTGGCGGTCGTGCTGCTTGTCGGCATCGCGGCGGCCATCGCGCCGCGCCCGCAGGCAACGGGCGATTCCCAGGTGTCATTCGACCAGGTTCGCAACGTGATCAATGCACGGTGCACGAGTTGTCACTCCAGTGCGCCGGTACACCCGGCTTTTCCGGTGGCACCGCTGGGTATCGTGTTCGACACCGACGAGCAGATCCGCACGGAGGCAGATCGCATCTACCAGCAGACGGTCGTGACGCGCGTGATGCCGATCGGCAACCTGACCGATATGACCGACGACGAGCGGCTGATTATCGATGCGTGGTACCAGGAACTGCAGGCGGACGCAATGAGCGACTACCCGAGAGACATGCGTGGCTACGGGGCGAGTCCGCCCGCCGCGAACTGGCCGGACGGTGCACGCACGGCCGTGCAGTTCGTCGTTAACTACGAGGAAGGCGGCGAGAACTGCGTGCTGCATGGCGACAGTGCCTCGGAGGCATTCCTCTCCGAGATCGTTGGCGCACAACCCATCGAGGGCGCGCGCCACATGAACATGGAGTCGATCTACGAGTACGGCGCGCGCGCCGGTTTCTGGCGACTCCACCGCCTGTTCACGCAACAAGAAGGTGCCGGTCACCGTATTCGGCGTGGCGATGGCGCTGGAGCGCAATCCGGATGCGGTACAGGCCATGCTGGCGGCGGGGTGGGAGATCGCGAGCCACGGTTATCGCTGGATCGACTACCAGCCTGTCGACGAAGGCACCGAGCGCGCGCACCTCGCGAGGGCCATCGAGATTCACGAGCGAGTAACGGGCGCACGGCCGCAAGGCTGGTACCTGGGCCGCTGCAGCCCGAACAGTCACCGGCTTGCCGCCGAATACGGCGGGTTTACCTACAACGCCGACTCTACGCGGACGATCTGCCGTACTGGAACCACGCGTTCGACACACCGCAGCTCATGGTCCCGTACACGCTGGACGCCAACGACATGCGCTTTGCAACCGCGCAGGGTTTCAACACGGGCAAGCAGTTTTACCGCTACCTCAAGGACACGTTCGAGGTGCTTCACGCCGAAGGTGGGCGCATGATGTCGATCGGGCTGCACTGCAGGCTTGCAGGCCGTCCCGGGAGGGCCGCTGCAGTCGAGAAGTTTCTCGACTATCTTGGCAAACAGGACGATGTCTGGATCGCGACGCGACTGGACATCGCGAATCACTGGCGGGAACACCACCCGCCGCAGGAGAGCGGCTAGTGGATGGCCATGATTTTATCGCCCGCTATGCGGGCATCTACGAGCACTCGCCCTGGGTGGCGGAGCGCGTGGCCGAGATCGCCTCGGACATCGACGATACCAGCCGGCTCGCCGTGCTCATGGCCGATTGCGTGGACAACGCGGACACCGAGCAGCAGCTCGCGCTGATTCGTGCACACCCGGACCTGGCCGGCAAGGCGCAGGTTGCGGGCGAGCTGACGGAGGATTCAAGCGAAGAGCAGGCGAGTGCCGGGCTCGACCGGTGTTCGAAGGTCGAGTACGAGCGTTTCCAGGCGCTCAACGACGCGTACAAGGAGAAGTTCGGTTTCCCGTTCGTCATGGCCGTGCGCAACAGCAATCGTGCCGAGATCCTCGAGGCGTTCAGCGCGAGGCTCAAGAACGACTATGACACCGAGTTCGAAACGGCGCTGGCCGAAATACACACGATTGCGCGCCTGCGCCTTGAAGCACTGAGGAGTGGGTAATGACGCATGCCGTGCACAAGTGGGTGCAACTCGAGCGGCCACGCCTCGGCTCTCGCGTCACGTTCGCGACGGACGAGTTCTTTCGGCGCCAAGGAACGGCTGATCGCCTATGCCGACCCCGTCTTTATCGAAGACAAGTACGACGACCACGGCAAGTGGATGGACGGCTGGGAAAGCCGCCGCAAGCGTGAGCCGGGGCACGACTACTGTGTGATCCGCCTTGGGGTGCCGGGCGTGATTCACGGGTTCGACATCGACACGAGTTTTTTCACCGGCAATTTTCCGCCGCAGGCGTCGATCGAGGCTTGCGTCAGCACCGAGGAAGTGCCCGAAGACGGGTGGGTCGAGCTCGTGCCCAAGACCGATCTCGCTGGCAACTCGCATCACTATCTCGATGCTCGCAACGACACGATCTTTACGCACGTGCGACTGCACATCTATCCGGACGGCGGTGTCGCGCGACTCCGCATCTTCGGCGAGGTGAAAGCGGACTTCACCGATGTCGACGGCTACGTCGACCTGGTTGCCGTCGAGCATGGCGGCCGCCCGATTGCCTGCAGCGATGAGCACTACGGTTCAGTGCACAACCTCACGGCGCCGGGCCGTGGCGTCAACATGGGCGACGGCTGGGAAACAGCGAGACGGCGTGGGCCGGGCAATGACTGGGTCATTCTCGCCCTGGGCCAGCCCGGTGTGATCGAACGGGCCGAGATCGACACGGCGCACTTCAAGGGCAATTATCCCGACCGCGTGTCGCTCGAGGCCGCACTCTTCGACAGTGACGACGACGCGTCCGCCGACTCCGACAAGTGGCAGACGCTGCTGCCGGAGACGCGACTCAAGATGGACCAGCAGCATTACTTCGACGATGCCTTGCAGAGCATCGGCCCCGTCAGCCATGTGCGCATGTCGATTTATCCGGACGGTGGCGTGAGTCGCATCCGTCTGTTCGGCCAGGTTCATGGCTGACTCCGACATGCTGTCACTCAAGGCGGTGCCGCTGACGCGGGAGCGCTTCGCGCCATACGGCGATGTCATCGAGGGGGCGCTGGACAGCCCGAACGTCATGAACGAGGCGCGCTTCCAGCGTTTCGACGACCTTTGCGACGTGGATCTGGGCGGCGGTGACGTCGCCATCAGCATTGCACGGTGCCGCGCACCTACCGAGCTGCCGCTGCGTGTCGACATGGTGGAGCGACATCCCCTCGGTAGCCAGGCATTCGTGCCGCTCAAGCCCTGCCGCATGGTTGTCGTGGTAGCACCGCCTGGTGAGAGCGTCGATGCGGAGGACCTGCGTGCTTTCGTGACCAATGGTCGCCAGGGGATCAACTACCATCGGGGTACCTGGCACATGCCGCTGATCGCTTTCGATGCGGGCCAGGATTTCCTGATTGTCGATCGCGGCGGCAAGGAGCCGAACTGCGAGATGCACGGACTGGACAGGCCAGTCGTCCTGGAGGTCGTCTAGTGCAGGCGCTGCGCGCCTCGATCCTGCATTGCCTCGCCGATCCCGGCGAAGAGTCCCGTAACTCGGCCTACGAATATTTCGAGGATGGCCTGCTGCTCGTCGACGACGGGCACATCGTCAAGGCAGGCGATGCGGCCAGGCTCGAGAGCGAACTGCCGGGTGACGTAGAGATTGTCGACTACACGGGCAAGCTCATCGTCCCCGGGCTGATCGACTGCCACGTGCACTTCCCGCAGCTCGACATCATCGGCTCCTACGGTGCGCAGTTACTGGACTGGCTGAACCAGTATGCCTACCCGGCCGAAGCCCGGTTCGCCGACCCGGCGTATGCGCGTGAGGTCGCTGCTGTCTTCGTCGACGAGTTGCTCGCCAACGGGACGACGACCGCGCTCGTCTTCGGCACGGTGCATGCTCACTCGGCGGATGCCATTTTCGAGGCCGCCGAGGCCAGGGGCATGCGACTCATCGCGGGCAAGGTGCTCATGGACAGCAACTGCCCGGAAGAACTGCGCGACGATGCGGAGTCAGGCTATGCGGACAGCAAAGCGCTCATCGAGCGCTGGCACGGTAAGGGGCGCCTGGGCTACGCGATTACGCCGCGTTTTGCGCTCACATCCTCCGCCGAACAGCTCGCAGCGGCAGGACGGCTGGCGAGCGAGTACCCCGACGTCTGGATTCACACGCACCTCGCCGAGAACATGGAAGAGGTTGACGAGATTGCGCGGCTGTTCCCGGACAGTCGCAGCTATCTCGATGTGTACGAACAGCATGACCTGCTGAGAAAGCGGGCCGTGTTCGCACATTGCCTGCACATGGATGACGAGGACAGGGCGAGGATGTCTGCGGGCGGTGGCGCTGCCGCATTTTGCCCCACATCGAATCTCTTCCTCGGCAGCGGTCTGTTTAACCTGCGGGCCTTCAGGGACGCGGGTATCCGCTGCGGCCTCGGCACCGACGTCGGCGGAGGCACGAGCCTGTCGTTGCTGAAGACGGCGAGCGAAGCGTACAAGGTGCTGCACCTCCAGGAACATGCATTGCCGGCCACACGTGCGTTGTACCTGGCAACGCTGGGCGCCGCAGAGGCGCTCTACCTCGACGACAGGATCGGCAATTTCGAACAAGGCAAGGAAGCCGACTTCGTCGTGCTCGATTTCGAGGGCTCGAACATCACGGCGCGGCGCACAGCGGCAGCTTCGACGATCGAAGAAAAGCTGTTTGCGCTGATAACACTTGCTGACGATCGCAATATCGCGGCCACGTACGTAAACGGAGTACCGATCCAATGAGTCGACTGCCCCTGACCCTGTTGTTCGCAATTGCCGTCACGGCCGGTTGCCAGCCGGAGCCCGCGACCGAGAAGGTGGCCACAAGACTGAGCAACGGCATGGTTGCAACCGCCCATCCAGTAGCGACCCGTGTGGCGCAGGACGTACTGAACCGGGGCGGTAATGCGGCCGATGCGGCCGTGGCTGCCGGCTTCACGCTTGCCGTCGTGGAACCCTCGATGAGCAATCTTGGCGGTCGTACGCAAATCCTGGTGAGGTCGCCCGAGGGCGACTACCAGGGCTATAACGGCATGACCGAAGTGCCGGCGGCCTATTCCGCACCTGAAGAGCCGGTTGGCCAGGGATACGGGACGATCGCAACGCCCGGTGTCGTTGCCGGGCTGGCTCGGCTGCACGCCGAACACGGTTCGCTGCCCTGGTCGGAGCTGCTGCAGGAACCGGCGCGTATCGCGCAGGACGGTTATGAGCTGCTGCCCGGTGCCGCCGCACGTCATGAAACAGGGCTTGAGCGGTTCAAGGACAACGCGGGCTTTCAGCAGATCTTTATCGAGGACGATGGGACGGCTTACGACGCCGGCGATATCGTAAAACAACCGGCGCTTGCACGGACGATCCGGCGCCTTGCCGAAAACGGCGCCGATGATTTCTACAAAGGGGAAATCGCGCAGAAGATTGCGGCTGACATGGCGGCGAACGGTGGTCATGTCTCGGCGTCCGACCTGGCTGCATACGAGGTTCTCGACGGGCGGTACGTTACGACGAGCTACCGCGGGTACGAGATACATACGCTGGCGGCACCAGCAGGTGGCGGCCTGGTCGTAAAGGCGCTCAACATTCTCGAGAACGTCGACATGGCCTCGTTGACCGAAGCGCAGTGGGCGGCGGTAGTGAACCAGGCACTGGCGCTGACGATTAACAGCATGGCGGACGATCGAGCGGAGCTCGACCTCGGGCATGTGGCGGACAAGCAATGGGCGGCGGAACAGGCAGGGCGCATACGCATACCCGCAGCGAGTGCGGCCGCCGCGATGGGTGTGCCGGCCGCGCATGGCGATCGCCTGGTCGCCTCGAGTACAGACTGGAGCGGCACGTACTGGGGCGAAGACAGTCACCACACGACTCATTTCACGATCGCAGATTGTGACGGACGGATCGTGAGCATTACGCAAACGGTGGGGCCGCTGTTCGGCGCCAGGGTCATTACGCCGGAACTTGGATTCGTGTACGCGGCCACGATGGGTAACTACCTGTCGGCCGCCGACCAGAAGCCTGGTTCGCGACCGCGCACGACGATCGCGCCCACGGTTGTAACCCGCGACGGAGAGGTCGTACTCGCACTCGGTGCGGCGGGCGGCATGCGTATTCTCTCGGCTATCGTGCAGACGATTTCGCGGCACGTCGATCAGCAGCACGACCCGGCGACGGCCGTCGCGCTGCCGCGAGTTCACCCGGTCTCCGGCGAGAACGAAGCGGGCGATCGCGTGATGCTGGCGGAGTCGGTCAGTATCGAATTGACCCCGGAACGCGGCTGGCCCTCGACAGTTGTGAGTAGCCTCGAAGAAGCTGGTTTCGAACTCGAGCCTGTCGAGCAACACGCATCGTTTGGCCGGGTCCACCTGGTCGCGAGGTCCGGCAACACGTGGGAGGGTGTCGCGGACCTGGACTGGGAAGGCACGACCGCGTCGACAAGTTGCGGCCTTCGCTAGCTGACGAAAAGCAGTACAGCCCAGGCGACGAACAGCAGAATCGTTGCACCGAATAGGGATCCAAGCAGGAGCAATAGTCTCTTCTGCCAGGCTGGTGGAGGCTGCTTGTTGTAGCTGCGTCTCATCATGCCGGTCGTGGGAAGGCCGCGTGGTGTTGATGACCGGAGTCTCCGATCTCATCCCAATCGGCCTTCGATCCAACCCAGATGTGGTGCTCTACTCTAAGCGCTTCGCCACCCAGTGTGATTGCGCCGGCCGGTACATACATGCGTGACTCGTCATTCCTGTCTGGAAGTTGCGACCCGCACACTCGACAGAAACAGGTTTGCCAGTCTGCACCGGGCTTTCGCCAGGTGACTATCTGATCTTCACCCCGCAACCATTTGAAGGCGTCGTTGGCGACCACGACGACCGCGATGCCGTTGCTGCCGGTCGCTCGGCGACAGATTGAGCAGTGACAGACGATGACACTGGAAAGATCGGCATCGACCTCAAACGCCACTGCGCCACAGTTGCACTCTCCTCGTGCCATAGATGTCCCCGGTTCTGATTCAAGACGCCGAAACTTTGTGGTCATATTAGCACCTGCACGCTTGCATCTGATCCACGGGTGCCAGGTGTGCGTGACCGTAATGCGCCAATGGCGCGGTCCGCTTTGCTTCAGACACCGGCCGCTCGAATGGCCGGTTTCGGGGTATTATGGGGGTCTGCTAGTGACCCGAAGGAGTCATTGGGATTTCGTGTTTGACCAACTCACAATTCCGACATTGATACTGATTGGTACGCTGGTATGGGCAGTACCACTAGCAGTGATCTCAATAGATCAACGACTATCAACAAAGGAAAAGGGCTTTTGGATCTGTGGCGTTCTCATACTGTCGTGGGCCGCGGTTGTCATGTACACGTTCTTGGCTCCAATAGAGAAGCGATAACCGAAGGACTGAGCGACCCCTTATGGCCGTACTGAGCCGGTCGCCCTGGTTCGAGGTGAATGCCATGCGAAGCGCCCTGGAAGCCGCCGGCCGGGCGTTTCGCGCTATAATTTCCGCTGTTGACCCACTCCAGCCGGTCGCATTTACTCGGTTTTGAGAGCGTATGTTCGATTACTACCGATTTCGATTCAGCATTTCTAAGGGCTGGAACCCTGAGTTTGGCTACGAGCTGATGGCGCCTGCAGGGTTTTTCGGGGCAATTCTAATCCTTTTCATTTTGTACCTGACCTCTCCCGATTTCGGGTTTCTAATGTGGAGGTCGCCTCTGCCAACTCCCGGTAAGATCGCGTTCGGAGTCGTCTTAGTGCTGATGATTGCTGCGTATGCAGCAGACGATCTAAAGCGTGTTGGTCTCTGGTTGATTGCCGGATTATGCGTAGCGGGAATTGTTGGTACGTTGATCGGGACGATCGCAGCCGTCGAAGAACAAGGAAGTCGCCTGTATTACTCTGGCATGGAGGAACCGCCGTCGGCATACGTAATCGGCTTCGCATTCGCGGTCTATCTATCGCTAATGCTCTTGCTGACCGTGTTGCGGCTCCGCGATTCCAACGACCAGTATTGGCCGTTCTGAGACGGTCGCCAGGAAAAAACCCGAACCACTGCTATACGCAAGAGCCGCCGTTCGAATTTGGCGTTACCGCGGAAACATCTTTGACCGGCTGCTTCACTTCGCATACCAGCCGTTCGAAAGATCTGAGATAATATGGCAGCGTATGACCCAGCGGACAGCCTAATGTTGACGCGCTTTTGTACACCCCTTCTCTTCGCACTGGCACCGCATGCTGCTTTGGGCGAGATAGAGCCGGGTAGCTATCTCTTTCTTCATAGCAAGATTGTTGGCTGCGGGGACAAGACGTTTCTCGTAAGCTATGCCGAAGTGCCGGATGACGGTAATGTGACCTTCCTCGACAAATACGAGATAAGCGTCATCGGGCAGTCCACAGAGGAAATTGCACTGCAGTTGGCGAGGAAGATTGGGGCTGATACCGGAGACGCCCCAAAGACAATATCCATTCGGGAATTGCCCAAAGGCGAAGCGAGGGATATTGTTAAGAAGCTAGAAGGGATCGCTCTTCCGTTTCCAGAATGTCGCGGCCCGCGGAAGCCGACCTCACCTCGCCCAGATCTTGAGCAGATTCGAGGTCTTGCCAATGCTTCGCAATTGGGCAGAAGGATTTGACCATCTTCGCCGGCAAGACGAGGCTCAAGGACCCAGATGAAATGAGCATTGCAGAGCATTGGCGGTTCATGGCCGGACCGAGCCTCGAAGAACTCATGGCCATGCCAGCCCCCAAGGTTGCGTACGGCGTACTCACTCTACAGTTCTTTCTATTGTTTCTCGGCACGGGGACGGCTCTCTACTTCGCAAAAGGCGCCGTCCGCTAACGTGGGCCTTGCCGTCTCAGTGGCCGCTTGAAAGCTACGCGCTATACTTTCTGCCTGTGACCCTGGGCCACCGGTAGCTGACATAGGGAGTTTGCATTGCGAGTTCATCTTCTTCTTGCGCTCACGCTTGTCGCACATGCGTCCGGTTGCACCGACGCGGACAACGAGATCGCGGTTGCCGAGAACGGCGAGCAGCCTGCCGAAGTGGACGTCGCAATGCGAGAATTGTCCTGTAAGTCGTTTGAGCAGAATTTCGCGGAATTGATAGAAAGTTCACGGGACTGCAATACCGATGCCGACTGCGTAGCTACCGCGTTTGGATGTCCCTTTGGCTGTGTGAACGCGGTAAACAAGGACAAACTCCCGGAGCTTCAATCGGCGTTCCTGGAATCGGCTGAGTCTTGTCAGAGCTGCTTGTACGATTGCGGCATTGGACCGTCGACCGTGTTGCCCGTTTGCAGGTCTGGAAAGTGCGACTTTGTCAGCAAGAATTAGCTCGTGGTCGATCGTCTACTCCTGGCCGTGCTGCGACAATCGCCAGGAAGCCAACCAAGGGGCAGCTTCACTTCGCATAGAAGCCGGTCGAGAAACTTGAGTTATGATGGCAGCTACTGACCCAAGCGGTCGCCATCCCAAAAAGACAATCGGAGGCCATCCCGTGAGCGATGACAACAAGAAGGAAACTTCAGAAGAAACCGTTAGTGACGATGCAGCGACTGAAAAGGACGCGTCCCACTCAACGAAAAGCGGTCCGGAATTCACGAAAGCGCCTGGTGACCCGCTTGCCGGCGTCAAGAAGGGCGCTTCTGACGTAATGGCAAGCATGGAAGGGAAAACAGTTTCAATGAAGGTCTACGTGGGTTCGATTATTGGCGTCATCCTGTTGATGCTCTTGGCTCGATGTGGCGGATAGCCGCTGGTCGAACGATCTGCGTTAAAACGTCGGCTATCGGTGATCGCAGACGTCAATGATAGATCTACAAGGATTTCTGTCGCGGAACGAGTGCAATGAGTACGATCAGTAAAGCCTTACTGGGTCTGGTCCTCACCCTGGTTTTGGCCATCTTCTCGCTAGTCGCACTCGGCTATGGATGGGTGCCAACCTTGGGGAACAAGTATACCGAGGACTACTTTGGCGAAAGGCCACAGGGGTTGGTCCTCTGGCATGCATCGGGATGGGAGGACCACAAGATCTTCTTCGTCTTTACCGCGGACAGCGACTGGGTCAAGCGCGCAGCCGAATTCGGAAAGCTTGATGAAGGGGGCAAGATGATGCGGCAGGACTGTCTGTCAACCTTCAGTCCTCCTTGGTGGTTTAGCACGTCGGAGCGGACTCAGGGAGTATGTTGGGAGCGCCGTGAAGGTTATGCGGGCAACCTGAAGATGCACTATTCGCCTGAGAGTAGACGGGTGTACGTGTTCGATTACAGCACCTGATGCGAATCAGGATCTCGTAGCTGTCAGTCCGTCATCCAGATGATTTCGCACGCCGCATCAACGATGACATGAAATGGCGCCAAGGGTGCTTCGAGGGCTGGCCGGGCCACGGTCGTTACTTCAATGTCGAACTGGCCTGTTCCAGGGTCTTCTGATCGGCGGCGTACATGATTGTGGCCTGACCTATGGTTTGCGGTTCGTCTTCAGCTTCCTCGGTATAGGCCGGATCCGGATCTTCCGGAATCAGCACCAACCTCTGCCAGATTCCGCAGACATTTCGACCCAGCATGACGATGTAAGACGCCATAGCCAAAGAACTTGGCACACTCGGCAGGCCAGAAGAATAGAGCGCTGGCCGCTCGTCCGTGTGGAACTATCAATGTCGGCTCCTCATCCTTATCTGGACTGAATGGCTAGTTCTGGTCGTCTCCGGCCGCAGCCCTCGTTTGGAGTAGTACGACGTATACCGACCCAAAGCCGTCATCGTCAAAAATATGCCTTTGAGCACAGACAACAGCCACAGGCATTCCCTGATCCATTGCTGGCTGGAAGACCCAATTCCCAACGGCTGTTTCAACCTCTTTTGCGAACCGACCGTTTGATGCACTAGAGAACCGACGGGATGTTGCACGGAGTATCTCGACGTTGCTCATCGAGCCTGCTTCGGTGACTACGAACCGGACATCCACGGACCCGATGTATCCTGACATGTGCTCCCGTCTGGGATACTTTGGCAGTTTGCCATCCAGCAGGACGGGGCCGGTTTCAGTTCGCGGGGTACAACCAGGAAATTCAGCCCGCTTTGCGTTTTTTCCGGCAGTATCCCAATCAAAGTAGCGCGGCTTCTGCTGGGCACCTGTGGAACAAGCAGTAGTCGTCAATATGACCGCCATGAGAGGCAGCACACATGTTCGTGTTGAGCGAGACATGTCAGCTAGTTTAGCGAAGTTCCAATCTTTCCGCTCGGTGGCGACCCAAACTCTGGCCAACCTGCTGAGTTCGGTAGATACTAAGTTCTGACGTCTCTTGCCAGGTGCCCAATGACCAAACACTTCATTCTCGTATTTCTGCTGTTGTTTTTTTCAATGGGCGCTGTGGCGCAGGATGTAGTTGAGGGTTGGCAGGCCGAGCTTAGGGCCGCCCGACTGGCGTACGAGGCGGTAGAGGATAACGAGACTGCGAGCGACACCGATCTTGCTCGGGCCACCTTTGACTATGGATCTGCCCTACTGCGCGCCTCGAAACTGGATGAGGGCCATAAGACTCTCAAGCTCGCGCTCAAGCGATACAAAAGAGCATTTGGAAAAGAGACACCCGAACAGATCCGTGTGCTCCTTCAATTGGCCCAAGCAGAGTATGCGTTCGGAAAGTCGCGTTCGAGTCAGCGATATCTGGAGAACGCCCGCAGCATTGCAACCGAGTCATTCGCGAACTCTTCCATTGAATATGCGGACATCCTGCACCGTATAGGGAGAATGGAGCGAGCAATGGGATCCACAGATGCTGCATTCGAAAATCTGATGACGGCACATCAGATTTATCAGACGGCATTAGACCCGACGGCGCCAAGACTTGGCGAATCAAACCAGGTTCTCGGAGAACTGTGTTTGCGCGTGGGGCGGCTGGAGGAGGCAGAGACATACCTGCTTGCGGCGCTGGAGATCTTCGACCCTTCGAAGCCCGACCGCTTGGGAGCCCACATAGACGTACTCGCGGGCTGGGGCGGCGTATTGGACTCAATGGGTCTCAGGAACGCGGCGACGGAGCACTATCTGGCGATCGGTAGGTTGCTGGAACCAAACACGACCAACCTGTTACCTGCAAAGCGGGTTGCTCCAATGTTTCCAATGGACGCATTGGAGGCAGGAATTTCAGGATACGTCGAATGGCAATTTACAGTCGATGAAAACGGCTTCGTTGTTGACCCACAAGTTATCGATTTGCGTGGAGCAAAGAGTTTCGAGGCGGCGTCCTGGGCCGCACTATCGGAGTTTCGCTATCCGCCACGCTTCGTTGATGGTCAGCCTGTTGCCACTCCAGGGGTGACCACCACAATTTCATTCGTGATTGAGGATTAAGGACCGCCTGGTACATGGATCCTCCCTGGCAAGAACACAGACTGTGGCAGAACCCGATTCCGTCGATCGAAAGTGGAGGCGGCTTAGCACTACTGGCGCGCGCCCTTAACCCCGCAAGCGCTGGATGTCGCGCCTCGTACTACTCAGGACGGGGTAGAAGTCGAATTCAGTTTTGACACAGTCCCTGGCAACTTGCCGGAAAGCCAGCTGCCCATGGGCGGGCATCATGTGGATTGGCAACTAACCCTTACCGCTTCGCCGTCTAATTGTCGTCTACCTCGACCGGTTGGAACCGCAGCCCGACAAGCGATAGCTAGCTACTCGAACCCGCTACAACTGCTTGGTAATTCGCTTGAATCCTGCCTTGATTTCCTGGCCCAGGAGTTGGGCTGCTGCTCGAACGTCGCCGGCGGACTCAGCCGCTGCACCGCCCATGCTCTTCACCCTGGCCTCTAGTTTCGACCACTTGCGCTCGAGTTCCTGCCATTCTTCGTTAGCTTCCATCTTGGCAAGATGCAACTTGACGCGGAGCTCGTCGCGTTCCTCCTTGAGTTTCTCGACCATCTCTTCAATGTCTTCGCCCAATTCCTCGACGCTCTCTTTGATATCGTTCATGCCATGCTCCAGTCTCATCAACATGCCGACATGGAACTATGGGTTGTCGTCGGCACTGCGACATCCTAGCTTGTCGCCGATGGGCCCGAAAAGTCGGTAATGTACTTACCGAACCGAGACCGGAAGTTGACGTACACAGCAGCTGGCCAAAGTCAGAGACGCAAAGCCACGGGTCCTCGCTTCCGTCGCGACGCATTCTGCTACGCCACGTAGGACCCTACCGATGTCGGCGACCGGCGCAGATGGTATTCTTTACCCTGGTCTTGATCTATCCACCGTCCAATTCCAGTCAGAACCAGACATTAGAGGATGTCCAATTGGCAAACCGAATACTAAAAATAAGAGTCCTTGTCTTCGCTGTCCTCGCGCTTGTACTCGTCCTGCTTGCGTATCTCTATGGCGTCAACCCGGTATAGGTGCAGGGGACTAGACCTTTACTACGCGGTACCCAGGGAACGCACCACAGGAGTACTCTCGCTGGCTAAGCCTCGAGAAAATTCTTTTGCCGGTCATCATCCGATGGGTCCGATCTCCTGTACCAGTCTATGCGGCGCGTCAGGTACATGATCATCGCAAGCGTCGCCCAGAGACCGATCGACCCGGCGAGCAACGCATAGGTTTCTGCCTTCAGCGTCATGTAGAGGAAACAGTAGAGTGCGAACAGCACACCGCCGACGATGACAGCCCGGCCGCGCTGACCCAGAACATTGTAGCTGTAGGCGACGATGAGCCCGCTCGAAGCGAAAGCGCTAGCAAGGTAAGACCACCCGAAACCAATGTGCTCCGCGAGCGAAATCAGTAACAGGAAGAAGATAACGTTGGCCAGGCCAACCATGAGGTACTGCAATGGGTGCAGTCTCAGACCGGCGATGGTCTCGAACATGAAATAGGCAACGAAGGTCAGGACGACGAACAGCACACCGTAGGTAACGGCCCTTAGAGTCAGACGGTAGATGCGGATCGGCATGTAAAGATCTACGCCGAACACCGCGGACTGCGGCGACACGTCAGAGCCGGAGGTTTTCGCCCAGCGTGACGGCAACGATCGACCGATGCTCGAGATCTGCCAGTTCGCTGTGAATCCGTCGTCGCCAATTTCACGCGTGTGGGGCAGGTAGTTGCCAGAAAAGCTCGGCGATGGCCATGCTGACTCAATGGACGCACGAGTCGTGTCGCCAAGCGGCAGGAAAGAGAGCGATTCGCTGCCCTTGATGTTCAGAACAACGTCGAACAACAGGTCGCCAGCATGGTCGGTCTCAAGAATCTCACGCAGCGGTGCCTGTATTTGCGGCGGGAATCCGTCCACCAGCTGGCCGCTCGGCACAAACGTCACCGAATCACCGTTTAGTTCAAGGCTGGGCGTCTCCGAAATCGCGCGACCGTCGCTGATCCCAACGACGACCGACGCATCCTCCCAGTGGATACTCGCCTCCTCGATACCGAGGTCCGCAGTATCCATAGCGGCGAACCGCCCATGCAGACGAACACTGGCAGAGTAGACGGGAACTTTGTGGATGCCGCGGTACCGAATCTCGGAGTCAACGGCCGCCTCGATGTTGAGTTCTCCAGGGAGAATATACATCTCAGAGCGATTGCTGAACCTGTCCCCTCGACCGTCGACGTACACGACATCATATGGCAGGACGAGCACCGGGCCGGCGATGAGTTGCGAGAGGCCCCAGGTGCGCTGAATGTCGTACCTGGCAGCCTGGTGGATCTGCTCCCTGTCGTTGATCGTCTCGCGAATCATTCCGAGCGGGATCAGCAGCAACAGTATCAGCAGGCCAATCACGAATACCTTTACGGACGCCGACTGGCGAAGCCTCGATACTGTCGTCTGCATGGCTGTCCTCCCTAAACCTGAGGGAGATTAGAACCGTCAAAAGTGCCAGCGACATGAAGCAAATATGGCGAATGGTGGCAATACGGCAAAAAAATACCCGCAATAGATGCGGGTATCTTCGCTTGAGGCACGGCTTGTTCTAGCCGCCTTTTCTCACGCGATTCGCGCGATGCTCGTGGCGCCTGTCGACCCTGTTGCCTTTGCGATCCAGTCGCTGATCGATGCGGTCGCCTTTGCGGTCCAGCTTGCGATCAACACGATCGCCTTTTCGATCGAGGCGTTCCTCAAGGCGATCCCGGCCCGCGGCGTCGGCGCGGTCTGCGGCGCGGTCGAGGCGACGGTCAATACGATCACCTTTGTTGTCCAGGTGACGGTCGATGCGGTCACCTTTTCGGTCGAGGCGGTCCTCAATCCGATCGCCGCGATTGTCGATGCGGTCGGCGACGTTGTCCCTGACATCGTCTGCCGAGGCGACACCGCCAATTAACATAAGCGCTGCTGTAAGAAGTACTTTGTGCCTGATTTCCATGACTTATCTCCAATGTGTCCGTACAAGTAGTGCTGTCAGTAGTACAACGCCGCAGTTCGATCGCCGTTGACAGGATTGGTGCTAATATCCTGAGCGACGGCGGCTAACCGTTAGCAGCCAGGACCAGGCGGTGATTCCCATGCGAAAACAGACAACGAAAAGACTCGCTGGCCTGATCGCGCTTCTCGCACCATTGCTGTCGTGGTCGGAGGATGACGGCTACTACTTCGATTGCGATGTCCCTCCGGGGAATGTCTCTGTATGGAAAGGGCCAGTCGATTCAGGGAAAACGGTCCATGTGACGGGTACGATCCAGTTAGTCGAAGCTCGCCACCATGGGAAATGGCGGCCCATCGGTAGCATCCTTCTTAGGGATGCCGAAAACAACGCTGCCGGACTCCACATGTATTTTGAGTGGCGCCAGGCGGACAAACTCCACGTGCATTTGTACTCTGGTGAACGTATTCCGCTGGCCGAGCTGCCCATGAGCGACTCGAAGATTCCTTTCGAGCTCTCAATCGATCCTGGTGGCAACCTCGCCGCGACCGTCGCCGGGAACTCGAAAACGATTGGCTTGGGTGATTTCAATGCCCGACGAATCCAGCTTTCCTGTTCGTCTGGCCAGTTCGTGTTCGAGCAAGTTCTCGTCAAGTACGAATGATCCGCAGGGTAGCCGCGTCCTTCGCCCTCGTTTTCGCCACGCTGCCTGTGGCGGCGGGGGTATCGGGCGATGCCGTGCAAGAGCGCATGTCACAAGACATTGCTGCAGGGAAGCCGTTGGTTGCTCACGTCGTAGTCGCCCTGTGTGACAACAAGTACCAGGGTATCGTTCCCGTCCCGGCCCATCTTGGCGACGGCGACGATTCCAGCTCAAACCTCTACTGGGGCGCGCTGTACGGCGTGAGAACCTACTTTTCCCGGCACGAGGATTGGACAAGACTTGCCATTGGTTCGGCCGCGAATCCAGCCGTTCTGGACAGGGTCGCGTTTCATTCGAAGGTCTCGCGCAACGGAGAAATCGTCGATACCTACTTGATCGCCGAGGCTTGGCGAGGCAGGGAAATTCGCGCGGCAACAACCCGTTTCCTGCAGTTGATCGGGGGTGATGCGGAGGAGCAATACGTTCTCGGAAACGCCTCCGGTGAGATCATCGTCGCAGCCGGCGGCTCGTCCCACCTCATTGCCTATGTCGGCCATAACGGTTTGATGGATTTTGCATCACCGGCGGTTACCGCGCCGGAAGAGGCGGCCGGTCCTCGTAGCTCGGTAGTGCTCGCCTGCCGCAGCAATGACTACTTTTCGGGCCTGCTGGGATTCAAACAGGCGCACAGCTTGTTGGCCACCAACGGCCTGATGGCCCCGGAGGCGTATACGCTGGAGGCGGCCGTGAGTGCGTGGTTTTCCGGCGAATCCCCGAGCGCGGCACGCTACAGTGCCGCGGACGCCTATGCCGAGTACCAGAATGCAGACCCGAATTGGTCACGTCGCTTATTCTCAACCGAGGAATGACGAGTTGTTGTCATAGGCGACGGGTCAAGGATACGAGCCAACAATCGCAGAGGACCGCTATCTGAATCAGTCAACGAAACTAAAATGGATACTAGCGACGCTACTGGTTGTCGCCGCGGTCTTCGCGCTTGCGACTCGACAAGTTGCAACGGATCACGGAAGCGATACGACAAACGTTCTCCTGGTTGGCACCGCGACCAAACTCGAGAAACAACGTCGCGACACCATGGTGGATAGCCAGCCTGCCAAACCAGTGGGGATAGTACAGGCCAGCACGCCACCCTGCTTGACACTCGAGCAGCTCGAATATCACCCCGCACTCCTCCAGGACGCATATCGACTCGACGCTCTGAGCGATGGCGGACCGACCATCGCGTCCTATCGCGGCCTGTCCGAGCAAGATCTCCTCAATCTGACTGTCCAGGGTGATTCAGCCGCGATGGTCATACTGGGGGCTATGTCGATCATGCGGGCGAGAAAGTGGCCTGTCGAGAAGGCTGTTCCCTTCTTGTTACATGAAGAACCGGAGCTCATGTCGTACCGGATCGAGCGCCCGCTCTCAGCGGCGTTTCGCAGCCACATGGGGCAGGCGAGGCAATGGTTTTACAAGGCGGCCCTGCATGGGCGCATTCTGGCCCTTTACCGCGTTGGCGATGCCTTGTCATTTGAGCAGGGAGGGGCAGTAGAGCTCGGGTGGATAGACAAGCAGGAATACGAGCGCCTGTCCAAAAACGAGAAGACTGCATTGATGCCCGCAAATGTTTACAACATGCTCGCCTATGAAGTTGCGCCGGAACTCAAGAGCGGCCCTTTCGGTGCGATCGCAACTGAGGTCATGCCCGGCACCGAACAGCAGCGCATTATCGTTGACGGACTTTTGACACAGTTCTCTCGTGACCTGGAAGACGCGGGGCTGCAGCCTGTTGTCGTTGCGGAATCAACGGTTCCACCGATGGAGGAGTTGTCGTCGCTTCTCTGTGAGGGCGAATCGGACAGGCTGAACCAGAAACGATAGTTGAATCCAATGGTCAGCAAGGCCCCGGACTCGTCCCTCCCCCGCTGAGATAGCGACCGTCACCGTGGCAACGATCTGCCTTTGTGAAGAAGACCGCTCAGTCGTTCCCTATCGCGGTTATCACGATTGCGTCGCAGATCGAGGCACGGTCGAACAAGAACTGTGGCACTGGCCGCCAGCGTATCTACAGGTCTCAGAAAAGATATCGATTTCTGGTACACGCGCGTTTTGTTGTGTGACGGTGTCAATATACCGGAAGACGCCGCTACGGATATTGCCCCAACGAGCGTTTGCCAGGGGATGGCGCGCGTCTATCTACAAAACGTTGGCACGTTTATTCAGAAATACGGTGACGGGTCGGATCGGGTGACGTTTATCCGGGCCCAAGCCGAGACAAGAGGGCTGCCAGGCAATGATCCACCTGCTCGCCCTGAAAGCCCGGCCCTATTTTACGCGGTCAATTGCGTCCAGCGTGGGAGCAACAAACTCCGCCCACAAGTCACCGTCGTCAAAATACGTACCGACTAGCAAAGTCATGAACATGACCTTGCCATCGCACATAGCAAAGACATTGCCAAGCGGCCCATCGTCGTCCTCCAACAGCCCGAAGCGACTCTTGTCACCATGCTCATAAAGGTCGTCCCTGGTATTTACCCTGACATCACCGAGTCCCAGCTTCAGACCGAAATTGGCGGCCCTATAGGATTGGCACGCGCCGTAGCCCAGGTAGTGACGTTCGGTTGTAGAGAAAAGGGTAGGCAGTCCCAGCTCGCCAGGGGGTGAAAAATTGTACTCTAACGAGGTCGAGCCGCCGATATAGCGTTCGCGTCGAAACGTTTCATAGTCTGCAAAGTTGTCAGGTAACTCGATACCGTAGGCCTGCAAGTTCTCGACCGTGAGCAGAAGCTCCCTGTCACCACTTTCGAGCTCATTGCCTTCTTCGCCCATGCAAGCCGACAGGACCACAAACAGGCATAGCAACTGGGTAAATTTGAGATACAAAGGTATCGTGTCGTCCGTTACCTGTAACCCATCCGGACAATCAGTCCGCGAAGACAACCTCTGCCTCCAGATGTGAGTCGGCCTTCATTGAATTCGTGATCAGGCAGTATTTTTCGGCCTTCTCGAGAATCGTGTTGGCTTTCTTCTCAGGTGTGCCCTCGGGTACGGTCAGCTTCGCGCGGACCGCAAAGCTCGTGAACTGTGTGAATTTTTCGATCTTGTCCAGCGTGCCCTCTGCCTCGCACTCCAGCGTGAGCCAATCGAGTTTCGCCGTTCGCGCGATGGCCCTGAAACTCAGAACAAAGCAGTCCACGAGGGCAGCGACGAGCAGCGTCTCGGGCGACCAGACGTCGCCGGGGCCGCCAAACTCGGGCGGTCCTGCCGATTCGAGGTCCGGCAGCCCATCGGCCGACAACACAACATTGGCGGCACCCTCCGCCGAAGCCGCAACACGGTAGATATGGGGTAGGTCTTGCATGATCGGACTCGCAGAATAGTGAGGTACGTATAGTCCCGACTAGATGGCCGTAATGCAAACGT
Source organism: uncultured Gammaproteobacteria bacterium (assembly GCA_963698895.1). Lineage (GTDB taxonomy): Bacteria > Pseudomonadota > Gammaproteobacteria > Steroidobacterales > Woeseiaceae > UBA1847. The sequence continues at coordinate 772,841 of CAVOSO010000008.1, read as the reverse complement.
TTCATAGTCGGGAAAAACCGAAACAGGAGGCTGAATGCGCGATATTCCTATCGACCAAGTCATGACGCCTGACCCCGCCACAATCAGCCCGCAGAGCAGCGCGGCTGAAGCCCGGCGCCTGCTCGATAGTAATGTCATCAATCACCTGCCCGTCGTCGAAGACGGGCGACTTGTCGGCATCCTTTCTTCGTCCGACTTCCTCAAGCTGCACCTGCTCGACGGCAAGCTGCAAATTGTCGCGGACGCGACCGTGAGCCAGATCATGGAGACCAAGGTCGTCGTTCTCAACAAGAATTCGACCCTGGTCGACGCGGCCGAGAAACTGTCGGTCGGCGGCTTTCATGCGCTGCCCGTCGTCGATCGCAAACGCAGGCTCCTCGGCATCGTCACATCGAGCGACCTCATCGGTGAGTTGGTGCGGCGCTTGAATCTCTAGCGCACGAGGATTGCGCGAAAGTCATTGACGTTGGTGCGTGTCGGACCGGTCGTGACCAGGTCCCCGAGCGCGTCGAAGAACGCGTAGCTGTCGTTGTTCGACTGCAACGCGAGCGCATCGTCGGGCGATCGTCGTAGCGTGTCGGGACGAACAAGACACCCCGCATTGTCGCCGGCGCCATCAATGCCGTCCGTGTCGGCGGCAATCGCCGTTATGTGCTCGTGCCCGTTCAGGGCGAGTGCCAGCGCCAGCGCGTACTCGCCGTTACGGCCGCCACACCCATCGCCCGTTACGTGCACGGTAGTCTCGCCGCCCGAGAGGATGACACAGGGCGGCTCGAGTGGGCCGCGTCCTGCGGCGATATCGATCGCGAGTCTTGCATGTTCCACCGCGAGTTCACGCGCGTCGCCTGCCAGGTCACCGAGCACGTAGGGTGTTACGTCAAGCTCCAGGGCGCGCAGCGCGGCGGCCTGGAGCGCATCGTCGCTGGTCGCGAGGATGCGCACGTCACTCTCGCGTGCCGCCGCCGCGTCGACGATGGTCGGACCGGAAGCGACGACCGACGGATCGTTGCCTGGCACGTCCGAGATGATCAGCGTGATGACGTTCGCCGGTGCGCACGCGGCCGCCAGTTTTCCGCCTTTGACGGCCGACAGTTGCCTGCGGGCCTCGTTGATCTCGTGAATCGCCGCGCCGCTGCGCAGCAGCTCTGTGGTCCGCGCCTGCTTCTCTTCGAGCGTTATGCCTGGCGCCGGGGCGCAGAGGAGGGACGATCCGCCGCCGGACAGCAGGCAGACCACCGTGTCGTCGGCGGCGAGGTCCGCCACCAGATCGAGAATTCTGCGTGTTGCGGCTACGCCATTGTCGTCGGGCACCGGGTGCGCGGCCTCTGCGACTTCTATGTGATCGCATTGCACCGCATGACCGTAAGGCACGATGACGAGGCCGCGAAGTGGTGGCGCCCACTGCTGTTCCAGGACCAGCGCCATGCTGGCCGCGGCTTTGCCGGCGCCCACAACGATCACGTTGCCGCGAGGCCTGTCCTCGAGCCACAGCGGGAGGCAGGCGGCGGGGCTGGCTGCCGCGACCGCGGCATCAAACAGGTCGCGAAGGAACCGGGCGTCGTCGGTCATCCGACCGGCAGGCTATCGTCCGTCTTGACGTAAGGCGCGAGACGCTTCAGGAGACCCGCCATCTCGGGGCGATTCTCCATGAGCTCCGCGATCGAAAATCCCGTCAGCTCGTACGGCAGGACAAGCCAGTCATTGGTTTCATGCACGTAGTAGTCGGGCACGCGCAAGGTCTTCTCACTCGGGCGATACCAGACCGTGGCGACACGAATGTCGCGCGGCAGGTTGCGCCGCGTCTTGCGCGCGAGTTGCTCGAGCACGGCGGTGACACTGGAGCCGGTGCTGTAGACATCGTCGACGATGAGCATGGAGTGGTGCGAGCAGAGGTTTTCGAGCAGGTACTGCAAGCCGTGCACGCGGATAGCGTCACCCTTGTCCACCATCTGGGAATAGCTGCGCGCCCCGGTGTAGGAGGTCCGGATAGCGATATGGTCGGTCGTGACCCCGAAGTAATCGAGCCCTTCCTGGACAGCGATACCCACCGCGCTGCCGCCTCGCCAGAGGCCCACGAGAAAATCCGGCTTGAAGCCTGCTTCGTAAATATTGGCTGCCAGCTGGAACGAATCCTGGAGCAGATCGTCCGCGGCGATAAATCGCTCGTTCATTGTTGTACTCGGGCCGTGCTGAGCTAGAATCGGATCTGCCATTATACGGCTCCTCCACAGTCCGCATTCAAGAGAATAACAATGGACAAGACAGTACTTTCCGCCCAGGACCTCCTCGAGGACTCGATCGAGCTCGGCATCAAGGTTCTTGAGAGTGGCTTCGAGCCGACCATGATTATCGCGATCTGGCGCGGCGGCACGCCCGTTGGCATGGCGCTGCAGGAAACGCTGTCCTACTGCGGCATAGCCTCGGATCACATCGCGATTCGCACGTCGTCCTACACGGGCGTCGACCAGCGCGGCCACGTTGCCGTGCATGGCCTGAACTACATCATCAAGAAGATCTGTCACGACGACCGGGTGCTGATCGTTGACGATGTCTTCGATACGGGCAACACCATCAAGGCCGTCATCGAAGAGCTCGGCAAGCGTGCCCGCGGCAATACGCCGGAGGATATTCGTGTGGCCGTGCCATGGTTCAAGCCCAGCCGCAACCAGACGGACCTCGTGCCCGACTATTTCCTCCGCGAAACCGACGAGTGGCTCGTATTTCCGCACGAGCTCGATGCGCTGACCCCCGAGGAGCTGCAGAAGCATCGCGCCGGCATCGCGGAGATCGTGCACCGCGTCAAGGCGCCAGCCAAGTCAGCCTGAGCGATGCGCAGGATCTGCGTTTATTGCGGTTCCAACACGGGCAAGCGGCCTGAGTACGCAGCCGCGGCGCGTGAACTCGCCGATGTCCTCGTGCGGCACGAACTCGAACTCGTCTACGGCGGTGCCGACAAGGGCATCATGGGCATCATTGCGGATGCGGTCCTGGAGCAGGGCGGGAAGGTGCACGGTGTCATTCCGCAAATGCTGTGCGACAAGGAAATCGCGCACCAGGGGCTCACGGAGCTGCACGTGGTCGCATCGATGCACGCGCGCAAGACGATGATGGCTGCGCTGTCGGACGGTTTCATTGCGATGCCGGGCGGGTTCGGCACGCTTGAAGAGATCATCGAGATCGTGACATGGGGGCAACTGCGTTTTCACGACAAGCCCTGCGGCCTTCTCAATACCAATGGCTACTTCGATCATCTCCTCGCCTACCTCGACCATGCCAGGGCGGAAGGCTTCCTGCGCCCGGAGAATCGCGACATGCTGTTGTCTGACGCGAGACCCGCTGGCCTGGTGCGGCAATTCGAGCGCTACTCGGCTCCGCGCGTGGAGAAGTGGACCGCCTAGCGGAACGAGAGCTTCAACTGCCCCGTCGCCGGGGCTCGCAGGTTCTGGCCGTGTATCCGATAACGGATACCAAAGCGCCGGCCCTTGAGGCCGCTGCCGACACACAGGAGTAGCGGTGATACGAGGGCTTCGACGGGCTCACCAACCGGTATATCGCCAATCTTGGCCGAAACCTGGATCGAATCGTCCTTGAGCGTTACAGCGGGGTAGCTTGCGATCTCGTCCGGCGTCCTGGCGACAAAGCGATCGTTAATGCGGCGCTTCGGCGGACAGTCGGCAACGTAGAACGAGTTGTGATTCGGCAGGGCCAGCGCAAGCGAGGCATCGATGATCGGCTCCTGCCCCTGGTTCAATACAACCAGCTGCAAGCTCTCGGCACGGTCTTCAAACAGGAACTGGCTGTCCTGGTTCCGGTACTTGCTTCTTATCTCGCCGAGCTCCTGCATGATGTCATCAGGAGACCGATCGATGTAGGGGTTCTCGCTGCCATAGAGCCGGGCGTGCGTAAGGCGGGCAACCATGGTCGTGGAGCCCGAGCTTTGCGACTTCCTGCGAATGTCGAGCATCTCCTGGAGCTTCGCGGAGGCCAGCGCGGATGGCATGGCAGCCAGGTCACAGGTTGGCAGCACAAGCTCCTTGTGAATGATGTCGCCCGGGAAGCCAACTTCGATATCGCCGGCAGAGACGGAGTCCCTGAACTTGCGTTCGAACAGTTCCATGAGCTGGCGTCGTCCCATCTTGACGGGCATGTTCTTGACGCGCTTGTAAGCATCGCCGCGACGCAGACGCTCCGAGTAATCGGCGCGCATCATGTACGGCCGGTCCTGGCAATCACCGATCTCGAATACACCGATGCGTTTGCCGTCCAGCGACACCGGTTTGTAACGAATGCGAATCGACGGCTCGATGAATTCGTTCGCCAGCGATTGATACGACGGCTTGCCCGAGAAGTCGGCCGCATCAATCGAGTGCATGCGTTTGCGGCCCTTTTCGTCGAAGTCCACGCCCACGACGATATAGCGACTGCCTTCGACAGACGCATTCGCGATGGCCAGCACGTCACGCAGGAAAGACTGGATTCCGTCCTGGCCATACGCGCTCGGTCGAAACTGGACGCCGGTGTCAGGCGTCCCGGATCGGGCTATTTTCGATAGGCGGTCCATGGATCAGGTAATTTTTGCCCAATTATGTTCAACAGAACGGGATCCAATCGACAGTTTTCAAGACCCGGTCCAAACAATGACGCGGTTTACAGCGTCAACGGCATTGGCGACACTCGCGCCATGACCACCCGATTCGATGCCCTGGCTGCCATCTCGGCCGCGCCGCCCGCCCTGGGCACCGAGTACGTCGCCAACGCCATTGAGGCCCAGTTTGGCCTGGCCGGCAAATTCTCGCCCCTGGTCAGTGAGCGGGACCAGAATTTCCTGCTCCGGACCGACGACGGCAAGAAGTACGTCGCCAAGGTGACGAGCGCGCACGAGGACCCCGTCGCCACCGATTTCCAGATTGGCGCGCTGCTCCATCTCGAGCACGCGCAGGGCCTGCTCGTGCCCGGAGTCTGCCGTACGCGAGAGGGCAGGTCGTCAGGCGAACTTTGCGACAACGATACGCGCTATCGATTACGGGTAGTGAGCTGGGTTGGCGGTGTGCCGCTTGAAGACCTCGTGCCCGACACGGCCGGCGTTCGTGCCTTCGGCGCAGCACTCGCACGCCTCGATGAAGCCCTTGAGAACTACTCGCACCCGGGCGAAAGCCCGGTGCTTCTGTGGGACCTGCAGCGCACCCCGGAGCTGCGTGGCCTCATTGCCAATATCGACGATACCTCGGTCCGGCGCCGCGTTGTGCAAGCCATCGCGGACTACGAAGAGCGCGTCGTACCGGTCCTCGCAGACCTGCGTTCCCAGGTGATTCATGCCGACGCCAATCCCGGCAACGTCCTTGTCGCCGATGCGGGTATCGGCTTCATCGATTTCGGGGACATGATTCGGGCTCCGCTCATCTTCGATGTGGCCATCGCCTGTGCCTACCTGCGTTCGTTCGCAGATGATCCACTCGAGTACATCGCGCCATTCATCGAGGCCTATCACTCGATTGCACGGCTCGAAAACCAGGAAGCCGATCTCCTGTTTGACCTGGTGCGAGCGCGCCTGGCTGCGACCGTGACGTTGCTGTACTGGCGCCTGGCTGAGCGGGCTGAGAATGATCCCTATCGCAAGAAGACGCTCGAAAAAGAGAGCGGCGCCGAGCGATTTCTCGCACGGCTGGATTCGTTGGGCCGCGCCAGCTTTCGACAAAAGCTCGATTGTTTTCAATAGCCTGGCTGTCATGGAGCCTCCGGGCGGGCGGCCCCCGGTCGGATTTGTGCTTTCCCGACCATTCTTGACATCGTGAACCTGAGAAACAGTTCCGGAATCAAGGGCTTATGAGCACTATCATCGATCTTCACGGTCTTTGCTTACTCGACACGGAGACGATGAACCTGGACGCCGCACTATCCGTACTGCTGATCTTCAGCGCTGCCTGCTATGCGCTGATGGGGCTTCGGCTGGTTGTGTTCCGGCGAGAGACGGGTACGTTGCCCATCGGGCTTCTGTTCATCGTGATCAGCGTCTGGGTGTTCGGCGGCGCGATTGAGCTGCTCTCCGATTCGTTCCTGGTGTTCTCGGTCGGTCGCACGGGTCATTTCATCGGTACGGCGCTCGTGCCGATCGTTGCCTACGTTTGTTTCCGTGAGTACACCGGCGCATCGACAACGGGGCCCCGCATCGCGGCACTCCTCATCGTGCCTGTAATTTCTATCGCCCTGGCGGCGACCAATGCGCACCATGAACTGATGTGGTACGGGCCGTTCACCAATACTGCCGGCGAATACCTGACGTACCCGGTGAAGTGGGGTCCGTGGTTCCTGTTCGTGCACTTGCCCTACAGTTACCTCGTGATCGGGGCTGCGCTGACAACGTTATTTGCGCACAGCTCCGCCGTCGCTCCCGCCTATCGCCGTGGCCTGTTCCTGCTGATCGCTGCCTGCGCCGGTCCGCTGATCGCGACAGCGGCCTACGACGTCGGACTGGGGCCGGATACGCTTTCCTACGTACCGCTGGTTTTCGTCGCGTTTCTCCCGATCTATGCCTGGCTGATTCTCGTCGAACAGATCATCGAGTTCACGCCATTCGCCTATGAGACCGTGTTTCAGAACATGCAGGACCCGGTTGTCGTGATCGATGAGCAATGCCGGATTATTGGCCTGAACCACACGGCCGAAACCATGCTTTCGGTCAAAGAGGCGCAGGCTTTGCGAGCGCCCCTCGAGGAATTGTTCGGCGATGACTCGCCCGAGGTGTTCGAAGCACTCAATACCGGCGAGCCGCAGAAGATGCTGACGTCGACCGGGCGTTTCCTGCATGTCCAGGTTTCGCCGATTGCATCCAGCCGCCCCAGCGTGCGAGCTGGGCAGGTCCTCATGTTCCGCGACGTGAGCGACGTCGAGAAGGCGCAGAGTGAGGTTCGCAGGAACGAGAAACTACTACGCACGCTCATCGACCACTCCGTAAACGGTATCGTGCGCTTCGCGTGGGTTGAAGGCGAAGACGGCCGCACCGCATTGCGCAGCATATTCGTGAACCCCGCAGCCGGAAAATTCCTGGGCGCCGACACAGAAGGACTAATCGACTGTTCGGCCACACAGGTGATTCGTCACGCGGTTACCGGTATGGATGACGAGGATGTCGACAACATCTTGCAGCGCTTCGCATCATCGGCCGAAAGTGGGAAAAGCCTCGATATTGAAGTGCGGCAAAAGACCAGGGGTCCGGCCCGCTGGTTGAGGGTGATCTGTGAGCCCGTTGGTGAAGACGTTGCGGCCACGTTCGTCGATATTACGGACCGCAAGGCCAAGGAACGGCAGATGGAGTCCATCGCGACGTCGGATCCGTTGACCGGTGTGCTGAACCGTCGTGGTTTCGAGCGCAACGCGACCCGGCGCCTGACGGAAAGCAACGATGACGCAACGGGTGCCTTGCTGTTTGTCGACCTGAACGAATTCAAGGGCATCAACGACCGGTTCGGTCACGAAGTGGGTGACCAGCTACTGACGATCGCGGCTGAACGGCTCAAGAAGAGCCTGCGTTCCTGCGACATCATCGGTCGTCCCGGTGGTGACGAATTCGTTGCCCTGGTCCCCGACGTCGATGCGGCCATCGCCGAACAACTGGCGAAACGACTCACGACGTCACTTGAAGAGCCGTACAACATCGGGCGCAAGACGATGGTGTGCAATGCCAGTATCGGTCTCGCGCTCTATCCGGACAATGCCAATACGTTGACCGGCCTGCTCCGTGCGGCCGACCAGGCCATGTACCGGGCCAAGGGCCGGTGCCGCGGCGTTGTGAACATTCGCGGCGAAGATCTCCTCGAAAAAGCCATTTAGATCGCCAGCCCCCCCCTTGGGGTAATAAAAGTCGGATGCGGTCGGTCCACTCCACAAATACTGGAGCTTCACATGACACGTATCCTTATCCCGGCCACGCTGGCCGCGGCACGTGCGATTGCTGCTACAGACTAGCTGTCGCAAGTGATAGGCTGTCGCGATGAACGAGACACGCCGGGAAAACTCGCTGCAGCGGGCCATCAGGGCAGCAACCAGGATCGAGTCCAACGAATTGCAGGCGACGATCCTGTCGTTCGCTTTCGTCTTCGTGTTGATGACGGCCTATTTCATCCTGCGGCCGGTCCGCGATTCCCTGTCGTCCGACTGGACAGACGAACAGCTGAGCTGGCTGTGGACCTCCACATTCTTTGTCAGCGTACTTGCGGTAAGCCTGTATGGCGCGGTCATTTCGCGTATGCGCATGCGCGTCATCGTGCCGAGCATGTACGCCTTCTTCGCCATGACGTTCGTCGGCTTCTATATTGCGGGACGAGCCCTCGGCGACAGTGACCTCGTCAATCGCGCCTACTACGTCTGGCTCAGCGTGTTCAGCCTGTATCACCTGTCCGTGTTCTGGACCTTCATGTCCGGGCTCTACAACAAAGAGCAGGCCAAGCGCCTGTTCGCGATCATCGCGATGGGTGCCACTGCCGGTGCGATCGTCGGGCCGACCGTTGCGACCTTGTTCGCGGACAGGATCGGCAACCTCAACCTGCTGCTGATTGCGGCGGTTCTGTTGCTGCTGCCACTTGCGTTCATCAACCGCCTTGAGCGACTGCGTGTCAGCGATCTCGGCAACGCCGACATGCAGACCGACCTGACCGGCGGTCGGGAGTTGAGCGCCAACCCGTTTTCGGGATTCAAGACCTTCGCCAGCAACCCCTATCTTCTCGCGATCGGCCTGTTCATCCTGCTCTACGTCTTCATGAACACGTTCATCTACTTCGAGCTGCGCAAGATGATGGGCGACTTTGATCGAGAAACGCGTACGCAGATCTGGGCCGGTATCGACCTTGCCGTGAATTCGCTGTCGTTCATCATCGGGTTGTTCGCCACCGGTCGAATCGCAACACGCTTCGGTATGCCGACCACACTGGCGTTGGTGCCCTTTTTCATGATCGGTGGCTGGGTTATTGTCGCGCTCAGTCCGGTCCTTGCCGTCATGGCCGGACTGCAGATCGTGCGCCGCGCGGGCAACTACGCGGTGACCCGGCCAGGACGCGAAATCCTGTTCACGGCGGTCGATGCCGACACCCGGTTCAAGGCAAAACCGGTGATCGATATTGTCGTCTACCGTGGCGGTGACGTGGTGACTGCATGGCTCTACACGTTCCTGACGTCGGTTGCCGCGCTTGGCACGGCAGGCGTCGCGGGGGTCGCTGCCGTGATCGCCGGCGTGTGGGCCAGTGCCGGCATTTACCTGGGGCGTCGCTACGATCATGTGGACAAACAACACGATGCGGAGAGCTGAATCATGTCTTTGAGGAACACAGCAACGGAATGGGGTTCATTGGCAAAAGCACTGCACTGGATTATCGCCATCGGCGTGTTCGTGCTGATCTACCTGGGTCTGGAGCAGGCCGGCATGGAGCGCGGCGACGAGAAGTCGAGAATTCGTTTCATTCATTCGTCGATAGCGACGATCGTGTTGCTCCTGATGACGATCCGCATCGTCTGGCGATTCATGAACGAGACACCGGCACATCCGCCGGGCATAGCGCGCCTCCAGGCGCTCGTCGCCGATCTCGTGCACTGGGGGCTGTACATCGTTGTATTCCTGCAGCTGCTCGCTGGGGCAATGGTCACCGCAACCGGCGGTCGGGGATTACCCGTATTCGGTCTGTTCTCGATCCCGTTACCCGTTGCCGAAGACCATGATGCGCATGAGTTCTGGGAGGAAGTGCACGAGTTCGTCTGGAAGCCGCTCGCGGCGCTCGTCATCCTTCACATTCTCGGCGCGCTCTACAACCATTTCGTCGTGAAGAACGACGTTCTGCGTCGCATGACACACGGCGTGAAATAGGGCCGGGTGTCGTCGTGATTGCCGGGCAGCTCCGATGAAGAAGGCACCGAGTTACGAGACGCAGGATCTCCGGGAGTTCGCCCGGGTCCTGCAGGCGCGCCGCACTGTCGACCAGTACATCCAGACACCGGTTCCGGACGACCTCGTGCTCGAGGCAATCGAAGCCGCCACCTGGGCCCCGAATCATTTCGTATCGGAGCCGTGGCGCTTCATACTGCCCGGCAAGAAAACCATCGGGCGCATCGTTGACCTGTGTGCCGAGATGGTCTGCGAGGTGAAGAGCGCGGAGCTTGCCGAGCACAAGCGCAATAGCTGGAGCGAAAAGCCAGGGTGGCTGATCGTCACGTGCGCGCGAAGTGACGACGCATTGCGAGAGCGGGAAGACTACGCCGCGTGCTGTGCCGCCGTGCAGAACTTCATGCTGTACCTGTGGAAAGCCGGCGTCGGCTCGAAGTGGACAACCGGTCCTATTACGCGAGACGAGCGTTTCTTCGAGATTATCGGTGTCGATGCGTCAGAGGCGTTCGTCGTGGGCATGCTCTGGTTCGGCTATCCGAAGATCACGCCCACGCAGTCGCGAACCGCGGTCGAGGACGTTCTCACCCGGCTTCCCTAGCCATCGGCTAGTCCCGCGCGAGTTCATCCGGGTGGTGCACGAGATCGCCGGGCGCGATGAACGGGCGCAGCAGGAACAGACGCGGTCACGATCAATCCGACGACCGCCATGATGACGACGGACTGACGCACGGTGCCGTCGTAGATCAGGGCAGCAAGCAGCGCGCCGCCTGCACCAAACAGGTTCTGCAGCGTACCGATGATTGACGATGCCACGCCGGCGATGCGCGGCAATGGGTCGAGCGCGAGTACCGTTGCGTTCGAGGCAAGAATCGCGATCGTAAACATGAACAGGCACACGGAAGACCACATCCACCAGAACGGAGCGTTATCGAACCAGGCGATGATCGAGAGCTGTGCACTCGCCACGAAGATCAGGGCCACGCCGAGGCCGATGAGTTGTAACTGGTCGAAGCGCACGACGAGCCAGCGGTTGGCAAACGAGCCGACCAGGATAGAGATGCCGGCGCACGCGAAGATCAGGCCGTACTGCTGGATCGAGAAGCCATAGATCTCGACGACCAGCGCCGCGGACACGGCAATGATGGACATGAAGCCGGCCGGTGGCAGAACGATCAGCAGCAAGCCGAACACGCTCTGCCGGTGAGAAAAGAACTCGCGAAAACTCGAGATCAACTGGCGCACGGCGTGCTCGCTGGCGCTCGGTGCGTGGGTCTCCGGGATGTTGGCTCGAATGCCCAGCATGACAAGCCCGGCGCAGGTTGCAATGGCGATAAACGGCGCACGCCAACCCCAATGCGCGACGAGCAGTGCACCGAAGCTCGGGGCGATGACAGGCGCGGCCGTAAATATCATCGTCATCAGTGACATCAGCCGCGCGGCGTCTTTGCCGGAAGCCACATCGCGGACCATCGCGCGCGACAGCACGATGGCCGAGGCAGCGCCGATGCCCTGCACGAACCGCGCGGCGAGCATCACCTCGATGCTGTTCGCATGCGGCGGCAACCATCGCCGCGACGGCAAAGATCGTCATCCCCACGTAGAGCGTCGGCAGGCGACCAAGGCGATCGGAAAACAGGCCGGCCGGAATCTGGCCGCACGCCATGCCGACCATGAAGATACCGACAATCTGTTGGCCGTGCGACAGCGTCGTTTCGAGTGCGTCGACCATCGCCGGAATGGCCGGCAGACTGAGGTCCACCGTGAGTGCTGCGACGGCCGTAAGCAGGCCCAGCGTAATGACGAAGCTCTTGCGGTGGAGAAGATCGGCGTTCACGGCCGCGCAGCCTACAAGGATTCGGCCAGCATTACTTCCGCTAGCTGGGGTGTGCCGACCCAGTACGCAAGCTCGCGCGGGTGGCTGATGTTCCAAACGGCGATGTCGGCACGCTTGCCGATTTCCAGTGTGCCCCGATCGGCGAGCCCGAGCGCCTGTGCTGCGACGCGTGTCGTGCCGGCCAGGCACTCTTCGGGCGTCAGTCTGAACTGCCGCGCGGCGAGCATCATCGCAGTGCGAATACTGCAAATCGGCGATGTGCCGGGATTGCAGTCGCTTGCGACGGCGACCGGTACGCCGAGCTCGCGCATCGCGGCTATCGGCGGCAGCCGGGTTTCGCCAAGCGTCAGGTACGCGCCGGGCAAAAGCACGGCGACCGCCCCGCACGCGGCCATCGCCTCAATGCCGGCAGACGATGTGTACTCGAGGTGATCCGCCGACAGCGCGTCGAACCGGGCGGCGAGTGCTGCGCCATTGCCGTCGCTGAGCTGGTCGGCGTGCAACTTGACCGGCAGGCCGAGTTCCGTTGCTCGTGCAAACAGCCTCGCGACCTGGTCGGCGTTGAAGGCAATCGACTCACAGTAGGCATCGACCGCGTCGGCGAGTCCGCCGGCAACGACTTCCGGAAGCAGCTCGTCGCAGATCAGGTCGATGTAGCCGTCGGCATTGTCCTTGAATTCGGGAGGCACAGTGTGCGCCGCCAGCAAGGTCGTGCGAATCGTCAACGGCGTTGCCTCGCCGAGCTGCCGCGCAACCGAGAGCATCTTGAGTTCGCTTTCGATGCTGAGTCCATAGCCCGACTTGATCTCGAGCGTCCCCACACCCTCGGCGGCGAGCGCCTGCACGCGGGGCAGGGCAGCGGCGTACAGCTCGTCCGCCGATGCGGCACGCGTTGCCCGGACGGTCGACATGATGCCACCACCCGCACGTGCGATGTCTTCGTAGCTGGCGCCACGCAGGCGCTGCTCGAACTCGGCGGCTCGATCGCCCCCGAAGACGAGGTGGGTATGACAGTCGATCAGCGCCGGCGTTATCCAGCGTCCGGCCAGCGAACGCGTGGTCCGTGCAGCCGTCGCCGGCAGTTCGCTGCGGGGGCCGATCCAGGTGATTCTGCCCTCCGCGATGGCGACGGCACCGTCGTCGATAACGCCGTAATCCTCGCCGGCCATCGTTGCGATTCGGGCGTCTGTGAAGAGGAGGTCCATTGCATTGAACGGTACCATGCACTAACCTGTATATACAACTTACAGGGGACCGCATGACCACACTTTTTGCACGCAAAGCCCTGCTGCATAAGGGCTGGAGCGACAACGTCCGGCTGACCCTGGAGGGAGGCCGGATCGCGAGCGTTGCAAGTGCCGTGGAACCTGCGGCGGCCGACGACCGGCTCGGCTGCGTGATCCCCGGCTTGTGCAACGCCCACTCGCACGCGTTCCAGCGCGCACTTGCGGGTCATACGGAAGTGCGCTCCCCGGCCGGCCGCGACAACTTCTGGTCCTGGCGCGAACGCATGTACGAACTGGCGGGTCGTGTCGGCGCGGACGAGCTCAGGGCCATCGCGCGGCAGGCGTATTGCGAGATGCTGCGCTCCGGCTATACATCGGTCGCGGAGTTTCACTACCTGCACCGCGACCCGCTGAACCCGGCGGCGCGCGACACGATGTTCGAGGCCATAAAGAGCGCGGCCGATGACAGCGGCATTCGCCTGACCTACGTACCGGTGCATTACGAGCGCGCGGGTTTCGAGGATCCGGAGCCGACCGCGCAGCAAGCGTCATTTGCCATGTCTGTCGACGAATTCCTGCAGCACTTCGAGCGCGTCTCGCCACACTGCGAGGGACACGTCAGTATCGGTATCGGTGCACACAGCCTGCGGGCTGTGAGCGAAGCATCCCTGCGGCGTATTGCCGCCGTCGCCGACGCAACGGCGGTACCAATGCACATTCACGTCGCTGAACAGCAGCGCGAGGTTGCGCAGTGCTTTACGTCCTACGGACGCCGGCCGGTTCGCTGGTTGCTGGAAAACTTCGACCTGGGACCGGCCTGGAGCCTGGTCCATGCAACGCACATGGACGACGACGAAGTCGTTGCGCTGGCGAAATCCGGCGCAGTCGCCGTGTTGTGCCCGAGCACCGAGGCAAACCTGGGCGACGGCCTGTTCCCATTGCACGATTACCTTGTTCAGGGTGGCCGGATCGCGATCGGGTCCGACAGCCACATCTCGATTAATCCTTTCGAAGAGCTCCGCTGGCTCGAGTACGGACAACGGCTCGTCTCGCAGTCGCGGAACGTTGCAGCGCTGCGTGACAGCCATGTCGGTAGCGAGCTGTTCGCGCGCGCTCTCGAAGGTGGCGCGCTGTCCGCCGGGCACCAGCCTGCCGGTATCGCGGTGGGCGCTCCTGCGGATCTCGTTGTGCTCTGCGACGACGACCCGATGCTCGTGGGTCATGACGACGACTCCCGCCTCGACGCGCTCGTGTTCTCCGGTTATCCGCTGCCCGTTATGCGCGTGATGGTTGCCGGCCGCTGGCACGTCGAGGACGCCATGCATGTGAACCGGGAGCACGCGCGCTCGGAGTTTGCGGCTGCGCTCCACCGCATGGGTGCGCGCGCATGAATGCCGCCAGGCCACGCTATCAGCAGCTCAAGGACCTGATCATCGCGCAGATCTCGTCGGGGGAGTTGCGCCCGAGCGACCGCGTACCCTCCGAGAACGATCTTGTCGAGTCCATGAACGTCTCGCGCATGACGGCCAATCGCGCGCTGCGTGAACTGAATGACGAAGGCTACGTCGAGCGTATCGCGGGCCGCGGTACCTTCGTTGCGGATTTTCGTTCGCAGTCGCACTTGCTCGAAGTGCAGAACATCGCCGACGAGATTCGCAGTCGCGGCCACACTCATACCAGCACGGTCGTTCGCCAGTCGCGCCAGCACGCGCGCGGCGAGATTGCCCGCGCGCTGCACGTGCCGCAGGGCACTGATATTTTTCACCTGCTGCTGGTCCACCATGAGAACAAAGTGCCCGTGCAGCTCGAAGACCGGCACGTACTGGCGAGTTTCGCGCCGGCGTGCGGCGAGCAGGATTTCGCCCGCGTGACGCCGAGTGCCTACCTGACATCGGTCGCGCCACTGCAGGAGGCTGAACAGGTTGTCCGGGCGAGCATGCCGAACAGCGCCGTTCGGCAGCATCTGAAGATGGACGACGACGAGCCTTCACTCGTCGTCATGCGCCGTACCTGGTCGAAAGGACGCCCCGTCACATTCGCCCGACTACATCATCCGGGCAGTCGCTACGAACTGACCGGGCACTACACACCACCCGGAACGCTGCGGTCGATGCCCGCCGACGTTGTGCAGCTGGAGAACTTGCAAAAATGAACAGAACGATAAAGGCGCCAACCGGTGTCGAACTGAGCGCCAAGAGCTGGCTCACAGAGGCGCCACTGCGCATGCTGATGAACAACCTCGACCCACAGGTCGCCGAGCGGCCGCAGGACCTCGTTGTCTATGGTGGTATCGGCAAAGCTGCCCGCAACTGGGCGTGCTTCGACAAGATCGTCGAAACGCTAAGGGAACTCGAGGCCGACGAAACGCTGCTGGTGCAGTCCGGCAAACCCGTTGGCGTGTTCAAGACGCACGAGGACGCGCCGCGTGTGCTCATCGCGAACTCAAACCTCGTGCCTGCGTGGGCCAACTGGGAGCATTTCCGGGAGCTCGATCGCAAGGGGCTCATGATGTACGGTCAGATGACGGCGGGGTCGTGGATCTACATCGGCAGCCAGGGCATCGTGCAGGGCACCTACGAGACATTCGTGGAAATGGGGCGCCAGCACTACGGCGGCGACCTCGCGGGGCGCTGGATCCTGACCGCGGGACTGGGCGGCATGGGTGGCGCGCAGCCGCTGGCGGCGACCATGGCCGGGGCGTCCATGCTGGCCATCGAGTGCCAGTCCGACCGCATCGACATGCGACTCGAAACCGGCTACCTCGATACGCGGGCCGAGACCCTCGACGAGGCGCTCGCGATCATCGACAAGGCGGTTGCCAGCAAGGAGGCGGTATCGGTTGGCTTGCTTGGCAATGCCGCAGAGATCCTGCCCGAACTCGTCAGGCGCGGGGTGCGCCCCGATGCCGTGACCGACCAGACGTCGGCGCACGACCCGGCCAACGGCTACCTGCCGATCGGCTGGACCGTGGCAGATTGGCTCGAGAAACGGAACACGGATCCCGACGCAGTCGCGGCAGCATCGGTGAAATCGATGGTCGTGCACGTCGAGGCGATGCTGGCATTCCAGAAGCAGGGTATTCCGACATTCGACTACGGCAACAACATTCGCCAGGAGGCGTTCAACGAAGGCCTCGAGAATGCCTTCGACTTCCCGGGGTTCGTGCCGGCCTACGTGCGGCCGCTGTTCTGCCGTGGCGTCGGGCCGTTCCGCTGGGCGGCACTGTCGGGCGACCCGGAAGACATCTACAAGACCGATGCGAAAGTCAAGGAACTCATTCCCGACGATCCGCACCTGCACCAGTGGCTCGATGCGGCGCGTGAGCGTATCCAGTTCCAGGGCCTGCCGTCGCGCATCTGCTGGGTTGGCCTGGGCCAACGTGACAAGCTCGGCCTCGCATTCAATGAGATGGTGCGCACTGGCGAACTCAAGGCACCGGTCGTCATTGGCCGCGATCATCTCGACAGCGGCTCGGTCGCCAGTCCGAACCGCGAAACCGAATCCATGAAGGATGGCAGCGATGCTGTCTCCGACTGGGCGTTGCTGAACGCGCTGCTGAGCACGGCAGGCGGTGCGACCTGGGTTTCCCTGCATCACGGGGGCGGCGTCGGTATGGGCTATTCGCAGCACGCGGGCCTCGTTATCGTTTGCGACGGCACCGAGGCGGCCGCCAGGCGCATCGGTCGCGTGCTGTGGAACGATCCGGCAAGCGGTGTCATGCGCCACGCCGACGCGGGCTACGAGATCGCAATCGACTGTGCCCGCGAACACCAGCTCAACCTGCCGATGGTCAATGCCGGGAGCAAACCATGAACCTGACCATCGACAACCAGATGGTCACGCTGGCCGAATTGCGCCAGGCGTGGCTCGAACCCGTGACGGTCGATCTCGGCAGCAGCGCGCGGAGGCGCATCGCGGAGGCGCACGAGCTGATTGACGATGTTGTCGCGCATGGCGACCAGGTCTACGGCGTCAATACCGGTTTTGGGCAACTGGCCACGGTGCGCATTAGCAACAGTGAACTCGTTCATCTCCAGGAGAACCTCGTACGCTCACATGCGGTCGGTGTCGGCGAGGATCTCGATGACGACATAGTGCGTCTCATCATGCTGATGAAGGTTATCGCGCTCGCCGAAGGCTTTTCCGGGGTGCGCCTCGAACTTGTCGAGAAGCTTTGCGACCTGATCAACAGCGAAATTTACCCGCGAATTCCCGCGCGCGGATCGGTCGGGGCGTCGGGTGATCTCGCGCCGCTCGCTCACATGGCCGGCGCATTGATCGGTATCGGCGAGGTGCGTGTGCAGGGTAATCTCGTGCCAGCGCCGATCGCCCTCAAGGAAGCGGGCATCGAGCCTGTTCAGCTCGCGCCGAAAGAGGGTCTCGCACTGCTCAATGGCACGCAGGTTTCCACGGCACTCGCGCTGGGCGCCGTGTTCCGTACCGAGAATGTTCTGTCCGCGGCGCTCGTGGCCGGAGCGATGTCATCCGATGCCATCAAGGGTAGCGACACACCCTTCGACCGCCGAATACAGAGCGTACGTGGTCACGGCGGACAGATCGCGGTTGCCGCGGTGCTGCGCGACCTCATGCGCGGCAGCGAGATTCGCGCGTCGCATGCGGGTTGCGACCGGGTGCAGGATCCTTATTCGATTCGGTGTCAGCCACAGGTCATGGGTGCCTGCCTTGGCGTGTTGCGGCATGTCTGCAAGGTGCTCGAGACCGAAGCCAATGCCGTGACCGATAACCCGCTCGTATTTACGGATTCCAGGGCGGTGCTGTCGGGTGGCAACTTCCACGCCGAACCGGTTGCGCTCGCCGCAGATTACCTGGCGCTGGCAATCGCCGAGATCGGCGCGTTGTCCGAACGGCGCATTGCGCTGCTTATCGACGCGCACCTGAGCGGCTTACCCGCGTTCCTGGTCAAGGAGGGTGGCTTGAACAGCGGCTTCATGATGGCGCAGGTAACGGCGGCCGCGCTTGCGTCCGAGAACAAGTCGCACGCCCATCCGGCAAGCGTTGACAGTATCCCGACATCGGCGAACCAGGAGGACCACGTGAGCATGGCTACGTTCGCTGCCCGCCGCTTACACACGATGATTCACAACGTCGAGGATATCGTCGCCATTGAACTGCTGGCTGCAGCGCAAGGTATCGACTTTCACCGGCCGCAGAAGAGCTCCAAGGCGATCGAAGACGTGGTGGCGGCCATTCGCGAACTGTCACCGGTGTACGAGGAAGATCGTTCGCTCTCGGCCGATATTCGGCGTGTTGCCGCGACGATCGAGAACGGGGACTTCAGCCGCTATGCCGAATCGATTCTGCCAAGCCTGAGCCAATGATCGGCGTCTTCAGTTTCTACGAGGGCACGTCGCCACTGTTGATCAGTGTGCCGCACGACGGCATCCACGTGCCGCCCGGCATTCGATCGCGCATGACGGCCGCCGGGTCGATGGTGCCGGACACGGACTGGCATGTCGCCGAACTCTATAGCTTTGCTCGTGAGCTGGGCGCGAGCATGCTGGTCGCCAACTACTCTCGCTATGTCGTCGACCTGAACCGCGCAGCGACCGATGACATTCTGTACCCGGGACAGGTTGCCACGGGCCTGTGCCCGGTGCAGACATTTGCGGGCGAAGATATCTACGCGCAGTCCACGGTGAGTGGCGATGAAATCGAGGAGCGCGTGACCACGTACTGGCAGCCGTATCACGATGCCTTGCAGGGCACGCTGGCGCAGCTGCGCGACAGGCACGGCTATGCCTTGCTGTGGGATGCGCATTCGATCGCCAGCGTGGTGCCACGGCTGTTTGATGGCGAGCTTCCGGAGCTGAATATCGGGACCAACGGTGGCCGTAGCTGCTCGGCATCCAGGGAAGCGCGCGTGGCCGATGTTGCTGCCGCGAGTCCGTACAGTCATGTCGTCAACGGTCGCTTCCAGGGTGGTTACATCACGCGCCACTACGGTGACCCCGAATCCAGCGTGCATGCCATGCAACTCGAGATCGCGCAGCGTGTCTACCTGGACGAGGTGACCACGAACTTCGACGCCCGCAAGGCATCCCGTCTTCGTGATACGCTGCGGGCCATGCTCGATGCATTCACAGGACCAGAAGAGAGTTAATTGTATGTTGAAAATCAATAAGTTACTGAGAATTTCCGCCCTGGCAACCGTACTCGCCCTCGCCTCGGGTTGTGTTACGCCAGCCGGCAAGCTCGACGCCAGTGCGAGCGACGCAGTGCAGGAATTCAGGCAGCAGGTCAACGGTGCCGATGTCTTCCTGAACCAGGCGGCCGGCTACCTGGTGTTTCCCAAGGTCTACAAGGCAGGCCTCGGTGTCGGTGGTGAGACAGGAGAAGGCGTCTTGCGCGTCGGCGGTTCGGTGGTCGACTACTACCGCATTGCTGCCGGCTCTGTCGGATTTCAGTTCGGTGCACAGGCCAAGTCCATCGTGATCGTCTTCATGACACGAGATGCGCTGAACCGCTTTCGCAGTTCCGAAGGCTGGCGCGTTGGCGTTGACGGCTCTGTCGCGCTGATCGATATCGGCGCGGGCAAGACGATTGACACCGATAATGTGCGTGACCCGATCGTCGGGTTCATTTATGGCTCCAAGGGCCTGATGTACAACCTGACGCTCGAGGGCACGAAGTTCACGAAGATCGAACGGTAAGCAGGCCATTGCCAACTGACCTCATCGACAAATCCCGGGGCTGGTCTCGCAAGGTCCGGAAGATACTCGGCGGCGGCCTCTACGCCGGCGGGATTGCAACGACGCTCTCGGCCGGGGCGTTGGCGCTGGCTGCCGAAGAAGGCAGCAACCCGGACGTTGCGGCGGCGCCGGCGCCGACGCACATGTCCGAAGAGCTGAGAAGCGCCATCACGAAAATCGTGATTCTGCCGATCAACGGTGACGCCCAGGAGGCCGTTACGGGCACCTACGGCCAGAAGACGCTCGGGATGGCGGGCGGTGCGGCCAAGGGCTCCGGTATCGGTAATATCCCGGTCGAGGTCGGCCACGTGCCTATCAACATCCCGATCCCGCTGCTCCGGGAAATCGGCATGCTCGTGGGCGGTATCACCGGCTCGGCGCAACGCCAGGTCCAGGAACTCAGGGACCGCCTGACCGAGGATCTCTCGGATGCCGTCGAGCAGCCCCTGACCAACTCGGCACTCGCAACCGACGTTTTCTGGGAATTGAAGAACGTCAACTCACTGGACCCGAAACTGTTCGCCGTGACGACACCGATTCCCGAAGGTACCGACGCGATCCTCTATGTCAGTATCGATGAGCTCACGCTCAACGTGCAGAACAAAGAGGCGATCATCACGACGGTGGCGACGGCGAGACTGGAACGCCTGCCCGACCGGACCACCCTGTACCGCAAAGAGGTCAAGTACGAAGACCGCGATTCGCTCAAGAACTGGCTCAGGGACGACTCGGCGCTGTGGCACCAGTATCGCGTGTTTGCCAGGCACTACATCGGCAGGGAGATCTCGGCCGAACTTTATGAGCGCGCTGCGCTACCGGCAACCCTGGTGCCGGTGCCGAGCGATACCATCAGGAGCATCAAGAAGAACAACTGGCAGGGTCGCAGCGAGTCGCCGACACCGACGCTCGCCTGGCAGTTCGAGCTGTCGGAGGAGGCCGCGAGCGCGGCGGCAGGTGCCGAAATCCTCTGGGACGTCGAGATCTATGACGCGAGTCGCCCTGTCTATTCCGCGCAGCGGGTGTCCGGTTTGCAGCACACGGTCACGACGCCCCTGGAGCCCTGCAAGACATATCGCTGGTCGGTGCGCCCGAGCTACCACAAGGGTAGCGAAAGCAGGAACGGCTGGTGGATGCGCGCGGTGTCAGCAGCCGGTTTCAACAACGGTAACGTCGGCAGAGCCGTATCTGAGGCGCATGCCTATATCCAGGACTTCGCGTCCCTGGAAGTGAAATGCCGGTAAGGTCCGCAGCCTCGACCGGCTAATCGACCGCTTTCGCGATACGTCCCTGCGCCCTGGCGCGCTCAGCAAATTCTTCCTGCCACTGCGAACGGTGCGACGCCGGCGCGATCTGCACGGCGGTCACCTTGTACTCCGGGCAGTTCGTTGCCCAGTCGCCGTACTCCGTGGTCACGACGTTGGCGCCGGTCTCGGGGTTGTGGAAGGTCGTATAGACGACGCCCGGCTTCACGCGGGTCGTGATTTTTGCGCGTAACGTGATGTCGCCCTTGCGACTTGCCAGCGAAACCATCTGGCCGTCCTTGATGCCGCGCATCTCGGCGTCCGCTGGATGCACTTCGAGCAGGTCTTCGCCGTACCAGACGTTGTTGGCCGTGCGTCGCGTCTGCGCCCCGACGTTGTACTGCGACAGGATGCGGCCCGTTGTCAGCAACAGCGGGAACTTGCGGTTGGTTCGTTCTTCGGTGGGGACATAGTCGGTTTCGACGAACAGCCCCTTGCCGCGCACGAATGCGTCGACATGCATGATCGGCGTGCCCATCGGCGCGCTGTCGTTGCAGGGCCACTGCACGCTGCCAACTTCATCGAGAAAGTCGAAGCTGACGTTGTTGAACGTGGGCGTCAATTCGGCGATTTCATCCATGATCTGGGCCGCATTGTCGTAATGCATCGGGTAGCCCATGGCCTGCGCCAGCTCCTGCGTGATCAGCCATTCATCCTTGCCCTGCTGCGGTTCCATGACCTTGCGAACGCGGTTGATGCGGCGCTCGGCGTTGATAAACGTGCCGTTCTTTTCCAGGAAGGACGTGCCGGGCAGGAAGACATGTGCGAACTTCGCGGTTTCGTTCAGGAACAGGTCCTGGACGACGATGCATTCCATGTTCGAGAGCGCGGCCTCGACGTGGTGCGTGTCGGGATCCGATTGCGCGACGTCTTCGCCCTGGATGTACATGCCCTTGAATTGACCGGCACAGGCGGCGTCGAACATGTTGGGGATACGGAAGCCCGGCTCGGGGTCCAGCGTTACGCCCCAGTGCTGCTCGAACTGCGTGCGCACTTCTTCGCCCGAGATGTGCCGGTAGCCCGCGAGCTCGTGAGGGAATGAGCCCATGTCGCAGGAACCCTGGACGTTGTTCTGGCCACGCAGCGGGTTTACGCCGACGCCGGAGCGACCGAGGTTGCCCGTCGCCATCGCGAGATTGGCCATGCCCATCACCATCGTCGACCCCTGGCTGTGCTCGGTCACGCCGAGGCCATAGTAGATGGCACCGTTTCTTGCGTTGCCGTAGAGGCGCGCCGCAGCACGAATGGTGTCGGCATCGACGCCCGATACTTTCGCCACTTCTTCGGGCGAGTTCTCGGGCCGCAGGATCATCGCCTTCCACGCTTCCCAGGACTCCAGGTCGCAGCGTTCCCGCACGTATTCTTCGTCCGCGAGTCCTTCGCTGACGATGACGTGCGCGAGCGCATTGATGATCGGCACGTTGGTGCCCGGCAGCAGGTCGAGGTGGTGGGCGGCCTCGATATGCGGCGAGCGCACCAGCCCGATCTTTCGCGGATCTACGACGATGAGTTGCGCACCCGCGCGCAGACGACGCTTCATCTGTGAGGCAAACACCGGGTGACCCTCTGTCGGGTTTGCGCCGATGACCACGATGACATCGGCATCCATGACACTGTCGAACGGCTGCGTACCGGCTGATGTGCCCAGCGTGGTCTTGAGACCATAGCCGGTGGGCGAGTGACACACGCGCGCGCAGGTGTCGACATTGTTGTTGCCCATGGCGGCCCGGACGAGTTTTTGTACGACGAACACTTCCTCGTTGGTGCAACGTGAGGACGTAATGCCGCCGATCGACTTGCGGCCGTATTTCTCCTGGATTGCCTTGAAGCGAGCCGCCGTGAACTGAATCGCCTCGTCCCACTCGACTTCCCGCCAGGGGTCAGAGGTGTTCTCGCGGATCATCGGTTTCAGCACGCGATCGCGGTGCGACGCATAGCCCCAGGCAAAGCGGCCCTTGACGCAGGAGTGACCATGGTTGGCCTGGCCATCCTTGTACGGCGTCATGCGCACGACCTGGTCGCCTTTCATTTCTGCCTGGAACGAACAACCGACGCCGCAGTAGGCGCAGGTGGTCACCACCGCGTGGTCGGGCTGGCCATGATCGACAATGCTCTTTTCCATGAGCGTGGCCGTTGGGCACGCCTGCACACAGGCGCCACACGAAACGCACTCGGAATCGAGGAAGTCTTCGTTGATGCCGGCCGACACCTTGGAGTCAAAACCGCGGCCGGCGATCGTCAGTGCAAATGTGCCCTGCACCTCGTCGCAGGCGCGCACGCAGCGCGAGCAGACGATGCACTTCGAGGCATCGAACTGGAAATAGGGGTTACTGGTATCGACGGGCGCATCGAGATGATTCTTGCCGTCGAAGCCGTAGCGCACATCGCGCAGGCCGACGGCCCCGGCCATGTCCTGCAGTTCGCAGTCCCCGTTGGCAGAACAGGTCAGGCAGTCGAGCGGGTGATCGGAGATATAGAGCTCCATCACGTTGCGTCGCAACGCGGCGAGCGCGTCGGTCTGGGTGCGGATCTTCATGCCGGCCTCGACCGGCGTGGTGCAGGAGGCGGGGTAGCCCTTGCGGCCTTCGATTTCGACGAGGCAGAGCCTGCAGGAGCCGAAAGGCTTCAGGCTGTCCGTGGCGCAGAGCTTGGGAATGTCGACACCCGACTCGCGCGCCGCACGCAGGATGCTGGTACCGGCCTTGACGGTCGCCGGGAGACCATCGATCTCAACCTGGACCGTTTCCCCGGCTGCGCCCGCTGGCGTACCGAGATCCGCCTGGCGTGTCTTGTTCATGTCTCGTTACCCCCTGATGCGAAGTCTTCCGCGAAGTGTTTCAGCACGCTGCGGACCGGGTAGGGCGTCATTCCGCCCATGGCACACAGCGAGGCATCCTCCATGGTATCGCAGAGTTCGACCAGCAAATCGTAATTCGCCTCGCGTTCCTCACCCTTGATCATACGGTCAATGATCTCCACGCCCCGCGTGGAGCCAATCCGGCACGGCGTGCATTTGCCACAGGACTCGATCGCGCAGAATTCCATGGCAAAGCGCGCCTGCCCGGCCATATCGACCGTATCATCAAAGACGACGATGCCGCCGTGACCGATCATTGCGCCAATCGCGGCGAATGCCTCGTAGTCGAGCGGCGTGTCGAGCTGCGACTCGGGCAGGTAAGCGCCGAGCGGGCCGCCTACCTGTACCGCCTTGACCGGGCGGCCGGAGGCCGTGCCGCCGCCGTACTCATCGATGAGTTCGCGCAGCGTAACGCCGAAGGATTTTTCGACGAGTCCGCCGCGCCTGATGTTGCCGGCGAGCTGGAACGCGAGCGTCCCCTTGGAGCGATTGACACCCATACCCGCGTAGCGCTCGCCGCCGAGATTGACGATGTTGGGCACCGACGCGAGCGTCACGACGTTGTTGACGACGGTCGGCTTGCCGAACAGGCCCTCGTGGGCGGGCAGGGGTGGCTTGTAACGCACGATGCCCTTCTTGCCTTCCAGGCTTTCAAGCATGGCGGTCTCTTCGCCGCACACGTAAGAGCCTGCGCCGAGGTGCAGTTCGACATCGAAATCAAAGCCGCTGCCCTGGATGTCGGACCCGAGCCAGCCGGCCTCGCGCGCTGTTTCAATCGCGCGTGCCAGGATCGTGTGCGTCAGCGGATACTCGGATCGCAGGTAGATGTAGCCCTTGTTTGCGCCGACCGCGAAGCCCGCAATCGCGAGGGCCTCGAGCAGGCCGAACGGATCGCCTTCCATGAGCATGCGGTCCGAAAACGTGCCGCTGTCGCCTTCGTCGGCATTGCAGGCAATGTACTTCTGCGGACCCGCCGCATCGGCCACCGTGCGCCACTTGATGCCGGTGGGAAAGCCCGCACCGCCGCGGCCGCGCAGGCCGGACGCCGTGACCGCGTCGATGACCGCATCGGCACCGATCTCCCAGGCCTTTTGCAGGGCCTTGAAACCCTGGTGGAGCAGGAAATCCTCGAGCGAGAGCGCTTCGATCAGGCCGCAGCGCCAGAACGTCCAGCGGTCCTGGCTTACCAGGTACGGCACCTCGCTGATGGGCCCGAGCCGCTTCTCGTGGTCGCCACCTTCCAGCAAGCCGGCTGCAAACAGGTCCGGTATGTCGGCGGCTGCGACGTTGCCGTAGGCAATGCGCGTGCCGTCGACGTCAACCTCGACCAGCGGTTCGAGCCAGCACGCGCCCCACGAACCGTTGCGCAGGATCTGTATCGATGCACCGGCCTGTTTCGCCGCGCGCGCGATAGCGACCGCAACGTCGTCCGCTCCGACCGAAACGGAGGTGGTCTCGCGCGGGACGTAAACTTTGACAGCACTCATTTCTCCGCCCCTTGCAGTTCAGCGACGAGCGCATCGAAGCGTGCTGCATTGACCCGGCCAATCGTCTTGCCGTTCACCATGACGGCCGGGGCGCAGGCACAGTTACCGAGGCAATAAACGGGCTCGATTGTCGTCTCGGCATCGACCGCCGCACGCGCATGTTGAGTCAGCTCACGACTGCCCATCGCCTGGCAGGCCTCGGCCTGGCAAATTTTGACGATGTGTCTGCCCGGCTGCGCGGTCCGGAAATCATGGTAATACTCGACCACGCCATGCACGTCGGCACGCGACAGGTTCAGTGCGTGCGCGAGCTGCCTGATCGTGTCTTCGGATACCCAGCCATGGGCCTGCACGATCGCCTGCAGGATCTGCACGAGCATTTCCGGCCTCGCATCAAAGCGTTGGACGATGTTTGAAATTGACTCTGTAGTCTGGTCAGTCATCAGGCAATTCGATCCTCGCCAGCGTAAATGTTGAAGTTGTCGCCGCGCAAAAATCCTACCAGCGTCACATTGAACTCCCGGGCCAGCTCGACTGCAAGGCTCGACGGTGCGCTGACGGCCGCGAGCAGCGGCATGCCCGCAACCAGCGCTTTTTGCAAAAGTTCGAAACTCGCACGCCCGGACACCATCAATCCCGTCTCGTGGGCGGGGAGGCGGTCGTCGGACAGGAGTGCGCCGATAATCTTGTCGACCGCATTGTGGCGCCCGACATCCTCGCGCACGATAAGTAGTTCACCCCGTGCGTCGAAGGCGGCGGCGGCGTGTAAGCCACCGGTCGTGTCGAAGACGGCCTGCGCGCTGCGCAGCCGATCCGGAACGCTGACGAGCACCTCGCGAGAGAACATCCCGCGCTGTGCCGCGAGCGGTTCCACGCCCTGTGCGCGCAGGGCGTCCAGCGAGGCTTTGCCGCAGACGCCACAGCTCGAGGTCGTGTAGAAGTGACGCTGCAGGCGCTCGAGATCGACGTCCACCCCGTCTTCGAGTTCGACGCGAATCGCGTTCTCGCCGCTGCAGGGTTTAACGATCGCGACATCCTCGCGGGATCGCAAGACCCCCTCGCCAAACAGGAAACCCAGGGCGAGGTCGCCGTCGTCACCGGGCGTGCGCATGGTGATCGAGATGCTCTGCGTTCGTCGCTCGCCACCTGCCTCGAAGCCCAGGCGAATCTCGAGCGGCTCTTCGACAGCCACGCTGTCGTGCACGGATTCGCGCAAATCACCGCGAATCCTAGCGACCAAAATCGACTGGCTACGACCTGACATGAATCTGAAGTCCGAATGCTCGGCAGAGCAGTATATCGTAGCGGCGCGGCCTGCAGCGTGTAATGAGAATCGTTCTCAAAATTCGCTGAAATTGCGGCGCTACGCCGTTATGCGGGCGTTCAGGAAACTTAGGTAATATGCGCGCCTCGAATACCTGATTGACCGCACTTTTAGGAGATTTCAAGTTGAGCAAAATCGCACGCCGCAAATTCCTGCAGCTCTCAGCCGTCGCGGCTGCTGGCTGTTTCGTACAACCTGGCCGTGAAGCACACGCGTCAGATATGCCGCAGCTGACGGAAGACGATCCGATGGCGAAGGCCATGAAGTACACGCACGATGCGTCGACGGTCGACCCTGCATCGCGCAACAATCCTGCCGCTGACCAGAACTGCGCCAACTGCGCATTGGTCCAGGGTGCCGATGGCGACGCATGGCGTCCCTGCCAGATCTTCCCGGGCAAGGCTGTCAACGCCAATGGCTGGTGCTCGGTCTGGGCGCCAAAAGCCTGATCGACAGCAAGATAGTTGCAAGTGGAACGCCGGCTGACACGCCGGCGTTTTCATTTGTACAATGCGTTGGTACAGGCTGCGCCTGTAATACCGCACTGGAGACCCACCTTGTTTGAATCCCTGCAGGCCGCGCCGGCCGACGCCATCCTCGGCCTCATTACCGAGCACAAGAACGATCCGCGACCCGAGAAGATTGATCTCGGTGTCGGTGTGTTTCGCACCGCCGAGGGTGAAACGCCGGTGCTCGATGTCGTCAAGCTGGCCGAGCAGCGCATCATCGATACGCAGGAGAGCAAGGCCTACATAGGCACCGCCGGCGACCCGCAATTCAATGCGGCCATGCAGGATCTCATGTTCGCGGACGCTGTCGACCCGGCGCGCATCGGCACCATCCAGGCGCCCGGCGGATCGGGCAGTCTGCGCGTCGCAGCGGGCCTGATCCTGCGGGCGAACCCGAAGGCGAAGGTCTGGGTCAGCGATCCGACGTGGGCAAACCACATACCGTTGCTGGGTGGAGCGGGCCTCAGGCTTGAATCGTATCCGTACTATGACACCGAGAAACACGTCATCCATGTCGACCGGATGCTCGACACGCTGCGCAAGGCTGACGCCGGTGACATCGTGTTACTGCATGCCTGTTGCCACAACCCGTCCGGGCTCGATCCGTCGGACGAGGAGTGGGAAGCGATCGGCGACGTCATTCTCGAGCGCGACCTGGTGCCGTTCGTCGACATGGCTTACCAGGGCTTCGCGCGGAGCCTCGGCGAAGATGCTTTTGCCGTGCGCCACCTGGCAAGCCGCGTCCCCGAGATGATCGTCTCGGGATCCTGCTCCAAGAATTTCGGACTGTATCGCGACCGGGTGGGCAGCCTGTCACTGCTGGCGGCGGACAAGGCGTCACGCGATATCGTCTACAGCCAGATCAACAACGTCGTACGTACGATCTACTCCGTACCGCCCGACCACGGTGCCGTGGTCGTGAGTACCATCCTCAACGATCCGGAGCTGAAGGCAGCGTGGCGGGTGGAACTGGCGGAGATGCGCAGTCGCCTGCGCGAGATGCGCGTCCTGCTGAACGAGGCGTTGCTCGAGAGAGCGCCCGGTCACGACTTCTCTCACCTCGTGCGCGCGACCGGCATGTTCTGTTTTTTGGGCATCACCGAGGACCAGGTGAATCGACTGAAACGGGATTACGGTGTTTACATGGTCGGCTCGAGCCGCATCAACACCGCCGGCATTACCGCCAGGAACGTCAACTACCTCGCCGACGCGATTGCTGCCACGCTCTAGAAGGGAATAGGGGTCGAACCGCACTTTTCTCACTCAGGGGAATAGGGGTCGAACCGCACTTTTCGCTATGAGGAGGGAATAGGGGTCGAACCGGACCGGGGAATAGGGGTCGAACCGCACTTTTCGCTATGGTGAGGGAATTGGGGTCGAACCGCACTTTTCGCTATGAGTGCTTCTTTTTTGGCCTGCCGATGGGACCGGGACGGACGCGGCGGTTCAGCATCGACTCAATTTGATCTTTGAATTGGTCACCGCCGAGCACGCGGCAGGCATTCGTGGCCTTGCGTATGTCGTCAACCAGGCTTCTGTCCAATTCGGATTCGAATAATTTTCGGTAGTTGCCTAGTTGTGCTGGGCCCGTAACAAGCTGCGTGTAAAGAAGGTGCGGTGACACGATCGGATCCTCCACACCGAGTGCGTTGCACCGATAGCTGCTGTGAGCGTAGTGGCCGGGATCGGGCACCATTCCCGCTCTTACGGGGTTCAGTTCGATATATCGCTGGCAATGCAGCAGGTAGGCTTCGTCGTGAACCAGGCTGGCCTTGTAGCGTCCTTGCCACAATGTTCCAGTCCGCCGGTACTGCCGATTGATCCGTTGCACGTAGTCGCGCCCGAGTCCTTGAAGGAGTTGAGGTATCGAGCGCTTCGCCTCAGGTGTTACGAGCAGGTGAACATGATTGGTCATCAGCACATAGGCGTGGATTGCTGCGCCATAGCGATCGGCGTTAACCAGCAGCGCGTCCTTGAACAGCCCATAATCATCCTCCTGAAAGAACGTCGCCTGGCGATCAACGCCCCGAATGATGACGTGCTGAGGCATTCCAGGGAGGAAATATCGAGGTTGCCGAGGCATCGATGGAGTCACGCATGGGAAAAGAGCAGAGCTTAGTCGACAATGTCGAATACCGCTCGCGGAGAAAGTGCGGTCTGACCCCAATTAAGAATGTCGAGGCATCGATGACACGCATGGGAAAGTGCGGTCTGACCCCAATTACGGAGAAAGTGCGGTCTGACCCCAATTAACTGAGAAAGTGCGGTCTGACCCCAATTAATACAATTAATACTCGTCCCAGAGCAGTCGGCTGTGCTGTCCGATGTTCATGCGCCGGGTTACGCCGGCGTTGAGTTCCAGGACGTAACGCACGGGCTCTTTCGAGCTGTGCGAGTTCAGCGTCCGGGGCGTCGTATCGGTGATGATGGACGATACGGTCCCGTCGCTGCGGACGAAGACCATGTCGAGTGGAATAAAGGTGTTCTTCATCCACATGGAATGGAACTCGTCCTCGGCGTAGACAAACAGCATGCCGGTTGTCTCCGGCATGTCGCGGACAAACATGAGACCACGCCGGTGTTGTTCGAACTCCCGGGCGAGATAGACGTCGAATTCGAGTCGATCGCCCGCGTCATTCACGATGGTAAGCGTCGCAAAATCGAAAACGCCGTCGAGGTCCGGAACCGTTCCTGCCGTGGCCGCGGACTGGGGGCTGCAGGCGGCCAGTACGAGCCACAACACGACAATCGCGCTTCTCATCCGGTGCTCCATTTGGCAACGCCGCTGAAGCGGAGGAGGCGGATGTCCACAAAGCCATCGCCATTCAGCTCGCCCAGCGGGCCGACGCAGGTCAGTTCTCCCACCACGGCATACGTGTCGGCGTCGTCCTCCAGGAGTTCATTCGTGGCGATGTCCGTCCAGCAGGTATCGAGGTTGGGTGTGCTGAAGAAACGACCGCTGCCTTCGACCGAGATCGTGACGTTACTGTCGAATTCGTTACCGGTCTGAGCCGCATGCAGGCCGGGCAGGGCAACGATGATGGCAAGCCGCTGGCCGTCGATGTCGCCGGAAAAACGCAGGCGCACGCCTTCTTCATCGGGTCTTGGCATGCTCTCGCAGCGCAGTGCCTCGTCGGGCCAGTCGAGCTGCGCGCCAATGGCGCCCGCCAGCCCGGCCTGCAGGTTGCCCTTGCCGCCGCAGGTCGAAGCAGGCTTCCCGGCCGCGTCGGCTGGCGTTGCAGGTACAGGCGCTTCCGGTTGCTTTGCACAGGCAGCGAGAGCCCCGTACGCCAGAATTAGCAGGGCGGTAAGAACGGGAAGTCGCGGCTTTTCGTCAATCAAATGCAATGGATTTCATCTGCGGTTGTCGGAATTGGAGTCAATACTACTCAAACAGGCCGGATAATGAGCAAAAAACCCCGCGACCGGTTGGCGCGCCCATGCATCATCACTAGAATGACACGCCGCTTTAATCTCTGGAGTAATGAATGAGCGTCGCAGAACAGTTCCAAAAACTAGAGGCTCATGCGAGCGGGCTGATCATCGGTCAGGCCCACCTGATCAACCGCATGCTGATCGCGTTGCTGTGCGACGGTCACTTGCTGGTTGAAGGCGCTCCGGGCCTCGCCAAGACTCGCGCGATCAAGGTGCTGGCAGAAAGCATCGAGGGCGACTTCCATCGTTTGCAGTTTACGCCCGACCTGTTACCGGCCGACCTGACCGGCACGGACATCTACCGTCCGCAGGAGGGTACGTTTGAATTCCGCAAGGGCCCGCTGTTTCACAACCTGATCCTGGCTGACGAAATCAACCGGGCGCCGGCCAAGGTGCAGTCGGCCCTGCTCGAGGCGATGGAAGAGCGCCAGATCTCGGTGGGCGACAAGAGTTACCCGCTCGAAGACCTGTTCATGGTCATGGCAACACAGAACCCGATCGAGCAGGAGGGCACCTATCCGCTGCCCGAGGCACAGCTGGATCGTTTCCTGCTGCATGTGCGGGTGGGCTACCCGAGCATCGAAGACGAGCGGCGTATCCTGGTACTCAATCGCGACGAGGCGAAGAAAGGCGAACGCGATGCGTTCCAGCCGCCCGAGCTTCTGTCACGCGAGTCGATCATGGCCGCTCGCCAGGACATCCTGAACCTGCATCTCGCCAGGGAACTCGAGGAATACATCGTCAACGTCGTGGTCGCGACCCGCAATCCCGGTGCTGTCGACAGTGCGCTCGACGGGCAGGTGCTTTATGGCGCCAGCCCGCGCGCGAGCATGGGCATCGATCGCGCTGCCCGTGCGCACGCCTGGCTGGCAGGTCGTGATTTCGTTGGCCCCGAAGACATCCAGGCCGTGGCGCCCGATGTCCTGCGGCACCGCCTGGTGCTGAGCTTCGAAGCCGAGGCCGATGGCATCGACGCCGAGTCGGTCGTCAAAGGCATCCTCGACGGAGTCGGGGTCCCCTGAGAATCGTGGTTCGTCTCGATCACATCCATGAAGGCGCATCGCCGGTCAGTGTCAGCCAGGCGGGCCTGATCCGTCTTGCCGGTCCGGCGCGCGCGATAGCGCTCAACGTGCTGCGCGTGAATTCTCTGCAGACCGGCGCCTACGTGTCCCGGTTTCGCGGCCGCGGCATGGAATTCGACGAATCGCGGCCCTACCAGCCCGGCGACGACCCGCGCAGCATCGACTGGCGCGTGACCGCGCGCAGCACGACGGCCTATACCAAGCTGTTTCGCGAAGAACGCGAACGCCCTGTGCTCGTCGCCGTGGACCTGCGCTCCAACATGCATTTCGCGACCAAAGGTTGTTTCAAGTCGGTCAACGCGAGTCGTGCCGCGGCCCTGTTGTCGTGGGCAGCCCATCACCGTGGCGATCGCCTGGGCGGACTGATCTTCGGCGACACGACGCATCGCGAACTGAAGCCGCGACTCGGTCGTCGCGCCGCGCTGCGTTTCGTGCATGAACTCGTCGGGCACCCCGACTGGCCGAACTCGCAAAGGGACCAGGGTCCCCATGAACCGAGCGTTGACCCGTTCGCGCAGGCGATGTCTTCGTTGCGCCGCGTGGCGCGGCCGGGTTCGCTGGTCGTGGTGATCAGTGACTTTGCCGGGTTCGATCGAGCCGCGCAGTCGTACCTCTCAAGCGTCGCCCGCCACAACGAGGTGCTCGCGGTGTTCCTCAACGACCCGCTGGAGCGTGAATTGCCGCCGCCCGGGCGCTACCGCCTCGTATCGCCCGATGACGAGCTCGCCATCGATACCTACGCGGCGCCGGCACGACGCGATTACGAGCATGCGTTCGAGCAGCGGCTGGACGCGCTTGAGCGGTTTTGCCAGCGCTACGGCGTGCACCTGATGCCGTTGTCGACCGACGACGACCCGGTGAGTGCCCTGCAGACAGCGTTGGGGAGGCGTACGCACTAGTGCAAGAGAACGCCCTGCCATTGCGCGATCTTCACCTGCCCGATCCGGTCGGGTGGTGGCCGCTCGCGCCCGGATGGTGGGGTGTCCTGGCAGTCCTCGGCCTGGTTCTCTGCGTCGTCCTCTGGCGATCCTACCGGCGCTGGCAATTCAATCGTCCGCGGCGGTACGCATTGCAGGAGCTGGCAAGGTTCGAAGCCGAGTACCTCGAGCACCGCAACCCGGTCCTGCTGGGCAAGCAGCTTTCCGAACTGCTGCGTCGCGGCATGCTCGCGTATGCGCCCCGCGAAGAGGTAGCCGGGCTGACGGGTAACGCGTGGCTTGCCTGGCTCGATCGCGGCATGCCACTGCCCTACTTTCACACGGAGGGCGGCAAGAGCCTGCTGGATCTTCCCTACCGCGACCCGGAGGGGAATTTCTCCGACGTCGATGTAAACGCGCTGGTCGCTGCTGTCCGCATGCGTCTCAGCGTACCGCTCGGAGGGACTGCCTGATGTGGTCGCTCGCCTGGCCCTGGGCACTGGCCGCGCTGCCGCTGCCGCTGCTCGTGCGCAAGCTCTTGCCGGAAGCGCGAGGTCTTTCGGAGGCCGGTTTGCGGGTACCGAACCTGCAGGGTTTCGAGACGCTCAAGGATCGATCCGACGCGGAGCAGCTATTGAACTGGCGCGTGCTGGTCGCCGTGCTTGCCTGGTGCCTGCTCGTACTGGCGGCGGCCCGGCCCGAACGCATCGGCGATGAACTCGAGGTTCCCGTCGCCGGCCGTAACCTGATGCTGGCCGTCGACCTGTCCGGCAGCATGGACCAGAAGGACTTCGAGCTGGCCGGCCGCCGGGTCGACCGGCTGACGGCGACCAAGGCCGTCGCCAGCGATTTCATCGCGCGTCGCGAGGGCGATCGCATCGGCCTGATCCTGTTTGGCGAACGCGCTTACCTGCAGGTACCGCTGACGCTCGACAGGGATACCGTCAGGATCCTCCTGCTCGAAGCCGAGATCGGTCTGGCCGGCGAGAAAACGGCCATCGGCGACGCCATTACGCTGGCTGTGCGTCGCGTGCACGAGCAAAAGGAGGACGCGGGTGAGCAGGTGCTCGTGCTGCTGACGGATGGTGCGAACACGGCGGGCGAGGTGCAACCGCTCAAAGCCGCGGAGCTGGCGCAGCAGGTCGGGCTGCGGGTGTACACCATCGGTATCGGCGCCGAGTCGCTCGACGTTTCGTCGCTGGTCGGCGGGCGGCGCAACATCAATCCTTCTGCGGATCTCGATGAAGAGACCTTGACGCAGATCGCGCAGCTGACCGGTGGCCGGTATTTCCGCGCGACCGACACGGCAAGCCTGCAGGATATCTATGCGCTCCTGGACGAACTCGAGCCCGTCGAGGAGCCCGAGTCAGGATTCCGGCCCGTGAAGTCCTATTACTACTGGCCATTGGGTGCGGCATTCGCACTGGTCGGCTTGCTGGGACTCGCAGGCCTGTTGCAGCGCGTCGTATTGCGCCACCGGGCCGAGGTACAGGCACATGCTGGCTGATTTCCAATGGCTGCGTCCTGCCTGGCTGCTCGCGATGCCGCTCGTCGTGGTGCTTGCCGTGTTGCTCGCACGGCGCCAGCTTGGCGCTGGT
Organism: uncultured Gammaproteobacteria bacterium; assembly: GCA_963698895.1. GTDB lineage: Bacteria > Pseudomonadota > Gammaproteobacteria > Steroidobacterales > Woeseiaceae > UBA1847. The sequence goes on along the minus strand of CAVOSO010000008.1, from coordinate 738,693 downwards.
AACTGGCGGGACATTATCGATCCGGCGTTGTTGCCTTACGTGCTGTCGCGCACGCCGGGCCGGGGCAGCGATTACCGTTGGTGGTTGCTCGGCCTCGGCGGCATCATTGCCGCGGCCGCGCTGGCCGGACCGGCCTGGCAACGTATCGACCAGCCCGTGTTTCGTGCCGAGCAGGCGCTCGTCGTTGCGCTCGACCTGTCACGCTCGATGGACGCGCAGGACCTCGAGCCGAGTCGCCTCGCGCGCGCGAAGCTCAAGATACTCGGCCTGCTCGAACGCCGCCAAAGCGGACAGACCGCGTTGCTCGTGTACACCGCCAATGCATTCACCGTGACGCCGCTGACGGACGATACCGACACCGTCGCTGCACTCGTCAACAGCCTGAGCACGGACATCATGCCGAGCCGTGGCAGCTACCCCGAGGCCGGCATTCGCAAAGGCCAGTCCCTGCTCGAACAGGCCGGTGTCGGCATCGGCGAAGTACTGCTGGTGACCGATGGCGGCGGGTCGCCTGCCGCGGAGAGGGCGGCGCGCGAGCTTCGCGACGCGGGGTTCGCCTTGTCGATTCTGGGCGTCGGCACGCGCGAGGGCGCACCGATTCCGCGCTTGTCCGGCGGTTTTGTCACCGACAATCGCGGCAAGCTGGCTGTGGCCAGGCTGGAAGAGCGAGGGCTTAGAGATCTCGCGGCTGCCGGTGGCGGACGCTTCGCGGTTCTGTCCACCGACGACAGCGATCTCGACTACCTGTTGTCGGGCGAGGTGTCGGCTGCTGCTGCAACGGCGGCGGCCGAAAACTCTCTCGCGACGGACCAGTGGCGAGAAGAGGGTCCATGGCTCGTGTTGCTGCTACTGCCACTCGCGGCCCTCGCGTTTCGCAAGGGCTGGGTGCTCGTGCTGGTCATCTTCATCGTCCCGCTGCCGCAGCCAGCCGAGGCGTCGCTGTGGGACGACTTGTGGCTGAACAAGAACCAGCAGGCACTGCGGGCACTTGAAGCAGGGAGTCCGTCCGACGCGGCCGTCCTATTCGACGACACCGAGTGGCGCGGTGTGGCGCGCTACCAGGCCGGCGACTACGCGGGCAGCGCAGCGGAGTTTGCAGAGAGTGGCGATACGCGGAATCTCTACAACCTGGGCAACGCCATGGCGCAGCAGGGTGAGTTCGAAGCCGCGATCGACGCTTACGAGCAGGTTCTTGAAATGGAGCCCGGTCACGAAGACGCGCAATACAACCTCGAGCTCGTCCGGAAACTCAAGGACCAGCAGGAACAGGAGCAGGAAACCCAGGGCGACGACCAGCAATCAACGGAGAACCCTGGCGGCGACGGCGAGGAATCCGATGGCGAGGGCGAGCAGGACCAGGAAGGCCAGGAGGGCTCGTCCCAGTCGGAACAACAGTCCGAGGAGGGCGATTCGTCGCAGCGTGGTGAAGAAGAGATGAGCGAGGAGGACCTGCAGGCTCTCCAGGAAGAACTGCGGCGCGCGGCCGAGGAAGCCGAGCAGGGCGAGCCGCCGCAGCAATTGACGGAGGCTGAGCTCGCCGAGCTCCGCCAGCAACAGGAACAGGAACAGGCAATGGAGCAGTGGCTGCGCCGCATTCCTGACGATCCGGGTGGCCTGCTGCGACGGAAATTCCGTTACCAGTATCAACGGTACGGCAAAGACCAGGAAGGAAAAGACGTGTGGCCCGACGACGAGGTACAACCGTGGTAAGAATTCGCAAAGCCATCCAGCGATCCGTCGCGCTCCTGGTGTGCCTGCTATACGCGGCGACCGCGGCCGCAACGGTAACTGCGCGAGTCGATCGCCCGACAGTCGATGTCAACGAATCGTTTACGCTCGAAATCACGCTCGATGCCAACACGGACCTGGAGCCCGACCTGTCGATTCTCGAAGAAGATTTTTTTGTGGGGCAGGTCAGCAGGCTGAGCAACACATCGATTATCAACGGTGACATTCAGCGCAGCCTGACCTGGACGGTTGCGTTGATGCCGAAGAAGACGGGTGAGCAGTTTATTCCGGCCATCGCGATCGGGACCGAACAGAGCCGCCCGGTACGCATCATCGTCAATGAGCCGACCAACGCGCCGCCGGGCGAGGCGGACGTCTTTGTTACCAGCGAGGTCGATCTCGAGGAGACTTACGTTCAGTCGCAGATCCTGTACCGGATTCGTATCTACCGTGCTGTCGCCACGCGCCAGCCGGCCTTGCGTGAGCCGACGGTAACGGGTGTCGAGACCCTCGCGGAGCTGGCCGGCGACGAACGCCAGTACGAGTCCGTGCTCAATGGTCGCGCCTACAACGTGATCGAGCGTGTCATCGCGCTGTACCCCCAGGAAAGCGGCGAGATCCGGATTTCACCGGCACGATTCGAAGCGCGTGTCCTGCGCGACGGCCGCATCACGGGTCGCAAGGTGTTCGAGTCGCAGGAACACACCATCAATGTCCTGCCGATCCCCGCCCCGCCTGCGGACTATCCGAATGCCGCCTGGCTGCCGGCCAGGGACGTGCAGCTCAGCGAAGAGTGGTCACGCCCGCCCGAGGAGATGGAGGCGGGCGAGCCGGTCACGCGCAACGTAACCCTGAGTGCGCTCGGGCAAATCGAAACACAGCTGCCGGCCATGGAGTTGCCCGACGTCGACGGCCTGAACGTTTATGCCGACCAGCCGGAGCTCGGTCGTGCGCTGGAGGCGGGCGGGATACGCGGTATTCGCAGCGAGCAATACGCGATTATCGGTCTGGCCGGCGGCGACGTGGCGTTGCCGGCACTCGAAATCCCCTGGTGGGACATTAACGCCTCGGAGTGGAAGGTGGCCCGTCTGCCGGCGCGTACGCTGACGATCAAGGGTGCACCGGTTGCCGCCGTTGTGGCGCCGGACGCACCGGATGCATCAGCGACCGCAGCGGCGGCGGAGCCGGCACAACAGAATACCGATGAGGCGATTGCGGCGATCAGTACCTGGCAAAGGGCAACCGAAGTGCTCGCGATACTCTGGCTGCTGACGCTGGCGGCCTGGTGGTGGTCGTCACGGTCTGCGCCCCGGCAACGCCGTGCGCCGCGGGAGCCCGAACAGTCGCCGGTCCACAAGCAGCAGGGTCAGCTCATGAAGACTGCACGCACAGCCGCCGCCGCGAGTGATGTTGCCGGTGTCCGTTATGCTCTGCTGGAATGGGCACGCCTGCAGTGGCCCGATGATCCGCCGCGCAGTATCGGTGAACTCGCGCGGCGCGTGGCGCCGCCACTCTCGGACGAGTTGCGCAGCCTGTCGGCAGCCAGTTACGGCCGGAATGCAGGCGCCTGGGACGGCAACGCACTCGCCAATGCCTTGCGGCGTGTCACAGTCAACGCGTCGAGCGATGAGGTTAGCGCGAACGATCCATTGCCGCCGCTGTTGCCGCCCGCAGTCTGACTACCAGTGGCCGACGCTGGGCATTGACGCCCAGGGTTCCTTCGCGGGCAATGCGTCGCCTTTTTGCAGCAACTCTATGGAAATATTGTCCGGTGAACGCACGAACGCCATCCGCCCGTCGCGCGGGGGGCGGTTGATGGTCACGCCGGCATCCATGAGTTTCTGGCACAAGGCGTAAATGTCGTCGACCTCGTAGGCGAGATGGCCGAAATTGCGGCCTTCGCCATAGTCTTCCGGATCCCAGTTGTACGTAAGCTCGACCTGGGCCGTTTCGTCGCCGGGGGCGGCAAGAAATACGAGCGTGAATCGGCCCTGCTCACTTTCCTTGCGCTTCTGTTCGACAAGTCCCAGCAAGTCGCAGTAAAAATTGAGTGAAGCGTCGACATCCGTGACCCGCACCATCGTATGGAGGTATTTCATTGCCTTGCTCCGTGTTCGGCTTGACCTCACAATGTTCGGCTATTGTTAACTGGCGGGCAACCTGATTCCGTGAACGGCATTCGCACCATCACACTCGACCTCGATGACACCCTCTGGGCGATTCACCCTGTCATTCACCGGGCAGAGGCGCGCCTGTACGCGTGGCTCGGGGAAAACTACCCCCGCATCACCGGGATGTTCGAGCCCGGGGATATCTGGGAGATGCGAAAACGCGTCGCGAAAACCCATGCGCACATGTCACATGACCTTACGTTCCTGCGGCGTGTTGTCCTGACAGAAATCGCCACGGCTGCGGGCTATGCCGATTTCCCTGTGGACGAGGCCTTCGCCGTGTTCGACGAGGTGCGCAACGACATCGAGATGTTTCCCGAAGCGCGGCCTGCACTGCAGGCGCTGGGCAAACACTACGTGCTTATCGCCGTGACCAATGGCAACGCGGATCTCACCCGGATCGGGATCGACGATCTGTTCGACGGTCACGTGAATGCAGCGAAGGCCGGCGCGGCGAAACCGGACCGGCCGATTTTCGACGTCGCAGTGAAGGCGGGCGGTGCCAGTGCCGCGGAAACGCTGCACGTCGGCGATCACCCGCTGTACGACGTGCATGGTGCTCGTGAGGCCGGTCTGCGCACGGTCTGGGTGAATCGCAATGGCGACGCATGGCCGGAGGATTACGCGCCGGCCGATGCCGAAGTGGCGCACGTCGGCGAGCTGGAGGCCTTGCTTGGCCATGATTGAACCGACGTTGCCGCTGATCATCTACATCCCCGGGATGCTGCCCAAGCCCGAACCCGTGCAGCATGAGGAGGCACTTCTGCGCTGCTTGCTGGCCGGTGTGCGGCGTGTGGATGCGGACGTGGCCGATCAGATCGAGGCACACACCGGCGTGTTCGAGCTGGTCTCCTGGACGTTTGATTTCTACCGTGAGCATCGCGACTTTTCGATCGATGCCGAGGCCGTAGACGCCGTTATCGAACAACGCACGGCGAGTGCCCGGGACGTTGCGGAAGCAACATCATGGAAGCGCCGACTGACACGCTGGATATACACGCTGGGCGACCTGATGCCCTTTTTGATACCGCATGTCGCGAACGAGCGCATGGAAGTGCATCTTCGGGACCTGCGGCGTTACCTGAAGGACGACAACGACATCGCGGCGCATACACGTCGCATGTTGAAGGTCCCACTGCAGGCGGCTGCGGCGGCACACCGGCCTGTGCTGCTGCTGGCCCACAGCATGGGATCGGTGATCGCTTACGACAGCCTCTGGGAATTGAGCCACGACGCGCCGGACCGCGCGCGCGTCGACCTGCTGGTCACCATGGGCAGCCCTCTCGGGCAGCGCTACCTGCGCAAGCGCCTGATGGGCGCGGGCAAATCCGGCTACGGCCGCTACCCGGCCAATATTCGACGGTGGAAAAACCTCGCGGCGATGGGAGACCTCACGTCGCTGGACCGCCAGTTCGGCAATGACTTTGCCGAGATGCTGGAGTTGGGGCTCGTCGAGAGCATCGAGGACGAGTTGGTCTTTACGCACTACCGCCTGAACGGCGAGCTCAACGTACATGCCGAGTACGGCTACCTCGTAAACGAAAAGACCGCGCACACCATCGTTGCATGGTGGCGCGGTCTGGATGCTTCGCTGTAGTCGCCTAGTTAGTTGCGTCCTGGTTTGGCTTGATCACGATATCGATACGCCGGTTGCGAGCGCGGCCGGCTGCGGTCTCGTTGCTGGCAACCGGGTGGGTCTCGCCGTAACCGGTCGCGATCAGGCGGTAGGTCGGGATTCGCATTGCGTTGATCATGTACTGCTGAACCGACTCGGCACGTTCCTGCGACAGCTTCTGGTTCAGGTCGTCGCCACCGTGGGAATCGGTATGGCCTTCAATGATGATCTCGCTGCGCGGAAAAATATCGATCGCTTTCTCAACCTTGGCGAGCAGGTCGAAGTTCGTCGGCCGGATCTGCGATGCGCCGCTGTCGAAGCTCAACCCGACCAGGCGCAGAATGACCGTGTCGCCCTGGCGGAAGACGCGCGCTTCTTCCGAGCTGAACAGTTTCTCGACCTGTTCGAACTGCTGCTTGACGCGAGCCTGTGCTTCCAGGCGCTGGACCAGCGCAGCACGTTCGGCGGTTGCCCCGCCAAGACGCTCATCAAGCGCTCGAAGCTCTTCTTCCATGTCGGCGATACGAACTTCGTTCTCGGCCTTTTCCTGTTGCAGGGCCTGCAATTCATTGGCTTGATTTTCGAAGTAAGCGACCAGCTTTGCCGTCAGGGCATCCGGGCCTGCTTCCATGGCGGGTACGATGTCGGCAACGCCGGCGATCTGCCGTAGCGGATCTTCCCACTGCAGGACAAGTTGCTCGGCGGTCAGGTCTTTGTCGCGCACCTTGCGGACAACCTCGGAGAGGTAAATGGCGTGTTTCGCCTCGTAGTTCGCCTGCTGGGCCAGGCTGCGGGGCAGGTCGGTGTCGTAGCGGTTTTCGCTGAGTTCGCGCTCGGCGTCAGCGAGTAACTGCTTCGCGCTACCGAGCGTGATCGGCGCATAACGGCCAACACGGGCGCGATCGGCGTCGGCCAGCAGCCGGCGAGTCTCGGACAGGTATTGCGCCTTGATCGCAACCAGCTCCGCTTCCCGGTACAGGCTGGTCGCTTCGATGTCCCGGCGCTTGGCATTCTTCAGGTCGCCGCGTTCCAGGAGACGGATCGCTTCGGCAAACTTGCGTTGCGCTTGTGTCCACAAGTCCGCCGACAGGTCGGGTGCGCGCGCATTGGCTGCATCCTGGCGGCTTTTCATAACCTGTGCGAGGGCCGTGCGAGCAAGACCTGCCTTCTGGGCAGCCTCGTTCAGGTAGCGCGTAGCATCGGCCGCGTTCGCCCGCACCGTCTCGATATTGCGGCCGCGCTCAAGCGCCAGTTCGGCGTCCGTGTAGTCCTTCATGCCCCGCTCGTAGGTGCGCGGCGCCAGCAGCTCGGCGTCGGCGGCATCGGCGGCTGCCCTGGCGGCATCAGCCTCCTTAAAAAAGGTATTACGAAGTTCGTCCTGCGCGTAGCCCTGGCCGGCAGCCAGCAGCGCCAGCCCGACAACGACGAATTTTACGAAATGGGTTTTCGCAAGCATGTTCTGGATCCCTCAAGGTATTTCCGGTCCGAAACCCGCCCAAGCGAAGGCGGATTGGCGTGATATTACATATGCGGCGGGACGAAATCTGTGCGCCGTGTCCGTTAAGTCCCTGATTTTACGCTCCACGGCGCACTTTTCGAAGCAAATTAGTGACAGAAGTTCAATTTTTGCGTCAATCCTCCCTGTTGCCGTTTTTTTGTGCTCTGGCTCACAGTCGGAGCGGGAGGCCAGGAGTAATCTAAGCCCATGTCTGCCAAGTACTACACGCAATTCATCCTTACCGACGCGGAATATCGCGGCGGCAATGAGTTCTGCGGGATCGTCGAGCTGAACAGCCCCATGGCCAACGACTCCGATACGCACGACATTGAAGCGATTCTGGCACGTAACTTCGATCTGCAACAGAGCGCAGTCAAGTTGGTGAGCTGGTCGCGATTGCACTGACAGGGCAGTACCGAACACTTCTGGCGCGTTTTACTATTTCCCCCTGACTCTCCCGGCTCCGGCCGGGATTTTTTTTGGCGTTTGCGCTTTGATGAGCATGTGCGACAATTCGCACCCTCATGAGCAAGGCAAACGAAAAACTACGCGGCATACCGATCGTGCAGAGCGGCAGCAAGTACCAGACCGACGCCGGGTTCTCGGCGATCAAGAATGGCCAGAAACAGGGTCGCGAGTCTGCGCCGCTGGTCCGTGGCGACAAGCCCAAGTGGCTGCGTGCGCAAATGCCGTCGGGCAAAGGTTACTCCGGTACCCGGCAGATCGTGCATGAGCATCGGCTGAGCACGGTGTGCGAGGAATCCATGTGCCCGAACATCGGCGAGTGCTGGAATGCCGGTACAGCGACGATCATGGTGCTGGGCTCGGTGTGCACACGGGCATGCCGTTTCTGCGCCGTGGATACCGGCAATCCGAAAGGCTGGCTGGATACGGAGGAACCGGTAAATACCGGCAAGGCCGTCAAGCTGATGGGGCTCGAGTACGTTGTGATCACGTCGGTCGATCGTGACGACCTCGCGGACGGCGGCGCCGCGCACTATGCCGCGTGCGTGCGGGAGATCAAGAGGCTCAACCCGAATACGGCCGTCGAGGCGCTTACGCCCGATTTCAACGGGGTCATGGAGCACGTCGAACTCGTGGTCGATTCCGGGCTGGAAGTCTTTGCCCAGAACGTCGAGACCGTGCAGCGATTGACGCACCCGGTGCGCGACCCGCGGGCAAGCTACGCGCAGACCATCGACGTGCTGAAACATGCGAAGACGCACCGCCCTGAGGTGCTGACCAAGACGAGCCTGATGCTTGGCCTCGGTGAACGCGACAACGAGATCCTCAAGACGATGGACGACCTGCGGGACGCCAACGTCGATATCCTGACCCTGGGTCAGTACCTGCGCCCGACGCCGAATCACCTGCCGGTCGAGCGTTACGTCTCGCCCGAAGAATTCGAGGCCTACCGGCGCGAGGGCCTGGACAAGGGCTTCCTGGAAGTCGTTGCGGGACCGATGGTGCGCTCGAGTTATCGCGCCGAGCAGGTTCTGCAAAAGAACAACGTTGGCATCGCCGTCTAGCGACCGCCGCAATCTAACGAGGAAATCATGGCTGCATTTTTCGCCGAGTACGGGCTCTTCCTGCTGAAGGCAATTACGGTCGTTGCTGCGATCGTTGCCGTCATCGTCGTGGCGGCATCCGCCGGACGCAAGGCAACCCACGAAGGCCTGGAAGTCGAGGACCTGAACAAGAAATTCAAGACGCTCGGCAATACGCTGCGTGATGCGGTTTCAAGCAAGGGTGAGAAGAAACAGGCGGCGAAGGAACGCAAGAAGAAAGACAAGGCCGAGAGCAAGCAGCCTTCCGATCGGCCGCGAAGCTTTGTCATCGACTTCAAGGGTGACCTGAAAGCGAGCGCGGTCGCGTCGTTGCGCGAAGAAGTCAGCGCCATCCTGGATGTGGCGGGCGAGGACGACGAGGTCATCGTGCGTCTCGAAAACCACGGTGGCATGGTGCATGAACATGGGCTTGCCGCGTCACAGCTATCGAGGATTCGGGATCGCGGTGTGCCGCTTATCGTCTGCGTCGACAAGGTCGCGGCAAGCGGTGGCTACCTGATGGCCTGCGTTGCGACGAAGATCTACGCGGCCCCGTTCGCCATCATCGGCTCGATCGGTGTGCTCGCGCAGCTGCCGAACTTCAACAGGCTGCTCGACAGCCACGGTGTCGATTTCGAACAAATTTCGGCCGGCAAGTACAAGCGCACGGTCACGATGTTCGGCAAGAACACGGATGAGGACCGGGCGAAACTCAAGGAAGAGCTCGAGGATGTGCATGCACTGTTCAAGGATGCGATTGCGAAATACCGCGCCGAGCTCGATCTCGAGAAAGTCGCGACGGGCGAATACTGGTACGGGACGCGTGCGCTCGATCTCGGCCTCACTGACGAGATCAGCACGAGCGACGAATTGCTCAGCCAGAGGGCGAAGGACAGGGACCTCTATCGTGTCGAGTACAAGGTCAAGCAGACCCTGCCGAAGCGCCTGATGGGTAATGTCGACAGTGCGATAGAGAAGGCCCACGAAGCGGGCTGGCGGCGCAAGCTGGAGTCGCGCCTGCCGCGCTGACCGCGGAACTGGCCTGCCCGCAGGTGGTCAAACTTTGAGCAGGCCTGTGACCTGCCAAGACGCTATAATCCTGTAAGGTTTCCGGGAGCTTCCATGATCAAGAATTCAATCAGATTGGCAGTACCGCTGGTGCTGGCGGCTAGTCTGTTGTCGTCCTGCGCGTCTGCGCCAACCCAGGCATCGCGTGCGGAAATGGAGGCCGAAGCGCGACGGGCGTTCAACCAGATGCGCGCGAGTATGCCGCTGGTTACGGATCGGGAAACGATCGACTTCGTGGCCTGCGTGGCGCAAGCGGTCGTGGACGTGCTCGAGCCGCCTTATAACGACATTGAGTGGGAGCTGGCTGTTTTCGAGAGCGAGTCGGTCAACGCGTTCGCCATGCCGGGCGGCAAGATCGGCGTCCTGAGCGGCATCCTTAAAGTCACGGAGAACGAACACCAGTTGGCGACCGTCATCGGCCACGAAATCGCACACGTTACCGCCAATCACTCGGCGGACAGGGCGATGAACACGGACTTGACGAGAATCGGCATCAACGTGGCCGCAGTGATTCTCGGCGGCGGGTACTCGGGTGCGACCTATACGGCGCAGCAGGCGCTGGCGGCCGGCGCGGCCTTCGGTATCAGCCTGCCGTACAAACGCGGCCAGGAAAGCGAGGCTGACGTCATTGGCCTCGAGTACATGGCCCGCGCCGGATTCGATCCGCGCGAGTCGGTGCCGCTGTGGCAACGTATGGATGCGGGCGGTGGCAAACGTCCCGCTGAATTCCTGTCCACGCATCCGGCCAGCGATACGCGTATCGAGAACCTGGTCAACGAATGGCAAAAGACGCTGCCGCTGTACAACCAGGCCCTGGCCGAAGGGCGCCGTCCCGATTGCGGTGGTGCAAGTCCGCGCTATGTGAAGGAAGAAGAACCCGGTAACGAAGAAGAACCCGGTAACGAAGAACAACAAGAGCCGGAGAAAGAAGGCACTTGATAGTCCGGCGCGTACTACTCCTGCTGCCGCTCCTGGCGCTCGGTGGATGCGCGACGCTCGATGACCTGTGGTCGTCGGTCAGCAAGGGCGGCAAGGACGCAGGCGTTCCTCTCGAAGAGCGGCCGGTCCTTGCGCCGCTCGACCCCAACGTTTTCGTTATCGACGCGGAAGGCCAGACCGTCGTTGGTGAACCGCAGGTCGTATTCGCAGGTGGCACCGACACGCTGTCGGATTTCGCCCGCGCGTATGGGCTCGGCTACGACGAGATCATTACGGCCAACCCTGGCGTAGATCCCTGGTTGCCTGGGGATGGCACCCCGATCCTGCTGCCAACCCAGTACGTGCTGCCAAACGTCGCACAGCACGGCGTCGTTCTGAACATCGCGACCAAACGCCTGTTCTATTTTCCCGAGGCGGCCGACGGTGAACCACGCCAGGTCCTGACATACCCGATCGGCATCGGGCGCGTTGGCTGGGAGACACCGCTGGGTGAGACCACCGTCGTATCGAAAGCGAAAGACCCGCACTGGTGGGTGCCGGCATCGGTTCGGCGTGAGCATGCAGAGATGGGCGACCCGCTGCCCTCCGTCGTGCCGCCGGGTCCGGACAATCCGCTCGGTCACCGCGTTCTTAAACTCGACATTCCCGGCTACCTGATTCACGGCACCAACGCGCCCTATGGGGTCGGCATGCGAGTGAGTCACGGCTGCGTGCGGCTGTACCCGGAGAACATCGAGGCGTTGTACACGCTGGTCGATATTGGCGAGTCCGTGGTGATTATCAATGAGCCGTACCAGTTCGGGCAAAAGGACGGCTCGTTGTACTTCGAGGCGCATGTGCCACTCGAAGATGACACGGTTCCCGCCGAAGATCGGCTCGCACAACTCATCGAGGCGCAGCTCGACCCGAACGGGCAACCATTGAACGGGCATCTGCGTAGCTACATCCGCGAACTGGCCGCAGAGCCGCCGGGCGTACCCGTCAAGGTCGTGCACTACGATCCGGCGGAGTACATGGCCCGGGCGCGCGTCGTGCATAACATCGTCGAAATCGACCCGAATGCGCCGACGCTGGAAGAAGTCCGCGAGATGATGGAAGGGGCCGAAGCCGAAGCGACCGCTGCCACCGAATAGTCACGTTTTCCCTCGAAATATCAGTGCCTTAAGTGTATACTGTATATATTCACAGTGTATATTTGTTCACGGAGGGAACCATGCTCCAGGTCGCCGCGTTCGTCCAGAATCAGCCCGCTTTGAGCCATCGGAAGGTGAGAAGCTGGGCGATCAAATCACCGAGCTGTGCGGCTATATCTATGCCGCCACGCATCACCTGCTGGCGTTGATTCGCGAGTTCGATGACCGGCAATACTGGGCCGAACTGGGCTTCCAGTCCTGCGCTCACTGGCTCAACTTCAAGTGTGGCTTCGGCATGAACGCGGCTCGTGAGCGACTACGTGTTGCTCATGCGTTAGCTGCGTTGCCGAAGATCGATGAAGCCTTTTCGAAGGGTGCGTTGAGTTTCTCGAAGGTGAGGGCGATCACGCGTGTCGCGAATACAAACAACGAGGACTTCCTGCTCATGCTCGCAACTCATGGCACTGCTCATCACGTTGAGCGACTGGTCGCCCAGTACCGCCGTGCAAAGAAGTTGCAGGACCCGGAGTCCGCCAACGACCTGCACCAGCGGCGCGAGGTCACGTACTACTACGACCATGACGGTTGCCTGGTAATGAAAGTCAGGATTCCGGCCGACCAGGGTGAACTCGTTATCAAGGCGCTCGAGATGGCGATGGAAAAGAGCTATGTCGCAGTCGACGAACCAGAGCCCGTTGCGGCCCGTCGTGCTGATGCCCTCTGCGAGGTTTCTGAAACCTACATGAACAACAGCGAGAACTCGGGTTCGACGGCGGATCGTTACCAGGTCGTTGTTCACGTCAACAGCAAGCCTGAAGCTGACGCCCATCTCGAGAACGGCCCCCACGTTTCCGCGGTAACGTCGAGGCGCATTGCCTGTGATTGTTCCACGACCACAGTCAGGGAAGACGACAACGGTGAGCCCCTGTCGATCGGACGTCGCTCTCGATCCATTCCGCCGCCGATGCGACGCGCACCCAAGGCAAGAGACGGTGGTTGTCGCTTCCCGGGGTGCACAAATTACAAGTTCGTGGATGGCCACCACATCAAGCATTGGGCCGATGGCGGTGAGACGAGCCTCGATAACCTGGTGTTGCTCTGCAGGCACCATCATCACCTGGTTCACGAGGGCGGCTTCGATTGCAAGCGTGGCAAGGACGGTGAAATCTGGTTCGAGGATCGGAACATGCAGCGCCTTGACGACTCTCCTGCTAGGAGTACTGTCGAGCTGGCGGAGTCCCTGGCCTGGTTGTACCGCAGGTTTGAAGACCGGGACGTTACCGCGGAAATGCCAGCCGCCAAGTGGTACGCGGGTGAACAAATGGACTGGGATCATGCTGTTTCGTTGATGTTCACGCACCAGCGAGAGTAGTGAGCGACGGCTTTCAAGCTACAATCAATGGCTGGAAATGACCCAAGGGCGGTAATTCAATGAACGCTCAGTCAGATGTTATTCGGCGCCTTGACAAGGTTTTCTCGGCGATATCCATGACGCGGTGGTTCTTCGGTGCATCCCTGTTGCATCCGTACAGGACTATTCAATTTTCTCTATTGGCCCTTGCAATCCTCGCAGCTGTCATTGACCGCGAGACGTTGCATAAGGCTGTCAGCGCCCTGTTCTTTGTCTTGATGGCTGTTGGGATTTCAGTATTCAGATACGTGCCCAATCTTTCTTCGAGCACCCCCGGATAGATGGAACTATTCGACAAGATAGTCACAGACCGTGGATCGAAGTACTCGGTATCGGGCGGACCCTGTAGCTCGCCCGAAGAGGCCCGGGCTTTTATTAAAGCACTCTGCCGAAGAAAGAAATTCGCCAGGGCCACCCACAACACCTGGGCGTTTCTGCAAGGCTCGACCCCGGTCAAGAATGACGACGGGGAGGCCGGCGCCGGCATGGTGATCGTCCGCATGCTGGAGCGAGACGGGTTGCAGAACCACATCGTCGTGGTGACTCGCTGGTTTGGCGGCAAACAGCTTGGCGGGGACCGCTTCAGGCACGTCCAGGATGCCGTCCGTTACTACCTCGACAACCGTACGCGCTGAACTACTTCGTGCCCTGTCTCCAGGGCTCGAGCAGGTACCTGTTGAAGTAGCCCTCCGGGAAGAAACTGGTGGCCGTAATCGTTAATACGTAGGCAATTCTGCCGCCACCGGCCCGCATCTCGGTCAGCACGACAAACAGCTTGTAGTCAGGATTCTCAGTGACTACGGCGACATCCCCCAGACTCCGCAGCTCGTTCCCGATGTACTTGGCAACACGCTCGCCGGCATCCTCATCTCGCGAGGAAACCTCTATAGCGACACGGGTTTCCGGCGGTGGGGTGTCCTCAGCGAAAGCGCCTGACAGCAGCAGGACCAGCGACATCAGGGTCACTGTCACGGGTTTGCGGTAACTCATGCCTGCGCTTTACGCGATGCGTAGTAAGCGGTAACCACCGGATCAGCCGCGACCCGCTTCTCGTGCGCGACCAGTTTCGGCGCAACGCGATCCACAAGGTCAGTCGGAATATGATCGAGTTGACCGGACCGGAACCAGCCGGTGATGCCGGCGACTTTCAGGTCAGCCACGGTCAGGCGATTGTCCGCAAAATAGTCGCCGCCGCGATCGAGTAATTCGCTAAAGCCCTCGAGGAAGACGGGTATCCATCCGTCGACGAGCTTCTCGCGCGCGGCCTTGAGTTCGTCACCCTCGAGACCGAAAGTGTGCACCATCTGGTGAAGCAGGTCTTCAACGGCGCCCATCGCTTCATCGCAATACAATGCCTGCCGATCATCTTCGGGATAAAGGTCTGCCTTCTTGCCGATGAAACGGCACATGGCGTTACTCTGGGTTACGTCCACACCATCGATGCTGAGAACCGGTACGCAGTTGAAGCGAGCGCTCTCGCGCATCTCCATGAACTCGGGAAACGAGATACGAACATCCTCGAAGTCGATGCCTGCCGCATGAAACGCTATCCGCACAGGCTCCGCGCGCCCGCCGTCCATGTCGAAGTAAGTCAGTTTGTAGTGAGTCATTTGGATCTCTTCTCCCTTGCCCGGCAATTTTCGTTCTTTAGTTGCCTGATACTATAATCGTTACGGCTTCCCAAATAACGGTAATCGTATGCTCCGTGATCGCATTTCCTGTGCTCTGACGCTGCTGGCTCTCGCTACCGCAGCGCAAGCCGCCGGCGACGATACGCAACCGGATCTGGAAAAGATCCTGCAGTCGGCCAAACAGTACGTCCCTGCCAGGGTCATCGAGAGAAAGCCACCCAGGTACCCGCGTCACGAGCTCTCCAGGGGTTACGAGGCCTGGGTTCATGTCGCGTATTGCATCGATGAGGCAGGCCAGACCCGGAATATCTCGGTGCTCGACTCGGTAGGAGGGCCGAGATTCGATCAGGCAGCCATCCATTCCGTAGAAAACTGGAAGTTCGAACCGGCCCTGGTCGCAGGCAGTCCAACCTGGCAATCCCGCAACCAGGCATATATCACCTTTGCCCTAAAGGACAAGCACCGAGCCGCCGATCGGAAATTCGTCAAAACCTATCGCAAACTCGGCAAGCTCCTGGATGAAGAAAAGCTGGAGGAAGCGGATGAGCTATTCAGGAAAGTCCATGAAACATACAACCTGTCGCTCTACGAGTTGTCGAAACTGTGGGCGCAGCGCGTACGTTACGAGGCGTTGACCGGAGATATGCACGGCCTTAACAGGGCATTGTATCGTGCGACGGCTTCGAATGGAGAGTGGATCGAAAAGAAAGACTATCATCGCCTGCTCAATCTGAGTGCCCAGGTGGAGGTGCAACTCGGCAAGTACCACGCTGCGAATGAAACGTTCGAAGAACTGGTCGAGTCAGCTGGCGAGGACTCAGAAGAAGTCACGTCGCTGCAACCGATAATGGCCAGACTGAACAGCGTCATTCACAGCGACAAGCCTTTCAGGATTGAGGCCGCGGTCGCGGCAAGAGACGACTGCGAAAGTTGCAGTAGCCGCTGGTCCTTCACTCCCGTGCATAACACCTTTGCGTTGATGGACATTTCCGGAACCCTGACGTCCGTGGAAATGCGTTGTGATCACAAACGCTTCGAATCCAGCGTATCGGAAAAGGTGGAGTGGACAATCCCGGAGAGCTGGGGCTCCTGTCACGTATCGTTCCGCGGCGATCCAGGCACGACTTTCGCCGTCGTGTCGATACCACCGTCGAGCTGAGATCGGTCGCCTAGTCGTAGTAGCGCAAGAAATCCTCTGGAATGTTGTCGAGTGTCGCCGGCTTGTCGGCGGTCACTGGTAACTTGCGTGAGTTGTGCGTGTTCCAGAAGAGATAGAAGCCGCCGTCGTAGCCGGGGTCCTGCAGGTCGTGCAGCATGGCCGCCATGGCCTTGCCCGTGTACGTGGTCTCAAGGCTCAGGTCCATCTGGTCCTGCGCTGCGGCTACGGCGTCGCCTGTCGCTTCATCGAACTCCGCGTAGCCACCGGCGAGGAACTCCCCGCGCCAGACGAGACGTATCTTCTCCGGCATTGCCGCATCGAACGATGGATCGATACGATTGAGCATCATCGCCGTCTTCTGTACCAGGCGATCCAGCCTGGCCGCGGAACCGAAGCGCTCATCGACGACAGTCACGGCCTGTATCTCCGTCGGCAGGCCCGCCGCGGCAAGCCCCAATGCGAGCCCTGCGGTGCTGCCCATCGTGCCAGTCGCGATATAAATGCGATCGGGGCAGGGCATGTCACCAGCCCGCACCTGCTGTGCCAGCTCCAGGCCGGCGCTCACAAAACCGACCGCACCGAGCCAGCTCGAACCGCCAAGCGGCACGACCCAGGTCTGCCGGTGCTGCAGGTGCTTCCGCAGCAGCGGGACGTGATCGATTGTGCCGCCATAGCGGATGATCTCGGTACCCAGGTGCCGGTGCATGTTGAGTGTGCGCGGAACTTTCGGCGTGCGTTCTTGATGTGAAAGAAAGCAGGCGCATTCCAGGCCAATGCTTTTCGCGAGGATGGCGGTTGCCAGCGCGTGATTCGAGCCGGCGGCGCCAAAGGTTGCTACGCGCCTGGCGTGCCGGTCCAGCGCGCGTTTGAAAATGTATTCGAGCTTGCGGATCTTGTTGCCGCCATACACCGGGCCGCTGACGTCGTCGCGTTTCACCGCAATACGCCGTGGCCCGCTGGTCGTAACAATGTCGTGGCATTCGACGGGTGTCGGCAACTCCGCGAGCTGCAGCTTGTAAAGGCGCTGACCGAGCGCCGGATAGGCGGCTGACAGGAAGTCACTCATTTCCCGAGATTATCGAAGTGCATTGATGAGCGCGAATGAATTAGTATTGGGCCACGCTTATCTGACCAGGTACGGAGACAGGTTTGTCAGATGCAGTTGACCGCGGCATCACGGTCACAGAAATCGCAGCGATGGATCAGTCCATCGATGTGTCGCCCGAAACCACGGCTGCCTTTGTCGGCCGTGCGCTTCGTGGTCCCCTGAATACTCCCGTCCTTGTAAAGAACTATGGCGAGTTCCGGCGCCGCTTTGGTGATGTCTGGTCACGCTCCAGCCTGGGACCGGCGGTCAGGCAGTTCTTCGATCATGGCGGCATGCAGCTATACGTTGTACGCGTCGCGAACAACGCACGCGGTTCGATGATCTGTTTGCCGGCCAGTGGTTCCGCACTGGTCCTGCGCGCGGTCGAGCCCGGTTCGACCGAGTTCATTCGTGCGGCCGTCGACTATGACGGTATCGAAGACGATGACGCCCTCTTTAACCTGACACTGCAACGCGTCAATCCCGGAACCGGCCACGTCGCAGACCAGGAGATGTATCACCGGCTGTCATACCTTGAAGGCGCGACGACCTTCGTCGGCGATGCCTTGCTTTCATCGGACCTGGCGCGTGTTGAGAAGCCTTTTCCGTCGCACCGACCCGAAACGACAATGGGCGCAGGCGGGCGCTTCGGTGCGACCTATGTCGATCATGCACAGGCAGGCACGGACGGTACCGAGCTTTCCGACTACGACCTGATCGGGTCACGCAAACACCGCACCGGTCTTTTCGCGCTGGAGCAGGCCGAGAACTTCGACATTCTCTATTTGCCACCGCCGGGCAAGGGGGTCGATACAGGCCCGGCTGCGATCCTGGCGGCCGAACAGTATTGCCGCGAACGCCGTGCCATGTTGCTGGTCGATCCGCGCAGCGAGTGGCAGACCCCGGAAGATGCCGTTCGCGGCATTAATGACCTGGGTTACGCGAGTCCCAATATGCTCGGCTACTACCCGCGTATGTTGACGCGCCACAGCGACGACATTGCGCGTCCGGTTGGCGGGGCGATCGCCGGTCTCCTGTGCAAACAGGATCGCACCTACGGTCCCTGGCACAGCCTCGACCAGCAGGGCATGGGACTGCACCGTCACCTTGTTCCAGCCGTGGACATCGACGACGAAGACGCGCGCTTGCTGAATCGGGCCGGACTGAACGTCATCGCGACAGGTCCGGCGGGTCGCTGTCGTGTCGGTGGGTCGGTCACGATGGGGCGCGGGAGCGAAGTACATCGCAAGTTCGCGCGTCTACCGGTGCGCCGCATGTGCCTGCAAATAATCAGTACGATTGCGACGGCGGCGCGCTGGGCGGTGTTCGAAGCGGGTGACAAAAATCTCGCGCGGCGCGTTCGTGCGCAGGTACTCACGTATTTTTATCGTCTCAACGACCTGGGCGCGTTCGCCGATGATCGCTTCATTGTCGAGTGTGATGCCGGCGCAGGTGGTCGCGAAGATTCGGCGGCGCACAGCGTTACGATCTTGCTCGTGTTTCGCCCCGCGGACTGCGACGAATCGATCTCGCTGACCTTGCACCTTACCGCCGCCGGCTGCCGAGTCGGCAGCGCCGCCTTCATGCCCTCCATCGAGGATTGCGCCTGAGTTCGCGCTGCAGCGATTTACATAACGTTGCAACCCTCGAATCCACGGCGTGTCATACAGGCATCAGCCTGGTGCCACCAAGATATCGGGAGGGGGTATGAGAGACAGCGATGTCCTGGATAACAACCCGCACGTATCTCGATCGGCACTGGAAGCCATGCACGGCCAGGTATTCGGCTGGGCCCTCTCCCGCTGCGGTTTTGAACAGGCGGTAGCGGAGGATCTGGTGCAACAGGCGTACGTTGAGCTGCTGACAGGAAAGGCGAGGTTTGATGGCAAGTCATCGCTCCGGACTTTCGTGTTCGCCGTGGTCCAGAACCTGTCTCGCAACCGCTATCGGCGCCTGGCGACACGTTTGCGCGTGCTGGAGAAAGCAGGATCAGAGGCGACGGTGGATGCTCATCTGCCGGTGGAGCCCGGCGAGCACGATCAGTTGTGGCGGGCGGTCCGGGAACTGCCTGCAAGGCAGCGAGATATCGTGGAACTCGTGTTTTGCCGGGACATGACGATAGAACAGGCGTCCTCTGTCATGGGCGTCACGACAGGTACCGGTCGAGTGCATTACGACCGCGCGAAGAAAGCATTGAAGAGCAGGCTGACCAATGACTGATTTCGACAACGAGCTGAGAGCAGCGCTGCGCAGCGGACAAGACAAAGCTGAAGCGGGACGTGTCCCGGATTTCGACATCGTCTGGGGCCGTGCGAAAGAACAAGCCGCAGAGCGGCGGCGACGCACGAGAATGCTGGGTGGCATCGCTGCCGCAGTGGCGCTCGTGGCAATTGTCCTGGTCGGCCAGCTCCGACCGATACCACGGGAGTGGCAGTTCGTCGATCCTGACGACCTCGCCAGCAGCACGAATTGGGTCGCGCCCAGCGACGTTTTGCTGCCAAAACATCAATTTGACATATATGGGGAAATTCCAGTGCTCATCGAGTCAACCGAGAGAGACGGAGGAACGTTATTATGAAGAAGGGAATTCTGTGCCTGCTGGTCATGGTCAGCCTGGTTGCCGGGGTGGCGACCGCGGAGGAACCCAGGGATGTGTTCAAGGGCAAGTTGTTTGCGCCGAACATCATCCTCGAGAACCGCGATGCGCTGCAGTTGAGCAAGGAACAGTTCACGGCGATTCGCGCCGCGGTCGTGGAAGTGCAGGCTGGCGTTGCCGAGCATGAGTGGGATATGCAGGAGGCTTACCAGGCGCTCATGCTCGAGCTCGACAAGTCGCCGATCGACGAAGACAAGGTACTGGAATATGCCGGCACTGCGCTGTTGGCCGAGAACCAGGTGAAGAAGAAGCAGATGGCCATGCTGGTGCGCCTCAAGAACCTGCTGACCGCCGAGCAGATCGAGCACCTGGAAGACGTGTACGGAAGCCGTTAGCCCGCAAGCGAGAAGGGACGGGGTACGACCATGAATGCAAATCGCACAGTTGCATTACTGCTATCGGTACTGCTCGGTGTCGCCGGTTGCGGAGGCGGAGGCGGGGACACAACGGTGCCGCCACCAGCCGCCGCCGCCACCACCGGTGACCAAGGCCGAAGCGTTCCAGTTGCTCAACCAGGCAACGTTTGGTGCAACAGAGGCCGAGGCCGAGACCGTCATCGCGATGCGCCAGGAGGCCTGGATCGACGACCAGATGAGGAAACCGGCATCGCTGCAGCTGCCGCACATGCTGACGTTGCCGCCACCCCAGTTCATGGGGCAGCTCCACACCGATCGTGTGGATATCTGGTTCCGCAACGCACTCTGGGGTGAGGACCAGCTGCGTCAGCGCGTGGCTTTCGCGCTCTCGGAAATCATGGTCGTCTCGCAGCTCGGCGCACTGCAGAGCAGGCCTTTCGCTGTTGCCGACTACTACGACACGCTGGCCGAGCATGCTTTCGGCAATTACCGCGACCTGATAGAAGAGGTCACGTTGCATCCGGCCATGGGCGTCTACCTGAGCATGCTTGGCAACCGCGCGCCGGATCCCGCACTCAATATCCGGCCCGATGAAAACTACGCCCGTGAGTTGATGCAGCTGTTTTCGATCGGCCTCGTTGAGCTCAATCTCGACGGCACCGTGAGGCTTGACAGCAGCAACCAGCCCATTCCGACCTACGACCAGGCGACGATCGAAGGCTTTGCCCACGTGTTCACGGGCTGGACCTGGCAGGGTTCGCCGAGTTTCGGCAGCGGCCGTGTCCCCGTTACGAGCCAGTATGCCCCGATGGAGCATTGGCCCGGTTTCCACGACACGGGCCAGAAGGTCCTGCTCGGCGGCGCGGTGTTGCCCGCAGGGCAGACCGGTGAGCAGGATCTCGCCGCCGCGCTGGACAATATCTTCAATCACCCGAACGTCGGGCCGTTCATGGCGATTCGCCTTATTCAGCGCCTGACGACCAGCAACCCGTCACCGGGTTACGTGCGTCGGGTGGCGCAGGTATTCAACGACAACGGGTCCGGAATACGCGGCGACCTGGGTGCGGTGGTAAAGGCGATCCTGCTGGATCCGGAGGCCAGTCCGGCGATGCCCATGGAAATCGACGGCAAGCTCAAGGAGCCGCTGTTGCGGCTGACGCAGCTCTTCAAAGCCTATGACGCAACCTCGGAGAGCGGCCGCTATCCGCTGGTCGCGTCGTACATCCTGTTCGGCCAGGGCCCGCTGCAGTCACCGTCGGTGTTCAACTTCTTCAGCCCGTTCTACGCACCGCCGGGCGAGATTCGGGATAGCAGCCTCGTCGCACCGGAGCTCGAGATCGCGACCGAGTACCTGAACACCCAGTACACGAACTACATGTTCTTCCAGGCGTTCGGCCTGAATCACACCAACCAGGATCTTGCCGAGGACGATGTCTATATCGACTTCCAGGAAGAGATGGACGTTGCCGCCGATAGCGATGCGCTGATCGATATGGTCGCCGGCAAGCTGCTGGGCGGTGAAATTTCCGACACCTTGCGTACCGAGATTGCCGGCATGCTCGCACGCGTCCCGGAGACGGACACGGCCATCCGTGCCGCCGAGACGATCTATTTCGTTACGACATCGCCCGAATACGTGTACCAGCGGTAGGCGGGGAGACGCTATGAAAACATTGAACAGACGTGATTTTCTCCGGACGAGCGGCGCAGCCGCGCTACTTGCCGCGACCCCTGGCCTTGCCTATTCGCAGGTAGTCGGTGGTGGCGGGTCCTTTACCGACTATCGCGCACTGGTTTGCGTGTTCCTGTTCGGGGGCAACGACTCGTACAACATGCTCGTCCCCAACACGTCGGCAGAGTACTCGGCCTACGCGACGTCCCGGCAAAACCTCGCCTTGCTGCAGTCGGACCTGCTGCCGATCTCGCCGGCGTCGACAGGCACACCGGACTTCGGCCTGCATCCGGCCATGGGCGGTGTCCAGAGCCTGTTCCAGGCCGGCAACGCGGCATTTGTAACCAACGTGGGCCCGCTCGTCGAACCCACGACAAAGACGCAATACCAGAACCGCTCTGTAAGCTTACCGCCGCAGTTGTTCTCGCATAACGACCAGCAGGACCAATGGACTTCGCTGCGCGGCAACGTGCCAAGCAAGACCGGCTGGGCCGGTCGCATGGCGGACCTGATCAGGGACGGCGTTGCCGGTCAGCAGATGGCAACCAATGCATCCCTGTTCGGCTCGAACCTGTTCCAGTCGGCCGATGAAACGGTTGCCTATGTCATGGGCCCGGGCGGGCCGATCCAGTACCAGGGCTTCTCAACCACGCCGGGCGATATCCTGAACGAGCAGCGCCTCGCGTTCGGGCGTGTCGTCGATGCGCAATACAACACGATCTACGAACGTGGCTACGCCGAGATTCAGCGCCGGGCCATTGACGCGGCTGGCACAGTATCGGCGGCAATCGCCAATGCGCCGACCATAAGTACCGTGTTCCCGCCATCGCAGCTGGGAACGCAGCTGCAGACCGTTGCGCGCCTGATTGCCGTGCGCGACGAACTGCAGATGCAGCGCCAGATCTTCTTTGTTGCGGCGGGCGGCTTCGATTCGCACGACGACCAGAACGAGAACCAGCCGGGGTTGTTGGGTGGCGTCAGCGAAGCTATTGCTGCTTTCCATGCCGCGACCGAGGAATTGCAGATCGCGGACGGCGTTACGACGTTCACGCAGTCGGATTTCGGCCGGACGCTGACGTCCAACGGCGATGGCACAGACCATGCCTGGGCGGGCAACCAGCTCGTGGTCGGTGGTGCGGTCAACGGCGGCGACCTGTACGGCAGTTACCCCGTGCTCGAGATCGACGGTCCCGAGGATGTCGGAGGCGGGCGCATGATCCCGTCAACCTCGGCGGACCAGTACGCTGCGACGCTGGCCAGGTGGTTCGGAATCCCCGATATCGACCTGGATGTCGTAGCACCGAATCTCGCCAATTTTGCGCAGCGGGACCTTGGGTTTATGATCACCTGAACAAAACGGGGCCGCGACGGTCTCTAGATCAATAAACGATTTCCGGGGAACCTGCATGAATCTGCGACTTTCAGCCGTACTGGCTGCCGTTTGTCTTGCCGCTGCCTGCGGCGCTAACGAAGAACCTGCTGCCACCGAGACGGAGGTCGATGCCGGGACGGCGCTGCATGCGCTGTTCGACGAGCATTTCGAGCGCGGCCTCGAGTTGAATCCGTTGAGCGCAACGTTCATCGGCGACTATCGCTTCAACGACCGCATGGCCAACAGCAACAGCCCCGAGCACAGGGCTGCTGAAAAGGCGATGGACGAAGAATTCCTGCGGCGCCTCCTGGAGATCGATCGCAGCGAGCTTGGTTACCAGGACCAGCTCAGTTACGACATCTTCCGTATCAATCGCGAGCAGTCATTGGAAGGGAACGAGTTCCCGTTCCACCTGCAGCCAATCAACCAGTTCTACTCAATAACCAACTTCTTCGTCCAGCTCGGCAGCGGCGCAAGTGCGCACCCGTTCAAGACGGTGAAGGACTACGAGGACTTCCTCTCCCGGGCTGATGACTTTTCGGTGATCATCGACCAGCTCGTAAGCAACATGCAGGAAGGCATGCAGGCCGGCGTTACCCAGCCGCGCATCCTGATGGAAAAACTGCAGCCGCAGATCGATGCGCACGTTGTCGACAACGTCGAGGACAGCAACTTCTATACCCCGGTCAGGAACATGCCCGAGGACTTCAGCGCAGAGGATCGCGAACGCCTGACCGCGCTGTATGAAGACAAGATCATGAACACGATCATCCCGGCGTACCAGCGCATCAGCAATTTCATTGGCGACGACTACCTCGAGAACGCCCGCGAGACAGTCGGCCTTTATGCCCAGCCCAACGGCGTGTCCTGGTACGAGTACATGGTGCGTATCCGCACCACGACCGACATGACGCCCGAAGAGATTCACCAGGTCGGTCTTGACGAAGTTGCTCGTATCCATAGCGAGATGCATGCCGTGATGGAGGAAGTCGGATTCGAAGGCGACCTCAAGGAATTCTTCGACTACATGAACTCCGATCCGCAGTTCTTCTTCGACGAGCCCGAACAGCTGATCCAGGGTTACCGCGATATGTCGGACCGTATTGCGGAGCTGTCGAAGGGGCTCTTCGATATCTTCCCGAAGACCGGTTTCGAGGTGCGTCGCGTCGAGCCGTTCCGGGAAAAGTCCGCGTCGGGTGGCTCCTACATGGCGGGTACGCCCGACGGCGAGCGGCCAGGTGTGTTTCTATGCCAACGCCTACGACCTGTCTGCGCGTCCGAACTGGGCGATGGAGTCCTTGTTCCTGCACGAGGCGATCCCCGGGCACCATTTCCAGATCATGATCCAGCGTGAGAACGAGGACCTGCCCGATTTCCGCCGTTTCGGCGGCTTCACGGCCTTTTCCGAAGGCTGGGGCCTGTATGCGGAGTCGCTCGGCAAGGAGATCGGCGTTTATACCGATCCCTACCAGTACTTCGGCGGCCTCAATGCGGAACTCTGGCGCTCGATTCGACTGGTGGTGGACACGGGAATTCACGCCAAGGGCTGGTCCCGGCAACAGGTTCTCGATTACATGTACGAGAACTCTGCCGTCGCCGAGGCTCGTGCTGTCTCGGAGGCAGAGCGCTTCATGGCGATTCCGGGCCAGGCCCTGGCTTACAAGGTAGGGCAACTCAAGATTCGTGCCATCCGCGACAATGCCGAGGCACGACTCGGTGACCAGTTTGACGTCAAGGCCTTCCACACCGAGGTATTGCGCGACGGTGCCATGCCGCTGTCGATGCTGGAAGCCAAGATCAACCGGTGGATCGAGGCGCAATTGATGTAATCTGCGCCTATGAAACTCGATCGATTCATTCGCGTCGCGATTGCGGTCGTCATACTGCTCGTCTTTATCATCGCGACGGGCGCGCTGCTGTTCATTTCCGAAGCGGCACTCAACGTCTGGGACCGGCTCAAGGCCGGTCCTGCGATCCTGCTCTACGCGTACATGGGCGTCATGGCCTTGCTGGCGCTCACGGCTACCTGGCTGATCTGGCGTCTCGTCATTCGCCGCAAGATTGCGCCCGCAAGGCGCGGCAATGCCGAGCCACTGACCCAGGCCGATATCGAACAGCGCCTGCGCGATGCCGAGGCCGCAGGTGTTGATGTCGGCGCTGCGCAGGCCGAGCTCAAGGAGCTCGCCGCACGCAGGGAAGCGGTGCATCTCTGTTTTTTCGGTGAAGTCAGTTCGGGCAAGAGTTCGTTGATCAAGGCGCTCGTACCGGAGGCGAATGTCGTCGTCGACGTGCTCGGCGGGTCGACCGAAGACGTACGTCACTATCGCTGGCGCGACGCTAGCGGTGCCCAGATCCTGCTTACCGATGTGCCCGGCATCGGCGGCCATGAGGGTGGCCTGACGGACCTGGCGGTTGAAGAGGCCCGGCGCGCCAGCCTTGTCCTCTTTGTCTGTGACAGCGACCTCACGCGTTCCGAAGTTGCAGCGATCAAGTCCCTGCTCGAATTCGACAAGCCCCTCGTTATCGTACTCAACAAGGCCGATCGTTACTCGGCGCAGGAGCAGGCGGCGCTCATGCAGACCCTGCTCGAACGCGTCGACAAGATCGGCGGGCAACTGGATCGTGACCACGTGGTTGCCGTCTCAGCCGGTGGTGAAGTCGAGGTGATCGAACGCGGTGCAGGGGGCGAGGAGACCAGCCGGCGGCGCACGCGGCCGGCCGATATCGGCGTGCTTGTCGTAGCGATCAATCGGCTGTTGGCCCAGGAAGGCCCATCGCTCGACGCGCGGCGTGAACGCGCGGTCTTTCGCATGGCCGCCGCCCGTCTCGCCGAGGCTGAAGGTGAGTACCGAAGGCAACGCTCCGAGCAGATCATTCGCAGCTCCACGCGCAAGGCAATTATCGGCGCGCTGGCTGCGATCAGTCCCGGCACCGACATTCTCATCCAGGGCTATATTGGCACCTCGATGACGCAACAGCTCTGCAAGCTCTACGATGCGGTGCCGCGCGATCTCGACATCGAGGAGTTCCTGTCGCTGAGTCAGAGCCGTGTCGGCAGGGCCTTGCCACTGTCGCTGGCCGTTGCAGGCAACGGCCTCAAGGCGTTCCCGGGAATCGGTACCGTTGCGGGCGGCCTGGTCCATGCTGTGGCCTATGGATTGATATTCGATGCACTTGGCCGCAGCCTTGTGCTCACATTGTCGAGTCACGGCGAGTTGTTGCCCGAGGTGGCTGCGAAGGAATTCGAGGAAGGAATCAGTGAGCATTTGGAAGCGGGCGTTCGCCGCATTGCCAGAATGGCCCTGGCCGAAAAAGCAGACTGAGGCAGGCGGCGACTCCGGCGCCGACCACCTTGGTCTAGCGCGCGAGAGCCTGCGCGAGCTCGTGCATGACTCGCGCCTGCCCGAAGGCGTTCGTGAATCCCTCGTCCATGACTACAATGCCGTGCAGGCCATGCTCGACAAGATCGAACACGGCCACCTGCACCTGTCGGTCATCGGTCGCGTCAGCACAGGCAAGTCGTCCCTGCTCAACGCCCTGATCGGCGAGGAACGATTCTCGGTTAGCCCGATTCACGGCGAGACACGCTTCTCATCGATGCAGGCCTGGAACGAGGTAGAAGCCGGCGGCGTCTTCCTGATCGACACGCCGGGGCTCGACGAGGCGGGTGGTGAAGATCGGGAGGCGCTCGCGAAGGAAGTCGCCGGGCGATCGGACCTCGTCATTTTCGTCATCGACAGCGACATTACCGAGACGGAGCTCGCCGCGCTGAAAGCCCTGCTTGCGCAGGGGCGCCCGGTGTTGATCGCGTTGAATAAATCGGACCTGTACACGGAGCAGGAGTGCGAGTCGCTGGTGGCGTCCGTGCGCAGAAAGACCGCGGGACTCATCAATCCGGACCACGTTATCGTTGCCGCGGCTCAACCGCGCCCGCAGACACTCGTCGAAGTCGATGCCGCCGGCAATGAAGTGGTTTCCGAAAGGCCGCGAGTGCCGGATGTCGATGCGCTGCGCCTCAAGCTCTGGGAGGTCCTCGACGCCGAGGGCAAGACGCTCGCCGCGCTCAATGCGAGCCTCTTCGCGGCCGACCTCTCGGACCAGGTTGGGCAACGCATTCTCGCGGCCCGCCAGGAGCTGGGTGACAGGCTCGTACGCACCTATTGCGTCGGCAAGGGTATTGCCGTCGCACTGAATCCTGTGCCGGTTGCCGACCTGTTTGCGGCGGCGTTTATCGATGTCGGTATGGTCGTGCACCTTTCCCGTGTCTACGACCTGCCGCTGAGTCGCAAGGAGGCGGGATCCATCGTGCGCGTGATCGTCGCCGAATCGGCCGCACTCATGACCACTGTCTGGGCGTTGCACCTGGTGTCGAGTGCGCTCAAGGTCGGCACGCTCGGCCTGTCCACCATACTTACGGCGGGCGCACAGGGCGCCATCGCCTACTACAGCACGTACCTGGTCGGCCAGGCCGCCGGTAAGTACCTGGCCAAGGGCAAGTCCTGGGGAGAAGGCGGTCCCAAGAAGGTGGTCAAGGAGATCCTCGATTCGCTGGACCGGGAGACCGTACTCTCGGACGCACGGCGCGAAATACAGGCGCGCCTGGGACTGAGGTAGGTGGACCGCGAGACACGCATGCGCCGTATCCGGGAGACGATCCTGGAAATTCCGCGTGGTAGTGTTGCGAACTACGGCCAGGTCGCGGAGATCGCCGGGATACCGCGCGGTGCCCGGCAAGTCGGCTACGCATTGCGGCACTCACCGCAGGACCTCGCGCTACCGTGGCATCGCGTCATTACAGCGTCGGGAAAGAGTGCCTTTGATCCGCATACTCGGGCCTTTCGTACACAGCGAGACCGCCTTGCCGGGGAAGGCGTCGTGATGCTGAAGGGCAAGGTGGATATGAAAAAGTACCGCTGGCAGCCTGACCTGGACGAGTTGTTGTGGAAGCCGACTTCTGCCTGGGACGAAGATTGAGTATCAAGAACAAGGCACGCTCACAGCTCCTGAACCTGCTCCTTAGCCCGGGTTCGCGGCGCGTGCAGCGTTCGTCGCGCGAATTGCGCCGCAAGCTGACCGGTGCGGCACACGAAGTCTCCGTGTTCCTGCAGCTCGATGACCCGTACTCCTATCTGCTGGCCTACTACCTGCCCGAATTGCGGGCGCAGTTCGACATAGAACTCCACATCTACTTGTCGCAGGCGCGTGGCGATGAGTACCGTCCCGAACCGGAGTTGCAATCGGAGTATGCGGCGATGGACGCACGCCGCGTTGCGGCAGAACTCGGTATCCCGTTCCTCGATCACGGCGCGACGCCACCCGTCGAGCATCGACGTGGGTTGCTCGATGAACTCGCGGCCCATGCACAGTCGCCGGATTTTCTCGACGAGATGCGTGAGGTCCTCGGCATTTACTGGCGTGGCGACGTCGAGGCTGCCGCACGCCGTGCGGACACCGGTAAAGCAGGTGCAGGGGACCAGATGGTCAAGGATTCCCAGGCGGTGCAGAAGCGCCTCGGTCACTACAACAGTGCGATGCTGCATTACGCCGGCGAATGGTTCTGGGGCGTTGACCGCCTGCACTACCTCATCGATCGACTCGACGAAGTGGGCGCCGCGACCGGGGGCAAGCGGAGCGCCCTGCTGGCTTCCTTGCGCCAGGCGGCACTATTCTCGCTTCCCGCCAGGCCGCCGGCCGCTGCAAAGTCCCTGCCGCCGCTCGAGTTTTTTCATTCGTTCCGCAGCCCTTACTCCTACCTTGCGCTCAGGCGTGTCTACGCAATTGCCGATGCTTTCGGCCTCGAGTTGAAGCTGCGGCCGGTTCTGCCGCTGGTCATGCGGGGCATGCAGGTGCCGCGCGCGAAGCTGCTGTACATCGCGAAGGACACGGTGCGCGAGGCGGCGAGATTGGGCGTTCCCTTCGGCAAGATCGCGGACCCGGTCGGCGAGGGCATCGAACGATGCCTGGCCGTCTTTCAATACGCGGAATCGGAACACAAAGGGCGCGAGTTCCTGCTGAACGCGGGTACCGCGATCTGGAGCGAGGCGGTCGACGTGGCGACCGACAAAGGTATGCGCAAGGTAACCGGCCGCACGGGCCTGTTCTGGCCGGATGTGCTCAAGGCAATGGCGGGGGACGACTGGCACAAGCCGATCGAGGAGAACCGCGAGTCGATGGTGGAGTCGGGGTCGTGGGGCGTGCCGACGCTACGGCTCGGCGAGGAAATATTTTGGGGGCAGGACCGGGACTGGTTGCTGGTTCGCCACATCGAAGAACACTGTGATACCGGAGACGGGATACTCGTATGACGACAGTACTATTTTCGCACGGCCAGGAAAGCGGTCCGTGGGGCACGAAAATTCGTGCCATGGCGGAACTGGCCAGGGGGCTTGGCTACACGGCGGACAGTATCGACTACCAGGGTGTCGCCGACCCGACAGAACGCGTCGCCAAATGCGTGCAGGCATGCGCCGGGATCGACGACCGGATCGTCCTCGTTGGCTCGAGCATGGGCGGGCATGTGGCGACGGCCGCGGCAAGCCAGGTGGGCGCGGTCGGCCTGTTCGTTCTTGCGCCGGCCTATTTCATGGAGGGTTACGAACACCTGACGCCGGAGCCTCCGGCGATACCCATCGTGATCGTGCACGGCTGGCATGACGATGTCGTTCCGGTCGAGAACAGCATTCGGTATGCGCGCACATGCAGTGCTACACTGCATGTGGTCGATGGCGATCACCGACTGACAGGTAATATCGAGGAAATTAACGAGTATCTTGGGCATTTCCTCGAGAAAGTATTAAGGTAGAGATGTTTTTGGGAGGAGAAAAGCATGAAATATTGGATTTTGGCGCTGAGTTTGTTGTTTGTAGGCTGCGGTGGCGGCGAGTCGGGCGGGTCCGGTGACTCGACGGCAGCCGACGTCGTGGAAGAGGCGCAGGACATGGCGGGTGACGCCATGGACGACACGGAAGAGGCCGCAGGCGATCTTGCTGATGCTGTCGAAGAAGGCGCGGAGAGTGCGGGTGAGGCTGTTTCCGATGCGATGAACGATGCACAGGACACAGCGGCGGAAGTCGGTGACATTCTGCAAGAGAAAAAGGAAGAAATCGACGAAGCAATCGACGACGCGACCAACGACTAAAGGTCGAGACGGAGTCCTTCACGGGCGTTGCGGAAGCCACGGCTCTCCACTGCGGCCTGTTCCGGGCTACCGTCAATGAGCAAAGGGTTCGTGTGATTCATGTGAATGAAGATCACACGGGCCCTTTCTTGTTTGTCGAACTCCATCAGGAGATCCATGCTCTCGGCAACGAACGGGTGTTTGATTTTGCTCACGCAGTGATCATAGCGCCTCTGCCGAAAGGTCCAGCAGTGCGGGCACGTCGCTCGGTCTGTACAGGCTGATCTGGCTCAGGGAAATCGGTTCGGACGGGCGCGCCGTGACGACGAGCGTCGATTTGCCACCGAGGAACTCGACAAAGGGGTCGATGACGTACTCGTCGAACTCGATGCCGTAGAGGTCGCCCATATAACGCAGCTTCGCGAGCTGCGCCGCCTGTATCTCCTCTGCCGAAAGGCCCAGTGCGCCGCAGTAGTCTTCGACGCGAGCGTTCAGCGACTGGTCCTCGAAGACAATGCGCATGTCCTTCATGCGCGGGCGAAACCGGGATCCCTTGGCCATCTCGCTGACCATGTCACCAGCGAGCGTCAGGTTTGCGTCGAAAGCCCACATGTCCTCGACATCGGATGTCATCTCGATGGCAAACTCGCCCTCGCCCTTGCGAAAGTGAGCGGTGACCGACACGACCTGGTCGGTGAATCCCAGTCGCGTCAATGTCTCGGGCGAAAAGCCGTACTTGCCCGTGCAGCGAGCTGCGTCTTGCTGCAGGGCCTCGTCGCTGATCTTGTCCACCGATGCGGCGTAGGCGCGCTTGAAGTAGTCCGAGTTGACGCGCATGTGGACACCTTCGATCAGCAAGCCGAAATACCTGGGAATCACGTCGTCGGGTGACTGGATGTTCTGCCGTATGTCGGCGAGGCTCAGCAGGCTGAAGTAACTCGGCGTATCGATACCAAGGCGATCGATGTAGATGGGATCGTCGAAGCCTGAGATGTGTGCCGTAATGCCGTCGATCGTCAGTTCACCGGACATGGTCGAGCTGACACCCTCGTACTCGATGTTGACGAATGGCGAGGCAATAATGACGGCCTGGTCGACACCCTGCCCCACCTTGTGGTGCAACAACAGCTTCGAGCCGCCGTAGCCAGCGGCGCCCAGGATTACTGCCCAGATGATCAGGTTTCTCATTTATCGTCTCGGGTGAAGTCTTGCCCCAATATGTGAATTGTTCCGCAAAACAGCGTGTTGCGGAATGAATGCGGTCACAGAAACGAGATTGCCGACGCCGGATTTTCTTGCTTGTCAACGGCCTGTTGGGGGTTTCTTTTGGGTAGAATTGTGCGCCATGAACATCGCCGGCATATTTTCGCGCCCACTCTACTGGTTGGCAGGCAAGGTGTTCTCTATCTGGGCGCGCCCCGCGATTCAGCCCGACGTACCCACGGAATTGATCACAAGCCCGGATGCGCAGGTCTGCTACGTCCTCGAGACGGGCGGCCTGGCCGATGTGCTGGCGCTCGAACAAGCCGCTGCGAAGCGTGGCATGCCGTCCCCGACGGAGGGCTTCGAGTTCTGCGGCAACCGCGAGTACCGACGCTTCGTGGTCCTGCGACGCATGAAGGGATTCTGGTACAGGCGCCCGCGCAAGATGGGCTCGCAGCGCTTGCAGCGCCTCGTCGAGGCGGCCCGTGACGGTGACGAGGAGCTGCTGCTGATCCCGGTCGCAATCTACTGGGGGCGATCGCCGGAGAAAGAACGGTCGCTGCTCAAGATACTGTTTTCGGAAAACTGGGACGTCATTGGCCGCACGCGCAAGTTCTTCGCGACGATCCTTCATGGACGGGACACCCTGCTGCGCTTCAGTCACGCCCTGCCATTACGGTCTATTGGTGCCGAGGGCAAGGAACCAGAGATCGCCTTTCGCAAGGTGTCGCGCATTCTCAGGGTGCATTTTCGCAAGCGACGTGTCGCGACCGTCGGACCGGACCTTTCACATCGGCGTACGTTGATCAGGCAGGTGCTGCGCTCGCCCGATGTAAGGCGCGTCATTCTTGCCGAGAGTGGCGACGATTACCGCAAGCAGGAAGTTGCGCGACGCAAGGCGGAGCACTACGCGCTCGAGATCGCCGCGGATATTTCCTACCCGACTATTCGCGTGATGGTGCGCTTGCTGCGCTGGCTCTGGAACCGCATTTACGACGGTGTCGAAGTCAATCACATGGAGAAACTGCACGACGTCGCCAAGGACAAGGAGGTCATTTATGCACCTTGTCACCGCAGTCACTTCGACTACCTGCTGCTCGGTTACGTGACCTACGAGGAGGGCCTGCACCTCCCGCATATCGCAGCCGGGATCAACCTCAACCTGCCGATCGTCGGCGGTATCCTGCGGCGTGGTGGCGCGTTCTTCCTGCGGCGAAGCTTCAAGGGTAATCGCCTGTACGCGGCGGTGTTCGATTCCTACATGCAACAGGTTCTCGGCAAAGGGCACTCGATGGAGTACTTCATCGAGGGTGGGCGCAGCCGTACCGGACGCCTGTTGCAGCCGAAAGGCGGCATGCTGGTCATGACGGTGAACTCCTACGTCAGGAATCCGCAGCGCCCAATCGTGTTCGTGCCCATCTATTTCGGGTACGAGAAGCTCATCGAGGGCGCCGATTTCATCAGCGAACTCGGTGGCGCGGAGAAACAAAAGGAGTCCATCGGCGGCCTCATTCGCTCCGTCAAGTCGCTGCGCGACCATTTTGGCAAGGTCAGCGTGAACATCGGCGAACCCATCGAGCTTGAACCCATACTCGACCGTGTTCACCCTGAGTGGCGAGACTATGAAGCCGAGAACGGGGAGCGACCGCCCTGGCTCGCGGGCATCGTCGATGAGGTTGGCGGTCGTATCATGGAGAACATCAATGCTGCTGCGGCGGTAACACCGATCAGCCTGCTGGCCTACGTCCTGCTGGCGACACCCAAGCAGACGATCGGCCTTACCGAACTGCGCAGGCAGTTGCAGGTTAGCCTGGACCTGCTGCGCCGCTTCCAGTATTCGGAACTCGTCACGTTGCCGGACTGGGGGCCAGACGAAATCATCGCGCATGGCGAAAAGCTCAATGTCATCAGCCGCAGTCCACACCCGATGGGAGAAGTCATCCGGATGGAAGAGCGCACTGCCGTGCTCATGACTTACTTCCGCAACAACATCCTGCACCTGTTCGCGGTGCCGGCATCGGTTGCTTGTTGTTTCATCCAGGGCCAGAAGCTCGAACACACGGAGCTGCAACGCCTCATTCGCCTGATCTATCCGTTCATGAAGAAGGAACTTTTTCTCAAGTGGCGCTATGACGAGGTCGACGACGTGACGACAGAGGCGATCAATTCGCTTATCGATCTCGGTATCCTGAGCCACGGCAAGCGCAAGAAGGTTCTGCTGAGGCCCCCAGCCGGGTCGACCAGGGCCTTCCAGTTGCTCATGCTTGGCCAGTCCATGGTGCCCATGTTGCAGCGTTTCTACCTGGTCATCGCGATCCTTGTGGGCAACGGTTCCGGTACGCTGTCACGCAGTCGGCTCGAAACGATGTGCCAGCAGAGTGCCGAACGCCTGTCGATGATCTACGGCCTGCACTCGCCGGATTTCTTCAACAAGACGCTGTTCCACGACTTCATCAAGATGCTGCATGAGCAGGACGTGCTGCGCCGCAATGCCGACGGGAATATCGAGTTCGATGAGAACATCACGTCGATCGGCGCTGACGCGCGCCTGGTGCTTGGTGAGGAGATTCGCCACAGTATCCTGTCGCTGACGCTGTCGAGGGATAGCGGCGTAACCGCGCCTGAATAGGCCCGAATTCGGACTGATTTCCTTGCACTGGGGCGCGTGACGGTCTACAAACACAGGATGATTCGAGCTTTCGCAAGGAAATGGAGCCTACTCGGCCGTCGCCGGGCCAGCGCGCTGTGGCTTGCGATTTGCCTGAATCTCGCGCTTGTGCCGTGCACGATGGCCCTCGAAGTCGTCGAAGAGGGCCACGATTGCTGCCCTCCGGAGATCCAGCTTGAAGCGGCGGACTGTTGCGAACTCGATGAGGTCAGCGTCGACGTGCGGTCCGGCACGGTCAAGCCTTACGATACTCCCGATGTGGAAGCGGTACCGCCGCCGGCGTCGTTCCGTGCCAACCCGGCACCCGCAAGGTATATAGCGTCGGTCGTCCCGCCCGATCCGCCGGGCAATTCTCCACCCATTCACAAGCTCAACTGCGTCTATCTGAACTAGCCACTCCTGCGCCGTAAACCCTCTCGGTTTTTCACGCAGGAGTTGTATTCATGTCAGTTCATCACGGGCGAGCGCCCGCTTACATCGCAGTATTCGTTGTCATGGCGTCTATGCCGTGGCCATCCATCGTCGCAGCGCAGCAACGTGTGCCGTTAACGATCGCCGAGGCCGAAGACCTGGCCCTTGCCAGTGAACCCGGCCAGATGGCGCTGCTTGCGCAGTCCGGCGCCACGCGGGAGCAGGCGGTCGCCACCGGTGCACTGCCGGATCCGGTGCTACGGGTCGGCCTTGCGAACTACCCCATCAGTGGCGGCGGATTCTCCGCTGAAGGTATGACGCAGGCGCAACTCGGCTTGCGGCAGTCTTTTCCGCGCGGGCGCGCGCAAGGCGCCGAACAGTTGCGCGCGCGAGCGGAGGCGATGAGCGAGAGCGCCAGGGCCCGCGGCCGCGACGTGCTCGCAGCGGCCCGGATCGCATGGCTCGACGCGTATTACGCACAACAGGCACTGGACCTGGTCAGTGAGTCGCGGCCGTTTTTCGCAGACCTCGTGTCGGTGACGCGTTCGATGTATGCCGTTGGCCGCAAAACCCAGCATGACGTGCTGCGCGCCGAGCTTGAACTGAGTCGGCTCGATGT
Organism: uncultured Gammaproteobacteria bacterium; assembly: GCA_963698895.1. Classification (GTDB taxonomy): domain Bacteria; phylum Pseudomonadota; class Gammaproteobacteria; order Steroidobacterales; family Woeseiaceae; genus UBA1847. The sequence continues at coordinate 703,632 of CAVOSO010000008.1, read as the reverse complement.
GCGCCTCATGGAAACGAAGCAGGCGAGGGCAGAAGCCCAGGCGGCGTTATCGCGGTGGCTTGGCCAGGACGCATACCGCCCCCTGGCCATGAAGTTGCCCGCCTGGGACATGCTGCCGTCACTCGAAGACCTGCGCGTCGGTCTTGACGAGCACCCGGCGGTATCTGCGGCCAGCGCCGACATCTCGGCCCGCAAGGCGGCGGTGCGGATTGCAGAGGAACAGAAAAAACCGGGCTGGGCGCTCGATGTCGGTTATGGCTATCGGGACGGGTATCTGCCGGATGGTTCGTCGCGGTCCGATTTCGTGAGCCTGTCCGTGTCGGTGGACCTGCCGTTTTTCAGCGAGAACCGGCAGGATCGAAAGCTCGCCGCGGCTCTTGGCAACCGCACTGCTGCAGTGCAGTCGAGGGCCGAGTTGCTGGCAAGGCTGCGGAGCGAACTGGATGTCGAATATGCGCGCTGGACCGATCTGACGCGGCGTCTCGAGCTCTACGAATCGCAGATACTCGAACAATCGTCAGACCAGGCCCAGGCTGCACTGCTCGCCTACCAGAGTGACACGGGCGATTTTGCCGACGTGATGCGCGGCTACATCGACGACCTGAATACCCGGCTCGAACGCATTCGCCTGCAGGTAAAGCGTCTACAGAGCTACGCAAGGCTCGCCAACCTCGGAGGGATGGGACAATGAACAGGAACATCGTAATTGGCGTTGCCCTCGTTACAACACTGCTTATCGGTCTGTTGCTTGGACGCGCCTGGTCGCCCCATCCGGCTGCGGACGCGCCCGGAGATGCCCAGCGCGAGGTCCTCTACTGGGTCGCGCCCATGGACCCGAACTTCCGCAGGGACGAACCCGGCAAGTCGCCGATGGGCATGGACCTCGTGCCCGTCTATGCCGACGCGGCGGGATCCGCGCCTGGCGTGGTGTCGATCGATCCCACGATGGTCAATAACCTCGGTGTGAGAACGGCGGTCGTGGAGCGCGGCACGCTGCCGCGCATCATCGAGACGGTCGGGTACATCGGCTATGACGAGGACACACTGCAACATGTGCACACACGTGTCGATGGCTGGATAGAAAAACTCGCAACGACGGCGACGGGAGATCCCGTAAGCAAAGGCCAGCTCCTGTTCGAGCTGTATTCACCGACGCTGGTCAATGCCCAGCAGGAGTACCTTGCCGCACTGGCGAGCAAGAATACGATTCTCAGGAACGCATCACGCGACCGGTTGTTGGCACTGGGCGTCACAAGCCAGGACATACAGCGCCTCGAACGGGATCGCGAAGCCAACCAGCGCGTTCGCGTGTATGCGCAGTCGGACGGGGTGATCGCACACCTCGGCGTACGAGAAGGTATTTTCGTGACGCCCGCTACCGAGGTCATGTCGGTCGCCCGCCTCGATCGGGTGTGGGTCCTGGCCGAGGTCTTCGAACGGCAGTCGGCCTGGGTAGAGCCCGGGCAGACGGCGACCGTCGAACTCGACTACCTGCCGGGCCGGCTTCTGACGGGCACGGTTGACTACGTGTATCCCGAGCTGGACCCGAAGACGCGGACACTCAAGGTGCGTCTGCGCTTCGACAACGAGAGCGAAACGCTCAGGCCCAACATGTTCGCGCGCGTCGTCATCAACGGCTCCCCGATCGCCAACATCACGCACGTGCCACGCTCGGCCGTTATCCGTGGCGGGTCTTCGAGCCGCGTGGTTGTGGATGCGGGCGATGGCCGCTTTCAGTCGCGCGAGGTGTCGATCGGCATCGAGTCGGGTGACAGGGTGGCGATTCGCAGCGGCCTTGCGGAGGGTGAGCGTGTCGTCACGTCGGCGCAATTCCTCATCGACTCGGAGTCAAACATCGATACGGCGCTCGAGCGCCTGGAGTCTTCACAATGATCGCTGCGCTCATTCGCTGGTCCGTCGCGAATCGAATCCTGGTCGTGGTCGTGGCATTGATCATCGCTGCTGTCGGTGTCTGGTCGGTCAAGGAAACGCCGGTCGATGCCTTGCCGGATCTGTCGGACGTCCAGGTTATCGTCAAAACCTCGTTCCCCGGGCAGGCACCGCAGGTGGTGGAGGACCAGGTGACGTACCCGCTGACGACCGCGATGCTTTCCGTACCCAAGGCGGTCACAGTGCGCGGGTACTCCTTCTTCGGCGACTCTTATGTCTACGTGATCTTCGAAGACGGCACCGACCTCTACTGGGCGCGCTCGAGAGTGCTCGAGTACCTGAACCAGGTGTCGTCGAGTCTGCCCCCCGACGCCCGGTCTTCCCTGGGACCAGACGCAACGGGTGTGGGCTGGGTTTACGAGTACGCACTCGTGGACCGCAGCGGTGCGCACGATCTCGCTCAGCTAAGAAGCCTGCAGGACTGGTTCCTGAAATACGAACTGCAAACGGTACCGGGTGTTGCCGAAGTGGCGACGATCGGTGGCATGGTCCGGCAGTACCAGGTCGTCGTCGATCCCGACAAGCTGCGGGCTTTCGGGGTCACGCTGGCAGACCTGAAACGGGCGATACAAAACGGCAACCAGGAGACCGGCGGGTCTGTGATCGAAATGGGCGAGGCCGAGTACATGGTCAGGGCGACGGGTTACCTGGAGGGGATTGATGACCTCGCCGTCATACCGCTGGGCGTAAACAAGCAGGGCACGCCGCTGGTCCTGTCAGACGTGGCCGAAATCAGGGTTGGGCCACAGATGCGGCGTGGTATTGCGGACCTCGATGGAGAAGGAGAGGTCGTCGGCGGCGTCGTTGTGATGCGCTGGGGTGAGAATGCGTCGGCAACGATAGCGGCGGTGAAAGCGCGCCTTGCCGAGCTGGAAAAGAGTCTACCCGAGGGCGTCGAAGTCGTGACGACCTACGATCGGTCGGAGTTGATCCGGCGATCGGTCAAGACGCTCGAAAATACTCTGCTCAAGGAATTCCTCATGGTCGCGCTCGTCTGCGCGCTGTTCCTGTTCCACCTGCGTTCGTCGGCTGTCATTGTCCTGAGCCTGCCGCTGGGCGTCCTCGTGGCATTCATCATCATGAAGGCGCAGGGAATAAACGCGAACATCATGTCGCTGGGCGGCATCGCGATCGCGATCGGCGCCATGGTCGACTCCGCCATTGTCATGATCGAAAACGTGCATAAACACATAGAGCGAGAAGCCCTGACGAATGAGAATCGCTGGCGCATTATGACGGACGCAGCCACCGAGGTTGGTCCGCCCCTGTTCTTCTCATTGCTGATCATCACCTTGAGTTTCTTGCCGGTCTTCACGCTGGAGGCCCAGGAAGGGCGCCTGTTCGCTCCGCTCGCGTTCACCAAGACCTACGCGATGGCCGCAGCGGCCTGCCTCTCGGTCACGCTGGTACCCGTGCTCATGGGGTACTTCATTCGCGGCAAGGTGATTCATGAGCGCAAGAACCCGGTAAACCGCGCGCTGGTCGCCGCGTACCGTCCGGTGCTCAACGCGGTCATCAGGTTTCCGGGCGCGACGCTCGCACTGGCCGTTGCCATTCTCGTCGTCGGCTTGTGGCCGGCTACCCGGCTGGGCTCCGAATTCATGCCACCGCTCGATGAAGGTGACCTGATGTACATGCCGACAACCTACCCGGGCGTTTCTGTCGACAAGGCACGCGAGATCCTGCAGCACACGAACAAGATGATCAGGCAGGTGCCCGAGGTGAAGCGCGTGTTTGGCAAGATCGGCCGCGCTGAGACCGCGACCGACCCGGCACCGCTGACGATGATCGAGACCGTCATTCAGTTGAAACCCCGCGAAGAATGGCGCGCCGGCATGACACCCGAGACGCTCAGGGCAGAGCTTGACCGGTCCGTGCAATACCTGGGGCTGACCAACGCGTGGGTGATGCCGATCAAGACGCGCATCGACATGCTGGCGACGGGCATCAAGACACCGGTTGGTATCAAGGTTGCGGGCCCTGACCTGAAGGTCATCGAACGTATCGGCAAGCGCCTGGAGCAGGTGCTCGAACCCGTGCCGGGTACGGCGTCGGTGTACTCCGAACGTGTGGCCGGGGGGCGCTATGTCGATGTGGATATCGATCGTGAGCGGGCGTCACGCTTTGGCCTGAACATCACCGATGTGCAGGACATCATTCGTTCAGCCGTGGGTGGCATGAATGTGACACAGACCGTTGAAGGGCTGGAACGCTATCCGGTCAACGTCCGTTACCCACAGCGAGTACGCGACTCAGTGCAGCAACTTCGCCTGTTGCCAATTGTCACGCCGGGGGGCGCGCGCATCGCGCTGGCCGACGTTGCCGACGTCCGCGTCGTCGACGGACCGCCCGTCATCAAGAGTGAGAACGCGCGCCTCAATGGCTGGACGTATGTCGATATCGCAGACCGCGACCTCGGGTCCTATGTCGCCGCGGCGCAGCGTATCGTTGCCGACTCCGTCGAGCTGCCGGCGGGCTATTCACTCGCCTGGTCGGGCCAGTATGAGTACATGGTGAGGGCGCGGGACCGGCTGGCCGTGGTCGGGCCGATTACGCTGGCGGTCATCCTGCTGTTGTTGTTCATGAATTTCGGCCGTTTCGCGGAAGTCGGGATCATCATGGGTACGCTGCCTCTCGCGCTGGTCGGCGGACTCTGGCTTCTCTACCTGCTGGACTACCAGTTGTCGGTTGCCGTCGGCGTCGGATTTATCGCGCTTGCCGGTGTTGCCGTCGAGATAGGCGTGATCATGCTGGTCTATCTGAACCAGGCACTCGAACGACGCACGGTCTCGACCCTGGACGATATCCGGGGAGCGGTTATCGATGGAGCTTTGTTGCGCATCCGGCCCGTTATCATGACGGTCGCGGCGACCATTGGCGGCTTGTTGCCGATCATGTTCGGGAGTGGCACCGGTTCGGAGGTCATGCGGCGCATAGCCGCACCCATGGTGGGTGGCATGGTCAGTGCGACATTACTGACGCTGGTTGTGATTCCGGCATTGTTCCTGGTGTGGCAAGCGCGACTGCTCAGGCGTCCATATCAGGAATGAGTTCGCTTTCGAGGACGGCGATCATATCCTTCAGGAGGAGCTTGCGCTTCTTCAGCCTGCGGATGCGAAGCTGGTCGACCATCGGGTCTTCCTGCAGGCGATCGATGAGGTAGTCGAGGTCCCTGTGGCTGACCCGCAATTCACGTAGTCGCTCCAGTTTTGCAAACGATTCAGTGTCTACTTTGCCAGTCATGTTCCAATGCTACTCGCTGTCAGGCAGCAGTGCCAACCAGTCGCGATCGGCGGCGCCGATGACCAAGAAATGCGGGTTCAGGATGTCTTCTTTCGCGTTGTATTTCATAGGCTTGCCGTCGAGCGTGACGACGCTGCCACCGGCTTGTTCGACCACGGCCTGGGCCGCGGCGGTGTCCCACTCGGAGGTCGGACCAAGGCGCGGGTAAAGGTCGGCGCCGCCTTCTGCGACGACACAGAATTTCAGCGAGCTGCCCATCGGCACCATATCGTAATCACCGAGGTTCTCGAGGTAGGCATCGAGACTTGTACCGCGATGCGAGCGGCTGCCGACAACCCGTGTCGGTGAGCTGCTCACCGGCGCGACCTGGATGGCCACCGGCGCCTTGTCGTTCTCGCGTCGCTCGGCCCCGGCGCCTGCGCAGCCGATGTAGGTCTTGTTAAACACCGGAGCGTGGACAACGCCGAGTATCGGTCGATGGTTCTCTATGAGCGCGATGTTGACCGTGAATTCATCGTTGCGACTGACGAATTCTTTCGTGCCGTCAAGCGGATCGATGAGCCAGTACCGCCGCCATTGGCGGCGTTCCTCGAACGCCCGCAATCCGGACTCCTCCGAAATGATCGGAATATCCGGCGTCAGCGATCTGAGGCCGGCATCGATCCACCGGTGGGAGGCAAGGTCGGCCTGCGTGAGCGGTGATTCGTCGTCCTTGCTTTGCACGTCAAAATCCGTCGAGTAGACTTCGAGGATTGCCCGGCCGGCGTCCTCGGCCAGCGCAACAATAGGTTCGACGAGTGACTTGAGGTCCATATCCTGTTCCTGCAGGCAAACCGGGCGCGCAGTATAGCAATGAAAATCGATCCGCAAACCGCACTTGAACGATGCGACACGCTCATGCTCGACATGGATGGGACGATCCTCGATCTCGCCTTCGACAGCTATATCTGGAAGGATCTCGTGCCGCGCCGCTATGCCGCCGCCAACGACATGTCGTTCGAACGTGCGCGCGAGCTCCTCTTCGAAAAATACGCGGCTGTGCAGGGTGACCTCGAGTGGTACTGCCTCGATCACTGGAATGACCGACTCGGCATCGACGTTGTCAAGATTCACCACGATGTGACGCATCGCATCGGTTATCTGCCTGGCGCGCTCGACTTCCTGCGAACTGTCCATGCCCGGGACATGCGCGTGTTGCTCGTCACGAATTCACATCCCGATACCCTGGACCTCAAGGATGCGGTAACCGGGCTGGCCGACTATTTCGACGGCCTGCACAGCTCACACACTTACGGACATCCGAAGGAGTCCCAGGATTTCTGGAAGGCTTTGCAGGATGAGGTGAGCTTCGATCCTGCAACGACGCTGTTCGTGGACGACAGCCAGCCTGTGCTGCGCAGCGCAGCCGAATATGGCATCGAGATGCTGGTGACGGTAACCCGGCCGGATACGACGGAGCCGGCCAGGCGCGGCCTGGAATTCCGCGGGGTCGAGACCGTCAGGGATATGTTGGCGACAGAGCCCTTGCGGCAAGGGCGCCGCCCCGGAGCTTAGCGGCGCCTTCGCTGCCGGCCGCGTTGCTTGTTGTGTTCACCGCCACCCGGCCTGCGTCGCGGCCCGCCGCGCGGTTTGCGTGGCCGTGGTTTGGGTTTGACGATCTCCGGCAAGTCCGCCGGGTCGTAGTTGGCGAACGGAATCTTGTAGCCGATGTAGGCTTCGATATCCGGCAACGACATGGCGTAGGTTTCACAGGCCATGCTCAATGCGTTTCCCGATGCGCCGGCGCGGGCGGTCCGCCCGATTCGATGCACGTAATCTTCCGCGTCCTGCGGCAGGTCGTAGTTGATGACGTACTCAACATCCGGGATGTGCAGACCGCGTGACGCCACATCGGTGCCGATCAGGACAGGGAGCTCGCCGTTCTGGAATTGCATAAGCATGCGCAGGCGCTTTTTTTGTGGCACGTCCCCGGAAATGGCCGCGGCGTGAATGCCGTTGGCCTCCAGCACGTCCTGTACCCGCTCGGCTTCGCGTTTCATGTTGACGAAAATCATGATGCGGACTTCGCCGATCTCGCGCACGAGGCCGACCAGGAGCGGCAGCTTGTCTTCGTTCGCGGGATAGTAGATTGCCTGGCGCACGCGGTCGGCTGTGACCTTGTCGGGTTCGATTTGGATGAGCTCGGGCTCGTTCATGTGCTCGTAGGCGAGCTCCATGACCCGTTGCGACAACGTTGCCGAGAACAGCATGTTGAGCCGTTGGTCCGGCGGCGGCAGGCGGCGCAGCAGGTAACGAATGTCCTTGATGAAGCCGAGATCGAACATGCGGTCAGCTTCGTCAAGAATAGCGACCTGGACAAAGTCCAGCTTGAACACGCCTTGCTTGTAATAGTCGATGATGCGCCCGGGCGTGCCGATGAGCAGGTCGACACCGTCTTCGAGCGCCTTGCGCTGCTTGTCGTAATCCGTGCCGCCGAACGCGAGCCCGATCCTGAGCCCCGTGTGCTTGCCGAGAATCTCGGCATCGTTGGCAATCTGGACCGCAAGCTCGCGGGTCGGCGCCAGGGCGAAGACCCGCGGCTGCCGGGTCTTTCCGGTGTCGACCGTAGTGGTCATCAGGCGCTGGTAGGCGGCAATCAGGAACGCGGCGGTCTTGCCAGTACCCGTCTGGGCCTGTCCGGCTACGTCGCCGGGTCTCAGCGCGATCGGCAGGGTGCTGGCCTGGATGGGAGTGCAGAATTCGAAGCCGGCATCGCGAATGCCCGCCTGAATGGATTCGTGGAGTTCAAGAGAGTCGAATCTCAGTTCGCTCAGGTGGTCTTCAGACATAAAATTAGAACCGGAAAAAATGCGTTAAATACTTGCAAAATGGCTCGCGAAACGGTCAAATTGGCTTTAATTCGACGCGACACTCGTCGCACCCGCCAGTTTCGCTTCCAACGATACAGAAATAAACCGGACAAAAAACCGGAATTCATCGGCAGTAGAGCTGCGACATATTGCCTGATAGACAAGGCAGCGTCACCCGTTTTCGAAATGTTCGTTCCTAAGCCTGGCTTGCAACGGGCAATTCCACACCCAAACGAGATATTTTTTTTTGAAGGAGTTAGCCGGTGAGCGACAAGATTGTGCACACCTCAGATGCGGCATTCGATGCCGACGTTTTACAAAACAGCAAAGCAGTACTGCTAGATTTCTGGGCCGAATGGTGTGGCCCATGCAAAATGATCGCGCCGTTGCTCGATCAGGTTGCCGACAAATACGAGGAAAAGCTTGACGTGGTCAAGCTCAATGTTGACGAGAACCCGAACGTTGCCCAGAAGTTCGGCATTCGCAGCATTCCAACGTTGATCCTGTTTAAGGATGGCGCCGTGCAGGCGCAATTGATGGGCGCGATGCCAATGCGTCAGCTCGAAGAGTTTCTGGACACTAATCTGTGAGAGGGTACTTGGGTACTTCAAATAATACTCGCCCGGCTAAAAAGTCAGGCAACAAAGGGAAGGGAAATCCGAATCGCCGCAGGCGCCGCCGCCCGTCACCGGACATTTATCCGGACGACGAGGGCAGCCTTGAGGTAATTCCGCCCGAGCAACTCGAGGCCAGCAAGAACGTGATGAACCTGACGGAGCTCAAAACCCGTCCGGCCGCCGCGCTTGTTGAACTCGGCGAGACCCTTGGCATCGAGAACATGGCGCGGTCGCGCAAGCAAGACATGATCTTCTCGATCCTTAAAGCGCACGCCGATCTGGGCGAAGATATCTACGGCGACGGCGTTCTCGAGATCTTGCAGGACGGCTTCGGCTTCCTGCGGTCAGCGGACAGTTCGTATCTTGCCGGGCCGGATGATATCTACGTCAGCCCGAGCCAGATCCGCCGTTTCAATCTGCGCACCGGTGACACGGTCTCAGGTCTGATTCGGCCGCCGAAGGAAGGCGAGCGTTATTTCGCGCTGCTCAAGGTTGGCCAGATCAACCACGATGCGCCGGAAAATGCCCGCACCAAGGTTCTCTTTGAAAACCTGACGCCGCTGTTTCCGAAGGACCGCCTGGTCCTGGAACAGGGTAATGGCAGTACTGAGGACCTCACGGCACGCATCATCGACATGGTGGCGCCGATCGGTAAAGGGCAGCGTGGCCTGATCGTATCGCCGCCGAAAGCCGGTAAGACGATGCTGTTGCAGAATATCGCATCGGCTATTTGCGCTAACAATCCCGAAGTCGACCTCATGGTTCTGCTCATCGACGAGCGCCCGGAGGAAGTCACGGAGATGACGCGCACGGTGCGTGGTGAAGTGGTCTCATCGACCTTCGATGAGCCGGCCAGCCGCCACGTACAGGTGGCAGACATGGTCATCGAGAAGGCGAAGCGCCTCGTCGAGCACAAGCGCGACGTAGTTATTCTGCTCGACTCGATCACGCGTCTCGCACGCGCATACAACACGGTTGTGCCGAGCTCCGGCAAGGTCCTGACCGGTGGCGTTGATGCCAACGCACTGCATCGTCCGAAGCGTTTCTTCGGCGCTGCGCGCAACATCGAAGAAGGCGGCAGCCTGACGATTCTCGCCACCGCGCTCGTCGACACGGGTTCCAAGATGGACGAAGTGATTTACGAGGAGTTCAAGGGCACAGGCAACATGGAGATCCACCTGGATCGCCGCATTGCCGAGAAGCGGGTCTTCCCGGCGATCAACATCAACCGCTCGGGCACCCGTAAGGAAGAGTTGCTGACCGAGGACGACGAGCTGCAGAAGATGTGGATTCTTCGTAAGGTGTTGCATCCTATGGACGAGCTTGCCGCGATAGAATTCCTGTTGAATAAGCTGCAGGACACCAAGACCAACGCACAGTTCTTCGAGGCGATGAAGCGCTAGTCGACAGGGCGTCGCGTTTGGGTTTTCCGGAGGGTTGATTCATGCGTAAGACTGAAATCTTTCTGACCTTGATCGTGAGCTTGCTGTTTTCGGTGAGCGCCCACGCACAGGACGCGGAGTCCATAATCGCCAAGGCGCGCGAGATGCAGCTCGAGCGCTGGAAGGGTGTCGACAACTACACGGTCGAGCAGAACGTGGCCGGCACGAAGATCGTGCTGGACTATATCCGCGTCGACGAGACGTCCTTTCGCGTTGTACCGCGAACAGGATACGCAGGCATCGACGCATCCTCGGGCGACGGCAACATCGTTGATTTCGACGATATCCTCGAAATGGCGCAAACGGCCCGTTACCTCGGTACCGAGACCGTTGGCGATCGCAAGGGGTTTCATATCAAGGCCGACAATGTCGATTTCCAGCAGGAATCCGGCGACCAGACAATCGACTTCGAGACATTTGAAATCTGGATCGACACAACAGACTACGTTCCGCTGAAAATGCTGATCCATGGCACAGCGACGGGTCCGGACGGTACGCGTCCCATCGTCATGGAAAAGGTCGATTCGGACTATCGGCAGGTGGCCGGCAGCAACCTCTATGAGTCGTACCACCAGGTAATGACGATGAACGGTGTCATCGATGCCGAGCAGCAGAAACAGCTGCAGGAAGCCGAGAAGCAGATGGCCGAGATGGAGAAGCAGCTCGCCAGCATGCCGCAAGCGCAACGCGAGATGATGGAGCGCATGATGGGCCCGAAGATCGAGATGATGAAGAAGATGGCTGCGGGCGGCGGTATCGAGATCGTCACCGACACGCTCGAAATCCGGGTCAATACGGCCGCCGAGTAGATCGGCCCCTATCCGGCCCTCGCCAGCCAGCGACGGGCTTCATGCTCGTCGGCGAACAGCCGGCCGTTTACCATGCCCCGGTTCAGCAACACGGTCTCCACCAGGTGCGACATTTCGTAGGCGGCCGGATTCAACTGCGCCCAGGCGATGCGGTGGTCGATCGTGACCCCGGCCTCGAGGAAGATAGCCTGGTGGTCGAAGGCATCGCCCAGCTTGAGGGGCTTGTCGAGGTAGGACAGGCCCAGGATCGAGTGACAGTTGTGCGTGGCGCAAGCCTTCACGATGTCGGTCCACATCTGCAGCGACGTGGTCCTGTCCAGCGAGCCCTTAACTCGTACTTCGATTGTAGAGTTGACGTGCTCGATCAAATACTGAGCAGCCATAGAGTAAGTCTAGGCCTGTATTCCGGTTTCCCGGATACGTATATTCCGGTTTCCCGGATACGTATTTAATGCAAAATCCCGACCGATTTTTCCCCGATTGCTCGTCTACAGGGCATGGCAAGAGAAAGCCTGATCCTGAAGATAAGGGGAACAACCATGTTGAACAAATCCTTGAGTATTACGCTCGTCGCGATCGCGCTGTTGTCGGCACCGCCTGTTTCTGCCGGAGATCGCTATGAGCCTTCGGCCTGCAAGCAAACGGCCAGGACCCTGTACCACGCGTGCAAGTACGATGTTCGCGACAACTACTACGAGACGCTTGCGAACTGCCAGAACCTGGCGAGCCTCGGCGAACGCAAGGCGTGTTATCTGGAGGCCTATGCAGAGCGACAGGATGAGCGAGCGTTCTGCGGTGACGTGAAAGAAGCGCGCACCGATGCCTGCGAGGTCCTCAACGAAGATCGCTACGATACCGACCCTCTGCTGACGAACGACTTTATCCATCCGGACCAGGTGCCCGGCGAGTTCGCGCCTAATCCGTATGTGTCGGTCGCCGCCGGTCATACCTACGTCTTGCGTGCGGGCGAGGAGGGCGAAGAAACGGTCGTTGTGCACGTCACCGACGACACTCGGGAGATCCTGGGCGTGTCGTGCCGGGTTGTCGTGGACATCGTTGTCGAGACATCGGAAGACGATGAGACCGGTGAAGTCGAATATGAGGCTGTGGAAGTCACCGATGACTGGTTTGCCCAGACGCTTGCCGGCGACGTTGTCTATTGCGGGGAAATCGCGCGCAATTTCGAAGATGGCGTGCTCCGCGACCTGGACGGGTCTTTCGAGGCAGGGCTCGACTTCGCGAAATCCGGTTTCCTCGCGCTGAATACCCCCATCTGGGGCCTGGCCCACCGGCAGGAGTTTGCCCTGGGTGAGGCAGAGGACATTATCCAGTACATCGATCTGGGTACCGCGCCATCGGCTGAAGAGGGCGGTAACAACGCCAACGAAAAGTACTCCTGCGGCACGGACAAATGCCTCAAGACATTCGACTTTGCGCCGATCGATCCCGAGTCAACCGAGTACAAGTACTACCTGCCAGGCACCGGTTTCGTTTTGGCAGTCGCGATGGACGACGGGGAGATCACGGGTGAGCGCGAGGAGCTGATGTGCGTCGGTGACTCGCTGGATGTCCTGTCCGACGATCCCGATTGCGGTATTGCGGACCCCGAGCTGCTGCTCGAAGAACTCTGCACGCTCGCACCGGGTACGTTTTGTGAGGAATAGGGCGCACGCGTGAGCCGGTCGCTGTGTCTGGATTGTCCGAAGACGTACAATCCAGACCAGTGCGACCGTTTTTTGCGATCCCAGCCGTCTAACAGGCGAATCCCTCGAGAGGTTTGGGCGTGGCGGTATACATAGAGGACAAACGGCTTGTAAAACAGTTGCTTAAGGGCGACGAGCGAGCTTTTGACCAGTTCTTTGATGAGAACTTTGCCCGCCTGTACCGCTTTGCCCTGACGCGCCTCTCGGACGATCCCGATACGGCCCGCGAGGTTGCCCAGATTACGCTCGGCAAAGCGGCGCGCAAGCTGCACACGTACAAGGCCGAGGCTGCGCTGTTCACTTGGCTGTGCGCGATCTGTCGCAATGAAACGAGCGACTGGCTCGCCAGGCAGGGACGCTACCGCGACCACATTGTCCTGACCGAGGATTTCCCCGACGTTCGGGCGGCTGTCGATTCGTTCCAGGTCCCGGAGCAGATGAGCCCGGACAGGCACTACCGGCGCGTGGAGCTGTTGCGCCTGATCCAGGTCGCGCTCGATCAGCTACCGCCGAAGTACGGCGACATCCTTGAGTGGAAGTACATCGAGGGACATTCGATCCGAGAGATTTCGGAGCGCATGAACCTGGGCACCGAGGCAACACAATCATTACTGGCGCGCGCCAAGAGAGCGTTCGCCGACGTGTATTCGTCGATGACCGATGGGCTCGACCGGCACGAGAGCGAACTGGTGAAATCATGAGCAAAGTAGATCACGACGTGCTGGAAGACCTGCTGAGTCACGCGTCGCCGCGTCCTGCGCCAAGCGCCGATGATGTGGCAGCGGCCAAAGCGGCTGTCCGGGAAGAATGGATGAGGGTTGCCACGAAGCAGCGCGGCCGCAGGCGTGTCATGCACTACGCAATGGCCGCCACGGTGCTGTTGGCCGCATTCGCAGGCCTCAACGTTCTTCGCAGCCCGGCAATTGAGGCAGTGCGTGTTGCCTCGATCGAAAAGAGTTTCGGCCCGGTCTACCTGCTCGGCGACGAGGCGGAACTGCGGCCCACGGACGACCTCGCCAACATCAACACAGGCCAGACGATTGTCACCGGAGATGAAGCCGGCCTGGCGCTGACCTGGGGCAACGGCGGTTCGGTGCGCATCGACGCCAACTCGCGTGTGAAGTTCACCGCGAGTGATGCGCTGTTCCTCGAGTCGGGTCGCGTCTATTTCGATTCGCAGACTGCTTCGCTGGCCGCCGGCGTCGATGCGGGCGGTACGCCTCGATTTGTCGTGGCGACCGAACAGGGTCGCGTGCGACACCTTGGCACGCAGTTCATGACCGAAACAGGTGCCGATCGACTGGTCGTCAGCGTACGAGAGGGCCGAGTGAACATCGAAGGCATCTACCACGGTCAGCAGGCAACCGCGGGCGAGCAGGTGACCCTTGCCGGCCGCCAGCAGCCCAGCGTCCTGAGTATTGAGCGCTCCGGCGCCATCTGGAACTGGGTTGAACGCACAACCCCCGCCGTCGATGTGGACGGCAAGACCCTGCACGAGTTTCTGCTCTGGGCCTGCCGCGAGATGGGCCTTGAATTGCGGTATGAAGGCAAGGCTGAAGCCGCCGCCCATCGGGCTGTATTGAAAGGATCGATCGACACGGAGCCCGGCGAGGCACTGCGACTCAGGCTTGAAACGGCCGCGCTCGACTGGCGCATCGAGCAAGGAGTGATCTATATCAGCGACTAGAGCCAGGCACACGGGCCGCAGCCTGGTTGCGGCCCTGCTCCTGTTGACGACGGTCGCCGTGGCCGCCGACGGGCAGGCTGGGTCCTTCGCCGGCCGCCAGGTTGTCAGCGTCATCGAGGAATTCCGCGCGGCCGGTGTCGAGTTCGCCTACAGCACCAATGTCGTTACGGACGACCTGCACGTTGCCTTCGAACCCGAGTCCGGTTCACCGCTCCACATCATGCGCCAGATTCTGCGACCGCACGGCCTCACCGTGCGCGAGGAATCCGGCGTCTACCTGGTTGTCCGGGAACAGCCGTCGATGGCGTCACCGCCCGCGCAGGTCGTGCCAACACGCCCGGCGCCGGCCGACCTCGAGACCGTCATCGTCGCCGCCAGTCGCTACGAGGTCACACGGGAACTGTCGCCATCGCGCTTCATGCTGGACCAGCGCTCCATCCAGAACATGCCCGACATTGGCGAAGACCCGATACGCGTGACGCAGCGCCTGCCCGGTGCCGCCGCAAGTGGCGCCTCCGCCAGGACACATTTCCGGGGCGGCGAAGAAAACGAGATCGGCATCATGCTCAACGGCCAGTGGCTGTTCGATCCGTTTCACATCCGTGACTACCAGAGTGTCTTCAGCGCGATTGACGCACGTGCGATCGACGGGGTCGAGGTCTACACAGGTGGGTTTCCCGTCCGCTACGGCGATCGCATGAGCGGACTGGTTCTCATGGACTCGCTTGAAGCGGAGAAAGCACGGCATACCGAAATCGGCGTGAGTGTCTTCAACACATCGCTGCTAACGGTCGGTACAGAAGGCGGACGCAACTGGGTGTTCTCGGCGCGCCGGGGCAACCTCGACCTCGTGATCGATCCCAGGTTCGGTCAACCCTCGTACTTCGACGTGTTTGGCGAATACGCGATCGAGCTGTCCCCGAACCAGCGCCTGTCGGCAAATGCCCTGTATGCCGACGACCAGGTCGAACTTGTCCTCGAAACGGATCCGGAAGAACGTGAGCAGGTCGTCAGCAGCACGAAAAACGCACAGCTATGGTTGCGACTCGACAGCGACTGGTCGTCAACGCTGGCCAGCACGACGGTCCTGTCGCTAACCAACTATTCGAATCGGCGGCGCGGGACGGCGAACGATCCGGAAAAGATGATCGCGGATGTCACCGACGATCGCGACGTCGACCAGTTCTCCGTCAAACAGGACTGGGTGTGGAAGCCCTCGAACGATCACCGCGTACAGTGGGGTGTTCAGGCCTCCTTCGGCGACGCGAACTATCGCTACGATGCCTCGGCGGCATACTTTGGCCTGCAGGCGCTCTACGAGAATCAGCCGGCAAGCCTGGACAGGTCCCTGGCCGCAAATCCGGAGGGCGGCAGCTACGCGCTCTACGTGTCCGACCGGTGGAAGCTCACCAAACGATCCGTACTCGAGTGGGGGCTGCGTTGGGATGACCAGACCTATACCGAGGAAAACTCCGATTCCCAGTTAAGTCCCCGACTCAGCTATATGTTTCAGCCCTGGGAGAACGGTGAACTGCGCGTCAGCATCGGCCGCTACCACCAGTCACAACCGATACAGTCGCTGCAAATCGAGGACGGCATCGCGAATTTCTGGCCGGCACAACGCGCAGACCATGTCATTGTCGGACTCAAGCAGCTGGTGGCCGACAACATTGCCGTGCGGGCCGAGATATTCCACAAAGACATTCGGGATCTTCGGCCGCGCTTTGAGAATCTCTATGACCCCCTCGGCATCATGCCCGAGCTGCAGCCGGACCGGGTACGTGTCGAGCCGGCACGCGCACGCGCGCAAGGCCTGGAGCTGTCTGCAGACAGCGTCCGTGGTTCCTGGAACTGGTGGGCGTTCTACACCTGGTCCAAAGTGACCGATCGTATCGGCGGGCACGACGTACCGCGCAGCTGGGACCAGCGTCACGCTTTCCAGGGCGGGCTTGGATGGCATCGCGAAGGGTGGAATTTTTCGGTCGCGGCAAGCGTGCACTCGGGCTGGCCCACAACAGGCCTGACGCTGGATGAGAATGGCGCAGCCATACCCGGTCCCCGCAACGCGCAACGCTTGCCCACCTTCGCCAGTCTCGATCTGCGCTTGAGTCGCAAGTTCGATGTGCGGCGAGGTACGCTGACCGCATTCGTCGAGGTCTCCAATGCGCTGAATCGTCGCAACGTGTGCTGTATCGACTGGGATATCGACGAGGACGACGCGGGCAATCCAGTGCTCGAGCACAGCCCGGACTACTGGCTGCCACTGCTCCCCGCCATCGGTATTCTCTGGGAATTCTGATAGATGCGCAGATGGTCGCTGGCCGATCCGGCGTGAGTGATATCGGGCAGCACAGCGACCGAAATCGACGGGTCGTAGTGGCGCAGCAGTGCCTGGTCGGAGTCGTCAAGGCAGACAACGAGACTGGCGCGGCGATAGATCGCCTGGGTCAGCGGGTTCCGGCCGGGCAGCGCACCGCGGTGCGTCAACACGAACGGGATCGAGCGCGTCAGCGTCAGTAGCAGACCCGCCTGCCCCGCCTCCGGGTCGTGAATGTGCACGACATCGAGACTGGGTGTCAGGCAAAACGCGGACACCGGAGATCGAACAACGGGGGCAACCGCAACCCTGTCAAGGCGGCGCAGGCGCCGTGCGAGCTCGGGATTGCCGACGACGAGGTGCTGATGCTGGCCCTGCGACTGCAGCATCTCCACCAGCACAATGAAGTGCTCACTCGTCTCGTCCAGCGATGCGGACAGGTTGATATGACCTATGTGCACGACCGCCGGTCCTCCTGACCGCCTGTATTTGCGCTTGTCTCTTAAGACGCTTTGCGGTCGGAAAACCGGTCGCCGATCAGCCGATATTCTTCTCGTAGACGGGCAGGTCGTCGCGGCAATCCCGTGCTCACGGCGCGTCCAGGAAGGTCACGACGCCGCTTTCCAGTGTGTACTCGGCACCCGCGATCACGAGCTCGCCCGAGCCCACGAGTTTCTCGAGAATAGTCGACCCGTGACGCAGCCGGTCAACCGAACGGTGCACGTTGGCAACGACTGCGTCCTGCAACGACGGATTGCCCAGGGCTTCGAGCGCGGGGCGAATGCGGTCCACGATGGAACGCAGATTGGGCGAGCGCGTCGCTTCCTCCTGCGCAAGCTCTTTCAGGGTTGCGTCGACGACGCCGCAATTGCTATGGCCGAGTACAACCACGAGTTTGGCGCCGAGGTTCGCAGCGGCAAACTCGACGCTGCCAACCTGGGACGGGGCAACGATATTGCCGGCCACGCGAATAACGAACAGGTCGCCGAGCCCCTGGTCGAAGACGAGTTCGACAGGTACGCGCGAATCCGAGCATGCGAGGATGACGGCGAACGGGTTCTGGCCGTCGACGAGTTCGGCGCGGCGCGCAGCACTGAGCGCATCGTCAATGCTGCTCGCACCGGCGACAAAGCGGCGATTGCCGTCGCGAAGACGCTGCAGCGCTTCAGCCGAAGAGATCATGTCCCGAACATTACCACCGATACAGAAAAACAGAAGTACCGGCCGGGAACAGGCTTTGCTCGCGAGGCAGTTCCACGTAGCCGTCCGTCGCCGACAGGGCCGTGAAATCACCCGATGTATTGGTCTTTACGGGAATCGCGAGCACCTGGCCGGCAGCACTGGAGACAAGGCGTACGGGCTGGAAACAGGTCAGGTCCGGCTGGAACGCGACGTCGCTCGCCAGGGACGCAAACTCGGGCGGAGCGGCCAGGGCGCCCGAGGCTTTCGCCAGTGCCGGGATGACATACTGCCGGCAGCAAACGAGTGCTGACACGGGGTTGCCGGGCAGGGCGAAGACGGCCTGCCCGCCGGGGCCGGTGCCAAACCACATCGGCTTTCCGGGCCGCTGGCTGATCCTGTGGAAACGGACCTCGACGCCAATCTCGGCCAACACGGCGGGCACGTAGTCGGCTTTGCCCATCGACACGCCGCCGCTCAGTATCACAACATCCGCCTCGTCGAGATGCGCGGAGATGCGCTCCCTGAGCAGCGCACGTTCATCGACGAGGTGGTCGTGCTCGCAGTCAGGATAGCCATGCCGGGCGAGTAACGCCCGAATTGCCGGACCGTTGGACAAGCGTACCTGGTGCGGCTCTATGTTCTCACCGGCTGCGACCAGTTCGTTACCCGTCGAGATGACGCGCACGACCGGTGACCGGCTGGCATCGACGCTGGTCATACCGGCGGATGCGATGACCGCAATATCGAGCGGCGTGATGCGCCTGCCGGGAGCCAGCAGCCGGCTGCCCGCCGCGTGATCGGACGCTCGCGCGTGAATGAACTGGGCCGCTTCGGCCTCGTAGCCGTCCTCCAGGGTCGCGACACCTTGGTCTACGGTGATGCGCTCGACCGGAACGATGCAATCGGCGTTCGCAGGCAGCGACGCCCCTGTCATGATTTCAATCGCTTTGCCGGGCGCCAGCTCAACGGCCGGGTCCCCGGCCATCTGCGTGCACTGCACCGGAAACCGCCGGGTACCGTTCGCAAAGTCACGGTGGGCGATCGCGATGCCATCCATCATGACGCGATCAAAAGGGGGCTGGTCACGCTCCGCTGCGACGACCTGGCGAAGTACGCGGCCATGTGCGTCCTGCAGCGCCACTGACTCGACCGGCAGTTCCGGCATCGCCGCCAGGACCCTGTCGAGCGCCTCGGTTGTGGTCAGCACGGTCTATGCGTTCTCGCGCGCGATTGCGCGATGACCGATATCACGTCGCAGGTAAGCGTCTTCCCAGTCGATCTTGTCCACCGCGGCGTAGGCATCCTGTGCCGCATCGGCCACCGTATCGCCCAGGCCGACGACGCAGAGCACGCGCCCGCCGTTGGTCTTCACGGCGTCGCCGTCACTTGTCGTGCCGGCGTGAAATACTTTCTGGGTATTGCTGTCGGCTGTATCGAGACCGCTGATGACTTTGCCCCTGGCGTAGCTCGCGGGATAGCCGCCTGCCGCCATGACGACACCCAGCGCCGCTCGTGTGTCCCAGACCGCTTCGCGTTCGGCCAGCTCGCCGTCGAGCGTCGAGAGGCAGATGTCGACCAGGTCCGATTTGAGGCGGGCCATGATCGGCTGGGTCTCCGGGTCACCCATACGACAATTGAACTCGATGACCTTGGGCGTACCGTCCGCCATGATCATGAGACCGGCGTACAGGAAACCGAGGTAGGGATTGCCGTCGGCTTTCATACCCTGAAGGGTTGGGCGGATGACCTCGTCCATGATGCGTGCCTCGATCTCCGGCGTTACGACGGGTGCCGGAGAGTAGGCGCCCATGCCGCCGGTGTTCGGCCCGGTGTCGCCTTCATCGCGCGCCTTGTGGTCCTGGGACGTGGCCATTGGCAAGATCGTGTCGCCGTCCGTGATGACGATGAAGCTCGCTTCCTCGCCCGCCAGGAACTCCTCGACGACGATGCGGGCGCCGGCGTCACCAAAGCTCCCGCCCGCGAGCATGTCCGTTGCCGCCTGCTCGGCTTCTGCCAGTGTCATGGCAACAATAACGCCCTTGCCGGCGGCGAGGCCGTCAGCCTTGATGACGATAGGCGCGCCCTGTTCGCGGATATAGGCAAGTGCCCGGTCGAGCTCCGTGAAATTCCGGTAGTCGGCCGTCGGGATGTTGTGACGAGCCAGGAAGTCCTTGGTAAAGGCCTTCGAGCCTTCGAGTTGGGCGGCGGCAGCGGTCGGCCCGAAACAGGGCAGCCCCAGCGCATTGAAGCGGTCGACGATACCGGCAACGAGTGGCGCTTCGGGCCCGACGATGGTGAGCTCGACGTTTTCGGCCTGCGCAAGCCTTAGCAGCGCATCGATGTCATCGGCCGGCGCGTCCACGTTGCGGACCTTGTCTTCACGCGCCGTGCCCGCATTACCCGGCGCGACCAGGACTTCGTCGACACGCGGTGACTGCGCACATTTCCAGGCGAGCGCATGCTCGCGGCCACCGGAGCCAATAATCAGAACATTCATCAGTGACGGAAGTGTCGCATGCCGGTGAAGACCATCGCCAGACCGTGCTCGTTGGCCGCCTGGATGACTTCTTCATCGCGCATTGAGCCGCCCGGCTGGATGATCGCAGCGATGCCGGTCTCGGCCGCGGCATCGATGCCGTCGCGGAACGGGAAGAACGCGTCCGACGCCATCACCGAACCGCTGACCTTGAGGCCCTCGTCGGCCGCCTTGATGGCAGCGATTTTCGTCGAGTAGACGCGGCTCATCTGCCCGGCGCCAACGCCGATCGTCATGTTGTCCCTGCAGAAAATAATTGCGTTGGACTTGACGTACTTCACCACCGTCCAGGCAAACAGCATGTCCTGAATCTGCTGCGGAGTCGGTGCTTTCTCGGTAACGACCTTCAGGTCGTTGGCCGTGATGACGCCCATATCGCTGGTCTGTACCAGTAACCCGCCAGACACTTTCTTGAAGTCAAAACCTGCCGCAGCGCCAGCGAAGGCACCCGTCTCGAGGACGCGCACGTTTTTCTTGGCCGAGCAAACCTCTGCCGCGTCCGCCGTGATCTCCGGGGCGATGATCACTTCGACAAACTGCCGGTCGATAATCGCCATGGCGGTGGCCCCGTCCAACGGGCGATTGAAAGCGATGATGCCGCCAAACGCCGATGTCGGGTCGGTTTTGAAGGCCTTTTCATAGGCCTCGCCGATGTCCGCAGCGACGGCGACGCCACAGGGGTTGGCATGCTTGACGATGACACAGGCCGGCTCCCCGAATTGCTTGACGCATTCGAGCGCTGCGTCGCTGTCCGCAATGTTGTTGTACGACAGTGCCTTGCCCTGGAGCTGCCTGGCGGCCGCGAGCGACCCGGGTGCAGCCTGCTGGTCGACGTAGAACGCCGCCTCCTGGTGCGGGTTTTCGCCATAGCGAAGTTTCTCGGAGAGGCTGCCCGCATACAGGAAGCGCTCACCCAGCACGCCGTCACCCAGCGATGCCGACAGGTATTTCGTAATCGCGGTGTCGTAGCTGGCCGTATGTGCATACGCTTTCGCGGCCAGGCGCCGCCGGTCTTCTATCGCCAGTCCGCCGCCCTTGAGCTTGTCGAGCACCGCGTCGTAATCGTCCGGGCTGACGCAGACCGCAACGCCGTCGTGATTCTTGCTGGCTGCCCGAATCATCGCCGGTCCACCGATATCGATGTTTTCTATAGCCTCTGCGATCGTCGCATCCTCGCGGGCGATGGTTTGTTCGAAGGGGTAGAGGTTGACGACCAACAGGTCGATGGGCTCTATGCCGTGCTTATCCATGACCGCCTCGTCGGTACCACGCCGGCCCAGCAGGCCGCCGTGAATAACCGGGTGCAGCGTCTTGACGCGGCCGTCCATGATCTCGGGGAAACCGGTTTTCTCGGAAACCTCGATAACTTCGAGGCCCGCTTCGCGTAGCTGGCGGCAGGTACCGCCCGTGGAAAGGACTTCGACGCCGAGTTCGGCCAGGCCTTGTACAAAAGGGACCAGTCCGCGCTTGTCAGAAACACTGACCAGCGCGCGTCTTACATTGAACATGATGATTCCTGGGGAAGGGTTACTGAATGATCGAATACGTTCTGAGTTTCTTGCGCAGGGTGCCGCGGTTGATACCGAGAATGCCGGCAGCCTGGCTTTGATTGCCGCGCGTGAAATCCATAACGGCCTTGAACAATGGCCGTTCTACTTCGCCAATGACGAGGTCGTACAACTCGCCGGGACGATCGCCATTGAGCGTCGCGAAATACTGATCGAGTGCATCTTCGGTATGTTTACAGAGTGGTTTCTTGTTGGAATTCAGTTTCTTGATTTTGTTCTGTGCCACGTTGGTCGATCCCCAAGAAGTACTGCTTCGTTAAACGTATTTGTTCCGAAGCGCTGTCAACACGCACCACCTGATGCCGATATTCTCCGGCGTCTTCCAGGTTTTCGCAGTACCAGGTCAGATGTTTGCGGGCCACCCGGACCCCGGTGGTTTCCCCATAAAACCGGTGCAGTTCGTCCAGGTGGTCGAGCATAATATCACGCAATTCATTTTTTTCTAGCTGCGTACTTTCCGCAGCGGGATCGAACGCCGCGGCCAGCTCCCGAAAGATCCAAGGACGCCCCTGTGCGCCTCTGCCGATCATCAAGCCATCTGCGCCAGTTAGGCGCAAAACTTCAAGCGACTTCTTCACTGTGGTGATATCGCCATTGGCAACCACGGGGATGCCGACGGCCTCCTTGACGCGCGCGATCGTCTCGTATTCGGCCTCGCCCTTGTAGCGATCCTCCCGCGTTCGGCCATGCACGGCGAGCGACTGCACACCGGCGTCCTCCGCGATCTTTCCGATCTGGACAGCGTTACGATGCTCACGGTCCCAGCCGGTACGAAACTTCAAGGTAACGGGAACGTCGACGGCGGCGACCACGGTGTGAAGTATGTTCGCGACGAGCGCTTCGTCACGCAGCAGGGCAGAACCTGCGGCCTTGTTGCAGACCTTCTTCGCGGGGCAACCCATGTTGATGTCGATGATCTGCGCGCCGCGCAGAACGCAGGCCTTTGCGGCAATGGCGAGCTGGTCCGGCTCCGACCCGGCGATCTGCACAGCGACAGGTTCGGCATCGAGGTCGAGGTCGAGACGAAACCGGGATTTCGGTGTCTGCCAGAGACTTGTGTCGGCCGTGGTCATTTCCGACGTCGTCATACCGGCCCCGAAACGGCGGCAAATGCGGCGAAACGGCGCATCGGTCACGCCCGCCATCGGCGCGAGGACGAAGGGGCTGGGGAGAGTGTAGGGGCCTATTCGCAGGGGCTGGAGCGTCGCGGCCATCCTACTTGAAGCCGTCATCCTTGCAGCGCAGCAGGCCGTCCGTCGCACGGTAGCAGGCCCGGAGCCGGAAGCCGGCAGTGGCTTCGGCCGGGGTGGGGATCGTGATCACGGCCTCAAAGGTATTGCCCGGTTTCACGAGCTTGCGGGGATCGAGGTCGTTGGGCAGGTAGTCAGCAGGGTCGAGAACACGACTGCCAATCGTCTCTTCAAAACGATCGGTCAGGGAGATGCCGATCAGTGGATAAGGCAGCGGGCTGTCGGACTGGTTGCCGAGCCGCGAATAGATCGTCAGGCTG
The DNA here is from genome assembly GCA_963698895.1 of uncultured Gammaproteobacteria bacterium. GTDB lineage: Bacteria > Pseudomonadota > Gammaproteobacteria > Steroidobacterales > Woeseiaceae > UBA1847. Next base: position 680,219 of record CAVOSO010000008.1, on the reverse strand, counting down.
TCGTCTTCTTCCTCGGTGCCCTTGGCTACCTCGAAGCGCCAGCCAGTGATATCCCAGGCCGGGGAAAGCGGCTGGCCGATGGCCCGATACAAGGGGCCGACAGCATTATTGAAGGCGGGGATCGTTGCGAGCGTCTCACGCGACTGGTGTACGTATTGTGCGGCGAGCAGCAAGAGGAGCGCGATTATTCCGCCGATCACGCCATAGTGGACTTGCCGCGACGGACTGGCTGGCTGCGCTTCTTTCTCCGCGGCGTCGACACCTGCAAGAATCGCTGCGGCCGCCTTGTCGACCTCCTGCTTGTCGGCTTCGTGCCCGTCGAGATTCTCGAATGAGCGGAATGCCTCGCCCTCCATGATGATCGTCTCGAAGCCGGCGCCGGTGTCCTTGAAGCTTTCCGGTATGTTCTCGTCATCCGGCCCATCGGTGAGTCTTGCGTCGGCCGCGTCCCCGGGGATGATGATGGTGGATGCGAATCCGTGTTCGTCTTCGACGGCGAGCGCCAGCAGGTCCTGATCAATTTGCATGTTGATCGTCTGCTCTTCCTCGGTCATGGGGGGAATGTAGTGCCCTCCCGAGGCGGGCTCGTCGTCTGTCTCTTCATCGAGGTCGTCGAGTTCCTCCAGCCCCTCGAGTTCGCCGAGGTCCTCGAGGTCATCGAGATCGTCAAGCTCCTCCAGCCCCTCGAGTTCGCCGAGGTCCTCGAGTTCATCGAGGTCGTCAAACGCATCGGCTTCATCGAGGTCGTCCGGCTCGTCGAGTTCGTGCTCGGGCTCGTCGTCTATCAGCTCAAGTTGCGTCGCCTCGTCCGACGAGACCTCGGGTTCCTCGTCTTCGAACTCATCGACGAGTTCTTCGTCCAGCAGGTCTTCAAGTTCGAGATTCCCGGCTTCGCTTCCCCGGAGCAGTGCGTCAAGGTCCACCTCATCCTCGATCGGAGCGTCCTCTTTTGTGTCCGGGGTCGCGTGCATCCCGCTCAGGTCGATGCCCATGGCCTCGGCCTGCAAGGCAAACTGCGAGTCCATGTCGAGCGGTACGTCAATGTTGTCGTCGTCGGTCGGAACCTCGAGTGTGTCGAGTTCGGCGTCAATGTCGGCTTTAAGCTCGGGCTCAGGCTCTGGCTGCGCCGAATCGTTCGGTTCTTCCTTAACGGGCGCGGCGACCACTTCTGCCAGATCTTCGAACTCGCCGAGAATATCCGTCCATTCGCCAGGCTCACTGAGCTCCAGATCGACCTGCGGATCCTCGGGGATGACGACGTCAACGTCCTCGTCGACCGCCTGCCTGGCCAGCGTGTCGGCTGTGAAGTCGCCTTCCACGTAGCCGTCATCGGAGACGTCGAAATCCTCCGGCAGCGGCGTGTTGTCGTCGAAGCGCAATTCGTCGACCGACGTGCGTGAGAACTCGAGCGGCTGCTCCTCAAAGATCTCCGGCGAGTCGACGATGGCCGGTGTCTCGGTAAGGAACTGATCCACAGGTGTTGGCGACTCGTCGAGAATTTCGTCGATGACCAATTCCCCGCCAGCAACGTCGTCGCTGGCAGCCGTACCGATCTCGTCATCGTCGAGCACACGCCATTCGACGCCCGTGTCCTCGATGCGAATATCGGATCCGGCGAGTTCGTCGAGCGTCTTTAACAGCGCAGCGCTCTGTTCCGCTGAGATCGACTTGGGCAGCCCGTCGTCCGGCACGGTCTCGGGTTTGAGTTCGGGCAACGCCGCGTCGGCTTCCTTGGCCGCGGCCCGCTCGGGCAGCGACTCAGAAAGGTACAAGAGGGCATTGAACGCATTGCCGCAGCCGCCGCAGCGGACCTTGCCGGCGGCCTGCTTCAGTACTTCCGCAGTCACTCGAAAAGCGATGCTGCAATCTGGGCATTGCGTATACATCTGATTTTTCTACCGTTTCCAACCTGTCAGTCGTGACCACGTCTGGCCGTCCTGCTCCCTGAATGCGGGCTCATCGAACTCGATCCAGGGCTCGTAAGCCTGCATTACTTCGTCGGCTTGTTCACATAATACGCCCGACAACGCAAGCATACCGCCCCCTGCAAGCAGAGATGTGATGCAATCGGCAAACTGGACAAGCGGTCCGGCGAGAATATTCGCCACGACGACATCGAATTCGCCCTGTATGCCGTCCGGGCTGCCTGTCACGGACAGCGCCTCGCCAATCCCATTGTCTGCGGCGTTCCGGCGCGTCGCCGTGACGGCCTGCGGGTCGATGTCCATGCCGGTGGCCCTGGTGCAGCCCAGCTTGAGGGCGGCGATGGCGAGAATGCCCGAGCCGCAGCCATAGTCGAGCAGGGTTTTTCCCGCGAGATCGACGCTGTCGAGCCACTCGAGGCACATCGCCGTGGTCGGGTGGGTGCCGGTGCCGAAGGCGAGCCCCGGATCGAGTTTTACGACGACGGCATCAGGCACGTCGACGCGCTGGCTCGTTGGGCAGATCCAGAGGCGCCGGCCAAACTGCATCGCGCCGAAGTCCTTGAGCCACTCTCGTTCCCAATCGCGATCGGCCAGCTCTTCGACGTGATACTCGGGGAGTTGCTCGATACCGAGCGCTGTGACGAGCGCCGCGCGGAAAACGTCCATGTCCGTCTCGCCGGAGAAAAGGCCGGTGATCCGGGTGTTCGACCACAAGGGGGTTTCACCGGGGCCCGGTTCGAGTACCGGGTCATCGCCCGCATCGGACAAGGTGACCGAACACGCGCCGAGCCGCGAGAAGATCTCCTCAACGATGGCCGGGTCCAGTGCGTCCAGATCCATGACGAACTGTCGCCATTGCACCGTTGTCGTGCTCCGTTACTTCAGCCCGAGACGTTTCTCGAGGTAATGGATATCGGTTCCGCCGGCCTGGAAAGCTGCATGCTGGAAGATCTCCTGGTGTAGCGGCACGTTGGTCTTGATGCCTTCTATGACGATTTCCGACAGCGCGTTTCTCATGCGCGCGAAGGCGGCGTCTCGGGTTTCGCCATGGGCGATCAGCTTGCCGATCATCGAGTCGTAGTAAGGCGGTACCTTGTAGCCGCTGTAAACATGGCTTTCCATGCGAATTCCGGGGCCACCCGGTGAATGCCACAGCGTGACGAGCCCGGGCGAGGGCATAAAGGTCTTCGGGTCCTCGGCATTGATTCGGCACTCGATTGCGTGGCCCAGGATCTTGACGTCGTCCTGCCGGATCCTGAGTTCCTCGCCGCTCGCAATGCGGAGCTGTTCGCGAACGATGTCGACGCCGGTAATCATCTCGGTGACCGGGTGTTCGACCTGCAGCCGCGTATTCATCTCGATGAAGTAGAACTCGTCGTTCTCGTACAGGAATTCGAACGTACCGGCGCTGCGATAGCCGATCTCGAGGCATGCGTTGACGCAGCGCTCACCGATCCGCTTGCGCTGCTCTTCGGTGATCCCCGGCGCGGGCGCCTCCTCGATAACTTTCTGGTGGCGACGCTGCATGGAACAGTCGCGTTCACCGAGGTGGATGGCGTTGCCATGCGTGTCCGCGAGAACCTGGAACTCGATGTGACGTGGTTTCTCGAGGTACTTCTCCATGTACACGACATCGTTGCCGAACGCGGCCCGCGCTTCGGCCTTGGTCACCGTGATCGCGGCGATCAGCGATGCCTCTGCATGCACAACGCGCATGCCGCGGCCGCCGCCACCGCCCGATGCCTTGATAATGATCGGGTAGCCGATGTCGCGGGCAAGGCGCATGTTCTCGTCCGGATTGTCACCGAGTGGGCCGTCCGACCCGGGCACGCAGGGGACGCCGGCCTTTTTCATGGCCCTGATGGCGGATACCTTGTCGCCCATGAGGCGAATCGAGTCCGCCTTGGGCCCGATGAACGTGAAGCCACTCGATTCGCAGCGTTCCGCGAAGTCCGCGTTCTCGGAGAGAAAGCCGTAGCCCGGGTGAATCCCGGTGGCGTCGGTCACCTCCGCCGCGCTGATGATCGCGGGCATGTTGAGGTAGCTCGCGCTCGACTGCGGTGGTCCGATACAAACCGTCTCATCGGCCAGCAAGACATGCTTCAGATTATTGTCCGCGGTCGAGTGAACGGCGACGGTCTTGATGCCCATCTCGCGGCAGGCACGCAATATACGAAGCGCGATCTCGCCGCGATTGGCAATTACAATTTTTTCCAACATGTTAGCGGACTCGCTTAGTCGCCCTGGCGTTGGTCAATCACGAACAGTACTTGTCCGAATTCGACGGGCTCGCCATTCTGGATTCGAATCGACTTGACGACGCCGGCGACGTCGGCCTCGATCTGGTTCATCATCTTCATGGCTTCGATAATGCAAAGCGTGTCGCCCTCGCTCACCCGGTCGCCAACCTGGACGTAGGGAGCAGCGCCGGGTGATGAGGCGGCGTAGTAGGTGCCGACCATCGGCGCGGTGACTTCGTAGCCATCCTCGTCAATAACCTCTGCGGGGGTCGGTGGCGGTGCGGCAGCCGGCGCGGCAACCGGGGCCGCGGCGGCGGCAACAGCAGGCGCTGCAGCCGGCGCGTGCGCCGAGTAGCGACTGATTCTTACCGATTCCTCTCCTTCGGTAATCTCGATCTCGGCGATACCGGACTCATCCAGCAACTCGATTAGCTTTTTTACTTTTCTGATATCCATCTTTAGCCCCCGGCTGTCGCGACGTACTGGCTCGCGGCCTGCACCGCGAGTTCGTAGCCGTATGCCCCAAACCCAAACAGGCAGCTACTCGCGACGTCGCTGAAGTAGCTGTTATGCCGAAACTCCTCCCGTGCAAACGTATTGCTAAGGTGAATCTCGATAAACGGAATCTGAACCGCGAGCAGCGCATCACGTAACGCGATACTCGTGTGCGTAAACGCGCCCGGATTCAGGATGATGAAGGCGACCCCGTCGCGCGCAGCCTGCTGGACGCGGTCGATGAGTTCATGCTCGGCATTGCTCTGGAAAGCGACCAGCGAGTGTCCATGCGATTCGGCAACGCTGACGCAACGCTCCTCGATGTCCTCGAGCCGATCGGCACCATAGACCTCGGGTTCGCGAGAGCCCAGCAGGTTCAAGTTAGGGCCGTTCAAGAGCAGGAAATCGGACATTATTTTTATAATTGCTATTTTGCCGAAGATGGCCGCAATTCTAACCCCTTTTTTCGATTTTTGCGCACTAATTAGGTGCCAGTCACCCTATTTCCGGAAATAGGGTGACTGGCACCTGTTAAATGCTAGAGGAGGTCGAGTGCGCCGCTGGCTTCCTGCTTGCTGAGTTCGCCGTTGTCGAGGCGCGTCAGGATCGTGACGATGTCGTCGAGGTGGCTTTGATGCAGTTCGCCGAGGTACGCACCGACCAGTTCGCCGTCTCTTGCCACGATCATCGTGAACGGCATACCGATGAACTCGATGCCGGACGACTCGGCAACCGCCATGGCATCCTGCTGCCCCGTGAGAATCGGGTAATTGAACTCGGCCTCTTCGGCGAAGGGCAGCACCATGTCCGGATAGTCGACTGCGATACCGAGAATCTGGAAGCCGGCCTCACCGTGTTCTTCCTGGAACGCCTTGAGTAAGGGAATTTCGCGGCGGCAAGGCGCACACCACGTGGCCCAGAAATTGATCAGCCGGTGCTTGCCGTCCCACTCTGTGAACGCCCGGTCTTTGCCTTCGAGGTCAGGCAGGGTGAAAGCCGGGTGGGTCATTGCGTTTGGCGCTGTCGGTTGCGGTGCCGCCTGCTCGAGGGCAATCTCGGTAGGGATACGCGCCGCATAAAAAAGCGCGCCGGCCATCAGGGCCACCAGGGCGGCGCAAAAGATCAGGAAAATGCGGGACACGTATCTACTCCGAAGTTTCAGCCGGGGATTCTAGCTGAGCCGGGACATCAACGCTTAGCACTTTTGCCTTGGGCAGGTAGCAGAGGCCGTCTTTCTTGCAGCCCTGGTAGGACAGCTCGATCTCGAGTGAGCGCGTGCCGGGTGAGTGCTGTTGCATGCGTGCGCCGCCGTGCGCTTCATCGAAGAAAACCTCCTGTTCTCCGAACCACTCGTCCACCACGATCTCACTGCGACTCCATTCCTCGATGAAAAACTGCTCATCGAGGCTTATCGCATCGTCCAGCGAACGCACCTCTATCTTGTCTTTGTAGAGGTAGTAACCAGGGAGCATCTGGATTCTGAACAGGAGCTTGCCGTCCTCGCTGTGGGCGTCCGGGATAAATACCTGGTCCACGGGAAGGGGTTCGTCGCTTCCCATGGGCGAAAAGACGCTGGCCGGGCTCGAGGTTTCCGGCAGGACGGCGGGCGAGGGTGTCTCGGTCTCGGCGCAGCCCGTCGAGCCGGTAAGTAGCGCTGCCAGGGTGGCAAGGGTTGTGGCGAGCTTGTTCATAGCAATTCTTCGATTTCGGCTCGAGATTAAAGTTTCGTTGGGGATTGTGCTTGAAAAACGTCAGCGGATGCCTATTATTAGCACTCCTTGTGGCCGAGTGCTAATTGCACGTGGTCCAAAAGCCGACAAAATACGGTTTTAAATCAATAGTTTATAGGAGAAAAGCACCATGAAGATGCGTCCGCTTCATGACCGGGTCATCGTTAAGCGCATGGAAGAAGAGCGCAGGTCCCCCGGCGGAATCGTCATTCCAGACGCCGCGGCTGAAAAGCCCATCAAGGGCGAGGTCATTGCTGCCGGTAACGGCAAAATCCTTGAGAACGGCGAAGTTCGCGCTCTGGATGTAAAGGTTGGAGACAAGGTTCTGTTCGGCAAGTACGCCGGTACCGAAGTCAAAGTTGAAGGTGAAGAACTGCTCGTGATGAAGGAAGACGACATCATGGCAGTCATCGAAGGTTAAAGAGGAAATATAGACATGGCTGCTAAAGAAGTACGTTTTAGCGATGACGCTCGCCAGAAGATGTTTGCTGGTGTCAACGTCCTCGCCAATGCGGTTAAGGTGACCCTGGGTCCCAAAGGCCGCAACGTCGTGCTCGACAAGAGCTTTGGCGCACCGACCGTCACCAAAGACGGTGTATCGGTTGCCAAGGAAATCGAGCTCGAAGACAAGTTTGAGAACATGGGCGCACAGATGGTCAAGGAAGTCGCTTCCCAGACGTCCGATGTTGCTGGTGACGGTACGACCACAGCGACGGTTCTCGCCCAGGCAATCCTGCGCGAAGGACTGAAGTCGGTCGCTGCCGGCATGAACCCGATGGACCTCAAGCGCGGCATCGACAAGGCATCTGCTGCCATCGTCGCCGAGCTGGAGAAACTGTCGAAGCCTTGTGAAGACCACAATGCAATTGCACAGGTTGGCAGCATTTCCGCCAACTCGGACAAGGAGATCGGCGAGATCATCTCCGATGCCATGCAAAAGGTTGGCAAAGAAGGCGTAATCACGGTTGAAGAAGGGTCGGGTCTGGCCAACGAACTGGACGTCGTCGAAGGCATGCAGTTCGATCGCGGCTACCTGTCGCCTTACTTCATCAACGACGCCAACAGCCAGCAGGTTGAACACGAGAATCCGTTGATCCTGTTGTACGACAAGAAGATCTCGAACATCCGCGACCTGCTGCCGGTCCTCGAAAGCGTCGCCAAAGCCGGCCGCCCATTGTTGATCATCTCGGAAGACGTTGAAGGCGAAGCACTTGCTACGCTGGTTGTTAACAACATCCGCGGTATCGTCAAGGTTGCTGCTGTCAAGGCTCCGGGCTTCGGCGATCGCCGCAAGGCCATGCTGCAGGACATCGCTGTTCTGACGGGCGGCCAGGTGATTTCGGAAGAAGTCGGTCTCTCGCTCGAAAAAGCGACGATCGACGATCTTGGCGAGGCCAAGAAGATCCAGATCACGAAGGAAGCCACGACGATCATCGATGGTGCAGGCAAAGCAGCTGACATCAAGGGTCGCGTAGATCAGATCAATGCTGAAATTGCGGACTCTTCGTCGGACTACGACAAAGAGAAGCTGCAGGAGCGTGTTGCCAAGCTGTCTGGCGGTGTTGCCGTCATCAAGGTTGGCGCCGCAACTGAAGTCGAGATGAAGGAAAAGAAAGCACGCGTTGAAGACGCGCTGCACGCCACGCGCGCCGCTGTTGAGGAAGGCGTTGTTCCTGGCGGTGGTGTCGCGTTCATCCGTGCCGTAGCCAGCATCGGCAAGCTCAAGGGTGACAACGACGACCAGAACGTTGGTATCGGCATCCTGAAGCGCGCCGTCGAAGAGCCCCTGCGCCAGATCGTTCGCAATGCGGGCGGCGACGCAAGTGTTGTATTGAACGCCGTTGCCGAGGGCAAGGGCAATTTCGGTTACAACGCGGCCACGGGTGAATACGGTGACATGATCGAAGCCGGCATCCTGGATCCGACCAAGGTGACGCGTTACGCGCTGCAGAACGCTGCCAGCGTTTCCGGCCTGCTGCTGACGACCGAAGCCATGGTCGCTGACGCACCGCAGGACAACGCGGGTGGTCCGGCAATGCCGGACATGGGCGGCATGGGTGGCATGGGCGGCATGATGTAGGCCCTTGCTTCCATCAGGAAGACCAAGAAAGGCCCGGCATTTGCCGGGCCTTTTTTTGTTCGCCGGTGATCCGGGTCAATCGTGGGTCGGTGTTTTGCTTTTCGGCGGTCCCGAGCTGATCCTGCCAACCAGTAGCAATTTCCATGCAGGCGCCTCACGGCCCCAGGTCACGCTAGAATACGCGCAGGAGGTGATTTCATGCAGGTCTTCGTCGTCGCGGTTTCCGTCGCACTCATCGTCTCGTTCATGTGCTCGATATTCGAATCAGTGCTCTTGTCGCTGAATCACGCCCAGGTTGAAATGCTGGCGCGGCAAGGTCGGAGCTCGGGACGAATTCTCAAAGCATTCAAGGATCGCATCGACGTCCCGATTTCGGCGATCCTGATCACGAATACGGCCGCGCATACCATCGGTACGGCGATTGCCGGTGCGAGCTACGCAGACGCGTTCAGCCCCGAATCGCTCTGGGTATTCACCATCGTCTTCACCGTCGTCGTTCTGCTGTTCACGGAAATCGTGCCGAAGACGCTGGGCGTCGCGCATGCGCGCCAGCTCGCCAAACCAGTCGCCTACGGCATCCGCGCGCTCACCGTCGTCCTGCGGCCACTCGTGCTCGCAAGCGAAGCTCTGTCGCGGTCCCTGCGCAGCGACAAGTCGGGGCCAGTTACATCGCTCGATGAAATTCGTCTGCTTGCCACCATCGGTCACAGCGAAGGCGTCGTCGGCAAGCACACGGCGGAAATGATCGTCGGCGTCTCCGAGCTGCGCAGGCTGTCAGCGAGTAACGTGATGGTCCCGCGGCAAAACGTCGTATTCCTGTCACACGATGACTCGCCGGACGACGTTAAAAAAACGATCCGGGAATCTGGCTTCAGTCGCTTTCCGTACTCATCGAGCGGTGATCTCGAAGAGATCGTCGGCGTCGTGTTCGCGAAGGAGGTTCTTTCGCAACTCGTCGATTCGGCCGGGGAAACCATCAAATGGGAAACGCTCGTGCACGACGCGATCGTGGTACCGGAATCAGTGGCCCTGGACTCACTGCTGCGCACGTTTCGGGAGAGGCGCCGCCACATGGCAGTGGTCGTTGACGAGTACGGAGACATCCAGGGCATAGTCACGCTCGAAGATGTCCTCGAGGAAGTCGTGGGCGATATTTTCGACGAGTCGGACCTGCCGAGTGAAGATATCTGGCGGCATCCGGATGGCTCCGTCAGTGCATTCGGCACCGCCGAGCTGCACCGGATCTGTCGCATACTGGACATCCATGTCAGGGGTGACTTCGACATATCGACAGTCGGTGGGCTCCTGTCTGAAACCGCTCGGTCGCATTCCCCGGCAGGGAGACACGATTGACTGGTACGCACATCGCCTCACGGTCTTGTCGGCGAGTCGGCGCGGCGCCGACCTGGTGTCCGTCAAGCCGATCGAGGAAACGGCGGAACCGGCCAATACCTGTCAATGAGCAAAATCCCGAATTGTCACTTCCCGTAGACGGTATATAAGTGATGTGCTGGCAGAGGATCGCCAGTGTTGTAAGGGAAGGAGGTGAGTCTATGTCAATCCTGCGCAAACTCGAGCCCCGCAAAAGGGCTATTGACGTAACACGGACTGCGCCTCTCACCCACAGCATGGAGGAGTTCTTCGAGGACTTCCCACCACGCCGCTGGATGGAGACGTTTGAGCCCTTTGGAACGAGGTGGCCGATGAGCGTCAACTATGAACGGGCATTCCGTTTGGACGTCGTCGACCGCGACAAAGAGCTCTTGGTCCGTGCAGAACTGCCTGGCGTCGAGAAAGACGACGTTGAAGTCACGATCTTGGGCGACCGCCTGATGATCGAGGCTGAGAGGGAGTTCGAGGAAGAAGACGAGAAGGAAGACTTCTATCGGCACGAACTCGGCTACGGCAAACTTGTGAGAACGGTGAGCCTGCCGGTTGAAGTGGATCATGAAAACATCCACGCCGAGCTTAAGGAAGGAATCCTGACGGTCACGCTTCCAAAGATCCGTGTGGCGGAACGACACACAGTGAAAGTTGCCTGACGAAGTAACTGTGTTGTGATTACCGGGACGGCTGCGGCCGCCCCGGTTTTTATTTGGGCCGCCGCAATGCCCACCAGAGCCGCGCGCCGAGCAGGACGGCGAGTATCGCCGCGTAAATGAGCGGCTCCGAGATGTCCTTTTTTACCTGCCACCAGTAATGCCAGACGCCCAGGATGGCGATCACGTAGACAAGGTTGTGCAGCAACTGCCAACGTCGCCCCATGCGGCGGCGCATCGCGGCCGTCGAGGTCGCGGCGAGGGCCGTAAGCAGCAGCAGGGCTGCAAAACCGATCGTTATGAAGGGCCGTTTGACCAGGTCCTCGACGATCGCCGACATCAACAGGCCCTGGTCGAGCACGAGCCAGGTCAAGAAGTGCATCAGCACATAGAAGAAAGTGAACAGGCCGAACATGCGCCGGAAGCGTGCCAGCCAGTTCCATCCCGTAAGCCGGCGCAACGGCGTGACCGCGAGTGTTACCAGGATGAAGCGCAGCGACCAGTTGCCGAAACGGTCCAGGATTTCTTCGATCGGGTTCGCGCCAAGGTGACCGGTGATCTCGAAGGCATCGCCAACGGCCAGCGCGAACGGCAACAGGCAGGCGGCGAATACCGCCGGCTTCCAGATAAGCCGAATCTGCCTGAGTGTGTCCAAGTGACGCCTAGAAGTTACGTCGCAGGTCGAGGCCCTTGTAGAGGTGCGCGACCTCGTCTCCGTAGCCGTTGAACATCAGCGTAGGTTGCTTGCTGGCGAACACACTGGCGCCGATGCGCCGCTCGCGCGCCTGGCTCCAGCGTGGGTGGTCGACCTCGGGGTTCACGTTGGCGTAGAAACCGTACTCGCGTGGCTGCGACATATTCCAGCTGGTCTTCGGCTGGCGTTCGGTGAAACGGATCTTGACGATGCTCTTGATACTCTTGAAGCCATACTTCCATGGAACGACAAGCCGGATCGGTGCGCCATTCTGATTGGGCAACACTTCACCGTACAGACCGACAGCCAGTATGGGGAGCGGGTTCGTGGCCTCCTCGATCGTCAGTCCCTCGCGGTAGGGCCAGTCCAGCACGCGGCGGCGAACGCCCGGCATGCGCTCGGGGTCGTTCAGGGTTTCGAACGCAATATATTTTGCCCTGGACGTTGGCTGCAGATGCTTGACGACGTCCGCCAGCGAGATGCCAACCCAGGGAATGACCATTGACCAGGCCTCGACGCAGCGCAGGCGATAAATGCGTTCCTCGAGGTCGAAGGGCTTCATGAAGTCGTCGAAATCGAACGTGCCCGTTTTGTCTGCTTCGCCTTCCACCGTGATGGTCCAGGGGCGGGGCTTGAAGTTGCGGGCGTACACAACCGGGTCTCCCTTGCCGGTCCCGAACTCGTAGAAGTTGTTGTACGTCGTAATGTCGTCGTAGCTGTTCGGGGTTTCATCGGTGCTGTAGGGGCTTGCGATGACCCCGGCCAGCTTTGCGCGCCGTGCTTCCGGCACGACAGCAGCCAGCGCGCCAGGCGCCAGCAATGCGCCGCCGGCAATTGCCCCGGCGCGAATGAAATCACGGCGATTCAGATAATTCTCGCGACTCGTAATCTCGGACGGCCGGATATCGGACGGTTTCTTGATCAGCACAGGAACTCCCTTCTGCGATAGTCTCTTGAGAAAGACCGGACAAAGGCGAAGAATATTGCACATGAGTGCAACGCGCATCCTGCCCTGGTACTACGCCGCGACCGTGGTGTTCCTGCTTCTCGACTATCTTGGGGGCGTGAACGTGCGTGTGGCGTTTCTCGAGTCACTCCCGGCGGCCAGGCTGGCGTACTACGCAATCTGTTTTACGTGCCTGGGCCTGATGATCTGGCGTCCGGCCTGGACCACCCTGATCGGGACCTTCGAGTCACTGGTCACGCTCATCGCGCTGATATTCAGCATGGCGCTACGCGTATTGATCCCAACTGACGCGATCTTCGAGGAAAATGTGGCTTTCGTGACGTATCAGGAGATCGTCAATTTCGTGATTTCGGGCAGTATGGCTTACCTGGCGTGGACCAGGGGGTTGCAGGCGCTGCGAGATCTGTAGATCGCTCGGACTCCTTTCGCCATTCAGCGCCGGTTCAAGCGGCAGCGGTTACGGTTGATATCACGTAATCGGCCCCCAAACTATGGTCGTATGCCAAGAGGATCGAGCACATGAGCGAGACACTTTCCAACATCGTCCGCAGTAAGGACCAGGTAGCCGTTATGGCGGCCCTGCATGTCGACGTGATTGCGGATTTCGTCTGCCCGTTCTGCTTTCTTGGCAAGCGGCGCCTGGATGAGGCGCTCAAGGCGGTGCAGGGCCCCTTCGACGTCAGCTGGAGTCCGTTCCAGCTCAACCCGGATATACCGCCCGAAGGCCAGCCGTTCGATGTCTACCTGACGCGGCGCTTCGGCAGTCCCGCGAACGTCGAGCCGGTGCTGGAGCATCTCGCACAAGAGGGCAAGGCGTCCGGCGTGCAGTTCCGTTTCGACAGAATAGAGCACGTACCCAGCACGCTGCCAATCCACCAGCTCATGCAACATGCCGAGACGCTCGGCGCTGACCAGGCGGCACTGGCGGACCACCTGATGTCCGCATTCTTTGAAGACGGCAGCAACATCGGAGAGCGCGGCGTGCTCATCGACATCGCCAACGCGCATGGGATTTCGCCGAAAGAGACCGGCGAGGCGATCGGCAATGATCGCATTCGGCAAATCGTCGCCACGCGCGAGGCACAGGTACGCAGCTCAGGTCTGCTCGGCGCGCCGGGCTTCCTGATCAACCGGCGGTTGCTGGTAGTTGGCGCCCAGCCGACCGATGCGTTGATCGGCGCGTTCGATCGCGGGATGTTCGGTGAGGGAGTCGACTCGCTGGTGTCACCCGCCGTTCACTAGGGTCGCGCTAACCACTCCAGAACCAGGCGATTCACCTCGTCGGGTTTTTCCTGCTGGGTCCAGTGGCCGCAATCCAGCATGTGAACGGTCAGGTCCTTCACCAGGGGTTTCATCCCTTCGATATGCTGCAGGCCGATCAGCACGTCGTTGCTCGCGCCCAGGAACAAGGTCGGGATATCGATTTCCTGGCTGATGCCCTCGAGCTGTTCCCAGTTACGCGTCCAGTTTCGATACCAGTTGATCGGCCCCGTGAAACCTGACTGCGCGAACCGCGCGGCGTAATAGTCGAGTTCCTCATCGTCCAGCAGAGCATTGCCGCTCGCCTGCTCGCTGAGCGTCTGCCGCAGCAGGCTCACGACCTGGTACTGCGGCGGCAGCTTCTCGAACTGTTCCCGCGTGAGCTGGTTCTTGCGCATCATCCGGTTGATGAAATGACGCGGATCGGCGCCGAACACCCGGTCAGCCTCGTCGGAATCCTGGAAGTTGACGATGTAGAAATCCTCGCCAAAGCGCTCGCGCATGATGCCGACAGGGTCGACCGGTAGGCGGGGGAAGTGTGGAATATTAAGGATGACCAGCCTGTCGATACGCTCGGGCGCCAGCATGGCCATGTTCCACAGCACGAGCGCGCCCCAGTCGTGTCCGATGAATGTCGCGGTCTCGAGCCCGAGCGCATCGAGCAAGCCATGGACATCGGCGATGAGCTGTTGCATGCGACAGTCGGCAACGTCCGCGGGTCCTGTGGTCCGGCCGTAGCCGCGCTGGTCCGGGGCGATGGCGCGAAAACCCGCGGCAGCGAGGGCTGGCAACTGGTGCCGCCACGAGTAAGCGAGCTCCGGGAAGCCATGGAGCAGAACAACGGGAGCCCCGTCACCCTGTTCGTGAACCGCCATCTTCAGGCCGTTGACGTCAACGAATGCTGGCTCGGGAAACATCTCTTCATTTGACAGGAATTGACCCCAAACCGCAAAGTCGAGCGACGCAACACAGACTCAAAGGGTGGCCCAATGAAAAGAACAATAAGAAATGGCATTTACACGGGTTTTGCGGCGATTCTTTTCGCGGCCTGCGGTGCACCGCAGCCGCCCGAGCATTTCGATGTCATCATTCGCGGCGGTGACGTCTACGATGGTTTAGGCGGCGCGCCCGTCAAAGCGGATGTTGCTCTGCATGGCGAGCGCATTGCGAAGATCGGCGACCTGTCGTCGGCGACCGCCGGCAAAGACGTCGATGCCACGGGTCTGGCTGTTTCGCCAGGCTTCATCAACATGCTGTCATGGGCCACCGAATCGTTGATCGAAGACGGTCGCGGAATGAGCGATATCAAGCAAGGCGTGACGCTCGAGGTGATGGGCGAAGGCTGGTCGATGGGCCCGCTCAACGACGAATTGCGGGCCCTTATGAAGTCGCAGCAATCGGATATCCAGTACGATATTTCCTGGTCGACGCTCGGCGGCTATCTCGAGTTTCTCGAGGACAAGGGAATCTCGCCCAACGTTGCATCGTACGTTGGTGCCGCGACGCTGCGCATCATGGAAGTAGGGTTCGACAACGTGAAGGCGAGCGAGGAGCAGCTTGCGCGCATGCAGGATCACGTGCGTCTCGCGATGCGCGAGGGCGCGATAGGGGTCGGTTCCTCCCTGATCTACGCCCCCGGCAATTTTGCCGACACCAATGAGTTGGTTGCACTGGTCGCGGCTGCCGCAGAGTTCGATGGGCGCTACATCTCGCACATACGGTCTGAGGGAAACAGGCTCGAGGAGAGTGTCGAGGAGCTGATACATATCGCGCGTGTAACGGGCGCACCAGCCGAGATTTATCACCTGAAAGCGGGCGGTCGCTCCAACTGGCACAAGTTGGAAAAGGTGTTCGCACTCGTTGAAGCCGCTCGAGCGGAGGGGCTCGCCATTACGGCGGATATGTACACGTATACGGCCGGCGCGACGGGACTTGATGCGTCGATGCCGCTCTGGGTACAGGAGGGAGGCGACGAGGCCTGGTTTGCACGACTCGAAGACCCCGAGATCCGGGCCCGCGTCAAAGAAGAAATGATGTCCGAGGACACCGACTGGGAGAACCTCGGACTGCATGCCGGGCCGGATGGCGTGTTGTTTATCGGCTTTCGGAATCCGGACCTCCGGCACCTGATAGGCAAGACCCTGGCGGAGGTTTCGGAACTGCGTGGTACGTCGCCGGCGGATACCGCCATCGACCTCGTTATCGAAGACAGGAGTCGAGTGTCGACCGTCTACTTCCTGATGTCGGAAGAAAACGTGGCCAAGACCGTGGCGCAGCCCTGGGTGAGTTTCGGGTCGGACGCTGAAGCCTCGGCGCCCGAGGGCGTCTTCCTCAACTCAAGTACCCACCCGCGCGCCTACGGTACGTTTGCCCGCGTGCTTGGCAAGTACGCGCGCGATGAGAGAGTAATCACGCTGCAGGATGGCATTCGAAAAATGACTTCGCTGCCGGCGACCAATCTCGGGATCCGTGAACGCGGTCAACTGACGGCTGGTTATTTCGCGGACGTCGTGGTTTTCGATCCGGCCAGGGTCGAGGATCACGCGACGTTTGAAGAACCGTTGCAATACGCAACCGGGGTGCGGCACGTGTTCGTCAATGGCGAGCAGGTTCTGGAGGATGGGGAACATACCGGTGCGACACCAGGTCGCGTCGTTCGTGGTCCGGGCTGGACAGGATGGGCGGACAGTGACTGAGCGGCGGGCACCGGACTACCAGCCCGGGGCTGCCCGCCTACTTCCTGGGGCGGAGTCGTGCTGCCGGAATGTGCGACGGTGTTTTTGAGTTGATTCGGCCGAGCCACTCGCCGGCACTGACCCCTTGAAACTTCCTGTCGAGAAACAACGCGTCAGATTGGGTCATCGTGTGCTGGATTCCACTCGGCAGGAAGGTCGCCCATTCGTGTCCGATATGACGGTCGCGAAGGGCATACAAACTGAACCGGTAGTTGAAGATATTGACGCCGGTACCACCACACGAACGGGATTCCCCGTCATACAGAACGACACCGGCAAGATCAGCATCGGCAGAGGCAAACGCGAAACGGCCCTGGGGGTAGCTCCGACTCAAGTAGTCATAGAGATTTACCAGTCCCCCGTTTGAGGGGTCGGCACAGTTGGCGCAAGCCGCAGGTAGCTGCAATGCAAACGTCTGTATCACCTTGCGTTGAAAGCACGATGTCTTTATCGCGGATTCGGGAATAATCGGCGCGGAATCCACGAGTGCGGCTACCGATCGTCCCCCGAATGCCTCGACGACCTGAGGGTAGTTGATCAGGACGCCAAATCCGCCGGCACTTGCACCCACTAACGCGACATCGTCCGCGTTACGAAAATAAGGTGCCAGGATGTCGAGGTCATTTGCCAGGTTCTCATAGCCGACGAACTGTTGTTTGCGGTCCAGTCCCGGCACGCTTGCGTTTCTGCGAGCTCCACCGTGCAGGTCGCCCGAGCAATACGGTATATAAACGTGGTTCCATCTCGCGACCGGGTTCGCAGGGTTCATTGTGTTGAAAACACCCTGGTCCCCCAACATGCTGGTCCAGCGGTCGAACTTTGCCTGATCGAAGTATTCGCCGGCTATGGGAGCGTTGGCGTTCTGTGCGCAGGACTTTTCGTCATAGCAGGCGCCACCACCTTGCAGATAGATCATTACGGCCGTTGCATCCGGCAACAGCCTGACGCCTATGCCCGTGCTCGACCCATCGCGACAGAGCGTGTCGGGTCGCGGGATCCAGACCCAGGTTCCCATGTTTGCCTCAGCCAGTGCGAGTGGCGAGACGGCTGGCTTTTCGTCGACTTCGGCCTGTGTAACTGCCGGCATCGACGAAAGTATGAATGCGAGAATGAACCCCCTGGAAAGCATGTATTGCAGCATACAGAGAGTAAAATGAATCGCAAATGAATCGCCGACATTGCGGCGGAACAGCCGACTATCGAGAGCGGCCGGAGAAGTGCCATGCTGATGAATTCGATCGAATACTGGTTGGTCAATAATCCGTTACGCGGACTTATTCAGCGACACTATGAGGCCCCGCGGCTCAAGCGACTGCTGGAAGGCGAAGCCCGCAAGGTTCTTGAGATCGGCTGCGGCCAGGGGACGGGAGCCAGGATCATCCATGATCTGTTCGGTCCGGAAGAATACGTCGGCGTCGATCTGGATCCCAGGATGATACAGAGGGCCAGGAAAAAAGCGCGTGGCCTGCCTGGTGTCACTTTTCTTGAGGGCGACGTTGCCAGCATCGAGCTTCCTGATGCCAGCTTCGATCTCGTCGTGGATTTCGGGATCGTCCATCACGTACCGAACTGGAAGGACGCGTTGGCGCAAGTGCACAGGACACTGACAGCCAACGGTGAGTTTCTTTTTGAGGACCTTTCCCTCGAAACCTGGGAGCGAGGTGTCGGGATACCGCTCAAGAGACTGCTGGATCACCCTTACGACCAGATGTTCAGGACGCAGGAGTTCGTCAGCGAGCTGGAGGAGCTGGGATTCGGCGTCGAGTTGCACGAGAGCAGCCCGTGCAGCTTTTACCATTTTTGGGGACGCGCGAAGAAGCTGTCGTGAGCATGGTCGAACCATCGCAAGTGAGTCAGCCGCGCTTGTAGTCCCACAGCGGAAACACCCTGGATAGGGCGGCCAGCCCCAGCGGGTGCTGCAATCGACCATCGCCGATCGCTTCCTTCACGTCATCGAGGGTCATGAGATGCACGCGGATAGCCTCTCCCGGATCAAGCGCCTGCTCCTGAACCCGTTGCACATCTTCGGCCAGCCATAAATGACAGGAGTTGTCGTGAAACGCGGGATTGGCCTGCACGGTTCCCAGGCTGCACCAGCGACCGCCCCCGAAGCCGGTCTCTTCCAGGAGCTCGCGCTTTGCGGCCTCGAGAGGGCTCTCGCCCGGGTCCACGACGCCGCCGACCGGCTCGGTCGTGAGCGCGCTGACGCCGAATCGATATTGTTCGACCATGACAATTTCGCCAGCCGCTGTAATGGCGACAACGTTTACCCATTCGGGGGTTTCCAGCACCATGCGGCTGATTTCAATAGATGACGCCGGGTGCCTGACACGGTCATAACGCACATTGAATAGTGGCAACTCGGGGCCTCGTTCGCTGCCAATCGTTTGCCATCGCAACTCATCGTCACTCATTTACAGCTCCTAGAGCTTCACACCCAGCAACGTCAGCAGGCCCCGCGTCCAGCGTTGCCTGAGAACTGGCACTATGACCCGATACAGACGTCCCGAGGTGTACTCGTCCTTGCCTTTTTCGAGCGCGGCGAGGCCTTCGCGAATCACCACGTTCGCGTCGTACCAGATAAAGCTTGGCGTGTTGCTCTTCATTGCCGTCAGTTTGTCCGACGCATGAAAGTCCGTGTGTGTGAACCCGGGGCACAACGCCATGACCTTGACGCCCTGGTCACTGAATGCAGAGGCCAGCGCCTTGGACAGTGCAATCAGGTAGGCTTTGGTGGGACCATAACTGTAGTCGCCACCCACGGTCATTCGGCCGGCAACCGAGGCAACGTTGATGACGCGACCGTAGCCACGCTCGAGCATGCAGGGGATGAACTCGTGGCACATGGCAGCGACGGAGGTCATCATGAGTCGCAGGTAGGCATCGTGTCTGGTCCAATCCCGGGTATGGATCAGGTCCGGGCCTTCAGAGCCGGCGTTATTGACGAGGAAGTCAACGTCGAAACCGAGCTCCTGTGTTTGGCCGAACAGTCTGCCCGGAGCGCCGGGTTCCGACAGGTCAGCCGTGAGGATGTCGACACTGACACCGTGTGCCTCGCGCAATTCGGCGGCCAGTGCCTCCATCGGTTCCGACCGACGGGCGACGAGGACGAGGTCCTTGCCATGTGCAGCGAGTTGGCGTGCGAACTCGCTGCCGAGGCCGGCAGATGCGCCGGTAACTAATGCTCTGCTCATGGCGACGCACTATCGCACATTTGGCCCGACTTGCCGACGCCGCATGGCTCGGTGCATAGTGCTGTTTCCAGAATCCGGGCAATAAGAACATGAGAAAAGACGGACTGAGCCAGAAAGCCTACGTTCCTGTTGAAGAGGGCGACGCCTACGATCCGTTTGTTCCGTCGAGCGAATCGCCCGCCGAGTTCACACTCAAGGCAGTCGGGCTGGGCATCGTGTTCGGCATCATCTTCGGCGCCGCCAATGCCTACCTGGGACTTCGCGCCGGCCTGACGATCAGTACGTCTATCCCGGTCGCCGTCATGACTGTTGCAGTCTTCCGGGCCCTGTCGAGCGTCGGCGTTCGCGGTACGATTCTCGAGACCAATATTTCGCAAACAACAGGCTCGGCTTCCAGTTCCCTGGCCAGCGGCGTCATCTTCACGCTGCCCGCGCTGTTCATGTGGGGAATGCCGCCCGAACTGTTGCAGATGACGCTGCTTGCTATGTCCGGTGGTCTGCTCGGCATTCTGTTCATGATTCCCTTGCGCCGTTTTCTCATTGAGCGCGAGCACGGCAAGCTCCCGTACCCCGAGGGCACGGCATGTGCCGAGGTCCTGGTGGCCAACGAAGTCGGCGGCGGTCGCGCCCGGTTCGTATTCTATGGGCTTGCCGGCGGCGCGTTCTTCAAGTTCCTGACATCCTGGATCAACGTTATCCCGGGTGCTGTTCACGCAAAGATCCCTTTCTTGAGAAAGGGCGAACTGGGCATGGACCTGTCGGCCGCGTTGTTCGGTGTGGGCTACATACTCGGACCGCGCATTGCGGCCGTGATGGTCGGGGGCGGTCTGCTCTCCTGGCTCATTATCATTCCGGCGATTGACTACTGGGGCGCGGACCTGACGGCGCCGTTCTATCCGGAGACCGTCAACCTGATTCGCGACATGTCGCCAAGCCAGATCTGGACACGCTACGTGCGCTACATCGGCGCGGGTGCGGTGGCGACCGCAGGCATCATCACGTTGATACGCAGCATCCCGGTGATGGTGAGCAGCTTCAAGATCGGTTCCGCCGAACTGACCGAACGCATGAGCAGCGACCAGGGCCAGGTCGTCGTGGAGCGAACTGCCTCCGATCTGCCATTGCGCCTCGTCGGCATAGGCGTGTTGGCGGTCGCGGCTGTACTCGTACTCGTGCCGCAGGTCTTCGGCGCGGTCGGTGGTACCGGGATTCGTGCCGCTGCCGCCATCTGCGTAGTGGTCTTCGCGTTCTTCTTTGTCACCGTGGCATCGCGCATCGTCGGACTTGTCGGTGTCACAAGTAACCCGACGAGCGGTATGACGATCGCCGCGTTGCTGGGTACGGCATCGATCTTCCTGTTGTTCGGCTGGACCGACACGATGGGCAAGGCCGCCGCCCTGACCGTGGGGTGCGTGGTTGCGATCGCAGCATCGATTTCCGGCGACACCTCCCAGGACCTCAAGACCGGGTTCCTGCTCGGTGCGACGCCCCGCAAGCAGCAGACCGCCGAATTGATCGGCGTACTGACGTCTGCCGTGTTCGTGTGTCTCACCGTGCTGGCGCTCGGCAAGGGCTTCGGGTTCGGCAGCACGGAGTTGCCGGCACCGCAGGCGACACTGATGAAGCTGGTGATTGACGGTGTACTGGACCAGAACCTGCCCTGGGCCCTCGTCGCGATTGGCGCGGGCATCGCGGTGGCCTGCGAACTTGCGCGCATACCGTCACTGCCTTTCGCGGTCGGAGTTTACCTGCCCGTTTCGACCATGACGCCGATCTTCGTAGGTGGCCTGATCCGGCTGTTCATGGAGCGCAAGGCGAAAGACGCCAATCAAGCGGCCGATCGCCGCGAGCGTGGCGTCCTGCTCGGCAGCGGCTTCGTCGGTGGCGAGGGTCTGCTCGGCGTGGGCATCGCGTTGGTTGCCGTGGCGAAGAGCGCACGTCCCGACGGCATCGGCACCGAATGGCTGGGCTCGGAGGTGATCGCCATGCTGGTTGGCGCTGCAGCATTCGCCGTGTTCATCGCGTGGTTCTTCCGCCTCGTGCGCGGCTCGCGTTAACGTCGTTATTGTTGGCAGCCAGTCGCAGGTGATGTGGATTCCGCAGCATTGCCATATTTCGCTTGTTTTTTAGGCACCCAGAGGCTAATTTCCCACGCAAGACGCCGATGGGGACGAGTACGCAGTCCATTCAGGCCAAAGCGACCGGAGGATAGTGAGAGCTCCGGGCCCGAACCTGCCGAATATCACCCCGGAGTCGCCACCCGAAAGCACCGCAAGTAAGGCTGGCCGATTGGTCCACGAGACGGACGTCGAGCCCTTGGGCTCATGAGGCAGCACGAGCTGCGAAACCGGGTGGTACCGCGATGAATTCGATCGCCCTGGTAATCAGGTACCGGACACCGTATTCAAAGAGAAATAGGGTGTCCGGTACCTGATTACCGGGGCGTTTTTGTATGCAGAGGAATGAGTGTGACGTTTAAAGAAGTACAGGGGCGCTATAACGGGCCGGCTCTCGAGGAAGAGGTGCTGGCGTTCTGGCGTGAACATGACGTGTTCCAGAAAACCATCGACGCGACGCGGGATGGCCCGCAGTTCAGCTTCAATGAGGGTCCGCCCACAGCGAATGGCAAGCCCGGTATTCACCACGTGCTCGCACGCTCATTCAAGGACATCTTTCCACGTTACAAAACGATGCGCGGTTATCACGTTCCTCGCAAGGCGGGATGGGATACGCATGGTCTGCCGGTCGAGCACGAGGTCGAGAAGCGCCTGAGCGACGAAGGTCGCATCAAGACTTACGACAAGTCCGAGATCGAAGAGAAGGTCGGCATCGCCGAGTTCACGAAGTTGTGCCGCGAGTCGGTCATGACCTATATCGGCGACTGGGAGAAGATGACCGAGCGCATGGGTTTCTGGGTCAATCTCGACGAGGCCTACTACACGCTCAACAACGCCTACATCGAAACGGTCTGGTACCTGCTCAAGGAGATCTGGGACAAAGACCTTATCTACAAGGGCTACAAAGTCGTCCCCTACGATCCGCGCATCGGCGCGACGCTGTCGTCGCACGAGCTGGCGCAGGGTTACCAGGATGTGGAAGACCCGTCCATCACGGTGCGCTTCAAGGTTGCCGGCGAAGAGGACACCTACATTCTCGTATGGACCACGACGCCATGGACGCTGCCCTCCAACCTCGCGCTCGCGGTTGGCGAGGATATCGACTACAGCTACTGCCAGTCAGACGGCCAGACACTCATCGTTGCCGAGGCGTTGCGCGAGGCAGTCTTCAGGGACGTCGAGCACGAGGTCATCAGGACGGTCAAAGGCAAGGAACTTGTCGGCATGCGCTACGAGCAGCTGTTCGACTACATCAGCGTCGACGCGCCGAACGCCTTCCAGGTGTTCTCTGCGGACTTTGTCAGCACGGAGAGCGGTACCGGCATCGTGCATACCGCGCCTGCATACGGTGTTGACGATCTTGCGTTCGGCCAGGCCAATGAACTGCCTGTCGTGCATGGCGTCGGCCTCGACGGCCATTTCATTGATGAGGTCGAGCCGGTCAAGGGCCTGTTCTTCAAAGACGCGGACAAACCGCTCATCCGAATCCTCAAAGAACGCGGTATGATGTTCCGCTCCGAACGCATCACGCACAGTTACCCGTTCGGCTGGCGCACCAAAGACCCGATTCTCTACTACGCGAAAAACGCCTGGTACATCCGCACCTCGCAATTCCGCGAACGCATGGCCGAGCTCAACCAGACGATCAACTGGGTTCCCGAGCACATCAAGGACGGCCGCTTCGGCAACTGGCTCGAGAACAACGTCGACTGGGCGTTGTCGCGCGAGCGCTTCTGGGGCACGCCGCTGCCCGTGTGGAGCGACGGCGAAGACGGCTTCAAATGCGTCGGCTCGGTTGCGGAACTCGAGGCACTGACGGGCAGGGAGCTCAGTAAGCTCGACCTGCACCGACCGGCTGTGGACGACGTCACGTTCGAGCTCGACGGCAAGACCTGGCGCCGGGTACCGGAGGTCATTGACTGCTGGTTCGACTCGGGCGCCATGTCCTACGCGCAGTGGCATTACCCGTTCGAAAACCAGGACAATTTCGACAAGCATTTTCCCGCGGATTTTATTTGCGAGGCCATCGACCAGACGCGTGGCTGGTTCTATACGCTGCACGCCATCGCGACACTCGTCTCCGACAGCGTCGCGTACAAGAACTGCATTTGCCTGAGCCATATTGTCGATAAAGACGGCAAGAAGATGTCAAAGTCGCTCGGCAATATCATTGACCCTTACGACGTCTTCAACACGGTCGGTGCCGATGCCCTGCGCTGGTACTTTCTCGCCCGTTTGTCCCCGGACGTGCAGAAGCGCATCTCGGTCGACATCGTGGCCGACGTGGCCAGCTCGTTTATCAACACGTTCTGGAATACCTATAGCTTCTTCGTCCTCTATGCGCGGCTCGATGAGATCGACCTGACCCGCAACGTGCCGGTCGCCGACCGTCCCGAGATCGATCGCTGGGCGCTCGCGCTGCTGCACAAGACCATTACGACGGTGACGGAGTCGCTGGACCACTTCGACGCGAAGACGGCCGGCGAGGCCATCGAGTCGTTCGTCGATCAGCTGAGCAACTGGTATGTGCGCCGCAACCGCCGCCGTTTCTGGAAGTCGACGGACCCGGTGGACAAGCAGGCGGCCTACCTGACGCTGTATGAATGTCTCAAGGGAGTGCACGAGCTGATGGCGCCTTTCGTGCCGTTCCTGGCGGAAAACGTGTACCAGAATCTTGTGCGTTCGGTGGACAAGGAGGCGCTGCCGTCTGTGCACATGGGCAACTGGCCCGAAGCCGACGAATCCTGGAAAAACGATGACCTTCTCTTCGACATCGACGTGGTACAGAAGGTCGTTGGTCTTGGCCGTGCCGCGCGCAGTCATTCCGGTGTGCGCACGCGCCAGCCGATCTCACGGCTGCTTGTGCGCGCGCCGAACGATGCGGCGGCAAGGGCGCTCGAGAGTCACATGGACCAGATTCTCGAAGAGCTCAACGTGAAGGCGGTCGAGTTCATTGCCCGTGACGCCGGGCTGGTCAGCTACAACATCAAGCCGAACCTGCCGAAACTTGGCAAGCAGTACGGCAAGCTGGTGCCGAAGATCAAACAGGCGCTGCTGGATGCGGACGGCGCGGCCATCGCCGGTGCCGCCGCGAGCGGCGAGGCGTTCGAGATCGAGGTGGAAGGACAGGTTATTGCGCTCGCGGGCGACGATGTCCTGATCGAGACGCATTCCGCCGCAGGCTATTCCTGCGAGGCGGACTCGGGTTACCTCACGGCGCTGGATACAGCATTGACGGACGAACTGATCGCCGAGGGGCTGGCGCGTGAAGTCGTGCGCTCAGTGCAGGACGCTCGCAAGCAAGCCGGCCTCGAAGTCTCCGACCGCATCACGCTCGGCGTCTCGGGCTCACCCGCTGTCGAGAAATCGCTGGAGACACACCGCGAATACCTGATGAACGAAACGCTGGCGACGCGCTGGCAGGTGGGTCAGGAGAATGCGCGCTACACGGCCGATCGGGAGATGGGCGAGGATAGCTGGAAGATAGAGATCAGCCTCTAGAAGCTGGCGCGCGTCTCGAGCAGGAACTGCACGCTGTCAATACTCTGGTCGCCATTCAAGGGAAACGCGATATCCGCGTGTATGACCTTTCCGGATGAACTGCGCGTCAGTGCAAAGCGCAAGCCGAATCCAACGTCCATCAGCCAGCCCTGGTTGGGCTCGATCAGGGGATCCGATCCCCACACCCGGCCGGCATCCGCGAACATGGCGGCACCGACCCGGGCGATGCGCCACAGGTACCAGTCTGTGAAATAGCGTTGTTCAACTGACAGCAGGAGTTTCGAATCGCCGTTCTGGTATCGCAACGGGTAGCCGCGAAGCCCCGTATCGCCGCCCAGTCTCACCCGGTTGTCGAGGTCCAGCGAGTGTCCTGCAGTGCCGCTGATGGCGGCGTAGAACAAGCGCTTCCTGGATTGGGTCTTGTACCAGCGGGCGCTGAGGGAGAACAGCGAATTCACGGTATTCCCTGATTCAATCCGGCCGCTCGCGCTGGCGAGCAGGAACCAAGCGTCCTCGTTGAGCTCACCCAGGCCTCGGCTCGCGCTCGCCGAGTAGACAAGGGCATTCCGATCGGCGCCGAACGACGTATCCGCCCAACCCAGCGACGCGACGAAGCGGTTGCCCATCAGGAAATCCTCCGTCTTGTCGATCTGGTCGTGATTGCGGGAGGTTTCGAAGTTATCCTCGATGTATTCGAGGCCGACGAACGGGTAAACGAGCTTGCGGTCCTGTGGCGCAGCCTGCGGCAATTGCGGCGTGCCCACGGCGGAAAACCGGTTGTCGTCGTAAACGAAACCGGCCGTCCAGCGCCTGACACGCCCGTTGCGCAATCCTCTCGACCAGCCCGCGAACAGCGAATCATAGGCGCGCATGTGCCGGTACTCGGCGGCGCGCATGCCCAACGCATAGAGGGATTCTTCGCGGTCATCGCGGTGGGTGTAACCGCCAGCGGACCAGCGCGTGTCGAGCGCATAAAACGGGCGGACGACAGACAGGGCGCGTGAGTCGCCATCGGAATTGTGGGAATAGCTGAGCGCTGTAGAGACCCAGCTGCGTCCCAGGTGGCGGTCCGCGAAGCCGATGCTGGTCGAGGCTCGGTCCACATCTTCATCGCGCACGAAGCTCAGGAACTGCCCGCGGCCTAAGAAATTGGACTCCTCGAGCCCGAGCCGGCTGCGATTTTCGCCGCCACTGCGGGAAAAGGATATATCCGGGGCCAGCGACCAGAGGTCGCGCGTTTTCACCTCGAGATCGGCAACGCCGTCCTCGAAGCGCACGACCCGAATGTCGGCATCGTGCAGGTAATTGTTCCGGCGGAGAATGCGTTCGGACTCATCGGCAAGCCGCTTGGAGACGGTATCGCCGCTCTGCAACAACAACTGTTTGCCGATCGTGCTTTCGCGGGTAACGACATGGATTCGATTGGCCAGCCTGAACAGCCCGATGTTTTCCTTGGGATCGGAGAGGTCGAAGACGTTGGTTCGATCGAAGCGGATCGTGCCGACAATCGCTCCCCGGGCCTCCAGGTCGGCCAGATCGACGGGCACGTCGACGGGCTCGCCGGCAAGGACCTGCCCGGCGAGAGCACCCAGGAGGGGGAAGAGGGTGAGGTGGCGGCAACGCCGCATGTACGGACTCCTTGGAGGTTCTATCCAGTTGGGATCGAGCGACACTTGCGCGTACTTTAACAACTCTGATATAAGAACCCTACGCAAGATTCTGATAGATCAGGAGTACTTAAGGACTTGCGAGGCTCTGCAGGGAGCCCCGGATTACAGGACGTAGTCGACTCCAAAACAAGAACAGCGTAGACAAAAATACAACTAAACGCTGGAGTGGCAATGACAGACCACCTCGATCGCTTTCACGCGGCACTCACCGTGCTCGCTGGGCATGGTCATATTAAACAACGACTTATCAAGGCCTATGAGGATAATCTCGTCGAGATTCATGACGACGAGTTGCCGATAGCGCTGCGGCAATCGTTTGCCGACCTCAGGGTCGACATGCATCGGGTCTCGCCGCTCAACGGCGAAGGGCCGATTTGTGCGTCAGTGCGCAAGATGTCACTCAATGAGGCCAGCGAGATAGCGGGCCGCATCGTCAGCCTCTATGGGCAAATCGCTCGCGCGAGGGACGATCTCCAATCCAGCCTGCCACTCGTGGATGGCGAAGAGACTCGCGTACCGCCGTTCCTGGTCAAGTCTGTTTGACAGGGTAGTAGACGTAGGTCAGTAGCTCCGCCTCGGGCGTATCGCCCGGATCGCTCACGTAGGACTCCCAGGGGTCGCCATTGCGCTCGATGCCCAGGGCCGCGAGGTACGCCGCGATCTTGCGGTGAGTCCTCGTCAGGTCCCGGTAAGACCCCAGGTGCCGGACACGAATCACCGGCCCACCGTAGGTTGAGCCCAGTCTTACACCCGCATCTTCCTGCGGCGTCTCGTCGTTGACGCCCCGCACCGGGATCGCCGCATCAAACACCAGAGCCGAGCCGCTGAACGTGCGCGTGATGGACATCGGTGCCCCGGCATCCTGCAGGCCGTGTTTGTCGATAAAACTCAGGATCTGGAAATAGGCTTTTCCCATCGCCTCTGACATGGCGGCGGGCTCGGGCCGTGAGGTCGTCGGCAGGTAGGCGATAGCGGCGGGCTCGACCACCAGGTGCTCGATCTCGATATCGCTGAAATCGGCGGCAGGCAGGCTTTCCGCGGTTTCCTTGAGGTTCGCGAGCCCGGCCTCGTAGTCGCGCGCGACGACGCCACCGAGCATCGATGCGAAATAGCGCCCGACGATGTTCATGCCGTAGTCCGCCTCGAACCCCCAGAACACATGGGTTGTGCCGACGCCGGGAACCAGCCGGAACCAGGACCTGGCCTCGCCCGGCTCGCCGGGGTTCATCACGATACCAACGTACTCGAACGGTCGACTCTCGGTGATCGTCTGGGTGCCGCTGCCGATAACGGTTCCATCCCAGGTCACTGTCGCGCCGGCGCCGCGGCTGCTGCCCGAGTAAATAAAGCGTGCGTTGGGGTCCGTGTCTGCCCACGGCGCCCACAGCGTGAAGCGGCGGAAATCGTTGACGAGTGCGAACACCGTTGCCTGCTGCGCATCGATCTCGGTTGTGACTTCCACGCGATGTTCGCGCGGCAAGGC
Source organism: uncultured Gammaproteobacteria bacterium (assembly GCA_963698895.1). Taxonomy (GTDB): domain Bacteria; phylum Pseudomonadota; class Gammaproteobacteria; order Steroidobacterales; family Woeseiaceae; genus UBA1847. The sequence goes on along the minus strand of CAVOSO010000008.1, from coordinate 652,089 downwards.
GAAACCAATGAGTACCAGCAGGATGACCGACCCGACTACGCCATAGAGGACTTTTTGCACGTCGCTTTCCCGATCGTCGAAAGATTCGGGCTGGATTATTCCACAGTTGAGGTTGCTTCGGCACAATGCGTGTATGACTCACGACATCCAGAGCGAACTGCCGATCGGTGTCTTCGATTCCGGCGTCGGCGGCTTGACCGTCCTGAAGGCCATCCGTGAAGCACTGCCCTGCGAAAACCTGATCTACCTCGGCGACACGGCGCGCCTGCCTTACGGCACCAAGAGCCCGGCCTCGATCGAGCGGTACGCGACCCAGGCCGCGGCAAAGCTGCAGGAGCAAGGCATCAAATTGCTGGTCGTGGCCTGCAACACGGCATCGGCTGTCGCGCTCGACGCCTTGCGCGAGGCAATGGCGCCGCTGCGGGTCGTGGGCGTGGTCGAGCCCGGTGCCGCCGCCGCCGCCAGGGCGCAGCCCGGTGGCAGGCACCTGGTACTGGCGACCGAGGCCACCGTTCGTCTCGGTGCGTACCGCAAGGCCATCGCCGCCTGCGATCCGCAGGCCGTCGTGCGTGAGCATGCCTGCGAGATGCTGGTGTCGCTGGCCGAGGAGGGTTGGAGCCATGGCGACATTGCGCGCGCAATCGTGCGGCGCTACCTGGACGAATCCGACGGTCATAATCCGGACACGATCATCCTGGGTTGCACCCACTTCCCGCTCCTCAGGGACACGATCCAGGCTGTTGCCGACGACGGCGTGATACTGGTCGATTCGGCGAGCACGACCGCCGACGTCGTGCGCGAAGCGTTGCGGGCCGACGGCAGGTTACGCGGTGGTGGCGAACCCGGGTCGCTGCGCTTGCTGGCGACCGACGGGGCCACCCGTTTTGCGCGGGTCGGAGGCCAGTTTCTCGGCCACGACCTCAGCTACAGCGACGTGGAGCTCGTCGATCTCTGACCCGCAGAGTGTGAGACAATCTGCCTATCGAAACCGTTCCAGGGGGAACCCCGTGATCACTCGCCGTTTCATTCGCCCGTTGGCCATCCTGATTTCGTCACTTCTTGTTGTTTCCTGCGGCAAAGAGGTGGCGCCCGAAGTGTCCGTCACAGCGCTGGAGGTTGTTGAGCCCCGACCGGAGATCTATGCCGACTTCGCGCTGACCGCCGACCTGGATCATCTGAGCGACGACCAGAAGCAAATGATCGTGCTGCTGATCGATGCTGCGCAGATCATGGATGACCTGTTCTGGCGGCAGTCCTTTGGCGACAACTACGAAGCGTGGCTTGATTCCATCGCCGACGAAAGAACGCGGCGATTCGCGGAGCTGAACTACGGGCCGTGGGATGCGCTGGATGACGACAAGCCCTTTATGGAGGGCTTCGGCCCCAAGCCGCTGGGTGCCCGGTTTTATCCGGAAGACATGAGCAAGGACGAGTTCGAAGCCGCCTACCTGCCCGGCAAGACCGGCCTCTACTCGTTCGTCCGCCGGGACCGCGACGGCGGCCTGGTGCTGGTGCCCTATCATGTTGAATACAGTGAAGAGCTCCACGCAGCGGCAACCCTGCTCCGGGAAGCCGCGAAACTGGCCGAGAGCCCGGACTTTGCCAACTACCTGAAGCTGCGTGCCGCCGCGTTGATCAGCGATGACTTCCAGCTTAGCGACGCCTACTGGATGGACGTCAAGGACAACAAGATCGATGTGGTCATCGGCCCGATCGAGACCTATCTCGACCGCCTGTACGGTTATCGCGCCGCCTACGAAGCCTACGTGCTGGTCAAGGACCTGGCATGGAGCGAACGCCTGAGTCGTTTCGCCGCATTTCTGCCGCAGTTGCAGGAAGGCCTGCCGGTTCCCGACGAGTACAAGAAGGAGTCGCCCGGGTCGAATGCGGACCTGAACGCCTACGATGTCGTGTACTACGCCGGTCACAGCAATGCGGGCGGCAAGACTATTGCCATCAACCTGCCGAACGACGAGCAGGTACAGCTCGAGAAAGGCTCGCGCCGACTGCAGCTAAAAAACGCGATGGAAGCGAAGTACCGCAAGATCCTCGAGCCGATCGCGGACGTGCTGATCGACGAGACGCAACGTGAGCACATCACATTTGACGCATTCTTCTCGAACACGATGTTCCACGAGGTTGCCCATGGGCTCGGCATCAAGAACACGATCGACGGCACAGGCACGGTTCAAAACGCCATGCTGGACCTTGCCTCCAGCATGGAGGAAAACAAGGCGGACGTGCTCGGTCTGTACATGATCACCGAATTGCATAAGGCCGGTGAACTGGGCGACGCCGACCTGCGTGATTATTACGTCACTTTCATGACCGGCATCTTCCGCTCGATCCGCTTTGGCGCGTCAAGCGCTCACGGCAAGGCCAACATGGTGCGCTTCAACTTCTTCCTGGACGAAGGTGCGTTTGTGCGTGATGCAGAAACGGGCCGCTACAGTGTCGATTTCGAGCGCATGGAAGTCGCCATGGAAAATCTCTCACGCCTGTTGCTGACGCTGCAGGGTGATGGCGACTATGAAGGCGCGAAGGAGCTCACCGAGACGAAGGGCGTAATTCTCCCGCAACTGCAGGCCGATCTCGACCGCCTGACGGATGCCTCGATCCCGGTCGATATCGTGTTTCAGCAGGGCGTCGCGGTGCTGGGCCTGGAATAGTCGATTCCTAGAGATCGCTCTTTGCGACAACGGGCAATTGGCCGCCGAACAACGTCGTCAGGTATAGCGCCCGGTTGGTCTCGAGGACGCCCGTTAGCGTCGGGAAGCGCGCGTTCGGTTCGTGCATGTTCATTAGAATGTCGCCCTGTCCATTGAAGGCGATAACGTGCGACGATGGTACCGCCTTCGGCCGCACCGCCGCCGGCAGGCGCTGGATGACCTTGCGTAGCCAGGGCTTGTCGCTCAGACGATCCAGCAGGGCGTTTCGCGGCGCCGCGAGTCCCAGCCAGAAGCGACCATTGCGTCCCGTCTTGATGTTGTCCGGGAAGCCGGGGAGATTCTCGAGCAAGACCTCGGTCTCACCCTGGCGCGGGCCAGCCAGCCAGTGTTTGAGCACGCGATAGCTGCCGGTTTCCGCGACAACGATGAACTGATTGTCAGCGCTTATCGCAACGCCGTTCGCGTAGTTGAGGCCATCGAGTATCGTCGTTGCATTACCGCTTGCAGGATCGAACTCGACAACGCTGCCGTGGCCACCGTGTTCCATGATATCGAGCAGCGACGCGTCGTAGGTGCCGCGGTACTTTTCCGCGCCAAATTTGCTGCTGGCCTCGGAGAAATAAATCCTGCCGTCGTCCGCCAGCGCCAGGTTGTTCGGATAGACCGGCGTCGAGCCGTCGACGGAACCCAGTAGTGTACTGATGTCGCCGCTGGCGTCGATACGCTGCAGTCCGGAATAGGCATTTGCGATAACGAGGCTACCGTCTCTTGCCGCCTCGATGCCGAGCGGACGGCCGCCGACGAAGGCAAACTTTTCGACTTTTCGATCGCGTATACGCAGAACGTGCCCGCTGGATGTTGTTACGTACACGGCGTTGTCGTAGCCGAGGGTCGCATCCTCGGGACCCTCGAATGACTGCAGGTCGATTGTCGTCGCTGCCTGGAGCTGGTCGTTCGGCAGGAACGGGTCGACGAGTCCACGGTCTTCGGGCGCATTCCAGGCGACCGGCTCGATGGGGACCGGCCAGAAGAGCAGGTAAGCAAGCGCAACGACGAAGATTGCTCCAGTGACCTTAAGGAGCCTGTTCATCGCGGCAGCCGGTTACCGCTTGGCGTCGATCATCTGCAGGAATTCGGCGCGAGTTCGCGCGTCCGTGCGAAAGCCACCGACCATCTGGCTCGTGACCATCGATACGCCGGGCTTGTGAACGCCGCGCGTTGTCATGCACTGGTGCTTGGCGTCGATGACCACGGCGACACCCTTGGGCTGCAGCACTTCCTGGATGCAATTCGCGATTTGCGCCGTCAGTTTTTCCTGCACCTGGAATCGACGCGCGTAGGCTTCGACAACCCGGGCGAGCTTGCTGATGCCGACGACCTTGTTCCTCGGCAGGTAGCCCACGTGTGCTTTGCCGATAATCGGCGCCATGTGGTGTTCGCAGTGGGATTCGAAGGTGATGTCCCGCAGGACAATCATCTCGTCATAGCCCTCGACTTCCTCAAAGGTCCGCTCGAGGAACTCATACGGATTGACGGCATAACCGCTGAACCAGTCTTCGTAAGCACGCGCGACACGTTGCGGTGTGTCGATAAGGCCTTCGCGGCGCGTGTCCTCGCCGGCCCACAGCAGCAATGTGCGCACAGCCTCTTCGGCCTGGTTGCGACTGGGTCTGCGGGGTTTGGGTTGTTTCTTCCTGTTGGCCGCCATGGCACGCGTCCCTGTTTGAATTCGGGGCTATCCTACGCAGACTTCTGAGCGAGGTCGAGACCGACCGGGCAGCTTACTCCGGTACCGCCTATTCCGCAGTAGCCGCCCGGGTTCTTTGCAAGATACTGCTGGTGGTAGTCCTCGGCGTAGTAAAACGTATCGAGAGCTTCGATCTCTGTCGTGATGTTGCCGAGGCCTGCCGCGCGCAACTCCTTCTGGTAGGTGTCGCGAGAGCGTACGGCGATGTTCCCTTGCTCGTCGTCCAGTGTATAGATTGCCGAACGATACTGTGTGCCGATGTCGTTGCCCTGGCGCATTCCTTGCGTCGGATCATGGCTCTCCCAGAACACCTTGAGGACGTTGTCGAAGGTCACGATCTCGGGATCGAATACGACGAGCACGACCTCGGCGTGGCCGGTGCTGCCCGTGCATACCTCCTGGTAGGTCGGATTGGGTGTTGTGCCACCGGCGTAGCCGACAGCGGTGGTATACACGCCCTCTGTTTCCCAGAAACGACGCTCCGCACCCCAGAAACAACCCAGGCCCAGCACGGCCTGATGCAGGTGTGAGGGAAAGGGCGGCTGCAAGGGCTTGCCGCTTACGAAATGGCTGTCGGGCACCGACATGGGCGTGTCACGGCCTGGTAGTGTTGTGTCGTTCATTCTTCGCTGGTCTCCTGCTCTTCCGCCGCGGCTGCTTTCTTTTGCCTCAACTCCTCGAGTTCGGCTTCGGAGTAATAGAATTCATGCCGAAAGACCTGGTTGCCCGATTCAACGGGGACGCCTTCCTCAAGTATCGGCCTGAAAATACGGCGCCGGATTTCCCGGTGTACCATGCGTTGCATATCGGTGAACTCGGCGGGCCTGGCTTCGGTGCGAATATTCTTCACGCGGCCCCGTGCCGAAACCGTGTAGTCGACGACGATCGCGCCAGTCAGGAGCCCTGCACTCGACTGGCTGTTTGCGCCGCCGCGGCTAAAGCGGGGAAGACTCTCTTCGCGGATCGGCACCGGTCGTTCGAGAAGCTCGTGCCGCAACTCGATGCGATCCTCGTCGCGGGACAACTCGTTCCAGACCTCGAGGTAAATACTGCGCGCCCGGTTGTGGGTTTCGTTGGAGATGTAATAGTCGGCAAGCGCCAGGCGTGCCTGCGCGAGCTCCAGCCACGGGAAGTCTTCGACCGCCTCGGCAACGCGCACAGCGCGCTTGAAGTACGTCTCACCAGTCAGCGCAAGCGAGGTGCGCGAGCCGTCCGTGACCGGCTCATTGTAATAAAACGACTTGCCGAGCCGGATGAGAGGGTCGACCAGCCTGGGGTCCTCTTTGCCAACCGTTGTCTCGAGGATGCGAATAGCCCGTCGATACGTGATCCGTTCGTCGTTGTAATATCCGGCACGATGTTGCCACTCAGCGCGCCGCATCAGTGACGGCAACAGGCCCAGCGCGTTGTCGGCGAAATGACGAACATTCAGCGCGTTGATCCTGTCCAGCGTGTCGCGCGCGGCCTCGAGGTCGCCGAGACGAACCTGGGCTTCAGCCAGCGATTCCAGGATCTCGATCTGTTCGATATTGTGCGGGCCTTCGTTCACGTGGGTGATATGCGTCGCACGACCGAAGCTCCTGGCCGCCAGGTCCGGACGGCCTTCGCCGAGCTGGGCGGCGCCAAGGCCCCGCAGCGGATTGACGAGCTCCTCGTTCAGCCTGTCCCTGACAACCTCGAGAATCTCGATGGCCGACGTAAAGTTCTGGATGGCTGCCGCGTATTGCTGGTTGTTGTGTTGAACGATAGCGAGGTTGTTCAACGCTTTCGCCGCTTCGAGGGATTGCGGGCCATGTACTTTCATGGTCATTTCGACGACGCGTTTCGCCGAGATGTCGGCCTCGTCGTAATTCTGCTCGGCCAGCAGGTCCCTGAACCGCGCAAATTCACGCAGCACATCGTCTTCGGTAATCGCTGGTGCCGGTTCGTTCTCCGGCATTGCGACCGGAGCCTGCTCCGCGACGGGCACCGCCTGGTCGAGAGGACCGGCTGTTTCATCTTCGCTCGGCGTCTCCTGGCCGATGGCGATCGCGGACAGGGAAAAGAGCAAAGCAGCGAAGCTAAGTGGGCTGATGGTTCTCATTCGCTGGGTAGGGTCTCCTGGCAGCTTTCTGCGGCGCCGTCTTAAGTGTATGTGAGACACGCGGCGGTTGGATTAGTTCTCCGCGGCGGCTCCCGGTCCACTATACCGGCTGCCCCTGCGTGAAGGTAGATGCAGCCCGGGCCTACAAATCGAGGCCCAACTGCTGTACCCCGGGCCTTATGAACTGCGTGCAATCCAGCGCGTGCTGGTAGGCATCGGCCTCCAGGCCGAGCTTGCGGCTGGCGGTCCGGAAACGACTTGCAAGCATGTCGGCATAGGCACCTCGCCCGGTCTGGCGAACGCCGAAGCGGGCATCGTAACTGCGACCGCCGCTGGCCTGCCTGACAAGGCTAAGGACTCGATCCTTGCGCTGGGGAAAGTGCGTGGCGAGCCATTGGGTAAAAATCTCGAGCAGCTCATGTGGGAGCCGCAGGAAGACATAGCTGGCCTGGTCAGCGCCGGCAGCGGCGACGGCTTCGAGGATTGCCTCGATCTCATGGTCATTAATCGCGGGGATGACCGGGGCGACCAGGGCGCTGACAGGGATGCCGTACTCGGCCAACTGGGCCATCGCTTTCAGGCGCGCCGCGGCAGAGGGTACGCGTGGCTCCATGACCCGCTTCAGGTCACTGGACAGGGTTGGCACACTGATCGCGACGGAGCAGAGACGACGCTCCGCCAACTGGGCCAGCAGGTCGATATCGCGCGTGACCAGGTGACTCTTGGTGATCAGGTTGACAGGGTGCCTGTGCTCGAGAAAGCGCTCAAGCAACTGGCGTGTAATCTCCAGCGTTTTTTCGGCGGGCTGGTAGGGGTCGGTGTTTGCGCCAATGGTTATCGGCTTGCACGCGTAGCTTTTCTTTTCCCATTCGTTCAGTAGCAGCGCGGCCGCATTTGGCTTGTAGAAGACCCGGGTCTCGAAGTCGAGTCCGGGCGAGAGGTCCAGGTAGCTGTGGCTGGGCCTCGCATAACAATACACACAGCCGTGCTCGCAACCCTGGTACGGATTGATCGACTGGTCGAAGGGGATGTCGGGCGAGTTGTTGGTGCTGATAATCCGACTCGCCGGCATCGAGCGCACCACGGTGGGTTGTGCCTCGAGTGCCTGTTCATGGGCAATGTCGTCGTCGAGTTCGACGGGGCGTTTTTCGAACCGGCCATGCGGCGCGGAAATCGCGCCGCGGCCTTTGCGGGCTCCGGCTGTCATGCTTATTCCTGATGCTGTATGAATATACAGTATCACAGAATACCGGGTCCTAGCCCTTACCGACTAGCGGAACAGGCGACGATAGAACTTGCGCAGGACGAGTATGCCGAGCGCAAGCGCGGCTGCGACGCTGTTGATCGGTGCCAGGAGCTGCTGCAGCCAGCCGGTCTCGATGCTCACCAGCGAGGCCGGCAGTAACTCCGTCGCCATGGTCAACGCAGCGATCACCGGGGCGGCGAGCAGTGCCATGCAGGCAATGGCGACCAGCATGACGGCCGACCACACCAGCATTGTCCTGCGGCGCTGCCTGTCGATCATGCGCATGACATTTTCTGCAAAGGCAGCGTCGTCGAGCCTGCTCTCGGCCTGGGCGAACAACGCCATCAATTGCGGGTCGCGTTCAGTCGTCATCTCGTTTCCTCGGGTGTGGTCGCGTAGGCGGCCAGTGCTTCCTGCAGCCGCTTCGTTCCGCGCCGGATATGTGACTTGATGGTCCCGAGCCGCATCCCGGTGAACGACTCGATTTCAGTATGGGTCATGCGTTCGTGATAGCCGAGCACAATGCAAAGCCGGACGTCATGCGGCAAGGTGGCAAGGGCAGCGTCCAGGTCCATGCCAACGCCGGTCTGATCGGTATGCGTGGAATCGGCGTCGTTGTGTTCGTCCGCCATCCGCAACGGGTCTTGCCGGCGCGCGTGCTGCAACCAGATGTTGATCGCCAGGCGTTTTAGCCAGGGGCCGAAGCGTTCGGCATCGTGTAGCTGCCGGATCGACTTCCACGCCTGCATGAACGCCTGCTGCGACAGGTCGTCCGCGAGTGTCGCATCGCCGCTGCAACGCCGCATTAGATTGCGAATCCACGCCTGGCGACGTTTCATCAGTTCGGCGAAGGCACCACGGTCCCCGGTGCGGGACAGGCCGACAAGTACCGACTCCGGACTCCGGGCAAGAAGGTCCGTCGAGTAGCGCAAGCTATTGCCCGAAGATGTCCCGGTTCCTGGCCGCGTCGGCATTGGTCGCCCGATCCAGGAAGCGCGCCGCGACCAACAGGCCGATGCCGACGAAAGCGACGAGGCCGGCCACGCCAAACAGGGGCATGAGGGCGTCCGGTTCGCTGAGGCCGATTATCCACCCCATGAGCGCCAGCCCGGGTGCCACGAAGATGACAATCAGGCCGGCGACCTTGAGGTCGCGCGCCGGGTCCTTCTTGTGCCCGAGCAGCTTGTCGACGAGGTCCTGGTCGGGCGTCTTGCCGCTCTCGATCATGCGCCGGAGCGTCTCGTGCTCCGCTTCGCGCTTGCGTACGCCGTCCCAGATGCCACCGACCGATACGGCCGCTATGAACATCCAGAAGCCGAAGGCGGCAAGGCCGAAGATTCCACTTTCCATACTGCTCTCCCACGAGATTTGTGTGTCTTACTGTTGGAGATGCAAATTCTGTCGACCTGGATGCACCCGCACAGGTATTCAGCCGCCGGTGCGCCCGGTCTTTCAGTCGGTCTTGTAGACATGCACGTCCTGTTGCGGGAACGGGAACGAGATGCCTTCCTTGTCAAAGCGCTTCTTGATGGCCTCCGTGAGGTCGAACATGACGCCCCAGTAGTCCGGCGTCTTCACCCACGGCCGTACGACAAAGTTCACGCTGCTGTCCGCGAGTTCCGAGACGGCAATCGTGCAGGCGGGCTCATCGAGAATCCGCTCCTCGGCGGCGACGAGTTCCTGGATCGTGGCGCGGACCTTGTCGAGGTCGTCGTCGTAACTGACGCCAACCACCATATCCACGCGACGCGTTTCATTGGCCGAGTAGTTCGTGATGATGCTGTCCATAATCTGGCCGTTCGGGACAATGATCTGCTTGTTGTCACCGGTTCTCAGCACGGTTGTCAGGATCTGGACCTGCTCGACCACGCCGCTGATACCGGCCGCCTCGACGAAGTCACCGACACGGTAGGGACGGAACAGCACGATCAGCACGCCTGACGCGAAGTTGGACAGGGATCCCTGCAGGGCCAGGCCCACCGCGAGGCCGGCGGCACCGAAGATGGCAATAAAGGAGGTCGTCTCGATGCCCAATGCGCTGATTGCTGCGATTGCGACGACGACGAGAAGAACCACCCGGACGAGATTGCAGATGAATGTCTCGAGCGTCTTGTCGACCTCCTGGCGTTGCATGACCTTGTGCAGCGCGCGCACGACGAGGCCGACGACCAGCTTACCGACATAAAATATAAGGAGTGCGATGACGACGTTGATCGCGAGGTCGACCCCCTTGGTCTGAATCAGCGCAAATACTTCGTTCCAGTCGAAGCCAAGGTCGGGGAGAGTGCCTGTGTCCATTATTAGGTCCCTAAGATTATTGCCCTGGAACGCCCTCGACACCGGGCTTGAACCGGAAAATCCGGTAGGGGCCCTGCGCCTCGATGTGTTCCCTTGATTGAAGAATGAGTTCCGACAGTGCGCTGTCGGCGAGGTAAAGGTAACCGTCGGGACCGAATGACAATGCATCGGCCCAGCGCACGTTTCGGGATTGAATGAGGGTACGGAGCTCACGGTCGGCGCCGACGACGAAAACGGAGCTGTGTTCCACGTCGGTGATATAGACATTGCCTTCGAGGTCGATACTCATGCCGTCACTCAATGGCTTGTCACTGTAACGTTCCACGCGATTCGCGAGCTGCCCGGGCGGGAGCTGGTCGTTACGCAGGTCCTTGAGCTGGACGCGGTACAGCCCGGAGCCGCTCAGGGCACCGTAGTAGAGCCACTTCGGCCCCAACGCAATCCCGTCAACGCCGCCACGCAGCGCGGCGACGCCACCAAGAAACTTCATTACCCGGTCACCGTTGCGGATCAGGTACTTTTCCGCCGAGACGGACTCATGCGATTCGAGGACACGTCGCGCCTCGCCGGTCTCTACGTCGTAGACGATGATGGCCGGCGACTTGCGCCAGAAGCTGGCATCGGCGATGACGACGGTGTTGCCGTCGGCGGAGACTTGCAGGTCCTGCAGGAACGACCCCGCCGGAGCGATGTCCGGGGACAAAGACTGTTCGCGGATGACCGTATCGGTATTGAGATCGATCGCGATGATGCGGGCGGTTCGCATGCCGTGGTTGCCGTGGTCAATCGTCCAGAGGCGGTTGTAGCGGTCGACAGCCACCCCGAGAACGGTGTCGAACAGCTCGCCCTGTGCCGAGCCGGACGGGTAGGGCACGGCGGCCCCTCGTACATACTCGAGCAGCTTGTTGCCGGTCGGGCGCGATTCCGGGTGCACGGTGAAGAAGATGCGACCGTCGCGATTCACAGCGACGTTGCCCACGGGCTCGGCGTACTCGAGCACCTGCTCGAGCTCCGACGAATTCAGTATCGGCGTCGTCGACAGGTTCGGATAGGGCGCTCCACCACCGTGCCGGACCCACAGGACCGTGGTCGCGATCAACGCAAGCGCCAAAAGAATCAGCAGAATATTTTTCATTGTTGCGGCTGCTGGAGCCCGTAGAAATCCCCGGCGAAATTCTACATGAATGTGAGGGATTTTCAGCCCTGCAGCGCGACCAGCCAGGCAACGGTAACCAATCCCAGCGCCAGTGCGCCCGCCGTGGCCTGCACACGTGGCGGTGCGGGCATCTTGCCGATGACCGTTAGCAGCATGCCGGTCCCGAATCCGCAAACGAAGCCGAGCAAATGCGCACCGATATCCGTGTTTTCGTCGCCCGTTCCGGTGAACATGAGCAGGGCGAGGCCGCCGATAACCGGGCCAAAACGTGTCGACCACCGGTCCTGCGCCATTAGCTGGCCGCGCCACACGTAGCCCGCGACCAGACCGAGAGTCGCAAACACGGCTGTCGATGCGCCGATCGAGCGATGGGCCGAGTCGAGCAGCAGCGTATTGGCTGTGTTGCCGAGGGCAGCGGCAACAACGATAGCCAGCCAGGCGACACCGGAGCCGAGCAGGCGTCCGGCGAAGATGCCGAAGAACACGCCGAAGACGAGATTGCCGAGGAGGTGCCGCACGCCGGAATGCAGGGTCAGGGCGGTAATCGTACGCCACCACTCGCCGTCACGAATCAGGCTGCCGTCGACGCGACCCGCCGTGAACCAGTTGTGTCCGAAAATCGAGTAACCGGCCAGCCAGGCAACCGCGCAAACGACGAAGACATAGCCGATCACGCCGGGGAGGGCGTCCTGGTAGACGATGCGCTTGCGCACCCTGGGCTTCGCGGGCGGATTTTCATCCTCGTAAAGCTGCAGCTCTGCAACGGCCCTCGCCGAGTGCTCGGCCGGTACCACGAGTGCGCAGCCCATGCCATCGTCGATCAGCTGGTACGGGATATGCACGGCGGCCAGCACGAGCGCCCGGTCGGAACAGCTCCGCCGGTTGGTGCTCTCAAATACGACACGCAGGTCTTCCATCGATGCAGGGTAACAAGTTTGCGGTAAGCTAAGCGCCTGATTCTGGGGGTAGGTATGCGAAATCCAATGTTCATCGTATTGCTGATGCTGGTGGCACCAATGGCTGCCGCCGAAGTAACCGATGCCGCGGCCGGCGGCTTCACTACCGTCAATGAGGTGATTATCGCCGACGGTCGTGCCGAGTCCTGGGTGGCTGCGGTTGACCAGGTGGGGCACTGGTGGAGCTCGGATCACACCGTTTCCGGAGACGCCTCGCGCCTGACCATAAACGCCGAGATGCAGGGGTGTTTTTGTGAGTCGCTCGGTGACCCGGCCGGCGTCGTGCACCTTGTTGTTACAATGGTGAATCCGACGCACCTGCTGCGCATGACCGGCGGGCTGGGCCCGCTGGGACTCATGGGCGTGGACGGCAACATGACATGGGAATTCAGAGACGTCGAAGGTGGCACGCGCGTGACCTTTACCTACGCGGTTGGCGGTTACAGCAAAGACGGCCTCGACAAAATCGCGCCCGCTGTTGATTTCGTCATCGGCGAAGCGCTCGGACGCCTCAAAGCCTTTGTAGAGACCGGTAATCCGGAGCCCGACCCCATTGACTGAAATCGAGCACGCCCGACCGTCATCGACCGTGGTCCTCGTACGCGGAACAAGCGGTGAGCCCGAGGTTTTTCTCGTGCAGCGCCACGAGGCCTCGTCGTTCGGCGCCGCCTTCGCGTTTCCCGGCGGCGTTGTCGATCCGGAAGATGCCGCCGTGCACGATTTCTGCAAGGGCGTCAGCTCGAGAAAGGCCAATGCCAACCTGGGCGTGAAAGAAGGTGGGCTTGACTATTACAGCGCGGCGATCCGGGAGCTGTTCGAGGAGTCGGGCGTGCTCCTCGCCAATCCCGACGACGTTGCCGAAGGCCCGGCCGCGGCGCGCGATGCGCTGAACGATAACAGCGACAACTGGGCGGACTTCGTGATTCGCAACGAGCTCGAGTTGCAGTGCGACCAGCTGCACTACATCAGTCACTGGATAACGCCGCCGCAGCAATCCAGGCGGTATTCGACCCGTTTCTTTCTCGCGGTGATGCCCGCGACGCAGGTCGCCGCGCACTGCGGTGGCGAGTTGACGGACTCATGCTGGATGACGGCACACGACGCGCTTACGGCGGGCCGGGAGGGAGCTATCAGGCTGCATTTCCCGACCGTAAAGACGCTCGAGTCCGTCGCCAGGCACAAAACGCTCGACGCGCTCGTCGACTGGGCAGCCTCCTGCGTCGATTGGGGAATAACCAGCATGCTGCCAGTTATCGTGGTGCGCGACGGCGTCCGGGATATCGTGCTACCGGGCGAAAAGGACTATCCGGGTATGGAGTCGTGACCGCGTTCGGTCCGACGATGGAACCGCTCACGGTGTTGCGGCCCGGCCTGCTGCGCCTCGTCGCGCCGAACCCGTCGATGATGACGGGACCCGGAACCAATACCTACCTGTTTGGCAGCAACGAGATCGCGGTCCTCGATCCCGGCCCGGCCATTGACAGCCACCTCGATGCCATACAGCGTGCCGTGGCTGCCCCGATTCGCTGGATACTCGTTACACATACGCATCCCGATCATTCGCCGGCTGCCATGCTGCTTGCGGGGCGCACGGGTGCCGAAGTGATCGGCCTGCCGGCACCGAAAGGGGAACATCAGGACGGGTCGTTCCGACCGGACCGGCATCTTGCAGACGGTGATGAACTGGTCTCGGACGAATTTGCGCTGCGGGCGATCCATACGCCGGGACACGCCTCCAATCATGTGTGCTACCTGCATGTGGAGAGCGACTGGCTGTTTACGGGTGACCACGTGATCGATGGATCCACCGTCGTCATCGACCCGCCCGACGGCAATATGAAGCAATACATTGGCTCGCTGCGACGCGTGCGCGACCTGAACTGTGCGGCAATAGCACCGGGACACGGTGAGATCATTCACGATCCGGCGCGCGCCGTTGACTGGATCGTAGCGCATCGACTAGAGCGCGAGGCGAAGGTGCTCGCCGCACTCGAGGCGCACCCGAACCTGGCGACGCGTGAGCTGGTACCGCATATCTACAGGGACGTCGACAGGCATCTCTACGCCCTTGCCGAGCGCTCGCTGCTGGCGCATTTGTTAAAGCTGGAAGAAGACGGGCTGGCGACGCGTTGCGACGATCGCTGGCGCTAGTCCTTGCCGACCTTCCAGCTACTCGGGCCCTTGATGAAATCCCGGACGCGCCTGGTGCGCTGCATGCGCGATGGGTGGTGCGCGTAAAACGCATCTTCAAAACTGATCGCCGGTTGCCGGTAGATGACGCCCATGGCGACCGGCATGTTCAGGTCGATAAGCAGTCTCGCGACGATCGCGTTACCTTCGTCGTGTACGAGCACCTCATCCGGCGCCTCGGTCGCGTCGATGACTTCGAGTGACCAGGTGTCCTGGTTGAAGCGAATACCCTTACCCTTGTTCTCGCCAAACCGCATGGGCTCGCCATGTTTGACGTGCAGCTGCGTGTTCGCGGCCGTCTTGCGTTCGGTGAAGCCCGCAAAGACGTCTTCGTTATAAACGATACAGTTCTGGAAGATCTCGACGAATGCCGTACCGGTAAACGCATGCGCGTGCTGCAGCACGTCGCTCATGCCGACCTTGTCGGTATCGACGCCGCGCGCAAAGAAGTGCGTGCCACAACCCATCGCGAACTGCCCCGGCGAGATTGGCGTGTCGACCGATCCCTTGGGACTCGAGGGCGAAGTCGTACCCACGCGGGACGTCGGGGAATATTGCCCTTTCGTCAGCCCGTAGATCTCGTTATTGAACAGCAACACCTTGAGGCCAACATTGCGGCGCAATGCGTGCATGAGGTGATTGCCGCCAATCGAGAGGCTGTCGCCGTCTCCGGTGACCACCCAGACGTCGAGCCCCGGATTCGCGAGCTTCAGGCCGGTTGCGATCGCCGGCGCGCGACCGTGAATCGTGTGAAAGCCGTAGGTCTCGACATAATAAGGGAATCGTGATGCGCAGCCGATGCCGGATACGAACGCGGTGTTCGCCGGATCCGCACCCGCGTCTGCGAGCGCCGTCTGCACAGCCTTGAGTATTGCGTAGTCGCCGCAACCGGGACACCAGCGCACTTCCTGCGATGTCGCGAAATCCTTGGCAGTCAGCTTGTCGTTCATGACGTCTCCCTGCGTACCGCTTCAATCTTGTCGACGAGTTCCCGGATTAGAAATGGCTGGCCGGTAACCTTGCTGAAGGGAATAGGCTCGACGCACAGGTTTGCACGCAGCAGGGTGGTCAGCTGTCCCGCGTTCATCTCGGGAACCAGGACCTTGTCAAAACGGCTCAGCAATTCCCCGAGGTTCCCCGGCAGCGGATTCAGGTGGCGCAGATGGATGTGGCTCACGCCCGTACGTCGCGTTGCCTGGTAAATCGGACCGTAGGTCGATCCCCAGCCGACAACGACAAGGTCTCCGCTGTCCGGACCCTGCTCGATTTTCTGGTCGTCGATGAACGCCGCGACGGCATCGATCTTTGCTGCGCGCAGGTCGGTCATGCGTTGGTGGTTCGCGGGATCGTAGGAAATGTGCCCGGAGTCGATGTCTTTTTCGAGGCCGCCGATGCGATGCATCAGGCCCGGCATCCCGGGACTTACCCACGCGCGCCCCAGGCTTGCCGGGTCCCTCGTGAAGGCGCGGCGCTGCGGGCTGTCATCCGAATCCGGCACCGGGTTCGTGGCAATCGCCTCGAAGGCCGAGAGCTCGGGTATCCGCCACGGCTCGGCAGCATTCGACAGGTAACCATCCGCGAGGAGAATCACCGGCGTCATGTGCCGCAGCGCGATACGCGTGGCTTCGATGGCCATCTCGAAACACTCGCCGGATGTCGACGCAGACAGCACCGGGATCGGCGTATCGCCATTGCGGCCATACACGGCCTGGTACAGATCCGACTGCTCGGTCTTGGTTGGCAGTCCCGTGGACGGCCCACCGCGTTGCCAGTTGATAATGAGCAGCGGCAGCTCCGCGCTTACCGCCAGTCCCATTGCCTCGGTCTTCAGCGCAATACCGGGGCCGGAACTCGACGTGACCCCGATCATGCCGCCATAGGATGCACCGATGGCGGCACAGATTGCAGCGATTTCGTCCTCGGCCTGGAATGTGCCCACGCCAAGCTCGGCGAGATGCGTGAGCCTGTGCAGCAGGGGCGACGCCGGTGTGATCGGGTAGGAGCAGAACAGGACCGGGCGGTCCGCAAGTTCGCCCGCGGCGGCAATCCCGAGCGCCATGGCTTCGGCGCCGGTGATGCCGCGATACTCACCGGGCGCCATGCCGGCCGGTGGCAGTTTGATCTGGGACAGGTTGGCAGAAAGCTCCGCCGTTTCGCCAAAGGCATGGCCCGCATGCAGCGCCTTGATATTGGCATCCCGCAGGGTCGGCTGACCGGCGAGACGGCGCCTGATCCATTCCTCGACCGGCTGCAATTCCCGATCGAACATCCACAGCAGCATGCCGAGAGCGTAGAAGTTCTTGCAGCGCCCGCCCTCGGACTTGCTCAGTCCGAATTCCTTGACGGACTCGAGGTTCAGGTGACTGATGTCGGCCGTGACGACCTGGTAGTCATTCAGCGTGCCGTCTTCAAGCGGGTTGTTGTCGTAGCCGGCCTTGGCCAGGTTCCGGTCCGTGAAGGTGTCAGTATTGACGATAAGCAGCGCACCTTTGTCGAGCATCGGCAGGCTGACTTTGAGGGCGGCCGGGTTGAACGCCACCAGCACTTCCGGGGCATCGCCGGCCGTGGTTATCGGGCCGCCACCCAGGTTGATCTGGTAGGCCGAGACGCCGAACGTGGTGCCCACGGGGGCTCGAATTTCCGCAGGGTAATCGGGGAACGTCGCGAAATCGGCGCCCGCCAGTGCGGTCGAGACGGCGAACTGCGATCCCATGAGTTGGATTCCGTCGCCCGAATCGCCTGCAAGGCGAATAACGATCGACTCCAGATCATTGTTTTTATTCACAAAAATGGATTCTTTTCGGTGCGGGGCTCTTACCCCTTAAAGCGCTTGATCGAGAGTGTAGCGCAATCGGGTCGCCGGCTGGCATGTCCGGTAATCCCGGCTTGATTGGCGGCCCGACTTCGCTTAGCTTACGCGCTCTGTCCAAAGGAAGGGTCCCACCATGACGTTCGTTGTCACCGAAGCCTGTATCAAGTGCAAACTGACGGATTGCGTCGAGGTCTGCCCCGTGGATTGCTTCCACGAAGGGCCGAATTTCCTCGTCATCGATCCCGACGAGTGCATTGACTGCACGCTGTGT
Organism: uncultured Gammaproteobacteria bacterium; assembly: GCA_963698895.1. Taxonomy (GTDB): domain Bacteria; phylum Pseudomonadota; class Gammaproteobacteria; order Steroidobacterales; family Woeseiaceae; genus UBA1847. The sequence goes on along the minus strand of CAVOSO010000008.1, from coordinate 634,661 downwards.
GAACCCGAGTGCCCGGTCGAGGCGATCTACTCGGAAGACGAGCTGCCGGCCGGCCAGGAGCAGTACCTGGCACTCAACGCCGAGCTGGCGCTGGAATGGCCCGTCATCACCGAGATGAAGGAGCCGCCCGCCGACGCCGACGAGTGGCGTGAGGTCAAGGACAAACTCAAGTATCTCGAGCGATAACCGCGAGCTTTGGATAGAGTAGCGGCATGAGCATCAGTCGCCGCGCAAAGTTCGTTCGCTGGGTAACAGGCCGGTACATAAAAGGCCTTGATGTTTCCAATCTTCCGGTTGCCACGGCGCGCAGGCATTTCGAAAAGATCGCGCGAACGTTCCTGATTCGAGCCAAGAACGTGGAGGTCGAACAGACGCAGATCGCCGGCGTCGACGTTGACTGGCTGCGCCCCAAAAAGGCACGCAAGGACAAGGTGCTGCTGTACCTGCACGGCGGCGCCTACGTCATGGGCAGCCCCAGGACGCATCGCCAGATTGTGAGCCACATCGCGCGAGCCGCGGGGGTCGTCGCCGTTCTGCCCGACTACCGGCTCGCACCGGAGCATCCGTTTCCCGCCGCGATCGACGACGCCGTCGCAGTCTACCGGGGCCTGCTCGAGGCCGGGTTCAAGCCAGAGGACATCATCGTTGCCGGCGACTCGGCCGGCGGCGGCCTCTGCGTAGCGACGCTGCTGGCCTTGCGCCATGCCGGCGATCCGTTGCCGGCGGCGGCAGTGCTGCTGTCGCCGTTCCTCGACATCACGGGCAGCGGCGAGTCCGCAACGACGCGCGCCAACCGGGACCCGTGGTTTGATATTGGTGATCTGCACGTCGTGGCGCATTACTACTGCCCGAACGAGAACGACTGGAGGAACCCGCTCGTGTCGCCCGTGTTCGCCAATGTTGCCGGCTTGCCGCCCATGCTGATCCAGGTCGGCGACGATGAAATCCTGCTGAGCGACGCTACACGGCTTGCCGACAAGCTCGAGGCCGAGGGCATCGACGTCGAGCTCGAGATCTGGCCACACATGTGGCATGTGTTCCAGATGTTTATCGGCAAGATGCCGGAAAGCCGGGCGGCCGTGAAAAAGATCGGGCGCTACATCGACAAGCGGATTTCCTGACATGAGAATTGCCGCACTGTCGCTGGTGCTGCTGTTGTCGGCGGCAAGCGCCGCTGCGGGTCCTTCCGAATTTTCGTTCGCCGGCTGGGATGGCCCGCCGATCAGCGTTCGCCTGTACGTTCCCGCGGCCGCCACGCCGACAACGCCGGTCGTCATCGTCATGCACGGACAGAGCCGCGACGTTGAGCGCTACTTTGCCGACTGGTCTGCGCTGGCGGAAGAGAGGGGCTTCATTGCCGTCGTTCCTCACTTCCCGAAAACAGACTTTCCGGGTTCTCGCAACTACAACCTCGGCAATGTCTTCGACCCGGATACCGGGGCACGCAGGGCTGCATCCGAGTGGACATTCTCCGCGATAGAGCCGATGTTCGATGCCGTCGTGGAGGCGCTCGGCGGGGACCAGGATTCGTATTCGCTCTACGGGCACTCGGCCGGCTCGCAGTTCGTGCATCGATTCCTTTATTTCAAACCCGGTGCGCGGGTCAAACGCTACCTCGCGGCGAATGCAGGCTGGTACACGATGCCCGATTTCGACACCGCATATCCGTACGGCCTTGACGGTGCCGGCATCGATCGGGGCACGCTTGCGGATGCATTCGGCAAGGATGTCGTCCTGTTACTGGGGCGGGAAGACACCGATCACAATGATTCGACCCTGAGAAACACTCGCGAGGCCAAACGACAGGGTGCCAATCGATTCCTGCGTGGCCTCACGATGTACGCTGTCGCCAAAGAAAATGCCCGCAAGCTCGGCGCCGAGTTCAATTGGCGCGTCGTTGTCGTCGACGATGCCGGGCACGTGAATGCCGAGATGGCGCGCGCGGCGGCATTGCTGGTCGAATAGCCCGTTCGGGTCGCCAGTCGGCGATCGCGTCTCAAGAGCGCCCCGGGTACTGCCCGGCTCAGAACCCCGCCTGTCTCTGGGAGTCGTCGTACATCTTCGTCAGGAACGAACGGATGGCGGGTTCCGCCTCTTCTTTGCTCATCAGTTTCTGGCTCTCGAGGACCACAGCCATGTCCTTGATGGAGCGCCGGCCGTCGATCAGCGACATGATGAACGAGTAGATCTGCGTGGTCATGGCCTGCTGGCGGAAGGACGGTGACAGCGGGACCGGATCGTTGCCGGTCACGATCCAGTCAGGCAGCGCCTTGTGCCGCTCCGGCTTGCTCGCGTTGCGCTCCTTGTAGGCGGAGAACGTAAAGACGCGCTCCTGCCGTCCATGGCGGCTCGCGGGCGAGCACATGTAAGGGATCGTCGCCTGCGACACATACGGGTCGGAGAAACCGCTTTCAGCGACGATTGCCTTGACCTCTTCGGGGCTGTAGTGCCGCGCCTTCTGCGGCGATGAAAACGCGAGCGAGCCGAAGTTCACCCAGCGACCGTCCGGTTTGAGCAGGCGATTGATTCGCGCCGCGAGTATCGGCAGGTCTTCGCTGATGATGTCAATGAGCCACGGCGTGATGACGGTATCGAAAGACATCTCGGGAAACGGCGGCCGCAGCGCATCGCCGAGCACGAGGTGGAAGCCGTCGCCGACGGCTTCGGGTGCCGCGAGCTTGCGCAGCACGGCATCGTCCTCGAGCGCGAGCGGTGCAATCGGGAACTCGTAGAGGTTCAGCTTCTCACCCTGTGTGACTGCCTTGGCAATCATCATGAGCAAAGGATTGAAGTCCATCGCAACCGTTGTCGCACAGGCCATGTTCCTGTGAATATCGTAGGCCAGGCGACCGGCGCCCGCGCCGAGGACAAGGACGTTGCCGAGTTCGGCGTGATCGTGCAGGACTGCTTGTACCTGCTTCAACGAGGCCTGGTTTTCCTCGTCGCCCCAGGCCCAGTCTCGATGAATATTGGAGTAATAAGTATTGAGGCCCTGGTCCGTGGGCAGTCGCGTGCGCAATGCCAGGTAACTCTCGAAGCTGCCTTGCATGGACTGCACATCAAGCGGGCGCAGGAGCTTTCGCAATTTGCGCCGATGCGAGTCCACACATTTTCTGTACCTGTCCACACGGCGACGCGCGAGCGACGTCATGTCCGCGTTCTTGAGTTCCTGCTCCAGCCCGGCGATTTCATGGCCAAGCTGCTGCAGCGCAAACTGCAGTCTGCCGCGCCACTCGCCCAGCGTGGCCTGCGGTTCCGCGAACATCCACGGGATGCCGCCGACGGCAGGGAAATCGACCTTGCAGGCCTTGCAGTGCAGTCGGTCGCCGGTCGGTTCGAGGGGCGTCTTGTCACAACGCGGGCAGGCGAGCAGGGCGTTAAGTTCAGTCATGACTGGGGATTATGCACAAAAAAACGGCCAGCCGAAGGGATGCGACTGGCCGTTCCATTGCCGTGCTGTAGCGCGGCGGCATAGCGCTCGCTATGCGGGGTTGGCAATTGTTGTCTGCACGATCTACGCGACAGGTACCGTCCCGTTCACGATCGGCTCAAAGGCCGTGAAGCGGTCGAGGTCGCTGCCGAGGCCATGGCCGATGCCGAGACCCTGGTAGATCGCGGCGAAATCGCCTGTCGTCACCTGGCCATGCAGCGCCATGTAGTTCAGCACGATGGAGTTGACGAGCAGGTTGACGTTGTTCGCCATCGGCGTGGCTGCACGCTGTACCGAGCCGCCGGCGTCCATGTAGCCGAGCTGCTGATGTCGCAGCTGCTCGTCGAGCGTCGCGCCCTTGAGCACCGGTCGGCCACCGAGTCGCGGCGGGTTGTAAACCAGGAAGAACGAACCGGCCGTTGACGAGTTGTCGCTGGTCCACTCGCCTTTGCCGCGGCCATCGCCGGAGTTGTCGATCGCGCCGTTCGATGAGAGCGAGCCGTCACTAAATACGTACAGCATGAGTGGCATGTCGAGCTTCGCGGCATACTCGAGGCAGGCGCCCATGCACTGACCGGCACGGAAGTCTTTGACCTCGCCCTCGGCGCGTGCGCCGCCATGGTAGTCATAGCCACCCATCTCGACGCAGCCTGCGCCGGCAAAGCCATTCATGACGAGCTTCATGACCGAGGCGGTCTTCTGGAACTCACGCGAATCGCGATTGCCTGCAAAGAACTCGGTGTCGAGGAAGATACCGGAGCCGTCGGCAGCAACGATGTCCGTGTCGAGGCCCGGGTCGATCGGCGTACCACCGAAGCGATCCGCGATGTGCGCCGCCTTGAGGTAGCCGCAGCGTACGGCCTTGTCGATATCGGCATCGCGTGCGACGAGCGTATCGACGTTGACCATCTTCTCGTCCGACAGCCTGTAAATCGACTCCATGACCTTGGTCGCATCGTCCTTGCTGAGAATGCCGACGAGGTCGCCCGTGTCGACGAGGTTGACGACGTCGCTGGGTCGATCGACCTTGGTCGGGCGCAGTTCCGGGTTGAACAGCGGCAACGGCAATGTCGAGTTGCCACCGGAGTCCGTGTTCTCCGAGCCGGCCAGGCCCAGGATCGAGCCTTTTGCACCCGCCAGCGCGATGCCATACAGCGGGTTATGCGGGTTGTTGCCCGTGTCGTTGTCCGAGCGCGCCGGGATGACGGCACCGTTGATGTTGGCCGCCGTTGCCGCGCTCACGCGCGACAGGATGCCGCGGCGGAATGCACTGTCGAAGTGGAACCCCAGCCCCAGGTCGAAGTTTGCGTACGGGTTGCCGTTCGGGTCGTTGAGGCTCGGCACCATGTCGCCGGGCAGCCCCATCTTCTCGTAGCCATTGGCGGCGAGGAAGTCGCTCTGGCCGCCTTCCCGGCCGACCAGCACGTTCGAGCCGGCGATGTTGGCGCCGCCCGCAAGGTCGAAGCAGATAAACGGGATCTTGCCGGCGCCATCAGTGATGTTGCACTGGGAGGGCGCGCGCAGCGCGTCCAGGTCCGCTGCCAGGTCGGCGTATGCACGCGTACCCAGCAGGGGGGCAATGCCACCCACTGTATAGGCCGCGCCCGTCATGAATCCCTGCGACAGGAACTGGCGCCGCGTGACAGGACGCGGATGATCGGCGTGAAATTGCGGCAAGTCGAAGTTGCCTCTGTTGCGTTTCATGGTCATCTCAAATATTCCCTTTTGTCCTGTCTTTACTGAACCAGCGTGGCTGCGCTGCCGAGTACGGAGGCGCATACACCCTTGGCGATGGCACGTGTATCACTGGTACCCGCGAGAAGCCTGTCCACCAGGTTCTCAGGGCGGGGACCCGCTGCCGGGAACGACGCGAGTTCGCCGTGTACATCGGCATAACTCGGCTGCGACAGGATCTGTGCGCTCGTCGACGAGTGGCCGACCGCGCGCTGGATCAGCGGTTCGACGAACGCGTCGCGATTGCCGACGCTGAACGCGGTGGCCGGAGCGGCGTCGAAGTTGAAGCCCGGCCACAGCGTGGCGTCCTCAACGGCGGCGTCACAATACTGGATCGCGAGCTGTGCGATGGCGACCTGGTGCGATGACAGGAACGCTTCGGCGAATTCGACCGCCGGCAGCGACTGCCTGAGCTCCTGGTAGGTCTCGTCAACCATGAAGATGCCACCGCGCTGGTAGGTTACGCGGTCGATGCCCGTAATCGCTGCGTAGGTCGCATCGATCTCGTCAAACGTCTTCATGCCGATATCCGCACTGGCGGTCTCGGCGGTCGCAACGTAGTCAGCGACGGCGAGCATCGGATCTTCCGGCCTGTCGTAGGTCGCGCCATTGAGATCGTCGAACGTCAGGAAGAACTCGTCGAGATCCGGTCCCTTCTCGAGCGGCAGTACCGCACCGAGCGTGGCGTTGAGGACCATCAGCGGCTGACCGAGTTCGTCGAGCACTGCCGGGTTGGACAAGTCGAGCGATTCGATCATGTTGGCGTAGCTCTGGCCGACCGGTGCTTCCTGGCCGTTCATCGCGATACGCATGCCCTCGAGTCCAATACCCTGCGGCGTGGAACCATCGAGCGTGACGAAGTGCGGCTTGTCGAACAGGTACGCATACGAGTCGTATTGCTGTGCCTCGAACAGGACGTACGACGTCTGTATCGGCGCACCGATCAGGTGCGAGATGTCGAACAACAGGTAGAAGCGTTCGCCAACCCCCGCGTCGTAGTTCTGGTTGATCTGCTCGTCGGTCAATGCACGGCGATGGATAGCCGCGAGGCGGAACGTGCCTTCCCAGAGTCCGTCGCTGGATGCTTCGTTGCCGAGGATCAGCGCGAAATTGTCCTGCCACGGTACGAGCGTGCCGCCCGGTACCGGATCGGTCTGGGTAACCAGCGTGCCGTTCACGAAGATCTTGCGGCCCTCGATCGGGCTGTACGTCGCAACCACGTGCTGCAGCGTTGCCTGGAGTACCTCGGCCGCATCCGGCGTCGATAGCTGCGGATCGCCGTTGAGCGTGGTCAGCGGGTTGCCGTTGGCATCCTCGGCATTCGTGCGCAGCAGGAAGTCGTAGTTATACAGGGTCTGCTGCAGCGTGAAGTTGCGTGCCGTCTGGCCGGCCGAGTAGCTGACGATGCGCGACATTTCCTGGGTCACGTTCGCCGGCACAACCCATGCCTCGATCGAGAATTCACCCGAATCGATCAGGATGTCATGCAGCTTGCGGCTTGCGACCGTCGAGCCCTGGGCCTTGCCCGGGCCGGCCGACATGTCGGCACCAATCGTGATGCCCCAGCCGCCATACCAGGTAACGTCGCCCGAGAAGTTCAGGTCAATGGCCGGGTCGACGCCACTGGTGTCAAAGGCCGTGGAGCCGGTGCCCGTCTTGAACTCCCAAAGCGCAATCTGGTCGTTTTCGTAACGGTTGCCGCCCGAGGCGACCGTACCGTCAACGAGGCGGACCGCTTTACTGTACACAAGGGCGGGATCGACAACAGTGGGCTGGATACCGTTGACGAAGCCGGTCACCGCGGCGAGCATCTCAGCGCCCGAGCTCACGCAGTCACTGTTGTTCCAGCAGTTGTGGAACTCGTCGCGAACGCGAACGACAAAGCGCGAGTTGCCGACCGTGTCAGGGTCAAGATTGATCTTCGACTTCGCCGCTTCGTACGCCACATTGACATCGGGGTCGGCGAAGTAGGGCTGTTGTGCCGTGGCCGACTCCGAGCTATGGCAGCGCTGGCAGTACGGCACGAGAATATCGTCGTACAGCCACTGCTCGAACAGTGCGGTGTCTTCCGGGAAGTTCCGGCTGTCGCTCGGATCGCGATCGGGCGGGGCCGTGAGCGATACCTGGCGACCGCCACCCGAGGTGGTGCCGAGCCAGTTCTCGATCCAGGTCGTCATGATCGTTCCGCAGGTGGCGGGATCGTCGACCCAGCAATTGTGACCCAGGGGCGGTGAGCTGACCTTGGTGACAAACTCCGACAACGACGGCTGGTTTGCGTCGATATGGTCCACGGCCTCGTCGTAGGCCATGTTGACGTCGTCCGAACGAACGAACGGCTTCTGGCCGCCGGTCTCACTGTGACAGTTGCCGCAGCGGTCCGGTGTCCGTGCCTTCGACCAGAATTCCTGCTGGAATTTCAGTACCTCGGCGTCGCGCGCGACGGGACCGGTATACGGGTTGCTGCCCGTGTTGTTATTGCCGTTTGGAGCGGCCGGGTTCAGTTCTGTTTGTGCGCCACCGCCGCAGGCTGCGAGTACAAGGCTCGCGAGCAGGGTGGCAATTCGTGATGCGTTATTCATCGTCATGTCTCCCTACTGGCCTTTGCAATGATCCGCGGCGTCCGCGAATACCCGTTTCATCTGGAAACCGCTCGCGGCGAAATTACCCATGATCTCGTCGACCTTCGTGTGATCCGCGGGTGACTCGGGTTCACGCAAGCAGACGGCATGGAATACTTTCTTCACCTGGCAACCGGCAAATGCGTCACTGTTGGAAAGTTCGACGCCGAGTGACTTGGCACCGTTGTCGTCGCCGTCACCCGGGCCGTTGAAGCCGAGGTAGCGGTTTTGGCCTTCACGCCAGTAGTTGGTCCAGTGATCGTCCGGTGTGCGGAAGCCCTGCGGGAAATTAAGGTCGTTGTTGAAGTACTTCGGCTGCACGACGCCGGCGGTGTACTCGATCGATCCGGCCGTGTCGTCGTAGTTGTAGTACGCGAAGGCCTGCGCCATCGGGTCCATACCGGTATGGCAGCCCACACAGTTATTAAGGAACAAGCGGCTGTCGCCACCCGGGCTGCGGCTCACGTCCTGGCGGATGCGATCCGGCGACAGGCGAGGGTCATGCAGCTGTTCCATGTCAGCGCAGAAGTGGTTGACCATCGTAAAGCGGAACATCGCGCGGTTGGTGCCGGCGATGAAAAAGGCTTCCGCCGCTGCTCGAGACGTCATGACGCCGGCAGTTGCGGCCGGTGGCAGGTTGTTGATACTCGATTGTGTGGTCGGTTCCAGCACAGCCTTCAGGTCGTGATTGCCTGCCTCAAGCTGCTGGTAGTGGTTGTTGTTGTTGCCGGCGGGCGCCGCAGCCACCGTGCCGGCACGGCCGATATATTGCAGGTCAGCCGACAAGACGGTTCGAAAATCAACGTCGTCGCGAATCATGCCAATGACGGTGGCGACATAGTCATTCAGCGGTACGAATACTGAGCGGTCGCGGTTCGTCCATGGCGCGGCGAAGTTTTTCAGCGTCACGTTATAGAAGCTGCTGTTCTCCATCGCGATGTAGGCGGCGCATCGTGCGCCCACCACACCATACTGTGCGCATGCAGGATCGGAACTCGCAATTGCGTTCTCCATCTGCAATAAAACTGCATCGGTCGGCGGTACGCCGGCAATACGCTCATGAATGCGCTTCGCCTGTTCCCTGGGACCTGCGTTCGCCGGCATCGACAATACTGTTAACAGTACCGCTGCCAGCGTGGCACGCAGGACTCCGCCGAATCGGCCGTCCTTGTGTCCTGTCCACATGCTGTTTCTCATATCGTTTTGCTCGTCATTCGTTATTTACGCAAAGTGTGGCCGGAAGATGTTGCCAGAGCCCATCGCCCCTTGCCGTGAAAGCATTCACAGTCCTTGGAAGATCCCCTGCGACTCGGTGGCCGCAACAAAAAGCGGATCTGCAATCTATAAAGCAAGTGCTGTGCCAGACTTGTGTCCAGCCGGGAAATGAGGACTTTTATCCTTCAAAAACAAGGGACTAGAGGTCCGACACGAGGGGCTGCCGAAAGCCGCTTATGTAAGGTCACTGTCGGTACTTGGGCACAGCGATTATGACCAGAGGGCATAAGCCCCTGATAAAGCAAGGTCTTAGGCCTGTCGCTGAAGGGAGACAGGATGTCACCACTGTGACACAGCAAACCGCCGTCGAACGCTGCGTGCGCTCGCAATCTCCTGTCGTGCTTTTGAGACATTACATCCACTTACGACGGTCTCCTATAATCCGGCGTCGGGTTTGTGACTGCGTTAACGGTATGGGACGCGCGGCACAACGTACCCTGCCCAATCACTAGAGGTGAGCGCTATGACAAGGCTATCGCGACAATTTGGAAAAGGAATCAACGGTACGGTGACCAGGACGGTCGCGTTGTCGCTGGCGTGCATTGCTATTGCCGCTTGCAGCAAGGGTGACGGTGTCCAGATCGGCACCGGCCAGAATCCGGATCCCGTGGTGATCGATTTTCCGATCGCCTATATCAAGGCACCGATTCCTACGGACGACAATGGCGTGTTCGCACAACAGGATCTGCGCGAACAGATTACCTTCGAGTTCGGTGCGGATCTATATTTTCGGGATCGGGCAGCCGTTGGCGCAGAGCCGATCAACATAACCGGCGACATTACACAGGGTATGGGTGCTATACGCGATGTTGAGATCGACTACGACGGAAGTCGCCTGTTGTTCTCGATGCGTACGCCATTCGACCCGAATGTCGACGAAGACGACCAGGTGGCGACCTGGAATATCTGGCAGTACACGTTCGAGACGGCTGAGTTGCTCCGGGTTATCCCGGACAACCTTACGTCGGAGATCGGGCATGACATCATGCCGAAGTACCTGCCTGACGGACGCATCATCTTCTCGTCGACGCGGCAGACACAGTCGCAAGCCCTGTTGCTCGATGAAAACAAGGGTGCGTTCCCGGCGATGGACGAGGACGAGAACGAATTCGCGTTCAACATCCATGTAATGAACGACGATGGTTCGGGCCTGAAGCAGATCACGTTCAACCAGAGTCACGACCTGGACCCCTCCGTCATGGCCGACGGCAAGATCGTCTTCAGCCGCTGGGATCACAACATGTCCAACGACCAGGTCAACCTGTACCGGATGAACCCGGACGGTTCGGCCATTGAGTTGCTCTACGGTCAATGGAGTCACGACACGGGAACCAACGGCGCGACGATTCAGTTCATGCAGCCGCGGCAGACCGAAGACGGCCGCGTCATGGTTGTTGCGCGCCCGTTCACCGATACCGACGGCGGTGGCGATCTCATTGTTATCGACACGGCGCAGTATGTTGAGAATACGCAGCCGACCAAGGACAACATTGGTGTCCTGACCGGCCCTGCGCAGGCAGATGCAACCGTCAACAACGTGGTCACAGAGCCGGGCCAGCCGTCTCCGGGCGGCCGCTACTACTCGGTTTTCCCGATCCAGGACGGTACGGGGCGCCTGATGGTCAGCTGGAGCCAGTGTCGGCTCATCGAAGGCCTCGCGGATGACGGGGACCCGAACACGGACGATTTCCGGATCGTGCCCTGTACCGACGAGAACCTGGTCAACGTTGTGGCCGGCAATCCCAACAACCCGGTCGCACCGGCGCCTGGCGAATTCGTGGTTGCGCCCCCGCTATACGGCGTCTGGATCTACGATCCGCGTGACCAGACGCAGCTGCCGATCGTCGCGGGCGAAGAGGGTTTCATGTTCACCGAGGTGGTCTCTGCGGATCCCCGCCCGGCGCCGCTGGTCATTCCCGACAACCTCAATTACTACACGCAGGATCCGTCGTTGCCCGACTCCGGTGAGGCAGTTCTGAATATTCGCAATGTGTACGACTTCGACGGTGCGATACTCCCGGGCCTCGATCCGTATGCGCTGGCCGACCCGGCCCAGTCGCTGGCCGCCGACCGGCCGGCGCGCTTCCTGCGCATCGAGAAGGCCGTCTCGTTGCCGGACGAAGACCTGCTCGATATCGATGACACGGCGTTCGGGGTTACGACGAACTTCGGCATGAAGGAAATCGTGGGCTATGCGCCGATCGAGCCCGACGGTTCGGTCGTGGTCAAAGTACCGGCAAATGCAGCGCTCATGATCAGCGTGCTCGATGTGAACGGCATGAGCATCACCCAGCGCCACGAGAACTGGATAGCAGTCCCTGAGGGCCAGGAGCTCAAGTGCAACGGCTGTCACGATGCGAACAGTGGCGTCTCGCACGGCCGTTACGATGCCTTTGAAAGCGCCTATGCCGGGGCGCCGACAGCCGGCGTCTCGTTCAATCCGAATACGGATCCGCAGTGGTTTGTCGGTGACGTTGGCGAAACGATGGCCGAGGTGCGCGCACGCATTACCTGCGCAGGGGACAACTGCTCATCCATCGAGCCGTCGATGAATCTCATCTATCGGGATGTCTGGAGTGCCAACCCGGTCGACATCAACGGCGTGCCTTTCAATCCCGATATCGATTACCGCTATACGGACCTGACCACGCCCGCGCCAACGTCGCTGGCCTGTCAGTCCGACTGGCGCTGGAATTGCCGCAGCATCATCAACTACATCACGGTCATTCATCCGCTCTGGAGTCAGCCGCGCATCCAGATGGTTGACGATGACAACGACCCGACGACACCCGACGTGCCCTTACTGGACGCGAACGGCAACCCGGTCAACGACAATTGCCTCAACTGCCACACACCGCTCGACGTTGTGAATAACGTTGCGCGCGTGCCAGCCGGTCAACTGGAATTGCAGGACGGTCTGTCGATCGACGAGCCCGATCATTTTCACGCCTATCGCGAGCTGTTACTTACTGATAACCTTCAGATATTAGACGCCAATGGCACATTGGTGGATGCGACGCGGGTGATCGGCCAGGACGCAGACGGAAATGACATCCTGGCCCCGATCCCTACACCGCCGCCGGCGTCGGCTGGCAGCGCGAGGGCCTCGAGCGATTTCTTTGACCGTTTCAACGATCCTAACGATCTTCACTTCAATATTTTATCGCAGGCGGAACGACGCCTCATTGCGGAATGGTTGGATGTCGGAGCCCAGTACTACAACAATCCCTTCGACGCTCCAGCCAATTAAGGCCTTCATCGCCTTATGCCTGTGTGCCGTCGTACTGCAGAGCTTTCTGTCGGCACCGGCATTCGCTGACGATGAGCTTCGTTCTGTCGTTGTTGCGGACCCGTATCTCGAAATGCGCACGGGTCCGGGCAACGGCTATCCGGTCTTTCACGTGGTCGACCGCGGCGAGTCGGTGCAGATCGTCATGCAGCGCACTAGCTGGTACCTGGTACGCTCCGCTCGTGGCAAGGAAGGCTGGGTCGAGCGGGCCCAGATGGAGAAGACGCTGCAACCTGACGGGCAGTACGTCAGTTTCGCCGCCGCGACACTCGATGACTTCACCAATGCCAAGTGGGAGACAGGCGTGCTGGCCGGTGACTTCGGCGGCGCGAACATCGTCTCCCTGTACGGCAGCTATTCGTTGAATCCAAACGTGGCCGTGGAGTTCTGGGGTTCACAGATCCTGGGCAACTTCTCGAACGGCTGGATGGCGAGTTTCAATATCGTGCACGAGGCCTTTCCGGAGTGGCGTGTCTCGCCGTACTTCAAGCTCGGTGCCGGCGCTATCTACACCAAGCCCAAGTCAACGATCATCCTGGGACAGGACCGCACGGACCAGATCGGTCATGTCGGTGCCGGGTTCCGGGTCTATACCGCGCGACGTTTCCTGTTGCGCGCCGAATACAACAGCTACGTGGTCTTCACGAGCCGTGATGAAAATGAGGAAGTGGAAGAATGGAAAGTCGGTTTCGCGTTCTTTTTCTGATCGTTGCGATGATCAGCCTGTCGGGCTGCGCCGCGACGAAGAACCTGTTCGGTTTCGGCAACCGGGAGGCGCCGCCGCCTGCTGTTGAGGCACCGGGCCAGGTTATCGACCCCCAGGTCGAACGTCGTGAGATCAAGGAACCAAAGATCGATCGCGAGGACTTCGAGGTTGGTGCCTACGCGGGCATCATGAATATCGAGGACTTCGGCAGCAACGTCGTTTACGGTGCGCGATTTGCCTACCACATTACCGACGGGTTCTTCATGGAAGCCACGGTAGGGCAGACGGAAGGGGGCCTGACCAGTTTCGAGGTTCTGTCCGGTGGCGCCCGCCTGATCACCGACAGCGAACGTACGATGACGTATTACAACCTGAGCGTTGGCTACAACATCCTGCCCGGCGAAGTGTTTCTCGGCGAGGGACGCGCATTTAACACCAACCTGTACCTGATTGCGGGACTTGGCTCGACGACATTCGCAGGCGACGACCGGTTTACGGTGAATGTGGGTGCCGGCTACCGCTTCCTGCTGACCGACTCGATTGCGCTGCACCTCGATTTCCGTGATCACCTGTTTGATATAGACCTTCTCGGTGAGGAGAAGACGGCTCACAATCTCGAAGGCCATCTTGGCGTTACGGTGTTCTTCTGAGGCAGGGGTCACACTCCGGGCGGGTTTCCTTGGGATAAAGTACTGATATGAAGAAAACAGTTTCACTCACAGGCAGGCTGCTGTTGCCATTGCTCGCGATGGCGGCCCTGTCCGGTTGCAGCGGCATCGAGCCCTGGGTCAAGCCCTACGAGCGCGACAAGCTGGCCGATCCGATCATGGCGCTCGATGGTGACCCCGTATCGACCGCGTATATCCAACACGTCTTTGAAGCACGTGAAGGTGCGCGCGGTGGCGAAGGCGCCGCCGGCGGCGGCTGCGGCTGCAACTAGCGGATAGTATCGATGATCCGTCGCGGACTGACATTTGCAATACTGCTGCTGGCGTTCGGCGTCGCGCACGCGGGCGTATTGCCCGACGATCGCGCCGATGTCCTGTACCACCTGTACGATGGTGGTGGTGTAACGATCGACGGGCCGTCCGTACTTGTCCGCAAGAAAGCGGGCAAGAGTCTCTCCTTCGTCGGCAACTACTACGTCGACATGGTCAGCTCGGCATCGATCGACGTTATTACAACGGCCAGCCCCTACACGGAAGAGCGCAAGCAGTGGTCGCTGGGTATGGATTACCTGCACGGCAACACGACGATGAGCGTCAATTACACGAGCAGCGTGGAGTCGGACTTCGATGGCGAGACCGTCAGCTTCTCGGTCAGCCAGGACATGTTTGGTGACCTGACGACGCTGACGCTAAGTTATGCGCTGGGTGACGACCTGGTGCGCATGTCGGACGACCCGACGTTCGAACGGCCGCTGGATCGCCAGATCTACGGCGTTGGCATCACGCAGATCCTGACCAAGAACCTGATTTCGTCGCTCAACATCGAGACGGTTACAGAGGAGGGGTACCTCAATAACCCTTACCGGTCCGTGCGCTATTTCGATGCTGGGTACCGGTCGGCTACAGTTTCGAGTCAGAACTTTACCCGAACACACGAACCAGTAACGCAGTGGGTGCACGTCTCAGGTATTTCCTGCCCTACCGGGCGGCTATCGAGGGCGAGTACCGCTTCTTTACCGACACGTGGGATATCGAAGGTCATACGGTGTCATTGTCTTACATCCATCCGTGGAAGGACTTTACGTTTACCGGCAAGCTCCGCTATCACGACCAGACCGGCGCGCATTTCTACAGAGACCTGTTTCCCGGGCCACAGGCAACGAATTTCCGTGGTCGGGACAAAGAGCTCAGCCCGCTGACGAGTTACACGTTCAAACTGCAGGCCGCGTACGAATTCCTGAACGATGACGGCAATGACACCTTCGGCTTTATCAAGCGAGCGAAAGTCACCGCATCGCTCAATATGCTGAGCGTCGACTACCACGATTTCTCGGACCTGACCGCCCAGGAAGTCATCGGCAACGAGCCGCTCTACCAGCTGGACGCCAACGTCTTCCAGTTCTACTTCTCGTTCTTCTATTAGCAGATGATACGATGTGCAGCATCCTGATACCGGATCCTGCACATGCCCACTGCCATCATTGTTGTCCTGATTCTGATCGCCGTAGCCGGCGTCGTTCTCTACAACCGCCTCATTCGCAGCCGCAATCGCGTCGCTACGTCGTGGAGCGACATCGACGTCCAGCTGCAACGTCGCCATGACCTGATTCCAAGACTCGTCGCGGCGGTTGACCAGTACGCGAAGTACGAACGTGCAACCCTCGAAGCCGTGACGGCATTGCGAGCCGAGGCCATGCAGCAGGCGAGTGTGCAGGCACGCGGGCAGGCGGAAGAAAAGCTCAGCGCCGGCATCGAGCGGCTGATCGCGCTGGCCGAGAATTACCCGGACCTCAAGGCGAACGAGAATTTTCTCAGCCTGCAGAATGAACTCGTCGAGACAGAGAATTATCTGCAGTTTGCCCGCCGCTATTACAATGGCTCCGTTCGTGACTACAACACGATGACCGAAACGGTGCCGAGCAACATTATTGCGAGCATCTTCGGTTTCAAACCGAAAGACTTTTTCCAGAAGTCCTCCGATGAGGCAGCCAATGTGCCGTTGGCGAAATTTGGGACCGTCGAATGAAAAAAACGATTGCACTTCTGCTGTTGTGTTTGCCGGCGGTGGCCATCGCCGACGAGCGCATCCTCAGCTTCCATAGCGATATCCGTGTCTTCACGGACGGCATGCTCGAGGTTACCGAGACGATAACGGTGCGCGCCGAGGGTCAACAGATTCGGCGCGGAATCTACCGTGATTTCCCCGTCGACTACGAAGATCGGCTGGGCAATCACTACCGGATCAAGCTGGAGCCGCAGGGCCTGTTGCGCAACGGCAAAGGCGAGTCTTTTCACGCTGTCCGCAGCAGGCGTGATGTGCGCACCTACTTCGGGCGCTCGAACTATTTCCTGGAGGTCGGCGAGCATACCTACGTATTTCGTTACCGCGTCAACCGTATGCTGGGTTTCTTCGACGAGCACGACGAACTGTACTGGAACGTGACCGGGAACACGTGGGCCTTCCCGATCGACAAGGCAACGGCAACCGTGCGACTGGAGTTCGATGCGCCACGGGACCAGCTCATGGTCGACGGCTACACCGGGCGTATGGGGTCCAAGGCACAGGACTACGGTCGTTTCCTCGACGATGAAGGCAATGTGCATTTCCAGGCAAACAACCCACTTCCGGCTGCGCACGGTCTGACTATCGTGGTGGGCTGGCCGAAGGGGCTGGTCGATGAGCCTACGACGGGCGACCGTATCGGCTGGATGCTGAAGGACAACAGCAATCTGCTCGCCGCGGTCATCGGTCTCCTGTTGCTGTTCCTGTACTACGTACCGCTCTGGCTGAAGTACGGAAAAGACCCGGCAGAAGGTGTCATCGTCACGCGCTATGAGCCGCCGAAAGGCTTTTCCCCGGCCTCGTTGCGATACATCCACCAGATGTACTACGACGACAAGGTGATGACCGCTGCGATTGTGAACCTGGCCGTCAAGGGGTATCTCGAGATCAAGAAGAAGGGCTCGACGCACTCGCTGAGGAAGCTCAAGACCGAAACGCTCAAGCCCGCGATGGCGCCCGGAGAGAAAGAGCTGTTCACCGCGATTTTTGCACAGGGCGACGTCGTGACGCTCAAGAACTCGAACCATGACGTCCTCGGCAAGGCACGGGCCGAGCACAATGAGTCGCTCAGAAAGGACTACAAGCATCATTACTTCAAGACGAACTACCTGATGAGCCTCCCCGGCGTCTTCATCGTCATAGCGACAACCATCATCAGCCTGAATATCGGGAGCGGGCCGACCGCCTTCGTCATTGCGACGATCATCCTGTCCATCCTGACCCTGGTGTTCTTCGCGATCATCATGAAGCGACCGACGATGCGCGGCCGCGAGTTGCTGGACGATATGCTCGGTTTCAAGGACTTTCTCGAAATCGCGGAGAAGGACGAGTTGAACCTGCGTAACCCACCGCAAAAAACGCCGGAGCTGTTCGAGTCCATGCTGCCGTATGCGCTCGCGCTGGGTGTGGAGCAACAGTGGTCGGAGCGCTTTGCGGATGTCCTGGCCGCGATTCGCGGTCCGGACGGCGCGGCCTACAGTCCGTCCTGGTACAACGGGCGCTGGAACTCATCCAATCTGTCGAAGGCAACCGGCGGTCTGTCGAGCGGCCTGAGCTCTGCCGTGAGTTCATCCGTCTCGCCGCCGGGCTCGTCCTCGGGTGGCGGTGGCGGCGGGTCGTCGGGCGGCGGCGGCGGTGGCGGCGGCGGGGGAGGCTGGTGATTCGCCGGCCTGGACTGCCGGTCCTTTTGGTGGCGGCCGCGCTGGCCGGGTGTGGCCCGAAATCCGCGCCGGATGCCGAGACCGTAGCCGCCGCAGACCGGATCTTCGTCAATGGCAGCGTCTACACCGTCGATGCCGCCCGTAGCTGGGCCGAGGCGGTCGCGATCAGCGCTGGCAAGATCGTGTTTGTCGGGGATGACGAAGCGGTCCATGCCTACAAGGACAGCGAAACCGAGATCGTCGATCTGCGGGGCGGGATGTTGCTACCGGGTTTTCACGATTCGCATATCCACATACTGACCGAGGCCATGTCCGACGAGGAATGCAACCTGCTCCGCATTCCCACGGAGGAGGACGTTGCCCGGAAACTCAAGGACTGCGCCAGCGTTGCAGGGCATGCCGATGCGCGCTGGATCACGGGAGGTGGCTGGGGCGAGTGGTTGTGGCCAGAGGCAAATCCTCAAAAAGGACTTCTCGACGCGCTGTTCCCCGACCGGCCCGTGTACCTGGTGTCCAGCTTTGGCCATGCTGCATGGGTCAACAGCAAGGCGCTGGAGATTGCGGGTATTGACGGCGATACGGAGGACCCGGAGGCAGGGATTATCGAGCGTGATCCCGAAACCGGCGAACCCAGCGGCACATTGCGCGAGACGGCCATGGCACTCGTCAGCAGGAAGATCCCGCCGTTCTCGCTTGAGCAACGCATGAGCCGTGTCCGCGCAGGCATCGCCATGTCGCACGCTGTTGGTATCACTGCCGTGATCGAGCCCGGTGTGGGGCCGGAGCACATTGAGCAGATCCTGGCGGTCTCGGACGCCGGCGATTTCGATATCCGGGCCGTTGCCTCGCTCTCGCCCATCGGCTGGCACGCGGGTGTTTTCGGTGAGGACGTCTTCGAATTTATCGCCGGCCGCGCTGCCTGGCGAAGGCCGGATATCAACGTCGATTCCGTCAAGATCTACATGGATGGCGTCATCGAGTACGGCACGAGCCCGCTGCTCGAGCCGTACGCGGACCCGCAATATGGCAGCGGCGAGTTCTTTTACGAGCAGGAGGTTGTCGACGACTACTTCACGCGCCTCGATGCGCTCGGCGTGCAGGTTCACGTGCACGCAATTGGTGACGCCGCGATTCGGCGAGCGCTCGACGGGTTTGCGGCGATGCGCGAGGCCAACGGCATGTCCGACAACAGGCACCAGATCGTGCACCTGCAATTGATTCACCCGGACGACCGGCCACGCTTCGGTGAACTGAATGTCGGCGCCGTCTTCCAGTCCCTGTGGGCGTATCCGGATCCGGCGGCGATGGAGCTGGACATCCCGATGCTCGGCGAAGAGCGAACCTGGCAGATGTACCCGATTCGCAGTGTCCGGGACGCGGGTGGCCGTATCGTCGGCGGCAGCGACTACTTCGTGACGGACCTGAACCCGCTGCTGGCCATCGAGACAGCGATCACGCGCCAGGACCCGTGGACCAACAGCGGCAGGATATTGAATGCGGACGAAAGTGTCGACCTGGAAACAATGCTCGATGCGTACACGATAAACGGTGCCTACCAGATGAACCTCGACGGCGTGCAGGGCTCCATCGAAGTGGGCAAGCGTGCAGACTTTGTGGTACTCGACAGGAACCTGTTTGAGATTCCGGCGTCAGAGATTAGCAATGCTGAGGTCCTGATGACGATCTTCGACGGTCGCACGGTCTACGAGTCAGCCAATTAACGTATGATGTCGCGATGCAAAATTTGACACTTGTCCAGTCGGTCCTGTTGTTTGCAGTTCCGGCGATCTTCGCAATCACGGTCCACGAGGCCGCTCACGGCTTTGCGGCGCGGCATTTTGGCGATCGCACGGCCGAGGTTCTCGGGCGCCTGACGCTGAATCCGCTCAAGCACATAGACCCAATCGGCACCGTACTCGTGCCGCTGGGCCTGCTCGTCCTGTCGAAGACAACCGGCGCTCCGCTCGTCCTGTTCGGCTGGGCCAAGCCGGTGCCGGTCGGCACGCGCAACCTGCGTAACCCGCAACGGGACATGGCGATCGTCGCGGCCGCCGGCCCGGCGTCCAACCTGGCAATGGCCGCCGGGTGGACGGCGATTCTCGCGGCTGCGAGCGCATTCGGCGGCACACTGCCGACGGCGGAATTACTCGCCTACATGGCGTACTTCGGCATCTTCTTCAATGTCATTCTCGCCGTCTTCAACATGATGCCGATCCCGCCGCTTGACGGCGGTCGTGTCGTCAGTGGCTTGCTGCCGCCACGTGCGGCCATGAGCTTTCGATCGCATTGAGCCCTTCGGCATGATGATCATCATCGCGTTGCTCGTGTCGGGATTGTTGTGGCAGATCGTCGGGCCGGTCGTGGGCGTGGTGCTCGGCTTCTTTCTCGCGTTAGTGGGCATGTGACCAGCCTCGTCACACTCGCCGGTCTGCCGACCGGCCGAGGCCGCGACGCCGGAAATGCAACGTATTGTGCGCTCGGTGCATCTAATACCTGAATTCGACGGGGGAAAAAATGACGATCAAACGCAGAGAATTTCTCGGCCACATGGCTGTGGGAAGCGCGGTTCTGACGATGCCGGCTTTCCTGCAGGGTTGTGGCGTTCAGTCCGCAACGGCAGTCCGCGGTGCGACACCGGAAAACCCGTTCATGTCATGGTTTGGCGTGGATCAGGCCACGGCCTCGAGGGTCATGTCCGAGCTGACGGCGCGTGGCGCCGACGCCGCCGACCTCTACTTCCAGCACACGCGCTCCAATTCCCTGACACTGGAAGACGGTATCGTCAGCGCCGCAAACTCCAGCATCGATCAGGGCGTCGGCTTGCGCGTCGTTGTCGGTGAGCAGACCGGCTACGCGTTCACGGAAGACCTCACGCTGCCATCCATGCTGGCCGCCGCGCGCACCGCGTCGGCGATAGCCTCCGGCAGCGGCGAAGTTGCCCCGCAGTCTTTCGATCCACTCGGAGCGGGTAACCTGTACCGGACGAGCGTGCCCTGGAGTGACGTCGGGATAGACCAGAAACTGCCGGTCCTCAAGTTCGTGGAGGAGAAAGCGAGGTCCATGGACCCATCTGTCGACAAGGTCGCCGTGTACTGGGCGCGACAGCGACGAGCGGGTCATGATTGCGACGCTCGGTGGCAAACTTGTCACGGATCACCGGCCCATGACGCGGGTTACCGTGGTCGTGACGGCCAAGAAAGGCGACGAAGTACAGACCGGTTACTCGAATATTGCCGCGCGAGAAGAGTTCGGCTGGTACACCGAAGAGCGCCTGACCACGATGGCGAAGGAAGCTGTCGAGCGCACCATGATCCAGTTCGAAGCGCGCCGTCCACCGGCGGGCGAAATGCCCGTCATCCTTGCCGCCGGCGCGAGCGGCATCCTGCTGCACGAGGCCATCGGCCATGGCATGGAAGCCGACTTCAATCGCAAGGGAACGAGTATCTACTCCGACATGATCGGCAAGAAAGTCGCGGAGCCGTTCGTGACGGTCGTCGACCAGGCGACGATCCCGCGTGAGCGCGGAGCGCTGAACTACGACGACGAGGGCAACAAGGCGGGTCGCACCGTCATGGTCGAGAACGGCATTCTCAAGTCTTACCTGCACGACGAGATCAGTGCGAAGCAGTACGGGCTGAAACCGACAGGCTCCGGCCGTCGTGAATCGTACAAGTATGCGCCGATGCCGCGCATGAGCTGCACGTTCATGGAGGACGGTCCGCACACCAGGGATGAGATCATCGCCGCCGTCGATCACGGCATCATCTGTGAAACCTACACCAACGGGCAGGTACAGATCGGTGCCGGCGATTACACGTTCTACGTCAAGAACGGCTGGCTGGTCGAAAACGGCAAGGTAACCGCGCCGATCAAGGATGTGAACATCATCGGCAACGGTCCTGAATCGCTCAAACGCATCACCATGGTCGCCAACGACGCGCGCCTGGATACGGGTGGCTGGACCTGTGGCAAGAACGGCCAGAGTGTGCCGGTCTCGCAGGGCATCCCGACGGTGCTGGTCTCCAAGATGACCGTAGGAGGCGAAAATGTCAGCTGATCTCCAGAATCGGGCGGCAGCAGGCCGTCGAACTGGCAAAAGCAGCCGGGGCCGCGGAGGCATGGGCTACCGCGTCTCAGGGTCGTGACGTCGAGTTCGAATACCGGGACGGTGCACTCGAGAAGGTGAAGGATACGACGTCACGAAACCTCAATATCAACGTCTACGCCGCCGGTCGCTATTCGAGCCACCAGACGACGGACCTGAACCCCGAGCGCCTGAAGAGTTTCGTGGCCGAAGCCGTTGCCATCACGCGGGCACTGGAGCCCGACGAGCATCGGGAGATCACACCGGCGGAACTGTTCGAGGGACGCCCGAGTATCGACCTCGACCTCGTCGACGCAGCGGTCGGCAGTATCAGCCGCGAACAACGACTGGCGTGGTGCGAGGAACTCGACCGCGTTGCCACCGCACATGACCGCGTGATTTCTGCGACGGCGGGCATCTACGATGGCACCTACCATTCGGCATCAGCCAGCAGCAACGGTTTTGCCGGCACGCATGCGGAAACCTATTGCTGGTATGGCAGCAATATCACGCTGCGGGACCAGGGTGACAAGCGCGCGTCCGATGGCTACTACGTTGGTAGCCAGCATGTGGCCGCGCTGCCACCGGCCGCCGATGTCGCGCAGACGGGACTCGACCGCGCGCTGCATCGCCTGGGTTCGGAGAAGGGCCCGACGATCAAGACAACGATGCTCGTCGACGCGCAGGCCGCAGGCTCGCTCATCGGCCGTTTGCTGGGTCCCGCAAATGCGCGGCGCGTCCACCAGGGGCAGTCGTTCTGGGCGGACCTCATTGGCGAGCAGGCATTCAGCGACAAGCTCAGCATCGCGGACGATCCGCTCATTGCTCGTGGCTTCGCTTCGCGACTTTTTGACGGCGAGGGGATCTCCTCGAAGTACCTGCCGATCGTGGAGAATGGCGTGGTGCGGAACCTGTACGTCGATACCTACCATGGCCGCAAAGCCGGTATGAAGCCGACGACCGGCACTGCGTCGAACCGGGTGGTTGCGCCAGGCGAGCTCTCGCTGGACGGTTTGCTCAGGGAAGTTGGCAGTGGTGTCTACGTGACGTCGTGGCTGGGCGGCAATGCCGACCAGACGACGGGCGACTTCTCTCTCGGGCTGCGCGGCCACATGATCGAAAATGGCGAGATCGGTCGCCCCGTCGGCGAGATGAACGTTACAGGCAATCTCCGCGACCTGTTCAGCCAGCTCGAGCTCGTCGGCAACGACGTATACCAAGTATTCGTCGACGCTGGTGCCGTCACTCGTCTTTGGTGGCGTGGACTTCTCCGGCGCCTAGGCGCCGCCGCCCCCATCGATTGCGATGGCGGTACCGTTGATATGGGTTGCGGCGTCGCTGGCCAGGAACAGGGCCAGCGAGGCGACTTCCTCCGGCTCTGCGATACGCCCGCTCGGTACGGCCTCGGACGCCTCTGCCATGTACTCGTCGATCTCCATGCCCTCGGCTTCGGCTTCCGCGGCCAGCATCGGTGTGTCCACGTCGCCCGGGCAGATGGCATTGATGCGCAAGCCGTCGCGTGCGTGGTCACGGGCCATTGCCCGGGTCAGCAGCACGAGGCCGCCTTTGCTCGTGCAGTAAGCCGCGGCGCGCTCGCCGCCGCGCAGACCCCAGTCCGAGGCAATATTGACGATGCTGCCTTCGGACCGCAGCAGGTAAGGTAGCGCTGCCCGGCTGAGGAAAAAGGGCACGTCGAGGTTGACGGCCATCGTCTCGCGCCAGTCCGCGTCGGTGGTCTCGGAGACCGTGCCGCGCAGGAGGATTCCCGCGTTGTTGACCAGGCAGTCGATCTTGCCAAACTCGTCAATCGTGTCTGCCACCAACTCGTCGCAGTCCTCAGAACTGCGCAGTTCGCCTGCCCACGTGATGATGTGTTCCGATACGTCCGCGACCTCTTCGAGCCGACCCTCGTCGCGCCCGGCGGCCATGACGTCCCAGCCGTTCTCCGCGAATGTGACCGCGATTGCAGCACCAATGCCGGAACTCGCGCCTGTGACCAGTACAACGCTCATGCTGATTTTCCCTGAGGACGATTACGTGATATCCAGTGTATCCCATGATCGCTGATGTTTCGTTACCAGGCCTTGGTTGGCGACCTTTTTTCCAGTCACAGGTCACCGACGTTGACGCGTGCCCTGCGCGGGTCCTCAACGTGCACCGGGGCCGCATCGACGTGATGCACGAAGGCGGCCAGGAGGCCATCGAGCTTTCGGCTCGCGCCGTCGCGATGGAGATTACGGTGGGTGACTGGGTGCTCATTGACCGTGAGGCGCGCCAGGTCACCCGGAGACTCGATCGCCTCGGCCTGTTCCAGCGACGCGCGGCGGGAACCGCCGGTGCGATTCAGCTTATCGCCGCCAACGTCGACACGCTGTTCATCGTCACGTCGGCGAATCGCGATTTCAATGTTGCCCGGCTGGAGCGCTACCTCGCGATCGCGAAAGACGCTGGCGCGTTTCCGGTCATCGTCATCACCAAGGCGGACACCGTGGATTCGGCCGATGAGTTCGTCGCCGCGGCAAACGGACTCGCGCCTGGTCTGCTGGTCGAAGCGCTCGACGCCCGCGATGCCGAGCGAGGTCGATGTTTTGAGACCATGGTGCGGGGAAGGGCAGACAATCGCATTGCTCGGCTCGTCGGGTGTCGGCAAGTCGACGTTGACGAACACGCTGACGGGTGAGCACCTGGCAACGCGGGAAGTGCGTGAAGACGACCAGCGTGGACGCCATACGACCACGTCTCGCTCCATGCACCGCCTGCCCCTGGGTGGCTGGCTTATCGACACGCCCGGTATGCGTGAACTACAGCTTGTCGATGTCGGTCACGCGCTGGATGATGTGTTTTCGGAGGTCGCCGACATGGCCGAAAACTGCCGTTTTTCCGACTGCACGCACGCGTCGGAGCCGGGGTGTGCGGTACAGGCGGCCATCGCAGAGGGTGTGCTGGACGCAGAGCGGCTGCGCCGCTACCGGAAACTGCTGTCCGAGGATCGTCGCAACAGCGAATCGATCGCAGAGCGGCGGTCCCGCGACAGATCACTGGGAAAGTTCTACAAGTCGGTCCTGGCCGGGAAGCGCGACGAGCGAGGCGGGAAACACTGATGGCGAGCATCGATCTCAACGCCGATCTTGGCGAAGGCGATCCCTTCGACGAAGAACTATTGGCCATTGTCTCGAGCTGCAACGTGGCCTGTGGCGGTCATGCGGGCGATGCAGGGTCGATGGTTGCGACGGTGCGGGCTGCCATCGCCAACGGCGTGGCCGTCGGGGCACACCCGGGCTACCCGGACCGTGACGGTTTCGGGCGCGTGAGCGCTTACCTCGCCGGCGATGCCCTGTACGAATCGCTGACAGAGCAGGTCACCGGGCTCGCCGATATCGCGGCCCAGTTGGGCGCGAGGCTCAGTCACGTCAAGCCGCATGGCGCGTTGTACAACGATGCGGTGCGGGATCGGATCGTTGGCCGACATCATCGCGCGCGTCACGGCGGAGGCCCCCGGCGAGCCGGCTTTCGTGGGCATGGCCGGTACGGAGCTGGAGTTCGCCGCAAAGCGCCATGGCCTGGCATTCATTGCCGAGGCTTTTGTGGACCGGGCATACGAAGCTGACGGCACGCTGGTGCCACGCAAGGAACCTGGCGCGGTGCACGAAGACCTGAATGTTGCGACCACGCAGGCCGTGCGCCTTGCCGAGGACGGCGAGGTGACCGCCAGGAATGGTGAGATCGTCAAGGTTCGTGCCGATACGCTCTGTATCCACGGCGATACGCCGGGCGCCGCCGAGAAGGCTCGGGCCGTGCGCCACGTACTGGAATCCAACGGAGTCGAGATTCGTGCTCACACGCTGCGGTGACGATCTTTTTTCCATCGACGCGGCGTCGCCATGGGAGGCACATGCGCTGGCGTTACGATTGCGTGAGGCCGGCGAATGGCTCGAAGTGGTTGCGGGAATCGACACGGTCATCCTGCGCTTTGATGCCGCCCGACAGGATGCTCATGACGCGAGCAGGGTGATCCGGTCCGCAATAGCGGGGGACCTCGAGACAATGGAGCGTCCCGGGAAGCGGATCGAGATACCTGTCGTCTACGGTGGCGATTTCGGTCCCGACCTCGGCGAATTGGCGGAGGTGACGGGCCTGTCGGTCGCCGACCTCATCGAGAAGCACACGAGTCGCGACTACGAGGTCGAGATGGTCGGATTCACGCCCGGCTTCGCCTTTATCGGCGGCCTCGACGAGTGCTTTCGCATACCGCGGCGCAAGGAGCCCCGGCAGCAGGTTGCAGCCGGTTCGGTGGGTATCGCGGACGGCCGGACGGGCCTGTACGCGATGGCAAGTCCGGGTGGCTGGAACATCATCGGGCGAACGCCCTGCAAGCTGTTCGACGCGGCGGCCCCGGAACCCTTCGCACTTGCCGTCGGGATGCGTGTGCGCTTCACGGCGATCGACGCTGACGAATTCGAGCCATGAGTATCACGGTCATA
Organism: uncultured Gammaproteobacteria bacterium; assembly: GCA_963698895.1. Taxonomy (GTDB): domain Bacteria; phylum Pseudomonadota; class Gammaproteobacteria; order Steroidobacterales; family Woeseiaceae; genus UBA1847. The sequence goes on along the minus strand of CAVOSO010000008.1, from coordinate 608,653 downwards.
AAGCCGGGACTGCAGACGACGATCCAGGCCGGGCCCCGAATCGGATCGCGGCACCGGGGTGTGCCGGCCAATGGTGCCGCCGATCCGCTGTCCCTGGCGCTGGCCAACAGGCTGGTGGGGAACGACTGGGATGCGCCGGCGCTTGAAGCGACCCTGCTAGGCCCTGTGCTGCGCTTCGAGGCACCCTGCCTGTTCGCACTCACCGGTGCGCGTGCGGCGGCGACGCTCAATGGCGCCGCGCTTTTGCAACACAGGTCCGTCATGGCGATGCCCGGCGACGTACTCGCGGCCGGCTCTGCGGAGATCGGCGTCCGCGTCTACATTTCTGTGGCCGGCGGCTTGCAGGCCGATGACGTATTGGGTTCGAGGTCCACGAACCTGCAAGCGGGTTTCGGTGGGCTGCGGGGCAGGGCGCTACAAGCAGACGACGTGCTGGCATTCGAGTCGCGAGAGACAGTGCCGCTGGAAACACCAGAGATGTTCCGCCTGCCGCTGGCGACGAGCTGGGGTCTGCGTACCTGTGTCGGCAAGGAAGCGCAGCTCTTTGCGGACGAGGTGCTCGCCACGGTTCTTCGACACCAACTGGGTCATTGACCGGCGTTCGGACCGGATGGGATTGCGCCTCGAAGGACCGGCGCTCGAGAGCAAGTCCGACGGCCGCATGCCGAGCGCCGGCGTCTTTCCCGGAACGATCCAGTGCCCGGAAGACGGGCTGCCCTACATACTGTCGGTCGATGCGGGAACGGTGGGAGGCTACCCGAGAATCGCGCAGGTGACGCGGGCCGATCGTCATATCCTCGGGCAACTGCGTCCCGGCGATCACGTCCGCCTGCTCAAGAGGGATCCGGACGAGGCGCTCGAGGAGCTGCGCGCCAAGATCGGCTACTGGCAGGAATGGCTGCCGGAGATCGAGGAGATCCTGTGCTAGGAAGTGGTGGGCCCGCCAGGACTCGAACCTGGGACCAAGGGATTATGAGTCCCCTGCTCTAACCAACTGAGCTACAGGCCCACTGAGGGGCGAGGATTCTAGCAGAAAATCCGCCGAGATAGTGCGTGCAAAAGGCCCATCCATCGCTGCGTTTGCGGGGAGCTGGCGCGGGGCCGAGGCACCGTCGAGCGAGCCGGAAAATACGACACCGATGCCGGTGTCACAGGCTTCGACTGAGTCCACATAAAATAGCGTGATGGAGTTCCGGGACCATTACAAAACAATGACATACTATTGCCTCATTCTCGCTGGAACGTTGTGGTTCGAGCACCCTATATGGTGCCGACTCCACATATATGGACCAAACTTGAAGCGCACGTCGAAAGGACTCGGACTGCTGGACCTGGTTGTGACGCTGGTCGTCGCGTCGCTCTTGGCGTCGCTCGCCATTCCCTCGTACCAGTCGTTCATGCAGCGTGCCAGGGTCGCAGCCGCCATCGGCGATATCGGTAAGATCAGCCTGGCCATCGAGAGCCATCGACTTCGCTACAACGATCGCATCCCGCTGTCTCTCGACGAACTGGGCATGCCGATTCCGCTCGACCCCTGGGGCCAGCCCTACGAGTTTCTCAATATTCCGGCGGCGGGACCGGGAATACGGCGGGCTGCGCAAAGACGGCTCGCTGAACCCGCTCAATACCGATTTCGACCTCTACAGCCGTGGCAAGGATGGCGAGTCGGCAGGTCCGCTCTCGGCGAAGAAAAGTCGCGATGATGTCGTGCGTGCCAACAACGGCGCGCTTCATCGGTCTTGGCGAGGACTACTGATGAGCGCCGGCAGTATCAGGCAGACCCTGAATCGGGGTGTCGGCAAACGCATCTTTGTCTTCTTCCTGATCGCGGCGATTGTGCCGATGCTGTTTACCGTCTGGCTCGCATCGCACGAGTTCAATCGCCGCCTGGAACAGGAAGCCTCGAATACGCTCAAGTACTATTCCAAGGAATACGGCGTCGAGATCCTGGCGCGCCTGCAAACAGCGTCCGAAAAAGCGCGGGAAGTGATTCGCCTCGCACGCAGAGACGGTCTTGGCCAGGTCTACGACCACGAGTACCTGGTCGAAGACTTCGAGAAGGTCTGGGTCCTGCGTGAAACGGCGCCGCCGTCGTTGTTGCTGGACGACGCGGGCCTGGGTATCGAATTCTCGTCAGCCGATGAGGCGCATCTTGACGCAGGCGGGACGAAGTTGGTTCTGACGGGACAGAACGGCCTGGTGCTGCTCCAGGCCGTTGGCCCCGATGCGCCCGGGTGCGTCGTTGCGTTCCAGCTGAGCGCCGACAAAATCTGGGGAGCCCGGGAAAACCTGCCGTTCAATACGGAATTCTGCGTGTACAGCGAATTCGGCCAGCGACTGTATTGCACGAGCGAGGCCCAGGTGGAACTCCACTCAGCCATGGTCACGGACGCCGCGAATCGCAGCAGCGTCTTTCGCGAGTTGGAGCAAGACGGTGAGCAACAATTCGCTGCCCTGTGGCAATTGTTTCTTAACGGCACCTACGTTGCGCCGGCCTTCGACATCATCGCCGTGCAACCCGTGTCGTTTGCCATGAAGTCGGGAACGGACTTCCATCGCGTGTTTCTTCCTGCCATCGTGCTTATCCTGATCCTGGTGGCGATCCTGAGCCTGAAGCTCATTGCGCGCAGCCTCGTACCACTGCGTCACCTGACCATTGCCGCCAGCCAGTTCGCCGGCGGCGATCTCGAATCCCGCGTTCGTGTTCGGACCGGCGATGAGTTCGAGTGGCTGGCGACGGCGTTCAACAACATGGCGGCCAGGCTGGGGCGTCAAATCTCGGCGCTGGAAGCCATGTCCGGTATCGATCGCATGATTCTTTCGGGCACCAAGCTCGAAGAGGTCTCGGAAGACGTGGTCGGACACCTGATCGATCTGACCGGCTGCACAGCGGCTGGCGTTATCGCGCGGGACGTCGATGCACCCCGGAAGGGCAAGATGATCTCTTTGCACGAGGGTGAGCTGTTACACGAACGCATCGAGCTACCCGGAGACGTCGGCCACCACTGGTGCAATCCACGCCAGGTGTCGATCGCCGATATCGATGTGCAGGATGCGCCTTACAAGCCCCGCTTCGAATCCTACGGCCAGGGGTTCGTGGTCCTGATTCCCGTCATACTGAGCAGCGATATCAAGGGCGTCCTGCTGCTCGGATTCGAGTCAGAGTTCAACATGTCACAGGACAAGCTGCAGCGCGTCGTCGACCTGGCGGGGCGTTTTGCCGTGGCCCTGTCAAGCGTCGAGCGCGAGGAGGAACTCTACCGGCAGGCGCACTTCGATGTCCTGACTGGCCTGCCGAACAGGCAGTTGCTCAAGGATCGGCTCGAACAACACATCGCGAGTGCACGAATAGACCGGCACAGCGGCGCATTGTTGTTTCTCGATCTGGATCGCTTCAAGGAAATCAACGACGTGTACGGGCACTCGGTCGGCGACGCCGTGCTCATCCAGGCGGCTAAACGCATCGTCTCCGAGGTGCGCGACCGCGACGTCGTGGCTCGCCTGGGCGGCGACGAATTTATTGTCGTTCTACCGAACGTTCGTAACGAGTCCATCGTGCGTCAGACCGCCGAGCGACTGCTTACGAGGCTCAGCGAAGCCTTTACCGTACAGGACATGGATCATCACGTAAGTGCAAGTATCGGTATCGTTATGTTCCCGGCCGATGGCGATAGCGTGGAGACCCTGCTAAAGAACGCTGACGCGGCCATGTATAGGGCCAAGGATGCCGGACGGAGTCGCTTCGAATTCTTCAGTGAGCGCCTCAACGCGGAAAGCCGCCGCAAGATCGGCCTTGAACGCGACCTGCGGGAAGCCTTCCGCGCCGGGCAGCTCGCGGTGCATTACCAACCGCAATTCGACATCGCGACCGGCGAGATTTGTGGCGCAGAAGCGCTATTGCGATGGGAGCATCCGGAGGAGGGCTACGTTTCGCCGACTGAGTTTATCCCGCTGGCCGAGGACTCCGGCCTCATTGTCGACATTGGCGCCTGGGTCATCGAGCGGGCCTGCGAGGACTTGTGTGCCATTCTTGACAAAGGCATGCATCCCGGGCCTGTCTCTGTCAACGTTTCCACCAGGCAGCTGCGCGATACGGGGTTCCGACGAGCGGTCATGGAGCGGATACGTCGTTTTGGCATTCACCCCGGCTACATCCAGCTCGAGGTCACGGAGACGGCGGTCGCCGAGAACCGGGACTCGGCGATCGCGGTTCTGGATTCGTTGCGCGGACATGGCGTTCGTGTAGCGATCGACGATTTCGGCACCGGATACTCGTCACTGAGTTACCTGCAACAAATGCCCTTCGACGCGATCAAGATCGATAAGTCGTTCATCGACAAGATCGGTAGTGGCGTCACGTCGAACAATATCTGCCGGACCATCATCCGCATGGCCGAGGAACTGGGCAAGAAATCCATTGCCGAAGGTGTCGAAACCCAGGAGCAGATCGACTTCCTGCGACGTAACGGCTGCGACTACGTCCAGGGCTTCTACTACAGCGAGGCCTTGCCGCAGGACCAGTTCGTTCAGTTTGTCGAGAAGCAGGGCTTCCATACGCAACGACGGAAGGCGCTCGAGATTCTCTGAGCCAGAAAAAGGCCGGGCAAGCCCGGCCTCTTCCTGTTAGTCGCCGCGTGAGATGACACGCAGCTCCACGCGCCTGTTCCGCTCGCGGCCTGCAACCGTAGCATTGCTGTCCACGGGCTCGGATTCGCCATAGCCGCGCCAGCTCAGATTGCCCGCAGTCGCGCCATGTTCGATCAGGTAGTCGCGCACGGTCTTGGCCCGACGTTCGGACAGGCCGCGATTGTACTCGGCATCGCCACGATCGTCGGTGTGCCCGGCAACTTCAACGACCAGTGCCGGGTGCTCGCGAAGAGTCTCGGCCGCCGCATCGAGTTCCCGTTCGGCGCCCGGGCGAAGCCGGTCCGAATCCGTTTCAAAGCGGACGCTCGGCAACTCGATGACATCCGGAACCGCAACGACTTCGGGTGCGGGCGGAGCAGGAGGTGCTACCGGTGCGGGAGGCGGTTCGGCCGGTGCCGGCGCGGGTGCCGGAGCAGGTGCCCGCGCAGGCGTAGCGATCTGGTCATGGTCGCGTCCGAACAACCAACCGGCAGAGACGCCTGCATACCATGCATCGCGGTCATACCAGTCGATGTCGCCACGCACGAACCAGTTCTTGTCAGCGCGGTCGAATCGCAGTCCCGCACCGAAAGCCAGCTGGGCCGACGTCTGTTTCTCGAAAGGAATCGGTCCACCCCTGGCGTCGTTCGAAATTGCCGAAACGCCGAGCTTCAGGAATGGCTTCCAGTCCTCTTCCACGCGAAACAGGTAGCCGGCCATCAGCGACGGAACACGGTACGTAATGGCGGCATCCGGGTACATCGCGGCGATGGCTGGATTCCGGTTCGTGATGCCGGCCTCACCGAGGTCGGCATACTTGAGCTCGCCGAACCAGTGTGTCGTGAATTGCCGGCCCAGGTAGACATTGAAGCCTGAATCGTTGTCCTCGCTCTTGTCGAGCAGGAAGTTCTGCGCCTCCTTCTCGGGTGCGACGTAGGAATAGCCGTAGCCAATGCCGGCATACCAGCAGCCTGCAAACTGCTCATCACTCTGCCGGTGGTCGCAGCGGTGCTCGTCGGCAACGCTCGACCCCGATGGGGCTACGCTCAAGGCAATTACGGCAACAGAAAGGGCGGCAGCGCGCGCCGCCTTGCCGTTCCTGAGCGCTACGAAGCAGGCAAGTGCGAGAACGAACAACCAGTCGAGGCTGCCCGAGCCGGACACGGCCGTCTCGAGCTGGCCGTCCACGTCTACGTAGTCCGGAATGCCGTCGTTGTCGTAGTCGTTTTCGCCCTCGAGCCGGTCATCGATACCGTCGTTGTCGCTGTCGGTATCGACGTAATCCGCCATGCCGTCGCCGTCGGTATCAACAGGCTGGTCGGGCGTTACACCGGCTTCCGTCGAATCGGGAATGCCATCGTCGTCGCTGTCTTCGTCCATGAAGTCCGGGATGCCGTCGCTGTCGGTGTCGCCCGAGCCTTCCGTGCTATCGAGGATGCCGTCGCCGTCAGCGTCGGGCAGGGTGCCGAAGCCGTCGAAACGATCGACGACGTCTGCGATGCCGTCGCCGTCGCTGTCCGTGTCGTCGTCAACGACACCGTCACCGTTGCCGTCGGCTCCCTCGTAGGGTGCGCCGACATTGTCGTTGACGTTGTCGTTGTTACTGTCGATCTCACGCCAGTCGCCGATGCCATCGAAATCGCTATCGGTCGGGTCCGTAATCGTGCCCTCGTTGTTGACGAAGTCATCGATGATGCCGTCGCCATTCGTATCCGGTCCACCGGCCTCGACGACATCGAGCAACGAGTCATTGTCCGTATCGAGATCGAGGTAGTCCGGCGCGGCATCGGAATCGGTATTGGTCGGAGTGACATTGTCGTCAACACCGTCGCCATCGAGATCCGGGCCCATCGTCAGGTCGACGTCGTAAACGTCGTTGATCTGGTCGCCGTCGGCGTCGAGCAGCACGTCGAGATCGGCTTCCACCGTATCGGGAATACCGTCGTTGTCGCTGTCGATATCCAGGTAGTTGACGGCTCCGTCGCCGTCCGTATCGAGCGCGCTGAACGCGTCGTCGATGCCGTCACCATTGGCGTCGACGCCACCCGAAATATCGACGTCCCAGCCATCGTCGATCTCGTCGCCGTCAGTATCCAGGCCATAGCCCAGCGAGTCTTCCACCGAATCGGGGATACCGTCGTTGTCGCTGTCGAGATCGCGGAAATTGGCGGTGCCGTCGCCGTCCGTGTCGATATTCAGCTCAATGCTGTCAGGGATGTTGTCGTTGTCGGAGTCGCGGTCCACGTAGTCCGCCAGGCCGTCGTTGTCGGTATCGACGGGCATGGCCGGGTTGGCGCCGGCTTCCTCACCGTCAGGAATGCCATCGTTGTCGGAATCGTCATCGAGTCCGTCGTTGATACCGTCATTGTCGTTGTCCGTGTTCTCGACGCCGTCGGGGATGCCGTCGCCGTCCGAGTCCGGATCATCGGGATCGGTGCCGTTCGCGAATTCCTCAGGATCGATAACGCCGTCGCCATCGCTGTCCTGCGTGCAACCGTTGGCAAAGCGATTCGGGATGCAGGGATCAGTGTTGTTGATGTCGTCCTGGTCTGCCGTCCCGTCGCCGTCGGCGTCGTTCGTCGACGACTCGAGGTAATCCGGAATGCCATCGGCATCACCGTCGTCGTCGGTGTAGTCGCCGTTGGTGTTGGCGTCTTCGCTCAGCGTAGCGAGACCATCGTTGTCGTCGTCGGAATCGCGCCAATCGCGATTGCCGGCGCCATCCGAGTTCTGCAGCGGACTGTTGCTGCCCGTCGCGTTGCCCGGTGCCGGGCCCGAGACCGTGTCAAAACTGTCATTGAGGCCGTCACCGTCCGCATCGTTGCTGCCGGCCGGAACGACATCGGCGAGGCCGTCGCTGTTCGCGTCGTGTCCCTCGATGCTGTCGGGAACGCCGTCATTGTCGGCATCCGTGTCGAGGTAGTCCGGTAATCCGTCATTGTCCGTGTTCGCCAGGGTGATCGGCGTCCCGTTGCTGTCCGAGTCGTACGCATCATCCAGGCCGTCGTTGTCGGCATCGTTACCCGCCGGCGGCCGGTAATTGCCTTCCGGCTGGGCCTCGACATTGTCCACGATACCGTCATTGTCGGAGTCGATGTCGAGCGAGTCGACGATGCCGTCGAGGTCACTGTCGCCGGTGCCCTCAAGCGGCATCGGGGATGCCATCGTTGTCGTCGTCCTGATCCACGCTGTCGGCTATGCCGTCGCCATCCGTGTCTGCGACGATATCGGCCGTGTCGGTGCGAATGACCAGGTTGCCGGCACTGTCCAGCTGATCGGTGTAGCTTGCGGTAACCGTCGTACCGACTTCGACGGCGAGCGTGCCGTCATTGTTCGCGCCTGACGCCGCTTCGGTCGTCGGCAACGTGGCGGTGAATACACCGGTATTGGCACCGGTCTCTGTCAGGATGATCTGCTCGGTTTCGCCCGTTGCATCGTTCGTGACGTCGACGCCCACCGAATCCACGACACCCGTGTTGGTGTTGAGATCGGCGTCCGTCACGGTCACCGAGGAGATCCGTGCCCGGTACGCCCGGGTCGGTGATTACGATCGTGCCGTCGACGCCGGTTAGCAGCGTATCGTCCGTCGTAATCTGCGCTGACGTTGTGGTGGTCGAGGTCAGGCCGTAACACGTAGGTGTCGATGTAGCGGACGTTGCCGAACCCGGTGCTGCTGAAGTCACCCCAGGTATGGCGTCCGGCCGACGTGCCCGAGCTCTCGCCATCAGGCAGTGTTGTGGTGCCATTCGGGTCGCCCAGGACCGTTACGTCGTCCCAGAAGACGTTGGTGTCGGTCAGCCCGCCGTTTTCGTCAACAAGGAAGATGCTGAGCCCATCCTCCGCCGGGCCGCCGCTGGTTTCGGCGTCATTGGCGATGAAGTGGTACTCACCCATGCGGATGCTGACGCGTGCGTTGTATGATGCCGGGCGCGAGATTGCCGCCGACGGCATCCAGTCCGTCCCAGGTCGCCTGGTTCAGTCCGACGACCGCGGCGCCGAGCAGGAGGACGTCGCCCGCGTCGCCGAACGTGCCGTCCTGGTCGATGTCGATGAAGATCGCGTACGTACCCGAAACGTCGGAATTGAACTCGAACACGCCCGAGTCCTGCACGCCGATCGTGACGCCCGGCGAAATGCCGTTGTCGATGCCCGCATCGTCAATGAAACGCAGGCCGCTTACGGAAGGCGGCTCCGTCGGCTCGCGGATTGGCAACCGCTGGAATGCCCGTGTAAACCGGGAACTGGTAGGACACGGAATTGCCCGCGGTTGGCGTCGAGTACCCCGAATTCGGCGCGTCGACACCGAGTTCGTTCGCGAGGATGTTGTAGCCGAACCCGGCGAAGTTGTTGAGGTCCAGCATCCATGTGTAGTTCGTATTGGGGCGCCCGCCCGGCACCAGCACGAAGTAGTCGGCGTCGGTCGCATCGGCTTCGTCGAAAGACCCCGCATTGAAGTTCCAGCTATAGGCCCAGAGGCGGCCGGCGGCCACCGTCGGATCCGGGTTGGTCAGCGTATCCGGCGTCACCGATACGTCGTAACGTTCGAAGAAGCTGGACGCGAATGCATTGCTCGACGTGTTCTGCAGAGCGAGGCGGTGGGTACCGGCAGACACGGTTGTGTAGCGCACCGGGTTGGTAAGCGGCGCGCTCATGGGATCAGCACAGTCGACGTTGCTGTCCGCCAACGAGGTCGTGAACACGGACGTTTCCGTCGCGTCGAAGATCTCTATAGTGAGGTTGTCGGTGTTTAAACGACCGCACAGGGAGACGTTGATGACTTCGCCCGCGCTGACAATATCGACATACAACGACGCCGAGGCAGTGTCGCTCGCATAGCCTTGCGCAATTGCGGTATCGAGGTCGAGCAGTCGCTGGTTGAGTCCAGTTTGTGCCGATCCCTCGGCAAGTGCCAATTGCGGCGGAATGAGAAACGGCAACAGGCAAAGGGCGAGAAGGCGGCGTACATGCTGGGCGCGGAACATAGTCACTGGTCCTTATCTTGCGGGTTTGGATTTACAACGAGTCTAGACAGGTCAGCGCGTAGCTTATGTGAAATGGGTCACGGGTTCCCGTTTTCGTAAGTTATTGAGTAATGGGTAAAAAAAAGCCGGGCTGAGCCCGGCTTCTTTCTCGTCATCCAGCAGGAAACTAGTCTTCCAGCAGGAAGCTTCGTAGCTGATCGGAGCGCGTCGGATGACGCAGTTTCCGGAGTGCCTTGGCCTCGATCTGGCGAATTCGCTCACGCGTGACGTCGAACTGCTTGCCGACCTCTTCGAGCGTGTGATCCGTGTTCATGTCGATACCGAAGCGCATGCGCAGCACCTTGGCTTCGCGCGGTGTCAGCCCGGCGAGCACCGAGTGCGTCGTTTCCTTGAGGCCCGAGGTCGTTGCCGAATCGACCGGCGAGTGCACGGTCTGGTCCTCGATAAAGTCGCCGAGATGCGAATCCTCGTCATCGCCAATCGGCGTTTCCATCGAAATAGGTTCCTTCGCGATCTTGAGCACCTTGCGAACCTTGTCCTCCGGCATCTCCATGCGTTCGGCCAGCTCGTCCGGCAGCGGTTCGCGGCCCATCTCCTGCAACATCTGGCGAGAGATACGGTTCAGCTTGTTGATCGTCTCGATCATGTGGACCGGGATACGAATCGTGCGTGCCTGGTCAGCAATCGAACGCGTGATCGCCTGGCGAATCCACCAGGTCGCGTAGGTCGAGAACTTGTAGCCGCGCCGGTATTCGAACTTGTCGACGGCCTTCATCAGCCCGATGTTGCCTTCCTGGATCAGGTCCAGGAACTGCAGGCCGCGGTTCGTGTACTTCTTGGCGATCGAAATCACGAGTCGCAGGTTCGCCTCGACCATTTCCTTCTTGGCGCGGCGAGCCTTGGCTTCGCCGATCGACATCTGGCGATTGATCTCCTTGATCTCGGCAATCGACAGACGCGTTGCCTCCTCTACGGCGACCAGCTTGCGCTGCGCGCGCAGGACGTCATCCTTGAGCTTGGCGAGGATGGACGAGTGCTTGCGCTTCGCCCGAATGTGCTTGTCGATCCAGGTGAAATCGGTCTCGCTCTTCGGGAAGCTCGACAGAAAGTCCTTGCGCGGCATGCCGGCGTCACGCACGCAAAGCTGCATGACCAGGCGTTCCTGGCTGCGGATAATCGACACCACGTCACGCAGGTTGCGAACGAGCGCGTCAAAGAGTTTCGGCGCGAGCTTGAGCTCCATGATCTGCAGGGCGCAGTCGTCCTGTGCCTTGATCGTGCGCTTGTCTTTCTGGCCGTATTTTTCGAGGTACTTCATCGAGCGATTGAAGTGCCTGCGTATGACCTTGACGCGTGCTTTCACTTCGTCCGGGTCCGGTCCCGTGTCGACGACCTCGTCATCGTCGTCGTCATCGCTCTTCGGCGCCGGCGGCTTTATCTCGTCGGGCGCGTTCGGGTCGATGAAGCCGACCACGAAATCCTGCATGCGGGTTTCGCCACCGATGACGCGATCGGCAACCTCGAGCAGCGCTTCGATCGTCGGCGGGAAATGAGCCATGTGGTACTTGACCTGGTTCAGGCCGTCCTCGATACGCTTCGCGATCTCGATCTCGCCCTGGCGCGTCAGCAGTTCGACCGTGCCCATTTCGCGCATGTACATGCGAACCGGGTCGGTCGTACGTCCGAACTCCGCATCGACGCTCGCGAGTGCGGCTTCCGCTTCCTCGACCGCGTCTTCGTCGGTTGCCGGTGTGTCGGTCAGTGTTTTCGACTCGGTTTCCGGTGCCTCTTCGTACACCGTGATACCCATGTCGTTGATCATGTTGACGATGTCTTCGATCTGCTCGGGATCGACAATATCGTTGGGCAGGTGGTCGTTGACCTCTACATAGGTCAGGTATCCCTGCTCCTTGCCTCGGGCAATCAGATCTTTGAGTTGCTGGGCCTGCTTGCTCACAGCAACAACCGGTGCGGGTGCTTTTTTCTCAGTCAAGACGGAAATCCCTGCGGGTAAAAAATGCAAACGATTAATTCTACTCTTAAGGAAGAGTTGAATCTACATAATTTTCATCGAGTTAGGCCGCTTTCAACAACGCCTGCAGTTCGGCTTTCTCCTCGTCAGATAGGCCGCTAACTCTCTGTTTTTCAATCAAAAATTTAATCCTTGCCTTACGGCCTGCCGTTTCCAGCTGGAGCAGGCAGTCGCCCAGTTCGGTGGCGGCGTCAAAGTCCTCGTCCAGCGGCACCTCCGAGGCGACGAGTTTGCCGAGGTGCCGGCCTTCCGCATCGTGCCGCCAGCGCTCGAGCAGCCCGGCCGTCGTTATATTGGGCTCCGACTGCACGGTTTCAATGAGCGTTCGTAACAAGTCGACCCCGGGCCGGTTGACCCCTGCCAGCCTCTCGATGTCGAGTTTCAGGCACGCAGCCGGGTCATTGAGCAATAGCGTTATCGCGTGCCGGATCACGGAGGGCTGGCCCGTCACGGGTTTGCCCGAGCGCTTGCTTTCACGCCCGCTCGCAGGACTGGCGGAGCGGCCGCTGTGCTTGTCACCACCGAGCATTCTCTCGAGTTTTGCGGCCGTCAGCCCCACCGACTTGCCGAGGCTCTCGATGAGCAACTCGCGGTACACGCCGGGAGGGATATTGTTAACGAGCGGCCGGGCGAGTTCCGCGAGACGGGCGCGGCCGTCGACCGTGCTCATGTCGACCTGGCTGGCCAGTTCCTGAATCAGGAACTCGGACAGGGCAACGCCCTCGTCCAGCGCTTTCAGGAACGCATCGGTGCCAAGCTCGTTGACGTAGGAATCCGGATCGTGCCCCTCCGGCAGGAACATGAAGCGAATCTGTCGCCCTTCGCGAACCTGGGGCAGCGCGTTCTCGAGGGCTCGCCAGGCGGCCTTGCGGCCGGCCCGGTCACCGTCGAACGCAAAACACACGTTCTCGGTCAGGCGAAAGAGCCGGTTCAGATGATCGCTGGTCGTTGCGGTGCCCAATGTCGCGACCGCGAAATCGATACCGTGGCGGGCGAGGGCGACCACGTCCATATAACCTTCGACCACCACCAGTTGTTCAATGTTCCGCAGCGCCTGGCGGGCTTCGTACAGACCGTAGAGTTCCCGGCCCTTGTGGAACAACACGGTTTCGGGCGAATTCAGGTACTTCGGCTCACCGTCACCGATGTCCGGCCGCCAAAGCCAATCGTGCGGCCACGCGCATCGCGAATCGGAAACATGATGCGATCGCGGAAGCGGTCGTAGTGCTTGCCATTGTCCTTTTCGATGATCATGCCGGTGGCGAGCAGGCGCTGCGTGGCTTCGGGCGATTGCCCGAACTTGTCGAGGACGTTGCTCCAGCCGTCCGGGGCATAGCCAATGCCGAAGCGCTTCGCCGTGCTGCCGTCGATCCCGCGATTCCTGACGTATTCGACCGCGGCTGGTGAGTCCTTTAGGCAGTCCTGCCAATGGCGGGCGATGGCGTCAAGTAGTGAGAACAGCTCATCGTAGCGCCGAGCCGGCTTGTCGCTTTCGCTGCGCGGTACATCGACGCCCATGAGTGCCGCCAGGCTTTCGATCGCCTCGACGAAGCTCATGTGATCGAATTCCATCAGGAAACCAATCGCCGTGCCATGTGCGCCGCAACCGAAGCAATGATAGAAACCCTTGCCGGGGCTCACCGTAAACGATGGTGTTTTTTCGTCGTGAAACGGGCAGCAGGCCTTGAATTCCCGACCCGCCTTCTTGAGCTGTACACGGCGGCCAACGACTTCGACGATATCCGCGCGCGCGATCAAATCGTCGATGAAGTCCTGGGGGATTAATCCGGCCATAGTGTATTAACGTCGCCCTGCCGTGGTCGGGTCTTGAAGGATTGTTCTTGTTTTTAAGCAGCATAGCCTAATGATCAGGCTGTGCCAGAGCGCAAATTTGGTGCCAACTAGAGGGCGTTCAAACGCTCTTTTACCGCCGCGCCGACGGCACCCATATCGGCACGACCCGCGGCCCTGGCCTTGATCTGGCCCATTACCTTGCCCATGTCGCGAATGCTTTCGGCGCCGGTGGCGGCAATCACCTCATCCACCATCGCGGCGAGTTCGTCAGCCGACAGTTGTTCGGGGAGGTAGTCTTCGAGAACCGCTATCTCGGCGCGCTCGATGGCGGCGAGATCCTCGCGGTTCCCTTTCTCGAACTGTTCGACCGAATCGCGACGTTGCTTGACCATCTTGTCGAGGACGCCAAGCACAGCCACGTCATCAAGCTCGATGCGTTTATCGACCTCGACCTGTTTGACAGCCGCGAGTATGAGGCGCACCACTTTCAGCCGGTCTTTGTCACCGGCCTTCATGGCGGACTTCATGTCCTCGGTAATCTGGTTCTTCAGCGACATGGCTTAAAGAAATTCATGTGTGCGCCGCGAGCGCGGCGCGAGGGAGTATCAATAGAGACGCTTGCGTTTTGCTTCTTCACGCGACAGGCGCTTCAGGTGGCGCTTGACCGCGGCGGCCTTCTTGCGCTTGCGCTCCTGGGTCGGCTTCTCGTAGAACTCACGACGACGAAGCTCGGTAAGGATTCCGGCCTTCTCACAGGCACGCTTGAAGCGGCGCAGGGCAGCATCAAAATACTCGTTCTCTTTCACGCGAACGCTTGGCATTGTTCAGGTATTCCGTCCAGACATAAAGAAACCCGGCGCACGGCCGGGACTGAGCAGCGTATGATAGCGTCGGATTTAGCGGTTTGCAAAGAAAAATATGGTGTCAGTCACCCTATTTCCCGCTTATCATGGCGCCTCGATTTTTCAAGTTTCCACTGGCGGGAATTAGGGTGACTGACACCATATTTCCACCATATTTCTGGCGGGAATTAGGGTGACTGACACCATATTTCTGGCGGGAATTAGGGTGACTGACACCATATTTCTATTTGCTTCCTGTATGAACGTACTCGGCATAGAAACCAGCTGCGACGAGACCGGTGTCGCGCTTTACAACACGGAAAACGGGCTGCTGGCGGAGGCGCTGCACAGCCAGGTTGACCTGCATGCGGTCTACGGCGGCGTCGTTCCCGAGATCGCGTCGCGCGACCATATCCGTATGCTTTTGCCGTTAATTCAAAAGGTTATGAGCGAGGCGGGCGTCGACAGGCCCGATGCCATCGCGTACACGGCTGGCCCGGGACTCGTCGGCGCCCTGATGGTTGGCGGCGGCATGGCCAGCGGGCTGGGGCTGGCCTGGGACTGCCCGGTGATTCCCGTCCATCACATGGAAGGCCATCTGCTGGCCCCGATGCTCGAGGATGAGCCGCCCGAATTCCCGTTTCTCGCGCTGCTGGTGTCCGGTGGTCATTCCATGCTGATCAGCGTCGAGCGACTCGGTGACTACCGTGTCCTGGGTTCGACGCTGGACGACGCCGTCGGCGAGGCTTTCGACAAGACGGCCAAACTGCTCGGCCTCGGCTATCCGGGCGGGCCGGCGCTGGCGGCGCTGGCCGAGAGTGGCGACGAGGCTGCCTTCAGTTTTCCGCGGCCGATGCTCAACAAACCGACGCATGATTTCAGCTTCAGCGGCCTGAAAACGGCCGTCATGCTCGAGGTTCGGAAGGCCGAGGCCGAGCATCGGCTAGACGACTGCCGGGCGGACCTCGCTGCCTCGTTCCAGCGTGCCGCCGTCGACACGTTGGTCGAGAAATCGCTCAGGGCCGCCAGGGCCGAGGGCCTCAATCGTATCGTCGTGGCGGGCGGCGTCGGCGCGAACAAGCTGCTGCGCAAGGAAATGGCGGAACGCTTCGAAGGCGAGGTCTACTACCCGAGGCTGGCGTTTTGCACGGATAATGGTGCGATGATCGCCGTGGCGGGTGCGCTGCGCCTTGCGGAGGCAGACAAGGCCTCTGCAATAAAAGCACAGGCGCGCTGGTCACTAGAGACATTGGGCGTTCCTGCCGGAACCTGACAAAGGACTGACTCACAACATGGACAAGATTTTTCTCGACGAACTCAAGATCGACACGATCATCGGCATCTGGGACTGGGAGCGGAAGATCCGCCAGACCGTGATCATCGATCTCGAGATGAGTGCTGATATAGCCAGGGCGGCCGCAACGGACAGCGTCGAGGACACGCTCAATTACAAGAGCGTTGCGAAACGCATTCAGGAATTCGTCGGCAATTCGAGCTTCCAGCTCGTCGAGACGCTCGCCGAACGTATTGCCGCCATCATCCGCGACGAATTCGATGTCGCATGGGTGAAGGTCCGGGTCCATAAACCCGGTGCCATCCGCGGTTCCAAGGACGTTGGTATCGAAATCGAGCGTGGCGAGAAGCCCGGGTAGACCTTCATGGCAACCGTCTACGTGGGACTCGGCAGCAATATCGATCCCGAGCACAACCTGCATCTCGGCGTGCGGGAGCTACGCAAGCGCTACGGTGAATTGCAGCTCTCGGCCGTGTACCGCAGCCATGCGCTCGGCTTCAAAGGCGCCGACTTCCTGAACCTCGTTGCCGGATTCGAGTCCAATGATTCGCCGCTCGCAATTTGCGAGCATATCGAGCTTGTACATAATCTCACGGGACGCGACCGGGACAGTGGAAAGTGGGAGTCACGTCCTCTGGATATCGATCTGTTGCTCTACAATGACCTTGTTCTGGATGAGCCGCCCGTGCGGGTGCCGCGCAAGGATGTTCTTGAGTACAGCTTCGTGCTGCGGCCCCTCGCTGAACTCTCACCGGACCTTGTACACCCGGTGACCGGTAAGACAATGCTCGAGCACTGGCAGGAATTCGACGCGGCGAGTCATCCTCTCGACGTCGTCGGCGTTATTCTATAGAGGACTATTCATGCGCAAACTGATCATCCTCCTGGCAATGGCCTCCCTTTCCTTTACGGCCTGCAGCAGCGACGGCTCCGGACCGGCTGGTCCGACGACCCCGGCGGCCTGCAGTATCGACGGCCAGAAAGCCTACGTGCTGGATGCCCTGTACTACTGGTACCTGTGGAACGACCTGCTGCCGCCGAATCTCAATATTGCCGACTACGCATCGCCCGAGCAGCTGGTCATCGAGGTTACCGAGACTTTTGGCCCGCAGAAGCCGGGTGGTGGGCCGCTGGATGTTTTCAGTGGTGTGGGCTCCCTCGTAGCTGACCAGCAGTTCTTCGGCGAGGGCAAGTACGAGGGCTTTGGCTTTAGCTGGTTCTTCGAGGGCGCGGACATGCGTTTTTCCCAGGTTTTCGTCGACAGCCCCGCGAACGCAGCAGGCTTCAGCCGAGGACAAACCGTACTGCGTATTGATGGTCGCACTATCGCCGACATCAGCGCGAACGAAGGCATCCCTGCCGCGCTGAACTTCGATACCGTCGAGTTCGAAATCCAGAATCTCGATACGAGCACATTTACGGTTTCCGTCACAAAAGACATCGTCACGATTGATCCGATTCCCCAGTTTCGGATCATTGACATGGGCCCCGGTGAGCCGCCTGTCGGCTACATGGAGTTTGTGACGTTCATAAGCACTGCGGATCCGGTGTTTAATACCGTGTTTGCAGACTTCATCGCGGCAGGTGTTGAAGACGTCATCATCGATATGCGCTACAACGGCGGCGGCCTCGTTTCCACGGCCAACCTGCTCGGTGATTATCTGGGCGGTTTCGCCAACGACGGACAGATTTTTTCGAATACCGAGTTTAATGCGGACCGCGCCGCGGCGAACAACAGTATCGACTACATCTCACGCCTCGGTTCTTCGATCGACATCAATCGCCTGATCGTAATAGCGTCGCGCCGCACGGCCTCAGCCAGCGAGCTCGTCATCAACGGACTCGATCCGTTCGTTACCGACGGCGTGTACATCGTCGGTGACAGCACCTACGGCAAGCCGGTCGGGCAGGTGGGTCTCGAATTCTGCGACAAGATCCTGCGGCCCACGTCGTTCAAGAAGAGCAATGCGGCCGGTTTCGGCGACTATTTTGACGGCCTACCGGTGGATTGTCCGGCAACCGACGACCTCGACTTTGCGACGGGTGCGGACAACGATCCAAACATGGTTGCAGCGTTGTCGTTCGTGACGGGTGCCGGTTGCCCAGTCGCGGCTATACCGGGCGGACAGCAGAAAGCCGCTTCGGTGTTTGACCAGGTGCGACCCGACCTGATAGGACCGCCGGAACGCGAATTCGCCGGGGCGTACTAGCTACCAGCCGATAGAACGGCCGCCGTCGACAGCGATAATCTGTCCTGTTATGTAGGGCGCGTCCCGGAGCAGGTAGAGCACACAGCCGGCGATATCCTTCGGGTCTCCGGCTCGCTGGAGCGGCACCTGCTGCAGGATGGTTTCCTGCACAGCGTCGGTCATGCCGTCTTCGGGCCACAGGATGGCTCCGGGTGACACGCCGTTGACGCGGATGTCCGGTGCGAGGTCTTTGGCCAGCGATTTCGTCAACATTGCCAGGGCAGCTTTTGCCGGGCCGTAAACGAGGTGCTGGCTCAGCGGCCGTTGCCCGTGAATGTCGACGATATTTACAATGGCACCGCCTGCGCTCTTCAAGTGCGGCGCAACTTCCTGTGACAGGAACAACGGTGCCTTGAAGTTGCTGCCCACGAGGTCGGTCCAGTTCTCGTCGGTAATTGTGCCCACCGGTGTCGGGTAGAAGGTCGACGCGTTGTTGACGAGCCCGTCGAGCTGGCCACCCCATTCGATGACGGCGGCGACCAGTCCTGGTATTTCGCTGATATTCAGCAGGTCGGCCTGGAAGATCTTTGCCGAATCCGGGCGGGCCGCATTGAGCGCGGCTGCCAGCGCAGCAGCTTCTG
Source organism: uncultured Gammaproteobacteria bacterium (assembly GCA_963698895.1). Lineage (GTDB taxonomy): Bacteria > Pseudomonadota > Gammaproteobacteria > Steroidobacterales > Woeseiaceae > UBA1847. The sequence goes on along the minus strand of CAVOSO010000008.1, from coordinate 590,253 downwards.
CCGCCGAACCGCGGTAGTGAATGGCGACACGCGCGCCGTTCCCATGCAGGCATGTCACAATAGCGGCGCCGATACGACGGGCGGCGCCCGTGACGAGTACGACCTTGTCGTTGAAGCTGTTCTCCATCATCACGCGATATTGACATGCCACAGGACCAGCCGCCAACACTGCCCAGCCCGGACGACACGAGCGCAACACACAGCGATCGTGTTGCGGCATCGATTGCCGGACAGGTAGCAGCGGCAGGAGGCAGCATCAGTTTCGCCGAGTTCATGCAACACGCGCTGTACGCACCGGGTCTCGGCTATTACGCCGCCGGGTCGACCAAGTTCGGCGAGGCCGGGGACTTCATTACCGCACCCGAGGTTTCCAGCCTGTTCGGCAAGGTCATTGCCAGGCAGTGCGCGGAAATCCTCGGCCAGCTGCCCGGTGGCGAGATTCTCGAGTACGGTGCGGGCAGCGGCAGGCTGGCCGCCGACGTGCTTGCTGCGCTGCAACGCCTCGACGCGCTGCCTTCTGCCTATCGCATCCTCGAGGTGTCCGCGGACCTGCGCGAACGGCAGGAGGTTTTTCTGCGAGACAACGTGCCGGACCTGGCCGACCTGGTTACCTGGCTCGATTCGCCACCGCGAGCGTCAACCGGGGTCATTCTCGCAAACGAAGTCCTCGATGCGTTGCCCGTGGAACGATTTGTGCGCCGCGAGAACGCCGTCATGCAGCTGCGCGTAGCCGCAGGTGAGCCGGGGTTCGAATTCATCGAGTCGGCGGCGCCGGCACGGCTTGCCAGGTTCGTCGAGACCGTTGAAGGGGAGCTGGGTGGACGATTTCCCGATGGCTACGTGTCCGAAGTCTGCCTGGCCGTTCCGGACTGGATCGCCGGCGTGTCAGCCACGCTCGAGACGGGCGTGGCGTTGCTGTTCGACTACGGGGTATCACGTCGCGAATACTATGCGCCGGAGCGCAATGACGGCTGGTTGCGTTGCCACTTTCGGCACCATGCACACAGCGACCCGCTGATGCTGCCCGGCATCCAGGACCTTACCGCCTGGGTCGATTTCACGGGCGTTGCCGAGGCGGCCGTAGCCGCTGGATTCGACGTCGCGGGATACTCCGCGCAGGCCCAGTTCCTGATGGCTGGTGGCCTCGGTGAGGAGATGCAGGATTTTGCCAAACGACCGCTCAGGGAGCAGCTTGAATTGTCGAGGCAGGTCAAAACGCTTACCCTCCCCGGAGAAATGGGCGAGCACTTCAAGTGCATGGTATTGCGAAAAGGAGACATCGCAACGCCAACCGGCTTCAGCCTGGCTGACCGGACGCATACGTTATGAATGACAGGTACGTCGGACGAGGTAAGCAGTGACAACGTTGCAGATAGTGGTGCTCGCGATAGTACAGGGGCTGACCGAGTTCCTGCCCATTTCAAGTTCGGGGCACCTCGTGCTTGTCCCCTATCTTGTGGAGTGGACGGACCAGGGGCTGGCCTTTGACGTCGCCGTGCATTTCGGGTCCCTGATTGCGGTCTGCGTGTTCTTCCGGGAAGACATCGCGGGACTATTGCGCGGCGGCTTGCGCATTCTCGGCGGAGATGTCAGCTCACCGCAGTCGTACATGGCCCTGGCGATCGCGCTGGGTACCATCCCCGCAGCGGTGGCAGGCCTGTTGTTCGCGTCATGGATCGAGGCCAATCTGCGCGACCCGACCATCATCGTTTACACGCTGGCCGGGTACGGCATCCTGATGGCGCTGGCCGATCGCTACGCAACACGCAGCAAAGGCATCGCCCAGGTTCGCATTCGCGACGCGTTGATCATCGGTGTGGCCCAGGCACTTGCCCTGGTACCCGGCACATCACGTTCGGGCGTGACCATTACCGCGGGCCGCCTGCTCGGTTTCGAACGCCAGGATGCGGCACGCTTTTCCTTCCTGCTGTCCGCCCCGGTTATCCTGCTTGCGACCGCGTACAAAGGTCGCGGAGCTCGTTCTGGGTGACGTGCCGGTTCCCTGGGGCGAGTTGTCGCTCGGCGTGATCGTCTCCGCCGTTGTGGCCTACCTCAGCATCGAGTTCTTCATGCGCGTTGTTAGCCGAATCGGCCTGGCGCCGTTTGCCATTTACCGTCTCGCGCTGGCCGCGCTCATCCTGTATGTGCTGGCGTAGCGGCATCGTGCTCATGCTGCTGGCGAGCAATGCGCTCGCGGCCGAGGGCTACATTGTCGGCCTTGGCCTCGAAGGGGATAGCGCAGACGGACTGAGCGCATCACTGATCGCAGACGTCGGGTTGACCGAGAAGACATGGCTGACTGGTGCTATTGCGAGGAACCGGGTCGACCCGCCCAGCAGGCAGTCGATCGAAACCTGGTACGGCGAACTCGGTGTCGATCACTGGTTCGAGCCGATCGGGATTCGCCTGGGCGCCGCATACTGGGGTGACAGCGACCTCCTGGAATCGAGGGACTTGCGAGCATCGCTGTATTGGCGCAACGACAGGTTCACCCTGTCCGGGGACTACGAGAATCGCGACTTTCGGTTTGCCTTGCCGGAAACGAATTTTTTCCCCGGGCGGGTGGTCAGATTCGATGCAAACGGCATCGGGTTGTCGACCCGCTTTGACCTGACCGAACAGCTCAGCCTCGGCTTGCACGGCATGGACTACGACTACAGCGTCAATCTGCGGCTCGACAGCAATCGCCGCATTCTCGACCTGTTTTCGTTTTCGCGCCTGAGCCTGATCAATAGCCTGGTCGACTATCGTGCGGGCATGACGCTGGGTCTTGAGGCCGGGGAGCAGTACTGGGAGCTTGGATTGTCGTCCCAAAAAATCGAGATGGACGGCAGTGAGACGCGCTCAGCGACCCTGCGGCTGCTGACCCCGATCGGCGCGCAGGGCGACATCGAGTTCAGTCTCGGCGTCGACAGCTCGGACGCGTACGACACCGTCACGTTTCTGTCGGTATTCCTGTATTTCTACGGCGGGTCCTGACGCCCGGCGGTAAATGCCTCGATCGCACGCGTGCGCGCGCGACGAATTGCGGCAGGGATCTTCCTGTCTTCCGTTTCTTTCGCAATGGTCGCGGCGTCGATCGCCATCGCGGCGGCCAATGCCGCGCGGAAATGCCCGGCCTGCTCGTAGCGCCTGTCCTCGCGGCCGGCGCGCCCCCGTGCGTCGGCCTCACAGGCCAGGAGGAACTGCTCGAAACGCTCCGGCCGGCGAAACGCATCGGTCTTTTCGAGGACCTTCAGGATCGTCTTTGGGCGCAGTTCGAGCGCACGGTGACAGTGCGTGTGGAACTCCGCGACCAGCAGGGCCAGGTCGCGGCAGGATTTCGGCACCGGCAATCGGTCCGAGAGACTCCGGATCAGCTTGCACCCCCGGGTCTCGTGTCCCGGGTGACTCGGGAGCTGGCTCCTCGGCGTCGTGCCCTTGCCGAGGTCATGCGTCAGGGCCGCGAAGCGAACCTCGAGATCTGTGCTCAGGCGTTCCGCCTGGTCCAGGACCATCATGACGTGCAGCCCCGTATCGACCTCCGGGTGCCAGCGCTCCGGCTGGGGCACGCCAAACAGCACGTCGACCTCAGGGAACAGCACGCGCAGCGCACCGCAGGAACGCAGCACCTCGAAGTACACGCGGCTGTTCGATCCCGCCAATGCCAGTTCGGTTTCCTTCCAGACCCGATCCGGCACGAGCGCGTCGATCTCGCCGTTCTCGACCATGCGGTGCATGAGGCTCAGCGTCTCTCCGGCCAGGGTGAAGCCGAGGTGCGCGAAACGCGCGGCAAAACGCGCGACGCGCAGAATGCGCACCGGGTCTTCGACGAACGCCTCCGACACGTGGCGCAGGACGCGATTCTCGATATCGGCAACGCCGCCCCACGGATCGATCAGGCGGCCGTCGGCGTCCTTGGCGATGGCGTTGATGGTCAGGTCGCGACGCGCGAGGTCTTCTTCAATCGTGACTTCGGGTGAGCAGTCAAAATCGAAACCGTGGTAACCCGGTGCGGTCTTTCTCTCCGTTCGGGCGAGGGCGTACTCTTCCTTGGTTTCCGGGTGCAGGAATACGGGGAAGTCCTTGCCGACTCGCTGGTAACCCAGAGCCTCCAGCTCGACGGGGCTCGCGCCCACGACACACCAGTCCCGCTCCCGGTGCGGGATGCCCAGTTGTTCATCACGGACCGCGCCGCCTACGAGATACACCTGCATCGTGTCATAGTACCCGAATGCCACGTTTTGTCCTTCTCGTCCTGATGATCTTTTCGCTTTCCGGTTGCTACTACATGCAGGCGGCGAAAGGCCAGCTCGAGCTGACCCGCAAGCGCGAACCGATCGCGGATATTCTCGACGACGAGAACACGCCGCCCGAACTTGCCGCGCGTCTGCAGCTTGTGCAGGAGGCCAGGCAATTCTCGATCGAGGAGCTCGGACTGCCGGACAACGACAGCTATCGCACGTATGCCGATATCGAGCGCGACTACGTGGTGTGGAATGTCTTTGCGGCACCCGAGTTCTCCCTGCAACCCAAGACCTGGTGCTTTCCAATCGCCGGATGCGTCGGGTACCGCGGCTATTTTTCGAGGGAGGCGGCTGAGCGCGAGGCGGGCCGACTGGCGTCGCAGGGCTTCGATGTTGCGACCGGAGGCGTCGCCGCTTACTCGACCCTGGGCAAACTCAATGACCCGGTCCTGAGTACGATGATGAACTGGGACGATGTGCAACTCGTCGCCGTTTTGTTCCATGAGCTCGCGCACCAGGTGCTCTACGTGAAAGGCGATACGGGTTTCAACGAGTCCTTCGCGACAGCAGTCGAGGAATTCGGTATTCGCCGCTGGCTGGAGACCCGCGGGCAAAGCGGGGATTTGACGCGCTACGAAGCATCGCGACAGTTGCGCACCGGCCTTATGGAACTGGTCGAGGCTGCGCGCGACGAACTCGAACGTATCTACGCTGCGGATATTTCAACGGATGAGAAACGGCGCCTGAAACAGGCGCATCTCGATTCACTGGTCGGCAAGGTGTCGAAATTGCTCGAGCAAGCCGGGCGTAACCCGGGAAGCTGGCCGGGCGGCGAACTCAACAACGCGCGGCTTGCGTCGATGGCCCTCTACGAGGGGCGGCTTCCCGAGTTTCGAGACCTGTTCACGCAGTGCGAGCAGCGTATCGAGTGCTTCTACGACAAGGCGAGAGGGCTAGCGGGACGCTAGGCGAGTGTCTTCTTTCGGTCTGATGAGCGGCAGCTCGTCGGACAGCCGTCGCACCTGGCCCGTCATGCGCCAGTGAAAAATTGCCTGTGCGGACAAGACACGCTTGACGTAGGTGCGGGTTTCATTGAACGGAATATTTTCAATCCAGACGCGAGCGTCCTCGCTGGCTTGCTCCGGCAGCCAGCGGTCGACACGATGTGGCCCGGCATTGTAAGCGGCCGTGGCGAGAACGGGGTTGCCACCGAAGCGTTCCGCCATCTGTCCGAGATAGGACGTGCCGAGGCGAATATTGCTCTCCGGATCCGTCAGTGTGCTGAGCCCCGAATACGGCAGCCGAATATCCCGCGCGACTTGCTTGCCTGTGGCCGGCATGAGTTGCATGAGGCCGATAGCGCCCGCGCTTGAGCGCACATCGCGCATGAACAGGCTCTCGCTGCGCGCAATGCCGTAGGCCCAGGTCGGCGAAATATTGGCCGCCGACGAAAATGACTCGAACTGTTGTTGCCAGGGCAGGGGATAGCGAATAGAGAGGTCATCGTATTGTCCGAGGCTGGCGGCCGTGGCGATGGCGCGGGAGTGCCAGCCCCAGCGGTCGGCAAGAATGGCTGCCTGGAGTTTCTCAGCCCGGTCAAGATGGCGTACTGCCGCATCCCATTCAGAACGCCCGCGGCTGTCGAGTCCGACGAAAAACAACTCCCTGGCCCTGACGATGCCGGGCTTGTCCGCAACGGCGGTCAGTGCGGCATCGTCGGCAGCCAGCTGGCTGCTGTCCAGCGCATAGTCCTGCCCCAGTTCGTCGGCAGCAAGGAAACCATAGTAGCTGCGCTCCTGGCTCAGCGTCGCGAATGCGAGCTGAGCGTCCGCCGCGCGGCCCAGGCGCTGCAATGCAACCGCTCGCCAGTATTGCCATTCCTCGGCTTCCCGTTCCGCGGGTGCCATTGCGGCGATGTCCTTCAACAAGCGTTGCCACTGTGTGTCACGCAGACTGGTTCTCGCGCGCCAGCGCAGGACCTCATCGTTCTGCGCCGCGGCTGGCAATTGGGTCAGCAGGGCATAGGCATCGGGCAGGTTGTCCCGAGCGGTCCAGAGCGCTATGTGCCGCAGCGTGCGCTGCTTCTGTGCCGCGGAGAAGCCGTAACGTTTCGCTACCTTGTGCCACAGGTCCTGCGCGATCTGCGGGTCCCGATAGGTCAGGCGCTCTGCCGCGTACACGAGCTGCTCGCGATACGTCGGTTCGTCAGCGCGCGGCTTGTGCTCGCGGAGAAACCGCTCGGGATCGGCCTGGGCCTTCATCCAGAGCGCCGCTTCGTCGACGTGTGCCTGATCGATCTTCTTTGCGAGCCAGCGTGCGAGCTGAAACTCCCGGGCGTCTATGGCGAGGCCGAATCGTTTTCGGTACTCGGCCGGGCCAAGAAGCGCGTTGTTATTGAGATAGGCAAAGACGGGATCGCATTCGCTGACCTGGCTCCTGCCGACCAGCCACAGATCGAGCGCCCTCTGGTTGACGCGGGCGAGGCGCCCGGCGTCGATCTCTGCCTGCAATGACAGGCAGTCGAGGCGCGCAACGTCCTGGCCCTGGTAGAACTGCTCGTAGATCCGCTGGAACCCGGCGAGGTCTCCCTCTTTGGCGAGGAACAGGGCGTGCCGGTAGCGGAGTTCACGCGCCGGACGCAGTGTGCCGTATTGCTCTGTGAAGGCTTCGATGGCCGTTGCCGGGGTCTTGCCGAGGTTGGCACGCAGCCAGGTGGCACGGAGATCGGGCCAGAGAACATACGCCTCCAGCAACGTCCTGTCAGAGGCAGAAAGACCGTCGACCGGGCTCCAGTCACCCCGCTCGACGGTCTTGTATACGCTCTTGAAGAGTTCGCGCTGCTGGTCGATCTGGGCCGCAGCAACGACCGGTAGCAGAGACAGCGCGAAAGCGAGGACAGCGGCGACAAATCGTCTGCTTGCGGCCTGTGTGCTGTCCTTTCTATGCATTCACATAGCTTACCTTATCTGCAGCATGAGGGAACGATCGCCGCGCTGGATCAGGAGGAACAGAATCCGGTTGCTCTGGGCCACGGTCTGCAGGTCGCCAAGGTCCCGCACGAGCACGCGATTGACCGCCGTGATGACGTCACCGGCTCGCAGACCCCGCTGAGCGGCCGCGCTGCCTTCCTCGACAGCCGACACTTCGACGCCGCTGTCACTCGAGGTGCTGGCGCTGGCAAAGCTGGCACCGGCCAACCCGGGATGAATGTCCTCGCCGGCGAGCAACTGGTCCTCAAGGCGACCCAGCTCAGCCGAGGTTGTGTAGGACTTGTTGTCGCGCAGGTAGCGCAGGCCAACAATGTCGCCTGTGCGCATCAAGCCAATCGTGTTGCGCAACTCCGTGCCGCTGGCCACGGTCTTGTCATTGACGCCGACGATGATGTCGCCGACCTTCAGCCCGGCCTTCTCGGCGGCCGAGTTCGGGAGTACGCGCGTGATGAGGGCGCCACCCTCGACATCCAGGTCCAGCGTCCTGGCGGCTTCCCTGTCGATATTGTTGAACTCGACGCCGAGGAGTCCACGCCGGATCTCGCCGAAGTCCAGAATCTGACCCATGATCGAACTCGCGATTTCGGTCGGTACCGCAAAGCCAATGCCGACATTGCCGCCCGAGCGGCTGAAGATCATCGAGTTGATGCCGATGAGTTCGCCATTCATGTTCACCAGCGCGCCGCCCGAGTTGCCGGGGTTGATCGACGCGTCCGTCTGGATGAAGTTCTCGAAACCGCCGCGATTGATGCCCGTGCGACCAAGGGCGCTGACGATGCCGGACGTAACCGTGTTGTCCAGCCCGTAAGGGTTGCCGATGGCAATGACGAAATCGCCAACCCGAACGCTGTCCGAGTCGCCGATCGGCATTTCAGTGAGGTTGTCCGGCTCTACCTTGAGCAGGGCGATATCGGTACCGGCGTCCGAACCGACGATCTCCGCATCGAGCGTACGCCCGTCGTGGAGCGTGACCTGGATCTTGTCCGCGCCGTCGATGACATGGTGGTTCGTCAGGATGTGCCCGCCCTTCGCGTCGACAATGACACCCGAGCCGGCGCCGCCGATTTCGCCGGCGCGGCCGAAGCGGTCGCGGCGCATCTGCGTCACCTGGATGTTGACCACGGCGGGCGATGCCGCTTCGACCAGCGGCGCGAGGCTGGCGACAGGCTGTCCGCCAACAACGGTCGGCAGTGCTGCCTGTGCGCCGAGAGATGCGAGGGCGAGCACGAGTGTCGTCCATGTCAGTCGTATCTTCGTCATTTCAAAAAACCTCAATGATCCTTTAGCGTGTGTGGTCGGGATTATAGGCCCGTAAACAAGAGATGCCCGGGCGCGGTGCAGCGTCGCGCCCGGGCTGCCTTCTCGTGCCAGCGCCTGCTCGCTGTCAGGCTGCCTCTACTGTAATACGGCGTGCCTGGACTTCAGGCATCTTCGGGATCGAAACCTCGAGGATGCCATTGGCGCACTTGGCGGCGATGCCGTCGGCATTCGCCGTTTCCGGCAGCGTGAAGCGGCGCAGGAAGCGACCTGTGGCGCGCTCGATGCGCTGCACACCGCCGTCGTCCTCAGGGGCGATTGCATGGCGTTGGCCGGAGACGCTCAGGACGCCGTTGTCCATTGACACATCGATGTCGTCGGGACGCACGCCCGGGACGTCAGCGCGCAACACATAGCGGTCCTTTTCTTCAATAATATCAACGGCAGGGACCCAGTCGGCGACGGGGTTCTCGGCACTGCCGGTGGCCGTACGTTGCGTTGCAAGCCGGTCCAGGTCGCGGTGCAGCAGGTCGACGAAATTCCAGGGTTCGAATCGGGCAATGTTCATGGTTTTCTCCATTCAAAACAGGCTTCAGGACGCATAGGTGAGGCCATGGAGAGGCATTTCAAGGGCGCGGATATGCGACAATAATCGCCACTACATGTAGTGGTCGGCGCTTTTTGCGGAAGTGTCGTTTTTTTTTCTCTATATTTAAAGCACTTACTCGCGAAAAGTCCGTAATATATTGTTTTATATAACGAAAGTGGTATCAAGAAATTTCCGGCAAACCCTTGACAGTGGGCCGCTTCGGGCATAATCTTGTCCCCACTTAGACACTACATCTTGTGTCTGATCAGGAAAGAAAAGAGGCCGAATACGGCACTCGTCGCGCGCTCTCTGGCCGTCGGCGAGCGGGGCCCTTTTCTCCGGAGAAAAGCGAGCTAAAACAGCTTATTTGGGGCCTCCTAAGGGAGATCAGGGGAGTTACAGGACCAATGAAGTCTGCCGTCAATCTGGATACGCACACGGTTACCGACATCGAATTTCAACCCGCATCACTGGACATCTGGGATGCAAAATATCGACTGACAGCCAAAGACGGCTCGAAGATCGATGAGTCGATCGATGACACCTACAAGCGGGTCGCCGCGGCGCTCGCGAACGTGGAAGTCGAGGCAAAGCGCGAGCACTTCTTCACCGAGTTCGTCTGGGCCTTGCGCGCCGGTGCGATACCGGCTGGCCGCATCATGTCGAACGCCGGTGCCCAGGAGCACAAGCCTGCCACATCGACGATCAACTGCACCGTGTCCGGCACGGTCGGCGATTCGATGGACAATATTCTCAACAAGGTGCACGAGGCCGGGCTGACACTGAAAGCCGGCTGCGGCATCGGCTACGAGTTTTCGACACTGCGTCCGAAGGGTGCCTATGTCACGGGTGCCGGTGCGTACACGTCGGGTCCGCTGTCCTTCATGGATATCTACGACAAGATGTGTTTCACCGTGTCGTCGGCGGGCGGTCGTCGTGGCGCGCAGATGGGCACGTTCGATGTGGGCCATCCCGACGTCATGGAGTTCATTCGCGCCAAGCGCGAGGACGGTCGCCTGCGCCAGTTCAATCTCTCACTGCTCGTTACCGACGAGTTCATGCAGGCGGTCATCAACGAGGATGACTGGAAGCTCGCCTTCCCCGTGACCCACAAGGAAGTCGAGGACGACGGCCTCGATATCAGCGACAGCAGCCAGTTCGTCTGGCGTGACTGGCCGGAAGCCGGCAACTACGTCACCAACGCCGAAGGCCTGGCGGCGTGCAAGATCTACAAGACGCTGCCGGCGCGCCGGGTCTGGGACATCATCATGGCGTCGACCTACGATTTCGCGGAGCCGGGCTTCGTGTTGATCGACAAAGTCAACGAGATGAACAACAACTGGTTCTGCGAGACCATTCGTGCGACCAACCCGTGTGGCGAGCAACCGTTGCCGCCGTACGGTTCCTGCCTGCTGGGTTCGATCAACCTGACGCGCTTCGTCGTCAAGCCGTTTACGGGCGAGGCGAGTTTCGACTGGGAGACGTTCCGCAAGGTCGTCAAGGTCTTCACGCGCATGCTCGACAATGTTGTGGAGATCAACGGTTTGCCGCTGCCGCAGCAGCGTAACGAGATCCAGCGCAAACGCCGGCACGGCATGGGCTTTCTGGGACTGGGTTCGACGATCACGATGCTGCGCATGAGTTACGGCGATGCGGCGGCCGTGGAGTTCACGGAAGAAGTGGCCCGTCAGCTCGCGCTGGCCGGCTGGGAAGAGGGTCTCGAGCTTGCCAAAGAGAAGGGCCCGGCCCCGATCATGAACGAGAACTTCGAAGTCACCGAAGAGATGCTGCGCAAGCGTCCGGAAATGCGTGCCGACGGTTACCAGGCCGGCGACAAGGTGCCTGGCCGGATTCTGCATGCCCGGTACAGCCGTTACATGCAGCGCGTCGCGGCCGTAGCGCCGGAACTCGTGGAGCAACTTGCCGAGACCGGTGCCCGCTTCACGCACCACAGTTCGATAGCGCCGACCGGCACTATTTCGCTGTCGCTGGCGAACAACGCGTCGAACGGCATCGAGCCGAGCTTCGCACACCATTACTTCCGCAACGTTATTCGCCAGGGCAAGAAGACCAAAGAGAAGGTCGATGTCTTCTCGTTCGAGTTACTGGCCTACCGCGAATGCATCGACACGGATGCTATGCCGGCCGGTCATGGCGACGCGGATGCGGCAGGCAGCTTGCCGGACTACTTTATTACGGCTGACGAGGTGACGCCGAAGCAGCACGTGGATATCCAGGCGGCTGCACAGAAATGGATCGACTCGTCGATCTCGAAGACTGCGAACGTGCCGACGGACTACCCGTACGACGATTTCAAGGATATCTACCTGTACGCCTACAAGCAGGGTCTCAAGGGTTGTACGACGTTCCGCTTTAACCCCGAGGCGTTCCAGGGCGTACTGGTGAAAGAGAAAGACCTCAAGAACACGAATTACACCTTCACGCTTGAGGATGGCTCGACCGTCGACCTCAAGGGCGACGAAGAGATCGAGTACGACGGTGAGGTACATACCGCCGCCAATCTCTTCGACGCACTCAAAGAAGGCTATTACGGAAAGTTCTAAATGATCAAAATTGACAAGAAAATCGTTGGCTACGCGGTAAACCAGCCCGTCGAGGAAAAGGAAACAAAGCGTGAGTTCAAGCGTGAGGGCGGCGGTGATCGTGCCGAAGTCATCCGCATGCACGAGAAGCTCGAGCGGCCGGAAATGCTCATCGGCTCGACCTACAAGGTCAAGACGCCGGTGTCGGACCACGCCATGTACGTGACGGTTAACGACATCATCCTCAACGAGGGTACAGAGCACGAGAAACGTCGCCCGTTCGAGATCTTCATCAACTCGAAGAACCTCGATCACTACCAGTGGATCGTGGCGCTGACACGCATTATCTCGGCCGTATTCCGCAAGGGCGGCGACGTGACGTTCCTCGTCGAGGAGCTCAAGGCCGTATTCGATCCGCGTGGTGGCTACTGGCAACCGGGCGGCAAGTTCATGCCGTCGATCATTGCCGAACTCGGCCATATCGTGGAGAAGCACCTGATCATGATCGGCATGATTGCCGAGCCGGAGCTCGATGAGCACCAGAAGAAGCTGATCGCCGAAAAACGGGCCCAGTACGAAGAAGCGCAAAAGCAAACAGATGCCTTCTCTGACAGCGAGTATCCCGATGGCGCGCAGCTCTGCACCAAGTGCAACACGACAGCCGTAATCATGATGGACGGGTGCATGACCTGCCTAAGTTGCGGCGACAGCAAGTGCGGCTAAGGTAGGCCAGTCACGCGCTCAGGACGCCGTAGATCCAGTCAGGTAAGATTCGTCGCGTGACTATCTCGATACCTGATTTCTCATCCACTCGTGTCGTCGTCGCCGGTGACGTGATGCTGGACCGCTACCTGTTCGGCTCCACCGGTCGTATCTCACCCGAGGCACCCGTGCCGGTCGTGCACGTGCACGAAACGGATGATCGTCCCGGTGGCGCGGCAAACGTCGCCGTAAACCTTGCCGCGTTGGGCGTATCGACGAGCCTCGTTGGCGTCGTCGGCCAGGACGCCGCCGCGAAATCGCTCGAATCGATCATGGGTGCGCGTGGCATCGCTTGCCGCTTTGCGATCGCGGCCGACCGTCCGACGATTACCAAGACTCGCGTGCAGAGTCGCGGCCAGCAGCTCATTCGTCTCGATGAGGAGAGGGCCGCGGCCATGCCGGGCGATGCGATGCTCGAGGCACTGCGCGGCGCAATGGCAGGTGCCGGCGCGGTTGTTCTTTCCGATTACGGCAAGGGGGCGCTGGCCGATGTCACCGCGATGATTGGCGCCTGCCGCGCAGCCGGAATCCCGGTACTCGTCGACCCGAAAGGCACGGATTTTGAAAAATACCGCGGGGCGTCACTGATCACGCCCAACCAAACCGAGTTCGAGGCGGTGGCCGGCAAGAGCGCGTCGGACGACGAGCTCGTCGAACGCGCGCGCTCGATGATGGCCGACCTGCAGCTCGAGGCACTGCTCGTCACCCGCAGCGAAAAAGGCATGCTGCTGGTCGAAGCCGGTGAAGAACCCCTGTTCCTGTCAACGCAGGCGCGAGAGGTGTTTGACGTCACGGGCGCGGGCGATACGGTCATCGCAACGCTTGCCGCTGCCCTGGCCAGCGGCCAGGGGCTGGCGTCGGCCGCCGCACTGGCCAATATTGCCGCGGGACTCGTGGTCCGCAAGATCGGCGTTGCCTCGGTTACGCCCGGCGAGATTTCCGCTGCCTTGCACCAGCGCGGGCAGGGCGGCAGGGGGCTGGTCGAACTGGATGCGCTGCTCGCGCTGGTTGACGAAGCGCGTGGTCGCAACGAAAAGGTCATCATGACCAACGGCTGCTTCGATGTATTGCATGCCGGCCACGTCGCGTACCTCGAGGAAGCCAAGAGCCTCGGCGACCGGTTGATCGTGGCGGTCAACGACGACGATTCCGTGCGCCGACTGAAAGGCGACTCCCGTCCGATCAATGCGCTGGAAGATCGTCTCCTGGTGCTGGCAGGGCTGGCCGCGGTCGACTGGGTCGTGCCGTTCTCCGAGGACACGCCGGCCAGGCTGATCGAGGCGGTGCTGCCGGATGTGCTCGTCAAAGGCGGCGATTACCAGCCCGAGGAGATCGTCGGTGCCAGGGAAGTGCTGCGTAATGGCGGTGAGGTTCGCGTGCTCGCATTCCGGGATGGTCACTCGTCGAGCCGCATCATCGACAGGCTCAAAGACGAATAGCCTGAGCCGGTCGTGCGCTTTCTCTACAACCTGCTTACCTACCTGCTGCTGATCCCGTTCGCGTTCTACTGGTTGTTGCGGGGTATCGGCAACCGTACCTACTTCGAGAAACTCGGCCAGCGCTTCGGCTTGGGCTTCCCGAAGCTCGATAGCTGCATCTGGGTGCACGCGGTCTCCGTCGGCGAAGTCCAGGCGGCGGCGCCGTTGATACGGGCACTCATGGAACAGTTCCCGGAGCGGCAACTGCTGATCACGACCGTCACGCCGACCGGTGCCGCGCGGGTCAGGTCATTGTTCGGCGACCGCGTGTTGCACTGCTACATACCGTTCGAGTTTCCAAACGCGATCGCCAGTTTTTTCCGGGCTGTGAAACCCGATGCGGCGTTGATTATGGAAACCGAGATCTGGCCGAATCTTTATCGTGCCTGCGGTATCCGGGAGATACCGCTGATCCTCGTCAGCGCGAGAATCTCGCCCCGCTCGGTGCCGGGATATCGAAAACTCCTCCCCCTGATTCGCGAAACGCTGTCTCATGGCATCATCATTGCGGCACAGAGCCAGCCCGATGCAGATCGATTCCTCGCACTGGGTGCCAACCCGGTGCGAACGCTTGTCATGGGCAATATCAAGTTCGACGTCGAGCCGGATCCGGATGTCTCGGCCAGGGGCAGGGCGCTGCGGGAGGAATTGTTCGGCGATCGCCCGGTCTGGATTGCCGCCAGTACGCACGAAGGCGAAGAATCGCTCGTGCTCGACGTGCATCGGCGGCTGCGTGCTCACCACCCGGACCTCCTCCTGGTCCTCGTGCCGCGGCACCCCGAGCGTTTCTTTGCAGTCAAAGAGCTGGTTGAGAGAGAGGGCTTTGATGTCGTATCCAGGACGGAGCACAAACCGGCCGGCAATGCCTCCGTTTTTCTTTGCGATACGATGGGTGAAGTACCGATGTTCTATGCGGCGAGCGATGTGGCGTTTGTCGCCGGCAGCCTGGTTCCCATCGGCGGTCACAACTTGCTCGAGCCCGCCGTACTCGGTATCCCGATCGTGACCGGCCCGCACAATTTCAATGGCCAGGATATTGCCGACCTGTTCGTCGACCTGGGCGCGTGTCGCCGGGTCGAGGGTCCCGATGAACTCGTAACGACCGTCAGCGAGTTGTTGTCGGATCCCGCGCAGGCCGCGCGCCTGGGAAGCGCTGGCCAGGCCGTGTTGCAGGAAAACAGGGGGGCGCTCGAGCGGCTCCTCGTGCTCCTCGAGCCGCTGCTTGGCGATCGCAGGCCCGCTTAGTTACCCGGGTTCTGCGCCTCTTCTTCTGCAAACACCTGTTCCGGCGTCTTGCGAGTCGTCAGGAACTGGTCGATTTCCTCGAGGTCCTGCACCTGCAGCGTACCCGCCGCCTGCTTGAGTCTGAGGACGTTCAGGATGTAGTTGTAGCGGCTCTGGTAGTAGTTGGTGATGGCCTGGTACAGCGAAAACTGGGAATTCAGAACGTCGACAATCGTTCGCGTGCCCACCTCGAAACCGGCCTGGGTCGCCTCGAGTGCCGTGCGGCTGGATGCGACGGCCTGGCCTAACGCCTTGACGCGACTCTCCTCGGACAGGACGCCGAGGTAGGCGTCGCGTGACTGCCGCTCGGTTTCACGCGTGACTCGCTGCAACTGCTCGCGACTGGCGCGGTGCAGGTAGACAGCCTCCCGGACGCGGGACGACGTCCCACCACCCGCGAATAAGGGCAGGTTGAAGGACAGGAATATCCCGTCGCTTTCGCCGGGGATGCTGTCCGAAAAGGATACCGATGCGGGCTGGCCCGTCAGCGGATCGATAAAACCGTAGGTCTGGTCCGTGTCCGTATCCGTGTCATTGATTCTCGCGGTGAGTGCCAGGGTCGGGTAATGACCACTCCTGCGGAACGAAATCTCATCGCGCGCGAGTTTCTCATCGAGCCGGCTGGCGACGAGATTGAGGTTCTGGCTAAGCGACATGTCGACCCAGTCGCGTTCCGACTTCTCGGGTCGCCGCAACGGAAAGTCTTCCTTGGGCGCGGACAGCTCGGTCACGTACTCACCCGTTATCTCACGCAGGAACTCGCGCGCCGTTGCGAGTTGGCGCTTGGCATCGATTTCGTTGGCGACCGACTGGTCATAGGCGGCCTGTGATTCCTGCACATCGGTAATCGCGATAAGGCCAACTTCGAAGCGCTGCTTGGCCTGTTCGAGGCTCCTGGCGATCGCCGTCCGGTCCGCGTGGATCGACGTCAGGCGATCTTCGGCAGCGAGCACGTCGAAGTAGCGCTGCGCCACCCGGATGATCAGGTCCTGCTGTGCCGCTTCGCGCACGGCTTCGGCTCTCGCGATCTGCTTGTCGGCGCGTTTCAGGTTGACGATGGTGTCCCACCGGAAAACCGTCTGGGTCAGCGTGATGCCCCAGTCCATGATGTCATTCTCGATCGTCCGTTCCGCTTCGATTCGGGGCTGGGTGAGATCGGGCTGGAAGAACGTGGGTCCTGAGTTCTCCGTCATGCTGTAATCGCCCGATAGCGACAACTGGGGCAGGTAGGCGCTGCGAGCCTGGGGTTTGGCCTCGAGCGCGGCCAGGCGCCTGGCCTCGGCTTCGTGAATCTGCGGGTCACTCTGCAACGCCTGCTGGTAGATCTCCAGCAACGACGCGGCGTCGGCCGACGCTGGAAGGGCGATGATGCAGCTCGCAATCAATAAAGCGTTGATATTTCGTAATTTATTCATTTTTTACCGTTCCAGGTAGTGGCCCGCCGACGGGCGCGAGGTGTTATAGTCTACTATATCACCAAACCAGTTGTGAAGATGCGCTTCAGGTCTTAGATGCAAGAGGCCGCTAACTGGTTTCGTTTAATTCAAAAAGAAAACTGTGGGGGCAAAGCACCGTGAACCAGTGGCGCAAGGTCCGTTTCGAATAGTGACACGGTCTGCCAGTCGTGGTCATCCGTTCGCTCGATCAGTTTGGCCTGCATGGCCGGGCTGTCGCCGGTCACGACGAACAGGCGACCACCCGGGCTCAGGGCTTCCACGAAGCGCGGGTCGAACGACTGGACGGAACCGGTGACCGCGATTGCGTCGAAAACGCCATGCGGGAGTTCTCTTGTGCCATCCATCTGCAGCAACTCGACGTTGCCGAGCCCCTCGTCGTCGAGCTTCGCGGATGCCGAGTCCACGAAGTCTGCGTAGATGTCGATACTCGTGACGTGAGCGGCGAGGCGAGCGAGGCATGCCGTCATGAAGCCGCTGCCGGTCCCGATCTCAAGTACGTTCTCATCGCCGCGAAGACCCAGCGCCTGCAGCAGGCGTCCCTCGATCGTCGGCGTCATCATGTGTTCGCCATGCCCGATCGGGATCGCGACATCGGCGAACGCCAGGGATTCGAAACCTGCCGGCACGAAGTGTTCGCGCGGCAATTCCCTGAGCATCGTGAGAACATCTTCGTCGTAGACGTTCCAGCCACGAACCTGCTGGTTGACCATCTGCAGGCGTGCAAACTCGGTATTCATGTGTGTCTTACCTGTAACTCTATGAAACTACGCAACTATCTATTTCGTTTTCGCATCTCGTGCGCGACGTGAATACGTGCCTTATGACAGCCAGTTCGGAATTATGGTGAATCGCCGCGGCGGGCATAGTCTGCTGGGATATGCTTACCCGAAGATGCGTCTCGAGCCCTGAAAAAAGCAATCATATCAAATGATCCCCACCAAACTGACTACGCAATAATTCGGGCTCTGGATGACTTCCACGTTAACAATCATCGCACTGGCAACCCTGGCCCTGGTGGCCACCGGAGCGAGCCTGTACCTGTGGACGACACGCCGGAAGATACTCGCTCGCGTCTCGCGACTCAACGTCGAAACGCTGGAGGCATCGCGAGATGCGTCTGTAGGCCACCGCCTCACCATTCCGAACGATCCGGAAACGGCGCAACTCGCGCACACCGTCAATCGACTGTTCGATGCGCTCGGTGAACGCGACGAAAAAATCCAGGGCCGGGATCGGCTGTTCAAGGACTTCGCACGAACCCTTCCCGAGATTGTCCTGATTCACACCGAGAAGATTCTCCTGGCCAACGAGTCGGCGGCCAGCCTTGTCGGGCTTGAGCCCGCGCAGCTGGTGGGCCGCGAGATCGCCGATCTGGTGAAACCGGCCTACCGGGCCCTGTTTCGCAAGACCGTCGCCAAGCGGCTGGCGGGTGAGAACGCGCCGCGGCGCATCGAGATGCAGCTGATCAACGGCAACCAGACCGGACTGTGGGTCGAGGCGCAGAGCTCGAATATCGAATTCCAGGGGCGCAGGGCGATCCTGACCGTGGCGCGCGACGTCAGTCACCGCAAGAGCCTCGAAGTTTCGTTGTCGCGCAGCAAGCGCCAGGCCCAGTACACGCTCGAGTCGATCTCCGAGGGCGTCATCACCACGGACAACGATGGCCGTATCGATTACATGAACCTCGCCGCGGAGACGCTGCTCGGCACCAATCGCGACGATGCGTCAGGACATCGTATCGGCGAATTGTTCAAACTGGTCGATGACGCCGATCGCCGCCCGCTTGGCGACCCGGTCGAGCGCTGCCTCGCCATGCGGCGCCGCGTCAACATGGGTCGTCGCGCCGTCCTGGTCACGGTTGACGGCGAACATGAACACTCTGTGGAACTTACCGCCTCACCCGTGCGCGGGCCGAGCAACAGCATCTCCGGCACGGTCGTCGTCTTCCACGATGTCAGCGAGTTGCGCGGTCTGACGCGCAAGATGTCTTACCAGGCTACCCACGATCCGCTGACCGGCCTGATCAATCGACGAGAATTCGAGCGCCGCCTCGATGAAGCGATGGATTCCGCACATGCCGACGAAGCGGTGCACATGCTGTTCTACATGGACCTGGATCGCTTCAAGGCCGTAAACGACAGTTGCGGTCACATGGCGGGCGACAACATGCTTCGCGAGGTTGCGGCGCTGATCAAGGACCAGGTTCGTGACTCGGACTTCGTCGGTCGTCTCGGCGGCGATGAATTCGGGGCGCTGCTGATAGGTTGCCCGATTGACAAGGCACGCCAGATCGCGACCGACATATGCACTGCCGTCGCCGACTACCGCTTCGTGTGGAAAGACAAGATTTTCAACATTGGCATTTCCGTTGGCCTCGTCGAGATTTCACACGCGAGCGGTACCCTGCAGGATGTCATGAGTGCCGCGGATTCCGCCTGCTACATGGCAAAGCAACAGGGCAGGGGGAAAGTGCATATCTACTCGGCCCGCGACGAAGCCATTGCGCGCGAGCGAGGCGATATTCAGTGGCTGCGTCAGCTGCAGACCGCGTTGCACGAAGACAGTTTCGAACTGGCGGTACAGCCCATCATCGCCATGCGCGGCGGGAGCGACTCCGGTCCCGCGGTCGAAGTCCTGATTCGACTCAACGACGGTCACGGTCGCACCACGGATTCCGCCGAGTTCCTGAGGCCGGCCGAGCGCTACCAGATGATGCCGCAGATCGATCGTTGGGTCATCAACGCAGCGCTGGCCGCTATTTCAGGTGGCGAGATCAAGCTCCCGGGCCACCGCAGTTGCGCGATCAATCTCTCCGGGCAAACGCTCGGCGATGAATCGTTTCTCGGCTTCGTGGTGGATGTGCTCGATCGTTCGGGTGTTTCACCGTCGGCAATCTGCTTCGAGGTCACCGAGGGCGCCATCCTGTCGAACGTGCAGCAGGCCCAGCGTTTCATCGAGGTTCTGCACGGCATCGGCTGCGAGTTTTCGCTCGATGACTTCGGCAGCGGACTCGGTTCGTTCTCGAGCCTCAAACACCTGCCGATCGACTACCTGAAGATCGACGGAACCTACACGCGCAACCTGCAAACGGACCTCGTCAACCAGGAAATGGTTGCCGCGATGATCAAGCTCGCACGCACGATGGAGTTCCAGATCGTGGCCGAACAGGTTGAGCACCAGGATGACTTCGACTGGTTGCGTGATGTGGGCGTGGACTTCGTGCAGGGGCGCTTCATCGAGGCGCCGGCTCTGCTCGGTACGGCCAATACCGGGACGTACCGGATTCTCAGTTCCTAGTCCGCGAACCGCTCTTCCCAGCGGCTAATTCGGGACGCGAATCGTTTCCTTGATGTGTTTGAGATTCGCGACGATCGTGAACGTCATGATCACGAGCAGGGACCACGAACTCCACTTGGCGACATGCACGACAGACCAGGCGCCGAGCTGATCCGGGTAGCTCCAGATCGCGAAGAACGTGCTGATGTTCTCTGCCAGCCAGATGAAGAAGCCGATCAGCACGAAGGCCACGACGAGGGGCATGCGCCGGTCGCGATCCATGGGTCGGTATATGACCGCAGCCCGCGCGTACAGCCCGAGCGCCAGCGCCGCGATGTACCAGCGGTAGTCACCGATGAAATGATGCGTGAAAAAATTTGCGTACACGAGGAATGCTACGGCCCAGGCCATCCAGTAGGGCGGGTGATGATCGATGCGCAGATCGAGGAGGCGCCAGGCCTGGATCATGTAGCTGCCGACAGCCGCGTACATGAAGCCTGAGAATAGCGGCACACCGAAGACCTTGGTGTAGGCGAAATCCGGGTAGGACCAGGACTGGATTGCCGGCGATGTCTTGAACACTTCAAGTGCGAACCCGATCAGGTGAAACAGGGTGATCGCCTTGACCTCGTCCCATGTCTCGAGCTTTGCCCAGAGCATGACGCCCTGGATGCCCAGGGCGATCACCAGTAGCAGGTCGTATCGAGGAATACCAAACAGCCCCGCCCGGGGAACGGCAAACACCGCAAGGAAAAACAGCCCGGCGAACAAACAGGCGCGCGCTTCCTTGATGCCGAAAACCAGGAATTCGGCGATGAAGCGAGCGGCGCCGCTCAGCTCGCGGCGTGGCCTGAAATGGATGAGAAATTCGTCGATGACCATAGTCTACAGGTAACAAAAAAGCCGCTGGACGAATCCAGCGGCTTTTTCTTTGCCTTCAGGTTGCGGTTCTAGCCAACCAGCAGCGGGACCATCAGCAGCGCTACGATGTTGATGATCTTGATCAGCGGGTTGATCGCCGGACCGGCCGTATCCTTGTACGGATCGCCGACGGTGTCGCCCGTGACGGCAGCCTTGTGGGCGTCAGAGCCCTTGCCGCCGCAGTTGCCGTCTTCGATGTATTTCTTGGCGTTATCCCAGGCACCACCACCGGCGGTCATCGAGATAGCGACGAACAGACCCGTGACGATTGTGCCCAGGAGCAGGCCGCCCAGGGCTTCGACGCCCAGGGTGAAACCAACGATCAGCGGCACAGCGATCGGCAGCAGCGACGGTATGACCATTTCCTTGATCGCGGCCTTGGTCAGCAGGTCGACAGCGCGGCTGTAATCCGGCTTGCCCGTGCCTTCCATGATGCCTTCGATCTCGCGAAACTGGCGTCGTACTTCTTCGACCACGGCACCGGCTGCGCGGCCAACGGCTTCCATGGCCATGGCGCCGAACAGGTACGGTACGAGGCCACCGATGAACAGGCCGATGATGACGCGGTAATCGTTGAGCAGGAACGTCACGTCCATGCCCGCCGTGACCAGCGCGTTGTTGTAGTCCGCGAACAGTACGAGTGCTGCGAGGCCGGCCGAGCCAATGGCGTATCCCTTGGTGACGGCCTTGGTCGTGTTGCCAACGGCATCGAGCTGATCCGTGATCTTGCGAACCTCGGGCGGCAGTTCGGCCATCTCGGCGACACCACCGGCGTTGTCCGTGATCGGTCCGAAGGCGTCGAGCGCAACGATGACACCTGTCATCGACAACATGGTAGTTGCGGCGATGGCGATGTTGTAAAGGCCGCCATACGCAACGCCTTCCGGTGCAAGCTGGAAGGCGCCCCAGATGCTGGCGCAGACGGCCAGTACTGGCAGAGCCGTCGCTTTCATCGAAATGCCGAGGCCGGCAATAATGTTGGTTGCGTCACCCGTGAGCGATGCGTGCGCAATCGTCCTTACCGGCTTGAAGTCCGTACCGGTGTAATACTCGGTGATGACCACCATCGCAGCCGTCAGCGCGAGTCCGATCAGCGAGGAATAATAGATATTCATGGCTGCGCCTGTGCTGCCCATCATCATCTTGGTGACAAAGTAGAACGCAATGGCCGCCAGCAAGCCGGAAACGATCATGCCCTTGTACAGAGCGCCCATGACTTTGCCGCCGTCGGATGTCTTGACGAAGAACGTGCCGAGGATCGAAGCAACGATCGAAACCGCGCCCAGTACCAGCGGATACAGGACCGCCTGGTTACCGTAGGCAACAACGAGGCTGCCGAGCAGCATGGTTGCGATGATCGTAACGGCGTAGGTCTCGAACAGGTCGGCGGCCATACCGGCGCAGTCACCGACGTTGTCGCCAACATTGTCGGCGATAACGCCCGGGTTACGGGGGTCGTCTTCGGGGATGCCTGCTTCGACCTTGCCGACAAGGTCGGCGCCGACGTCAGCACCCTTGGTGAAGATACCGCCACCGAGTCGCGCGAAGATCGAGATCAGCGAACCGCCGAAGGCGAGGCCGACCAGGGCATGAATAGCGTGATCGACGGTCGAGCCCATCTTCAGCATGATCGTGTAGTAACCGGCAACGCCGAGCAGGCCGAGGCCGACGACGAGCATGCCCGTGATGGCGCCGCCTTTGAAGGCGATGTTCAGTGCCGGGTTCACGCCTTTGGTTGCCGCCTCGGCGGTACGCGTGTTGGCGCGTACCGAGACAAACATGCCGATGTAACCGGCAAGGCCTGAAAAGACAGCGCCGATCACAAAGCCGATCGCCGTCGCCCAGTCCAGTGCGAAACCAAGAACCAGCGCAAGCACGACGCCGACCATGCCAATGGTCATGTACTGGCGATCCATGTAGGCCTTAGCACCTTCCTGGATTGCCGCGCCGATTTCCTGCATGCGGGCGTTGCCTGCAGGCTGCTTGAGAACCCACTGTGTAGTGACCACTCCGAACAGGATGGCGAGTCCGCCAGCACCGATCGAGAGCCACAGGGCTAACTCTTCAGACATCAGATATCTCCTGACTGTTATTATTTAAGTGTCAAACGCTACCGCAGGCACAAGCCGCTCTGGCGAGCGCAAGGGTGCGTTCGATGGTGAAATTCCCCAATAGAATTGTTTTTCCGGCTGAGCCGGCCGCGAATCATACCACAAATTTGGTGCCGATCTTTGGCTTCACGGGGCGCATCTTCAGCCGGGCGGTTTTTGGTAAGCCATTGATATATGGAGGGTAATTCTCTCCCTTGATCAGGGGCTCGAGGTAACGGCGGCAGGCGGCCGTGATGCCGAAGCCGTCTTTGGTGATGTAGCTTTTGGGCAGCATCTTTTCCTTGTTCGCGATGCGACCCAGCGGCGCCGCGTCGATTCTCCAGCGATAGGGTTTGTCCGACAGGCGCTTGATCACCGGCATGACGGCCGTCTTACCCTGGATGGCGTACTCGACCGCCGCCTTGCCGACCGCGTAGGCCTGCCTGACGTCGGTGTCCGAGGCGATGTGCCGCGCCGAGCGCTGCAGGTAGTCGGCGATCGCGTAGTGATACTTGAGCCCCAGGTTGTCGCGGACCATCTGGGCAACGACCGGAGCCACGCCGCCGAGCTGCGCGTGGCCGAAGGCATCGCGCGTGCCCTGGTCGGCCAGGAACTTGCCGTTTGCATACTGGGCGCCTTCGCTGACGACAATCACGCAGTAGCCATAGTCTGCGACGCATTGCCGTACTTTTTTCAGGAACTCGCGTTTCTTGAACGGGACTTCCGGGAACAGGATGATGTGCGGCGCGTCGGCGGGTGTCTTGCCGGCGAGGCCACCTGCTGCAGCGATCCAGCCCGCGTGACGCCCCATCACCTCGAGAACGAATACCTTGGTCGAGGTCTCGGCCATCGACGCAACGTCCATGGCGGCTTCCTGGGTGGAAACGGCGACATACTTCGCGACCGAGCCAAACCCCGGGCAGGTGTCCGTGATCGGCAGGTCGTTGTCGACGGTCTTGGGGATGCCGAGGCAAGTCACGGGGAAACCCATCTTCTTGGAAATCTGCGACACCTTGTGCGCCGTATCCATGGAGTCGTTGCCGCCGTTGTAGAAGAAGTAGCCGATGTCGTGAGCCCTGAAGACCTCGATGAGACGCTCGTACTCGGCGCGGTTTTCCTCGATGCCCTTCAACTTGTACCTGGCCGACCCGAAAGCGCCGCCCGGCGTGTGCATCAAGGCGGCGATGGCCGCTGTGCTCTCCTTGCTGGTATCGATCATGTCCTCTGTCAGTGCCCCGATAATGCCGTTGCGGCCGGCATAGACATTGGCGATCTTCCCGGGGTACTTGCGCGCTGTTTCGATAACGCCGCAGGCCGATGCGTTGATGACGGCGGTGACACCGCCCGACTGGGCATAAAACGCGTTCATTGCAGACATGGTTCGATTCCTGTTTCACTGTGTGGAAAGGTCGCAAGGATACCGCGCATTGACGGCAAAGTCCTTTGCGAGTAGCGTACTTCGCCCTGATTATTTCCACGAGACAGAGCAATGCGAATCGTACTTCTTGGGGCGCCCGGATCCGGCAAGGGAACCCAGGCAAAGAAACTGATGGCCGACAGGAATATTCCGCAGATATCGACGGGCGACATGCTGCGCGAGGCGGTGGCCAACGGTACGCGCTTCGGTCTCAAGGCCAAGTCCATCATGGAAGCCGGCAACCTCGTGCCCGATGAGGTGGTACTCGGCATTATCAGCGAGCGCCTGAGCCAGCCCGATACACAGGACGGTTTTATTCTCGATGGATTTCCGCGGACGACGCAGCAGGCGCTGGATCTCGAGGAACTCCTCGACCAGATGGGTACGCCGCTCGACACCGCCGTTCTCATGGATGTCGATCTCGACATCCTCATGAAGCGCCTGACCGGTCGCCGTACCTGCTCGCTCACAGGCAAGTTGCTGAACGTCTACTTTTCCTCACAGGAAGAGATTGACGAATGCACGAACGCGGGCGGCGAACTGATCCAGCGCGAGGACGACAACGAAGAGACGATCGGCAATCGCCTGGACGTCTACCGCGAAAGCACGGAACCGTTGATCGAGTTCTACAGGGAACGAGACAAGCTGACGACGATCAATGCCGAAGGCACCATCGACGAGGTCTATGAGCGCCTGACCGCCGCGCTCTAGGACGCAACGGGCCCCGGAGCCCTCGCGCCAAGCGCTTTGACCCCGGCTTAACCGTTCTCGAGCAGACTCGCGAGTTCGTCGCCGATGAGCTCGGCGCGCCAGCCATTGAATACACGCGAGTTGCGGTGGCCGGAAACAACCACGGCCGACAATTCGCGCTTTGAAGCCACCGTTTCCGCCACGATACCGAGCTCGGTCGCACACGCGGCCACGCGCGACTGCATTTCCTTGAGCAGGGCCTTCTGCCTTGCATCCGGCGGGCGAGGAGGGTCGTAACCGCCATCGTCTTTCCCTGCCGCAGCGATCAGGCCGAGCAGCTGCCGCCCCACGCGTTGTACGAGTTTCGGCGGCACACCCTGGATATCCGCCATGGCGGCTTCTGTTGTGGGTAGATTCCAGGCGATATCGAGGAGCACGTTGTCGCGCATGATCCACTGGCGAGGCCGGTCACGCTTGATCGCTTCCGCTTCGCGCCAGGCGGCGAGCTTCACAGCGGCAGCGCGTTTGCGGCCCCGGAAGGCTCGTGCACCTTTCAGGCGCTCGATCGCCTGGCTTTCACCGATGTCGTAGAGCGTCGGGTCAAGCAGCCACTGCGAGTCTTCTCGCGCCCACGCCAGCCGCCCGTGCTCCTCGAGGCGCTCGGTGAGGATCTGGCAGGCCGGCAGCAGGTACTCGACATCCTCCGCCGCGTATTCGAGGTACTCGTCACGGAGCGGCCGCTTGCTCCAGTCCGCACGCGTGTGGGACTTGTGGATCTCGACGTCGAAGAGCTCCTTGACGAGTCCCGCATAGCCCATCTGCGCGGGATAGCCCAGGAGCCCGGCCGCGACCTGCGTATCGAAAATCGATGTCGGCATCGCGCCCGCTGCCTGGTAGATCACCTCGATGTCCTGCCGGGCCGAGTGCAGGACCCAGTCATGCGTCAGTATTTCTTTCCAGAACGCGTCCTGCGCGTGACCCGCCAGCGGGTCCGCACACCAGATCTCATCGGGTGTCGCAATCTGCGTCAGGCACAGCTGCGCGAAGTAGGTGCGCTCACGCATGAACTCGGTATCGATTCCCAGCTGTCCCTCGCTTTGCAGCTGCGGGACCAGGGAGTCGGGCTCTTCAACGAATTGGTAGTCAGGCATTAAAAGGCGCAGGCGAAAATCGGACACAGAGGTTAACATGCCCACATCATGCTGGCCCTGCTGGAAACACTGCTCGACATCATTCGCCTGCGGAAAGGGCCCGACGCCGTTCCGCATTCCGTCCTGCTGCTCGTTATCTGTGTCGCGTTCTGGCTGTTCGTCGACATCCTCGGCGGGCTGATCGTGCCACGGTTCGGCGGGCTGTCGGCCTCCGGGCTGGCAATCACGTTGCTCGGACTCGTCATCTTTGCGCTACTGGCGACGCTCGATGGCCGGAACGCACGCATGCTGCAAATGCTGACGGCAATGATCGGCTGCGGGGCCATTTTCGGTTTCGTCCTGACGCTGCTGCTGGCTGTCGCCCTGCGTCTCCAGCAGTTCGCGGCTGTGCCATTGCTCGCGTTGCTTTCTGTCTGGAGCGTCACATTGTTTTCCGTCATCGTCGATGGTCATATATTGTCCCGAACCCTCGAACGTCCCCGACCAGTCGGCGTGATCGCCGCATTCCTGGTCTTTGCGCTCCAGTTCTACCTCAGCGCAACCTTCAACCCGTCGCCAGCCGCGGCTGCCTGAGTTCAGAATGCATATACACATACTTGGAATTTGTGGGACCTTCATGGGAGGCGTGGCCGCGCTGGCAAGGGCAGCCGGGCACGAGGTGACAGGTTGTGATCGCAACGTGTACCCCCCGATGAGCACGCAGCTCAAGTCGCTCGGTATCGAGATTCACGAAGGCGTCGACGCGGGCCAGCTCGAGGTCAAGCCGGACTGTGTCGTCGTCGGCAACGTCATGAGTCGCGGCGTCGAGGTCGTCGAGGCAATGCTCGACAGTGGCATGCCGTACAAGTCCGGCCCGGCCTGGCTGGCAGAGAATGTACTCAACGATCGCCACGTACTGGCGGTAGCGGGAACCCATGGCAAAACCACCACTGCGAGCATGCTGGCCTGGATTCTTGACGACGCAGGGCATGCGCCGGGCTTCCTGATTGGCGGCATTCCCACAGACTTCGGCACATCGGCACGTTTCGGCGAGTCCAGGTATTTTGTTGTGGAGGCCGACGAATACGACACGGCCTTCTTCGACAAGCGCGCCAAGTTTGTGCATTACCGCCCGAATACGCTGGTTCTGAACAACCTCGAGTACGACCACGCCGATATCTACAAGGACATGGATGCGATCCTCTGGCAGTTCCACCAACTGCTGCGCACGGTGCCGGGCAATGGCCGTATCGTAATGAACGGTGCGGACGAGAACCTGCGGCGGCTTATCGGCCAGGGCTGCTGGACCCCGGTCGAGACGTTCAGTACCGGGGGCGACGCCGACTGGACGGCGCGCTTTGGCGATAAAGTCGAGCGGCATATCGGCATGCAGGGTCCCGGTGGCCAGGCCAGCGAGACGCGCTGGAAGATAGGCGGTCTGTACAATCTCGACAATGCGCTTGCGGCCGTTGCGGCGGCGGCGTCAGCGGGTGTGTCGCTCGAACAGGCAGTTGACGCCATGTCCCGGTTCGAGGGCGTCAAGCGACGCATGGAACGGACGGCGACCGTGGCGGATATCGCGATCTACGACGATTTCGCGCATCATCCGACGGCGATTGCGAAGTCCATCCGGTCGATGCGCAAGCGCTACCCGGGTCACCGGGTCGTCGTGGCGTTCGAGCCGCGATCCAATACGATGAAGCTCGGTGTGCATAACGACCAGCTCGCCGAGTCGCTGCAGGGTGCCGACCTCGTGTGGATGTTCCGCCCCGACGGGCTGCCCGACGAATTCGACAAGAGTTTGCAGGGCCTGGGCGGCAAGCTTCGCGTATTCGATGACTATGATCGGCTCGTCAACGACATGTCCACGCGCGTGCTCGGGGGCGACCAGGTTGTGTTCATGAGCAACGGTGGATTCGGGTCGGCGCGCCAGACTTTGACGGCGTTGTTACAGCGCACCCGTGGTTCCTAGGGGACTCGTGGCACGCGAATACCAGCCAAACGCGCTACAAGGGTCTATATTCAAGGTGTGAACGTACCGCTTTTCCCACTGAATACCGTCTTGTTCCCGGGCGGACCCTTGCCGCTGCGTATTTTCGAGCCTCGCTACCTCGATATGATCAGCCGCTGCATGAAGAACGATGCGCCGTTCGGCGTCCTGCTGATCAAGGATGGGCGAGAGACCGGGCCGGCCACGACGCATTCGACCGGCACGCTGGCGGCGGTCAGCGACTGGTACCAGGGGAGTGATGGCCTGCTGGGCGTCACCGCAACAGGCACTGAGCGCTTCCGGCTGCTGCGGACCGAACGCCAGCAGGATGGACTGAACACCGGCGACATCGAGATTCTGCCTGCGCTGCCGCCCACGACCTTGCCTGAAGAGTTTCAGTTCCTGCCGCCCGTTCTCGAGAGAATCATGAATGATCTCGGCCGCCTCTATGAGAACCTGGAGCGGCGTTTCGATGACGCGGCCTGGGTTGCACACCGCTTCGTCGAGATTCTGCCGATCGGCCTCGAGGAGAAGCAACTCTGGCTCGAAAGCGATGATGTACCGGCTTGCCTCAGGATGATCAAGGAGGTCCTTCACAGCGACTGATGGGGGGAATTACCCATAGTGTCGTGCGCGAGGCCCGATAGAATATCCACTGGATGGGTATTCTCGCTCGCAACAGGCAATTCCTGCTCGTCGCCGCACTGGCGGCGCTGGCACTGCGCGCGTTAACCCCGGCCGGATACATGCCGGGCTCGGCGGACAGTGGCCTGCTGTACGAGTTGTGCCCGGAGGGCATGCCCGTAGCGATCATGCAGGCACTCGCCGGTGACGGGCATCACCATCACCATGGCGCCGATGAGGGCAGCGCTGCGTCCGGCAGCGGTGAGCAGTGCCCGATCGGTCACATGCTCAGCTCGGCGGTTGCGGTGGACACGGGCATGGTGCCCGATGTATTGCCCGACATGCCCCGCTTTGACGACGCACCCGTTGCGTTCCTTCTCCGTACGCAGGCAACTGCCTATCGCTCGCGCGCACCGCCTGCCTGAGCCGCACTCGCTTTAACCCTTCCGGATCGCCCGACACAGGTTGCGCGATCGAGTGCTCTTTCGGAGAAAACAATGAAATATTGCACAACCACGGCCGTGGCGGCCGTGCTGCTGTCGCCTGCCGCCGTGGTGGCGCAAGCGCCCACCGACGGTGCTGCGTCCGATGTCGACGAGGTGATCGTCATCGGCAGAACAGTAACGACAGGCCTGGCACAGATCGAGGTCGACCGCGAAATGCTCGTCGATACCGCCACGGTTCTAAAAGACATACCCGGCGCCAACGTCAACGCAAACGGGCCTGTAACGGGGATCGCGCAGTACCGCGGCATGTACGGCGATCGCATCTCTGTCGTTATTGACCACCTCGGCGTCGTGTCCGGCGGTCCGAACGCCATGGACGCGCCACTCTCCTATGTGTCGCCGATGATTACGGAGCAGTTGTCCGTGGTTCGCGGCATCCCGAGTGTTTCGCTCGCCCCGGAGTCGATCGGCGGACACGTTGCGACGAGCTTGTCGCGCGGGGAGTTCGGCACGGAGGCGTCACGCCTGTCCGGCTTCGTCGGCAGCCGCTATTCGGCGAATGGCAATGTCAGCACGTCGGCGGGCCGACTCACCCTGGCAAGCGACAGGCATAAAGTGTCGCTGATCGCGGAACTTGACGACGGAGACAGCATCGATACGCCCGCTGGCGAGGTGCGCCCATCGCAATTGCACCGGGAACGCTCGGACCTCAGTTACGCCTTTGCGGGTGACCGGGCGTCCGTGCTCCTCTTTGCCGGTCGCCTCGACACTGACGAAACCGGAACGCCGGCTTTGCCGATGGACATTCGCTTTATCGACACGAGTCTTGCCGGCGCCCAGTCGACGCTGGAGCTGAACGATGTCGTCACGCTGAATGCCCGGGTCGCCTGGAACGATGTGGAGCATCTCATGGACAATTTCGGTCTGCGACAAGCGCCGATGGCATCCATGCAGCGCGAGAACTTCACGACCGGCACGGGCGCACAGGCCAGTGTCGCGACGTCCATCGCCTTGCCAGAGTCGAGCCTGACTATCGGTATCGATGCCACAACAGCCGACCATGACGCGACGATCACGAATCCGAACAACGCGATGTTCCGCGTCGATAATTTCGTCGATGTGAGTCGCGATGTGTCATCCGTATTCGTCGAATGGCGGCGCGATGGCGTACCCGGCGATATCGAAGTGGGATTGCGGGCAAAGCGTGTCGAAACCGATTCCGGCGAGGTCGGCGCCGCCGGCATGATGGGCAGTATGGGCACGAACGTCGCATTGCTTGCGGAGGCCTTCAACCTGGCTGATCGCAGCAGGAGCTGGAGTTCTGTTGATGCCGTTCTCAAGTATCGCTGGCGTATCGACTCCGGGTCGGAGTGGCGCATCGAACTGGGCAGCAAGACACGCGCGCCGTCATACCAGGAGCTGTACCTGTGGCTGCCCCTGCAGGCAACCGGTGGCCTCGCGGACGGACGCAGCTACGTGGGCGGTCTTGACCTCGACGAGGAACGGTCCAACGAGATCGCGATTGGCTTTGGTCACGACAGCGGACGCTTCGCGATTTCCCCGCAGGTCTTCTACAAGCGCATCGACGGGTATATCCAGGGTGTGCCGTCGACCAACATGGTTGCGAATATGGTGTCTGAGATGATGTCGGGCAGCCCCGCGCTGGCGTTTGGCAACGTGGATGCCGAAATCTACGGCGCCGATCTCGCCTGGAAGGTGGATCTGTCGGACCGCTGGTACCTGGACGGCATAGCGTCCTGGACGCGCGGCAAACGCAGGGACATCGATGACAACCTGTACCGGCTTGCGCCGCCCAACGCGTCGGTCGGTTTGACCTGGGAGAAGGACAGGCTATCGGTGACTTCCGAGATCGTCGGTTACGCGCGGCAACACGATGTAGCCAGTACCAACAACGAGCAACGCACGCCCGGGTATGCGCTCGTCAATGCCGCGCTGATCTGGAAGCCGGCCGATGCGCTCCGGGTCGAGGCGCGCCTCGACAACCTGTTTGACACGCGCTACCAGGACCACGTTGCCGGAATCAACCGGGCCAGAGGCTCCGACATCCCGGTCGGGGAAAGGCTCTATGGTGCGGAACGGACCTTGTCCGCGGGCCTGATCTGGTCGTTCTAGAGGTTTTTGAACACCCTGGCCGCGGCGGCGATGGTCTGATCGAGATCATCGTCGCTGTGCGCCGCGGATACGAAACCGGCCTCGAACGCCGACGGCGCCAGGTACACGCCTTCATCCAGCATGCCGTGGAAGAATGCCTTGAACCGCGCTGCGTCGGCTGCTGCGACCTGTGCATACGACCGGACCGGACCCTGGTCCGTGAAGACGAGGCCAAACATGCCGCCCTCGCACTCCAGCGAGACCGGGATGCCCGCCTCGGCTGCTGCCGCGGCCAGGCCGTCGACGAGCCGCTTCGTTTTGGCGGTCAGCTCGGTCCAGAAGGCGTCATTGTCGATCAGCTCCAGCGTCTTCAGTCCGGCAGCCATGGCGACGGGGTTACCGGACAGCGTGCCCGCCTGGTAGACCGGGCCGTCCGGCGCAATGCTCGCCATGACGTCAGCCCGGCCGCAGTAAGCCGCCGCCGGCATGCCGCCGCCGATAACCTTGCCGAGCGTGGTGATGTCGGGGGCGATGCCATACAGCGACTGCGCGCAACCGCGCGCCACGCGGAAGCCCGTCATCACCTCGTCGAAGATCAGCAGGGCGCCGGCCTTCGTGCATTCGTCTCGCAGCGTCTCGTGGAAACCTGCGACAGGGGGCACCATGTTCATGTTGCCGGCAATCGGCTCGACGATGACGCATGCGATCTGGTCGCCAACCTCGGCGAACGCGGCCCTGACCGCGTCGCTATCGTTATACGGGAGCGTAATCGTGTGTTCCGCCAGACCGGCCGGAACGCCCGGCGAGCTCGGTACACCGAGGGTGAGCGCACCCGACCCGGCCTTGATCAGCAGGGAGTCCGAATGGCCGTGGTAGCAACCCTCGAACTTGACGATCTTGTCGCGACCTGTGTGGCCACGCGCAAGCCGAATGGCGCTCATCGTGGCTTCAGTACCCGAGCTGACCATGCGCACCTTGTCCACGGATGGCAGCATGCTGCAGATCTTTGCGGCGATCGCCGTTTCCAGTACGCAAGGCGCTCCGAAGCTGAGTCCATTTCTTGCGGCGGCAACCACGGCCTCGATTACGTCCGGATGCGCATGCCCGAGGATCATCGGACCCCATGAGCCGACATAGTCGATGAATTCCCTGCCGTCCTCGGATTTCACTCGCGCGCCCGCGGCACTTTTGAAAAAGACGGGTTCACCGCCGACACCGGCAAATGCGCGCACCGGGGAATTCACGCCGCCGGCAATGAACTTGCGGGCATCAGTATAAAGACTCATGGTATTCCTCCTGAAGAGGAGGGGATGCTACCGGACTGTCGCAGGCTCACTCAACTGATGAATACCGAAACCCCGCTTCTCAAGGAGTGCCGGCACGCCCTCCGGGCCAACGAGATGCAGCGCACCCACGACGACGAGGTAGTCCTGCTCGTCATCGAGCCAGGCGGCGATGGTCTCCGCCCAGCGCCGATTGCGGCTGCTGATCAGGACCTCGTTCAATTCTTCCTGCCCCGCCGTGGCGGTTAGCAAGGCATCCTCCAGGGCCGCGGTGTCACCGCGGTGCCAGGCATCGATCAGTTCATCGATCGACTCGCTCAATGCGGCCCCTTCGGTCAGGGTCTGTAACAGCATCTTGCGCTGTGCCTCGATCGGCAAGCCGTCGAGAAACGACAACTGCTCGTCGACGGTTTCGAGCCCTTCGATGGGTTTGCCGTCGGCGGCAGCGCGCTGCGTCAGGGTCATCTCGATGCCCAGCATGGGATTGAACCCGATGCGATACAGCATCATGAGTTCGACCGTCATCGCGGCCAGCCAGGGTTTGCTCTGCTCGAGCATGTCGAGCGGAATGTCGATAACGGCGGCGGCCTCGCTCGCCTCGGCGAATGCCTCCTCGCCCATGAGATCGCGCAACGTTGTGCCATCGGTCATGACGCCGGCGCGATTGAACGCCGCCTGCGCACGCAGCGGATCCATGTCATCCATGTCGAGCTCCATCACGACAACTTCCGCATCGCAGTAGGCGTTGTCGATAACGCCGGGTAGCGGGTGGTCGCGTTCGCGGAGCAGGTGGACGGAACCGAGCAGGTAGACCGAATTTGTTTCGCCGGCAACGCGCCAAAGTGTGACCGGATGCGCCCGGTCGTCGGCGCTCGCGCCTGCGCCTGCGACACACAGGACTACAAAGAGCCAGCGCGTCATGTGTCGACCCAGGCAATGTCGGTA
The DNA here is from genome assembly GCA_963698895.1 of uncultured Gammaproteobacteria bacterium. Lineage (GTDB taxonomy): Bacteria > Pseudomonadota > Gammaproteobacteria > Steroidobacterales > Woeseiaceae > UBA1847. The sequence goes on along the minus strand of CAVOSO010000008.1, from coordinate 556,743 downwards.
TTGACGCTGCCGTCCGGGTTGAGTTCGATACGGCGATAAGCGGGCGGCTTGTCGTCCATGGCGAATTCGTCGCTGCGAGGCTTGAACTGCCGACAGGTAGACGGCGTGGCGATAATGCGTATGCCCTGGTGGTTCCCGTCGTACTCCTGGTGGACGTGACCAAACGCCGCGATGCGCACGCGCTCAAGCGTCCTCAGGCGCTCGAGGACTTCGTCACCGTTTTCGAGTCCCACGGTGTCGAGCCACTTGCTGCCCATCGGTATCGGCGGGTGGTGCAGACAGACCATGACGTGTTTCGCTGCACCGCCCACAACGATATCGGCAAGCCGTTCGAGTTCCGCGTCGCTGACGCGGCCACCGGCGGCGCCTTTCACGCAACTGTCGATACCGACGATGAGCCAGTCGCCGAGCGCTTCGTAGGCACAGTAGGAGAAGGGCGGGCGGCCACAGACCGGGCGCATGAGGTCGCGAACGTCATGGTTGCCAGGCACACAGTGAACGCGAAGATTCAGTGGCAGCATGAGGTCGCGGAAGCGCTCATAGGCGTCCGCGGTGTCATCCTGGATGATGTCGCCGGTGACCAGCACGCGGTCAGCGCGCCAGTCACCGGCTTCGTAATGATCAAGCACCCGTTTCAGGGTTGCGGAAGTCACCGTGCCACGAAGTTCGCCGTCGGGTGTCGCAAACAGATGTGGATCCGTCAGGTGCAATACCCGAATGGACCCGTTGTTATCTTCCGCAGGTGCTTGAATAGGCAGGTCTCTTAGTAGCGGTAATGCTCAGGCTTGTACGGGCCGTCTTTGTCGACGCCGATGTACTTGGCCTGTTCGTCGGACAGTTCGGTGATCTTCGCGCCGATACGATCGAGGTGCAAGCGCGCGACTTTCTCATCGAGGTGTTTCGGCAGCACGTAGACCTTGTTTTCGTACTTTTCGCCGTTCTGCCAGAGTTCGATCTGTGCCAGCACCTGGTTGGTGAACGAATTAGACATGACGAAGCTCGGGTGGCCTGTGGCGCAGCCCAGGTTCACGAGACGACCTTCGGCCAGCAAGATAATGCGCTTGCCGTCCGGGAAGATGACGTGATCAACCTGCGGTTTGATGTTCTCCCACTCGAACTTGTGCAGGTAGGCGACATCGATCTCGTTGTCGAAATGACCGATGTTGCAAACGATGGCCTGGTCGCGCATGCGCTCCATCTGCGGTCCGGTGACGACGTGGTAGTTGCCGGTCGCGGTCACGACGATGTCCACCTGGTCGCAGATCTCGTCGAAGTCGACGACGCGATAGCCTTCCATTGCGGCCTGCAGCGCACAAATCGGATCGATCTCCGTGACCCAGACCGTGGCGCCGAGGCCTCGGAGCGACTGCGCGCAGCCTTTGCCAACATCGCCGTAGCCGCACACGACGGCAACCTTGCCTGCAATCATGACGTCGGTCGCCCGCTTGATGCCGTCGACGAGCGACTCACGACAGCCATACAGGTTGTCGAACTTGGACTTGGTGACCGAGTCGTTCACGTTGAACGCCGGGCACAGCAGGGCGTCGTCAGCCATCATGTCGTACAGGCGCTTGACGCCGGTCGTGGTTTCTTCCGAGAGGCCTTTGACGTTCTTCATGATCTCGGGGTACTTGTCGTGCAGGATGAGCGTCAGATCGCCGCCGTCGTCGAGGATCATGTTCGGCTGCCAGCCGTCGGGGCCGTTGATCGTCTGCTCGACGCACCACCAGTACTCGTCCTCGGTCTCACCTTTCCAGGCGAAGACCGGGACACCCGCGGCGGCGATGGCCGCGGCGGCGTGGTCCTGCGTGGAGAAAATGTTGCAGGACGACCAGCGAATGTCGGCGCCGAGTTCCCGTAGGGTCTCGATCAGGACCGCCGTCTGGATCGTCATGTGCAGGCAGCCGGTGAGGCGCACGCCGGCGAGCGGCTTCTGGCCCTTGTATTCTTCGCGCAGCGCCATGAGGCCGGGCATTTCCGTCTCGGCAATGGCGATTTCCTTGCGGCCCCAGTCGGCGAGCGAAATGTCGGCGACCTTGTAGTCGTTCTTCTGAATGGCAACGGCTTGGCTGCTCATAAGTCTGTCTCCTAAATTAGGTACCGGACACCATATTTCGTCCGGGTGGTTGGATACCTGAAACCATACTTTCGAAATATGGTGTCCGGTACCCTAATTTGCGGCGTTTTTGAGCGCCTCGGCTTTGTCGGTCCGTTCCCAGCTCAGGTCGATGTCTTCGCGGCCGAAGTGCCCGTAGGCAGCTGTCTGCTTGTAGATCGGCCTGATCAGGTCGAGCATCGTCAGGATGCCATACGGCGTCAGATCGAAATGATAACGGATAAGCTCGGTCAACTTTGTATCAGAAAGTTTCCCGGTGCCGAATGTGCGGACCGAGATGGACGTCGGCTCCGCGACGCCAATTGCATAAGACACCTGGATCTCGCAGCGGTCGGCGAGGCCCGCCGCCACGATGTTCTTGGCGACATAGCGCGCCGCATAGGCTGCCGAGCGGTCAACCTTGGACGGATCCTTACCCGAGAACGCACCGCCGCCATGCCGGGCCGAACCGCCGTAGGTGTCGACGATGATCTTGCGGCCGGTCAGGCCGCAGTCGCCCATCGGCCCACCGATTTCGAAGCGGCCGGTCGGGTTGATGTGGTACTTCGTGTCGGCGCTGATGAGATTCGCAGGAATCACCGGCTTGATAATCTCTTCCATGACGCCCTCGCGCAGGTCCTTCATGGAGACATCCGGGTCGTGTTGTGACGAGACGACGATGGCGTCGACCGCGACGGGCTTGTTGTCTTCGTAGACGAACGTGACCTGGCTCTTGGCATCCGGCCTGAGATAGGGCAGCGTGCCATTCTTGCGCACGTCGGCCTGGCGCTTGACCAGGCGGTGCGAGAAGGTAATCGGCGCGGGCATGAGCACATCTGTCTCGTTGGTCGCGTAGCCGAACATCAGGCCCTGGTCGCCGGCACCCTGCTTCTCGGCGGACTCGCGGTCAACGCCCATGGCGATGTCGGGGGACTGCTTGCCGATCGCGTTGAGGACGGCACACGAGGCGCCGTCGAAGCCCATGGATGAGCTGTTGTAGCCGATATCGAGTACGGTAGTGCGCACGATATCCTCGATATCCACCCAGGCAGACGTTGTGACCTCACCGGCGACGATTGCCATGCCGGTCTTGACCATGGTCTCGACCGCCACGCGCGCGGACTTGTCCTCGGCGAGGATTGCGTCGAGGATCGCATCGGATATCTGGTCCGACACTTTGTCCGGGTGTCCCTCGGATACCGATTCCGAGGTGAACAGGAAACTTTCACTCATGATTTAGGCTGTTCCAAACTAAGGGGTCGCGCATTGTACCCTTGATGCGACCCTCTATAACAGGGAAAATGTCGGGCTCGCGATAGCGAAAATCACCCCCTCATCAAAAGGCCTCTGTGCCAAAGACAGGTCCAATGTCACATCAAGCCACTACCGCCGGCCAGCCCGCACGGCGTGTCCTCGCGAATGCAATAAGAGCCCTCAGCATGGATGCCGTCCAGGCGGCGAAATCGGGTCATCCCGGCGCCCCGATGGGCATGGCGGACATCGCCGAAGTCCTCTGGCGTGACTACCTTAAACATAATCCGGCCAACCCGCAGTGGGCTGACCGCGACCGCTTTGTGCTGTCGAACGGGCACGCCTCCATGCTGTTGTACAGCCTGTTGCACCTGACCGGCTATAAAGATTTCACGATCGATCAATTGCGCAACTTCCGGCAAATGGGCTTCAAGACCGCCGGACACCCGGAGTACGAGCCGGGCGGCCCGGTCGAGACGACGACCGGACCATTGGGCCAGGGCATCACCAATGCCGTGGGCATGGCGATGGGCGAGAAAATGCTGGCCGCCGAGTTCAATCGGCCCGGACACCAGGTCGTCGATCACAAGACCTGGGTGTTTCTCGGTGACGGCTGCCTCATGGAAGGCATCTCGCACGAAGCGTGCTCGCTGGCCGGAACACTCAAGCTCGGCAAGCTGATCTGTCTCTACGACGACAACAATATCTCCATCGACGGCGACGTGGGCGGCTGGTTCACCGACGACACCGCGAAGCGATTCGAGGCTTACGGCTGGCAGGTTATCGACAACGTGGACGGTCACGACGCGGCCGCGATCGCCGCCGCGATCGACCAGGCAACCGCCGAGACGGACAAACCGACACTGATCTGTTGCAAGACCGTCATCGGCTACGGTTCTCCGAACAAGCAGGGCACGTCGGCGACGCACGGTGCGCCGCTCGGCGAAGACGAGGTCGCCGCAACGCGCAAGGAGCTGGGTTGGGATGCCGCACCTTTCGATATTCCGGCTGACGTTGCCGCCGCCTGGGATGGCAGGGAGCGCGGTGCCGGCGAGGAGTCTCGCTGGAACGAGGCTTTTGCCGCCTACAACGCCGAATACCCCGAACTCGCCGCCGAATTCGCGCGCCGCATGGCGGGCAAACGGCCGCAGGGTTGGTGCCAGCACGCCGACAAGTCCATCGCCGAGATCGATGCCGAAGGCGCCAAGATGGCCACGCGCCAGGCGTCCCTGCGTGCACTGAACGCATTCGCGCCGTTCCTGCCGGAGATGGCGGGAGGATCTGCCGACCTGACTGGCTCGAACCTGACCAAGCACGCCACATCGACGCCGATCTCGGGCGATGACGCAAACGGCAACTACGTCTGGTTCGGTGTGCGGGAATTCGGCATGACGGCGATCTGCAACGGCTTGCGCCTGCACGGTGGCTTCATCCCGTACTCCGGCACCTTCCTGACGTTCTCGGACTATTCCCGGAATGCGCTGCGCATGGCCGCCTTGATGAAAGTGCAGAACATTCTCGTCTACACGCACGATTCTATCGGTCTCGGTGAGGACGGTCCGACGCATCAGCCGGTCGAGCATACGGCGTCGCTGCGCCTGATGCCGAACATGAGCGTCTGGCGCCCATGCGACACGGTCGAGACCGCGGTCGCCTGGCGCTACGCGATCGAGAATGAAACCGGGCCGACCAGCCTCGTGCTGACGCGCCAGGGCTTGCCGCACCAGGTGCGCGATGCCGGCCAGATTGCCGCAGCCGCGCGTGGTGGTTACGTATTGAAGGACAGCGATGGCACGCCGAATATCATCCTGATTGCGACGGGCTCCGAAGTTGAACTGGCGATGTCGGCCGCCGATGCACTGGCAGCCGAGGGTATCAATGCGCGGGTTGTATCGATGCCGAGCACGGATGTTTTCGACGCCCAGGATGCGGACTATCGTGAAACGGTATTGCCGGCGGCCGTGACCGCGCGCGTTGCTATCGAGGCAGGCGTGACCGGTGGCTGGTGGCGCTATGTCGGTACCGAGGGGCAGGTCGTCGGACTGGATCGCTTCGGCGAATCCGCACCGGCTGGAGAATTGTTTGAACATTTCGGCTTCACGACTGACAACGTGGTTGCCGTCGCGAAAGACGTACTGAATTAACTACTGGAGCAAGAGAAGAAAAATGGCTATCAAAATTGGTATCAACGGCTACGGCCGCATCGGTCGCAACATCGTTCGTGCAATCCACGAGTATGGGCGCGCCAGCGAGTTTGACGTCGTGGCGCTCAATGATCTCGGCGACGCGGAGACGAATGCACACCTGACACGCTACGACACGGCTCACGGCAAGTTTGCCGGCACCGTGGAAGTCGACGGTGGTGACATCATCGTGAACGGCGACCGCATCAAGGTATTTGCCGAACGCGATCCCGGCAAGTTGCCGTGGGGCGAGCTCGGCGTTGACGTCGTCTTCGAGTGCACCGGGTTGTTCCGCACGGCCGAAACGGCCGGCAAGCACATCGCCGGCGGCGCCAGGAAGGTCATCATTTCTGCGCCTGGCGGCGCCGATATCGACGGGACTTTCGTATTTGGTGTGAACGATGGCGACATCACGGCCGACCACAACATCATCTCGAATGCATCCTGCACGACGAACTGCCTGGCGCCCCTGGTCAAGCCGTTGCATGAAGCGATCGGCGTTAAGCATGGCATCATGACGACCATTCATGCCTACACCAACGACCAGGTGCTGACCGACGTCTACCACAAGGATCTGCGCCGCGCGCGTTCCGGCACGATGTCACAGATTCCGACGAGCACGGGCGCTGCCAAGGCGGTGGGCCTCGTACTGCCGGAACTCAATGGCAAGCTCGACGGCTTCTCGATGCGTGTGCCGACGATCAACGTGTCTGCAGTCGACCTGACGTTTGTCGCGTCTCGCGCAACGTCTGTCGACGAGATCAATGACGTCCTGCGCGCGGCTTCGGAGGGTCCGCTCAAGGGTGTGCTGGCGTACAACGAAGCACCGCTCGTATCGGTCGACTTCAACCACGATCCGGCATCGTCTACTTACGACTCGACATTGACGAAGGTGATCGACGGCACGCTCGTGAAGGTTCTCGCGTGGTATGACAATGAGTGGGGCTTCTCGAACCGCATGCTCGATACGGCCACCGTGTTGATGAAAGCAGCAGGCTAAAACGTCAGAAAAGGAACCAGCATGGCCGTTATCAAGATGTCCGATGTCGATCTGTCGGGCAAACGCGTTTTTATCCGCGAAGATCTGAACGTACCCGTCGCGGACGGTGTGGTAACGAGCGATGCTCGTATCCGGGCCGCCCTGCCGACCATCAAGGCGGCGCTGGACGCGAATGCTGCGGTCATGCTGGTCTCTCATCTCGGTCGTCCGACCGAGGGTGAGCCCGACGAAAAATTCTCGCTGCAGCCGGTCGCCGATCGCATCGGCGAGCTGCTCGGGCGTGAGGTCCCCCTGGTCAAAGACTGGATTGACGGCGTGGACGTCGAGCCCGGCAACGTGGTGTTGCTGGAAAACGTGCGCTTCCTTGCCGGTGAGAAAAAGTGCGATGACGCACTGGCGAAGAAGATGGCGGCGCTCTGCGATGTATTCGTCATGGATGCATTCGGGACCGCACATCGCGCCCAGGCCAGTACGTATGGCGTCGGCGAGCATGCGCCGATCGCCTGTGCCGGTCCCTTGCTGGCCGCCGAACTCGACGCGCTGGCCAAGGCGCTCGACAACCCGGCGAGGCCGTTCGTGGCGATCGTGGGCGGTTCGAAGGTATCGACCAAACTGACCGTCCTTGACGCGCTGGCCGACGTCGTCGACTGCCTGATCGTCGGCGGCGGCATCGCCAATACGTTCATTGCGGCGGAGGGCCACAATGTCGGCAAGTCGCTGTGCGAGGCCGATATGCTGGATACGGCCCGCGAGCTTGCCGGCAATCGCGACGATCGAGCCGAGATCCCCGTGCCGACCGATGTCGTCTGCGCCAACGAGTTTTCGGCCGATGCGCCGGCGACGACCAAGGCGGTTGATGCGGTAACGGCGGACGACATGATTCTCGACATCGGTCCGGAAACCGCGGCGCGCTTCGCGGCCATTCTCAAGGATGCCGGGACAATCATCTGGAACGGACCCGTCGGCGTCTTCGAGTTTGACGCCTTCGGTGAAGGCACCCGGATCCTTGCCGAGGCGATTGCTGCGAGCGACGCGTTTTCAGTGGCTGGGGGTGGCGACACGCTCGCCGCGATCGACAAGTACGGCGTACGCGACGGCATTTCCTACATCTCGACCGGCGGCGGTGCGTTCCTGGAGTTCGTCGAAGGGAAGAAGTTACCTGCCGTGGCGATGCTGGAGAAGAGAGCCGCACAATAACCCGGCTCAGGTTTGCAGCGATTTCCAGTTGCCGGTGATGGCAATCGTCATGCCGGGATACTGAATATTGACGAACAATATCTCGCCGTCCGGCGAGAAGCACACGCCAGCCAGCTCAGAGCTCGAATGCGCGTTGTCCGCGATTGCGTACTGGCTGCCATCGGGCCGAATGCCCACAAGCCCGCAATGGCCTGACGTGTCTTCGCACACGATTAGGTCGCCCCAGGGTGCCATCGTCAGGTTGTCGGCGTTGCGCAGCAATGAGTCCTCTTGCGATTCGGCGATGAGCTCGAGTTCACCGCCGTCCGCGGAGGTCGGTTTGTAGGTGAAGATCTGTCCCAGTCGGGCCGGTCCGCCGTTCGTACAGGTGAACGCGAAGCGGTCACCGGCCACGCACAGCCCCTCGCCGCGTGCAAAGGTCGCCGCGCCGCGCATTGCGCCGTCGCTGCGCAATGTGTCCTCGAAGGGATTCGGGTCGTCGAAATCGATCCAGCGTGCGGCGAGCGGCTCGCCGAGCCGGATCGCCGGTGTTGCCGTCCAGTTGTGAGTCGCGAGCGCCGGCTGTCCGTCGACGACCATTGCCTGCAGCTTGCCGCCAGCGAGCAGCTTGCCCGGCACGTTGGGTACGTAACGATAGAAAAGGCTGTGGTGCCGGTCCTCGGTCATGTAGACGATGCCGGTAGCCTCGTCGACGGCACAGGCCTCGTGTTCGAAGCGGCCCATGCCCGTCAATGGAATCGCCTGCACGAGTTCGTCGGCGGCCGCCGGTACCTCGAAGACATAGCCGTGCTTCTGGTCGCGCCTTGCGGCCGGTACGCCGAAATACTCGACGTCACCCGCCCATTCGAAACATTCCTCGCAGGAAAGCCAGCTGCCCCAGGGCGTTGGTCCGCCGGCACAGTTGAGCTCGGTACCGCCCAGGCTCAGGAACTGGCGTTCGGTTTCTGCGCTTTGCGGGTTGTAAATCGTGGTGGTGGTGCCGCCGAGGCCCGGCGTCCGATCCCCGCCACGGTCATAGAACTTCGCCCTGGCTTCTTCCGGCAGGGCCAAAAAACGATCGCGGAGACTGTTCGAGCCGGTGTCCTCAGGCTGGATCTCGTGGTTGCAGACAAGCCGTATGCGCCCGTCCGCAGCATTGAATGCCGCCATGCCGTCGTGTTTTCCGGGGACTTGCAGGCCGTCGCTCATCCGGGTTCCGGCCTTCGAAACTACGCTGTAGCCAAAGCCTGGCGGCAGGTCGAGGACTCGTCCCGGGTCCGAAACCAGGTTGGCCTGGGCGGTACGAGACGCGGCACAGGCGTCTGTTACGGCCGGGGCAACGGCGGCGGCAGCGAGGCTCTGCAGGAAACGGCGGCGATTCAACATGGGAAAACCCCAAGGAAAACCTGTCCGTCCAGCATAAGGCCGTTTCACCACAACTGAAAGACCTCGCAGCCCATTGGAAGCACTTTCCGCGACAAAGCTGTGCAATAATCGCGCGCATGCTGAGACGAACCAAGATTGTCGCTACGCTGGGACCAGCGTCGGAGCGACCGGAAACACTGAGAAAAATGATCGATTCGGGCGTCGACGTCGCGCGCCTGAATTTTTCTCACGGTAATCCTGACGAACACCGGGGGCGCGCCCGCGCCCTGCGCAAGGCAGCCAAAGATTGCGGGCGTGACGTCGGACTGCTGGGCGACCTGCAAGGTCCCAAGATACGCGTCATGCGTTTCAAGAAGGGCAGTGTTCACCTGAAGAACGGCGCCTCCTTTTTCCTGGATAGCACGCTCGGCCTGTGCGATGGCACCAAGAAGGGCGTCGGCGTTGCATTGGATACACTGCACCGGGACGTCAAGCCCGGTGACCTGCTGTTGCTCAATGACGGCCTGATTTCACTGGAAGTTGGCAGTGTGGAGGGTACGCGCATTCACACGACGGTGGTCGACGGTGGAATCCTGTCCGACCACAAGGGCATCAACCTCAAGGGCGGTGGCCTGTCCGCGGCTGCGCTGACCGACGTCGACCGCGAGAACATCAAGCTCGCCGCGGAATTGCAGTGTGATTTCCTCGCCGTCTCATTTGTGCGCACCGGCAAGGACATCATCGAAGCCCGGAAATTGTTCGAGGAAGCCGGTGGCAAGGGCCTGATCGTCGCCAAGATCGAGCGGACAGAAGCCGTCGAGAACATCGATGAAATTATCGATGCGTCAGACGTGATCATGGTGGCCCGCGGGGATCTCGGGGTAGAGATGGGCTACGCCGAACTCACGGGTATCCAGAAGAAGCTGATTCGCAAGACGCGCAAGGCGCACAAGATCGTGATCACGGCGACGCAAATGATGGAGTCGATGATCGAGAACCCGATTCCAACGCGTGCCGAAGTATCCGATGTGGCGAACGCCGTTATCGACGGTACGGACGCGGTTATGCTGTCGGGCGAGACGGCGGTCGGCAAGTATCCCAACAAGGCAGTAAAGGCGATGGCCGAAGTGTGCGTGGGAGCCGAAAAGTTCCCCCTGCCACAAGGTCGGACGAGCCACCGGATGAATGATCACTTCGATCGCGTCGATGAGGCGATCGCGATGGCGGCGATGTACACGGCCAATCACATGTCGGTCAAAGCGATCGTCGCATTGACGGAATCCGGTTCGACCGCGCGCTGGATGTCGCGCATTCGCTCCGACATTCCGATTTACGCACTAACGCCGCACGAAACGACGGCCCGTCGGGTCGCGCTGTATCGCGGCGTCTACCCGGTCGAATTCGGCGTCGACCCGGCGAATTCGAGGAGCCTGTACCAGGACATCTTCGATGCCCTGCTACTGGGTGACCACGTGGAAGCCGACGATATCGTGATCTTCACGAAGGGTGACCTGGACGGTGTCGAGGGCGGCACGAACGCGATGAAGATTGTTACGGTGAAAGCGTCGGCATGAGGCGGGTCTGGTTCCGCGTCGCCGGCGGCATTGCGCTTCTGGTTGTCGTCCTGGCGGTCGCAGCCTGGCTTGGCTTGCGCGCCAGCCTTCCGGACCTCGACGGCGAGCTCGCCGTCGCCGGCATCGGCGATGCGCTGAGCATCGAACGCGATGCGGACGGGATACCGGTCATCACGGCCTCGAATCGCAGGGATCTCGCTTTCGGTACCGGGTTTGCACACGGCCAGGACCGCTTCTTCCAGATGGACCTGATCCGGCGCCAGGCCGCCGGCGAATTGTCGGCACTGGTGGGTGCCGCGGCCGTTGGGGTGGACAGGCGCTATCGTTTTCACCGGTTTCGTGCCCGCGCAAATCTCGTCTACGAACATGCCACCGAGGCAGAGCGGGCGTTGATGCAGGCGTACGCGGCTGGCGTCAACGCCGGGCTTGCTTCACTCGATGCACGGCCATTCGAGTACTTCGTACTGGGCGCCGAGCCCCGTGCATGGGCGCCGCAGGACTCGCTGCTCGCCGTCTACGCCATGTACATGCAGCTCAACGATTCGCGCGCTACCAAGGAAATCCGGCGTGGACTCGCGCACCGTGTCCTGCCCGCCGATGTCTATGCGTGGATGTATCCCCAGGGCACGTCATGGGACGCGCCGATCATGGGTGACGCGCGCGCTGCCGCCCCGATACCGCCAGCCGATGTCTACTCGATCAGGCACGTTGCGGACACGGCGCCGCCTGCAAACGAACAGGGGCGGTACCCGTTGCGCGGCAGCAATAACTGGGCCGTGTCGGGCGCGCTGACAAGTAACGGCCGGGCACTGGTGTCGAACGACATGCACCTCGGCCATGACGTGCCGAACATCTGGTACCAGGCCCGCCTGCGTATAGCGGGGCCGGACGGGCGCGACCTGGCGGGCGTTACGCTGCCGGGGGCGCCGTTCGTGATTAGCGGCAGCAACACGCAGGTCGCGTGGGGCTATACGAACAGCTACGGCGACTGGACCGATGCCGTCTTGCTCAAGCCCGGTGAGCGGGAAGGTACCTACCGGACGCCGGAAGGCGACCGAGAATTCGAAACGATTGTCGAGATCATCGAGGTAAAGGACGCTGATCCTGTCGAGTATGAGATCCGCGAGACGATCTGGGGTCCGGTTGTCGACGACATCGACTATCCCGACGGCGAGATCGCCGTAAGCTGGATCGCGCACAAGCCCGAAGGTCTTAACCTGCGACTGCTCGATCTCGAGACGGTTGCCACGGTTGCCGAGGCCATGGACGTTGCGAACACCATGTCGATGCCGCCGCAGAATTTCGTGACGGGCGACGCCGGCGGCAATATCGGGTGGACCATCGCAGGGCGGATTCCGCGCAAGACGGGTTTCGACCCGATGCTTCCGGCCGACTGGAGCCAGGAGCATGGCTGGCAGGGCTGGCTGGCACCCTCTGAATACCCGCGTGTCATGAATCCGGAGAGCGGCCGCATCTGGACCGCGAACGCGCGTGTCACGGATGCCGATGCGCTGCGGATCGTCGGCGATGGCGGCTACGACCTGGGCGCGCGTGCGCGACAGATTCGCGATGGCCTGTTCGCAAGAGACACGTTCACGCCCGAGGACATGCTGGCCATCCAGTATGACGATCGCGCGCTGTTCCTGTCCCGCTGGCGGGACTTGCTGCTCGATGTCCTGGATGCCGATGCGCTTGCCGCGAATCCGGCGCTGGCCGAGTACCGCGCGTTGGTCGAGAACTGGATACCGCGCGCGGTACCCGAATCGACGGGCTATCGCCTTGTGCGCGCTTTTCGCCTCGAAGTCGAACGCCGGGTCTTCCACGCGCTGATGACACCGGCCTGGGAGACGTATGGCGACGACGTACGCCTGCGTCTCAGCAACCAGTTCGAGGGGCCACTGTGGTCCGTCGTGACCGAGCAGCCCATGCACCTGCTGCCGGCCAACTACCGCACCTGGCAGGAACTCATGCTGGCTGCGGTCGAACAGAACATCGCGTGGTTTACCGGTAACTTCGATGGACCGCTGTCCGAGCGGACCTGGGGCGAGGTGAATACGGCGTCGATCCGGCATCCGCTGAGCCGCAATATCCCGGTGCTGGGAGCCTATCTCGATATGCCCGCGGACCAGCTCAACGGGGATCTCGACATGCCGAAGGCGCAGGGCCCCTCGTTCGGGGCATCACAGCGGTATGCCGTTTACCCGGGAGATGAGGCTAACAGCATCCTGCATATGCCAACCAGCCAGAGCGCGCATCCGTTGTCCGAATTTTTCGGGCGCGGCCATGACGACTGGGTCGACGGGCGTCCGAATCCCTATTTGCCCGGTGCGGCTGCGTATACCCTGACGCTGATACCCGACAGGCGGTAAGATAGTCAGTCCGACAGGTTACGGACAGGTCGATGACTGACAAGAAATTCACGGGCACAAGTTCCTATATCGCGACGGACGACCTGATGATGGCCGTGAACGCGGCCGTCACTCTCGAGCGTCCCATACTCGTAAAAGGCGAGCCCGGTACGGGCAAGACGCAGCTGGCAATCGAGGTTGCGCGTTCCCTGGGCAAGCCATTGTATGAGTGGCATATCAAGTCAACGACCAAGGCCCAGCAGGGGTTGTACGAGTACGACGCCGTCGCGCGCCTGCGGGATTCGCAGCTCGGCGACGATCGCGTCCATGACATTGCGAACTACATCATGCGTGGCAAGATCTGGGAAGCCTTCGAGTCGGAGGAACAGCCGGTGTTGCTGATCGATGAGATCGACAAGGCGGATATCGAGTTTCCCAACGACCTGCTGCGCGAGCTCGATCGCATGGAGTTCTACGTTTACGAAACGAAGAGACTGGTCGAGGCACGGCATCGGCCGATCATTGTTATCACGAGTAATAATGAGAAAGAGCTACCCGATGCATTCCTGCGCCGCTGTTTTTTCCATTACATCAAGTTCCCGGATCCGGACACCATGGCCGAGATCGTCGATGTGCACTTCCCGAATCTGAAAAAACACCTGCTTGCTGAAGCGCTTAACGCGTTCTACAAGGTCCGCGACGTTCGCGGCCTGAAGAAAAAGCCGTCGACGTCCGAGTTGCTCGACTGGATCAAGTTGTTGCTCGCCGAAGACATCCCGCCGGAGGCATTGCGCGGCGAAGACAGTCGCAATGCGATTCCGCCGCTGTACGGTGCGCTGCTCAAGAACGAGCAGGATGTTCACCTGTTCGAGCAGCTCGTTTTCCTGGATCGCCGCACGAACCCGCAATAAGCTCATGCTGCTGCCGTTTTTCTACATGCTCCGCGAGGGTGGAATGAAGACGTCAGTCACCGAGTTACTGACGCTGCTCGAGGCCATGCAGAAAGGCCTCGCCGGTCAAAGCGTCGACAGCTTCTACTTCCTGGCCCGCGCCACGCTCGTCAAGGATGAGTCAGAACTGGATCGCTTCGACCGGATCTTCGGTGCCTACTTCAAGGGTGTCGAGGACTCGCTGGCCGATCTCTTCCAGGAAATCCCCGAAGAGTGGCTGCGACGCCAAGCCGAGCTCTTGCTGACCGAGGAGGAGCGTGCGCAGATCGAGGCCATGGGTGGCTTTGAGGCGTTGATGCGAGCACTGCAGGAACGCCTCGACGAGCAGGAGGAGCGTCACGAAGGTGGCAACAAATGGATCGGCACGGCAGGTACCTCACCGTTCGGAGCCTATGGCTTCAACCCGGAGGGCGTGCGGATTGGGCAAGAGGGGTCGCGCAACCGCAGCGCCGTCAAGGTTTGGGACAAGCGAGAGTACCGCAACCTGGACGACTCGCTCGAACTGGGCACGCGCAACATCAAGGTAGCGCTGCGTCGGTTGCGGAAGTTCGCGCGCGAAGGTGCCGCGGACCAGCTCGACCTGAACGATACGATCGACAAGACGGCGCGCAATGCGGGCATGCTCGATATTCGCATGGTTCCTGAGCGCCACAACGCGATCAAGGTCCTGCTCTGCCTGGACATCGGTGGCTCCATGGATGACCACGTGCGCATTTGCGAAGAGATGTTCTCGGCGGCGCGCACGGAATTCAAACACCTCGAGTATTTCTATTTCCACAACTTCATTTACGAGAGTCTCTGGAAGGACAACCGTCGCCGGCACTCGGAGAAGACACCCACGCTCGACATCGCGCACAAGTACGGGTCGGACTACAAGCTGATTTTTGTCGGTGACGCGACGATGAGTCCCTACGAGATTGTCTACGCCGGCGGCAGCGTTGAGCACTGGAACGAGGAGCCCGGCGCGGTGTGGATCAAGCGCCTGTTGAATACGTACCCGAAGGCGGTCTGGCTCAATCCTGAGCCACGGCATCGCTGGGACTACACCCCGTCAACCAAGCTGATACGGGACATCATGGACGATCGCATGTACCCGCTCACGATTGCGGGACTCGATGACGCGATCCGCGAGCTGCACTAGTCGGTCGTGAGTTCCCTGAGGTCGGCGAGCACCTGTGCGGAGTGCTCGGCAGGAACCACTTTTTCGTAGTGCCTGGCGATCCTGCCATCGGGGCCGATGAGAAAGGTCTGGCGCTTGGCGATGGTCATTCCGGCCCAACGCGTCTTTACGCCATATGCCAATGCCGCCTCGCCGTCGACGTCTGCGAGCAATGGAAAGGGCAGGCCGTGGTTCTCGGCGAACGCCTTGTGTGATTCCGCGTCGTCAAGACTGACGCCGAGAATCTGCGCGTTGAGTTCCCGGTACGCAAAAATATTGTCACGAAACTCGCAGGCCTCGGTGGTGCAGCCCGGGGTCTCGTCCTTCGGGTAGAAATAGAGCACGACCCACTGGTCGCGATAGTCCTCGAGCGAATGCAGCTGACCGTTCTGGTCGGAGAGCTCAAACTCGGGCGCCACGTCGCCTGTGGTGACCTGGTCGTTGGCCAGGCCGATCGAGGTGAAGCTTGCGATGATCGCGACCAGTGCGGCAGAACCAAGGGCGAGTGCAATGTTTCGTTTCATGATACGGGTCCGTGTATTGGATGCGCATTATAATACGATCCTGTACATGACAATGAATCACTTTGGCATGATCCTATGAACGACGCGCCCGAAAAGGTCAAAACCGCGCTGGTGCTGCCGGGCGGCGGCGCGCGTGGGGCCTTTCAGGTCGGCGTGCTCAAGGCACTTGCGGAACTGACGCCGCGCGGCCAGCCCAATCCGTTCTCCGTCATCAGCGGCACGTCCGCAGGGGCCGTCAATTCGGTGGTCCTGGCGTCCCGTGCGCAGAACTTCCGCTCGGCGATGGCTGAGCTGGAACGCGTCTGGGGCCATTTTCGCTGCCATCACGTCTACAAGACCGACAACCTGACCATGCTCAAAAGCAGTCTGCACTGGATGGCCTCGCTGGTGCTGGGCGGCTGGCTCGTCGGTACACCGAAGTCCCTGCTCAACAACGCGCCGCTGCGCAGCCTGCTAAACCAGAACGTCCACTTCCCGCGTATTCGTGACGCTATCGAGGCGGGTTGTCTCGACGCCGTGGCGGTGACCGCTGCGGGCTACGCGTCGGCGAGATCGTCGACGTTTTTCGAAGGCCGTACCGACCTGGAAGGCTGGGAACGTACCCGGCGTCTGGGCAAGCAGACCGATCTGCACCTGGACCACCTGATGGCATCGATCGCCGTGCCGATGATTTTCCCACCGGTCTGTATAGGCAATGAGTACTTCGGCGACGGTGCAATGCGCCAGGCGACGCCGCTAAGCCCGGCGGTTCATCTCGGCGCCGATCGCATCCTCGTCATCGGTATTCGGGACGAGACCGGCGAGAAGACACCGGATGCGCCAGGTGACCCGCCGAGCTTTGCGCAGATTGCCGGCTACATGCTCGACACATTATTCATGGACGGGCTGTACTCGGATCTCGAGCGCGTTACGCGCATCAACGAAATCCTCGATACGCTGCCCAACGACTGCGTCCAGGTCGGGGACACCACCATGCGGCCCATCGATACGATGCTGATCGTACCGAGCGAAGACCTGCGCGTCATCGCGCACAAGCATCGCGAGGAGCTGCCATTCGCGATTCGTGCATTATTGCGCGGCGTGGGCGGCAAGAACAAGAGCGAGAATCGGCTGCTCAGCTTCCTGTTGTTCGAGCGGGCATACACACGTGAACTTATCGATCTTGGCTACCGGGATGCGATGAAGGTCAAAGACGAGCTGCTGGATTTCGTTAACGGTGCCGCGGTACCACGCTTGTTCGCGCCAAGCTGGATCAGGAAAGACCTCAGCGCATTTACATGAGGAAGATCGCGGCGAGGCCCAAAAACGCCATGTAGCCGACAACATCCGTGACCGTTGTCAGGACCACGCCACCCGCCAGTGCCGGATCGATCTTGCAGACGCTTCAGCATCAACGGGATGAAAAAGCCCGAGGCGGCAGCGATAAACATGTTGACGATCATGGCACCGCCGAGAATGCTGCCGATGCGCCAGTCGCCGATCCACAAGTAGGTAAACAGCGACACGATGGCCGCCCAGCCCAGTCCATTCAGGACACCTACGGCCAGCTCCTTGCGCAGGATACCCGCGGCATTGGCCTTGTTGATCTGGCCGAGCGCGATGGCGCGCGTAATGATCACGAGTGACTGCGTGCCGGCAACGCCGCCCATACTCGGTACGATCGGCATCAGCACGGCAAGCAGCACAATGGCATCGAGCGTGGTCTTGAACTGATCGACCACTGCCGCTGCGAGAAAGGCCGTGCCGAGATTCACACCGAGCCACAATGCCCTGCGCGTCGCGCTTTTGATGACGGGCGCAAACATGTCGTCCTCTTCGTCGAGGCCGACGGCGCCCATGAAAGCGTGTTCGGCCTCGTCGCGAATGACATCGACGACGTCGTCGACCGTGATGCGGCCGAGAACACGGTAGTCATCGTCGATAACAGGGGCCGACAACAGGTCGCGGTTCTCGAACTCCCAGACAACCTGGTTTGACGGCGTATGCGCCGGTATGGGCATCAGGTCAGTCGACATGACGCTTGCGACCATGTCCTCGGGATCATGGGTCAGCAGGCGAGAAAGAAAGAGCGACCCGATGTACGTATTGTCGCGGCTGACGACAAAAATAGAATCGGTGCCGTCCGGTATCTGTCCCACGCGGCGCAGATACCGCGCGACGACCTCAAGCGTGACGTCGGGACGTACGGTCACGACGTCGATGTTCATCATGCCGCCGGCGCTTTCCTCGTCGTACGCAAGGACTTGCTTCAGGCGCTCGTGGTCCTGTTCGTCGAGAGACTGCAGGACTCTCTGCGTGACCGCTTCCGGCAGGTCGGCCAGCAGGTCGGCAAGGTCGTCGACCTCCATACCCTCCGTTGCGGCGATGACCTCGTCCGTGGCCATACCTTTCAGCAGGCCGTCGCGAACCTCTTCGGCCAGTTCGACGAGAACGTCGCCGCCGAGGTCGTGTTCGACCATTTTCCAGAGGACGGATCGATCTTTGAGCGGCAGGGACTCGAGGAGGCGCGCGATCTCGGACGGATGCAGGCTGTTGACCATGATGGCAGCGGATCGCAGACGACCGCTCCCGAGCCTCTCGCGGAGGAGGTCGACGTTGGCCTGTGTGCTCTCTCTCGCTTCCATGGACGCGGAGTTTAGCAGCTTAGCCCGGAAGGAGACGATGCTCCGGCAGGCTGTTGTGGCGCACGAGGATCGGGTCGTGGATTTGCCGCAGCGCCGCAGCGAGCTTCTCGGTCATGTAGACGGAGCGATGCTGGCCGCCGGTGCAGCCAATGGCCACGGTGAGGTAGCTGCGATTGGCGTCCCGGTAATGCGGCATCCAGCGTCCCAGGAATCCGCAGATATCCTCGAACATCTCCGTGAATTTTTCCTGGCCGTCCAGGAACCTGCGTACCTCGTCATCGAGGCCGGTCAGGCCGCGCAATTTCACGGTCCAGTAAGGGTTGGGCAGGCTGCGCAGGTCGAAAACGAAATCGGCATCGGCAGGAATGCCGTACTTGAATCCAAAGCTTTCGATGAGCACCGACAACGCCTGTGACTCACGGCAATCGACCCGCGAACGAATAGAGTCGGCCAGCTCGTAAATGCTGGTCTGCGATGTGTCGATGACCAGCTCTGCGGATTGCTGGACCTCGGCCAGTACCGCGCGCTCGGATGCAATCGCGGCGCGCAACTGCGTGCCTTGCGCCGCGAGCGGATGGCGTCGCCGGGTTTCGCCGTAGCGTTGCAGCAGGATCTCGTCGCTGGCATGCAGGAAGATGACATCGGTCGATACATTCTGCTCGCGCAGGTCGCGCAGCAGGTCGGGCAGTGCGGCGAGATTGGCGGCAGTATTCCTGGCGTCCACGCCGACCGCAAGGTGCCGGGGTGCGTCGCCGTTCTGCCGGCGCACCTCGTCCACAGCGGCGCGCAACAGGCCAACGGGCAAATTGTCTATGCAGTAATAGCCGAGGTCTTCGAGGACATGCAGAGCAACGGACTTGCCGGAACCCGACAGCCCGCTAACGATGATCAGGCGCAGTTCGCCTGGCATGTCATCTCGGCGCCATTGATCAGCGCGTCATACAGGTCCTTGCTGCTGTTCATGTCACGCAGCCTGGCACGGAGTTCCTCATCAGCGAGTACCTGGGCAACCAGCTTCACCTCGTCCCTGTGCTGGTCGTTGACGTCCTCCGGCACGATCATGCCAACAACGATGTCGACGGGTTCCCCGTCAGGGGATTCAAAATCGACGGGCTCCGATAGTTTGATGAGCACGGCCACGCTCTCGTCAATGCCTTCGATGCGGCAGTGCGGAAAAGCAGCGCCCCTGTCCAGGCCCGTGCAGCCGAGCCGCTCACGGCTGATCAGGCACTCGAAAATATCGTCGCTTGCGATATCGGGGAGATTGCGGACCAGCAGCTCGCTGAGTATCTCGAGGCAATGCTTCTTGCTGCGCGCATTTGCGTTACACAGCACGCCGTCCGGCTTGATGAAATCTTGTAGGGACATAGGGGTAGGGATGTACCTGGGATCAACCGGCGCGATCCTGGCGGATCGCGCCGGGATCGATTGCTCAGGCGTATCGTTCTTTGTGTTTATCTCTTGCGTGGTGATCGACGAGTTTTTCCTTGTACTTACGAACTCGCCGTTCCAGTTTGTCGACCAGGCCGTCGATCGCAGCATACATATCTTCTTCTGTGTGGTCGCAGTAGATAGTACCGCCATTGACGCTGGCAGTCGCTTCGGCTTTGTGCTGGAGCTTCTCGACAGTCAGGATACATTGGACGTCAGACACGATGTCAAAATGTCGGCCGATCTTGTCTACTTTGGCGCCGACATACTCTCTCATTGATTCAGTTACCTCGACATGATGGCCTGAAACATTCAATTGCATAATGGTCTCCCATATTCTTGATTTGCCTGCGGGTTCAGGATAACAGTCCGTTGGTCCTCCTTCATACGTGTTTCGTACCTATTGTTCACCGCGCCTCGCGTATCCTGCGTTCACTGGACGACGGTATATTCATAGCTTCACGGTACTTCGCGACCGTCCTTCTGGCAACAGAAATACCTTCCTCTTTCAGTAAGTTCGTGATCTTGCTGTCGCTGAGCGGTTTGGCCGGGTTCTCGCCGCCGATGAGTTTGCGGATTTTCGCGCGAACCGAGGTCGAGGACTGGTCCTCGCCGCTATCAGAGGACAGGTGTGACGAGAAGAAATACTTGAACTCGAAGACGCCGCGTGGCGTGTGCATGTACTTGTTGGTCGTCACTCGTGAAATCGTGGATTCGTGCATACCGATCTCGTCGGCGATGTCGCGCAGCACCATGGGCCTCATGGCCTCGTCACCGTGATCGAGAAACTCGGTCTGGCGCGTGACGATGCTGGTCGCGACCTTGAGCAGTGTTTCGTTGCGAATCTCGAGGCTCCGAACCAGCCAGCGCGCCTCCTGGAGCTGAGACTTGAGCACGGCGTGTTCGCCGCTGCCGCGCAACAGCTTCGCATACGCCTGGTTGACCGACAGTCGCGGTACGCCGGTCGGACTGATCTCAACCTGCCAGTGATCGTCAATCTTGCGGACAAAGACATCCGGGATGACGTATTCGGCGGCGGCAGGGCTGACCGCATTGCCCGGCCTCGGGTTGCAGCCGCGAATCAGGGCCAGCGCGTCGTGCAGATCGTCCTCGCTGATGCGCAGGCTGCGCCGCAGTTCGCCATAGTCGCGTGTTGCGACGAGGTCGAGGTGAGCGCCCGCGATTTCGATCGCGAGCTGCAGGCCTGGCGTATTCCAGTCGAGCTGACTGAGCTGCAGAACGATACATTCGGAGAGATCGCGCGCTCCGACGCCCATCGGATCGAGCCGTTGGATCTTGACGAGGGTCTTCTCGACTTCGCGCTCCGTGGCCGCCGGCTCTTCGTCGAGGCTCGCGAGAATGTCGTCGATACTGGCCTCGAGGTAGCCGTCGTCATTGATGGAATCGACAATCGCCTCGCCGATGACGACCTCGCGTGGCGTAAAATGCTCCATCTCGAGCTGCCACAGCAGATGTTCACGCAGCGACTGGCCGGACTCGTCTGCGAACTCGCCCGCGGGCCTGCCTTCGCCGTTCCAGCCGCCGTCCTGGATACGTTCATTCGAACGGGCTTCCCAGAGCTCGTCTGCCTTGATCGTCTCGACCTCGGCCGTGGTATCGGCCGACGTGCTCGGGACGTCGGGCAGGTCCTCCATCTCGAGCATGATGTTTTCTTCCAGGGCCTCCTGGATCTGGGCATTGAGATCGAGGACGGGGAGCTGCAGCAAGCGGATGGCCTGCTGCAATTGCGGCGTCATGGTCAGCGTCTGACCGAGTTTTAGCTGCAGCGAAGGTTTAAGCATGCTTGTCCATTACTCTGTGGGCGTAATGCGCAGGTACAAGGGGCGAATATGCACAGTTTGCCTCAGAGCTTGAACTCCTGTCCGAGATACACTTCTCGAACGTGCTGATTCTCCAGGATGTCTTCGGGCGACCCGGCGGCAATAAGGCTCCCGTCGCTGAGTATATAGGCGCGCCCGCAGATGCCCAGCGTCTCACGAACATTGTGGTCGGTGATCAGGACGCCGATACCGCGCTCACTCAGGTGCCGGATTATGCGCTGGATGTCGAGCACCGAAATCGGGTCGACGCCGGCGAAAGGCTCATCGAGCAGCACGAACAGCGGGTCGGCCGCCAGTGCGCGCGCGATTTCCACGCGCCGCCGCTCGCCGCCCGACAGGCTGATCCCGAGGCTTGTCCGGACGTGACCGACGTGCAATTCATCCAGCAGGTTCTCGAGTTCCTTCTCGCGACCGGCCCGATCCAGGTCGTCCCGGTTTTCAAGGATCGCCAGGATGTTCTGTTCCACGGTCAGCTTGCGGAAGATCGAAGCCTCCTGCGGCAGGTAGCCGACACCGAGCTTGGCGCGGCGATGCATCGGCAATGCGGTCAGGTCCTTGCCATCGAGGAATATGTTGCCGCCGTCCGCGGCGATGAGTCCCACAATCATGTAGAACGCGGTGGTCTTGCCGGCGCCATTCGGGCCGAGCAGCCCGACAACTTCGCCACTCTTAATTTCGAGGGAGAGTCCCTTGACGACCTTGCGGAGCTTATAGCTCTTGGATATATCCTGGACGCTGAGAATGCTCATTGATTCTCGTCTTCAGGCTTCTCGATACCGTTTGCCGGCGTGTACGTGATCCGCACACGGTCGTCTGCCTCACCCGACGAATCGGCATTGATACGCTGCTCCAGGATGTTGTAAACGAGCATGCTGGATGAGATCTGGTTGCCGCCCTCGGTAATGATCGCCTGTTCCGAGAACTCGATCACGCCGGCGTCGACATCGTAGTTGAGGCGTCCTGCTTCGGCGTGCGTAATCTCGTCTGCTCCCGGGCGCTGCAAGTCATACAAAGCCGGGCTCCCTGTCACGATTGCCTGCTTGAGGCGAAAGTCGTCGAACAGCAGCTCAGCACTGTCACATTGTATGCGGCCGGCGCCGATGTTGATGATGACATTGCCGGTAAAGCGCCAGGAGGCATCCTCGAGTTCCATGCGGATGGCTCGGCCCTCGTCAGCCTGAATGCTGACGTCGCCCTGGGTCAGCGTGAGGCCGCTGAAGATGATCATCGAGTTCTTGCCGTCAATCGAGGTGTTGTCGGCGTTGATGTCCATCGGCAGGCGCATGTCGAGATCATTGACCTGTGCGGTCGCGAACAGCGGCGCTGACAGCAGGGTGAGCGCGCACAGGCAGGCAGGGGTTTTACGTAATCTTGCGTTCATCCTAGGGAACTATTTTGCCTCGGACATTGGACTTCAGTTCGACCGTGTTGTCGTTCAGGGATGCTAGCATGCCCGTCGCCGTAAGGCTGCGTGCGCCAACGCGGATCTGCACACGCTCGTCGGTCTCGACGACAAAGCGCTCGGGATCAAACTCGAGGTACTGGGTGCGAATCTCGGTTTCGTCACCGTTGGCGCCGCCGCTGCCCAGTGCGCGGACATGTCCACGGAGCGCGATACGTGGGCTGCCTTCTCGCAATGTCGCTTCGTCGGCATAAACGACCCAGGGCACACCGGCCGTGGGCGAGTAGCGAATTCGGACCTTGGTGAATTCGATTCTGTCTACGGCTTCCTGCTCCGCACGGTCCGCCTCGATTTCGTACAACAGGAGGCCGTCTTCACCGGTACCGAGGATGCGGGCCGATTTGAGGTAGTAGCCGCGATGAGCGGTATCGTAAGGGCGTTCATCGACCTCGGCAGAAGGATTGTTGCGTGCGACATACCAGCTGCCGAGGGCAGCGGCGGTCAGCACGACAAGCAGGGTGACGGAGCGCGGGCTCATCCGCTACCGGCGTCGCCCGACGCCACCAGCAAATCGCAGATTTCGCGGACCGCACCGTAGCCTCCTTCCCGGGTCGTGACGTAGTCGCAGCGCTCCTTGAGCGCTGGCACCGCGTTGGCAACGGCGACGGACAGGCCTACCTGTTCAAGCAGTGGCAAGTCGGGAAGGTCGTCGCCGACATAGGCGCACTCATTGATCGATATACCCAGCGTCGAGGCCAGCGCGTCCATCGCGGCGACTTTGTCCTTGCAGCCGAGGATGACATGCGGGACGCCGAGTTCAGCCATGCGTCGTTGGACAGCGCCCGAGTTGCGGCCACTGATGACGGCAACGCCGATACCACCGTCGAGCAGTCTGCGTACACCGTAACCGTCCTGCGTGTGGAAGGCCTTGGTTTCCACGCCGTCGTCAGACAGGTAAAAGCGGCCGTCGGTGAAGACACCATCGACGTCGAACGCGATGAGGCGAATCCTGGAAAGATTGTTGAGACCGCGGCTCACATCAGACCCTCACGAAACAGATCGTGAATGTTCAACGCGCCGACCAGGATGCCGCTTTCATCGGCGACCAGCAGCGAGGTGATCTTGTTCTCCTCCAGGAGGTGCAGCGCTTCGGCAGCGAGTACGTCGGCCGACGTCGTCTTGCAGTTGGTGTGCATCACTTCGCGGATGGTCGTGGTCCGGATATCGGCGCCCGTATCGAGCGTGCGCCGCAGGTCGCCATCCGTGTAGATACCGAGAACCGCATGCTTGTCGTCGACGATCGCGGTCATGCCGAGGCCCTTGTCCGTCATCTCGAGCAGGGCATCCCGCAGCGTCACGTCGGCGCCCACGGCCGGGATCCGGTCGCCCGTTCGCATGATGTCGGAGACGCGCAACAACAGGCGTTTTCCGAGACTGCCGCTTGGGTGCGAGCGCGCGAAATCCTCGGCGGTGAAGCCACGCTTCTCGAGCAGGGCCACGGCCAGCGCGTCGCCCATCGCCAGCGTTGCCGTCGTGCTTGCGGTCGGTGCAAGTTTCAACGGGCAGGCTTCCTCTTCGACGCTGATGTCGAGATGCACATCGGCGAGCTGTGCCATCGTCGATCGTGCATTGCCCGTCATCGCGATCATCTTTGCACCGATGCGCTTCACCATCGGCAGGATCGTCAATACCTCGGCCGTCTCGCCGGAGTAGGAGATCGCCAGCAACAGATCCTGCTGTGTGATCATGCCGAGGTCGCCGTGGCTGGCTTCGGCCGGATGCATAAAGAAAGCCGGTGTGCCGGTCGAGGCGAGCGTCGCGGCGATCTTGTTGCTGACATGCCCGGACTTCCCCATACCCGTCACGACAACGCGCCCCGGGGTCTGCATGCAAAGATCGCAGGCAGCGACGAAGTCGTCGTTGAGTCGGGCTTTGAGTGATTCGACGGCGCGCGCTTCGATATCGAGAACGTTGGCTGCCAGCGCGAGCAGCTCGTCGTTTGTCAGCGTGTCAGGCAACTCAGACCCTCAACCGATTTGGGATCCTCTTATTCTAACTGAGGCGGGTACTAAATGTGCTGCGCGATGACGTAGCCGTTGTAGGCCATATAGGCGGCGAACAGCGCGACGCCTTCAAGCCGCGAAAGCTGCGCCCTGCCGTCGTAATCGTAAGTCATGGCGAACAGCACCAGTGTGAATGCGACCATGACGAAGACATGCAGGCTCAGGACCGACGGCGCCAGGGCTGCCGGCGTGATGGTGGCTGCCACGCCGATGACAGCCAGCAGATTGAAGATGTTTGAGCCGACGATATTGCCGATCGCGAGTCCGTACTCGCCTTTCAGAGCACTGGCCAGGGACACGGCGAGTTCCGGGAGGCTCGTCCCGAATGCGACGATCGTGACGCCGATCACGACCTCGGATACGCCGAGTTCTTCGGCGATCTCGACGGCTCCGTGCTCCAGCATCTGCGCACCGGCGAGCAGAATGCCGAGGCCGATGACCAGCCAGACAATCGCCATAGTCATGGTGACATCGCTTGGAATCTCTGCCTCGTAGTCGATGGCGATCGGGTCATTGGCCGCCGAGCGCATGCCGAGGCGAGTGAGCCACACCATGACGATGACCAGTCCGGTGAGCAGGACGAGGCCGTCGATACGGCTCAGGAACGTATCGAGAAACAGGGACACCGTCAGCAGCGACACGGCCAGCAGGGCAGGCATTTCACGGCGCAGTGTCGCGGACTCGAGCTTGATCGGCTGGATCATCGCGGTCATGCCGAGCACGAGGCCGATATTGACAATATTCGAGCCGATGGCGTTGCCAATGGCGAGTCCGGGCTGATCATCCAGCGCCGCAACCACCGATACGAGGATCTCCGGCGCCGATGTCGCCAGGGCAACGACGGTGAGGCCGATCAGCAAAGGCGCGACACCGAGATTGCGGGCGCACGCCGCTGCACCGTGCACGAAACGATCCGCACCCCAGATCAGCAGGATCAGGCCTGCGACTACGAAAGTGATATTGGCGAGCATAAGCGTCGGATTGCCAAAGGGCAGAATATGATACACAAATCGGCGTTCTAGGTTAGGACGGCGATCAAATTACAGTTACACTGCGCGCCGGTAGTTGCCTGGACCCGCGTGAGATGGACCCATCTGAAATTGAACGATTGATCGCAACCGGATTTAACGAACCGCTCGTCAAGGTGATGAGCGCCGACAATACGCACTTCGAAGCGCTGGTCGTCGCCGCTGAATTTGCCGGGAAACGCCCGCTGGCTCGCCACCAGTTGGTGTACCAGTGCCTGGGTACGCTCGTGGGCAACGAGATCCACGCGTTGTCCATCAAGGCGCTGACACCCGAGGAATGGAAGGCCGCCGGTCAATCGGGCGGGTCGTAAATACCCTGGGGGCGCTCCCCCGCCGTAACCGTTGTCCGAAAGCGGACGTTGTCGCGGATACCGAGGATTTCCACCGTGTCCCCCGGCACCGTGCTGGCGGATATCAGCAGGGCCTGGCGCTGGGAGTAAACCGGCTCGCCGTTGATCTCGAGGATGATGTCGCCCGCGCGCAGGTCGGCAGCCGCGGCCGGCCCACCTTCGTAGACCTCCATCAGCATGATGCCGGTCTTGTTTTCGATGCCGAGCGCAAGTCGTTCTGCGTCGGTCAGGTCGTCGGGCAGCAAGCCCATGTATCCCCGGATCACGCGGCCGTTGAGCTTGATCTGCTCCACCACGCCGCGTACGAGGTCGACCGGTATCGCGAACCCGATCCCCTCGGTCCCTGTGTCCTGCGCCAGCACAGCCGCGTTGATGCCGACCAGTTCGCCGAGGCTGTTAATCAGCGCGCCGCCTGAATTGCCGGCGTTAATCGCCGCGTCGGTCTGGATAAAGTTCGCGAATGTCACCAGTTGGTAGAGATTGCGCCCCGTGGCGCTGACAATTCCCTGGGTCACGGACGTGGAGAGCCCATAGGGGTTACCGATGGCCAGGACGACGTCTCCGATACGCAGGTCATCGGATCTCGCGAGCTTGATCGGCTGGAGATCGGGCAGATTGACCTTGAGGAGCGCCAGGTCGGTCTCGGCATCGAGACCCACGATTTCCGGATCAGCAATGCGACCGTCGCTGAACTGGACCCGGATTTCGGTCGGTTCGTCATGGAAGACGTGGTAATTGGTCACCAGGTAGCCGTCTTCATCGATGATGACGGCCGAGGCGAAGGCCGTGTCCACCCTGAATCGGGGGCGATTGGTCGCGGCGTCACTCTCCTGGACGAGGCGCTTGGTGTAGATATTTGCGACCGATGGTGCGCTCCGGCTGACGGCGTCCGCATAGCTTGCTGGCTTCTCATCGTCAGCGCCCAGGACCGGCATCAGGTCGGGCCGGATGAGAACCACGAGAAACGCGACAGCCAATCCGACGACAATCGACTGCAATAAAAAGACAAAAGCTGACTTGAAATTGGCCAAGCGAAATCCTGGAATCTCTCAAATGTCCCTTGCTGGCACCTAGCCAATTCGAATTGGCCAAGTGTATAATGCGCCGTGGTTCCGCACCTAGGTCCGGGTCATTCGTCATCCTGACGGTAAACCGGGTTTGCTGCAAATCTACCAGTATCGACACTAAGCAAGAAAAGCGCTGAATTAGGGGCCGCCGCACAGGGCGGTTTATGGGAGTGCCTGATGACCGAAGACGACCTTGATCGCAATAGGCGTCATTTTCTAACCGTTGCAACCGTTGCAACCGGCGTCATTGGCGCCGGGATGGTCGCAATTCCTTTTATCTCGTCGCTGAAGCCCAGTGCCCGCGCCCAGGCGCTCGGCGCTCCGGTTGAGGTGCCGCTGGGCTCAATGCAGCCGGGTGAGATGGTTCGTGTTCTCTGGCGTGGCAGGCTCGTATTTGTCCTGCGGCGCACCGAGGCCATGCTGGCGAAGCTGCCTGCGGGTATCGATAATCTGCGCGACCCGGACTCCACGGAATTTGCGGAGAATCAGCCCGATTACGCGGCCAACGACACGCGTTCGCTGAAGCCCGAATACCTCGTTGTCGAGGGCTCGTGCACGCACCTTGGGTGCGCGCCGCTGGAGGACTTCGAGGTGCGGCCGGCCGAAGGCTGGGGCGGTGGTTTCTTCTGCCCGTGCCACGGGTCGAAATTCGACCTCGCTGGACGTGTATACAAAGGTGTCCCGGCACCGAGCAACCTGCGGGTTCCGCCGCACCGATTTGTCAGGGACGACCTGATTCTTATCGGTCAGGACACGGGAGCAGCATAGAATGTCACAGAATCGAAGCAGAAGTAGGCAAGCCACAGGGCGGCCTGATGAAATGGATCGATGATCGCTTCCCGTTCACCAAGACGATGGAGCATCACGTAACCGAAGTATTACGCGTCGAAGAACTTCAACTGGTGGTTCGTGTTCGGTGTGCTGGCGATGGTCGTCCTCGTCATCCAGCTTGTAACCGGCATCTTCCTGACGATGAATTACAAGCCGGCGGCAGCGGAAGCATTCGCGTCGGTTGAGTACATCATGCGCGATGTCGAGTGGGGCTGGCTCATTCGCTACATGCATTCGACCGGTGCGTCGTTCTTCTTTATCGTCGTGTACCTGCACATGTTCCGCGCCATGCTCTACGGCTCCTACAAGAAGCCGCGCGAGCTGATCTGGCTGATCGGCATGATGATCTTCTTCGTGCTCATGGCCGAGGGGTTTGCGGGCTACCTGCTGCCCTGGGGGCAAATGTCCTATTGGGGTGCGCAGGTCATCATCTCCCTTTTCGGTGCGATTCCGGGGGTGGGCGATGCGCTCGTCGAAATCATCCGCGGCGATTACTCGATCTCGGATATCACGCTGAATCGCTTCTTCGCGCTGCATGTCATCGTGTTGCCGCTTGCGTTGATCGGCCTCATTTTCGTCCATATCGTGGCGTTGCATGAGGTCGGCTCGAACAATCCTGACGGCATCGATATCAAGAAGTACAAGGATGAAAACGGCAAGCCTCTGGACGGCGTCGCATTCCATCCCTACCACACGTCCAAGGATCTCGTCGGTATCATCGTATTCCTGATGATCTTCTCGGCCGTCGTTTTCTTTGCGCCGGACATGGGCGGCTATGTTCCTCGAGCACGCGAACTTCGAGCCGGCGAACATGACGGCGACACCGGAGCACATTGCGCCGGTCTGGTACTACACGCCGTACTACGCGATTCTGCGCGCCGTTCCCGACAAACTCTGGGGCTTCATCCTGTTCGCGTTGGCCGTCGTGTTGCCGGTGTTCCTGCCGTGGCTCGATCGTTGTCGTGTGCGCTCGATTCGCTACCGCGGCTGGATGTACAAGACGGCATTGAGCGTATTTGTCGTAACGTTCATCATGCTTGGATGGCTGGGCCTGCAGGCCGCGACTCCGACCTACGTTCTGCTGGCGCGAATTTTCTCAGTGTTCTATTTCGCGTTCTTCCTGCTCATGCCGTTCTACACGGCGATGGACAAGACGAAGCCGGAACCGGACAGGGTGGTCTACCATGATTAAATCTACGAGCATTGTCAGTCTGCTCGCACTGAGTGTGTGCTTTTTCGTACCGCAGGCCTTCGCGGCCGGTGGCGCCGTTCACCTTGAGCCCGCCAACATCGAGCAGGACAACAAGGCATCGCTGCACCGCGGCGCACGTAATTTCATGAATTACTGCTCCGGTTGTCATTCGGCCAAGTACGTGCGTTTCAATACAATTGGCGAGCACCTGGACCTGTCGGAAGAGCAACTGATCGACAACCTGATGTTCAATGCCGAGAAGACGTTCGAGACGATCCAGTCGGCCATGCCCGCGAATGAGGCGGCAGTCTGGTATGGCAAGGCGCCGCCGGACCTGTCGCTGATGGCTCGCGCACGCGGTGCGGACTACGTTTACAATTTCCTGAAGGGCTTTTACCTCGCAGAAGGAAGTCCGACGGGTGTCGATAACCTGGTGCTGGCCGGCACCAGCATGCCGCACGTACTGTGGGAATTGCAGGGCTACCAGACAGCGCATTTCGAGGATCACGAGAACGATGACGGCTCCGTAACGAGAGCCTTCGAGGGCTTCGAAGTGTTCAGTGCCGGCAGCATGGATGCCGAAGAATATGACGATTTTGTTCGCGATACGGTGAATTTCCTCGCCTATATTGCCGAGCCGGTTCGTTCCGACCGCCGCAAGCTGGGGGTCTGGGTGCTGATGTTCCTGATCTTCTTCTACGTTCTTGCAGCGCAACTCAAGAAAGCTATTTGGAAGGACGTAAAATAATGGCAGTAGTCGCAAACAGGCGATCGGTAATGACGCTCTTTTCCCGGCCCATGGATATTCACAGCCACCGGACACGCCTGGTGCTGGCTGAGAAGAACATCAGCATCGAGATCGTCAATATTCCCGGGCCGGATTTGCCCGAGGATCTGATGGATCTCAATCCGTACCACACGGTTCCAACGCTCGTGGACCGCGATCTCACACTGTACGACTCGCGTGTCATCATCGAGTATCTCGACGAGCGTTTTCCGCATCCACCGCTCATGCCTGTGGACCCGGTGACGCGCGCACAGTTTCGACTGGCGCTGTTTCGCATCGAGACCGACTGGTACTCGATCGCTGAAGAGGCAGAGAACAGCCCCGACGGCAAGCTTGGCACGAAGGCTCGCAAGCTGCTCCGTGAGAGCATCCTGCAAAGTGCGGAGCTGTTCGGCGCACGGTCGTACTTCCTGAGTGATGAGTTTTCGCTCGTCGATTGCACCATAGCGCCATTGCTCTGGCGTCTGCCGAGATACGGTGTCGATCTCGGGTCGGATGCCGAGGCGATCGAAGCCTACATGAACCGTGTGTTTGCACGTCGCTCGTTCCAGCAGAGCCTGACCGAGCTGGAACAGGAAATGCGGCTCTAGCATGTGGGGGACGGGGGGCTGTTCTCGCGGTTTTCAAACCCCGAGAAAAGCTCACTGCCACCAGCTTATGTTAGGTTGCGCGCAGTCCCCAAAAACGATGGTAAGCTACGGCAAATGACCCACCCCAGCCGTTCAAAACGTCCGTACCTGATTCGCGCCATGCATGAGTGGATGGTTGATAATGGACATACTCCGCATATCGTGGTGGACGCATCCTTCGACGGCGTGACCGTGCCACAGCAGCACATCAAGGATGGCAAGATCATCCTCAATATCAGTGAGTCTGCAGCGCATAATCTGAAACTGACTAACGACGCCGTGAGTTTTCGCGCGCGCTTTGGCGGTGTGCCGTTCGATGTATGGTCGCCGATTCGATCGGTACTCGGCATCTACGCACGTGAGACGGGGCAGGGCATGATCTTCTCGCACGACACGGATCAGCCGAAACCTCCCGAGTTACACGCAGAGGCCGAAGAGCCGCGCTCGCGTCCGCACCTGACTATCGTGAAATAGCCGGTCCGGCCGGTTTGCTACTCCGACCCTAGCAGGGTCATGTCGATCAAATCACACAGACAGTGGATCACTACCAGGTGAACTTCCTGGATGCGCGCTGTGCGCGTGGCGGGCACGCGTATCTCGACATCGCCTTCTTCGAACAGGTCAGCCATCCGTCCGCCATCGCGGCCGGATAGCGCAACGACTTTCATGCCGCGCTCGTGGGCGGCGACGATGGCACGGATCACGTTCTCCGAATTACCGGAAGTGGAAATTCCGAGCAGCACATCCTGCGGCTTGCCGAGCGCACGAACCTGTTTGGAAAAGATCTCGTCGTAGGAATAGTCATTGCTGATCGACGTTACCGTCGAGGCGTCTGTCGTCAGCGCCATGGCCGGGAGTCCCGGGCGTTCCATCTCGAAACGGTTCAACAGTTCCGACGAGAAGTGTTGTGCATCCGCGGCCGAACCGCCATTACCACAGCTCAGGATCTTGCCGTCGGAGAGCAGGGCATCGCTCATGACGCGCCCGGCTGCCGCAATACTCTCTGCCAGGACTTCGGCGGACGTCTGTTTGGTCGCAATACTCTCGGCAAAGTGGTCGCGAACTCTGGTCAAAGGATCCATGGTCTCTCCCCGGATAAGTCAGCCGAAGTCTAACAGGGCTCAGAGTGTCGAGTCATTGGGACGGAATGCATCCCTGATCCATTTGACGCTCGGCTGGCCCTCGCCTTCGACGGCAACCACATCAAATCGCATCACGTGATTCGCGAAGGCAGGATTCCTGGCGGCAAAGAGGGCGGCAGTGCGGATGATCTTTGCCTGCTTGCGGTGATCCACCGTGAGCCCGGGTTCCGTAAAACTCGATGAGCGACGCGAGCGGACCTCGACGTAGACGAGACAGTGCTTGTCGAGCATGATCAGGTCGATTTCGCCGCCACGCGTGCGAAAGTTGCGCGCCACCGGGCGCAGTCCGCGGCCAGTGAGAAAGCGAAAGGCCAGCTGCTCGGCGCGGTCGCCTAGAGTTCCTGTTGAGTAACGTCCCATGGCGAGTCATCGGCGGCGCCGGGCATGACAATTTCGCCCTCGTCGCTCATGTCCCGGATCGGGCCTCCGATGCCTTCCTGCCGCGGCAGGGCGACGGCCTCACCGCGCTGGAACTGAGCCCACGCGAGTCGCCTGTGAATACGGCCGTTTGCGTCGAGAAACAGGGTGCCGGTGGCGCCGTCGATTTCGCCCATGGTGCCTCCGCGTGCCGCGTACAGCGATGCGATCAGGTTATAGGCGTCGTATCCCATGGCGTGAAGCCGTGTCAGCCTCCTTTCTTCCGGCCAGTGTTCGGCGAACTGCGCCGGCAAGTGCTCAATCCACGGCTGCGGGTCGATGATCCATGGTGTGTCCGCAAACATGATGCCGTTCAGATCGGCGTTTGAACGGCCGTCAAGTGCGTTGACTGACGACGTTGAGTAAACCGGGATGTCGCCCGAGTAATGAAACTTGAGCTGCGCCTTGAGCAGGCGGCCGGCAGCCGCATCGCTTGCAAGGAAAATGAACTCCGCGTCCTGGCGACGGCGTGGATCGAATTGCAGCGCACCGCCGATGTTCGCGCGCAGGCGCTGGTAGCGACTGACACTACCGGTCAGGCCCATGAGGTTCTCGATCTCATTGGAGAAATCCTGTTTGCCGGGCGGGTACGTCCGGTAGTCGACGAGCCTGCCACCCAGTCCTTCGAATTCGGTCGTGAAGCTTGTCAGCAGGCGTCGCCCCCAGTCGTTGTTCGGCACCAGCGCGACCGCGCGTCCATGCCCGTCGCCAATGGCACGCTGCGCCGCTGACATCGCTTCGTCTTCCGGCGCGAGACTGAACTGGTACAGACCGGGCGGTGGGAGTGTTTCATCCGGCAGGTTGTTGAGCGTCAGTAAGGGAACCGGCACCAGGATGTCGTTGGCCAGCTCGATTACGTTCGACCTGAGCAACGGGCCGACGACGAATTCAGCACCGTCTTCCACGGCCGCCGCATAGGCGGCGCTGGCCCCGCCTTCTGCCAGTACATCGTAGATGTGTATCGACTGCCGGTCGTCAAGGCCGGACGCGGTCGCGAAATAGGCGCCCAGGAAACCGTTCTGGATGGCCCGGCCGAGGGATGCGTTGCGTCCGGATAGCGGCAATAGCACTGCGATCTGTCGTGGGTACTCGAGCAGCAGGTGCTCTGGCAGCTCCAGGTCTCCCAGGATCGCGATGGCCGGGTGGTCGGGGTTGGCCGAGCGCCACCGCACGACACCGTTGTTCCAGCCGACGCCCTGCTGCCCGGTAGAGGCCGCGAGTGAACCGATCGTCAGCCAGCCACGTACGACCGGGTCCTCGCTTTGCTCGGCGGCGGTTCTCAAGACCTGTGGCCGGCTGACGAGCAGTCCCTGCCAGAGGCGCGCGCGATTATTGGCGACGCCGCGACGATCGGTGACCCAGGTTTCGCGCTGCATCATCAGTTCGACGGCACGCATGGGGTCCTGCTTCTGTATAAAGGCGTCGGCACGCAGCGCTTCCACGCGCAACCGGTCGCGTCGCTGAAGTGGCTGCCGGCTTAGCGGCTCGAGCAGGTTGAGCGCCGCATCGGCATCGCCCTGGTAGAGCAGCAGGGCGGCCTCGTTGGTCGTCCAGAGCGGCAACAGGTCGCCTGACGCCGGCCTGGGGACAGACCGAAAGGCAGTGCGTGCGCGCGTCGCGTCACCAGCGTCCAGGTATTGCTCGACGGCCAGCAACGTGTAGCGATCGCGCTCGCTGCCGATCGCGTCTACCGCAAGTCCCATGTACGCACCCGCGGCCATGCCGTGATCGCCGCTCTGGGCCATGCGTTCGGCACGGCTTTCTGCGGAGCCGCCGAGCGAAACACCGCCGGGTGTCTCGCATCCGCTGAGCAGCAGAAAGCTCGCCAGTAGAATGACGATGCTTGCCAGTGAACAGGGTTCACATGCAGGATGTCGCAGCTTACGTTTCATTTTGTCTAAACCGGATACGGATTCAAAGCCCGATGAGCGGCACACTGTTTGTTGTAGCAACGCCGATTGGCAACCTCGACGATCTGACACCGCGAGCACGCCAGACGCTCGCTGCGGTGGATCTCGTTGCAGCCGAGGATACCCGGCACACCGGGCGATTGCTATCCAATATCGGCTCGAAACCGGCACTTTTGGCGCTGCACGATCACAATGAGGAGCGTGCGGTTCACGGCATCATTGAAGCACTCAAAGATGGCAGGAATGTGGCGCTGGTCAGCGATGCCGGTACACCGCTCGTCAGCGATCCGGGCTTTCGCCTCGTTCGCGCCGCGCACGTCAACAACATTACGGTCGTGCCGATACCCGGCGCAAGCGCGCTGACCGCGGCGCTTTCCGTGGCGGGACTGCCGACGGACCGCTTCTGTTTCGAAGGCTTCGCCCCGTCCAAACGTGCGGCGCGCCGCGACTGGTTGCTGGCGCTGGCGGCCGAGGAGCGCACGCTGGTGATCTATGAATCGGTACACCGGATCGCGGCCTGTCTTGCCGATATGGTCGACATCTTTGGCGCCGAAAGACCCGCGTTTGTCGGTCGCGAATTGACCAAGATGCACGAGGAATGCGTTCAGAATTCACTTGGCGAATTGCGGCGCAGGGTGGAAAGCGGCGACATGACGAGCAAGGGCGAATTCGTCCTCGTGGTGTCAGGTGCGCCGGCGGCGGCTGCCGCGTCGATCAACAGTGATCGCCTGCTTGCCGAACTCGCAACGTGCCTGTCGGCAAAGGACGCCGCGAGAATCGCCGCCAACGTTACGGGTGAAAAAAGAAACGCGCTCTACGAGCGCGTTCTCGAACTGAAATCGCGAAAACCCTCATAGCCAGCGTCGGACCCGGCGCTTGTACGACGTGAACGCCTCGGGGAAGGCGCGTTCCAGTTTGTCTTCCTCATAGGGGCAGAAGACGAAATCAATGATCAGCCAGAAAGCGACGGCAGCGACGTAGAACGCCAGCCCTCCGGTTGCCAGTGCTGCGCCAGAGAGCATCAATACAATACCGAGGTACATCGGGTTCCTCGTAAGGCGGTAGACGTCGCTCGTAATGAGTGTCGTCGTCGTTGCCGTCGGACAGATCGCGGTTTCACTGATACGGAACAGCCACCACGCACGCAACATGATGCAGAAGCCGAGCGCCGCAATGAGTCCGCCGCCCAAGGGGATGGCGAGCAGGGTGACGAAGAGAGCGGGCAGTGCCAGCTGGACAGCACTTGCCGCAAGCAACAGGCTTATGGCAATTCTCGGAGGCCTGTAGCTGAGCATGCGCGGGCAAAGGTGATCTGGTTTAGTCAAGATGCGTCTCCTGGAAATGATTCAACAGACTCTCGAGAGTCCGCCGGGTGGTGGCAATATCGGCAGGGTCGAGTGAACGAAAGATCTCGTCCAGCAGCGCGCCTTCGCGGCGGCGAATGTCGGCAAACGCTTCCCGGCCGGCCTGCGTAAGCTGCAGCAGCGAGGAGCGCTTGTGCCGTGGGTTGACGACGCTCGTCACCAGGCCCTGATCGACCAGCCGATTGGCTGTTACCTGGACATGCTGTCGCGAGACCTGGTAGCGGCGCGCGATGCCCGGGACGGTGAGTGCCGCATCGGGGTACAGGAACTCCATCACGGCCCGGTCTGCTGCAGTCAGCCCGATGTCGCCGAGGTACGAATCGGCGGCCTCACCCATGGCCCGAAACAGGCGCCGGACGAGCCAGGTAACCGCATAAGTGTCTTTGCCAATACTCATCGTACAGTCCAAAATGACAATTTGATTGTCATTATTAATTTTGACAAGTAAGTTGTCAAGTAATTCCTGTACAATCGCCGCCGAGAAAGCCGGAGTTGGCCAGACAATCGCTGTGGTTCGCCGCAGAGGAAAGTCCGGGCTCCTTCGGACAGGGCGCCAGGTAACGCCTGGGGGGCGTGAGCCCACGGAAAGTGCCACAGAAAAGATACCGCCGGCTTACGGTCGGTAAGGGTGAAAAGGTGCGGTAAGAGCGCACCGCGCGGCTGGTAACAGTCCGCGGCACGGTAAACCCCGCCCGGAGCAAGACCAAATAGGGGAGTTGGCGAGCGTGCTCGCACCGTCGGTTCCGAACGGACTCCCGGGTAGGTTGCTAGAGGTAGCCGGTGACGGCTACCCCAGATGAATGGTTGTCGATGACAGAACCCGGCTTATTGCCGGCTCCGGCTTTCTCACTAATAGGGTGCCGGACACCCTATTTCCGCTCGGATACGAGCCACCCAGACCAGCCCAGGCGAAATACGGTGTCCGGTACCCTATTCGTCCGCGCGAATCCGCAGAATTCTCCCCGGCAAGCGGCCCCTGTCGCCGATTCACGACCCTCTCTTGAGGCCTTGTCGAAGAAGCATTTGTAAATGTTTGATTTTATTTGCGCGAACCCTGCCACAATTCGCCCTGTTTGGGCCACCAAAACGCCCCTAAGTCACTGTAGAACAACAGTTAATTGCTTTGCTCTGTTGACGGTCACAAGGGCCGCCACCTATAGTGTTGAAAAGTGGATAAAAGTGGGAGGAAGGGGATGACTCGCCCGTATCTGGCGCCTGTAAAGCGCGACATCGGCAGCCACCCTTAAAAAAACGTGTTTCGAGGGGCCACCAAAGTCACATTGGACGCCAAAGGGCGTATGGCAATACCGACCCGGTACCGGGAGCGGCTTGCCACCCGTTGTGATGGCCAGATCATCGTCACTGTCGATAAGGATCACTGCCTCCTCGTTTACCCCATGCCTGACTGGGAAGAGCTCGAGCGCAAGCTCGTGCGGCTTCCGAGTATGAACAAAGCTGCGCGTCGCATCGTGCGCATTATGGTCGGTTATGCGACAGAGGTCGACATGGATGGCAGCGGACGAATCCTTGTTTCGAAAGAACTCAGGGAATTCGCCGGTCTCGACAAGCAGGCAATGCTGATCGGGCAGGGCAACAAATTTGAATTGTGGGATGAAGCAACCTGGAACGAAAAACGCGATGCATGGCTCAGTGAGGAAGACGACGGCGAGTTGCCGCCGGACCTCGAGTCGATTTCGTTCTAGGACGTTGTTCCATTGATGGGCAGCAACGCGCATGTGCCGGTGCTGCTGGGGCCGGTCCTTGATGGACTGAAAATAAAACCAGACGGCTGTTACGTCGACGGAACATTCGGACGCGGGGGGCACAGCGCAGAAATACTAAAGCAGCTCGGGTCAGGTGGCAGGCTAATCGCCATCGATCGCGATCCGCAGGCGATCGCAGCTGCTCCGGTTTTTCTCACTGACGATCCCCGTTTTGAACTTGTGAGAGGCGAGATTGCGCAACTTGAGACATATCATTGGTGAAAGAGGCCTCGTCGGCCAGGTCGACGGACTTCTGTTCGATCTGGGCGTTTCCTCACCACAACTGGATGAAGCCGAAAGAGGCTTCAGTTTCATGCGCGATGGGCCACTCGACATGCGAATGGACCCGGATTCAGGTACGTCGGCCAGCGAATGGCTTGCGACTGTGGACGAACGAGAATTGAAGCAGGTACTCAGGAAGTACGGCGAGGAAACGAGTGCAGCGCGCATTGCCCGCGCGATCGTTGCTGCGCGCGCTGCAGAACCCATTTCCCGTACTGCGCAACTCGCGCGAATCGTTGAAGAAGCGAAACCTGCGCACGGCCAAAAGATTCATCCGGCAACCAAGACGTTCCAGGCGATTCGAATCGCCGTGAACGGTGAGCTCGAGCAACTCGAGGCGGTGCTGGCGCAGTCGGTCAACGTTATGAAAAAGGGCGCCCGTCTGTGCGTCATCAGTTTTCACTCGCTGGAGGATCGCATCGTCAAACGCTTCATGCGCAACGCGTCGCGCGAGACGGAGCAGTATCGCGGTATGCCGAACGTACCCGAGGAGTTTCAGCCGAAGCTGAAAGTAATCGGCAAGGCGATTCGTGCAAACGAGTCGGAAATTGCCTTGAACCGACGAGCGCGCAGCGCACACCTGCGCATTGCGGAGCGGACGTGATGGCGACGAAACAGCATCCATTTCTGCTCGTGTTTGTCTTCGCCATCGTATGCGTCGTGAGCGCGATGGCGCTCGTCTACACAAAACACGAGTCTCGCAAACTGTTCGTCGAGCTCGAAGGACTCACACACGAGCGCGACGACCTGAATATCGAATGGGGCCAGCTGCAAATCGAACAGAGCACCTGGGCTCAACATGCACGGATAGAGCAGGTCGCGCTAGACGATCTGTCGCTCGTGCGTCCTGAAGCTACGGAAATCTTTGTAATTGAACGTCCATGACACGCGGCGCAGAGACAAAACAGCAAACTGCCCGACGCTTCACGGGCAGGGTGACGCTGGTGACGGTGTTCTTCGGACTCGTTGCCGCATCGCTGGTTGGTCGTGCTGTCCATCTGCAGGTCCTGGACAAGGACTTTCTCAACCAGCAGGCTGACACCCGGCACCTTCGTACGGAAAAGATCTCCGCCCATCGTGGCACGATCACCGATCGCAACGGTGAGCCGCTCGCGATCAGCACGCCCGTCGATTCGATCTGGGCCAACCCGAAACAATTCGCGCCGGCAGTAGACAGCGTGCCGAAACTGGCGCGTGCGCTCGATATCGATTCGCAAATGCTCATGCGCCGCATCACCCGCAGCATGGACAAGGAATTCCTGTACCTGAAGCGCCACCTCAGCCCGGAACAGGCAGAGGAAGTGCTGGCGCTAAAGCTGCCGGGCATCAACATTCAGCGCGAATATCGGCGTTACTACCCGGCATCCGAAGTGACCGGGCATCTCGTCGGTTTCACGAATATCGATGACGAAGGCCAGGAAGGCCTCGAGCTCGCCTTCAATCACTGGCTCGCAGGTGAGTCGGGTGCCAAGCGCGTCCTCAAGGATCGCCTGGGCCGTTCGATCGAAAACGTCGAGAGTATCCGGCCACCGCATCACGGCAAGGATCTCCGAACCAGCATCGATCTGCGCCTGCAGTATCTCGCGTATCGCACGCTGAAGGCCGCGATCAAGTCGCACAACGCGAGGTCGGGGTCGATCGTCGTGCTCGACGTGAAGACCGGTGAAGTCCTGGCGATGGTCAACCAGCCGACCTACAACCCGAATGATCGATCGCAGTTCTCTGCCGAGCGCTATCGGAATCGTGCGATCACCGACATCTTCGAGCCAGGGTCGAGCATCAAGCCGCTGGTCGTCGCAGCGGCACTCGAAAGCGGCCAGTACCGCCCGAGCAGCATCGTCGATACGGCGCCCGGTTTTGTCATCGTCGGTCCGAAGAAGATCGAGGATACGCGAAACCTGGGACGCGTCAGCCTGACAACGATTCTCGCGCGCTCGTGCAACGTCGGCGTCACGAAGCTCGCGATGACGCTGCAGCCGGACCAGCTCTGGGACACGATGACGCACTTCGGTCTCGGTGAGCTGACGACCAGCGGCTTCCCCGG
This sequence comes from uncultured Gammaproteobacteria bacterium, assembly GCA_963698895.1. Taxonomy (GTDB): domain Bacteria; phylum Pseudomonadota; class Gammaproteobacteria; order Steroidobacterales; family Woeseiaceae; genus UBA1847. The sequence goes on along the minus strand of CAVOSO010000008.1, from coordinate 516,951 downwards.
TGAGTCCGCCGGGATGCTGACGCACTACAGCAACTGGCGCCCGATCAGCCAGGCGACCCTGGCCTACGGCTACGGCATCTCGGTGACGCCGCTGCAGCTCGCGCAGGCGTACGCGGCGATCGGCGACGACGGCATCATGCGCCCGATCTCACTCGTTGCGCTCGAGCAGCCGAACGAAGGCGAGCAGGTTGTCGGCGCGGACACCGCGATAGCCGTGCGCCGCATGCTGGAAGAAGTTGTCCGCCCGGGCGGCACCGGCACGAAGGCTGCCGTGGACGGCTACCGCATTGCCGGCAAGACCGGTACTGCCTGGAAATTCGCGACGGGCGGCTACTCGGAAGACAAGTACATTTCGATTTTTGCCGGAATGGCGCCGGCGAGTGACCCGCGCCTGGCGACGGTCGTTGTGATCGACGAGCCGAGCGGTGAGCTCTATTACGGCAGCGATGTCGCTGCGCCTGTGTTCGCCGACGTCATGTCGGAGTCACTGCGTCTGCTGGCGGTGCCACCCGACGCAATGCCAGCCCGCGATCCCGGCAGCGTCATGCAGGCGATGGCGACTTCGCCGGAGAAGCAATGAGCATGCCGGCTGAACACGTGATCTCGTCACCGACTCTCGCCGACTTGTTGCGGGGCTTCGCCGAGGCGCCCGCGATTCCGGTGGCGGGGATCGCAAGCGACAGTCGTTCTCTGCAGCGTGGCGACCTGTTCCTTGCCGTGCAGGGCATCAGCTCACACGGCCTCGACTACGTGCATCAGGTGCGCGACGCAGGCGCCTGTGCAATCGCCTGGGACGCATCAACCGGAACAGCGCCGACAGATGTCGATCTGCCGATGATCGCTGTCACTGATCTCGCAGCGAAGCTGGGCGAGATCGCGAATCGATTCTATGGTCGGCCATCCGAACAGCTCGATGTCGTCGGCATCACGGGCACGAATGGCAAGACGACGGTTGCGTGGATGGTCGCCCAGGCGGGCCGGATTCTGGGCGAGCGCTGCGGCTATCTCGGTACGCTGGGCTACGGCATCGACGATATGCAGGGTGCCGAAGGCATGACGACACCGGCCGCCGTGGAATTGCACGGCAGGCTGGCCGACTTTGTCGAGCAGGGCGCGACGCGAGCCGCGATTGAAGTGTCATCGCATGCTCTGGCGCAGGGCCGCGTAGATGGCGTGCGCTTCGCCACGGCGATGTTCACCAATCTCACTCGTGATCACCTGGACTATCACGCCGACATGCGCGAGTACTTCGAGACCAAGGCCCGTCTCTTTCTCGAATGCAAGCCAGGGGCGCGCATCGTCAATCTCGACAATGAGTACGGGACGCAGCTCGCGTCGATGTGCGGCCAGGATGTGATAATCGTATCGACACAGTTTGATCGGGTTGCCAATGGGCGTCCTTACGTTTTCGTGCGCTCTGTTGCGGCGACCGATTCGGGCTCGGAGATTGCCTTCAGCAGCTCGTGGGGCGATGGCCGATTTTCCCTGGCGCTGCCCGGCGATTTCAATGTTGCCAATGCCGCACTGGTCCTGGCGCAACTACTGAACAATGGCGTGCCGCTCGACACGGCCTGCGACGTCATGTCGCAGGTCGGTGCTCCGCCAGGAAGAATGCAGCGCGTGGCCATGGATGGCCCCGTTGTCTATATCGACTACGCGCATACACCCAACGCGCTCGAGGTTGCATTGCGGGCATTGCATGCGCACTGCCGCGGCAAACTCTGGTGCGTGTTCGGTTGCGGTGGTGATCGCGACGCCGGCAAGCGACCGCAAATGGGCGCGATTGCCGAACGGCACAGCGACTATATCGTCGCTACGACCGACAATCCGCGTTCCGAAAATGCCGCGGACATCATTGACGATATCGCTGCCGGCCTGACGCAAAGAGACAAGCTGACGATCATCAACGACCGTGCAGCGGCCATCGCCTGGGCAATCGAGCACGCGGCGGATAACGACGTCGTGCTCATTGCGGGCAAAGGCCACGAAAATTACCAGGAAATCGCTGGTCGGCGCAGGCCCTTCTCGGATTATGCGATTGCCGAGGCGGCTCTGAATGCCAGGAAGGGGGCTGCATGATTGCCACGTTGAAACAGGCGGCTGACCGCATGCAGGGCGCGCTCAAAGGTACGGACCGCGAGTTTGCAGGCGTGAGTACGGATACCCGCAAGATTCAGGAAGGCGAGCTGTTCTTCGCGCTGCAGGGCCCCAATTTTGACGGTCGCGATTACGTCCGGACTGCGATGGAAGCGGGTGCGGCCGGAGCCGTCGTCAGCAAACAGGTCGACGCGGGCATCGCCCAGATTATGGTCGACGATGCCAGGAAAGCGCTGGGCCGTTTCGGCGCAGCCTGGCGCAGTGAACATGATGTGACGGTTGTCGGGGTTACCGGCAGCAACGGCAAGACGACACTCAAGGAGTTGATCGCTGCCTGCCTGTCACGGCATGCCGCGACGCTCGCGACGCATGGCAATCTCAACAACGACATCGGCATGCCGCTGATGCTGACGCGTATCGACGAGTCGCACCGTTACGCGGTCCTGGAGATGGGCGCCAATCACGCCGGTGAAATTGCCTACCTGACAGCGCTTGCGCGGCCGGACGTTGTCGTGATTACCAATGCGGGCGCAGCACACCTCGAAGGTTTCGGCTCGATCGACGGGGTTGCCCGGGCGAAAGGCGAGATCCTGCAGGGCGAAAAGCGGCCCCGGGCGGCCGTGCTGAATGCCGATGATCGATATTTCGATTTCTGGACGGAACGGGTCAGGGATATACGCTGCGTCAGTTTCGGCTTCGCGGAAACGGCTGATGTCCGTGCCGACGACATCACGCCGGGGCCGAGTGACACTCGCTTCAAGCTGCATGTCTACGGCGAGAGTGTCGAAGTAACGTTGCCGCTGGTTGGTATTCACAATGTCCGCAATGCCTGCGCTGCCGCGGCCGTTGCGCACGTCCTTGATATCGGCCTGGACGACATCCGTGCTGCCCTGGAAAGCGTCAATCCCGTTGGCGGCCGCCTGCAACCACTCCGCGGCATCAACGAGGCAACACTGTTCGACGACAGCTACAACGCCAACCCGTTGTCGGTGGCTGCCGCTGCGGAATTCCTGGGCTCTCTGCCTGGTGAGAGCTGGCTGGTACTGGGCGATATGAAAGAACTCGGAGACGATGCGGCGGAGCTGCATCGCGAGGTTGGAGAAGCCGCGCGGGCAAGCGGTGTAGACCGCTTGTTCGCGTACGGCGATCTCGCCGCGAGCGCCGCCGAAGGATTCGGTGAGCACGCGAGCTGGTACGCGTCTGTCGATGCACTTGTCGACGAGTTGTGCGAAGGCATGAGCAGTAACGTTACCGTGCTCGTCAAGGGGTCACGGTCGATGCACATGGAGCGCGTTGTCGATGCGCTGCGGGAACCTGAAGCCGCGAGAAGCGAGGCCTGATCGTGCTGCTCTATCTCACACAATACCTCGCCCAGTTCGAATCCGGCTTCAACGTTTTCAATTACCTGACGATGCGTGCGATCCTTGGCGCCCTGACGGCGCTGCTGATCTCGTTCATCATCGGCCCGCGCATGATCAAGCGCCTGCAGGTCAATCAGCTTGGCCAGCCCGTGCGTGACGACGGTCCTGAAACTCACCTCCTGAAGGCGGGCACGCCAACCATGGGTGGAACGCTGATTCTGGCGGCGATTTCGATCAGCACCGTGTTGTGGGCGAACCTCGAGAACGTCTATGTCTGGATCGTCCTGTTCGTCACGCTTTCCTTCGGTGTCATCGGCTACGTCGATGACTACAAGAAACTGATTCTGCAAGACCCCGCCGGCATCTCGGCGAAGCAAAAGCTCTTCTGGCAGTCTACTGCGGCCCTCATTGCCGCAGTCGCCCTGTACGTTACGGCGACAGACGACGTTCAGACGTCGTTGTTGATTCCGTACTTCAAGGATCTGGCTATACCCCTCGGCATGTTCCAGGTCGTCGTGACGTACTTTTTTATTGTTGGCTTCAGCAATGCGGTGAACCTTACTGATGGCCTGGACGGCCTGGCGATCATGCCGACCGTCCTCGTGGGTGGCGCGCTGGGTATCTTCGCGTACGTCACTGGCAACGTGAATTTCTCGAATTACCTCGGCATTCCCTACGTGCCGGGCACCGGCGAGATCCTCGTATTCTGCACAGCGATGGCCGGTGCCGGACTTGGCTTCCTCTGGTTCAACACCTATCCCGCACAGGTGTTCATGGGCGACATCGGTGCCCTGTCGCTGGGCGCGGCGCTGGGTGCTGTCGCCGTCGTCGTCAGGCAGGAAATCGTGCTCGCGATCATGGGCGGCGTATTCGTGGTCGAGACACTGTCGGTCATTATCCAGGTCGCTTCGTTCAAGCTGACGGGAAAACGCGTATTCCGCATGGCACCGCTGCACCATCACTTTGAGTTGAAGGGCTGGGCGGAGCCCAAGGTTATCGTTCGTTTCTGGATTATCACGGTCATCCTCGTGCTGATCGGCCTCGCGAGTCTGAAGATCCGATGAACGTGGCGCAGCGAAACAGAGACAAGGATCTGGTCGTAGGCCTCGGCGCCACGGGCCTGTCAATCGCGCGCTACCTGAAGCGCAACGATGCAGATGCGATCTTCTACGACAGCCGCAAAGAGCCGCCCGGGCTCGATGAGCTGCAGCAGATCTGGCCCGATGCGGAGCTGCGCCTGGGCAAGGACAGCGTGCCAAAGTCGGTCAAGCGGGTCATAGCGTCTCCTGGCATTCCCGACAGCCACACGTTGCTCAAGAAAGCACGCAAGAAGAACATCGAGATCGTGTCGGACATCGAGTTGTTCGCGCGCGACGCGGCCAAACCGTTTGTCGCGGTGACCGGGTCGAATGGCAAGAGCACGGTAACGACATTGCTCTACCTCATGTGCAAGGCGGACGGCCGCAACGTTCTTGCCGGTGGCAACCTCGGTGTGCCCGCGCTGGACCTGCTCGAAGAAGATACACCGGACCTGTACGTACTCGAGCTGTCGAGCTTCCAGTTACAACGTACGCAAAAGCTGCCGGCCGAGGTCGCGCTGTTACTGAATGTTTCACCCGACCATCTCGACTGGCATGCGGACGAAGATGAGTATCGCGCGGCCAAGTACCGCGTGTTCCGGGACGTGGATGCGGCCGTCATCAATCGCGCCGACGCGACGGCCCGGGAAAAAGCTTCGCACTGTGGACGAACGTTGAGTTTCGGGCTGGACGCGCCCGGTGAGGACCAGTACGGCATTCGTGAAGAGGATGGCGAAAAATTCCTGGCATGCGGCGAGACCCTGCTGCTTGCCGTACGTGACCTGGCACTCTACGGCACGCACAACCAGCTCAACGCGCTCGCGGCACTGGCTGCGGGCGAACTGCTCGGCCTCGACCTTGGCGCGATGCTGCAGGTGCTCGTGGAATTCCCGGGCCTTCCGCATCGCATGCAGTTCGTTGCGCGGATCGGCGCCGTCGACTACATCAATGACTCCAAGGCGACCAATGTTGCGGCTGCCGTTGCATCGATCGAATCGGTCGACGGCATGCTGGTGCTCGTGGCCGGCGGACTCGGCAAGGGCGGCGACTTCAGCGAACTGGCTGCGGCAATAGAAGGCAAGTTGCGTGGCGCCGTACTCATCGGTGAGGACGCGGAAAAAATCGCACATGCACTCGACACCGTCATGCCGGTGCACTTTGCCGAGAACATGGAGTCGGCCGTGCACATGGCTGCATCCTGCGCCGAGGCGGACGACACGGTGCTGCTCGCGCCGGCCTGCGCGAGTTTCGACCAGTACGACAACTACATGGCGCGCGGCGATGCGTTTGTCGACGCGGTGGAGGCATTGAAGCGATGAGCTCGTCGATGATCATGCCATTTCCCGCGAGGCTGAAGACCGAGCTGAAGCTCGATCCCGTGTTGCTCGCCATCGCCGGTGCGCTGCTGCTCGGTGGCTTTGTGATCCTGGCGTCCGCGTCCATTTCGATTTCTGACAATGCGGCAGGCAATCCCTTCTTCTATATTCAACGGCAATTGCTGGCTGCGGCTATCGGCGGCGTCGCGGGCGCAATATGTCTGTTCATACCCATGCAGGTATGGCAAAGCCTTGGCCCGTTGCTGTTGCTGACAGGGCTTGCGCTGCTCACCGTGGTGCTCGTGCCCGGTATTGGCTACGAGGTCAATGGCAGTACGCGCTGGGTGCGTGTCGGATTCATGAATCTGCAGGTCTCGGAGCCGGCACGACTCTGTTTCCTGATGTACCTGGCCGGCTACCTTGTGCGGCGCAACAAGGCCGTGCGCGAGGAGTTCGTAGGATTCCTGCGGCCGATGCTGGTCGTGACGCTGGCCTGCATTTTGCTGCTCAAGGAACCGGACTTCGGCGCGGCCGTTGTGCTGCTTGCGACTGCGCTGACCATGTTGTTCGTCGCCGGCGCACGCATACGTGACTTCGTTGTTTTCTTCACGGCGGCCGTTCTCGCGGTTGTCGCCCTGACGATTACCGCACCCTACAGGATGAAACGCCTGACTGGCTTCCTGGATCCCTGGGCAGACCCCTACGATTCGGGCTTTCAGCTGACGCAGTCCTTGATTGCCATTGGCCGCGGCGAGTGGTTCGGCGTCGGGCTGGGCGAGAGCGTGCAGAAGCTGTTTTACCTGCCCGAGGCACACACCGATTTCGTTTTCGCCGTGTTTGCCGAGGAGTTCGGCCTGCTCGGGTCACTGGTGCTGATTGGGCTTTTCCTCGCGCTGCTGTGGCGGATTTTCAGGATCGCCCTGCGTGCCCACGATGCCGAGCGCTTGTTCGAAGCTTACATCGCCATCGGTCTCGGAACGTGGCTGGGATTGCAGGCTTTTATCAATGTCGGCGTCAACATGGGCATGTTGCCAACCAAGGGCCTGACCCTGCCGCTCATCAGTTATGGACGCAGCAGCCTGATCATCACCATGATCTGCATTGGCCTGTTGCTGCGCGTTCATCATGAGCTCGTCGTCGATGCGAAGCCTGTCAACCGCAAACGAGGTCGTCGTAAGACATGAGTACGCGACCGATCCTCATTATGGCCGGCGGCACCGGTGGGCATGTTTACCCGGCGCTTGCTGTTGCCCATGCCCTGAAAGCGCGAGCACGCGATGTTGTCTGGCTCGGCACGCACCGCGGGCTGGAATCGCGCATCGTTCCCGCAGCCGGCATCGACATCGAGTGGATCAGTATCAAGGGCCTGCGCCGCAAAGGTGCGCTTGCGGTCCTTGTCGCACCGTTTCAGATCGGCTGGGCGCTGTTGCAGTCGCTCGCCGTCATTTTCCGTCGCCGCCCCGCAGCGGTGCTCGGCATGGGTGGTTTCGTGAGCGGCCCCGGCGGTGTTGCCGCCTGGTTGACGCGGCGACCCCTTGTCATTCATGAGCAAAATGCTGCTGCGGGCATGACCAATCGTCTTCTGGCGCGTCTTGCCCGGGTTGTGCTGCAAGCCTTCCCGGGCAGTTTTAATCCTGATGTCGACGCGGTGACCGTCGGCAACCCGGTGCGCGAGGCTATCGCCGCCGTCGCCCCGCCGCACGAGCGTTACGCCACTCGCCAGGGCGCCCTGCGAGTACTCGTGCTCGGTGGCAGCCAGGGTGCACTCGCATTGAACCGCACGGTGCCGGCCGCGCTGGCCCTGCTGGATGCCGACGTGCGCCCGATTGTCCGTCACCAGTGCGGCGAGCGGACGCTGGATATCGCGACCGATGCGTATGCCGAGCACGGCGTCGACGTCGAGCTGTTGCCGTTCATTGAGGATATGGCTGACGCCTACGGCTGGGCGGATCTCGTCATCTGCCGGGCCGGTGCCCTGACGGTCGCCGAGCTCTGTGCCGTGGGCGTACCGGCGCTTTTCGTGCCGTATCCGGGCGCCGTTGACGATCACCAGACTGCCAACGCAAGACCGATGGCCGACGCCGGCGCGGCCGTGATTATCCCCGAGCCGGAACTGACCCCGAACTACCTGGCCGAGTTGCTGCGCGACTGGCTGCAGTCGCGGGCCGGGCTGCAGGAGCGCGCGGCCAAAGCGCGCGCACTGTCGGTTCCTGAATCGCTGAACCGGATTACCGAGATCTGCCTCGAGCAGGCGGGAGTCGCTGCATGATCAAGAAGATGCGTCGAATCCACACTGTGCACTTCGTCGGTATCGGTGGCTCCGGCATGTCGGGCATTGCCGAAGTGATGCTGAGTCTCGGGTATGCCGTGCAAGGTTCCGACCTCAAGTGCAACAAACAGACAAAGCGCCTGGAAGGCCTGGGCGCGACTGTATTCATCGGCCACGCTGCCAACAACATTCGCGATGCTGATGCCGTGGTCGTTTCCAGCGCGGTCGATGAAACCAATCCCGAAGTGGCTGCGGCGCGAGAGCAGCGCATGCCGGTTGTCAGGCGCGCGGAGATGCTGGCTGAACTCATGCGCTTCCGTTACTCCATCGCCGTTGCCGGAACGCACGGCAAGACGACGACCACGAGCCTGATTGCCAGCGTACTCGCGGAGGGCGGGCTCGACCCGACGTTCGTTATCGGCGGGCGCCTGAAGAGCGCGGATGCCAATGCGCGCCTTGGTGAAAGCGATTACCTGGTCGCCGAAGCCGACGAGAGTGACGCGTCGTTCGTGCACCTGAAGCCGATGCTGGCCGTGGTAACGAATATCGATGCCGACCACATGTCGACCTACGACGGCGACATCGAAAAACTCAAGGCGGGTTTCATCGAATTCCTGCACAACCTGCCGTTTTACGGGCTGGCCGTCGTGTGCACCGACGATCCGGGCGTCAACGAGGTTCTCGGTGATATCGGTCGTTCCGTGACGACCTACGGGACCAACGAAGAGGCTGACATCAGGGCCGTCAATATCGAGTTCAACGAAAACGTAACCGAGTTCGATGTGGTGCGGTCCGGCAAGGTGGAGAAATCCCTCGGCGACACGCAGAGCGTGTACCAGGTCATGCGTGTGAAATTACGGCTGCCCGGCATGCACAACGTCAGGAATTCGCTGGCCGCTATCGCCGTCGCTGACGAGCTCCAGATCGGTGACGCCGCCGTGATGGCCGCGCTCGAGAAGTTCGAAGGCATCGATCGTCGCTTCCAGAGCCTGGGCGAAGTACGGATGCGTGGCGGCAAGGTCATGCTGGTCGATGACTACGGGCATCATCCGACCGAGGTTGCAGCGACGCTGGCGGCTGCCAAGGCGGGCTATCCCGAGCGCCGGGTGGTACTCGTTTTTCAGCCGCACCGGTATTCGCGCACGCGCGATCTCATGGACGATTTTGCGTCGGTGTTGTCGGAGGCCGATGCGCTCGTTTTGCTCGATGTCTATGCGGCCGGAGAGGATCCAATCCCGGGCGCCGACGGACGATCCATGGCGCGGGCGGTGCGCACGCGCGGCGCTGTTGAGCCCGTGTTCGTCGAGCATCTCGAGGATCTGGCCGGTGTGCTCCAGGGCGTGCTGGCCGACGGCGACCTCGTCCTGACGATGGGGGCCGGCGATATCGGCGCCTATGCGCATTCACTGCCGGAATTGCTCGCCAACGGGCCGATGCTGAAGGTGCATTCATGATGGCGCTGGAACGAAATCTCAGTGCGCGTGGTGAACTGCGCTATGACGAGCCGATGAGCCGCCATACGTCGTGGCGAGTTGGCGGTCCGGCCGAAGTATTTTTCATTCCAGAAAGCATCGATGACCTGTCGACCTTTCTCGCGGACCTCGATCATGCGACACCGATCTTCTGGTACGGCGTCGGCAGCAATCTGTTGGTACGCGATGGCGGACTGCCGGGTGTGGTTATCTCCGCGACGAAGATGTTGCGTCAGCTCGAGCGGATCGATGAGTTCCGGGTGCGTGCCGGCGCAGGAGTGCCATGCACACAGCTGGCACGCCAGTGTATTCGCTGGGGACTCGGCCCCTCGGAGTTCTTCGCAGGTATTCCCGGATCGGTTGGCGGCGCCCTGGCGATGAATGCCGGTGCACACGGCGGCGAGACCTGGGAGCGCGTCGAGTCGGTCCGCACGATCGATCGCCGAGGTGAAATTCGCGAGCGCGCACCGGAGGAGTACGAGGTCGGGTACCGCAGTGTGAAAGGTCCCGCGGACGAGTGGTTCATCGAAGGAACATTGCGCTTCGATCCGGATGTCGTGCCCAGCATGGAAACGCTGAAGACGATGCTGGAGCGCCGCAAGAAGACACAGCCGCTCGGCCTGCCGAGTTGCGGGTCCGTGTTCCGGAATCCGCCGGGCGATTATTCGGCGCGCCTGATCGAGGCGGCCGGCCTCAAGGGATATCGCATTGGTGGCGCCGAGGTTTCAACCAAGCATGCAAACTTCATTATCAATCGGGCCGGCGCATCGGCTGCGGATATCGAGAACCTGATCGAGCACGTTCGCCAGACCGTGCTCGACAAACACGGTGTGGCGCTCAGGCACGAAGTGCGCATCGTTGGCGAGGTGGCGAAATGACCGTTACCAATGCCGCAGATTTTGGTCGCGTTGCCGTGATGCTCGGCGGGCAATCCAGCGAGCGGGACGTCTCCCTGGACACGGGTGGTGCCGTTCTCGCGGCCTTGCGGTCGAAGGGTGTCGACGCGCATGCCTGGGACCCGGCCGAAAATTCACTGGCCGAATTTGCGGCGGCGGGCTTCGACCGCGTTTGGATTGCCCTGCACGGGCCGGGCGGTGAAGACGGCGCGGTGCAGGGACTCCTGCAGTGGCTGCAGGTCCCGTACACCGGAAGTGGTGTGATGGCATCCGCGCTGGCGATGGACAAGGTTCGCAGCAAGCACCTGTTCCGGGCGGTCGGCATACCGACGCCGGACTACGCGGCGGTCAACACGCTCGACGAGGCGTCGGTGGCTGCCGAGCAGGTGGGCTTCCCCCTGATCGTCAAGCCGTCGGGGCAGGGCTCGAGTGTGGGCATGTCCAAGGTGTTCGAACGCAGTGAGCTGAACGAGGCGGTAGAAGTCGCACTGCAGTACGACGATACGGTTCTGCTGGAGACCTGCATCGTCGGTGAGGAGATTACGGTTGCCGTGCTGCAGGGCAGGGCATTGCCAAGCATCCGGATCGAGACACCGCGCGTGTTTTACGACTACCGGGCGAAGTACGAATCGGATCGCACCCAGTACATTTGTCCCGGCACGGAATCGGACGCCGAAGAGGCGCTATACGCCGAGCTGTCCCTCGCTGCGTTCGATGAGCTTGGCTGTTCCGGCTGGGGTCGTGTCGACTTCATGAAGAGCGCCGACAAACAGCCGCTTGTCCTGGAGGTCAATACGGTGCCCGGGATGACGAGCCACAGCCTTGTGCCGAAGGCGGCGCAAAAGGTCGGCATCGATTTCGCAACGCTCTGCTGGCGAATCCTCGAGACGAGTTTCGAGACGGAGGTTGGGCATGGCACGTAAGCAAGCCAGACGTCGCAAGCAGAAGAAGGCTACGACCTTCAAGATGCCCAGGATCCGGATCGGCCGTATCGTGGCGCCTTTCGTCGCTGTCGGCATCATCGTAGCGACTTATCAACTCACGATGACCATGCTCGATCGGAGGATTTCATCGATTGAGATCAGTGGGCCGTTCCAGCGCGTAACCGCATTGCAGATCGAGGAAGCGATCAGCGACGAAATCGACGCGGGATTCGTTGGTGCCGATCTCGATTACATTCAGGACCGCATCGTGGCGCTGCAGTGGATCGACCAGGCGCGTGTTGCACGACGCTGGCCGAGCCGCATTTCGATAACCGTGACGGAACAGGTTCCGGCCGCCACCTGGGGCGAGCGCGGACTCCTGAACACGCGCGGCGAACTATTTGTGACCGAGGCGCGTCACATCCCGGCAGAGCTGCCGCGCCTGAGCGGACCGGACGATAGCTCCGCGGCAGTCGCAAAACGCTATCTCGAGGTGCGCGACAAGCTTATCCCGCTTGGCCTCGACCTGCGGCGCGTGCATCTCGATGCGCGTGGCTCCTGGGAAATGACGCTCTCGAACGGTATCGAGATTCGGCTGGGACGACGTGACGTGGCTGAGCGCACGGAGCTGTTTCTCGACGTCGTCGCCAACATCATCACGGGTCGTGCCGCGGATATCGAGTACGTCGACATGCGGTACGGCAACGGTTTCACCATTGGCTGGAACGGCGGCGAGAAGACGCCTGTTGCCGAACCGAATCAGCAAGGACGCAAGTTACTCGCGTCCAGAGGAACGGAGTGAATGTCAAAACGGCCTGACAGAAACATGATTGTCGGACTCGATATCGGCACCTCGAAAGTGGTGGCGATCGTCGGCGAGGTCAACGACGAAGGCAACATCGAAGTCGTCGGCATCGGCTCGCACCCTTCTCGAGGACTGAAGAAAGGGGTCGTCGTCAATATAGAGTCGACGGTGCACTCGATTCAGCGTGCGGTGGAAGAAGCCGAACTCATGGCCGGCTGCGATATTCATTCGGTCTACACGGGTATTGCCGGCAGCCACGTACGCAGCCTGAACTCGCACGGCATCGTCGCCATTCGCGATACGGAAGTCAGCGCGTCGGACGTCGATCGCGTCATCGACGCGGCCCGCGCAGTCGCAATACCTGCGGACCAGAAAATCCTGCACATCCTCCCGCAGGAATTCCTGATCGACAGCCAGGAAGGTATCCGCGAACCGATTGGCATGTCGGGCGTTCGTCTCGAGGCAAAGGTTCACATGGTGACCGGTGCAGAAAGCGCCGCGCAGAATATCGTGAAGTGCGTGCAGCGCTGCGGTCTCGAGGTCGACGACATCGTGCTCGAACAGCTTGCATCGAGTTACGCCGTGCTGACGGATGACGAAAAGGAACTCGGTTCCTGCATCGTCGATATCGGCGGAGGCACTACGGACATCGCCGTGTTCCTCGGGGGCGCGATCCAGCACACGGCCGTTATCCCGATCGCAGGTGACCAGGTGACCAACGACATCGCGGTGTCGATGCGCACGCCGACGCAATACGCCGAAGAGATCAAGATCAAGTACGCCTGCGCCTTGTCGCAACTCGCGAATCCTGACGAGACGATAGAGGTGCCGAGCGTTGGGGACCGGCCGCCGCGCAGGCTGGCACGCCAGACACTCGCCGAGATCGTCGAGCCTCGCTACGAAGAGCTGTTCGGCCTCGTGCGCGATGAGCTGCGTCGCAGCGGCTTCGAGGAACTGATAGCGGCGGGCGTCGTGATTACCGGCGGCAGCGCGAAGATGGAGGGAGCGGTAGAACTGGCCGAAGAGGTCTTTCACATGCCGGTACGGCTCGGTGCGCCCCAGTTCATCGATGGCCTCACAGAAGTCATTCGCAACCCGATTCATGCCACGGGCGTCGGGCTGCTCTTGTACGGAAACGAAAATCTCTCCCGGCGCGATCGCCGCAGCACGCCGATCGGCGGCAACCTGGGAGAAGTCTGGGATCGCATGAAGTCGTGGTTCCAGGGGCATTTTTAGGAATTTATTTTTTTTGTTAATCAAGGGGTTTGCAGTGAGTGCCCCACAGGGAAAGTCAAAAAGCGGAGGAAGACTCAATGTTTGAACTAATGGACACACACAGCCAAAGTGCTGTTATCAAAGTCATCGGTGTCGGTGGCGGCGGCGGTAACGCCGTCAGCCACATGGTCGACGCCGGTATCGAGGGCGTGGATTTCATCTGTGCCAATACCGATGCGCAGGCGCTGAAGGGGTCGCGCGTACGGACCTCGCTGCAGATCGGTTGCAATATCACGAAGGGTCTCGGCGCCGGTGCGGACCCGGATATCGGTCGCCAGGCCGCGATGGAAGATCGTGATCGCATTCTCGAGGTTATCGAGGGCGCGGACATGCTGTTCATCACGGCGGGCATGGGTGGCGGTACCGGAACCGGTGCTGCACCGATCGTTGCGCAGGTGGCCAAGGAGCTCGGCATTCTGACCGTTGCGGTCGTGACAAAGCCGTTCCTGATGGAAGGTGGCAAGCGCATGCAGATTGCAGACCATGGTATCAGCGAGCTTGGCAAATACGTCGACTCGCTCATTACAATTCCGAACGAGAAACTGCTTACCGTGCTTGGCGGAGAAACCACACTGCTGGATGCGTTCCGCTCAGCCAACCAGGTACTGCAGGGAGCGGTGCAGGGTATCGCCGAACTCATCACGCGTCCTGGCCTGATCAACGTCGACTTTGCCGACGTGCGCACCGTGATGTCCGAAATGGGCATGGCAATGATGGGTACCGGCGTATCGCAGGGCGAAGACCGTGCTCGCGAAGCGGCCGAAGCGGCCGTCTCGAGTCCGCTGCTTGAAGATATCAATCTTGCAGGAGCCAACGGCATTCTGGTCAACGTCACGGCGGGCATGGACCTGTCGATCGGTGAGTTCCAGGAAGTCGGCAGGACGGTCAAGGAGTTCGCTTCGGACGACGCCACGGTCGTCGTCGGTACGGTGATCGATCCGGACATGACCGATCGCATTCGCGTGACGGTCGTTGCCACCGGTCTTGGCAAGAATGCCGCAAACGCCGAGTCGCCAATGCGTATCGTGCGTCGGACCGAGGCGCAGGCCGAACCGAACTACCACACGCTGGACAAGCCAACGGTGCAGCGCAAACGCGCCGTGGGCGACGGTCTGGGGCAGGGCGGATTACAGGAAGAACTGCTGGATATTCCGGCATTCCTGCGACGCCAGGCTGACTGACGAGGAAGGGATGCGACCCCCGGTGCTACTCACTCACCGGCGGGAACCTCCTCCGCTTTACCGACCCGGTAACCCCGGGTCGGTCCCTTCTTTCCCCTGGACACCGACTCTTCATGAGCCTGTCACGCCTGTTCGCTAACAGCCTAATTCTTGTGGAGTTTTTGCTCATTATGGTAATCTTGCGCGCGACATGTTGAGACAACGCACTCTCAAAACCACGATCCGGGCAACCGGTGTCGGCCTGCACTCGGGCGAGAAGGTCTACATGACCCTGCGACCGGCCGCCGAAAACTCGGGCATCACGTTCCGGCGTGTGGACCTGGATCATCCCGTGGACGTTCCTGCTGACCCGAAACTGGTCGGTGAGACGATGCTGGGCACGACGCTGGAGAAAGACGGTGTCAAGGTGGCTACGGTCGAGCACCTGATGTCGGCACTGGCCGGCCTCGGCATCGACAACATCAATATCGATCTTTCCGCGTCCGAGGTGCCGATCATGGATGGCAGCGCCGGTCCGTTCGTGTTCCTCCTGCAGTCGGCCGGCATCGAAGAACAGAATGCCGCAAAGAAGTTCATTCGTATCAAGAAGAAGGTGCGGGTCGAAGACGGCGACAAGTGGGCTGAGTTACTGCCTTTCAATGGCTTCAAGGTGAACTTCGAGGTGTACTTCAATCACCCCGTGTTCAACAAGCTCAGCCAGAAGGCGACCATCGATTTTTCGTCAACGTCGTTCCTGAAGGAGGTCAGCCGCGCACGCACTTTCTGCTTCCTGCGCGATGTCGAGGCCTTGCGTGAAAGAAACCTGACGCTGGGCGGCAGCATGGACAACGCGATCGTGCTGGACGACTACAGGATTCTTAACGAGGATGGCCTGCGCTACTCGAACGAATTCGTGATACACAAGATTCTCGATGCCATTGGTGATGCCTACCTGCTGGGCCACAGCCTGATCGGCGAACTCAGGGCCTACAAGTCGGGCCACGACCTCAACAACAAGCTCATGCGGGCAATGCTTGCCGACGCGTCCAGCTACGAGGTTGTGACCTTCAGCGATTCGAAGAAATCGCCGATTTCCTACGCGACACCCGCGTACGCCTGATTCAAAGGATCGTCGGGTTCGGCGCGTCGCCGTAGACCTCGTCCGGGTCAAACACTTTCTCGGTTTCCGTCCATTCGAGCGCCACGTGGCCCCCGGACTGTCTTGCCTCGAAATCGCCGGCGACGGGTACCTTGCGGTAAAAGCAGCTGCGATAGCCTACGTGGCAACTGGCACCCCCCGCGACATCGACACGCAACCAGATGCAGTCCTGGTCGTCGTCAACCAGCAGTTCCCGGACTGTCTGCACGAGACCGCTGGTCGCGCCCTTGTGCCACAGGACCTGGCGGCTGCGGCTGTAATAGTGGGCTTCGCCCGTGGTGATGGTCAGCCGCAGGGCCTCGGAGTTCATATAACCCTGCATCAGGAGTTCGCCGCTGTCGGCGTCGGTGGTTACGACCGTGATCAGCCCGCGCTCGTCGAACTTGGGCGCAAGGTCATTGCCTTCCTCAACCTGTTCGATGGAGGTGCGGTCTTTGAAGCGGACGGGGGCGCCTGACATTGCGAAATCTCGAAAAAAACAGGGGCGGGAAGAATACCTAGCATAGCAGCGCTCATCAATGTTGTTATGATTGCGTTTTTTGACCGGCCGGACCCAGGAACGATGACCATACAGTTACATGACACCCTTAAGGGCAGGAAAGTCCCGTTCGAGCCCCTCGAGGAGGGGAAGGTGACGATGTACCTGTGCGGACCGACCGTGTACAACTATGCGCACATCGGCAACGCCCGGCCAGCCGTCGTATTCGACCTGCTGGCGCGTATCCTGCGACGACGCTACACGTTGACCTTCGCACGCAATATCACGGACGTGGATGACAAGATCATCGCTGCGGCCGGTGAAACCGGCCAGCCGATCGGGGAGATAACGGCGAAGTTCACCAAGGCCTACAACGACGACATGGGCGCGCTGGGCGTGCAGCCGCCGGACATCGAGCCGCATGCAACGCAGCATATCGATGTCATGATCGCGATGATCCAGAAGCTCATCGACGCAGGCCACGCGTATGTGGCTGAGGGTCATGTCCTGTTCGACGTAGCCTCGCACAAGAAGTACGGTGAGCTGTCCAAGCGGGATTTGCGCGAGATGATCGCGGGGTCCCGGGTCGAAGTCGCACCCTACAAGAAGGCGGCCCAGGACTTCGTGTTGTGGAAGCCCTCGACACCGGATGTTCCCGGCTGGGATTCCCCGTGGGGCCGTGGGCGGCCCGGCTGGCACATCGAATGCTCGGCCATGGCGGAAAAGCACCTCGGCGACACGATCGACATTCATGCCGGTGGTCAGGATCTCGTTTTTCCGCATCATGAAAACGAATGCGCACAGTCGAGTTGCGCCCACGGCGGCGCGCCGTTTGCGCGCTACTGGTTGCACAACGGCTTCCTGAGCATCGATGAAACCAAGATGTCGAAGTCGCTGGGCAACGTCCTGCTCGTGCACGACCTGATCGAAACGATTCCCGGCGAAGTCATCCGCCTCGCGCTGCTCAGTGCGCACTATCGTCAGCCACTGGATTGGTCGGCGGAAACGCTCGCGTCCGCCCGCCGCATGCTGGATCGCCTCTACGGTGCCGTGCGTGGGGTCAAGGTGTCCGCGCAAGCGCGGGCGGCCGCCGAGGTGCCGGAGGCACTTGTCGCGGCGCTCGAGGATGACATCAATACACCCAAGGCAATGGCCGAGTTCTTCGCGCTGGCACGCTCGCTGAACAAGTCCAATGATCCTGCCGAGATGGAAGCGCTGGCGGCACAGATGTACGCGGCGGGTGACCTGCTGGGCCTGCTCGGGCACGATCCCGAGAACTGGTTCGCGGGGAACGTGAGTGGTGACGTTGCCTCCGATGACATCGAAGCGCTCATCGCGAAACGCAATGAGGCCCGCGCCAACAAAGACTGGGCGGCGGCCGATGGCTTCCGTGACCAGCTTACCGAGATGGGTATTACGATCGAGGACGGGCCCGATGGCACGACCTGGCGGCGGAGCTGATTGTGACTAACGAAATTGCGCAGGCGCAAGAGGAACTCATCGCCGACTTCGAACTGTTCGAAGACTGGATGGACCGCTACCAGTACCTGATCGACCTGGGGCGGCGCCTGCCCGAGTTTCCCGATGAATTGCGGACGGAAGAAAATCGCATCCGCGGTTGCCAGTCACAGGTATGGTTCGTGGCCGACAAGAAAGACGGCCGGCTGGAGTTTCGCGCCATTAGTGACGCGGCCATCGTCTCCGGCCTGATCGCGCTGTTGTTGCGCCTGTACAGCGGCCGCTATCCGCAGGACATACTGGATACGCCACCCGACTTCGTCACGGCGCTGCAGCTCGAGAGCCACCTGAGCCCAACACGCAGCAACGGCCTGAGCTCGATGCTCCAGGCGATTCGACGCTTCGCAACCGAGGCGCTCGAGGCGGCCTGATGCCGAATGCCGTCAGCCGGATGCTCGCAAGGCCGTTGATCGGACTTGTGCGCGTATATCGCCTGGCGATCTCCCCGTGGCTGGGCTCCAATTGCCGCTACCAGCCCACCTGTTCGAGCTATGCGATCGAGGCGCTGCAGGTTCACGGCGCGCTCAAGGGAGGCTGGCTTGCGCTGAAACGCATCGGTCGGTGCCATCCCTGGGGTGGCTCGGGCTACGATCCGGTGCCGGGATCGACCGAGGCGCAGCATGAAGCCGAGTGACATTGTTCGCGCCATCTTCTACCCACTTACGGAATCGGCAGTACTGGTTCCATTGCTGTTTTTCTGGGTTCTGACTTCATTCGCGCTCTGGGGTGGTGTGCTCGGCCTCGTATTCCTGTTCTTCATCTCGATTGCCGTGCTGCGTTTCCAGATGATTGTGCTCGAGGCACGGGCGCGCGGTGCGAAGCCCGAAACCCCGGGGATTGATTTCTTCAGTCTGCTCGGCAACGCCTGGACGCTTTTCCCTGTGGTCCTCGTAGCGCTGTTCCTGCTGGCGGTTGTGATGGCAGGAAGAACATTCGGTGCCGCATGGGCCGTTGTCACCTTGCTCGTCTCCAGCCTGTTCCTGCCAGCGTCATTGTCGATTCTGGCAATTACCCGCTCGCCGCTACAGAGCCTCAACCCGGTCGCGATATTTCGCCTCATCGGGCGTTGTGGCCACGCTCTGTTGTTCGCCTCAGCTTACCTTGCCATTATCGTCTGGCTTGCGCATCTGAGCGACGGGCTGCCGTTCTTGCTCGCCAATCTCGTACAGACGTTCTTGTGGTTCTCGTTCTTCTCTGTGACCGGTGCCCTCATCGCGCCGTATGATCTGTTTGACGAAGTCGATATACACGCGCCTCTCGAAAAAACAGAGTTCGAGGTTTCGGCGGATATCGAGAAGACCAGGGTTGCCGCTCTGGCCCACGCCTACGGCTTCATCAGTCGCGACAATCGCGCAGGCGGCTTCAAACATATCCTCGGCGAGATCGAGAAAGATCCGGATCCTGCCGCTGCGTGGGCCTGGTATTTCGAGCGCATGCTGGGCTGGGAGCAAAAACAGCACGCCATGTTCTTCGCCCAGGACTATATTCACGATGCGCTGGCGCATGGCGAGCACGTTCCTGCGCTCAAGGCGATCATGCGCTGCCGGCTCATCGACGCCAACTTCAAGCCCCGCTATGACGACCTGCCGGCGGCCATCCTCGCCGCAGAAAACAGCGGAAATTTGGAGCTCGCAACCGTGCTGAAGCAGGGCTGAGGCGCTACAATAAGCGCCATGGATAAACGTCTGCTAACAATTCTGCGCTGCCCGGTTACGCATAAGGGCCTGTCTGTACTGAAGAAAGACAAACTCGAGAAGGTCAATGCCGCCATCGAGGCAGGCACGCTCGAGACGCAGGGTGGTGTCAAACTTGCGGAGCCCCTGACCGAGGCCCTGGTCACCGACGACGGCAAACGCGTCTACCCGGTCGATGATGGCATCCCGGTCCTGCTCGAAGGCGAGTCCATAGCGATGGAGCAGCTTGTTTGAAGATTCGGGCTAACCAGCTTTCATCACATCTCAAGAACTCGCTTGCTCCCTGCTACCTCGTCACCGGCGACGAGCACCTGCTGGTATCCGAAGCCCTCGATGAGATTCGTGACGCGGCCAGGGCGCGGGGCTTCGGGACCCGCGAACTGCATGTCGCGACAACCGGATTCGACTGGCATTCCCTTGCCGCTTCGACGGGTAACCTGTCGCTGTTCGCCGAACAACGCATCGTGGAACTGCGCCTGCCGACGGGCAAGCCGGGCCGCGCGGGTGGGCAGGCCATCGTCGACCTTGTCGAGCAAGCCGGTCCCGACTTGCTGTTCATCGTCACCGGTCCGAAGCTCGACGGTGGCGGCACGAATTCAAAGTGGGCGAAGACCCTGGACCAGAAGGGTGTCAGCCTGCCTGTCTGGCCGATCGGTGTTCGTGAATTGCCGGGCTGGATCGCGAACCGCATGCGCCAGGCCGGCCTGCAGCCCGAACGCGATGCCGTGACCCTGATCGCCGATCGCGTTGAGGGCAACCTGCTTGCGGCGGGTCAGGAAATCGAAAAACTGCGGCTGTTGCTGGGCGCAGGCAAGGTGACGGCCGAGGACGTCAGCAGGGCTGTGGCCAACAGTAGCCGGTACGATGTCTACCAGCTCGCCGATGCGGCGCTCGGAGGCGACGCGCGGCGCGCGGTGAAAATCCTCGGCGGACTCAGGGCTGAAGGGGTCGAACCCGTTATCGTCATGTGGGCGCTGACACGCGAGTTGCGCACGCTGGCCATGCTCGACGATGCCGTGCGCCAGGGGACGGACCTGGGCAGCGCCATGCAAGCGGCACGCGTCTGGAACAATCGCCAGGGCCTCTTGCGTAGCTGCATCGGCCGCCACCAGCGCGGCGCCTTTCATCGAATGCTCAAGGCCAGCGGTCGTGCTGACGCCGCAGCCAAAGGGCAACGCTACGGCGATCCGTGGCAGATGGCGACTGACATCGTTGTCGGAATGGCCCGCACATGAAGCCTATCGGCGTTTTCGGCGGCACCTTCGATCCGGTGCACTATGGCCACCTGCGGTCCGCCTTTGAGATGTTGCAGGCGCTGGACTTCGACGAGGTTCGCTTTGTGCCCTGTGGCGATCCACCGCATCGTGGCATCACGTACGCGAGCGCCGCAGAGCGTTTTCGCCTGGTGCAGCTGGCCATACAGGGGCAGGCGGGTTTCATTGCCGACGATCGCGAGCTCCGCCGGGACGGGCCGTCTTACACGGTTGATACGCTCGCGTCGCTACGCGAGGAATTTCCAGACCGTTCATTGGGTCTGATAGTGGGTATGGATGCGTTTCTCGGGCTGCCTGGTTGGCACCGTTGGGAAGAGATCCTCGATATTGCGCATATCGTCGTCGCCCACCGGCCAGGGTGGAAAGCGCCGGACATCGGTGTCCTGGGTGAGCTCATCAGTGAGTTTGGCACGCATCGGGTCGATGACCTGCACGGCTCGACACTGGGACGCATCCACATACACGCGGTTACGCAACTCGAAATCGCGTCGACGGAAATCAGGGATTTGATTGCCGCCGGTCGTGACCCGCGGTTTCTCATGCCCGACCAGGTTCGCGACGCGATCCTGGAATCGCGAATTTATTGACTGTTGCGGACTGCGGTCCGCTCCTGGAGGAGACAGAGTTTGAGCATTACAGAGAACCACGCATGAACAGCGAAGCACTGGCAGACCTGGTCGTAGAGGCCCTGGACGACATCAAGGGTAAGGATATCGTGCGTCTCGACGTCCGCGACATGACGCCCATGACGGACTACATGGTTGTTGCGAGCGGCACATCGAATCGCCATGTCAAAGCGCTGGTCGACAACGTTGCCGAGAAAGCCAGGTCGGCGGGTCGCCGGCCTATCGGCATCGAGGGCGAGGAAGGGGGCGAGTGGGTGCTGCTCGATCTCCAGGACACCCTCGTGCACGTCATGCTGCCCAAGGTGCGGGAGTTCTATAACCTCGAAAAACTCTGGTCGATCCGTCCGAGCGGGGATGCGGCGGCGACCGACGGTTGAGCCGTGCATATTCGACTACTGGCCGTTGGTGATCGCCAGCCGTCCTGGGTGGACGAGGCCTTCGGCACCTATTCCGAGCGTATTCCGCGCGAATGGAAGTTCCGCCTCGACGTCATACCCGCCGTGCGCCGCAACAAGAACGACAAATCACGCCAGGCCATGGAAGCCGAAGGCGAGCTGATTCTCGGCAAGCTCGCGCAGGCGGAGCAGATGGTCCTGCTCGATGAGCGCGGCAAACAGCTGACGAGTAAGGCGCTCGCGGGAAAGTTGTCGGACTGGCAGATCGACGGGCGCGATCTGTGTTTCGTCATCGGCGGTCCCGACGGCGTTTCGGACCGCTTGAAGCAGCGCGCCGATTTCACATGGTCCTTGTCGCAGCTGACATTACCCCACGGGTTGGCACGCGTCCTGTTCGCCGAGCAGCTCTATCGCGCCCATTCGCTGCATACCGGCCACCCGTATCACCGCGCCTGACCGTACTTTAATGAGAACTCGACCGCTGCTGCATCTCGTGTCCGCTTCGCCGCGCCGCCGCGAGATCCTTACGTCCCTCGACCTCGCGTTCACGGTCGTCGCCGTCGATGTAGACGAGACGCCGCTCGACGGCGAAACGCCGGGTGAGATGGTCTTGCGGCTCGCTGTCGCGAAGGCCAGGGCGGCCGCTGTCGAGCCCGGAGACCTCGCCCTGGGCGCGGATACGGCCGTCGTCATTGACGGGCGAACCCTTGGCAAACCGCTTGACGAAGCCGACTGCCTCGCCATGCTGGCGGCGCTCTCCGGCCGCTGTCACAAGGTACTGACGGGCGTGGCGCTCGCCGGTGCCAACGGCGTACGCACGGCGCTGTCGGAAACGGATGTGTATTTTCGCGAAATCAGCCGCGACGAAGCGCTCGCTTACTGGCACAGTGGGGAGCCCTGCGACAAAGCCGGCGCCTACGCCATCCAGGGTCTGGGCGGTGTATTTGTCGAGCGGATCGAGGGCAGCTATTCCGGCGTTGTCGGGCTGCCCGTATTCGAAACCGTGGCGCTGCTGCAAGAAGCCGGCCTCGGCGTGATGACCTGACAGATTGCGATGACGGACGAATCCCAGAAAGAAGAGATCCTGATCAACGTGACGCCCAGCGAGGTTCGTGCGGCGTTGCTTGAGAATGGCGTCCTGCAGGAGGTCTACATCGAGCGTGCCGCGCGCCGTGGCCTGATCAGCAACATCTACAAAGGGCGGGTCCTGCGAGTCCTGCCGGGCATGCAAGCTGCGTTTATTGACATTGGCCTGGAGCGTACGGCGTTCCTGCATGCCTCAGACATCGCCAAGCCGAGCGCGCCTGCGAACGACGAT
This sequence comes from uncultured Gammaproteobacteria bacterium, assembly GCA_963698895.1. GTDB lineage: Bacteria > Pseudomonadota > Gammaproteobacteria > Steroidobacterales > Woeseiaceae > UBA1847. The sequence continues at coordinate 493,836 of CAVOSO010000008.1, read as the reverse complement.
GACGCGCCGAGCATCCGCGATCTCGTAAAAGAAGGCGACGAGATCATGGTGCAGGTCGTCAAGGATCCGCTGGGCAACAAGGGGGCACGGCTGACCAGCTACATCACGTTGCCCTCACGACATCTCGTATTGCTGCCGCGCAGCGACAGCGTCGGTATTTCGGCTCGCATCGAGGACGAAGACGAGCGCGATCGCTTGCGCCGCATGGTCGAGGAATTGCTGGCCGAGAGGAATCTCGCCTGCGGCGCCATCGTCAGGACTGTGGCGGAGGGCGCCGACAGGTCGGCACTCGAGTCGGACCTGCGGTATTCGCTCAAATTATGGGAGGTCGTCAAGGAACGGTTTAGCAAGAGCAGTGTAAAAACACTGGTGCATGAGGACCTGTCACTGCCATTACGTGTCTTGCGCGACATGGTGACTGACGATGTCGAGCACGTCCTCGTCGACTCCGAGAGCGATTACGAGGCTATGCAGCAATTTGCGACAACGTTTCTTCCGGAAGAGAGAGCGGATATCGAGCTGTACCAGCGGCGGCGGCCGATTTTCGATCTGCACGGGATCGAGGAGGAGATTCGGCGCTCGCTGGACCGGAGCATTCCGCTGAAGTCCGGCGGTTACCTCATATTCGACCAGACCGAAGCCATGACGACGATCGACGTCAACACCGGTGGCTATGTGGGTCATCGCAATCTCGAGGAGACCATCTACCGGACCAATCTCGAGGCTGCTGTCGCCATCGCGCGGCAACTGCGCCTCAGGAACCTTGGCGGCATCATCATCATCGACTTCATCGACATGGAAGAGATCGACCATCGGGACAGCGTGCTGAACGCACTGACACAGGCCTTGTCGCGGGATCATGCACGGCACCAGATAACGCCCGTGTCACCACTGGGCCTCGTTGAAATGACACGCAAGCGAACGCGCGAAAGTCTCCAGCACATTTTGTGTGAAGATTGCCCGGCCTGCTCCGGGCGGGGCTTCGTCATGACCGCCGAAACGGCCTGTCTGGAGATCTTCCGCGAAATAATCCGGCAGTCCCGTCAGTTCGAGTTTGACGAAGTCATGGTACTGGCCAGCCAGGAGGTCATCGAGCTGTTGCTCGACGAGCAGGCGCGCAGCCTGGCTGAACTCGAAGAGCAAACCGGTAAGTCGATTCGCCTGCAGACGGAGTCGTTATACCTGCAGGACCAGTTCGACGTCGTGTTGATGTAGGCACTTAAAAACACATGAAACAGTTCTTCAAAAAATTGCTCAAGCTCGCCGGCTACTCCGCGGCGGCGCTGGTGATTGTGCTGGCTATTCTTGTCGGGCTGTTTCGACTCTTCCTGCCGCGCCTGCCGGAATACCAGGAAGACATCGAGACCTGGGCAAGCAGCGCCATCGGCATGGACGTGCAATTCTCGGGCATGAACGCGCGTTGGGGCCTGAGCGGACCCGAACTGGAGTTCTACGATACCGAGCTGATTCGCCCGGATAACCAGACGCGTGTGATCGCCGCCGAGCTGGTTAGCGTGGGCATCTCGGTGAGCAGCCTGCTGTTCGACCAGGCGTTTGTCGTTGACCGTGTGGTGATCCGCGAGACGAGTATCGAGATTCGCCAACTCGAGAGTGGCGAGTGGTGGATCCAGGGAAGCACGCTCGAGGAGCTGCCCACCGCGCAAGCCGGCGGATCGCAAGGCCTTGGCATGATGGAAGTTGTTGGCGAGGACATCGAGATCCGGTTCCTGCAGCCCGGCGACGAGCGGCCGAAGTATTTCGTGGTACCCAGAGTACTTGTCAGCATCGACAGAAACCGTATCGCACTCGACGCCAGTGTCCGGCCGCCGGTGGCGCTCGGTCGTGGCATCAGCCTGTCGGCCACACGCCTGCTGAATATTGCCGAAGAGCAACGCAGCTGGGACTTGACGGTCGAGGGTGACAACGTCGAGTTGGCGGGGTGGTCGAATTTCCATCCGCTCCTCGAAGGGCGGGTCCTGTCCGGCAACGGTGACGTCGACGTCTCGCTTGTGCTTTCGGGGAAAAGCGTCAGCAAAGCGTCGGTCAACCTCGATCTCGACGACGTATCCCTGGTCGAAGATCGGGTCTTCAACCTGTCCGGGCGCTTCGAACTCGACCGATCGTTCGAGGGCTGGCTCGTGGCTGCCGAGAACTTCCGCATCGCAACCGATGGGCGCGAATGGCCAGCGTCGTCGTTGCGCGCCGAGGCAAACAACGACACCGACGGGGAACTCGCTGTGCTCAGTGCGCGCGCTTCCTACCTGAACCTCGACGACAGTTCGCTGCTGTTACCGTTACTGCCGGAGACGCAGCGTGAGTTCCTCGAGAACCTCGCGCCCAGCGGCGAGGTACGAGACCTGGAGCTTACGGTTTCGGACCCAGGCAGCGACGTACCGTACTTTGACGTCTCTGTCGATCTCGAGGATGTGGGCTTCAGCGCCAGTGGCAAACGTCCCGGTATCCGCGGATTCTCAGGGCATATAAATGGCGATCGCCCGGGTGGCCGCATCGAGGTTCGGTCACGGAATCTGCTCCTTGATCTGCAACAGGTATTCGACAAGCCGGTCGACATCGATGTCCTGAACGGCATGATCATCTGGCGCAACAACGATGAGCTGACACGCTTTACCTCCGACAGCGTGCGCCTGGCCAACGCGATCTTCGAAAGTCGCGGCAGCGGCGAGTTGACCGTTTACAGGGACAGGGCACCGTACATCGAATACACCAGTTCTTTCAGCGTCAGCGACATCTCGAAGGTTTATCCCTATCTGCCTCACAAACAGATGAAGCCGAAACTCAAGAACTGGCTGCAGACAGCCCTGGTCAGGGGTTCCGTTGCGCGTGGCACGCTGCGCATGGACGGCGTACTCGACAAGCAGTTCTTCCGAGGCAAAGGGGGGAACCTGCTGATCGAAGGATCGGCACGCGACGTAACCTTGAAATTCCACCCTGACTGGCCGGCGATCGAGCAGGCTGATGTCGAGATGATTCTCGACAACACCCGCCTGTACTCCGTGAAGAATCGTTCGCTCAGCCTGGGCAATGCCTCGGTGGATTCGGAGATCGATATTCCCGACCTGCTGAATCCGGTGCTGTCGATCAAGGCTCTGACCACGGGCACGCTGCGCACGATGCACGACTACGCCCTGCAAAGCCGGCTCAACGCACTGCTTGGAGGGCATCTCGAACGCGTTGCGGTCGATGGTGAAGCCTCGTTCCAGTTCGATCTGGTCGTACCGCTCAGGCGCGCGGTCGATGCGACCATCGACGGTGTCCTGCGGAGCAACAATGGCTCGCTGCGCATAGACGGGTTCCCGGCGCCGGTCGAGGACCTGATCGGCGAGGTGAGCATTACGCGTGACTACCTGGAAAGCGACAATCTGGGCGGGCGCTTTCTCGGGCGGGAAGTCGATATCGCCATCAGCCGGTCGGAGGATCCGAGCCTGTTCGCGATTGCGACCGTGACCGGGCCGCTAACGTCGCGGGCCGTTATCGAGGATCTTGGCGTGCCACTCGAGGGACTGATCGACGGTGCGACTGACTACACGGCGCGAGTGTTGTTCCCGCGTGGCGGCGCGGAAGTGCCGCGGCCGTTCGCGATCGAGATCGACACGTCGCTCGAGGGGCTGTCCCTCGACCTGCCGGAACCCGTCGGCAAGCCGGCAGACCAGGCCATGCAACTGTCCGGGGAGCTGCGGTTCATGCCCGGAGGCGAACTGATCGAGAGCGTGGGCCAGGCCGCGAACGGGATGTCCTGGCATTTGTCGTTCAGCAGGCCGGAGGATGCCTGGGACTTCGAGCGCGGCGTATTGCTGGCAGGGCCGGGCGAAATGCCATCGGCCGAGACGCGCGGGCTGCATATTCGCGGTGAGACCAGCACGGTTCGCCTCGAAGACTGGCTGAACCTCTCTCGAAGTGGCAACAGGAATGTCGGTGCCGCGGACCGTATTCGCTCGATCGACCTCTCCGTCAATGACCTGTTTGCCATTGGCCAGCACCTGCAGAACCACCATGTACGTCTGGACCGAAGCGCGAACGACTGGCTGGTTCAGATCGACGGTGAGGACGTTTCCGGCTCCGTTTTTGTGCCTTATGACTTTGGCTCCGAGCGCGCCATGATCGTCGAGATGAAGCGCCTGCGTCTGCCGGGCGATGACATTACGCCACCTTCTGATTCGACGCTCGATCCAAGAAACCTGCCGCCGATTTCGCTGAAGGCAGAGGAGTTCATTCTCGGTGATCGCTACCTCGGTGCCGTTGAGGCAACGCTCGTGCGCACCGAAGACGGCCTGGAAACCCGGAAGCTGATCGCCACGGACGCGTCTTTCGGTATTGTCGGTGCCGGTCGCTGGGTTGCCGATGAAAATGAGGCGCTGGGCAGCCGCACCTACGTCATGGCGACACTGAACAGCCAGGATGTCCGGACGACGTTGGCTCAACTGGATTTCGCGCAGGGCATTAGCGGCGAGTCGATGGGCGTCGTCTTTGATCTGAGCTGGGGCGGCGGGCCGCGTGCAAGCTTCCTCGACGTGCTCGATGGCGAGGTGCAGATGCGCCTGGAGAAGGGCTCGCTCGAGGAAGTGGAGCCCGGCGCCGGCCGAATGCTGGGCCTGGTCAGTTTCGTCGCCCTGCCCAGACGCCTGTCACTCGATTTCCGGGACGTTTTCAACAAGGGATTCCGATACGACACGATCATCGGCAGCTTCGATGTGGCCGACGGCGTTGCCTCGACCTGCGACATGTACCTGGACGGCCCCGCGGCGATGATCGGCGTCGTCGGCCAGGTCGACCTCGCCAATAGCGTGTACGAGCAGGGGGCCGTCGTCAGCGCGAATGTCGGCAATACCCTGCCCATCGTCGGGGCGGTCGTCGGTGGGCCGCCAGGGGCGGCCGCGATGCTGATCTTCTCGCAGATATTCAAGAAACCGCTGCAGTCGGTTGGCCAGGTGTACTACGGCATCTCCGGGCCGTGGGAAGAACCCGCCATCGATTCGATCGACTCGGAGGCCTTCGTTCGCTACGGCGAGCTGGCCGGATGCCTCAGCGAGACGGAGCAGGAGTGACATGCGCGTAGCGGCGATTCAAATGAACAGTGGACCCGATGTGGCGGCCAACCTGGCCCTCGCTGAGCGACTCATTGGCGAGGCCGCAGCGGACGGCTGCTCACTGGCTGTCTTGCCGGAGAATTTCGCGTTAATGCCGGAACGCGGCAAGGACAAGGCCAGGCATGCCGAAGAACCGGGCGCCGGCCCCATCCAGGCGTTTCTGGCCGCGGCCGCATCGCAATACGGGGTGTGGCTTGTCGGTGGCAGCATGCCACTCGTGTCACCCGGCATCGCTGACGAACGTGTCTACGGAGCGTGCCCGGTTTACGACGCAGAGGGCAATGCCCGAGCCCTGTACCGGAAAATTCACCTGTTCGATGTCGACCTGGTGGACAGGCAGGAGTCCTACCGCGAATCGAATTCCATGTATCCGGGCGATGAGGTCGTCGCGGTCGATACGCCGGCAGGCCGTATCGGCCTGACGATCTGCTACGACCTGCGCTTTCCCGAGTTGTTTCGGCAGCTCGTGGACGCCGGCTCGACGATATTCACGGTGCCCGCGGCGTTTACCCAGACCACAGGCGAGGCTCACTGGCATACGCTGCTGCGTGCCCGCGCCATCGAAAATCTGGCATATGTCATCGCACCCGGGCAATATGGCCTGCACCCGGACGACCGTTCGACGTTCGGACATTCACTGATTTGCGACCCCTGGGGCCGGATTCTGGCGGAACAGGCGAAGGGCAACTGTGTGGTCGCTGCCGATGTCGACCCCGGGTTGCCGACGCGACTCCGCAGTGAGTTTCCGGCCCTGGCGAACCGGCGCCTGGTATGACGGCCAAACACTAGCGGAATTGCTTTGACTAAAAACCCCTCTATCGATGCAGTGATGACGCGCCTCCTGGAGCCTGCCGGGCTGGGCGAAAATGCCTTGTCAACCACGCTTGGCCGCCTGATGCGCGGCGGTGTCGACTACGCGGACCTGTACTTCCAGGTATCCCGCCAGGAGAGCTGGACGCTGGAGGACGGCATCATTCGTGAAGGCAGCTTCAGTTTGGACCAGGGCGTCGGTGTGCGCGCCAATAGTGGCGAGAAGACCGGATTCGCCTATTCCGACGAGCTCGTGATGCCTGCGCTTGAGTCCGCGGCCGGCGCTGCACGTGCGATCGCCCGCCAGGGGCAGGACAGGCGTGTGCAGGCCTGGCAGCGGAGTGACGCACCGACGCTCTATCCGCAGTCGGATCCTACAACCAGTATCGACGATGGCCAGAAGACACAGTTGTTGCTCGAACTGGACGCGGCGACGCGTGCCCTCGATACGCGTGTCGAACAGGTCATCATCAGCATGGCGAGCGGTCAGGACCTGGTCCTGATCGCAGCCTCGGACGGCACGATGGCGGCCGACGTCCGCCCCCTGATTCGCCTCAATGTGAGCGTGATTCTCGAACAGGGTGGGCGCCGTGAGCAGGGCTACGCCGGGGGCGGTGCCCGGGCAGATCTCAGCTATTTTCTTGACGGCAACCTCCCGCTTGAGTTTGCACAAGAGGCGGTACGCCAGGCGATTGTGCAGCTCGAGGCACAGCCCGCGCCGGCTGGCACCATGCCGGTCGTGCTCGGCAACGGCTGGCCCGGAATCCTGCTGCATGAGGCCGTGGGTCACGGGCTCGAAGGCGACTTCAATCGCAAGGGCGTCTCGGCTTTCACCGGCAAAATCGGCGAAAGAGTGGCGTCGGACATGTGCACGATCGTCGACGACGGCACGATCCCAAATCGCCGAGGCTCGCTGTCGGTCGACGACGAGGGTACGCCGGGCCAGAACACGGTGCTCGTGGAGAACGGCATTCTGCGCGGCTACATGCAAGACAAGCTGAATGCGCGCCTGATGGGTGTTCAACCCACCGGCAACGGACGACGCGAGTCATTTGCGCACATTCCCATGCCGCGCATGACCAATACTTACATGCTTGCCGGCAAACACGATCCGGCCGAGATTATCGCCTCCGTCAAGAAAGGGCTCTACGCGCCGAACTTCGGCGGTGGCCAGGTCGACATCACGTCAGGCAAGTTTGTGTTTTCTGCCAGCGAGGCTTACCTGATCGAAGACGGGAAGGTCACCTCACCGGTTAAGGGCGCGATGCTGATCGGCGATGGTCCCGAAGCGCTGCACAAGATCTCCATGGTCGGCACCGATCTCAAACTCGATACCGGCGTCGGAACCTGCGGCAAGGAAGGGCAGTCGGTGCCTGTGGGTGTTGGACAACCGACGCTCAAGATCGACGAGTTGACTGTCGGCGGGACGGCATAGCGGGCGCCGGCAATTTCACATAAGCCGAATTTCTGCGACTTCACGGTCAACAGTGTGAATTATCTCACTTCATTCAACATATCTTGCGGGTAGAGTTGTCGTATCTCTAAGGAGGGATACGACGATGGCATTCGAAAACACAATCACAGAATTCGACATGGACGCCAACTCCCAGCAGTTCGTGCAGGGATTACGCGGCGATGCCGGGGAATTCGAGCCCGATCTGGCTGTAGACGGCCTGTCGGAGTCGATACTCTCGCGCATTATGGGTCTGTTCGGAGTCGGTCGCTCCTGAGCCGGAATCAAGGGCTTAGAAAGAGCGACAAGTACACAAGACCCGGCCCTAGGCCGGGTCTTTCGTTTTCTGGGTACTTTACTTGTGCCTCCGGCTATGGAGAATGAAGTGCCATGTGGGTTTCCAAGCCAATCTACGAAAGTCTGCCGTACTTCTACCTGCTCTCGGGGGTGGTTTCGCTCGGCCTGTCGCTGTATCTCGATTACTGGTACATGCCGACAATCTGCTTCGTCTTTGGCTTCATCTGCCTGGTCGCCGGACTCGTGGTGCTATTGAAGCGGCGCGATCACCGCGTGACGGATCGCCGCGTCGGGCAGCGCCAGGACTACTGAACCCAGCCGCGTACTACAGCTTGATGACGGCGGAGTCCTGGTCGTTGGTCCCGCCCTCACCGAGTGAATCCTCGAGCTCTTCATCGGCCATGTCGTCGGCGATGTCGTCGGCCATGTCGTCGGCTATCTCGTCCGGGCGGGAGTCGAGCTGATCTTCAAATACCTCGTCCTGCAGCCGCAGGTCGTGATAGACGAGTTCGTGCACACCCAGCGATACGACGTCACCGTCGCGAAGACGGTATTTCTTGACCTGTCTTTCGCCGAGGAAAACGCCGTTGGTGCTGTTCAGATCCTCGATAACGCAACCGTTCTCGTCACTAACCAATTGCGCGTGGTGGCGACTGACGAACTTGCTCTTGATATAGACCTCATTGTCCGAGGACCGACCGACGATCACGCGGCCCAGCGGGAAAGCAAGTTCCTCGATAACCTCGCCGTCGTGCCGTACCTCGATACGGGTGACATCCGAGTCATTGACCTCGCGCCGTTGAATCTGCTGCAACTTCTCGTGGATGCCCGTGTTGCTTTCATGCTCTTCCCAGCTGAGTTCGGTAACGGCGGCCGCGACGTCCTCCAGCCCGATCTTGTGCTTCTCATCGGCGAAGGCGCACAGCAGGGCCGTATCACAGAGCGTATTGATGAGACGCGGCACGCCACCGGTATAGCGGTAGATCTTGTCGAATGTATCCTCTTCGAACAGTTGGGTCTTTGCGCCCGCAACTTCCAGGCGGTGTTCGACGTACTCCTGCATCTCGCGGCGGTCGAGCGGCCCGAGGTGAAAACGCAGGCGAACGCGCTGCACGAGCTGCTTGAGGCCCGGAGAATCAAGCGCATCCCGCAGCTCGGGCTGACCGGCCAGGATGATGCGCAGGACCTTCTCCTTGTGCGTCTCGATCCCCGAGATCAGGCGAATCTCCTCGAGCACCTTGTGCGAGAGATTCTGTGCCTCATCGACGATGAGCACGACTTTCTTGCCGAGCGAGTACTGCTCGATCAGGAACATGTTGAGCATGTCCAGTAGCTCAACCTTGCGCTTGTTGAAGGGTTTGAAACCGAATTCGGTCAGTACGGCCTGCAGGAACTGCGTGGCCGTGAGCTGTGTTTGAGAGACCACCGCGTAGACGACATCGTCGTCGAGCTCGGACAGGAAGGATTGCAGCAGTGTCGTCTTTCCCGAGCCGATTTCACCCGTTATGACCACGAATCCGTCCGCGAGCCAGATGGTCGATTCCATGTAGGCCTTGGCGCGAGCGTGCTGCTTGCTCCAATAGAGGAAATCCGGGTCCGGGGTCAGCCGGAACGGCTGTTCCTGGAGGTTGAAATGGCTTAAGTACGACATGTGGGAACGAGTTTACCTGCTTTTTCGGCCATCTGGGTATGACCCTGTCTCATGTACCTTTGCCGACTAGGTCACATTTTGCTTGATTATGTCGACAAGCGCGTCGCGCTCGGCGGCGCTTTCTGCAGTGACCGTAATATGGCCGAGCTTGCGACCGGGCCGCGGTGCCTTGCCGTAGTCGTGCAACACACCGTGTTTCAGCGCTCGCGCCGCGTCGGGAATGCTGCCGATCAGATTGACCATGCCGGCATGGCCGAGACTCTCGGTTGAGCCGAGTGGCCTGTTGAGCACGGCCCTCAAGTGGTTCTCGAACTGGCTCGTGGCGGAGCCCTCGATCGTCCAGTGCCCTGAGTTGTGTACCCGCGGGGCAAATTCATTGGCCATGAGGTCGTCGTCGCAAACGAACAGCTCGAGGGCCAGCACACCGACGTAATTGAGGTGGCCAAGCAGGCGCTGCACGTAGGTCTCGGCACGCTCGGCGAGCCTCGCCGCATCAACCGGTGAGCAGGATGTCCGCAGGATCCCATCCTCGTGGACGTTGCGGCTGAGCGGGTAAATAACGATGTCGCCGTCGACGTTGCGCGCGCCGATGGCCGATACCTCGTAGTCGAAGCTGACCCACTGCTCGGCAATGAGCGGGCTTCCGCCCACTGCCTTCCAGGCCTTGTCGACGTCGTCGAGTGTGCGGATGACGCTCTGGCCTTTGCCGTCGTAGCCCAGGCGGCGTGTCTTGATGACCACGGGCAATCCGAGATCGTTGATCGCGTCCAGGATATCCTCGCGCGTGTCGACCGTGCGGTATCCCGGCAACGGAATGTCCAGCTGGTCGAACAGGCGTTTTTCGTCGAGACGATCCTGGGCGTGCCGCAGGGCCGCAGCGGGCGGATACACCGGCACCTTGCCCTCAATCCTGTGCAACGCGGCGACCGGCACGTTTTCGAATTCGTAGGTGATGACGTCGCACTCTGCCGCCAGCCTGGCCAGCGCATCGGCGTCGTCGAACGGCCGCTGAATGACCTCCCCGCAGTCTGCGGCCGGTGGCGCGTCTGACGGATCCAGGAAACAGCACTCGACGCCGAGATCGCGGGCCGCGTAGCCCAGCATCTGGCCCAGTTGGCCGGCTCCGATAATTCCGATACGCATGAGTTACTTGCGCGGGTCGCTGTCGCCCAGCACCCTGTCGGTCTGGTTCTTGCGGAATGTATCGAGGGACCTTGCGATGGCCGCGTCTTCATTGGCGAGAATGGCCGCCGCCAGCAGAGCCGCATTGACGGCACCGGCACGCCCGATCGCCATGCAGCCAACCGGGATTCCGGCGGGCATTTGTGCGATCGAGAGCAGGGAATCCATGCCGTTGAGGGCCTTGGACTGCACGGGTACGCCCAGAACCGGCACCCGCGTCTTCGATGCCGCCATGCCGGGCAGATGCGCGGCACCACCGGCGCCGGCGATAATTACCTTGAGACCACGCTCGACGGCCGAGCCGGCGTACTCGAACAACAGATCGGGTGTGCGGTGCGCGGAGACAACCTGCACTTCGTAGGAGACCCCGAGCTCGTCGAGTGTCTCGCTGGCATGACGCATCGTCTCCCAGTCGGAGCGCGAGCCCATAATTATGCCGACATCAATACTCATTTCGAAATTCTATCATTACCTGCTATTGACGACGCAGCTTCTCGAGTGCTGCGCGAATGGGTTCGGCATCCGGAAGGGCGCCCATCAACTTCCCGATGTACTGCTTCTGGCGCCGCAATGCACCGTGTGACTTGATCTGGCGTGCCTCGACGACGGCCTCGAGAAGGTCTTCTCCCAGTGGCATAGACCGCAGGTCGGCCTCGCGAAGCATGATGAGCTCCTCGCCGAGTTTCTGCAGTGCGAGGTATGTACGCTTTCTCTCGCTTTTACTGGGCTTTGTATCGTCCACCGGCTAAAGTACCTCCCGCGGTCGGCTGCGATCCCGGGGCCGGGAGTCTACCATGTGACGGGCCGACTGGCAGTTAGCCAAAGGGATTCTTCAGAAGATATGGGAACACTTGCAAAGCGCGAATCGCTCGACCGCGCCGAATTGGAAAACCTGGTGGAACTGGCGCTCAATGACGCCAGGCAGCGGGGCGTCGACCAGGCCGAGGCGGCTGCAAGCCAGGACACCGGGCTGTCCGCTACCGCTCGCCTTGGTGACGTCGAGAGTCTCGAATACACGAATGATCGTGGTATCGGCATTACCGTGTTCAAGGGCTCACGCAAAGGCAATGCGAGTACGTCGGATATGTCGCCGGCGGCCATTCGTGAAGCGGTTGCCAAGGCGTGCACATTCGCCACGTTGACGGCCGAGGACGAGTTCGCGGGCCTCGCCGATGCCGAGCTCATGTGCAGGGATCCCAGGGATCTCGATCTCGATCACCCCTGGAGTCTCGATGCGGAAGCGGCGATCGCCCTCGCGATTGAAGCGGAGGCGGCCGGGCTGCAGTCCGACAAACGCATCAGCAATTCCGAGGGGGCGACGGTGTCGACGAACCGGGGTACGCGTGCCTACGGCAACACGCACGGTTTCATGGGCAGCTTCTCGAAGACCAGTCACAGCATCACCTGCATCTTGCTGGCCGCAGCAGAGGGTGTGATGCAGCGCGACTATCACTACACGTCGTCGCGCAGCGCCGACGAGCTCGAAGCCGCGGCCGACGTCGGCAGGGCGGCGGCCAGCAAGACCGTAAGTCGCCTCGGCGCACGCAAGATCAAGACGACGCGGGCCCCGGTTCTTTACATCCCGGAGCTTGCCCGTGGGTTCATCGGGCACGCCATTGGCGCTATCGCCGGCGGCGCCCAATATCGGCGTGCGTCGTTCCTGCTCGATGCCGCGGGCGAAAAACTGTTCCCGGACTTCGTCAATATCCAGGAACGACCTCACCTGCCGGGCGCCATGGCGAGCGCGGCCTACGACAGCGAGGGTGTTGCGACCTACGATCGCGATATCGTGGCCGACGGCGTATTGCAGGGCTACGTGCTCAGCAGCTATTCAGCGCGCCGATTGGGGCTGACGACGACCGCCAATGCGGGCGGAACGCAGAACCTGATCGTTCCAGGCGGCGGCCTGGACCAGGAAGCGTTGCTGCGTGAAATGGGCACCGGATTGCTTGTCAGGGAGTTGATCGGACAGGGCGTCAATAGCGTGACCGGCGACTACTCTCGCGGCGCGGTAGGCCACTGGGTCGAGAACGGCGAGATCCAGTACCCGGTTCACGAAGTCACCATCGCCGGCAACCTCCGGGAGCTGTACCAGCGTATAGCCGCGATTGGCGATGACCAGGACATGCGCAGCGGCATTCGTTGCGGTTCGATCCTGGTTTCCGAGATGACGATCGCGGGCGCGTAAGGCCGGGTCGGGATCTACGGGCTTTCGGTTTCGTCAAGGAGCTGCGACAGCGTCTTGTCGCCAATCGTCGTTGCCACGGCTGAGTCGATGTTGTTGCCCAGCGTCGTGATCGCGCTCGACCATTGCGGCTCCCGGTGCGAACCGGTTTCACCGTCGACGCGGACCACAGCAAGAATGTCGTTGAGCTTGATACGCGCCATGTCCCGTCCGGGAATCAGTTCTTCGTTCTCCGCCGTGGCCAGGAGACCGTTTGCTTCCAGGCCGAGGATGATGGGCGCCAGGGTTATCGATGGTATACGCAATTGTGCGCTCAGCTCGCGCAGGTTGACGGTCTTCGACGTATCCCTGAACGCGCTACCGACAATCAGCATGATGTTGAGCGCCAGGCGCTCACGCATTGCGTTCGACAGGCGCGGTTCGCGGCGGCCGATACGCATGTACGCCGGATTCTGGAAATAAAAGGCCAGTTGCGAGCCGATCAGCAGGATCAGCCAGTTCAGGTACAGCCAGAGCAGTGCCGAGATCGCAATGGCGAAGCTCGCGTAGATCGCCTGCCTGTTCGTGGAAGTGGCTATCAGTGCGCCGAATACCCTGCTGGCAGATACCCACAGGAAGCCGCCGGCAAGGCCGCCGACCAGGGCAGACTTGAATGTCACGACGGTGTTCGGCATGAACTTGTAGAGGAACGTGAAGATCGCGATGATGACCGCGTAGGGGGTGAGAGTGCTCGCGAGCGTGAAAAGCGGCGACATCACCGTGTTTTCCTGCATGGACACGACGATATCTTCTTCGCCCAGCGACGCGATGGTGCGCAGGGCCAGCGTGATCGCGAGCGTGCCGACAATAAGCACGGCGCTGTACTCTACGAATCGCGTTGCGAAATTCCGGGGCTTGGAGACGTACCAGACATAGTTAAAGCTCTCTTCGATCTTCTGCACCATGGAAATCGCGGCGTAGATCAGGAAAGCGAGACCAATGCCCCCGATAACGCTGCCGTCGACATTGTTGACCAGCCTCATTACCCAGTCGGTGATCTCGACGCCCTTGTCACCCAAAGGCTCCAAAACCCCGTAGAGGTATTGCTCCAGGTCCTGATCGACCCCGAAGCCCTTGAGAACTGCGAAGCTGACAGCGACGAGCGGCACGACCGAGAGCAGGGTGGTGTAGACGAGGCCCATCGCGCGCAGGGTGAGCTGGCCCGTGAAAATGTCCCTGAAGACGGCATACAGGTTGCGCAATACACCGGCAACCATGCGACCCGGGAGGCCGTACTTGTAGAGCACGTCACCCCAGATGACGTCTCTGAGCCTGATGTTGAAAGCGGCAATCATGCAGACATTGTACTCCGCCGAGAGGGGGTCAAACCTGGACCTGCGTCATCCTTTGCAGCGCTTCGTTGTACTTCTCGGCCGTCTTTTCGAGGATCTCGGCCGGCAGCTCCGGCCCCGGTGCGGTTTTATCCCAGTCGAGCGTCTCGAGATAGTCCCGCACGAATTGCTTGTCGAAGCTCGGTGGGCTGATGCCGACCTTGTAGCCATCGACGGGCCAGAAGCGTGACGAGTCCGGCGTCAGCATCTCGTCGATAATGTACAGGCGGCCCTGTTCGTCGAGGCCAAACTCGAACTTCGTGTCGGCGATGATAATGCCGCGTTCCAGCGCATAGGCAGCGGCCCGTTCGTAGACCTGGATCGACACGTCGCGCACCCTGGTCGCCAGGCTCTCACCCACGAGTTCGACCACTTTCTCAAAGCTGATGTTCTCGTCGTGCTCGCCGGCTTCGGCCTTGTATGCGGGCGTGAACAAGGTGCGTGGCAGTTTCTCGGCTTGCTGCAGGCCCGGAGGCAGATCGATGCCGCAAACCTGGCCCGTTTGCCGGTAGTCGTTCCAGCCGGAGCCGATCAGGTAACCACGCACAACCGCTTCGATCGGCAACGGCTTCAGGCGCTTTACGACGAGTGCCCGGTTTTTTAGCTGGTGCTGGAGTTCCGGGTCCCTGATCACGTCCCTGACGGTCAGGTCCGTGAGCTGGTTGTCGATGATGTCGCTCATCATGCGGAACCAGAACAGCGAGATCTTCGTCAGGATTTCGCCTTTGCCGGGCACCGGGTCCGGCATGACCACGTCGTACGCCGAGAGTCGGTCCGAGGTAACGATGAGCAAGTGGTTATCGTCGACACTGTAAATGTCGCGGACCTTACCGCGGCCGATCAGGGGCAATTCATGAATAGATGATTCGAAGAGGACGTCAGCGGTGTTCATGTGGCGATGATCGCCGCTATGGCGCTTGCCCGCAAGCCGCGCGATAGGAATAGGCGGCAAGTCGCGATACGATGCTGCCCTATATGATCCTCGGAAAGACTCTTGTCCTGATCGTCTTGTTGCTGGTCGCCTACCAGTTCTACCGGGGGTTCAAGAAAAGCGTAGACGCGTTCGAACGTCAGGGGGAGTCCATGGCCCGCGTTTCGGATGAGTTCGTGCGAGCCCTGTTCAGTACGATGGGTCACCTCGCGAAGACGGACGGGCGTGTCTCGGAGGACGAGATTCGTGCTGCGCGGCTGGTCATGCACCGACTGGGGCTTAGCCCGGCGCAGGTTCGCCGGGCGATCGCGTGGTTTGACGACGGCAAGGTTCAGGGCTTTCCGCTTGTGCAGACACTGCGCGAGGTGCGGCGTGTCAGCGGCCGCAGCGGGTCCAAACGCACCCTGTTTCTGCGCCTGGTACTCGAGGTCGCGCTCGCCAAGGACTCGCTCAGCAAGGAAGAGCGTGGCCGCATCTGGGCGATTTGCAAGGAGTTCGATATCGGACGCGTCGAGCTGGCCCAGCTTGAGGCGATGATCCGCGCACAAAAGGGTTTCAGGCGCTCGCCGGCCGGCGATGCGGACGCGGCCCGGGTGCGTGGCGCCTACGAGGCGCTGGGTGTGTCGGCCGATTCCAGCAATGACGAAATCAAGAAGGCCTACCGCCGACTCATGAACAAGAACCACCCCGACAAGATCTCGGGCAGCAACCCGGGCGCTGACGTAATTGCCGAGGCCGAGAAGCGCACGCGCGAGGTTCGCGGGGCTTATGAAATGCTGAAAGCACGCCGCTCTATAAGGTAGAGTATATTAGGAACTACTTATAAGGACCCGCTGTGAAACCCTTAATCGCTCCCTCGATACTTTCGGCCGATTTCGCCCGCCTGGGCGAAGACGTCAAGGCCGTCCTGGATGCCGGTGCCGACATCGTGCATTTCGATGTCATGGACAACCACTTCGTGCCCAACCTGACCATAGGTCCCTTGATCTGCGATGCCCTGCGCAGCTATGGCATCGAGGCACCGATTGACGTGCACCTGATGGTCGACCCTGTGGACCGCATCATCCCCGATTTTGCGAAAGCCGGAGCGAGTTACATTACGTTTCACCCGGAGGCGAGCAGGCACCCGGACCGGTCGCTGGGCCTGATCCGTGAGCAGGGCTGCAAGGCCGGCCTCGTGTTCAACCCGGCGACACCCCTCGACTGGCTCGACTATGTCATCGACAAGGTGGACATGGTGCTGCTCATGTCCGTAAATCCGGGGTTCGGCGGGCAGAAATTCATTCCTTCGGCGCTCGACAAGTTGCGACAGGCGCGCAGGATCATTGACGACAGCGGGCTGGATATTCGCCTTGAAATCGACGGCGGCGTTAAGGTCGACAATATCGGTGCGATCGCCGCAGCAGGCGCGGATACGTTTGTCGCGGGCTCCGCGATCTTCGGCAGCGACGACTACGCGGCCACGATCGCGGCAATGAAGTCGGAAATCCAAAAGAATTAGAAGAATTAGGTGGCAGTCACCCTATTTCGGATGACAACAGAATCATGGCCCCGCATTTCAGAAGAAATAAGGTGACTGCCACCTAATTCTTTTTGGTCAGGGATCAGAGCTTGCGGTTGGGTCGCGCGCCGAACACGACGATCGTCTTGCCGCTGGCCGATACGAGGCCCTGGTCCTCAAGGACCTTCAGAACGCGGCCGGCCATTTCCCTCGAGCAGCCCACGAGACGGCTGAGTTCCTGGCGGCTGACCTTGATTTGCATGCCGTCAGGGTGCGTCATCGCATCCGGTTCGTTGCAGAGGTCCATGATGGCGTGTGCAACACGGCCCGTGACGTCGACGAAAGCGAGGTCACCGAGTTTGCGGTTGGTGCGGTCGAGTCGCGTCGCAAGCTGAGTTGCGAGTTCAAAGACCAGTCCCGGACTCTCGCTCGCGATCTGGCGGAAACGCGGATAGGTCATCTCGGCAATTTCGCACTCGGTGCGCGTGCGTACCCAGGCACTTCGCGTCGGCTGCTCATAGAACAGCCCCATTTCGCCGAAGAACTGTCCTTTGTTCAGGTAAGCCAGCACCATCTCGTTGCCGTCTTCGTCCTCGATCATGACTTCGACCGAACCGTCAACGATGTAGTACAAGACATCCGGCAGATCGCCGGCATGAATCATCACCGTTTTTTGCGGAACTGTCCGCACGCGGCAGTAACTCAAAAATCGGTTGATCGCCGGTACATCGCTCAGATTTTTCGCTGTTGTCTGCATTACTAATCCCTCGCCCATTCGCGCACTACTTTTAATACAGATTGCCGGTCAGGGCAAGCTAAGTCCGTGTTTTATCGTGTTTTTTGTGTGTTTGGTCGAATCTCACACCCAATAAGCGGTTTTTGTCATAACTTTGGCCGTCATCCGCATGAGTTGCTTGATCGGAGCAGGGAGGTCTGCCGCCCCGGCATCTCTCGCGTTATCGCCGTGTTCCTCTTCCTCGTCACGCATCTGCTCGACGATCGCGCGGCTCTTTACATCCTCGGATGGCAGGCTGGCGAGATGGCTGTCGAGGTGGGAGCACACCTGTTTCTCCGTCTCTGCGATAAAGCCGAGGCTCCACTTGTCGCCGAGGATGCCGCTTGCCGCACCGATCGCGAATGCACCCGCGTACCAGAAGGGACTCAGTTTGCTGACATCCTCGCCGAGCTCGTTGATGCGCTGCTCGCACCAGGCGAGGTGATCGAATTCCTCGTCGGCGGCATGCTGCATCTGCGCCTCAATGTTCTTGTCCCGGGCCACGGTCGCATGTCCCTGGTACAGCGCCTGCGCGGCCACCTCGCCCGCATGATTGATGCGCATGAGCCCGGCAGCATGGCGCTTCTCCGCCGCGGTGAGGTCTGCATCGATGATGTTGGCGGCCGGGTTTTCACGGGCGGAGCGGCCGGCCGGCGTGGCAACGGTGCGCAGGGCGTTATTGGCGCTGGCCAGCAGTCTGTCCAGGGGAGTGAGCTGTCGTGTATCCATGTGACAAATTATAGCGAAGCGTCGTCCACCAACGTATACTTCGCAGCCTTTTTTGGGCAGCACAACTGAATTTACTTAGGAGACATGCATGAAATTGCGCACTTTCGTCATCGCCGCGGCACTGCTCGCGCCTTTTTCCCTGATGGCCCAGGATGCACCTGAGGGTCCGTGGTCAGGCAAGGCCACCCTGGGTTACCTCGCCACGTCAGGGAACACCGAGAATACGACCCTGAATTCAGGTTTCGAGGTCGGCTACACGGCCGGAAAATGGGCGCATCTGGCGAACGCTGCAGCAATCAACGCCTCGGAGAACGAGTTGACGACGGCAGAGGCGTACAACCTCGGCTGGAAAAGCGAGCGCAACCTGACGGACAAGGACTTCCTGTTCGGGCGCCTGGACTGGCGCAAGGACCGATTTGGCGGTTTCGATACACAGTTTTCACAGACGCTTGGTTACGGTCGTCGCCTGATCGACTCCGACAAGCATAAGCTGAACGCCGAAATCGGCGCTGGTGCCCGGCAGTCAACCCTGCAGGACGGTACCAAGGAGGATGAAACGATCTTCCGCGGCGGTATGTACTACAAGTGGTTGTTTAGTGAGACGGCCGAGTTCCGCCAGAACCTCACGGCAGAGGCGGGTAACGAGAACACCTACATCGAGTCCGTCACGGCTGTGTCGGCGAAGCTCCTGGGTGATCTTGCTCTCGTCGCCTCGTACACCATCAAGCACAACACCGATGTGTTGCCATTGCTCGAAGAAACAGACACTTACACAGCCATCTCGCTCGAATACGCTTTCTGAGCAGCGGACCCGAAAAAGGCCCCTGATTTGTTTGCATTAGTCAGGGGCCTACAGTAGAATTTCGCGCCTTTCGCCAATCCAGCGAACGTTCCTGCGTGCGTGGTTGGCAGCCCTGAATTGAGAATCAGAATTATGAAGACGTTTTCTGCGAAGCCAGCAGAGGTGCGCCGCGACTGGTACGTGGTCGATGCCACGAACAAGACCCTGGGTCGCCTGTCGACCGAGATCGCGCACCGTTTACGTGGCAAGCACAAGCCGGAATACACGCCGCACGTTGATACGGGTGACTATATTGTTGTCGTCAATGCCGAGAAGATTCGCGTGACGGGCAACAAGCTGAAGGACAAGATGTACCACCATCACACGGGATACGTCGGCAACCTGAAGTCCATTCCGCTCGACAAACTCCTCAAGGAGCACCCCGAGCGGGCACTCGAGCACTCTGTCAAAGGCATGATGCCGCGCGGCCCGCTGGGACGTCAGATGTTCTCGAAGCTGCGCGTATTCGCAGGTCCTGAACACACCCATGCTGCCCAGCAGCCGATTCCTCTTGAAGTAAACGCTTAAGTCAGCACGGCTTCGGATTGAGTAAAGATTATGAGTGACACGTTTTTTTACGGTACCGGTCGTCGCAAGACGTCGACAGCCCGCGTTTTCCTGACGCCAGGCAACGGCAATATCACGGTGAACAAGCGTCCCCTGGACGTGTTTTTTGGTCGTAAGACGGCCCAGATGATTGTTCGCCAGCCGCTCGAGCTGACCGCATTGGGCGAGAAGTTCAATGTGAACGTCACGGTCAAGGGCGGCGGCACGACGGGCCAGGCGGGCGCGATTCGCCACGGTCTGACACGTGCACTGATGGCTTACGATGAGTCACTGCGTCCGAACCTGCGTAAAGCCGGCTTTGTAACCCGCGACGCACGTGAGGTCGAGCGCAAGAAGGTTGGCCTGCGCAAGGCACGCCGCGCTACGCAGTACTCGAAACGTTAGTACCCAAACGATGGGTGGAACCCACCTTTGGTGTAACCACTAAAGGTAAGTTCGCACCGACCTCCTTGCCGCTGGTCGGCAATGAGGGCGAACTTGGGGGATCGTCTAGTGGTAGGACTGCGGACTCTGACTCCGCCAACGGGGGTTCGAATCCCTCTCCCCCAGCCAAACAAAATAGGGGCCCTGCAGGGCCCCTATTTTGTTTGGCTCGGACTGATGTGGATGAGGGCTCCTGTTCGACAGGGGCAGCGGCGCAGCCGCATGCCTGGTCGCGAAGTGCCGCAGGCACGGAGCGACAATCCCTCTCCCCCAGCCCAAAAAAATGGGCCCTGAAAGGGCCCATTTTCTATTCGACCCTGAGTCAGAGCTAGTTCTTCAGGAATTCGAAGAGTTCTACATCATTGAATAGCTCTTGAATCAAAGCGGATACGGTGGCGTTGATCATTTGCTCGTTGGAGTCTGCTCCCGGCACAACCACGACTCGCTTCTCATCGTCGATCTGGTAGAAATCGTCATAAGACTCGCCGCTCTTCGATGCCGTGCCCTTCATCGAGCCACGAACATGCACGCCACCGGTCCAGAATCCCATAGACGTTTCGTACTCGATGTTGCGAATATCGACTCGCAGCAGTGCGCCATGACCAGGGGCTGCGGCCGAGCTGGTTGCACTGGCCTCGAACCCTTTGTCCCTGAGGCCCGCGACAATCGCATCGCTGAAAACGGTGGCCATGTCCTGCTCCGTCGTGATCGCCGCACCTTTCATGGCACCGGTACCTCGCCTGCCCAGCTCCTTGTTGTCGCGCTCATCGACAACATAGACGGCAACAGCCGCGCCCCCGCCGATGTTGCTTTTTGCGACATCGAGCTCGGGCTGAATCTGGACGACCTGCGGCGTGAATGCGCAACCGCTGGTGATGCCGAGTGCCGCGACCAGCAGCAGAAATCGTGTTCTGTTCATAATCCCCATTCCTCTTGATTCTTGTTCGAAAAGTCTTGTCTCCATCCGATTATAGTATTGTGTCGCTTCAGAAGAACCCCTTTCTGATTACCGCGAATTCCGGACGGCATCCTGTGATTGCTCGTAGACAACCTTGCCATCCATGACCGTCATGACGACCTGAGTCTTGTGAATGGAGTATGGATCCACCTCGAAAATATCCTGGTCGAGCACTACGAGATCGGCCATCTTGCCGACTTCGATAGAACCGATTTCGTCTTCCATATGCAACTGGTAGGCCGCGTCGATCGTAAAGCCGCGCACCAGGGACTCAATGCTCAGGCGCTCCGACTCACGCGGCTGAACCGGGGCGTCCGGCTGTCCGAATTCCTGGCGAGTGTGTCCCATCTCGATCTGCACAATCGGCGAGAGACCGAGGGTCCCCGCACCGCTGGCCGGGAAGTCGCTGCCGAAAGTCAGGCGAGCACCTGAATCCTCGAGACTCTTGAAACGCCAGAATCGCCTGAACTGATCTTCGCTGACGAATTGCTCACCGTAGGTATCGTACGACGACCAGAGCGGCGTGCTTTGCGCCATGACGTCGAGTTCGGCAAAGCGCGGCAGGTCCTGGTCGGTGATCACCTGGATATGGCAGATGGTGTAGCGAGTTTCGCTCTGGGGATGGGACTCGCGGGCAGCTTCAATGGCGTTCAGGGTTTCGTGAATAGCGCGTTCGCCCAGCGCATGCACGTGTACGTCCATGTTGCGTGACGCCGCGTCGCTGATCATGTGGGTCATCTGTTCCTCGGTAAACACCGTCTCGCCGGAATTGCCCGGCTCGCCCTGGTAGTCCTCGAACATCGCGGCGGTCCGTCCCTCGACCGTGCCGTCGTCAGGAATCTTCAGGGTGTTGTAATGATAGCGCTCGCCTTTCAGTTCCTTGCGCCAGAGATCCGCGGTATCCACGGCGGTCAGGTATTGCTCCTGCGTCTCTGGCCGTGACGAGCCGATGAGTCGTAACGTCAGGTGCCCTGCGGCTTCAACGCGCTCGAGAATGCGTTTTACATCCTCAACGTTGTCGCTTTCGATGACCCCGGCGTCGAAGGCGGCTGTGACCCCGTAGCTATTCATGATATCGACGATAATGCCGGTTCCCTCAACGACGGTATCGGTGGTAATGGCGTTGAGATCGTCCATCGCCATGCCGGCGGTTCCCTCGAGCAGGTAACCGGTCGCGTCGCCGTTCTCATCCCGCTTGTAATAGCTGTAGCCGGGGACGGGGTCGGCTGTATCCTGAGTAATATTGAGCGCTTTCAGGGCCGCAGTATTGGCCCAGGCCGCATGGAAGCCTTCGTCCATGATCAGCACAGGCCTGTCGGGAACGACGGCATCTATCAGCTGTCGGGTCGGTCCGACCGGACCAAAGGTGGTTGCGAGGAATCCATAACCAAACAGCAGCGGTGCATCCGGATTGGCCTCGGCGTACTCGCCTATTGCTGCCACCCAGTCGTCAACCGTGCCCCAGGTCTCCAGCGACAACGCCGTTGCATACGCGCCGCCGGCGATCGGGTGGACGTGTGTATCGATGAAGCCCGGCAAGAGCAGTTGTCCATTGAGGTCGCGCACATCGGTCGAATTGTCCATCCGGACCCCGGCGCCCGCGGTACTGCCGACGTAGATGATCTTGTTGTCGCGAACGACCACTGCCTCGGCCCAGGGGGACTGCTTGTCCAGTGTATAGACCCTGGCGTTGACGAATGCGAGGTCACCGACTTCGGCGTTGTTCCCGGGCTCGACCGAGCAGGCCGACGCGACGAACAGCCCGAGGAGGCAGGTTAGAAGGGCGGGGCGAGTGGTCGTTGCGTTCTGGGGCATGCTGGAAGGCCTCCGTAGAGCCGTTGCAGAAAGAGCACGAGCATACGACAACCGGGCCCGGTTGCCGATGTACCAAATAGGCTAGAGCGCCTCAGGTACGAATTTCGCGGACACCGTTGTCGCCGGCGATCAAGAGGATGTCGGCAGGACGCTGGGCGAACAGGCCTACGGTGACGACACCCGGGATTCGGTTGATGCGCGCTTCCAATTCAATCGGATTCGCAATCTGCAGGTTGTGCACATCGAGTATGTGGTTGCCGTTGTCGGTTACGAATCCCTCGCGCCAGACCGGGTGACCGCGCATCTTGAGTATGCGCCGCGCGACGAGTTCCTGGGCCATGGGCAGTACCTCGATGGGCAGCGGGAAGCTGCCGAGCATGCCGACCAGCTTCGAGTCGTCGATGATGCAAATGAAACGCCGAGCAGCCTCGGCCAGGACCTTTTCACGAGTCAGTGCGCCACCGCCCCCTTTGATGAGTTGCAGGTGCTTGTTGCTCTCGTCCGCGCCGTCTATATAGAGATCGATATCGCCAGTCTCGTTGAGCGTCCGGACCTCGAAGTCATGCTCTTCAAGCAGCTTGGTTGAAGCCCGGGAACTCGAGACCACGCGGTCGATCCGGTCCCGGACCTCCGGCAGCATTTCGATGAGGCAATTGACTGTCGAGCCCGTACCGACACCAAGTGTCGTCCCGGGCTGAATGAACTCCAATGCCGCCCTGGCGGCCGCACGCTTCTTTTCGGTTGCATCCATAGCTCTGTACTATAGTCAAAATATGCCGAGTTTCACATCGGATTAGCGCACACTTTTGGTTCCTCGAAACGAAAAGAGCCCGCCAAAGCGGGCTCTTTTGTTTGCTTTGAAAGAAGGTCTCCTTCCAAAGCTACGAACTAACTACCATTAACGCTTACGGCTAGCCTTTTTCCTCGTGGCTTTCCGCTTGCTAGCCTTTTTCCTCGTGGCTTTCCGCTTGGTAGCTTTCTTCTTCGTAGCTTTCTTCTTTGTTTTCTTCTTGGCTACTTTCTTCTTAGCCTTTTTCTTGGCTGCTTTCTTTTTCGTCTTTCTCTTGGCGACTTTCTTCTTAGCCTTTTTCTTGGCTACTTTCTTTTTCGTCTTTCTCTTGGCGACTTTCTTCTTAGCCTTCTTCTTAGCGACCTTCTTCTTCGCTACTTTTCTCTTGGCGACTTTCTTTTTCGCCTTCTTCTTAGCGACTTTCTTCTTAGCGACTTTCTTCTTCGCTACTTTCTTCCTCGCGACTTTTTTCTTGGTCGCTTTCTTCGCTACACGCTTCGTAGCTTTCCTACGTACTGCTTTCTTCTTGGCGACTTTGCGCCTCGAAGGTTTCTTACTGGACTTCTTCTTGGTAGCCATTAATTTTCTCCGTGTCGGGTACCCGCGCTTGAGTATACGCAACAATCTCAAAAAATCCAGCAAGTTAGAGCGACAAAAAACCGGTGCAAAAACCGGATCACAGTTTGTGTTGCCAGGGTGCAAACGGCGAGTTGAAAAA
Source organism: uncultured Gammaproteobacteria bacterium (assembly GCA_963698895.1). Lineage (GTDB taxonomy): Bacteria > Pseudomonadota > Gammaproteobacteria > Steroidobacterales > Woeseiaceae > UBA1847. The sequence continues at coordinate 469,735 of CAVOSO010000008.1, read as the reverse complement.
CGAAAGGTTTAGGCAAGCGTTGGGGTTACGTCTCAACGAAAAAAAAACTGTTGCCGAAGACGCCGGGTCTTGCACGCATACGTTGCCAGGATTTTCTAAACGAGCGCATTGTTTGCAGCGTTTCTCGAGCGATGCAAGTGACTCGAGGTAGCATCTCTCCAGGGGAATACCGGTCTCTCAAGAGTCGGTAATGACGCGATAAAGCGGTATATCCCAAGGATTTGGCGCTATTTTCTCGACTTTTTGGCAATGAAACGCCACGCCCAGAAGTTTTGGTCGAATCCAAAACCTGCGATGACGCAGAAAAGAAAAACACCGGTCGAAATAGCCGCCGCCCATGCCGATCCGGTGGCCGTCATCATCAAACGCGACGGTTGGCGTGACCACGATGTTGAGTCTTTCGGGCGCGATCAGAAACCCGCGTATTGGTTCCCAGGTTCCGAAGCGACTCCGCACGAGGTCGGTTTCGGCACGCAGCTCGCAGAAAAACATTTGCCCCTTGCCGCGCAAAACAGGGACGAAAATGCGCTTATTTGCGCGCCACGCCGTCTCGACGATCATGCGCGTGTCTACTTCGTCGGCCATCGGCAGGTAACAGCCGACTGTTTTGCTTGCGTAGAATTCACGCATCGCGATAACGCGTTTACAGATCTTCTCGGACGCCGCGGCTCGTTGCTGGTTGCTCATGGCGCGGCGCGCACGCAGCGCATTGTTACGCAGTGATCTGATCTGCACGAGAAATGATGTTCTCAAAAAAGAAAGAGGCGCTTCCCGCCTGTGCCGTTACAAACCGTCGCTCTCGACACAGAGCAACAGGTGGGGTCAGCCGTGGCAGCAACAGGCTTACCGTCGAAACGGCCCTGCTCAAATGCTGCCGACAGTGCGCGACCCCGAGGTAATAATTTAGGGCCGAAAGGCTTTCAGGTCGGTATCGAACACTGCAGGAAGCGCCAAGTCGAATATCGTGCTTAATGTGCGTATTACAAGTCGAGCTGCCGAGCGCCACTCAGGACGCTGTCAACCCGGTCGGAAATGCTTTTAAGGCGATCGCTGATTCCGCCCTCGAGCGCCTGGTCGCGCGCCTTGGCATGGATCAGGTCATTCGCCATGTTCAATGCGGCCATGACAGCGATACGGTCAAGCCCAACGATGCGGCCGCTGTCACGAATTTCGCGCATCTTGTCGTTTAGAATTTCCGCAGAGTCGAGCAGGTCGGTGCGTTCTTCGGCGGGGCAGGCTACCTGGTATTCCTTGTCGAGAATTCGGACGCTAACCTGCGCAATTTGTTGGGTCATTCGGCGTTCTCCGTCAGCCTTGTCGCACTACTTGTCTGGTCATGGGTCAGGAGCCTTGCTCCATCGCCTTCAGGCGGCCGATCATCGCTTCCACACGTGCACGGACCTGCTCGTTCTTTTGCAGCAGGTTGGCCCGTTCGGATGTCAGTACGTCCTGCCGCTGTTTCAGCGAACGATTCTCATCCTGAAGTTGGTCGCAAACGCGCACGAGCGCGTCGACGCGTTTTTCGAGGCGCTTCAGTTCGTGCTCAAACGTTGAATTGATGTTCTCAGCCATAGGGTCAATATAGTAGGGTTTGCCTGAATTGAAAAGGTTGGTTTTGGTATGAATGAAAAGGTGAGCTTTGACCAGCTCGATGAGTCGCTGCGGCGATGTGGGGCCAGCTGGGACGCGGCGCAGGCCCACGGGCTGTTGACAGGCCGCCTCGCCATCGCCGGGGTGCCTTCCGGACCAGACTGGCTATTGCAGGTACTGGAGGGAACCGATGAGGCCAACGCATCACGGACCGAGTGCCAGAAACTGCTGGATTCACTCTACCAGGACACGTTCTGGCAGTTGAGCGAGAGGTTGTCGGAATTCGCGCTGCTATTGCCGGACGACGAAACCGACGCCGGCGAGCGCACGATTGCGCTGGCGCACTGGTCCGAGGCCTTCCTGCACGGCCTGGTCTCGTCGAAGCATGACCAGGCTCTTAAAGACAGACTCGGAGCCGAACCCCTGTCCGATATCATTCGCGATTTGCTGCAGATCACGCGCGCTGCCGTCGACGAAGAAAGCGATGATGAATCCAACGAAGCAGCGTATGCTGAGATCGTTGAATACGTCCGGGTCGCTGCCCAGCTGGCCTACGAGGAACTGTCCGAAATCCGGCACGCGAAAGAAAAGCACACGGAAGAACAATGAACAGCACGGAATTTGAACGCCGGCGCCGGCAACTGATGCGCATGGTCGGTGTCGGTGGCATCGCCATCCTGCCGGCGGCACCGGTGCGCATGCGCAGCCGCGATGTTGAGTACCGCTATCGCCAGGACAGCGATTTCTATTACCTGACCAGGTTCGCTGAGCCCGAGGCCGTCGCCGTGCTCGTACCGGGCAGGCCGCAGGGTGAATACCTGCTGTTCTGTCGGGAACGCGACTCCTCCAAAGAGCAATGGGACGGTTCGCGTGCCGGTCAGGACGGTGCGATCGCCGAGTTCGGTGCCGACGATGCGTTTCCAATTGACGATATCGACGACATTATCCCCGGGCTGATCGAGGGGTGTGAACGCGTCTACTACACGATGGGCATGTATTCCGACTTCGATACGCGCATCGCGGAGTGGGTCAATTCACTGCGCTCGGGGCTGTCTCGAGGGCTGCACACGCCAACCGAGTTCGTTGCGCTGGATCATCTATTGCATGACATGCGGCTCTACAAGAGCCGCGGCGAAATCGCAGCCATGCGCAAGTCCGCGAAGATCGCCGTGGCAGCGCACAGACGTGCCATGCAGATCACGAGGCCGGGCATGTTCGAATACGAGGTCGAGGCCGAGTTTCGGCACGAGTTTCGTCGCAACGGCGCCTGGACATCCTACAATCCGATAGTGGGCGGCGGCGCGAATGCGTGCACGCTGCACTACGTCGAAAACAGCGCTGTCCTGGAAGATGGTGACCTGCTCCTCATCGATGCAGGATGCGAACTCGACTACTACGCATCCGATGTTACGCGCACGTTTCCAGTAAACGGCCGCTTCAGTCCAGCGCAGCGAGCCGTGTACGAAATCGTGCTGGAGGCGCAGTTGGCCGCCATTGAGAAAGTCGTCAAGGGCAATCACTGGAACGATCCGCACGATGCGGCGGTGCGTGTCATAACGAAGGGCCTCAAGAAGCTCGGGCTGCTCGACGGCACGCTGCCAAGGCTCATCAAGGACGGTGCCTACCGGCCCTTCTACATGCATCGCACCGGTCATTGGATCGGCATGGATGTCCACGACGTCGGCGACTACAAAGTCGGCGATGAATGGCGGGTGCTCGAGACCGGCATGGTGACCACCGTGGAACCCGGTATTTACATTCCCAACAAGCGCAATATTCCCAGTCGATTCCGCAACATCGGGATTCGGATTGAAGATGATGTCGCAGTGACCAGCCAGGGAGCCAGATGTGCTCAGCAAAGGGCTCGTGTCGGACCCCGATGACATCGAGGCGTTGATGCAGGGCCGATGAGCAGCAAGCACTACGACATCGTGATTGCCGGGGGCGGCATGATTGGAACCAGCCTGGCGCTTGCGCTGGCGCCGCTGGAGCTGGAAATTGCTGTGGTCGAGGCCGTCCCCAGGCAGGCGGTGGCCCAACCCAGTTTCGACGACCGGTCAACGGCACTGTCGCGCAGTACCCAGCGCATGTTCGAGGCGATGGGGCTCTGGCCGAAGATCGTTGCGGCATCAACGCCGATTCGCGCCATTCACGTCTCTGATCGGGGACGCTTCGGGTTTTCACACATCGAGGCCAAGGAGCAGGGTGTCGAGGCCCTGGGCTACGTTGTTATCAATCGTGTTCTCGGCGGCGTCCTGCAGGATGCACTCGACAACCTGGATGGCGTTGATCTTGTTTGCCCTGCCCGCATCGTCGACGTCGAACTCGCCCCTGACACGGCCACTGCCGTTGTGGAAAGTGCCGACGGCAAACAACGGACCCTGACCTGTGACCTGTTAGTGGCGTCTGACGGCGCCAATTCGGCCGTACGTGAAATGATGGGTATCGGCTCGCAGAAGAGTCACTATGGACAACGTGCCGTGATCGGCAACGTGCGACCCGAAATAGACATCGACAACGTGGCCTATGAGCGCTTTACGAAGCAAGGGCCGCTGGCCGTCCTGCCGGTCGCTGACGGGCGCGCCGGCTTTGTCTGGACCGTGTCGGAGGAGGATGCCGATCGGGTCATGGCACTCGACGACGCGGCGTTCCTCGCCGAGCTGCAGGAGCAATTCGGCTTCCGGCTGGGCACGTTTACGAAGGTCGGCAAGCGAGCGTCGTATCCGCTGCTGCTAAGCAAGGCATTGCGACTGACCGCGACGCGCAGCGTTCTGATCGGTAACTCCGCGCATGGCTTGCATCCCGTCTCCGCGCAGGGCTTCAACCTGGGGATGCGGGACGTGGCCGCGATCGTCGATTGCATAGCCGAGTCACCGGAATGGGGTCAGGGCTCTGCCGCCAGGGGCTCTGATCCCACGGAGATGCTGGCGCGTTATGCGAGCTGGCGGCGCAGCGACCAGAAGAAGCTCGTGCGTTTCACCGACAGCCTGGTGAAACTGTTTGCCAGTGAGCGCCGGCCGCTTCGAACCTTGCGAAACATGGGTATGTTGGGCTTCGACCTGGTGCCCGGCGTGCGCTCGGTTTTCGCAAAGCACACCATGGGCCTGGCAGGAAAACTGCCGCGGCTCTCACGCGGAGTCCCCATAAAGTGAATCGGCGTTATCGGATCGTCGTCGTTGGTGGAGGTGTCACGGGCCTCATGGCAGCAACGTTGCTGGCCAAGGGTGAGCAGTGCGATGCACTTGACATTACGTTGATCGATGCGGCTCCGCGCCCGGTTTTTTCGCTGGATAACGATGTCGACCTGCGTGTCTCGGCGATCGCGACGGGTACCGCGGACTTGTTCGACTCCGTGGGAGCCTGGGAGTACGCCGCTGCAACGCGAGTGAGCCCGTACATGAGTATGCGCATCTGGGATGAGAGCGATACGCCGGAAAGTGCCAACGCGCTGCACTTCGACGCCGATGAGTTCGCCGCCCGGCAGCTCGGATTTATCGTCGAGAATGTGCTGCTGCAGGACGTCTTGCTCTACCAGCTCGACAAGACCGCCGCGGCGCTCAAATTCGAAAGCCGGATCAGGGCCCTGCGCCGGAAACCGCATCACTATGACGTCGAACTTGAGTCAGGCGAGACACTTTCGGCCGATCTGCTGATCGGCGCCGACGGGGCGCGTTCGTTCGTGCGTTCGTCCGTGGGAATCGACGTCAATGAGTGGCCGTATGCGCAGACGGCTTTCGTCACACACCTGCGTCCCGAAAAACCCCATGGTGGAACAGCCTGGCAGCGGTTCCTGCGCGGTGGTCCGCTGGGTATCCTGCCCCTTGACGATGGCCGCGTGTCGGTCGTGTGGTCGACCAGCCCGGAGCAGGCGCAAGCCGCACTCGCGGCCGACGATGAGGAAACAGGCCGCCTGGTCAGTGACGCGTCGGACTATGTACTTGGCAAGCTCGAGCTTGCCGGGCCGAAGGGTGCGTTTCCCTTGTGTGCTCGCCACGCCGTATCGTATGTGTTGCCGAACCTCGCTTTGATCGGGGATGCGGCGCACGCGATTCACCCGCTTGCCGGGCAGGGCGCGAACCTGGGTCTGCAGGATGCAGCAGAGCTCGCAGCCCAGGTGTCCCGTGCGCTGGCAGAGGGCCGACACCCGGGCGACCGGCCGGTGTTGAGGCGCTACGAACGCGCGCGCAAGGGCGCCAACGCCACCATGTTGCATTTCATGACTGGCCTAAACCGACTGTTTGCGACAGACTCCGTGCTAATCGGTGCAATTCGATCTGCCGGCATGCGGGCTTTCAACCGCAGCGGGCCAATAAGAGAACAGGCCGTCAAGGTCGCGTTGGGCGTCGATTGATGCCCGGACTGGGGGGACAATGAAGGATCGATATGTCTACGTGCTCGCGGCATTACTGACCGTAATTGGCCTGGCCGTGTTCCTGTACAAGTGGCAGGTGCTCGGCTTCCCGCTGGGTGAGGACCAGGAAAAACCTGTCTGGACGATCGAGTCGGCCGTGCATTTCGACAGCGGTCCCGGGTCGATAAAGGTGCAGCTGCACATTCCGACACTGACGCCCGGTTTTCGCATGCTCAACGAAAACTCGGTCTCGCGCGGGTACGGGTTCAGTATCAACTACGGCAGCGGCGGTCGCGAAGCGCAGTGGGCGATCCGTCGCGCCGATGGCGAGCAGACCATCTACTACCGTATCTCGGTGTATGAAGACGATACCGTCGACGAGTCGGACACGACACCGCCGTTCCCACCATTGCCCGTGATCAACGAACCACTCAAGACCGCTGTCGATGTGCTGGTAGCGGACGTGCGCGATCACTCGGCGGATACCGCGTCTTTCACGACGGAATTGCTGCGGCGCCTGAACGACCCGTCACCCGATCCGAATGTCGAACTCCTGCTTTCGGGCGCGAACAGCGATGCCGAGTTTGTCGATGTTGCCCGAACCATGCTCGCGTCCGCGCGTATCCCGGCGCGCACCGTGCACGGGTTCCCGTTGTCGGGCCGGCAGCGGAGTGCGTCGCTCGTCTCCTGGTTGGAAGTGCACGATGGCGACAGGTGGCTGTACTTCAATCCTGCGACCGGCGAGGCGAATCTGCCTGATCGATTTCTGGTCTGGTGGCGCGGCAACGAACCGCTGGTAAGCGTCGAGGGTGGCAGCAACGTACAGGTCGATTTCGCGATCCAGGAAAACCACCTGGACGCGGTCGCAATCGCGGAAACACAGGCGGCGCAGCGCGGTGCGACTGCGATCGACTTCTCCCTCTATAGCCTGCCCATACGGACGCAGGCCGTTTACGCGGTGTTGCTCATGATTCCCATCGGTGCGCTGATCATGGTGGTGATGCGCAACATCGTCGGTATCGACGCATTCGGAACGTTCATGCCGGTACTGATCGCGCTGGCATTCCGCGAGACCAAGCTGCTCTGGGGCGTCATTCTGTTCACGACGCTCGTCGCCCTGGGCCTCAGTATTCGCTTCCTGCTGGATCGATTGCGATTGCTCCTCGTGCCCAGGCTCAGCGCCGTGCTCATTGTGGTCGTCATGCTGATGCTGTTTATCAGCCTCGCGTCGCATCGTATGGGCCTGGAAACGGGACTGTCCGTCGCCTTGTTCCCCATGGTCATTATCGCGATGACCATCGAGCGCATGTCGGTCGTCTGGGAGGAGCGCGGGGCTGTGGACGCGATGCGCGCAGGGCTCGGCAGCCTGTTCGTCGCCGTCGCGGCGTACATATTGATGGGCATGGCGTGGCTGGAACACCTCATCTTTACGTTCCCCGAGCTGCTGCTGCTGATTCTCGCACTGGTGGTACTTGCCGGGCGTTACACCGGTTATCGCCTGACCGAGCTGAGGCGGTTCAAGGAGCTCGCCCAGCGCTGATGTTTTCCACGGCACGACAACTGCGCAGGAAAGGCGTCCTCGGTCTCAACGAACGCAACGCGGACTTCATCATGCGACTCAATCCGCGGCGCTTCTACCCGCGCGTGGACGACAAGGCCCTGACCAAGGAACTGGCGCTGGCGGCGGGCATGGCTGTCCCGGACCTGTATGGCGTCATCGAACACCAGGGGCAGGTTCGACACTTCGACGAGATGGTCGACGGCCTCACGAGTTTCGTTATCAAGCCGGCCCAGGGTAGTGGCGGGGACGGTATTGTCGTCGTGACCGGTCGCAGTGAACGCAAACGTGACAGCTTTCGACTGAGCAGCGGCGTGGTGATATCCAAGGATGAACTGGAGCACCACATCTCGAATATCGTTAGTGGGCAATACAGCCTGAGTGGCACTCGCGACAAGGCCCTCATCGAGTATTGCGTGCGTTTTGACCCCGTCTTTGCGGCGGTCAGTTACCAGGGAGTGCCGGACATCCGCGTGATCGTGTACCGCGGCTACCCGGCCATGGCGATGGTGCGGCTGCCGACGCGCGCGTCGGATGGCAAGGCAAACCTGCATCAGGGTGCAGTGGGTGCCGGTGTGGACATGGGTTCGGGTGTGACCCTCTCCGGGGTTCTGAACGATGAGATTGTCGACGAGCACCCGGATACGGGCGCGCTGGTCGCGGGCCTGAAAATACCGCGGTGGGAATTTATTCTCGAGACCTCTGCCAAGGGGCTCGAAGTGACCGGGCTGGGCTACCTGGGTGTCGATATGGTTATCGATCGCGATCAAGGGCCCCTGATTCTCGAGATGAATGCGCGACCCGGTCTCAATATCCAGATAGCGAACGGCACCGGGCTTGCGAGCCGGGTCGCGCGAATCGACGAAATTTTTGATGCCTCTGCAACGCCGGAGGAACGTGCCGCCATCTCAAGGCGGGAATTTAAACTGGAACGGTGAAGTCAATGATCTTTTATGTACGTTTACTGCTTGTGGGTATGGTGTGCTGCCTCGGATTCGTTATGGAGAGCCATGCCGCTGACGAAGAGGGCGATGCCAATCCGCTTGCGGCGATACCTCTTCGGCATATTGGCCCTGCAATAACCTCGGGCAGGATTTCGGACTTCGCTTTTTACCCGGGTGAGAACCAGAAGTTCCTGGTCGGTGTCTCGTCCGGCAACATGTTCCGGACAGAGAATAACGGCATTTCGTGGGATCCCATTTTCGAAAACGAGGGCTCGTACGCGATTGGCGTCGTCGAAATCGACCCCAACGACACGAAGACCATCTGGGTGGGCACCGGCGAGAACAATGCACAGCGATCCGTCGCCTACGGCGACGGTGTCTACAAATCGATCGATGGCGGCAAGACCTGGAAGAACGTCGGGCTCAAGGATTCGGGCCATATCAGCCAGATCTGGATCAACCCGGATGACTCCGACGAGGTGCTGGTCGCAGCGCAGGGCCCTCTCTGGAACGATGGCGGCGATCGCGGTCTCTACCGGACGCACGATGGCGGTACGAGCTGGGAACGTATCCTCGAGATCGACGCGCACACTGGCGTCAACGAGTTCGTCGTCGATCCACGCAACCCCGACCTTATCGTCGCATCGACGTACCAGCGCCGCCGCCATGTCTGGGTTCTGATCAACGGCGGGCCCGGCAGTGGCATCCACAAGAGCACCGACCGGGGCAAGACCTGGAACAAGGTATCTGCCGGACTGCCGAGCGACCACATGGGACGTATTGGTCTCGCGAGCGCAGCGAGCAATCCCGACATGATTTACGCGATCATCGAAGCCAATGATGAGGAGAAAGGTGTCTACCGCTCGACTGATTTTGGCAGTAACTGGGAGAAGCGCTCGTCGTACATGACCACAAGCCCGCAGTACTACAACGAGATCGTCGTTGACCCGCAGAACGAAGATCGCCTCTATGCCCTGAATACCTTCACGATGAAGTCGGAAGACGGTGGACAGACATTCAGCGCGCTGGCGGCCGAGTCCCGTCACGTTGACGATCACGCACTCTGGATCGACCCCGAGAATTCCGATCACCTGTTTATCGGCGGTGACGGCGGTGTTTACGAATCCTGGGATATGGGTAGCACCTGGCGACACGTACGCAACCTTTCAATTACGCAGTTCTATCGCATACAGCCGGACTATGCCGAACCGTTCTACAACGTCTGCGGCGGCACACAGGACAACAACTCGCTGTGCGCGCCGTCACGTACCACGGTCGTCCATGGCATCACCAATTCCGACTGGCACCTCGTGCTGGGCGGTGACGGCTATGAGCCGCAATTCGACCCGACCGATCCCGATATCATCTACGCGCAGTACCAGTACGGCGGTCTCGCGCGCTACGATCGGCGCACCCAGGAGCGCGTCTACATTACCCCGCATCCTGAGAGTGGCGAGAACAACTACAAGTGGAACTGGAACACGCCGCTAATCGTCAGCCCGCACGATCCCCGGCGCCTGTATTACGCGGCCGAGTACCTGTTCCGTTCGGACGATCGCGGTGACAGCTGGCGCAAGGTCAGCCCGGACCTGACCCGGCAGATCGATCGCAACAAGCTCGACGTGATGGGGCGTGTCTGGGGAGTCGACACCATTGCCAAGAACGATTCCACCTCGATGTACGGCAGCGCCATCATGATCAGCGAGAGTACCCTGCAGGAAGGGCTGATCTACGTCGGTACCGACGATGGTGTGCTCAACGTAACCGAAGACGGCGGGGCAACCTGGCGGCGCACGACGAAGTTCGCGAATGTACCGGACATGACCTATATCGATGACGTGCAGGCTTCAGCGCACGATATCGACGTCGTGTATGCCGTGCTCGAAAACCACAAGCGTGGCGACTACAAACCGTATGTCCTGAAGTCGGAAAACCGTGGTCGCAGCTGGAAGTCGATCAGCAGCAACCTGCCGGCGCGTGGTTCGGCACATACGATCGTCGAAGACCATGTTGATCCAAATCTGTTGTTCGTCGGCACGGAATTCGGCCTGTTCGTCACGCAGGACGGCGGCGCCTCGTGGCATCAGCTGAAGGGCAACTTCCCGACAATCGCTGTGCGCGACATCGAGATCCAGGCACGTGAGAACGATCTCGTGGTCGGCACGTTCGGCCGCGGCATTTATATCCTCGATGACTACAGCGCACTGCGAACGAAGGCCGCAGATCTCGGTGATTTTGAATTGTTCGGCGTACGTGACCCGTGGTTGTACATTGAAGGTGACCTGTGGGGCGGTGGTGAGAAAGGATCGAGCGGCGATGCCTTCTTCACAGCACCGAACCCGCCGTATGGCGCCGTGTTTACGTACTACCTGAAAGAAGGCCTGAAGTCGCAAAAGGCGGCGCGCCGCGAGCGCGAGATCGAGATCGAAAAAGAGGGCGGCGATACGCCGTATCCCTCGTGGGATGCGCTGCGCGCGGAAGATCGCGAGCAGGCTCCGGCCCTGTTTGTCGTCGTTAAAGACGCGGCTGGCAACGTCGTGCGCCAGGTGAGCGCGGACACCGGCAAGGGACTGCACCGCAGCGCCTGGGATTTACGCCTGCCGCCGCCCGATCCGATCAGCCTTGCACCGGCCGAAGACAAGCCCTACTGGATACCGGATCCGGTCGGCCCGATGGTATTGCCGGGCACTTACTCGGGACGCCTTGCCGTAGAGAAAGACGGTGTTCTGGAGGAGATCGGCGAGGCGCAGACCTTTGTCGTCAAACCGCTCGAAGCCAGTCCGGAAATTACGAGTGACCGCAGGGCTCTGCAGGCGTTCCAGATCAAGGTGGCCGGACTGCAACGTGCCGTCGCCGGCAGCGCCTCGGCCATGACTGAAATGCAAAACCGGATTGCGCATTTGCGCGCGGCTATCGTCGAAACCCCGGCGGCGAGCGAGGCAGAGCGCGATGTCCTGCAGCAGTTGACTGCGCGCCTCGCGGATATCGGCGTGGCCATTCATGGTGACGGGACGGTCGCCAGTCGCAACGAGCCGACACCGATGTCGATCTCGTCGCGGGCATCGAACCTGTACTACAACCTCGTTTACGCCCAGTCACCCGCGGGCGGGAACTACAAGGATTCCTACGCGGTGGCCGCGAAGGAGTTCAGCGCGGCTCTGCAGTCGTTGCGGGTTCTGGGCAGCGACCTCGCCGCGCTGGAAGACGCGCTTGAGGTCAAGGGTGCGCCCTGGACTCCGGGGCGTATTCCCGACTGGTCGACCGAGTAGACAGGGCGAAAGTGAGCGGCGGCTCGCCGCGCAGCATTATTGCGCGGCGAGCCACCTGTCCATGCGTTGCTCGAGCAAATCGAGCGGCAGCGCGCCCGCGCCGAGCAGTTCGTCATGGAAGGCGCGAATGTCGAAGTTGTCGCCCAGTTGTACCTCCGCACGCGCCCGTATCTGCAGGATCTTGAGCTGCCCGATCTTGTAAGCCAGTGCCTGGCCCGGCCACGCGATGTAGCGATCGATTTCGTTGACGATATCGTGCTCGGTCTTGGCCGCGTTGGCCTTGAAGAAGTCGATGGCCTGCTCGCGTGTCCAACCCTTGTAGTGCATGCCGGTATCGACGACGAGGCGCACCGCGCGCCACATGTCGTAGGTGAGCTGTCCGAAGCGCGAGTAAGGATCCTGGTACAGGCCCATGTCATAACCGAGGCGTTCGCTGTACAGCCCCCAGCCCTCGACAAACGCCGTAAAGCCCATGAAACGGCGAAACATGGGGACGTCGCCGAGTTCCTGCTGCAGGGCGATTTGCAGATGATGTCCGGGTACGGCTTCATGCACGCTCAGCACCTCTATTTCGTACTTGGGCCTCACTTCGGGCTTGTAGAGATTGACGAAGTAGTAGCCTGGACGACTGCCGTCGGCGGCAGGGCGGTTGTAGTAGGCGGTTGTCGTGTCGGGAGCGATTGAGTCCGGGATGGGCTTTACGCCATAGGGCATGCGGGGCAGCTTGCCGAACAGCTTGACGAGCTCCGGGTCCAGGCGCTTGCTGGTCGCGAGGTATTCCTTGTAAAGATCGTCGGGGTTATCGAAGTAGAACTGCGGGTCGGTTCGAAGATAGATCAGAAACTCCTGGAAACTGCCAGCAAACTCGACCTCTTTGATGACCTGGTCCATCTCGTCCCGGATGCGCTTGACCTCGTCGAGCCCGATACGGTGTATTTCGTCGGGTGAAAGCCGCGTGGTCGTGTAGGAACGTGCCTGGTGCTCGTACCAGGCGCTGCCATTGGGCAGCGCGGACAGGCCGATGCTGTCGCGTGCGGCCGGCAGGTATTTCGCGTTGAAGTACTTGTTGAGCTTGCGGTAGGCAGGCACCACGGTCTTTTCGATAACCTCCGTAGCCTCGGCCCGCAGCCGCTCCCGGTCTATGGCCGAAAACGATTCCGGCAACGCCGCGAAAGGCCTGAAGAAAGGGCTGTCGGCGGCAAACTCGACGACCTGGCCCGCCAGCTGGTCGGGCATGCGCTGCATAAGGACGGCGGGCGCCACGAGGCCCTTCTTGCGGCCCTGTTCCGCGAGTGCAATGGTCTCGTCGACCAGGTCGTCGATCTTGCTCAGCCGCGCGATCCAGTCGTCGTAATCGGCGACCGAGTTGAACCTCAGGCGGCTGGCCAGGATGTCGAGGTTCTGGATGCCGCCCTGGTGGTCGAACGGAACGAGGTGGGCCTCGAACTGGTGCTCGTCGACAGCGTCCTGCAACTGGCGCCGGAACAGTTCGTAGTTGAGCTGGTCGTCGGCCGACAACGCGTTGCGATCGATCGTATAGGCGCGACGCAGAAACGCCTGGGCCTCCACATGCTTCTTCTCAATTGCCGCCAGGCTGTTGTCACCCCATTCCCGGTTGTAGCGACGGTCGCCCATCATCGATGCCATTACCGGCGAGTTGGCGAGCGTCCATTCCCAGTGCTCGTCGAGCAGGGCCTGGAAGTCCGATGTGGCGTCCGCGAGGGCGGCGCCCGAACCGGATAAAGACAACAACAGCAACGTGACCCTGACGAATTTCATGCCAACTCCCTGATTTTCATTGTCGGGCATTGTTACCGCCCGGCTGGCTGCTGGCAACCTGCCAGAGCATTGGCTATCATGGCGCACACTGATCTATAGCGTTCGCAGAAGAGACCCCGTTGGATCGGGGCGCCGAAGGCGCAACTCGCTCGGAAACGCTCAGGCAGAAGGACTGTGAGCGCTGATCAGCTCTGGAGAGCGGCCGTGAAGGCCCACCGAAGGGGAATGTATCCGGACCTGTTGGCCGGTGACTGATCTCTCAGGTAACCAAGGACAGAGGGGCGGCAGGCTTGATGCCTGCCGCCCCTATTTTTTGCTTTCTAAAATGGACAGGTCCTATGGGTTCGAAAACGCCTTTCTACGACAAGCATGTCGAGTCCGCTGCACGCATCGTCGATTTCGGTGGTTGGGACATGCCGCTGCACTACGGTTCCCAAAAGGAAGAGCACCACGCGGTAAGGCAGAACGCCGGTGTCTTCGATGTCTCGCATATGACGATCGTTGACCTCGCCGGGGAGCGCGTGCGCGAGTTTCTGCAATACCTGCTTGCCAACGACGTTGCAAAGCTCAAGGACTATGGCAAAGCCCTGTACACCAGCATGCTCAACGAAGAGGGCGGTGTCATCGATGACCTGATCGTCTATTTCCTTGGCGAAACAGCCTATCGCCTGGTCGTCAACGCGGCGACGCGTGAGAAAGATCTTGCATGGATTCGCAAGCAGGCCGCGGCGTTCGATGTCCGCGTTACCGAGCGTCCCGAGCTCGCGATGGTCGCCGTACAGGGCCCGAGGGCCAGGGAACTCGCCGCACCTTGTATCGATGCCGAGTACCGTGACGCGGCGCTGGCGCTGAAACCCTTCTTCGGGATGGAGGCAGGCGAGTGGTTCATCGCGCGCACCGGGTACACGGGCGAGGATGGCTGGGAGATCGTCATGCCCGCTGCCGACGCACACGGCGTCTGGGATCGCCTGGTTGCTGCCGGTGTGGCGCCGGCCGGCCTGGGCGCGCGTGACACGCTGCGCCTGGAAGCGGCGATGAACCTCTATGGCTCGGACATGGACGAGACGATCTCGCCACTCGAGGCCGGGCTGGAGTGGACCGTTGCCTGGGAGCCCGCGGATCGGGATTTCATCGGCCGCAGTGCACTTGAGGCCTTACGTAACTCTCCGGACAGACAACGCTTCGTGGGTCTGTTACTTGAAGACAAAGGTGTGCTCCGTAATCACCAGAAGGTCGTCGTGCAAGGCGTGGGCGAGGGCGAAATCACGAGCGGCGGATTCTCGCCGACCATCGGGCGTTCGATTGCGCTGGCGCGGGTACCCGCCGGGGACTACGACCGTGCCCAGGTCGAGGTCCGCGGCAAATTGTTGAACGTGCGGATCGTGAAGACGCCGTTCGTACGAAACGGGCAAGTGCGCATAGACGTGTAATACCGGAACCAATCAAACCACTGGGAGCTAGAAATGAGTGAATTGCCGGGAGATCTCCTCTACACAAACGACCACGAATGGCTGCGTCGCGAGAGTGACGGCAGCGTGACAGTCGGAATCACCGACCATGCTGCGACGGCACTGGGTGACCTTGTCTATGTCGAACTGCCTGAAGTCGGGCAAGACGTGGATGCTGGCGGTGAGATGGCCGTCGTCGAATCGGTCAAGGCCGCTTCCGACGTGTACGCGCCTGTCGCAGGCAGCGTGGCGGCGGTCAACGATGAACTGTCGGACGATCCCGAGAAGATCAATGCCGACCCCTATGGCGACGGCTGGATCGTTCGCATGACGCTCGCCGATGCCCTGGACGAGAGTGAGCTGATGACGCCGGACGCCTACCAGCAATTGCTCGACGAGCTCGACGACTGAGAAGAGACTAATGCCTTTCATTCCCCATACCGAGAAAGATACTCGCGAAATGCTCGACGCCATCGGCGTGCAGTCGACCGAAGACCTGTTCGACGAAATCCCGGCCGAGCTGCGGATCGATCATCTGCACGAGGTGCCAGAGGCGCTCAGCGAGATGCAAATCTCTCGCCTCATGCGCGATCGCGCCGCGATGGATGGATCGCCTGTGTGCTTTATCGGCGCCGGTGCGTACGAGCACCACATTCCGGCTGCCGTCTGGGATCTCGCGACGCGCGGTGAGTACTACAGTGCCTACACCCCCTACCAGGCTGAAGCGAGCCAGGGGACGCTGCAGACGATCTACGAATACCAGACCATGATCACGGAGCTGACCGGGCTCGATGTCAGTAATGCGTCGTTGTACGACGGTGCATCCGGGCTGGCCGAGGCGGCGCTCATGTCGGTGCGTGCAAACCGTCGTGTGAAGACCGGCCTGATCCTGCTCGCGCCGGGCGTTAACCCGGTGTACGAACACGTCGCGGAGGCGATAGCCGGTAGCCAGGGCTTGACGTTCGAGTGGCTGCCTGTCGATACGACAACCGGTAATGTCGCGTTCGACCAGCTGCCCGAGGGGCGCAATCCGGTCGCCGTGGTGATGCAGCAACCCACGTTTCCGGGCACGCTGGAAGATGTCGATCGCCTCACCGACTGGGCGCACGCCCAGGGTGCGTTCGCCATCGGTATCGCCAATCCCATGACACTGGCCTTGCTGAAAGCGCCCGGCCACTGGGGTGAGCAGGGGGTGGACATCGCCTGTGGCGAAGGCCAGCCGCTCGGCGTGCCGCTGTCGTCGGGCGGACCGTATTTCGGGTACATGACCTGTAAGGAAAAACACGTCCGGCAGATGCCCGGTCGCATCGTGGGCCGCACGACGGACCTCGACGGCAACCCGGGCTTTGCCCTGACATTGCAGGCTCGTGAACAGCACATTCGCCGTTCGAAGGCGACATCGAACATCTGCACAAACCAGGGTCTCATGGTGACCGCGGCGACGATCTACATGTCGTTGCTGGGCGTCGAGGGGATTGCCCAGGTTGGCCGCAAGTCGCACGAGAATACGACGCGTCTCGTCGACGGGCTTTGCGCCATCGACGGCATCGAGCGGCTCTACGAAGGCCCGTATTTCCACGAGGTTGCGCTGCGCTTCGATCGACCCGTCGCACCGATCCTCGAGGCGTTGGCCGCGAAGAACATACTCGGGGGCTACGATCTCACGAAGGACGCGGGTACCGCCGCCCTGTTGGTGTGTGCAACTGAAACCAAGACGGATGCGGACATCGACGCCTGTATCGCCGCGTTTGCCGAGGCCATGGGCTGATATGTCAGGGACCATCGTAGCCAAGATCCAGTACGAGAACGCGAGCTATCGCACCTACGGTGAGTTGCCAAGAATCGGCAGCCACGCGCCCGACGTCTCGCTCGTCAATACGAAGCTGCAAAACGTTTCGCTGGCAAACTGGATGGGCAAACGCAAGATCATGAATATCTTCGTGAGTATCGACACGAAGGTCTGCGCGGAGTCGGTGATCAAGTTCAATAAGTACGGGGGCGGTCGGGACGATCTCGCCCTGCTGATGGTGTCCTACGATCTGCCGTTCGCGCACAAGCGCTTTCAACAACAACACGAGCTGAACCACGTCGAAGGTTTGTCGGCCATCCGGCATGCGGGCTTCGGCGAGAACTACGGTGTGCAGATCATGGATGGTCCGCTGGCCGGCATGTTCTCGCCCGCCATTGTGGTGCTGGATGAGAATAATACGGTCGTACATCGCGAACACATAGAAGACATTACCGTGGAGCCGGACTATGACGCCGCCTTCCGCGCGCTGGGAATTGATATCAATGAGTGAACTGATTTTTGAGAAATCGCGCGGTGGTCGCCGGGCATTCGCACAAGCTCCGGTCGAGGCCGGGTCCCTGCAGATCCCCGGGAAATTCCTGCGCGATGACAGGCCGCGACTGCCGGAGGCCTCTGAACTGCAGACGGTCCGTCACTACACGCGCTTGTCGCAAAAGAACTTCTCGATCGACACCCAGTTTTATCCCCTGGGATCGTGCACGATGAAATACAACCCGCGTGCCTGCAATGCGCTGGCGCTGCTGCCGGAGTTTGCGGGCCGGCATCCGCTCGGGCCGGTCAGCCATGGCCAGGGATTCCTGACGTGCATGTACGAACTGCAGGAAATGCTCAAAGATGTAACCGGCATGAAAGGCGTGTCGCTGACGCCGATGGCTGGCGCGCAGGGCGAACTGGCGGGCGTCGCGATGATCAAGGCATATCACGTGGCCAACGGTCATGTTGAGCGCAACGAGATCATCGTGCCCGATGCGGCGCACGGCACCAATCCGGCGACCGCCACAATGTGCGGCTGTATCGTCAAGGAAATTCCGACAAGATCGGATGGCGATGTCGACATGGACGCACTCAAAGCCGCACTGGGCCCCAACACGGCAGGCATCATGCTGACGAATCCGTCGACGCTGGGTGTGTTTGAGCGTCACATCAAGGAGATCGCCGACATGGTTCACGATGCCGGCGGCCTGTTGTACTACGATGGCGCAAACCTGAACGCGATTCTCGGCAAGGTTCGTCCGGGCGACATGGATTTCGACGTGATCCACATGAACCTGCACAAGACCTTCTCAACCCCGCATGGCGGTGGCGGCCCGGGTTCGGGCGCAGTTGGCGTAAACAAGCGCCTGTTGCCGTTCTTACCGATCCCTGTGGTGACCCGGCGTGAGAAAGATGGCGAGACGTTCTTCGACTGGGCCGCCGAAGACGATATTCCTCAGAGCATCGGCCGCCTGTCCGGGTTCATGGGCAACTCCGGCGTATTACTGCGAGCCTACGTTTACATGCGTATGCTCGGCAGGGATGGCATGGAGCGCGTCGCCGAATTTGCGACCCTCAATGCCAACTACCTGATGGTCAGGCTGCGCGATGCGGGTTTCGAGCTGGCATTCCCGGACAGGCGCGCGAGTCACGAGTTCATTGTGACCCTCAAACACGAGGCCAAGGACTATCACCTGACGGCCATGGATGTCGCCAAAGCGCTGCTCGACAAGAACTTTCATGCGCCGACAACGTACTTCCCCTTGCTTGTGCCCGAGTGTCTTCTCATTGAGCCGACGGAGACCGAGAGCAAGGAGACGCTGGATAATTTCGTGGCAGCGATGATCGACATTGTGCGTAGCGCAAAGGAAGACGGCGTGCAGTACAAGGAGGCGCCCTACAAGATGCCGGTACGACGCCTCGATGATGTCAAGGCGGCACGAGAGCTCAATCTGCGTTACAGCCCGGATTAGTTGACAGCCAGGTCCCATGCACCAGTGTGACCTGTGCGGTCGCCTTAACGCCCTGATTCTGCTGAAATAGCCAATTGGCGAAATAGGGTGACGAAATAGGGTGACAGTCACCCTATTTCCGTGGATCTATCGCGCTGCGACGTGGTCTTATGGAATGGAAATAGGGTGACTGTCACCTCTATTTCTAGGGTGTCCGGTACCTAATTCGCGCAGCAATCAGGAACACTATGACTCACGGCAGGATACTTGCGGCAGTCGCCGCCTTGATGCTCTTTGGCCCGGCGACGGCCGCCGAAAACACGGCCTGGACCGAGACACTCGAGCGCATTTCTTCAGGCGTTGTCTCGATACGAGTCGATAGCACGCGTGCATTCGATACGGAATGGAATACCTCGAGCCAGGCGACCGGGTTTGTCGTCGATGCCGAGCTTGGCCTGATCCTGACCAATCGTCATGTTGTGACACCCGGCCCGGTCATTGCCGAGGCCGTATTTCGCAACAACGAGGAGGTGCGACTCACACCGGTCTATCGCGATCCGGTGCATGACTTCGGCTTCTTCCGTTACGACCCCGCGGATCTCAAGTACATCGAGCCCGTCGAATTGCCGTTGGTTCCGGATGGTGCCGGTATCGGCAAGGAGATACGCGTCATCGGCAACGATGCCGGCGAGCAGCTCTCCATCCTGGCAGGCACGATCGCTCGCCTCGATCGCAAAGCCCCGGACTACGGCCGCGGCAAGTACAACGATTTCAATACGTTCTACCTTCAGGCTGCATCAGGCACGTCGGGCGGCTCTTCCGGATCCCCGGTCGTGAACATCGACGGCGAAGTCGTCGCACTCAATGCCGGTGCCAACAGCTCCGCGGCCAGCAGCTTCTTCCTGCCGCTGGACCGCATCGAACGGGCATTGCGAGAGTTGCAGAAGGGAACGATCGTCCCGCGCGGTACCCTGCAGACGACGTTTCGCAGCGAGCCCTACGACGAACTTCGTCGACTCGGGCTGACCGAAGAGTCGGAACGCATCGCGCGCAACGTTGCGCCGCGACAGACCAGCATGCTGACGGTCGAGCAGGTCATTCCCGGGTCTGCGGCAGCGGAGGTTCTGGCGCCCGGCGACATCCTGCTGCGCGTCAACGGTAAGCTTGTAACCCAGTTCGTGCCCCTCGAGGCGTTGCTCGACTCGCATGTCGGGCAGGAGATCGACATCCAGCTCGAGCGTGGTGGTCGCCGCATTGACGCGAAGGTCAGGGTCGACGACCTGCATGCCATCACGCCCGATGAGTACCTGGAGTTCGGCGACGCCATAGTGAATCGCCTGTCTTACCAGCAGGCCCGCCACTATAATCGGCCTGCCGAAGGTGTTTACGTCGCGAATCCTGGCTACGTGCTATCGCGCGCGGCAGTTCCGCGCGGTGCCGTGATCATTGAGGTAGCCGGGCAGCCCGTCAACAGTCTCGACGATTTCGAAGCGGCGCTCGGCGAACTGGCGGACGGTGAGCGAGCGCTCGTGCGCTACGTCAACATGGAGAATCCGCAGAACTCCGTGGTGCGTCTCCTCGAGATGGACCGCGTCTGGTTTCCTGCGCGACGTTGCGTGCGCGACGACGAGCTCGGCGTCTGGCCGTGCCGTGATCTTGCGCCGGGTCCTGACCCGGAACCACAGAAAGTGAGCAGTACGCGGCTGACGAACTACAAAGACAAGATCGTAAACTCGATAGCGCATTCGCTGGTCGTCGTGACGTTCGATTTGCCGTACACGCTTTCCGGCGTTGCCGAACGTCACTACTACGGTACCGGCCTGATCGTCGACAAGGAGCGAGGCTACGTTCTCGTCGACCGCAATACCGTGCCGATCGCGATCGGCGACGTCACGATCACCTTCGCCGGCTCGCTTGAGGTAAAAGGCAAGGTCGAGCAACTTCATCCATTGCACAACTACGCGATCGTCTCCTACGATCCGCAGATCATTGGCACGACACCTGTCCGCGAAGCCAGGTTCAATACCAAGACGCTGCGACCCGGCGACGACGTCTGGGTCGTCGGCATCAAGGGTGATCACCAACTTGTACACCAGCAGAGCATGGTGTCATCGGTCGACCCGCTCATTCTGCCACTCTCCCGCACGCTGCGTTTTCGGGATTCCAATATCGAGGGTATCGCGCTGGTCAATGCGCCCAATGACGTCGACGGCGTCCTGATCAATGAGAAGGGCGAAGTTCTTGCAACCTGGTCGAGTTTCGCCATCCAGTCGGGTGGTGAGTCCGGACAATTCAACCGTGGTGTCGGGTCTGAAGTGGCCAAGCAGTTTGTTGAAACGGTACGAGAGGGCAGGCCGTTTTACTCACTCGAAGCCGAGTTTGTCTATGCGCCGCTCTTCGCCGCTCGCAAAATGGGCGTGGACGAGAAATGGGTTGCGCGGCTCGAGGAGAACAACCCGGTGCGCCGGCGCGCCCTCAGCATCACGCGTCTCGTCTCCGGTACCGCCGCAGCGGAGTTGCTCAAGAACGGGGACATAGTGCTGGCGATCGACGGCGATGTCGTAACATCGTTCCGCGAGCTTGAGCTCGCAGTGCAAAAGCCGGAGGTCCTGGTAACGGTGTGGCGCAACGGCGAAGCCCTGGAACTGCCCGTGCGCACGGCGGCGCTGGACGGACGGGGTATCGATCACGCGATTTCCTGGGCGGGTGCGCTGATCCAGGATCCACACCGGGCCATGGCTGCGCAGAGGGGCGTCTCGACCGACGGCGTCTACGTCGCTTATTTCGGTTACGGATCCCCGGCAACCCGTTACGGGCTCTGGGCGGGCCGCCGGGTGGTCGAAGTCAATGACATACCCACCCCTGACCTGCAGGCGTTCATCGATGCGGTAAAGGACATCGGCCACCGTGAGTCGGTGCGGTTGAAGACCATGACGTGGAATGAAACGGCCGAGGTGATTACACTCAAGCTGGACAACCAGTACTGGCCGGGCTATGAGCTCCGGCGTACCCCAGAGGGCTGGAGGCGAACAGACCTTGGCATGTAGACGCATCAACCGATGGGTCACAGCGTTGCTGCTTGCGGCACTGCTGTCTTGCGGTGCCGCGTCCGCGCAGACCCTGTACAAGTACCGCGGCGAGAATGGCGAATGGCTCTTCTCCGACCGTCCGCCTGCCGACGGCCAGGAGGCCGAGACCCGTTCCATTGCGGCGCGCGTCGAGCGTGGCGGGCTGACGGTGACAAGCGCATTCAATGGTGCCAGCGTCAGGTTGACCGCGAACAACCGGTTTTTCGCGCCAATGGAAGTCGTCATCGAGTTCCAGACCATCACGGGCGTCGCGTATCCGCCCTCCGGACAGGAGCTGCGCTGGCTTGTCCCGGCACGCAGCACCCTCGTTCTGCTTGAGCTGGCCACTCTCGACGCACCGATAGCACCGACAGTTCGATATCGATTCGCGTATCTGCCCGGTGATCCGAATGCACGACATGCCGGTGGCGTTACCTACCGCGCACCCTTTGCAGCCGGAGCCAGTTACCCGATCACACAGACGTATCCGGATTCCCTGACACACCGGACCCGCGACAGCATGTACGCGGTGGATATCGCGATGCCGGTAGGGACCGACATCATGGCGGCACGCGACGGCGTCGTGTTCGACGTGGCGAGCAAGAACTTCAAGGGTGGGCCCGATGCCGACGAATACGCGGACCTGGCCAATCTCGTTCGTATCCTGCACGACGACGGCACCTATGCCGTTTACGCGCATCTCAACTGGAATACGATTCGTGTGCAGCCGGGCGAGCGCGTGCGTGCGGGGCAGTACATCGCCGACTCCGGCAACACCGGTTTCTCAACCGGTCCGCACCTGCATTTCGCCGTGCAGCGGAACATGAGCCAGCGCGTTGATTCCTTACCCTTTGCTTTTCGTGGAGCGAACGCGGAACGCGTCGTGCCGGTCACCGGCCAGCTGTTGACCGCGTACCCCTGACGGCTAACTGTTCTCGGCCATCTGGCCGGCAAGTGCTTCCCAGGATGTCACCGGCATTTCGCAATGGGTACCCAGGCAGCGGTAGGCGACCGTTTCACCCTCGACAGATTTGCGATCGGCAAGCGCACCAGGCAGGTCCGCGGCATCGTCCGGGATAGCGAAAACGAGTCGGCGGGGCGCGTAGAGCTTCGCGGCGGAGTCGCGCCAGCGCCCGATTTCATCCGTGGCACCGCGAATGACCACGATCTCCGGGTGCTCGAGGTACTCTTCCAGCGCGTTGAGAAGGCTGACATGCCCGTGCGGGTACTCATCGATCGCCCGCCAGGCGGCACGTAGCGTCTTCTCGGCGGCAGCCAGGTAACGCGTCTCCCCGAGCAGGAACCCGAGGCGTTGCAGCGCATAGGCGGCCACACCGTTGCCCGAAGGCACGGCTTCGTCGGCCAGCGGCTTGGAGCGGTGAATCAGCTGCTCGCTGTCATTGGCCGTAAACCAGAAGCCCCCGCGATCCGCGTCTTCGAAATGCTCGAGCAGCAACTCGGCAAGCTGTTTTGCGAACGCGAGATGCTCGGTGTCCCAACGCGACTGGAGCAGCTCCAGCAGCGCCTCGAGCAGGAACGCGTGATCATCGAGGTAAGCCGCGAACCGCGTTTCACCGTCCTTGTAGCTGGCATAGAGGCGCCCGTCTTTCACGAGGTGTTGCCGCAGGAAATCGACGGCGTCGGCCGCGGCATCAACCAGATCCGGTCGGTCGAGCGCGCGGCCCGCGATCGCGAGACCACGGATGGCCAGTGCGTTCCAGGATGTAAGCTGTTTCTCGTCGCGGCCGGGCGCAACGCGCGTCACGCGTTGTGCGAGCAGAGTCAGTTTCGCCCGTGCGATGACCTTCGCCTCATCGTCGGTCACGGGTTGTCGCACGGTCAGGTGCCATTTGCCTTCGAAGTTCGCGTCCTGGTCCAGGCCGAAGCGCCGCGCGAAGACGTCGTAGTCGTCACCCAGCAGTGCCTGCGCCTCCGCGGGCTCCCAAAGGTAGTAAAGTCCTTCGTGCCCTTCAGAGTCGGCGTCGCGGGTCGCGTAGAAGCCACCGTTATCGTCGCGCATGTCGGCGAGCATCCAGTCCGCCGTCGCATTCGCCGCTGCCGAGAACAGTGCCTCGCCGGTCGCGAGGGCGGCTTGAGAATAGATCGCCAGCAGCGGGCCGTTGTCGTACAGCATCTTCTCGAAATGCGGGATCTGCCAGTAGCGGTCGACCGAGTACCGGTAGAAGCCGCCGCCGACATGGTCGAACAGCCCCCCTTCGGCCATGCGGGCAAGCGTCAGTGCCGCCATGAACAGGGCCTCGACATCGGGTTCGGTCGCCGACGCCGTACTCCGCCAGTGGCGTAACAGGCGATCGATCGTGGTCGCGTGCGGAAACTTGGGCGCCGAGCCAAAGCCGCCGAATTCCCTGTCGAAAGACTGCTCGAGCGTCTCGCGCACCTTGGCCAGCGGCTTGGCGTCAAGCACTTTGCCGGCTTCAGCCGGCGCCGGTTCCAGGCGACCGAAAACATCGACGATGCTCGCGCTTTGTTTGCGCACGTCATCGCGGTGCTCGGCATAGTAGGTGGCGATCTTCTGCAACAGGTCGCCAAAGGCCGGCATGCCGTAGCGCGCCTCGTTGGGGAAGTAGGTGCCGCCGAAAAACGGCCGCTGGTCGTCTCCGTCCAGGAACATGGTGAGGGGCCAGCCGCCGCCACGCTGCGTGATGAGCTGGTGCGCCGTCTGGTAGATCTTGTCGACGTCCGGGCGCTCCTCGCGATCGACCTTGACGTTGACGAACATCTCGTTCATGAGTGCGGCGATGGTGTCGTCCTCAAACGACTCGTGCGCCATCACATGGCACCAGTGACAGGCAGAATAGCCGATCGACAGCAGAATCGGCTTGCCGGTCTCCCGGGCGAGGGCGAAGGCTTCGTCGCCCCACGGGTACCAGTCAACCGGGTTGTCGGCATGCTGCTGGAGGTAGGGGCTGGTTTCTTTGGCGAGGCGATTTGGCATAGATTGCTCTATCATACCGATCTTTGAGAATTGCCGAGCGGGCTTGCATGCTGACATACCCTGAAATCGACCCGATCATCTTCTCGATAGGCGTTATCAAGATCCGCTGGTACGGTTTGATGTACGTCATCGGCTTCCTCCTGGCCTGGTGGCTGGCGAGGCGGCGCTGCAAACGGGCGGACTCACCGGTCAATGCCGAACAGGTCGACGACCTCATGTTCTACGGGATGCTGGGCGTCATCCTGGGCGGGCGTATAGGTTATGCGTTGTTCTACGGCTCCGAGCAGCTCTTCTCCGATCCGCTCTACCTCTTCAAGATCACCGAAGGGGGCATGTCGTTCCACGGTGGTCTCGCCGGTGTGCTGATCGCCATGTGGCTGTACGGCCGCAAGCTCGGCCATACCCTGTGGCGCATGACCGATTTCGTCGCCCCGCTCGTACCGCTCGGCCTCGGATTCGGGCGCATCGGCAACTTCATCAATGGCGAGCTGTGGGGCAAACCAACGGACGTGCCGTGGGCGTTCAACTACCGCGGTGAGGTGTTGCATCCGTCGATGCTCTACGAGGCGCTCCTCGAAGGCTTCGTGCTGTTCGCGATTCTCTGGTGGTACTCGGCCAGGCCGCGCCCCTACATGGCTCCCACTGGCCTGTTTTTGTTCCTCTACGGGGCTTTTCGCTTCTATATTGAGTTCTATCGCGTGCCCGATGCACACCTCGGGTACCTGGCCCTCGACTGGGTCACGATGGGCCAGATTCTGACCGTGCCGATGATCGTGGCTGGCGCTATCATGCTCATCATGGCGCAGCGTTCAAGCGGGGAGGTCAAGGCTTAAGATGCAGCAGTACCTGGATATGATGCGGCAGGTGCGTGACACGGGCACGCGCAAGGAAGACCGCACAGGAACCGGCACGCTCAGTGTCTTCGGCCACCAGATGCGTTTCGACCTCGCGAAGGGATTTCCGCTCGTCACGACCAAGAAGCTGCACCTGCGCTCCATCATTCACGAGCTGCTGTGGTTCCTGAGCGGCGACAGCAATATTCGTTACCTCAAGGAAAACGGTGTCTCGATCTGGGACGAGTGGGCGGACGAGAATGGCGACCTCGGTCCGGTCTACGGCGTGCAATGGCGCAGCTGGCCGACGCCGGACGGCCGCAAGATCGACCAGATGGCGCAGATCATGCAGCAGTTGAAGGAAACGCCGGATTCGCGGCGCATTATGCTCTCGGCCTGGAACGTCGCGGAAATTGCAAACATGGCTTTACCGCCGTGCCACTGCCTGTTTCAGTTCTACGTCGCCGAGGGCAAGTTGTCCTGCCAGCTGTACCAGCGCAGCTGCGACATCTTCCTCGGCGTGCCGTTCAATATCGCGTCGTACGCGCTGCTGACGCACATGATCGCGCAGCAGGCCGACCTCAACGTCGGCGATTTCGTCTGGACCGGCGGTGACTGCCACCTGTACCTCAATCACCTCGAGCAGGCCGATGAGCAACTCGCGCGCGAACCGCTGCCGTTACCGACGCTGGCCATCAAGCGACGCCCGCCCAGTATTTTTGACTACAAGTTTGAGGATTTCGAAATCCTCAACTACGAATCTCACCCGCACATCAAAGCGGCAGTCGCTGTCTGAGCCATGCCCGAGATCAGCATTATCGTCGCCGTGTCGACGAATAACGTCATCGGCGCCAAGGGCGATCTGCCGTGGCGTCTTGCCGATGACCTGAAGCACTTCAAGTCGGTAACGATGGGCAAGCCGATTGTCATGGGGCGCAAGACGTGGGACTCGATCGGGCGGCCGTTGCCGGGTAGGCAGAACATCGTCGTTACGCGGCAACCGGGATTCGTGGCCGAAGGTTGCGACGTAGTTGCCTCCGTCGAGGCAGCCTTCGCTACGGCGGGGAATGTCGATGAGTTGATGGTGATTGGCGGCAGCCAGATTTACGAGCTGGCTCTGCCGTTGGCAAACCGGCTCTACCTGACGCGTGTGCACGCTGACGTGGCGGGCGATGCGCACTTTCCTGCCGTGGACGCAACCGAATGGCAACTCGTCGATGCTGAGATGCATGCAGCGGACGAACGCAATGATTTCGCTTTTTCGTTTATGCTCTACGAGCGGAAGAGGGCCGCGAAAAATGAGGCGCAATACCGTTGAAAAGGAAATGCCCAGGCTGTTTGCAAAGGTCAGTACCGGTCTCCCGGCTGATCCTCTCGGACGTACTGTGTCCCAATTGTGGTCAGTTGGTCGGCGTCCGGTGGCTATTCAAGGCAATCTTCTTCCTCCTTATTCTCGTGGCGACCCTGGTTGTGGGTCTCGTAGTGCTGGTCGATCAAGGGCTCTATGCAGCGCTTCTCATGATCTCACTGCCAATCGGCGCAATTGGATTTATCAAGGCTCGCTATTGTCCTCTCGTGGTCAAAAAGCAAGAACCCGGCGCCGCAGGAACGTCGAGCTAGGTCACGCCGATCTCTGCGCGTATTGGAACACGGGCCAGGGTCGCAGACTCGGTATCGGCCTTAGAAATCGTAGCGCAGTCCGAGCTGGAGCGAGCGCCCGGGCAACGGCACGAGGTCTTTTAACGGCGAGGTGTGCTGGCGAGCGTCCTCATCGGTAAGGTTGGTGCCGCGCAGGAACACGAAGATGTTCGGTTCGTCAAACGCGTACGACAACTCCGCGCTCACGAGAGAGTACGCATCCGTCGGCAGCTCATTCGTCGCGGTCTTGTCCTGTTCGGCAACGAACATCACATCGGCAGCGGCCTCGAACTGGTCTCTTGTGTAGTGCAGCCCGACCCCATAGCGCTGCGGCGTGATGCGTGGAAGGTTGCTACCGGCATTGGTGTCCTCGCCGCGGACGTAGTCTGTGAACAGGCGCGTATGCAAGTGCCCCTCGGGCAATTCCAGCAACTCGATGCGCGCTTCTGCTTCGAACCCGTAGAGCCTGGCATCCGTCTGCGTGTACTCAAACACCTGGAGATCGTCTTCCACGAGTGCCGTCGGCGCGAGCAGAATATAGTCGTCAATGTCGTTCAGGAATGCGGTCACGGTCCATTCAATGCGTGAGTTCCTGCCCCTTAGCGTCAAATCGATGTTTGACGACGTTTCCTTGTCGAGAATGCCGAACCCCTGGATCACGGACCCACGCTCGACTCGTTGCACGGCAACGTGGGCACCGTCGGCATAGAGCTCCGTGGCATTGGGATGCCGCTCTGCCATGGCGTAGTTGAGTGCCACGCTATAGTCGTCGCCGATGGTGCGTATGAGACCGATGGACGCGCCGAATGCCCTGTCGTCATACCTCGGCAGGTTGGGCGCCTCGATCGTCTGGCCTTCCAGTCGCGCACTGCCCTGAAATGACCAGCGGTCACCGGGTTTCCATTCCTCGAAGATGAAGAGACTTGTCTGCTGCGTCGTGGAGGGTGGCACGTATGCCTCGTCGCCGATCGCTTCGAAGTCGACATCTTTGTGCTGTACACCGAAAGCACCTTCCACAGCACCGATCGCCCGATGCCGAAACTCGGTCCTGAAATCAGTACCCTCCGAATTGAAACGGGTGCCGATCTCGTCGCCTTCGAGCTCGACGTGTTCGTAGTCGTTGCGCGCGATCTTCACCTTCAGTTCCCCAAGTTCGGCGAACTCGTAGGCGCCCTCGAGATCGAAGCGGGCCTGGTCGAGATCGACGCGAACCGGCGCTTCCTCTTCGGCCCCAGCGCCTGCTTCCTCATGGTGGTGCCCGGGTATGCCGTACAGGTTCTCGTATGTGCTCACCGACAGGCCAAGGTGGCCGTTCGTGCCAGTCAACGTAATAGCGGCGGCACCGCCTTGAGCCTCGCTGGACGTGTTCTCAACGAGACCGTAGGCTTCGCCTGCCTCCCCTTCGCCGGCTGCCTCCTCCAATGCACGCAAACGGGACGACTCAGCGAAACCGGGTATCTCGATGTCGTCGGTATCGCGACGGAAGAAGTCCAGGTGAAAGGCAACCGAACCCGTGCCAAACGCGACTTCGCCAGCGCCCTCCTGTTTGCCGATCGCAGAATCCGAACCCAATGTGAGACGCCCGCTGAAGGGCTCGTCCAGCCCGCTCTCCAAAACGCGGTTGTCCACGACGTTGACGATCCCGCCAGCGGCACCGCTGCCATACAGAAGCGTTGCCGGCCCGCGAACAATTTCGACACGCTCGGCGAGAATGCTGTCAACGCCCGCGGCATGGTCTTCACTCAACGCAGAGGCATCCATCGTATCGAGGCCGTTGGACAATACGCGAATTCTTTCACCGTACTGGCCGCGAATAACCGGCCGCGAGGCGACCGGACCGAAGTAGGTAGAACTCACGCCGAGTTCACGTGACAGGGTCTCGCCGATGCTCGCCGCCTGCCGTTTCAGCAATTCGTCCCCGCCGATCACCGCGGTAGGCTGTGCAAGCTCTTTCACTGTGCGCTCGAGTGGCACGCCTTCGACGACGATTTCATCGATCGCGTGATGGTCGTACTGATCGTCGCCGTCCTCTGCGGCAGTTGCTGCCGCATTACCACCAAGGGTTACTGCCAGGGACACGACGGCCACCTGGCGCCGCGTCAAGATGTTGCTGAGATTCACTGAATCCTCCAATCATGTTCCGTTTCAATGAGCGACAGACCGCCGCGAACGAGTCGAACAGATCAGGAGTGTGGTGGAGCCCGGGATTCGTAAGGAGCGGTACCGAGTGCCGCCTCGAACGGTAGTGCCGTTGTGTTGGTTGCAACGCGCATCCCGATCGGGTTTGTACCGGGTAGCGCGTCCGGCATGAGGGCGTTGTCGAGCTGGTTGTACGTGGCGCAGACCTGGCAAACGCTCAAGCCGTGGTCTGCAATGTGCTCGAACTGGTGGCTCGCAATAGAGATCTGCATCAGGGCAAGCGCAAGTATCCCGAGGAGCGCAGGCGCGCGCCGCTGGAACTTCCGATTGCAGATTGTTGATGAGGTCTCTAGCATGGCTCGAATATACGGCCTGTCGGGGTGCGATTACAACAGGTCAGACCCGCGCTGGTCGATAAGTTCCGAGCTTTGCGATAGTGGCCATCTCAATGACAGGAAATCTGAAATCTATTCTGGTCGCCACCCTGACTTCGGTTTGCCTCGCCTCGTGCAGTTCATCACCGCAGGAGGCTCGATCGCTGCCGGAAACCGGCAGTACTCATTACGGTATTTCGGCGACCGCCGAGATACTGCTCACGAGCGAAGCGGGAGACAAGGTTGCGACGACAGGCAACGTGTCTTTTCGCGATGGTGCCGGGAGCGGGACACAAATCGTCATCAAACCCGGCGTGGTGAAGCAGACCATCCTCGGTATCGGGTCTTCCTTTACCGAATCCTCGGCTTTCGTTCTTGCCCATCTTGACGCTGCGCAGCGGTCAGAGGTGATGGAGAAGATCTACGGCGAGGACGGAGCCAACTTTTCACTGGCGCGAACGCCTATTGGTTCGACCGATTTTTCCGTGCAAGGCAGGTATTCGTACGCCGCAGCCGAGAACGACCCTGCGCTGCAGCACTTCAGTATCTCGCCGGATCGGGACGGTTTCAACGCGGCCGATTACCCGGGAATCAGGGACGAGCGTTTCGATCTGCTTCCCATGATCAGGGAAGCCCTTGCCATCAAAAGTGGCCAGCCAGGCAGCAAGCTGAGAATCGTTGCGTCGGCCTGGACGGCACCGCCGTGGATGAAGGACATCGAGGATTGGTACATTCCCGGAGCGCCGGAGAACAACTACCAGGGCACGGGCGGTGCCTTGAAGCCGCAATACGTCCAGACCTACGCCGATTACATCGCGAAATACCTGCTTGCCTACCGTGCAGAGGGCGTTGATATCTGGGCTGTGACACCGGTGAACGAGCCGCATGGCAACAGCGGGAACTGGGAGAGCATGCACTTCACGCCCGAATCGCAGAACGCATTCATCCAGAATCATCTCGGGCCGACGCTACAGGCGACCGGCAACGGCAATGTCAAAGTATTGATATACGATCAGAATCGCGATGGCCTGGAGGAGTGGACCGACACGATCTTTGGCGATCCTGAAACCGCAGCGTTTGTTCATGGCGCCGCGGTGCACTGGTACTCCAGCACCTACAAGGTTTATGAGGACGTATTCGACAGGGTGCACGAGAAGTTCCCGTCTTTTTCGATTGTTCACACAGAGGGCACGATTGACGACCTGGGCAAGCCGGCACCCGGCGGTGTACTGGATCCGGATCGATTCGAGGAAGCAGGCTGGTTCGGCAACGATGCCTTCTGGTGGAACGACAATGCCACAGACTGGGCGTACACGGCGACCTGGGCGCCAAACGCCGAGGACCATCCCGTTTACACGCCCGTGCATCGCTACGCGAGAAACATCATTGTCAGCCTGAATCACTGGATGGCAGGTTGGATCGACTGGAACGTTGTCCTGGATCGCAATGGCGGCCCGAATCATGCTGGCAATTTTTGTGGCGCGCCGATAATGATCGACGTGGAATCCGGCCACGTCTACTACACGCCGATCTATCACGTTCTCGCACAGTTCAGCCGGACGATCCGGCCTGGCGACAAAGCCGTGCAGGCGGACAGGCATCTCGAAGACCTCGATGAAGACGCGCTGCACGCGAGTGCGACGATAAACGACGACGACCTGCTCAGTGTCCAGCTGTTGAATACAACCAGGGAGCCGCTCCGGTACTCGTTGCAGATTGGTGCGCAGCATGCGGAGATTGTTATCCCCGCGAACGCGATACAGACCGTCCGAGTGCAGTTGTAGCGCAGGAGTCCGCGAATGCAGACCATTGTAATTATCGGCAGCGGCGCCATAGGCCAGGCGGTCGCCGCATATCTCGCCGGCCACCCCGACGTCGACATCGCTGTTGCCATTGCAGGCCCTGGCGGCGATGCACGAACGCGGGCTGCGTTCGGTGAGGCTGTCGACGTTGTCCGTAACGTCGAGGAGCTTGCCGTACAGGTTGACCTTGCGGTCGATTGCGCAGGCCACGCGGCCCTGCGCCAGCACGGCGCAGCACTGCTCTCCCGCGGTATTGATCTCGTGTCGGTGTCGTCCGGTGCATTGGCCGATGCAGTGCTCTACGACAGACTCGCAGATGCAGCGCGGCTTGGGGGCTCGCAGTTGCGTATCGCCTCCGGCGCGATCGGCGCCCTGGATGCGCTGTCGGCGGCGAGCATCGGCGCGCTGCAGCGTGTGACCTATCGGGGCCGCAAGTCACCGCAGGGATGGCGCGGCTCTCCTGCCGAGTCGAAGCTCGATCTCGACTCGCTGGCCGAGGCGACAGTGCACTACAGCGGCAGCGCCCGGAACGCCGCGCTCGAATACCCCAGGAACGCCAATGTGGCCGCATCGGTGGCGTTGGCGGGCATCGGCTTCGACGATACGGTCGTCGAGCTCATCGCGGACCCCACCGTGGCGCGCAACATTCACGAAATCGTTGCCGAGGGCGATTTTGGTCGTTTCGAATTCCGCATCGACGGCGATCCGCTGCCCGGCAATCCTCGCTCCTCGGCGATCACGGCCATGAGCGTTGTGCGCGAGATCGTCAATCCTGCTTCGCCAATCGTAATCTGAGATAATCCGCAGCCAACACGTGCATGCGCAAACGAGGTTCAGGCGACGATGGCAAAACTGGCTGCTTTTAACTTCCAGGACTGGATCGAAGGACACCGGCATCTCCTGAAACCGCCCGTGGGCAACAAGCAGATCTGGGAGGATGCCGACATGATGGCTTTTGTCGTCGGTGGCCCGAACCAGCGCACCGATTTCCACGACGACCCGGTCGAGGAGTTCTTCTACCAGATCGAAGGCGACATGGTGCTGAAGATCTTCGATGACGGCGAATTCTACGATGTGGTGATCCGGGAGGGTGACGTGTTCTTGCTGCCCAAGCACGTCCGTCACTCACCGCAGCGCCCCATGGTTGGGAGCGTCGGGCTGGTTATCGAGCCCAAGCGCGCGGATGGACTGAAGGATGCCTTCGAATGGTATTGCTTCGATTGCGGCAATCTCGTGCACCGGGTGGAAGTGCTGCTGCAGTCAATCGTCGACGACCTGCCACCGCTGTACGAGTCGTTCTATGCCGATGAGTCTGCGCGCACCTGTCCGGTCTGCGGTGCCCTGCACCCCGGCAAGGAGCCACCCGCGGGCTGGGCGGCGATTCCTGCTGCAGACAACGACTGACATGCACTACGAAGCAACGCTCGAGTTCGCCCGGGCCCAGGATGCGGCGGACCCGCTCCGGGCTTATCGCGACCGCTTTCTTTTTCCGTCGCTGGGCACGCCACAGCTCGTCTACTTCACGGGGCATTCGCTCGGGCTGCAGCCCAGGACCGTAAAGGCGGCCGTTGAGCTGGAGCTCGACGAGTGGGCGAAGTACGGCGTCGAAGGGCATTTTCACTCGACCAACCCCTGGTACAGCTATCACGAACTCCTGACGCCGGCGATGGCCGGGATCGTCGGCGCGAAAGAGTCCGAGGTGGTCTGCATGAATTCGCTGACGACCAATATTCACCTGTTGTTCGTGTCCTTCTATCGTCCGACGAAGACTCGCTACAAGATCATCAGCGAGGCAAAGATGTTTCCCTCGGATCGATACCTGCTGGAGACCCAGGCGAAGTTTCACGGCTTCGAGCCCGACGATGCGATCGTCGAGGTGGCACCCAGGCATGGGGAGACCCTGGTCCGGGAGGCGGATATCCTGAAGGCAATCGAGGCCAATGCCGATGAGCTCGCGCTGGTCTTCTTCGGCGGTGTGAATTTCTTCACCGGCCAGTTATTCAACATGCAGCGCCTCACCGCGGCGGCCCATGCCGTCGGCGCCGTCGCCGGCTTCGACCTGGCCCACGCGGCAGGCAACGTACTCTTGTCCCTGCACGAGTGGGACGTCGACTTCGCGGCGTGGTGCTCCTACAAGTACCTGAATTCGAGCCCGGGCAATGTCGGGGGCATCTTCGTGCACGAACGTCATGGTCGGAGTTTCGACCTGCCGCGATTTGGTGGCTGGTGGGGCCATGACAAGAAGACACGTTTCCAGATGAAGAATGGATTTCAACCAATGGAGGGGGCCGAGGGCTGGCAGCTAAGCAACGTCCCCGTTCTCGGCATGGCGGCCATGAAGGCGTCCCTGGCGATTTTTGCGGAGGCAGGCATGCCGGCTCTGCGGGCGAAGAGCGAGAGGCTGACAGGCTATCTCGAGTACACGATCGACGAAATCGCCCGAGCGTTCCCGGACGCCAGGATCAGTATGATCACACCGCGGGACGCGCGCGATCGCGGCTGCCAGATCTCGATGGATGTCGCCGGGCGTGAGCGCAAGCTGTTCGACGACCTGGTCGCCGCGGGTGTGATCGTCGACTTTCGAGAGCCCTGTGTCATTCGCATGGCGCCGGTGCCGCTCTACAACTCCTTCGAGGACGTGTTTACGTTTGGCCGGGTGTTGCGCGAATTACTGGCCGCAGGAGGAGCCCAATGAGCCGTGGCAGGTTCACGGTCGCGGGTGGCGGCCCGGTGGGCTCCCTGCTCGCGATCGTGCTGGGTCGGCACGGCTACGACGTCGGCCTGTACGAGGGGCGCCCGGATTCACGCGTGACGAGCATCTACCAGGGCAAGTCGATCAACATCGCCTTGTCCGACCGGGGCTGGCACTCGCTGGAGCAGATCGGCATCAGCCCGGATGCGAAGGCCCAGGCCATACCGATGTATCACCGTGCCATCCATGGCCTGGATGGCGACCTCAGCGCGTTGCCGTATGGCAGGGAAGGGGACGCGATCTGGTCGGTCTCACGAGGTGGCATCAACGAGCAGTTGCTCGACATTGCAGACGCGGAGCCGAATATCGCGACGCATTTCGAACACCGCCTCGTGGACGTCGACTTCGAAACCGCGAGTGCCGTCTTCCGGAGGCAGGACGCGCGCGAGCGGGTTGTCGATGCCGACTACCTGTTCGGCGCCGATGGCGCACATTCAAAGGTGCGGCGTCTTGCGCACAGCCTGCCCCGCTTCAGTTACAGCCAGACGTACATGCCGCAGAGCTACATCGAGCTCAATATTCCCGCGAACCCCGACGGTTCCCACAAGCTGGAGAAGAATGCGCTGCATATCTGGCCGCGCAAGGACTTCATGCTGATCGCACTGCCGAATCCGGACGGCACGTTTACCTGTACCTTGTTCCTGAATTTCTCGGGAGATCCCTCGTTCGAGTCCTTGCAGGAGCGCGCTGCTGTGCAGGCGTTCTTTGCGTCGAATTTTGCAGACGCAATGGACTACCTTGAAGATCCTGTCGGCACGTTCCTTGAAAAGACAGCGTCGCCGTTGTTCCTGGTGCAGGTCTTTCCCTGGTCGTTCAACCGGAAGGTGGGCCTCATCGGCGATGCAGCGCACGCGATCGTGCCGTTTTACGGCCAGGGCATGAATTGCGGGTTCGAGGACTGCGCCGAGCTCAATCGCCTGATCGCGTCCTGCGATCATGACTGGAATGCGATCTTCCCGGCCTACGAGAATGCGCGCAAGCCGAACGGCGACGCTATCGCCGAACTCTCCAAGCGAAACTTCGTCGAGATGAGCGACTTGTCCGGCGACAGGCTGTTTCAGATTCGCAAGATGATCGAGGCGAAGTTCAGTGCACGCTTCCCGGAGCTCTGGACGCCGCTGTACTCGCTGGTCACGTTCTCACCCGACGTCCCTTACGCCGAAGCGCTGCGCATTGGCGACGAGCAGAACCGGGTGATGGATAGCATCATGGCGCTGCCGAACATCGAGGACGACTGGGACAAGCAATACGTCATGGACCGGCTCCATGAGCTGGCCGCCGAGGTTGCTACACGATAGACAGGCTGTGCGAGATATTCTTCGTAACCATGTAGTTGTGCAGCCCTTCCGTACCGCCTTCACGTCCGTAGCCACTGGACTTCACTCCGCCGAAAGGCGTTTCCGGTAGCGAGGCCTCCAGTGTATTGATCGATACATTGCCGGCCTCGATGTCCTCGATCATGCGATCCACGTAGTCCGCCCGGTTGGTGAAGCCGTACGCCGCCAGGCCGTAGGGCACGGCATTCGCCTTGCTGATCGCTTCCTCGAGGCTGGCGAAGGGATTGATGATCGCCAGCGGACCAAAGGGCTCTTCCTGCATGACCCGCGCAGAGTCGGGTACATTGGCCAGTACGGTCGGCTCGAAGAAATAGCCCCTGGAACCGATTCTGCTGCCGCCAGTCTTGAGTTCTGCGCCCTGGTTGACGGCGTCCTCGACCAGGTCTGCCAGTGCACCGATGCGGCGCTCGTTGGCGAGGGGTCCCATTTCGACCTTCGGATCAACGCCATTGCCCACGACTGTTGCGGCAGCGCGCCGTACGAAGGTCTCTGTGTAGGCGTCGAAAATACTCTCGTGAACGAAGAAGCGCGTCGGTGACGTACAGACCTGGCCCGCATTGCGCATCTTGCGTACGGCGCCGGAGAGGGCGGCGGCTTCGACGTCCGTGTCTTCGCAGACGATGACGGGCGCGTGGCCGCCGAGTTCCATCAGGACCGGGGTCATGTGCCTGGCAGCCAGAGTGGTGAGGTGCTTGCCGACCGCGGTGGAGCCCGTGAATGCCACGAGGCGGACCGGGTCCTGCCGGATGAGATAGTCGGAGATCTCGGCCGGCGTGCCGAACACGAGGTTGAAAACGCCCGGTGGCAGACCCGCGTCCTGCAGCGCTCTTGCAATGTGCAACGCACCGGCGGGTGTCTCTTCAGCCGCCTTGAGGATAATCGAGCAGCCCGAGGCGATAGCGCCCGCTACCTTCCGGCAAGGCTGGCTCATCGGGAAATTCCATGGCGAAAACGCCGCCACGACGCCGATCGGCTGGTGGTGAACGGTATGGCGGACGCCCGGTGCGCTTGGAATGACGCGGCCATAGGTGCGCGTCGCTTCCCCCGCGTCCCATTCGAAGAACTCGCACCCGCGGATCACTTCGAGCCGTGCCTGGCTGAGCGGCTTGCCATGTTCAGCCGTGATTGCGGCAGCGATCTCATCCTGGCGCTCGCGCATGAGGGCTGCAGCCTTGTACAGAACGTTTGCCCGCTCGACCGGCGCTACCTGTCTCCACGCCCTGAATCCCTGCTCGGCAGACCGGACAGCGTCCTGCAGGTCGCTCTGCTCCGCGTGCGGCAGGCGCCCGATTTCTTCTTCCGTTG
Organism: uncultured Gammaproteobacteria bacterium; assembly: GCA_963698895.1. Taxonomy (GTDB): domain Bacteria; phylum Pseudomonadota; class Gammaproteobacteria; order Steroidobacterales; family Woeseiaceae; genus UBA1847. The sequence goes on along the minus strand of CAVOSO010000008.1, from coordinate 432,857 downwards.
CCGGGTTCAGGACCGGCAGATCGCTGGGCGTCTTGCGCCATTCGCCGTTGATAAAGAGATGCAGGTCTGGATAAGTGCTCATTGAATTCTCACGTGAGGTCCGTCGCGGCCCGCCTCATTAGGCGCTGAATGTACGATGCGCTGAATTATAAGTATATTTCACCTGAGGTTCGCGGCTTGTCGCGGACCCGGTCAAGCAGCGAGAAGTGTCGTCATCAAGTATTCAAAGTCAGAGGCCAAGGACTATGCCCGTGAGCACATGCGCGGGATCTGGGCCGCCGCGCTGAATCCCTTCAACGAGGACCTGTCCCTCGACGAGGCGGGCTTGCGCGCCAATATTCGTCACTGGATCGACGATCTCGACATCAAGGGGCTCTTCATCGCCGGCAAACAGGGCGAGTTTTTCTCGATGAGTCTCGACGAGAGAAAGCGCAACTTCGAGATCGCGGTTGAAGAATGCGACGGCAAGGCAGGGGTTATCGTCTCGGTCTCGGACCAGAACTTCGATACCGTGTTTGAACTCGCGCTGCATGCGCAGAATTGTGGGGCCGATTATATCGTCGTTCACGCACCGGTCCTGAGCTTTGTGCACGAGCGCGGCGAGGTACTGTTCCAGTACTACAAGTCGCTCTGCGATCGACTCGATATCGGCATTGCCATGTGGAGTCATCCGGATTCCGGCTACCTGATGCGGCCCGACGAATGTGCCCGTATCGCCGAGCTCCCGAACATAGTCGCCATCAAGTACTCTGTCCCGCGCGAGATGTACGTGCAGCTGAGCCACATGGTCGGCGACAAGATCCAGGTGTCTACCTCGGCGGAGGACGACTGGCTGGACAATATCGAGGAACTGGGATGGCGGCTCTATCTCTGTTCGTCACCGCCGTACCAGCTGCAGACTCGTCACGACAAACGCATGGATGAGTACACGCGCCTCGCTTTCGCCGGGAAGTTCGCGGAAGCGCGGCGCATACGCGATAGCCTCGATCCCGTGCGTGAGGCGATGGCACGCAGCAAGCCCGCAGACAAGCCGCAGGCATTCGGCAAATACTGGCAGGAACTGCTGGGGCAGGTTGGAGGTCGCGTGCGGCCGCCAATGCTGGAGTTGACGGGCGATGAGAAAGCGGTGATCCGGGAGGCGTTCGAGACGTCCGGATTGAAGCCCTGAATCAGTGCTGTCCCGGCACCTGGACGACCCGCGGCAGCCGCTTGTCCAGGCGCACGGCAGTAAGTTGCCGTCCCCAGATACAGCCCGTGTCGAGGCAGATGAGGTCGGGAAGTACGACCAATCCCAGGGCTGACCAGTGGCCAAACACAATGCGCGTGCCCGCCCAGGCAGGATTTTGCGCATCGAACCAGGGAAGCTGGTCCTTGCGCGCACGAAAGGGTGATCCACTGAAGGACAGGGCAAGGTGATTGCTGGTCGTGATCATGCGCATGCGTGTGAGGCAATTGATAATAAACCGCAAGCGCGGATAGCCCTTGAGTTTGTTGTTCCAGGCGGCCGGTGTATTGCCGTACATCTTCCCCAGTAACGTCCGGTACCCATCGCTCTGCAGTGCGGCCTCGACCTCGGCAGCGCGCGCCAGTGTCTTTTTGACGTCCCACGTGGGATGTGTGCCCGCGTGTACCAGCATCGTACCCAGGGCCTTGTCGTAGTGTGCCAGCGGCCGGTGTCGCAACCAGTCGCAGAGCTCCCCCGCATCGCTGGATCGCAGTAGCTTGGTCAGGGCACCAAAGCGTTTCCCCAAGCGCACGGCACCGGCTTCGAGTGCCAGCAGGTGCAGGTCGTGGTTGCCGAGCACCGAAATTACCGAGTCGCCGAGCTCACGCACAAAGCGCAATGTTTTCAGTGATTTGGGTCCGCGGTTGACGAGGTCGCCCACGAGCCAGAGCGTGTCCTTGTCCGGATCGAAGTCAATTTCATCGAGCAGGTGCCGGAACGGATCGTAACAACCCTGTATGTCGCCGATTGCGTAGACGGCCATCTGGATGCCTAGTGGAGCAGGCCGGGCACAGCGAGCGTGAACGCTTCGATGGGTGCGTCGAAACTGGCACCGTCGTCCGCTTCCATGCGATACAGGCCCTGCATCGCACCGACGGGCGTTTCGAGAACCGCGCCGCTCGAGTAACGGAAACGTTCCCCGGGGTTCAGGTGCGGTTGCTCGCCGACGACGCCATCACCATTTACTTCCTGCACCTTGCCGTTCGCGTCGGTGATGATCCAGTGACGACTCCGCAGCGTCGCAGGCACTTCGCCATCGTTGGAAATGGTAATCGTATAGGCAAACACATAGCGATCCGCATCCGGCTCGGACTGATCGTCGATGTAACGTGTGGCGACGTTGATACGGATGTCGTGCTGCTTGCCTGTCATGCCGATATTCTAACGCGATTTCTGCCAGAGATGATTGCTCAACCGAACGTAGTCGGCAATGGACACCTGCTCCGGGCGCACGCCACCGTCGATGCCTGTTGCCTCGAAGTCGCCGGGTTCCACCACCTTCTTTAATGCATTTCGCAATGTCTTGCGCCGTTGCATGAAGGCAGTTGCGACAAGTGTGGACAGGCCGGGCTCGTCGGCAATATCGAACGTACCCGGCGGCAGGGGGTCAAGACGCACCACGGCGGATGTGACGTCCGGTGGCGGTGAGAACGCGCCCGGATCGACGTCGAACAACGACTCGACCTGTAAATGGCAGCCGAGCATGATCCCGAGTCGGCCGTACGTCTTGCTGCCGGGCGATGCGGCCATGCGCGCAACGACCTCTTTCTGCAGCATGAAGTGCATGTCGAGAATGTGGTCGCGGCTCTTCAGCAAGTGAAAGAGCAGCGGCGTCGAAATGTTGTAGGGCAAATTGCCGACAATGCGCAACTTTTCGCCCAATGCCGCGAAGTCGAACTGCAAGGCATCACCTTCGTGCACCGTGACATTGGGATTGTCGTCATACTTGCGTCGCAAACGCGCGACGAGATCCCGGTCCAGTTCCACGGCGTGCAGGTGGCCGGCGTTGCGGGCAAGGGCATCCGTGATGGCGCCCTGGCCGGGGCCGATCTCGACAACGACATCGTCCCCGGTCGGGTGCACGGCCCGGATGATGGCGTCAATGACCCCGGGGTCGGTCAGGAAGTGCTGACCGAAGCGTTTGCGTGCGCGATGTTTTGTCATCGGCTGCGCGCCATCGTCGCGGCAAGCTCCACGGCGGCGAGCAAACTGCCCGGGTCGGCAGTGCCGGTGCCGGCGATATCGAAGGCCGTGCCATGGTCCACGGAGGTGCGAATGATCGGCAGGCCCAGTGTGACGTTGACGGCATGGCCGAAGCCCGCGTACTTGAGCACGGGTAGTCCCTGGTCGTGGTACATCGCAAGTACCGCATCCTTGTGCCCCGCAGCAGGCGTAAATGCCGTGTCGGCCGGCATGGGGCCGCGCAAGCGCAAGCCTTCGGCGCGCAGCTCCTCGAGTGCCGGCGCTATGAATTCGATTTCCTCGCGGCCGAGATGACCGCCTTCCCCGGCATGCGGATTCAGTCCGCAAACGACGATGTCGGGTGCGTCGATGCCGAACTTGTGCCTGAGATCGGCGTCGAGGATGCGCAAGACGCGCTTGAGAATGCCCGCTGTCAGGTAGTCGGCCACATCGCGCAGGGGCAGGTGTGTGCTCGCGAGCGCAACCCGCAGGTCACCGGCGACGAGCATCATGACAGGGTGTGCAGCCCCGGTTACCTCGGCAAGAAACTCGGTATGACCCGTAAACGCCACGCCGCTGTCGGCGATGACGCTTTTTGCGAGCGGTGCCGTGACCATGCCCGCGTACTCACCGGCGAGACAGCCGCGCGCCGCCGCCCGCAGCCCGTCCAGCAACGTTGCTGCATTGGCCGGGTTCGGTTGACCGGGAACTGTTTCAACAGGGAACGGCATATCGATGACGCGCAGACGGCTGTCGAGTTGTCGGCGGTCGCCGAGCACGACGACGTCGTCGGCACAGGGACTGCCGACCAGGGCGTTGCACAGTTCCGGTCCGATGCCGGCAGGTTCGCCGGCAGTGATTACGAGAGGTTTGGCGAGCGTCACACCTAGATGCGCGTCTCGACGAAAGCTTCGTCACGCAGGCGCTGCATCCACAGCTGTGACTCTTCTTCCATCTTGCCCTGGCGGATCTTGGCAGCGCAGTTACGTTGCTTCAGATCTTCCGTATTGTCGTAGACGCGACGTTCCATGACTTCGAGGATGTGCCAGCCGAACTGCGTGCGGAACGGTTCGGAGATCACGCCGATCTCGCTATCGCGGATCATCTGTGCGAACTCGGGCGCAAAACTGTCGGGACTCGCCCAGCCAAGCTCGCCACCGAGGTTTCCTGAACCCGGGTCGTCGGACAGCAGTTTGGCCTGCTCACCGAAGTCTTCCTCACCGGCCCGGATCTTGGCCAGTGCTTCTTCGAGCCGCTGCTTTGCCGTTGCGTCGTCGATGATCTCGTTTGGCATGATCAGGATGTGGCGAACATTCGCCTGCTCAATTTCACTGCGTTCGACGGCACTGCGCAGGTCGTCGACTTTGACAATATGGAAGCTGCTGGCCGCGCGTATCGGTGCCGAGACATCGCCTCTGCCCATATCCTGCAGCACATCGGTAAACAGCGTCGGAACCTGCTGACCCTGCATCCAGCCCAGCGATCCGCCTTCGAGGGCGGTCGGGCCGGCGGAATGCCGAACAGCCAACTCGCGAAAATCCGCGCCGTCCTGGAGCCGGGCGTAAATCTCATTGGCCAGGTCTTCGACCTCTTTGACCTGCTGCGCGCTTGCGCCTTCCGGCAGCGTCAACAGGATATGCGACAACGCGTACTCGGAGTTGGCGACAACATTGCCCTCGAGATCCGCGACGCACTGTTCGATCTCACGCTCGCTGACATTGATTCTCTCGCCGACTTCGATCTGGCGCAGGTTGCTGATCGTGATTTCTTCCCGCAACTGGCGACGGAATGCGCCATAGTCGACGCCATCCGCAGCCAGCAGGCGCGGCATGTCGTCGAACGCCACGCCGTTTTCCTGGGCGATACCGGCAATTGCGCGGTTGAGCATTTCGTCACTGACGTTCAAGCCGATGCGGTCGGCCCTCTGCAACTGGATTTCCGAGATAATGAGGCGCTCGAGAATCTGCTCCTCGAGGATGTTGGCCGGTGGCAACTGCATGCCCTGGGCGATGGCGCGCTCGCTGATAACGGCAATCTGCTCGGCGAGCTGGCTCTTGAGCACGACGCCCTCGTTGACGATCGCGGCGACGCCGTCGAGGAACTCACCGGTATCGGAGAGTTCGTCAGCGATGACGACGGGCGCGGCGGCCAATGCGACGACAGCGCATAAACTATTGAATTTTAACAATTTTTACTACCGGAGATCTGCAGAATAGCCAAGAATACCACGTTCGAGGAGTTTGTCAGCTGCTGTGCCGACACTCGTCATCCCCTTCAGTACCAATTGCAGACCAAACGAGGAATCGCGAGTTCCGTCGCGCGTCGAAATATGGCGGCGGGACACCAGGCGCAGACCCCAGCAGCAGCTCTCGTATTCGAGGCCGAAGAACTGCTCCAGTGCCGCCTGGTCGCGGAACGAGTAGTTGTAACGCCCGACGAAATTCCAGCTCGAGGCGACCGGCCACGACCATGAAAGGTCGCCCTGCTCGAGCGAGTCTCGCCGAAAACGATACGCGAGGTTCACGATCCTGTTGGTCGCGGGGCGATACTGAAGACGCGCCTCCGACTTGGTGGTGCCCTGGTCTCCCGTGCCCCACTGGTGGCCAATATCGAAATTCACGTTCCTGAGTAGACCGAAGCGAACCAATGCAATGTAGTCCGACGTTTCGAAGGTCGAGGCCGTCATGCCGGGCAGGGCCACGTCACGATCGCTGAAATAGCGCGTCTGGCCGATCGTCGCTGTCATCATTTCGCGGCCAGAGTCGAGGTCCAACACGCGTGTCGTTACACCAACACTGACCTGTTCCGTGTCGCCGATGCGATCGCCACCGAGGAAGCGGTTCTTCCGGTAAAGCTGCACGAGATTGATGTCCGGCGTGATCGTGTCGAACACCGGGAGCCCGTCCTGGTCGCGGTACGGGATATTGACGTACAGCAGCCGCGGCTCGATCGTCTGGATGCGGTTGGCGTCCGCCATCATGCGTTCGAGCACAAGGCCCGTGTCAACGCTGGTAATCGGGACGGTGCGCGTCGGGTCCGTCGTCTCGCCGGGCAGGGTATCGGCCAGGTCATAGCGCGTGTGATCGAGCGACACAGCCGGTGTGAAAAACCAACCGGGACCTGTAATCGGCGCTTCCAGCGACGGTGTCGCGTTGAGTCGCCAGCCGGTCACACCGATGTCGCGATCGAAGTTGACGACTTCGCTGTCGAGACCCAGCTTGAAGGGACCCACGGGCCAACTCGCGCTGACGACAACCTGTGGCAGGCGACGGTAAGGTTCGTCGATCGGCAGGATCGCGTCGTCAATGGTCTGGTAGTCCTGCGCCTGAGCGATGAACGACAGGTGCTTCGAGTAGTAATCGAAGCGCACGTGACGATCCAGATGAGTGATACTCGAAATGCTCAGGCTGCCACCCAGGTCCTCGAAATACTGGCTGTCCGAGACCTCCCTGAAATTGACGACACCGCGCCAGCCGTTGTTCCACACTGTGCGGTGATTGAAGCGGATCTGGTGACGCGAATCATCGACGACGCTGTCGTCGGGTAAGTAGTCGGCGGTAATGCCGCCGCTGTTGCGCTCGGTCAGGTAGCGAAAATGCGTTTCCAGCTGGAGGCCGCGGCTCGTCAGCAGGCGAGGCGTGATGGTCGCATCGTAGTTCGGTGCGATGTTCCAGTAGTAGGGCACACGGATCTCGTTGCCGCTGCGACCCGACGTGCCGATCTCCGGTGTCAGCACGCCTGACTTGCGGGCATCGCCGATCGGAAACGAAATATAGGGCAGGTAGAGAATCGGGACATTCTGGAAGCGCAGCTTCATGTTCTTCGCGGTACCGACACCTTTTTGCGTGTCGAGCACGATGGACTTGCCCTGCAGCAACCAGTCCTCGGAACCGGGTGGACAGGTTGTGTATTCCACGCCGCCCAGGGACAAGGTGCCATTTTCGTTGATTTCCAGCAGGTCGGCAGCGCCGCGCCCGTTACTGCTGCCCAGCGAGAAACTCGCGCCCTCGAATCGAATGCGGCCGGTGCCATAACCGAACTCGGCAAGCGTGCTGCGGATCTGGGTGCGGGGGTCCTCGTAGCGGACGCCGCCCTCGAGAAACAGGGCGCGTTGCACCGGGTCGTAGCGCGCAGCCTCGGCGGCGGCGAGCTTGTCGTCGCGGCGCAGCAGCACCCCACCTGTCATGCTGGCCGTCGGGTTCTCGCCCAACTGCATTTCAAACGAGCCGAGTTCGAACAGGATCGTCTCGGGATTATCGGCAATGACCGTGTTGAACGGCGAGTCTTCCAACAGCGGCTCGCTGACGGATGTCCGGCACGACAGATCGTCGGCACCGTGTGCGTGGGACACGGCCAGTAAGGTACAGGCAAAAATCAGTGGTTTCGCGGACAAAACAGTGTTCGGATCAGCTGTGGGCCGTGGCTTGTAGTAACGGGATGTTATCAAGCATTGGGATTTGTTACCTTCGCATAGTTTTTTAGGTGCTTCAACGCGTTACGGAGAATTGAGATCGAAAGCCCCCCGCTACAGGCCGACACCCGCCTCGCCGCGCTAAACGCCTGGACCCGCCGCATCGATGCCATCGCGTTCAGCGAACCCGCGCCGGCATCGGTCGATGCGAGCTTTCGCCGGTATTTTCGATTGCGCTCGGGGGCCAATAGCTTCATCGCAATGGATGCGCCGCCTGAACAGGAGGACTGCCTGCCGTTCGTACGCATCGCCGGCTACCTCGAAGCGATGGGATTGAATGCACCTCGAATCATCGAGGCCAACCTCGACGAGGGTTTCCTGTTACTGAGCGACCTCGGCAATCGCCAGTATCTCGAAGCATTACTGGAGGATCCCTCGCGCGCGCCTGCGTTGTATGCCGATGCGACCGAGGCGTTGCTCGCGATGCAACGGCATGGCGCCGCGTACCAGTCTCGGCTACCACCCTACGATGACACGCTGCTGCGCTTTGAGCTGTCGTTGTTTCATGACTGGTTGTGCGAGACACATCTCGGCATTGAATGGACAGCCGACGGGGAAAGAGCATGGCAGGACTGCTGCAACTTGCTTGTGCAGAATGCACTCGACCAGCCGCAGGTGTTTGTGCACCGGGACTATCATTCGCGCAACCTCATGCAGACGCCTGCGAATAACCCGGGCATTCTCGATTTCCAGGATGCCGTGGAAGGTCCGCTGACCTACGACCTCGTGTCATTGCTCAAGGACTGTTACGTGCAGTGGCCGGCCGAGCAGATCTGGCAATGGGCGCTCGACTTCTACAATGGGCTCGACGCTACCGTACGCCGCCGCATTGACGTTGTTCAGTTTCGACGCTACTTCGATCTCATGGGCGCGCAGCGCCACCTGAAGGCTGCCGGTATTTTCGCGCGACTGAATCATCGCGATGGCAAGCCCGGCTACCTCGCCGATGTTCCGCGCACACTGTCCTATATCGTCGAACTGGGCCCGCGCTACCCGGAACTGGAGTTCCTGGTTCGGCTGGTCGAGTCGCGCGTGCTCCCCGCTATGGCTGACACAGCATGAGGGCGATGATTCTTGCCGCGGGTCGCGGCGATCGCCTGCGTCCGCTGACGGACAGGATCCCGAAGGCGCTCGTCGAGGTTCGTGGCGAGAGCCTGCTCGAGCGCCACCTCGTCAACATCGCCTCCGCAGGTATCCGCACCGTCGTAATCAACCTCGGTTGGTTGGGTGACCAGATCGTCGAACGGGTCGGCTCGGGCAAACGTTATGGGCTGGATGTGATTTACAGCCACGAGGGTGACCACATCCTGGAAACGGGCGGCGGTATCCACAACGCGTTGCCAAGTCTCGGCAGTGCGCCGTTTCTTGTGGTCAACGCCGATGTTTACACGGACATGCCGGTTCCCGACCTGCAACTTGAGGACCGTTACCTCGGGCACCTGGTCCTGGTGCCAACGCCCGGGTACCGGGATCACGGGGATTTCGATCTCGATGCCGGGCTGGTACGCAACGGCGATCGTGCCGCGCTCACGTACAGTGGTGTGGCGATCTATCGTCCGGAGTTTTTCGATGGCTGCAAAGCCGGGCGGTTTTCAATCGTACCGATGTGGCGCGAGGCAGCGGATCGCGGGCAGCTATCCGGTTCGCTTTACGAGGGGCTCTGGGCCGACGTCGGCACGCCGGAGCGACTCGCCGGGCTCTAGGTCCCGGCGATTGCATCGTGCTGCGCAAAGAGGCCGACGGCCAGGATTGCCAGTAGATACGATTTCAGAAATATTGCCTTGTTCAGGTCGACGGTTCGCCGTTATCGGGACCGGGCATGCAAAGATGCCTGAGGAAGTGCGGTAACAGTCTGGTCGAAGTATCTTCGAGCTGTAGTTCAATGCCGAGCCTGTGCAGGTCGGTCATCTTGAGTTCCGCATAGCCGCAAGGGTTGATGCGCGTAAACGGTTCGAGGTCAACGTCGACATTCAACGCCATGCCGTGAAAGCTCGAGCCGCGCCGGATGCGTAGTCCGACGCTTGCCAGCTTGTCGCCGTCAACGTAAACGCCGGGCGCGTCCGCTCGTGCTGCCGCTGTCACGTCGAATTCAGCAGCCAGGTCGACAACGCTCTGCTCCAGTGCGGTGACGAGCTTGCGCACGCCGATGTTGGCGCGTCGGATATCGATAAGCGGATAGACCATGAGCTGACCCGGCCCGTGAAACGTGACCTGGCCACCGCGGTCGATCTGCACCACGGGAATGTCGCCCGGTGCCAGGAGGTGTTCCTTGCTTGCATTCAATCCCAGCGTGAAAACGGGCGGGTGTTCGCAGAACCAGATTTCATCCGGGGTCGATGCATCGCGCTCGTCGGTGAAGGTCTGCATCGCGCGCCACAGTGGCACATACTCCCGGCGACCGAGGTAGCGAGTCTTCACAGCGCCATCAGAACGTCTTCATGGTCCGTGACGTCCTGGTAGATTGCGTCAAGCTGTTGCTGGCTCGTTGCCACGATCGTGACGGTGATCGAAACAAATCGCTCGTTGCGGCTCAGTGCCGCCTGCACGGCGTCGTCGCTCACGCTGCCCGCATGTTTCTCCACGAGCGCCACCGCAAGCGCACGGAACTCCGGCGCGTTTCGTCCCATCATCTTTATGGGAAACTCGCAGGGAAACTCGATTGCAGATTCTTCTGTCATGGTTACTCGAACCAGAGGCTGACGCTGTCCTTGGTGCGCTGCCAAAGTGAGCCAGTCGGGTTGTCCTCGAGGGCGCGCAACGGGGTGCTCAAGAGTTGCTGCCCATCCAGGCTGACCTTGAGCTCGGCGACGGGCTGACCTGCCACAATCGGCGCTTCGACGATCGCTGGTATATCAATGGTCGACTCCAGCTTGTCGTAACTGCCGCGGCGCAGCGTGACGTAAAGGTCTTCCAGCACGCCGAGGCGTGACGTGAGGTTTTGCGACTTCCAGATGCGCGCGGTCGTCACTTCCTCGCCGGCCTTGAACAGCAAGCGGGTTTCGAAGAAACGGAAACCGTAGTTGATCAGGGCCTGGCTGCCCTCCGTGCGTGCCCGGGTGCTCGATGTGCCAAGCACAGCCGAGACGATGCGCATACCATCGCGTTGCGCCGAGGCCACCAGGCAATAGCCTGCCTCTTCTGTGTGACCTGTTTTGAGTCCGTCCACCGACGGGTCTCGCCACAACAGGGAATTGCGGTTGTCCTGCTTGATGTCGTTGTACGTGAATTCCTTGACGGCGTGCCAGGCGTAGTAGTCCGGAAACTCTTGCACGATTGCGCGGGCGAGCGTGGCGAGATCGCGTGCGGTCGTGACATGGCCTTCCGCGGGCAGGCCGGTCGCGTTCAGGAAGTTGCTCGAAAGCATGCCGAGCTGCTGCGCATACTGATTCATCATCTGGGCGAATACGTCCTCGCTGCCGGCGATGTGCTCCGCCAGTGCGACGCTGGCGTCATTGCCGGACTGGACAATCATGCCCATCAGCAGGTCTTCGACTGTTACGCGCTTGCCGACCTCGATAAACATGCGCGATCCGGGCATACGCCAGGCGCGTTCGGAGACCGTCACCTCGTCGTCGAGCTGGATCTGGCCTTGCCGGAGGGCGGTGAATACGACGTAGGTCGTCATGATCTTGGTCAGGCTGGCCGGGGGGAGCGGTGTATCCGGGTCCAGCGACGCGAGCTCACGGCCGGTGGTGGCATCGATCACGTGGTAGCTCTTGGCGCCAACGATCGGCGGCGCAGGCGCAGGCAGCGCAGACTGGGCGTAGGTATTGGTCGTGAGCAGGAAGACGAGTGCGAGGAGGGCGCCGGACATACGTGTAGACATGTGACCTCTTGACAAGGTAGATCGAGTTGGCCGCGTATTGTACGCGGCTATTCGGTAATTAGGTAAGGATCGGTGATGCCGATGCTTTCGAGCTCTTCGACGATAATGTCGTATTGCACAACATCGGCGACCGGCCCGATGCGCACGCGGTAAAGCACGCGGTCGGGTAGCCGTTCTTCGTGAATAAACGCGGCGTTGATGCCCGCCAGCGACAGCACGCCGAGACGGCGCTCCGCATTGGCACGGTCACCGAAGGCGCCAACCTGGACATAGACCTGGTTTTCGACCGCCTGCGGCTGCTCGGCGACGGGTTCGGGCGGAGCGGCCGGTGGCGGTGTGCTGCTGCGCGTCGGCCTGTCGCCGGACGGCTGGTCAAAATTTATCGCCGTCACCTCCACCATGCTCGTGCCGTCCTTGATCATGTCGAGCTTCCTGGCGGCCGCATAGGACAGATCGATGATGCGGTTATGAACAAACGGTCCGCGATCGTTCACGCGTACGACGATCGACTTGTTGTTTTGCAGGTTGCGGACGCGCACGTACGTCGGCAACGGCAGCGTCTTGTGCGCCGCCGTCATCGCGTGCATATCATAGGTCTCGCGATTGGATGTCAGCCGGCCGTGAAATTTCCTGCCGTACCACGAGGCAACGCCGCGTTCCTGGTATCCAAGGCTGGACGGCATGACCGTGTAACGCTTGCCCAGCACTTCGTAGACGGGCCCGTTGCCGTAGCGGCTGCGCGGTTCAGGGCGGGGCGTTACGTCTCCGGCATGGCCGGGGATGCGGGAACTGCCGGACGGTGGTCCGTCGCGCTTGACGTTGTTGCCGCCACAGGCTGCAAGCGTAAGCAGGCTGATCGCCAGCAGCGGCAACCTAGCCCGCATCGGCCACTACCTCTTGTGCGATTTCCTGTCCGAGCTGATGTGCCGCGAGCGCATACATCGCGCTGCGGTTGTACCGCGTGATGACGAAGAAATTGTGGAAGCCGACCCAGTGTTCGGTACCACCAACGCCTTCGTAGGTGAGGAGTTCGCCCTTGCTGTCCGCGCATAAATCGGTGGCGAACACGACGCCCTGCTTGCTGAGGGACTCGACCGTACTCGCCGCCTTCAGCTTGTTCTTTGGCTGCGGCACGGGCTTGTTCCAGCGACTACTCAACGTTGCCTGGCTAACGACCTCTTCGCCGCTGCGCCAGCCATGCTTGACGAAGTAATTGGCCACACTGCCGGCAACGTCGGCCCAATTATTCCAGATGTCTCGCTTGCCATCGCCCGTGGCGTCGACCGCATACGCACGGAAACTCGATGGCATGAACTGTGGTCGGCCCATCGCGCCGGCATAGGAGCCTACGGGCACAGTCGCATCGAGCTCTTCTTCGCGGGCAAGTATCAGGAACTGCACTAGCTCGTTGCGGAAAAATTTCGAGCGCGGTGGATAGTCAAATGCCAGGGTGGCAAGCGCGTCGATGACGCGATCCTTGCCGGTTATCCGGCCGTAGTACGTCTCGACGCCGATGATGCCCACGATCATTTCGATCGGGACACCGGATTCCTTCTCGATGCGTTCGAGCATGTCGTGGTTCTCGAGCCAGAAACTCGTACCGGCCGCGATCCGCTCCTTGGTCAGGAAAATCTTGCGATACTCGGCCCAGGTCAGCTTCTTCTCCGCCGGCGTGGAGATCTTCTCGATGATGGACGGCTTGAGTTCCGCTTTGCCGAGCACCTCAGCAAGCGCTTCCCGGCTGAACGCATGCTCAGTCACCATTTCGTCAATGAACGCAGCGACGTCGGGACGCGTCACGTCCACAAACGTCTTGTCGGCGGCTTGAGAGCAGGAAATGGAAACAGCGAAGACAGCAACGACGGCGAATAATCGGTTTTTCATCAATGCGGCAACAATTTCCGGTGCGAATGAATGGACATCAGAATACCGAAACCCGCCATCAGCGTCACCATGGACGTGCCACCGAATGAAACGAGCGGCAACGGTATGCCGACGACCGGTACCAGGCCGGTGACCATGGCGGTGTTCACAAAGACGTAGACCATGAAAGTCAGGCTGATCGAGCCGGCGAGCAGCCGCGAATAGGTATCGCGTGCCTGCACGGCGATATACAGGCCCCGGCCGACGACGAACATGTACAGCACGAGCAGCGTCAGGACACCGAGCAGGCCGAACTCCTCGCCAAGTACCGCGAAAATGAAGTCGGTGTCGCGTTCCGGCAGAAACTCCAGCTGCGCCTGGGAGCCATTGGTCCAGCCCTTGCCGAACATGCCGCCCGAGCCAATCGCGATCTTCGACTGGATGATGTTGTAGCCGGCCCCGAGCGGGTCATTGTCGGGGTTGAGCAAGGTGAGGACGCGCTGCTTCTGGTAATCCTGCATGAAGTTCCAGAGCACGAGCGCGCCGGGCACGGCGGCGATCGCGAGGCCGAGCATCAGCCGAAACGACATGCCTGCGAGTATGATCACGATGACGCCGGATGCAGCGATAAGCAGGGACGTACCGAGGTCCGGTTGCTTCGCGATGAGGAACGTCGGCACGATGATCAGGACGGCGATAATCCCGAGCTGGCCCAAGCGCGGTGGAATCTGGCGATCATGCAGGTACCAGGCGGTCATCATCGGGACCGCGAGTTTCATTGCCTCGGACGGTTGAAAACGAATGCCGAGATCGAGCCAGCGGCGCGCGCCCTGGCCGACATCACCCTTGGTCAGTACCAGTACCAGGAGGGCAAGGCCGGCGGCATAGCCCCAGGGTGTCCAGCGCCTCAGGAAGTCCGGCGGCAGTTGTGCAACGATCAGCATGGCGACGAAGGCGACGCCGAGGCGTATGGCCTGGTTCATCAGCAGTTGATTGCTCTCGCCGACAGCGCTGTACAGAATGAACAGGCCGAACGCGCATACGAGCAGCAGTCCACCCAGCAGGGGGCCATCGATGTGCAGGCGGCGCAGGATGCCCGAGAAGCTCGTCATCGGCGCGGCATTGGCCGCGAACAGGCGCTGGGTTTCGCTAAGGCGCATCGTCACCGAACCCCAGGTAAGCATCCATGACAGCCTTCGCAATCGGCGCCGCAACACCGCTGCCGCTCTCCGCGTTTTCGACGATCAGCGCAACGGCAATGCGCGGGTTGTCGAGTGGCGCAAAGGCAATGAACAGCGCGTGGTCTCGCTGGCGTTCCTCCAGCTCCGCATCGTCGTATTTTTCATCCTGTGCGATCGACACCACCTGAGCGGTGCCGCTCTTACCCGCCATCTCGTAAGGAGCGCCGGTGCCCACGGCGCGCGCAGTGCCTCGAGGTCCCTGCATGACGTCATGCATTGCGTCGATCACCGACTCCCAATAGAACTCGTTGCTGATCTCCACGTCGGGAAGGCGTTCCGGCGTGACCATGCGGCGCTCGCCGGTCAGCGCATCCTCGACGGCAGCCACCATGTGCGGTCGATAGCGCTTGCCATGGGTCGCGAGCGCGCTCGCGACCGCGGCCAGTTGCAGGGGCGTTGCGAGCATATAGCCCTGGCCGATCGAGGCGATTACCGTTTCACCGTGATACCAGCGCTGGTTATCCCGGTCGCGAAAGTTATTCTTTTTCCATTCGCGGGACGGGACGAGGCCCGGGCTTTCACCACCGACGTCGGCACCGGTTCTGGAGCCGAGCCCGAACCGGGTCAGGTAGTCATGAATATTATCGATCCCGATCTCACCGCTGATCTCGTAGAAGTAGACATCACAGGACTGGGCGATTGCGTCATGCAGGTCGACGGGTCCGTGGCCCTCCGGCTTCCAGTCGCGGTAGCGATGGTCGTCGTTGGGTAACTGGAAGTAGCCCCGGCACAGGCTCTTGCGCGTCAGGTTGGTCGCGCCCGTCTCCAGCGCAGCCAGTGCCAGCATGGGCTTGATGGTCGAGCCCGGCGGGTAGGCGCCGCGCAAGGCTCTGTTGAACAATGGCCGATCCGGGCTCTCGCTGAGTTCGCGGTACTGCGACGTCGACATCCCCACGGCAAACAGGTTCGGGTCAAACGACGGCGAACTGACCAACGCGAGAATCTCACCATTGCCGGGGTCGAGCGCGACCAATGCCCCGCGCCGGCCTTCGAACGCCTGTGCGGCAATTCTCTGCAGGTCGAGGTCGAGACTCAGGTAGACGTTGGCGCCGGGCATCGGCGTCTGATCGACGGGCAGCGAGTCGAGCAGTTCGCTCGTGTCGCTCGGCACCTCGCGGCCGCGCGCGTTCGTGATCAGGTGCCGATAACCCGCATCGCCATGCAGGTCCGATTCGAAACTGCCCTCCACACCGGTCTTGCCGGTGTGCGACGTACCCGCGTAGCTCGCGGGGTCGAGGCGCTGCAGGTCATCCGGACTCAGGGCGCCAACATAGCCCACGGCGTGGGCGACGAGCGCGCCGTCCGGGTAGTGCCGGACCAGGCGCGGCTGGAAATCGACGCCCGGGAAACGTGGCCTCTGGATGGCGAAATTGGCGATCTCCTCTTCGGTCAGGCGGAACTTGAGCGTCACGGGCTTGAAGCGCGGGCCGCTGCGGCTCAAGTCCTTGATGCGCGGAATGTCCTCGACCTCGATAAGACCGATGACGGCGAGGCGATTGAGTGTGTCGTCGAGATCGTGAACCTGCTCGGGAATCAGTTCGAGCTGATAGGCCGGCAGGTTCTCGGCAATGACGCGTCCCCTGCGATCGAAGATGAGTCCTCGTATTGGCGGAACCGGCTCGATGCGGACACGGTTGCCCTGCGACTTTTCTGCAAACAGCTCGTGGTCGACGACCTGCAGTTGCACGAGCCGCGCAATCACTGCGCTCATGAGCAACAGGGACACGACGCTGGCCATCACGACCCGCGCCAGGAACAACCGGCGTTCGGAGTGGACGTCCTTGATCGGTGACAGGAGGCCGATCATGTCGCGAGACCCATGTCCTCAGGCCCCCGACCGCGATCGGTAACGAACTCCCGAAAGGAACATGTACAGGAACGGCCAGATCAGCGTCCCGGTGATGACCGGCGCCCAGTAGGTGACCGCGGGCGCCGAGACACCGGCGACCCCATTTACCCAGAACAGGATGAACTGGTACAGCGCGAGCAGCGCGAAGATCGTGGCCGACAGCTGCGACAGCGGGAATACGCGCATGAGCAGGTGCGAGCGCACGGTGGCGAACGCGACAACACACAGCGCCAGCGCATGCTGGCCAAGCAAGGTGCCGTAGGAAACGTCGAGAATGATGCCAATGAACCAGGCCGTGCCGACGCTCCAGGTGCGCGGCAGCTGCATGGCCCAGAAGATCACGACCAGCGCGAGCCAGTCGGGGCGAAACGCTTCGACGGTGCCGGGCAGTGGCATAACCGTCAGCATCAGTCCGACGACGAACGTGACGATGACCGGCAGTCTGCGCGAGTTGCGATCCCGGCTCATTCGTCTGTTTCCTCGCTGGCCAGTGGCGCAGACCAGATCAGCATCACCTCGCGAACCTGGTCCAGTGCGGCCGACGGCGTCGCAGTGACGTCTGCGAACGGCTCTTGTGGGATCCGTGTCACCGAGTTCACGACCGCGACCGGGTAACCCGAAGGAAACGCGCCGCCGAGTCCGGACGTGACCAGCAGGTCGCCGGCACGAATGTCAGCGTTGTTGGGCAGGAACGGCAGGTCCAGCCGGTCGATCTCGCCGGTACCGACAGCGATGGTGCGCAGGCCATTGCGGTTTACTTCGACAGGCAGCGCATGGTCGGCGTCACTGATCAGGACGGCCTGTGCCGTCATGATGCCCGTGCGAATGACCTGACCGACCACGCCGTTGGCGTCGACAATGGCCTGGCCGTCATACACGCCGTCCCTGCTGCCGATATCGATGATCAGGTTGTGCTCATAGGGATTGGCATCGACGGCCATGATTTCGGCGACACGCACTTCGTCGCGCACGGTCGTGCGCGCATCAAGCAGCGCGCGCAGACGGGCGTTTTCTGCTTCGAGTGCCGTCAAACGCTGCAGTCGCGCATTGGTCAGCAGCCGTTCGGCCCGTAAGCGGCCCAGCTCGAGTTCGAGTTCGTTGCGTGATGTCGTGGTCTGGCTCAGCCACTTCCACATGCGCACGGGTGCATCGACGACGACCTGCACAGGATGGACGGCTGCGCCGATACCACGCCGGATGCCGTCGAGGTGATTGCGCCGGTGATCGAGGTACATCAGCAGGATGCTGATCAGGATGAGCGCGAGAACCCGGAGACCCAGCGCCGGAATGCGCGCTGGATTGCTGGTATTTCCCCGGGACGCGACCATGCTTACGCGCTCCTAACGACGATTACTCCAGTCCGAATACGGCTGGGCCGTGCTCGTCGATGAGCTCGATAACCCGGCCGCCGCCGCGGGCGACACAGGTCAGCGGGTCATCGGCGATGACGACGGGCAAGCCGGTTTCTTCCATGAGGAGTTTGTCGATGTCGCGCAGCATGGCACCACCGCCGGTGAGGACAATGCCCCGATCCGCAACGTCGGCGCCGAGCTCAGGGGGCGTCTGTTCCAGCGCTTCCTTGACGGCGCCGACGATACCTTGCAGGGGTTCCTGCAGGGCCTCGAGGATTTCGTTTGAGTTCAACGTGAAGCTGCGCGGCACACCTTCCGAGAGGTTGCGGCCCTTCACCGAGATCTCGAGGACCTCCTGGCCAGGGAACGCCGACCCGATTTCGTGCTTGATGCGCTCGGCGGTCGCTTCGCCAATCAGGATGCCGTAGTTGCGCCGCACGTAGTTGGTGATCGCCTCGTCGAAACGGTCGCCGCCAATGCGGACCGATGCGGCGTAGACGATGCCGTTGAGCGAAATGACGGCAACCTCGGACGTGCCGCCGCCGATGTCGAGCACCATGGAACCGCGCGCCTCGTGGACGGGCATGCCCGCGCCGATCGCCGCTGCCATCGGCTCATCAATAAGGTGTACTTTGCGCGCGCCTGCGCCCTCGGCCGATTCGCGAATGGCACGACGCTCTACCTGGGTTGAACCGTAGGGCACACAGATCAGGACGCGTGGGCTGGGGCGAAAATACCGCGAGGAATGTGCTTTCCTGATGAAATGCTGCAGCATTTTCTCGGTGACCGTGAAATCGGCGATTACGCCGTCTTTCAGCGGCCGGATCGCCGTAATGTTGCCCGGCGTGCGTCCCAGCATGTTCTTGGCTTCCATGCCGACCGCTTCGACGACTCGGCCGCCACGCCCGGAGTCCTCGCGGATGGCCACGACTGACGGTTCGTCGAGCACGATGCCATGCCCTCGTGAGTAAATAAGGGTGTTGGCCGTGCCGAGATCGATGGACAGGTCATTCGAAAAATAACCCAGGATATTCTTGAACATGCGGGAACGGGCCTAGAAACAGAATTAACGGCGTAATCTAGCAATGCGCACGACATTCCACAAGGCGCCGTGTATTATTGCGTGCCCGCCGCGGCGGGTCCCGGTAACCCTGTTGAAACTAGCGAAAAAATACCGTGTCACTCGATAAAGACCAGGTCCAGCAGATCGCCAAGCTGGCGCGACTCGAATTAAGCGAAGACGAGTACGCCGAGAGTGTCGAAAAGCTCTCAAAAATCGTCGATTTCGTCGATCACCTGTCGGCAGCCGATACCAGCGGCGTCATTCCGATGGCCCACCCGTTGAACGTAGCCCAGCGCCTCCGTGCCGACGTCGTTACCGAGCGGAATGACCGCGATCGCTTCCAGGAAAATGCGCCAGCCGTTGCGAATGGCCTGTATCTCGTGCCGAAGGTCATAGAATGACGGGCCTGCACGCCAAAACGCTGACCGAGCTCAAGGCGGGTCTGGATGGCGGTGAATTCTCGTCCGTCGAGCTCACGCAGTCGTTGCTCGACCGCATCGCGGCCCACGATGGCAAGTTGAATGCGCTGATAACGGTGACCGGCGACGAGGCGCTTGCCGCCGCAGAGCGCGCGGACCAGGCGCGGGCGGCCGGCACCGGGAGTGTGCTCAACGGCTTGCCGATCATCCACAAGGACATCTTCTGTACGCGCGGCATCAAAACGACCTGCGGCTCGAAGATGCTCGACAATTTCATTTCGCCCTACGATGCGACGATTGTCGAGAGACTCGCTGCTGCGGGCGCCGTTGTGCTGGGCAAGGCCAACATGGACGAGTTTGCGATGGGCTCGTCGAACGAGACGAGTTACTTCGGACCGGTCAGGAACCCGTGGGATCGTGAACGATCGCCGGGTGGTTCGTCAGGCGGGTCTGCGGCGGCCGTAGCGGCGCGTTTCTCGCCGGCTGCGACGGCGACCGACACGGGCGGTTCGATTCGCCAGCCGGCAGCGCTGACCGGCACACTCGGCATCAAGCCTACCTACGGCCGCGTGTCGCGCTACGGCATGATCGCGTTTGCCTCGAGCCTCGACCAGGCCGGTGTCATTACACGGTCTGCCGAAGATGCCGCCCGCCTGCTCGGCGTCATGGCCGGTTTCGATGAGCGTGACTCGACGTGCCTGGACGTACCGGTGCCGGACTACGTTGCCGAGCTCGGCCAGTCCATCAAGGGCCTGAAGGTCGGCGTGGTGCGACAGCATTTCGATGCCGGCCTCGATGCCGACTGCGGCGCGAAAGTGAAGGAGGCGATCGCCGTCATCGAGTCGCTTGGAGCGACCGCGGTGGAAGTGGACATGCCGAACATCGACTACTCCGTGCCGACCTATTACGTCGTGGCACCGGCCGAGTGTTCCTCGAACCTGTCGCGGTTCGACGGCGTGCGTTTCGGGCATCGTGCCGAGAATGTGGAGGACCTGTTCGACCTGTATTGTCGCAGTCGTGGCGAGGGTTTTGGCGATGAAGTAAAGCGCCGCATCATGACAGGCACGTATGTGTTGTCCGCCGGCTACTACGATGCCTATTACCTGAAAGCACAGCAGGTGCGCCACCTGATCGCCGACGATTTCAAGCGCGCTTTCGAAGAAGTCGATGTTATCGCCGGCCCGACGGCACCGACGCCGGCGTTCAGGCTCGGCGACAAGGTTGACGATCCGATCACGATGTACCTCAACGACATTTATACGATCGGCGCCAACCTCGGCGGCTTCCCCGCGCTGTCTGTACCCTGCGGATTCGTGAACGATCTGCCCGTCGGCCTGCACCTGGTAGGACACCATTTCGCCGAGAGCACCCTGTTGCGCTGTGCGCATGCGTACGAGCAGGCGACGGACTGGCACACGGCATGCCCGGAGGACTTCGCATGAGCTGGGAGGTCGTCATCGGGCTTGAAATTCACGCGCAGCTCGCAACGCAGTCCAAGATTTTTTCGGCTGCATCAACAGCTTATGGTGCAGAGCCCAACACGCAGGCCTGCCTCGTGGATCTCGGCTACCCGGGCGTACTGCCGGTCCTGAACAAAGAGGTCGTGCACATGGCGGCCATGTTCGGACTCGCCGTGAACGCGACGGTGGCACCGCGCTCGGTGTTCGCTCGCAAGAACTACTTCTACCCGGACCTGCCGAAGGGCTACCAGATCAGCCAGTACGAACTGCCGATCGTGGAACACGGCGAACTGTTTATCACCGACGCGGACGGCAATGAGAAGCGAATCGGTATCACGCGCGCGCACCTCGAGGAAGATGCCGGCAAGTCGATTCACGAGGGGCTCGACAAGTCTTCCGGTATCGACCTGAACCGGGCGGGAACGCCCTTGCTCGAGATCGTGTCCGAGCCGGACATTCGCTCTGCGAAAGAGGCCGTTGCCTACATGCGCAAGATTCACACGATCGTGCGCTATCTCGGAATTTCCGACGGCAACATGCAGGAAGGCTCGTTCCGTTGTGACGCGAACGTCTCGGTCCGGCCGCAAGGGCAGGCAGCCTTCGGCACGCGCGCCGAGATCAAAAACCTGAATTCGTTTCGTTTTGTCGAGAAAGCGATCAACTTCGAAGTCGAACGCCAGATCGATCTCATCGAAGACGGTGGTGAGGTCGTGCAGGAAACACGTCTGTACGATGCGGACAAGGACGAGACGCGGTCGATGCGCTCGAAAGAGGAGGCGAACGACTACCGCTATTTCCCGGACCCGGACCTGTTGCCGGTCGAGATCAGCGAAGCGTACATCGAAGCGGTGCGCAAGGAATTGCCGGAGCTGCCGGATGCGAAACAGCAGCGGTTCGTTGCGCAGTACGACGTCAAGAAGGACGATGCGGCCATTCTTACGGCCTCGAGGCCGGTCGCGGATTACTTCGAAGCCGCGGCTGCGAAGACCGAGGCCGGCGCACAACTTGTCGCAAACTGGATTGTTGGCGACCTGTCGGGTGCGCTGAACAAGGACGGTCTCGAGATCGGCGAGAGCAGGGTCTCGGCGGACGAGCTTGCCGGCCTCTTGACGCGCGTTCACGACAATACGATCTCGGGCAAGATCGCGAAGCAGGTGTTCGAGGCCATGTGGGCGGGCGATGGATCCGCCGACGAGGTTATCGAGGCAAAGGGTCTCAGGCAGATCACCGACAGCTCCGCGATCGAGGCCGTTGTCGACAAGGTGATCGCGGCCAACCCGGGCCAGGTTGCCGAGTACCGGTCGGGCAAGGACAAGCTCATGGGCTTCTTCGTTGGCCAGGTCATGAAAGAGACCCGGGGCCAGGCGAACCCGGGACAGGTCAACCAGATCCTGAAAGCCAAGCTCGCCGGCTGACATGCCCGCGGACAGCGTCATTCCCTTCGGGTTCGAGGCGCTTCCCGTACGGGGCGCGCTGATTCACCTGTCGAGCACGTGGCAGCGCATGCTGCGCGATCACCAGTACGACGTGCTTGTTACCGAGACCCTGGGCCACGCTGCCGCGGCGACCGGGCTTATCGCCCAGAGCCTCAAGTTCGACGGCACCATCACCCTGCAGATCCAGGGCTCCGGCGCCCTGCAGATGCTCGTCATGCAATGCACGAGTGACCTCGACCTGCGCGGCATGGCGGCCATCGAGACGGGGTCGGCCGCGAAGGACTTCGCGGAGCTCACGCGGGGAGCCCGCTGCGCCGTGACGGTTGATGCCGGGGAACGCCCCTACCAGGGCATTGTGGCTATCGACGAGACCTCGCTGGCGGCAAGCCTGGAACATTATTTCGCACACTCGGTGCAGGTTCCGAGCCATGTTGCGCTGCTGGCGAACGACACGTTCGCGGCGGGCCTGTTGCTGCAACAGGTGCCGGGGCAGCCGCTTGACGAGGACGATTGGCGCCGCCTGCATTTCCTGATCCAAACCCTGTCGGCGGCGGACTTCGCCGGCGAAGCCGGGCTGCCGCTCATCGGCAGGTTGTTCGCGGAAGACGATGTTCGTGTCTATGAGCCCCGTCCCGTGCGGTTCCAGTGCCGCTGCTCGGCCCGCAAGACCGAAGACGTCCTGCAGATGCTCGGTGAGGACGAAGCCCGTGCCACCCTGGCCGAGCAGGGGCGTATCGAGGTTGTCTGCGAGTATTGCGGCGAGCGCCGGCATTTCGATGCCGTCGATGTGGAGCGGCTGTTTGCCGCGAATGTCGTCCCGGCGCCCGATTCCATGCACTAGCTGGTACCCGCCATCCCGTCACTGCTATACTGTCCGGCCTTATATATAAAAGAATCCTTATATTTTTATATGAAAGCCTCGACGACGCAGTTGCTGAATCAGCTCAAAGCCCTCGCGGATCCGGTGCGGATGCGCGTGCTCGCCCTGTGCGGGGTGGCCGAGTGCAGCGTGTCGGAGCTGACGCAGGTCACCGGGCTCAGCCAGCCGCGGGTGTCGCAGCACCTCAAACAGCTCATTGCAGAAGGCCTGCTCGAGCGTTTTCGGGACGGTCATTTCGTTTTCTACCGGGTGCCGTCCAACGGGGGAGATGCACTGGCCCGTCGGCGGTTGCTTGCGCTCCTGCCTGACGACGAGCCCGTCTTTCTGAAAGACGTGGAGAAGCTCCGCACGCTGCGCGCCGTGGACAACCCGGCACCGCTCGTTGAATCGGGCGACGAGCGCCTGCTGCACAAGGCGCTCGTCGAGCTCACCATGGCGACGCCGCTCGGCGACCTGCTCGACATTGGCTGCGGGCAGGGCCGCATTCTCAAGTTACTCGCGTCGCGTGCGCATCGTGTCGTTGGTGTCGACATCGATTCGGATGCGCGCCGGCTTGCGCGTGCAGAGCTATTGCTTGCCGGCTCGCCCAATTGTTCGTTACGGCACGGCGACATGTACGCGCTGCCGTTTGCTGACGAGGAGTTCGACACGATCATTCTCGATGGCGTACTGACCGAGGCTGAACGGCCGACCGACGTGATCAGGGAGGCAGCACGGCTGCTAAAAGCCGGCGGGAGACTGCTGCTCCTGTCGGCAACCGGCAGGCGCACGGCCAGGCAGATCAAATCCGACTTCGCTGACTGGGCCGCGCAGACAGGGCTGCGTCTTGCGCAGCCGAGGTCAGTCCCCGACAAGAACCCGGGCTGGTTGCTCGGCGTGGTAACCGCATGAATATCAAATTTGAAAACAAACCGGCTGTGTCGTTCGAGTTCTTCCCGCCCAACACGGAGAAGATGGAGGCGACGATGTGGCAGTCGATCGATCGCCTGGCCGGGCTAGAGCCCAGTTTCGTGTCCGTGACCTACGGCGCGGATGGTTCGACCCGTGAGCGCACGCACAATGCCGTCCAGCGCATCATGAATGAGACCAGGCTGCGTGCCGCACCGCATCTGACCTGTATCGGTGCAGGCCGGGGCGAGATCGATGACATCGCGCGTGAGTACTGGGACATGGGTGTTCGACACCTCGTGGCCCTGCGAGGCGATGCGCCCAAGGATGTCGAGCACTACGTGCCGCACCCGGACGGGTACGCCTACGCGTCCGATCTTGTCGAGGGCCTGAAGAAGGTGGCTGACTTCGAAATATCGGTTGCCGCCTATCCCGAAGTGCACCCGGAGGCGCCGGATGCGGACTTCGACCTTGATAACCTGAAGCGCAAGCTTGACGCCGGCGCGACGCGCGCGATTACGCAGTTCTTCTTCGATACCGATGTGTTCCTGAAATTCCGCGATCGCTGCGCGGCGGCCGGCATCGATGCGCCGATCGTCCCCGGCATTCTGCCGATCACGCGTTTCCCGCAACTCGAACGTTTTGCCGCCGCGTGCGGGGCATCGGTGCCAAACTGGTTGCGCCAGTGGTTTGACGGGCTTGAGGATGACGCCGAGACGCGCCAGATGATTGCCGCGAGTGTGGCGATCGACCAGGTACGCCGGTTGCAGGCGGAAGGCATTTCCGAATTTCACTTTTACACACTCAACCGGTCGGAGCTGGCATATGCCATCTGCCATGCCCTCGGTGTGCGCCCGCCTCATACAGAGGCTTGAGAAAACATCATGGAACGAAACGCAAGAATAAAGACGCTCCTGCATTCGCTCGACCGGCGAATTCTGCTCCTTGACGGAGCGATGGGGACGATGATCCAGGGCTATGGCCTGACCGAGGATGACTACCGCGGTGATCGCTTTGCGGACTGGCCACAGGACCTGAAGGGCAACAACGACCTGTTGTCGATCACGCGGCCCGACGTAATTCGCGAAATTCACAACGCGTTTCTCGACGCAGGCGCCGATATCATCGAGACGAACACGTTCAACTCGAACGCGCCATCGATGGGTGACTACGGTATGGAGTCGCTCGTTACCGAGCTCAATACGGCGTCTGCAAGACTGGCAAGAGAATGCGCCGATGCGTTCGCCGCGAAGACGGGTACGCCCCGCTATGTGGCAGGTGCACTCGGCCCGACCAACCGCACGGCGTCGATCTCACCGGACGTCAACGACCCGGGTTTTCGTAACATCACGTTCGACCAGCTGGCCGACACCTACGAAGCAGCGGCGCTCGCGCTGATCGATGGTGGGGTCGACTTCCTGCTCATCGAGACGATCTTCGATACGCTGAACGCGAAAGCCGCCATTGTCGGCGTCAAGCGCGCGTTCCGCGCGGCGCAGGTCGAACTGCCTGTGATGATCTCCGGGACGATCACCGATGCGTCGGGACGCACGCTGTCCGGCCAGACGACGGAAGCGTTCTGGAATTCGGTTCGTCATATCAAGCCGTTCATGATCGGTCTCAACTGTGCGCTCGGCGCCAGCGAGCTGCGCCCCTACATCGTCGAGCTATCCCGGGTTGCCGATACGCGCGTTAGTGCCTATCCCAACGCCGGGTTGCCGAACGAGTTCGGCGAATACGACGAGACGGCGGAGGAGATGGCCGCCGTCGTCGGCGAATTTGCGGAGAGCGGTCTCGTCAACCTGGTCGGCGGTTGCTGCGGCACGCGCCCCGAGCATATTCGAGCGCTTGGCAAGGCGGTACAGAACTGCGCGCCGCGGCAGGTCCCGGAACTCCCGGTTCGCTGCCGTCTCGCGGGCCTTGAACCGTTCAACATCGGTCCGGACGACCTGTTCGCCAACGTTGGCGAACGCTGCAACGTCACAGGCTCCGCGGTATTCAGGCGTCTCATCGAAGCGGACGACTATGCCGCCGCGGTCGCCGTCGCGCGGCAGCAGGTCGACAATGGTGCGCAGATCATCGACGTCAACATGGACGAAGGCATGCTCGATTCAGAAAAGGCGATGGTGACCTTCCTGAACCTGATCGCCTCGGAACCGGACGTCGCGCGCCTGCCGATCATGATCGACTCGTCGAAGTGGACCGTCATCGAAGCGGGTCTCAAGTGCGTGCAGGGCAAGGCGATCGTCAATTCGATCAGCCTGAAGGAAGGCGAAGAAGCGTTCATCGCGCAGGCCGAGTTGTGTCGCGACTACGGGGCCGCCGTCATCGTCATGGCGTTCGACGAAAAGGGCCAGGCCGATACGATCGAGCGCAAGGTGAATATCTGCAAGCGATCGTACGACGTGCTCACGGAAAAGGTCGGCTTCGATCCGGCTGACATTATTTTCGATCCGAATATCTTCGCCATTGCGACGGGCATAGAGGAGCACTCGAATTACGGGCTCGACTTCATCGAGGCGACGCGGCAGATCAAGGCAACACTGCCGCATGCGCTGGTCAGCGGTGGTGTCAGCAACGTGTCGTTCTCGTTTCGCGGCAACAACGTCGTGCGCGAGGCGATTCACTCGGTATTCCTCTACCACGCGATTCGCGCGGGCATGGACATGGGTATCGTCAATGCGGGGCAGCTTGCGATTTACGAGGACCTGCCGACCGTGCTGCGCGATGCCGTCGAGGATGTTGTCCTCAATCGTACACCCGAGGCGACCGAGAACCTGCTCACGGTTGCGGAGCAGTACAAGGACCAGAAGAGCGGCGCCGCGGCAAAGGGCGCAGACCTGTCATGGCGCGAAGAAGACGTCTCCAGGCGACTGCAGTACGCGCTCGTGAACGGCGTCGACGAGTTCGTCATCGACGACACCGAAGAAGCCCGGCAAGCAACAACCCGGCCGCTCGATGTCATCGAAGGCCCGCTGATGGCCGGCATGAACGTGGTCGGGGACCTGTTCGGCGCCGGCAAGATGTTCCTGCCGCAGGTCGTGAAGTCCGCGCGCGTCATGAAGAAAGCCGTGGGACACCTCATACCGTTCATCGAGCAGGAGAAGGACGGCAAGATGAGCTCGAACGGCAAGATCGTACTGGCAACCGTCAAGGGCGATGTGCACGACATCGGCAAGAACATCGTCGGCGTCGTCCTGCAGTGCAACAACTTCGAGGTCGTTGACCTTGGCGTCATGGTCTCCTGCGACAAGATCCTGGAAGCCGCGAAACGCGAGGGTGCCGACATCATCGGCCTGTCCGGCCTGATCACGCCATCGCTCGACGAGATGGTGCATGTTGCGAGTGAGATGCAACGACTCAACTTCGAGTTACCCCTGCTAATCGGCGGCGCGACCACGTCGCCTGCGCACACCGCTGTGAAGATCGAGCCGCAGTACGAAGGGCCGGTGATCTACGTCAAGGATGCATCGCGCTCGGTCGGCGTGGCCCAGGCGCTGATCGAACCGGGTACGCGCGACGAGATCGTGGCCAGGACTCGCAAGGACAATGCGCGGCGTCGCGAACAGCATGCCAACAAGAAGCGCCTCAAGCCGCAGCTCTCGCTGGCCCAGGCCCGGCAGCGCAAGCACGAAATCAACTGGTCTGCCTATACCGCGCCGGCGCCAGGCTTTACGGGCAATCGCGTGTTCGACGACATCGACCTGAACGTGTTGCGCGATTACATCGACTGGATGCCGTTCTTCAATGCGTGGGAGTTCCATGGGAAGTTCCCGCAGATCCTGGACGATGCGACGGTTGGCGAGGCAGCGACCTCGCTGTTCAACGATGCGACCGCGATGCTGGACCGGATCGTCGACGAAAAATGGCTCACGGCACGTGCCGTGCTGGGCTTCCATCCCGCGAATACCGACGGTCACGACGACGTGCTGGTTTTCGCCGATGAAGACAGGGCCAACGTGTTGCATCGGCTCGTTCACCTGCGGCAGCAACAAGCCAAGGCCGACGGTCATCCACAGGCGTGTCTTGCGGACTATGTTGCGCCGGCCGGCAAAGGTCATGCCGATTACATCGGCGCCTTCGCCGTAACCGCGGGGATCGGTATCGAGGAGCACGTCGAGCGCTTCGAGAAAGATCACGATGACTACAGCGCCATTGTCCTCAAGGCCCTGGCGGACCGGCTGGCCGAAGCGCTGGCCGAGTACATGCACCTGCGCACACGCCGCGAGTTCTGGGGCTATGCGGCCGACGAAACGCTGTCGAACAAGGAGTTGATCGCCGAGGCCTATCGGGGCATTCGCCCGGCGCCAGGCTACCCGGCCTGCCCGGACCACACGGAGAAGGCGAAGCTTTGGGAGCTGCTCGACGTCGAGGCCAGCATCGGGCTCCGGCTGACGGACTCGTTTGCAATGTACCCGACGGCTGCGGTCAGCGGGTTCTATTTCTCGCACCCGGATGCGAAGTACTTTGCGGTCGGCAAGATCGATCGCGACCAGGTCGCATCCTACGCGGAGCGTAAAGGAATGAGTGTCGCGGAGGCGGAGAGATGGCTCGCGCCAAATCTCGGCTACGATCCGGACGCCGCCGCGGTCGCCTGACGTCCGGGGAATACGTCGGCGCTATTCCGGGTGGTGCTCGGCGTGGCGCCGCAGTTCCTCTGCTTTTTCCCTGATGCTCTGCAGGTCACGGACCATCTCGCTCCAGCCGTACCACAGCGCATAGTCCGGGTTGGCGTGGAACGCACCCTGGAACGCGCGCATACGATGCTTGAGATGCATTTCGAACAGGGTCTGCTCGATCGATGTCGGCGCGTCGTGGAATGTCAGCAGGTCCGGGAACGGGTGAGCGTATTCCTCGGGTTGCTCCAGTATCCCGTCTTCATACAGTGACGCAATTTCACGAATGGCCGCGGCGAGCAGGTGGTCCGCTTCGCGGATCAGGTCGTCCGCCTTCGCGAGTTCGCCGAGGGCGAAATTCTTCGAATGACAGTCCTCGCAAACCGCGATCATCTTGTTGCGTTCGCGATCGAAGTCTTCCTGCGTCAGCCGGGCAACATCGGCGGCCTTGACGACATCAAGCCGTGGCGTCGGGTTACCGTCCGGATCGAGGACACCCAGTGCCTGCAGGATAGTGACCTGGTCGGCGGCCCATCGCTCGTCATCGGCTAACGGCAGGCGCACGGCGAGGAAGCCCCAGGCGGTGCGGACCTCATGGTCGCCATCGACCATGTGGCAATCCTGGCAGGTCGGTGCCGGTGTGTTGGCCGGCAGCGTGCCGTTCTGGGCCAGGAGGTAACGCACGCCGTGCTTCGATGAGGACCACATTTCCCACTGTGGATGATCGAAGCCCATGTGGCAGGTCTGGCAGGCCTGCGGCTGTTGCGCCTCGACGACGGAGAACGTGTGCCGCGTATGGCAGGCATCGCAGGACGCGTGGCCGAACATGCTGCCTTCGGCCTTGAGTTGTGCGACGGTTTCCTCGTCCTTGAGGCCCAGCTTGTGGCAGCCGCCACAGCCTTTCATGCCGTGTGACAACGCCATCGGTAATGCGTGTGTCGTCGGCATGGCTTCAACAGCCGCCCAGGCCAGCGCGTGCTTGCCTTTCGAGAATTGCTCAAAGCGTTCTTCATGACACTTCGCACAGGTCTCGGCCGTCACCGTCCTGAGCTCGTCCACGTCGTCGGCGGATGCATGCCGTCCCTTGTGGCAATCGCGGCAATCGACGTTCTCTGTATGGTGCCTGCTGATCTGCCAGTCGTTCACGACATTCGGGGTTTCATCCCGGTGACAGTCAACGCAGTCATCGGCAAGAATAATCGGACTCGCGAGCGCAAGACTGGCCGCAAGAATGACGGCTTTGAGGGCGGATCGCATTGCTCGGCTCCTGGTTTTAGGTTTTGCCGGGTTGTCGTGCCGAGCATATGCCCGGATCGGCCAACGCGCAATGCACGCTCTGCGCGAGGGGCGTGCTGTATCATGGCGCCAGGCGAAAACAAGAGGCGCGCGAGTGACGCAACTTCATACCAAACGGTCTGGCCTGGGTTTCCTTGCACTCCTGCTGGCCGCAGTCGGTGCGCATGCCGATGACTACGCTGACGCCCGGGCAGAGCTTGTTGCCGCCTACCAGGCGCAGGACTTTGACGCCATGGTTGCCGCGGCGGGGAAATCGCTGGATGCACGACCGGGTTATCCCGGCGCACTGTTCAACCTGGCGCTGGCGCATGCACTGAGCGGCGACGCAACGGCGTCGCTCGCAACGCTCAACCGCCTCCTCGACCGCGGCATAGACTTCGGTGTTGCCGAGATGGACGAGTTTGCCGCACTGCGAGCGTTACCCGGCTGGAACAGCTTTCAGCAGCGTGTCGAAGACCTCTACGAGCCCATTGGCCAGGCGGAGATTGCCGTCCGCCTGGCGATAGATCGCTTCGTACCGGAGGGCGTTGCATTCGCCCCTGACGGTACCGCGTACCTCGGCAGCATTCACACGGGCCAGCTCGTTCGCGTTGCCGACGAGCCGCAGGTTGTCAGTGATCGCGCCGGGCATTGGAGCGTCTTCGGCATGCGGTTCCACGGCGACGGCGGGCTCTGGTTTGCCAGCGCCGCTGTCGCGCAATTGGCCGATGTCGGAGACGACAAGGGCAAGACCGGGCTGTTCCGCGTCGATACGCAAACGGGTGAGGTCACCGTTGCCGCCGTCCTGCCGCCACTGGCCGATGAGCAGCTCCTGGGTGACCTCGTCATCAACGGCGACACAATATTGACGACGGACAGCCTCTCGGGGGCGGTCTACTCCTTCGACATCGATGCGGGCGCCTTCACGGCGATCGTCGCCCCGGGCGAGCTGGGTTCACCCCAGGGCCTGGTGCTCGACGAATCGGGGGGCTTTCTGTACGTCGCGGACTATATCGGCGGGCTGTCGCGCATCTCGCTGGCGGACGGCTCGAGGGTGAAGCTCGAGGTTCCGGACTCGCTCAGCGACTACGGGATCGACGGCCTTTACCGCTACGACAACGAGCTGGTCGTGATTCAGAACGGCATCCGGCCGCATCGCGTCGTTGCGTTGCGGCTTAGCGACGACGGTCTCCGTATAGAGGCGGGACGGACACTTGCATCGAATCTACCCCAGTTCGACGAGCCGACCCTCGGTGTGGTCGTCGGCGATGACTTTTACTTCGTGGCCAACAGCCACTGGAACCGCTTCGATGCCGAAAACCGGCTCCCGGACGGGCTTTCCGGACCCATCGTTCTGAAGTTGTCGCTACGCTAGATTGAATGCTTGACTTCACGAAACAGAATGACTATTCTGTTTCGTCATGAATAGAGCCCGCACCTTCGATCCAACCACAGCCCTGGGGCAAGTGGTGGATCTGTTTGCCTCCAAGGGGTACTCCGAGACCTCGATGGAGGACATCGTGCGGACCACCGGCGTGAGCCGCTACGGGCTCTATGGCACATTTGGCAACAAACGAGAGCTGTTCGAGCAGGCGCTCGAGCAGTACGCAGAAGGCATGGGCAAGCAGTCCTTCCTGCGCTTGCTGGAGCCGGGAGCCTCACTGGATCACATCCGCCGGATCTTCGATGAGCGGGTCGCGGACATGTGTTGCGCCGAGGAAAACAAGGGCTGCTTGTTCATCCACACTGCCATGGAACTGGCCCCGCAGGACGCAGAACTGCGTGGCGTCCTGCAGCGCTTCATGAAGCGCATGTCGAAAGCCTTCGCCATTGGCCTCGACTCGGCGAAGGGCAGGGGTGAGGTGGCCAGCGATGTCGATGTCGACGCAGCCGGCGAATTGCTGACGAGTTCCATGTTCGGCCTCGCCGTGCTTGGGCGAACGGGGTTTCCGAAGTCGACCCTGGACGGCATCGTCGACAGCACGCTGGATGCATTGCGTCCCGGTGCCAGGAGCTGACCTTTTTTTGCCCAAAACAGAACAGTTATTCTGAAACATCCGGCATCGCGAGATGCATTTTTTTTCCGCTAAACAGAATGAATATTCTGACTACAAGACCAGAGGATAAGACCATGATGAACCGCAAGATTGCTATCGCGCTGACACTGCTCGCCTTGTTTGCCGCCAATGTCGCCTTCGCCGTACCCGGCTTCACGTCAGACGCACCGCAGAGCAGCATTGACACCTGCGTTGCCGAGGTGGCGAGCCACGCCGATTTTTCGGATGCCGCCAACGTTGTCTACAACGTGCAGACGGAGGATCGCCGGGTTTCGGGGCACAAGCTGAGAATTCAGACGCTGGTTTACGGCGCTGACGGCGACACGGTCATTCGCGAGTACGCGGCGGCCTGTGCGGTTAACGACCAGTCCCAGATCAAGCGTTTTCAGATCCGCCAGAAGAACAAATGATCGACAGCCGACCTGCCACGGGTCGTCACAGACTGAGCGTGACGATCAGTGGCAGATGATCCGAACCGATCCGGGGTCCGCTGTGGATGTCGGTTACCGCAACGGAATCGGACACCAGTACGTGGTCGATCGGGATCATCGCAGGTGGCATGAATACTGGCCACGTAGGCACAACGCCGAATCCCTGTCTGGCATTGCGCAACCCGGACACCCGCTCCAGCATGCGGTAATTGATGTCCCACTGACTCAGGTTCAGGTCGCCAATCAGCAGCCTGGGCCCGGTTTGCCTGCCGAGGCGTTCGGCGATGTCCCTGAGCTGCGTGTTACGCGCCTCATAGAAGTCGCCACTGACCGGGATCATCGCGTGAGTGCCGATGACACGCACGATCTCCTGACCGACCTCAATCGACGCCACGATGGTCGGGTGTCCCCTGGGCGGACTGTCGAAGTGACTGACCGACGTCATCGGCAACCGTGAGAACAACGCGATACCGAAGTTGCCATCACGCGCTTCGGCGTAGGAGTACGGATAGTCGGCCCGTAGTTCATCCAGTTCGACGAGCCAGTCGGGTGAAATCTCCTGCAGCATGACGACGTCGGGTTGCTCAGCCGCAAGGAGTGTGAACAGGCGTTCGTACTCGTTATTGCTCGACAGTACATTGGCGTGGAGCACCTTCAGCGGCGTGCCCGCTCCCGGAGCGTCCTTGCCGAAATACCAGGGCAGAACGGCGATGCCGTTGATAACAACCGCGACCGCGATGCCGCCGATGAACCAGGGCTTCTGCAGCCTCAGGAAGACGGCGAGCAACAGCAGCGAGATGCCCAGGTACTGCAATCTGAAATGCGTGAAGAGCTGTACGAAGAACTGGTCAATCGGCAGCACGGTCACCACGGAGAAGGCGATCGTCACGACCGCTGCCGCCTCGACGAGACCGATTGCCGTCACGCGCATGCCGGACAGTCCGCGCGTTTGCTGACACCCAGGTGGCGAAACTCGCTGGCCATGCCGTCGTAGAGCCTGAGCAGCGGTGCCGGCGGCGCAATGCCCGCGAGGTACTTGAGGCACTCGACCGCCATAAGCGTACCGATGACGCCCGGTACCGGCGCAAGAACGCCGTTGCCGGCGCAGTCGCCGAGGGATTCATCGGCATCGACATACAGGCAGCGGTAGCAGGGCGAGTCCGCATAGTCCGGGCCGAACACGGCAAGCTGGCCTTCGAGTCGAATCGCCGAACCTGACACGAGGCGGCGGGACCCGGCAACGCAGGCGTCGTTGACCGCGAAGCGAGTCGGGAAGTTGTCGCTGCCGTCGAGCACCACGTCCGCGGCGGCCACGGCCGCGGACAGCGCCCCGCCGGTCAGGCGCTCGCTGACAGCGGTAACCTCGATGTGCGGGTTGATCTTGCGCAGCCTCGATGCAGCTACCTCGGCCTTGAGTTCGCCGATATGCCCCTTTGCGTACAGGACCTGGCGGCCAAGGTTGGTCTCGTCGACGGTGTCGAAGTCGCACACCGTGATGTGTCCGACGCCGCTCGATGCCAGGTAGGCAGCAGCGGCGCAGCCGATGCCGCCCACGCCAATTAGCAGGACGCTGCCGGCGGCAATGCGCTGCTGCCCGTCCGCACCAACCTGCGGTAGTGCGAGGTGACGGGCGTCGCGGGTCATTCGTCGATCGTGACTTCGATAATCTCGACGGCCTCGACCGGCACATCCTGGTGCCCGCCCTGGTTGCCCGTCGGGACGCCGGCGATGGCATCCACCACGTCCATACCGGTGCTGACTTTGCCGAATACGGCGTAGCCGAAGTCACGCGTGCCGTGATTCAGGAAATCGTTGTCACGCAGGTTGATAAAGAACTGCGATGTCGCACTGTCGACGACACCCGTGCGGGCCATCGCAAGCGTGCCGCGGACATTCGATTCGCCGTTATCGGCTTCGTTCTTGATCGGGTCGCGAGTCGTTTTCGAGGCCATGCTCGCGTCCATGCCGCCTCCCTGGATCATAAAGTTCGGTATGACGCGGTGGAAAATGGTGCCGGCGTAGTGGCCGTCGGTGATGTACTGGCGGAAGTTTTCGCAGGTAATCGGGGCTTTGTCGTCGAAGAGTTCGACGCCAATGTCGCCGTGGTTGGTCTTGATCGTGATCATGATGTCTCGCAAGCGTGAATGAGGGCCGTTATTTACCACCCCGGCGCGCGACTGTCACGCGTGGCAGTCCGGCGAGGTCATTATGGCAGCAAATATCCGTCCAGCCGTGCGCCTGTAGCAGCTCGGCCACGGCGGCCGGCTGTTCCGCGCCATGCTCGATCAGGAGTACGCCGTTGTCGGCGAGAATGCCGCCGCATTCGGCCGCGAGTACACGGATCGCGTCGAGCCCGTCCTTACCCGCAGCCAGGGCCGTCAGCGGTTCATGCTGCAGGTTCAGCAGCGCCTCGTCATCGCTGCGCACGTACGGCGGGTTGGCAACGACGACATCGAATTGCCGGCCCCGGACCGGTGCCGTCCAGCTGCCGTGCAGGAGGTCGATATTGCCAAGCGCCAACTCGCGGACGTTTTCACGGGCGATCGCCAGTGCGCCTTCGCTAATATCGACGGCCGTAAGCTGGCACAGGCGGCGCTCACCCGCGATGGCGATCGCGATAGCGCCACTGCCGGTGCCAAGATCGAGCACCCGCCATTCGGCCTTGCGCGGGATCTCGCGCAGTGCGAGGTCGACCAGCAGTTCCGTCTCGGGGCGTGGCACGAGGGTCGCGGGACTGACCAGCAGCTCATGGGACCAGAACTCGCGGGTACCCGTGATGTAGGCCATGGGTTCACCGCCAAGGCGCCGCTCGAGTACGGCGACAAAGCGCTCGGCGGTCAGGTCGTCGAGTTCGTCTTCGGGGTGTGCGAACAGGTAGCTGCGCGGCATGTCGATTGTCCGGCAGAGCAGGATCTCGGCGTCCAGCCGCGGTGATTCACTGACCTGCGACAGGCGCTCCGCCGCGTCCGCAATAGCGGCATCGAGTCTCATGATCGCGTACACTCGCCGAAACTTACCAATGTAACCTCTTTGCCCATGAACGTGTATTCCAACATCCTCGACATGGTAGGCCAAACGCCGATGCTCGAGGTGACGCATCTTGACACGGGTCCCTGCCGCCTGTTCCTGAAACTGGAGCTGATGAATCCCGGTGGTTCGATCAAGGACCGCATCGGTATCTCCATGATCGAGGAGGCCGAGAAACGCGGGGACATCAGGCCCGGTGACACCATAGTCGAAGCGACCGCGGGCAACACGGGCCTCGGTCTCGCGCTGGTCGCAGCACAAAAAGACTACCGGCTCGTCATCGTCCTGCCCGACAAGATGAGCCAGGAAAAAATCTTCAATCTTCGCGCCATGGGCGCGGAAGTCATCCTGACGCGTTCCGACGTCGGGCGCGGCCACCCGGAGTATTACCAGGACCTTGGCAAGCGAGTTGCCGAAGAGCGCGGCGCCTACTTCATCAACCAGTTCGGCAATCCCGACAACCCGCTGGCCCACGAGACCGGGACGGCCCCCGAGATTCTCGAACAAATGGGCGGCGACCTCGACGCGATCGTACTGGGTGTCGGCTCGAGTGGCACGGTCTCCGGTATCGGTAAGTTCCTGAAGGAGCATGCGCCGCACGTCGACATGGTTCTCGCGGACCCGGAGGGTTCGATCCTGACGGACTACATCAACGAGGGCGTCATCGGCGAAGGCGGCAGCTGGCTGGTCGAAGGCATCGGCGAGGATTTCATTCCGGACATCGCGGACTTCGACAAGGTGGTCAAGGCCTTTGCGATAAGCGACGCCGAGTCCTTCGCAGTCGCTCGCGAGCTGTTGCGCAAGGAAGGCGTGCTGGCGGGCTCATCGTCGGGCACGCTGCTGGCCGCGGCACTGAGGTATTGCCGCGAACAGACCGAGCCGAAGCGCGTCGTGACGTTCGCCTGCGATACCGGCAACAAGTATCTCTCCAAGCTCTACAACGATTTCTGGATGGAAGACCAGGGCTTTATCGAGCGCGAGCATTGTGGCGATCTGCGCGACCTGATCGGCCGCCCGCACGGTGAACGCGCGACGACGACAGTCGGGCCGACCGACATCCTGACGACGGCGCACAATCGCTTGCGCAATGCCGGGTTCTCACAGCTGCCGGTCATGCACGATGGCCGGCTTGTCGGCATCGTGACGGAAGATGCGATCATCCAGTTCGTCTACGGTCATCCCGACCTGATGACCGCGCCGGTTGAACAGGCCATGGAATCGGCTTTTATCAAGCTCGACAAGTCGGAGAGCCTCAACAACCTTGTCGCGATGCTGCGCGTGCAACCCTACGCAGCCATCATGGACGGTGACGATTTCCAGGGGCTGATTACGCGCTCCGACGTACTCAATTACCTGCGCCGGCAGATGTAGGACGAAGAATGAAAGACAAGAAGAAATTTGCGACACGTGCGATTCACGCAGGC
Source organism: uncultured Gammaproteobacteria bacterium (assembly GCA_963698895.1). Taxonomy (GTDB): domain Bacteria; phylum Pseudomonadota; class Gammaproteobacteria; order Steroidobacterales; family Woeseiaceae; genus UBA1847. The sequence goes on along the minus strand of CAVOSO010000008.1, from coordinate 396,092 downwards.
CAGAGTCCCGACCCGACAACGGGCGCCATCATGCCGCCGATCTACGCGACATCGACGTACGTACAGGAAAGCCCGGGCGTGCACAAAGGCTATGAGTACTCGCGGACACAGAATCCGACGCGTATGGCCTACGAACGTTGCGTCGCCGATCTCGAGTCGGGCAGTCACGGGTTCGCGTTTGCCTCTGGCATGGCCGCCACCGGCACGATCCTCGAACTCGTGGACAGCGGCAGCCATATCCTGGCAATGGACGACCTGTACGGCGGCACTCGCCGCCTGTTCTCGGGAGTGCGTGAGCGCAGTGCGGGACTGGAGTTCAGTTATGCAGACCTGAGTGATCCTGATGCCGCCGAGGCGGCATTGCGAGATGACACCGCGATGGTCTGGATCGAATCGCCGACCAATCCGCTGCTCAAGCTTGTGGACCTGAAAGCGATCTCGGCGCTGGCGAAGCGGCGCGGTGCGCTGGTCGTCGTCGACAACACGTTCGCGACGCCGTACCTGCAGCGACCGCTTGAACTCGGTGCGGATATCGTCATGCACTCGGCGACAAAGTTTATCAACGGCCACTCGGACATGGTCGGCGGCATTGTCGTAGTCAGCGATGGCGAACTTGCCAAGCGCCTTGCGTACTTGCAGAACTCCATTGGTTCTGTTGCAGGGCCGTTCGACAGTTTCCTGGCGCTGCGTGGTGTGAAGACACTGGACGTTCGCATGGAGCGCCACTGTGTGAGCGCGATGAAGATCGCCGCGTGGCTCGAACAGGATGAGCGCGTGGACAGCGTGCTCTATCCGGGCTTGCCCTCACATCCGCAGCACGATCTTGCGCGCCAGCAAATGCCCGGCTTTGGCGGTATCGTGACGTTCTTTATAAAAGGCGACCTCGACAATGCGCGCTCATTCCTTGAGCGTTGCCGGGTGTTCTCGCTGGCCGAGAGCCTGGGTGGTGTCGAGAGTCTTGTCGACCATCCGGCGATCATGACGCACGCCAGTGTGCCTGCCGAAGAGCGTGCCAAGCTCGGCATCAGCGACACGCTGATTCGACTCTCCGTCGGTATCGAAGCCGTTGACGACCTGATCGCCGACCTCGACCAGGCGCTTGCCCGGTGACGGCACGCGAAAGCGATGAGAGCCTGGAGGTTCCTCTCGAAATACCCGAAGGGGCTGGGGAGCCGCCGCTGTTCCTCTTGCTAGTTTCCGGGTTTGATGAACTTGCCCTGCTTGTCGGTAAACGAGCCCACGATGATCATGATGAAATCGACGAGCGCCCAGATACCGAGGCCACCCAGGGTGAGGAGCTGCAGTACGCCGGTGCCTATTTTGCCGACGTAAAAACGGTGCACGCCGAATACACCAAAGAAAAAGCACAGCAGTACTGTCGGGACAAAGCCCTTGATGCTGGTATCACTACTCATGAATTATCTCCTCGTTGATTCTCTGACCCGGGTAACAAACCAGTTTGCCGTGACCGTCCCGGAACGAACCAGTCAACAGCATTATAGTGACGATGAACGTGTGAATGGCATCGACCGCGGCAACCAGCAGGCCCCAGAGAGGCTCGCCCGACAGGAATAGCACGATCGTTGCAATAGCCAGTCCAAAATCGATGAATGCCTCCAGCCAGCGCTCGAGGTAGAAATGCTGAATACCCAGCACGCCGAACACCGCCGAAAGGCAGACGGCCACGCCGTAACTCTTGCTGGAGCGAACTTCCATCAGCCTGGTTCGTAGATGACGTAGATTTTCTTCGTGGTCTCGACCACTTCCCACTCACCCTCGAAGCCGGACGGGATCGTGAAATTATCCCCGGCTTCAAGCGCATGTTCATTGCCGTGCGTGTCGCGCAGGATGGATCGCCCGTGCACAATCTGGCAAAACTCGTTCTCCGTGTAGCTAACCTTCCAGCAACCGGGTTCCGCCTCCCAGAATCCTGCGAAGAACTTCTCGTCGGCGCTCGTGAAATGGTGCCATGTGCGCTGCAACGGCTGTCCCCGGGTGCATTTCTCGGCCGCGGTCAGGTCTTCCGTATAATCCGGTTCGTGTTCGGAGAAGAAGGTCAGGTCGCTAATCGTCTTGGCCATGCTCACGCTCCGGACCTCAGGCCCAGGTTCCTTCGAGGGTTTGCGGAACGGCGAGCCAGGACTGCACGGCACCGATGAACTGGCGCTGTGCATCGGAAGGCTGGCCCTCGGCAGCCGCGACGCGGCCCATCATCTCGACAATGGACTCGGCCTGCGCCGCGGAGAATGTGCCCTTGTTCCTGATGACGAGTTTCTCGAGTTGGTCGCTGATCAGCTGTGGCGCGGCCAACAGGTGGGCGGCGGAGCCAAACAAATCGGACGACGCCTTGGCGTCCATCGAAAAGCTCGACTCGAACTGTTCGCGCGCAACGCGCTTTTGCTCAGCCGTCAGGTCGCCTTCCAGTTTCGCAACCCCGATAACGAGCAGGGACGCGATGTGGAGCGGGTCTTCGATCGAGTAAATGGGATCGGCGCCGAATTTCTTCGCAAACGCGCGTCGGCGGTACCAATAGAAAGGATTCAGACCGCCGATGTCCACGCCCAGGCGGTCCAGCAGGTAGAAGATCGTCACGAGCGATCCCAGCAACCCAATGATTATGTGCATGTTCGGCCCTCCCCAGGTTCCAAGGGTATCGATGCAGTTTAATCGTTCAGCGCGGCCAGTTTATCGGCCTGGTACTCATTTATTAAAGGATCCACGACCTGGTCGAGGCCGCCCTCGAGGATCTCGTCCAGCTTGTAAAGGGTCAGGTTGATGCGGTGGTCCGTCACGCGGCCCTGCGGATAATTGTAGGTGCGGATGCGTTCCGAGCGGTCGCCGGAACCCACCAGGAGCCGGCGTTTTTCGGCCTGCTCGGTCTGCTGGGCCGATACCTGCTGGTCGAGCAGGCGCGCCTGCAGCAACGACATCGCCCGTGCCCGGTTCTTGTGCTGCGAGCGTTCATCCTGGCACTCGACGACGATGCCGGTGGGCAGGTGCGTGAGCCGCACGGCCGAATCCGTCTTGTTCACGTGCTGGCCGCCGGCGCCGGATGCGCGGTAGGTATCGACGCGCAAATCGGCCGGGTTGATCTCGATCTCTTCGACTTCGTCGGGCTCAGGCAGCACAGCCACGGTGCAGGCCGACGTGTGAATACGCCCCTGCGACTCGGTTGCCGGCACACGTTGTACCCGGTGGGCGCCTGACTCGAACTTCAACTTGCCGTAGGTGTTGGTGCCCGTGACGCGGCTGATAACTTCCTTGTAGCCGCCGTGTTCGCCCTCGCGGGCCGACAGGATTTCGATGCTCCAGCCCGCGGTCTCGGCGTATTTCGAGTACATGCGAAAAAGGTCACCGGCAAAAATCGCGGCTTCGTCACCGCCGGTTCCGGCACGCACTTCCAGGAAGACATTGCTGTTGTCGTACGGGTCGGGCGGAATCAGCGCCTTCTGCAGCTCGAGCAGCATGCGTTCGCGGCGTTCTTCGAGGCTGGCAAGTTCCTCCTGGCCCATCTCCCGCACCTCGGCATCGTCGTCGCGGGCCATCTCCTCGGCAGCGGCGATGTCTCCAAGAAGCCCTTCGTAGCGCTGAAACGCTTGCACGACAGGTTCGACGCGCGCGTATTCCTTCGAGAGATCACGGAAGCGGTTCTGGTCGCCGATCACATCAGGGTCGGCAAGCAGCCCGGCGATCTCTTCGAATCGGTCACGCACGGTCTCGAGCTTGAGGCGTATGGAGTCTTTCATCGTTCGCCGCTCAGTCGCTGTCGATGCCGAAGAGCTTGCGAGCCGATGCGATCAACTCGTGGTCCTCGGCTTCGCCGGCCTTGCGCAATGCGACGCTGGGCTGATGGAGGATCTTCTTCATCAGCGCAGCCGTTGCAAACTCGATCGCATCCTCCGCCGATTCGCCCCTGGCCATGCGTTTACGGGCTTTCCTGGCGACCTGTTTGCGCATGGCCTCATTGTTGTCGCGCAGCGTGGCGATAATGGGCGCGACCTGCTTGGATCTCTCGATCGCGGCGTAGCGCCGGATCTCGTCGTCGAGCAGGCGATGCGCCTCGATGGCCGCGGCCTCGCGATTGCCCTGGCCTTCGAGGATGACTTTATCGAGATCGTCAATCGTGTAGAGATAGAAGTCGGATAGATCGGCGGCGCTGGCTTCGATATCGCGAGGTACGGCGATATCGCACGCGAAAATCGGTTTGCGCTTGCGGGCCTTGAGCGCGGCCGCGATCTGCCTGGTCGTTACGACGGGTTCAGTTGCCGCGGTCGAGGTGATCAGGATGTCGGCTTCCGGCAAGGTGCCCTCGATCTCGGACAAGGGCAGGGCAAAACCGCCGAACTGGCCGGCGAGGTCACGTGCCCGTTCCACGCTGCGGTTGGCGACGAACAAACGTCCGATGCCGTGGCTGACCAGGTGTTTGGCGACGAGCTCGATAGTGACGCCGGCACCGACCAGCAAGGCCGTGTGTTTCTTGAAGCCTGCAAAGAACTGCTGCGCGAGGCTGACGGCCGCTGACGCAACCGAGACCGGGCTTGCGCCGATCTCGGTATCCGTACGGATCTTCTTGGCCACGGCAAAGGTGTGCTGGAAGAGACGACCCAGATTGCCGCCCAACGTGTCGGCTTCCTGCGCGTAGCGGTAGGCATCCTTGAGCTGGCCGAGGATTTGCGGTTCGCCCAGAACCATGGAGTCCAGTCCGCAGGCAACCCGGAATATGTGCCGGATCGCCTCCTCTTCATCCAGCATGAAAAGGGATTCGGCAAAGTTGTCGCCCAGGCGCCGGTCATCATGCAGCCATTGCTTGAGCCGCTCGCGACCACCGTCCTCGCCGACCAGGTAAAACTCGGTGCGATTGCAGGTCGACAGGAGCACGGCCTCATCGACCCCGTCCAGCGCGGCCAGGCGCTTTAAGGCAAGCGCGACCTCGTCACCCGCGAAAGCGACCTGCTCACGTATCTCTATGGGTGCCGTGTTATGGTTCAGGCCGAGTATTTGCAGCGGCATACGTTATGTAGTGGGCCTTCACGGCCACTCAGGATTTACGAAGTGCGTATGATAAGCGAACTGAACGGCGAGTTCCTTGTCTGTTTGAGACCGCCTGCGAAAAAACGGACGACTATTTATGTATGAAATTCGACGATGGCTGGCAGCCGCCGTGCTGTTTACGCTTGTCGCCCCTGGCAACAGTCCTGTTGCAGCGGAAGAAGACCCCACTGCCGATGCCAGCGCCTATATCCTGCAGGCGGAGATGGCGTTGCAGCGCGAGGACTATCGGATGGCCGCCGAGGAGTACCGCAAGGCCGCCGAACTCAGCGACAGTCCGGACGTGGCTCGACGGGCAGCAGTGACCAGTATGGCCTACGGCTTCGACCGCGAGGCCCTGGCCGCCGCCAAGCGCTGGTTCAAGCTGGATCCGAAGAGCAGCGATGCCCGGGTCGTTCTCGCCCAGCTGTACTTTCGTACGGGCGATCTCAAATCGGCCCGACGTCAGTTCACCCACCTGATCGACCAGGGCAAGGAGCCGCCGGGCGAGGCACTGCTGATGCTCACGCAGTACCTGTCGGACAAGGGTGATCCCGAGAAAGCCGACAGCCTGATGCGCTCATTGGCGCGACCCTACCCCGACTCGGCACCGGCGCACTACGCCGTTGCGACGATGGCGCTGCGGGCGGGAGATTATGAGTACGCGCAGAAGCGCGCCGCGCGTTCGGTAGAGCTCGATCCCGAGGGCCTGAAGCCGAAGTTGCTCTATGCGCGGGCGCTGCTGGCGAGCGGCGAAGTCGACGAGGCGATCGAGTACGTGGCCCGAATCGTCGGGGACGACCCGGATCCGGACCCCGATGCGCGCATGGAACTCGCGATCTTGTATGTCATGGTTGAGCGTGAGGACGATGCCCTCAGCCAGGTCAACCAGGTGTTGCTGGAGCAGTCCGGTCGGCCGGATGCGCTGCGGCTGGGGGCGATTATTCATTTCCACCAGGGACACCTGGACGCGGCCTGGGACGACTTCAATGACCTGCTCGCCAGCCGCCAGTACACCATGGACGCCCTCTACTACCTGGGGCGCATCGCGGACTATCGCGACGAGCCGGAGCGCGCGATTCGGTTCTACAGCGAGGTTCGCCAGGGCTCCAACGCGCTGGAATCACAGCGCCGGGCCGCCGTCTTGCTGGCACACCGCAATGACGACCTGAAGGGCGCACTGGCGCTGCTCGATGACTTCGCAAAGGCGTCGCCGGGCGATGCGGTGGATATCCTGGTGCTGAAGGCACACCTGCTGTCCTCGCTCGACGAGAATGACGATGCGCTGAAGCTGTTCGACAAGGCCCGCGAAGTCCGGCCCGATCATGAAGGAACGGCGCTCGGCCGGTCCGAGCTCCTGCTCAAGATGGGTCGTCTGGAGGAGGCGCTCGATGGCTATGCCGATGCAGCCCGGCGCTGGCCGAAGAGCGCGCTGGCGCTCAATGCCTACGGGTACACGCTCGCCGATCGCACGGACCGTTACAAGGAAGCGGAGAAGCTGATACGCAAGGCGCTGCGCTATGAGCCCGACAACCCGGCGATTATCGACAGCCTGGGTTGGGTGCTGTTCAAGCTCGGGCGGTACGATGAGGCACTCGTTGAACTCGAACGTGCCTACCAGGGCATGCAGGATCACGAGGTCGCCGCGCATATCGTCGAGACATTGTTCATGATGGGCCGCAAGGACGCTGCGCTGCAACGCCTTGAAGAGGCCGAAGCCCTGACGCCGGATAGCCCGCTGCTCGAAGCCGTGCGTTCCAGGTTGTTCGACGATGTTCCCTGAGATTCGGCGCGCCGGGCTTGTGGTCGTCCTCGCCGTGCTGACGGGCTGTGCGACAACGCCTGAAAGCATCGACCTGCCAGCCATCGACAACTGGGAGGTTCGCAACGAGGTTCTCGGCAGTATCGAGCGTTGGTCCTTCAAGGGCCGCATCGCGGTGAAAGCCGGCGATGAGGGCTTCAACGGCAAGTTCAACTGGACACAGGACGACGAGGCCTTCGAGGCGACGGTCGGCGGTCCGCTGGGCATGGGTACCGTGCGCATCGAGGGGGATGGCAAAACCGTGGTTTTGACGGACAAGGACGGCGTGTCGACGGTGCTTGAGGACGCGGAGCTGGAGTTGCGCTGGCGCTACGGCTGGACGATCCCGGTCAACAGCCTGCGCTACTGGGCCTTGGGGATTCCGGACCCTGGCACAGCCGCCGTCACCGAGCTCGACGATGACGGCCGCCTCGAGCGGCTGGAGCAGGGCGGGTGGATCGTCGAGATCGCCAGCTACCAGGAAGGCGGCGGGCAACAGATGCCGCGCATCCTGTCGGCGACGAATCCCGAAACTCGCGTGCGCATGGTCATAGACCGCTGGTTATTCTTCGAGCGTTGACACCCAAGGGGCCTCACCGCACAATTGCGCCCGCAAACGCGGATTTCAGTGCATTTGGGGCGTAGCCAAGTGGTAAGGCATCGGGTTTTGATCCCGTGTACCGCAGGTTCGAATCCTGCCGCCCCAGCCATCCAACCGATCAGGGAGTTGCTGTGGAACTGGGAACAATGGCGGTATTTTCGGGCAACGCCCATCCGCAACTCGCACAGGACATCGCTCGCTACCTCCGTATCCCGCTTGCTCGCGCCCATGTCGGCCATTTCTCGGACGGCGAGCACCACGTCGAAATCCTCGAAAATATCCGCGGCCGGGAAACCTTTATTGTCCAGCCGACGTGTCCGCCGACATCGGAAAACCTCATGGAATTGCTGGTCATGGTCGACGCGGCCAGGCGAGCATCGGCGGCCCGGATCACGGCCGTGATCCCGTACTTCGGCTTCGCCCGGCAGGATCGTCGCCCGCGCGCCTCGCGCGTACCGATCACCGCAAAGCTCGTCGCCAAACTGATCGGTACGGCCGGCGTTGACCGGGTGCTGACGGTCGACCTGCACGCGGACCAGATCCAGGGCTTTTTCGACATTGCCGTGGACAATGTCTACGCATCGCCGATTCTGCTGGCCGATGTCTGGAAGCAGAAATACCAGGACATGGTCGTGGTCTCGCCGGACGTCGGTGGCGTGGTTCGTGCCCGCGCACTGGCCAAGCGCCTGGGCGATGCGGATCTTGCGATCATCGACAAACGGCGGGCCAGGGCCAACCAGTCCGAGGTCATGAACATCATCGGTGAGGTCGAGGGCAAGAACTGCGTGATGATCGACGACATGGTCGACACGGCCGGTACGCTATGTCACGCCGCCGGTGCGCTCAAGGAACACGGCGCCGTTACGGTGGCGGCCTATATCACCCATCCGGTCCTGTCCGGGCCGGCCGTGTCACGTATCGCGGATTCCAGCCTTGACGAGATGGTGGTGACCGACACGATTCCTCTCAACGAGGAGGCGCGGAACTGCAGCAAGATCCGGCAGCTGTCGGTGGCCGAGATGCTCGCCGAGACGATGCGCCGGATCAGCTACGAAGAGTCGGTTTCGAGCTTGTACGTAGACTGACGGCATTCCTGCCGGCGTGCCGTGCCTGTCTCCGCCAGAGAGGACATGCGATAGCTTGTCCTCCCCCTTCTAATTGCTGCCGCCGTACGTTAAGATGCGCGCCCTTGCGTGGGTTGGTCGCGACCCGCGCGTTAGCAATCGCTAGGTAAACTCTAGCAAAATCAATCGGATATGGAGAAGAGTCATGAATGACGATTTCGATCTGATTGCGGACATCCGTGAGGACCAGGGGAAAGGTGCGAGCCGCCGCCTGCGTCATACCGGAAAGGTACCCGCAATCATCTATGGCGCCGGGCGCCCACCCCGCGCATTGGTATTTGACCACAACCGGGTCCTTCAGCAGCTCAATAACGAGTCGTTCTTTTCGAGCGTTCTGAATATCAAGGTCGGTAAGAAGAGCCAGGCCGCGATCTTGAAGGATGTGCAACGCCATCCGGCGAAGAACCAGATCCTGCACATGGACTTCCAGCGCATCGTCGAAGACGAAGAGATCAAGATGAGCGTTCCGCTGCACTTCCTGAACGAAGACATCGCTATCGGTGTGAAGCAGGGCGGCGGCAAGGTCTCGCATCTTCTGAACGAAGTCGAGGTCGTCTGTCTGCCGAAGTACCTGCCGGAGTATCTCGAGGTCGATATCGCCGAGCTGGAGCTCGACGCAATGCTCAAGATGTCCGACATTCCGTTGCCGGAAGGTGTTTCGATCCCGGCCCTGGCACAGGGTCCGGAAGCCGATCACCCGATCGTCAATATCCACGTGATCAAGGAAGTGGTCATCGAGGAAGAGGAAGAGGTGGATGCTGGCGCGGTACCTGTCGAGGGCGAGGAAGCTCCCGAAGCCGCCGATGCGGACGACGCCGACGACGCCTCCGACAAGGACTAGACGCATTACAACGTGTTGCGAAAAGACCGCCGCCAGGCGGTCTTTTTGTATCCCAGATCGTTTAAGATTGCCGGCCAATGAGCAAACCGATTCGCATGATCGCCGGCCTTGGCAACCCCGGGGACAAGTACGAGCGCACCCTGCACAACGCCGGGTTCTGGTTCGTGGATGCGCTCGCGCGCAAGTACGGTGGCAGCTTTCGCTATGAAAAGAAGTTCGACGCGGACTACTGCCGCATCAACCTGCATGGCGAGGACGTCTGGCTGGTCAAGCCGCAAAGCTACATGAACCAGAGTGGCGGGTCCGTTCGTGGCGTTCTGGACTACTATCGGCTGACCACCGCGGAATTGCTCGTGGCACATGACGAGATTGACCTGCCGCCCGGAACGACGCGGCTGAAGCAGGGCGGTGGTCACGGTGGCCACAATGGTTTGCGGGACATCATCCGGCATTGCGATGCCGATTTCCTGCGCCTGCGGATCGGCGTTGGTCATCCTGGTGAGAAACACCAGGTGACCAACTACGTGCTGAAGCGCGGCTCGAGCGAGACCGAAGCAGCGGTCGAAGGCAATATTGTTGCGGCGATGGATGTCATGCCGAAACTGGTTGACGGCGAATTAAACGCCGCGATGAAGAAACTACACACCAAAGACGAATAATCACGAATGGCTATTACCTGTGGAATCGTCGGCTTGCCCAATGTCGGCAAATCGACCCTGTTTAACGCGTTGACCGCGGCCGAGATCGCGGCCGAGAACTACCCGTTCTGCACGATCGAGCCGAATGTCGGCATTGTCCCGGTACCGGACCTGCGCCTGCAGGCACTGGCCGATATCGTCAAGCCGCAGAAGATCCTGCCGACGACCATGGAGTTCGTGGATATCGCGGGTCTCGTGGCCGGCGCGTCAAAAGGGGAGGGTCTGGGCAACCAGTTTCTCGCGAACATCCGCGAGACCAACGCCATAGCGCACGTCGTGCGCTGTTTTGAGAACGACGATGTCACGCACGTGTCAGGCAAGATCAATCCGATCGACGATATCGAAACGATAAATACGGAACTCGCGCTGGCCGACCTCGAGTCCGTCGAGAAGCAGTTCGACAAGGCGTCGCGTGCCGCCAAGACCGGGCAAAAGGACGCTATTGCGCATCGCGATGCGCTGGCCGGAATCAAGGCGCACCTGGAAGAAGGGCTGCCGGTACGGTCTCTCGAAAAGACGGACCTGCAAAAGCAGATCCTGAAAAGCGTTCACCTGATAACCGACAAGCCCGTCATGTACGTTGCCAACGTCGACGAGAACGGCTTCATCGACAATCCCCATCTCAAGGCCGTCGAAGAATATGCCGCGAAGGAAGGTGCCGAAGTCGTCGCCATCTGCGCGGCCATCGAGGCTGAGATCGCCGTGCTCGACGAGGAAGACAGGGCTGTGTTCCTGGAGGATCTCGGTGCCAAGGAGCCGGGACTCAATCGCGTGATCCGCCATGGCTACAACCTGCTGGGGCTACAGACCTTTTTCACGGCCGGCCCCAAGGAAGTGCGCGCCTGGACGACCAAGGTGGGTGCCACCGCACCGCAGGCGGCGGGCGAGATTCACACGGATTTCGAGAAGGGCTTTATCCGTGCCGAGACCATCAGTTACGACGACTACGTGACGCTGGGCGGCGAGAGCGGTGCCAGGGAGGCCGGCCGTCTGCGCCTGGAGGGCAAGGACTACATCGTTAAGGAAGGCGACGTCATGCACTTCCGTTTCAATGTATGATCGATGCCTGACCTTGCACAACAACGCCAGGAGAGAGCATGGCTACTTACGAATGTGAAAAATGCGGTATGAGCGTCAACGCAACCTGCGGCAAATGCGATGCGCCGCTCGAGAACGACATGTTGAAGCTCGATGATGGGCGCGAAGTACAGATTTCCAAGTGCCCCAACGGTCACGGCAAGATCAAGTCGCCGCTGTGCTGCGGTCAGGACATGAGTTGCTCTATCGGCTAGAGCCGAACGACGGCAGCGACCAGTTGTAGAGAATCGCGAGGCCGCGAATCGCGAGTCCGGTGATTACACCTACGGTCAACGCGACGTTGTCGCCAAGCGCCATGCGGTCAGCCAGCACGTAGGCCAGGCTGGCGGCAAACGCCGCCGTCGCGTAGATCTCGCGTGACAGGATCAGTGGAATCTCGTTGCAGATGACGTCGCGGATCATGCCGCCTGTCACGGCTGTGGTCACACCGAGCATGACCGCTACGAGCGGGCCCGTATCGTGCTGCAGGCAGATTTCGGTACCGAGGGCCGCGAACAGCGCGAGTCCGAGCGCGTCGGCCCAGACCAGGATCTCGCGGCGGATGCCGGGCCGCTGGTGCGGTGCGAAAAACACGACGAGTGCGGCGATGACCGCGACGGCCACGTAGCGGTTGTCGCTGACCCAGAAGACCGGCACCCGATCGATGATGATGTCGCGGATTGTGCCGCCACCCACGGCCGGCATCAGCGCCAGGACGCAGAAACCGAATATATCCATGCGTTTGCGAGATGCGGCGAGCGCGCCGCTGACGGCGAAAGCGGCGGTTCCCAGCATCTCGAGGGCGTAGACAAAGCTCATGGCGAGACTGTACCTGAACCGCCTTTGGGGGCGTAGAATATCTTGACACTCAGGGGCCGCATCGGGACAATCTGCGGCCCTCAGGGACCTCACCGGACCCCACAGAACAAAAGGTGATGTAGCTCAGATGGTTAGAGCGACGGACTCATAACCCGTAGGTCGGTGGTTCACAAAACGCGACAGCGTTTTGGACGCCGGAGGCGCCCCGCAGGGGCGAGAATCGCCCTGAGGCGATTCGAGTCAATTCCACCCATCGAGTAAGATTGGGGGAAGTAAGAACAATTCGGTGATGTAGCTCAGATGGTTAGAGCGACGGACTCATAACCCGTAGGTCGGTGGTTCAATTCCACCCATCACCACCAGTAAACAAGAAGGGCGCCCCAGCGGGGCGCCCTTTTTTGTCCTGCCTTGTCACAGCGTTGTGCCCGGAATAGAGTACCGCAGATGACGACGAAGACCATTCCATCCGCCGCGAAGCAGGACTTGCGGACGATATTTTCGCGTTTCGTCGATGCGGACCCGCGCTCCCTCGACGACCTCGTGGCTGGCGCCAGGCTCGTGAAGCTCGACAGTGGGCGTTACGTGTTTCATTCGGGCGACCTGTGCGAGGCGTTCCTCCTTTTGGTTGAAGGTGGCGTCCGCGTGCGGCTTACAGCGGCGAGCGGCCGGGAGGTCACGCTGTACCGGATTGCCCCCGGTGGTTCCTGCATGCTGACGACGTCGTGCTTGCTCGGCCATGAGAACTATCCCGCGGAGGCCATCACCGAATCGAATGTCGTTGCCGTCGCCATTCCACGCAGATCGTTCGAGGACCTGCTGGAAAAGTCGACACCTTTTCGGCGTCTTGTTTTCGATGGTTTTGCGGCGCGCCTGAAGAGCGTCATCGCCAAGATTGAGGAGCTTTCATTCACGGGCATCGATGCAAGACTGGCCCGCGTCTTGCTCGATTGTGATGGCCGCGACGTCGCTCGCATCACGCACCAGGAAATCTCGGTCGAACTCGGTACGGCGCGCGAGGTTGTGTCACGACATCTCAAGCGCTTTGAGCTCGAGCGCTGGGTAGACCTCGGTCGCGGTCGTGTCACGATCATCGATCGTGTCGGTCTGGAAAAGATTGCCTCCTTAAGTGACTGAGTCACTGTAGCGCGCCTGTCCAGGCGCCAGAATTCTTCTCGACATCAAGCCGCAGCGCGGCACTTATGAGGAGAATTACCATGATCACCAAGAACGAAGGCAACCTGGATCGCGTTTTGCGCGTCGTCGTCGGCGCGGCCGCAATCAGCCTGGTATTCATCGGACCGGAAACGGCCTGGGGCTGGCTAGGACTTGTCCCGCTGATCACCGGGCTTGTGGGCACCTGCCCGGTCTACTCCCTGCTCGGCATCAATACTTGCGGCATCAAGCAGTCCTAGCGGCCCAAAAGCCAGCTCCGACGCGTGCGGTCGCGCAGAATCCCAAACCCTAAGAAAAACAGAGACTAACCGCCCCTTGCGGCTGCAAGCGGGCGGCTTCTTTGTCCGATATTCGAAAAAATGCTTTGCAGAATCGTAAATATGTGCGTAAATAGCACACATACACGGTATTCGAGTGAAGATCAGTGGGAATCAAGAAACACGTTATCAAGAGTTGTCGCTACCTGTTGCAGCCGGTTGTGCGCTTCGTGATGCGCCATGGGGTGACCATCGCCGAGTTCGAGGAGTTGACGAAAGATGCCTTTGTGCAGGTCGCGAGACAGGACTACGGCATCGACGGCCGGCCCACGAACAACGCGCGGGTTGCCATGTTGACCGGGCTCAGCAGGCGGGAAGTCGCCAAGGTGCGCGACCGCCTGCTCGAGGGCGACCTGCCGGCCGAGGACAGCCGCGGTAACCGGATTTCCAAGATCCTGACGGGTTGGCATATCGATACGGAATTTACCGACGAAGACGGTAAGCCCAAGGTACTGCCGGCAACCGGTTCCAAGGGCAGTTGGCCGAGCCTTCTGAAGCGCTACGCGGGCGATTTGCCGCACGGCGCGATTCGCAAGGAAATGCAGCAGAGGGCACTCATCGAGGAACAGGCCGACGGCAGTCTTCGTGTCTTGAAGCGCGATTACGTTTTCTCGGGCCTCGATCCGGAAAGCGTCAACCAGCTCGGTATCGCACTGCACGACCACGCCGCCACGCTGGAACACAACCTTAACGAAGACCCCAAGGCCACGCCGCGATTCGAGCGCATGGCCGACAACGCATCAATCAAGCCATCGGCATTCAAGGCCTTCCAGAAGCTCGTCGAAGAGCGGGGGCTCTCGTTTCTCGAGGAGATGGATGGCTGGCTATCAGAGCACGAACACGACACAACCACAGACTCCGCCGCACGTACCGTTCGCCTGGGCGTCGGGGTCTACCTCATTTATGACGACAGTGAACAAGGATCAGCATTATGAACACTCTCTCCAGAACGATCGTTGCGTTTTCCGCGACGGCAATACTCCTCGCCGGTTGTGGCGGCAGCAGCGGTGGTGGCGGCATTGCTACGCCACCACCGCCACCGCCACCGACCGGTGGCATCACGGGAACCGGCATTGCGGTCGGCCCGATCACCGGCTTCGGCAGCGTGATCGTCAACGGCGTGACCTACGACACCTCCAGCGCGAGCTTTACGAAGGACGGTCAACCGGCAACACAGGACGACTTCTCCGTCGGGCAGGTCGTGCTGGTCACGGGCTCAATTGACAGCAACGGTGCGAATGCGAGCGCCGATACTGTCGAATTCGACGACGTCGTGGAAGGCCCGGTCTCGAGTGTCGATAACGCGCTCAACCAGATCGTTGTCCTGGGCCAGACGGTGCTGATCACGGCAACGACGTCCATCGACGACAGCTGCCCGGCGACGCTGGACGGTTTGCTCGGTATACCGGCGGTTGAAGTATCCGGCCTGGCCGACGCGAATGGCGTGATCGAGGCCACGCGGATCGACTGCCGCGACGCGACCTGGAACGGCATCATGGAAGTGAACGGCCTGGTGAGCGGTCACAATGCCGGCGCCCGGACGTTCATGATCAACGGGCTGGAGGTGGACTATAGCGCCGCTATGGTTGACAACTTCCCGACGGCTGGCGTCATCAGTGATGGCGATCCGGTCGAAGCCAAGGGTACGGTTTTCGACGGCAGCACGCTCGACGCTACCCGCGTTGAGTTCAAGGGCAACCGCTTCGCCAATGACGACGGCGTCCACGCCGAAATCGAAGGCTTTATTACCCGGTTTGTTTCTGCGAGCGACTTCGACGTCAGTGGAGTCCCCGTGACAACCACTGGCAGCACGATTTTCGAGGGCGGTACAGCGGCCGATCTCGGGCTCAACCTCAAGGTTGAAGTCGATGGCGATTTCAACGCCAGTGGCGTATTGGTTGCGACCAAGGTAGACATCAAGTCGGCGACAGCGGTCCGCGTCACGGGCAACCTGGATTCGGTCTCTGGAAGCACGCTGACCATACTGGGTATTACCGTGAATACGGATGCGTTGAAGACGCGCTTCGAGGACAAAAGCGCTGCAGACGTAGACCCGCTGCGCGCAGGCGATCTCAACGCCGGCGACTACGTCGAAATCCGTGGCCAGGAGCAGCCGGTCGGCCAGATTACGGCCGTGATCGTCGAACGAGACGATCCCGATACGAGGACCGAACTACGCGGCTTCGTTGAGGTCGGTGGCAACAACGAACCGAACCTCACGGTACTTGGCGTGACCATAGTAACGAACGCCGCGACGCTCTACCGTGACTCTCGTGGCGCTACCGAAGTGGGTATGAGTCCTGCTGAGTTCTGGGCCGCCGTGCAGGAAGGCAGCCTCGTCGATGCACGCGGTACCGAGTCGGGTGACACCACCTTGACCGCGACCGAGCTCGAGCTGCAAATGGACTAGAGGCTATAAGCAGGAGGTATCCGGCCCGGCGCGGCCGGGTACCTCCGAATTCGCAATAGGCCGCTGCGGAATAACCGCCGAGAGCGCGCTGCGGTATCAGCTCTTTCTCGACAGGCGCCCGACATCGCGGGCTGCGCCCGTAGCTGCAGAAGTCGTCATGGCCGCATAGGCTTTCAGCGCAGCGCTAACGACCCGATTTCTTGCTGCGGGCTGCCAGGCGGCATCGCCACGCGCTTCCATGGCGGCGCGGCGTTGTTCGAGTTCTGCAGCCGACAAGCTGACGTTGATCGATCGCCCGGGAATATCGATCGAGATCACGTCGCCATCTTCAAGCAAAGCGATCGCGCCGCCATCCGCTGCCTCGGGCGAGACGTGGCCTATCGACAGGCCGGCTGTAGCGCCGGAAAAGCGACCGTCAGTCAGCAAGGCGCAGGCTTTGCCCAGGCCCTTGGCCTTCAGGTAACTGGTCGGGTACAGCATCTCCTGCATGCCCGGGCCACCGCGAGGACCTTCGTACCGGATGATCACGACTTCGCCGGCGCTGACGTCGTTGTTGAGGATGCCTTTGACGGCGGCTTCCTGGCTCTCAAAAATGTGTGCGGGCCCTTCGAAGGTGAGCCGATCGGCGTCGACGCCGGCAGTCTTTACGATACAGCCATCTTTTGCGATGTTGCCAAACAACACGGCGATGCCGCCGTCCTGGCTGTAGGCGTTGTCGACATCCCGTATGCAGCCCTTGGCCCGGTCAAGGTCCAGCGCCGGGAATCGCTTTTCCTGGCTGAATGCCTCGGTGGTACGCACGTTGCCCGGGCCGGCGCGGTAAAAGCGGGACACGTCTTCAGCGTCGTTGCGCCGGACGTCCCACTTTTCTATGCCTTGTGCCATCGTGTCGGCATGGACCGTGCTGCAGTCGCCGTTAATCAGGTCGCGGCGCGCCAGTTCGCCAAGAATGGCGAAGATGCCGCCAGCGCGATGCACGTCTTCGATGTGGAAGTTGGGTGTCGCCGGGGAGACTTTGCAGACATTCGGCACGCGACGGGACAGCTCGTCGATGTCGGCCATGGTGAAGTCGACATCGGCCTCAACCGCGGCGGCCAGGAGATGCAACACGGTGTTGGTCGAACCGCCCATGGCGATATCGACGCACATGGCGTTGCGGAATGCCTCTTTCGATGCAATCGAGCGCGGCAACACGCGCTCGTCGTCCTGCTCGTAGTAGCGTTTCGTAATCTCGACGATGCGGCGGCCAGCCTCGACAAACAGTTCGCGCCGATCCGCATGCGTTGCCAGCACGGTGCCGTTGCCGGGCAGCGACAACCCCAGCGCCTCGGTGAGACAGTTCATCGAATTCGCCGTGAACATGCCGGAGCAGGAGCCGCAGGTCGGGCAGGCTGAGCGTTCGATCTGCGCCGCATCGGCGTCGGACATCGAGTCATCGCCGGAGGCTGTCATGCTCGTGACGAGGTCGATCTTCGTGCTGACGTTATCGATGGTCACCATGCCCGATTCCATCGGGCCGCCCGTGACAAAGATGGCCGGGACATTCAGTCGCAGCACGGCCAGCAACATGCCGGGCGTGATCTTGTCGCAGTTCGAGATGCACACGATGGCGTCCGCGCAGTGCGCGTTGACCATGTATTCGACGGAGTCGGCGATGAGTTCGCGCGAGGGCAGGCTGTAGAGCATGCCGCCGTGGCCCATCGCGATACCGTCATCGACGGCGATCGTATTGAATTCCTTGGCAACGCCGCCGGCGGCCTGGATCTGTTCGGCGACCAGCATCCCGAGGTTGCGCAGGTGCACATGGCCCGGCACAAACTCGGTGAACGAGTTGGCGATGGCGATGATGGGCTTGCCGAAGTCATCGTCCCCCATGCCGGTGGCTCGCCACAGGCTGCGTGCGGCCATCGCGTTGCGGCCGTGAGTGGTGGTCTTGGAACGATAGTCAGGCATTTGTGAGCGCTCTAATAGATAAGGTGAAACAGGACAAGGCCGCCCGGCTTGCTATGTCAGCGCGTGCGGCGCAACGAGAATGCCGTCCTCGTCGCAGTAAATCCAGTGCCCCGGCTCGAAACGCACGCCGCCGAACTCAATGACGCCGTCAACCGTGCCGACTCCGGCCTTGCTGCTCTTGGCGGCATTGACGCCCAGCGCCTTGGTGCCGAAGTTCATCTTCCCGATGGCGACACTGTCGCGAATGGCCCCGCGGATGACCACGCCGGCCCAGCCGTTCTTCAATCCCTTTGCGGCGATGAGATCGCCCATCAGGGCCGATTCCAGCGAACCGCCGCCGTCCACGACGACGACGGCGCCATGGCCGGGCTCGTCGAGCAGCGCCCTGAACAACTGGTTGTCCCGGTAGCACTGGACGGTCCGAATGGGCCCCGAGAACCGGCGTATCGCCCCGTAGTCCTGGAACTGGGTCGAGCAGGTCTGCGAGATGTCGCCGTGGTCGTCATAGAGGTCGGCGTTCGTGTGCGTGCTCATACGACGTTGTCCAGCGCCGCCTCGAGACTCGCGACGGTGCGCTCGATATTCTGCAGCTTGTCGAGGCCAAACAGGCCAAGGCGAAATGTCCGGAAACCCTCCGGTTCGTCGCACATCAACGGCACACCGGCCGCAATCTGCAGGCCGGCCGCGGCAAACTTCCTGCCGGTCTGGATGTCCGCATCGTCGGTGTAGGCGACGACGACGCCCGGGGCGGCGAAGCCGTCCGCGGCGACACTGTTTAGACCCTTACCGGCCAGCAGCTCGCGGACCCGGCGACCCAGTTCGACCTGGTCGGCAGCGACTTTTGCAAACCCGTAGGCCTCGGTTTCCAGCAGCGTGTCACGAAAACGGGTCAGCGAGTCGGTTGGCATCGTCGCATGATATGCATGTCCGCCGTTCTCGTAGGCCTGCATGATCTGCAGCCATTTGCCGAGATCACAGGCGAAGCTCGTGCTCGTGGTGCCTTGCATCGTCTGCAGCGCGGCCTTGCTCAGCATGACCAGTCCGCAACACGGTGACGCACTCCAGCCTTTCTGCGGCGCGCTGATCAGGACATCAACGCCGTTCGCCTGCATGTCCACCCAGACGGTGCCCGAGGCAATGCAATCGAGTACGAATATCCCGCCCACCGCGTGCACGGCGCCGGCGACCGCCCGGACGTAGTCGGCGGGCAGGATCATGCCCGACGAGGTCTCGACGTGCGGCGCGAACACGACGTCGGGCTTCTCGGCCGCGATCGTGGCCACGACATCGTCAATCGGGGGAGGGACAAACGGTGCCTGGGCGCCATCGTGCTGCGGTCGCGCCTTGAGGACGATCGAGGAGGCAGGGATGCCGCCCATGTCGAAAATCTGCGTCCACCGGTAACTGAAAAAGCCGTTGCGAATGACGAGGCATTGCTTGCCGGTGGCGAACTGCCGCGCCACAGCCTCCATGCCGAACGTACCGCTGCCGGGTACGACGACGACCGCATCGGCGGCGTAGACCTTGCGCAACGTTGCGGAGATGTCGTTCATCACGCCCTGGAAGGCCTGTGACATGTGATTGAGGGAACGATCGGTGTAGACGACGGAGTATTCGAGTAGGCCGTCCGGGTCGATATTGGGTAGCAGTGCAGGCATGTTCGGCGGTCGTAGCTTGAGGTGTTTCGGGACCCATACTATAGAGCCTCGGTCGGGGAACGGATAGTATGCAGGCCATGAGCCGGCAAGCACTACTTATTGGGGACATCGGTGGCACCAATGCGCGATTCGCGTTGGGGACACACGACAAGGTGGGTTTCGAAAAAGCCCTGACGCTGCAATGCGGGGACTTTTCGTCATCGGTGGCGGCCATACGTCACTACCTCGACGCGGTGTCGGCAGGAGGGCTGGGTGCTATCTGCCTGGCTGCCGCCGGCCCGGTGATCGACAACGCCATCAAGATCACCAACAACCACTGGAATCTGTCCGCCACAGAGCTGGCTCGCGAACTGGGTGTCGCGCACGTGAAACTGGTCAATGATTTCGAAGCCGTCGCCTGGTCGATCCCGCACCTGGGTAGTGAGTTCCTAGAATCCATCGGGCAGGTATCGCACGAAGAACTGCCGGCGGATTCCTTCAGCGTCGCTATTGTCGGACCCGGCACGGGGCTGGGCACGGGCGGGCTGTTAAAGCGCGAGGGCCGGTTGATTCCTGTCGTCGGCGAGGGCGGGCACATCGGGTTTGCACCGAAGTCCAAGGTGCAAATCGACGTGCTGGAGGTACTGCGCGAGACGCACGAACGAGTCACGATCGAAAAGGTCCTGTCCGGGTCCGGCATCGAGAACATCTACTGGGCAATGCACGCATTGCGTGGTGAGAAACGCATTCGCCTGTCGGCCCCTGAAATTTTTGCGGCCGCGGAGAAAGGCACCGATGCCGTTGCCGCCGACGCGACGCAGTTGTTCTTCGAGGTGCTGGGGCAGGTGGCCGGCGACATCGCGTTGGTGTTTGGTGCCCTGGACGGCGTTTATCTCGCCGGCGGTATCGTCAAGCGCTACCCGGAAATGCTGCATATCAGCGGCTTCCGGAATGCCTTCGAAAGCAAGGGGCCGCATCGCGGCATGATGGAGCGCATTCCGACCAAGCTCATCACCTACGATGAGCCGGGCCTCCTCGGTGCCGCCTACTGCGCGCTGGAACTCTACCGCAACGCCTGAGCGCGGCGGCCGGCTGCATCACCTCGCCGGTGCGTGGCGCTCCGCCAGGTCGTCCTCGACCTGGCGTATGGTCTCGGACCCGATCCTGTAGAAGAAGATCGAGACAGCACCGGCAATAGCGAGCCCTGCCGGCATGATGCTGAACAGAAAGCGTATGCCGGCGAGCGAGGTTTCCGACTGGACCTCGTTGGCCACGAATCCGAACCAACCCAGGATAACGCCCGCCAGACCGGCGCCGAAAGCGAGCCCGAGTTTCTGGGCGAACAACAGGCTCGAGAAGATCAAAGCCGTTGTCCGTCTACCCGACTTCCATTCGCCGTAATCTGCCGTGTCGGTGTACATGGCCCAGACCAGCGCAGGCGTGGGCCCGATGATGAGTGTGCCAATGCTGTTGATTGCCACCATCAACCAGTACTGATCGGGCGGTGTCACATAGAAAGCGGCCAGCGAGATCGCGTTCAATACCGTCAGTGCGATCAACAGGGTTCGCTTCTCAAAATAGTCGCATAGCTTCTTGGTAAAGGTCGTGCCGATGACCATGGCCAGCAGTCCGAGCGACAGGAAAACGGACGTCTTGTTGAAGATCCAGAAAATCTGCGTGCCGTCATCGCCGACGTAGTACTTGAAGTAGTACAGCAACGAAGCGTTGCGCACGGCGACATTCATGAGCGTGAATATTGCAGCCGCAAACAGGGCGATCCACGGGCCGTTGCGGAACATCGCGGCGAAGTCGAGGCGGATATCGGTCTTTACCTGGACCGGCTGCACGCGTTCGCGGGTGGTGGCGAAACAGATCCAGAACAGCGCTACCGACGCGGCCGCAAAAAACGCCATGGTGAGCTGGAACCCCAGTGCCTCGTTGCCACCCCCAAGAATGTCCTTGAGCGAGGGTACAAACGTGCCGATCAGCCAGGCCGCTGAGAACGCGCAAAAGAACCGGTAGCTCGCGACCCTCGTACGCTCGATCGACGAAGGTGAAATCACGCCCATGAGCGCCGAGTAGGGCACATTGATCGCGGTGTAGGCCAGCATCATCAGCGTGTACGTCGCGTAGGCATAGACCAGTTTTCCGGCATACGAGAAGTCCGGGTTGGCGAACATTGCATAGCCGAGAACACCGTATGGAATCGCCACCCAGAGAAGGTACGGCCGGAATTTTCCCCAGCGCGAATTTGTGCGGTCGGCAATCAATCCCATGATCGGATCGCTGGCCGCATCCACGATCTTGGTGACGAGGAACATTGTGCCGACCGCGGCCGCCGACAGGCCGAAGATGTCGGTGTAGTAGTACAGCAGGAAGATGTTGAAGACCTGGAAGAAGAAGTTCGACGCGGTGTCGCCCAGGCCGTAGCCGAGCTTCTCGCGGAACCTCAGCGGTTCAACTACTGGTGACATGACTCTCGCTCCCCCGTTTGGGGTCAACTATACACTGCCACGCCGTGCTTCGAGCTGCATGCGAACTTCGTGCGCCTTTTCTTCCGTGATCGAGTAAGAGGCTATCGCCCAGATAGCGATGGCCGAGGCGGCAAACGGAATGAACGCGTCGCAGAGTCGCATCAGAATAATCGTCGCCTCGGACTGGCCGCCGCCCAGGTCGACATCGAAACCCGTCGCGACGAGCAGCAAGCCGCCACCGAGTATCGCGGCCGACTGGCCAAGTTTGACAACCCACCAGAAAATCGACCCGTACATGCCCTCACGGCGCTCGTGCGTATTGAGCTCGTCCGCGTCCACCACGTCGGCCACCATCGACGGCATCAGGGTGAACAGACCGGCAAGGCCGAAGGCCATCAGGGGCGCGGGAATCAGGACCAGCCACGGATTGTCCGGCGTGTAGCAGAACCACTTGAGTGCGTAGCCGATCATTGAAACGCCCGTCGACACGTAAAATGCCCGGCGTTTGCCGATTTTCGTGGCCAGAAAGGTGACGATACCGATAACGATCAGTGCCGAAATGGCCTGCACCAGCCCCGAATGCCCGACAAACACGGAACCCGCCGCCTGGTCACCCTCGAACACGTAGTAGATGATCACGTACGACTGGAAGGCGGCGATCAGGATGAAGCCATTGAAGACGAGGAACGTCGCAACACAGAGCTTGAGGAACGGCTTGAACGAAAGTGCCTTGCCGAAGCCGCGCAGGAAGTCCTTGACGACGTGAGCGATACCGCTACCGCGTTTCTCGCCTGCGACGTCTTTTAGTCGCTCTCGCAGGAATATTGCCGGGAGAATACCGAGGCCGACGACGACGACAGCGATGACCATAGCCAGGTAGCCGGCACCCGTGACGACATCGCCGAACCTCGGCAGGTACATGATCGCGAGAAAATAGGGCGTGATCATGTAGGCGATGTTGCCGAAGAAATTCTGTACGCCCATGAGGCGTGTTCGTTCGTGGTAGTCGGGTGTGAGCTCGTAGCCAAGCGCGACCCAGGGCGTTGCATACACGGTGTAGGCGAGGAAGAAGATCAGCGATCCGGCGAGAAAATACCAGAAATACCAGCCTTCGCTCTTGCCCGGCGGTAGCTGCCATAGCAGCGTGAAGACGACGGCCACAGATATCGCGCCGACGAATATATAGGGACGCCGGCGGCCCCAGCGTGAGCGTGTGTTATCGGAGGTGTAACCCATAATCGGGTCGGTGAGGGCGTCGGTGAGTCTCGGCAGGGCGCCGAGCAAACCGACCAGCGCCGGACTCATGCCGAGACCGAGGTTCAACACGATCATCATGCGCCCGATCGCGTCGGCAAGCGTGTTATTGACGAAGGCGCCGAGGCCGTAGACCACTTTGAGTCGAAATGGAATGCGATCTTGCGGTGCGGTTTCGTAGTGGGTGGCGTCGGACATCGTGGCTCCCCCGAGATGTGCTCTTATTATTGGCGCGTCATTGGTCCATCTGGGCATCCTGTAACAAATTGACAGCGCTGTCAAATCCTGCTATCTAACGCTGCGATGTGTAGCGCGCGACAGGACAATTCGGGAAGGGTGAAGGCACTCCTGGCCAGGATGACGCTGGCCGAGAAGATCGGCCAAATGTGCCAGGTTGAGGCCGGCCATGGCCATGCGCCCGACAACCTGGGCGAGCGCCTGCGCTCGGGCCGGATCGGTTCGGTCATCAACGTCGTCGACGTGCGTGTCCTCAACGAACTGCAGCGCATTGCGATGGAGGAGAGTCGGCTCGGGATACCGCTCCTGATTGGCCGGGATGTCATTCACGGTTTCAAGACCGTGTTACCGATTCCCCTGGGTCAGGCCGCCACCTGGAACCCGGCGCTCGTCGAGCAGGGCGCACGAGTGGCCGCATTGGAGGCCGCAAAGTCAGGTGTGAACTGGACGTTTGCACCCATGATCGACATTTCGCGTGATGCTCGATGGGGCCGTATTGCCGAGAGCTACGGCGAGTGTGTACTCCTCACGAGCGAGCTGGGTGCGGCAACCGTGCGTGGCTTCCAGGGCGATGACCTGGCGGCGACCGGCTCGATAGCCGCGTGCGCGAAGCATTTCGCGGGCTACGGTGCCGTTGAAAGTGGCCGCGACTACGCGACGACGAATATCCCTGACACCAAGCTGCGCAACGTCTATTTCCGGCCGTTCAAAGCCGCCGTTGACGCCGGCGTGTCCACGCTGATGACGTCCTTCTCCGATCTCAATGGCATTCCCGCAACCGGCAACAGCTACATTCTTGACGACGTCCTGCGCGGGGAGTGGGGGTTCGAAGGCTTTGTCGTCAGTGACTGGGATTCGATCCGGCAACTGCGCATCCATGGGCTCACGGAAAACGACCGGCAGTCTGCCTACGAGGCGTGTAGCGCAGGCGTCGACATGGAGATGGCAGGCGATGCCTACAGCAATCACCTGTCGAGCCTGGTCGAGGATGGGGACATCAGCGAGGCAACCATCGATACGGCGGTGGCCAGGATCCTGCGCGTGAAGTTCGACCTCGGGCTGTTCGAAAACCCCTACACAGACCCTGGCGCCTTGCCTGAGTTCGCCAGTGAAACGGCCCTCGCCGTCGCGCGCGAAGCCGCGCTGCAAAGCGTCGTGCTCCTGAAGAACGACCATGGCGTCCTGCCCCTGAACACTGACGGCTGTTCCTCGCTGGCGGTCATTGGCCCGCTCGCGGATGCTCGCTACGAACAGCTCGGAACCTGGATATTCGACGGCGACGAGGAATTGAGCATTACGCCACTGGATGCCATCGGGGCGCTCGTCGGTGACAACACGAAGATTCGCTTCGTGCGGGCGATGGAGAATTCCCGATCCCGGGTGAACGAGGAGTTTGACGTTGCCGTCGATGCCGCGAACGCTTCCGACGCGATACTGCTGTTTCTCGGGGAGGAGTCGATCTTGTCCGGTGAGGCACACTCCAGGGCAGACATTGGCTTGCCCGGTGACCAGGTGGAACTCGTCAGACGTATCCGTGCAACGGGCAAGCCCGTCATCGCCGTCATCCTGGCGGGACGGCCTTTGACCTTGTCCGACATCGTCGACGAAGTGGACGCAATTCTGTATGCCTGGCACCCGGGAACGATGGGCGGGCCGGCCATAGCCGATCTTGTCTTCGGCATCGCCTCGCCGTCCGGCAAGCTGCCGGCGACGTTTCCGAGGGTGGTCGGGCAGATACCGATTTACTACAGCCAGAAAAACGGCGGTAAGCCGCCTTCCAGGGAAAACGTCGTCCATATCGACGATATCGATACCTTTGCGCCGCAGACATCCCTGGGTATGAGCGCGTTTCATCTCGACACCTGTTTTACCCCGCTGTTCCCTTTCGGTCACGGCCTGTCGTACACGACATTCGGTTACGAGAATATTCATGTGAGCGCCAACGAAATCGAGCTGGGTCAAACGCTCGTGGTCAGTGTGGATCTCTGCAACCATGGCGATATTGAGGCCGAGGAAGTCGTCCAGCTATATACGCGCGACCTCGTTGCCAGCATTACCCGGCCGGTCCGGGAACTGAAAGGCTTCAGGCGCGTGCGCCTGCTTGCCGGGGAAACGCAGACGGTGTGTTTCGAGCTGCATACCGACGCACTTGCGTTCTACGGCCGGGATGGCAAGGCGACAGTCGAGCCTGGGCTCTTTCACGTCTGGATCGGTGGAAGTTCGGATACGGAGCTGCGTGCGGAATTTCAAATCGTGAAGTCTGACTGACAACCTGGTTTACGGGAGAAAGCTATGCGTCACCTGATTCTTGGTCTTGCCATTCTGGCATTGTTGCCGGCCTGTTCCCCGGCACAGGATGACAAACCGCTTCCGCAAGAGAGTACAAAGTTTATGCAGCAATCAAGCGATCTCATCAACGGCGAAGTCATGGCTGTTGCGTATTCAGGCTTTCGCATCGGCCAGCACCCTGACCGCGGAGACGGGGCGAACAATCCGAGTCGCGAGGAGATTCTTGAAGACCTGCAGATTCTCGTGGATAGTGGCTTTGGCCTGATTCGCATGTACGACACGGGCGAGAACACCGTCACGACCCTGGAACTGATCGCTGAGCATGATCTGCCCCTGAAGGTCCTGCTGGGAATGTGGTTGCGAGCCGAGGTCAGTAACCACGAAGGTTGCCCGTGGCTCGACGAGCCGATTCCCGATGCCGAGCTTGCGGCGAACAAGATCGCAAACGAACAGGAGATAGAGCGAGGGCTGATGCTGGCCGAGCGCTTCGCCGATATCGTTGTAGCGATCAACGTCGGCAACGAGGCACTGGTCGACTGGAACGATCACATGGTGCCGCTCGACCAGGTTATTGCCTATGTTCGGCAGGTCAGGGCGGCTGCGGCACAGCCGGTCACGGTGGCCGACAACTACGAATGGTGGATCGCGGACGGCGCCCCATTGGCGGCGGAAGTGGATTTCCTCGGCGTGCATACGTACCCGGCCTGGGAACACAAGACAATTGACGAGGCACTGGCCTACACGATTGACAACATAGAACGTGTCCATGCCGCACTGCCGGACAGGCCGATTGCGATTCTCGAGGCTGGCTGGGCGACGGTCGCGGAGGAATTTCCCGAGCAGGCCAGCGAGGCGAACCAGGCGCGCTATTACGAGGAGGTCCTCGATTGGGCCACCCAATCGAATACCACCGTGTTTTTCTTTGAGGCCTTTGACGAGCCCTGGAAGGGCAATCCGGACAACGTGGACGGCGCCGAGAAACACTGGGGCATTTTCAATGTCGATCGCTCGCCCAAACAGGTAATGCAGTAGGCTGAATCGGCGTGCCCGGCAACAAGAATATTCAACGAGCGTCCCTGCGCGGGTTGCGGACGTTTTGCGTTGCCGCGCGCTACCAGAGCTTTCGGGCGGCGGCCGACGAATTGTTCATCACTTCGTCCGCTGTCAGCCACCAGATCAAGGGCCTCGAGGAGCAGCTCGGGCTGCAGTTGTTCGATCGTGGCTCACGTGAACTGAAACTCACAGACGTGGGCAGTTCGCTCTATGAGGAACTGTCGCCGCTGATCGACCAGGTCGATGTGGTTGTCGCCGGTTATCAAAAAGCGGGACGGCGGGAATCGGTCCGTGTCTCCGTGCAGCCATTTTTCGCGAGCGAGTTTTTCGTTCCGCGCCTGAGTGAGTTCGCCGCGAAATACCCGGACATCGATATCCAGGTTGGCACCAGCGACGAAAGTGCGGAGAAACATCCGGCCGACGCCGACTTGTCGATTCGCCTGTTTCGTGCACCCCTGCCAGGTTACCGATCCGATCTGCTGTTCCCGCTGCGGATGGCACCGGCCGGATCACCGGACTTCAAGAAAGCCATGGTGGTTCGAGGCAAGCGAATCCGGAGCGCGTTCCCGCTCATCGTGCATGAGACCCGGCCCAAGGCCTGGCGGGACTGGTCGCAGGCCACGGGGATCGACATTCCGACCGACAGCAAGGTCACCCGCCTCGACTCGATGATCGCCGTGGTGCGCGCGGCAGAGCAGGGCCTTGGCGCGGCCCTGGTCCCCGTGCCGATTGCGAACCTGTGGTTCCAGCAGGGCAGTATCGTGCGCCTGTTCAAGCAGGACCTGGTGTCCGATGTGTCTTACTACCTCGTCTCGAAGGAAGACCAGGGCCCCAACCAGGCGATCGACATCCTGCGCGACTGGATCCTGCAAAATTTTGCCGAGCACGACTAGATTTTCTCATCTCCGAGCTGACTTTTTTTCGTTTGTAGGTCGCGACGGGCGCCCTTACTGTGCATGTGTCTGGCGGCGAAAGGATTGCTGCCAGCTCATGACAGGTGTTCTCGATAAGGAGATAAGGTAATGATCAAGAAAGTAATATCGCGACTCGATGACCTTGCATTGGCGTTTGGCAGCGTCTCGCTGGCGGGCCCCTATGGCGTGCTGCCCTACGGCACACTGCATGTGGTCACGTACCACAGCATCAATGCGGCCTGGGACGAGAAACTTCGCGCGCGATCGGCAGCGGAAAGTCCCGAGAAGGGCCCGGATTGCCCGGTCCCGGGCTGGGCCACGTGAGATGAGAGCGAAAACAGGGATTGACTGAGAGCCGGGCACACGCCCGGCTCTTTGCGTTAGGGGTAGTCGTTTCCACGCCGCGCAAGGGCTGACGCACGCAGATACAAATTGTTACGGATTTTCCGAAATTGACAACGCTGTCATTTTTCGGTAAGAAGTACGCTTGTCAGCAGCACTATTTACCGGGCTGTTGACAAATCCGAACAAATCGGGGGAAACATCAGAATGCGTTTGCAGACACTTTTTGGCAGCGTCTCGCTGCTCCTGGCAGCTCTGCTGCTCACTTCCTGCGAGGACGGTAATCGTCCCGTGCCTTACTCCGGGGTCGACATCGCGCCGCCGTTGGTCGTGCCGCCGCAGGTAAACGTCAATACGCCAAACCCCACGCTGACCGTCGCGAATAACGACGACGTGTCGCCAGGTGACGCCCTGACGCTGGTTTGGAGCGATGAGTTCGATGCAGCGCAGCTGGATCCGACCTCGTGGTTCTTCGAGACCGGCGATGGCACGGACTACGGCATACCTGGCTGGGGTAACAACGAGCTGCAGTACTACCTGCCAGACAACGCCCGGCTCGAGGGCGGTCTTCTCAAGATCGAGGCGCGCTCCGAATCGATCGGGCGATACGACTACACCTCGGCACGCATCAATACCCGTGATCGTTTCGCGTTCCGGTACGGGCGTATCGAAGCCAGGATGCGGCTGCCGGGCGGGCAGGGTGTCTGGCCGGCATTCTGGCTCCTGGCACAAGACAGCCCCTACGGTGGCTGGGCTGCCTCCGGCGAGATCGACATCATGGAGGCCGTCAACCTCGGCGGCTCCGGCGGCAATCTTGTCTATGGCACGATTCACTACGGTGGCGAGGCTCCGAACAACACGTTCAGTGGCGAAACCTACCTCGTGCCCAGCAACGCGATGACGGAGTTCCACACTTATGCCGTGGAATGGGATGCGACCGAGATCCGGTGGTACGTCGATGACGTGATGTACGCCATGCGTAACAACTGGACGTCGACCGGCGGTGCGTTCCCGGCACCGTTCGATGTGCCTTTCTACATCATTTTCAACGTCGCGGTTGGCGGGAATTTCCCGGGCAATCCCGACGCGTCCACGGTTCTTCCCGTCACCATGGAGGTTGACTGGGTGCGCGTCTATTCAGGCGAACCCTAGTCGACGTCATCTAGTGACTCCGAGAGCGTGAACCAATAAATAGAAATCAGAGACTTCACCCATGAATGCAACCCCAAGCAAGCGCGTATCACGATTCCTGACGCTTTTCGTCTCGGCCACCTTACTGGCCGGCTGTTTTGGCGAAGGAGAGGGCCCCACGCCGATCGCAGGTACACCGGCACCACCTCCGCCGGTTATCCCGCCCGGCTTCTGCGACATCATCAATTTCGAGGACGTGTGCGGACCGTTTACGTTCACCGACTTTGAGGGCGGCGCCACGGCCATCATTGATAACCCCGACGTCAGCGGTTTGAACACGACCGATAGAGTCGTGCGCATGCAGAAGTTCGAGGTTGTTGGTGGCGGCACGTTTGGTGGCAGCCAGCTTGCGCTTCCAGGCGGCATGGATTTCTCGGCCGGCGAAGCCTTCATCATGAGGGTCTGGTCATCTCGCCAGGTACCCGTCCTG
Source organism: uncultured Gammaproteobacteria bacterium (assembly GCA_963698895.1). GTDB lineage: Bacteria > Pseudomonadota > Gammaproteobacteria > Steroidobacterales > Woeseiaceae > UBA1847. The sequence goes on along the minus strand of CAVOSO010000008.1, from coordinate 366,429 downwards.
TTCAAGTTTGAAGGCCTGAACCAGGAACGGTCGATCGATCACAGCGGCAGCGGAACCTGGGAAGAGATCTGTTACGACTTCACGGGAACGACAGCCGGTCCGGCGGCAACCGGAATCACGGTCATTTTCGACCTGACTGTCATGGGCAACGCCGGTGGCGATCCGGACAACTGGACCTTCTATTTCGACGAGATCGAACAGGTCGCCAGCTGTGGTGGCGGCGGTGGCCCGGGTACACCTATTGCGCTTCCCGTGACCTTTGACGACGGCGATGCGGCATTCTACGAGCTGACCGACTTCGGCGGCGTGGCGACCACGCTGGTGGCCGACCCCGACAATGCCGCCAACACGGTGGCGAGCAGCAACAAGCCGCCGGGCGCCGAACTCTGGGGCGGCACCACGGTTGCCGAAACCAGCGGTTTCGGCGCACTGCCGTTCACGGCGACGGACACGACGATGACGCTGCGCGTTTACTCGCCCGATGCCGGTATTCCGGTCCGCCTGAAGGTCGAGGATGTCACCGACAACACGATCTCGGTCGAGACCGAGGCGCTGACGACGGTGGCCGGTGCCTGGGAAACGCTGACCTTTGACTTCAGCAACGAGGTTGCGGGTACCGCGGCATTGAACCTCGCCAACACCTACGACAAGGCGAGCGTGTTCTTCAACTTCGGTACCGACGGCAACACCGCGGGTGACAAGACCTACCTGTGGGAAGACCTCGCATTTGTCACGGGCGGTGGCGGCGGAACCGGCATTGCGTTGCCGGTCACGTTTGACGACGGCGATGCGGCGTTCTACGAGCTGACCGACTTCGGCGGCGTAGCGACCACGCTGGTGGCCGACCCCGACAATGCCGCCAACACGGTGGCGAGCAGCAACAAGCCGCCGGGCGCCGAACTCTGGGGCGGCACCACGGTTGCCGAAACCAGCGGTTTCGGCGCACTGCCGTTCACGGCGACGGACACGACGATGACGCTGCGCGTTTACTCGCCCGATGCCGGTATTCCGGTCCGCCTGAAGGTCGAGGATGTCACCGACAACACGATCTCGGTCGAGACCGAGGCGCTGACGACGGTGGCCGGTGCCTGGGAAACGCTGACCTTCGACTTCAGCAACGAGGTTGCGGGTACCGCGGCATTGAACCTCGCCAACACCTACGACAAGGCGAGCGTGTTCTTCAACTTCGGTACCGACGGCAACACCGCAGGTGACAAGACCTACCTGTGGGAAGACCTCGCATTTGTCACGGGCGGTGGCGGCGGTAACCGGCATTGCATTGCCGGTCACGTTTGACGCCGGCGATGCGGCATTCTACGAGCTGACCGACTTCGGCGGCGTGGCGACCACGCTGGTGGCCGACCCCGACAATGCCGCCAACACGGTGGCAAGCACCAACAAGCCGCCGGGCGCCGAACTCTGGGGCGGCACGACAGTAGCCGAAACGACCGGCTTTGGCGCATTGCCGTTCACGGCGACGGACACGACGATGACGTTGCGTGTGTACAGTCCTGACGCGGGCATTCCGGTACGTCTCAAGGTTGAGGATCGAACAGACGCGGCGATCTCCGTCGAAACCGAGGCAACCACGACCGTCGCGAATGCCTGGGAAACGCTGACGTTCGACTTCAGCAACCCTGCGGCAGGCACGGCAGCGCTGAATCTTGCCAACACTTACGACAAGGGCAGCGTGTTCTTCAACTTCGGCACCGATGGCAACACCGCGGGTGACAGGACTTACCTGTGGGAAGACCTGGCGTTCGTTACCGGCGGCGGATCCGGCGGTACCGGCATGACGTCGACGGACTTCGAAGGTGGTTCCTACACGTTTAACGATTTCGGCGGCGGTGTCGCGACCGTCGTCGCGAATCCGGATGCAAGCGGAATCAACGTCAGCGCCCAGGTCGCGCAGATGCAAAAGTTCGCCGGGGAAATATTCGCCGGCAGCACGCTCGACCTCGGTGGCCCGGTGGAACTGGCAGCGGCGGACTCCTACACGATGAAAGTCCGGGCACAGCGCTCGGTCGTCGTGACGTTCAAACTCGAAACCGGCCAGCAGGAAACCACGGCGACGCATTCGGGTAGCGGTACCTGGGAAGAGCTTTGCTTTGACTTTACGAACGTTGCCACGACGGTGACCGGCATTACCGTTATTTTCGATAACGGCACTGCGGGCGACGCGGCGAATTTCCCCGACGACTGGACGTTCCAGATTGACGACATCCAGCAGATTTCGGGAAGTTGTCCGGCAACCGGTCCGACCTTCGCACCGATCACCTTCGACGACGCCGCAGTGACCTACACGCTGACGGACTTCGGTGGCAATACGTCGGTCGTCACGAATGACCCGGCTGGCGGCACCAACATGGTTGCCCAGTTCGACAAGTCGGATACGGCAGAACTCTGGGCCGGTACGACGATCTCCACCGAGGTAAACGATTCGGTCCCGACGATTCCGCTCGACGCATCCAATACCACGATGACCGTGCGGGTTTACTCACCGGATGCAGGTATCCCGGTGCGCCTCAAGATCGAGGATGCCTCCAATGCGGCAATCTCGGTCGAAACCGAAGCAATGACAACGGCGGTCAATACCTGGGAGACGCTGACCTTCGATTTCAGCAACCAGGCGGCCGGTACGCCCGCGTTCAATGAAGCCAATACCTACAACAAGATTTCGATCTTCTTCAACTTCGGCACGACCGGTGCGGCCGCAGGGGCCAGGACCTACTATGCCGACGATATCGAGGTGGCATCGAGTTCTGGTGGCGGAACAGGTATCACATTGCCTGTGACCTTCGAAGCTGCCGGGCTGGACTATGAGCTGCAGGATTTCGGCGGGGTTACGACCACGTTGATCGCGGACCCGCTGGACGGAGCCAACACGGTGGCCAGTACCAACAAGCCGCCGGGCGCCGAGCTCTGGGGCGGCACGACAGTGGCCAACGTTACGGGCTTCGGTGCTTTGCCGTTCTCGGCAACGGATACGACGATGACACTGCGCGTGTACTCGCCGGATGCCGGTATTCCGGTTCGCCTCAAGGTCGAGGACATCACCGACGCAGCGATTTCGGTTGAGACCGAGGCGATGACGACGGTTGCGAACGCCTGGGAGACCCTGACGTTCGACTTCAGTAACCAGGCAGCGGGTACGCCGGCGCTGAACACCGCAAATACCTATGACAAGGCCAGCGTGTTCTTCAACTTCGGCACGGACGGCAATACGGCCGGTGACAGGACCTACCTCTGGGACGACCTGACCTTCGTCACCGCTGGCGGCGGTGGTAGTGGCTTCGTCAACGGCGACTTTGAAACCGGGGATTTCACTGGCTGGGTGCCGACCCGGGTTCCGGATGGTGTCGGGTCCATTGCGATAGACAACACTGGGCAGGGCGGACGGACAGGCAGCGTGGCCAGGTTGATTACGGATGCAAACGCAACCCAGACAAATGATGTGCTCCTCAGCCAGGTGGCTCTGGCCGCAGGAACCGTCACAGCAGGCGACTCCATCGATGTGTCCTTCGACCTGTATGGAACCCTGTCGGGTGCCGGCGGCGTCGTATTTGTCGAGGTGATTTTCCTCGATGCAAATGGCCAGGATGTGGGCGGTCGAGATTTCGTCGGCCCGGCAGCGCCCTACGTTCCGACCACGACCTGGACGACCCATTCAGGCACCGTGATCGCCGGAACGGCTACGGGCGGCGGCACATTCGATGTGAGCGGCGGGGTTACGCTGCAACTGAAAGCCGCGTGCGGCGCCATCGATGGTTGCGGTGTAGATGCCTCCTTTGACAATGTCACGTTCACGATCAACTAGGGGAGGTCGGAAGAAAATGAAGACATTCGACGTTCCTCAAGAAACCAATTCCAAAATAAGAGTAGTCGCTATGGCGTTTTCAAACTACAAACAGAATGCAAGCAGGCTCTTCGGTCTACTGACTGTTGTGCTGTTCCTTGCAGCTTCGATGGTGAGCCAGGCTCACGCCGCTGACGTGGTGACGACCTACAAGGACGAGAACGGCTGGAAGCTCCTGGTCAACGGCCAGGACTTCTACGCCAAGGGCGTGGTCTGGAGTTATTCGCCGCGAGGCCAGAACTACTCCTACAACCTGTGGGCCGAGTCAGACGACCATATTCGCAAGGTCCTCGACTACGACATGGGGCTGCTGAAGGCGGCCAACGTCAATTCGATACGCAGTTTCGCGATGATCCCGCCGAAGTGGGTGACGTACATCTACCGGGAGCACGGCATCATGTTCGTCGTGAATCCGCTGATGGGCCGCTATGGCTACATGATCGGTGGCAAGTGGGTTCCGTTCACCGATTACTCCGATCCATTGACCCGTGCGACGCTCAAAGCCGACATGCTTGCAATCGTCAACCAGTACAAGGATACCCCGGGAGTCCTGATGTTCGCCTTCGGCAACGAAAGCAACTATGGCCTGTCGTGGTCGAGCTTCGAGATCGAGAACCTCCCGGAAGGCGAGCAGAATACGGCCAAGGCGCGCTATCTCTACAGCCTGTTCAACGAGGTCATCAGGGACGGCAAGAAGATAGCGCCGCATGTGCCGTTCACGATCGTCAACGGCGATATCCAGTACATCGACCTGATCGCCGAACTCATGCCGGACCTCGATATCCTCGGCAGCAACGTCTACCGCGGGCCGAGCTTCACGACACTCTGGAAGGAGGTCGACGAGAAACTCGATCTGCCGGTGATCTTCTTCGAATTCGGATCGGACGCTTTCAATGCCCGGGACTTCAAGGAAGACCAGCTGTCCCAGGCGAAACTCCTCAAGGCACAGTGGCAGGAGATGTACAACAAGGCCTACGGCAACGGCGAGGAAGGCAACTCCATCGGCGGCTATGTCTTCGAATGGCGCGACGAGTGGTGGAAGTACCTGCAGGAAGAGAACCTAGATACGCAGGACAATAACGCCTCGTGGTCCAACCAGGCCTACCTGTTCGACTGGGCAGAGGGCCAGAACAACATGAACGAGGAGTGGTTCGGTATTGCCGCACTCGGCAAGCAGAATGCAGACGGAGTCTGGACGGCGCGGCCGAGGATGGCCTACGACGTGTTGGCGGAAATCTGGGGCATGGACCCGTACCTGAACAAGAAAGCCGCGTTCAACCAGGGTATCAACGACATCAACATGGATTACCTGGAGCTCAAGGGCGAGGTGCGCCAGCTCAAGAGTGAGAACGACGAGCAGAAGGGCAAGCTGGCCTTTACCGGTGGACGGCTCCAGGGCGAACTCGTGATGCGCGGCAGCGACGAAAGCGTGCGCATCAACGGCGAGAACGGCATCGACTTCTCGGACGGCCAGATGCTGTTCCTCGATTTCGAGTTCCAGCCAACCCAGAATCTCGAGGGCCAGTTCTCGTTGAATATCCTCGGCAATGTTGCCGACAAACAGCCCCTCGAGTTTACCTACGGGGATCGTGGTCTCCCGGTTACCGGTTTCACGGTGGGCGAGCTCGACGGCAACGAGTTCCTTCGTGAGACGGAGTTGAGTACCGGTGAGCGTGTCGAGATTTACGACTTCGAAGCGACGTACCAGGGCGAGAACTTCGATATCACGGGCTTTTATCACACGCCCCGATTCCACTGGGGTTACGAAGGCGACTTCTTCGGCCTGGTGCATGAAGCAACCGACGTTTACGGCATGGATATCTGGAATGCGAAAGCGCCGGAAGGCATCGAGATCCAGGGCAAGAACAAGTGGAAAAACCTCCGCGTTCTGATGGGCCCCGAGGTCTACTGGGGCGCCAACCCGAAGTTCATCGTGAAGTACGACTTCAACCTCGCGAAGTTTGACTGGACCTTCATCCACTCAGAAGACGTAGCCCGGTCTGGCGAAGGCGCCAGCGCGACCCAGGCCACCGAGCGGCAGTCCAGGCAGACGACATTGTTTGCCGAGCGCGAATTCGGCAATGGCTGGAAGCTCGAACTGGGCGGCATCATGTCGGCCTATGAGAAAGTTGACGACATTTACACCCGCATTGACGGCAGCGGCAACATCATTCTCGACCAGATCGATTTCGAGGATACGCTCGGCTTCAAGGCCAAGCTGACCATGCCGCTTCTCGGCACGGAGACCTACGTGCAGGCGCATCATGCCGGCCTGGTGGCCGACGGTGGCCAGGTGCACAAGGTGTTCGGCATCAACGATCCGAGCCGCCTCCCGTATTCGGGGCTGGGTAACAAGCGCGAGTACGAGGCCGGCGTGATCATGAATTTCGGCAACCTCATGGTGTTCCCGCGTCTCATGTACCGCGATAACCTCGTCGACGCGAATCCGTTCATTGAAGCGTCGATTGGCCCGGGCGGCGTGCTGAATCCCGGCCTGACCCCGCGCGACCGCGACGGCGATCCGTTTGCCGTACTCGGTAATCGCGAAGCTCGTTCCGCCGAGGTGGTGTTCAAGTGGGATCCGACCGGCGCGAGCGAATTCTACCGCTGGGATAACGACTGGCGTGAAGACGCGAAATTCGCTTTCGATTTCGGGGCCAATTACACGGAATATCCTACTTTCACGGATGCCAACCTGTTTTTCCTGGAGCCGCTGGGCGTCAACGCGTCATTCGGCCAGGGACTGCCCGCCGAAGATGTGTGGACCCTGTCGAGTCGCATGGTCTTCAACCCGCAACCGGGTCGGAAGTACATCACGAGACTGGTGCGTGGTTTCGACCAGTCGACCGGCAATCCCGAGGGCGGTACGCGCGACTACTGGCAGTTCCACTGGAAGGCCATTCTCGGCAACAAGCACATATTCTCTGGCTACTTCATGAAAGACGCCTGGGGACCCTACGACTTCTACCGGCAGTTCAACGTGACGTATCCGGAGCAGGTCAAGCTCGATTACTCGATCCTGTTGGGCGGCAACGCCGGGTCGTTTGTTTCGGCGCAGGGCGAGAACGAGGCTACGAGGATCGGCATCAGGGCGCTGTACCGCTCCGGTGACGCAGAGTCCGACCTCGACCCGCTCATCGACGGTGACTACGTCTTCATGACGGTACTGTATCTCACTTACCAGTTCTGATTGCTGCACTCTGGTAGCTAAGGATTCGAAATTATGAAAAACACATATCGACAAGACGATCGCCCTGCTGTGAAGAGCTTCACCCTCCTGGTGCTGGCCCTCAGTGCATTCGCGATGAGTGGTTGCGAATCGCCCGGCGAGGGCGACGGGCAGGTCATCAATGAGCTGTTGCTGCCGACGGACACGCTGTTGAATCTCGCCTGTGCCGACGCGGGCATCGGCTTCGAACGCTGTGTCCTGGAAGATCCCGAGAACCCGTTTGCGCTGGTCGCAACGCCCGAGTTCAACGTCAATGACCCGGATGCCAGGACCAAGTTCGATCTCGCAAACTCTATTCCGGCAGGACCGACGGGAGCAAAGGCGCGTTTCTACCTGTGGGCCACGGCCCTGGCGCGTTTCCCGTCCGGTGAGAACCAGTGGTACACAGCGCGCGCGCTGCATGAGCTGTTCGATGCGAACAGCGATACGCTGATCCAGGAACAGGCGTTGCGCGCCTACCGGTCGATGTTCGACAACTTCTGGGGTTCGGTCACGTTCTTCGAGTGCTGTGGCGGTGTGTCGTTCTCAGTCAACCTGAACGAGAAAACGGCCGACGATCTGTACAGACCCGATTCAACCGGCTACGTGCGGCTCGTCCCGGGCGACCCACTGAATACGCTGTCGCTGATTTCCGAATGGGGGTACACCTACCGTCCGGCAACGCCGCCGAACTTTGACGACGGGTTGGTGACGATTAACGGAGGCTAGTACGCGTGCGCGACGTTCTCGCGCTGCTGGTCACTGGGCTTCTGCTCGCGCCGTGCACGGCGACGGCAGAGGCCATTCCCGTGGAGCTCAGAGAGACCGCCGAGGGCTGGCAGCTGCTGCGCGGCGGTGAGCCCTATTTCATCCGGGGTGCCGGCGGTGATGCGTCTCTGGAAAAACTCGCGGCGGCCGGCGCCAATTCCACACGCACCTGGGGCGTCGAAGGTGCGGGCGACATACTCGACGAGGCTCATGCGCTTGGCCTGACGGTCACGGTTGGCATCTGGCTCGGTCACGAGCGCCATGGCTTCGACTATCGCGACAAGTCCCAGGTCGAGACGCAACTGCAGCATGCTCGTGATGCCGTTCTCGCCTATCGGGATCATCCCGCGCTTCTTCTCTGGGGCATTGGCAACGAGATGGAGGGCTTCGAAAGCGGCGACGATCCTGTCATCTGGGCGGCCGTTAATGACGTTGCCGCCCTCGTGAAAGAACTCGACCCCAACCACCCGACGATGACGGTTACTGCCGAGATCGGGGGAGGGCGCATCGCCATGCTTCACGCTCACAGCCCGGCAATCGATATTCACGGCATCAATACCTACGGTGGGGCACAGACGGTGGCTGAGCGCCTGCGTGAGGGCGGCGGCACCAAGCCTTACGTGATCACCGAGTTCGGCCCTGTGGGGTCGTGGGAGATGCCGGCGACCGACTGGGGCGCTCCTTACGAACAAACCAGCACACAGAAGGCTGATTTCTACCGGTCAAGCTACGAGAAAGCCGTGCTCGCGGCGCCGGGCCGGTCCCTCGGGTCTTACGCGTTCGCGTGGGGATCCAAGATGGAGGGCACGTCGACCTGGCTGGGGATGTTTCTCAGCGACGGATCCAGGCTCGGGGCTGTAGACACCATGACGGAACTCTGGTCCGGCGAGGCGCCCGGGAATCTGTCGCCTCGGATCGAGCCACTTGAGCTCGATCCCTCACCCGTCGTCGAGCCGGGTACAGAAGTCCGTGCGAGCGTGGCGGTTGCGGATCCTGATGGCGAGGAGGTCACACTCCGGTGGGTGCTGCGGGCGGAATCGGGTGATTACCAGACGGGCGGAGACTTGCGGCATGCGTTACCCGATATTGACGGGGTCGTGGTCGCTGCCGCCGATGGCAGGGCCGTGTTGCGGATGCCCGTTGAGCCCGGCCCCTATCGCCTGTTCGTATATGCCAACGATCCGGCGGGCAATGCCGCGACCGCCAACCTGCCAATGCTTGTGAAAGGCACCGTGCGGCCGCGTATGCCAGTGTCCGTCTACGAGGACGGTTTTGCAGCCATGCCATGGGCGCCATCGGGCTGGATGGGCAACATCGAGGCACTGACGCTCGACGGCAGTTTCGCGGCAGACACCCATGAGGGCGCTGCGGCCATTCGCATGCGCTACACGGGTACCTATGGCTGGGTTGGGGTCGCATGGCAGAACCCGCCAAACAACTGGGGTGACCAGGATGGTGGCTTCGATCTCCGCGGGGCGACCGAACTCGAAGTGTGGGCGCGCGGCGAGTACGGCGGTGAGAAGGTCACGTTCGGGGTCGGGTTGCTCGGGGCGGATCGCGACTATCCTGATTCGGCCATTGAGAAGACCGATACGATCGGGCTGACGTCCAATTGGCAGCGCTTCCGCGTGGATCTCAAGGGGCAGGACCTGTCGAGCCTGAAGACCGGCTTCGTGGTGACGCTGCAAGGGCGCCAATCGCCCGTGACGATCTATCTCGACAGCATCCGCTTCGTACGTTAGAGGGCTGCTATTGGGGTGGCGGTGCCGTCGACTCTCGCACCTGGATCGAGCCCGGGATCGTCTCCAGCTTCGGCGCGTGTGGATTGCCACGAGACCCGTCAATCAAGGCGAGAGAAGCTGCTTCCGCCATGGCGCTCAACGGCTGCCGAATCGTCGTCAGGGCAGGGTAGAGCTGCTGTGCGAGTGAGATATCGTCGCATCCGGCAATGGACAACTCGCGCGGTACGTCTATTCCGAGGCGAGTAGCAACACGCAGTATACCGGCCGCCATGTCGTCGTTCGCCGCAAAAATTGCCGTCGGTCGAGGATTCAATTTCAGGAGTTGCTCGGCACACCGCTCGCCTGAGCCGATCGAGTTGTCGCCATCGACAACAAGCTTCTCTGCATACGCGATACCCGATTCCCGCAGCGCGTCGCAATAGCCGTCAAAGCGATTTCCTACCGCTTTGTGGCGCTTGTTGCCCCTGATAAAAGCGATACGACGGTGTCCCAGCGAAACCAGGTAGCGCGTCATTTCCGCACTGATGTCGCGATCATTCGTGGCTACCGTGTATTCCTTCACATTGGCGGACCCTATCGACAGGCGCACGCAAGGAGTCTTGGTGGCGCTAATCGCGCGCACGATCTTCGGCATGTTTGACAGCGGAGCTGCGACGATAATGCCGGCCGGTCGGACCTGGCCAATAAGCTCCGTCAGTTCCTTGCCAACGTCCTTGTTGCGGAAGTTGCAGGGATGGATCAGGAGCTCAAAGCCGGACTCTCGGCAGGCTTTCAGTGCGCCCTCCTGCATGTTGATAATGTAGCCCGAACTCGGTGCCTCGTAGGCACTCGGATCGTCATAGACGAGTACGATGAGGCGTGCATGATGACTTGCGAGATTGCGCGCCGATGGATTGGGGCTATAGCCGAGGTTCGCGATCGCCTTGTCGACCTTTTCGCGGGTCGATTCGCGAACGTTAGGTTCGCGGTTGACGACGCGGGATACCGTCTTTATGGATACCCCGGCAAGCGTGGCAACATCATCGATCGTTGGTCGCGGCATAATAGTCGTTACTTGAGCGCAATAATTTATTCGAGCGCCAGACTAAGCGCTGAATGATAGCGCTGTCAATTTTGAGTCCCGGCCGCATGCCAGTACTTGGGCACGCCGTCCTTGTCCCACAATCCCCAGTACGCACCGACATCGCCCTCGGCTCCAACCTTCCAGGACTCGTCAAACGACGAGAAATAGAAGATCTCGATTTCTTCCTCAGCGGCCCAGCGACAGGTATCGACGAAATACTTGACCGCATTTTCGAAGGACGGCACAGCCGCACCCTCGGCCGTGCCGATATTGGGCCAACCGGTTTCGCTGATGATCACGCGCTTGCCATTGGCAACGTGCCTGACCCGGCGGTACATGTCTTTCATGTAGAGCAGCGCATGCTCGGCCGGACAGCCTTCCCAGAAGGGATAGCAATTGGCGAGCAATACGTCGCAGGCTGCGGTAATCCGGGGATGATCAACGAATTCGAAATAGGCATCCACGTAACCCATATCGACATGTGGCGCACCTTGTTTCGCACGTCGCATGTAGTCGAGCAGTTCGTCTTCGGTGAGATCACCGCGCAACAGAACCTCATTGCCGACAGCGAGGATGTCTGCATGTCCCTCGTTTGCGAGGCGAATGGCGTTCTCGAGTTCCAGGTCATTGTGCTCACGATCGTCATCGAGCCAGATGCCAACCATGGTCTTCAGGCCATGTTCTCGCGCAATCGCGGGGATCAACTCGTGGCCGTCTGTGCATGAGAAAGTCCGAATCCAGCGGACGTACGGCTCGATGATGGCAAGGCGCTGGCGAATCTGAGCTTCGTCAACGACGGTTCCGGGCCCCTGACCCTCGATATAGGGGCTGAATGACAGACCGTGGATCTTCGACTCGAGTATCTTTCGCACCAGATCGCGCAAGTCCCCGGTCGTCAGCGATGCGACATCGATCCCGGCAAGCGACATCCTGCGTTTGTACAAGTTGGACATAGTTTGTTCCTCAGTCGCCGAACAACAGGTCTGCGGCGAACGTGACAGTGATCTTGCGAATGCGGCCGCTGCGCCTGAACAGCTCGGCACTGATATCGGCGGGCAATGCAAGGTTGGCAAACGATAATTCGGTACCGTCGTCGAGCGCGACAACGAGTTCGGAGCCGGCCGTGCCGTCCAGCACATAGACCACCGGTACCTGGCACCACGTGAACGCAAGGCTCGATGCCGGCAGCTCGAGATCCCGCCAGTCGTTGTCGACGTCGAGGTACCGGTAAGATCGTTCATCGGACAGGAATTCACGGGTGCGCAGCAAAGCGGGCTGAATGCTTATCGCACCGTCACGAACCCGGATTCCGAGTTCACCGAAACGCGTCAGGATTTCTTCCTTGACTTGTCCCGTCATGCCGGGCTGCTGCGCACCGGCGTGCATTGGCGTGTGCGAGTAAGGGTCAGTCGGGAATGCGCCGTATTCGGCGGGTGTCTTGTTGAAGCCGATACCGTGCCGCACCCGGTAATAGAGGGCTCCCAGTCGTTGCCGTATCGCGCTGTCGACATCGTTGTCGAGCGCTGCAAAGAAATTTTCCTGTACCGCGAGCAACAGCTTCGCAACCATGTGCCAGTAGATCGAACCGAGCCCCTCGAATCCGAACATCGTTCCGGAACGGCCGGTAAAGGCCTTGTGATCAAATACCGTTTCGTACAGGTCGAGGACTGCCTGCCGGGTGGTCGCGTCTATGTCCCCGTAATCGCCATTGATCTTGACGAGCATCGCTTCAACATCGCCCGCATTGGTAAAGTCAGCATTGAATCTAAGGCACCCGGTACAGTCACGCTGAACAATGCGTAGGTCGGATCTGGCCAGCATCTTCCCTAAGAGCGGAATTTCTTCGGCCTGTTCGTCGGCGATCCGGTTGCGCTCGAGGAAGCCCGGCAGCTTCCTGTCCGGGTACAGCATGAAACTGTCCTGGTCTTCCCGGTAGATCTCACTCTCGAAGAGCGTATCCAGAACCTCGACAGCCTCTTTGGCGTCGATCGAGCCGGCGCTCAATGCTGCAACCTGCCCTTCGAGCATCGGGTAAAGATTCTCCACGGACATCGGCGCGGCGGTAAAGTCTGCGATGTTGTAGGCATGATAAAGCCCATCCGGCCGCCTGTTTGCCCGGATGCTGTGGTCTACGATTTCGAGCGCATCGTCAAGCAGGGTCAGGATGTCCGGAATATTGCGGTCCGCGCAGCCTGCAAAGGTGCCGGCTGCATACAGTACGCCGCGAAAATCGCTGGCTACCTTCCCCAGTGCGACCAGGGCCTGGTGGCGCGTAGCCTCGTCAACACGATCGGTGCCTAGCGACACGCGCAGGCTGGCCAGGGCCTCGGCGGTTCCATCGAGCCAGTCAGCAACTTCCGTCGACACGGCAATTGTGCCGGTTTCCTCAGCCAGCAACTCCTGGAGAAAGCTGATATAGCGACGCATGTAGTAGAGCGTCACCATGGACAAGCCCTGTCCGACCAGGGCGTTGTTCGCATCGTTCCATTCGGGGCGCTGCGTGTTTAGCCAGATTCCGCCATCGACCACGAGGTTGCCGAGCTTTGCGAGCAATGGTACCAGCAGCTTTTCCAGCAGGTTGACCTGGTACACCTGTCCGTTGTCGTCAAGAACGAGCTTTCCGTCTGCGCCAAGCGCGGCAACGCGAGACTCGATCTGGTCCGCCAGCTCATCGTCGAAGAGCACGGTGCTCTTGGGATCTTGCAGGAGGTCGTCCAGGCTCTTGATTCGGTAAGGCACGTTGGCGTAACTGAAGATTGGCTCCCGCAATAGCTGCCGCAAGGTGCCGGGGTGAAATTTGCGCGATAGCTCGAGCAGTTTGAGCAGGTAGATGATCTGGTGATCGCCCCAGTAGCCAATGTAGCTCCACGGGTTGTCGGGTTCTTCGACTTCCCAGTCAATGCCTTCCTTGGTAATCCGATACGGGTTGTACCCGTCCACTGTCGAGGCATTAACAAACTTTGCGATCATGTTTTCGACAAACCCGGGATAACTGAAGGCCAACGCCTCCCAATTCTGGAAAATGTCGCGCCAGTTGCCCTGGTAGGACAACAGGTCTTCACCGTGTTCGTCCTTGAGGCGAATCGCAAAGTGGTTCCAGGGCCGGCTTGGGTCACCGTGGCGACGTCCGAACGTGATTGGCAGGTATTCCAGCGTCAAGCGGAGAAGCTGCGGATCCCCGGACGCCTTGATGTGTGACAGCAGCTCATCGAAACGCAAGCGGTCCGGCAGGCCGCTGAGAAGGTCAACGTGACGCTCAAATACCGATTCGTTGAAATGCTTGATCGTACGGCGAAAGTCGCGTGATGAGACGTTGTATTGATCGTCGAAAACTCCGCCTCGCAGAACGTTGAAAAGCACGTTGGCGTAGTGGTGTACTGTCACGTTCTCCTCGGCTGTCGCCTGGAAAGCGTCGGATGCAGCCATGATCTTCGCGAGGCGTTCGCTGCCGGCAGCAACCGATGCAGTGATTTCCGCTTCGATTCTGCCGGGTGTTCTCAGGCGTTCCCTCAGGGCGACCGCGTCGATCTGGCTTTGTTCTGTATTGAGCACGAATCGCCATTCGCCGCTCTCGCCACCCGCCAGAGAGTGTTCGAAATTTGCGAAATAGGCGCCACGTATTCCGCGCCTGTGGTTTTCCTGTTCGGGGGTCTTGCCCGCGCGAAATGCCTGCAACTGATTGGACGAAATCAACACCTTGTAGTGCTCGAGCCCGAGGCAGAAAGCCGTGGTGGCCCTGAGCGATTCACAGGGTTCGGCCCGATCCGTTATTCCTGAATAGAGTGTCAGGAAAGCGAGCCCGGTGGATTCGTCGAGTTCCGTCCATTTATAGGCGTCGACGAGATTGCTTGAGTTTGTTTGCGTAAACCTCGGGGTACCTGCGGGCAAGATATTCTGCAGACCGTCGACGACTTCGACGTCTTGCGTTTTCGTTCCCAGATTCAGCAGCTCGCAATGACGAATAAAACCGAACTCGGCCGCGGTAGACCAGGTGTAACGAAACGCGAGGCGGAGATCGTGGTTGATCTCCTCGAAGCACAGTTTGTTACCGAGCGTGTTCTTGTACAGGTTGGAGCTGCACGCATAATGCCCACGCTGTTCCGGGTTGAATGGTTCCCAGTATCGACATTCCTCGCCGGCGCCGACTCGCAGTATTGTTTTTGGCCCTGTCTTGTCTGCACAGTCATGCAGCTTGTCGACTGTGATGTAAGGGAACAGCGCCGTATCAGGCGATACTCGACCGGCGGTAAGGCCGCCGGTCGACGAGGCGAACAGCCAGTGATCGTCGGCCGAGACGACGCTCACGAAGAAGGGAGCCATCCTGTCGACATCTCGAATCAGGAAATACCGTTCGTTGGCAAAATCCACAAACTCGCCGTTCGTGTTTTCGTCGTTTTGTACCTGCTCTGATACCGCATGCGGCAGGGAGAGACTATTCATCTAAAATCACCTCACCAAATAGGCCTGCGTCGATCCATCCCCGGTCTTTCGGGCCATAGGGAACGGATTCTGAACCCACAAAATTCTCACGAAGCTCGCTTCCATCATTGTCGCAATACGCGACCATTAGCCCGATAATCTTTCCCGCGAACAGGACTACAGGCTCGTTATCGACGCCTGCATCGACGTAAGAATCGTCGTACAGGCTGATACCGACTTCCCAGGTCAGGGAGTCTTCATACTGGCGCCACTTGCTCTGGACGTGGTGCGAGTAATTGCGTGCCTTCTGGTCTGTACCAATATCAATCGCCTGGTTGTCGAGCGAGAAGTGATACGCAAAAGCATTGTGGTTGAATTGGTGGTTGCCTCCGGAATAGTCCTCATCAACAAAGACCTCGAGGCAATCGTCGTCCCAGTACTGCACCAAAGGGTCGCGATGCGCGTCGAACAGGATGTCGTCGACGACTTCGACGAGCAGGTAAACCTGTTGTTCCGTCCAGACAATCTTGAAGCGGCCGGTGAAATCGGTTTCCGAATGATCGGGGCCCAGCCATGTGTAATTGATTGCCCGCCATGCAGCGGATTCCCACGCCGCATCCTGCGGATTGCCGTCTACCTGGATTCCAGCCGACGCAAACGGGGCCCTGTATTGCGAGCGGGACTCAGCGTGGGTCGTGCCGCTTTCTGCAGCTACGACCGCGGAACTCGTTCCGAGCATTAGCACCAGGGTGCCAGTCAATCTTGGGAAAACGAACACGAGACAATGCCCCCTCTACCGCATCTCAATTGTGGTCAGCGCCCCTCTGTTTGTTTTTGACAGCGCTGTCACCTAGTATACCAGAGGATTCACGAAACATTTCAAGCGATGTCAAAGATTATGAGATGCCTGATTATTGGGGTGCTAATTGCGATGGCCATGGGCTGTAAAGAGGCTGAGACAGAACGCGACCTGGTCTGGGCCGTCAACGTTGGCGGTGATCACTACGTCGGCATCGACGGTACCGAGTACGCGCAGGACGCGTCGACTTCTGGCGGCGTGATCGCCACCCTTGATGGGATCAAGGGATCCCAGGATGCTGTCCTCTACGAGACCTTTCGCGAGGGTGACATCAAGGTCGATCGCCCAATCGCGAATGGGACCTATGATGTCACGCTTCATTTCGCGGAGCCGGAGGATGTGCCTGGCGGTACACGGGTCTTCGATACGATTATCGAAGGAGTCGCAGTCGTCGAGGGTCTGGATGTCATGTCGTCCCGTGATGGCAAGGTGCGTTCGGCACTTACTGTGACCGTGCCCGGGGTCCGTATCGAAGATAATGAACTTAATCTCGAGTTCAGGCCGGTCAAGGCGAATCCGGTCCTCAGCGCGCTGGTGGTTCGGCAAAAAAGACCGAGAGGCGATGGCTGGACGCTCGTCCACAGTGATGAGTTTGACTACGAGGGGCCGCCGCGAAGCGCTATGTGGAACGTTGACCTGTGGCCTGCCAGGGTGGTCAACGATGAAGATCAGGCTTACACGGACAAGGCAAAGAACCTGCGGATCGAGGACGGCCACCTGGTTATCGAGGCGCACAAGGAAAAGTCAGGAAATGCGGAATACACGTCCGCCCGAATTCACACCCGCGGCAAAGTCGACTTTCTCTATGGTCGTGTCGAGGTGCGTGCGAAGTTGCCGCGCGGCATGGGTACATGGCCGGCAATCTGGATGTTGCCGAGTGACCCCTTTCGCTACGCGACCAAGTGCAAAGACGGTGACAAGTGGCAGGGTAGTGCAGATTGCGATGCCTGGCCGAACTCCGGCGAGATCGACATCATGGAGCACGTAGGCTACGAGATGGGTCACGTGCACGGCACGGTGCACAATGAAGCGTACTACTGGGCCAAATGGGAGCAGCGCAAGGGGCGAGTGCTGATCGACGATGTGGCGTCTGCGTTTCACGTCTACGCGCTCGAATGGTCGCCTGAGCGTATCGATGTCTTTGTCGACGACACCTTGTACTTCACTTACATGAACGAGCATGAGGGCTGGCGTTCATGGCCCTACGATCATCCATTTCACCTGATCCTGAATGTCGCTGTCGGCGGTATGTGGGGGCGGGCCGGCGGGGGGATTGACGACAGTATCTTCCCCCAGAGAATGACGGTCGATTACGTGCGGATTTACCAGAAAGACACGTCTTCTCGTTCAGGCCTTTAGTTGCGCCGACGGTATGAAAGTGGATCGAATCCAGTGTTGACAGCGCTGTCAGCCTTACGTATATATACGTACCGGATTAGACAGCGCTGTCAGTTTCATCGGAAAGCATTTCTTTTTGCCGCGCGGTGAGAAAAAGAGCCTATTCAGAATATATGGCCTGACTAATCAATTACTTAGGCACAAATAAGCAAGCTTCAGGGGGCTAGAGCATGCAAAAACCTGTTTTCCGTAAGACACCATTGTCCACGGGCGTAGCCATTGCGCTGGGAGCGGCCTTCGCAACGCCTGCGGTGTCCATAGCGCAAGATGACGAAGTCGTCGAGGAAGTCATCGAAGAAATCGTCACCACCGGTATCCGCAGCAGCCTGCGGCGTTCGATGGACATCAAACGCGGTGCAACAGGGGTCGTGGACGCAATTTCCGCGGAAGACATCGGCAAGTTCCCTGATGCGAACCTGGCAGAGTCGCTGCAACGGGTAACCGGCGTGTCTATCGACCGGCAGCGCGGTGAGGGCAGCCAGGTGACAGTGCGTGGGTTTGGCCCCGAATACAACCTGGTCACCGTCAACGGTCGTCAGATGCCGACGCACAATGGCACCAACCGGTCTTTTGACTTCGCCGACCTGGCTTCAGAAGGCGTGGCAGGTGTCCAGGTCTACAAGACCGGTCGAGCCGACGTGCCATCCGGCGGTATCGGTTCCACCATCAATATTTCCACACCCAAGCCACTTGAGGGCGAACCGACTGCAAGTCTCGCGGCCAAGACCGTGTATGACACGTCGACTCGCACCGGCGATGAGGTCACCCCTGAATTTTCCGGCATCTACCTCGGTCGCTTCATGGACGACAGGGTAGGTATTGCCGTCACGGCCAGCCATCAGACGAGAAATAACGGGGTGAACGCAGCGAGCGTTGGTGGTTGGTACACGCGGCCGAGGCGTATGACGTGCTGCCAGATGCGACGTCCCCCGGATCGCAGGCTTGCAAACGACGCCAACCAGATAAACCGGCCGCAGACAAACGACGAGACCTATTCCCTGCCGCAGTCGATGGCCTACAACATCGCAGAGTTTGAAAGCGAAAGGACCAATGCCCAGCTCGTGCTTCAGTTTGCGCCAACTGACACTGTCACGACAACGGTGGACTACATCCGCTCTGAGTTCGAGCTGGACCGGCGTTACAGTGACCTGTCTGCCTGGTTCTCGAATACGGCAGCCGTTTCCCAGGCCAGTGAATGGACGGACGGCCCAATCGCCAGCCCGATCTATTACTCGGAAGTGGTAAACAATGCCGACTTTGCCATGGGAACGGGTGAGGACGGCAGCAAGAACCTGAATGAGTCGATCGGCCTCAACGTCGAGTGGTGGATTACCGATAATTTCTCACTTGAGCTGGACTACCACGACTCCTCTGCCGAAACCGGGGCAAACAGCCCTAACGGCACAAGCTCACTCATCACCATCGCCAGCTTCAACAAGGTCGGCCAGACCATCCTGACCGGCTACGAATTGCCGATCATGATCCTCGACCTGAACTCCGGCGGTGAAGTGGATCGTCCCCTGTACAGGAACGACATGCGCATCACGGGTAGTGTGTTTGGCAACGAGGCCTCCTGGATGGACCTGGAACAGGCCAAGATCGCCGGCAGCTTCTCCGACTTCTTCGAAGGTTCCAGCATTGATTTTGGTGTGCAGACGACCGAAGTCACGAATCGTTCGGTGAGCAGTAACGTGCAGCTCGACAACTGGGGCGGTATCACGGATCCCGGATTCATCTCGGATGTTCTCGTTCGTTCGAGCATTGCGGGACAATTCGACGAGCTGTCGGGTTCGGACCATCCGGATTTGCAGACGGAATACTTCACAGCCAGTCTCGCTGACCTCCAGGCCCTGGGCGAGCAGGCTTACATCATCAACGGCGATACCTACGCCGAAGCCGGTGACTGTGGCACCGGTTACTGTGCATCCACTGACTGGACCAATGATCTTCGGACCACGGAAGAATCCATTGCCGTTTATCTCCAGTACAACTGGACTGGCGACTTAGGCCGCATGCCCGCCAATCTGCACGTGGGCTTGCGCTACGAAGAGACGGAAGTCAGGTCTGCGGCACTGAATGCCGTCTATGACGGGTCGGAATGGGTAGGCGCAGGCAACGAGCTCAACATTGTCCAGGCCCGGGATGCCGACGGTACTCTCATTCAGAGCTTCACTGATGTTCTGGGCGAGTATGACGTCACGCTGCCCAATCTCGATTTCGACATCGAGCCCTGGGAAGATATTGTTCTGCGCGCGTCAATCAGTGAGACCATCACCCGTCCGAACTACAACGACATCAAGGGTGGTTTGCAGCCCAATAGCACCCAGTTCTTCGCGAACACGCGGCCGCAGGCATCTTCGGGTAACCCGGGTCTCGTGCCGATTCAATCGTTCAATATTGATTTGTCGTTCGAGTGGTACTACGCAGACGGCAGCTACCTGTCTTTGGGCTATTTCGAGAAGGACGTAGAAAACTTTATCGGCAGCGGTAGAGAGTCTGGAACAACGTTTGAGATTCCCAACATCATCGGTGGCGCACTCTGGAATCGCGCCCTTGCGGAAAGCGGACTGGATCCCGACAACTACACCGCCGTAGGTCGGTACATTCTTGATAATTTCCAGGATGATCCGGCCGTTGATGGCGAGACCATCAGCAGCGTTGCGGGTGATCCGTCCATTGTTTTCGACCTTAGCCGACCCGTAAACCAGAGAACCGCAAAAGTCGACGGTGTCGAAGTGAATCTCCAGCACAACATCGGCGATACCGGGTTCGGATTCATTGCCAACGCAACGCTGGTCAATGCCGACGTCGCTTATGACAACCTCAATCCGTTTGTGGACCCAGTTTCCGCTGAACGGACTGAGTGATTCGGCCAACCTGATCGGTTTCTACGACGGTGAAGACCTGCAGGTTCGCCTTGCCTACAACTGGCGCGACGATTTCATCGCCGGCGCCGGCCAGGGCCAGGGTACGCTGACCAATCCCACCTATGTGAAAGAGTATGGGCAGTGGGATCTGAGCGTTACCTACTATTACAACGACAACCTCACGTTCTATTTCTCCGGGTTGAACCTCACTAACGAAACAAGACACGTTTACGGTTTGTCGGAAAGGCAGGTGCTGCAGGCCATTCAACTTGGTCCTCGATACGACTTTGGCCTTCGTTATAACTTCGATTACTGACGGCAGCCAGGAACCATCTCGGGCAGGCACCAGGAAAGACATTTTTAGGGGGCGTAATGCAACGGCAAATCTTTAACTCAGACCGCGGGCTGCCTGGCAACGTTGCCAGTCGCTTTGCTGCAATACTGGCCATGGCGAGCCTGTTTCTGCTGTCCGCTTGTGACGGCGCGGGCAAGGCTGTAACGGAAAACAACCTAGCTGATAACTTCGGTCCGGACGGCGTAGCGCCTGTTCTGACGAGTGTCACGATCAAGATGTCGCGCGACCGCGACCCGAGTGCCAATGGTACCGCCCGGATGGGTCAGTCCGTGCGCATCGATATTGTGGCCAGTGAAGCGCTCATGGTGCCCGTCGTCTACATCAAAGGCGTAAGGGCCGAGGTGCAGGGCAGTGTCACCAACTGGTCCGCTGTCCGGGAGATGACCGCAGCCGATGCCGATGGCGACATCAACTTCTCGGTCGCGTACCGGGACATCAGCGGCGTGCAGGGCCAGACTGTAAACACCACCACCGACGGTAGTGCCGTGCTGTATTGTGCCGGGGGTTGTCCGGATGCGGGCGGTAATTCCCTGGCCGGCGACTGGCGCCTGGACGGAGAAGGCGCAGCATCGGTTGGCCCCGCACCTGGCAGCTCTGAGTGGTGGGCTTCCACGGCCGCCAATGGTGCAGGTCCGAACGAACGTGCCTGCTGGTTTGACGACGTATTCCGCTTCGGCAGCGACGGCTCGTTCAACAATCTTCCTGGCGCGGAGACCTGGATCGAAACCTGGCAGGGCGCTGCGGCCGAAGGGTGTGGCCCGCCGGTGGCGCCCCATGATGGCAGCAACGCCGGTACCTGGACCTACGATGAGGCGGCCGGCACGCTCACACTCAATGGTGTCGGCTCGCACCTGGGCCTTGCCAAGGCGGTTAACGGCCAGGAACTGGCAAGTCCGGGTGACGCACCCGCTTCCATTATCTACACCGTACAGACGCTGGACGGTGATTCCCTGACCGTCACCGTTGAAGCGGCGGCAGGCGTCTGGTGGACGTTCCGCCTCGCAAGAGCGCCGGTATCTCCGCTGGCCGGCAAGTGGAAGCTTGACGGTGAGGGTGCAGCTTCGGTTGGCCCCTCTCCTGAAAGCTCGGAGTGGTGGGCATCGACATCCGCTAACGGTGCCGGTCCCGCCGAGCGCGCGTGCTGGTTCGATGATGTCTATGAGTTCGGTGCCGACGGCTCTTTCCGGAACGTCCAGGGCGCCGAGACCTGGATTGAAACCTGGCAAGGTGCTGCCGCTGAAGGCTGTGGTCCGCCCGTAGCGCCTCACGATGGCAGCAATGGTGCCATCTTCCAGTTGGATGAAGATGTCGGTACGTTGATGCTGACGGGTCGCGGTGCGCACCTCGGCCTGGCAAAAGCCGTCAATGGGCAGGAGCTCGCATCTATTGGTGATACACCGGAATCCGTGACCTACACAGTCGCGACTCTGGATGGCGACAACCTGACGGTAACGATTGAAGCTGCAACAGGCGTCTGGTGGACGTTCCGCCTGACAAGGATTTCCAATTCCCCGGTTGTCGGCAAGTGGAAACTGGCAGGCGAAGGCGCCGCTTCTGTTGGCCCCGCTCCTGAAAGCGCGGAGTGGTGGGCATCGACCACAGCCAACGGTGCAGGACCGGCCGAGCGACCCTGCTGGTTCGACGACATTTACCATTTCGGTGACGACGGTTCGTTCCAGAATTATCACGGCGCAGACACCTGGGTTGAGAGCTGGCAGGGCGCGGCTGCTGACGGCTGTGCCGCGCCGGTCGCCCCGCACGATGGCAGCAATGCCGGGTTATGGAGCTACGATGAGGCTGCGGGCACGCTGTTGCTCGATGGTCGCGGCTCCTACCTGGGGCTGGCAAAGGCTGTAAACGGCCAGGAACTGGCCTCACCAGGCGATGCACCGGACAACATCACGTTTACCGTCGCCACGTTGGACGGTGACAACATGACTGTGACCCTCGAAGCGGCCGCAGGCGTATGGTGGACGTTCAGGCTGGAACGTGTCGCCGATACCGCTGCTGTAGCGGGCAAGTGGAAACTGGACGGCGAAGGCGCGGCCTCTGTCGGACCCTCGCCCGGTAGTGCCGAGTGGTGGTCTTCAACGGCTGCGAACGGTGCAGGTCCGGCCGAGCGGGCATGCTGGTTCGATGACGTGTTTGATTTTGGCTCTGACGGCTCGTTCAGGAATGAGCAGGGCAGTGAAACCTGGCTTGAAGTCTGGCAAGGGGCTGCTGCCGATGGTTGTGGCGCACCGGTCGCGCCTCACGATGGCAGCGCGAGAGCTGTATTTGCTTACGATGAGGTCGCCGGCACATTGACGATTTCCGGCACAGGCGCACATCTCGGCCTGGCGAAAGCGGTTAACGGCCAAGAGCTTGCGAACCCGGGCGATGCACCGGAATCCATTACCTACGAAGTCATGACCCTGGACGGCGACAGCATGACCGTCACAGTGGAGACTGCTGCCGGTGTCTGGTGGACCTTCAACCTGGCGCGCGTCTCCAATTCACCCGCAGCCGGCAATTGGAAACTGGATGGTGAGGGAGCGGCATCTGTCGGTCCGGCCCCCGAAAGTTCCGAGTGGTGGGCTTCCACCGCGGCCAATGGTGCCGGTCCCGCAGAGCGACCCTGCTGGTTTGACGACGTCTTCCATTTTGGCGCAGACGGATCATTCCAGAACTTCCAGAATGGTGAGACCTGGCTCGAAACCTGGCAAGGCGCCGCCGCGGATGGCTGTGGCGCACCGGTTGCCCCGCACGATGGCAGTAGCGCAGGCACCTTCGCGATTGACGATGTCGCAGGCACCCTGGTGTTGATGGGACGAGGATCTCACCTGGGGCTGGCCAAGGCGGTGAATGGACAGGAGCTTGCGAGTAGCGCCGCTGCACCCGATGACATCACCTACACGCTGGCCACCATGGATGGCAGCAGCATGACAGTCACCTTGGAGGCTGCCGCGGGTGTCTGGTGGACATTCAGGCTTGTGAAAGAATAGCGAAGCTTTACCTGGAACAGAAAAGGCGCCCATTGGGCGCCTTTTTTTTGCTGTTGCTCATGATGGATTTCAGGCAACAGTGGTCGGACAGTAGCGGTCGATGAAGGCCTGGTGCGTCGGCAGCTGTTTCAGCACATGGTCGACTTTCTGCCCCTGGATCTGCATGAACTGACGAAGCTCCTGCTCACTCATCATGTCGACGATGGGGTGATAGCTCTGCGGTTCAATACCTTGCCCCAACATCACCTGGGTCCAGCTGTTCTCGCGGAAGATATCGAATTCAGCCTCGAACACACGGCCACTATCACGGAACAGGTCCAGGCGATGTTGAAGGTCCCCAGGAACGTCCATGTCACGACAGCGACGCCAGAATTCGGAGTCCGTTCGATCGGTGACATGGTAGTGCATGATGATAAAGTCGCGGATAAAGCGAAACTCGGCGTCCATCTGGCGATTGAATTCCGTTCGGTCTGACTCGACGATGCCGCCATAGGGAAACATCTGCATCAGCCGGATCACGCCCCGCTGAATCAGGTGAATGCTGGTGGACTCCAGCGGCTCGAGAAAGCCTGCCGCGAGGCCCAGGGCGACGCAATTCCGGTTCCAGTGTTTCACCCGTTGTCCCGTGCGAAAGCGCAATACCCTCGGTTCTGTAATGACTTCACCCTCAAGGTTCGCGAGCAGGGTGTTACGGGCTTCGTCGTCACTCATGAATTCGCTGCAATAGACCAGCCCATTGCCAACTCGCGTCTGCAATGGAATCCGCCATTGCCAGCCGCTCTCCCTGGCTATAGAGCGCGTATAAGGAATAGGCTCACTGACCGCTTTGGTTTGCACGGCTATGGCGCGATCGCAGGGAAGCCAGTGAGTCCAGTCTTCGAACTCGGTACCCAGGGTCTTGTCCATGAGCAGGCTGACAAAACCGCTGCAGTCGACAAACAGATCGCCTTTCACGACCTGTCCTGATTCGAGCACCACTTCAGAGATGTCACCGGACTCAGTCCGATGGACATCGACGATCTTGCCTTCGACGCGGGTTACACCGTCCTTCTCCGCCTGCCGACGCAGCAGCCCGGCATAGGCTGTCGCATCAAGGTGGTAGGCGTAGCTGAGCGCATCCTGTTGCAGCAGGCCAAACCTGCCGGCTTTCGCCGCCATCAGCTCCGGGGCATAGCGACTGAATTCTTCGGCGAAACCGAGCTGCCTGGCTTTGAGCCAGAAGTGCTGAAAGCCCGCCGCCCAGCAGCCCTGGCCTGTGACACCAAAGGAGTGAATGTAGTCGTGGCCGACAGAGCGCCAGTTCTCGAAGCTGATGCCGAGCTTGATGGTGCCCTGCACCTTGGACAGGAAGTCCGCCTCGTCGACCTTCAACAGGCGGTGCATGGTTCTGAAAGGCGGTATGGTCGCCTCACCGACACCGACCGTGCCGATGGCATCGGATTCCACCAGTACCACGTTCAGGTTGGCCCCGATCAGCCTCGCTACGGCGGCAGCCGCGGTCCAGCCTGCGGTACCACCACCGACAACAACGACGTTCTCTACCTTTGCACCTGACACCACTCTCGTCCTACAACAGTTTGTCTCTTAACATCTTACGAATTTGCCGCGCAGTCTGCTCATCGATGGCGTTCAGCACGCCACGCGCCGCTTTTGGAATGTGTGCAAAATTCTCCGACTCGGGATTGAACACATAAAAATCAAACAATGCCCGCCACTGTTCTCTCTGCGCCTCGGGCAGATCTCGCAGACCCAGCATCGCATGCTGCAATACGCTCAATGGCGGTCCCAGGTATGAGGGCGAGCTGCGCCACCAGTAATTTACCAGGACGTTGAAGGTATCCAGCGCTTCCATGTGATGCCACCACATACTCGGGACGATGATGGCATCCCCGGGTTCCAGCACCGCCTTGCGGGCGGTCTTGACGGCGTCGCGAAACTTCGGGAATCGCTCATAATCGGGGGCATGAAAGTCCACGAGACTGATCGGTTGTCCGGCTGGCGTAAAGTCCAGCGGCCCAACATAGAGGTTCGGCAACTGCTCTGGCGGAAACAGGATAACTCGCCGCTGCCCCGCGACCACGACCGCAATGTTGGCAGGGAAATCATAGTGGGCCGCTACCCGACTCTGGTTGCCGATCCAGATGCTGACCAGCGGCGCCAGGTGTTGAATCGGCAGGTCGTTCTGTTCCCGGAATCCCGGAAGCCAGTGATCGACATTGGTTGAGCCGATATATAGTGACGGCGCCGAAGGTTGTTCAACATGGGATCGGGCTTCCCGCACGGCTTCCCTGAGCGCCATCCGCCGGTATTCGAAATTGAAGGCGGTCATATCCTCGTTGTAGAAAATCCGGCCGGCCGCTTCGGGTGGTGCGAAAAGGGCGGTGACTACGTTACCTGAGTCAAAATGCTGCAAATACTCAATTATCTTGTC
Source organism: uncultured Gammaproteobacteria bacterium (assembly GCA_963698895.1). Lineage (GTDB taxonomy): Bacteria > Pseudomonadota > Gammaproteobacteria > Steroidobacterales > Woeseiaceae > UBA1847. The sequence continues at coordinate 340,479 of CAVOSO010000008.1, read as the reverse complement.
GGCAGACTCGAGCCCGTGTCTGACGGCGGGCCAGTCCCGGGCCAATCCTCGTAGGATTAGAGGCTGTTCAGTCGCAAGTAGCTCATCGCTGAGATCGGCGACGGAGATGTCGTGCGTCTCCGCAATCGCCTGGCTGATTGCATGAAGGACATGCTGGCCGCTCATAGGGTCACCCCGACTTCCTGCTACGCCCGAACACGGTTGCGTCTTTCGATAACGTCTCGCATCCGGGACAACGAGGCGACGGCCATGAAAACGGGCTGCAGGTAGCCGGCCTGGTTCAGCGACTCCAGCACGTCTCCCTGCAGTTGGTACAGCCGTTCTTCCGCGATGCTGTAAAAACCCTGCAACGTCTGCTTGCTGCCATCATTAAAGGCAATATCCAGCGTGATCTGCTCCAGAAGTTCGTGCCGGAGCAGCGTGTCAACAAAGCCCTTGCCGTGTTGCAGTCCGTGATGCAGCTTGTCCAGCAGTGCAATCTTTTGATCCAGAAACTCCGTCGTTCTTCCCTGGCTGTCGAATAAGGCCTCCCCCTCATCCTGGCTGACCCGCGGGTGATCCATGTCCAGGGAAACCACCGGGGTTCGGTCGTCGCCTTCTGGGCCCGTGGCAATCAGAAACGGCTGACGTCGCGCCATGGCAGGAACATAGGACGCATCCCAGCGATGGTCCTGGAGGAACAGATTCTGGTTCGCCTCAAACCCGAGTACAGCCGCGGCAAAAAAACCGCCGGTATTCGGGTCTTTGGTAAACAGGATGGGATAACAGCTTTGAATATCCCTGAACTCCATGGGGTAGGTCATCATGTACATGGCCGCATCGCCCAGGGTCGCGCCGTAGCCTGTCTTGATCCGCAGGTGTCTATGTTTTTCCTTGTCCAGGATTTCGTACTGACTCATTTAGATACTCTACTTTATCGCCTGCGACTCACAGCGTTTGAAACCCAAACTCGCTGACTTTTTTCAGTAGCTCTCTGTTGCTCGGCATAGCCTGCTGCAGCTGTCTTGCCCGCGCAGCGTTCTTGCGGAACAGCTCCGTCGCCTGGCGCTGGGCCTGTTGGTGGCTGCGGGTGGCCGGGGGTATCGTCTTGAATCCCATGCCATAAAGAATGTACTGATAGCTGGCGGTGGGAAACAGGTCATCGACTGCTTCTGCGTCCGGATGCCAGGGGCTGCGATAGCGCCACAGCGACAGCTGTTCGCTTAGCTTGTCCGGGATGGAGGTAGTGGCGCGATTGTCCTGCCAGTAGGCGGAGTCGTCTCGAGCACTCAGGACATAGTGCAGCTTCAGGAATTCAATAATCTGTTCCCAGTGGCGCAGGAACTTCTGATTGTAACGTTTGGCCACAACATCCATGACGTCTCTTGTCGGTGGCAACTGGTCTGCGATCATTCCCGCGGCCAGCTCAATCATCACCAGCGCCGAGGCCTCAAGCGGTTCAATAAAGCCTGAAGACATGCCGATGGCAACACAGTTTCTGTGCCAGAACTTCTGCCGATGGCCAGGCTCAAACGCGATTTTTCGCGGTGCAACACCGGCCGCAGCCTCGTCTCCGGCCGTCTCTTTGATATAGCTCAGAAGTTGAGCGGCAGCCTCGTCGTCCGAAATATGTGCACTCGAGTAGACGTGGCCGATACCACGGCGCGTCGGCAGCCCAATATCCCAGATCCAGCCGGCGGTCTGCGCCGTTGCATGCGTACAGGACTGGATTGCCTGATCCTTGTCTTCGTAGGGCACCTGCGCCGCCATGGCGGTGTCGTTGAACAGGTACGCCTGTTGTGACTGCAAGGGAACGTCGAAATGCTCACCGAGCAGCAGGCTCTTCGTCCCCGTACAGTCGATAAACAGATCACCCGCTATTGCACCGGCACTATCGGTCGTGACGGATTGAATATCGCCGTTCTCAGCCGCATTGATCTGCGTCACGTTAGCCTTGACATGTTTTACGCCCAGCCGCTCGGTGCAGTGCCGCCGAAGCCGTTCAGCGAATTTTCCGGCATCCAGGTGATACGCATAGTTCACCACAAAGGCGTACTCCGGCGTGGTGATCTGCTTGGGCGCAAGGCAGTCGGCAAATAATGCAGTCTGCGAGGTCACGGCGTCCGCGAATCGAGGCGCATTGGCCAGCGCCAGCCAATGCGGCGCGAGGTTCGTCTCAGCGTAATCCACAGGAACGGTAAACGGATGGCAATACGTCTCTCCGCTACCCGTATGCCAGTCACGGAAGAAGGTGCCTTGTTTAAAACTGGCGTCGCACTCACGGATAAACTCAGTCTCAGACAGTCCTGTGCGCTGCAGTGTGGCCCGCATCGATGGCCAGGTGCCTTCGCCCACGCCAATGGTCGGCACGTCCGGTGACTCAATCAGCACCAGTTCAATCGGCTTCTGTGCGTGCGTTTCGATGCAATGTTCGGCCGCGATGACGCCGGCCGTCAGCCAGCCGGCGCTACCTCCACCGACGACAACTATGCGGGAGATTCTGTCTTCCATACCCGGTCGAGTATCCCATAATTCCGCGCCTTGATAGGGCCCTGTAAAAGGGGTTCCATTCAGCGCGCGAATCGGGCAGAATAATATATTATATATTGTCAGGGCGGAGGGCAGCATGCGTTTCGAAGGCATCTACACGCCGATCATCACGCCGTTCAAGGACGACTTCTCGATCGATTGGGACGGTTTCGGCGCCGTCATCGACTGGCAGGTTGCCAACGGCACACACGGCATCATCGTCGGCGGCTCGACGGGTGAGTTCTTTTCGCTGACTGACGACGAACGAGTGGAGCAGCTCAGGTTCGCGGTCAAGCGGGCCAACGGGCGCATTCCCGTGATCGCCGGCGTGAACGACCTGCTGGTCGATCGCTGCTATGCGCACACGGCCAGGGCACGGGACGCCGGTGTCGACGCGCTGCTGGTAGCGGCCCCACCGTACTCGCTGCCCAGCCAGAAGGAGCTCGCGGCGCACTGCCTGAAGATCGATCGCATCGCGAACCTGCCCATCATTCTCTACAACTACCCGGGCCGCACCGGCGTGTCGATGGACGAGGAATTCCTGGATCGCGTGGCCCAGAGCAGCAACTTCGTGGCCATCAAGGAAAGCGCCGGCGACATCGAACGCATCCACATGCTGGCGCGCGAATACCCGCAGCTGCAGTTGAGTGCAGGCGCGGAAGATCTTGTCCTGGAGTTCTATGCGTGGGGCGCGCGCAGCTGGGTGTCGGTCGTGGCGAACTTCTTCCCGCACGAGGCCGTGCGCTTTCACGAAATCGGCGTGCTCGAAGGCGATTTCGTGACCGGGCGCAGGATCATGATGGCGTTACTGCCGATCATGAATTGCCTCGAGAAGGGCGGCAAGTTCCTGCAGAGCGTCAAGTACGCCTGCGAACTCATGGATCGGCCGGCGGGCCCTGTTCGTCCGCCGATGCAGCCGATGAAAAAAGAACTCCAGCGTGAAGTGCTGCAGATCGTGCACACGGCGAAACGCACACTGCGCGCGATCCTGGATGAAAAGGAATAGCCATGTCTGAGCTTCTAACACACGACGAATACAAGGCCATTGCAGCCGAACTCTCGCTGCCCGTAAACGCGTACGTGAACGGCAGTTTCATGAGGCCGAAATCCGGCAAGACCATGGATACGTTCAACCCGGCGACCGGGGAGCGGCTGGGCAAGATGGCGGCATGTGATGCGAACGATGTCGATTTCGCCGTCAGCAAGGCGCGCGAGGCATTCGACAGGGGTGAATGGTCGCGTTTGCACCCACGCGAACGCAAACAGGTCTTGATCCAGCTCGGCAAACTCATCAAGCGGCACCGCCATGAGCTCGCGGTCATGGAAAGCCTGGAATCCGGCAAGCCGATTCGTGAATGCGCGTTGACCGACCTGCCGGAGACCGTGCAGTGCATCCACTGGCATGCCGAGGCCACCGACAAACTGTACGACCAGGTATCGCCGTCGGGCGATGACGCGCTGGGACTGGTAATCCGCGAACCGGCCGGCGTTGTTGGCTGCGTGCTGCCCTGGAACTTTCCCCTGATGATGCTTGCCTGGAAGATCGGGCCGGCGCTCTCGGCCGGGAACTCGGTGATCGTCAAGCCCGCCGAGCAGACCAGCATGACGGCATTGCGCGTCGCGGAGCTCGCCAGCGAAGCGGGGCTCCCGGACGGCGTCCTCAATGTCCTCCCGGGCGAGGGCCCGGACGTGGGTGAGCCGCTGGGGCGTCACGAAGGCGTCCAGGTCGTCTCGTTCACAGGCTCCACCGAGATCGGGCGCCGTTTCCTGGAATACTCCGCAGAGAGCAATCTCAAGCGGATCGTGCTGGAGTGCGGCGGCAAGAACCCGGCCGTGGTCCTGTCGGACGCGAAGAACCTCGATCACGCCGCAAAGCAGATCACCTATGCCGCGCTCTGGAACATGGGGCAGAACTGCACCGCGAACTCGCGCGTGATCGTACACAAAAACGTGCGCGCCGAACTGGTCGACAAGATTCGCGAGCAAATGCGCTCGTGGAAGACCGGTGATCCGCTGGACCCGACAAACCATCTTGGCGCGATCGTCAGCCAGGAGCAGTACGACAAGATCCTCTCGTACATTGAGAAGGGCAAGGAAGAGGGCGCCGGCATTCTCGAAGGCGGTGCCGCCCTGGATGCCGGTGCAGGCTTGTTTATCCAGCCCACACTGTTCGATGGCGTCACACCGGACATGACCATTGCCCGGGAAGAAATCTTCGGCCCGGTTTTCGCGATTATCGAAGTCACCTCGGACGCGCATGCGCTCGCGGTCGCCAACGACACCTGCTACGGGTTGCAGGCCTCGCTGTTCACGTCGAACGTGACGACGGCGCATCGCTTCGCGAGAGCATTGCAGGCCGGTACGGTGTCGGTGAATTGCTACTCGGAAGGCGACGCGACGACACCGTTCGGCGGTTACAAGTTGTCCGGCTTTGGTGGTCGCGATAATTCGCTGCAGGCGCACGACCAGTACTGCGAGACGAAGACGATCTGGCTCGATCTGAGCGACGATCCGGTCGATGACGCTATCGCCGACGATCCAGCGTCGTCACCGGACAGGTCATGATGAAAATTACCGCGTTACATATATACCAGGTGGACCTGCCGCTGGTCGAAGGTCGTTACACGTGGTCGGATGGCCGCTATGTCGAGGTGTTCGACAGCACCGTTGTCGAGATCGAGACCGACACCGACCTGCGCGGCTATGGTGAGGTCTGCCCGCTGGGCCCATTCTATCTGCCGGCTTTCGGTGCCGGCGCGCGCGCCGGGATCGGTGAGCTCGCACCGCATCTGCTCGGCCTCGATCCGACAGCCATCGGCCCCTTGAACGTGGCGATGGACACGGCGCTGCTGGGTCACCCCTACGTGAAGTCGGCCATCGACATGGCGTGCTGGGACCTGCTCGGCAAAGCCTGCGGACGCCCGATCTGTGACCTGCTGGGCGGGCGGCACGGCGAGTCAGTGGAGCTTTACCGGGCGATCAGCCAGCGCCCGGCCGCCGAAATGGCCGACAACGTTGCGTCCTATCGCGACCAGGGCTACAGCAAGTTCCAGCTCAAGGTCGGTGGCGATCCGGCGGAAGACATTGCCCGAATTCGCGCAGCCGCATCCGTGTTGCAGTCGGGAGAGACGCTGATCGCCGATGCCAATACGGGCTGGCGTGTGGACGACGCGGCACGTGTCGTCAAGGCGGTGCAGGATGTGGACGTGTACATCGAACAACCCTGTCTTTCCTACGAGCACAGCGTGTCGATACGGCGGCGTACGTCACTGCCTTTCATCCTGGATGAAAATATCGACGGCATGGACGCGCTGCTTCGCGCCTGCAACGACGACGCGATGGATGCGATCAACCTCAAGATCTCGAAAGTGGGCGGCATCAGTAAAGCGCGTTTGATGCGCGATGTGTGTGTCTCGCGCAACATACCAATGACGATCGAGGATAGCTGGGGCGGTGACATCATTACGGCGGCCATTGCCCACCTCGCACATTCGACGCCAGAGCACTGCCGATTCTCCGCGACCGACTTCAACAGCTATGTAACGGTTCGCAACGCCTCCGGGGCACCGCGTCGCGAAGCCGGGAGCATGGTGGCCGGCACGACGCCGGGGCTGGGCATCGAACCGGATTTCGACCAGCTCGGCAAGCCCGTCGCATCGTATTCATGAGCCGGCCGCTGACACTTGCGCAGTCGGTCGCTGCGCAAATTCGCGAGCAGATCCTGAGTGGCGAGATCAAGGGTGGCGAGCCGCTTCGGCAGGAGGCGATCGCCAGGAAGTTCGACGCCAGCATCATTCCCGTGCGTGAGGCACTGCGGCAACTCGAGTCAGAAGGGCTCGTCGAGCTCAAGTCGCATCGCGGCGCCGTAGCCACCGAACTGACGCTCGACAAAGCGCGCGAGTGGATCAACCTGCGCCGGCTTATTGAGACCGATCTCATCAGTGCGGCGATCGACAGGATTACGGACGAGGACCTGGCCAGGGCGGAGCAGGTCCTGGGCCGCTTCGACCATGCACTGGATCGGCGCATCGAGATCGACCAGTGGAGCGACTACAACTTTGAATTTCACTCGATACTGTATGCACCGGCCGGGCGGCCGGAGACGATGAAGTTACTGGCCACGTTGCACAAGAACTGTGATCGCTACATTCGTCTGCAGCTGCTGAATGGCGATCACATCGAGCGCGCGGAAGCAGAACATCGAGAACTGGTCGAGCTATGTCGCAAACGTGACAAGCGGGCCGCAAAGTCCCTGCTGCATGACCACATCGTCAGGGTGGAAGAAGACATCGTGGAGGCATTGTCGAAATGAATCACCGCTACTTGCTGTTCGCCCTCGTTCCCCTGGCAGCTACCGCGCCGGGCAGTGCCGAATCCCTGCCATCCGGCTGGGCCCAGGACCCGCCTGCGATCGGGTCGCTGGTGACGTTCGCACGTTCCGAGAGCGACCTGCGGGTCGCCATCAACCGTTACGTCTTCGACAAGGCGGCCATCGAGCGACGTTACGAAGTCCTCTATTCGCCGGCCCGCATTGAACGGCTGCGCGAATTCGCAAGGGGTTGGCAGGCGCAGCTCGCGGCCGTCGATTTCGAGGCGCTGAATCACGAGGGCCAGGTCGACTACCTGTTGCTCCGCAATCGTCTTCGCTATGACCTCGAAGCGCTGGACCAGCAGGAGCGGCGCAGGGCGGAGGTCGCGCCACTAGTGCCGTTCTTCGATGACCTGCGCCTCTTGCAGGAAGACCGGCACAACCGGAAACGCGCTGAGCCAAGAGCCGTCGCCGGACTGCTGGATCGCATCGCAGAGCAGCTCGCTGAGCTCAACGCGGGTTTGCCAAACACGGCCGCCGGCAAGAACCGGGTCTCCCCGGTGGTTGCCTGGCGCGCGTCCAACCAGGTCGATCATATCCGGCAGGTGCTGGCGGACTGGAACACGTTTTATGCCGGGTACGACCCACTGTTCAATTTCTGGGTACCGGAGCCCTACAAGCGCGTCGACGAAGGCCTGGCGCAATACGCTGACGGAATTCGACGGCACCTCGTGGGCATCTCGGACGAGGACAAGGCGCCCATCATCGGTGACCCGGTCCTGGCGGAAGGGCTGCGGGCCGACCTTGCCGTCGAGATGATTCCGTATTCCCCAGACGAACTCCTCGACATCGGACGCAAGGAGTTCAAATGGATCGAGGAGCAATTTCGGATCGTCTCGAACAGGATGGGTTTCGGCGACGACTGGAAGGCTGCGCTCGAATACACCAAGAACCTCGCTCCTGCGCCCGGTGAAAAACCCTGGATCATCTTTGAGATCGGCGACTACTCGGAAAACTTCGTCGAGGCAATGGACAACATTACCCTGCCGCCACTGGCACGCGAGGTGTGGCGCCTGCGCATGCAAACGCCCGAAGACCAGCTCCGCAATCCTTTTTTTACGGGCGGCGAAGAGACACGGGTCTCGTACCCGACGAATACCATGGCGCACCGCGACAAGCTTATGAGCATGCGCGGCAATACGCCGCACTTCAACTTCGGCACGGTGCAGCACGAGCTGCTGCCGGGCCATCACATGCAGGGTTTTCTGACACAGCGCTTCAATGCGCACCGTGGCTACCTGTCTTGGACGCCATTTTGGAGTGAGGGTTGGGCTTTCTACTGGGAGTTCAGGTTGTGGGACACAGACTTTCCGCGCAGCGACGCGGACAGGATCGGCATGTTGTTCTGGCGCCTGCACCGCGCGGCCCGCATCGTGTTCTCGCTGAACTACCATCTCGGTAACTGGACGCCGCAGGAGTGCGTTGATTTCCTCGTGGAGCGTGTGGGGCATGAACGCGCCAATGCCGAGGCGGAGGTGCGCCGCACGACAATCGACGCGCCGCTTTACCAGATCGCCTATATGGTCGGCGCACTGCAGTTCCGGGCCCTTTACGAAGACCTCGTGGTCAGTGGCGATATGGACGAGAGGTCGTTCCACGACGCCGTGATGCAGGGCGGTACGCTGCCGGTCGAGCTGGTTCGAGCCCGCCTGACCGGGCAGGCGCTAGCGCCGGATTTCGAGAGCGAGTGGCGCTTTTACCGGGATCCGTAGGTAATACCACGAATACTTCGGTCGCTTTCCCGTTGCGATCATGGGCGTGGCGCCTCTGATCCTGCGCTGTTTTGAGTTGTCCTGGAGGTTAGTAGCATGCGCACGTTGTCACGCATTTTTTTCGCAGGTTTCGTGCTCCTGTTCGCGACGCTCGCCTGGTCGGGCGACTTCATGAAGGGCTGGAAAGCCTATAGCTCAACCGACTACGCGACGGCGCTGGCCGAATGGCAGGATCTGGCCGATGCCGGTGATGTCGGTGCGTCCTACGGCATGGGCCTCTTGTACGGCAATGGTTTTGGCGTCGATATGAACGATGAACTGGCCCTCAAGTATTACCGCCAGGCGGCCGAGAAGGGCCATGCGGAGGCGCAATTCAACCTCGCGGTCATGCACCAGAATGGCTGGGGCGTGCCGGCCAGCGACGAAGCGGCAAACGAATGGTATCGGAAGGCGGCGGAGCAGGGTGTAACCGGCGCCCAGGTTGCGCTCGGCCGCTATTACGCGATGGATTTCCTCGATACCTACGACCCGGTCGAGGCGTACAAGTGGTTCTCGCTTGCGGAGCATCTCGGCGATGTTGACGCGTCCTACAAGCGCGAGTTCATCGCGACGCGCATGACACCCGAGCAGGTGAAGCAGGGTGATGCCCTGGTCAGCGAGTGGATAGCCGCGCACTAGACGCCGCTCCCGCGACAAGTTTCTTCTCCATTCTCTCCGAGAGTGCCCGGGCCCGGCCAGCGATGGTCGGGCCCACTTGATTCCGGGGTACTCGTGGTAAAGTGGCCAACTTCGAATAACAAGAGAAGGTGGGTCATGATGAGGTTAATCCGGAGCGTCGCGCTCGTCGCGATCCTGGCGTTCGTCCAGTTTTCTTCACTGCCTGCGTTCGCAGGTGATCAAAAGGCCGTGCTCATTACAGGTGCCAGCACCGGGATCGGTCGCAACATGGCCGAGAGGCTCGCGAGTGAGGGGTATTTCGTGTACGCCGGCGCGCGCAAGGACAAGGACCTTGCCGAGCTCGATGCCATCGAGAACATCAAGGCCGTGCGGCTAGACGTCACGAGCCAGGAAGACGTCGATGCGGCAGTCGCCATGATCCGCGAGGAAGGAAGAGGCCTCTGGGGACTCGTCAACAATGCCGGTGTCGCCACGTCCGGAGCCGTTGCTGATATGAGTGACGGCGAACTGGATTTCGTCCTGAACGTTAACGTCAATGGCGTCGTACGTGTCACGCGCGCATTCACGCCGCTGATCGTCGAAAGCAAGGGCCGGATCGTAACGACAGGCTCGATTGCCGGAATCCTCTCGCGCCCGGGCGGCTCGGCGTACAGCATGAGCAAGCACGCGATGGAGGCCTTCGTGGATTCACTCGCGGGCGAAATGGCGCCGGCAGGTGTCGGTGTCAGTCTCATCGAACCGGGCAGTTACAAGTCGATGATTCGACGCACGACCGGCGCGCGTATTGCCAGCAGCATCGAAGCCGCGGGTGGCGAAGTGACTGACGCGATGCGGGAGCAGATGAAACAGGCGGCGGCCCGCGAGGTCACGTTGCAGGAGCCGGACGCGGTTTCGGATGCGGCGCTGCATGCCCTGTTCTCGGACACACCGAGGCGCCGCTACATGGTCGTGCCGGACCAGTTCGAAGCCGAGATCACGATCCGCAAGGCCATCGAGGAGCTGGTCCAGCTCAATGAAGGGCACGCGTTCAGCTATGACCGCGACGAGCTCATCAAGATGCTCGACGAGGCGCTGGCGAAATAGCACACAGACAATCAACAAGAAAAGGGAAGGGGTATGACAAAAATGATTCAACTGGTCGCGATCGCGACAATGGTTTTGCTTCAGTTTGGGCCGCAGTCCGTCCATGCCGATGACGACAAAGCCGTACTGATTACCGGCGCGAGCACCGGAATTGGCCGCCACCTGGCCGAATCGCTGGCGGCGGATGGCTATCACGTATACGCCGGTGCGCGGAAGGACAAGGACCTGGCCGAGCTGGACGCGATTGAGAATGTAACCGCAGTACAACTCGACGTGACGCAGCAGGACCAGGTTGATGCTGCCGTAGCGCTTGTACGCGAAGCAGGACAGGGGTTATGGGGCCTGGTTAACAATGCCGGTGTTGGCGGCGGTGGTTTCATCGCGGATACGCCGATCGAAGAACAGAATTTCGTTTATGCCGTCAATGTCGAGGGCGTGTATCGAACGACCAAGGCGTTCGCGCCGCTGATCATCGAGTCCAAGGGAAGGATCGTCACCACGGGATCTATCGCCGGCACTCTCTCATGGCCAGGTGGCAGCGCGTACAGCGGCAGCAAACATGCTATCGAGGCCTACACGGATTCGCTCGCCGGCGAAATGGCGCAGCACGGTGTGAGTGTCAGCGTCGTCGAGCCGGGCAACTACAAGTCGCGTATCCGGCGCAGCATGGTTGCCCGGGAACTCGAAACGGCCAAAGCCGCCGGCATGGAGGTCACCGAGGAAATGAAGGCTGACTATGAGAAGACAGCAGAGCGCGAACTCTCTTACAAAGAGCCCGACGAGGTCACCGACGCGTTCAGGCATGCTTTGTTCTCGGACGAGCCATTGCTGCGCTACATGGTTGTGCCGAACCGTGACGAAGGTGAGCGGACGATCCGCAAGAAGATCGAAGAGCTCACGCAGCTAAATACCTGGACCCCGCACCGCTTTAGTCGTGACGAACTCGTACAGATGCTCGACGAGGCGCTGAATCCTCAACCCGCGTCGGACTGAGCTTCCGGCGCTGCGTCCTGGAACGCGGTGCGTTCATTGCAGGTCTCGACGATGGCGGTCAGCTTCGGGAACGCGTCGAGCGGTACATCGAAGCGCCGCGCGTTATAGACCTGCGGAACGAGGAATGCATCGGCAAGTGTGACGGCGTTGCCGAATACATAGGGGCCGTCGCTGGCTAATGCCTCGGCGGCCTCGAATCCCTCGTGTATCCAGTGCGTGTACCAGTCACCGGTGGGATCCGCGCCAAACTCTGTCCTGATGTAGTTCATCACGCGCAGGTTGTTGAGCGGGTGAATGTCGCAGGCGATCAGGTTGCAGAAGGCGCGCACGCGGCTGCGGGCCGGTTCCGACTGCGGCAGCAAGGGCACACCCGGGTAGGCCTCTTCGAGATACTCGAGAATGGCCATCGACTGCGCAATACCGAGGTCGCCATCCTCGAGGTAGGGCACGAGCATTTGCGGGTTCTTTTCGCGATATGCGGCGCCGCGATGTTCGGAGACCCCGGGCGCAAGCGAGACCGGCACGATTTCGTAATCGAGCCCCTTCAGGTTCAGTGCTATGCGCACGCGGTATGCCGCAGACGAGCGCCAGTAGCTGTAGAGTCGCAGGGACATGCTTATCGCTATGGGCCTTTGTATTCTTCGATGGCCTGGTCAATCGTACCGAATATTGACGCGCCACTCGCGTCGTTCATTTCGATACGGATGCGGTCGCCAAACTTCATGAATGATGTGGACGGCGCGCCATTGTTGATCGTTTCAATCGTACGAATCTCGGCAATGCAGGAATAGCCGACACCGCCGTCGGCAATGGGCTTGCCCGGGCCATCGCCGAGTTTGTTGGAGATCGTGCCCGAACCGATGATGCAGCCTGCGCCAAGCGGCCGGGTTTTCGCCGCGTGGGCGACCAGTTGGCCGAAATGAAAGGTCATGTCGACCCCGGCATCCGGTTTGCCGAACGGTTCGCCATTGAGAACCGATAACAACGGCAGGTGCAGCCTGCCCTCACGCCAGGCGTCGCCAAGCTCGTCCGGCGTTACGGCGACGGGCGAAAAGGCACTCGAGGGTTTCGACTGGAAAAAACCAAAGCCCTTGGCGAGTTCGCCGGGAATCAGGTTGCGCAGCGACACGTCGTTAACCAGCATGACGAGCTGAATGCGGTCGAGTGCGGCTTCCGGGGAGACGCCCATCGGGACGTCATCCGTGACGACAACGATCTCGGCCTCGAAATCGATGCCCCAGGCCTCATCGGCCATCGGGATGTTGTCGCGCGGGCCAATAAACGAATCGGAGCCACCCTGGTACATGAGCGGATCGGTCCAGAAAGTCGCCGGCATTTCGGCACCACGGGCCTTGCGGACCAGCTCGACGTGATTGACGTAGGCGGAACCGTCAGCCCACTGGTACGCGCGCGGCAGCGGCGACGCGCAGTCGGCCTGGTTGAACGTGTCGCCTTCGCCCGCGTCGACGCGTGCGGCGATTGCTTCGAGAGCGGGGCGCGCATTGGGCCAGTCGTCGAGGGCGGCCTGCAGCGTAGCGGCGACGCCTGTAGCGGGCAGATACCGTTGCAGGTCTCTGGATACAACGACGAGTCGGCCGTCCCGGCCGTCCTTGAGAGAAGCAAGTTTCATTGTTTGTCGCCTCGGAATTCCAGTTCGTGCAGCCAGGCCGCGTGGCGCGGCGCTTTCTTCGTCCGGCTCCACTCCTCGAGCATGGCCGGTGCCACGCGTTTGAGCTCATCAATCTGTTCCTGCGTCTGTGTGTTCGCGACCAGCTCGAGACGGTGACCGTTCGGGTCGAAGAAGTAGATGGACTGGAAGATGCCGTGATTGACCGGGCCGATGACGTCCAGGCCCTCGCTCTCGACGTGGGCTTTCGCGGCGAGCAAGGCGTCGTAGTCCTCGACCTCGAACGCGATGTGCTGGACCCACTCGGGTGTATTGCGGTCGCGGTCCATGTCGGGACGTGTCGGCAATTCGAAGAATGCAATTACGTTGCCCATGCCACAGTCCAGGAAGACATGCATGTAGGGATCCGGCTCCTTGGTCGACGGCACCTGGTCTTCTGCGAACGCGACCGTGAACTCCATGTTCAGCACACGCTGGTAGAAGTCGACGGTTTCCTTCGCGTCCTTGCAGCGATACGCGACGTGGTGAATGCGTTTGAGTTCCATGCTTCGCTCCTGTCAGGCTTCGGCGCTGATGATGCCGCGCGCAACCTGGTCGCGCTCGATCGATTCGAACAGCGCCTTGAAGTTACCCTCGCCGAAGCCTTCGTCTTCCTTGCGCTGAATGAACTCGAAGAAGGTAGGGCCGACCATGTTGGCCGAAAAAATCTGCAGCAACAAGCGCGGCTTGTCGCCGTCTGTCGTGCCATCGAGAAGAATGCCGCGAGCGCGCAGCTCGTCGACCGGTTCGCCGTGACCCGGCAAGCGTTCTTCGAGCATGTCATAGTAAGCATCGGGCGGGGCGGTCATGAACTCAATGCCGTTTTCCTTGAGCCGGTCCCAGCAGGCAAGGAGATCATCGCAGGAGAAGGCGATGTGCTGGATGCCTTCCCCGTTGAACGCCATCAGGTATTCCTCGATCTGGCCGGTTCCCTTGGAGGCTTCTTCGTTGAGCGGAATACGGATCTTGCCGTCCGGCGCGGTCATTGCTTTGGACAGCAGCCCCGTGTGCTCGCCCCGGATGTCGAAGTAACGGATCTCGCGGAAGTTGAAGAGTTTCTCGTAGTAGTCGGCCCAGTATTGCATGCGGCCGCGATAGACGTTGTGAGTCAGGTGGTCGATGACATCGAAGCCACAGCCCTTCGGGTGCCGCTCGACACCCTCGATGAAGTTGAAGTCGATATCGTAGATCGACGACCCGTCCTCGTAGCGGTCGATGAGGTACACGGTCGCACCGCCGATGCCCTTGATCGCGGGCAGGCGAATCTCCATCGGGCCCGTCGGGATCTCCACTGGCTGGGCGCCCTGGTCGAGCGCACGCTCGTAGGCTTTGTGCGCATCCCGCACGCGGAAGGCCATGCCGCAGGCGCAGGCGCCGTGCTCGCGAGCGAAATACCACGCCTGGCTGCGGGGCTGGTTGTTGATGATGAAATTGATGCCGCCCTGGCGCCACAGTGTCACGTCTTTTGAGCGGTGACGGGCGACCTCGGTGAAACCAAGCAGCTTGAATGCGTCTTCAAGCACGCGGGTGTCGGGTGCAGCGAACTCCACGAACTCGAAGCCATCGAGTCCCATGGGATTATCGAAGAGATCTGCCATCGTTCTGTCCTCTGCCGGGTCCTGGGGTCGTAAAATCTTTTCGACATTATGAGCGAAAAACGGCGAAAAGTAGTCCAATTTGACTCTCAGAATTGAAAATACTGAAACAAAAGTTGCATAATAGTGAAAAACAGGAGCGAAAAGACCAAGTGAAGCTGACGCGTACCGACCGTCGCCTGCTCGCGGAGCTGCAGCGCGACACGACTCGCAACCAGGGTGAGCTCGCCGAAATCGTCGGCATGTCGCGCACGTCATGCTGGCGCCGGATGCGGGACTTCGAGGAGGCCGGTTTGATTCAGCGCCAGGTCGCGCTGCTGGACCCGAAGCTCGCGGGCTTCAATATCCAGGTGCTGTTGCTGGTTGCCATGACAGAGCACTCGGACGAGAACCGCCAGGACTTCGAGCGGCATGTCTCCCTGCTGCCCGAGGTGATGGAGTGCTTCTCGGTCTCCGGTGAGCGCGACTACCTGCTACAGGTCATCGTGCGCGATATGGACAGCTACAACGATTTTCTCAACGCGCAAATCCTGAGCCACGCGGCAGTGCGCTCGGCGAGCTCGACGTTCGTGTTGCGGCGCGTCAAGTACTCGACCGCACTGCCACTCGAACCCTAGCCGGACAGCAGCAAGGCGATCGACATGGCAGGCATCGTGACCCGGTGCGCATCATCGAGTTGCGGGTCTTTCCTGGCGCTGCAAAACGCAATGCGCCAGTCACGCGAAGTTTCACTGCGCGACAGTCTCATGTCCGCCGTATGGTGATGAGCGTTAACGAGTATGGCTGCGACGGATTCGCTGCCATCGTGTTTGCTGAGTGCAATGACTTTCGTGAATGCGCGACTGTGCGCCCACTCGGATTCATGCTTGGTATCGCCATACTGGTTTATCCAGTCGATTCGAACGGTGCCTTCCGGTTGCTCGAGTGCACCGTGGACATACTCCGGCAGGCGCAGCAACGGCGTTTCGCGTCGCAACCAGATGAGTTCGCGCGCCAACTCCACGAACAACGGCTCATCGTCAAGGCCCGACCAGTCCAGCCAGCCGATCTCGTTGTCCTGCGCATACGCATTGTTATTGCCCTGTTGCGAGTTCCCGAACTCATCGCCGGCGAGGATCAGCGGTGTTCCCTGGGACATGAGTAGCGTTGCGAAGAGGTTCAGGCAATGACGACGACGTTGCCGAATGATCTCCTCGTCATCGGTCTCTCCCTCAACGCCATAATTGCAGCTGTAGTTGTGTGCATGCCCGTCGCGATTGTTCTCGCCGTTCGCCTCGTTGTGGCGGTTGACGTAGCTCACCGAATCGCGCAGCGTGAAGCCGTCGTGCGCGGTCACGAGGTTGACGCTCGATACAGGTCCGCGGCCGCTTGCCTCGAAAATGTCGGCGGAGCCGTGCAGACGCCTTGCGAGGACGCCACTCTTGCCCAGATCGCCACGCCAGAACTGCCGCACGCCGTCGCGATAGATGTCGTTCCACTCGGCCCAGCGCGGCGGGAAGTTCCCCAGCTGGTAGCCGCCAGGACCCGGATCCCAGGGCTCGGCGATGAGTTTGCTCTCGCGCAGGCGCGGGTCGTTGCTGATTTCCATCAACAAGGGATGACCCTTGGAAAAGCCATGGTGCCGCCGCCCCAAAATCGTCGCGAGATCGAAACGGAAGCCGTCAACGCCCATCGACTCGGTGAACCAGGCGAGGCTGTCAACGACCATTTGCCGCACACGCGGGTGCTCGACGTTGAGCGTATTGCCGCAGCCTGTATCGTTGATATAGGCGCCGGGATCGTCTGGCAGCGTACGGTAGTAGGTGAGGTTGTCGAGACCCCGAAAGCCGACTGTGGGGCCATCGCTGCCGGCCTCGCCGGTGTGGTTGTAGGCCACATCGAGAATTACCTCGAGCCCGGCCTCGTGAATGCTGCGCACCATGTCGCGCATTTCGGTGTCGGCCTCGCCACGAGCGTAGCGGGGCATCGGCGCAAAAAACGAGATCGTGTTGTAGCCCCAGAAGTTGCGCAGACCCTGCTTGACGAGGTGATGCTCGTCGATGAACGCGTAGGTCGGCATCAGCTCCACAGACGTTACGCCGAGCGCCTTGATGTACTCGAGTATTTCGCGGTTCCTGAAGCCCGAGAACATGCCGCGGTCGGCCTCGTCGAGCGCCGGGTGACGCATGGTGTAGCCGCGCAGGTTGCACTCGTAAAATATGGTCTCATCCCAGGGGAAGCGCGGCCGGGGATGGTCGGCAACCGCTGTGGCATCCGTAACGACCGAGAGCGGAATGCTGCCCGCGCTATCCTCGTCATTCGTAGTCGAACACACTGTCCGTCCAGCGGAATTCGCCCTGCAGGCGCCGCGCATACGGGTCGATCAGCAGTTTGTTAGGGTTGCAACGCAGGCCCTGGGCTGCATCGTAAGGACCGTGCACACGAAATCCGTAGCGCTGGCCGGGCCGGCAGCCGGGAAGATAGCCGTGCCAGACGCCATCGCTGCAGTCGGGCAGATCGTGACGCGCTACCTGCAGGCCGGCCTCGTCGAAGAGGCACAGCTCCACGCGATTCGCAATGGATGAGTACACCGCGAAGTTTGTGCCGTCCTTGTCCGGCGTCGAGCCAAGCGGCCCAGCTTGCCCCGTCCGGATCATGAACCCGCGTGCGGAATCGGCTCGAGGTGCCAGATGTCGTTGTTGTAGTCGCGCATTGTCCGGTCTGTCGAAAAGCGGCCGGAGCAGGCGGTATTCAGGATACTCATGCGTGTCCAGCCGGCTTCGTCCTGGTATGCCTTGCCGGCTTCGTCCTGCGCATCAATGAAGCTGCGGAAGTCCGCGGCCGTCATCCACATATCGGCGGGTTCCTTGATCGACTGGATAATCGCGTCGAAGATGCCGGGTTCAAAGTGGTTGAAGTGGCCGCTTTCGAGCAGCTTCATGACACGACGGAAATCATCGTCGCCGTCGATGATGGCTTGCGGGTCATAGCTGCCGCGCAGCGCCTCGATCTCTTCGACGGTATTGCCGAACAGGAAGAAGTTCTCTTCGCCAACCGCCTCGCGAATTTCGACGTTGGCGCCGTCGAGCGTGCCAATCGTGACGGCACCGTTCATCATGAACTTCATGTTGCCGGTACCGGACGCTTCCTTACCCGCCGTCGATATCTGCTCGGACAGGTCGGCTGCCGGACAGATCTTCTCCATGCCGGACACGTTGTAGTCAGGATAAAAGATCAGTTGCAGGCGGCCGGCCATCACCGGATCGGCGTTTATCACGCGCGCGACATTGTTAATGCATTTGATAACGGATTTTGCCATGACGTAGCCAGGGGCGGCTTTACCACCGATGACGATCAGGCGAGGCGTGAGCCCCTCACCGTCACCGCGCCGGATCCGATCGTAGAGGTGGATCGCATGCAGGACATTCAGCAACTGCCGCTTGTACTCGTGGATGCGCTTGACCTGCACGTCGAACAGCATGTCCGCGGACACCGCGAGCCCGGTCTTCGCTTCGAGGTCGTCAGCCAGCCTTTGCTTGTTCGCCCGTTTTACGTCGCGCCAGCGCGCCTGGAACCCGGGATCGTCGGCCTTTGGCCGGATGCCTTCGAGTTTGTCCAGATCGGTCTTCCAGCCGTCGCCGATCGTCTCATCAATCAGGCTGGCAAGGCCGGGATTGCAGGCGGCGAGCCAGCGGCGCTGGGTGACGCCGTTGGTCTTGTTGTTGAATCGCTCGGGCCACAGCTCGGCGAAATCGCGGAACAGGCCCTCGCGCAGGAGGCGGGAGTGCAACGCAGCGACGCCATTGATCGAGAAACTGCCCACGATGGCGAGGAAGGCCATGCGGATCATCGGCTGCGCACCTTCCTGGATCAGCGACATGCGACGGATCCTCTCGTTGTCGCCGGGCCAGCGCTGGCCGATCTCCGCAATGAAGCGCGCATTGATCTCGTAAATGATGTCGAGCAGGCGCGGCAGCAGGCGCCGGAACATGGCGACGGGCCACATCTCGAGCGCCTCGGGCAGCAAGGTGTGATTGGTGTACGCCATGGTGCTGCGCGTGACATCCCAGGCCTCGTCCCATTCCATTCCATGCACGTCGATCAGCAGGCGCATCAGCTCGGCGACGGCGACAGCGGGATGCGTGTCGTTGAGCTGGAAGCAGTTTTTCGCGGCAAAACTGGAGAAGTCGTCACCGTGCCGTTCGCGCCAGTTGCGAATCGTGTCCTGCAGGCTCGCGGACGCGAGAAAGTACTGCTGCCTCAGGCGAAGTTCCTGCCCGTTTTCGGTGGTCGCGTTCGGGTACAGCACCATCGTGATGTTCTCGGCTTCGTTCTTCGAAGCGACAGAGTCAGCGTAGCTGCCTGCATTGAACTCCTCGAGATCGAACGCATCGCGTGCGGCCGCCGACCAGAGGCGAAGCGTGTTGACAATGTCGTTGCGAAAGCCCGGCACCGGAACGTCGTAGGGGATCGCCAGCACGTCGTGCGTCCCGACCCAGACGTGCCGGGATTTTCCCGACGCATCGATTTGTACGTCGCTGCGACCGCCGAACTTGATGGTCTGCGCATACTCGAAGCGTTCTATTTCCCAGGGAAAGCCTTCGCGCAGCCAGGAATCGGCCACCTCGACCTGGTACCCGTTCTCGAGGCGCTGGTGGAACATCCCGTACTGGTAACGAATGCCATAGCCGATGACGGGCAGCGCGAGCGTCGCACAGCTGTCGAGGAAACAGGCGGCGAGCCGCCCGAGACCGCCGTTGCCAAGGCCCGTGTCGTGCTCGCGTTCGCACACGTCTTCGAGGTCCAGGCCGATGCGTTCCAGAGCCTCGGCCGTCGCATCTTCGATACCGAGGTTGAGGAGGGCATTGCGCAGCAAGCGACCCATCAGGAACTCGAGCGACAGGTAGGCAACGCGGCGGGTGTCCTCGGCCTCGGTCGCATTGCGCGTCCTGATCCAGCGCTCCATGAGCCGATCGCGTGCCGCGTAGACCACGGACTGGTAAAGGAAAGGAGAATCCACCTTTATGGTCCGGCGTCCCAACATGCGCCCGAAATAGTGGGTGAAGTCGCTGAGAATCGCGTCTGCCGTCAATGGCAGGTCCGATGTCTGCAGCAACTCCCTGTCACCGTTCAGTTTACCCGGGTTAACGGACATTATTCTTTCTCCAAATAAAGTGTAGCCAGCGGGGGCAGCGTCAGTTCGATCGAGAATGGCCTGCCGTGCTGGCCTTCATGCGTCGCCGTGACCGCGTGCGGGCCAACGCCGCTGCCGCCATAGTGTTTGTCGTCGGTATTGAGCAGCGTCCGGTAGTTGCCGCCCTCCGGAACGCCGAGCTTGAAGTTTTCGCGAACCAGCGGGGTCAGGCTCGTCACGGAGACCACGAAGCCGCCGTGTGAGTCGCGCCGCAGCCAGCTCAGGACGCTGCTGTCCCGGTCGTTCCAGTCGATCCACTCGAAGCCCCTGCTGTCGAAGTCGATTTCATGCAGGGCCGGTGTCGCGGTATACAGGTGATTGAGGTCGCGCAGCAGCGCCTGTACTCCCCTGTGACCCGTATCATTGAGCAAATGCCAGTCAAGTGACTGGTCGTGATCCCACTCCCGATCCTGGGCGATTTCATTGCCCATGAACAGCAACTTCTTGCCCGGGTGCGAGTACATCGCGCCGTAGTAAGCGCGCAGGTTTGCAAACTGTTGCCAGCGATCGCCGGGCATGCGCCCGAGGATTGAGCGTTTGCCATGCACCACTTCGTCGTGCGAAAGCGGTAGCACGAAGTTTTCGTTGAAGGCGTAGACGAGACCAAACGTCATCTTGTCGTGATGATACTTGCGGTGCACCGGGTCCTCGGACATGTAGGACAGGGTGTCGTTCATCCATCCCATGTTCCATTTATAGGTGAACCCGAGGCCGCCCGCGTCGACGGGTCGCGAGACGCTAGGCCACGCCGTCGATTCCTCGGCGTAAGAGGTTGCGCCGTGGGCGTGTATCTCGGTATTCAGGCGCTTCAGGAACGCGACCGCTTCGAGGTTCTCGTTACCACCGAATTCGTTCGGCACCCACTCGCCGTGTTCGCGCGAATAGTCGAGGTACAGCATGGAAGCAACCGCATCGACGCGCAGCGCATCGATGTGGAATTCGTCGATCCAGTACAGCGCATTGCCGATCAGGTAATTGATCACTTCGCGACGGCCGTAGTTGAAAATCAGCGTACCCCAGTCGGCGTGCGCTCCCTTGCGAGGATCGGCATGTTCATACAAGGCCGTGCCGTCGAATTGTCGAAGCCCGTGCTCGTCATTGGGAAAGTGCGCGGGGACCCAGTCCATGATGACGCCAATGCGCTGCGCGTGGCAGGCGTCGACGAAAGCCCTGAAATCGTCGGGCGTGCCGAAGCGCTGCGTCGGCGCAAACATCCCGATCGGCTGGTAGCCCCAGGATCCGTCGAACGGGTGCTCGGTGACGGGCAGCAACTCGATGTGCGTGAAACCCATCTCGGCGACGTAGGGTACAAGCTCATTCGCGAGATCCTGATAGCTCAGGTAGCTGCCGTCGTCCTTGCGGCGCCAGGACCCCAGGTGAACTTCGTAGATGCAGGTCGGGGCGTCCAGCTTCGGTCCCGTCCTGTGTGTGCTCAGCCAGTCGTCGTCGTGCCAGTCAAAGTCGCTTTCGAAGACAATCGACGAGTTGCCCGGCGGCGGTTCGTGCAGCGTGCCGTAAGGGTCGGCTTTCAGCGGCAGCAGCTTGCCGTTGGCGTCCGTGATTTCATACTTGTAGAAGGCCCCATTGCCGACACCCGGCAGGAATATCTCCCAGATACCATTGCCCGGATGCAGGCGCATTACGTGGCGGCGACCGTCCCAGCTATTGAAATCGCCAACGACGCTGACGCGTGACGCATTGGGTGCCCACACGGCAAACCGGGTGCCGTCGATGCCCTCGACGGTTTTCGGATGTGCGCCCAGCTTGCGATAGACGTTCTTGTCGGAACCTTCGCCCAGCAGGTACAGGTCCATTTCACCCAGCGTGGACGGGAACCGGTAGGGGTCTTCGGTCAACTGGATATCCCCGGACGGCCACGTAACTTTCAGGGCATAGCGTCGTTTGCGCGCCGGCAGGGGCGCTTCGAACAACCCATTGTCATGAATGCGGCGCATCGACGCGATCTTGTTTCCCTTGCCGTCCACGAGGTCGACGGCTTTGGCGCCGGGTTGCAGCGTGCGGACTACGCGGCCGCTCTTCCCCCGGTGCAGGCCCAGGACCGCGAACGGGTTGTTGTGCCGGCCGGTAGCCAGCGCCTCGATTTCAGCTTGGTTTCTCATGGTGGTCCAGGTATAGCGCCTCAATGGTTTGTTGTGCCGCGGATGCCCAGTCGAAGCGCTGTGCGGCCGCCGCATTGCGAATGTCCTGCCAGTTCACCGGGTCGTCGGCGCGCGTTTCGAGGGCGGTCAGCGTTGTGTCGACAAACGCCTCTGCCTGGGCGTCAGGCGTCGCACCGCGGAACAGGAAGCCCGTGCGTCCGTGGTCGATAGTGTCGCTCAGCCCGCCCACGGCATGCGCAACGCAGGGTTGCCCGCGGCGCATGGCGAGCATCTGGCTTATGCCACAGGGCTCGAAACTCGAGGGCATCAGGAACAGGTCCCCGGCATGGTACAGGGGGTCGGCGAGGACCTCCGAATAACCACACAGGAAAATCACGTTCGGAAGCGTTTCCGCTACCTTGAGCATCCGCGCTTCGAATCGTGTCTCACCGCTGCCGAGGACAATGATGACGGCGCTGCGCCCGAGGCTGTTGGCAATGTGCTCCAGTGGCGTTGCACCGGAGGCGTCCGGGTACAACAGCAAAGTGGCTTTTTGTGCCACGAGCCGGCCGATACTTGTCAGCAGATGGGTTGGCCGGCGCTTCGGCATCGTGGCGAGTCGCTCCAGCGCAAGCTTGTGGGCCGGATTGGCGGGTGCGCCCTTTTGCCAGTCGTGCAATTGCGCCTTGAGCATGCCGAGAATACGCTGCCAGCCGGGACGTCGCCCCGGCGCGTCGCCGTAGAAGCAGCCGTTCAGGACGCCCGTCAGGCGACCCTCGTCGCGGGCAGCCTGCAACAGTGTTTCCAGGCCTTCACCCCCGATGAAGCCCGTGTCCGGGTTGCTCGGCCGGCAGATTTCGTTGGCGTAGGTTGGCGATACCGTGCTGACCTTGTCGGCGAGTCGTATCGCTGCCGCCATCGGGTTGACGCAGTGCACGTGCTCGGGGTCGCCCACCTGGCCCGGATCCACCGTCATCTCCGGGTACCAGGCTGCCAGCGACGACTCGTCTCCATACAGCGGGCGCGTGCCCTGGTAGGACAGGTTATGGATCGTGAAGACGGTACGTATGCTGCCGAGGTCAGAGAACGCTGCCAGGTACCGCGTTACGGGCAGATACAGTGCGGCGTGCCAGTCGTGGAGGTGCACGACATCGGGTGCGACCGCAAGCGAGCGAATCCAGCAGGCCGCGGCAATGCAAAAAAACGCAAACTTGTTGGCATCGCTTGCGAACGGTCGGTCAACATCGTCACTGAAGTAGATACGGCCTGCGCCGTCCGCCGCGAATAACGCGTGGTGAAGAACAATGTTCTCGACGCCGTCGCTTCCCGCGAGACGCCAGACTTCGACCTTGTGCACGTCACCGCGAAACGGTACCTGGATCGACCCGAGCGTCTCGGTGCCCGTCAGGCGATGCAGTGTCCCGTAGGAGGGCGTCGCAACCCGCACTCGCCAGCCTTCGCCGGCGAGCGCCTTCGGCAGGTCGCGCACGACGTCGCCTACGCCGCCCACCTTGCCGCCTGGCAGGGCGCCGTTCTCCGACGCGAGGAATATGACTTGCCGGGTAGCGATCTTGATATGCCTAGCGGGTATGGTGGAGCGCTTGGCCGAGCATGTCCGGGGTCACCAGTGTCAGGCCGGATTCGGTCACGCGAAAACCGCGTTCGCGGTCGTGGTCGTGGTCCTCGCCAATGACTGTGCCGTCTTCAATCGTGCTGCCGGCATCGATAATGCAGCGGCGCAACCGACATTTCTGGCCGACCTCGACGTCGGGCAGCAGGACCGAATCCGATACCTGGCTGTACGAGTTGACGGTAACCCGCGAGAACAGCAGCGAGCTCTTTATCTCGGAGCCGGACACGACACAACCGCCGGACACCATCGACTGGATAGCTGTGCCGCGACGGTCCGGGTCGTCAAACACGAATTTTGCGGGCGGTGCCTGGGTCTGGTGGGTGAAGATCGGCCACTTCTGGTCGTAGAGGTTGAGCTGCGGCGTGACCGACACCAGTTCCATGTTTGCCTCCCAGAATGCGTTCAGCGTTCCGACATCGCGCCAGTAGGCCTGCTGCTGGGTTTCAGGGTCGCGGAAGGGGTAGACGTACACCCGGTAGTCCTTGATGATCGAGGGAATGATGTCCTTGCCGAAATCAAAATTCGTGCCGGGCGTGTCCGAGTCCTTGATGACCTGTTCGTACAGGAACTCGGTGTTGAAAATGTAGTTGCCCATCGATGCGAGGCAAATGCCCGGCTTGCCGGGAACAGAGTTCGGCTCCAGGGGTTTCTCGTCGAAGCCAATGACGCGGCCGGATTCATCAACGGTCAGCACACCCAGTTGTCCTGCCGCTTCAGCGCAGGGCACTTCGACACAGCTGATCGTCATGTCGGCATTCAGTTCCGCGTGCATGGCAAGGAAAGGACCGTAGTCCATCTTGTACACATGATCGCCCGAGAGAATCAGGACAAACCGTGGATCGTGTGCGCGAATAATATCGAGGTTCTGGTAGACGGCATCAGCGGTACCCTTGTACCACTCACCACCGACGCGTTGGGATGCCGGGAGGATCTCGACGAATTCCCGCGACCCTGCCTGGAACCAGGACCAGCCGTGTACAAGGTGGCGAATCAGCGAATGCGCCTTGTACTGGGTCAGTACGCCCATGCGCCGGACGCCTGAATTGATGCAGTTCGACAGCGGGAAATCCACGATGCGGTACTTGCCACCGAAATACAGGGCGGGCTTCGCGCGCCAGTCGGTCAGTTCGTAAAGTCGCGATCCCCGTCCGCCGGCGAGGATGAGTGCCAACGTATCACGTGTGAGAAGACTGACGTGACGGGAGAATTCGGTGTTCAGTTTGTTCATGGGCAGACAATCCACGCTTCGAGGCAATAACCAGTGACGCGGTATTGTCGCAAAGTTCGGGCGACAATTGTGAATCCAGTACGCGCCAGCGCCAATTTCCGCCCGCAATCCCTGGTGTATTGATGCGAGCCTCCGAACCGAGCCCGAGGTAGTCCTGCAGCGGCGCGATGGCGAGGCGGGCTTTCGTGGAAAAAGCGGCCCTGATCAGGTCTAAATGGATGGTCTCCGGCGTGCCGCCGGTCTTCCTGAGCGCGGTTTGCCGGGTCGCCTCGATCTCGGCAGGCGAACGGATGTCGTCCGGGCTGCCCCTGAACCAGCCCAGCGTGGTGTCGTTGTCGTGCGTGCCCGTGTAGCAGACGCTGTTCGGCCCCACGCTGTCGAGGTCGAAGTGCTCGTCCGCAATATCGAATTGCAGCACGACCATGCCGGGAATCTCGTGCCGGTCGCGCAGCGCCTCGACTTCTGGCGTGATGACGCCAAGGTCCTCGGCAACAATGGGCAGCTTGCCCAGGGCTGCGGTCATCGCATCGAATATCGCGTCGCCCGGGCCGGGCTCCCAGGAGCCGCTCCGTGCCGTGTCCGAGTCGGCCGGGATCGACCAGTAGGCTTCAAACCCGCGGAAATGGTCAATGCGGACGATATCCGCCAGTTCCGCCGAGGCCCTGAGGCGCTCAACCCACCACCGGTAGCCGTTGGCCGCATGCACCTCCCAGTCATAGAGCGGATTGCCCCAAAGCTGGCCGTCCTCCGAGAAGTAGTCCGGCGGTACGCCAGCAACGGCGTCCGGACGGCCATCGCGATCGATCCTGAGCAATTCCGGGTGTGCCCACGCGTCCGCGCTGTCAAGCGCGATGCAAATCGGCATGTCACCAAAAAGGCGGATGCCGCGCTCGTTCGCATAGGCACGCATACGTTCCCACTGCTCGAAGAACAGGAACTGGATGACCTTGATGTCGGCGATCCCGGCATCCGCAGAGACCTCGAGAGCCTGCATCGCCGCGGGCTCACGGTGCACGTACTCGGGTGCCCAGTTGGGCCAGGGCTGCTCGCCGTGCCGCGTCTTCAGGATTCGGTAGAGGGCGTAGTCGTGCAGCCATAGATCGTTGTTTTTCAAAACAAATTCGTCACAGGCCGCCTTCAACTCGGGCGTTGCCCGCTCTTCGAACCGGCCCGCCGCGAGTTGCAGCAACCGGGTCTTGGCGGGGATCAGGGCCCCGTAATCGACGAATTCCCGGGGCAGGGCCGCCAACTCACTGGCCTCAGCCGCATCCAGCAGGCCCTTGGCGATCAGGTCGCGCACGTCAATGAGCATCTCATTGCCGGCGAACGTCGACAACGGCTGGTACGGAGAGTCCCCGTAAGCCGTTGGCCCCGTTGGCAAAAACTGCCAGACAGCGAGCTGCATGCGCGTCATGGTAGCGATGAAATCGTACGCACTCTGGCCCAGTTCGCCGATCCCGTACGGTCCGGCAAGGGACGCAATGTGCAGGCAAACGCCTGCTTGCCGGCCGGGCGGCAGGATCTGGCTTGAAGAGTCCGTCATGTGTGCTGTTCTTTGTCTTGGGCGGATTTATCGGTTTAGCGAATCACGCAAACTAATGGTGGACCGGCCCTGCCGCAATGCAATGCATACGTATTCAGGGTATGAATACGTATGCATTGCATTGCAGGCGGCAAGGCACGTTCATAAGATGCGGTGAATCTCGTATAACTCGAAGACGTATCCTGGGGAGCATGAAAATGGCAAAGAATCGGCGACAGCCGGCTTCGGACGAAGCAACTCTCACTCTGAATATCCGGCGCACGGCGGTTTCGCTCGCCGTCGCCGCCGCGCTACCGGGCGCGATGATGCTCCCGGCGGTCGCATTGGCCCAAGACACCGGTGAAGACGAAGTCATCGAAGAGATCGTCACGACCGGCTATCGCTCGAGTCTGATGAACTCCATCGCGAACAAGCGCAATGCATCGTCGATCGTCGAGTCGATCTCGGCCGAGGACATCGGCAAGCTGCCCGATGCATCGATCGGCGAGTCGCTGGCACGTTTGCCCGGCCTCGCCGCACAGCGTTTCGACGGTCGCGCCAACAAGATCTCGATTCGTGGTCTCGCACCTGATTTCACAACGACCATGTTGAACGGCCGTGAGCTCGTCTCGTCGGACAACAACCGCGCTGTCGAATACGACCAGTTCCCGTCCGAGCTCATTACGGGCGCGACGGTCTACAAGACCCCCGATGCGGCGCTGACGGCACAGGCAGTCGGCGGCACGGTCGACATGCTGACCGTGCGTCCGCTGAGCTACAAAGAGCCGGTAATGGTTGTCGGCCTGCGCGGTGAACTCGCCGACGAGGGCAAGCTCAACTCGGACACCGAAGACACGGGATACCGCGCCAACATCGCCTGGATCGGCCAGAACGACGAGGGCACGATCGGCTGGGCCCTCGGCTACTCGCGCATGTTCCAGCCTATCCAGGAAGAATATATTCACGTCTGGGGTTATAGCGACGTTACCGACGCTGACGGTGACCAGGGCCTGTTCATCGACGGCATCAAGCCCTTCGTTAAATCCAACGAGCTGACGAGAGACGGCCTGCTCGGCGTCGTCGAGTTCGCGCCGACCGACGAGCTGAAGGCCCGCGTCGATGTGTTCTACTCGAAGTTCGACGACGAGCAGACGCTGCGTGGTGCGGAGATTGCGGGCTACACGGCCGCCGACCGGGATATCCTGAGCGTCAGCAGCGACGGCCTCGTACAGCAGGGCACGTGGAACGGGCTGCGTACGCAGACGCGTAACGATTTCTCCGATCGCGATGTCGAGACAAAAGCGCTTGGTTTCAATCTTGTCTACACGGCTGGCGACTGGGAGTACGAGACGGACATCAGCTGGTCGGATGCCGAACGCGACTACTCGGCCCACGAGGTTTACCTGTCGCAGGGCCGCGGCCAGACCGGTCCCTCACACACCTACACCTACACCATGGGTGGTGACAATGGCCTGTCGGTCGCAACCGATGCCAACTTTGCCGATGGCAGCTGGGAGCTGGGTGACAACCTCGGCTGGGGCGGCCCGCTGTGTACCGAGGCCCTCGGTTGGCAGTGTGACAGCCAGGACGGCTTCCGTAACACCGAGACGTCGACCGACGACCTGACGGCGATCAAGTTTGCCGCCGAGAAGTTCCTCGAGGACGACTGGATCACGAGCGTCGAGTTCGGTGTGCGTTACTCGGAGCGCAACAAGGGACACACGCGTGAAGGTTATTTCCTGACGCTCAACGACTACCCGAACACGGTGCCGGTGCCGTCGTCGCTGCTGGTTCCCGACACCGGTCTGGACTTCCTCGGCGTGGGTGACATTGTAAGTTTCAATGCGCGTGCTGCTGTCGCTTCGGGTTTGTACTATTACTCGCCGGAAAACATGATTGCTGCTGCTCTGAACACCTGGTCGATCGAGGAAGACGTGGCTAACTTCTATGCCATGGCTAACTTCGAGACCTCGAGGTGGTCAGGTAACTTCGGCGTACAGGTCGTTTACACGGACCAGACTTCGAGCGGTACCCAGGCCGGTACGACGTCGCAGGGCATCGAGTTCAATGAAGTGACCCTGGGAACCGATTTCTGGGAGGCACTGCCAAGTATCAATGCCTCGTTCCATATCAATGACGATGTGAAGTTGCGTATGGGCCTGGCTCGAATTCTCGCCCGGCCGCGGATGGAAGACATGCGCGCCAGCAACGAGTTCTCGTTCAACGAGCAGAACATCAACGAGACGGATCTCCAGGATTCGCCATGGGGTGGTAACGGCGGTAACCCGTACCTGCAACCCTGGATGGCCTGGCAGTATGACCTGTCGCTGGAGACCTATTTCGGCAATTCCGGATACGCCGCGTTGTCCGTCTACCACAAGGAGCTGGAGAACTTCGTCTACACCAAGCAAGTCCTGACCGACTTCTCGGGCGTCGATTTGCCGGCGATCATCGATCCAATACTCGATGAAGGTTTTGTGTCGGCGCCGGACAACGGCGAGGGCGGCTGGATTCGAGGTGTAGAGCTTTCTGCCTCCATTCCTTTCGACCTGTTCTCTGACAGCCTGCGCCACTTCGGCGCCTACGTGAGTGCGTCCTACACGGACTCCGAAGTGCAGGAAACGCCGACCAGCCCGAAACTGGAATTGGCCGGCCTGTCGAAGACCGTACTCAACGGTACGCTGTACTACGAGAACGACGCCGGGTTCCAGGCACGCGTCAGCGTGCGCCAGCGTGACGAGTTCCTTGCCGAGTCATTCGCGATCGGCCTGTCTCGCCAGCTGACGACGGCCAAGGCGGAGACGATTGTCGACGCACAGATCTCCTACGATGTATCCGACATCTGGATCGACGGTCTCTCGTTCTACCTGCAGGGTTCGAACCTGACGAATGAGCCGTTCATCCAGTACCTGGACGGCAACTCGGCCAAGATCAAGAACTACCACACGTACGGCGCCAGCTACATGTTTGGCTTCAACTACAGAAGGTAAACTTGCGCTTACTGGTTGTTACACTGACCCTCGCCGGTTTTCCGGCGGGGGTTTTTTGATTCAGGGAAGTGGTCATGAACGAACAAGCGATCGATAAGCTGGTCATCGTGGGCGGCGGGACCGCCGGCTGGATGAGCGCAGTACTGATCAGTCGCCTGATGGGGGACACCGTGACGATCGAGCTGGTTGAGTCGGACGCGATCGGCACGGTCGGCGTGGGTGAGGCCACGATACCGCCAATCCAGGTGTTCAACGATCTCGCTGGCGTCGACGAGCAGGCCTTTCTCCGGGATACGAAGGCGACCATCAAGCTGGCCATCGAGTTCCAGAACTGGGGCAAGATCGGCGACAGTTATCTGCATGGCTTCGGCTACATCGGCCGCAAGGTCGGCGCGATCCCGTTCCAGCAGGTCTACTTCAAAGGGCTTGCCGAGGGCGTCGCCGGCCCGCTGTCCGAGTACTCACTGAACAACACGGCGGCACGCGCGAATCGCTTCAACCGGCTTGCCGGAATAGAGGGGACTCCACTCGCCGGCATCTCCTACGCGTATCATTTCGATGCCGGCCTGTACGCGCAGTTCCTGCGCAGGATGAGCGAGCAGCAGGGGGTCACGCGCCGCGAGGGCCGCATCGAGCAGGTCCGCGTGAATCCGGAATCCGGTGACGTCACGGCCCTGGTACTTGACGATGGTGGCGAAGTCTCCGGCGATTTCTTTGTCGACTGCAGTGGTTTCAACAGCCTGGTCTTCAGCAAGACACTTGGCGTCGGCTTCGAGGACTGGAGCGAGTGGCTCCTGTGTAACCGGGCGCTTGCCGTTCCAACCAGTAGCGTGCCGCAGTCGTTACGGCCCTACACGCAGAGCATCGCGCATGGCGCGGGCTGGCAGTGGCGCATTCCCCTGCAGCACCGCACGGGCAACGGCCACGTGTTCAGCGATCGCTTTATGAGCGAAGATGAGGCTACGCAGGTGTTGCTCAACAATCTCGAAGGCGAGCCGCTTAAGGATCCGCTCTCAATCCGTTTCACACCGGGTTGCCGCGAGAAACTCTGGCATCGCAATTGTGTCGCACTCGGCCTTGCCAGTGGTTTCATCGAACCGCTCGAAAGCACGAGCATCCACCTGATCCAGATCGGGATAACCAATCTGCTGAAGGTCTTCCCGACAAAAGGCGACAACGCGGCCAGGCAACGCGAGTACAACCGTCGCATGCGTTACGAGTACGAGGCCATCCGTGACTTCATCATCCTGCATTACCACCTGACGGAGCGCGAGGACACGCCGTTCTGGAAGCACGTGAAGCATATGGACATACCGGACAACCTGGAGAACAAGATGGCATCGTTCGCGGAGTCCGGGCATCTCTATCGCATCGACGAGGAGCTGTTCACCGAGATCGGCTGGTTGCAGGTCATGCTGGGGCAGGGCCTCGTGCCGCGGCAATACAATCCGATGGCGGATACGCTCTCGACGACCGATGTCAAGGAATACCTGCAGAATCTCCGTTCGATTTTCAAAGCAACGGTTGGCAAGCTGCAACCGTACCCTGAGTTCGTCAAAACCTGCGCCAGGTAATGCGGGCGCGAGGGTTTTTGCTGGCGCTCCTGCTGCTGCAGGCAGCCTGTGGCGGCGGAGGCGGCGGTTCTCCGCCGGTCGTGCAACCGCCACCGCCGGTCGCCACGGTTACGATCTACTACCTGCGTGCAGACCCTTCCTACGACGGCTGGGGATTGCACCTCTGGGGCGACGCGATCAGCGGCAGCGTCGCCACCGGCTGGGCATCGCCGCGGCTGCCGGATCGCATCGAGAACGACATCGCCGTGTTCGAGATCCCGTTGGTCGATTCGGCCGCGGCGCTGAATTTCATCGCGCACAATGGCGATCTCAAGAGCCCCGTGCATGACATGAGCTTTGTGCCGCGGACCTTCGGTTTCGACGTATGGCTCGTGCAGGACTCCGTCGCTTCGCAGAACGGCAACATCGGTACGCCGTACGCAAGTCTCGCCGCCGCGCAGGCAGCATTGGCGGCCCTCGGCGATGCGTCGGCTTCCCTGGACTTGTCGGCGGTGGCGCCCGCTGCGTCGGATTCGGGGCTGCCTGCCGACTGGAGCGATTCCGCCGCGTTCATCGAAATTTACGTGCGTGGCTACCAGGACTCGAATGGCGACGGGATGGGAGATCTGCAAGGGCTGATCTCGCGACTCGATTACCTGCAGGTGCTCGGTATCAAGGGTATCTGGCTGATGCCGGTGTTCGAGAGCGCGGACAACGATCACGGTTACGCGGTCGAGGACTACCGCGCGATCGAGACCGACTACGGGTCTATGGCCGATTTCGAAATGCTGCTCGACGAAGCGCACGCGCGGGGCATCGCCATCATCGTCGACTACGTGATGAATCACGCGGCCAGCACGAACCCGCTGTTCCTCGATGCGACAACGGGCCCCGCCAATGCACGTTACGACTGGTTTGTCTGGGAAGACGTCCGGCCCCAGGGCTGGAATACGTTTGCCGGCGACCCGTGGCGCAACAATGGCAATGGCTGGTACTACGGCGTGTTTTCGGCGCTGATGCCGGATTTCAATCTCGAGAATCCGGAGGTTGTCGCCTTCCACGAAAACAACCTGCGATTCTGGCTCAACAAGGGTGTGGACGGCTTTCGCTTCGACGCCGTCGGCGTGTTGTTCGAAAACGGCCAGACCGGGTGGAACAACCAGCCCGAGAATCACGTTTTGCTCAACAACGTCCTGGGCATCGTCTCGGGATACGGCAAACGCTTCATGGTTTGCGAGGCGCCCGATGACCCGGCCGCATACGCGGACCCGACATCCTGCGGCAGGGCGTTCGCTTTCCAGGTGCCGGGCTCGATCTTCAACACGGTACGCAACTTCGCTGTCGACGGCGGCCTGCTCACAGGGCTCGGTGGTGTAGCGGGCGACGCACAGCCCTGGATACTCTCCAACCATGACAGCTTTGCGGGCGATCGACCCTGGAACCAGCTAAACGGGGATGTCGACCACTACGCGCTCGCGGCGGCGACCTACCTGCTGTCCTCGCGCAACCCGTTTACGTACTACGGTGAAGAGGTCGGTATGGCCAACGCGTCAGGCCTCACGGGCGATCATGCATTGCGTACGCCCATGAGCTGGACCGCCAATACCGTCACGGCGGGCTTCACGACCGGGACACCGTTCCGCGGCCTGTCGGCCAATGTCGCGACGCACAACGTGGCGGATGAAGAGGGTGACGCAGGTTCGCTGCTTGAGTATTACCGCGCCCTCTACCGCTTGCGGACAGAGAATCCCGTCATCGGCGCCGGTGTTCTCACGGCGCAGTCGAACGCCGGCGACCCCGTGCTATTGTTCACGCGAACAGAGGGGAGCGCTGTTGCTGTGGTAGCGATCAACTATTCGGCCGCAGCGCAACAGCTCGACGCGGATACCGGTCGCTCGGGTACGACGTTCGACGCTTCGTTTGGCGCTTCCGGCCAACGGGTTGCCGACGTAACGGGCACGCTGCAGATAGACGTTCCGGCCCGCTCGGCCGTCGTCTATATCAGTCAGCCCTAGTCGCCGCCGAGCAGCCACTCGAGCTGGTCGAGCACCCGGGCACGCCATGCCCGCTCGCTGTGGTCGGCTCCTTCGTATTTCCTGAACCGGAAGTCCCGGTCTTCGACGAGGCCCTGCTCCCGGAACCACTCGAGGACCGGTGCGTGATCGACTTCGTAGGTGGCATCGAGCGTTTCGGTACCGTAGTCGAAGAAGAAACGCCCGCCCGTGATCGTGTCGCCGCCAGCGATATCACGAGCGACGTAAGGCGCCGGGTCGAGTGCCTGCGGATCCGGCTCGGCAGGCCCGGCAAACAGTCGTTCGTTGAGCGCGAAGTGACTCGACACGCAGCCGCAGGCACCGAATACGTCACCATGATTCTTGACGAGGTAGTAGGACAGCAGGCCGCCCATCGACGAGCCCATCGCGGACGTATTGCCGGGGCCCGTCAGCGTGCGGAATTCCGCGTTGATGCGCGGCATCAGTTCGTCTATGAGGAAGCGTGCGTACCGGGGGGCGTCATGCCAGGGCGAGTATTCGAGTCCGCGCCGCGCGGAACTCCAGGCGCCGACGATGATCGCCGGCTCGAAGCGGCCGGCATTGGCGCCGCGCATCATTGCCTCATCGACTCCCCAGTCCACACCCCAGCTCGCGATGCGCGGATCGAAGAGGTTTTCGCCATCACTCATGTAGATGACGCGGTAGCGTTTGTCGGGATTTTCCTCGTAGCCCGGTGGCAGCCAGATAACGACGTTGCGAGATTCGTCGAGAAATTCAGACATGACATCGTGCCAGTAGACCAGGGAGCCCAGGACGCCGGAGCCGGGCAGGTCAGCCATGAACGGGGCGTTGTCGGGCGCCTTGAACATGCCGCCACCGATACGGTAGACGACGGATTCCAGCGGTTCGAGCCGGACCGCGATCCTGCCGAGGCCGTGATCAACGACGATGGCATTGTCGGCACCGCCGTACAGCTGTTCCGCGAGCGCCCGGCGTCCCGCATCGAGGCCCAGCGCCGCGACAATGTTCGCAGGCAGGTCAAGGACAAGTTCCTGCGCCTCGCTCGCATCGAAATTGCTGATGACGATCAGTTGCTCGCTGCCGCTCCAGCGGGCAAAGGCAAACACGCGGTCGTTGTCGACGGGGATATGCGCGTAGTCACCGGTCAACGCGACGTTCCCGGCGCTGAACGTCATCAGGCGTACATAGAAATCGCGCAGGGACTTCTCGTCCTTGCCGAGCGCGCCGCCATCGAATTTCCCGTCATTCATCCAGCGCTGGTGTGCGGGTACGCCCCAGTAGTCGTACTGTGTCGTGCGTAGCTTGGGCGGCTGGTTGAAGCTGGCGTCATTGAGGTCGCCTTCCTCGCCGACCTCCTGGCCGAAGTAGAGCATCGTGGGAGATCGGCTGATCAGCGCCGAGACGACCATGCCGGGTTTGCCAAGGTGACCGTCGCCGACGAAGTTGGCGCTCGCGATCCGCTCCTCGTCGTGATTCTCGAGGAAATGCAGCATGTGTTCCTCGATGTCCAGCACCTTGGCGTGCACGGGCGCGAGCGTGTCGGTCGAAGCCTTGCCCTGCATGACGGGCTTGAGCGCATCGTAGAGACCGACCTTGTCGTACAGGTAGCCCATGCGGCCGAGCTGCAGGTAGTCGCGGTAGAGGTCCGGGTTGTAGACCTCGGCGAGCAGGAACGCGTCCGGGTTGATCCGCAGGATGTTCGTGTTCAGGTAGCTCCAGAACTCGACCGGGACCATCTCCGCCATGTCGTAGCGGAAGCCATCGACGCCCTTCGCGAGCCAGTACTCCGTGATCTGCCGGTATTTCAGCCAGCTGTCGGGTACGTCCTTATCCGCCCAGAACGCGACATGCTCGGCATTGCTCCAGTCACGGGCGTCGTCGGGCAGGCTGTCGAAGGCATGGCTGCCGTCAGGCCGCACGCCGTGGTTGATCTTGACGGTCTCGAACCAGTCCATGAACTCGGGCTTGGCAACGCGCGCGCCGTTACCGGTCCATTTCGCCGGCGATTCGTCGAAATGCCCGTCGCTCAGTGGGTGTTGTTCGCCGCCGAGCGGCCGGTAGTGCTCCGGGAAGTCCGGGAGTTCGAAGTCTTCGCCAACGACGTAGTAGAAGTTGTTGTCGCGCGCCCACTCGACCGACGTGTCGTCATTGGCGCCGAAATCGTCGATACCATCAGGACGACTGATCGATTCGTACCGCCGCGCAACGTGGTTCGGCACGATGTCGATGATCACCTTCATGCCGTTGGCATGCGTGCGCTCGATCAGGGCTTCGAACTCCTCGAGGCGCCGCGCCGGATCGTCGGCGAGGTCGGGATTGACGTTGTAGTAGTCCTTCACGGCGTAGGGGGAACCCGCGCGTCCCTTGACGACATCCGGGTCGTCGTCGCTGATGCCGTATGCCGAGTAGTCACCGACGAGTGCGTGGTGCGGCACGCCTGTGAACCAGATATGGCTGACACCGAGTTCACGGATGCCTTGCAGTGCCGCGGTCGTGAAGTCGCTGAACTTGCCCA
Organism: uncultured Gammaproteobacteria bacterium; assembly: GCA_963698895.1. Classification (GTDB taxonomy): domain Bacteria; phylum Pseudomonadota; class Gammaproteobacteria; order Steroidobacterales; family Woeseiaceae; genus UBA1847. The sequence goes on along the minus strand of CAVOSO010000008.1, from coordinate 305,147 downwards.
CACCGTTCTCGGCAATCGTTCCCCAGGGCTTGTTGGTCGTATTCTTGTTGCCGAAGAGGCGCGTCCAGACCTGGTACACCACGGGTTTCCCGCCGGCCTCGATCGTGCCGTTGACTTCGAGTTTCGCCGGCCCATGGTCCCAGCGCAGCCGGGCAGTCAACGTATCCCGCTTCTTGCTTGCCTTGACGGGGCTGCCGTTGAACGTGACCGTATCCACCGGTCCGGTCCAATTGTGAATGACCAGTTCGATGTCCCGGACGGCCGGCATGCCCTCGTAGCTGCCGCCCTTGCGGAGAAACTCGATGCGGAGCGCGTCGCCGACGTGTTTGGCGTCGAACTCGAGCAGTTCGTAGTTGCCGTCTTCGATGCTCGTGCGACTCTTGCCGTCGTCGTCATACATGCGGCCGGACGCTTCCCGTACGGACGCATCGGCATAGTAGTGCAGCGTCAGTCGCTCGCTCGAATAGTCCTGCGTTGACTGGATCGGCGGTGTCATCGGGACAAACGAACCGGCACGTACGAATACGGGAATCGTCCGCAGCGTCACCGGGACATCGACCCGGTTCCCGCCCTCGTAGCGCTGGTCGGTCCAGAAATCGAACCACGCCCCGGGGGGAATCAACGTGTCGACCGTTTCTACGCCCGGGTCCGTGACGGGCTTGACGTAAAATGCGTCGCCCCAGAAATACATGTCCTTGAAATCGATCAGCCACGGCATCGATTCGTCTTCGAAGAATGCCGGCCGCATCAACGGCATTCCGGTCGTGCTGTTTTCCCAGGCCAGTGTGTAGTTGTAGGGCATCAGCCGGTAACGCAGGTCGATGAAATCGCGCACGATGTTGCGCGTCTTGCGATCGTGAAATACGGGCTCAGCCGCGATGTGTTCCTGCGCGTGCGGACGATAGACGGGCTGGAACACCCCGTACTGCAGCCAGCGAATGTACATTTCCCGATCGAACGTCTCGCCGCCGGCAAAGCCGCCGAGATCCGAGTGCATGTACGCGAGCCCGAACAAGCCACCTTGCAGCGCCAGTTCGACCTGCGGCTTGAGGCCATCCCATGCGCGGCTGACGTCGCCGGTCCACGGCACGACGCCATAGCGCTGGGAGCCCACGAAACCGGAGCGCATCATGCTCATCGAGCGCATGTCGGGGTATTTCTCGACCTGCCGCTCGTAGACCATGCGCGCCCACTCGTGGCCGTAGGCGTTGTGAACTTCGTCACCGCTTGCCTCGATGCCGGTCGCCGAAAGCCGGTGCAGCGCATCGCCGGGATGGACCTCCGGTTCGCCGAGGTCACCCCACGTCGCCGCGATACCCTGGTCGAACAGCATTGCGTACGGCTGCCAGAACCAGTCGGCCGCCTTCTCGTCGAAGACGTCGATCAGGCCCGTATTGCCGAAGTAGAAATCGAAGCGGTAGGGCTCGCCGTCAGGCGTGCGCGCCAGTACCTGCTTGTCGACGGCATCCTGCCAACGATTGGAGGTGCTGAGAATGAAGGGTTCGGTGACGGCGATCGTCCGAACCCCGTCGGCCGCGAAATCGGCCACCATGTCTTCGGGCGTCGGCCACGCCTCACGATCCCAGTCCAGGTTGCCCATGTGGCCCTTGATGTCCGGGCCGAACCAGTAGATGTCGAGGACGATCGCGTCGAGCGGAATCTCGAGTTTCCGGAAGCGCCGTACGACATGGCGCGCTTCCTTCTCGGAACGGTAGCCAAAGCGGGATGCGAAGTTGCCGAAGGCCCAGCGCGGCGGTAACGGCTGCCTGCCCGTTACGTCGGTGAAGTTCCCGATGAGTTCCGGGTACGTGTTCCCGGCAACGACAATGTAGGACGTCCTGCCGCCAACGGCCTCGAACTGCAGCACGTCGGGTTCCGTGTGGCCGATATCCAGCCAGCCACTGGCCGAGTTGTCGAACACGATCATGTACCTGTCCGACGACATGATGGCCGGCAGGCTGTAATACATCTGGTTGGACTCGGTCGTGTAACCGTAATGTGCCTTGTTGTACAGGGGCATGCGCTTGCCGCGGCGGTCCATGCCGAGCACGCGTTGGCCGCCGCCAAGAATTTTCTCGCCGTCCTCGAGGACAAAGCGGAAGCCCCGCTCGTTCTCGTTCGCGAAATAGCCCTGCTCTTCCTCCACGAGCGGCTTGCCATCGCGCAGGAAGGCAACCCGGAGCGTGGCCTTGTCGAGCACGGCGGTCAGGCCGTCTGTTGCGAAGGACAAGGTCTCGTCCGTTTCGCTTAGGCTCGTCGCAAACTGACGGTCCCGCGGCGCCAGTGCGAAAGAGGGCAGTTGCTTTACGCCCTCTTCGAGGTAGTGCACCTCGAAAGCGGCGTCATCGACGGCGGCGATGCGCAGCGTTCCCCGCGTGGTTGCAACCGTCAGCGTAGCGTTCGCCGCCGCATAGCCCTGGTACTCGCCAAACCCCGCCCAGGCGCTGCCCGCCGCGAGTAGCGTGAGCAGTACTGCGCCAATACGTTTCACGGGCGGCTCCTTTCCTGGTGATCGATTTCAAGCAGCAGGACGGATCTCTCCCCAAGCTCCACGGAGTCGCCCAGGTCGAGTGTGTCGTCGTCCAGGACATTGCGTGCGCGAGTCGCTCCCTGCAGACGCTCGTCGAAGCGTGCGAGATCGACATCCACCTCGTCTTCGCCGAGGTTGAAGATCACCATGATCGTCTCATCGTCGTCGTAGCGAAAATAGGCGTACACATTGCCCATCGGCGTAAATTGCATGAGCTTGCCGTGGTGAATCACATCTTTTTCCTTGCGCCATTGCAGCAATTCGCGCACGAATTCCCGGGCCGCGCGTTCCCGCTTATCCAGGCCCTTGCCCGTGAACGCGTTTACTTTGTGGTCCGGCCAACCGCCCGGGAATTCCGCCCGAATCGCGCCATGGCTGTCTGTGCCAGGGTGCGACATCTGGATCTCGGTGCCGTAGTAGATTTGCGGAACGCCGCGCATCGTCGCGTAGAACACCATGGCCATGCGCCACAGGTCTTCATCCTCACCGACCTGGGTGAATAGCCGGCTCATGTCGTGGTTGTCCGGCATGATGACGAGGTTCATGGGCTCGGGATACAGGTAGTCGTGGCCCAGCAGTTCGTACACGGGCGTCCAGATGCTGCCCCAGGGCGGCTCATCCGAGGTCAGCACTTTCTCCAGCGCTATCTGCAGGGGAAAGTCGAAGACGCCGGGCAGCGACGACACGTAACCATCGGCGTTCTGCTTGCCACGCTGCCAGTACGAGACCACGTTGGGGCTGGCACTCCATTCTTCGCCGACCATGTTGAAGTCGGGGTATTCCTGCATGATGCGGTGGCTCCACGTGGCCATGAAGTGCTTGTCGGGGTAGGGGTAGGTGTCCTGGCGGATGCCCGAGAGCCCCGCGTACTCGATCCACCAGATCGAGTTCTGGATCAGGTAGTCGGCGAGCAAGGGGTCACGCTGGTTGAGATCCGGCATCGTTTCCACGAACCAGCCGTCGGCATGGGCCGCCTTGTCAAACTCGGAGGCGTAGGGATCCTGGTTGGTCGTGCGGGCATGCACCGTGATCTCGCGTGTGTCCGGATTGTTGAGCCAGGTCCTGGTCGGCATTTCGTCCACCCACCAGTGCGCGCTGCCCGAGTGGTTTGCGACCATGTCCATGATGATGCCAATGCCCTTGCCGCGGGCCTCGTCGACAAGGGCACGATAGCTTTCATTGCTGCCGAAGCGTGGGTCCACCCTGTAATAATCGGTGATGGCGTAGCCGTGGTAGGACCATCTGTCCATCGCGTTCTCGAGGACCGGGTTCAGCCAGATCTGCGTGAAGCCCATCTCCGCAATGTAGTCGAGATGCTGGCGGACGCCTTCGAGATCACCGCCGTGCCGTCCGTAATCATCGTCACGAGCGAGCCGGTCGGCATAGCCATCGACGTTGTCGTTGGCAGGATCGCCGTTGGCAAAACGATCCGGCGTAATAAGGTATATGACGTCGCTGCTGTCGTAGGTACCGACCCGGCCCGGCTCGCGTTCCCTCAATTCGTAGCGCTGGACAAGCTGTTCGTCGCCGTTCGTATAGACGATATCGAACGTGCCGGGATCTGCGGCGCCAATGTCGAGATAGACGAACAGGTAGTCGGGGTTGTCCCCTCGCTCGACGCGCGCGATCGAGACTCCCGGTGTGGCGACGCTCGGCGTGAACCCGGCCAGGTCGTCACCACGGACCAGCAGTTGCAGTTCAGGGTGTTTGAACCCGGCCCACCAGAACGGCGGTTCAACGCGATCGATGCCGTCGTCGCCCACGGTGTGTGATTCATCGGCCGAACAGGCCGCAAGGAGCAGGAGCCCTGTCGCAATTACGAGGTTTCGTTTCATGTCACCACCCTAGGTCTTGGGAACAAATATAAGCATTTGGCGCTATTTCCGGGGATGAATACGTTTGCAGGAAGCCCGTTGAAATTCAATGAATTGCTAGAATCGACGGAATGCCAGGACGACTCCCCACAATAGGCGCGGCCGCGACCCTGTTCACCGTCATCACGCTGTTGATCGCGGGCTGCTTCCCGTCGGCGGGCGTGTACTCGCCGGACGGGGCCATCGAGGTCAGTGTCAGTATCGATACCCGGGGTCGCCCCGGGTACGAGATGCGCTACCGGGGCAAGAGCATCGTCGGCTGGTCCCGGCTGGGCCTCGAGTTCCTCGAGGGCGGAACCGGTGAGGCCCGGTATCGAATAGCAGCCATCGAGCGCGCAACGTACGACGGGACCTGGGAGCAGCCCTGGGGTGAGCGCCGTGTCGTGCGCGACCGGCACAACGAGATGCTTGTCAGCCTGGCGAGTGCGGAGGGTGCGAATTTCCGGGTGCGCATCCGGGTCTTCGATGATGGCACGGGCTTTCGCTACGAAGTGGACGGCGACGGCCCGGTCGCGATCAGGGCCGAGTTGACCGAGATCAACCTGCAAGGCCCGGCGTCAGCCTGGTGGCAACCGGCGGACGGCAAGGTCCGCTATGAGCACCTGTACGAGAAAACGCCACTCGGGGACGTGGGCGCCGCGCACACGCCCGTGACCGTTGTCCGGGACGACGGCGTGCACGTCGCCGTTCACGAGGCGGCGCTTGTCGACTATGCCGCCTATGCGCTGACGCCAACGGCAGACGGTGGTTTTCGGACGAGGCTGCGTCCCTGGTCGGGCGGTATTGCCGTAAGCACGACGCGACCCTTCGTGACACCCTGGCGCACGATCCAGATCGCCGACAACGCCAGCGGGCTTCTGAACTCGGACCTGGTATTGAATCTGAATGAGCCGAATGCCCTCGGCGACGTGTCCTGGGTTCGGCCGGGCAAGTACGTGGGTATCTGGTGGGAGATGCACCTCGGGCTCAAGACCTGGGAGGCGGGGCCACGCCACGGCGCGACCACGGAGAACGCGCAGCAGTACATCGACTTCGCCGCGGACCACGGTTTCGCGGGTGTGCTCGTGGAGGGGTGGAACCAGGGATGGCACGGGCCGTTCAGCTACACCGAAGCCTACGACGATTTCGATCTCGCGGGCGTTGCTGCTTACGCGCGTGAGCGTGGCGTGTACCTGATCGGTCACCATGAGACCTACGGCGACGTGCCGTCCTACGAGGCGCAGATGGACGCTGCGCTGGACGTGTTGGCGCGCGCCGGGATCCCCCAGGTAAAGACAGGCTATGTCGCCGATGCAGGCCGGTTGCTGGGTCTTGGGGCGAACGGCGAGGAAGCGCATGTGTGGCACGACAGCCAGTACCACGTCGACCACCTGTTGCGCAACGTACGGGCAGCCGCCAGGCGCCGCGTGTCGGTCAATACGCACGAGCCCGTCAAGGACACAGGTCTGCGTCGTACGTATCCAAACTGGCTGACCCGGGAAGGCTCACGAGGGCAGGAGTTCGCCATCTGGGGCCAGGTGCCGAATCCGCCCGAGCACACGGTGATACTGGCGCATACCCGAATGCTCGGCGGGCCGATGGACTTCACGCCCGGCATGTTCGATCTGCACCCGGTTCGCGAGGGCATACAGAAGCGCATCCTGACGACACTCGCGAAGCAGCTCGCACTGTATGTTGTGCTGTACAGTCCGATGCAAATGGTTCCCGACCTGCCGGAGCACTACATGGCACGGCCCGACGCCTTTCAGTTCATCGTCGACGTGCCGACCGACTGGGAAGAATCCATTGCCCTCGACGGTGTGGTCGGCGACTTTGTCGTCGTTGCGCGGCGTGAGCGCGGCGGCGCGGACTGGTACCTGGGTGCGATCACCGACGAGGAAGCGCGCAACGTGTCGGTGCCGCTCACCATGCTCGACGACGGCATCACCTACGTTGGCGAGATTTATCGTGACGGCGATACGGCGCACTGGGAAGATAATCCATACGCGATTGAAATCGAACGCAAGGTACTCACGCGGGATTCCACGCTTGAACTGCAATTGGCCGCCGGGGGTGGGACTGCGATCCGATTCAGGCCACGAGAAGAGGCAATAGAAGAATGAAACAAAAGCCCGTCTTAAGTTTTTGGCAAATCTGGAACATGTGTTTCGGATTCCTCGGTATCCAGATGGGATTCGCGCTGCAGAATGCCAACGTCAGCCGGATCTTCCAGACCCTGGGTGCATCGGTCGACGAGATCCCGATCCTCTGGGTCGCAGCGCCACTGACCGGGCTGATCGTGCAGCCGATCATCGGCTACATGAGCGACCGGACCTGGAACAGTCTCGGTCGTCGGCGCCCCTACTTCCTCGTCGGTGCGATTCTCGCGTCGCTGGCACTGTTCGTTATGCCGAACTCCCCGTACCTGTGGTTCGCCGCCGGCATGCTATGGATCATGGACGCCAGCATCAACGTGTCCATGGAGCCGTTCCGGGCATTCGTGGGCGACATGCTTCCCGAGAAACAACGCACGTCCGGGTTCGCGATGCAGACGTTCTTCATCGGCATCGGCGCGGTCATTGCATCCGCGCTGCCATGGGTCATGACCAACTGGCTCGACATCAGCAACACGGCCCCGGCTGGAGAAATCCCGGAATCCGTCAAGATTGCTTTCTATGTCGGCGGTGCGGCGTTCCTGCTGGCCGTGTCATGGACCGTGTTCAGCACGCGGGAGTACTCGCCCGAACAGCTCGCCGAATTCGACGCTGCACGCCCGGCCGAACACGTGGTTGACGACACGTCATTGCGGGCGGCATCGAAATATCGCAACGGCGGGATTGTGTGGTTGCTCGTCGGGGCGGTGTTCCTTTTCTGGATCACCCGGGGCGGCCTCGACAAGGAGCTCTACATACTTGCCGGCGGCATTGCGGTTTTCGGCGTATTTCAGCTTCTCGTGGCCCTGTTTCAGAACAAGGGAGCGACGCGCAACGGCTTCTACGAAATCATGCATGACCTGTTTCACATGCCGCGAGCCATGCGGCAGCTCGCGGTTGTGCAGTTCTTCTCATGGTTCGCGATGTTCGCCATGTGGATCTACGGGACGTCCGCCGTAACCAGCTACCACTTTGGCGCAACCGACGTCACATCGGCTGCCTACAATGACGGTGCGGACTGGAATGGCGTGCTGTTCGGCTCCTACAACCTGTTCGCGGCACTGGCGGCTGTCGTGATCCCGTTTGCAGCCAATCGCCTGGGTTGCCGCATGAGTCACCTCGTCAATCTCGCTCTTGGCGGGCTTGGGTTGATCAGCTTCTACTTCATAAGAGATCCCTACCTGCTGCTTATCCCGATGGTTGGTGTCGGCTTCGCCTGGGCGTCGATCCTGTCACTTCCCTATGCGCTGCTGTCTAACAACCTGCCGTCTCACAAGATGGGCGTGTACATGGGCATCTTCAACTTCTTCATCGTTATTCCCCAGCTGGTCGCGGCGAGTATTCTTGGCCTGCTGCTGCGCGAGTTGTTCGATCTCCAGCCGATCTTTGGCCTGGTGATCGGCGGCGTGTCCCTGTTGATCGCCGGTGCGGTGACGCTGCTCGTCGACAAGTCGGCGGAGCCCGCGGCATGAAGCGTCTTGCGGTCATTGCCTGTGCCTCGTTGCTAGGTGCGTGCGCAGCCGCGCCAGGCTCGGACAATGCGCCACGCGAGTACTTTGGCACGCTGGAACCGTTCGCGTCGGAGGCCGTGTACTTTCTCCTGACCGACCGCTTCGTCGATGGCGATCCGGCCAACAACTACCCGGGGCAGGGCGGTGGACCGGAGACGCGCACGTTCGACCGGCCGATTCACGTGCCGGGCTACGAACCCGCGAACATCGGCTACCTCGGTGGCGACTTCAAAGGCGTATTGGACAACGCCCGGTACATCGCGGATATGGGGTTTACGGCGGTCTGGACCACGCCGATCGTCGACAATCCGGACGAGGCGTTTACCGGAAGCCATGTGCCGGGCAGGGGACCGGGCGGTGATCGCGGCAAGTCCGGGTTTCATGGTTATTGGGGCGTGAACTTTTTCGAGGTCGACGAGCACCTCGTGTCGGCAGGGCTCGACTTCGCGGACTTCACGCAAGCGCTGCGCAACGAGTACGGACTGAAGTACATCCTCGACGTCGTCTGCAACCACGGTTCGCCCGCCTACACGATGCCCGAGGACCAACCGAAGTTCGGTGAGTTGTATGACGCGGCTGGCGTGCTGGTCGCGGATCACCAAAACCTGCATCCGACAGAACTGGACGCAGAGAATCCGCTGCACGCGTTCTACAACCGGAAGCCGGGGCTTGGCGAATTATCCGACCTGGACCAGGACAATCCCGACGTGCTCGAGTACTTCGTGGCCGCCTACTCACAATGGCTGGACCAGGGCGTTGCGGCATTCCGTATCGATACGATTGCGCACATGCCGCACGCGTACTGGAAAGCGTTCAGCGACCGGATCCGTGAAAAGCGCCCGGGGCTTTTTATGTTCGCGGAGAATTTCGACTATGACGCTGCCGACATTGCGCCGAACACCTGGCCGGAGAACGGGCGGATCAGCGTCCTCGATTTCCCGGGCAAGCAGGCGATGAACCGCGTATTTGCAGACGGTGCGGGTTACGGCGAACTGTCCGCCTACCTGCACCTGGATTCGGGCCTGTACGACAATCCTTACAACCTGATGACGTTCTACGACAATCACGACATGGACAGGATGGCAGCCGACCAGGATGGTTTCATCGATGCCAATAACTGGCTGTTTACGAGTCGCGGTATACCCGTCGTCTACTATGGTTCGGAAATCGGCTTCCAGGCGGGGACCAACGAGCACACGGGCAACCGCAACTACTTCGGCCAGGAGAACGTCGACCGTGCGCAATCGCATCCGATCCATGCAGCACTGACCCGCATCGCAAACATCCGCAGGAACTCGGTGGCGCTGCAGCGGGGCTTGCAGGTCAACGCACTGCTGCGAGGCGATATCGCCGTGTTCTTCCGCGTCTACGAGAAAGAAGGGGCCGCGCAAACAGCGCTGGTCGTACTTAACAAGGGTAATAGCCCGACCGCGGTTGACGTGACGCAACGCCTGAGCGCCGGCACGTGGACCGATGCCTTCACGGGCGAGAGTTTCCTGGTCGAGGACGATAACGCGAGCTTATCGGTCAGCGTGCCGCCGCACGGTGTTCGCGTGCTGCTGTTCGAGCAACCCGTGACGAATGCCCGGCTGCTGGGCGAGTTGGATCGGCTGCAGGCTAGAGCGCGCCGCACGATGCCCTGACGACAAGGCGGGGCACCATCAGGGAGGACTCGACCGGCGTACCCTCGATAAGGCCGACGATGCCATGCACGAGAGCTTCCGCGGCCTGTCGAATATCCTGGCGCACCGTCGTCAGGGCCGGTGTGACATGCCCGGCGAGCGAAATGTCGTCGAAGCCCACCACCGCGACGTCTGCCGGAATAGCGTACCCGTTGTCCTCGAGCGCCCGCATGGCGTCGATCGCGATCACATCCGTGACCGCGAATATGGCATCGAATGCTGCGCCGCGTGCGAGCAGGGTGAGAACGGCTCGATAGCCTTCTCCCTCGGAGCTCATCGCATCGACCCGCAGGTTGTCGACCCGTTCGATGCCTGCCTCGTGCAGCGCCTTGCAATAGCCGTCATACCGGGAGGCGAGCTCCGGCGAGCGCCGTGATGTGCTGCCGAGGAAAGCGATGCGCCTGCGGCCCTGGTCGAGCAGGTGGCGCGTTGCCTTGTAGCCACCGTCGACGTTGTCGCAGCCGATCGAGTGTCCGGGCTGATCGTCGATCCTTGGGCCCCAGATCATGAAGCGTGTATTGGCGCGCGCCAGTGCCGAGAGCTTCTCGTGATAGGTCACGTAGTCACCGTAGCCGAGCAGGATGAGGCCGTCTGCGCGATTGCTTGCCTGGTACTCGATATGCCAGTCGTCGGTCAGTTGCTGCATCGAGATGAGCACGTCGTAGCCGCGTCCGGCCGCCGCGCGCGTAATGTAGCCGAGCATCGACAGAAAGAACGGATTGATTTGCGCGTCTTGGCCTTCGGTTTCATCGAAGAGGAGTAACGCGATCGTGTTGCTCTGTTGCGTCCGCAGTCCCGCGGCATTGCGGTTGACAAAATAGTTGAGGTCGCGCGCAATCTTCTGGATTTTTTCCCGGGTATCGGCGCGAACCAGTGGCGAATTGCGCAGGGCCCGGGAGACCGTCGCCTGTGAGACACCCGCCAGTTCCGCGATGTCGCGTGATGTCGGGTTCTCGACTTTCATCCGGGTTGCTCGCTGCTCTCGGCCTCTGCCGAACGCGGCACCGACGTAATGCCGTTGTCGTGTCGCGGAAAGTCGTCGGCGACAATCGTTTCGAGGTAGCCATGCCACGCTGCGTAGCCGATGACTGGCACGATGACGATCAAACCCACGAAGGCCGTGGCAACACCGATCAGCAATGACAGGACGATGATCGACAACCAGATCATCATGGCTCGCTTGTTGCGCAGAACGGCGTTGATCGAGGTAACGATGGCCGTAATGCTGTCAACGTTGCGATGCATGATCATGGGCAGTGAGAATGCGCTCGCCGAAAACGTAACCGCCGCGAAGACGGCGCCTACAGCCGAGCCGAACCCGAGGTACATCACCCAGTCATTGAAAGAGGGATTGCCATCGGTGGGAAAGAAGACGCTGACCATGACGGCAGCACGCGCCCAGACAAGGAAGATCACGAGTAGCGCCAGCGCGAAGATCATCTCGTTGCCGAAGTGGCGTTTCCAGGCGGCTCGCGCGCTGCGTGCCATGAGCGGTTGCTGGCCGCGCTCGAGCTGCGCGCTGATCGCGTAGAGTCCGATACAGGTGAGTGGGGCCAGGAATACGAAGCCACCGATCATCGCGAACATGAACCACTGGCTGCCACGGAACCAGGCGAGCAGGCAGACGATACCGATCAGGAGCGCAACGGTCAGGCCATAGGCCATGCTGTGTTGCGGTGCCCGCACCAGGTCCCGGATGCCGAGCCGTACCCAGCGAAACGGGGCCCACGGCGAGAGCTTTCTGCAGGGTGCCACAAAGGGCATTTCTTCGTGATTGCGTTCTACTTGTGCAGGCATGACCTGGTCCCCCTCCTGGTCGAGCTAATCCGGATCTGGCACGAGTTCCTTGTACAGGGCAATCGTCTTCCTGACAGTGTCTTCATTTCGGAACGCCGTTGCAATGCGTTCACGTGCCGCCTTACCCATTCGTCGCCGCAAGTCATTGTCGCGATAAAGTTTTTCGATCGCATCGGCAAGCCCCTGGGCATCCCTGGGTGGCACGACGAACCCGGAAACGCCATCTTCAACGAGCTCGGGACTGCCGCCGCTGTCCGTGACCACCGGGGCTACCTCGTAGACCATCGCCTCGATAATTGCCCGTGCCAGTCCTTCGCGTTTTGTGGATGGCATGCAGAATACATCGCAGGCCGCGCTGAGTTCGGGCGCGTTGGTGACGAAACCGACGCGATGTATGCGTGCCTTGACGGGACTTCGTTCGATACGTCGCGTCAGCCTGGCCGCGTCCATGTGGCCGACGAGCATGAGATGGACGGGCAGATCCCGTGGCAGCCGTTCGATCGCTTCAACCAGGTAGTCGATGCCTTTGCGCGGGCGATAGTTCGCCGTGCAGCCGACGACGAATGCGCCTGCCGGGATGCCGTACTCGGTGAGGTCCGCCGGTGTCGCGGTATACCACTCGAGCTTGTGGCCCTTGTGAATCGTTACGGGCCGCTCGGGCGGCATGCGCAGAAAAGCGGGCTGCATTTCGAGGAAGTGGCGACGGATCGCATCTGCCACGCAGATAATGCGATCGATGCGCGGGTTGAGGTAGCGCATCCATGACATCGGGTCGAGGAAGCTCACGGCACCGACGATGCCACGGTAGCAGACGACCTTGACCGGGAGGCCCTTGCACGCGCGCAGGCCGTTGCTGACGGCCTTGTTATTGTACGTGTGCATGATGTGATAGCGGCCACGCACGAGTTCCGCGCGCAAAGCGGCGATGCCGTCCTTGTTGAAATTGGTTGGCAGGCGGATGTCGACGGTCGGTACACCGGCGTCGGCCAGTATCTTGTGGTTTGGATGATCGTCAGGGCACACCACCGTGACCTCAATGCCGGCGTTGTGCATACCGATGAAGGTCGCAATCGACGGTCGATCGGCGCTTTCCGTAATGCACAGGGACCGAATGGGCATCGGCCGGCCTAGCCCTTGTACAGCGGGTTTTCGAGAATACGCACGGCCACCTGTTGCCCGGTCACGGAAAAACAGATGTATTCGTACTTGAGGCCGCTCTGTTCCACGAATTCCTGGAACGCCTTGAACTCATGCTCCTGCCAGCGGTGGAAATTGTAGTACTCGTCAAACAACACGATGGCACCGGGCTGCAAGCGACTGCCGAGTGCCTCGAAAATGGTCACGGTGGACGAATACAGGTCGCAGTCGACGTGCAGGAACGCGATCGGGTCGGGGTGTTCTTCCAGGAAGCCTGGCAGGGTCGCATCGAAGTACCCGATCTTGAACTCCACGTTAGCCGGCACCTTGGGCAACTTCTTCTGCGCAAAAGCGCCGACCGGGTTGCCGTTCCAGTATTCCTGGATACCGTCAAACGAGTCGAAGCCATACACCGTGCCGTCTACCCGGGGCGCGATCCAGCGCATGGATTTGCCACGACCGACACCGAATTCCAGGTGCAGGCCCTCCCGGCGAACCTGGCCCAGCGTGTATTCGACGAGGGCGGGATGTTTCTCGAAGAAGGGCGCGTCGACCATGTTGGCCTTGATGTAGTCCAGCGTCTGCTGTTTGGCTTCGAGGTTCATGTCGACGAGCAGGTTCGAGGCGTAGTGCTTGAGCATGAAGCGCCGGAAGATGAACTCACTGAGCGTGCGTTTGAAAAGGGGCATTGTCTCGCTCTTAAAGGGCTGATTTTACGCCGCGTAAGGTATCACAACACGGCGGTCCTGGCCGCTTGTCGAACCAGGCGGAAACCGGGAAACGCGACATCATGGCCGGTCATATCGCATTTCGGACCGTGTGCTGGAATACGCCGGAAGGTGCGCTGCATCACGTTTCGCGGCCCGCAGGCTCCGTAAACTACGGTTCTTATTGTCAAATCGCTTGCCCGATGAACGAAGCCCCGCACACATCGTCGAATCGTGTACTGGTCGTCGATACCGACGCCGGCCAGGTGGAGAAGTACGTCGCCTGCCTGGGCGAGGACTTCGAGCCGGCGAACGCGACCGACACGCTCACCGACCTGGAGAAGGTGCTGCTCGGCGAAGAATCCGATGTCGAGCACAACCCGCGATTTGAGGTCCACTCGCGCAACCAGGGCGACACGGCGATCGACGCAGTGCGTCATGCGCTGGAAAGAAACCAGCCGTTTGCAGCGGTGTTTCTCGAGCTGGACCTGCCGCCCGGCATAGGCGGCCTGGAAACAGCGCAGCAGATCCGGGCGCTCGATCCGTATGTGAACATCGTGATTGTCTCGGGATCGCCGGACGCGCATCCGGAACACCTGGGCAAGAAAATTCCGCCGGCCGACAAGGTCTTCTTCTTTCGCAAACCGTTCCACGGGGTCGAGTGCAGGCAGCTCGCGGCGGCCTTGTGTGGCAAATGGCATGCCGACCGGGCGCTGCGCCTCGCCAATGAAGACCTCGAGCGCCGCGTGGAGGAACGCACAGCCGCTCTGCAAAAGATCGCCTACTTCGATGTCGTCACACGACTCCCGAACCAGCTGCTGCTCATTGAAGAACTCAAGAACCTGATCAATACGGGCGAAGAAGAAGAGGGTGACACGGTTGTCGTGTTACTCGATATCGATCGCTTCAGCTTCATCAATGAAACGATGGGCTACGACGCCGGCACGGAGCTGTTGCGTTCTGTCGCGAATCGACTGAGCCGCACTTTCGCTGAAGACAGCGGCGGCGCGCGGGCCATCGTCGGCCGTTCCGGCGCCGATGAGTTCGCAGTCGTGGTGCCCGGTATTGAGTCGGATATCGAAATTCGAGACCTTGCGGAAATGGTCAAGCAGGCCGTGGAGGAGCCCTTCCTGATCAACGGCCGCGACCTGTTCCTCAAGGCGGCGGTCGGCGTGTCCTGGCATCCGGTTCACGGGCGGGACGCCAAGTCTGTCTTCCGTTGCGCCGAGGCGGCGCTGCATCGTTCCATTCGCAGCATCGACCATGCAATCACCTATTACCACAGCGAAATGCGCTACCGGGCAAGGCACAAGTTCGACCTGGAAGCCGAGCTGCGCGGCGCTATCGATACCGGGCAAATTGTCGCTCACTACCAGCCACAGCAGTCCACGGCCACGGGTGAACTGGCTGGCGTCGAGGCGCTGGCGCGGTGGATCCGACCGGACGGCTCCGTTGTTGCGCCCTCCGATTTCATTCCGCTCAGCGAGGAAATGGGCATTTCCGACGTGCTCTTCGAGTCCATCATGCGCACGGTTTGCCGCGACGTGGCGATGTGGCGCAGCCAGGGTGGCTGGGAGATCCCGGTGAGTGTCAACCTGTCGGCCCACCAGCTGCGCAACAGCAACCTGGTGAGCCTGATCAAGGGCATATTGAGCAGTACCAACATCGACAGGCGGTTGATCAATCTCGAACTCACGGAAACGGTGGTCCTCGAAGACCTGACCATTGCCCAGCCGCTGCTAAACGACCTCGCGTCCTACGGTGTGGGCATTCACATTGACGATTTTGGCACCGGCTATTCGTCGCTGAGTTACCTCGCCCAGTTGCCGGTACAGACGCTCAAGATCGACCGGACGTTCATCGCGCAGCTCTCCGATCCCGATGCCACTACCAAGGTGGTCGAGGCGATTATCGCGCTCGGCAAGGCCATGGGCCTGGAAGTCGTTGCCGAAGGGGTCGAATCGGCCCAGCAATACGCAGCCGTCAGGCGGCTCGGCTGCGACCTCGTGCAGGGCTATTTCGTCGCCAAGCCGATGCCTGCAAGCCAGTTGCGCGAATGGTGCGGTGGCTATGAGGACACACAGAGCCTGAAACGCGGTCCCACCGTCGTCGATATCGAGAATGCCCGGTCGTAGCGCCGCTCCCTGACAGCCCCCAAAAAAAAGCGCGTACGGCTTGCACCGTACGCGCCTGTTGTTCGCGCAGGCCGGAACCCGGCCCAGCGCTGAGCTGATTACCGCTCCGTAATGCGCAGCACGACGCGCCGGTTCTGCGCTTTGCCGGCAGCCGTCGAGTTGTCCGCGATCGGCTCCGACTCGCCGTAGCCGCGGACGGTCATGCGATTGACATCGACACCGTGCGAGGCGAGATAGTCATGCACGGTCTGGGCACGTCGAGCGGACAAGCCTTCGTTGTAGTCTGCCGCGCCGTCGCTGTCCGTATGGCCGGCAACCTCGACCTTGATGGTCGGGTTTTTGACCAGCGTTGCGGCCGCATCATCCAGAATGCGCGTTGCGCCCGGCAGCAGGCGATCAGAGTTCGTCTCGAAGTTCACACCTTCCAGCGCAATCTCTTCCTTGATTTCGCAACCCTTGATGTCCACCTGCGCACCGGCGCGCGTTCCCGGGCACTCATCGAGACGGTTGACAACACCGTCGCCATCGTCGTCCAGTTCACAACCGTTCGCATCGACAGGCTGGCCAGCCGGGGTTCCCGGACACTTGTCCTTGTCGTCGGTCACGCCGTCGCCGTCACTGTCGTTCGGGCAACCATTCGGGCCAACGGCAACACCGCGTGGTGTTCCGGGGCACTCGTCTTTGGAGTCCTTGACGCCGTCGCCATCGCTGTCGAGCTCGCAGCCCCACGCATCCACGCGGGCCCCGGCCGGCGTGTTCGGGCAGTTGTCCGAGCCGTCGGCAACGCCATCTCCGTCGGTATCGACCCATTTCGGCGTGGCCGGGCCAAACGGGATGTGCAAGCCGAGGCTGAACAGGTTGTCGTTCATATTGCTGGCGAGGGCGGTGTCCATGCGATGCCGCCATTCGCCGCGCAGTGCGACATTGGAGTCGAACATGTCGAGCGTGAAGCCGGCGCCGGCTGAGAACATCCCGCCGTCGCGCTCGAGGCCGGTAGCACCGGACTCATTGACTTTAAAGTAGCCGACACCTGCGTGCAGGTAGGGGCTGAAGCGTTCCGCCCTGCGGAACACGCGTTGTACGTCGACACCGAGACCCATGTGTTCCTGGCCCAGGACACCCGGCAAGGTGGCCTTTGCATCGGACGCCGACAGCAGGGCTTCAATGTTGATCCTGTCGTTGAGCACATAGCCCAGGCTGAACTGGCCGGCGTTGATCGCGTCTTCGAGCCCGCGTGCCGAGTCATCGTCAACATAGCTGCCCATAACGGAGAAATACGCCTGGCCTTCCTCGGCCTCGGCGTATGCGTTCTGGGCACCTGCAAGCGCAATGACAGTCGCTGCGGCGACGCAGATAATGGTCCTCATAGTGTTGCTCCCTCGTTTATAACCGTCACAATCGGACTGATTCGAATCCGTTGTGACTTCAAAGCTGATTCCACCGTCTATATCGAAGATCTATTGTGGTTACTTCTACTGACGGCTCGCCGCAATTCTAACATCTGGATCGCAAATATGCGCAAAGAACAGGAGATTCGCCGGCTCATGCAGACCGGCATGAACGAGACGGACAAACCGTCCCGGGCACTCTCGGCAGTGAGCCGCGCCCGACGCCAGGTTGGCCAGCGCGACTCAATTGCGTTTGCCCTTGTCGGGATCTGGGCCGTACTGGCGCGCCTGTTGGCGCCGGTCTTCGCCTTCTTCAGCGAGAAGCAGGCGCAGACCATTTATCAACAATCCGCAAGAAAGAGGGGAAAGACATGATGGACGACGTCCAGGAGACCTTATGGCAGCCCATGGTCGGTTTATGGACCAAGGTCGCCGAGTTTTTGCCGAATATCGCAGGGGCGGTGTTTCTGCTTGTCGTCGGCTACCTTGTTGCGAAGGGGGTCGGGGTTGCGATCGCCAAGCTGCTCGGAAAACTCGGCCTCGACAAGCTCACGGAGCGATCCGGAGTGGCCTCCGCGCTGCAGGGCACCGGGTTCGAAGCCTCGGCGTCGGCGATCATTGGCAAGATCGTCTACTGGCTGATCTTCCTGCTGTTCCTGATCGCGGCGGCGGACAGCCTGGGGCTGCCGCGCGTGTCCGATACGATCAACGGCTTCGTGCAGTACCTGCCGAAACTCATCGGCGCGATGCTCGTAATCATCATCGGCCTGTTCGCGGCACATCTTGTGCGCACCGCAGTCGAGACGGCGTCGGCGAGCATGCAGCTCGACTACGGGAAGCCACTGGGCACACTCATCTACATGCTCATCGTGATCGTGGTGGTTTCACTCGCAATCGGCCAGCTGGAGATTGAGACGGACCTGCTCAACCAGGTGGTGTCCATTATCCTGTTTGCGATCGGCGCGGCGGTTGCGTTGTCGCTGGGAATGGGCACGCGTACAACGGCCGGCAACATCATCGCCGGCTTGTATGCGCGCGACCTGTTCCCGCCGGGGGACAAGATAACGGTCGGGGATATATCCGGCCGGGTTATAGAGGTCAGCACGACCAGCACACTGCTGGAACTCGACGACGGTACGACGTACACGTTGCCGAACAGTGTGTTGGTTGACAGCCAGGTTCATACGACCGACCGCCTCTGACGTGAGCGCTCGGCGCAGAACGCCGTTACCGAAAGAGTACAGAGCTCTGACGGATGAGCAGCTTGTCGCGCGTGCGCGCCGCGAGCTGCCGTATCGTACGCGTGCGTACGAGGAACTGATGCGCCGGCATGATCGCCTGATGTTCGGTGTCTGCCTGCGGCTGGTTGGCAACAGGCACGATGCGGAGGACCTGACGCAGGACATCATGCTCAAGATCTTCGCGAGGCTGCACAGCTTCGAGGGGAGGTCTTCGTTCAAGACCTGGATGGTTCGGGTCACGCACAATGCCTGTAAGGACTGGCTCAAGAAGAGGGCAATTTCCAGACAGTATAAAGACGCGCTCGCGCGCGAACCGCAGGAGCAGTCGACGATTGAGTACCGGGAAGACCGCCTGATCGAGCTACTGAGAGAACTTTCCCCCGCCGATCGGGAAATCCTTACCTTGCGCTTCGTGGCCGACCTGAGTCTGCAGGAGATCGCCGAGACGACAGAATTGAGCCTGAGCGCGACGAAAATGCGATTATATCGGGCAATTGACCGGCTGGAGGAACTCGCGGCTGATATTTTGGGCGAAGGCTGGGAGAATGAATAGTGAAGACAACGAATCGACAAACCAAAGGAGAAAAAGTATGAGTGTTGCAAAGACTTCCGAGATTACAGCGTCATCCTCGAAGAGCTTCGAGGACGCCATGCGTCACGGCATTAGCAAAATGAGCAAAACTGTGGACAATATCGAAGGCGCCTGGGTCAAGGAACAAAAGGTTGTCGTAAAGAACGGGGAAGTGACGGCGTATCGCGTGACCATGAAAGTAACGTTCATCGTCAAGTAATGTAAAGCACTTGCTCAAGAATTAGATTGAAAGACAGGAGATAGAAATGGCAGGTAAGTTTGAAGTTTATAAAGACAAAGCGGGCGAGTTCCGTTTTCGGCTGAAAGCAGGTAACGGCCAGAACATTCTGGGCAGCGAAGGCTACAGCGCCAAAGCCAGCTGCATGAACGGCATCGAATCGGTCAAGAAGAACTCGCAGATCCCTGATCGCTTTAAAAAGAAGACGACGGCGTCGGGCAAGTTCAGCTTTAGCCTGTGTGCTTCGAATGGCCAGTGTATTGGCACGAGCCAGACCTACACGTCTGAGTCGGGCTGCGATAACGGCATCAAGAGCGTCGCCGAAAGCGCACCGGGCGCAACGACGGACGACCAGACCTAGAGTCCAAATCGTTTCGCTTCCGAAGCCGGCGGCGCGCAAGTGCCGCCGGTTTTTTTTGCGCCTGTGATTCGGCTTCGATAGGCTGAGCAGCCTCAGTCATCGCCATGGTCGAAAAAACAATGACAAAACGAAGCTGGTCGATTGATTCCCTGGTCCTGATCTTTTCATTCATCGTCTTTGCGCAGCTGCTTTCCTATGTCGTCCCGCATGGCCAGTTCGAGCGCGTGCCGGCGGAGAGCAACCCGGATCGCATGGTGGTCGTGGACGGCACGTACGCCAGGCTTGCCGGCGAGGAGAGCGTGACCTTGCCGCCCTGGCATTTCCTGATGGCGCTGTCCGATGGCCTGGAGTCGGCGCAGGGAATCATCTTCCTGATTTTCCTCGTCGGTGGCGTCATCGCGGTGTTGCGCAAGACCGGGGCGATCGACGCGGCGCTGCATGGTGCCGTGGACAAGCTGGGCAAGAGTCCCTGGCTGCTGATCGGTGGTTGCCTGGTCCTGTTCAGTGTCGGCTCGTTCACCATTGGTATGGGCGAAGAGTATGTGCCGTTGGTGCCGATCATCGTCACGATGTGCCTGGCTATGCGGATGGATGCCATCGTGGCTATGGGCATGGTGTGGATACCCTATGGCATTGGCTGGGCCTGTGCCGGCATCAACCCTTTTGGTGTGCTCATCGCACAAGATATTGCGAGCGTGCCGCTGACATCGGGTTGGGCGGTACGCGCCGTCATGATGGTCGCGTTCCTCGCAGTGGCGTTTCACCACATCTACCGCTACGCGATGCGCGTTCAGGCAGATCCGTCGGCGAGTCTCGTGGCCGATGTCGACTACTCCAGCGGCTTCGACGCCCCGGGCGACCTGGCGTTCACGGGTCGCAGGATCGCAATACTCGCGGTGTTCGTGCTCGGACTGGTCGCGTTTGTGTACGGCGTATCGGCACACCACTGGTACATCACTGAACTCAACGCGATCTTCCTCGGCATCGGCCTGATTGCGGCCGTCATAGCGGGCATGTCCGCAGGAGACACGAGCCGCGCCTTTCTTGAAGGCGCGGCGGCAATGACGCCCGCGGCACTCCTCGTCGGCTTCGCGCGCACCATCGAAGTCGTCATGTCCGACGGGCAAATCATCGACACGGTGGTATTTTCCATCGCTGGCCTGCTGGAGGGCCTGCCTGCGGAGGCATCGGCGCTCGGCATGCTCGTTGTCCAGACGATCTGTAACTTCTTCATTCCATCGGGCAGCGGCCAGGCGTTTGTCACCATGCCGATCATGTCGCCGCTGGCGACGCTGACGGATGTGCCGCAGCAGACGGCCGTGCTGGCCTACCAGTTCGGCGACGGCTTCACGAACATGATTGTGCCGACAAGCGCCCTGGTCATGGGAGCGCTGGCCCTTGGCAAAGTACCCTATGCCGCATGGTTCCGTTTCTCGGCCCCGCTGCTATTGAAGTTGTTTGCCCTGGCGGCTGTGTTCCTGGTCGCGTCGATGCACATCGGGACAGCGATGGGTTTTCACGGCTGAGCCGGATCGTCAGGCACGTCGGAACCAGGTAACGTCCTGCGGGTCTTTCTCCGCCAGCAGGTCGCCTGTATTGCACAAGTAGGTCAGGTGCGACAAGGCCTCGCCAGTGGCCATCACGCGGTTACCGTCGTTGATGCGCGAGTTGAACAGCGCGTCGAAAACGTCGACGGCACGCCGTGGTTCATGCAGACGCTCGAGCAGCTTGTCGAGGTTGTCCGTGTGTTCCTTGCGCAGTTGCTCGAGCCGCACATGTGCGCCGCGAAACGGCTTGCCGTGAGCGGGCAGAACCAGCACGTCTTCGGGCAGCGCTTTCTCGAGCTTGTCGATTGACTCGAACCATTCCCGCAGCGGGTCTGCCAGCGGTTCCGTTGGCCAGACACTGACGTTCGGCGAGATCGTCGGCAGGATCTGGTCTCCCGAGATCAGGACGTTGCGATCCGGGTCGTACAGGCAGGCGTGTTCCGGGGAGTGTCCGCGACCGACGATGACCTCCCAGACCTGCCCGGCAAACGTCAGGCGCTCGCCATCCCGCATGCGCCTGTACGACTTCGGCAGTTCGCCCACCACCTTGCCGAACAGGCCGAAGTTCTTTCTGTATAACGCCAGCTGCGCGTCATTGAATCCGGCTTGCCGGTAGAAGCGGATGGCTTCTTCGGGCACGTCGTCTTGCGTGTCACCGGCGAGTACGCGGCACAGCATGTACTCTTCGCGCGTCATCCAGAGATCGACATCGAATTCGCGCACGAGCCAGCCCGCGCAGCCTGCATGGTCCGGGTGCAGGTGTGTCGCAATCACGTGCGTTGCCGGTTCGTTCCGCATGGCCGTCGCGAAGGTGCTGCGCCAGACCTCCCGACTCGCGGGAATATCGACGCCCGTGTCGACGATGACCCAGCCTCCGCGGTCGCGCAACAACCAGAGGTTGATGTGATTGAGGGACATGGGCAGTGGCATGCGGAGCCAGGTGATGCCGTCGGCCATTGCCATGGTCTCACCCTCCTTCGGGCGAGACGTGTGTTCATACCGGATCCGGTTCATCGCGCGATACTCGCACGTCAACCTGTTGCGCGCATCTCCTGCAGCGCCTGTTCCTTGACCGGCCCGAAGCCCCTCACATCGAGATAGGCACGAACCCGGGCGAGTAACGCGTCGCGGTTGTCGGCATCGAGCGTCGCCAGCGCGTCGTTGAGCATGTTCTCAAACTCCACAATGAGCTCGCGTTCCATGTGCCGCTCGGCCGTGTAGCCGAAAACGTCCAGGACCGTGCCGCGCAGGCGTTTGAGGCGCGCAAGCACCCTGAACACGGGCAGGATCCAGGCGCCGAATTCGCGTTTCAACGGTCGTCCACGAGCGTCCTTCCTGCCACCGAGAAATGGCGGAGCCAAATGGAAGCGGAGCTTGGCGGCGTTGCCGAAATCGCGCCGGACCGTCTCGAGGAACTCAGGGCTCGACTGCAGTCGCGCGACCTCGTACTCGTCCTTGTAGCTCAGGAGCCGGAACCAGGCCTGCGCGACGGCGCGACTCAGCGCGTCGTCGCCGCCGGTCGCTGCATCGGCCTCACGCACGCGAGCGAGCAACGCCGTGTAGCGTTCGGCCAGCGCCTCGTCCTGGTAGCCGACGAGGAACGCCCGGCGCGCTTCGATCATTTCGTCGAGCGTATCGTCACGGGCATCGCGCTCGCCGCCGAGCAAGCGGTCGATTCGGTCCGGATCGTGCGCGGCAACCCGGCCCCAGTTAAATGCCTGCTTGTTGGCCTCAATCTTGACGCCGTTGAGCTCAATGGCGCGCAGCAGTGCTTCCAGCGACACGGGCACGAGGCCCTGTTGCCAGGCGCAGCCAACCATGATGACGTTTGCGTAGATCGTATCGCCCATAAGCCGTGCAGCGAGGCGGTTGGCATCGATCGACGAGAGCCTGTCTGCGCCTATCGCGTTGCCGATGGCAGCGAGGCGCGCATCGACGCGCAGATCCGCATCGCGGTGGTGAATGACGTCACCCGTGTGCATCTCCGCGGTATTCACGAGCGCGCGCGTATGTCCGCGCCGGTAGGTAAGCGATGCCTTCGGTGACGAGCTGACGACGAGATCGCAACCGATCAGGGCGTCGGCACGCGCCGCTTCGATGCGAACCTGGTTGATGTCGCCGGGCTGTTCGCCGATACGCAGGTAGCTCAGCACCGGCCCGAACTTCTGCGCAAACCCCATGAAGTCAAGTTCGGTGGCACCCTTGCCTTCGAGATGCGCCGCCATGGTAATGAGGGCGCCCACCGTAATGACGCCTGTGCCGCCGACGCCTGTAACCAGCAGGTCGAAGCAGGTGTCGATAGCGGGTATCTCGGCATCGGGCAGTGCGCGCAGCGCGTCATCGAGTTCCTCGGTGTACACAGCCGCGGCCTCGGGCCGCTCAATCTTGCCCTCGACGGTGACGAAGCTTGGGCAGAATCCGTTGACGCAGGAGAAGTCCTTGTTGCAGCTATTCTGGTCGATCTGCCGTTTGCGCCCGAACGTGGTCTCCTTGGGCACCACGGACAGGCAGTTCGATTCGACCGCGCAGTCGCCGCAGCCCTCGCAGACGAGCTCGTTGATGACGACAAACTTCTGTGGATCGGCGAGCTTGCCGCGCTTGCGTCGGCGGCGCTTTTCCGTCGCGCAGGTTTGCGCATAGATGAGGACGGTGACGCCCGGAATGTCGCGCAACTCGCGTTGGACGATGTCGAGATCGCGGCGATGCGAGATGGTGGTTCCGGCCGGGAAGTCGTGTGCGTCGAAAAGCCCGGGTTCGTCAGAAACCAGGGCGACGCGCTCTACGCCTTCAGCCCGAACGGCGTGGGCGATACTCTGCACCGATAGCGGTCCGTCCACGGGTTGGCCGCCCGTCATCGCGACCGCGTCATTGAACAGGATCTTGTAGGTGATGTTTATCCCGGCGGCAACCGCTTGCCTGATCGCCAGCGAGCCGGAGTGATAGAACGTGCCATCGCCGAGATTCTGGAATACGTGCTCACCGCCATTGAACCTCGACCTCGCGATCCAGTTAACGCCTTCACCGCCCATCTGGATGAGGCCATCGGTGTCACGATCCATCCAGCTCGCCATGAAGTGGCAGCCGATGCCCGCCAGCGCTTTCGAGCCCTCGGGTACCCTCGTCGACGTGTTGTGGGGACAGCCGGAACAGAAGTAGGGGATGCGCGTCGCACCTGCGACCTCGATCCTGGCGCCGCGATCCCGTGCCAGTGCCTCTGCGCGCTGCCGGAAGCGATCGCCGCCCTGTGCAAGATCCAGGCGGCGGGCAACGATCGGCACGAGTTCCCCGGGCGAGAGTTCCCCGATCCAGGGGACAAGCCGCGCGCCATGTTCGTCTTCCTTGCCGACCAGGCGTTCGGGTTTCCTGCCCGGATAATCGTAGAAATACTCCTTGAACTGGCTTTCGATGATGCCGCGTTTTTCCTCGATGACGAGGACTTCGTCCTTGCCCTGCACGAAGTCCAGGGCACCCGTGGGCTCCAGGGGCCAGACCATACCGACCTTGTAGACGTCGAGCCCGATACGCAGGGCTTCGTCCCTGTCGATACCGAGCAGGCGAAGTGCCTCCATGAGATCGAGGTGGGCTTTGCCCGTGGTGACAATGCCGAAGCGCGCTTTCGGTACGTCGAAAATCTTGCGGTCGATCGGGTTGGCTGCGGCGAAGGCGAGCGTCGCCGCTTTCTTTGCCTCGAGGCGTTCCTCGATTTGCGGCCCTGGGAAATCGGGCCAGCGATAATGCAGCCCGGTTGCCGGCGCGACGAAATCGCGCGGGGTTTCGAATTGCCGATAGGGTGGAAGGTCGAAGGACATCGCCGACTCGACCGTCTCGGTAACGGCCTTGAAGCCCACCCACATGCCCGAGAAACGCGACAGCGCGATACCGTAGAGGCCGAACTCGAGATACTCGGCGACGTTGGCCGGATTCAGGTGCGGCATCATGAAGGTCAGGAAGGCCACGTCTGACTGGTGTGGCATCGACGATGAAATACAGCCGTGATCGTCGCCGGCAACAACCAGTACGCCGCCGGTCGGCGAACTGCCGTAGGCATTGCCGTGCTTGAGTGCGTCGCCGGCCCGGTCGACGCCCGGACCCTTGCCGTACCAGATGCCGAACACGCCATCGACGGTCTTGTTGGGATCGGATTCCACTTGCTGGGAGCCCAGTACGGCGGTGGCGGCGAGGTCCTCGTTAACGGCCGGGAGAAACTCGATATTGCTCTCCTCGAGGAAGCGGCGTGCACGCCAGAGTTCCTGGTCGACCATGCCGAGCGGGGAACCCCGGTAGCCACTGATAAAGCCCGCGGTATTGCGGCCAGCGGCCTCGTCGACGGTGCGTTGCATCAGTGCGATACGGACCAGCGCCTGGGTGCCGGTCATCAGGACTCGCCCCGACTCGCGCCGGTAGCGATCAACGAGTTCGTAATTATCGATCATAGTCATGCAGTATCGCCGCAAGCGCGTGAAAAGGGATGCCTATCATCCCGAAAAACAGATAAAAAACGGTATACTGTTTCGAAATATCCAGAATATCGGGACAAAATTGACATTAGATAGCAAAGACCGCCGAATTCTCTCGGAACTGCAGCGAGACAGCCGGCTCACCATGCAGGAGCTGGGCGAGCGCACAGGCATGTCGAGTTCCGCCTGCTGGCGCCGCGTCAAGAGCCTCGAAGAGACAGGCATCATCGATCGCTATGCGGTCGTCGTAAACCGCAGCAAGGCAGGCTTCGGTTTCTCGTCGGTGGTCCACGTGTCACTGGCGCGCCACGAGCGGGAAAACGTCGACCGGTTTATCCGGGAAGTGCACCGGCATCCCGAGGTGCTGGAATGCCTGGCGACGAGTGGCGAGGCGGATTTTCACCTGCATGTCGTGGTCCAGGACATCGACGCCTATAATGCGTTTCTTGACGAATTTATTTTTCGTCTTCCGGGTGTGTCGCAGGTTCGATCGAATATCGTTCTGAAAGAGATCAAAGCCGACACGGCATTACCGTTCAAATAAGAACAAAGGCCAACCATGAACGCATTCCGTCTTGGCGCCATCGCCGCCGTAACGCTTTTTTCGTCGTCCTCGTTTGCCCAGTACGCGGACGTCGGGGCGTTCGTAAAACGCGGTATGGAACTCTGGCATACACCCGGCGCCGCAGCCGCTGTGGTGACGGATGAAGCCATCCTGTTTCGGCAGGGGTTCGGCAGTACATCAATCGACAATGGCCGGAACGTGGACGAACACACCGGGTTCGCAATCGCTTCGACGACCAAGGCCATGGTCGCGATGGGCGTCCTGATGCTCGTTGACGACGGCAAGCTGAGTCTCGACGATCCAATTACCCGGCATATTCCCGAGCTGCATTTTGCCGATGGCTTCATGGACCAGGAAATTACCGTGCGCGACTTGCTCGCCCATCGCACCGGGCTGCCGTCGACGGACTCGTGGTCTTTCTTCCTGGACATGCCCATTGAAGAACAGATTCGGCGCCTGCGGTACGTCGAGCGGGCGGCAGGGATCCGGACGTCCAGTATCTACCAGAACACCATGTACGATCTCATGGGTGTCCTGATCAGGAACCTGGATGGACGCGAATGGGCTGACTACATAGCCGAGGAATTATGGCAGCCGCTGGGAATGCACGAGACCTATGCGGCGCGCGGCGACATGCCGGGCGACCAGTCATTCGTGCAGCCGCATTTCTATCGGGACGACGAGATCGTGAGAACGCCTTTCGACCTGCCCGCGGACGACCGGATGCCGGCGGGCTCGGTCTGGTCGACGATTCACGACATGAGTCTCTGGGCGCAGTTCCTGCTGCGAGGCGGCACGACCGCCGACGGTGAGCGACTGGTGTCGGCGGCGCAATATGCAGAGATGTTCGAACCGACTCAGCTTGCGGCCGCCGCGGATTTCTACCCGACCGTCGAACTGACGCAGCCGCACTGGCGTACCTATGCGCTTGGCTGGTTTCAGCAGGACTTCCAGGGACGCATGATCGACTTCCACACGGGCAGCCTCGGTGGGCTCGTTGCCATTATCGGGCTCGATCGTGAGGCGAAGCGGGCGGTGGTCATGCTCGCCAATCGGGACCATGCCGAGTTTCGGCACGCACTCCTGTGGCACGTCATGGATAACTCGAGCGGCGCTGACCGGCGCGACTGGAACGCCGACATCTTCGATCTTTACGAACGCAACGCGGCGGCTGCGGCGGCAGAGCAACAGGACTTCCATGCCCTGCGGCGGGAGGGAACGACAACCAGCGTGCCGCTGGAGGAATTTGCGGGTACCTATGCCAACGACGCGTTCGGCGAACTCGTGTTCGCTGTGGACGGCGACGACCTGGTCGCCAGTACCGCGTTACACGAAGTGCGCTTCAGCCATTGGCACGACAATGTGTTCCTCTGGAAATATGAGGATTGGGAGTTCGAGATGCTCGTCGAATTCCGTATCGGCTTCGACAACAAGGTCGTCGCCCTGGAGTGGGGCGACGACTCGTTCACAAGGACAGATCGGGAAGCGGCCGACTAGATCGAGTCGATGATCGCGTTCAGCGTCGGACTCGGCCGCATGGCCGCACTCGCGAGTGCATCGTCGGGCCGGAAATAGCCGCCGATATCCACGGCGTCACCCTGCGCGGCCAGCAGTTCCGCAACAATCGTTGCTTCGTTGTCCGCGAGTGCCTGCGCGGCTGCCACAAACCGGGCCGCCAGACCGGCGTCCTCGTCGTTTGCCGCCACGGCCTGTGCCCAGTACAGCGCGAGGTAGTAGTGGCTGCCGCGATTGTCGATCTCGTTTACCTTGCGCGATGGCCCCTTGTTCTCCTCGAGGTAGCGGCCGTTGGCCTCGTCCAGTGCCTTGGCGATAATGCGCGCGGTCCGGCTGCCTGTCTTGTCGGCGAGATCTTCGATGGAAACCGCCAGCGCGAGAAACTCGCCGAGCGAATCCCAGCGCAGGTGACCTTCCCTGGTGAATTGCTGTACGTGTTTCGGCGCTGAACCGCCGGCGCCTGTTTCATAGAGGCCGCCGCCCGACAGCAGCGGGACGATCGACAGCATCTTGGCGCTCGTACCGAGTTCAAGAATCGGGAAAAGGTCGGTCAGGTAGTCACGCAGAACATTGCCTGTCACGGAAATCGTATCTGCGCCCGCGCGCACGCGCTCGAGCGTTGCACGCATGGCATCCACCGGGGACTCGATGCGAATGTCGAGGCCCAGGGTGTCGTGATCGGCAGGTAGGTCTTGACCTTGCCGATCAGGTTCCGGTCGTGTGCACGATTCTCGTCGAGCCAGAAGATCGCCGTGGAACCGGTTGCACGAGCACGTGTCACGGCGAGCTTGACCCAGTCGCGAATCGGCAGGTCTTTCGTCTGGCACATGCGCCAGATGTCGCCTGCGCTTACCGCATGTTCCATAAGCACGTTGCCGTCCTCATCAACGACGGTGACGCTACCGTTGGCCGCGATCTCGAAGGTCTTGTCATGCGAGCCGTACTCTTCGGCTTTCTGTGCCATCAGGCCGACATTGCAGACGTTGCCCATCGTCGTGACGTCAAAGGCCCCATGCTCTTTGCAGTTCTGCATGATCTCCTCGTAGATACCGGCGTAGCAGCGGTCCGGGATAACCATCTTGGTGTCGTGCAGTGTGCCGTCCGGACCCCACATCTGGCCCGATGTCCGGATGGCCGCCGGCATCGACGCATCGATGATCACGTTGCTCGGCACGTGCAGATTGGTGATGCCCTTGTCCGAATCCACCATGGCCAGCTGCGGGCGGGCGTCGTACACAGCCGCGAGATCCGCCTCGATTTCGTCGCGTTGCGCGGCCGGCAGGTTGGCGATCTTCGCGTAGACGTCGCCGATGCCATTGTTCGCATCAACCCCGATCTCATCGAAGGTGGCGGCGTGTTTTTCGAATACGTCGCGGTAGTAAATGCGGACGCAGTGGCCGAACATGATGGGGTCTGAGACCTTCATCATCGTGGCTTTCAGATGCAGCGAAAACAGGACGCCTTCGTCTTTTGCAGCGTCGATTTCGCTGGCATAGAACGACTGCAGTGCTGCGCAGTCCATAACGCTCGCATCGACGACTTCGTCCTTGAGCACGGGAACGGCGTCGCGCAGCACCGTCACTTTGCCATCGGCATCGCGGTGCTCGATACGCAGGTTGCCGGCTTTGGCCACGATGGCCGATTGTTCGCTGCCGTAAAAATCCTTGTCAGCCATGTGAGCGACGTGCGACTTCGAATCTGCGCTCCAGGCACCCATGCGGTGCGGGTGCGCTTTTGCGAAATTCTTGACAGCGAGGGCGACGCGGCGGTCGGAATTGCCTTCACGCAGCACCGGGTTGACCGCGCTGCCGAGGACCTTGGCGTAGCGGGCGGAGATCGCCTTTTCAGCCTCGTTCGCCGGTTCTTCGGGAAAATCCGGGATATCGAAGCCCTGCGATTGCAGCTCCTCGATCGCCGCCACGAGCTGCGGAATCGATGCCGAGATGTTCGGCAGCTTGATGATATTGGCCTCCGGCGTCTTAGCCAGCTTGCCGAGTTCGGCCAGCGCATCGTCGACGCGCTGGTCGGCGGTCAGGTTCTCCGGGAACGTCGCGAGAATGCGGCCCGCGAGCGAGATATCCCGCGTTTCCACTTCGATTCCGGCGGCGTCCGTGAAAGCCTTTACGATTGGCAAAAACGAATACGTCGCGAGGGCAGGCGCCTCGTCGGTCTTCGTATAGATAATCCTGGCCATGCGTATCCTTTGTTCTTATGTGCCGCAAAATGCGGCGCATTATATAGAGCGCCGGCCCGTATTGCACCGCAACCTATTGCACAGAGGCCCACTGTTCGTCAGTCGCGACCATGGTGAGGACATCGTACTGGGCAACAATCTCGTCGTCCTGGTTGGTGATTTCGGCATCCCAGCGAA
Source organism: uncultured Gammaproteobacteria bacterium (assembly GCA_963698895.1). Classification (GTDB taxonomy): domain Bacteria; phylum Pseudomonadota; class Gammaproteobacteria; order Steroidobacterales; family Woeseiaceae; genus UBA1847. The sequence goes on along the minus strand of CAVOSO010000008.1, from coordinate 275,388 downwards.
CCTCGCCGTATCCGGTACCGGCTCGCAGGGTCTTTTGCTTGCAGGACAGGCGCACCCTGAGCGAATCCCCGTAGTTCACCGGTTGGGCGAACCGCAAGTCGTCGACACCGTAGTTGGCAAGGACCGGGCCGAACGCCGGGTCGACAAACAACCCTGCTGCAAACGACACGATCAGGTAGCCGTGGGCCACGCGGCCCTCGAAGAAAGGATTCTTTGCGGCTGCCTCCTCGTCGGTATGCGCATAGAACGTGTCGCCCGTGAAATCGGCAAAGTGCTGGATGTCATCGAGCGTCACCTCGCGGGAATCGGTGACGACCGTGTCCCCGATCGCGAGTTGCTCGAACGTCTTGCGGAACGGATGAACGCCCGGGTCGAGCTGGTCGGCACCGCGCACCCAGCGATGGCCAATCGCCGTCAGCGTCTGCGGTGAACCCTGGATTGCCGTGCGTTGCATGTAGTGTTTGACACCGCGTATTCCGCCCATTTCTTCGCCACCGCCGGCGCGTCCCGGTCCGCCGTGCACAAGGTGTGGCAACGGCGATCCGTGCCCCGTCGACTCGGCCGCACAGTGGCGATTAATGACGACCATGCGGCCATGATAGGCGGCAGTACCCAGCACCAGTTCGCGCGCCACGCCGTCATCGTTGGTTACGATCGACCCGGCCAGGCTGCCCTCGCCGAGGCGGGACAGCTCAATAGCTTCGTCGAGACTGGTGTACGGCAATACCGTGCTGACCGGGCCAAACGCTTCGACCGAGTGAACGGCCGCTGACGACAGCGGGTTTTCGCAATGCAGCAGGGTCGGCATGAAGAAAGCGCCCTTGCCGATGTCGGCATCGACAACGTCGAAGTCGTCGTGGCCGCCGTAGACGATGTCGGCCTGGCTCGCCAGCGCCTTGACGCGGTCGCGCACTTCGGCACGCTGGCCCTGGCTGGCCAGTGCGCCCATATCGACGTCCTTGCTGGCTGGATTGCCGATACGAATCTCGCCCAGCGACCTGGCTAGCGCTTCAACAACCTCACCGGCGATCGGGGCCGGCGCAATGATGCGCCGGATCGCCGTGCATTTCTGGCCCGCCTTGGCCGTCATCTCGCGAGTGACTTCCTTGATGAAGAGGTCGAACTCGGGCGTGCCCGGCAAGGCGTCAGGCCCGAGGATGGAGGAGTTCAGCGAATCGGTTTCTGCCGTAAAGGCTACCGAGTCGCTGACGACCCGTGGATGGGCCTGCAGGAATTCGGCCGTACCCTTCGAGCCCGTGAACGCGATCGTGTCCTGGCAGTTCAGGTGATCGAACAGGTCGCCGACGCCGCCGCAGATCAGCTGCAACGCGCCATCCGGCAGGATACCCGACGCCTGTATCCGGCGGACCATGAGCTCGGTCAGGTAAGCCGTGCTCGAGGCCGGCTTGACGATCGCAGGGACGCCGGCGATCAATGTCGGCGCGAGTTTTTCGAGCATGCCCCAGCAGGGAAAGTTGAAGGCGTTGATGTGAATCGCAGCGCCGAGCTTGGGCGTACAGATGTGCTGCCCGAGAAACGTGCCGTTGCGTGAAATTTGCTCCGGTGGGCCGTCCAGGTAGACGTGGTCGTTCGGCATTTCGCGCCGGCTCTTGCTGGAAAACACGAACAGCGTCGATATGCCACCGTCGATGTCGACCCAACTGTCGCTCCTGGTCGCACCGGTTTGTGTCGAGAGTGTGTAGAGCTCTTGCTTGTGCTCCATCAGGTATTGCGCGAGCGCCTTCAGCATCTCGCCGCGTTCGTGAAAGGTGAGCTTCCGCAGGTTCGACCCGCCCACGCGCCTCGCGTGATCCAGGATGCCCGCAAAATCGAGTCCGTCGCTCGTAATGGTGGCGACCGCTTCGCCATCGACGGCGCTGGTCAGCGCAGTGCCGTCTCCGTCGCCCTCGACCCATTGGTCCAGCACCAGGTTGCCCAGTTTATTCGTCATACGGAACTCACGATAATTTGAAAAAAACTGTATCGGATTGTACGGTCAGGTCCACTGAAAGCAAGCTGGCGCGAGATGAGCTTCCAAAGCACGTGCAGAAAACTGGTTGACGACTTCCGCGCCCGGCCCACCTTGCGCGCGGGTTCGTTGATCACGACGGTGTTTGGCGATGCCATCGCGCCGCGCGGTGGCACGGTGTGGCTCGGTAGCCTCATTAACACGATGGCGGATTTCGGCATCAGCGAAAGACTCGTGCGCACGTCCGTGTTTCGCCTGGCCAGGGACGGCTGGCTGCAATCGCAGCAGATTGGTCGCCGCTCTTACTACAGCCTCACGGCCGAGGGTCGGGAACAGTTCGAGAGAGCGACGAGTCGCATCTACGGTCAACCTGCCGATCACTGGGACGGTGAGTGGTGCCTGTTGCTGCTGTCGGGGCTCGACACGGCGACCAAGGAGACCGTGCGGCGGGAGTGTGGCTGGCTCGGGTTTGGCCCGCTCTCCGCGAACGTTCTTGCACACCCCTCACCGGATCTCGGGGAGCTGGACATGGCCATGAGCCGCCTGGGAATCGCCGACACGCTCGTGGTCATGCGCGGCCAGACAATCCGCAGTGAAACGGCCATGCGTGAACTGACGCGAGATTGCTGGAATCTCGACGACATCGACGCGCGCTACGCCGCGTTCGTGCGGCGCTTTCGCCCGGTTTACAAGGCCATGTCGGGGAAGGGCGCGATTACGGAAAAGGCGGCATTCCTTGTACGAACGCTGCTCATCCAGGAGTATCGCAAGGTGCTGTTGCGCGATCCCTGGTTGCCGCCCGAGCTATTGCCGGCTGCCTGGCACGGCGCGGCGGCCTACCAGTTGTGCCGCAATCTCTACCGCGGCGTACACGGTCCCGCGGACGCGCATCTCGACAAGATGATGGAAACGGCCGATGGACCCCTGCCGCCGCCGTCGCGCTCGTTCATGCGCCGGTTCGGTGGTCTCGACAAGACATGAGGTTGAGCCATGAGTGATCTGAAGACCGCACGGCAATGTGCCGATGCCATGCTGGCAGCGGACAAGGCATCCGCAGCGCTGGGCATCGCTATCGAGATTCCCGCGCCGGGCAGGGCCGAGGCGACGATGACGGTCCGGGACGACATGGTCAACGGCTTCGGTGTCATGCACGGCGGCCTGACGTTCTCCCTGGCCGACACGGCATTCGCGTTTGCCTGCAATGCCTACAACCAAATGAGTTTCGCGGCATCGGCACACATCGACTTCCTGCGACCCGCACGGTCGGGGGACGTGCTGACAGCCAGGGCGGTCGAGGACTACCGCGGGCGTCGCAGCGGCTACTACACGGTCGAGGTTCGCAACCAGGACGACGCGCTCGTCGCCCTGTTTCGGGGGCGTTCCACGAATAGCGGGGATTCGGTCATTTCACCTTGAAAGTGATACGAAATATAGAGAAAATACCGAGAAGCTGTGACATTTCAACAGTGTCTCCCGAGGAGATCCCCGATGTACACGCAAGGCCTTGACCAGGCGGGAAAGACCGAGCCCGGTGCACGCGGAGAAGAAACCGCGGCGCAGCTCGACGCGTTCCAGGCGCGTATCGACGCCGAAGAGAAGATCGAGGCGAAGGACTGGATGCCCCAGGCCTATCGCCGCACGTTGATCCGGCAGATTTCGCAACACGCCCATTCAGAGATTATCGGTATGCAGCCCGAGGGAAACTGGCTGACGCGCGCGCCGACGCTCAAGCGCAAGGCGATCTTGCTGGCCAAGGTGCAGGACGAAGCGGGTCATGGCCTGTATTTGTACAGCGCGGCCGAAACGCTGGGCGTATCGCGTGACCAGATGGTGGGTGACCTGCTGTCCGGCAAGGCGAAATACTCGAGCATTTTCAATTATCCGACCCTGACCTGGGCGGATATCGGTGCCATAGGCTGGCTGGTCGACGGTGCCGCCATCATGAACCAGATTCCCCTGTGTCGCTGCTCGTACGGTCCTTACTCGAGAGCTATGGTGCGCGTGTGCAAGGAAGAGAGCTTTCACCAGCGCCAGGGCTTTGAGCTTATGCTGACCCTGGTGCGCGGGACGGCGGAGCAGAAAGCGATGGCGCAGGATGCGCTCGATCGTTTCTGGTGGCCGGCGCTGATGATGTTTGGTCCCAACGACGCGGCATCGAGTCACTCCGCACAGTCCATGGCGTGGAAGATCAAGCGGTTCAGCAATGATGAGCTCCGCCAGAAGTTTATCGACGTCACTGTGCCGCAGGCGGAGTTCCTGGGCCTGACGGTTCCCGACGAGAAGCTGAGATTCAACGAGGACACGGGGCACTACGAACATTCCGAGATCGACTGGCAGGAGTTCTTCGATGTCATCGCGGGCAATGGCCCGTGCAACCAGCAACGTCTCGCGAAGCGCTGCAAGGCGCAGGACGATGGCGCGTGGGTACGCGAAGCCGCGCGTGCCTATGCGGACAAGCAAGCCGCGCAGGCGGCATAGACCGAAAGTGGATCAGAGCCCCTGCGGTAAGGGCCCTGACGCCGATCAAGAGAAAAGCTTATGAGCAAGCAGGAATGGCCCTTGTACGAAGTTTTCATCCGCAGTCGCTCCGGGTTGAGTCACCGGCATGCGGGCAGCGTGCACGCGGCTGACGACGAGATGGCGTTGAGCAATGCGCGCGACACGTACACACGCCGCAACGAGGGAGTGAGCATCTGGGTCGTCCGTTCCGACAAGATCGTGGCATCGGACCCGGCCGAGACAGCGGCGTTTTTCGAGCCGGCCGAGGACAAGATCTACCGGCATCCGACGTTCTACGAAATTCCCGACGAGGTGGAAAACCTGTGAGCGGCAAAGCTGCCCTCGCGGCCTACGCAACGCGCCTCGGCGACAATGCGCTGGTGCTCGGGCAACGCATGATCGAGCTTGTCGCGGCGAGCCCGGAGCTCGAGGAAGAACTGGCCAACGCCAATTTCTCGCTCGACTACCTGGGACAGGCGCGCATGTTCTATACCTATGCCGGTGAGTGCGAGGGCGCCGGACGAACGGAAGACGATTTTGCCTTCCTGCGACCGGAGCACGAATTTCGCAACCTGCTGCTGGTCGAACAGCCCAACGGCCATTTCGGCGATTCAACGGTGCGCGCGGTCCTGTTCGAGTCCTGGTACGTGTTGCTGCTCGACGCACTGACACGCTGCGCCGACCCCGGTATTGCCGCTATCGCGGCACGCGCGATCAAGGAAGTGCGGTACCACGTACGGCACAGTAGCCAATGGCTGGTGCGCCTTGGAGATGGCACCGAGGAGAGCCACGCCCGGGTGCAGGCGTCACTGGACAACCTCTGGCGATACACAGGGGAGATGTTCGTCGCCGACGAGCTCGACACCGAAATGCTCAACGCCTTCGACGGGCCGGATCTCTCCGCAATCGAAGTTCAATGGCGGCAGAACGTTGCCGCGATCGTTGCCAAAGCGACGCTGGCCCTGCCTGCCGAGCAGTGGATGGCAAGTGGCGGCAAGCAGGGCAGGCATACCGAGCACTTCGGTTTCCTGCTGGCCGAGATGCAGTACCTGCAACGTGCATACCCGGGGGCAGAGTGGTAGAGACCGTCTACAAGCCCGACCAGATCCTCGAGTGGCTGTCGCGGGTACCCGATCCGGAAATCCCGGTGCTGACCATTACCGATCTTGGCATTGTTCGCGATATCGACTGCAGCGCCGGCGTGACCGTCTCGCTGACACCGACCTATTCCGGGTGTCCTGCGACAGAGGCCATCGAGGCCAGCGTCATTGCGGCACTCGAAGACCAGGGTGTCAGTGACGTAAGGATCCGGAGAGTTCTGTCGCCGGCATGGACCACGGACTGGATCAGCGAAGAGGGGCGCCAGAAACTGCGCGTCTACGGCATTGCGCCGCCCGAGCGCCGCGACCGGCCCGTCGCCTGTCCGCAATGTAACTCGGACAACACCGAAGTCATCAGCGAATTCGGTTCCACCGCATGCAAGGCGTCGTATCGCTGTCTCGCCTGCCTCGAGCCATTCGAATACTTCAAGTGCCTATGAAACAGTTTCACCCGCTGACAATCGTTGCCAGGACGAACGAGACTCGCGATTCGGTGCGCATCGCACTCGATGTGCCCGAGGCGTTGCGCGATGAATTCTCCTTCCTGCCCGGGCAGCATCTGCCGATCCAGATTGAACGCGATGGCAGGCACCTGCGACGGACCTACAGCATTTGCTCGGCCGCGGGTTGCTGGCCGCTGGAGATCGGTGTGCGTATCCAGCCCGGCGGGCAATTCTCCGGGTTCGCCGCCAACGAACTGCGTGTTGGCGACACGCTGGATGTCATGCCGCCGACCGGGCGTTTTCACCTGGAACCCGGGCACCGGGACGGCCGGTCCCACATTGCGTTTGCGGCCGGCAGCGGAATTACGCCGATCCTGTCGATTATGGCCTCGACCCTGAACGCCGGGCCCGACAGCCGATTCGCGTTGTTCTATGGCAATCGCAGGCAGGACTCCACGATGTTTATCGAGGACCTCTACGCACTGAAGAATCGCTTTCCAGAGCGCCTGCAGGTGCATTTCTTGTTCAGCCAGGAGGAGCAGGAGTTCGACATCTCGGGCGGCCGCATCGATGCCGACAAGGTCGCTGAGCTGTACGAGCGATTCTGCAGTGGGATGCACGTCGATGACGCCTGGGTCTGCGGTCCGGACTCCATGATCGATGTCGTGACCGCCGCGCTGCAGGAACTCGGGATGCCGGCCGAGGCCGTGCACGCCGAGCGCTTCGGCGCGCCGCGGAAAGGCACCACGCAAGCGGCTACAGAGGTCCTGGCCGACAGCGACGACTCCACACGGGTGACCGTGGTCATGGACGGTCACAGGAAGTCCTTCGACATGCCCCGCAACGGCAGCAAGATCGTCGATGCCGCCCTGGAGCAGGGCATCGAATTGCCGTATTCCTGCAAGGGAGGGGTTTGCGCGACCTGCAGAACCTACGTTCGTAGCGGCGCAGTGGACATGTCGGTGAACTACGGCCTCGAGCCCTGGGAAGTCGAGCAGGGCTTTATTCTCGCGTGCCAGAGCACGCCACTGACGGACGAAGTATTCCTCGACTACGACAAATCCTGACCCCGAATTGGCGCGATTTGAAAACCCCGTTATGCGGGCCAGGAGTAAAATTGGTTGGATGACAACTGAAGACGCAGCCACCGCCCTGCCTGAGCGGAAGAACTCATACGATTTCAACGACCTGATCGCAAGCGGTCACGGGGAGCTGTTCGGCCCGACCAATGGGCGGCTGCCGAAGCCCAACATGCTCATGCTGGACCGTATTACGCGCATCTCGGATGAGGGCGGCAAGTACGGAAAGGGCGAGATTATCGCCGAGCTGGATATTCATCCCGACCTCTGGTTCTTCGAATGTCACTTCGAAGGCGATCCGGTCATGCCCGGTTGCCTGGGTCTTGATGCCATGTGGCAGCTCGTCGGCTTTCATCTCGTCTGGCAGGGACTGCAGGGGCGGGGTCGTGCACTGGGTGTCGGCAAGGTGAAGTTCACCGGCCAGGTGTTGCCAACGGCGAAAACCGTTACTTACCGGATTGACATCAAACGCGTAATCGCGCGCAAACTGAACATGGCGATCGCGGACGGCACAATGTCTGTCGATGGTCGTGAAATCTACACAGCCGAAGAGCTGCGCGTCGGCCTGTTTACTTCGACGGACAACTTCTAGGGGTGGGTATGCGGCGTGTGGTTATAACGGGGCTGGGTGCCGTGTCGTGCATCGGCAATTCGAAAGAAGAGATCGTTGACGCATTGCGCAACGGGCGTTCGGGCATCGTCGCGAATGAGTTGTTTCGGGAGATGGGCCTGCGCAGCCAGGTCTCCGGTAGCTGCCATATCGATCTCAAGGAACATATCGACCGCAAGGTCCTGAGGTTCATGGGTGCTGCCGCGGCCTATGCCTACATTGCCATGCAGCAGGCCATTGAGGATTCGGGTCTCGAGGATTGCGACGTTTCCAACGTGCGTACCGGCCTGATCGCGGGCTCGGGTGGCGCGTCGAGCGCCAACATCGTCAAAGCCGCCGATACGCTCCGTGAGAAGGGTGTGCGCAAGATCGGTCCCTATGCGTTACCAAGACGATGAGCAGCACCGTCTCCGCATGCCTGGCAACCCCTTTCAAGATCAAGGGCGTCAACTATTCGATCACGTCGGCCTGCGCGACCAGCGCGCATTGCATCGGCGCGGCGGCGGAGCAGATCCAGCTCGGCAAGCAGGATGTCGTGTTCGCCGGCGGCGGGGAAGAGGAAGACTGGACGCTGACGGCCCTGTTCGACGCAATGGGTGCTCTGTCGACAAAGTACAACGATGACCCGGCGCGGGCCTCGCGTCCCTACGATGCTGACCGCGACGGATTCGTTATTTCCGCGGGTGCCGGCATGGTGGTCGTCGAGGAGCTCGAACACGCGAAAGCTCGCGGCGCGAAAATCTATGCCGAGCTGGTTGGCTATGGCGCCAACTCGGACGGCTACGACATGGTTGCGCCGTCCGGCGAGGGTGCTGTTCGCTGCATGGAGCTTGCACGTTCCACTGTCGAGGGACCGATCGACTACATCAATACACACGGCACGAGCACGCCCGTCGGCGATGTGCAGGAAATCGATGCCATGCGTACCTTGTTTGGCGACGACATGCCGCGATTCGGCTCGACCAAGTCGATGTGCGGGCACTCGCTCGGTGCGACCGGTGTGCAGGAAGCCATTCATTGCCTGCTGATGCTGGAACATGACTTCATTGCACCGTCGATCAACGTCGAAGACATCGATGAGGCTGCCGTCGGTACGCCGCTCGTGACAGAGCGTCTCGAAAACGCCGGTATCAGAACCGCCATGAGCAACAGTTTCGGTTTTGGCGGAACCAACGCGACGCTGATCTTCCAGAAGCGCTAGTGTGCACGACCCGTCTCGGCCATAATTGGCCGCTATGACTATCGAAACACTCAGCGAAACGTCCTGTTTCGGCGGCAACATCGGCTTCTATCGACACCCTTCCGCAGTCAACAACTGCGACATGCAGTTTTCGGTTTTCGTGCCGCCACAGGCAGCGAACCGCAAGGTGCCGGTGCTGACGTTTCTGTCGGGGCTGACCTGCACCGAAGAGAATTTCATGGTGAAGAGCGGCGCACAGCGTGTCGCCGCCGAGCTCGGCCTGATGCTCGTGTCACCGGATACCAGCCCGCGCGGCGACGACGTCCCTGACGACCCCGATGGCGACTACGATTTCGGGCTGGGCGCCGGCTTCTATCTGAATGCGACAGAGGAGCCCTGGTCCAGGCACTACCAGATGTACGACTACATCACGCGGGAGCTGCAGGCGCTGATGTTCGATAACTTTCCGGGTGACCCGGAGCGCCACGGACTGACCGGCCATTCGATGGGCGGCCACGGCGCGCTGACGATCGGCCTGAGTAACCCGCAGATGTTCAGGTCCCTCTCGGCGTTCGCACCGATCTGCACGACCTTGCACAGCCCGTGGGGCCAGAAGGCGCTGGGCTACTACCTTGGCGACGATCGATCGACGTGGCAGGACTACGATGCCTGCGAGGTTGCGCGGCGCTCGGGCCAGGTGGCGGCCTATGATCGCATCCTCGTCGACCAGGGCGCGGATGACCCGTTCCTCGCGGAGCAACTCAAGCCGGAGCTGCTCGAGGCGGCCTGCAAGGAAAGTGGCCTGCCGCTGGACCTTCGTATCCACGCCGGCTACGACCACGGCTACTACTTCATTTCGACGTTTGTCGAGGAACACCTCAGGTTTCACGCCGAACGACTCGGCGCCTGACACGCAAGCATGGAACAGTGGCTGATCCTCGGTGTTGCGATGCTCGCGACCGGCCTCGTCGCCGGCGTGCTTGCAGGCCTGTTCGGCATCGGGGGAGGCATTGTCATCGTGCCGGTCCTGGAGACTGCGCTCGGGTTTGCCGGCGTCGATCCGGCGATTCGCATGCATGTCGCTGTCGCTACTTCCCTGGCGACGATTATCCCGACATCGATCTCATCGGCGCGGGCACACCACCGGCGACAATCCGTCGATGTCGACATCGTGCGGCGCTGGGCACTGTTCGTGCTTGTCGGCGCATTGCTCGGTGCGTGGATCGCCTCCAAGGTCCATAGCGATGTGCTGGCCATCGTGTTCGCGAGTCTCGCGTTCCTCGTGGCGATGAAAATGCTGTTTCTGCCGGAGAGCCGCAACCTGACGGCGGAGGTGCCGCGAGGACCGCTGGTTTCGGTTATCCCGGTGTCGATCGGTTGCTTCTCAAGCATGATGGGCATCGGCGGCGGAACGTTTTCCGTGATGACGCTCACCCTGTTCAATGAGCCGATTCACCGCGCCGTGGGCACGGCCGCGTTGTTCGGGCTCGTTATCAGTCTGCCGGGCACGCTCGGCTTTATCGCGGCGGGTTGGGGTGACCCGCGTATTCCCATGGGCAGCCTCGGCTACGTGAGCCTGCTGGGATTCGCCTGTATCGCACCCGCGACCGTGCTTGCTGCGCCGCTGGGTGCGAAAATCGCGCACGGTATCTCCGCCAGGCGCTTGAACATGGCATTTGGCGCGTTCCTGGTCATTGCATCATTACGACTTTTTTATCGGGCATTCCTGTGAACAGAGCAACCGTAACGCTTGTATTCCTGGCCTTCCTGACCGCGTGTGGGCCGCGCGAACTGCAACCCGATGCCCGCTACGAATGCGAGCGCTGCGATGAATGGAACGAACCGCAGGAAGCGTTCCGAATCCATGGCAACACCTGGTACGTCGGCACTGATGGCCTGTCGTCGATACTGATCGAAACTGACGACGGCCTGATCCTGATCGATGGCGGCCTGCCTCAGTCCGCGGCACGTATCGACGCGAACATTCGTGCGCTCGGCTTCGATCCGTTGGCTATCAAGGCGATTCTCGTGTCGCATCCCCACTTCGATCATGCAGGCGGTGTCGCCGCGTTGCAGAGACTGACGCGGGCGAACGTGTTTTCGAGTGAAGCGGGGGCTGCCGTCCTGCAAAGCGGGCGGCTGGCCGCGGGCGATCCGCAGTTTGTCGCCAACTCGGACAACGGTAGCTTTCCCCCGGTGAAAAACGTCACTGCTATTGGTGACGGCGAGTTCGTTGCATTCGGTTCGGTCAACGTGAGAGCCATTTACACGCCGGGTCATACACTGGGCAGTGTGACCTGGACCTGGGAATCCTGCGCGCTGAACACCTGCCTGGATGTCGTCTATGCCGATAGCCTGACGGCCGTATCTGCCGCGGGTTTTTCGTTCGCGGCTACGGGCGCGGCCGATCGCATCATCGAAAGCGCCGGCAGGATCGCCGATCTCGATTGCGACATCCTGTTGTCACCGCACCCGTTTTTCTTCGGTATGTACGACAAGCTGGAGCGGCGCGGCGAAGGCAATCCTTTCGTCAACAGCCTCGCGTGCACCTTCTACGCCGAGCAGGCACTGGACTGGCTCGAGCAACGCCTGGACGCAGAAAAGCAGTAGGGCGCTGCGGCGGATCCAGGCCTGGCTCGTACCGCAGAAGACAAAGACACAAGTCAAAATGTCAATTAGACTTGACATGCTGCGGCTTACCGCCTACTCTAAAGGTCAAGTAACCTTTACCTTTAGACAAGGAATATAGACAAATGAACGATTTGAAGACCGGCTCGGACGACTGGGCCACGAGCAACCGGCGAAACACGCTGCGTCTCGGCTACTGGACCTTCGCCTGGGTAGCGACCATGGCCGTTGCGGCGTTCGGTCCCCGGTTCCTGTGGGACTATGCGACCCTGCCGACCACGCTAGGCGTGCTCGTGAACCTGGCCGTCGGCGTTGGCATGATTGTCGCCAACAAGCGGCACCTGCAGGGGCTGGATGAGCTGCACCGGAAGATCTTTCTCGACGCGGCTGCGATAACCCTGGGTGTCGGGCTCGTCTGCGGCCTCAGCTACGAGCTGCTCGAAGATATCAGGCTTATTGCCTTCGAACCCGAAATCTCTCACCTTGTCATGCTGATGTCCCTGACATTCCTCGTGAGCATGATCGTCGGTCACAGGAAATACCAGTGAAGAATCGCCTGAAGGTACTGCGCGCCGAACGTGACTGGACGCAGGCCCGACTGGCCGAGGAGCTCGATGTCTCGCGGCAGACCGTCAACGCGATCGAGAAGGGCAAATTCGACCCGAGCCTGCCCCTGGCATTCAAAGTCGCACGGCTTTTCGGCCTGTCGATCGAAGATGTCTTCGAGGACGAGGGGGCTGCCTAATCTTTATCGCCGGGCACCATGTTGCCGTGATGGCTGTGGTCCATCTGTGCATCGGAGCTTGCGAACTTCATGACCGGCATCGCAATTGTCGCAAGACCCAGGGCGACGATCAGAAGCCCGGCGCCGAGACGCTTGCCACTCATGAATTGCGCGAGCTTTGACGCGCTGAGGCCGGTGGCGAGCATCGCCGGCATCGTACCCAGCCCGAATGCAATCATGACGAGGCCGCCGCTCGCGGGCTCCGCCGTCGTCGCGGCGAGCAAGAGAACGCTGTAGACCAGACCACAGGGCAGCCAGCCCCAGATCAGGCCGAGTCCCAGTGCCTGTGCCAGTGATTCGACGGGCACGAGGCCCTTGGCCGCCGGTGCGATCTTGCTCCAGATCTTCGCGCCGGCAGTTTCCAGCGGCAGAAGAATGCGCCAGCCGAATGCGAGCTGCAGGCCCACGAGGATAATCAGGGCGCCACTCGCGAAACGGACCGGCGCCGCAATGTCGGGTATGCCCGAGACAAGTGTCTTGCCAATAACGGCCACGGCCGCGCCGAGAATTGCGTAGCTCAGTATGCGGCCGACGTTATAGGCGATGGCCTTCGGGAACTGGGTCTTCATCGCTGCGACGTTCACGTTGATCGCAAACAACCCGGAAATTCCGCCGCACATGCCGAAGCAATGCGCGCTACCGAGAAAGCCCGTGACGAAGGCGGTCGTCAGTACGGGCAGCAATTCGGTCATGGCGTGTCCTCCTCATCCGGTTTCGAGTCATCGTCCATGATGACGCGGACGGCCGGCGTATCGAGGTCGTCGAACTGGCCGCTGCCGACCGCCCAGAAGAATGCCCACACGGCGGCGCCGAGCAGGAGCAGAGCGAGGGGAATCAGGACATAGAGAATGGACATGGCTTACTCGAAGCGGTTGAGTCGCAATGCGTTCAGCACCACGACAAGAGAACTCGCACTCATGCCGATGGCGGCCAGCCAGGGTGGTACGAATCCGGCCGCAGCCAGTGGCAGTGCCAGCGCATTGTAAACGATCGCCCAGGCGAGATTCTGGCGGACAATACGCATGGTCTTGCGCGACATCTCGATCGCTGTGGTCAATGGCGCCAGCGAATCGCCGAGCATGATGACGTCGGCACTGGTCTGGGCGAGCAGCGCGCCATGCGCGGGCGCAACCGATGTATCGGCGCCGGCGAGAACCGGTGCGTCGTTAATGCCGTCACCGACCATGACCACGCGTTCGCCGCGTTGCTGCGCGGCTTCGATGATGGCCAGCTTGGCTTCGGGTGTGCACTCGTGATGTGCGTCGTCAATGCCCAGCGCGCGCGCGACGCTCTCCACGGCGACGCGGTTGTCGCCGCTGACAAGCGCGAGATCCAGGCCCAGTTGCCGCAGCGAATCCAGCGTTTCCCTGGCATCCGGCCGCAACTCGTCCTCGAGTTCGAACCAGGCGACCACATTGCCGTCGACACCCAGGAAGACATGCGTCGAGGTGCTGTCGTCAGCCGTGGCCCCACCACCGACGAAGGCGCCGTTGCCAATGCGCCACTCGCGGCCGTCAATCACGCCGCTGACGCCCTGGCCGATGACGATGTTCGGCGACCGCACGCTCGGCAGCGGCTCCTGCAGCGCGAAGGCGCGCGCGAGCGGATGTGTCGAGGCGTGCTCCAGCGCCGCCGCGACAATCCTGCAATCTTTCTCGGTGAACGCATTGTCGACGACGAAAACGGCTGCGATTCTCGGCGCGCCCACCGTCAGCGTGCCCGTCTTGTCGAACATGGCCAGCGTCGCACGCGACAGCGTTTCGATCGCATTGCCGTTGGTGACGAGCAGGCGTAACTGCGACAGCCGACTTCCCGCGGCCGCAAATGCGGCAGGCGTCGCCAGGGCGAGCGCGCAGGGGCAGGTAACGACAAGGACAGAGAGCGTGATTACGAAAGCGCGCTCTGGATCGGTGAAATACCAGAATGTGGCAACCGCTGTCGCCACGACCAGCAGGGCAATGACAATATAACTCGCGATCCTGTCAGCCAGCGTGACGAAGGCGGGCCGGGTATAGCGTGCGCGTTCGCTGAGACGACTGATGGTGCCGAGCGTCGTGTCGCTACCGGTCTTCGTAACCGTCATTTCGAGCATGCCGTCGAGGTTGATGCTACCGGCGGAGAGTTCGTCACCTGGCGTCTTGGGCTGTGGTCGTGCTTCGCCCGTCAGCAGTGCCTCGTCGACACTGCTCGTACCCGACTCGAGAATGCCGTCGGCCGGTATCGCTTCGCCGGCCCGGATCAGTACCCTGTTACCTGCGGCAAGCTGGCTGACGGGAACCACCGAATGCACATCGCCATCAATACGCGTCGCCGTGTTCGGCAGCAGCGACGAGAGCGCAGCGCTACGGTCAATGGAGCGATGCCGCGCCCGCATTTCGAGAAAGCGCCCCAGTGTCAGGAAGAACACGAACATGGTGACGGAGTCGAACCAGACCGCTTCGCCTCGCGTAAACGTCGCGTAGATGGATGCGACGTACGCCGAACCGACCGCGATCGATACTGGCAGGTCCATGCCGGGTTTCCGGCCAACAACGCCGCGCCAGGCGCTCGTGAAGAAGGGTTTGGCGGCGTAGAACACGACCGGCGTCGTTACGAAAAAACTCACGAGGCGCAGGAAGTGTTGCATGTCCGCGTCGATGCCCTGGAAGTCCATGGCATACAGGCCGACTGCAAACATCATGACCTGCATCATGCCGAGCGATGCCACAAGCAGTCGCTTGAGTGCCGTGCGCTGCTCGGCAACCTCCGGTCGTGTCGTGCTCTCGGGCGACATGGGTTGCGGCTGGTAACCCAGGGCGGCGAGAGTTGCGAGGTGCCGGGAGAGCTGCGCATCCTTGCCGGGGAAGCGCAGACGCAGGCGGTGGGTGATCGGATTGACTTCGGCCGAGGAAACGCCGGGCTGTCTGCCCAGAGTCGTTTCGATCAGCCAGCTACAGGCCGAACAGTACATGCCGCCGACATAGATCGTGGCTTCGCACAGGTCGCCATCGCGCTGGGTGAACGCGTCGAGCATCTCTGCGCTGTCGAAAACACGCCATTCGGCGGCGTCTTCCGGAGGACGGCCGACGCCAGGGTCCGGTGCGTCGCGAAGGTCGTAGTAGCGGGACATCCCGGTGTCCCGGATCAGTTCCGCGACGGCCTTACACCCGGGGCAACAGACGGGTCGTTGCTCGTCCTCGATGTCTACTGTCAGTTTGCAGTTGGCGGGGACGGGCAGTGCGCAATGGAAGCAGGTTTCAGTCGGCGTCATCGCCGGCGCCGCCAGCTTGAAGCATCAGGTTGGCTTCACCCTGCCACTCACCGGAGACTCGCCAGTCGTCGCCGGCTTTCAGCACGGCATAGAAGCGGCCGGTCGGAACGGTCAGGAAATGACCGACCCAGACGGGGTTGCCGTCGCCATCGTCCATCGCCTTGTTGAGCGTTATCTTCTGATCGCGATCGACAAACGCCGGGTGCGACAGTTCGAAGTCGAGCGTTGCCGGCACATTTGCCAGGTCGCGCGCTCGAACGACGGCCCTAACCATGCGTGTGTCGGGGTCTATCTCGACGAGCGCGGAGACATTACGCTCGGCGGCAAACCGCTCGGCCAGCAGCTGGCGGTCTGCAGCATTGCGTACGCCGTCCTCGGAGACGACGACCAGGGAGTCGGTCGTCTGCATCGAGATCCAGACGGTCGTCAGGCCGGCGACGACCGATGAGGCCGGCAGGGCGATAATGAACCATGGCCAGAATTGCCGGTACCAGGGCTGAGTGTCTTCGCGTTCCATGGCTGAATCAGGGTGTTGGGCCGAGGAAGCGGCTATCTTCGGACAGCGCCACACCCTCGTCGTCAACTGCCGCAACATTGAACTGGATCGTCATAATGCCATAAGCGTTGTCGCGGTGAACGCGCGCACGCACGGGCACCGACAGGACACCACCACCGTCAACAGAAATGGTATCGCCAACGCCATCCAGTGAAATGCCCTCGACACCAGTGACAGACAGCGCAAACGTGCGTGGCTCTTCGCTCTGATTGATGACTTTGAGCGTATAGGCATTTTCGATGATATCGCCCGGCAATTCACGATAGAGCACATTGCGGTCGCGAATGACGTCGAGAATGATCGGCGTACGCGTCGCCATCGATGTCGTGAGGCCGGCAATCAGCAGCAAGAGAATCGTGGCGTACACGAGCATGCGCGGGCGCAGTACCCGGTACCCTCATGATGCAGCGCATGCTCGGTTGTGTAGCGAACCAGGCCGCGCGGGTAGTTCATCTTGTCCATGATCGAATCGCAGGCGTCGATACAGGCAGCGCAGGCGATACACTCGTACTGCAGGCCCTCGCGAATATCGATGCCCGTCGGGCAGACCTGCACGCACAACTGGCAATCGATGCAGTCGCCCAGCCCGGCTTCCCGCGGATCGACGGAACGCTTGCGGCCGCCACGCGGTTCGCCACGTTCCTCGTCATAGGAGATGATGAGTGTGTCCTTGTCGAACATCGCGCTCTGGAAGCGCGCGTACGGACACATGTACTTGCACACCTGCTCGCGCATGTAACCGGCGTTGCCGTACGTTGCAAAGCCGTAGAACAGCCCCCAGAAAAGCGTCCAGCCGCCAACGCTCAGGGTGACGATGTCACTGCCCAACTCACGGATCGGAGTGAAGTAGCCGACGAAGGTGAAGCCGGTCCACATCGAGAACGTTATCCACAACAACTGCTTCGAGCCCTTGCGGCGCAGCTTGTTCCAGGACCAGGGTGCCTTGTCCAGCTTCATGCGCTGCGAGCGCTTGCCCTCGGTCCATTGCTCCATCCAGATGAAGATCTCGGTCCAGACCGTCTGCGGGCAAGCGAAGCCGCACCAGAGACGCCCGGCGAGCGCCGTAAAGAAGAACAGCGACAGTGCCGCGATCATGAGCAGCATGGCGAGGTACGGGAAGTCCTGCGGCCAGAGCGTCAGGCCCAGGATGTGGAACTTGCGCGCGGGCAGGTCGAACAAGACGGCCTGGCGCTCGTCCCAGTTGAACCAGGGGACGGCATAGAACAGGCCGAGCAGCACGACCGTGGCGATCTTGCTCAGGTTGGCAAAGCGGCCATCGATCTCGCGCGGGTAGATTTTCTGCGCGCTCGCGTACATCGAGGCGCTGTCTGGATTGCTCATTGTTCTCGGCGCTTGGCGTTCCGCTTCTTGGGTGCGGTCCGGACCAGGTAAGCCGTGATGCCGGAGCAAATCGCGCACAGGACCCAGAAGAAAAAGAATCCTGCTGCGTAGCCGGCGTCGCGGCCTATGTCGAGGTCTTGATCAAAGATTCCGGTCAGGTCGACCGGGTCGAAGATTGCGAAGAACACCATGGTACCGATGGCGGCCACCAGGAAGGAGATCCAGACGACCGTGAAAACCGCTTGCTTGTCGCGGCTCCATTGTTGGGTACCACGGTACTCTTCGCTGATCATCAGTCCGGCCAGTTACTGCGACAGGCTGTAGACGTAGGCCGCAAGGATCTTCGTTCGATTTTCACCCAGCAGGTCGCCGTGTGCAGGCATCTGTCCGTTTCGTCCTTTGACGATTGTCTCGCGAATGGTCGCCAGCGAACCGCCGTACAGCCAGGTGTCGTCAGTCAGGTTGGGTGCACCAAAGATCTTGTTGCCCTTGCCGTCGGCGCCATGACAGGCGCTGCAAAGCGCGACGAACATCGGTTGCGCACTCATGGCGTCGGCATCCGCTTCGCCGGTCGACAGGCTCTTGACGTACTTGGCCATGTTGTCGATACCGGCCTCGCCACCGAGCGCGGGAGCGAGCACAGGCATGGCCGCCATGCGCCCGTTCAATATCGTTGTCATGAGTTCGGCTTCCGAGTTGCCCCACAGCCAGTCGTCGTCCGTCAGGTTCGGGTAGCCAGGTGCGCCGCGCGCGTCGGAGCCGTGACAGGTCGTGCAATAACTCGCGAACAGGCTCTTGCCGAGCGCCTGTGCTTCCGCGTTCTTCGACAATTCGACAAAGCCCATGGCCGCGAACTTCTCGTAGATCGGCTCGTAGTTTTCGGCGGCGGCCTGCATCTCGGCCTCGTACTGGCCTTGCTGAGACCAGCCCAGCATGCCCTTGTAGTTGCCGAGACTCGGGAAGGCAATCATGTAACCCACAGCCCATGCGATGGTGATGAAGTACAGGTAGAGCCACCACTTGGGAGCGGGGTTGTTCCACTCCTCGAGGTCGCCATCCCACTTGTGGCCCACGAGATCGTCATCAGCAACATTTGCCGGTCCCTGCTTGGCAGACCAGCTGATCAACCAGATACACCAAATTGTGAAAACGATCGTGCCAGCAGCAACGAACCAGTGCCAGAATGCAGGCATCAGATGTTCTCCCGCTCGTTAGAAATAATGTGGTTGTCTTCTTCCAGCGGCAGAGCCGCGGAAGCCGCGAAGTCCTTCTTGCGACGGCTGCTCCACGCCCATACCCAGATGCCGATAAAAGCAAAAAAGATAATGGCCGTCAGGATGCCGCGAACGTCGTTAATATCCATACCGATTACCTGCGATTCTTGCGGTTGGTACCGAGCCCTTGCAGGTAGGCAACCAGTGCGTCCAGCTCGCTGCGACCTTTGACGGCGTCGGCGGCGCCGGCAACCTGCTCATCGGTGTACGGATCGCCGATCATTTTCAGGGCCTTGACCTTGGCAGTAATCAGCTCCGGATCGATCGTGTTCTCGGCCAACCAGGGGTAGCCGGGCATATTCGATTCGGGCACCAGCGCGCGCGGATCCATCAGGTGGAGCCGGTGCCAGTCGTCCGAGTAACGTCCGCCAACGCGTGCGAGATCCGGGCCGGTCCGCTTGGAACCGAACTGGAACGGGCGGTCATAGACCGTCTCACCTGCGGTCGTGAACGGACCGTAGCGTTCCGTTTCCGAGCGGAACGGACGAATCATCTGCGAATGGCAGTTGTAGCAGCCTTCGCGAACGTAGACGTCACGGCCCGCAAGTCGCAGCGGACTGTAAACGGTGATGCCCTCATCAGGTTCCGTGGCATCGGAGCTCATCATGAGTGGGACGATTTCGATGAGTCCGCCGATACTGATCGCAACAATGATCAGTACGATCATCAGGTTCAGACTCTTTTCAATTGTTTCATGGCGCATTGATCAGCTCTCCTGTTACGCCGGGTCCAGTACCGCAACGGGTACCGGCTTCTTGTCGCTTACGGTCTTGTAGACGTTGTAAGCCATGACGAGCATGCCCGAGAAGAAAATCAGGCCGCCGAGCAGTCTGAAGTAGTGATACGGCTCTACTGCCTTGAGTGACTCGACGAACGAGTAGGTCAACGTGCCGTCGGCATTCACAGCGCGCCACATCAGGCCTTCTGTGACACCGGCAATCCACATCGATACCGCGTACAGGACCACACCGATCGTCGACGTCCAGAAGTGCACGTCGATCAGCTTGGTGGAGTACATGCTTTCGCGGTTGTAAAGGCGCGGCAACAGCGAGTAGATCGAACCGATCGTCATCATGGCAACCCAGCCGAGGGCGCCGGAATGCACATGACCGATGGTCCAGTTCGTGTAATGCGACAACGCATTCACGGTCTTGATCGACATCATCGGGCCTTCGAAGGTCGACATGCCGTAGAAGGACAGGGCGACGATCATGAATTTCAGGATCGGGTCAGAGCGCAGCTTATGCCAGGCGCCCGACAAGGTCATGATGCCGTTGATCATGCCACCCCAGCTCGGTGCCAGCAGGATGATCGAGAACACCATGCCGAGCGTCTGTGCCCAGTCAGGCAGCGACGTGTAGTGAAGGTGGTGCGGGCCGGCCCACATGTAGACGGCGATCAGCGACCAGAAGTGCACGACCGACAGCCGGTAGGAATAAACCGGGCGTCCGGCCTGTTTCGGCACGAAGTAGTACATCATGCCGAGGAAGCCGGCGGTCAGGAAGAAGCCCACGGCGTTATGGCCGTACCACCACTGCATCATGCCGTCGACGACGCCGGTGTAGAGGCTGTAGGACTTGGTCAACGACACGGGAATGGCCAGGTTGTTAAAGATGTGCAGTACGGCGATCGTGATAATGAATGCGCCGTAGAACCAGTTGGCCACGTAGATGTGCTTGATTCGGCGTTTCACGATCGTGCCGAAGAATACGATGGCATACGCAACCCAGACGACCGCGATCAGCAAGTCGATCGGCCATTCGAGTTCCGCGTATTCCTTGCTCTGCGTGATTCCGAGCGGCAGCGTAATCGCGGCGAGCAGGATGACCGTCTGCCAGCCCCAGAACGTAAATGCGGCGAGCTTGTCGAACGCGAGCCGTACATGGCAGGTGCGCTGCACGACGTAGTAGGACGTCGCGAACAGCGCCGAACCGCCGAACGCGAAGATCACGGCATTGGTGTGCAGTGGCCGCAAACGGCTGTAGGTCAGGAAAGGCAGATCGAAGTTGAGCTGCGGCCAGATTAGCTGCGCGGCGATGATCACGCCGACGAGCATTCCGACAATGCCCCAGATCACGACCATGATCGAGAACTGGCGGACTACCTTGTCATTATAGGAAGCTGCTGTGTCCAACGTAGGACCCCTGTTTTGATTTGGATTGACGTCGTGCGGTGCCGGGTCGGCCAGACGGGCCGGTGCACGGCATTTTTATGTTGCAAATCGCAATTTAGCCGCGGCAGGTTATCAAGCATTGTCTAATATACGTATAGGTGAGGATACGTATGGACGGCAAGTTAGAACAAATGTCCAGATTCGCGACTTTGTTTGCCTATAATTGCGGGACCGAAAACCTTGCCAGAAGATTTGATGAACCGAATTCCCCTGCCGGCCGATATTGTCAGCCAGATCATGCATACGTCAGCCGATGCGACGATCGTCACCGACCACGACGGCATGATCCGGCTTGCCAATGAACACGCTGAAAAGCTGTTCGGCTTTGCGCCGGGTGAGTTGACGGGCCAGCCGATCGAAAGCCTGGTTCCCCGGCGATACCGGGAGCGCCATCGTGCCCTGCGTGACAGGTATCACTCCGCACCCCGCGGGCGGCCCATGGTATCGGGCCTTGAGCTTTATGGGTGCCGCAAGGACGGTACGACGTTTCGCTGTGAGATCGCGCTCAATCCGATCGAGACAGATGACGGCCTGGTGGTCACCAGCACGGTCCGGCAAGTCAATGAGGCGGACGATTCGGAGGCGTATTTTCGCCACCTGCTTGATTCGGCACCGGACGCCATGGTCATTATCGATGAGCAGGGCAAAATCGCTATCGTGAATGCGCAGGCGGAGAAGATGTTCGGCTACCGGCGTGATGAGATGCTCGGTCGTGCGGTGGAAATGTTGTTGCCCGATCGATTGCACATGCAGCACATCCAGCACCGCCGGTCCTTCCAGGACGATCCGCGCTTGCGGCCGATGGGTGCTGGCTCGGAGCTGCTGGCGCGGCGCAGTGACGGCAGCGAATTCCCCGTCGAAATCAGCCTCAGCCCGGTGCAGTCACACGCAGGGCACTTCGTGTCCAGCGTTATTCGCGACGTGACGGAACGCAAGCGCATGGAGGACGAGATCAATGCTGCCAGGAAAGAGGCGGAGCGCGCCAACAAGGCGAACAGTGCGTTCCTCGCGGCCGCAAGCCATGATCTGCGCCAGCCCGTGCAGGCCCTGAGTCTCCTGAATGGCGCGCTGCGGCGGACCGTGAAGGATGAAAAGGCGCTGCAGATGGTCGACAGTCAACAGCATTCCCTGACGGCCATGACCAACCTGCTCAACTCGCTGCTCGACATCAGCCGGCTCGATGCCGGTGCCGTGACGCCGGAACTCGAGGACTTCCCGATCAAGCGCCTTATAGACAGGCTCTCCGACGAGTTCGCGCGCCAGGCGCAGCACACCGGGCTCGAGTTCACGTCATCGGCGTGCGCCGCGGTGGTCAACAGCGACCCGAATCTCCTGGCCGAGATCATCCAGAATTTCGTATCCAACGCGATCCGCTATACCGACAAGGGAAGTGTCAGGCTCGAGTGTGAGGAAACGGACGGTCAATGCGTGATCAAGGTCACCGATACCGGTATCGGCATCGACGAAGACCAGATCGACGAGATCTTTCGCGAATTCCACCAGTGCAAGACGCCGGGTGCGAGCAAGGAGGGCTTCGGGCTCGGCCTTGCCATCGTCAAGCGCCTGTCCGACCTGCTCGGTCTGACGATCGGCGTCACCTCGCAGATCGGCAAGGGTTCCTGCTTCAGCGTGTCCATGCCGGCTGTGCGCGGTGTGGCCACGGCGGAAACGCCGGATGAGGCCGGCGACACCGCCGTTCACGAAGCAGCATCGGGGCTGGTCATACTGATCGAAGACGATATCAATGTCGCCAACGCCTGGGGGCTGCTGCTCGAGGCGGAGGGTTATCGCGTCGCGACGGCCGCGTCGGCGTCGGAGGCGCGCGCACTGATGAACCATGTATCGGAAACCCCGGCACTCCTTATTTCGGACTTCCATTTGCTGGACGGATCGACCGGCGTCGAGGCGGTGAGTGCCATTCGCGAAAATTACGGTGAGACGATTCCCGCATTCATCGTGAGTGGTGATACATCGAAAGTCGTCAAGGACGCGCGTCTTCTCGACAACTGTACGTTGATGTGCAAACCGATCGACACGAACCGCTTGTTATCTGCAGCTCGTCACGCGGTGGCATCGGGCGTCGTTCCACAGGATTGAGCGACGCGTACGGCTAGTACCTATGGTCTCACCAAACAATGTTCGTCAAGGTTGAAGCTCCAAGGATTCGAATCCAGGAGTTTACAGCCAACTACTAGAGCGCAGTGGAAAGCTGTAACGGCGGGGCCCGGCTCAGGTCGGGCCCTGTTTTTTTTGCGCGAAAAAAAGGACAGTCACCAGGCGGTGACTGTCCCTGTTTGCCGGTTCAGATCCTGGTAGGAATCAAGCGGCTTCGTGATTGTCGAGGCCGACCGGTGTCTGGAACCAGTCGGGTTTGATGATCAGCAAATCGCAGGGCAGGTCCTCGAGCGTACGTTCCGCCGTTGCGCCGATAAAAAGGCGTTTCCAGCGATTGCGAGCAACTGCGCCCATGACCACGACGTCGGCATCGAGTTTTTCCGCAATCAGCGGTAATTCCTCGTGCGTGAGGCCGGCGACCAGGTGAGCGTTGTCATCGGCAATCTTGTGGAATTCCGTAATCTCCTTGAAGCGCTTTGCATGATCTTCGTGCATCTGTTGCTCGATCTCGTCAAACGGCAGCGATACGGGGATGTAAGCATTCGCGGTCGCTGTAGCCACTGCTATACGCGGGTCGTAAGCATGGAACGCGTGCACTTCACCGCTGATCTTCCCGGAAATGCCCTTGGCGACGTGCAGGATCTCATCGTCGAGCGCCGCGGGTTTGTCGTTCTGGTGCATCGGGTCGATGGCGGCGACAAAGACCGGCGTCTCCGCAAATTCCTGCGGCTTCACGAGCCAGAGCGGCATCGGACACGTGCGGATCAGGTTCCAGTCCGTGTTCGTGAGCAGGGCGCGTGTCACGGCAGAGTGATGATGCGTGTCCTTGACGACCAGATCGCTGCCGGATTCCATGGCACGCCGGACAATGCCCTCGAACAGGGGGTGATCCCACAAGGCGGTCGTCTTCACAACGATGCCGTCGGCGCGCAGCGGCTCCGCCAGGGTTTCCAGGTGCTTTTCATGGTTATGGATGACTTCGTCGCGCGCCTTTTCAAGCGACGGTGAATCGAACAGTCGATCGCCGCTCAGGTATTCGTTGTAGTAGCACACAAGCAGCTCGAGTTCGGCGTTGCTGTGCTTCGCAAGCCAGGCTGCGCGACTTACCGCCGGCTGGTCCGCCGAAGTCGGGTCGACGACGGCAAGAATCTTCTTGATTTCGTTCATTAGTCGCACCAGGCGCAGAAAAAGCGCTCGCATATCGATAGAGGCTCACTCCGAGAATACCCGCCGGTGCCTAGCTTTCCATACGCCCTGTTGCTTAGGATCTAGCGGATTGTACCTACGGCATGGTAAGTGCTTTTACTAATTACGATCGGGTGACCGGATAATCTAGAGTCGGGTATAGGTTTTGTGCAGGAGCAGACGATGTCGAGCGTCCGCAAAGACGAGCTCAGACAGGTTCTCGAAGAAAAAAAAACTGAACTTACGACGCGGCTTGAACGAATTAATGCGAACCTGCGTCGCGGTTACGAGGCCGATTCCAAGGAACGCGCGAAGCAGCTCGAAGACAATGAGGTGGTCGATGCGCTCGGCAATGAGGCGCGCGAGGAACTCGCCAAGATCTCGGCGGCATTGCAGCGCCTTGAGACCGATGACTACGGCATCTGCGTTGAATGCGGACTACCGATCAACGAAGGGCGACTCAAGGTCTACCCGTATGCGGACGAGTGTATTGATTGTGCGGAGTTCGATGAACACCGCCGCCGGCATTCGTAAGAAAGCGGCCTGATCAGGCCGTCATATGCATCTTGACGAGGTCCGCAAGTGACCTTGCCTGCATCTTCTCCATCACCCGTGCGCGATGAATCTCGACCGTGCGTTGACTGACACCGAGCTCGTAGGCAATTACCTTGTTGGGCTTGCCGGTCACGACCAGGTCGAAAACTTCACGCTCGCGATTGGTCAGGCGGTGCAGGCGTTCGACCACTTCGGCGTGCTGCTGCTGTTCTTCGCGCCGCTCTTCATCGGTCGCAAGTGCCTGCCGAATGCGATCGAGCAGTTCCTGGTCGCGAAACGGCTTCTGGATGAAATCGACGGCGCCTTTCTGCATGGCTTCCACGGCCATTGGCACATCGCCATGACCCGTTATGAAGATGATCGGCAGCGTATTACCGCGCTTGATCAGTTCTTCCTGCAGTTCCAGCCCGCCCAGCCCCGGCATGCGAATGTCCAGCACCAGGCAACCGGGCCGTTGTTCAGTGACTTTCTTAAGGAATTCATCGCCCGAGGCAAATATTTCATGGTCCAGGTTGACCGAGTCCATGAGGGCCTGCATGGCGAAACGAATGGCCGCATCGTCGTCGACGATGAAGACCGTGGGTTTTTGTGAAGATTGAGCAGCCATGGGCGCTGATTGGACCAGATTGGAGCCGATTTAGCTAGTCCAAGCGCTTGGTAAAGCGCAGCGCAGCCAGCGTCATGGCCACCAGCGTGAAGCCGATCAGGTAGTACAAATCAGGCAGTAACTCGCCGATTGAAGCGTCGCGAAGCATGATGCCCCGACTCAGGCGGATGAAGTGCGTATTCGGCAGCGCTTCGCCGATGTATTGCGCAAATACCGGCATGCCGTCGAACGGGAACATGAAGCCCGAAAGGAGTATCGAGGGGAGCAGGATGAACACCATCATCTGCATGGCCTGGAACTGGGTCTTGGCGGCTGTCGAAATCAGCAAACCCAGCGACAGGTTGGCGGCCACGAAAGCGCTGGCGCAGAGATACAAGTCCAGGATACTGCCACGCACCGGCACATCGAACAGCAGCCGACCGACGGCGAGAATCAGGGCCAGCTGCAGCATGCCAATAACGATGTAGGGAACGATCTTGCCGATCATGAGCTCCGCCGAGCTCACCGGCGTATTGATCAGCAACTCAAGGTTGCCGCGCTCGCGTTCCCGGACGATGGCCACAGCCGTAAACAGGATCATCGTCATGGTCAGGATGACGCCGATCAGGCCCGGGATGATATTGACCGGCGTGCGGCGTTCGGGATTGTAATAGGGCCGCACCTCGACAATATCCACGCCGGGCCGGGCCCGGGCCGTGGAGTCGAACGCCAGGGGCATCGAACGCAGCTTGTTGGCAACACCCAGGATGGTCGGGTCGGATCCGTCGACAAGTAACTGCACGGCGGATCGCGAGCGATCGACAACCCGGCGGTCAAAGTCGGCCGGAATGACCACGCCGATGGAGATCTTGCCACGGCGAAGCCGGTCTTCCAGTTCTTCGGGGCTGGCGACGCGCTCCACGATATTGACGACCTGCGTCTGGGCGAGCCCTGCGACGAGCTGGCGGGACAAATGCGTCTCCGCCTGGTCCGAGACAGCGGCCTTGAGATTGCGCACGTCGGTATTGATGGCGTAGCCGAAAAGCAGCATCTGGATGATGGGCAGGCCGACCACCATGCCGAAGGTGAGCCGGTCGCGGCGCAGCTGCCGTACTTCCTTTTTGACAATGGCCGCGATGCGAGAGAGCGGCTTCACGCGCTACGCTCCTGTGCCGGCAGCGTTACGGCAACGAAGACGTCCTCGAGCGTCGCGTGTGTCGTGTGCACCTGCGCCGCCAGGCCAGCCGCGCCCAACGCGTTCTCGATAAGCGAAACCGGCGCGTCGACGTGTTGTGGTACCAGCACGCGCAGCCGCACACCGAGCTGGGTCACACTGGCGACCTGCGGCATATCGTGGATCGCCGCCTGCGCCGCATAGGGATCGTCGGCGACCACTTCAATGATGTGCATGCCGGTGTGATCCTGCAGATCCTGCGGCGTGCCGTCGGCGACTTTGACGCCGTGGTCGAGGATTGCGAGCCGGTGGCAGCGCTCGGCCTCATCCATGTAATGCGTGGAGACGAGGATCGTCGTGCCTTCACCGGCCAGCCGGAACAGGTTCGACCAGAAATCGCGGCGACTCTGCGGATCCACGGCGCTGGTTGGTTCGTCGAGGAGTAACAGCGCCGGCCGGTGAAAAACCGCGCAGGCCAGCGCGAGCCGTTGCTTCTGGCCGCCACTCATGGTCCCGGCGAGCTGGTTGCGCTGCGCCACGAGATTGTAGCGGTCCAGCAGGTCGTTGATGCGTGCAGGACGGTCTGCCTTCGGGACGGAATAGATTTCACCGATGAATTGCAGGTTCTCGAACACCGTCATGTCGCCAAACAGCGAGAACTTCTGCGTCATGTAGCCGATCTTCGGCTTCAGGTGCCGGGAATCGCCGGGGACCTCGGTCCCGAGGACCGTCGCCGAGCCTTCGGTTGGCGTGAGCAGGCCACAGAGCATGCGGATCGTCGTGGATTTCCCTGAGCCGTTGGGGCCCAGGAAGCCGTATATCTGGCCGCGCGGAACCTTGAGGTCCAGCGCGCTGACGGCTTTGAGATCGCCGAAATGCTTCGACAAACCGCGCGCGTCAATGGCCAGCTCCGGGGACATCACTCTGCCTCGCCGACCAGGAACTCTACTTCGACAGGTACGCCATCGGGCAGGCGCTCGCGTGCGTCCGTGATATCGACCTTGGCGATAAAGCTCAGGCGACCGCGGTCGCGCTCGGTCAGGGCGTAGTAGGGGGTAAACACGGACTCACTCGACACCCAGCGCACGCGGCCATTGATCGGGGTGTCGAGTCCGTCCACGTGAAGCAACGCGTCCATGCCCGGCTTGATCCGAACCCGGAAATCTTCGGGTATGAACACGCGTGCATGAGGCTGTTCACCGCTCAACAGGATCATCATCGGTGTGCCGGTCGTCGGCCGTTCGCCCGGTTCGAACAAGCGGCTGTCGAGCACACCGGCGACCGGTGCGCGCGTCGTGTGTCGATCCAGGTCGATCTGTACGCCATCGCGTCGTGCGGATGCCTGCATCACGGCCTGTTCCGCTTGTGCCAGTTCTTCGATGGTCGTTCCCGCAAGCCGCTCCTGCAGTTGTGCGCGCGTAAGCTTGAGGTTCGCCTCCGCGGCGTCGAGTGCCGCGCGGGCGCGATCGAGCAGCTCGGGCGACGCGAGGCCGCGAGCATGGACTTCCTTGACGCGCGCGAGTTCGCTTTGCCGAAACTCCAGCTCCTGCGTGGCGCCTTCGACACTTGCCCGCGCCGCCGCAATCTGCTCGGAACGCGGTCCGCGCACGAGCTCGTCGAGCCGGGCCCGGGTTTGTAAAAGCGCGGCTTCGGCCTCGGCCAGGCGGGCCCTGGCCCTGGCGCTGTCCTGCTCGACAAGCACCTGGCCGGCGTCGACGGATGCTCCCTCGACGACGGCGATGCTGAGGATGGGTTCACTGACTTCGGCTGCGATTTCGATGCGATCCGACGCAAGCTCGCCGACAACGCGGTAGGGGTTGTCGGCGGTCCCGCAACCAGTCATCGCGGCCGCTACAAGGAAAAGGGTGAAGGTCGTTCTCATTGGATTCGCTCCGCTCACGTCTTGAACTGCGCGAGCAACATGTTGACCTGGGACTCCATGAGCTCGTCGGTGTCCAGCGGCTTCTCGGTAAACACCAGTCGCCAGATGATCGACAGCATCATGGGTGCAAGAAACAGGTGCGGCTGGTGGTTCAGCGCGTCGCGCCGGAACTCGCCGCGTTCGACGCCCCGCTCAATGAACAGGCGAATCGCGGCCAGGCCACGGGCGACGACGTTGTCATAGTAGTAGTCGACGAGGTCCGGATGCCGCGGGCCTTCGGCGATTAACAGCCGAATGACGATCGCGATCGGTGAGCCGGGGACTTTCTTCATGAACTCGAGCAACGGTCCGCGAACAAACGCTTCCGCGTCCAGTTCCGTCGTCTCCACGGCATCGAGCAGGGCATCCACCCGGCGCACGACGACGCTCTTTACAACGGCCTTGAACAACTCTTCCTTCGTCTTGAAATAGAGATACGTCAGGCCTTTGCTGACGCCCGCGCGTTTCGCGACGTCGTCGACGCGTGTGGCCGCATACCCCTTCTCGGCAAACACCGAAAAGGCGGCATCGGTGATCTCCTGGGGGCGATCTTCCTTGCGGCGCTGGAACCGGGGCTCGGCCACGACAGCTCTCTTACTGACTAACAGGTCAGCAAGTATAGTTAATGACCTGGCAGTCAGCAAGGGGCAGGCGTCGCAAATTCTGCCGAATTCGGCATAATCCGCGGCATGTTCACCTATATAGACCCCTCGGTTCGGGAGCGGCTGACCGCGCAAGGCACATTGTTCCAGATCGACAGGAACGGTATCCGCGTTGAAGCGGGCAAGGCGCCTGCGCACGGATCGACCATCAGTATCCTGGGGCCGATCCCGTTGCCGCTCGAGCTTGGCCCGTTGCACGTCGATGTGCAGTGGTATGCCTGTGTCCGCAATACCGAACTCGGCAAGATCGAAGAGCTGGCCGACGACCTGCGGGCCCAGCATGGCCAGCAGTCCTTCGCCACGCTGGCGTCCTACATGGCCGTCAACAGCGTCATGCTGATCGGTGACCCGTCGACCTGGCAGAATCCGCTGGTTCGCGTCCACTCGAGTTGCCTGACGGGTGATGTTTTCGGCTCACAGCGCTGCGAGTGCGGGCCGCAGATGCAGACCGCCCTAGAACGCATCAGGAACGATGCGGCCGGCGGCATGCTGGTCTACATGGCGGGCCATGAAGGGCGCGGTATCGGGCTTTGGGCCAAGGCGGCCACGTACCTGTTGCAGGACGCCGGAGAAGACACCTACGAAGCGAATCGCTCGCTCGGACTGCCGGACGATTCGCGCGATTTCAGCGACGCGGCATCGCTGCTCAAGTACTTTGTGGGCGGCAAGCCGTTTCGTCTCCTCACGAACAACCCGAAAAAAGTCAACGACCTTGGCAATTACGGTGTCGGCGGTATCACGCGTGTGAAGCACGTGTCAGGCGTCACCGAGAGCAATCGCCGCTACCTGAGCGCCAAGCAGGACTGGGGTCACGAGATATCGAGCGAGGACCTTGCGAGCTAGGCGCTGGCTACTGCCGCCAGAGTCTCAGGTTGAAGGCTTTTTCGCCCGAGTTGGTTCGCAGCGGGTTGATGTCGATGCCGCCGCGCCGCTGGTAGCGCGCATGCACGGTAAGTGCCTCGCAGCCGCATCGGTCCATGAGGTCGACGAACATGCGCTCGACGCAGGCCTCGTGAAAGTCGTTGTGCTCGCGAAACGAGACGACGTACTTAAGCAAGCCCTCGCGATCAATCTGTGGCCCGCGATAGCTGATCTGCAGGCTGCCGATATCGGGCTGCGCGGTCACGGGGCACAAGCTGCGCAGCAAGTGCGTGTGCAGGTCCTCGCGCGTATGCCGCGTCGGGTCCGCGCGCAGCAGTCCTGCATTGACATGCCATTCGCTGCAGCTGATATCCAGATTGTCGAGGCAGGTTCCGGCCAGGCGCGCCGCGCGGCGGGCTTCTGTTTCCGAGACCGGGATCACGCGTACGCTGACCGGGCCGCCCGCACAGGCCGTGAGGTCCGCGGCAATGCAATCCGCGACCGCCGTCTCGTCGTCGAATGCACTCATGGCGAACGAGCCGAGATAGAGTTTGAGCGACTTGGATTCGACGATGTTCGTCGAGTCCGCCGGCACGCGTATCTCCGCCGTCGCCACGCGGGGCAGGCCCTTCGGGTCGAGCCAGGTGAGTTCCCATGCATTCCAGATATCGAGCCCCGAGAAGGGCAGCGGCTGACCAAGGCCGAGGTCCGCGCGACTGTCGGCCCGGGCTATCGGGTGCAGCACATCCGGTGCGTACTTCTGCGGATAGTCGGTCTCGCGACCCAGCGGTAGATTCGTTTCGTTCACGGACGGTATTTTGCAGGAATAAGGGCGGGAGTTGCCGGTTTCTTGTGTAGAATACCCGACCTTTTTCGCATAAAGCCCTCCCAGAGCCTTCCATGAGTCCTGCAAACGATATCGCCGGCGCCGAACGCGGCTACATCATTCCGATCGGCGGCGCCGAAGAGAAACTGAACAACCCCGAGATCCTGGACCGCTTTGTCGACGTTTGCGGTGGCAAGCAGGCGCGTATTGGCATCATTCCCACGGCCTCGGAGCTCGAAGATACCGGGCGCAATTACGAGAAGCTGTTCCGCAAGCTGGGCGTCAAGCACGCCCGGGTGCTGCACTTCGTGACGCGCGAGGACTGCGAGTCGGACGAGGACCTTGGCTATATCGACAGGTGTGACGGGGTGTTCATGACCGGCGGCAACCAGCTGCGCTTGTCGACGACGATTGGCGGCACGGCGATCGCGCAGGCGATTCGGCGCCGCAATGCAGAGGGTATGCACGTGGCCGGAACATCGGCCGGCGCCGCCTTCATGCCCGAGCACATGATCGCAGGTGGCAAGGAAGGCAGTACGCCGAGCCCTGACATGGTCAAGATGGCGCCTGGCCTCGGCTTGACCAATTCTTTCATTATTGACCAGCATTTCCGCCAGCGTGACCGTCTTGGCCGACTACTGACGGCGCTCGCCTACAACCCGTTCGCCGTGGGGCTGGGCCTCGACGAGGATACGGCCGCCTTCATCAAGCCCGGCGACAAACTGGAGGTTGTCGGCAGCGGCGGCATTACCCTTATCGATCCTCGCGATCTGAAGTATTCTTCCATGGACAAGGCGCGCCGCGGCGAGCCTGTCAGCCTGATCGGTGTGAAGCTGCATATCCTGGTATCGGGCGGCCGCTTCGAGATTGCGTCGCGCGACGCGTTCGCCGAATGATCACTAAAACAAGAACGGGCACGCGCTATGAAAATTGAAACGACCAATGTCTATGTCGGGCCCAACGTATTTGCCCGGTTTCCGGTCATTCGCCACATCCTGGACCTCGGCGAGCTCGAGCACTGGCCAACGACAAGGCTGGGCGAGGATTTCATCGGTCCGATGCTCGAGCTGTTGCCCGGATTGCATGACCACGGGTGTTCCTACCAGGAACCCGGCGGCTTCGTCCGGCGCCTGCGCGAAGGCGAAGGCACCTGGCTCGGCCATGTCATGGAGCATGTAGCGATCGAACTGCAGGTGGTCGCGGGTTCCGATGTCACGTTCGGCCGTACTCGATCGATCGATGGCCGCCCGGGGTTCTACAACATGGTGTTCCAGTACAAGGATGCCGATGTCGGGCGGGAGGCGAGCAAGCTCGCCCTGGATTTCATTGGCAGCCTGTTGCCGAAGGAGCTCAAATTCGCCGGCGCCCCCGACGGTGACTGGGACTTTGCGTTCCAACGCGATCGTTTCATTCGCTATGCCCAGCGCCGCGAATTCGGTCCAAGTACAGCGTCGCTGGTGCGTGCCGCCGAAGACCGCGGCATTCCCTGGCTCCGGCTGAATCGCTACAGCCTGGTGCAGTTCGGGCATGGCCGGTATCAGCAGCGTATCCAGGCGACCACGACGGGGCGCACGAGCAATATCGCCGTGGAGCTGGCGTCCGACAAGGAAGAGACCAACCAGATCCTGCGTGACCTCGGGCTGCCGGTTCCCAAGCAGATGATCGTTCGCGATGCCAATGATGCGGTGCGCGCAGCAGAGCGCATCGGCTACCCGGTCGTCCTCAAGCCGCTGGCGGGCAACCACGGACGCGGCGTCTCGATCAACCTGCGTACACCCGAAGAAGTCGTCGTCGGTTTCGAGAAGGCGAGCGAGCACGGCGCGGCGATCGTGGTAGAGAGTTACATCGAGGGATACGACCATCGCCTGCTGGTCGTAAACGGGCAACTCGTCGCGGCCGCGAAGCGCGTGCCCGGGCATGTGGTCGGCGATGGCAAACACACGATTGAAGAACTCGTCGCTATCGTCAACCAGGACCCGCGCCGTGGCGTTGGCCACGAAAAAGTACTGACGCGTCTCGAATTCGACCACCAGGCCGAGCGCCTGCTCCAGAAGCTCGGTTACGACCGCAATACGGTGCCGGAGAAGGACGAGGTTGTGTACCTGCGTTCGACGGCGAACCTGTCGACC
Source organism: uncultured Gammaproteobacteria bacterium (assembly GCA_963698895.1). Classification (GTDB taxonomy): domain Bacteria; phylum Pseudomonadota; class Gammaproteobacteria; order Steroidobacterales; family Woeseiaceae; genus UBA1847. The sequence goes on along the minus strand of CAVOSO010000008.1, from coordinate 242,488 downwards.
GGCGGCACGGCGATCGATGTGACCGACATCATCCATCCGGACAATCGCGAGATGGCCATTCGCGCAATCAAGGCGATCGGCCTCGATATCGGCGGCGTGGATTTCCTGACCAAGGACATCACCGAGTCGTATCGGGAGGCGGGCGGCGGCATTTGTGAAGTAAATGCCGGTCCGGGTTTCCGTATGCACGTGGCGCCCAGTGAAGGCACGTCGCGCGACGTGGCGGGACCGGTGATCGACATGCTGTTCCCGCCCGACTCACCGAGCCGCATTCCGATTGCCGCCGTCACCGGTACGAACGGCAAGACCACGACATCCCGGATGCTCGCGCACATCCTGAAAATGTCGGGACGTACTGTCGGTCTGACATCGACCGACGGCGTGTACATCGACGGCAAGCTGTCGGTGTCCGGCGACATGACGGGCCCGGTCTCGGCACAGATGATCCTGCGCGATCCGTCGGTCGATGCGGCGGTCATGGAAACAGCACGCGGCGGCATGCTGCGCAGCGGCCTGGGTTTCTCCGAATGCAACGTGGCTTGCTGTATCAATGTCACGGCCGACCATCTTGGGCTGCGGGGCATCGATACGCTCGAGCAACTGGCGGAAGTGAAGCGTGTCCCGATCGAAATTGCCAAAGACGCGGCTGTGCTGAACGCCGACGATCCACATTGCCTGCAGATGGCCGACTACACGGACGCGGAAAAGCTCTCCTACGTGACGATGAACCCGGCGCACCCGCTGGTGAAACGGCATATCCAGGCAGGCGGTCAGGCCTTCGTGCTCGAGCAGGGCATGAACGGGCACCTGATTACGATCTACGACAATGAAACGCATACGCCGCTACTGTGGACGCACCTGATCCCGGCCACGATCGAAGGGCGCGCATTGCACAACGTGCAAAACGCCATGTTCGCCGCGGCGCTGGCGTACAACCTGGGTATCCGTCTCGAAGACATTCGCCAGGGACTGAGAACGTTCGACTCGACGTTCTTCCAGGCGCCGGGTCGCATGAATATTTACGACGAGCATCCGTTCAGGGTCATCCTCGACTACGCGCACAACCCGGCTGCCGTCAAGGCCATGTGCGACCTGGTCGACCGATTCGATACGGACGGCAAGCGTATCGTCGTGCTGTCGGCACCCGGCGATCGTCGCGATGAAGACATCCGCGAGATCGCTGAAATTGCCGCCGGGCATTTCGATCATTTCATTTGCCGCCGCGACGACAACACGCGTGGCCGCGGCGACGACGAAGTTGCCGTGTTGCTCAAGAATCGCCTGCTGGAAGTGGGGATTTCGGCCGACCGGATCGAAGTGATCCCGGACGAGCAGGAGGCCAACAGGCGCGCCCTCGAGATGGCCGAGCCCGGTGACCTGATTCTCGTGCTCGGCGACAACATCAAGCGGACCTGGAAACAGATCATCTACTTCAATTCCTCATCGCGCGTCGACAACGGCGGCAAGAAGGTATCCGCGAAGATCGACCTGCCGGAATTCGCCGGGTTCGAGCTGGCTGATGATCTCGAGATCATCAGCGATGAACGCGGCGTGCGTATCGCGCGAGAAGAAGGCGATTAGCACACGGCCATGGAATTTCTCGACGCGCGCAGATTGACCGGGCCCAGCCTGCTCTTCGACGGCCCGGCCTGCATCCTCGACGTGGCGTGCACGCCGGAGGAGGCCGATGCCCTTGTTTCTGTCTGGGCCGACAACGTCTCGCGAATGCTCGAGGCGCTTGACTGGCCGTCCGCGGAGTTCGCCTTTCTGAAGCTAAAGGGCGGCGTCAGCCTGGCGTTCACTGCGCCGGTCGACCAACTCTATGCCGGGTCCGAGATCAACGAGTGGGCCTGGGCCGCGAGCGCATTCGAGCTGGGCATCAGCGGCGACGAGCCCGATTTCGACGCGGCTCTAAAGGCGCTGCGATCGTCGTCTGACGACGAGGCCAATGTCGAACTGATGTGGCTTATCGATGAAGCTGCGGCGCACGGCAAGACGCTGCTGTGGGACGACGACTTCGTATCGTTGGGGCTCGGTACGGGCTCGCAGACCTTTAAAGTTCGCGAGATTCCCGATGCCCTCGAATGGGAGCGCTATCACGATGTCCCGATCGGTGTGGTTACCGGAACCAACGGCAAGACAACAACCGTCCGGTTTGCAACGCACATCCTGCGGCAGACCGGCAGGAAGGTTGGCCTGAGTTCCACCGACTGGGTTTCTGTAAACGACCGCATTATCGATCGCGGCGACTGGTCCGGCCCTGGCGGGGCGCGCACTGTCCTGCGACAACAGGATGTCGACGTCGCGATCCTGGAAACCGCGCGTGGCGGCCTGCTGCGCCGGGGTATGGGCGTCGACCGTGCAAACGCGGCACTGATTACGAATATCTCGGAAGACCATCTTGGCGATTTCGGCTCGCGGAATCTCGATGAGCTGCTGGCCATCAAGTGGATCGTCAGCCGCGTGGTTCGGGCGCAGGGTCGCCTGATACTCAACGCCGGCGATCACCGGCTCGTCGCGAAAGCAAGAGGCTATGACGGTGAGCTCGTGTGGTTCTGCCTGGATGCCGGGAATGCGGTCGTTCGCAAGCACGTTGACGCAGGCGGTCTCGCGTTCGCTCTCGATGGCGACGAGCTGGTGAAACTGGAGAAGGGCGCGCGCGATGTGATCTGCCGCGGCGCCGATATTCCTCTCGCACTTGGGGGAGCGGCGCGGCACAACGTGGCCAATGCGTTGTCGGCCGCGGCCCTGACCTGGTGCCTGGGCGCGACGCTCGAGGAGATCGCGTCGGGCCTCACGACGATGAAGCAGGACAACAACCCCGGTCGCTGCAACATCTACGATCTCAACGGCATCAAGATCCTTATCGACTTCGCGCACAACCCGGCGGCCATGGCAGCCCTGTTCGACATGGCGAGCGCGATTCCAGCCAGTCGCCGTGCGCTGTGCTTCGGCCAGGCCGGTGACCGTCCCGACGACCTCATCCGTGAGCTCGCGAGGGACGCATGGGAGATTGGCCTTGCGCGCGTCGAGGTTTCGGAACTGGCGGATTACCACCGTGGGCGCGACCATGGGGAAGTGTTCGGCATCATTCGCGACGAGCTCATCAAACAGGGCGCCAGTGATGCGCAGATCGTGCACCACGAGCTGGAACTGGAATCACTGCAGGATGCGATTGACTGGGCGCGACCTGGCGACCTGATCATCATGCTTGCGTTGGGCGGCGCCGCGCCGGTGCAACAGCGGCTCAGGGAACTGGGCGCTCAATAAACCCGACGATTGCGTCGGCAATATCCTGTGTCTGGGCTGGTGACAGTATATCGCCCGCAAGCACGTGGTGGCTTGGATCGCCGGGGTCCCGGATCTCAATGACGTCTTTCATCGGCGAGCCCGTGGCGCTGATAACCTTGAGCGCGGCATCCGGCGAGATCACCTGGTCATCGCTCGAGTAGAACATCAGAAGACGCTGCGGAATATCGGCTGGCAGCACTCGATTGGCACGATCGACAAGGCGCATCATTTCGACGGTTGCCGCTGTCGGATAGCACGTCGACCAGAATTTCTCCTGCAACGCGTTATGCGCTTTCCAGCAGCGGGTGTCGCCAACGAGCAGTCGGGCCAATAGCGGCCCGGCCGGCCGTGTCAGCCATTGTGCCTTGGGATCGCGGGGTGCGAAATTCGGGGAGATCATGACGAGCGTGTCGATGTGGCGGGCGAACTCCTGGTCAAGCACTGCCGCTGCAAGCGTGGCACCGGTACTGGTCCCGATCACGATGGTCTTTTCGCCGATCGTCGCGGCCTCGGAAAGTACCCGCCGCGCATCGTCGAGCCAGTGTTCGGCCAGTACGCCGTCCATGGAACCTTCGACCTGCCCGTGTCCGGTCAGTCGGGCTTCGATCAGCGCGGCGCCGAGTTGTCGCGCCACGGTCTCGGCGAGCGGTGCGGTCTCCTGCCGGGACGCGGAGAAGCCGTGCAGGGCCACGACGACCCAGGTCGGCTGCCGGGAATCACCGTTCAGGATGATGCGCTCGTCCGCGCCGGCGATGACGGCAGACGCCGGTAGTTCGGGCAGCTCCATCCCGGGCGTGTAGTGCAGGCGGGCCGGCGTCGCCAGCCAGAGCAAGGCGACGAGCGGCGCCAGGGCCGCGAGTGAGAGCCAGGTCTTATTCAAGGCTCAGGATTTTTTTCCAGTGTTTCTTCTCGACTGGCATGATCGACAGGCGGTTGCCGCGACGCGTGAGAAGCATGCCTTCGAGGCTTTTCTGCGCCTTGATCTCGGTCAACGTGATATTGCGTTCGAGTTTGCGCACAAACTCGACATCGACCAGTATCCAGCGTGGTTCCTCTCGCGTGCTCTTCGGGTCGAAATAGTTTGACGTCTTGTCGAACTGTCCGGGGTCGGGATACGGCTCGCTGGCGACTTTCATGATGCCCACGATGCCCGGTTCCTTGCAGCTGGAGTGGTAAAAGAAGATCTCGTCACCGATGCGCATGTCGTCACGCATCATGTTGCGTGCCTGGTAGTTGCGAATACCGTCCCACTTTTCGCGACCATCGCGCTCGAGGTCGTCGATGCTGTAGACGTCGGGTTCCGACTTCATCAACCAATATGCCATGTCGTTATCTACGGATTGTCAAAGGCCTGGAAAGGCGCGAGTTTAGCACGCTCGTCAGGCGCGATTTGCGCCGATTCGCGTGGTAGGATTGCGCCTCGCGCATCCGCACGCGACCCTGGGAGGATAAGAACAAATGGCAAATATGCTGGCCAATATTTTCGGTACGTCGCCCGTCCGGCCTCTTGAGCAGCACATGGATATCGTTTATCGCTGTGCCAAGAAGCTGCGTCCGTTTGTCAACGCCGTGATCAATCGCGACCTGAAGCGCATGGCCGAGGTGCGTGGGCAGATTGAGGCCCTGGAACACCAGGCCGACGACCTGAAAAAGAACATTCGCATCAACATGCCGAAGAGCCTGTTCATGCCGGTGCCCCGGGAGGACCTGCTCGAGCTGCTGCTTGTGCAGGACAAGATCGCCAATCGGACCAAGGACGTGTCCGGCGTGATCATGGGGCGCAAGATGAAGATCCCGAAGGAGATTGCGCCGCAATTTCTCGAGTTTGTCGAGAGCAACGTCGATGCCGCCAAGCAGGCACGCAAGAGCGTACGCGAACTGGACGAGTTGTTCACGGCCGGCTTCAAGGGCGCTGAGGTAACGCTCGTGTCGGAGCTCATCGAGGAACTCGACCAGATCGAGACGCATACGGACGAACAGCAAACGCAGATCCGGTCCGCGCTTTTTGAAATTGAAAATACGCTGGACCCGATTGATGCCATGTTTCTCTACGAAGTCATCGAGCTGACCGGTGAAATCGCCGACATGGCGGAACGTGTTGGCCGCCGACTCGAACTGTTGCTCTCGTAAGACCAGTAAAGAATAAAAATTCGGGAATGCGCGCATACCCGGAGGACCCCGAATGGAATATCAGACTACCTATATCGTGCTTGCGGCCGCTTTTGGCCTGTTTATGGCCTGGGGCATCGGTGCCAATGACGTTGCCAACGCAATGGCAACCTCGGTTGGCTCCAAAGCGCTGACGATCAGGCAGGCGATCGTCGTTGCCGCCATCTTCGAGTTCGCCGGGGCCGTGTTGGCCGGCGGTGAGGTCACCTCGACCATTCGCAAAGGCATCGTCGATGCCGACCAACTCATGGGCATCGACGACGGCGCGAAGATGCTGGTCTTTGGCATGTTGGCTGCGTTGCTTGCCGCGGGTACGTGGTTGCTGATTGCCTCGAAGAACGGCTGGCCCGTCTCGACGACGCATTCCATTGTTGGTGCCATCGTTGGTTTTGCGGCTGTTGGCATCGGCGTTGATGCCGTCCAGTGGGGCAAAGTCGGAACGATCGTCATGAGCTGGGTGGTGTCGCCGCTCACGGCTGGCTTTATCGCCTACCTGATTTACCGCAGCGTCCAGAAACTGATCCTGAGTCAGGACGATCCCCTGGCGAAAGCGAAGCGCTACGTGCCGGTCTACATGTTCCTGGCCGCGTTCACGATTACGCTGGTCACCATCCTCAAGGGACTGAAACATGTCGGTCTCACCCTGAGCATTCGAGACAGCTATTTTCTCGCTATTGCGATTGCCGTCGGTATCGCTGTTATCGGTGCCGTCGCGATCGCTCGAATCAAACCGGACCCGAAGGCCGAGAAGAGCCAGCACTTCTATACGGTCGAACGGGTGTTCGGTGTGCTCATGGTGATCACGGCCTGCGGTATGGCGTTCGCACATGGTTCGAATGATGTCGCGAATGCCATCGGCCCGTTGGCGGCTGTCGTCAGCATCGCCAAGAACGGCGTTATCGGTGCCAAGTCGTCGCTCGATGCATGGGTCTTGATGCTGGGCGGTGCGGGTATCGTCGTTGGCCTGGCCACGTTCGGCCGTCACGTGATTGCGACGGTCGGCAAGAAGATTACCCAGCTCACACCGAGCCGCGGATTCGCCGCGGAACTGGCCGCGGCCACGACCATCGTGATCGCCTCGGGTACCGGGATCCCGATCTCGACCACGCACACGCTGGTTGGCGCGGTTCTCGGTGTCGGCATGGCCCGTGGTATCGAGGCAATCGACCTGCGTGTCGTCGCGAGGATCCTGGTCTCGTGGGTTATTACCATTCCGGCGGGAGCGATTCTCGCGATCCTGTTCTTCTTCCTGTTCAAGATGATACTGCCCTAGGGGACTCATCATGCGCTCACTGCTCGTCGCACTCGTCGCGACGTTTATCTCGGCCCAGGCAGCCGCCCAGGTCGCCGAGGCCCCGATTGTCCGGTACGACGCCCGGATACACCCGACGTTCGGGCCGGCCGGCATGGTGGCTTCCCAGAACTACCTGTCCTCGGAGGTCGGTGCGGAGATCCTCGAGGCGGGCGGCAACGCCGTCGATGCCGCTGTTGCGGTAGGTTTCTCGCTGGCAGTGACCTTGCCGAGGGCGGGTAATCTCGGTGGCGGCGGGTTCATGCTGATTCACGACACGGCGTCCGGCACGGATGTCGCGATCGACTACCGGGAGATGGCGCCGATCGGTGCCACTCGCGACATGTATCTCGACGAAAACGGCGATGTCGATAACGAGCTCGCCAGGTTCTCGCACCTGTCCTCCGGCGTTCCCGGCACCGTGGCCGGGCTGTACAAGGCACACAGCGAGTTCGGCCGCCTGCCCTGGAAACGACTCCTGCAACCCGCCATTCGGCAGGCGCGGGACGGTGTGACCATGACCTACGATCTCGCCGGCCTGTTGCGCGCACGCCGCGACCGGCTGTGCATGCACGAGGCAGCCTGCGGCTACTTCTACAAGGACGGCGGTGTACCCTACGAGCCCGGCGAGCTCTGGGTGCAGGAAGACCTGGCGGCGACGCTCGAGCGCATTGCCGAAGACGGTCCTGCCGGGTTCTACGCGGGCGAGACGGCCCGGCTCATTGCCGCAGAGATGGCGCGGGGTGGCGGGCTGGTCGACGAAAAGTCGCTGGCAGCGTACAAGCCGGCCGTTCGCGAGCCGGTCCGCGGTACCTATCGTGGCTACGAGATCATCACGATGCCGCCGCCCAGCTCGGGCGGCGTCCACATCATCCAGATGCTCAATATCCTCGAGAACTTCCCGGTCGCCGAGTTGGGCGCCGGCAGCGCGGACAACGTGCACCTGCTGGCAGAATCGGCGCGGCTTGCTTACGCCGATCGATCCCTGTACCTAGGCGACCCGGACTTCGTCGAGGTACCTGTGGGCTGGCTGACCAGCAAGGCGTACGCGAAACAACTGGCGGACACCATCGACATGAAGGTCGCGCGCAAGTCCGAGGACGTCAGGCCCGGCGTCGTACCCGTACCCGAGAGTCCCGACACGACGCATTTCTCCGTCATCGACGATGAAGGCATCATCGTCTCGAACACCTACACGCTGAACTTCTCCTACGGATCGGCCATCGCCGTTGACGGTGCCGGTTTCCTGCTCAACAACGAAATGGACGATTTCGCCGCCAAGACAGGCGTACCCAATGCCTATGGGCTGCTGGGAGGCGACGCCAACTCCATTGCCGCAGGCAAGCGGCCGCTGAGCTCGATGACACCGACGATTGTCCTGAAAGACGGCGAACCCTGGTTCGCAACGGGCAGTCCGGGTGGCAGCCGGATCATCACGACGGTGCTGCAGGTCGTCGTCAACACCATTGATCACGGCATGAACCTGGCCGAAGCATCCGCCGCACCGCGCATGCATCACCAGTGGTACCCGGACGAATTGCAGCTCGAGCCGGGATTCAGTCCCGACACGGTCAAGCTGCTCGAGGAGCGCGGCCACGACGTGCGACGCTCGAACTACACGATGGGCAGCGTCCAGAGCGTGGGTTTCCGCGACGGCGTCTATCGGGGCGCTTCCGATACACGACGTCCCAATGCAGCGAGTTCTGCTCCGGCCGAAACCCGCGAGCAGTGACACGCGCTGCGCCGCACATTTCGCAGGGGGCGCGTCGCTATGCGCTGGCCATCCTGGCCATCGTGTACATGTTCAACTTCATCGACCGGCAGATTCTCGCCATCCTGCTGCCGTCCATTCGGGATGAGTTCGGTGTATCGGATGCCTGGCTCGGCTTTCTCACCGGCACCGCATTCGCGATGTTCTATATATTCCTCGGCATACCGGTCGCACGTTACGCGGACCGTCACAACCGGCGCAACCTGATCGCACTGGCCGTCGCGGTATGGAGCGGCATGACCGCATTGTCCGGTCTGGCCGCCAACTTCCTGCAGCTGGCGCTGGCAAGAATCGGTGTCGGTATCGGCGAGGCGGGCTGCAGTCCGCCTGCTCACTCGATGATCGCCGACCTGTATCCGCCGGAGAAACGCTCCACCGCGATGGGCGTGTACACGATCGGGATATCCGCCGGCATCATGCTGGCCTACTTGCTGGGCGGTTGGGTTGTACAAAACATCGGTTGGCGCGAGGCGCTGCTCATCGTAGGTTTGCCCGGCCTCGTGCTGGCGGCGGTCGTGCGCTTCACCGTCGTCGAACCCAGCCGCGGGCACTCGGAGGGCAGGGCGGCGGTCGCGAAGCAGCCGCCTTTCCTGAAGACCTTACGCTTCCTCTGGCGCAGGCCGTCGTTTGCGCACATGACGATTGCGGCAGGGCTGTCGTCCTACGTCGGCTACTCGGTGATCAGTTTCCTGCCGAGCTTTCTCGTGCGGAGCTTTGGCATGCCCGAGGGGCAGATCGGTCTTTACCTCGGACTGATCATTGGCATCGTTGGCGGTGCAGGTTTTTTCTCGGCGGCTATATCGCCGACCATCTCGGCCAGTCTGGTCATCGCCGGGCCTTGTCGTTTATCGGCATCACGGTTCTGCTGACGGCAATCCCGTATGCGGCAATGTTCCTGTCGGCAAGCTGGCAGGCGGCGTTGCTGTTGTTCCTGGTCCCCGCGGCAACGGCGAACGTCTATCTTGCGCCGGTGCTCTCGCAGGCGCAGGGACTGGTTTCACTGCGCATGCGCGCCATGGCATCGGCGCTGGCGTTGTTGATTATCAATGTCATCGGCCTGGCACTTGGGCCGTTACTCACGGGTATTCTCAGTGACCTGCTCGAGGCTCGGTTCGCGGAAGAGTCGATGCGCTATTCGCTGCTGATTGTCACCAGCATCGGACTGCCGTGGGCCGCCTACCATTACGTACGCGCGGGCCGCACGATCGACGCGGACCTTGCGCGGGCGGCAAAGCACGACTGACACGCTCAGACGGCGCGCAGGTACCAGTCGAAGTCCTGCTGCGCGATCTTGTTGTGGAACTGCTCGGCCTCGTAACGCCGGACCCTGGCGTAGTAGCGGCAATAGTCGCTGCCGAGGTAGGCGGGGAGAACCTTGCTGCGCTCGAACGTGTCGATGGCCGCTTCCCAGCGATTCGGGATGCGCAGCCTGGGTGTGATCTCCTGTCCCTGCTCGACCATCTTGCCCGGTTCAATGCGGTTCTTGATGCCGTGATGCACACCGCCCGCGACCGCTGCCATGACGAGGTACGGGTTGGCATCGGCACCGGCGACGCGATGCTCGAGGCGCAGGTTGCGTTCGTCGGATTCCGGTATGCGTACCGAGACCACGCGATGGTTGACGCCCCAGTTCGGCTCCACCGGCGCGAACATGTCCGGTCGCAGGCGCCGGTACGAGTTGGCGTTGGGTGCGCAGAGGAGCGTCGTCTCCGGCATGAGCTTGAGCAGGCCGCCAACGGCGTGCCGCAGGCGTGCCGAAAACGGCGGCTGCGCCATTTTTTCTTTTCCCTGGGAAAAGTAATTCTTGCCGTCGTTGTCGACGATGCTCATATGGATATGCAGGCCGCTGCCGGCATAGTCCTCGAAAGGTTTGGCCATAAAGCAGGCAATGAAGCCGTGTTTGCGAGCCGCAGCCTTGACAATCCGTTTTAGCAGGACGGCATGGTCACAGGCCAGGACCGGGTCGTCGACATGATGCAGATTGATCTCGTACTGGCCGGGGGAGTATTCCGAAATCGCGGCATCGGCCGGCACGTTCTGTGCCTTGCACCAGTCGTAGACATCGTCGAGGAATCCCTCCACTTCGAACAGGTCGTCGGGATGGTAGACCTGGCCGCCCGGCTGCGGGCGCTTGGTCCCTGGCACTTTCGGTGTGCCGACCCGGGGGGTATCGGACGCACCGTCGAGAAGGTAGAACTCGAGCTCGGTCGCGACCACGATCTTCTTGCCGCCCGCCTTGAGGGGCGCGATGGCTTTCTCGAGCACCGTTCGGGGATCGCCGAAGAAATGGCCGCCATCCTCTGAGCGCATCCGAAAAAACGCCTGGCCCATCGGCTTCTTCGACCACGGCACGGGTACGATAGAGCCGGGTATCAATGCGGCCGGCAGGTCCGGGTCGCCGTCGTCGGCGCCATAAGGTACCCCGGGCACCACTTCGCCGAGGCCGGTAAGCATTGTGGCGCCGGCACAGAAGATGAAGCCCCCGTCGCAGACCTTGTCGAAGTCGCCGCGGCGTATGCGTTTGCCCTTCAGGAATCCGCTGAGGTCAGGGATGAGCAGGTCCAGTGATTCGAACTTGCCGTATTTCTTTTCCGCAGCTCGCAACTCCGAGAGCAGGGACGCGCGTTTCGCCATGATGGGGTCTCGTCAGTGATAGCGCGGCCAAGGATCATTGATTTGCGAAGCGCCCGCAATATCCATTCTGTTACTATATGATGGAATCGAAAATCATAATGTGGAACGACTGATGCTCGAGAGGAAATCGCCAAAAGGTGCCCAGGCCGCATTGCGCGCGGTGCGCCTGTTGAAGTTGTTCACCGCCGAACAACCCGAGTTACAGCTCGCAGAGGTCAGTAGCCTCGCCGGCCTGAACAAGACCACGGCGCATCGGCTGTTGCAGGCGCTCCACAGCGAGTCGCTACTGGATCGCAACGCCAGCAACGGCGCGTACCGGCTGGGGCCGGCGCTTATGGCCCTGGGCGTGCAGGCATTGTCCAGCGACAACCTGAGGCTCAAGGCGCGCCCGCTGCTCAAGCGACTGGCCGAGGAGACCGGCGAAACCGCGACGCTCGAAGTGCCGATCGACGATTCCATGCTGATTCTCGACGAGGTGACCGGCGGCCATTTCCTGGCGGCGGGCGGCAACGTCGGGACACGCTGGCCCATGCACGCGACGTCGACCGGCAAGGCGTTCATTGCGTTCGACGAGCACGGACTGGACCGCCTGGCGGAGCGCCTGACGCCACTGACCGCCCGGACGATCGTCGACCGGGCGAAGCTCGAGGACCAGTTCGGGGAAATTCGCCGCCGCGGCTTTGCCGAAACCGTCGACGAACTCGAGGAGGGATTCTCGGGCGTCGGGGCCGTTGTCCGGGGCAGCACCGGGGAGATACTCGGCGCGTTGTCGATCTGCGGCCCGACACAGCGTATGTCTGAGAGCCGGCGGTCCAGCCTCGGGGCCACGCTGTGCACCGCCGCCGGGCAGCTACAACCGCGCTACTGAGCCAGCATGCTAATATGCGCGACGACTATTGGCTGCAGGAATAACTCTATCAATACTCGCAAGCTGGTCTCCCGGAACCTCATCCGAACGTCCTTCGTCGCACTCTGGCTTGCGGCCCTCATCCCACTTCCTGCTGCAGCTCTCGAGATCCAGACGCCTGCCGTCGGTCTCACCGACGTACCGCTGGCCTACTCGGTGTCAGACGTCGCGGCGGGCGAGGTGGTGAACCTGTCGGTAGACGGCGCGACGTACACAGCGATCGCCGATGCAGAAGGCAACGCGGCGTTTGCCGATGTCGCGATCAGGAAAGCCGGCGTTGCCGGTATCGAAGTAACGGCGGGCACGGAAACGGCCACTCGTGAACTGCGCGTCATACCCGGCTGGGTATCCGTCTTGCCCGCGATCCTGGCCATCACGATTGCGTTGACGTTGCGCAACGTAATCCCGGCGCTGTTGCTGGGGCTCTGGATTGGTGCAACGGCACTCCGGTCGTTCACGTTCGAAGGAGCAGGGCGCGGCTTGCTCGACAGTTTCCAGGTGTTCGTAACGCAGGCTATCGCCGATTTCGACAGGGCCTCGATCATCCTCTTTACCATGATGATTGGTGGCATGGTCGGGATCATCACGCGCAACGGTGGCATGGCGAGCATCGTTCAGTCCATCGTCAGTCGTGCGAAGACGGCGATCGGTGGTCAGGTTGCCGTATGGCTCATGGGCCTGATGATCTTCTTCGACGATTACAGCAACACGCTGGTCGTCGGCAACACGGCGCGCTCACTGACAGACCATCTCAAGGTATCGCGCGAAAAACTCGCGTATATCGTCGATTCCACGGCGGCGCCGGTTGCCTGCATAGCGCTGATTACGACCTGGATCGGTTACCAGATCGGCCTGGTCGACCAGGCGCTGAGAACGATCGACGCGTTGGCCGATGTTCAGGCCTACTCGGTATTTATCCATTCGATTCCGTACAGCTTCTACCCGATACTCGCGATCGTATTCGTCCTGATGATTGCGGCGAGCGGCCGCGACTTCGGGCCGATGTATGCCGCCGAAGTTCGCGCACGAAATGGTGCGGTCAAACCCGAGACCGGTGACGCGCTACCTTCGATCCAGGGCGACGAACTCGAGCCCAAGGACAACATTCCGCTGCGTGCTTTCAATGCTTTCGTCCCGATCATTGCGCTGATTGTTGCGTTGCTGCTCAGCCTGTATCTGCTTGGGGAGGGCGATTCTCTCGTCGAGATTCTCGAAACGACCAGCCCTTACCAGGCGATGATGTACTCGTCTTTCGTCGGCGTCCTGGTCGCCGCCACCTTGTCTATCGGACAGCGCATCCTGTCGGTCCACGAGACCGTCGACGCCTGGTACGGTGGACTCAGGGCAACCCTGTTCGGCATGATCATCCTCGTGCTGGCGTGGTCTCTTTCGGACCTGACCGCATCCCTGAATACCGCGCAGTATCTCGTGACATTGCTGGCCGATACACTCCCCGTCGCACTGATCCCGGCCATCGTCTTTGTGCTGGCCGCGTTCACCGCGTTCACGACCGGAACGAGCTGGGGGACGATGGCCATCCTGATGCCGCTGATCATTCCGCTGGCATGGGCAGTAATGAGCGTCAACGGCATCGCCGATCAGGGCGGGATGCATATTCTTTACTCATCCGTTGCGTGTTGCCTGGGCGGCGCCGTCTGGGGTGATCATTGTTCACCAATTTCCGACACTACCGTGCTGTCGTCGGTGGCGAGTGGCTGCGATCACATCGAACACGTGCGTACACAGCTGCCGTATGCGCTGGTCGTTGGCTTTGTCGGCCTGCTCGTCGGTACGATTCCCGGGGGCTTCGGGATCTCGCCGCTGGTCTCGATCGTGATCGGTATCGCGATTCTCGGCCTCGTTCTGAAGCTCCTCGGGAAGAAAGCAGAAGCGAGTTAGCACCATGCCCAGAAGACCCATAGTCGGTGTGCCGGCGGACCGGCGAGATTTCGGCCCTCATCCATTTCACATGGTGGGCGAGAAGTACCTGCTTGCGCTGCTCCAGGCGGCGAACGTGCTGCCGCTCATGGCGCCGGTACTTGCCGATGACGTCGATCTCGACGAATTGCTGGACCAGGTCGATGGCGTGTTCCTGACGGGAAGCTACTCCAATCTCGAACCCCATCACTACGACGGCGAACCGAGCGACGAAGGTACGTTGCACGATCCGCACCGTGATGCGCTCACCCTGCCGCTTGCCCGGCGCGCGCTGGAGCGTGGCGTGCCCCTGCTTGCGGTCTGCCGCGGCTTCCAGGAGCTGAATGTCGTGCTGGGCGGAACGCTGCACCAGAAAGTGCACGAGGTCCCGGGTTACCACAATCACCTGGAGAACAAGAACGATCCTCTGGACGTGCAATACGGACCGTCCCACCCCGTCAGTCTGCCCGAAAATGGACTGTTGCGCGGGTTGCTGGGCAGCGATACTGCCATGGTGAATTCCCTGCATGGGCAGGCGATCGCAAGGCTGGCCAGTGGCGTCAGCGTCGAGGCCGTCGCGGACGACGGGCTGATCGAGGCGTTCCGGGTCGACGATGCCCCCGGGTTTGCGCTCGCGGTGCAGTGGCACCCCGAGTGGAAAGCGACCGAGAACGAATTGTCCAAGGTGATTTTCAAGGCGTTTGGCGACGCATGCAGGACGTACGCCCGCCAACGACAGGTGTAACGTGAGTGATGACAGACCTACTGCAAGACCTGGCTGACAGAGAACAGAATCGAGGATGTCGAGGCGATTCGTGCCCGACATGGCGGGCGCCGCGCGTGGCAAGGTAGTGCCCGCGGCGAAGTTCGGCAAAGGCGAGATGAAAATGCCCGAAGGGATCTTTGCGCAGACGATCTCCGGTGACTACGTCAACGACCCGGATAATGTCGAAGACCGGGACATGTTGCTCGTGCCGGACCCGGAGACGCTGCGACCGGTGCCCTGGGCGGCGGACCCAGCCGCCTCGGTATTTCTCGACTGCTATCACCGTGACGGTTCTCCGGTCGAGAAATCGCCGCGCGCTGTACTGCGCAACGTCTTGACCCAGTACGAAGCGAAAGGCTGGATTCCGGTCGTGGCACCCGAGGTCGAGTTCTACCTGCTCAGCCCGCATTCCGATCCGAACGAAGACGCCGAGCCGCCCGAGGGTCGCCTGGGCTGGACCGAAGGCGCAAATCAGCCCTACAGCATCGATACGATGAACGATTTCGACCCGTTCATTAACGAGTCTACAAGTACTGCGAAGCGCAGCGAATCAACATCGACACGCTGTCACAGGAAATGGGCCCGGCGCAGTTCGAGCTCAATTTCCTGCATGGCAACGCGCTCGAACTCGCCGACCAGGTGTTCCTGTTCAAGCGCACGGTTCGCGAAGCAGCGATCAAGCACGAGATGCACGCGACCTTTCTGGCCAAGCCGATGGCAGAGGAGGCCGGCAGCGCACTGCACATTCACCAGAGCGTCGTCGATACACGATGGCAGGAATATCTTTTCCGACGACGAGGGCGAGCCAAGCGACGTTGTTCTACGGGTTTATCGGTGGCCTGCAGAAATACATGAACGATGCGATGCTGCCTGTTCGCCCCGTACGTGAACTCCTACCGGCGGCTGGCCGAGCCCCTGGGCTTCGCCCGTCAACCTGGCCTGGGCGATCGACAACCGGACCGTCGGTTTGCGCGTGCCCGACTCGCCTCCCGAGGCGCGCCGTATCGAAAACAGGCTCGCCGGATCCGACGTCAACCCCTATCTCGTCACGGCGGCGACGCTGGCCTGTGGGTACCTCGGCATGGTCGAAGGGCTGACCCCGACACCGCCAATCGAGGGCAGTGCCTACAGTGAAGAACACAGTTTGCATCGCCATATATTCGAGGCGATCGACGCGTTGCGCGAATCCAGGCCCATGCGCGGCATGCTGGGAGAGTCGTTCGTCGATCTGTACGTCGCACTGAAAGAGAATGAATACAAGGAATTCCAGGAGATCATTACGCCCTATGAGCGTGAAATCCTGATGTTCAACGTTTGATACTGTAGAGAGCAGGTAACCAATGGCAGCAATAGAAAAGCGCTCACGCGAAGACTGGCAGGCGCTCGATAAAGAGCATCATCTGCATCCGTTCACGGATCACAAGGACCTGCACGTGAAACGCTCGCGCATCATCACCCATGCAGACGGCGTGTACATCTATGATGCCGATGGCAGCAAGATCCTGGACGGCATGTCGGGACTCTGGTGTGTCAACGCGGGTTACGGTCGCGAGGAGATAGTTGAGGCTGCTGCCGCACAGATGCGGGAGCTGCCTTACTACAATAACTTCTTCCAGTGCGCGCACCCACCGTCCATCGAGTTGGCCGCCATGCTCAAGGAAGTGTCTCCGCCGCAGTTCAATCGCGTGTTCTTCACGGGCTCGGGGTCGGAGTCAAACGACACCATCGTTCGTATGGTGCGCACCTATTGGGACCTCATGGGCCAGCCCGGACGTCACACCATCATCAGTCGTCACAACGCGTACCACGGCTCGACCGTCGCCGCGGCGAGCCTGGGTGGCATGAAGCCGATGCACAAGCAAAGCGGATTGCCGATCCCGGGCATCGTGCACGTCGAGCAGCCGTACTGGTTCGGTTCGGACAGGACGCTGTCGCCCGATGAGCTGGGGCTCGCCGCGGCGCGTTCGATCGAAGACAAGATTAACGAGCTCGGTCCGGAAAAGATCGCTGCCTTCATCGGCGAACCGATACAGGGCGCCGGCGGTGTGATCATTCCGCCGGACAGCTACTGGCCGGAAGTGCAGCGCATCTGTGAGAAGTACGACATCCTGCTGATCTCCGACGAGGTCATTACGGGTTTCGGGCGCCTGGGCGAGTGGTTCGGGGCCGACTACTTCGGTACGAAGCCCGACTTCATGCCGTTCGCGAAAGGCGTTACGTCGGGCTACCTGCCGCTGGGTGGTGTGCTCGTCAGCGATCGTGTAGCCGATGTGCTCGTGGAAAAAGCGGGCGAGTTCGCGCACGGGTACACCTACTCGGGTCACCCGGCGGCGTGTGCGGTAGCCATCGCCAACCTGAAGATCCTGCACCGCGAGAAACTCGTGGAGCGTATTCGCGACGATATCGGTCCATACCTCCAGGCCAGGTGGGCCACGCTGGCCGAACACCCGCTCGTCGGTGAAGCGCGCATGGTGGGTCTCATGGGTGCTTTCGAACTCGTGAAAGACAAAGAGACGCTGGAGCGCTTCGACGCGAAGGCCGGGGCCGGCCCGACGTACCGCGATCATGTGACCGCGACCGGACTGTGCCTGCGGGCTTCCGGCGACACCATAATCTGCGCGCCGCCATTTACGCTCTCGCACGCCGAGGCCGACGAGCTCATCGACAAGGCGCTGATCGCACTGGATCTGACGCAGAAGTCGCTTAAGGGTTAAGTATGGACAAGTTCGAGAGTGACAAGGCGATAAACCGGGAGAGTCTCTACGGCACATCCCCGGAGCCGACGTACGCAGGCGTGACTTCCTTCATGCGTCGCAAGTACGTGACCGACCTCGAGGGTGTGGATGTGGCGGTCACGGGTGTACCTCTGGATACGGCGACCACCAATCGCCCGGGAACGCGTTTCGGGCCGCGCGCCATACGCAACGCGTCGACGATCATGGCCTGGGAGAAACCCTATGGCATGGCCTTCGATCCTTTCGACAAACTGGCCGTTGCGGACGTTGGCGATTGTTATTTTGATCACGGCAAGCCGCAGACAGTTCCGGATGCGATCGAGGCGCATGCGTCGCGGATCATCGAGCAGGGGCCCGCACTGCTGACCCTCGGGGGCGACCATTTCATTTCCTATCCCTTGCTCAAGGCACATGCCAGGAAGCACGGCGCTCCGCTCTCGCTGCTGCATTTTGACGCACATAGCGACACCTGGCGCGATGAGGACGACCGCATCGATCACGGGACCATGTTCTATTGGGCGGCGAAACAGGGCATCGTCGATCCTGCGTCATCGGTGCAGATCGGGTTGCGCACGGAAAACCCCGACACGATGGGATTCAATATCATTGACGCACCACAGGTGCACCGGGCGGGCATCGAGGCGGTGGTGGAGGAGGCGCGCCGGCACCTTGGCAGCAAGCCCGTCTACGTGACTTTCGACATCGACTGCCTGGATCCGAGTTATGCGCCAGGGACGGGGACGCCGGTCTGTGGCGGACTGACTTCGCACCAGGCCATGTCCATCCTGCGAGGTCTGCAGGGGATCAACATCGTCGGTATGGATGTCGTGGAAGTCGCGCCTGCCTACGACGTCGCGGAGATCACGTCGCTGGCGGCGACGCACATCGCAATGGAAATGCTCTACCTGTACGCCTGCAAGTAGATCAGTCGGGCTTGCTCGCTTGCCCGGGCAGGAAGACGCTGATGATAAGGTCCGCTATCTCGTCCAGCGTGCCACTGTCGTCGATATCAATGCCGCTGGATAACTGCAGCTCCTTGCCGAGCGCCAGCAGTCCCCCTGACGACAGGCGAATCATGTTGAAGATCAGCTTGGGATTACCGGGAACGGCGACGCCGAGTTCCTGCAGTTCCCTGATCATGCCAAAGGTGGTGTCGAAGAACGGTCGGAGGTGGGTCTCGACGAGCCAGTCGAGGCGCGGGCTGGCGTAGCTCGCTTCCTGCACCATGACCTTGTGCAATGCGGGCTGACTCTTTGCGTAATAGACGTAGGCCTTGATGAGGGAGGCCATGCGCTGCTTCGGGCCTTCATGCTTGTGATGCTCGAGCGACGCGGCAAGCGAGTGCCGGAAATCGCGAAATACCCTGTCGGCCGCAGCGCGCCAGAGCTTGTCCTTGTTCTGGAAGTGATACGTGATGAGTGGGTGATGCACGCCGGCACGCTCGGCAATGTCCCGCGTCGAGGTGCCCTTGAAGCCGTTTTCCGAGAATGCCTCGATCGCGGCATCGAGTAACTTCTCCTGGGTGACGATGCTGCGTTGTTGTTGTTTGCGTGTGGTCTTGGCCGCGACAGCAGCATTAGTTTCTTTTGACACAATATTTACCGAGCCTGAAAATAAAACAATCCCGGGGAGGGTAACGGGATTGTCATATATGGTCTAGCCTGGAAACGTTTACGGCCCGATTTATTCGACAAGGTGGACAAAAGTCAAATAAATCGGGCGATTACGCTACTCGATGGCGAACATCATGCGTACGCCGGCGCGTTTTTCAACCAGGACGCCGTTCTCGATAACCGGTTCGAATTCCCATTTCTCGACAGCGCGCAGGGCAGCGTTGTCAAAGACACCTTCGGGTGTTGACTCCTTTATCTCGAGGTCCTTGACCGATCCGTCCATCGCCACGGTAAAGACGACGTCCACCCAGCCTGACTGGTTGCGGCGCTGTGCGGTGCGCGGGAACTTCGGCGCGACGTAGCGTGTCCGCGTCAGCGCGCTGATCGAGACGGGCGCAACGTCGCCAGCCGTTGCCGGTGGTGTCGACACTTGCGCCGTGGCTTTGGCCGGCGGTTCTGCAACCGGCTTGGCGGCCGCACCGGTAACTTCTTTGCGGGTGATAGACGCGTCTGCACTGGCAGGGACGGCATTGCCCGTGTCGGCAACCGGCTCGTCAAAGGCCTGGGCGGCGGCAGCTTCTGCGGCGGCGGCCTCGGCGGCAGCTTGCTCGGCAGCAGCCTGCTCGGCAGCGGCCCGCTCGGCGAGGCGGCGCTCGGCGGCCTCCTTTTCGATAGCAGCCTGGCGATTGGCTTCTTCGATACGGCGCTGTTCCTGTGCGGCGCGCTGTTCACGCCGGACAATGGCTTCGCGTGCACCCGCCAAAGCGGTCGCTGCAGCCGTCAGCTCGGGATTGGATGCATCGATTTCACCCGCGTCGTCAAGTAGCGCTTCGGCCGAGTCGAGGTTGCCGGCATCGATTTCCGAGCGAGCCTGCAGAACCAGCTTGCTCGCCACCACGTTGAGACCCTGGCGGGCTGCCGTATTCTGCGGATCGTCTGCCAGCATCAATTCGTAGTAATAGCGTGCGTTGTCGTTGGCCGGGCTCAACAGCATGCCGTCTGCGAGGCGTGCATTGGCCTTCACGAGAACGTCGTCTTCCTGTTGGGCGCTGCGCGCCTGGTTCAGTTCGGCGCGGACCACGTCGATCTCGGGGTCGCCGATGTTCAGCGCGATTGCGGCAGCCACGGAATTGCCGGCATCCTCGAAACGCCGGTCCCTGATCGCGGCACGGGCATTCGTCAGGTGATTGCGCAACTGCATCTGCCAAAGCTGAGCCGTCAGGAATGGCAGGCGGGCGTTCCGAGGGTCGACCAGCGCAACACGCTGCAACGCGGCCTCGGCTTCATCCACGCGTGCCTCCAGCAAGGCGGATTCCGCCATGCCCAGCGCCTGCTGAACGACGGCGTCCAGCTCCGCCGCATGAATCGCGTTCGACGGTTCCGCGGCCACCGCGGCCGCATAGAGTTCGATAGCGTTCGAACCTACCGGGTTGTAGATCTGTCCGGCTTCGCGTGCGAGACGTGCCTCGTCGACAAGCGCGTCGACATCGACGCTCGCTTGCGTCTCCGCACCAGCATCGCTCTCTGCCTCCGGCACAGCCGGCGAGGATGCGATCGGGGCAGGCTCGGCAACAGGCATTGCCTCCTCATCGCCGCCAAGGAACCAGTAGCTCGCGCCGGCGACGGCAAGTACGACAACCGCCGCCAGGCCGATCACTTTCGGTTTCGAGAACAGCGATCCTCCGGAGTCACTGGTCTTTGCCGGCATCGGCAGCTCGAGGACGGATTCCTCTGGCCGGGTCGGCAGCGGCTCGGCATCGCCTTTGAACTTCCGGGTAACGGTGCTGATGAGCCCGGTCACTGTCGCGGTGAAACTGGACTCGTCATCGCCAAAAGCGCTGGACAAGCCTTCGTCGATGGGCGAATCCATCGTCAGCTCGCCGAGCGGCGGATCAACCGGTGTGCGCCTGGCTGCGGCTTGCTGCGCCGGTTGCTGCGCGGGTCGCGGACCAGGAGCCGGCGTCGCGGGTTTTGCTGCGGCCGGTTTTGGCGCTGCGGGTCTCGGGGCCGGTTGCGCTTGTGGTTTCGGCGCCGGTTTCGCAGCAGCCCTGGGAGCGGGAGCCGGCCTGGCCGCTGCTGCACCGCTTAACTTGAAGGCCGCATCCGGCGCTTCCAGGTGATGTTTTACCGACGCCTCGACCGCGAGGCGGGCACGCCCCGGCGAGACCGGCTTCAGCAGGAAGCGGTAGACCTTGCCACGATTGATCAGGTCCATGAGCATTTCGCCATCGTCGCGGCGGCCTGCAACGATCGAGACCAGGCGCGGAGAACCCTTGCGCAGGTGCAAGGTCAGCTGCTCTACTTTCTGGCCGACCATCGCGGCATCGACAACCGCGACGCCAACCTTGTGTTCGCGGATCAGCGCGTCAGCCTGGGCCAACGTATTCGCATAGTGCACCGTGTGCATGCCACGCGAAGACTCCCTGATCGTCGTCAGGAATTCCTGGTCTTTCGTGAGTACGAGAACGTCGACCGACTGCGATCCGACAGACGCCGCCGCCGAGATTTTTTTCGGGTTCAGCGCAGGCATCTGGCCGGTCCCGTCGCTGATAATCGTGGAGCCGTTTTCGGACGTCTCCATAATTATGTGTTCGGCGGGTTCGTCAGGACTAGCCGCCGTATCGTTCGCCGATTCGGCAAGGGCCATCAGGCGCATTTGCCGGGTTGCGTTGTCGACGAGTTTCAGCAGGGAATCGCCGGTGACGTTGCCACGGACGACCTGGAAGACTTCTTCGTCACTGACAAGCGCTTCGACATCCTGGCTGCTGTTGCCGGCCAGCAGGATGCCCACCATGTCGGGTGAACGTTTCTTCGCCTCTCGCAAGGCTTCGATGCCGCTCATGCCCGGCAGGTTCTGAGCCGTGATAATGACATTGATCGGGGTTTCGCCGAGGGTGTTCAAAGCCTCGCTGCCGCTGGTTGCACAATGCACCGTGTAGCGATCGCCAAAGCCGGAACTCAACGAGTCCAGCGTGCTTTGCTCGCTATGCAGCAACAATACCTGTGTCTTGAATTGGTTGAACGCCACCGTGTTTCCTCCAATGCCTTATGTCTAATCGCACGCGCAGTCCTTGCGTCTGTAGGAGTATATCCACAGGTACCGGGCGAAGCGTCGGCCCACGGCGACAGAATACTGAATCTGTGACATGGCGCACAGTGAAAGTGCAGGTCGCGTCACGTTTGCGCCCCGGGGTGGGGCACGAAACGCGACAAAGGGCGCTGTGACTGGGCTCAGGACCGGTTTGCGACCTCGGCCAGGAGGGCCTCGATGGCGTCGTCGAGCGGCAGGACCTGCTGCTGTTTCGAGCCAAGGCGGCGAACCGCAACCGTGCGATTTTCGAGCTCTCGCTGGCCCACGGCGAACAATGCCGGGACCTTCGCAACGCTGTGTTCGCGCACCTTGTAGGAGATCTTCTCGTTGCGCAGGTCGCTATCGGCGCGCAGGCCGGCCGCCCGCAACCTGGCGACGACGTCGAGCGCGTAGTCATTCGCGTCTGACGTAATGGTCAGGACTTTCACCTGTTGCGGTGCGAGCCACAGCGGCAGGTTGCCAGCATGGTGCTCGATCAGTATGCCCATGAAGCGCTCGAGCGAGCCGAGCATCGCACGGTGCAACATGACGGGAACGTGCTTGTTGCCGTCCTCGCCGATGTAGCTGGCACCGAGACGCTCGGGCATATTGAGATCGACCTGGAGGGTGCCGCACTGCCAGTCACGCCCAATTGCGTCACGTAAAACGAACTCGAGCTTCGGCCCGTAGAACGCACCTTCCCCGGGATTGTGCGTGTAGTCCAGTCCGCTCGCTTCGAGTGCTTTCAGAAGCGCTTCTTCGGCCTGGTCCCAAACGGCGTCTTCGCCGACACGAACCTCGGGCCGGTCCGCGAACTTGATACGCACTTCATCAAATCCGAAGTCCTTGTAAATACTTAATATCAGGTTGCAGACTGCAATAGACTCATCGGTGATCTGCGCGGGTGTGCAGAAAATATGCGCGTCGTCCTGGGTGAACGCGCGCACACGCATCATACCGTGCAGTGCGCCTGACGGTTCGTAGCGATGACACTTGCCAAACTCGCCGAGCCGCATCGGCAGATCGCGATAGCTCTTGATGCCCTGGTTGAAGACCTGGATGTGCCCGGGACAGTTCATCGGCTTGATTGCGAAGGTCCGTCCGTCCACGGTCTCCGACGTAAACATGTTGTCGCCGAAGGATTCCCAGTGCCCGGAGCGCTCCCAGAGTGAGCGGGCCACCATCTCGGGCGTATTGACCTCCAGGTAGCCGGCCTCCGTGTTCTTCTCCCGCACATACGAGATCAGCGACTGGAATACGGACCAGCCGTTCGGATGCCAGAAGACGGCGCCCGGCGCTTCCTCCTGGAAATGGAAAAGGTCCATGATGCGGCCGAGACGACGATGGTCACGCTTCTCGGCTTCCTCCAGCATGTGCAGGTACTTGCGCAGCGCCTTGTCGTTCGACCAGGCCGTGCCATAAATGCGCTGCAACATCTCGTTGTTCGAATCGCCCCGCCAGTAGGCGCCGGAAACGTGCGTCAGCTTGAACGCCTTGCCGAGCTTGCCCGTCGATGGCAGGTGCGGGCCCCGGCAGAGGTCGATGAACTCACCCTGGCGATACAGGGTCAGGTCTTCATCTGACGGGATGCTCTCGATGATCTCGGCCTTGTATTCTTCGCCGATACCACGGAAGAACTCGGCTGCCTTGTCTCGTTCCCAGACTTCACGCTCGACGGCCTCGTCGCGGTCCACGATGTCTTTCATGCGGGCTTCGATCGTCTCGAGGTCAGCCTCGGTGAAGGGCTCGGCGCGCGAGAAGTCGTAGTAGAAACCGTTCTCGATCGCCGGGCCGATCGTTACCTGGGTATCGGGCCACAGCTCCTTGACGGCTTCAGCCAGGACATGCGCGGCATCGTGCCGCAAAAGCTCGACACCGTCGTCGGATTCCCGGGTGATGATCTCGACGGCGGCATCGGCATCGATGTCGCGATTGAGGTCCCAGAGTTCTCCATCGACGCGAACCGCGACGGCGGCACGCGCGAGTCCTTCGCCGATACGGGCGGCAATTTCACTGCCGCGAGTGGCAGCGTCGAACTCCTGCACGGAGCCGTCAGGTAGGGTGATCGTCAGCATGCGCGGAATTGTACTCGAATTGCCCCGCGGATAAACAAGTTCGAGTACAATCCGGGCCCATGAATGACAGCGAACCGCGGGACTTTATCCGCAAGATCATTGCCGACGACCTCGAGTCGGGCAAACACACCGAAATCGTGACCCGGTTCCCGCCCGAGCCGAACGGCTACCTGCATGTCGGGCACGTGATGGCGATCTGCCTGGACTTCGGCGTTGCCGCGGAGAATGGCGGTCGGACCTTTTTGCGTCTCGACGACACCAATCCCGGCAAAGAGAGCCCTGAGTACGTTGCGGCGATCAAGGAGGACGTTCACTGGCTTGGCTTCGACTGGGAAGACCGGCTGACACACGCGTCCGACTATTTCGATCGCCTGTACGCGTCTGCTGTGCAATTGATCGAGCAGGGCGTCGCCTACGTTGACAGCCTGAGTGCTGAGGAGATCAGGCAGCACCGCGGAACGCTCACCGAGCCAGGCAAAAACAGTCCCTTCCGCGATCGCAGTATCGAGGAGAACCTCGACCTGTTCCGGCGCATGTACGCAGGCGAATTTGCCGACGGCGAGCATGTATTGCGTGCGAAGATCGATATGGCGTCGCCGAACATGAACATGCGCGACCCGGCGATCTACCGGATTCGCCATATCCCGCACCAGAATGCCGGTGACAAGTGGTGCATCTACCCGATGTACGACTATGCGCACGGATTGTCGGATGCGTACGAGGGGATTACCCACTCGCTGTGTACGCTCGAGTTCGAAGACCATCGCCCGCTGTACGACTGGTTTCTCGATCAGTTGCAGCCCGAACATCGGCCGCGGCAGATCGAATTTTCGCGACTCAACCTGGCTTATACGATCACGAGCAAACGCAAGCTCAAGATGCTCGTTGACGAAAACATCGTGTCAGGCTGGGACGACCCGCGCATGCCGACCATTTCGGGTATGCGGCGGCGCGGCTATCCGCCCGAAGCGCTGCGCGAGTTTGTGCGGCGCGCAGGCGTGACCAAGAAAGACAAGCTTATCGAGATGGGGGCGCTGGAAACCTGCGTGCGTGACGTTCTTGGCGACATTGCACCGCGACGCATGGCCGTATTGCGTCCGCTCAAGGTGGTATTGACCAATTACCCGGAGGACCAGGTGGAGCTCATGGAGGCCATGAATCACCCGGCCAATCCGGACTTCGGAACCCGAGAATTGCCGTTCTCTCGCGAATTGTGGATTGAGCAGGATGACTTCATGGAGGATGCGCCTCGCAAGTTCTTCCGTTTGAAGCCAGGTGGCGAAGTCAGGCTGCGATCCGGTTACATCATTCGCTGCGACGAGGTTGTCAAGAACGACGGCGGTGATGTCATCGAGCTGCGGTGCTCGTACGACCCGGATACCCGCAGTGGCACCGGCACTTCGGATCGCAAGGTCAAGGGCACGATTCACTGGGTGTCCTGTGAGCACGCGGTGGACGCATCAGTGCGTTTGTACGATCGGCTGTTCAACGATGCGAACCCGAACGCGGCTGAAGACGTGCACAGCGTGCTCAACGCGAACTCCCTGGAGGTCGTTGCAGCGAAGCTGGAACCGTCCCTTGCCAACACGGACGAGGCGGTGCAATTCGAACGCCTGGGCTACTTCTGCCAGGATGCGCAGGACAGCCGGCCGGATGCGCTGGTCTTCAACCGCATTGTGACGCTGCGCGATTCGTGGGCGAAGCTGGAGAAGCAGGCTCTCGAGAGTCAGGTTTCGTAGCCGTCTCGAATGATGAGCGGCGCGCCGCGCGCCGAGCCGAGGCCATCGGCCGCGCTGCCTTCCGCGCGGGCGATTTCCACGACACCGAATGAATTGATGAGGGCGAGGTACTCGCCCGGTTGCGCGCGCCCATAAGTCGTGCGCATTGCGATCTGGTGTCCGGCGATGTCGGCCACGGGTTCGGTGAACGCGTCCAGCAGCTTGCCGTCGATATTGCTGATCAGGTTGCCGAAGGTGTCGATCGTGATAACGACACCGGAGATCCTGCTCGCAGTCACCTCGGGTTCGTCGATCCAGCCGGGTGTCCAGTCGCCTGTGCGTGTCGCGATGTCCTGAATGCGAATGCGGCCGGCAGCGAGTTCGGCTGCGACCGGGGCGAAGATGTCACGCCCATGGAACGTGGCACTCGGTGTTGGCAAGTGCAGCACGTCCAGTCGGCTCATGTCCAGCCTGAATACCTGCGGGTCGACACAGCTGTCGAGCAACTGCGCCAGCAAGCCATTGTCAGGCGCCATGAACAGGTGGCCCGCGCACTCCGCGATGAGGATGTCACGCTCGGTGCCGACGCCGGGATCGACGATGGCAACGTGCACGGTCCCTACAGGAAACCACTGGTAGGACCGACTCACCCAGAATCCGGCTTCTGGCGGCCACTGCGCGGGGATATCGTGGGCGAGGTCGATAACTCCTGGCGTCTGGATAACGACTCAGGATCACGCCTTTCATGACCGCGGCGAACGGGCCTTTGTGACCGAAGTCAGTGGTGATCGTGATGACGCCGGACGGCTTCATGCTGGATATTCTATCAGGCCGCGTCGTGAACTGCGTGCCGCCGGAAATTGTGGACACGCCTGCCCAGTAGATAAACACCGTGTCGATTGCCGCTATGGCGGCCTTGAACACGTATTTCGCCGCCCCGAGATTGAGGGCGGTCCTGAATCGACAATGCCCCACCACGCAACCAGCGAGTAGATGCCGTATCCACCACCTGCGACGCCAGTGTCGAGCCATTGTTGCGCAGCCAGAGCCACGTTCGCCGGTCATGGTCTTGATCTTGTGAAACGCCCAGACGTCGAAGTGCTGGCTGATGTAGTAGGCAAGCAGCGAGCCGAAGATAAAGCGCGGCGTAAGTCGAGATGGTCGCAAAGGCGTTGTGAATGGTCGCTGAAAACTCGGCCGTCCCAGGCTGGGTGCTCGGCAGATAGAGCAGCGCAAGACTGAGCATGATCAGGACGATGACGCTGACGGCGAAGCCCATACGAACCGCCTTGTTCGCCGCTTCTTGCCCGTAATTCTCACTCAACACATCAGTCGCGAAGAAGATGCTCGAGTAGAAGATGACGCCGAGGTCGTCTGCTATTCCGAAAATAATGGTCAGTTTCGGTCCTTGCAGGTTTGCGAGGATAATGGCGATGGCAATAGCGACCTGTAGTCCGGTCTTGCCAAAGAACCGGTAGAAGACCAACGTGGCAACCAAGTCGACAACAGCGTTGTCAGCCAGAGAGCCTCCTGGTTCTGGCCGAAAAACTGGACGACAAACTGCGGGAACACGTGCGCCTAGTCTATGTCTGGCGGCGTCATGCTGCCAGCGATCGAGATGATAGTCTGCGTTGCCGAACATAGATCAATTGTGGTCATTCGCTTGAAAAGTGAGCAATATCAAGCTCCCAGGTGACGCCCATGCCGCCGTGAATCTGAACCGCATCTTCTCGCCAGCTTCTTGCCGGCAGTGCCGACCTGGTACTTGAGAGCGCTAACGGCCCTTCTTGCGGTCACGTCCGTCGGCCTCGCGCATCATCGCAGACCAATACAGGAGCGAACGGCTTGCTCGCAGTCCAGTCATCGTGTCGACCATGCGGTGCTGCAATGCCTGGAAGCTCCCGATAGGAACGCCAAACTGAACTCGGTTCTTCGAATACTCAACCGTCTTGTCATGCATAATCTGCATGATTCCAACGGCCTCCGCGCAACGGCCAGTGTCGCGTCGTCGACGACAGCGTCGAGAGCAGCGTATCCCTCGTCGACCGTGCCAAGGACCGTATCGGCGCCGGTCGCCACGTTCTCCAGTCTGAAATTTCCGCGGCCGCAACGACATCAACCGTCGGATAGCTGCGACGGAGATGCCGCTGGACTCTGCGGCACTGCAAAAAGCGTGATTCCTGTCTTCGTCCGACTGGATTCGCCGGACGTGCGTGCCGGTACGATCACGAGGAGTGAGGCACGCCGCCATTCAGCACCATCGTCTTTGTTGCCGTTCAATAGATAGTCGTCACCCTCCCGAACCGCCGTGGTTGCAATATCCGACCAGGTCGAAGCGAGCCTGCGGTTCCGCGAAGGCGAGTGTTGCCTGCAGCTCACCGTCAATCAATCGCCTGCAATCCACCGTCCTTCTGCGCCGCGTCCGCAACTCGTCTCAGAACACCGCCAGCGAGCACGATATTGGCGAGAAACGGTTCGACGACAAGGCCGCGTGCGAGCTGTTCCATCATGACCATCAGTCCAATCGGCCCGCCGCCGAAGCCACCGTCTTCCTCCGCAAAAGGGACCGCGGTCCAGCCGAGCTCGGCGAACGTGCGCCACATGTTCTCGCTGTAGCCTTTCGTCGCCGCAACATGTTCTTGCGCTTCGTCAAAATCGTAGTCGGTATCTATAAACGGGCGATGCTGTCAGCCAGCATCGACTGTTCTTCGCTCTAGCGAAAAGTCCATGGATTTAGCTCCTAAAGTCCGAGCACGTGCTTGGCAATGATGTTTTTCTGAATTTCGTTGGAGCCGCCATAAATCGACGCCTTGCGATTGTTGAAATAACGGAGCGATGTGCTGGTTTCGGTGCCAAAGCCGATACGGTCATCATCCGGGAAATCGAGATCGTACTGTGCCGGGATGTAGGGCAGGGCGTAGTAGCCGGCTGCTTCCATCATCAATGCATCGAGTGACTGCTGGACCTCGGTTCCCCTGATCTTCAGCAACGACGACTCCGGGCCCGGGGCCTGCGCCAACCGCGACCGACGCGAGCGTCCGAAGCTCCGTGAACTCCAGCGCTTTGAGTTCGATTTCGAGCGCTGACAGTTTACGTACGAAGTTTCGGTCCTCCAGTAGTGGTTTGCCACCGTGAATGGCTTGTGCCGCTTTTTCCGCAGTCGATCCAGGCGATACTGGAGTCGGCGTCCCCGGCAATGTTCGTTCGCTCGTGTTGCAACAGCACTTTGCCGTAGGTCCAGCCCTTGCCTTCCTCGCCGACGAGATTCTCGATGGGCACCCGGACATCCTCAAAGTGGACCTCGTTCACTTCGTGGTCGCCTTCAATGCTGATAATCGGCGCACCGAAACGCCTGGTGTCTTCATATCGATCAGCAGGAAGCTGATGCCCTCCTGCCTGCGTGCAACGTCCGATGCTTGTCCGTACCAGGCAGAAAATCCAGTCCGCGTGTTGGCCAAGTGTTGTCCATGTCTTGGTTCCATTGACAATGTAATGGTCACCATTTCGGTCTGCCCGTGTTTTCAGGGACGCCAGGTCAGAACCGGAGCCCGGTTCCGAATAGCCCTGGCACCACCAGACGTTGCTGGCCAGAATGTCCGGGAGGAAGCGCGCTTTCTGCTCGTCGCTGCCATAGGTATAGATGACCGGTGCCACCATTTTCACGCCGAAGGGAACGACGAGAGGTGCATTGGCGAGGCCATCTCGTGGGCGAAGATGTATTTCTGCACGGGCTCCAGCCCGTGCCACCGTACTCGACCGGCCAGTTCACGCCGGCCCAGCCCTTGTGAAAGAGAATCTTCTGCCACCGAATCTGCATCTCGGGCTCGAGTTCAGCGCCCGCGTCCATGGCCTCCCTGATGTCGTCAGGCAGTTCGTCGCGGAAAAACGCCCGGACTTCTTCCCGAAACTCGAGCTCCGATTCACTAAAAGTCACATGCATGCGGTCAAACCCTCCAATTCAGGCGCAACAGCCTACCAAAGACCGCCAAAGCCGTCTGTTGCGGTTTGTATCAGCGCGGGATTACGGCAGAATGCGTTCATGAGCTCGAACCCGAATCCTGACGCCGGCGTAGCGAAAGATGCCGCCGTCATAAGCGATGCCTTGCGCAGGCCCCTGCATGACCTGCGCATCTCCCTGCTCGACCAGTGCAACTTCCGTTGCCCTTACTGCATGCCCGAGGACGAGTTTCACGAGGACTACGAATTCCTGGGAAAGCAACAACGGCTCAGCCATGATGAAATCCTGAAGATCGCGCGCGTGGCCGCCGGGATTGGCGTCAGCAAGTTGCGCCTGACCGGTGGTGAGCCGCTGCTCGACAAACGTATTGCAACGCTCGTGCGTGGCCTGGCGGCGATTCCAGGCATAGACGACCTGGCGCTGACGACCAATGCCATGTTGCTTGCGCCGGTTGCCAAAGAGCTGGCCGACGCCGGGTTGCACCGGGTGACGGTCAGTCTCGACAGTCTCGACCCGGACGTGTTTCGGCGCATGAGTGGCGGCCGCGGCGATCTCGAGCGGGTCCTCGCCGGCATCGATGCGGCGCAGGAAGCAGGGTTGGCGCCGATCAAGATCAACGTGGTCGTGCAGCGGGGCGTCAACGATCATACGGTTCTCGATCTGCTCGAGCACTTTCGCGGCAGCCAACACGTGGTGCGGTTGATCGAATTCATGGATGTCGGCAACCGCAATGGCTGGCGGCTTGACCAGGTGGTGCCCTCGGCCCAGCTGCTCGAGCAGGTTCAGCGTCTATGGCCGGTCAGGCGTATCGACCAGAATTACCCCGGAGAGGTGGCGAGGCGTTATGAGTATGTCGACGGGCAGGGCGAACTGGGTTTCATCTCGTCAGTAACGGAGCCGTTCTGCGGCACCTGCAGCCGGGCGCGCCTGTCGGCAGACGGCATGCTCTATACTTGCCTGTTCGCGAACCAGGGCACCGATCTGCGCGAGTCGCTGCGGAATAACGCCGACGACGAGGAGCTCAAGGATATCCTGTCGCAGATCTGGCTGCAGCGCGCTGACCGATACAGCGAGCTGCGCCGCCCGGGACTGGCCGAAGCGCATGTACTTCGCAAAGTGGAAATGTATCGAATCGGGGGATAGGTGTTGGGCAAGCTGAGTCATATTGATGCGCAGAATCGGCCGACGATGGTCGACGTCAGCGAGAAGCAGGCGACCGATCGCACGGCGCGCGCCCGCTCGCGTGTGCGTCTGCCGCAGGAGATCGCCGCACATATCTCGGGAGACGAGATCACCACCCGGAAGGGCCCCGTATTCGCCACGGCGATTATTGCCGGGGTCATGGCGGCGAAGAAGACCCATGAACTGATCCCGTTCTGTCATCCATTGGGTCTCTCCAACTGCAGAATAGACATCGAGCTGCAGGACCAGGACGTCGTAATCGACTGCTTCTGCAAGGTGCATCACAAGACCGGCGTGGAAATGGAGGCGCTCACGGGTGCCAGCGTGGCCGCGCTGACCGTCTACGACATGCTCAAGGCCATGTCGCACGACATTGTCATCAGCGAAACGCAGCTGGTGTCGAAGACGGGCGGCAAACAGGATTTCCGGCGAGATGAGTGAGCAGCCGATTTACGGCCTCGTACTCTCCGGTGGCGAGAGCAAACGCATGGGCCGGGACAAGGCCCTGCTCCGGCGTGATGGCCAGTCGCAACTCGCGTTCATCGTCGCGTTGCTGGAACGGCACGTTGAGCGCGTGTTTGTCTCGACAAGAGCAGAGCAGAAAGACGAACCCGAGCGCTCCCGGTTCGACCAGGTTATCGATCACTACACTGACATGGGTCCGCTGGCCGGCATTCTCTCGGCGATGGACGACTACCCGGAAGCTGACTGGCTGGTCGTCGCCTGCGACCTCCCGAACATTGGCGACGAGACCCTGCGACATCTGCTTGCAAACCGTTCGCCCACACACCCTTTCAGTGCTTACATCAGCAGTCATGATGGCCTGCCGGAGCCGCTTTGTGCCGTGTACCTGGCAAGCAGTGCTCCTCGCGTTCGCCAGTTCGCAGACGACGGCATTCGTTGCCCGCGCAAGATCCTGATACGTTCGGATACACACCTGCTCGAACAACTGGATCCCGCGTCTCTCGACAACGTGAATACGCCGGTCGATCTCGGCAACAGTATCCTCGAGGCGACATCGTGAAGGTTATTACGGTGCGCTATTTCGCGATGTTCCGCGAGCACGCGGGCGTCGCAGAGGAGACGGTGAGCCTCGATGCCAAGACCGCGAAGGACGTCTTCGAATTCACGCGAGGGCGCCACGGCTCGGCGGAACCCAACGGTCATTGCAAGGTAGCGATTAACGACCACATGGCCGATTGGGATTCTCCCGTGAACGATGGCGACACTGTCTTGCTGTTCCCGCCGGTTGCGGGGGGCTGAGATGATCGAAGTTACCGAGTCCGCGCTCGACACGGCCGACCTGCAACGCTCGCTTGCAAATCCTGCGGCTGGCGGCTACTGCGCGTTCGAAGGCTGGGTGCGTAACGAGAACGAAGGCCAGGTCGTCGAGCGTCTCGAGTACGAGGCCTACGAGCCCCTTGTGATCGCGGAAGGGCAGAAAGTCCTGGCCGAGGCAAAGGAGCGCTTCGGGTTCCTCGAGGCGCGTTGCGTGCATCGTGTCGGTCTGCTCGAACTGGGCGAATGCGCCGTGTGGATCGGGGTTGCGTCCGCGCATCGGGACGAGGCATTCAAGGCATGCCGCTATATCATCGACGAGATTAAAGTCCGCCTGCCCATCTGGAAGAAAGAACACTATGCCAATGGCGACTCAGGCTGGGTAAATTGCGAGCGCTGTGCGGCGCACGGCATTGCGGATTAGGCGCGCATCAGGTATCACTTGGTGAGGCAGTACTGATTACCGCGGTGCGGGGGAGCGAGTTTGAAGGTAATACGATCAATTGACGACGCGAAAGCGCTCGAGGGCGAGGAAGTCGGACTCTCCGACTGGATCGTTATCGATCAGCATCGTATTGACCAGTTTGCAGAAGCGACCGCCGACTACCAGTGGATTCACGTGGATACCGAAAGAGCCGCAAGGGAGATGCCGAACGGCAAGACGATTGCCCATGGCTACCTGACGCTTGCGTTGATCCCGGCACTCACCGGCAATTTCGTCGAGGTCGTCAACCTCGAACGCGCAATTAATTTCGGCCTGAACAAGGTGCGCTTCTACGCACCGGTTCCGGTCGGTGCCAAGTTGCGCGCCCGCGCGATCGTCTTGCAGGCGCGGCGCAGGGCCGGCGCACTGCTGTTGACCTCCGAAGTGCGGATCGAAATCGAGGGTGAGCGCAAACCGGCCTGCGTGGCCGAGACGCTCGGCATGTACTTCTTCAAGGAATAGCCGGCCCTATCCATTTCGTGACTTTGCGGAGACTATAGTCTTCAATGAGGGCTATGACGATCCTGGTTGCACTGCTCGGCGCGCTAATCCTGATGCTGGGGCTTGTCGGGCTGGTCCAGCCCGACCGCTTCCGATCTCTGTTCGGGGCCATGGACAGTCAGAATCGCTTCGTCATGGCCATCGCCATTCGCCTCGCCATGGGTGGACTGCTCTGGTGGCTGGCAGAAGAACTCCGCCATCCCCATGTGATGCGTATCCTGGCCGGTATCGCCGTATTCGCGGCCGTAGCGCTCCTGATCCTGGGGCGCACGCGGCTCGACCGGCTGGTTGACTGGTGGTTGTCGCGGCCCGACGGCCTGCTGCGCGTGTCGGCGCTGTTCGCCGCGGCGTTTGGCGCCTACCTCGTCTACGCCGCAATCTAATCGTCGAATTCGGCCGTGGTTTGGCGCTTGCGGTTGACGACGAGCCGAGTCACATCGGGACG
Source organism: uncultured Gammaproteobacteria bacterium (assembly GCA_963698895.1). Lineage (GTDB taxonomy): Bacteria > Pseudomonadota > Gammaproteobacteria > Steroidobacterales > Woeseiaceae > UBA1847. Next base: position 208,683 of record CAVOSO010000008.1, on the reverse strand, counting down.
CGAGTAGTGTCCCGCCACGAAAAAGGGCGGCAGGAAAACCTGCCGCCCTTTGCTTTCCAGCGTATTAGTCCCAGTTCTTGCGGAACGTAATTCCGTAGGTTGCCGGTTCGGACGGATAGGAGTTCGTCCGGCCCGTGTCGAGCAGGGGCGGATCATAGGAACCACCGTAGTAACGCTCGTCCGTGATGTTGCGTCCCCACAGCGTGATCGACGAATTCCAGCTTTCGATGTTGTAGCCGAGGCGAACGTTGAGGATGCCGAAGTCTTCCATCTTCGTCAGCGGATCGTTATCACCGTCGGTCAACTGCTCCGATGCCCAGGCGTACTCGGCGCGCAGGAACATCTCGTTGTTACCCATCGGGAACGACTGCATGACGCTCAGGTTGAAGCGATCTTCCGGATTGTACGGAATGGCCTCGCCGCCACGGCTGCAGGTTCCGGTTGACGGGTTGAGCCCGGGATCCGGCGTCAGTGTATGGAACGGTGCTGCATCCCAGCATGTGCCCAGTTCGAAGGTTTTGAATTCGCCCTCGTTGTGCGCGAAGTAGCCCGAGACGAGCGTGTTGTCCAGCGGCTGCCAGGTGAACTCGATCTCGACACCCTTGACTTCGAGGTCGCCGGCATTCTGCAGGTTGAAGCCTGTCCCGGTAAAGGAGTTGGCCTGGAAGTCCTCGAAGTCCGTCTGGTAGAGCGCGAGCGCTATGCGGAAGCGGTCGCCCAGGTCGCCTTTGAAACCGATCTCCGCCGATTTTGAGGTCTCGGCGTTGAACAGCTGCGGCAGGAAGAACCAGATGCGGTCGGTATTGGTACCGCCGGACTTGAAGCCGGTCGAGTACGACGCGTAAGCCATCGCGTTGTCGTTAATGAACCAGGTGCCCTTGACCGTACCCGTGACCTGGTCATCCGACAGCGTCTCGCGCACGTCGGGACGCGGTGAGAACGGCGCCAGTGTCCAGGCCGCCCAGCCTTCGTTGGGTTGCGCGACGGCCAGCAGCGGCGTCAGATCGGGCGGTGCGCCGACCATGCCACCAGCGGCCCACTGCTGGAACAGGAATATCGAGGTCGCGATCGCCGTCGTATCCGGCACCATCGTGCCCGGGTTCGTCTGCGTATAGATCGCTTCGATGTCCTTGTTCTCATCCGTGAAACGTGCGCCAAGTGACAACTCGAAGGCGTCGCTCAGGGCCCAGTCGACCTGGCCAAAAACGGCATACCCATCGTGCTCCTGCTTCACATCATCGTTCGCGAAAGCGCCCGGCGGGAAGCCCTGGGCACCGGCCGGGAAGGCAATGCCGGCGGCTGCCAGGCCCTGCGAAATCGCTGTAACGCCATTCGTGATGTCGGACAGCGTCGGCAGTCCCTGGGCCGCATTGCCGAGATCAGCGTAGGTCTGCAGTTCCGTACCGCCGATCGTTCTCGTGTTGCTCTTGATGTCCTGCGCGAAGTAGTAAGCGCCGACGACCCAGTTGCTGCTCTCACCAAATTCGCCCGCGAGCCTGAACTCCTGCGAGAACGACTGCTGCGCTGCGTCGTTGGTGCGCTCGGCAATCGATGTATCGGTGAAGTCCGCATCGATCGAGTCGTACGTATCGAACGCGCGGTAGGCGGTCACCGACGTGAACGTGGAACCATTGGTCAGCGACTTGTTCATCTCGACCGAGATACCGCGATCCTCGTTTTGCGAGATCGGCGCAAAGTTAACCGCCGTACGGTAGTCCTCCCAACTCGCCTGGATAACGTTGGGTGGCAGAGGGAACGGGTAGTTCTGGTCCGTATAGACGGTGCGGCCCATGGACATGAGGATGGCGTCAGGACCATTGAGGACCTGTCCGGCCGCGAGGGCGCCGCGTGAAAACAGGCTGTCAACGCGCGTCGTACCGATACAGCAGACTTCATCGATCTCGGCGTAATCCGCGATGACGCGCAGGTTGAAGTCGTCCTGGTTGTCGTAGGCGAGCTGCAAGCGCATGCCGATGCGATCACGGTCGTTGTAGAGATCCTCGACCGGCCCCGAGATGGGGGAAATCTGCCGGCGGAAGTTGTCGTCCGTGACATAGCCATCGCGCTTCGAGGTGAACAGCGTACCCCGAACGGCCAGGTTGTCGGACAGCACGATATTCGTGGCGGCCGCAACGCGCGCCAGGTCATAGTCGCCGGCCGTGACCTCGACAAAGGCATTGTTGCCGTCGGTGCTGGGCGCGACGGTACGCACGTTGATAGCGCCCGATGCCGTGTTCTTGCCGAACAGCGTACCTTGCGGGCCACGCAGTACTTCGACCGCCTGGACGTCGACGAGCTCATTGATCAGCGAGCTCTGTCGCGAACGATACACGCCGTCCACGTAGAGACCCACCGAGGATTCGACGCCGAAGTTGTTCGAGGTCGAGCCGATGCCGCGGATGCTGAAGTTTGTTGTTGTCGTTGTTTGACTGCCGCCGACGATGAGTCCTGGAACGCTCTGCTGCAGATCGATCATGTCCTTGATGCCGGACTGTTCTATCTGTGCACCCGTAACCGCCGTTATGGCGACCGGCACGTCCATGAGGTTCTGTTCGCGTTTTTGAGCGACGACGACGATCTCTTCGAGAAACGACGCGTCCTCCCCCTGTGCAAATGTTGGTGCCGCCAGTGTCAGGCCGACCACTGGCAGTGCAACAAAACGACCGAGATTGAGTATGCTGGTACCAATCGGTTTCATGTCTCCCCCCCTTCAATGGGAAATTGATTCAGTATCGCGCCCAAGCATAGCACGGTTTGCGCGCGTGGAAATGTTCTATAAGCTTATGAAAAATACGTGGTTATCCCCATTCAGGACTCAGAAGAGGACACGCTCATGCACGGCTTGATGATGGACACACCCCTGCTTATTTCCTCGATCGCCAGACACGCGGAAAAATTTCACGGCGACCGCGAGGTCGTGTCGGTCACCATGGACAATCCGCGGCATCGCTACACGATACGGGATGCCGTCCGGAGATCGCGCCAACTGGCCAACGCGCTGGCCAGGATGGGCCTGGAAACAGGCGATCGTGTGGCCACGATTGCGTGGAACGACTATCGGCATCTCGAGATCTACTACGGCGTCAGCGGGTCCGGCTACGTGTGTCATACGATCAATCCGCGGCTCTTTCCCGAACAGCTCGTGTTTATCATCAACCACGCCGAGGATCGCTGGATCTGCACTGACCTGATGTTCGTGCCGCTGCTCGAGAAGCTGTTGCCACAAATACCGAACGTCGAGGGATTCATCATCATGACGGATGAAGCCCACATGCCTGACACGTCGCTGCCCAATGCCCTCTGCTACGAATCGCTGCTGGCTGCCGAGTCGGCGGAGTTCGAGTGGCCCCGGCTCGACGAGCGCACGGCCTCCGCGTTGTGCTACACGTCCGGCACGACAGGCGATCCGAAAGGCGTGCTCTACGACCACCGGTCGACGGTCTTGCATGCCTTCGCCAGCGTGGCGCCGGACGTCATGAATCTTTCGAGCTGTGATGTCGTGTTGCCCGTGGTGCCGTTGTTCCATGTCAACGCCTGGGGCATTCCCTATTCGGCGCTGATGGTTGGCGCAAAGCTGGTCTTCCCGGGACCGAAGATGGGCGATGGTGAGGCGCTCTATGCGCTGCTCGAGGAGGAGAAAGTCACGGTGGCCCTTGGCGTACCGACCGTCTGGCTGGCGCTGCTGCAGTACTGTGACCAGGCCGGCAAGACCCTGGAGTCGCTGAACAGAACTGTCATCGGCGGCGCCGCTGTGCCGCGCGCCATGATCGAACAATTTGAAAAAGTCCACGACGTGCGCACCATCCAGGGCTGGGGAATGACGGAGATGAGCCCGCTGGGCACCGCGAACACGCCCAAGGCCGGACAGGAGGGCCTTAGCGACGAAGAGCGACTCGATCTTGGGACCAAGGCCGGTCGTGGCATCTTCGGCTGCGAGTTGCGCATCGTCGATGACCATGGGACTGAGCTGCCCTGGGACGGTGTCGCCTATGGCGCGCTGCAAGTTCGCGGTCCGTGGATCTGCAGCGACTATTTCAAACTCGCGGGAGCCGGAGGCTCACACAAAGAGGATGGCTGGTTCGATACGGGCGACGTCGCCACGATCGATGCGCAGGGTTACATGGCGATTACCGACCGGACCAAAGACGTGATCAAGTCCGGCGGTGAATGGATCAGCTCCATCGAACTCGAAAACGCCGCCATGGGGCACCCGGCCGTGGCGGAGGCGGCCGTGATCGGCGTCGCGCACCCCAAGTGGACGGAACGGCCTCTTTTGGTCGTGGTCGCCGCAAAAGGGCAGGAGATCGACAAGCAGGCGCTGCTGGCATTCTTCAAAGGCAAGGTTGCGGACTGGTGGATCCCGAACGATGTCGCCGTGGTCGACGAGCTGCCGCATACGGCAACCGGCAAGATCAAGAAGATTGAATTGCGCCGGCAATTCGCCGACTATGCGTTTCCTGAATAATCACCGGTTTTCGAGGAATCTCCATGGCTGACCCCAAGCGCCTGTATGGGCTAAATGCGCTCGTGCTGAACGCCGCCGATGGCATCGGCGAGGCAATCGCCCGAACGCTGGTCAAGCATGGTGCGACGGTCGTCGCGGCGGACACCGGCAACAGCGGTGTCGTACAGCATTACTCGTCTGTCAGGGGGATTACCGGGCGCGTCGCCAACCTGCTTGATCCGGAACAACTTGCCGTGCTCGTGGACGAAACCGTCGACAAGCTTGGCGGACTGGATATCCTGGTGACGGACTTCCTGCTGCGGCAGGAGGCACCGCTCGCAAAGGTGGATGAAAAACTCGAGGCCGTGCTGAAACAGCGTGCGACGCTGGTCATGAGCGTTTGCCGGGCGGCGCTGCCGCATCTCAAGAAGAGTCCCTCGGGGCGTATCATCAATCTCGGATTCCTTCGCAGCTTTTTCGCGGCAGATGGCGCCGACGCGAGTGCGCGTGCCGAGCGCGACCTTGCCAACCTGACCCGTGCCCTCGCGGCGGAAACCGGTGAATTCGGCATCACGGCCAATTTCATTCAGCCCGGCGCTGTCATGACGCCCGAGAGCCGCGAGGCCTTCCGCAGGAACAAGGGGCTCCGCGATTATTGTATCCAGAGCTCTGCGGCGCGACGGCTTGGCGAACCCGTGGACGTGGCCAAGGTAGCGCTCTTCCTCGCCAGCGACGACGCGGTGTTTGTAAGTGGTACGGGTATTGCTGTCGATGGCGGTCGCCTGGGTAACTGATGCACCCCGTTCTCGATGACCTGATTTCACTGCTCAAACTCGAGCGCATCGAGGAAAACATCTTCCGTGGCGTCAGCCGCGATATTGGCAGCCCGCAGGTTTTTGGGGGGCAGGTTCTGGGCCAGGCGCTGTCGGCCGCGCAACACACGGTGGAGGGCAGGGTTGCGCACTCTCTACATGGCTACTTCCTGCGTCGCGGCGATGTGAATGCGCCGATCATCTACGATGTCGATCGTGCCAGGGACGGTGGCAGTTTTTCGAATCGACGCGTCGTCGCCATTCAGCACGGGCGACCGATACTCAACCTCGCGGCATCTTTCCAGGTGCCGCAGGAAGGCCTGTCTCACCAGGCTGAAATGCCCGACGTGCCGCAGCCGGAAGGGCTGAAGGACCTGACGCATCTTGCGGCCGATGTGCTGGACAAGATCCCGGTGAAACTCAGGCGTTTCATGACGGACGAACGGCCGTTCGAGTTTCGCCCGGTGGAACAGTCTGATCTCGAGGACCCGGCCCCGCGACCGCCGAGAAAACATGTCTGGATTCGAGCGGTCGATGCCATGCCCGACAACGTGGCCTTGCATCAGAACCTCATGGCCTATGTATCGGACTTCGAGTTGCTGACGACGGCGACATTGCCACATGCTTTGCCGTTTACGCGTGGCAGGATATTGCTCGCGAGCCTCGATCACGCCCTCTGGTTTCATCGCGAGTTCCGCATCGACGAATGGTTGTTGTATGCCATGGAAAGCCCGAACGCATCGGGTGCGCGCGGCTATGCACGCGGACAGTTCTTTACCCAGGCGGGCGAACTGGTTGCGTCGACAACGCAGGAAGGGCTTATCAGGGTGGTCGACCCGAGCCGGTCGAAGCAGCGCTCAGACCCCAGGCACCAGGTCTGAATTGAACCGCGCTGCGTTTCTGACATAGACATCCGCAGACCAGCGGATGTGCTTGATCTCTTCATCGCTCAGCTCCCTGACCACTTTCGCCGGGGCGCCCAGGATCAGCGAACCATCCGGAAATTCCTTGCCCTCGGTGACCAGCGCGTGCGCGCCGACCAGGCAATTGTTACCGATCCTGGCGCCGTTGAGCACGGTGCTGCCGATGCCGACCAGGGAGTTGTCGCCGATGATGCAGCCATGCAGCATGACCTTGTGGCCGACGGTCACGCCGTTGCCGACGACAAGTTCGATGTCCTCGTCGGTATGCAGGACGCTGCCATCCTGGATATTGCTGCGCGCGCCGATCGTGATCCAGTCGTTGTCGCCGCGCAGAACGCAGTTGAACCAGACGCTGGCCTGGTCGCCGAGGCGGACGCTGCCGATAATCGACGCGTTGTCAGCAATGAAGTGCCCGGCGCCCGCGAGTACCGGGGCGCGCTCGCCGAGCCTGTATATCACTTGGCCTTGCCTTGTGCGGCGACGGCGGCTGCTGCCTTGGCGACCGCTTCGGGGTCGCCGAGGAACTCCCGTTTCAGTGGCTTGAGGTCGTCGTCAAGGTCGTAGGCGAGCGGGATGCCCGTGGGGATGTTAAAGCCGGTAATTTCTTCGTCGGACACCTCGTCGAGCATCTTCACCAACGCGCGCAGGCTGTTGCCGTGGGCCGCGATCAGGACGTCCTTGCCGGCCGCGAGATCGGGCGCAATGGCGTTTTCCCAGCAGGGCAGGACACGCTCGAGCGTCAGCTTGAGCGATTCCGCGCCCGGCAGGCCGTCGATGCCCGCGTACCGCGGATCGTGTCGTGGGTGACGTTCATCGTCATCGTCCAGCGGCGGTGGGGGAATGTCGTAGCTGCGCCGCCAGATATGCACCTGTTCATCCCCGTACTTGGCCGCGGTCTCCGCCTTGTTGAGTCCCTGCAGCGCACCGTAATGGCGCTCATTCAGGCGCCAGTCGCGCTCGACGGGAATCCACATCAGGTCCATCTGGTCGAGAATATGCCAGAGCGTGCGAATCGCGCGTTTCAGGACCGACGTATACGCGATGTCGAACCTGAACCCGAGTTCATTCAGCAGTTTGCCTGCGGCAACGGCTTCTTCGTTGCCCAGTTCAGTCAGGTCTACGTCCTGCCAGCCTGTGAACAGGTTCTTCAGGTTCCAGTCGCTCTGGCCGTGGCGGCAGAGTACAAGCTTTCCGGCCATACTAGCTCCGTGTCTGTAATCAGGTTGAAATCAGGTTGCGCAATTCCTGCGCAGCGACTGACAGCGTAGCAAAGTCGATGTCTTCACGTAGTTTCATTTCGTCGATGGTCTGCGTGAATCGCTGTACCTCTTGCTCGTGTTTCACGAGCCACCGTCGTGCGATCTCGCGCGCGTCCCGGGTACTGCGCCTGGTCAGCAGGTTGTTGCCGATCTGGCGCCGCAGCCTGAAGAAGTCTTCGCGAAGGATGTTTCTCGCCTTGGCCTGCCACCGCCCCGAGACCTTGAGGTCTTCTGCCGAGTTGTGGAGCCACTGCAGCCCGAGCGCATCATTGAACGATGAGTACAGGCGTGCGGAATCGATGACATCGCGCTTGCGATCGGCAGCGAGGTCGACGATATCGACGGCCGCGCGTGTTACCAGCAGCAACGAGATCTTGTTGGCGAGTTTCTCGGGCACACCCATGGCGAGCCATGCATCGTAAGCCTTGCCGATGCGTGCCTGGCTGGCTTTCGAGACATAGCTGCTCGAGCGGGAGTAGATCTTCGCCATGCCGGGTTTCAGACGCTCGACGCACTTCACGACATCAAGGTTCTTGCCATACTGCTCGATCAACCAGAAGCAGACATGCCGCAGCGTGCGACTGATGTGGAACATCATGAGCATCTGGGCCCTGGCCGGGATGATGTGATCGAGCGCTTCGATTTCCTTGAACAGGGGGCGTGCGCCGCAAATGATACGCGCGACTTCGTAGGCGCGCGCCACTGTCAGAATGCTGGCGCCGGTATCCGACTGGGTGCGCTTGACGAAAGTCGGGCCCATGCGATTGACAATGTCATTGGCGATCAGCGTGGCGAGAATCTGCCGGCTCAGGCGATGCAGTGGTATCAGGTCCGAGTAACGACGGCGCAGCACGTCCGGGAAATAGCGTTCCGGATCGATTTGCAGGAAGTCTGTCAGTGAGTCGTCCGACCGGATCAGCCCGTTGTACAGATCGATCTTGGCGTAGCTCAAGACGATCGCCAGTTCCGGGCGCGTCAGGCCCTGTTTGCGCTGGCGCCGGTCCTCGATTTCGGCCTCGTCGGGCAGGAATTCGAGGTCGCGGTCCAGCTCCCCGGTACGTTCCAGGTCGGCGATCAGTTTCGCAAACTCGTCCAGGCGCTCGGCAGACGACATCTCGCTCAAGCTGATCGACTGGGTCTGCAGGTAATTGTTGCGCAATACCAGGTTCGCGACATCGTCGGTCATGGACGCCAGTAACTCGTTGCGCTTGTCGCGCGGCATGTTCGTCTGCTTCGTAACGAGGCTGAGCAGGATCTTGATGTTGACCTCGCGGTCGGAACTGTCCACGCCGCCGGAGTTGTCGATAAAGTCGGTGTTGATACGACCACCACGCATACTAAACTCAACGCGTGCGCGCTGCGTCAGTCCGAGGTTGCCTCCTTCGCCGATGACTTTGCATCGCAACTCGTCGGCATTGATCCGCAGCGCATCGTTGCTGCGGTCGCCGACGTCCGAGTGGCCTTCGCTGCTGGCTTTGACGTACGTACCGATACCGCCATTCCAGAGCAGGTCGACGTCGGCCTTCAGTATGGCCCTGATCAGATCGTCGGGTTGCACGGATATTTCTTCGATGTCCAGCAGTCTGCGAGCTTCCGGGCTCAGCTTGATGGTCTTTGCCTGCCGCGAGAAAACGCCGCCACCCTTGGAGATCAACTTCTCGTTGTAGTCATCCCAGGTTGAACCGGCCTTGCGGAACAGGCGACGGCGTTCCCTGTAGCTGATGGCCATATCCGGGTCGGGGTCGAGGAAAATACGACGGTGATTGAATGCCGCCACGAGTTTGATCTTCTTCGACAGCAGCATGCCATTGCCGAATACATCGCCGCTCATGTCGCCGATACCGACAACGGTGAACGGATCCGTTTGCGTATTCAGGCCCTGCTCATGGAAATGGCGCTTTACGGCCTCCCATGCGCCTTTCGCCGTAATACCCATGACCTTGTGGTCATAGCCGGCTGAGCCACCCGAAGCAAAGGCATCATCCAGCCAGAAGCCGTACTCCGCGGAGAGGCTGTTGGCGATATCCGAAAATGATGCGGTACCTTTGTCGGCAGCGACCACCAGGTAGGGGTCGTCGCCGTCGCGGCGAATAATGCCTTGCGGTGTGATGACCTGGTCGTCGACGACATTGTCGGTCAGGTCCAGCAGGCCACGAATGAAGGTCTTGTAGCAATGCACGCCATTCGCGAAGATCGCGTCGCGGTCTTCAACCGGTGCCCGTTTCGGGAAGAAACCACCCTTGGCACCGGTTGGCACAATGACCGTGTTCTTGACGACCTGTGCTTTCATGAGTCCCAGCACCTCTGTGCGAAAGTCCTCGCGACGATCCGACCAGCGCAATCCGCCGCGCGCGATATCGCCGCCGCGCAGATGCACACCCTCGACCTCGGGCGAGTACACGAATATCTCGTACTTGGGTTTCGGCAGTGGCACCTCCGGGAGCTTTTTCGGGTTGAGCTTGATCGAGATGAAGCTCTTGGGCTTGCCGTCGCTGGTCAGGAAGTAGTTCGTGCGCAGAGTCGCGGCGATGCCGCCGGCAAACGCCGCCAGGATTCGGTCCTCGTCCACGTTGCGCGCTTTTGTCAGGCCACGCTGGACATCGGCGAGGATGATCTTCAGTTCCTTGGGTCGCTTGCTCTTCGACACGGCCGGATCAAACTGCATCTCGAACTGGGCAACGAGCGAGCGTGCCAGGTCGGCGTGAGCGACGAGAACGTCTTCCATGTAGGCCTGGCTGAACGGTACACGCAGTTGCAGGATGTGTTTCGCGTAGCAGCGCAGTAACGATACCTGGCGCCAGGTCAGGCCGGCCGCGACGATCAGTCGATTGAGGCCGTCATTCTCTGCCTCACCGGCGAGTGCCGCCATGAAGCACTGTTCGAAGCGTTCGGACACCGACTCGATGTCGATGGTGGTGCCGTTCTCGTGTCGCAGATGGAAGTCCTGGATCCAGAACGACCGGCCTCCATCCAGGTGGCATTCGTAGGGCCTCTCGGTATACACCGCGGATCCCATCTGCTCGAGAATTGGCAGGGCGTCAGACAATGCAATCGGGTTGTCCATGCTATACACGATAAAGCGCATGTTGCCCGGTTCGAGATCCCTTGCCGCATACAGGTCGACGCTGCGCGGTATGCCATCGCGCAGCATGTCGTCGATTGCGCGAATATCGGAACAGGCCTCGGCAGGGTACGTATCTTCCTGGTAGCCGGCAGGAAAAATGCGTCCGTAGAGGCGATATAGCTGGTCACCTTCTTCGCTGCCGAACTCTTTCACCATGTGGTCGCGCAGGCGATCGGACCAGGTAACGATGAGGTCGGCCAGCTGTTGCTCAATCTTCTTGATGCTGATGTGTGGCCGCTTACCCTCGGGCGTGCGCACAATAATGTGCACACGGGCAAGGGCCGACTCGGAAATCTGCACGGACGAGTCAACGGAGATGCCACCGAATGCGTCGGTCAGCAATGCCTGGATCTTGCGCCGAATCGCTGTCGTGTATTTGTCCCTGGGTACGAAGACAAGGCACGAGAAGAATCGGCGAAATGTATCTTGCCGCAGGAACAGTTTGACGCGCTGTCGATCCTGCAGGTTGAGGATGCCTATAGTCGTGCGGGTCAGGTCCTGCACGCTGCTCTGGAACAGTTCTTCACGCGGATAGGTTTCGATGATATGCAACAGTGCCTTGCCGCGATGCCCTGCAGGCTCGACCTTGGCGCGTTCGAATATCCTGCGTACTTTGTGTCGCAGCAACGGGATATTGGTCGGACTTTCGCTGTAAGCGATCGAGGTCAGCAGTCCGATAAAGCGACGCTCGCCGACGGCATTGCCGTCATCGTCGTAGATCTTCACGCCGACATAATCGAGAAACGCCGAGCGATGCACGGTTGAGCGCGAATTGGCCTTGGTCAGGATCAGCCAGTCGCGCGACCGCGTCAGGCGCTGCATCTCGGTGGTCAGTTCGATCGAGTTGTGGTCGCCGTCATCGCGACTCAGGACACCCAGTCCCGTGCCTTTGACGGCGTTCAGGAAGCTCCGCTTGCCGCGCTTTCCCAGCTTGTATTCGCGATAGCCGATGAAGGTGAAATGCTCGTTGGCCATCCAGTCGAGCAATGCCTGGCTCTCTTCACGCAGTGTCGGGTCGACGCCCTTTGGGCCGTTCTCGAGCAGATCGCGAGTTTCGCGCATGCGCTGGCGCATGGCTCCCCAGTCCCGAACAGTAACCTGCACATCGGACAGGACCTTGAGGATTTCCTTGTGCAGCAGTTTCAGTCGATGTGGATCTGTCTCGCGAGAAATGGCGAAACGAACGAAAGACTCGGACTTCGCTTTCTTGTTGTCCACACTGGCAATGGATGTCAGCTTGCCCGTCCGGTCACGCGTGACGGAGATGATGGGGTGCACCGTAATGTGCACGCCGAGATCCTGCCGATGAATCGCAGCAGCCACTGAATCGACGATGAATGGCATGTCGTCGTTGATCATCTCCACGAACGTGAATGCCGATTTGTAGCCGTGATCCTTCTCAGTCGCATTGAAAATGCGCAGCAAGGCCTCGCGTGGCTTCTTTACGGCGCCAAACTCGAGGTGATCGAGGGCCACTCGTGCCATGACGGACGGGGAGCGTCCCTCGAGGTCTTCGTAGGGTACGTTGGCAAAGTACTGCCGCAGGTAACGGGCGACATCAGACTTTTTCTTGAGCGAAGGAGTGGTGGCACGCGATGCTAGGATGGCGTCAATAATCTGCTGCCGCGCGTCCCCGCTGCGTCGATTGGATTGTTTAGTCACTGCGAGTGCCTTGGTGGGTTTGGGAGTCCCTGGGGCCGCAATTTTAGCTCAGATCAGACAACGGAATACAACGTTTAAAGTACGTATACCCTTAGTTTACGGTGCCCCGATCAAACGAGCTCGCGCGAGCAGGCGCTCCATGATGTTATTGAGCTGGTCGAGTTCCTCTTTCGAGAGCCCTTCGAGGAGGTCGCGTTCGAATCCCAGTGCGAGATCCGCTATTTCGTCATGCAGCTTCTTGCCATCGTCCGACAGGTTCAGGATGGAGCGACGCTTGTCCGCATCGGCAAACTCCCGATCGATACGACCGTTCTTGATGAGCTTGGTGACGGCTCGGCTGACGGCGACCTTGTCCATCAGGGTGCGCTCGGCGACCTCGACGGCCGACAAGCCCGGAAAACGACCGAGCACGGCTATGACGCGCCATTCGGGGATCGACACGTTGAAACGCTTGTCGTAGGCGCGGGCGACCGTAGTGCTGACCGTGTTTGACAGGACGGCGAGCCGGTACGGCATAAAATTCTCGAGTTTTAGGTCGGTACTCATAGTGCCGCCAATTTATCACGCGAGGTGGGGCAGCGCGAGATACTCGGTCGATTGCATCTCGATCAGGCGGCTGGTGGTGCGATCGAACTCAAAAGACAGCCGCGAGCCCGTATACAGATTGTGGACGTCGACGTCCGCTGACAGGATCAGCTTTACACGACGGTCATAAAATTCGTCAACGAGTGAAATGAAGCGCCGCGCCTGATCATCTTGCGATGCATCGAACTGCGGCACGCCCGAGATGATGACCGACGGATACCAGCGAGCGATCTCGATGTAGTCGGCCTGGCTGCGCGGGCCATCGCAGATATCGTCGAAACGAAACCAGGCAACGCCCTTGGCGCGGCATCGCGCACGAACATAGCGACCGTTGATATCAATGTCGATTTCGGTTTCGACCTGTGCCGATGCGGTTTCATCGAAAAAGTAGTTCAGTTTCCCGGCCGCGTTCTCGTCGTCCGGCGAGAGATAGGTACCTGCCTTCTGCAGAATACGCAGGCGGTAGTCCGTCCCACCGTCCATGTTGACGACATCGGTGTTTTCTTTCAGGAGTGCGATCGCGGGCAGAAAGCGCTGCCGCTGCAGCCCGTCCTGGTAGAGGTCGTCCGGTCTGGAGTTGGAGGTTGTCACGAGCGTGACGCCGCGGCTGAACAGTCCTTGCAGGAGTTTGCCGAGAATCATCGCGTCACCGATATCGCCGACAAAGAATTCGTCGAAGCAAAGAACGCGTGTGTCCTGGGCGATACTGGCGGCTACCTTGTCGAGCGGGTCCTCGACGAAGCTGAGCGTCTTCATGCGCGCATGAACATCATGCATCATGCGGTGGAAGTGCACGCGCCGCTTCTGCTCGATGGGCAGGTTTTCGAAGAAGAGGTCCATGAGAAATGTCTTGCCGCGGCCGACGCCGCCCCAGATATAAAGGCCGCGCACGGTTTCGCGTGGTTCACTGCGGAAGAACATGGTGCGCAATCCGCCCCTGCGTGGCGGCTGCGCGAGCAGCCTGGCCTGGAGGTCTTCGAAGCGGCTGATGACATCGAGTTGCGCGGCATCTTCAACATGCCCCTCGCGGTGCAGGCTTTTATCGTATGCTTCGCGTATGTTCAATCTACCCTCATAGCTGTATTTGCAGCGCACTTGCAGCAGGGCTAGATTACATGGCTGTCACAGCGGGTCCAACCAGAGAAGGTGTCACCGGACATGTCAGAAGCAATTGAACGCGAGTCGATGGAATTTGACGTAGTGATAGTCGGCGGCGGCCCCGCCGGGCTGGCGGCTGCGATCCGCCTGATGCAGCTCGACGACACGCTTGCGGTGGTCGTGGTGGAGAAGGGGTCGGAGATTGGCGCGCATATCCTGTCCGGCAATGTCTTCGAACCGACCGGGCTCAATGAGCTGATTCCTGACTGGCAGGAGAAAGGCGCGCCGGTCAAGACCGCGTGTACCGGCGATCGTGTGCATTACCTGACCAGCGAGACCGGGGCGGCCCCGGTACCCGGCCTGTTCCTGCCACGTCCCATGCACAATCACGGCAATTACATCATCAGCCTTGGCGCATTGTGCCAATGGCTCGGCGAGCAGGCCGAGAGCATGGGCGTCAACGTATTTCCGGGTTTCGCGGCGTCCGAGGTGCTCTACGACAGCGATGGACGCGTGGCCGGCGTGGCGACCAGCGATATGGGCATCGGCAAGGATGGCGCGAGAAAAAGCGCCTACACGCCAGGTTACGAGTTGCGCGGCAAGTACACGGTTTTTGCAGAAGGCGTGCGTGGCAATCTCAGCGAAGAGGTCATGCAACGTTTCAACCTGCGTGAAAATGTCGATCCGCAGCACTATGGCATCGGTATCAAGGAAGTCTGGGAGGTGGAACCGGAGCGGCATGAAGAAGGGCTGGTGGTACACACGACTGGCTGGCCGCTGGACAACCACACGGAAGGTGGAGGATTTCTCTACCACGCCGCCAACAACAAGGTCTATCTCGGACTGATCATCGCGCTGAATTACAGGAATCCGCACCTGTCGACGTTTGACGAATTCCAGCGCTGGAAGACGCACCCGAAGATTCGCTGTTACCTCGAGGGTGGCAAACGCATCGCGTACGGTGCGCGCGCGGTCAACAAGGGTGGCCTGCAGTCGCTGCCGAAGCTGGTTTTCCCGGGCGGCATGCTGGTTGGCTGTGGCGCGGGCTTTCTGAACGGCGTCAAGATCAAGGGTGCGCACACGGCGATCAAGACGGGCATGCTCGCGGCAGAGAGTATCCAGAAGGCGCTGGCGGCGGGCGACCCGGGCCAGTCGGAGCTCGATGACTTCGAGATCAGCGTGAAAGCCTCATGGGTATACAAGGAATTGCACCGCGGTCGTAACTTCGGCCCGGGCCTGCACAAGTTGGGCATGTTCTTCGGCGCCGTCTTTGCGTTTATCGATCAGAATATCTTCTTCGGGAAATTGCCGTTTACGTGGCGCAACCGGGATCCTGACCACGAGTCGCTGCAGAAAGCATCCGAGGCGAAGGTCATCGAGTATCCGAAGCCCGACGGTGTGCTCACCTTCGACAAGATGTCATCGGTATTCCTGTCCAACACCAATCACGAGGAAGACCAGCCCTGCCATCTGAAGCTCAGGGACGCGTCGATCCCGATCGCGTATAACCTGCCCGAGTACGACGAACCGGCGCAGCGCTACTGCCCGGCCGGTGTTTACGAGATCGTCGAAGAGGATGGCGAGAAGACCTTCCGGATCAGCCCGGCAAACTGCGTGCACTGCAAGACCTGTGACATCAAGGACCCGAAGCAGAATATCGTCTGGAAAGTCCCCGAAGGCGGCGGCGGACCGAACTACGCCAACATGTAATCACGTCATTTCGGTTGCATGCGAATGGCGCCGTCGCAGCGGATTGTCTCGCTGTTGACATAGGCGGTCTCATAGATGAACTGGACCGTATTCGCATACTCCTCGGGTTTGCCGAGGCGCTTCGGGAAAGGCACTTGCGCGGCCAGCGAATCCTGAACCTCAGGCGCCATGCCCGCCATCATCGGCGTCAGCATGATGCCCGGGGCAATCGTGTTGACGCGGATGCCGAAATTGGCGAACTCGCGGGCCAGCGGCAGCATCATGGCGTGTACGCCGCCCTTGGATGCGGCATAGGCCGCCTGGCCAATCTGTCCTTCAAACGCCGCAATCGATGCCGTACTGATGATGACGCCGCGTTCGCCGTCAGCGTCCGGCTCGTTTTCGTTCATGATGGCGGCCGCTTCCTTGGTCACATTGAAGGTGCCGACAAGGTTGATCTGAATGACCCGGTTGAACATCTCGGTCGGCCAAGTGCCGTCGCGACCGAGGGCGCGACCCGCGGTCGCCACTCCGGCGCAGTTAATGGCCAGCGTTATGCCGCCCATGGCGTCTTTCGCCTTCTGCAGAGCCACTTTAACCGAGTCTTCACTGGCCACGTCCGTATTGATGTACAACGCACGCTCGCCGAGTTTCGCGGCGCTTTGTTCGCCGAGTTCGTCGTTGATATCGAGTAAGACGACCTGGCCGCCCGCATCAACAATGCGTTGTGCGCTGGCGAAGCCGAGTCCCGAGGCACCGCCGGTGATGACAGCCCTGGCTTCTGACAATTTCATTGGACTTTCTCCCTACAGGATTTCGTAAGCAACAGCGGTTGCTTCGCCACCGCCGATGCATTGCGTCGCGATGCCGCGCGTCAGCCCACGGGCAGCGAGCTCGTGCAGCAACGTGACCGAGATACGGCAGCCGGTTGCCCCAATCGGATGACCGAGAGCGCACGCACCGCCATTTACGTTGACCTTGTCATGACCGATGCCGACGTCCTTCATGGCGGCCATCGTCACGACGGCGAACGCCTCATTGATTTCATAGAGGTCGACGTCGTCGGCCGTCCAACCCTGGGCGTCGAGCAGCTTCTGCAACGCGTACACCGGGGCTGTGGTAAACCACGCCGGCGCCTGCGCATGCGCTGAATGCGCAACGATCTTTGCGATCGGCGTCAGGCCGCGTTTCTCGGCCTCCGCTGCCGTCATCATCAGGACCGCGGCCGCACCATCTGAAATTGACGAAGACGTTGCCGCCGTCACGGTACCGTCTTTCGCGAAAGCCGGGCGCAGTGTGGGGATCTTCTCGATACTGACCGCACCGGGTGTTTCATCGGTGTCGACGACGGTCTCGCCCCGGCGCGACTTGATCGTAACCGGCGCAATCTCGCCCGCAAACGACCCGTCCGCGACAGCGCGTTTTGCACGCGTGGCCGACTCGGCGGCGAAGGCGTCCATCTCCTCACGCGAAAAGCCGTACTTGTCGGCGGTCACCTGGGCGAAGTGCCCCATCATCTGGCCCTCGAACGGGTCCTGGAGTCCGTCGTAAAACATGTGATCGAGGACTTCCTGGTGCCCCATGCGATAACCGTCACGGGCCTTGGGCAGCAGGTAGGGAGCGTTGCTCATCGACTCGAGGCCGCCGGCGATCACGATACCGGCGCTGCCGGCCTTGATCATGTCATGGCCCATGATGATCGACTCCATACCGGAGCCGCACATCTTGTTCACGGTGACACAGGGCACGCCGTCCGGCACGCCGGCGGCAAGCGCAGCCTGTCGTGCCGGCGCCTGGCCGAGACCCGCAGGCAGCACGCAACCCATGATGACCCGATCGATGTCCGCAGCGTCGACGCCGCTCCCGGCAAGCGCGCCGCGGATTGCCGCGGCCCCTAGCTCGGTCGCGCTGGCTCCGCTCAATACTCCCTGGAATGCGCCAATCGGTGTGCGCTGCGCCGCTACAAGGACGACTGTGTCGGTACTCATATTTTGCTGCTCCAGGCTTTTCGTGAATATTCCGCTTCGCGGCTACTGTCCTGCATATGAAGTGACAGCGCAATACTACAAATATGCTAGCCGGGGGCGGCAGGTTCCGCGTCGTCCAGAAGGTCCGGCTCACCGAGCACCGCCAGGATGCGTTGCCGGGCTGTCTCCGCCAGTCTGCGACTGGTCGCAAACTCGGGATCGCCTGGGGCGATCGCCGGCAGGATGTCGATGGTCAGCGTACCGGGGCGCGGCAGGAGGCCACCGGCAGGCAGCATGTGGCGCGACCCGCCTATCGAGATCGGGACGACGGGCATGTCACCCTTGATCGCCGCGACGAAGGCGCCGGGCCGGAAACGGCCGACACCGGGCTCTTTAAGAAATGTTCCCTCCGGGAAGAAGCCGAGCGATTCACCGCCAAGTGCCGCTTTCACGATCTGGCGCGCGTCGCGCGTGCTGCCCTTGACGTCGGTGCGTTCGACGAACTTCGAGCCGGAGCGGCGGAGGAGGAAGTGCGCCGGGGCAAAGTTCCGCATTTCGCCCTTGATCACAAAATTGAATCGCCAGGGAAGGTATCCTTTGAGCAAGGGACCGTCGAGGTAGCTGGCATGATTGGCCACGACCACGCAATTGTCGGTCGGCAGGTTGTCCATGCCGCGCACCTGCACGTCGATTCGGGGCAGGACGAAAACCATCCTGGAGGCCCAGGTCACGAGTTTCTGGCGTCTCGTCGCCGACGGCACGACAAGCACGACGACCAGCGAGAACAGGACGGCGAGGCCGAATGACAGCCAGGCGAAGAGGCCCCAGGCCGCTTCCTTGGTACGTGTGACCCAATTCACCTTATGTAAATGCCTTCCTTAATATGTGACAGCGGTCACGCCCGCAACCCGGCTTCCCCAGCATACTCATAACCCTTGAAAAATCCGTCGCTTGGCGATGAAAGTGACCCGGTATGCTACCAGCAGGACGCAATGGTTGGCATAGGCAATTTCACCGCAACACAAGGATTGCGCGACTAAGGAAGATGGACTGTTATGGCCAGTGGCAACAAACAAAGCAAGTCTGAAGCGAAAACGGTACTCCGCTCGGAAGAGTTGGTCGACCGTTTCCTCGATGCTATCTGGATGGAGCGCGGTCTGTCGAAGAACACGCTCGGCGCCTATCGCGCCGACCTGATGACACTCGGTCGCGGGCTGTCAGAAAACGACAAATCCATCGAACAGGCAGACAAGGCCGACCTGCTCGATTTCATCGCGAGACGCGTCGAGTCCGGCGCCAAGCCACGCTCGACCGCGCGCCAGCTGTCGAGCTTCCGCCGCTTCTTCCGTTACATCATGCGCGAAGGCATGCGCGACAATGACCCGACGGCGGAGATCGAGATGCCGCGCATCGGCCGGTCGCTGCCGAAGTCGCTCTCGGAAGACGAGGTCGACGCATTGCTGAACGCACCGAACACGGACGAGCCGCTCGGTCACCGTGATCGCGCCATGCTCGAATTGCTGTACGCCACGGGCTTGCGGGTCTCGGAGCTCATCAATCTCAAGCAGTCGCAAGTTAATTTCAACCAGGGCGTGCTGCGTATCGTCGGCAAAGGCGATCGCGAACGACTCATACCGCTCGGTGATGAGTCCCAGCGCTGGCTGAAGGATTTCATCAATGGCCCGCGCATGGAGATCCTCCTCGAGCGCCAGACCGACTACCTGTTCCCGACACGCCGTGGCGATCGCATGACGCGCCAGGCGTTCTGGCACATCATCAAACGCTATGCCGAAAAAGCCGGTGTACGCCAGAAGTTGTCGCCGCACAGCCTGCGTCACGCTTTCGCCACACACCTCCTGAACCGCGGTGCGGACCTGCGCGTGGTGCAGATGCTGCTCGGACACAGTGACCTGTCTACGACCCAGATCTACACGCATGTCGCGCGTGAGCGCCTCAAGGACCTGCACGGCAAGCATCACCCGCGCGGATAGCCCTCCCGTCCGGTCGGCGCAGACGCCGCGACATTTGATGCAACAAAATGCCCGGTGCATGGGTCTGTTTGCTAAACTTGCCGCGCTTTTCCCACGGGTTAGATGATGAATCGATATTTCCGCACCTTTTCAAGGCCGCTTGTCACGGCTTCACTGCTGTTGCTGGCGACGCTTGCCGCGGCGTCCGACGCCGACCCCGAGCTCGACGCAGCGCGCGCCCGGATCTCCACCATGATCGACTTCATCGGTCCCGAAAACGTTAGCGGGAGCCCTGTGAAGGGCTGGTACACGATCCAGAAGGGGGCGTTTTTCGCGTACGCCACGGGCGATGGTCGCTACGTCATTCAGGGTGACCTGTTCGATCTCGAAGCGAAGGTGAACCTGAGCGAGCTGAGTCGCACGGAGATGCGGCGCAGCCTGGTCAATTCGCTCGAAGACAAGGATGTGATCCTGTTCTCGCCGACCGATCCAAAATACTCGGTTACGGTATTCACCGACGTTGATTGCACCTACTGCCGCAAGCTGCATGCCGAGATTGGGGATTACATGAGCCGAGGGATCGCGGTGCGTTACGTGCTGTATCCGCGCAACGGGCCGGCATCGCGTGCCTGGGGTACTTCAGAGGATGTCCTGTGCGCAAGCGACCGGGGCGTTGCACTGACCGCCGCCAAGCTCGGCCAGGATTTTGAATCTGCGAAATGCGATTCGTCGCTGTTATCGCGCCATTACATTCTGGGCCAGGACATCGGTCTCAACGGGACCCCGGCGATCATTCTCGAAGATGGCACTTTCATCGGTGGTTACGTAACGCCGGCGATGCTGAGTATGCGCCTGGCAGCGGCTACCAAGCGCTGAGTTCGTCTCAAGACGACGAGCGGCGCAACTCGTGCACGTGCACGCCGTTGTTCTTGCCACGATCTTCAAAGTACTTCTGTAGCGCGAACTTGCCGCTGTGGAAGGCAATCTCGTCCCAGGGGATTTCGTCCTCACTGAAGAGCGCGGCTTCGAGCGTCTCATTGCCAACGCCAAAGTCGCCAACCAGTTTGCCCGTATAAAAGAGGTGTACCTGGCCTGCGTCGACCACGTCGACCGAGGCGAACAGGTGGCCCAATTCAACCGTGGCCAGTGCTTCCTCAAGGGTTTCCCTGGCGGCACCGCCAGCAACGGACTCGCCCAACTCCATGAACCCGGCCGGTACGGTCCAGTAGCCATAGCGCGGCTCAATGGCGCGCTTGCAGAGCAGGACCTTCCCGTCACGCTCGGCGACGCAGCCGACGACGATTATCGGGTTTCGGTAGTGGATCCGGCCGCAGCTATCGCAGACTGCGCGCTCGCGATTATCATCCTTTGGGACGCGGTAGCTTACCGTGCCACCGCAGCTGGAACAGAATTTCATCGTGTTGCCTGGTTTGGTGCCGGGAGGGGGAATCGAACCCCCACTCTGTTTCCAGAACCGGATTTTGAATCCGGCGCGTCTACCAGTTCCGCCATCCCGGCCATATCGAGGGCGCACAGTATATGCGGGGATGTTAATCCTTGCGACCCTTTCGGTGAATTAAGCATCTAAGATGTCAGGTATGAGCAAGTTTGCCGACATCGATATTGATCCGGGAATTGTCAAACGGGCCGCAGCGGGTGACGCGCGGGCGCACGAGATCATCTATCGCGCCTTTGCGGCGCCGGTGTACTCGATTTGCCTGAGGTTTACCAAGGTACCGGCCCATGCGGAGGACCTGGTCCAGGAGACCTTCATCGAGATCATGCGCTCGATCGCAAATTTCCGGGGAGAGGCGGCCCTCGGTTCCTGGATACGGCGCATCGCGGTGACGAAGGCCCTCATGTTCCTGCGTTCCGCCTGGACCAAGCGCGGCCAGATGTTGACGGACGATTGGCACGACGTGACGGAGGGCGATGCGCTGAGTCATGGCGTGTCGCGGCATCCCGACGATGCGCTCGACCTGGATGCCGCACTGGCGAGCTTGTCGGATGTGAGCCGGGCCGTGGTCTGGCTGCACGATGTCGAAGGCTTTACACACAAGGAGATTGCCGGGTTCATGGGCAAGACCGAGAGCTTCTCCAAATCGCAGCTGTCGCGTGCCTATCGGAGCTTGCGGCCGCTGCTCGAAGTACAGGAAGCCGGCGAACAGCATGAAGGCGCTACCGTCGGCTACTAACACGTTATTGAAAAGGAGTTACCGCGAATGTCGGGTAACAGGAAGGAAAACGAGATGATCTGTGCACTCACAGCGGACGAACACACCGCACTGCAAAAAGGGCTCGCGGCGCTCCCGGACACGATGCCGCCGCGCGTCGTATGGCAGCGGATTCGTGAGCAGGCTGAGGCCGAAGGCCTGATCGCCGGAAAGGGCCTGCGCACGCGGTCGACGTGGTACATGGGCGCCGGGCTCGCGGCCGCCGCGCTGGTAGCCGCCGTCATGCTGCCGGGCCTCGTACGGGGACCTGCCCAGACGCTGCCGACCGTGCCCGCCTCTGTCGGGACCAGCTCGCAGGTGCCGCTGACGACGCTGCAGACGCTGATGACCGAGTCTCGCGAGATCGAGAGCAACTTGCGCGCATTGCCTGACGCGCCGCGAGTGCAGCGGGCCAGCACGACGGCCACGATTTCGGATCTCGAAGACCGGATCGCGGCAATCGACTACCAGTTGAATGACCCCCAGGTGCAGATGTCGCCTGAGGATACCGAGCTTTTCTGGCGCGAACGCGTCAGGTTAATGAAATCGCTGCTGCAGTTGCGCTATGCGCAGGCGCAACGGGCAGCGTTCTAGACAGGAGTAAGACCAGATGAAGATGTGGAAAGTGATTCTGCCCGTTGCAGCCGTGCTGCTGCTCGCAGGGACAGCGGTTGCGCAGACGGACGACGAGGAGCGCGCGCGTGCAACAGAGGCCAGGGAAGCCGCGATGGAAGAAAAGCTTCGCATGGCGGAAGCCAAGATGGCCGAGGCCGCTCGCGAAATTGCGGAGATTACCAAGGAGCGTCTGCCTCGCATTGCACAGATCGAGCAACGCTTTGCGTTCGCCAGCAAGCCACGTCTCGGTGTGACCATCGAGTCGACGGACAAGCCGGGCCCGGTTGAAGGCGTCACGATCCTGGGCGTATCGCCGGGTAGTGCGGCCAGTGATGCGGGCCTGCGTTCGGGCGACATCCTGACCGCCGTCAACGACGAAAGCCTGGGTGCAGACAGCAGCCAGGAGTCCAACATGCGGTTGCTCGAATTCATGGAGGCGGTCGAAGAAGGTGACGTGCTGACCGTTGCATACCTTCGCGACGGCAAAGTCGGCCGTGTGGAAGTCGAACCTCGAATCGTCGCCGACCACTCGTTTGCCTGGGTCGGCAAGGATGGATCGGATTTTGTCATGCCGGCGATGCCGGTTGCCCCCGAGATGGTTGAACGGTTCAAGATGGAGTTCGGATTTCCCTGGGCGGGCACCGGACTCGGCGAGCTCGAGCTTGTTGAGCTGTCCGAGGGACTCGGCCGCTACTTCGGGACGAATAAGGGACTGCTCGTCGTGACCGCGCCGAAGTCGGATGCGTTCGACCTGCGAGACGGCGATGTGATCCAGAGTATCGACGGCCGGGAGCCGAAGGATGTGCGCCACGCGATACGCATCCTCGCGTCCTACCAGGCCGGCGAGAAACTGGAACTTGGCATCATGCGCGACAAGAAGAAGGTTACTATCGATGTCGAGATTCCTGCCGATCATCATGGCAACCTGCACCTAGAAACCGAGGTAGCACCGCTACCGGCGTCATAAGGTCGCCGGCACGCAACAAGAGGCGCATGGGCGCGCATGGCTTTGGTACCCTACGCGCCCATGCTTATTTCCGATTTCGATTACGAGCTTCCGCCCGAACTCATCGCCCGTTACCCCGCGGGCGATCGGCGTGGCAGCCGCCTGCTGTCTGTTGGCGACAAGTTCCAGGATCTCGGGTTTGAAGACCTGCCGTCGTTGCTGCGCGCCGGGGATCTGCTGGTCTTTAATGACACGCGCGTCATCAAGGCGCGGCTGAACGGCCGCAAGGAAACCGGCGGCAAGGCGGAGGTCCTCGTTGAGCGACTGGAAAACGAGCGTATGGCGCTGGCCCTTGTACGGGCAAGCAAGTCACCAAAACCCGGCAGCCGGCTGCTGTTCGATGCCGGCGCAGAGGCCGTTGTCACCGGGCGCGACGACGACCTGTTTCTGCTGGAGTTCTCGGTAGACCTGCTGCCCTACCTCGACCAACATGGTGACGTACCGCTGCCGCCGTACCTGGAGCGGGAAGCGGATGATACCGATGTCGAGCGCTACCAAACGGTCTATGCCTGCGATCCGGGTGCCGTCGCGGCGCCGACCGCGGGCCTGCATTTCGACGCCGCCATGCTGGCGGAAACCCTGTCTCTGGGCGTCAACCATACTTTCGTCACGCTGCATGTCGGCGCCGGCACCTTCCAGTCCCTGCGCGACGAGCACATCGAAGAAAACCGCCTGCACAGCGAGCGCGTTATGGTTTCCGAGGACTGCTGCGACGCGGTCGCCGCGACACGGGCTGCGGGTGGCCGGGTCGTCGCCGTCGGCACGACTTCAGTGCGGGCGCTCGAGTGTGCTTCCGCGCGCGGAGCGTTGCAGCCGTTTGCCGGCGAGACCGACCTGTTCATCCTGCCCGGCTACGAGTTTCGTTCGGTCGATGCGATGCTGACCAACTTTCACCTGCCGCAGTCCTCACTGCTGATGCTCGTGTCCGCCTTCGCCGGCAAAGAACGCATACTCGCCGCCTACAACCACGCCGTGCGTGAGAAGTACCGCTTCTTCAGTTACGGTGACGCCATGTTCCTAACGCCTGCCGCACCATCATGAAGCTGACCGTCAACACCACCTCGGGCGCGGCCCGGACCGGGTCGCTGCAGTTCCGTCGCGGCACGGTGCAGACCCCGGCGTTCATGCCGGTCGGCACGTACGGCACGGTCAAGAGCGTAACGCCCGAGGAAGTTGCGTCGAACGGGGCCGAGATCATCCTGGGCAATACCTTCCACCTGATGTTGCGCCCGGGCACCGAGGTCGTCCGCAAACACGGCGGGCTGCACGAGTTCATGAACTGGCACGGGCCGATCCTGACCGACTCGGGTGGCTTCCAGGTGTTCTCGCTCGCCGCCATGCGCAAGTTGTCGGAGGAGGGTGTCCAGTTCCAGTCGCCGGTCAACGGCGACGTGGTCATGCTGACGCCCGAAAAATCAATGGAGGTGCAGCACGATCTCAATGCCGACGTGACGATGATTTTCGACGAGTGCACACCGTATCCGGCGACAGAGAAAGCGGCTCGCGAGTCGATGGGCCTGTCGTTGCGGTGGGCGGCGCGCAGCCGGCAGCGCTTCGACGAGCTGAAAAGCGACGAGCCGGACCGTGGCGAGGCGCTGTTTGGTATCGTGCAGGGTGGCATGTATGGCGGCCTGCGTGCTGAATCGCTGGCCGGGCTGACGGACATCGGCTTCGACGGGTACGCGATCGGTGGCCTGGCAGTGGGCGAGCCGGAGCCGGAGCGCCTGGCAGTGCTGGACGAACTCATGCCGGGCATGCCCGGCGATGCGCCGCGCTACCTGATGGGGGTGGGCACGCCTGTCGATATTGCCGAAGGTGTCCTGCGCGGTGTCGACATGTTCGACTGCGTGATTCCAACCCGCCATGCGCGCAACGGCCAGCTGTTCACATCCCGCGGCAATGTGAAGTTTCGGCACGCCCGCTACCGGGATGACACGTCACCGCCGGACCCGGATTGTGCCTGCTACACCTGCCAGAACTACAGTCTTGCGTACCTGCGCCACCTGGAAAAATGCGGTGAGATCCTCGGGCCGCGCCTGGCGACTATTCATAATCTTCATTATTATCAGAAACTTATGTCCGATATACGCGGAGCAATCGAGTCGGACACGCTCGCTGAGTTCACGGCGCAACTGAAGCGTACCTACGCGAAAAAGGCCTGATTTCGGGGCTTTTGGCTTGCCTTCGCGCAAGTCGCCCCCAACTCCGGCGCTTGTGCCATAATACCGCGCTGTTTTTCGGGGACACCTTATGGATTTCTTTATTCAGAACGCATACGCGCAAGGCGCGCAACAGGGCGACTCAACCAGCTTCATCATCATGATGGTTCTGATGTTCGCCGCCTTTTATTTCCTGCTCATTCGCCCACAGCAAAAAAAGCAAAAGCAGCACAACGAGCTTGTTGCCGGACTGCAGGTCGGGGACGAAGTGCTGACAGCCGGAGGTATTCTCGGCAAGATCACCGGCGTCAGTGAGCACTACGCGGTCGTAGCGATCAGCGACAACACCGAGATCAAGATTCAGAAAGCCAGCGTCTCGATGGTTGTTCCGAAAGGCACCTACGACGAAGCATGAATAAATTCCCCGCGTGGCTAAATGCGCTGGTACTCGCCATTCTCCTGGCGGGTTGCCTGTTCGCGCTGCCCAACATTTACGGCAGCGTCGATGCTGTGCAGATCGCCGACAATGACGGTGTCGCTTACGATGAGCCCCGGCTCGAAGAGTTCGTGCGCACCGTCGAGAACGCCGGCGTAACGCCCGAAGCCGCCTACCTGCAGGACGGCCGTGCCGTACTGCGTTTCAACACCACGGCCGAGCAGGAGCAAGCCAGCACGAGGCTGCGTACCGCTTACGATCGTGAGGCCAACATCGCTGCGACGCTCGCGCCGAAGCTGCCGCGATGGGTGCGCGACCTCGGTCTCAAACCCATGAGCCTGGGCCTGGATCTGCGGGGCGGCGTTTACGTGCTGCTCGAGGTCGACATGCAAACGGCCATCGACAGCCGCATGGTGGGTTATCAGCAGAGTTTCGATGACCGGCTGCGCGACGCGAAGATCCGTCGTCGCGTCGATCTGAACGGGCAAACCATCACGGTGCGCGTCACGAGCGAGGAAGATCTGCAGGCCGCGCGCGACGTCATACGTCGCACCGACCAGGACGTACTCATTTCTGACGGTGCGGACGGCAGGTCCCTGATCGTGCGCATGAGCGAGGCGCAGATTCAGGCCCGCCAGGACTTCGCGATCGAGCAGAACATCACGACCTTGCGCAACCGCGTCAACGAACTGGGCGTGGCCGAGCCGCTGGTGCAGCGCCAGGGAGCAGACCGCATCGTTATCCAGCTTCCAGGTGTGCAGGACCCGAACAAGATCAAGGGCATCCTTTCTGCAACGGCAACGATCGAGTTTCGCCTGGTCGACCAGTCCGGTAGCGAACCGGGTTCTCGTCGCTACCAGGGGCGCGGCACCGAACCGCCGCAGATGCTCAAGCGCAGTGTGATCGCCTCGGGTGACCAGATCATCGATGCCAGTGCCGGCTTTGCCGAAGGCCAGCCGCAGGTCAACATCACGCTCGACTCGGCAGGCGGCGAGAACATGCTGCGCACGACGATGGAAAACGTCACCAAGCCGATGTCGACAGTGTTCATCGAGACAACGCGCGAGGCGATTCCCGGCCAGCCGGGCGAATTCCGCAAGGTTGTCCGCCAGGAAATCATCAGTACGGCGACGATTCAGGGCGTGTTCAAGGACAGGTTCAGGATCACCGGGCTGTCGCCCGGCGAAGCGGCCGATCTCGCATTGCTATTGCGCGCTGGTGCACTTGCAGCGCCGGTTTATATCGTCGACGAACGCACGGTCGGACCGACGCTCGGCCAGGACAACATCGATCGCGGCTTCAATGCGATCAAGATCGGCTTCCTCGCCGTCATCATCTTCATGGCGGTCTACTACCGTGGGTTTGGCCTGATCGCCAACGTCGCGTTGTTGTCGAACGTCGTCTTCATCGTGGCGATGTTGTCGATACTGGGTGCGTCGCTGACGTTGCCGGGTATCGCCGGTATCGTACTCACGGTCGGTATGGCGGTTGACGCCAATGTCCTGATTTTTGAGCGAATACGCGAGGAACTCACGGCCAATGCGTCGCCGCAGACAGCGATCAACTCGGGCTATGAGAAGGCGTTGTCGTCCATTACCGACGCCAACGTCACCACGCTCATCGCCGCGGTCGTGCTGTTCTCGCTGGGTACGGGGCCGATCAAGGGTTTCGCGATAACGCTGCTGCTCGGCATCATCACTTCCATGTTCACGTCGATCGTCGGCACCCGCACAATCGTCAACCTGGTATTCGGCGGGCGCAAGCTGCAGTCGTTGCCGGTCTAGGAAAGCACAATGCGCATAATTAGCAAAACAACCAGCATCGATTTCCTGAGCCCGGTCCGGCGCAAAATAGCGCTGTCGCTGTCGGCGTTGTTTGTTGTCGTATCGTTGGCTTCCCTGGCTACTCGTGGCCTGGATTTCGGCATCGACTTTACGGGCGGTATTTTGCTCGAGGTTGGTTACGAGCAGGCGGCAGACGTCGAAGCGATTCGCAGCGGCCTTGCAAATGCAGGATTCGTGGATGCGCAGGTGCAGCTGTTCGGCCGCGATACAGATGTGCTCGTTCGCCTGCCGCCGCAGCCCGAGGAGAGCGCTCTGCAGGTTCGTGATCAGCTGCAGGCGACGTTGGAGGCCAGTGGGCAGAAGATCGACCTGCGGCGCATGGAGACGGTAAGTGCCCAGGTGGGCAGCGAACTCGCCGAGCGAGGCGCACTGGCGATGGTCGTTGCGCTGCTGCTGATCTTCGTCTACGTCATGATTCGCTTCCAGTGGAAGTTCTCCGCGGGCGCCGTCGCGGCCCTGATCCATGACGCGATTGTCACCGTCGGGTTCTTCTCGATCTTCCAGCTGCCTTTCGATCTTACGGTTGTCGCGGCTGTGCTCGCGGTTATCGGTTATTCGCTGAACGATACGGTTGTCGCGTTCGATAGAATTCGAGAGAACTTCTTCGCGCTGCGTGGCGTGTCAGCGCAGGATGCGATGAACACATCGATCAACGAGATGCTCGCGCGAACCCTGATCACGGGTCTCACGACCCTGCTCGTATTGGTTGCATTGCTGGTGTTGGGCGGCGAGTCGATCGCACCCTTCTCGATCGCGCTGATCGTCGGCATCATCGTTGGCACCTACTCGTCGATCTACACGGCGAGTGCCACGGCGCTGGCATTGAACGTCAGCCCGCAGGACCTGATCGAACCGATCAAGGACCCGTCACTCATCGACGATCTCCCATAATACGGTGACCGGCACCCTGTTTCGCGACGGAAAATACGGTGACTGGCACCCTATTGCGACGCGAGGATCGCCTTGATCTCGCGCGCGCAGAGCTTGGCAAGGCCCGAGTAGATTTTTGGCGTGCCGCAGAGGATGTGGCCTGACTCCATATATTTCTCGCTGCCGTCGAGGCCGCTGACGATGCCACCGGCTTCCCGGATAATGAGCGACCCGGCCGCGATATCCCAGGGCTTCAAGCCGTACTCCCAGAATCCATCGAGGCGCCCCGCAGCGACGTAGCACAGGTCGAGGGCGGCAGCTCCAGGACGGCGAACGCCGGCGGTGTTTTTCACGACCTTGCCCAGCATCTCGAGGTAGGGCGTGATGTCCGCGTCGCCCTGACGGAACGGGAATCCCGTGCCGATCAGCGCATAGTCCAGTTCTTTGCGGCCACTGACGCGAATCTTGCGGTCATTGAGCGTAGCGCCGTCGCCACGCGCAGCGGCAAACAGGTCCTGGCTGATCGGGTCGTACACGGCCGCGGCCTCCATGCGACCTTTGATCTGGACGCCGACCGAGACGCAAAACTGCGGAAAGCCATGCAGGAAGTTGGTGGTTCCGTCGAGCGGGTCGATGATCCAGACGGTATCGGAATCACCCTGCTGGCCGGATTCCTCGGCAAGAATTGCATGATCGGGATAGTGGTTGCGGATGACCTCGATAACCGCTGCCTCGGCGGCACGGTCCGCGTCACTGACGTAATCGTTGTGCCCCTTTTTCTCGACATTGAGCTTGTCGAGCTTGTTGAGATGCCTGATCAGTATGGCGCCTCCACGGCGCGCTGCCATCACGGCCACATTCTGTAATGCGTGCATGAAACGATTCCGTCAATGTAAAAGAGCTGCGCGCCCGGTGTGTCCGGGCCGCGGGGGCGGTAGAATACCCGACTTTGTACGCGGTGTCCCACAGCAATGTCCTTTGTCCATGAGCATTAGAATCGTCCTCGTCGGAACCACGCACCCCGGCAATATCGGGGCTGTCGCCCGCGCCATGAAGAACATGGGGCTCCGCGACCTTGCGCTCGTCAACCCGAAGCATTTCCCGCATGAAGATGCGACGGCGCGTGCCTCGGGGGCTGCGGACGTCCTCGACAACGCGCTGGTCGTGGATTCACTGGCCGATGCCCTGGCGGACTGCGTCTACGTGGCGGGCGCCAGCGCGCGCTCTCGCACCATCAATTGGCCGTGTATGGGGCCGCGCGATTGTGCGGAACGCATGATCCTGGAGAGCGCGAACGGCATGGTTGCAGCGGTGTTCGGGCCCGAAAAGACCGGTCTGCACAATGACGACCTGGATCTTTGTCATACCCTGCTCACGATCCCGACCGACCCGGGCTTCAGTTCGCTGAACCTGGCGATGGCCGTCCAGGTCCTGACCTACGAGCTGCGTGTCGCCGGCATGCTGGACACCGGCCCGAGCTTCGACGTCGAGGCACCGCCTGCGACCGGCGAGGAGATGGAGCACTTTTACACGCATCTCGAAAACGTGCTCACGAAAATCGAATTCCTCGACCCGGCGAATCCACGGCACCTGATGCGTCGCATGCGCCGCCTTTTTATTCGCGCCCGGCCTGACAAGAACGAGGTCAACATCCTGCGCGGCATCCTCTCCGCCATCGACAGGATGGGCAAGGACTGACATGCGCGGGAAGATGATCTATCTCGACTACGCGGCGTCGACGCCGGTCGACGCCCGCGTGCTGGATCGTATGCGCGAAGTCGCCGAGCTCAATTGTGCGAATCCATCGTCCACCCATGCGGCCGGTCGCGAAGCGCAGGCGATCATCGCCGAATCGGCCGCGCAGCTTGCGGGACTCCTGAACGTGAGCCCGGGTACCCTGATATGGACCTCCGGCGCGACGGAATCGGACAATCTGGCGATCGCCGGCGGCGCACGCTACCGGGCACATCGCGGCAAGCACATCGTCACGATGAAAACCGAGCACAAGGCAGTAACCGATGTGTTCGAGGCCTTGGCGAAGGACGGCTTTGACGTCACCTGGGTCGACGCCGGTGCGGACGGCCGCCTGTGCCCCGATGCGTTTGCCGCCGCGCTGCGCGACGAGACCCAGTTCGCATCGATCATGTACGTCAACAACGAAACCGGCGTTATCCAGGACATCGAGGCGCTGGGCACGATTTGCCGTGAACGCGACGTGTTGTTTCACGTGGACGCCGCCCAGGCCGTTGGCAAATTGCCGATCAATCTCGGCAACCTGCCTGTCGATCTGCTGTCGCTGACAGGCCACAAGTTCTATGGTCCGAAGGGCATTGGCGCCTTGTATATCGCCGACCGTGCGGGCTGCCATGTGGAACCAATCCTGTTTGGCGGCGGGCAGCAGCGGAGTATTCGTCCCGGGACCCTGCCGACCGACCTGGTCGCCGGGCTGGGCATGGCTGCAGCCGTCGCCGCGACCCGTATCGAGCCCGATCTCGAACACCTGCGGGCGCTGCGACAGGTGCTCTGGGAGGGGATACGGAGCGTCGAGGGTGTTCGTCTCAATGGCGATCCGGGTGGCTTCCCCGGCATCCTGAACGTGAGCGTCGAGGACGTCGATGGCGAGAGCCTGGTACTGGCGCTGGAGCCGCTCCTGGTTGCGACGGGGAGTGCCTGCAACTCGAAGACCCAGGAACCGTCGTACGTCCTGCGCGCGCTGGGACTTGACGACGACCAGGCACAGAGCGCCATTCGCTTCAGCCTTGGTCGTCCCACGACCCGCGATGAGGTCGAGTTTGCCGCCGCGCGTTACCGCGAGGCTGTCGCTCATCTGCGCAAACTCGCACCGGAGCTGGCGGCGTGAGCGCCGATCCCTACAACGCGAAGGTCCGCGACTACTTCGCCGCGCCGCCGCATGCCGGCGAGCTGGCCGGCGGCATAGGCACGCGGGTGGACGCCCAGGGCCTGCGCGTGGAATTCGCGGCAACGCTTGAGGATGGCCGGATTGCCGCCCTGCGCTTCCGGGCCCGGGGATGCCCGCACGTGATTGCTGCTGCGGAGTGGGTCTGCGATTACTACGAGGGCAAGCCGGTCGAGGCTCTTGAACTCTTCCCGATTGCCCGGATTATGGAGGATCTGGCTGTACCTGCCGAGAAGACCGGTCGTATACTCGTGCTTGAGGACGCGATCCAGTCGCTTGGGCGCCGTCTGAATCACTGAAATAAGGACCAGCAATGGCAATTTCGCTTACCGAAGCGGCGGCAGATCGCGTCCGCAGCTACCTTGAGAAACGCGAGAAAGGTCTCGGGTTGCGTCTTGGGGTCACCAAGACGGGTTGCTCCGGCTATTCGTACGTTATCAACTACGCCGAGGCGATTGACGACGACGACGTCATATTCGAGGACAAAGGCGTCAAGGTCGTCGTCGACCCGGAGGCGCTCAGCCTGATCGACGGGACCGAGGTCGATTTCGTCAAGAATGGCCTCAACGAGGCGTTCAGCTTCCGGAATCCCAACATCAAGGGCGAATGCGGCTGCGGCGAGAGCTTCAACGTCTAGCCAGGACCCTCACAGCCCTTTCTACGGCGGCTATAGCCGTAGTAGAATTAATGACTTATGTCTTTTCCGCGCCCGGCATGATGCCGAGTGCTCATCATCATCGTTTTGGATTTAAAGGATTTACTCATGGCCGTTGAACAGACGCTCTCCATCATCAAGCCCGATGGCGTACAAAAGAACCTGATCGGAGAGATCTACAGTCGTTTTGAAAAAGCCGGACTGGAAATCGTCGGTGCTCGCATGCTGCACCTCAGCAAGGAGCAGGCGCAGGGCTTTTATGCCGTTCACAAGGATCGGCCTTTCTATAACGACCTCGTCAATTACATGACCTCCGGGCCGGTTGTCGTGTCGGCGCTGAGCGGCGAGAACGCTGTTCTCAAGCACCGCGAGATCATGGGCGCGACGAATCCTGCCGAGGCAGCACCGGGCACCATTCGTGCCGACTTTGCCGAGAGCATCGAAGAGAACATCTGCCATGGCTCCGACGCCGCCGAGACGGCCGCTGTCGAGATCGCGTTCTTCTTTGGCGACGACGGTATTTGCCCGCGTACGCGTTAGGACGGTATGACGACCACCGCTGACAAGATCAATCTGCTCGGCATGTCGCAAGACATGCTTGAGCAGTTCTTTGCCGAGCGCGATGAGAAGCCATTCCGCGCCCGGCAGATCCTGCAGTGGATCTACCAGCGCAAGGTCGTCGATTTCGACGCGATGACGGACCTTTCCAGGAAGTTGCGCGAGCGTCTGCACGCGGATGCGGACATCGTCCTGCCGACGGTGCAGTCGCGTCACGACTCGGCGGATGGCACTGTCAAGTGGCTCTTCTCGACAGACTGTGGCCAGGCCGTTGAGACCGTGTTCATTCCTGAGCCGGGCCGCGGCACCTTGTGTATTTCGTCGCAGGTTGGCTGTGCGCTTGACTGTGCTTTTTGTGCGACAGGTGCGCAGGGCTTCAACCGCAACCTGACCAGCGCCGAGATCATCGGCCAGGTGTTTGTCGCGAACAGCGAACTGCCGCCCCGCGACAACGGGGAGCCCGCGGTGACCAATGTCGTGTTCATGGGTATGGGCGAGCCGCTGGCGAACTATCGCAATGTCATTCCGGCGCTCAAACTGCTCGTGTCCGATTGGTCCTATGGCCTGTCGCGGCGCCGGGTTACGGTTAGCACGTCCGGCATAGTGCCGCACATTCATAAGCTCGGCGACGAATGCAATGTTTCGCTGGCCGTGTCGTTGCATGCGCCCAACGACGCACTGCGCGATGCCATCGTGCCGATCAACAAGCTGCACCCGATCGCGTCGCTGCTCGATGCTTGCTGGTCCTATGCGGCGAAGCACGCCAATCGCTTCATCACTTTCGAATACGTCATGTTGCGGGGTGTGAACGATTCACTCGCACATGCCGACGAGCTCGCGAAGCTGCTGGAGAACAAGCCCGCAAAGGTCAACCTGATTCCGTTCAACCCGTTCCCGGGCACGGAATTCAAGCGGTCCTCGGCTGACACGATTCAGCATTTCCAGAATCGCCTGCGGCAGCGGGGAATGGTCGCCACGACGCGCAAGACCCGCGGCGACGATATCGACGCCGCTTGCGGACAGCTGGCGGGCAAGGTGAGCGACCGTGTGCGCAACCGGCTTGGTGACAAGACGTTCGGTGACAGGAACTTAAAGGTGGTATCAGCGTGAAAAAGAGCGAACTGTTTGCGTTTGTGCTGTTGGGTAGCGTGCTGTTGTCTGGCTGCATTTCGACGACCACGGGTACGCCGGCCCCCGAGGCCGACGAGGCGGGCGCGGCAGAACTGAATTACCAGCTCGGCGCGCGCTACTACCAGAACGGGAAATACGAGTTGGCCCGCGATCGCCTGATACTGGCGGTTGATCTCGACCCGAAAATGGCCGTCGCGTACACCACACTCGGCATGAGCTACGAGGCACTCGGAAACATGCGGCTCGCAACCGAGGCCTACGCAAACGCGATTCGCGTGGCACCGCGCAATTTCGACGTAAACAATGCGTATGCCGTATTTCTGTGCAAGCAGCGTGACTACGAGGGATCGAGCAAGTACTTCCTGAAGGCAGCCAATCATCCGGAGAACGACAATTCCGAGAGGACCCTGACCAACGCGGGTCTCTGCATGGCACAAAAACCGGATGTTGATGAAGCAGAGCGCTTCTTCCGTGCCGCCCTCGAGATTCGCCCGACCTACGGCGAGGCCTTGCTGCAGCTTTGCCTGCTCAAATACCAACAGCAGGATTTCATGAGTGCGCGGGCATTCCTGCAACGCTTCATGAGCTCCGCAAAACCCACAGCCGGAGTACTTATGCTCGCGGCGGAGATCGAGGGCAAGCTCGGTAACGAGCGCGGCCGTTCCGAATACGTAGACCAGCTGCTGAACGAGTTTCCGGATTCTCCGGAAGCCCGCAAAGCCCGTGGTACCGGATAACAGCAATTCATTGTGACTATGAACGACGACGTCGAAGACCAGCAGGACGACACCACGCCCGAGGAGCCCAAGGGGCCGCTCGGCGGTGAGCGTCTGGCTGAGGCGCGTCGCGCGCAGCAGGTTTCGGTGGACGAGATCGCCAAGGAGTTGCATCTCGACGAGCCAAAGGTACGCGCCCTCGAGCGCAATGAGTTCGACGTACTGGGTGCGCCGGTGTTTGCGAAGGGGCATTTGAAAGCCTACGCCCAACTGGTTCACGTGGACGTGGCGGACGTGATGGCGGACTACTACCAGCTGACCCGCTCGGAAGCCGTGCTGCCGGTCATCTCGTCGCGGCCCAGGGTGCGGCGTGAGTTGTCGCCCGGCCCGTGGATTGCCGCGATCGTCGTCATCGTCGTCATTGCGAGCGCGTACTGGTGGTTCTCGCGGCCGGACGCGTCCGAACCAGCGGTGGTTGAGCCGCCCGTCGTCGAGGACAGCGAGACTGAGGCACCGGCAGGTGCCGATGAAGAGCCCGCAACGCTGCCGCCGGTCACCGATGACGATGTCGCTGGCGAGCCGCCGGTCGAGGAAC
The DNA here is from genome assembly GCA_963698895.1 of uncultured Gammaproteobacteria bacterium. Classification (GTDB taxonomy): domain Bacteria; phylum Pseudomonadota; class Gammaproteobacteria; order Steroidobacterales; family Woeseiaceae; genus UBA1847. The sequence continues at coordinate 173,435 of CAVOSO010000008.1, read as the reverse complement.
CGGTCGCAGAGACGGCCGAGGACAGCGAGCCCGTGTCGTCGCCACCGCCTGCCGAAGATGGGCAGATGCGCCTGTTGGTGACGTACACAGGTGACTGCTGGACCGAAATTACCGACGCCAGCGGCCGTCGTTTGCTGTTTGATCTCGGCAAGGATGGCCGGACCGTGGAACTCGGTGGTGCCGAGCCTTTCAATGCCTTGTTCGGCAACCCCGGAAACGTGCGCCTGCGTGTCAATGGCGCGGATTACGCGTTGCCGGCGACCAGCCGTCCCGATCGCCCCTTGCGGTTGACTATCTCAGGATCATGAGCAAGAAACCCCAGACAGTTCGCGGGATGAACGACATCCTGCCCGAGGTTGCGGCCAGTTGGCAGTACCTCGAAAAAGAAGTTGAAACGGTCATCGAAGCCTATGGCTACCGACAGGTGCGGCTGCCGCTGCTCGAGCACACGGAAGTATTCCGGCGCTCGATTGGCGAGGTCACCGATATCGTTGAGAAGGAGATGTATACCTTCGATGACGATGGCGACAGCCTGACCCTGCGCCCCGAGGCGACGGCCAGCATGGTGCGTGCAGGTATTACGCATGGGCTGTTTCACAACCAGAAACAGAAACTCTGGACAGTTGGCCCGATGTTTCGCCGCGAGCGTCCGCAGGCCGGCCGCTATCGCCAGTTTCACCAGTTCGACGTCGAGGCGATGGGCTATGACGGGCCGGATGTCGATGCCGAGCTGATCATCATGAGCGCACGCCTCTGGGCACGCCTTGGCATCGACCGGATTCGCCTCGAGATCAACTCGCTGGGCGTACCGGAATCACGCGTGGCGTATCGTGATGCTCTCGTCGAGTACTTCAATGGCGTGAAAAACCAGCTGGATGAGGATAGTATTCGCCGGCTTGACAAGAACCCGCTGAGGATTCTCGACAGCAAGAATCCGGATATGCAGGACGTTGTGGCCGGTGCACCCGTGATGATGGATTACCTTGATGAGGCGTCCGCTGAGCATTTCGAAGGGCTGCGGGCACTCCTTGATGTTGCAGGGGTGGAATACGAGATCAATCCGCGGCTCGTACGCGGGCTCGACTACTATTCGCGCACGGTCTTCGAATGGGTCACCGATGCACTGGGCTCACAAAACGCGGTCTGTGCCGGTGGCCGCTACGACGGCCTGATCGAGAAGCTTGGCGGCCGTCCGACACCGGCGATCGGGTGGGCGATGGGCGTCGAGCGTTTCGTTGCATTGTACGAAGCCTGTGGCGGGAAGATCCCGGAGGTCAAGCCGGACGTCTACCTGGTCGCCGTCGGCGAGGGGACGCTCGAGAGGGCCTTTGCACTGGCAGAGGAGCTACGCGCGGACCTGCACGGTGTGCGCGTCGAGACGAATCTCGGCGGCGGCAGTTTCAAGTCGCAACTGAAGCGTGCTGACAAGAGTGCGGCGGCGTATGCACTGATCCTGGGAGAACAGGAACTCAGTGAAGGGCGCATCGGCCTGAAGCCGCTGCGTGGTAACGATGAACAGGAGAGTATCGCGCTGGGTGACCTGGCGTCGGTGCTGAATCAGAAGTTGAGCGGCCAGGCGTCGCAACAGGAATAAAGGCAGTCTCGTGGACGATTTACTTTCAGAAAAAGAACAGATTGAACAGCTTCGCTCATGGTGGTCGGAGTACGGCGGCTATGTGATCGGCGGATTGGGCCTCGGTATCGCGTTACTCGTGGGCTTCAATTACTACACCAACGCCAGGCTGGAGGCGCAGCTCGAGGGCTCCGTGCTTTACGAGTCGCTGACCGAGCACGTTGTGTCGGGCAATCTCGACGCCGCCGCCGCCGTGGCGGACGAGCTGGCAACGGACTACGCAAAGACCAGCTATGCCGCCCAGGCGCAGTTGGCCATGGCGCGCCTCTACATGGACAAGAATCGCGACCAGGATGCCGCAGACGCACTGAGCCAGGTCATCGCCAGCGACGCCGACGAGGAGGTCAAGCTGGTCGCTCGTGCCCGTCTCGCACGCATCCTGCTTTACCAGAACAAGGCACAGGACGTTGTCGACCTGCTCGAAGGGCAGCAATCGGCATCGTTTGCCGCGGTCTACCAGGAGCTGCTCGGCGATGCCTACCACGCACTCGGGCGCATAGAAGATGCCCAGGCTGCCTACCAGAACGTCATGCTGGATCCGCTGTCTGCCCAAACGGTTGATCAGCAGCTGGTCCAGTGGAAGGCACTTGATCTTCCCGAGGCATCGGCGCCGGTCGACGTTGCCGAAGACGCTGCCGTTCTGGAACCGGCAGCCGACGAGGCAGTCGAAGCTACCGAGGCAGAGGAAACCGAGTGAAACACACTGTTCGCATTGTCAGCCTGATTGTCGCGACGACACTGGTCGCATCCTGCGGTTGGTTCAACAAGAAGGATGAAGAGCTCAAGCCGCTGGAGCTCGTCGATTTCAAAGAGACTCTCAAAGTCCGGAAGGTCTGGGATGCGAAAGTGGGTGGGGACGCGGAGTTCCTGCGGCTCGGTTTGCGGCCGGCGGGCGACGGCAGTCGCATCTATGCAGCCGGCCACGATGGCAAGGTTACGGCATTCAACCCGGAAAACGGCAGGCAGATCTGGCGGACTGAGCTGGAAGTTGAGCTGACTGCGGGGCCGGGCGTTGGTGAAGGACGCGTTGTTGTATCGAGCAAAGACGGATTCGCGATTGCCCTGGATGCCGCGACGGGCGCAGAACAGTGGCGGACGGAAATCGAGGGTGAGTCGCTCGCAACGCCCTTGATAAAGGATGACGTTGTCGTGTTGCAGACGATCGACAATCGTATCGAAACGCTGTCATTGTTCGATGGGCGGCAGCGCTGGTCGATCGTGCAGAGCGCACCGGCCCTCACGATGCGAGGCTCGGCCAGCCCGGCCGCCGTAGGGCAATCCGTGATCGCCGGGTTCGATTCGGGTCGCGTCGTGTCTGCCGATCTCGATACGGGCACCATCGAATGGGAATCCCTGTTGGCGCCGCCAAAAGGGCGTTCCGACCTCGATCGCCTTTCGGATGTCGATGGCTCGATTACTGTCGTCGGACAGGACATCTACGCGGCGGGTTACCAGGGGCGCATTGCCGCGCTGGCCAGCGAATCGGGGCAGGTTCTCTGGAACCGCGAAATTTCTACGTACTCGGGGGTTTCCGCCGACTGGAACAGCATTTACACGGTTACCGATGACGGTGAGGTCGTCGCACTGAAGCGCAGTAACGGCAACGAGATCTGGCGCAACGCATCGCTGTTGCGTCGTGAGCCCACCTTGCCTGTGCCATTTAATACGACAGTCGTTGTCGGCGACCTCGAGGGCTACCTGCACTTCTTCAACAACATCGATGGCGAACCCGTCGCACGCTTGCGTCTCGGCAGCAACGCGATCAGCGCTGTCCCGCTGGTGGTTGCCAACCGCCTGTACGTGCAGAGCGACGGTGGCACTATCGCAGCCTATGTTGTCGTCGACGACCGGCCCAAGCGGACCCAGCCCGACGTCGCCGAAGACGGTTCTTGAGCGGCATCGGTAAAGGTGCCACATCATGCTCCCCGTCATCGCGCTGATCGGCCGGCCTAACGTAGGCAAGTCGACACTTTTCAACCGGCTCACACGTTCGCGTGACGCGCTGGTGGCCGACTATCCGGGCCTGACCCGCGACAGGAAATACGGCTTCGGCAAGCTCGGACCCATTCCCTACCTGGTCATCGATACCGGCGGTGTCGCCGGTGGTGAGGAGGGTATCGAGGAGGCCATGGTCGAGCAGACCGTCAAGGCTTTGCGGGAGGCAGACGCTGCGATCATCATGGTTGACGGTCGCAGCGGCATCACCCCAGCCGACCAGCACGTCGCTGACCTCGCACGCCGCCACGCCCGCAAGACCTGGCTGGCCGTCAACAAGTCCGAAGGCATGGAGTCGACTACCGCGAACGCCGATTTCTATGGATTGGGCCTTGGTGATCCGATCGCGGTATCCGCTACGCATGGCGATCACATCAGTGCGCTCATGGACGAGGTTCTCGAGTCGTTCGCGGCAGAAGAGGAGGCGCCTGAGGCGGACGACGAAACGGAGTTGCGAATCGCTGTAATCGGGCGGCCCAACGTCGGCAAGTCCACGCTGATCAATCGCCTGCTTGGCGAAGAACGGATGGTTGTATTCGACCTGCCGGGCACGACGCGCGACACCGTCGAGGTGCCATTCGAACGCAATGATCGCAAGTACCTGTTGATCGATACGGCCGGTATACGGCGCAAGGCGCGCGTCAGCGAGGCGATCGAAAAATTCAGCATCGTAAAAGCGCTGCAGGCGATCGAAAAGGCGCACGTTGTCATCGCGGTGCTCGACGCGCAGGAAGGCGTGACCGAACAGGACGTGAGCCTGCTTGGCCTGGTGCTCGAACGAGGCAGGGCGCTGGTCGTCGTGACCAACAAGTGGGACGGCTTGTCCGCGGAGCAGCGCAAGAAGGTGAGGGACGACCTGGAACGACGGCTGCCGTTCCTCGACTTCGCCGAGCGCATCACGATTTCCGCCTTGCATGGCACGGCTGTCGGTGACTTGTTGCCGGCCGTCGAACGCGCATACAGCGCCGCGACCCGGGACTTGTCGACAACCGAGCTGACTCGCGAGCTCGAAGCAGCCATCATGGAACACCCCACGCCCCTGGTGCGCGGGCGCCGTGTGAAGCTTCGGTATGCCCACCAGGGAGGGCGCAATCCGCCCGTCATCGTGATTCACGGTAACCAGACGGACAAACTTCCTGAGTCGTATCGTCGCTACCTGATCAACCGGTTCCGCAAGGCCTTCAAGCTGAAGGGCACGCCCGTGCGACTGTCCTTCAAAAAGGGCAAGAATCCTTTTGCAGGTCGACGCAACAAGCTGACGCCGCGCCAGGAACGCAAGCGCGCACGGCTCATGAAGCGCGTCAAGAAATAGCGCGGGCTATACTGTCGCCGGGTCTCGATGGAGCGTGTTATGAGTTCTGCACGAAAGAGCTTCACTTACGACGGGCAGTTTCGCATGCACCGTGCGGGCTTCCTCGAGTCGCCGACGCTTGCGTATGAAACCTGGGGTGAGCTCAACGAGGCGCGTGACAATGCGATCCTGATATTCACAGGACTCTCGCCGTCAGCGCATGCGACTTCCTGTGCCGTCGATCCGACCCCGGGTTGGTGGGAAGAGATGATCGGCGCGGGCCTGCCGATCGATACGGATCGCTACTTCGTCATTTGTGTCAATTCGCTGGGCAGCTGCTTCGGCTCCACGGGCCCGGCATCGATCAATCCCCAGACCGGCGAGCGATACCGGCTGAGTTTTCCCGTGCTGACGCTCGAGGATGTGGCGGAATCGGCGTGGTTCGTTGTCCAGCAGCTCGGTGTCGAGGTGTTAAACACGGTCATAGGCTGTTCGATGGGCGGCATGAGCGGCCTCGCATTTTGCGTGCGGCACCCTGGCGCCGTGCGCGCATTCATCTCGGTTTCGTCAGGCACGCGCGCGCTGCCTTTTTCGATCGCGGTGCGCTCATTGCAGCGCGAGATGATTCGCTCCGACCCGAAATGGAAGCGAGGCGACTACGAAGTTGGCGACCCCCCGATAACGGGCCAGCGACTGGCGCGCAAGCTCGGCATGATCACCTATCGTTCACCCGAGGAATGGAAACTGCGATTCGGCCGGGAACGATCGACGACGCACGCGCGCATCGAGGATCAGTTCGTGCTCGAGTTCTCGGTTGAGTCTTACCTCGAAAACGTCGCACAGAAATTCACCGGCGCATTTGATCCAAACTGCTATTTGTACCTGTCGCATGCCTCGGACCTGTTTGATCTCGCCGAGTATGGCGGCTCCCTCAAGTGCGGATTCAAACGCCTGCAGCTCGAGCGTGCTCTCGTCATCGGTGTGCGCACCGATATCCTGTTCCCGCCCGAGCAGCAACGCGAACTCGCCGAGGGGATTGCGGGCGTTTGCAAGGATACGCAGCTGGCGGAGCTGGACTGTATCCGGGGACACGATTCCTTCCTCGTGGATATGGACGCGTTCCGCCCGGTCATCTGGGACTTCCTGGCGTAGCCTGTCCTACTGGGGCAGGACGATCGCGGGGTCCACTGCCGTGCCGTTCAGGTAGGTACCAAAGTGCAGATGAGGCCCGGTTACCCGGCCGGTGGCCCCGACTGCGCCGAGAGTCTCGCCCGTCGCGACAGCCTGGCCGTTTTCAACAGCGATCTCACTCAGGTGGCAATACATCGTTACGTAGCCCTGGCCGTGGTCGACGATGACCGTGTTGCCATTGAAAAAGAAATTGCCCGTGGCCGTGACGACACCATCCCGAGGTGCCTTGATCGGCGTGCCTTGCGGGGCGGCAATGTCCATCCCCTTGTGCGGTGCGCGTGGTTGCTCATTGAAAAAACGCCGCAATCCGAAACTCGAGCTGCGACGACCGTCGACCGGGGCGGCGAGGGAAATACCGCTGACCGGCACTTCGCGAAAGTTGTTCAGCGCGGCGTCGATGATTTTTCGTTCGCGACCAATGCGGTCAAGTTGCTCCTGATCCGGTGTTACGTAGCTCTGGTTTGTGACCGTCAGTCGCTGCTCGGCGTAGGCATGGTCGCCTATGGATACCGTCAGCGGGTAGCCGCCGAGCTGGATCGAGAGTTGTCCGGGACTGGTATCCAGGGGGACGCCGACAACAGCCATCCATCGTGCCCCGTCGCGTACCACGAGAACCGGTTTGTCGTTGAATGTCACTGCCGGCGCGACCTGGTCGGCGGGTCCCACATCGACGATGGCAATGCCACCCGGACGCGGTGAATGCGCAGGCGCGGCGGATACCTGCGCCGCGGCCAGCACGCACAGCATGAACAGTGTGCTTCTCATCATTCGTCGATAACCTTGGTTACGTTGGCGACCAGTTCCCCTTTCGACAGGCGTGCTCGAATTTCATCCCCGTTTTTTACAGCGGCAGCATGGGTCACGACCTTGCCCTGCGCGTTTTTCACAATCGCGTAGCCCCGGTCCAGCGTCGCCAGCGGGCTGACCGAGTGCAGTGCACGTCCCAGCAAGGCGAGGCGGTGACGGACATCGGACAGGGCGTCATGCGCGCCGGTTGCGAGCTGCTGCCGCAGGCCGGCAAGTCGAGCTATCGATCGTTGTACCGCGAGTGCGGGCGAAAGCTGCATGAGTTCGCCGCGCAATGCCTGCGCGTCGTTCGTTCGTTCCAGGAGCTGGCGGTTCATCGCCGCGACCAGGCGAGCGCGGTTTTCTCGCAGGCTGCTGTGTTGCCGGCGCAGTGTGGCCGCGGGGCTGGCGGCCAGGAGCCGCCTGCCGAGCCAGTCGAGCGTCTGGGCGCGGTCTTCGACGTTGCGCTGTCCGATACGGCCAATGCGCAGCGCAAGCGCGCTGATGCGATGCAACCAGTCGCTCCTGTCGGGGACGACGATCTCCGCCGCGCCTGACGGCGTCGGCGCTCGTACATCGGCGACGAAATCGCAGATGGTGAAGTCGACCTCATGGCCCACGGCACTGACGATGGGAATCGGGCAGTCGGCGATCGTGCGCGCCAGGGTTTCGTCATTAAATGCCCAGAGATCCTCGAGGGATCCGCCGCCACGACCGATAATCAGGACGTCGCATTCGTTCCGCTGAATCGCGGTCTGCAGTGCCGCTACGAGTTCGCCGGGTGCCGCATCACCCTGTACGGCTGCCGGGTAGATGATCACGGGCACGGACGGAAAACGGCGGCCCAGGACACTGACGATGTCGCGGATTGCCGCGCCACTCGGGGATGTGATGACCCCGATGCGCCCGGGCAGGGCGGGAAGTGCCTGTTTTCGGTCTTCCTCGAACAGGCCCTCGGCCAGCAGTTTCTTCTTGAGGGCCTCGTAGCGCTGCTTGAGGACGCCTTCGCCGGCCGGTTCCATCTGTTCGACAATGAACTGGAAGTTGCCGCGCGCCTCGTAAAGGCTGACCCGGCCGTAGGCCAGGACCTTGTCGCCATTCTTGAAGCCAATCGCGGGGCCACGCTGGCGCTGGCGGAACCATGCCGCGCTGACCTGTGCCGCTTCGTCCTTCAGGCTGAAATAGATATGGCCGGATGCGGGCCGCGACATATTGGAGATTTCTCCCTCTACCCAGAGCCTCGCAATACCCTGTTCCAGCAAGGTCCGGGCCTTGCGATTGAGCTGGGAGACGGTGATCGCGGCTTCGGTTGGCATGCGGGCATTATAAACACTTCCTGGAGGCGCCTTCGGGCATCAAGCATTTACCCGCCATACGCGCACGCGTACAATCGCCGGCTACCCAGCAACCGACCAAGTGTTCCCGCCATGCGAATCGCCAAGGAAGCCCTGACTTTTGACGACGTCCTCCTGCAGCCCGGTTACTCGGAAATCCTTCCCCGCGAAGTCGACCTGAGCACCAGCCTGACGCGCGAAATTCGCCTGAGCATCCCGCTGTTGTCCGCCGCCATGGACACGGTCACCGAATGCCGGCTGGCGATTGCGCTGGCGCAGGAGGGCGGGCTCGGCGTCGTTCACAAGAACATGACCATCGAGCAGCAGGCACGCGAGGTCCTGACGGTGAAGAAGTTCGAGTCGGGCATGGTGCGCAAGCCGATCACCGTCACATCGAACATGACCATCCGCGAAGTCATCGAGCTGACGCGCTCGATGGGAATTTCCGGTGTCCCGGTTGTCGACGGCGAACAAACAGTAGGCATCGTGACGCACAGGGACTTGCGCTTCGAGACACGCCTCGATGCGCCCGTGTCGAAAGTCATGACGCCGCAGGACAGGCTGGTCACGGTTCGCGACGGGGCGGACGACGAAGAAGTCCTCGGCCTGTTACACAAGCACCGCATCGAAAAAGTGCTGGTCGTCGGCGACGACTACAAGCTGCTGGGCATGATCACTGCCAAGGACTTTCAGAAAGCCAAGGACTTCCCGCACGCGTGCAAGGACAGTAGCGGCGCGCTACGCGTCGGCGCAGCCGTTGGCACGGGTGGCGACACGGCAGACCGGGTTGACGCCCTGGTCAGCGCCGGCGTCGACGTCATCGTGGTCGATACCGCCCACGGTCATTCGAAGGGCGTACTGGATCGCGTACGCGCGGTGAAGAACCAGTACCCGGACGTGCAGGTCATTGGCGGCAACATCGCAACGGCCGCCGCCGCCCAGGCGCTGGCCGATTGTGGTGCGGACGGCGTCAAGGTGGGTATCGGCCCTGGCTCCATTTGCACGACCCGCGTAGTCGCCGGTGTCGGCGTGCCGCAGATCTCGGCGGTCGCGGAAGTTGCCGAGGCGCTTGCCAAGAGAGGCGTGCCACTCATCGCGGATGGCGGGATTCGCTACTCCGGCGACATCGCCAAAGCCATAGCCGCCGGCGCGCACTGCGTCATGATCGGTGGCCTGTTTGCGGGCACCGAGGAATCGCCGGGTGAGGTGGAGCTCTACCAGGGCCGGTCTTACAAGGCGTATCGCGGCATGGGCTCTGTCGGGGCGATGGGGCAGACGCAGGGATCGTCGGATCGCTACTTCCAGGATGCCACCGAGGAGCTGGAGAAACTGGTTCCGGAAGGCATCGAGGGACGCGTCGCCTACAAGGGCGGCATGGTTGCAATCGTCCACCAGCTGATCGGCGGCGTGCGTGCCGCGATGGGTTACACCGGCTGTGCGAGCATCGATGAGATGCGCGTCAAGCCGCAATTCGTCCGCATGACCGGTGCCGGCGTGGTCGAAAGCCACGTGCACGATGTAACGATCACCAAAGAAGCCCCCAACTACCGCTCGAAAAACTGATGTCTGTCGATATTCATGCCCATAAGCTGCTGATCCTCGATTTCGGCAGCCAGTACACACAGCTCATTGCCCGCCGGGTTCGCGAAGTCGGCGTTTACTCGGAGATTCATCCCTGGGACATGTCCGACGACGAGATCCGCGAGTTCGGCCCGAGCGGTATCATTCTCTCGGGCGGACCGGAGTCCGTGAACCTCGACGACCCGCCGCGTGCGCCTCAGCTCGTATTCGAGCTCGGCGTTCCGGTGCTCGGCATCTGCTACGGCATGCAAACCATGGCCGCCCAACTCGGCGGCAAGGTCGAAGCGTCATCGCATCGGGAATTCGGCTATGCCGAGATAGAGCCAACCGAGTGTCGCCTGTTGCACAGCCTGTCGGACGAGGCGAGCCACGCGATGCTGAAGGTCTGGATGAGCCACGGGGATCGGGTTGAAGCGCTTCCGCCGGGATTCGTTGCCACCGCGTCGAGTGTGAATTCGCCGCTGGCCGCGATGGAGGATGTCGAACGAAACTTCTTTGGTGTGCAGTTCCACCCCGAAGTCACCCATACGTTGCAGGGCATGGAAATCCTGCAGCGTTTCGTCCGCGAGATATGCGGCTGTTCGGGCGACTGGACGCCGGGCAACATTGTCGCGGATGCGATCGAGCAGGTCCGTGAGCAGGTCGGCGACGGGAAGGTGCTCCTGGGGCTTTCAGGTGGTGTCGATTCGTCGGTCGTGGCAGCGCTGTTGCACGAAGCCATCGGCGACCAGCTGGTCTGCGTATTCGTGGACCACGGGCTGCTGCGCCACAATGAAGGCGACCAGGTCATGGAGACGTTCGCGGAGCACATGCATATCAATGTGATCCGGGTGAATGCGGCCGATCGTTTTTTCGATGCGCTGGAGGGCGTTGCGGACCCCGAAGAAAAGCGCAAGATCATCGGCGGCCTGTTCATTGACGTCTTTGACGAAGAGGCGCACAAGCTGGAGGGAATCGACTGGCTCGCACAGGGCACGATCTACCCGGACGTCATCGAGTCCGCGGGTGCGAAGACGGGCAAGGCCCACGTGATCAAGTCGCACCACAACGTCGGTGGTCTTCCCGAAACGATGCGCATGCAGCTCGTTGAACCGCTGCGCGAGCTGTTCAAGGACGAAGTGCGCAAGATCGGCCTCGAGCTCGGGCTGCCACGCGAGATGGTCTATCGGCATCCGTTCCCGGGCCCTGGTCTCGGCGTGCGCATTCTCGGTGAAGTGAAACGCGAGTATGCGGCGCTGCTGCAGCTGGCTGACGATATCTTCATCGACGAGCTGCACAAGCAAAAACTCTACGACGAAACCAGCCAGGCATTTGCCGTGTTCCTGCCCGTGAAATCCGTCGGCGTCATGGGCGACGGCCGCCGCTACGACTACGTCATCGCGCTGCGTGCCGTGGAAACGATCGACTTCATGACGGCGCGTTGGGCGCGCTTGCCCTACGAGTTTCTCGAACACGTCTCGCTGCGCATCATTAACGAAGTCGACGGCATCTCGCGCGTCACCTACGACATCTCGGGCAAGCCGCCGGCCACGATTGAGTGGGAGTGATGGGACCCGACTGGTCGCCACGTGATACGGAGTTCATGCGTGCCGCGCTGGCCGAGGCAACGGTCGCAGCCGTAGAAGGCGAGGTGCCCGTGGGCGCCGTTGTCGTGATTGACGACGAGATCGTGGCGACAGGATACAACCGCACGATACATGACGCGGATCCCAGCGCTCACGCCGAAATTATTGCGCTCCGCAGCGCTGCCGACGAACGCGGCAATCACCGACTGACCAACGCGACCTTGTATGTCACGCTCGAGCCTTGCGTCATGTGCGTCGGCGCAATAGCCCAGGCCAGGGTAGGGCGCGTCGTGTTCGCGGCCTATGACCGGAAAGCCGGTGCGCTGGGCAGTGTCGAGGACCTCTCGGACTCGCGCGCGCTCAACCATCGCTTCGAGGTTAACGGTGGGCTACTGGCTGATGCGGCACAGGAACTGCTCAGAGCGTTTTTTGAGGCCCGCCGATAGGAAACAGAGGTTGAGACCATGATGAAGTTCTCCATTTTAGTGCCACTGGCTGCATTGACCTGCCTGGTCGCTTGCGGAGATGCGGGAAACCAGGGGAGTCCTGCCGATGTGGCAGCACTGCCTGAAGCACGCCCCGGTGTGCTTGAAGATCGCTTTGCGCTACTCGCCTTGTCCTGCATCCACAAGGAATACCCGAACAAGATCGGTCACTACATGAACTCCGCCAGCGATGTCGGTGCGCCAAGCGAATTGACGCCGGCATTCTATGGTTGTTTTGACTGGCACTCGTCGGTGCATGGCCACTGGTTGCTCACGCGGCTGCTTAGAATCGACCCGGAGACGCCGTTCCGCGACGCCATCGTCAGCGGGCTCGCACAATCGTTTACCACGGAGAACATAGCCGGCGAGGTTGCCTACTACCAGGCGCCGGGGCGGGCTTCGTTCGAACGCCCGTACGGTATTGCCTGGTTTCTGCAACTGGTCGCCGAATTGCACGAGAGCGACAACGAGCTCATGCAGCAGTGGCGGCAAACGCTGGCGCCTCTCGAAACCGAGATCGTGACTCGCATCAAGGCCTGGTTGCCGAACCTCGTCTATCCGATTCGCCTCGGTACTCACAATCAGTCCGCGTTCGCCTTCGGGCTCATGCTCGACTATGCGCGCACCGTCGGTGACGCCGAACTGGAACAGGCGATTGTCGACAAGTCCCTCGAGTTTCATAAAGGCGACAGGCACTGTCCGCTCGGTTACGAGCCGTCAGGGGAGGATTTCCTGTCGCCGTGCCTGATGGAGGCCGACCTGATGCGCCGCGTACTGTCGGAACGCGATTTCGCGATCTGGCTGAGTGAGTTCCTGCCCGGCATCCCGGTGGATGGCTCGGGAGACTGGCTGAAACCCGGTGTTGTTAGGGACGCGGAAGACGGAAAACTCGTGCACCTCGATGGGGTAAACCTGTCGCGTGCCTGGGCGCTGGAAGGCATCGCTTTCGGGCTGTCAGACGGTGATCCGAGGCAGGGCGCCCTGGCGGCCGCAGCCGCGTTACACAGGGAGACGGGCATTGCCGCGGTGTCTGACGAGCACTATTCCGGGAGCCATTGGCTAGGCAGTTTTGCCACGTACCTCGTGACCAGGCGAGGCATCAACTGAATCAGGCGGTGTCTGACGGCGCGCCCGGTTCGGCTAATTCGCTGTCGATGCCTTCTTCCTGCTCGGTCAGCCATACAAGGATGTTGTAGTAGGCGCGGATGTTGTTGACGTAAAGGACCGGCTCCCAGCCACGGGCATAGCCATAGGGCACCTGTGTGTACCACTTGCGCTGCGAAAGCAGCGGTAGCGCGGCGCTGATATCCACCCAGGAGTCGGGATCGCCGCCCTGCCACTCAACGATCATCCGCGCATCCTTGAGGTGGTTGAAACCGACGTTGTAGGCAGCCAGGGCCATCCAGGTCCGGTCCGGCTCGTCGACGCTTTCGGCAACTCTTTCCGTCTGGCGCGCATAGTATTCGGCGCCACCTGCGATGCTGGTCTCCGGGTCCTCACGGTCATCGAGACCGAGGTAGTCGGCGGTCGCCTCGGTGAGCATCATGATGCCGCGGACTCCCGTCGGAGAGACGGCGTTCGCGCGCCAGTGAGATTCCTGGTAGCCAATTGCGGCCAGCAGGCGCCAGTCGACACCGGACTCTGCACCGGCCTGTTCGAACATCGCCCGGTAGCGGGGCAGGCGGCTCTCATAGTGCCGGATGAAGTTGCGGGTTCCCACGTAGTCGTATTTCTTCGTGTGGCCGTAGTAGCGCTCATGTACGCGCGCCAGCAGACCGGAGCGGTCCGCGGCGATCAGGAACTCGTCGGCACGTGCCAGCAGCGAGTCTGCGATACCCCTTGGGAAGGCCCAGGCGATCTGGTCGTCGATATTGAGGTCCAGTGCAATCCGGAGGTCCGGGTAGAAGTGGCGCTGGATGTTGAAGTCGGGACTGTCGGCAATCGTGAGGTCTATCTCGCCCATGGCGACCTTGGTCAGGAGGTCAGCGAACTCGACATCCGCATTCTCGGTCCAGCTGAGCTCGGGAAGTTCCTGCTGCAATTCTTCGAGAACGTCGACGTGGCTGCTCGACGCAACGACTTCAATGGAGCGGTCGAGAATGTCTTCAATCGATCGCGGTCTGCCAGAGCCCAACCTGTAAATCAGGTGCACGTCGACCGATTCGTAGGGATAGCCGAAATTGAGGTACTCGCGCCGCGAGTCCGTAATCGAGAGGCCCGCCGCAGCCATGTGGGCCCGGCCCGACAGGATCAGCGGGACGATCTCGGACACGCTATCGACGGTTTCTATCACCAGCGTAACGCCGAGTTCCTCGGCGAAGGCACGCACGAGATCGTATTCAGGACCCGTGGGGCCATCGGGACTGATCGTGTAGGACGTCGGGCTGTTGCGTGTGACCACGCGGAGCTCCCCGGTATCCAGGACCTGGTCGAGGACCGGCGGGGCCGAGGAACACGTCCCGACAAGGCCTGCCAAAGTGATGATGAGCAATAGTCGCAAGTGCGGCTTCCCAACTCTCTGGAGGCGCAATTATCGCACCTGCCGGCCTGGAATGGACCCTTGACATTCGCCCGATAGCTCACCACTATCTTCGCCCCGACCCGCACGGAGAGGTGCCAGAGTGGTCGAATGGGCCTGATTCGAAATCAGGTGTACGGTTCTCCCGTACCGTGGGTTCGAATCCCACCCTCTCCGCCAATTTCTTCCGTAACTAACTGAAAAATAAGTAAAAAATAGAAGGGCCCGGACTGCAACCCACGACCTGGCCCACAGGCGCTTCGGTCCATGTCATTGTGGGTCCTGACTGTGCTCAAACAGTGGTTTTGCGCAGGACGGCGCGCAACCGGGCGCCGCCGGTTGCGGACGGCATCCGAAGCCTGTCCTGCTTGGGTCGATGTTGGTGGTCCAGCGTTGTACGGTGCTGACGCGAGTGGTAAGTGAATCTGACCGACGGCAGTACTCGCTGCCGCCTCCACCGAAGTGGTCATGGTCGATGGGACACCAATCCCCTTTCTGGACCGGTCTGATCGCAGACCGGGCCCGGACTTCCTGGGGGAACAAACCGGGCCTGTTTTACCAACGTGGCCACGAGGGCCTTAGTCGAACTGTGTTTCTCGAATGCCTCCTTTGATGAAAATGGCAGCACACAAACTGCCTGGTTGACGTTAATTCAGCCGTATTTCGGCTTGCTCTGACAATGGACCGTCGATCGCTGGATCGTGGCACCCCGAGCCGGCCCTTGGGTGCCTGTGCCACACTTTCCGCTGTGGCCGCGGCTTAAATTCGATCGGCGAACAACAACAGCAGAACAGATCATCCCCACGTCATCCAAAAATGCGGCCTTGGGCGCCCTGTCGTTGCTGGCTTTGCCGCCCTCGTCACCAGTGCGCTGGTGACGAGGGCGCTTCGCAACGGTCTTACCGTATCAGCCTTCGGAGCGCGTCGCACACCTGGCGTGCGATTGAAGTCCGAGAGCGTCCACCGGGATCCACTCGGCGGACAACCCCTTACACAGGTTGCGCAAATGTCCCGCTCAATCTCCGCATGGACGCCAGCCCCGCTCGATAAAACAGGGCCATGCTCAAGCAACAGCGTGATCGAATGTCAGCTTCTATCAGGAGCACGACATCAATGCGCCTGATTCGACAAAACGGCGTGTCCGTTTTGGACGCACGCAGTGCGCCCGCAGGGCGAGGCGCGTAGCGACGAGTCAAATCAGGTGTACTGGCGTCCAGAGGACGCCTGCTTCAGAATTAGACTAGACCAATGGAGAGGTGCCATAGTGGTCGAATGGGCCTGATGCGTAATCAGGTGTACGGTTATCCCGCTACCTGTGCAACGACCTGGGCCGGCGCTGATGCCTTGCTGCAATACCGCGCCCAGTCGGCCATAAGCCGGGCACGCTTCTCGAACAGGTCGCCACGACGGTAGGCGGCCTCCGTCTTGTCGCGCAGCGTGTGGGCCAGCGCCATCTCGGCCACGTCCGAGGGATAGTTGGTCGACTCGGCGCACCAGTCGCGGAAGGTAGAGCGGAAGCCGTGCACGGTGATGCCGGTCCGATCCAGACGTTTGAGGACCTGCATCATGGCCATGTTGGACAAGTGACTGCCGCGCTTGTGGCCGGGGAACACGTAGCGCTTGCTGCATCCCTTGACGGCCTTCAGTGCAGCAATGGCTGCGTCCGACAACGGCACCCGGTGCTCGCGCTTTGACTTCATGCGCCCGGCCGGCACGACCCAGGTCTTCAGATCCAGGTCAAATTCGGACCACGTCGCCTGAATGACTTCATTGGTTCTGGCAGCCGTCAGGATGGTTAACTCGAGCGCTCTTGAAGCGATGCCGGCGTCGTCACGCAGCTCCTGCATGAACGCGCCGACCTCGGTGTAGGGCAATGCCGGGTGGTGCTTCACCCGGGCCACCTGGCTCGGCCGCGGCAAGAGCTTGTCGAGGTGCCCACGCCAGCGGGCGGGGTTGTCGCCTTTGCGGTAGCCGCGTACCGCGGCCCAGTCGAGCACGGCCTCGATGCGGCCACGCAGTCGACTGGCCGTCTCGGTCTTGGTGGTCCAGATCGGCTCCAGGCAGCGCATGACAAGCGTTGTGTCGACCTGGTCCACCGACAGGTGGCCGATGACAGGCCCCGCCAGGTTCTTCAGCGTATTGCGCCACTGCTCGATGTGCTTGGGGTTGCTCCAGCCTGGCGCCTGGGACTCGACGTAGAGCTCGGCGCACTCGGCAAAGCTCAGCATGTTGTCGTGGGCGGCACGTGCAGCGATCTGGCGGGCTCGCTTGTCGCTTAATGGATCGATGTCCTTCAGGATCTTCTTGCGCTCCTGCGTCGCCAGGTTGCGTGCCTCGGACAACGAGACGTCGGGGTAAGGACCGAGGCCCATCCAGACTTCCTTGCCAAACCGCGAGTAGCGAAACAGCCATGACTTGGTCACGGCGTCGCTCGCAGTCTTGCGGGTCGACTTACGAACCTGGAGGTATAGATTGCCGCCATCGCCGTACTTGCCGGGACGGCTGATATGCTTCACAAACAAAGCAGTGATTTTCTCCGCCAAACTCAACTCCTGCACTTCGATTCCGGCCTGCCCACGTTC
Organism: uncultured Gammaproteobacteria bacterium; assembly: GCA_963698895.1. Lineage (GTDB taxonomy): Bacteria > Pseudomonadota > Gammaproteobacteria > Steroidobacterales > Woeseiaceae > UBA1847. Next base: position 156,474 of record CAVOSO010000008.1, on the reverse strand, counting down.
GGGCCCACGTTTGTGACCCGGCTTCAGCCGGATTACCTCGGTTCACCCTAGCGCAGTGTGTTTGCTAAGTGCAAGATACTAAAGGAGTTTTAGACTTCCTCGGATTCCCTCGGATGTGCGAAAATAGCCACCCTCTCCGCCAGAAAACGAAAAGGCCCCCTCGCGGGGCCTTTTCATTTTCCGGCCGAGTGAGGTATGGGCTTTCGAACCCTGTTCGACCAACGCAGCCGCGCAGCGGCATGTTGGCAGGGAGCTCGCGAAGCGAGCGCGCTGAATCCCACCCTCTTACGATGGCCTATTGCTTAAGCTTTTCGCGCCGCTTTCTTGCGGGCCGGCGCTTTCTTGCTGGCGGCCTTCTTGCGGGTCGGCGCTTTCTTGCTGGCGGCCTTCTTGCGGGTCGGTGCTTTCTTGCTGGCGGCCTTCTTGCGAGCCGGTGCTTTTTTCTTTGTGGCTTTCTTCTTGGCCTTTTTCTTCGCCGTGGGCTTGCTGCCGAGTTGCCGGCGGATCTTTGCCATCGCCCGGTCGACATGCAGGGCGTGCGACAGGTGATCGCGGGCGCTCGCCAGGTCGGTCATTACGGGTGCAAGATCTTTACGCAACTGAGTCGCGTCGCTCCGCGCGCCGTCGAGCATTTTTTCGAGCTTGCTGATCTGTTTCCTAAGCTCCCGTTTTGCTTTGGTTGCAGTGGTGTTTGCCAGCCGTTCACTCTTCTTTTGAAGATCAGCCCGTGCTCGCTTGGCGCGCGTGTTGGCGCGAGTAATTTCCTTGCGTAACGCCTTACGCCGTCTATCGAGTTCCTTGGTGGCTCGCTTCGCCGTTGTCAGGAATTGCTTTTTGGTCTGTTGCAGCTGTTTTTCGAGTTCGCTCAGCTCTTTGTTCACGGTCATGTCTCCCCAAGATAACGAAGTGTTGCACCCAACAATAGCAGGGATATAGCCCGAGTTGTGTAATCAAAAGCCGTTGTCAGTCGACAGGTCTTCCGAGCGAGCTGAATCCCACCGTCTGCGCCAACGGGAAGAAAGCGATTGCGCTAGAGTCTCGAATAAAGGCACTCTTGCGACCCAGAATGAATCAAAGCCAATTCGAAACCATTGTTGCCGAGGCAATCGACAGCCTGCCGGACTGGGTTCACGAGAGCCTGGACAATATCGAGGTGTTGGTTGTCGAGGAGCCCGACGAGGAGCTGGACCCCGAAGGGGAGCGCCCGCTGGGCCTGTATATGGGTCTGCCGTTGCCCGAGCGCGGTGCCGACTATGCCGGCGAGCTGCCTGATGTCGTCTACATCTTCCGACGCCCACACCTGGAACTGGACCTGCCGCCCGATGAACTCCGCCGCGAAATCGCGAGGACGCTGATTCACGAAATCGCACACCATTTCGGCATCGATGACGACCGTCTCGAAGAGCTCGGCTGGGGATAGTTCACAATCGCCAGGTGGTGCGTTTCCGCCGGAATCCCGCTAACTGATCGCGTAGATCGGCTGACGCCGCGAACCCCAGGTACCGGGTTGATCGTCGAACACTCCTGCAACTGCGGCACCGCAGTTCTTGCAGACAGAAGCGGCACCGGCGCGTACCAGGTTCCAGGTCGATAACTCGTACCCGTCGCGGCCGATCAGCATCTCACCGCAGCCATGACAGTAGGTGCTGGAGCCCTTGAAGTCGCGAACGTTTCCCGTGTACACGTAACGCAGCCCGGCCTTGAGTGCGATCTCGCGTGCGCGTGTCAGCGTATCTATTGGCGTGCTCGGCGTGGCCATCATCTTCCAGTCGGGATGAAACGCGGTGAAATGCAATGGTATGTCCGCGCCCAGTTGCTCCATGATCCACTGTGTCATCGCCTCAATTTCCGCCTCGGAGTCGTTCTCGCCAGGTATCAGCAGTGTTGTGAGTTCGAACCAGATGTCGGTTTCGTTTTTCAGGTACAGCAGTGTGTCGAGTACGGGCTGCAGGTGTCCGCCGCAGACGTTCCAGTAGAAGCGATCAGTGAACGCTTTCAGATCGACATTGGCCGCGTCCATGAAGTGAAAAAATTCCGCGCGTGCCTGCGCGGTGATGTAACCGGCGGTAACGGCAACGTTTTTGATGCCTTGCTCACGACAAGCCTCCGCGACGTCGACCGCGTACTCGAGAAAAATCACGGGATCATTGTAGGTATACGCGACGCTGCGACTCCCGGTCCTGACAGCGGTACTGGCAATCGACCGCGGCGTCGCGCTCGCCTGCAGCCGATCGAACTCACGCGACTTCGAAATATCCCAGTTCTGACAGAACTTGCAGGCAAGGTTGCAGCCGGCCGTACCAAATGACAATACGGGCGTGCGTGGCAAGAAATGGTTGAGCGGCTTCTTCTCGATCGGATCCATGCAAAAGCCGCTCGAGCGGCCGTAGGTGGTCAGGACGATCTCGTCATCGCTTCGGCCGCGTACGAAACACAGGCCGCGCTGGCCATCACGCAACCTGCAATAACGCGGACACAGGTCGCACTGCAGTCGACCATCGTTGAGTCGGTGCCAGTAACGGCCGGAAATACCGGAAATATCGCGTGTTTTTGCCATGGGACCTTTCCGCAAGATCTGGGGGCTCTGCAGGGCTCTGTCAATACCAGGGCTCGTAGACCTACCTATATGTTCTAAGAGCCAGGGGTCTACAATAGATTCTACGTGGATCAGGAGTACAGCCATGACCTTGATCCGGACACCGGCTGTCGCCGGTCAGTTCTACCCCGAGAATTCCGGAGAATTGAGCGCGACCGTAGCGACGCTGCTTGACGAGACGCAGGGCCGCGGCACCCCAGCGCCCAAGGCCCTTATCGTGCCGCACGCCGGGTATGTCTATTCGGGCCCCGTGGCCGCCACTGCTTACGCGCGGCTACAGCCGTATCGCGATCAGTATCGACGCGTGATCCTGATGGGTCCCTGCCACCGAATGCCTGTACATGGCCTGGCGCTGAGCAGCGCCGATGCATATCGCACGCCCATGGGCGATGTGCCACTCGACAAGACGGCGATTGCCAGCCTGGACTGCCCCGGTGTGCAGATTCTTGACGAGTCGCATCAGAACGAGCACAGCCTCGAGGTGCACCTGCCGTTTCTACAGGCGCTTCTGGAAGACTTTTGCGTCGTTCCTGTGGTCGTTGGCGATGCTACGCCCGAACAAGTGTCGCAGGTGCTCGACGCGCTGTGGGGCGGGCCGGAAACCCTGGTCGTGATCAGTTCGGACCTGAGCCATTACCTGAAATACGATGAGGCCCGCGCAATAGATGCGGTGACCTGCCAGGCCATCGAAGATCTCGACGCCAGGCAGATAAACCACGATATGGCCTGCGGTGCGACGCCGATTGCCGGCCTGCTCATCGCCGCAAAACGCCGTGGTATGAAAGTGACGACGCTCGACCTGAGAAATTCCGCGGATACGACGGGTGATAAACGCCTCGTCGTGGGTTATGGCGCATGGATGTTTGTCTGAATGAAGATTCTGACGTACCTGGTGTTGTGCATAGCGATCGCTGCTGCCGCGGAAGATGCCGGCTACACGGCCGCGCGCGCCGCCATGGTTGAAGAACTGCGGCTCTACGCGCAATTCGTGGACGATCCGGACGAAGCGAGGGTCAGTGATGCTGTGATGGCATCACTGAATACCGTGAAACGCCACGAACTCGTGCCGCCACCGCAGAGACGCTTCGCGTACGAGAACCGACCGCTGCCGATCGGATATGGCCAGACGATTTCGCAACCCTATATCGTTGCACTCATGACGGAGCTCGTCGACCCCGATGCCGATGACGTCGTTCTTGAGGTGGGTACTGGTTCGGGATACCAGGCGGCGGTCCTCGCCGAACTCGTCGACCATGTCTACAGCATCGAGATTATCGACGCACTTGCCACCCGGGCAAAGTCGGACCTTGCCAGGCTTGGTTATAAGAACATTACGACCCGGCTCGGTGACGGCTACTACGGCTGGGAAGAACATGGGCCGTTTGACGCTATCGTTGTCACGGCTGCAGCCAGCCATGTGCCGCCGCCTCTGATTGAACAGCTGAAACCAGGTGGCCGCATGGTCATCCCGGTCGGCAGCCGCTTCATGACGCAAACGCTGTTGTTGCTCGAAAAGACGGAAAAGGGAGAGATCGTCACCCGGCAATTCGGCGCCGTCCTATTCGTGCCGTTGACCGGCGAGCACTAGGCGCGTCGCCATGCGCCGGCTGTTACCTGCAACGTTGCTGGTCTCCGCAGGGGCAATCGGTTACGAACTGTTGTTGATGCGCGTCCTGTCCATCGTGCAGTGGCACCACTTTGCGTACATGATCATCAGCCTTGCGTTGCTCGGCTACGGCGCGAGTGGCACCTGCATCGCGATTTTCAAATCTCGACTGGAGGCCAGGTTCGAGGCCGCCTTTGCAGCCAGTGCGCTGCTTTTCAGTATTACGATGGTCGCGTGCTTCGCGCTCGGTCAGCGTGTGCCCTTCAACGCGCTGGAGATCGTCTGGGACGCAAGGCAATTCCTTAATCTGAGCCTGATCTACCTGGTGTTCTTCGTGCCGTTCTTCTTTGCCGCCGCCTGTATTGGCCTGGCGTTTACCTGCAGGCGTCGCGACATCAGTCGCATCTACTTCTTCGATCTTTTTGGCGCGGGTCTCGGCGCTGTTCTGATTATCGGCACGCTGTTCGTGCTCGTTCCCCAGGATGCACTCCTTGTATTGATGACGCTACCGCTTGTTGCGTCGGTCATCATGAGCACGCGATCCTCCGCGCGCGCATCGCTGATGGCCGTACAGCTTGTCTGGCTCGGACTGCTGGTCAGTGGCATTGTGCAAAACCAGCTTGCCCTGCGTGTCTCGGAGTACAAGGGGCTCAGTCAGGCGCTGCAGGTAATCGATAGCCGGATACTGGATGTGTCGTCCAGTCCGCTGGGACTGCTCACCGTCGTCGAGAGCCCGACAGTACCGATTCGGCATGCGCCAGGCCTGAGTTTCAACACTCAACACATCCCGCCTGAGCAGCTTGCCGTGTTTACAGACGCCGATGGCATGAGTGCGCTCACACGCTTTGATGGCGACCTGAACTCGCTGGGCTACCTGGGTGATATCACCGCTGCCTTGCCCTATGCGCTGCTCAAAGAGCCTGACGTCCTGGTTCTCGGTGCCGGCGCTGGCAGCGACGTCTTGCTGGCGTTGTATCACGGCGCGAACCGCGTCGATGCGGTGGAGCTCAATCCGCGCATGACTAAACTGGTTCTTGAGACGTACGCGGGATTCGCAGGCTTTGTTTACGAGAATCCACGCGTAACCGTGCACACCAGCGAAGCACGCGGTTTCGTCGCAAGAAGCCGTAGCCAATATGACCTGATTCACATCGGCCTGCTCGATTCCTTCGGCGCATCCGGTGCCGGCGTTCATGCGCAACGTGAAAGTTATATCTATACGGTGGAGGCGATCCGCGAATACCTAGAGCACACGACGTCCGGTGGCATGCTCGCTATCACGCGCTGGTTGAAATCGCCGCCGCGCGACGGCCTGAAGCTCGTGGCAACCGCGATCGATGCACTGCGCACGATGGGAGTACGCGAACCCGGGCAGCGGCTCGCCGTTATTCGTAGTTGGAACACGACGACCTTGCTCGTCAAGAATGGCGTGTTCACGACCCACGAAATCGAGGCGCTGCAGGAATTCGCACAGGCGCGCTCATTCGATACAGCCTGGTTTCCCGGCATTCAGGCGAGCGATCCGAATCGCTTCAACGTGCTGCGTGAGCCGTATCTTTACGACGGCACCACGGCGCTACTCGGACCGCACGCTGATGAATTCGCCGAGCGCTACAAGTTCTACATACGGCCCGCAACGGACAACCGGCCGTACTACTTTCACTTTTTCAAATGGGCGACGCTTCCCGAAGTTTTCGCGCTGCGCCGGCTCGGTGGCGCAGGGCTGATCGAATGGGGCTACCTGATTCTGATCGCAACCTTGTTGCAGGCGGTTATCGCGGGCGTGGTGCTGATCCTGTTGCCGCTTTCCCGGGTCAAGCGTGACTGGCCGACCGGTACGGGGCCGCGCATGGGTGCTTATTTTCTGTTGCTCGGCCTGGCATTTCTGTTCATAGAAATGGCGTTCATCCAGAAGTTCATCCTGTTCCTGAGCCATCCGTTGTATTCGGTTGCCGTTGTCTTAAGTGGTTTTCTCGTATTTGCCGGGCTCGGTAGCGCCTGGTCGGACAGCCTTGCGGCGAGACTCGAGGGTAGCGGTCGCTCACCTGTCGCCATTGCCGTCGGCGGCATCGCGGTGCTTACGCTCATGTACGCGATCCTGCTACCCCTGATCTTTGCGCGCTGTATCGGCTATTCGGACCCTGTGAAAATAGTGATCTCGCTCGGATTGATTGCGCCGCTCGGTATCGGAATGGGCATGCCGTTTCCGCTGGGGCTCAAGCATGTTGCCGCAACTGCGCCTAATTTCATTCCCTGGGCCTGGGGCATCAACGGCTTTGCCTCAGTGATGAGCGCGGTTCTTGCGACGTTGCTTGCGATCGAGTTCGGCTTTGTCTTCGTGATCTTTGTTGCATTGGCTCTATACGCCATTGCAGTACTTATTTTCGTAACGTCAACGGCAGCTACAAGGCCCAGCCTTCTTCGCCGATGAGTGGCACGAAACGAACGGGCATCAGGTCTTCTGTTCTGAATTCAGCTTCGCCAACCCGGGTTACTCGCACCAGTTGCTGGTACCAGGTGGTCTTGCCGACCGGCATAACCAGTCGCCCACCGATCTTGAGCTGGTGCTGCAGGGTCTCTGGAATGTCGGGGCCGCCAGCCGTAACGATAATGCCGTCGAACGGGGCTTGCTCGGGCCAGCCCAGTGTTCCATCGCCATGGCGCACATGCACGTTTGCGTAGCCCAGGTCGTCGAGAACCGTGCTTGCCATCGTCGCGAGCGCCTCGATACGTTCTATCGTGAACACATCAGCGGCGATCTCGGCAAGAACGGCTGCGGCATAACCGGAGCCTGTGCCAATCTCCAGGACTTTCTCCCCGCCCTCCAGTGCCAGTGCTTCGGTCATGTAAGCAACGACATAAGGTTGCGAGATCGTCTGACCGTCGCCGATCGGCAGCGGCGCATCGTCGTATGCCCTTACACCTTGTCCCTGCGGCAGAAATCGCTCACGGGGAACCTTGCGCATTGCCTCCAGAACTTTCGGCGAGCGCACACCACGCCCCGCAATCTGGCGTCGTACCATGCGCTCTCGCTGTCCCGGGTAGTCGGTCATATCCCCACCTTGCAGCCACTTCCAGAACCCGCTGCGAGCAGCATAGGTTGATAACAGCGGTCTGGGTATCAGGGCTTGCCGCTAGCTCTCAAAACCTAGAACCCGAGCGATTCGAGAGCGGCTGTCATCCGCTGGCGCATGGACTCTGCCTTCATCGGGAACGCGCCAAAGAAGTCCTTGCGAGTCAACCTGGGGTTCCTGTTGCGCACTTCGGCCGCCCAGCGCTGCGCATGCTTGTTGTTGCCAGCGAGACACTGTGCGGCGGCCGCGATCATCGCGATCAGGGCGTGCGCGCCGGGCGCACGCGCTCCGCGCTCGGCCCATGCGGCCCCGGCCTGGTCATCGCCGGCGGCGATATGCGTCAGGCCCCGCAGCGCCAGCATCGCGTAATGCAGGGGATCGAGCGGACTCAGTTGCATCGCAAGGTCCACGTGCTGACGGGCGGGGACCGCGGTACCGCCCATGAACTCGGTCCACGCTTGCGCGTAGATTCCCTGCGCGTAGTTGGGGCTTAGCGAGGTCGCGCGTTCGAGCCAGGCGAGTGACCGGTCGAGGTCATCTTCGAGCCAGTAGGTGCGGCCCATCGTGAAGTTGACGAACGGGTCCAGCGGGTCTATATCGACGCCGCGCTGCGCGTAGTCGCGTGCCTGCTGGATGGCGCCCGCGATATCGTCGGTCTGGCGCAGGAAGGCCGTCTGGAAATGCACGAAAGACAGGCCGGCATGTGCCCGGGCGAACCCGGCATCCAGATCGACGGCCCGGCTGAAAAGCTCCGCTGCGAGCGCATTATCCCGCCGGTTGAACCCATAGATGTGCTGCAGCCCGAGATGATAGGCCGACCACGCATCCATGTTCTCGGGCGAGATCAGCCGCGCCCGGTTCGCCTCATGCAACGGAATCTGGATTTCGAGCGACGCCAGGATACTCACACGGATCTCCTCCCGCATCGTGTGGACGTCTTGCACGTCGCCTGTGTAGCGCTCCCCCCATACGACGTCGCCGCCTCGGGTATCAACGAGCTCGGTGATAACGACCAGGCGATTGCCGGACACCTCCACCGTACCCGACAGGCAGTACCGGACACCCAGCAATCGTCCGACCTCGCGCGGGTCCAGGTCGTCATCGCGTAGCCTGAAAGACGAGCCCCGCGCCACGACGAAAAGCCAGCGAAGACGGGCCAGCTCCGTGATCAGGTCGTGCGGTAACCCGTCGGCGATGGCGGACCAGCCTTCGGTCCCCGTCGAGCGGAACGGCAGGACCGCGATCGATGGCCTGGACGTGGCATCGGGCGCCGCTTCGGAAGCTGCCTTCTCCGCCTCTTCGCCAATGTCCCCGGGCGCCGCCATAGCCGGGGCATGCCGCACCCGGACGTCGGCAATGAAACGCAAACCCTGCCCGTGCACCGTTTTGATGATCGCCTGCGTTCGGCCGTCATCGCCCAGCACCCGACGCGCCGACTTGATGCGGCTGGCCAGCGCCGAGTCGCTCACAATACGGCCTTCCCACAGTTTCTCGAACAGTTCATCCCTCGACACCATGCGGTCGCGGTGTTCGGCGAGATAGGCAACAAGCGCGAACACCTGGGGCTCGATTGAGCGAGGTTCGCCGTTGTCGCGAAGCTCGACCTTGGCGAGGTCGAGCTCCATTGAGCCGAATGAATAGATCATGGACTCAGCATAGAACAGTCCTGGCAGGGCGCCTAGAAAAGGTTATGAAATCTCCATGAAATCCCCAAGCGCGAAAGCGCCATTGGCGCAAGAATGATCTCACTGGCGGTGCAGTGCGGGCCGCCGAACGAAGCCAATCAACCACTATTTCACGTAGGAGAAGTAACATGCCACTCGTAACAATCGACGTAATCAAGAACGTATTCACACCCGATCAGAAAGAAGCGCTGATCGAGAAGGTCACCGAGGCGATGGTCGCCGTCGAAGGCGAAAGCATGCGCCCGGTTACCTGGGTCCGTATCAAGGAGTTCGAAAGCGGTGACTGGGCCATCGGCGGCCAGCGATTGACGACCTCCGACGTCCACGCGCTGGCGAAAGGCGAGGCGGCCTAGGGCCGGCAAACCGGATACCCTGCAATATGTGACAGCGCTGTCATTTCATGCGAACATACCCCCGAACGTATTCACCAGGAATCTTCAGGGAGCTGTCGACATGACAAAGAGCCGTGCGTATCCCACGCTGTATGAACTGGGCGTTACCGAGCCCATGCAAATCGATGACTACTATGTCACCAACATCAACCAGGTCGAGGTGCTGAGAATCGTCTACGACCGGCCCAAAGGTTCTTTCCTGACATCCAGCAGGACTTACAAGTTCCCGAGGGTCCAGGTTGATGCGGGCACCAATGTGCCGGGCGATGCGACCGGGACGATCCTCAGAACCCATCCGAAGCTCATTGCCGCGCTTGGGGAGCTGGACGAGCTGATGAAATTGAAATCGCGCAAAGAGAGCATTGCGGCCAGGATTCTCAGCGAAATTGCACTGCTCGAGGAGGACATCGCGATGCGCACCGAGTGCCTCAAGAAGCTGGCTGGCAAGATCCCGACGGCCGAATAAGCGTTGCGGCCACCTTCTCCGCCAGATTACGTAAAGGCGCCCCTTGTGGGCGCCTTTTGTCTTTGCCCTTAGGGGAAAGTACTGAGCACGGCCGCGCGACCAGGGGTATAGACTCGTGTTCTACAGCCCGAAAATAGTCATCTTGGGCGCACCTGACTATGTTGGAGAGCTGCCATGAGTCGTTACTGCTCTGTTCTTTACCGTTCACACCGAATGATCGGGATTACACTGTCCTGTCTGCTCGCGCTTGGCGGGCTTTCCGCCTGCGGCGGCGGTGGCGGCGGTGACGGTGGAGGATTCAACCCGCTGCCTCCGATTGTCGTAAACAGCCTGGCGGACGATGCCGCACCCGCGGCGGGGACAGTGACCCTGCGGTCTGCTCTCGCGTCCGCCGCCTCCGGCCAGAGGATCACCTTCGATCAGACGCTCAGCGGCAGCACGATCAGCCTCGTGTTCGTCGGTGAGGAACACACCGTTCTCACCGGCGAGGTGATGGGTTTTGACAACGCAAACAACATCTCTTTCCTGGTGGGTTACTTCAACCGCGACTACGGAAAATCGGCGCTCTTCGCGGACAAGGACGTAGTTATCGATGCATCGAGTCTGCCCGATGGCATCACCGTGAGCTGGGCAGGTGCAGACAGTGCAAGAGTACTCGCGGTAGCGGGTAACCTCACCTTGAGGAATGTTTCGATCTCGGGCGGCCACAGTATCTTCGACGTGGCGGCCGATGTCGGTCAGCACCCGGATGATAACCAGACGTCGACGCTCGCAAGAGGTGCGGGGGTCGCAGTCTGGGGTACGGCGACCCTGAGCGATTGCAGCATCTACGACAATCACGCGGTTGGCGACGATGCCGACACGTCTCGCGATGGGGGCGCTTACGGCGGCGGTGTCTATGCCGACACGGTCGTGATGAGCAACTGTACTGTGAGCGGCAACACCGTCTACGGCGGTGGCGCGGCCGGCGGCGGAGTCTTCTCTGTCGGCGGGCGTCACACGGGCGCCGACATTTCGTCGATCAACGGGTCGGCGATTACCGAGAACCGGATCACGGGACTGTTTGCATACGGTGCCGGCGTCTATTCGGATGGCGGCGGCATCGGACGATCCACAAGGATCCACGTCGAGAACAGCACCATAGCGAGGAATCTCGTCGAGCCGCCGGCACTGCCGCCGTTCCTGTTCAGCCTCCTGGATATCGGTTACTGGCGCGGAGCCGGCCTGTATATGTCCAACGGGTACATGAAGGTCAAGGGCAGTACCATTGTCGAAAACCAGGTGTTCGGCAAACCGCGGACGAACGAACTGGACAAGGCGAACCTGGCGGGCGGCATTGCCGCGACGATCGGCAACGCCCATGCCGTGGAAGACATGATGATCGGTCATTCGATCGTCGTCGGAAACACGGTTCACGCGATCGACGGCATCGGTCCGGGTGGCTATACGATCGGCGAAGTCTATCCGCACGATATATTCAGCGGGTCCGTGTTCGAATTCCGCAGCCTGGGATACAACCGGATCGGGGTCATTGATCTCAGCCAGATACTGGTACCGATTGGTGAGCCGGGCTGGGCGTCGCTGTCCCGCAAGCATTACCCGCAAGTGGGTGATTTGGATGGTGTACTCGTCGGTGAGGTCGTCGGCAATGCCACGCTCTCATCACTGGTCAATTCTGCGGGTGTCGTGGCCGATCCGTTTGCAGTGCTTTACTACGACCCTGTCGGTTCCGCCCTGGACCAACTCCCTGCCGGAGACTACAACCTGGCCGAGGTTCTTGCAGAACTCGCCGGGCCGCACGATGAAGGCAGGAACCCGCTCCTGCTCCCGCTGATGCTGCAGCAGATCCAGGACGCCTATGGCCAGCCCGCTTTTGCGAACGAGTTCAGGGCCCATTTCGAAGGCTACTTGGCGGATGTCGATCCGGACACCGCCGGCGTCCAGCAATACACCAACTGCGACAACGTCACGATTAACACGATCGAACAGGCGTTTTGGTGCGGTCCTGCACAGACCTGGCCGCAGTTCGAATACAACCATGCCTACATCGAGTTCTGGCACCATCTCGACCTGGCGCTGACAAACCGGATCGCCGGCGTCGACGTGAGCCAGATCGGCGACCTGGCGCCGGCGACGATAAATGACGATGCCTGGATCGCTCTGTTCGGCCTCGGTCAAAGCAACTTCAACGGCATAACGATGGCGCTATCCGAGAGGAACGTAACCGTTGTTCCGCTGCAAGGCGATCAACACGGTAACGCGAGGCCAGCGGACCTGCTCGGCGATATCGGGGCCGTCGAGATCGACAACTAGCGGGAGGCCCGTCCGGTTCCTCAGCAGCCGATTCCGTATCCAATAAAAAGGCCCCCTGGTGGGGCGGGGTATAGATATATCCCCTAGAAAAAAACACCCTCCACCTCTGCACGCAACACGCAGGGGTGAGAGGGTTTCTTTCTTTGTCCGGAATTTGAAAATAAGTTGCGGTCAGTTGCCTGGATGTCAGCTATCCCCGGAAGCGGTCATTCGAACGGCAGATTTTTTTGGACGGCTGGCAGGCAGCTAATAACTGGAGGGGGCGATGCGACTCGAGGGTCGGATTAAGTGGTCCGAAGGAGAAATTGCATCTTACGCAAAATGTCGGTTGGTACCGAAGTACATATCAACTCCGCCTCTGCTGCTATCCTTGTGGACCGCAAAACTAGATGCGCAAACTGTATGAAATTCACGTTGCCTAACTGGGCACTCTAAGCCAAGCGGATTGTCAATGGTAGGATCAGCGCCGAAAACACTAGAGCGTTCAGATTGGGGGCACTCGCGTATTATTGGCTTGTTTCAACAGCTATTGCGAAGCAAACCTGTATTCCTGGGGCTCCTGTTCCACTGTTAACCTGATATGAGACTCCGCCACTACTCAGTGCAAGCTGCAGAGATGGATAGATGGCTCCGTCTCCGAAACAAAGCGGTAGCCAAAAAACCGTAACCTCCTCTTCTTGTGGTTTCCGGTAGTTTGAAACGATATCAAACGAAATCTCAGAGAAGAACGCGACATTGTTGCTGTCATCACCTGTCATCTGTCCGAGGTGACCGGATAGCCACTCCGTATTCGACCCGTCAATTTCGAGCCCGTCCCACATTAACGACTTCAAGCTTGTCTGGTTGCTCTGAATGGCGTGGTTTCTATGATCCGGCGCCACGATGCTGCCATTAGTATCCGTGACGCTGCCGCCCTGATCGAGGACGACTTCATGCTCTGCGTACAGTACATGACCTACTTCATGGGGAAATGAAAGGTCATCATCGCAGTCAGGTTCAAGATCTTCCGCTACGACCACAGCGAATGCATTATTCTCTCTGTGTAATTCGGTAGCAAAAAGTGGAATCGGAAATGCAGCTCCGCAATCGGGGCTTGTAGTGGATGGAACTACCATTATTACAATGTCTGCCCCCGGCGCTCCCAGTAAACCGTCTCTGGCAAGCCGGAGAGGGGAAGTTGGTATCTTGTTGTTTTCATCCTTCATCCAAGCGAGGGCATCGCCTGAACTCCCGTCGGCGGCTTCGTACGAAAGATCGGCTAACAGCGGACGTACTCTCACTGTTTGGTCGTTGAGCAGTTGACTTGGAAGCGTCAATCCTGCGATATCTAAGCCATAAACTAGACCGATCTTAGCCTGAACTTCCACAGCGAGCTGTGTCTTCTCAGTGAGACTCATGTTCGTGTCGTCTGAGAACGTAAGTAGAATATCTATGTTTGTTCCCGCTATCGATTGTGATGCGAGAAACGATAGGAATAGTGCCGCAGGCAAGACTCTATAGTTCATCGATGCTCTCCTAGCTAATCGGGTGTCTTTCCGAATCCAGGTGCCCGTTGCCATATCAGATGAGCTGCAGTTCCCGGTATGTTCTCAATCTTCACTCGGCCATTGGCAATTGTGCGCACTTGCCCATTGACTGATCCATCGGGGGCGACGAATAGCGTGGCACTACTAGCCTCATCGCCGTCGACGCCACCGATCCACGTTGCGTATCCAGACTGCCAGCCCTCATTATGCTCCGTAGCTGCGCTCGTAACCAAGGTGATCGGTTCGGAATCCAGCAACCGAATATCAAAACTCATAACAGCCGGAAAATCCCTAATATTGCTGCGCAATTGGTCGCTGTTCGCGCTTACAATCCGATATGCCAGAATATGACGTTCAGCAAGGAATGCCTGGACTTCTGGCCGGCTGAGTTGGCTGTCAGACATATCGGCAAATAGCTGATCAGAGCCTTCGAATTCGACAAAAAGTCTCGGTGGCAGGTCACCGAGTTCGCCGCTAGCTGGTGCCTTCGCATCGCCGTCGGGTATTTTGCCATGCCCTCTTTCTGAAGAGCCGTCCGAACGATCACTAACAAATCCGACAGACGCGGATTCGTCGTCGTTAGAGGCAAATAGGTAAATTCCAGCAGCTCCGAGCACTACGAACACAAGAACCGTGGCAATTCTCACGACCTATCGATGCTCAAATGTCTGGGTATTAACGTGAACAAGGGTAAGCCGTATTCTATTCACATCCACGGAACCCACTCCGACTACTGATGGTTGAAAGCCACTTCTTGTTAATTGTGCTACAAAGGTCCAAGCACGTTTTTGGGCACTATATCCCATATTTGGTCAGCGATCAAGCAAGTGGAACAATTTGTACGCTGTCAATGCCCAAGCTCCGTGGCCAAGCTGACCATTCCAAAGTAGAGATCCCAACGTTAGCGAGGTCCTCAGCGGACGGCGGCGGAACTCGCACATACTTGCAGGAAACGGTCGAATATCGTTTGGTTGTCAGCAGCCGTTGTTGCCTGCCACTTGTAGTGTCGTACGCAAATAGCTGTTCTGTGGAAAGTAACAGAATGTTGAGATCTCCAGTTCTTGGCGTCTGCCGACTGGCAAGAACTCAAGACACAATTGCGTGCTGACTCGATTCACCAACTTAAGGTATGGGGAGGTCGCAGTCCTTTAGCTACAGTCTACACAGCCTCGGCCGATAGCGGTCTGCCAGCCGCCTAGAAAAATCCGCCGTTCGAACGACCGCTTCCGGTGAAAGCTGCCCTCCAGGTAACTGACCGCAACTAATTTTCCGTTCTGGATAAAGAAAGAACCCTCTCACCCCTGCGTGTTGCATGCAGAGGTGGAGGGTGTTTTTTTCTCGGGGATATATCTATACCCCCCCTGGTGGGGGCCTTTCTCATTCACGGATCTACCGCGCTAAACGACCGTCACAGCGTGAGATCGCTCGCTGCCAGTGAACTGCCGCGCAGATCGATGCTCAGGTCAGCTGCGCCGTCGCCGTCAACGTCACCAAGCAGGTTGCTGCCGTCATACCGCAGCTCGCCAGCGACGCCCGAGAACGCCGCATTGCCGATGAACGCAAAACTCACGCCTGTCGGTGCGAGGTTGATCGAGTCCTCGCCGCTGGTGAAGTCCACGATCGCATCGCCGGCTTCTATCGTTGAGAACAGGAACTCGTCCGCGCCGGCACCGCCTTCGTAGGTGTCAGCACCGGCAAGTCCATCCAGAACATCGTCGCCATCGTTACCAACCAGGCTATTGCTCGCCAGGTTGCCGATCAACAGGTCACGAGCCGAACCGCCAATGGCGTTTTCTATGACCGTACCGTAGGCAATCGCAAGGTTGTAGCGGATCGTCGTAAAGAGACCGCCCACGCCGGTGTCCCACCAGAGGTTGAACTCGTTGTTCGCGATGTAGCTGGCGCTGACGCCGTCAATCGTCGCTTGAGAGATGGGACCGAGCGAAATGCCGGTTTCCGCGGCCAGGCTGGCACGAGCCGCGTTGACCTCGGCTTCAGACGGTACGGCCTGTCCCGCAGAGCTGAATTTTCCATCGCGCAGGTCGAGGAAGACGCTCGCATTGAACCCGGAAAGGTCAATAGTGTCGATGCCGCCGGCATCGTAGATGGCCAGGTTGGGGTAGATGTTCTGAGAGAAATCGTACACCGCCCTGTCAGCCGTCGAGTTGAAGCCATAGACCGTGTCGCCGGCGCGAGTCGCGGGATCCGCACCGTACGCAGCCTGGATCGAGATAATGTCGTGCAGCATGGGCGTCTGGGCATTGCCGAAGAAGAACGTGCTCCAGTCGACAATCGAGGCGCCGGTCTCGCCCGGGCTCCAGTACGACATGATCGAGTACTGCTCGCTGTCTTGCGCATACTCCGCCTGGTCGGCGTAGGTTGTTGCACCTGCACCGTTGTAGGCGCCAGGGTGACTCAGGCCAAGCGAGTGCCCGATTTCGTGCACCAGCGTCGTGGCGCCGTAGCCATTGAAACCGAGCCAGTTATTGGTCCAGTTGAAATTCGGGTCGGCGACGAAGATGTCCCCGAAGAACTTCCAGCCCTTCGCGTTCGTAAAGGCGTATTCCGGGTAGTAGGCATAAGCCTGTGCCGGGTCGAGGCTGTTGGCGAAGAGAATATCCGCGCCGCGGCCGTTCTTCTCGACGAACCGGGCAGCGGTGACGTCATCCCAGAGTGAAATGCTTGTTCTTGCGGCCGCTCGCTGCCGCTCGGAGAATGCGTTTACGCCGTTGCCTGCGGTAAAGCCATAATTCGGATTGTTAAAAAGCCCGGTGAGGTGATCGCCCTCGGCAAAAGCAAACGTAATCTGGTTGCCATTGACCGAGTTCGTGTAGCCACTCCAGATCTGGTTGACCACGAGGTCCAGGGGGAAGATAGACTTTCCACGGAAGGTGAACCCGACGTAGTCGTCAAGGTTGAACTCGTTGGGCTCGGCAATTGCGGCGCCTGTCAGAGGGCCTGCGTCCACTGGTTCCGGAGCAGGTCGAAACACGTGACTGCGATCGCCATTCTCGGCAAACGCCAACCCTGGCAGTGCGGCGAGACTAACGACGCTCGCCAGCAAAGCTGTGCGTCCGACCTTTGTAATTCGGGTACTGGATCTCATACGGTGAACCCCTTCATCATTGTTTTTGGTGAGAGTCTGCGAAGCCGGCTCGGCTTCTGCAGTGACCAGAAAGTACACGGGCACGGTGCGGCGCGCAACTTGTCCGGCACCGCGGGAACCGATCATGGCGCAAGCCCCCATGTTGCGTATGATAGGCGGCCAGGAATTACGTCGTGCTCCGCAATCGGCGCGCTATCCGCATAACTTCTCCGGGGGTCCCAATGAGATCAAAGCTCTGCATTGTACTTGTCGCGTGTGCTGTCCTGTCGGCCTGTGGCACATCGGACGATTCTGCAACGCTCGCCGACGATGTGCAGCTTTCGGCCAAGGTGTTTGATGCGGCTGTTGCTGACATGTCCGCAGCCTATTTTAATCACGTGCCTGAGGCGGCTACCCAGCTTGGCGTTCCCGAGTCCGACGTGCCCGGCACGTACACGCGCATGATGGATCGCTCGGTAGCAGGCAACGCCGCTCGCAACGCCGCCCTTGAGGCCGCACTCGCGAAGCTGCAGGCGATAGACCCGGGCTCCCTGGACGCGGGTCGAAAACGCAGTCACGCCGTACTCACAACCCTGTTTGCAGGAGCACTGGGGCCCTCGCGTGTTGTGGACTACGGGACGACCGCCGGCGCCTGGACCTTGTGGTACACGCCGTACCCGATAATCCAGAACTCCGGGCCCACGGTGGATATTCCGAATTTCCTGAATGCGCAGCAGCCGGTCCAAAGCGCAGCCGATGCGGAAGCGTTCCTGGCAAGGCTCAAGAGCGCAAAAGCTGCCCTTGAAGGTGCGCTGGAAAGCTTTCGTCATAGCGTTCAACAGGGTGCCGTGCCCCCGGATTTCGTTGTGGAGAAATCACTTGCCGTCACTGAAGCGTTTATCGCGCCGGGCGCCGGCAACAATGCGATCTACCTATCGTTCAAGGAACGTCTCGAGACAGCCGGCATAGAAGGCAGCGCTGACTACGCTGATCGCGCATTGCGGATTATCGATGCCGACATTCTGCCCGCGTACGCGGGAATCGCGGCCTACCTGGGCGAGGTCCGTTCGATCGCGCCTCATGACGCGGGTGTCTGGCGTTTGCCGAATGGGGAAGCGCTGTACGCGGCGATGATCCGTCATATGACCGACTCCGATTTGTCGGCGGGCGAGATTCACCAGACGGGTCTCGACGAGGTGGCGCGCATCACCGCCGAGATGGACGAGATACTGCGGGCGGAAGGTTACGTGGATGGGTCGGTTGGCGACCGCCTGCAGAGACTCAACGTCGAAGAGCGGTTCCTGTTCGCTAACGACAGCGACGGTAAAGAAGCGTTGCTGACCTATGTGCGTGAGCAGGTCGATCGCATGTACACAGAGCTGCCGAACTGGTTCCGCAGATTGCCGCAGCATCCTGTCGAGGTACGCATGGTGCCCGAGTTCAGCCAGGATTCTGCGCCGATGGGCTATTACAACAACCCGGCACCGGACGGATCGCGGCCCGGCTACTACTTCATCAACCTGCGCGACACGACATTGCATCCAAGCTGGACGCTGCCGACCCTGAGCTTTCATGAGGCTGTTCCTGGTCATCACCTGGATGGCGCGACCGCCATGGAACTGGACGTGCCGCCGCTGTTGAAGGCGCTGTGGTCGAATACGAGTGGCGAAGGCTGGGCGCTGTATGCCGAGCAACTCGCTGCCGAGATGGGCATGTACTCCGACGACCCCTACGGCGATCTCGGGCGGCTGCAGGCGGAGCTGCATCGTGCCGTGCGGCTGGTCGTGGATACGGGTATGCATGCGAAGAAATGGTCGCGCGAGGAGGCCATCAACTACATGGTCGAAACCGAAGGCCTGGACGCGGCAACGTCGACATCGGAGATAGAGCGTTATGCGGTGTGGCCGGCCCAGGCCTTGGGCTACAAGCTCGGCCAGCTCAGGATTCTCGCGCTACGCGAGGAGGCCAGGGAGCAGCTGGGCGACAGGTTCGATATCCGGGACTTCAACCAGACGGTACTGGATGTTGCTTCCACGCCCTTGCCGTTCATAGAGACCACCGTGCGTGAGTGGATCGCAGCGACCCGCAACTTGTAGTAGATTTCCCTGTCACACCGTTTTCCAATCGTCACAAAGAGAAGCTACAGCACATGCCTTACAAAGAAACCCTGATGTCACTGACCCTCGCGTCCGTCCTGATCTTCACCTCGATGGCGGTTGCCGGTACGCCGCAGCATGAGCGCCACGAATTAATGGAAGGCGTCCGCGACGCCGCCAAGGTTCTCGGTCCAATGCTCAAGGGCGAGACGGACTATGACAGCGCTGCGGCGATGGAGTCGCTCGAGGTCTGGGCCAGCGCCGCTGCCCGGTTTGGAGACCTCTTCCCGGAAGGCAGCGAAACCGGTGAGGACACGGAAGCCGCGCCCGCTATCTGGGAAGATCGTGCCGGGTTCGATGCGGCACTCGCTGCATGGCGCGACGCGGTCGACGCGGCGATCGCCGCAAATCCGGCCACGCTGGAGGATGCAAAGGGTTCGATCGGCCCCATCTTCGGCAAGTGCAAGGACTGCCACGACACCTACCGCATCGAAGACTAGTCCCGGGCGAGGCTGAAGCCAGTGCGTCGCCTTGCCGTCGCATCCCTGTTGATTCTCCTGCTCGCAGGGTGGTGGGTCACTGCGCCCTTGACCATGTCGGAGCAGGACCTGCCAAACCACTCGCCCAACGCGAGCGCCGGCGAACGCGTCTTCTGGGCGGGCGGGTGCGCGTCCTGCCACGCGACGCCGGTCGGTGGCAAGCAGGCCAAAGGCGCTGAAAAATTGCTGCTCGGCGGCGGTTTGGAACTTGAGTCACCCTACGGCGTATTCAGAGTGCCGAATATTTCGAAGCACGCGGACGGGATTGGCGGCTGGTCGATGCTCGAATTCGTCAACGCTATGCAACGAGGGGTGTCGCCAGATGGCCGGCACTACTACCCCTCGTTCCCGTTCGGCTCCTACGCCAAAGCAGCTACCGAGGATGTCATGGACCTGAAGGCGTACCTCGATACGCTGCCTGCCGTTGCGGGGCGCACGCAAGACCATGCACTGTCGTTTCCCTGGTCTGTGAGAAGAGGATTAGGGGCCTGGAAGCGCCTGTACCTGGATGCGGAACCGATCCTGCCGTCCGCGACCGACGACCCGCTGGTTGAGCATGGACGGGAACTGGTTGAAGGCATGGGACACTGCGGTGAATGCCATACCGCTCGCGATCGACTGGGTGGGCTGCTGACGGATCGATGGCTGGCCGGCGCGCCGAACCCGGAAGGCAAGGGCCGTGTTCCGAACATCACGCCGGGCGGGGAGAACATCGGGTCCTGGTCGGCCAGCGATATCGCGTACTACCTCGAGTCAGGACTGACCCCGGACTACGACACGGTTGGCGGCACGATGGTCGCTGTGCAGGAAAACATGGCGCAGCTGAGCCCGGCCGACCGGCAGGCGATCGCCGCCTACCTCAAGACTGTACCGGCAATTGAGTAGCGTGCTGTTCGCGCACATTCTCGTCGTGCCGGCCGGCCAGTAGCAGGTAGACGATGGGAACGACGAACAGCGTGAACAGTGTCCCAAAACTCATGCCACCGACGATCACCCAGCCGATCTGGTGGCGCGCCTCTGCGCCGGCACCGCTCGCAAATGCGAGGGGGATAGCGCCGAGGACCATCGCGCCGGTCGTCATCAGGATCGGTCGCAGCCGCTGGCTGGCCGCCTGGAGCACGGCATCGGCCTTGGCCATTCCGGATTCACGCAACTGATTCGAGAACTCGACGATCAGGATGCCGTGTTTCGAAATGAGCCCGACCAGCGTTACAGCCCCGATCTGGGTGTAGATATTCCAGGAGGTGACCACCTGCCACCATCCCATTTCGTTTCCTGCATTAATTGCTGCCAGGCACAGGAATGCGCCGAACATGGCGAGCGGTACCGACACGAGAATGATTAGCGGATCGACAAAGCTCTCGAACTGTGCGGCAAGCACGAGGTAGATAAACAGCAGGGCCAACCCCATGAGCAGGGAAGCGCCGGACGCAGACTCGCGAAACTCGCGGGACTGTCCGCCCAGGTCATAGAGGGCCTCGGGTGCCACTTCCTGCAACGCGCCTTCGAGCCATTCGATGGCTTCGCCTATGGAGTACCCGGGTTGCAGTCCGGCTGATATCGTGGCGGAGCGCAACTTGTTGAAGTGGTTGAGTTCCTTGGCAGCGACCGTCTCCGTGACGGTCGCGAGGTTCTGCAGCTGGATCATCGAGTCGTTATCGCCGCGGACGAAGATGTTGCTCAGGTCAACCGGCGTCCGCCTCGAGTCGTCCTCAATCTGCACGATGACATCGTATTGTTCCGAACCAATCTTGAAGCGCGTGACGTTGCGTCCGCCGAGCATGGTTTCCAGCGTATGGCCAACCTCGACGACACTGGCACCAACCGCTGAAATCTTGTCGCGATTGACGTCAATCCTGAGTTCCGGCTTGTTCAGTCGCAGGTCGGAGTCCGGGTTCATCAGGTTGGGATTCTCACGCATCTTCATGACCAGGCGCTGCGCGATTTCATCGAGTTCGGCCCAGGTGAGCGTGCTCTGGACAATAAATCGCACAGGCTGTCCGAAGTCGCGCACGCCGAGTGGCGGCGCTGTGAGCGGGAAAGCCATGATGCCGGTGATTTCAGAAAATTGCGGGAACAGAGCGCCCTTGATCTGCTGCGTACTGCGCTCGCGGTCACGCCAGTCAGTGAGAGTCACGAAAGTCATGGAGTTGGTTACGCCGTTAAATCCCGTGAAGCTGAAGAAGCGCTTTTGTTCGGGCAATGCCGCAAAGATATCAACCAGCTGTTGCGCATAGCGATCCGTGTAATTGATCGTTGCCCCTTCG
Source organism: uncultured Gammaproteobacteria bacterium (assembly GCA_963698895.1). GTDB lineage: Bacteria > Pseudomonadota > Gammaproteobacteria > Steroidobacterales > Woeseiaceae > UBA1847. The sequence goes on along the minus strand of CAVOSO010000008.1, from coordinate 134,829 downwards.
GGCGCAAGTCCGACACCCATGACCGTACCCGTATCTTCGGCCGGTGCGAGCTCATGCGGCAGTGTCGAGAACAGAAATCCCATCGCGGCAATAAGTGCGACGGCGCCTGCAACAACGAGCCCACTGCGCTTGAGCAACCTGCCGAGCAATGCGTGGTAACCCCTGTCCAGGCTGCGCAGCGCTCGCTCGCCAATCTCAAACAGGCGGCCGTGTTTTTCCTCGTGATGCAGCAGCCTCGAGCACATCATCGGTGACAATGTCAGCGCGACGAATCCGGAAACGAGAACCGCACCGGCGAGCGTCAATGCAAACTCGATAAACAGTCTGCCACTGCGGCCGGTCGAGAACGCGAAAGGCAAGTACACGGCTGCAAGGGTGATCGTCATCGCGACGACGGCAAACGCGATTTCGCGACTGCCGGTGAAGGCTGCCTTGACGGGGTCCATGCCATTCTCAATATGCCGATAGATGTTCTCGAGCATGACGATCGCGTCATCGACGACCAGTCCGATCGCCAGCACCATTGCCAGCAATGACAGCGTGTTGATCGAAAATCCCAGCATGTACATCAGGGCAAAAGCGCCAACGAGGGATACGGGAATGGTGACCAATGGGACCAGCACGGCTCGCCAGTTGCGCAGGAACAGGAAGATGACGAGGATCACCAGCACCACGGCTTCGGCAACCGTCACGTATACCTCGCGTATCGAACGCTCGATAAACACGGTTGTGTCGTGGGCGACCTCGACCTTCATCCCGGTTGGCAGCGACGCAGAAATTTTCGGCAACAACTCCTGGACTGCAAGAGATATCTCTAGCGGGTTGGCGACCGCCTGCTTGACGATACCGAGCGGTACCGCGTTGCGATTGTTGAAACGTGCGCGGAAACGCGAGTCGTCGGCGCCGAGTTCGACGCGTGCCACATCGCCGAGCCTCACGAGGAACTTGTCGGTTTCCTTGACGACAATGTTTGCGAACTGCTGGGGCTCACGCAGATCGGTTTCGGCCAGTACGGTGAATTCGCGATCAAAGCTCTCGATGCGGCCGGCAGGTACTTCAATATTCTGGGCTCGCAAAGCGCTTTCAATATCCAGTGGCGTAAGCTGGTAGCCGGCAAGGCGATCCGGCTGCAACCAGATACGCATTGCGTAGCGATTTCCATAGACCTGAGCCTCGGCAACGCCGGGGATCGTCTGGATACGGTCTTTTACGAGCCGCACGGCGATATCCGCTATCTCGATCAGGTCGTGCCGATCGGAAGAGAAGGCCAGGTACATGATTGGCTGGGCATCCGACTCCTGCTTCTGGACAATAGGTTCGTTGGCTTCCTCGGGCAGCGCCCGGCGCGATTGTGCAACACGATCGCGCACGTCACCCGCCGCGGCATCGGGGTCCCGATCCAGCTTGAAGCGAACCGTTACCTGGCTGCTTTCCGCGCGGCTTACCGAGCTGATGTAGTCAATCCCCTCGATCCCCGACAGTGCGTCCTCGATGGGCTTGGTTATCTGGGACTCGATGACCTGCGCGTTGGCGCCGGGGTAGGTGGTCGCTACCGTGACGATCGGTTCGTCTACGTTGGGGATCAGGCGTACGGAGAGCCGGTCGTAGCTGATCAGTCCGATCAGGACAATGATAAGGCTCATCACGGTCGCGAGGACGGGGCGACGGATTGACAGTTCCGGGAGTGTCATTGCATCGCTGGCTAGATCGAGCCGGACGATGCATCAGCGACGGCGCGAACCCTCGCGCCGTCGTGCAACTTCATTTGCCCTGCCGTCACTACGACCTCGCCGGCACTGAGGCCCTGCGTTATCTCTACGAGGCCTGGCTGGCGTACGCCAATCTTGACGCTACGCTGCTCGGCCTTCTCACCGTCCACGACAAAGACCGTCTTGTCCTGGCCAACCGGCCAGATAGCCTGTTCCGGAATGACGATCGCGTCGGCCTTTGCGCCCAGTGATATCGAGATACGCACGAACAGTCCGGGGCGCAGCTTGAGTTCGGCATTAGGCAGGCTGGCCCGCACTTCGAGGCTGTGGCCCTGGACATCGGTTTTCGGTGCAACCGCAATGACGGATCCCGAGAAGACCTCATCAGGGTATGCGTCAACCGTGACGTCTACGGCAAGGCCTGACTTGACCTTCGGCAACAGGATCTCCGGCACGCTGAAATCGACGCGCAGCGGATCCAGTTGTACGACATCAACCAGCTCCTGCCCAACTGTTGCGTAATCGCCAACGTTGATTCGCCGCAGTCCGGCGAAGCCGTCAAACGGTGCGCGGATGACCGTCTTCGCCAGCCTGGCCTGTGAGGACCGGAGCCGGGCGGCGTCGACGTCGTAATTTGCCCGCGCCGAGTCGTAGTCGGTTCCGGAGATCAACTGCTTGGCGTGCAGTTCCTCGGCGCGTGCCAGGGCGGCTTTACTGCGATGCATATTGGCGCGCGCCTCGTTGACCTCGGCTTCGAGCACGGTGGCCTCGATCGAATACAGTCTCGCTCCGGCCACCAGGTGCTCGCCCTCGCGGAAGTGCACCGCAAGAATCTGTCCAGGAACTTCCGCGCGCAGCGTGGCGGAGGCCTCCGCCGTGAGCGTGCCGATGGCCTTGACCGAGGATTCGAGCGTGGTGACCTCTACAGTAGTCGTTTCGACCGCGATAGCCGCATCGCTCCACGGGCCATCCTGCGCGAACGCGCCGGACGAGCTGGCGATCATCAAGAGTAAAATATACCTGACCACTTGCATTGTGATTCCGCAAAAGGCGAGTCGGAGAGGACCGTTATTATGCGTTATTTGGCAGCGTGCGTGCGGATGAGTTCCGTCCGCTTTGCAGCACCTGGCGTCTGGTCTCACCGCAACGCACGACGCGCCATCACGGGCGCGAACCTGCCGAGGTCCGTATAAGCCTCGATTGTGCGACAGGAGTCCCGGCGTATGGTGAAGTGGTACGACCTCGTACAGATGTCATCTCAGGAGGGTTCCATGTCAATCGTAAACGTACTGGTCATCGCCGCACTTATTGCGACCATCGTCGTCCTGTCGCTGGGCCTGCGGTCCATGGCGCGTGGCGGCACCTACGACAAGGAGCATGCCGAAAAATTCATGTGGGAGCGGGTTGCGCTGCAGGGTCTCGTGGTCGTGCTATTGCTTGCCGCAGCGGTGCTGTTAAACACCTGAGATCGCCTTTAGAATACCGCCGGACCTAGAAAGGAGTTCCGGACCATGCGCATTGACGCGATCCCGATCGGTGTGAATCCGCCAGAAGATGTCAACGTCATCATCGAAGTGCCGCTGGGCGGCCAGCCGATCAAGTACGAGCTGGACAAGGATGCCGGTACCCTCGTCGTCGACCGCTTCCTGTATACGCCGATGTCATACCCCGGTAACTATGGCTTCGTGCCGCACACCCTGTCAGAAGACGGCGATCCCATTGACGTGCTCGTCATCAACACGCGCGAACTCGTTCCGAGCTGCGTCATCAACGTGCGACCGGTCGGTGTGCTGATCATGGAAGACAACGCCGGGCAGGACGAGAAAGTGATCGCCGTGCCTTCACACGCGCTCACCAAGCGCTACGACCATGTGCTGACCCACACCGACCTGCCCGAAATCACGCTGGAGCAGATCGAGCACTTCTTCGAGCACTACAAGGATCTCGAACCGGGCAAGTGGGTCAAGATTGGCGACTGGCACGGGGCCGAGGACGCAAAGCAGCTCATTGTCGAGGCTATCGAACGCGCCAAAGCCCTGTAAGGACGCTTAGAGCGCGTCGAAGAAGGCTTCCTGGCGCTTGCGCTCCTTTGCATCCGGCAGACGACCGTGGGCCGCGCCGAAGTTGTCGTCTACGTGGTGCAACTTGGTCATGCCGGGGATACTCAGCGTCGCCGCCGGGTGTCCGATGGCGTACTTGAGCAGGAACTGCGCCCAGCTTTCACAACCAAATTCATGTGCCCACGCGGGCAGCGGCTGATCGCCGACCTTCTCGAAAATTCTTCCGCCTCCGAAGGCGCGATTGATAATGACACCAGCACCTCGATCGGCGGCAAGCGGCAGGATGCGTTCCGCCGCTTCGCGCTGCTCCAGCGAATAGTTGATCTGGATGAAGTCGAGTTCTTCCTGGCGCATGACCTTCTCGAATTCCTCGTACTGGTTGGCGCGCGATGTGGTGATCCCGATGTAGCGCACCAGCCCTTCCTGCTGCCATTCGCGCAGGACCGGCAATACTTCCTGCCAATTAATCAGGTTGTGAACCTGCATCAGGTCGATCGTCGATGTTTTCAACACGTCCTGCGAGCGCTTCATCTGGGCCACGGTCGCAGCCGCGCCGCCGGCCTCGTCGGTCTTGGTCGCGACGAACAAGTCGTCCCGGATGCCGAGATCCGCGATAAGGTCGCCGAGAACCGACTCCGAACTGCGGTACATGGGCGCGGTGTCAATGACGGTGCCTCCCAACTCGTGGAAGCGGCTGAGGGCGGCGCGCAGGACCGCGCGCTTTTCGACGTCGTTACCGACCCCGTAACGATTGGTACCCAGGCCGATAATGGGCACGGTCTCGCCAGACGAAGGAATCGCCTTCCTGATGAGGTGCTCCGGCCCGGCCAGCGCGGTGCCGCCGAAGGCGGCGAGTGAGAACGCACCCAGGCTCGCTTTATTGAATTCGCGTCGTGTCATTGTCATTTCTGTTACCTCATCCCTGCATATCTTCCAGTTCGATACCGCGGGTCTCATGGACCATCCTGATGACGAATACGATCGAAAGTACCGCGCACACCGTGTAGAAACCATAGGCTCCCGCGAGCCCAATGCCCGTGAGCATGATCGGAAACGTGATCGTTATGCCGAAATTGGAGCCCCATTGTGCCAAGCCGGACACGGCAAGCCCGGTGCCACGAATCTGGTTCGGGAACATCTCGCCGAGCATGACCCACATGACGGGGCCCCATGAGAAATTGAAGAACATGACGTAGACGTTTGCTGCGACAAGCGCCAGGGGGCCGTAAAGTCCCTCCAGGCTGAGGCTGCCGTCGGGCGCCGTTGATGCATTCACGAACGCGTACGTGACCAGCGCCAGCGTAACAGCCATGCCGATCGAGCCGATGAGGAGTATCGGTCTCCGTCCGATGCGGTCCACCAGTAACAGCGAGGCGATCACTGCGGCAATGCTCAGGCCGCCGCTTGCGATATTGATCAGCAGTGCGTCGTTTTCTGTGAATCCGACCGATTGCCAGAGCACAGCGCCGTAGTAGAACACGACATTGATGCCGACGAGCTGTTGGAAGGTCGCGAGACCGATGCCCACCCAGACCAGTTTTCGAATACGCCCGGTCCGTGGATCGAGCAGGTCAGCCAGGCGCGGGTTGTGGCGATCGTCGGCCAGCGAGGCGTCAATCTCGTCCGCCTTGGCGCTGGCAGCCGTGGCGCCTCCCAGTTTCGTCAGGACTTCAATCGCTTTGTCACGTTGCCGGTGCAGGACCAGGAAGCGTGGACTCTCGGGAATCAGGAACAGTGCAAGCAGGAAGATCGTCGCAGGAATCAGCTCAATCCAGAACATCCAGCGCCATGCTTCGAAGCCCATCCAGAGTTCGCTCATGGATGAACCGGCCGCATTGGCGATCAGGTAGTTGCTGAAGAACGCCATGAAAAGACCAAAGATGATAGCAATCTGCTGCACGGTCGCCAGCGTGCCGCGGTAGTGGGCCGGAGTGACTTCGCTGATGTACGCCGGTGCAAGGACGCTGGCGGCGCCAACCGCGAGTCCGCCGAGCATGCGGTAGACCACGAATTCGAGCGATGCGCCGGCGATGCCGGATCCCCAGGCGCTGGCAATGAAGAACACGGCCGCAACCCGCATGATGGCACGCCTGCCGAACCGGTCAGCCAGGCGCCCGGCGAAAAAGGCACCGATGGCGCAGCCAAGCAGCATGGAGGCGACGTTGAATCCGGTGCCGACGCTGTCCGAGTTAAAGGCTGTCTGCAGCCCTTCAACCGTGCCGTTTATGACGCCGCTGTCGAAGCCGAACAGGAATCCACCGATCGTCGCGATGCAGCTGATGACGACGATGTACAGCGTGTGTTGCGTGGTACCCGCCTGGTCGGCCATTGGCAATCTCTCATTATTATTTGCCACCGATTATGCCCTCCACTGTATTGATGTGCACGACGCTGGCACAATTGGAGGCCCCGCCTGACGGACTGCGAGCATTCGATGCCAGGACTGTACTTTGAGGAGTTTGAGGTCGGCCAGACCTTCGATCACCCGATTCGGCGTACGATCACCGAAACCGACAATGTGCTCATCACGACAATGACGCATAACCCGGCTGCGCTGCACCTCGACGCCGCCTACATGAAGACCACGGAGTTCGGGAAGCCACTGATCAATAGCTGCCTGACCCTGGCTTTCATGGTCGGCATCTCGGTGAACGACACGACGCATGGTACGACGGTCGCGAATCTCGGCTGGGATGAAGTGCGTTTTCCCAAGCCGCTGTTCTGCGGCGACACGATACGCGTTGAATCCGAGGTCCTGGAGACCCGTGCCAGCCAATCACGCCCCGAGAATGGCATTGTTGTTTTCGTCCACCGTGCCTTCAACCAGGACGATGAACTGGTTGGCGTCTGCAAGCGCTCAGCACTCATGCTGCGAAAACCCGCATGATGCGCAGCTTCCTGTTTGTTCCGGCCGACTCTGAGCGCAAGCTGGAAAAAGCGGCCGGTGTCGCCGCCGATGCGCTCATCCTCGATCTCGAGGACGCAGTGGCAGCGGCAGCCCGGCCGGAAGCGAGGGCGCTGGCGGCGGCCTACCTGGAGGGCAGGGACAACGTCTGGGTGCGCATTAACCCGATCGATACCGAGGACTCCGAGGCGGATCTCGAGGCGGTCATGGCAGGCAAGCCTGCGGGCATCGTTCTGCCCAAGCCACGCCATGCCCATGATGCAGTCAGGTTGTCGGAGCGCATTGACGTCCTGGAGAGTCACAACGGCATCGAGCATGGTGCAACCCGGATCATTGCATTGTGCACCGAGCACCCCGAGGCCCTGTTTACCCTGCACAGCTACGTCGGCACCGTGCCGCGGCTTGCGGGCCTCTCCTGGGGGGCAGAGGACCTCGCAGCGGCGGTGGGCGCCAGCGCCAGGCGGGACGAGGACGGCAACTGGTTACCACCCTACGAATTGGCCCGCTCGATGTGCCTTTTTGCGGCAGCCGCTGCGGAAGTTGCGGCTCTGGATACGGTCTATACGGACTTTCGTGATCTCGATGGATTGCTACGCTACGCCACGAAAGCACGACGTGACGGCTTTAGCGGCATGCTGGCGATCCACCCGGCCCAGGTCGAGGTGATCAACGCCGCGTTCGAGCCGACGGCTGAGGAACTCGAGCATGCGGAGCGCATCATTAGACTATTTGATGAGAACCCCGGTGCTGGAACTGTCGGCCTGGATGGTAAAATGGTCGACCGTCCTCACCTGATCCAGGCACAGCGACTACTGCAGGCGCATCGCAAGTAATAAACAAAGGCAGAAAAAAATGGAAACAATCTATCCGGTTCCCGACGCAACCAGGAAACGCGCACTGATCGACAAAGCGGGTTACGAGAAAATGTACGCGCGTTCGGTCGAAGACAACGAAGGATTCTGGGCTGAGCAAGCAAAGCGCATCGACTGGATGCGGCCATTTACGAAAGTCAAAGACGTCTCCTTTGCCAAGGACGACCTGCATATTCGCTGGTACGAGGACGGCACACTCAACGCGTGCTACAACTGTGTCGATCGCCACCTGGAGAAAAAGGGTGACGATGTTGCCATTATCTGGGAAGGCGACGACCCCGCGAACGACCTCAAGATTACCTATCGCGAATTGCACAGGCGCGTCTGCAAGTTTGCGAATGCGCTGAAAGCCCTGGGCGCCAAGCGCGGCGACCGCATCACGATCTACATGCCAATGATCCCGGAGGCTGCCATATCGATGTTGGCCTGCGCGCGCATTGGCGCTGTTCACTCCGTCGTGTTCGGCGGCTTTTCGCCAGACGCGCTGGCCGGTCGCATCGTCGACTGCGAATCGAACATCGTCATTACGGCTGACGAGGGACTGCGCGGCGGCAGGACCGTGCCACTTAAAGCCAACGTCGATGCAGGGCCGCGAATGCCGAAGTCACAACCCTCGAGAAAGTGCTGGTGGTACGGCACACAGGTTCCGATATCGACTGGGTCGATGGGCGCGACGAATGGCTGCATGAACTTGAAGCCGACGTCGATGCCGATTGCCCTTGCGAGGAGATGGGCGCCGAGGACCCGCTGTTCATCCTTTACACCTCGGGTTCGACCGGCAAACCCAAGGGCGTCCTGCATACGACCGGTGGCTACATGGTGTATGCATCGCTCACGCACGAATACGTATTCGACTATCACCCGGTGATATCTACTGGTGCACGGCTGACGTCGGCTGGGTTACGGGTCACAGCTACATTGTCTACGGACCGCTTGCCAACGGTGCAATCTACGCTGATGTTCGAGGGCGTGCCGAATTACCCGACGTCGTCGCGATTCTGGGAAGTCTGCGACAAGCACGACGTCAACATCTGCTACACGGCGCCGACCGCGATTCGTGCACTGATGCGTGAGGGCGACGAGCCCGTCAAGAAGACGTCCCGCAAGAGTCGCTGCGTCTGCTTGGTTCGGTCGGTGAACCCATCAACCCGGAAGCCTGGGAGTGGTATTACCACGTTGTCGGCGAGGGCCGCTGCCCGATCGTCGATACCTGGTGGCAGACCGAGACGGGCGGCATCCTGATCAGCCCGCTGCCCGGTGCGACCGCGCTCAAGCCGGGATCGGCTACGAAGCCGTTTTTCGGTATTCAGCCGGCGAACTGCTGGATGCGACGGCAAGACGCTGGAGGGCGCGTCTGCCGGCAACCTCGTCATCCCGACAGCTGGCCCGGGCAGATGCGCACGGTCTACGGCGATCATGAGCGTTTTGTCGAGACCTACTTCTCGACCTACCCGGGCTACTACTTCGACGGGGACGGCGCACGGCGCGACGAAGACGGTTACTACTGGATCACGGGCCGCATCGACGACGTCATTGAATGTATCCGGTCACCGTATGGGCACCGCCGAAGTCGAAAGCGCACTTGGTGCCCAACAAGAATGTCGCGGAAGCGGCAGTGGTTGGTTACCCGCACGAAATCAAAGGGCAGGGTATCTACGCCTACGTGACGTTGATGGAAGGCGTTGAAGCGACCGACGAGCTGCGTGCAGAACTGCGGCAATGGGTCCGCAAGGAAATCGGGCCGATCGCGAAACCCGATCTGCTGCAGTGGGCACCCGGATTGCCGAAGACGCGTTCCGGCAAGATCATGCGCCGTATCCTGCGCAAGGTTGCCGCGAATGACTACGGGAATCTGGGCGACACGTCGACGCTGGCTGATCCGTCAGTCGTCGAGGACCTGATTGCGAACCGGCAAAACCGCAAGTAGGCGATCGCGTCGGGCGCCGTTAGCCACCTAGCTGGTCGCGGCGGATCTCTTCGGCGAGGCTGTCGTCGAGCTCGTCGGCGAGGTTGATGTCGAGTTCCTCGCCGGAAACGATCTCGACGACCTCATCGTCGTCGAATACCGAGTCGGCGCCTGCCGACTCGGCGATGATCGGCCCTTCAAGCTTCTGGGTTGCGAGGAGACCGGGATCGATGGCCTGGTCGTCGGTGGCATGGTGCGGGCCCGGCTTCGCCGTGCCTTCGCGATCGTGGCGCTGGTACTCGGCAACCTGCCGTTCGTAGGCTTTCACGAACTCCTCGGCGAACATCTGCGGGAAGCGGCCGCCGCCTTTCTCGGTCATGATCGGGTAGAGGTCCCGATAGAGGTCCCAGTACTTCGACTTGTTCATGAACGCGAACAGCTTGCTGCCGAGCGTGCGATCGAAGTTATCCTGCAGTTCATCGGGGTCGAAGCGTTCTGCAAACTCGGCGAACGCGCTGTTCATCGCGTCCAGGAAGGAATTCTGGTGATTAATCAGGTCGCGGTTCGCCTCGCGCACGGCATCCCGGGCACCCAGGTACTCGCCTTCGGTGCCGACGAGCAGCTGCTTGATCAGGTCGTTCGTGTTGTCCGAGAACTTCATCGGGTTGTTGTGGCGCGGCAGGACCGTTGTCTGGTCAAGGCGGAACGCGTTCTTGAGGTTTGCTCGACTCGAGAGCAGGTTGATCGCGCCTTCGACAAACTCCCGCAGCACGAGACCGGCGGTCATCATCATTTCGGGCCGGTTGATCGACGGGTGCAATTCGACGCGGCTGATACCGAGGCCGTCCAGGAACGAGTCGAACAGGTCCTCGGCCGTTACGTCAACGGACTGGTCGGCCGATGCATCGTTGGCGGAGTCGCCGGCAGGTTTGAGCTCTATTTCGGGCTCGGGCTCCGGTCGCGGTTCCACGTTAGCGGGCTTATTGCCGAAAAGCACCGACTGGAATTCGTCATCGCCCGTGATCTCGGATTCGTCGAGCAACTGCATGCCCGTCTCGATGACATCCTCGTCGACGAATTGCTCGATATTGTCGGGCGCGACCGAGGGTTTGGGCTCGAGCGGCATGACGAGGCTCTCGCCCTTATCGATACTCACCTCGAATTCGAAATCGCCCATGCGCATGCGATCGCCGTCGAACAGGCGTCGCGGGTTGCCCCTGCCGATCGGTTCCACTTCGTCGTTCATATAAACGCCGTTGCTGCTCGTATCGGCCAGGTAATACATGCCGCCCTTGTAGTCGATCGTGGCGTGGCGGCCGGAAATATAGCGATCCGGATCCGGGAGGATCCAGTCATTCTGCAATGATCTTCCGATCGTTCCGCCGTCTTCGTAGTACTCGCGCACGCAGTCTTCGCCGACCAGTTCGCGGTGTTCAGAGACAAGTTTGATGATTAACGGCATGACATCCCTCGTTGATATCGGCTAATACTGCGCCAAATCAAGACCTTAGACTGCTACCCAGTTCACATAATCAACCTCTGCCGGGCGTGCCAAGGCCTTGATTTTCGGTAAATGAGGCCAACCTGAGGGCTTTTGGTTAGACTGGGCGCGACGTATGAGCAAGCAACCCCTTTACAAGGTCGTCTTCATGAGCCAGGGACAGGTCTTCGAGATCTATGCCCGCTCGGTCGGTCATGGCGAGCTGTTTGGCTTCGTCGAGGTTGAGGAGCTGGTGTTCGGTGAGCGCACCACCGTGGTGGTCGACCCGTCCGAGGAAAAAATCAAGTCCGAATTCGAGAACGTGCGTCGTACCTTCCTGCCAATGCACACGATCATCCGCATTGACGAGGTCGACAAGCAGGGCGTGAGCAAGATCTCGAAGCTTGAAGGTGGCAATGTCGCCCAGTTTCCCGATGCCGGTCTACACGCCAGGCGACAGCAACAAGTAGTTGGTCCGGACGAGGGCGTTCCAGTATCATCGCGACTCGATTTCCAACCATGTCGCACAAGGCCCTCGAACCCGATGCTCGAACTGCCAGGACAGGCGGCCCTCTCGAACTTTCGCCTGGCTAAACTGACCCGCGCCCTGAAACGAGCCGATGACCGCGTGGCGGCCGTCGAGGCACGGTTCACGTATTTCGTCGCCACCCATGCCAATCTGTCCCGGGAAGACCGGAAGCGCCTGGATGGCCTGTTGCTCTCCGGTGACAAGCCGGCCAGGCTCCCGCGCGGCGCGAAGACGCTGTTCGTTGTGCCGCGGCCAGGCACGATTTCTCCATGGTCCTCCAAGGCAACCGATATCGTTAAGGCCTGCGACGTCGATGCGGTAGACCGCATCGAGAGGGGCATTTGTTACGCCGTGAAATTCTCCGGCAAGGCGACCGACGACGATGTCCTGGCGCTTGGCCACTTGCTGTCGGATCGCATGACCGATGCGGTCTTCGTCGCGGCAAAAGACGTTGGGGCGCTCTTTGCCGAGCATGAGCCGGCACCGGTCGGCATCGTGCCGCTGGCGAAAAATGGGCGCGAGGCATTGGTCGCCGCGAACACCGAACTGGGGCTTGCGCTGTCCGACCAGGAGATCGACTACCTCGTGGCGTGCTACGGCGACCTGGAGCGCGACCCGACCGACGCCGAGCTCATGATGTTCGCGCAGGCGAATTCGGAGCACTGTCGCCACAAGATCTTCAATGCGAGCTGGATCATTGACGGTGAAAAGCAGGACAAGCGCCTGTTCGGCATGATCAAGTCGACCACGGAAAAGACGCCGGATGGCGTGATCTCGGCTTACAGCGACAACGCCGCGGTCTTCGAAGGCTGGACGGGGCAACGGCTGATGCCGCGCACGGCGGATCGCGAGTACGCGTTTGTCGAAGAACCCATCCATGTCCTCATCAAGGTAGAAACGCACAATCATCCGACGGCGATTTCGCCGTTCCCCGGCGCAGCGACGGGCTCGGGCGGGGAGATCCGGGACGAAGGCGCAACCGGTCTCGGCGCCAAACCCAAGGCGGGCTTGACGGGGTTTACCGTGTCGCACCTGCGTATTCCGGGCTATGCGCAGCCCTGGGAAGATGCGTTCCCGCATCCCGACCACCTGGCAACACCGCTCGACATCATGATCGAAGGTCCGATTGGCGGTGCCGCTTTCAACAACGAATTCGGCCGGCCGAACCTCGCGGGCTACTTCCGGACCTTCGAAAGCCACCTGCCGGGCCTGCCGGACACCGAGATTCGTGGTTATCACAAACCGATCATGATCGCGGGTGGTCTAGGCAACGTGCGCGCCGAGCATGCCAGCAAGATCGACGTGCCGGTCGGCGCAAAGGTAGTCATTCTCGGCGGCCCGGCCATGCTGATAGGACTGGGTGGCGGTGCGGCATCGTCGCTCGCGAGCGGGACGTCCAGCGCGGAGCTGGACTTCGCTTCCGTGCAGCGTGGCAACCCCGAGATGGAGCGCCGCGCGCAGGAAGTTATCGACCGCTGCTGGCAGATGGGCGACGCCAACCCGATCTTGCTGATTCATGACGTCGGTGCGGGCGGCTTGTCCAATGCCGTGCCTGAGGCTGTCGATCACAGCGGTCATGGCGCAGAGATCGAGCTGCGCGAGGTTGACAATGCCGAGCCCGGCATGTCGCCGATGGGCATCTGGTGCAACGAAGCGCAGGAGCGTTACGTCCTCATCGTCGGGGACGATCGTATCGACGAATTCAAGACACTGTGCGAGCGCGAGCGCTGTCCCGTCTCCGTTATCGGCACACTGACCGATGACGGCAATCTCGTCGTCAACGATCGTGACTTTGGCAATCGCGTTGTCGATATGCCCATGCAGATGTTGCTCGGCAATCCACCGAGCATGGAGCGCGACGTCGAGCACCAGCACCTTGCCGAGGAACCGCTCAATCTTGACGGAATAGAGATCGAGGAAGCGGCGTTGCGCGTATTGCGCTTCCCGGCCGTTGCCGACAAGTCCTTCCTGATTCACATCGGCGATCGAACCGTGGGCGGGTTGAGTGCCCGGGACCAGCTCGTCGGGCCCTGGCAGGTTCCAGTCAGTGACGTGGCGATTACGGCCTCGGGCTTTGGCGGCGTTAGCGGCGAGGCGATGGCGATGGGTGAGCGCACGCCGCTCGCAGCGACCAATGCGCCGGCGTCCGGCCGTATGGCTGTCGCGGAGTCCATTACGAATATTGCCGCCGCACCGATCGCGGACCTCTCCAGGGTTCGGTTGTCCGCGAACTGGATGGCAGCCGCCGGGCACCCGGGTGAGGATGCCAACCTGTTCGATACGGTCAAGGCGGTTGGCGATGAGCTGTGTCGTGAAATTGGTGTGGCTATCCCGGTCGGCAAGGACTCGATGTCCATGCGCACACGCTGGGAGGACGAGAACGGCGAGCATAATGTCGTTGCGCCGGTGTCGCTGATCATTACGGCATTTGCGCCGGTTACCGATGTCACCGCGCACCTGACGCCGCAGCTGCGCAAGATCGATGAGCCGAGCTATTTGCTGCTGTTCGATCTCGGCAATGGCCGGAATCGCCTTGGCGGCTCTTGCCTGGCGCAATCCTATGCGCGCACGGGGGGCAACACACCGGACCTCGACGATCCGGGTCAGCTAACGGGCCTGTTCGCGGCCGTGCAGGAGCTCAATGCGCGCGGCATGCTGCTGGCCTATCACGACCGCAGCGACGGCGGCCTGCTGGCGACGGTTGCCGAGATGATTTTTGCCAGCCGGCTCGGTGTCACCCTCTCGCTCAATGGTTCGCGCGTGGAGCTGCTCAAGACTTTGTTCAGCGAGGAGCTCGGCGCAGTCGTGCAGGTCGCGAAAAGCAAGCTGCCGCAGGTTCAGATGGTGCTTGATCGACACGGCGTCAAGGCCGAGGCGATCGGCCGCGTGAACGACAGCGGCCGGCTCGTCGTGCGGAGCGAGGAACAGACGGTCCTCAGTCTCGAGCGTGCCGTGATGCAGCGGGAATGGTCTGAAATGGGCTACCGTATCCAGGCTTTGCGGGACAATCCTGCGACGGCCAGGGAAGAGTTCGACCGGATTCAGGATGATGCGGACCCGGGCCTGAATGTCGTACTCACCTTCGATCCCCGGGAAGACATCACACGTCCACTGCGCAACGCGACCAGGCCCCGAGTTGCGATTCTGCGAGAGCAGGGAGTCAACAGCCAGAACGAAATGGCCGCTGCCTTTATGCGCGCCGGTTTTGCCGCTGTGGATGTTCACATGAGCGACCTGCTGGAGGGGCGCGATACCCTGGATGGCTACCAGGGACTGGTTGCCTGCGGCGGGTTTTCTTTCGGTGATGTCCTGGGCGCCGGCGGCGGCTGGGCCAAGTCAGTTCTCTACCATGCGCGCACGCGCGACCAGTTCACAGCGTTTTTCGAGCGCGACGATACCTTCGCACTGGGCGTATGCAACGGCTGCCAGATGTTGTCGCACCTCAAGGAGATCATCCCGGGAGCCGGACACTGGCCGCGATTCCTGCGCAACAAGTCCGAGCAGTTCGAGGCGCGCCTCAGCCTGGTCGAAATCCTTGAAAGCCCGTCACTGTTCCTGCAGGGAATGGCGGGGTCGCGATTGCCGATCGCCACATCGCACGGCGAAGGCAGAGCCGTGTTTGAGGATGACACGGCGCGTTATACGTCCTCATACACCGTGGCAATGCGCTACGTCGACAATTTTGGCGAAGTGGCGGATAAGTACCCGGCGAATCCCAACGGTTCGGTCGACGGTATCTGTGGCCTGAGTAACGACGATGGCCGCGTCACGATCATGATGCCGCATCCGGAACGGGTGGCGCTGACACGGCAGAACTCCTGGCATCCCGACGATTGGGGTGAGGATGGGCCGTGGATGCGGATATTCCGCAACGCGAGAATCGCAGTAGGCTAGGCCGATGTCCGATTTATACAGCACACGTCTTGCCACCGTATTTCGTGAACACCCGGCACTGCTGGTGTCGGCGTTCTACGTAGCGGCGTCATTTGTCGGGATGTTCTATTCCTGGGCGTTCCTGAGACGTTTTGGTATTAACGTCTTCAACTATGCTCAAATTAGCGACTTTCTCCTGGCGTCGCTGAAGGAACCTTTTACGTGGGCACTGGTTGGCCTCTCGGTAATTCTGGTGCTGCTCGACAATCGATCGAGTCGGCGTGTGGAGAGGCGCAATCCACGTAAATGGATTGCATGGTACGGATCGCCGCGCTACCGGTTTATCAATAACTTTGCCGCTGTGGCGATGGTGTTGCTTTTTATCTTCACGTTTGCGAACAGGCAGGCAAGTGACACGCTGTTGGGCGAGGGCAAACTCGTTGACGTGGAGTTTGCTGAGAACGGTGACGCACAGACCACAATCCTGCTCGGGACAACTGGCCAGTTTATCTTTCTTTACGACGCACCAATCGAACGCGTGCAGATCCACCCGCTAGAAAGTATCCACTCGATATCTTTCCAGGCAGACTAAGCCGACGCGACGCTGTCGTTATTAGCTTCGGTGATGAAGAAGCGGCGGACCTTGATGGCGCGAGCAAGCTTCCCGCGGCGCACGAAGCACTGATAAAACATATCCTTCAACACTTCGAGCAGGATGCCGGCCTGGGCGCGATTCAGTAGCGGCAGCTCTTCGTGCGGACCGGTGCTGAACAGGACCTTTTTGATCGGTGCAAACGACTCGTCATCGATGCCGGCAATATCCTGGGCAACGACGACTTCTTCAAATGCACGCAGCTTGCCGCCTTCGCCCATTGCCTGGAACGCGCTGACCGACGCGCGCCGGCACATCGAGGCAAACGCGTTGAAGTTGTTGTTCGAATAACAGTTGAGTGCTTCCCGAAACAGGACTTCCGTGTGTTTCGGCAAATACGAAAATGCGAAGCGTTCCTTGGGTCGTTCCAGCTCGACGAAGTTGCGGTAGAGCTCGACCTTGTTGTCGCCGTACTGGCGCACCGCAAAGCGCAGGAAGACCGGGGCGTTGCATGCGTCGCATTTGTAGACCAGCCCGACGTGCTTGGGTTTGTCCCGCAGCAGTGACGCCGCGTCGGGAACGGATTGCGGTTGCATGTGGGCGTGTATGCCACAGTAGGGGCACTCAAGGCCGATACGGTCCTCGAGTTCGCTTTTTATCCCCTGATCCCGGTCAATTACGATTGCCATTTCGCTCAACTATCTGGTTATCGATTTTTGTCTATCGATTTGGCCAGATTATTTTTATCAATCAGTGACTTCAGTATGCACCATCAGCTTCGGGCCGCCACAGGTGCTTGACATAATCCATGAATGATTACTGTCCCCATTCCCCGACAGCTTTTTCCGCCTCTTCGTTGACAGGGCGGGCTATCAGGCCGGTGCGCGTCATTGTTACTTCGAATACGGCGCCATGCACCATCGGCAGATACGTTGCCGTGCCGTAGTGTGCATCGACACCCGGCATCAGCTTCGGGTACTTGCGGGCAAACTGCCAGACATCCATCGCGATCGGTTCGGACAGGGAGTGTACGGAGCGGACCTTGGACCGCTCGTCGTCCAGGCTTGAGTAGCGGCCGCTCAGGCGATCAAGTTGAAAGATCGGATCGAGGCCCAGCATCGTGGCCGGCGGTTTCCACGTCACGACACGCGCGTCCATCTGCCACTCATTACCGAGAAGCTCGAACGTGCGATCCTGCTGGTCGTCGAGCATCAGGCGGGCAACGAATTGCTCCGGGGCGGACTGGGTAAACGCAATCTTGCCGATAGTTTGCTCGTCGACGAGGCGTCCGTAGCCGTAGTAACTGAACGCGAGCATGATGCTGGCGCCGCCGGCAACGGCTGAGGCGGTGCCGCCGGCCAGGGAGCGTGTAGCCCTGACGGGCCGCCGCCGCCGCGCATGACGGATCATGGAGAATACGAAGTACAGAGCGATCAGCGTAAAAACCGAACTCGCGGTCAGCAGCAGGTTCATCGTCGTACTCCGTAAAGCCTAGGCGTCCAATCTCTTATACTTGATTCGGTGCGGGTTTGCCGCATCCGCGCCGAGCCGGCGCTTCCGGTCCTCTTCGTAATCCGCGTAGTTGCCCGCAAACCAGACAACCTCCGAATTGCCTTCGAACGCGAGTATGTGGGTCGCGATACGGTCGAGGAACCAGCGGTCATGCGAGATGACCATTGCCGAGCCCGGGAATTCCAGCAGGGCTTCCTCGAGTGCACGCAGCGTCTCGACGTCGAGATCGTTGGTAGGTTCGTCAAGCAGCAGGAAATTGCCACCGGCCTTGAGCATCTTGGCCAGGTGAACGCGGTTGCGCTCGCCGCCTGACAGCAGGCCGATCTTCTTCTGCTGGTCCTGCCCACGGAAATTGAACCGGCCAACGTAGGCGCGCGACGACGTCTCGTAGTTGCCGACCTTGATCTGGTCGAGACCATCGGAGATCTCTTCCCAAACGGTCTTGTTGTCGTCGAGGCTTTCACGCGACTGGTCGACGGCGGCAATCTGGACGGTGTCGCCGAGGCGAATCGTGCCGGCGTCGGGTTGCTCCTGGCCGGTGATCATGCGCGTCATCGTGGTTTTGCCGGCGCCGTTCGGGCCGATGACGCCGACGATGCCGCCCGGCGGCAACTGAAAACTCAGGCCGTCGATGAGCAGCTTGTCGCCGAAGCCCTTCTTGAGGTTCTCGACCTCGAGCACGACATCGCCGAGCCGAGGCCCGGGCGGGATGTAGATCTCGTTGGTTTCGTGCCGTTGCTGGTACGCCGGCGACGAGAGTTCCTCGAATTGCTTGAGGCGGGCTTTCGACTTGGCCTGGCGACCCTTCGGATTGCTGCGCACCCACTCCAGCTCATGCTCCATGGCGCGTTTGCGGGCTTTCTCGCCGGCTTCCTCGATCCTGAGGCGCGCTTCTTTCTGCTCAAGCCAGGACGAGTAGTTGCCTTCCCAGGGGATCCCGTGGCCGCGGTCAAGTTCGAGAATCCAGCCGGCGACGTTGTCGAGGAAGTAGCGGTCATGGGTCACGGCAATGACCGTGCTCGGATACTCGTCGAGAAAACGTTCCAGCCAGGCCACCGATTCGGCGTCGAGGTGGTTGGTGGGCTCGTCGAGCAGCAGCATGTCGGGCTGCGAGAGCAGCAGACGACACAATGCGACGCGGCGCCGCTCGCCACCCGAGAGCGTGGTGACGTCGGCGTCCCAGGGCGGCAGCCGTAGTGCATCGGCGGCGACCTCGAGCTTGCGGTCGACTTCCCAGCCGCCGGCCGAGTCGATCGCATCCTGCAGTTTGCCCTGTTCTTCGAGCAACGCATTCATCTCGTCGTCCGACATGGGCTCTGCGAACTTCTCGCTGATCTCGTTGAAGCGATGCAGGTCCTTGATGACATCGCCCAGTCCTTCCTCGACATTGCCACGCACGTCCTTGTTCGGATCGAGTTCAGGCTCCTGGGGCAGGTAGCCGATATTGATGCCGGGTTGCGGGCGTGCTTCGCCGTCAATCTCTGTGTCGAGACCGGCCATGATCCGCATGAGCGTCGATTTGCCCGAACCATTGAGACCGAGTACGCCGATCTTGGCACCCGGGAAGAACGACAGGGAGATGTCGCGGATGATGTGCCGCTTCGGCGGCACGACCTTCGCAACGCGATTCATTGTGTAAATATACTGAGCCATAGTGGGACCGTGTGTTGAGGAGCGCGCATTATCCGGTATGCTGCCGCACAAGAAAACAACTACAGGGCTGCCATGAGCGAATCGGTGCTCGTCTACAAGGGACCGGAGATCGCGGCTTACGGTTTTGGCGATCCGCATCCGTTCGGTTTCGATCGCCACGACGTCTTCCACGCCGAGCTGGAGCAGGCCGGGCTCGATGACTACATCGACCTGGGACACCCGCGCCCTGCGCGTGTCGACGAACTCGCGCTTTTTCACACTGCCCGGTACATCGACAAGGTCTCGCGGATGTCAGAAACCGGCGAAGGCTGGCTGGATGGTGGCGATACGCCTGCCGTGAAGGGGATTTACGATGCCGCATCCGCGGTCGTCGGCGCCGTCCTCTGCGCCGTTGATGAAGTCATGCATGACAACTACAGGCGCGCATTCATCCCTATCGCGGGATTGCACCATGCGGCGCGCGACCAGGCGGCGGGTTTCTGCGTCTTCAACGATTGCGGCGTCGCCGTGGAATACCTGCGCAAGAACTTTGGCCTGCAACGCATCGCCTACGTCGATATCGATGCTCACCATGGCGACGGAGTGTTCTACGGGTTTGAAGACGATCCCGACCTGATTTTTGCCGATATCCACGAAGATGGGCGCTTTTTGTACCCGGGCACGGGACATGCGGACGAGACGGGCAAAGGCAGGGCACAAGGCACCAAGCTCAATATTCCCTTGCCGCCGGGCGCCGGCGACCTCGAGTTTCGCCGAGCCTGGGACCGGGTGGAGGCCTACCTCGAGGCGCAACGGCCTGAGTTCATCCTGATGCAATGCGGCGCGGACAGTCTCGAGGGCGACCCGATAACGCACATGGCATGGACAGAGGAGGCCCATGCCCATGCCGCGGCATCGCTGTGTGAACTTGCCGTCAAGCATTGCGAGGGGCGGATTGTCGGCATGGGTGGCGGAGGCTACAACCGGCGAAACCTGGCCCGCGCCTGGACCCGAGTGGTGCATTCCTTTGTCCAGACTTAATGGTACCGGACACCGTATTTCCATTCTGCAGGTGCGGGGCACCTTAGAATGGAAATACGGTGTCCGGTACCCTAATATGCCGTCTCTTTCAGATCCCGCCCCCGGAGAATCCCCCGATGTTCGACATCTCGACGACGATCGAGTCCTTCGATCCTGAAGTAGCAAAAGCCATTGAACTGGAGAGTCAGCGCCAGGAAGAACACATCGAGCTGATTGCCTCGGAGAACTATACGAGCCCTCGAGTCATGGCGGCGCAGGGCAGCAAACTGACCAACAAGTACGCCGAAGGCTATCCCGGCAAGCGTTACTACGGCGGCTGCGAGTTTGTTGACGATGTCGAGACGCTCGCCATCGAACGGGCGAAACAGTTGTTCGGTGCCGACTATGCGAACGTGCAGCCGCACTCGGGTTCGCAGGCGAACGGCGCGGTCTACCATGCGCTGGTGGAGCCCGGCGACACGATCCTCGGTATGAGCCTGAACGAAGGGGGCCACCTTACGCATGGATCGCCCGTCAACTTTTCGGGCAAGTTGTTCAATGTCATTCCCTACGGACTGGATCACGCTACGGGGCTGATCGACTACGACCAGGTGCAGGCACTTGCGACAGAGCACAAGCCCAAGATGATCATCGCCGGCTTTTCCGCGTATTCGCAGATCGCCGACTGGGCCCGATTCCGCGAGATCGCCGATTCCGTCGGTGCCTACCTGTTTGTCGATATGGCGCACGTGGCGGGCCTTGTCGCCGCGGGCCTGTACCCCAGCCCGATTCCTCTCGCGGATGTCTGCACGACGACGACACACAAGACCCTGCGTGGACCGCGCGGCGGATTGATCCTTGCGCGCAAGAACGACGAACTCACCAAGCGCTTCAATTCGCTGGTATTCCCGGGCACGCAGGGCGGCCCGCTCATGCATGTGATCGCGGCGAAGGCGGTCGCACTCAAGGAAGCGCTGGAACCGGACTTCAAGGACTACCAGGCCAAGGTAATTGAGAACGCCAAAGCGATGGCCGCCGTACTCAACGAGCGCGGCTACCCTATTGTCTCCGGTGGCACCGAGAATCACCTGATGCTCGTCAGCCTGATCGACAAGGGCCTCACCGGCAAGGCAGCAGATGCCGCGTTGGGCCGTGCGTACATCACCGTCAACAAGAACTCCGTCCCCAACGATCCGCAGTCCCCGTTCGTGACCAGCGGCCTGCGACTCGGCACGCCCGCGATCACAACGCGCGGCTTCGGCGTCGAGGAAACGCGTCAGCTCACGGGCTGGATAGCAGATATACTGGACGATCTTGAAAACGAGGAGACGATCGACCGCGTCCGCCAGCAGGTACTCGAGCTCTGCGCGAGATTCCCTGTTTACGGCTGATCGATCGTTAGCAGCGCATGCACTGTCCGTTTTGTGCCCACGATGAAACCAAGGTTATAGACTCGCGCCTCGCGGGCGAGGGCCGGCAGATTCGCAGGCGCAGACAATGCCTGGCGTGCAACGAACGCTTCACAACGTTTGAGACCGCGGAACTCGTCATGCCGCGCATCGTCAAGTCGGACAACAGCCGACAACCCTTCGACGAGGACAAGCTGCGCAACAGCATGGTGCGCGCGCTCGAAAAACGTCCTGTCCCGAGCGAGGAGCTCGAGCAGGCTATCGGCCACCTGATTCACAAGCTCAGGACGATGGGAGAGCGCGAAGTACCGTCCCGCCTGGTCGGTGATCTCGTCATGGAAGAACTGCGCGCACTTGATGAGGTCGCGTACGTGCGCTTCGCGTCCGTTTACCGCCGTTTCCAGGACATCACCGAGTTCGAGGACGAGATCAAGCGCCTCCAGCGAATTTCAGAAACGGCGGCCAGTCGCGAACAGATGTCGTTGCTCCCCGAATTGCTTGGCAAGAAGAAGACCTGACCATGTTCTCTACCACCGATTGCGCCCACATGGCGCGAGCGCTGCAGCTTGCGGCGCGCGGTGCATACACCGCACACCCGAACCCGATGGTGGGCTGCGTGCTGGTCAAGGATGGCGCGGTTGTCGGCGAAGGCTGGCACCGGAAAGCCGGCGAGGCGCATGCGGAGATCAACGCGTTGCGCGCTGCCGGCGACAGAGCCAGGGGTGCGACCGCCTACGTCACCCTGGAGCCCTGTGCGCATTCCGGCAAGACGCCGCCTTGCGCAGATGCGTTGATCGATGCCGGCGTCGGCCGCGTCGTCGCCGCCATGCAGGATCCGTTCGACGAAGTGTCCGGGCGTGGTCTTGCCAGGCTGCAGGAGGCGGGGATTGCGACGGACGTCGGCCTGATGCAAACCGCGGCTGAGTCACTCAACGCTGGATTTCTCGGTCGCGTCAAACTCGGTAAGCCGCGGGTACGGTTGAAAATTGCGGCCAGCCTCGATGGTGCAATCGCGATGACCAGCGGCGAAAGCCGGTGGATCACCGGGCCGGAGGCCCGCCACGACGTGCAGAAACAGAGGGCTCGAGCGGGCGCGGTGCTGACAGGCGTCGGTACCGTACTCGCCGATGACCCGTCACTTAACGTACGGGCACCGGAAATCGACACGCAGGGCCGGCAGCCGTTGCGCGTGGTGCTGGACAGCCGCCTGCGCACGCCGGCCAGCGCCAGGATGCTGGCGTTGCCCGGCGCGACCCTGGTCTGTTGCACCGGGGAACACGACGCGACAGCGCTCGAATCGGCCGGGGCCGAAGTGCGCGAATTTGGCGCACACGGTGCCGTGGTCAACGTCTTCGAGGTCCTCGCGGTCCTGGGTGAGCGCGAAATCAATGAGGTGCTGGTCGAGGCGGGGCCAGTGCTGACGGGTTATATGCTCGACAAGGGCCTGGTCGATGAGCTTGTGATTTATCAATCGCCACACATAATGGGGTCCAATACGCGCCGCATGTTCAATACACCGACCTGGAACGCGCTGGCAGATCGCAGGACGCTCGACATTCGGGACGTACGGCGTATAGGTTCCGATACAAGAATAACGGCAAGAATCACGAACTGATGTTTACGGGAATCATAAAGGCCAAGGGCACGGTCAGTGCCCTGGAGAAACGCGGCGGAGACGTCCGGTTGTGTGTGCGCTCGGATGGCTTGCCATGGTCGGACTACGAACCCGGCGAAAGCATTGCCGTTAACGGCGTCTGCCTGACAGCCGTGGCATTGCATGCCGACGGGTTCGATACCGACGTGTCCGTGGAAACACTCAATGTCACGGGGCTCGGGGGGCTCGCGGTTGGCTCCCCGGTCAATCTCGAACCTGCGATCAGCCTCGGTGAGCGCCTGGGCGGTCACCTCGTGAGCGGCCACGTGGACTGCACGGGCAGGGTGGTAAGCCGCGAGGCCGACGCGCGCTCGATCCGGCTCCGCATCGAAATTCCTGCCGAGTATGCTCGCTACGTGGCCAGGAAGGGCTCGGTCTGCGTCGATGGCGTCAGCCTTACCGTCAACGAGGTATCGGGAAATACCTTTGAGTTGAATATCATCCCGCATACCGCGGAAGTAACCATCATCGACGACTACACCACCGGTACGGTCGTCAACGTCGAGGTCGACCTGCTCGCTCGCTACCTCGAGCGATTGCTGGACAAGGACGGCGGCGGCATCTCAATCGAATTCCTGAAGGCCAATGGCTATGCCTGATAACACGACAGTCCACCCGAGTGCGGAGAGCACACCGTTCAGCGACATTGAAGACATTATTGCCGACATCGCGGCCGGCAAGATGGTCATCATGGTCGACGATGAGAATCGCGAGAATGAAGGCGATCTCATCATGGCGGCCGCCAAGGTGCGTCCCGAGGACATCAACTACATGGCGACGCACGGTCGTGGCCTGATTTGCCTGACCATGACGCGGCAGCGCTGCGACCAGCTTCGCCTGCCACTCATGGTCAGTGATACCGACGAGCATCACGCGACAAATTTTACGATCTCCATCGAGGCGGCCGAGGGAATTACGACCGGTATTTCCGCGCACGATCGAGCCAAGACGATCCAGGCAGCCGTGGCAGAGGATGCGCAGCCTGAACACCTGAGCCAGCCCGGGCACATCTTTCCGGTCATGGCACAGCCTGGCGGCGTATTGTCCCGGGCAGGCCATACGGAAGCCGGGTGCGACCTGGCGCGGCTGGCCGGACTGGAGCCTGCGGCGGCGATCGTCGAAATCCTGAATGAGGACGGCACCATGGCGCGCCGCCCGGACCTCGAGAAGTTCGCCAGGGCGCGTGGCATTCGTATCGGTACGATTGCAGACCTCATCCGCTATCGCCTGGAGAAGGAGCGCAATGTAGAGCGGATCGCCGAGAGGCAGATCGAGACCGAGCACGGCGAGTTCACACTCTACTGTTACGACGATCTCGTGAACCGCTCGGTTCACGTCGCCCTCGTGAAAGGGGACCTCTCCAAAGTGGAGGCACCCCTCGTGCGTGTGCACCTGCAGGATACGCTCGGGGATGTCGTTGGCGTGCTGAGCGACTCGCTGGGCTGGCCGTTGAACAGTGCGATCAAACGCATTGCCGAGGAGGAAGCCGGCGTGGTCGTGTTGCTGCGTGACCAGGAGACGTCCCGCGATTTCGTCGACTCCGTCAAGAACCTCGACACACACCGCGACGAACTCGAAAAGCACCGTAGCGGCGATGCGGTATTGCGTACCTACGGTATCGGCGCCCAGATCCTGCGCGATCTCGGGCTCAGCAAAATCCGTGTATTATCTGCGCCTAAGCAAATGTACGCGATCTCGGGATTCGACCTCGAAATCACCGAATACGTCTGACGAAACGGCAGCACATGGACAAAATCAGAACAATACAGGGCGACGTGGTGGTTCGTGACGGACGCTTCGCCATCGTTGCGGCGCGCTTCAACGAATTCATCGTCGAGTCGCTGATCAGGGCTGCGGTGCACTGCCTTCGCCAGCATGGTGCTGACGACGGCAATATCGAGATCGTCCGGGTCCCGGGCGCATTTGAGATGCCGCTGGCCATTGACAAGGTCGCCGCGACTCGCCGTTTCGACGGCATCATTGCGTTGGGTGCGGTCATTCGTGGCGGCACGCCGCACTTCGACTACGTGGCTGGCGAGTGCGTCAAGGGCATTACAGCAGCCGGGCAGCGGCATGGCGTCCCGATCGGCAACGGCGTGTTGACGGTCGATACGATCGAGCAAGCCATCGAGCGAGCCGGTACCAAGGCGGGCAACAAGGGCGAAGAAGCTACCGTCGCCGTCATTGAGATGGTCAATCTGCTGCGTCGTATCGACTGATGAGCAAGTCGTCCCAGGCCGGCGCTGGCGCACGCACACGCGCCCGCGAATTGATGGTGCAGGCGCTCTACCAGAAGCAGATTGCCGGCCACACGACAGCCGAACTTGTCGCGCAGTTCCAGGCGGACACGGCCTACGCACGGGTCGACCAGGAATTTTTTGACGAGCTGTTTCCAGCCATCAGCAACGGCCAGTCAGATATCGAGAAGAAGATTGACGCATTGATCGACCGGCCGCTCGAACAGCTCGATCCGATCGAGTTGTCGATCCTGCTCATCGGCGTGCATGAGCTCGCGACTCGCATCGATATCCCCTACAAAGTCGTCATCAACGAAGGTGTAAACCTCGCCAGGCGTTTTGGTTCGACCGACGGCCACAAGTACATCAATGCCTGCCTGGACATGGCCGCACAGACCCTTCGTAAGACCGAGGTGCAAGCCAGCGCCAGTGGATGAGTTCGACCTCATTCGTCGCTACTTCTCGCGCGATGCGGAGGCCAGCGCCGCCATCGTCGGCGTCGGTGACGATGGTGCCGTCCTGCGGCCCACTCCGGGTACTCACCAGGTCCAGGTAATGGACACACTGGTCGAGGCTGTGCACTTCCCGGCCAACGTGGCCGCACGCGATATTGGTTATCGTTCGGTCGCGGTCAATCTTTCGGACATTGCCGCCATGGGCGGGCGACCGCGCTGGATGACGCTCGCGCTGACCTTGTGGGACAAGGACGAAGAGTGGGTCGAGGCTTTCGCCGCCGGTCTTTACGAGGCGGCGGCCGAACATGACGTTGCCCTTGTTGGC
Organism: uncultured Gammaproteobacteria bacterium; assembly: GCA_963698895.1. Taxonomy (GTDB): domain Bacteria; phylum Pseudomonadota; class Gammaproteobacteria; order Steroidobacterales; family Woeseiaceae; genus UBA1847. The sequence goes on along the minus strand of CAVOSO010000008.1, from coordinate 108,659 downwards.
GGCGACACGACACAGGGAGACTCGGTCGTGGTGACCGTGCACATGAGCGGCGAAGTGGACGAGGGCACCGCTATCCTGCGCAGTGGCGCAAAACCGGGCGATACGGTATTCGTGACCGGCACTATTGGCGACGCGGCCGCGGGACTCGAACTGTTCCGCGAAGGCATCGTCGATGACGATCTCGTACGGCGGTTTCTGCGGCCGGTAGCAAGGATCGCTACAGGGCTGCAACTTGCGAAAAAGGCCAGCGCGGCGATCGATGTGTCCGACGGTCTCGTGGCAGATCTCAGAAAACTCCTGGACGCGAGCGGCGTTGGCGCCACGATCGACATTGAGAACGTGCCGCTGTCGACGGCCTTGCTGGCGCGCTTCGACATCGACAGCGCCAGGCGCTTTGCGCTCACCGGCGGCGATGACTATGAACTCTGCTTCACGGCACCCGCCGCTGCGGTGGTCGGCGTCGAGGACATCACCGCAATCGGCACCGTCACACAGAACCGCGACCTTGTCTGCCGCGACGCCGGCGAGATTGTGGAAGTCGATGACAGGGGGTACCGTCACTTCACATGAACAGCGGCCCCGATAACCTGGCGCGGACGGTACTGACAGATCCTGTGCATTTCCTGGCCTTCGGCTTTGGTACCGGGCTGGCGCCGGTTGCGCCGGGAACCTTCGGTTCGATTCCGGGCCTGCTGCTTTTTTGGTTGACGCTCGATCTCGGACTTTATGTTCAATTGGGTATCGCCGCGGCAATGGCGGTTATCGGCGTCTGGATTTGCGGTGAAAGCGCGCGGCGCATCGGCGTGCACGACCATGGCGGTATCGTCTGGGACGAGATCGTCGGGATGTACGTCACGCTGCTCGTCGCACCCGTCACGATCGTCGGCTTCGTACTCGCGTTCGTGCTTTTCCGGATAATGGATATTGTAAAACCGTGGCCGATTAGAGACCTGGATCACAGACTGGGCGGAGGTCTGGGAATTATGCTGGACGACCTCGCAGCCGCCTTCTACGCCGCATTATTGCTGGCTTTGTATGGGTGGCTCATGACTTAAAGATGAGACAACATGGCCAGCAAGGTATCTGAGATTACGCGCCCGGCAGACGTACCCGAGAAGATCGGTAAATACGTCATCATCAACAAGATCGGTAAGGGCAGCACCGGTACCGTCTACCTGTCTCATGACCCGTACTACCGTCGCGACGTCGCGATCAAGGTTTACAACCTCGAGGAAGATGCTGACGCCGAACGCGCGAAGGTCTCCCGCAAGATGTTCTTCAACGAAGCGCACATGGTCGGCATGCTGCAGCATCCGAACATCATGCCTATCTATGACGCGGGCGAAGAAGACGGCAGCTACTACGTTGTTACCGAACACATCCAGGGCGCACGCACGCTTGCGGCTTACTGTCGCCCGGACAACCTGCTGCGTGTCGACGATGTCGTGGAGATCATCTACAAATGCGCCAAGGCGCTGCACTACGCGCACGGTCGTGGCGTTATTCATCGCGACATCAAGCCTTCAAACGTGATGCTCACGATCGACAACGACGTCCGCATCATCGACTTTGGCATTGCCATCGTCAGCGATTCGGAAGTGTCGCGCATCGAAGGCATCGCCGGATCGCCGAGCTACATGTCGCCGGAGCAGGTGCAGTCCGAAGAGCTGACGCCGCGCTCCGACCTCTATTCGCTCGGTGCCGTCATGTACGAATTGCTGACGGGGTTTCGTCCGTTCCGTGCCGACAACCTGTCGAAACTCCTGCACCAGATCGTGTACGCAACGCCGCCGCCTATTCATACATACCGCGACGACCTGCCCGAGGAGCTCGAACACGTCGTCATGACGACAATGCAGAAAGAACCGAACAAGCGACTGGCAACCGGCAATGCCATGGCGGCGGAGCTAACCCGCGTTTACAAGGACCTGCGCCAGAAGTACGACAGCCTGGACAACCAGGAGCATTTCGACTTGCTGAGGACCTTGCATTTCTTCCACGAGTTTTCGCATGCGGAAATCTGGGAAGTCCTGCGGGCATCGGATTGGCACGAGTACAAGGACAACGAAGACATCGTGCGCGAAGGCGAAGTGGACGACCGCTTCTACATCATCGTGGCCGGTTCGGTCGAAGTACAGGCCAACGGCGACACGATCGGGACACTCTCGAACGGCGACTGTTTCGGTGAAACCAGCTACGTACGAGGCGCCAAGCGCCAGGCATCGATCAGGGCCGATGGCCAGGTCACGATCCTGCGTGTGAGTTCGACGCTCATGGAGCAGGTATCCTCTGCCTGCCAGTTGCGTTTCAACAAGGTCTTCCTGCGGTCGCTGATCAACAGGCTGCAGGGCAACGGCGGCGCGAACACCTAGGGTCGCCTAGGTATTTGTGAGTATGGCAGGCTGACTCGATTGGAGTGAGCATGCCCCCATGCGTTCATTCGGGTTCGTTGCAGCCACGGCTGTCTTCTGTTGCTGTGTCTGTATACCGGCACAGGCCGATGAGCACGTGGCCGACGCATTTCCCATTCGCAATCACAACCCCTTCCTGCAGATCTTCGGATTGCCGGCATTCCAGAGCAGCGAACTCGCTGCACCGGGTGTAACCGACTTCGGCATCAGCTACGACGTCGCCAACGACGCGGACGATGCAGACCGCCTGGGCGAGCGGCTGGACATCGACGCGGAAAGCCAGGTTGTGAATATTTCGGTCCGTCGCAGGATCGGCAAACGATTCGAGCTTGGTATCGACGTGCCGTGGGTTCGGCACTCCGGGGGCTTTCTCGACGACGTCATTTACAACTTCCACAATGCCGTCGGGCTTTCCAATTCCAGCCGCGAGGGTCTCGACAACCGCTACCGGCTGTTCTTCGAGCAGGAGGGTCAGGTCCTGTACGACACGGACGTCCCGACATCGGGACTCGGCGATGTCCAGGTCTCAATGGCGATGGAGCTCGGCAAGATGACGTTGCGCGGCGCCATCAAGGCGCCGACCGGCGATCCCGGCAAGCTGACCGGCAGCGGCGCCGCGGATTTCTCGCTGGGTCTGTACGGCGGTGGCACCATGGACTTCCTGGCAAGGGATTTGTCCTATTCCGGATTCGCAGGTGTGTTGTTTCTCGGTGATGGTGAGGTCATGAACGAGCTGCAACGCAGCACGGTGCCTTTTGGCGGGGCGGCGCTGAGATGGCACGCGACGCCGCGCATTGCTCTTGCAACACAGGTCTCGGTCCAGGCTCCGTATTTCGATGCCCGTCTCGACGAATTAGGTGGCACGACGGTGCAGCTGTTGATAGGTGCCGATATTCGCATGCGGACTTCGCTTTTGCGGTTTGCGATCGTCGAGGACGTTGCGGGCGGAGCAGCGCCCGATTTTGCCCTGCATTTGTCCTTCCGTAGTTTCGGCGACTGATTTCCGGTTACACTCGGCCCCTGACACAAGCTGAGGGGTCACCATGTTCAAACGCGCTATCTGCCTGCTGGCAGTCCTGTTTTCTTTGCCCGCTTTCGCCAATGAGCTCGCCGAGAGCATCGACAGCGATTACGAAGAGCACCTCGCGGAGCTGTTCGATCATTTCCATCGCAATCCCGAGTTGTCCACGGTCGAAACCGAGACGGCGCGGCGCATGGCCGTGGAACTGAGCCTGGCGGGATTCGAGGTGACCGAAGGCGTCGGTGGCACCGGCGTGGTCGCCATGCTTGAGAACGGGGATGGGCCGCTGGTCATGATGCGCGCCGACATGGATGGTTTGCCGGTCGAAGAAAAATCCGGCCTGCACAATGCGTCTCGCGCCAGGCAGAAAGACCCGATCACAGGAAATGACGTGTTCGTCATGCATGCCTGCGGCCACGACGTCCATATCACGAGCCTGGTCGGTACCGCACGGCATATGGCGGCGCACAGGGATGAATGGACCGGCACGCTGATGCTCGTCGTACAGCCGGCCGAGGAACGCGTGCTTGGCGCGCGCGCAATGCGCGACGACGATATCTGGGAGCGCTTTGGCAAACCGGACTACGCGCTGGCGTTTCACGTGGCCTCGTCGGGTACGGCCGGAGTCATTAACGTCCAGGAAGGCAGCCCCTATGCGGGCGCCGATACGGTCGACATCATAATTTATGGCGTGGGTGCACACGGCGCCAGCCCGCATCGTGGCAAAGACCCGATCGTGCTCGGCAGCCAGATCGTGCTCGCCCTGCAGACCCTGGTTTCACGCGAGTTGTCGCCACGCGACCCGGGCGTCGTGACCGTCGGTTCTTTCCATTCCGGTACGAAGCACAACATCATTTCCGATCGCGCGCAGCTGCAGCTCACCGTTCGCAATACGAGCGAGGAGACACGCAAGATCCTGCTGGACGGTATCGTGCGCATCGCCGAGAACATGGGGCGGGTTGCCGGTTTGCCCGAAGACAAGCTTCCTGAGGTCATTATCTCGAATGAGAGCGTGCCGCCCGTCGTGAACGATGCGTCACTGGTACGTCGCCTGCGCGCCGCCTGGGTCGAAGGCATGGGCGACGACCGGGTTGTCGACATCCCGACGAAGGGCATGGGTGCCGAGGACTTTCCGTTCTTCACCCAGGACCCCGAGATTTCGAGCGTGTACTGGTCGATCGGTGGGACACCGCAGGAAGATTTCGACAGAGAGGCAGCCGGCGGTCCACCGGTGCCGAGCCATCACTCGCCGTTGTTCAAGATCTCGCCGGAACCGTCGGTCAAGGCCGGCGTGGAGTCCACGGTCCTGGCCCTCAAGACCCTGATGGCGGAATAGTTACTCCGGGTCGACCTCGAATTCCTCGAGGTCTTCGCCACCCGCGCTCTTGAGCAGGATTTCTACTTTCTGCTCTGCTTCCTTGAGCGCGGTCTGGCAGCCGCGTGTGAGCTTGATGCCTTCCTCGAACTTCTTCATCGCCTTCTCGAGCGGCAGGTCCCCGGATTCCAGTTCCTCGACGAGTTCTTCGAGATCGGCTAGGGACTTTTCGAGATTGAATGTTGTGGCAGAGCTCATCGACAGAATCCGGTTGTTTTGAGTGCGTGGCAACGCTACCGCGCCATCTCGCGGTCGTCAATGAATCCTGAGAAACCACAATTGACAATAACAGGTAGCCCGCATACATTATCGAGACTCTTAGACCCAGTCTAATTGATAACAATTCTCAAACGAGAGGAACACAAATGTCACTGAAAGGCAGCAAGACTGAAGGCAATCTGAAAGATGCATTTGCCGGTGAATCCCAGGCTAACCGCCGCTACCTGTATTTCGCAGCGAAAGCTGACGTGGAAGGCTACAACGACGTAGCGGCTGTATTCCGCTCCACGGCCGAAGGCGAGACGGGCCACGCACACGGCCATCTCGAGTACCTCGAGGAAGTTGGTGATCCTGCGACGGGTCTGCCGATCGGCTCCACCGCGCAAAACCTCGCAGCGGCGATCGCTGGCGAAACGCACGAATACACCGACATGTATCCGGGTATGGCCAAGGAAGCGCGCGACGAGAACTTCGACGAGATTGCCGACTGGTTCGAGACGCTGGCGAAGGCCGAGCGCTCACATGCCAATCGTTTCCAGAAAGCTTTGGACACGCTCGACGACTAACACTTAAGGAGGAGCCGGGCCGCAAGGTCCGGCTTCCACGCTCATGAGCGAATCACGACGCGAGGGTAGCCTCGAGGCGCCGACGCGCCATTCACTGGACTGGCGCTCAAAAGAATTCTACGACGACAAGGCCCTGTTCGATGAACTCGAAAGGGTATTCGACATCTGCCACGGCTGTCGCCGTTGTTTCAATCTCTGCAATTCCTTCCCGACGCTGTTCGACCTGGTCGACGAATCCGACACGATGGAAGTCGATGGCGTCGCCAAGAAGGACTACTGGCAGGTCGTCGATCATTGCTATCTCTGCGACATGTGCTACATGACCAAGTGTCCGTATGTACCGCCGCACGAATGGAACGTCGACTTCCCCCACCTGATGCTCCGCGCCAAGGCGGTGCGTTTCAGGAAGGAAGGCGCGTCGACGCGCGACAGGATCCTGAGCGCGACGGACAAGGTGGGCAAGCTTGCTGGCATACCCGTTGTCGTGAACGCCGTGAACGCGACCAACCGCAGCAAGGCGGGACGCGCCCTGTTGGAGAAGACGCTCGGCGTACACAGGGACGCACCCGTGCCGCCGTATCATTCGAGCACCGCGCGCAAGCGCCTCGCGCGATTACAGGACGCGACCACGGCCGACGCGAAACCCGCTGCTGGTACGACCGGCAAGGTCGCGCTGTATACAACCTGCTACTGCAACCGTAATCATCCGGCCGTGAACGAAGATCTCGTCGCGGTCTTCGAGCACAACGGCATCGCCATGCGGATGGCCAGCAAGGAAGTCTGTTGCGGCATGCCGAAGCTCGAACTTGGCGACCTTGAGTCTGTTGCCAGGGCCAAGGACGTCAATGTCCCGATACTTGCCGCGATGGTCGATGACGGCTGGGATATCGTAACGCCGATTCCGTCCTGCACATTGATGTTCAAGCAGGAACTGCCGCTCATGTTCCCGGACGACCCCGAGGTCAGCAAGGTACGCGACGCTATGTACGACCCGTTCGAGTACCTGATGCTGCGGCACAAAGAGGGTTTGCTGAACACCGATTTCCGGAACTCACTGGGTAAGGTGACCTACCAGGTGCCCTGTCATCTGCGCGTCCAGAATATTGGCCTGAAGACGCGGGACGCTCTGCAGTTGGTGCCGGATACCAGTATTGAAGTCATTGAACGGTGTTCCGGCCACGACGGTACCTATGCGGTCAAGAAAGAGTTCCATGACATTTCGAAGAAAATCGCACGACCGGTGGTCAACAAGCTGCAAAAAAGCGGCGCTGACCATTTCACCAGTGATTGCCCGATGGCGGCCGAGCAGATCGTGCAGGACCTCGATGATCACGATGCCAATAATCCCATGAGCCTTCTGCGCAAGGCCTACGGAATCTGACACATGCAAAAACTGACCCGCGACCACCTGTATAGCCTCGAAAAGTACGCCGAACTTCGCCCTGAATTTCGCGAGAAAGTCATGGCGCACAAGAAAGATCGCCGGCTGATGCTGGGTACCAATGCGACCCTGTACTTTGAAGACCGCCTGACCATGCAGTACCAGGTACAGGAGATGTTGCGTATCGAGAGGATCTTCGAGGCCGACGGTATCAACGAGGAACTCGATGCCTACAATCCACTAATCCCGGACGGCAGCAACTGGAAGGCGACGTTCATGATTGAATTCCCGGACGTCGTGGAACGCCAGCAGATGCTCTCGCGGCTGGTTGGCATCGAAGACCGGGTGTATATGCAGGTTGCCGATTTCGACCGGGTCTACCCGATCGCCGACGAGGACCTGGAGCGCGACAATGAGGAGAAAACCTCCGCCGTGCATTTCCTGCGTTTCGAACTGCAGCCGGAACAGGTTGCCGCGCTGAAGAATGGCGCGGCACTCATCGCGGGCATCGATCACGACAACTACCGCGTTGAAATCAGCCCTGTTCCAGCCAATATCCGGGAATCTCTCGTCAACGATCTCGATTAACGCTAGAATTCCGCCGGGCACAATCTGGCACTCTATTATCTTGCGTTCTAATCGATGACTAAACGATATGACGCTGCGGACATCGAAGTCCTCAGCGGACTCGAACCTGTCCGGCGCCGCCCGGGCATGTACACCGACACTTCGCGGCCAAATCACCTGGCACACGAAGTTGTCGATAACTCCGTCGACGAAGCGCTTTCGGGTTACTGCAAGAAGATCGATGTCACGATCTACAAAGATGGCTCAGTAGAGGTCAGCGACGACGGCCGCGGTATGCCCGTCGACAAGCATCCGAAAGAGAAGATCCCGGGCGTCGAGCTTATCCTGACGCGCCTGCACGCAGGTGGAAAATTCTCGAATGCGAACTACCAGTACTCGGGCGGTCTGCACGGTGTGGGTGTCTCGGTCGTCAACGCGCTGTCGAAAAACCTCGAAGTATGGATTCGCCGTGGCGGCAAGGAATACAACATGTCCTTCGTCGGCGGCAAGAAGCGCGGCAAGCTCGAAGTCGTGGGCACGGTCGGCAAGGCCAATACAGGAACCACGATTCGTTTTTGGCCCGACGCGCAGTATTTCGATACGACCAAGATCTCGATAAAGAGCCTGGCACATGCCCTGAAGGCCAAGGCCGTTCTTTGTCCCGGGCTCATGGTCAGCCTCACGATCGAGAAACCGAAAGAGAAGTTCGAGTGGCAATACTCTGGTGGTCTCGAGCAATACCTTCTCGAAGAAATCGGTGGCGGGGAGACTTTGCCCGCCGAGCCGTTTTCCGGGAGCCTGACAGGCAATAACGAGGCTGTTGACTGGGCGCTGGCCTGGACAACCGATGGCGGACCGTCGGTAACCGAAAGCTACGTCAACCTGATTCCGACATCGCAGGGCGGCACCCATGTCAACGGCCTGCGCACCGGGCTCACCAATGCCTTGCGCGAATTCTCCGATTTCAGGAACCTGTTGCCGCGCGGCGTGGCCATCGCGCCGGAAGATGCCTGGGACGGCCTGAGTTTCGTACTGAGCACCAAGCTCGAAGACCCACAGTTCTCCGGGCAGACCAAGGAGCGACTGTCCTCGCGCGAATCCGCCGCATTCGTTGCGGGCGTGATCAAGGACAATTTCTCGCTGTGGCTGAACCAGCACCCTGAAACGGGCGACCAGATCGCGCAGCTCGCGATCACCAAGGCACAAAAGCGCCTCAAGTCGGCGAAGAAGGTCGTACGCAAGAAAATCGTGTCCGGTCCGGCGCTGCCAGGGAAGCTGGCCGACTGCACGTCGCAGGAACCGGAACTCTGCGAGCTTTTCCTCGTCGAGGGTGACTCGGCCGGTGGCTCGGCGAAGCAGGCACGTGATCGCAGGACACAGGCGATCATGCCGCTGCGCGGCAAGATCCTGAACACCTGGGAGGTCGACACGGGTGAGATCCTCGCATCGGCCGAGGTCCACGACATCTCGGTTGCTCTCGGTGTCGATCCGGGTGCCGAGAACATCGAGGGCCTGCGGTATCACAAGATCTGCATCCTCGCCGATGCGGATTCGGACGGGCTGCACATTGCGACATTGCTGTGCGCGCTGTTCCTGCGCCACTTCCGCGAGCTGATCCTGGCCGGCCACGTGTACGTTGCCATGCCGCCGCTGTATCGCATCGATGTGGGTAAGGAAGTGTATTACGCGCTCGATGAGGGGGAGAGAAAGGGCATCCTCGACCGTATCGAAGCCGAGAAAAAGAAAGGCAAGATTACCGTTACGCGTTTTAAGGGCCTCGGTGAAATGGATCCGGAACAGTTGCGCGAGACGACGATGAACCGCGACACCCGGCGCCTCGTGCAGCTCACCGTCAGCGGACATGACAAGACCGATCAGCTAATGGACATGCTGCTCGCCAAGAAACGCTCCAAGGACCGCCGTACGTGGCTTGAAACCAAGGGCAACCTGGCAGACATATGACAACGATGCAGAACAGCCTCAACCTCGACGGGGTTGAGCAGCAACCTCTCAAGGAATACACGGAGCGGGCTTACCTCGACTACTCGATGTACGTCATTCTCGATCGCGCTCTGCCGCAGATCGGTGACGGCCTCAAGCCTGTCCAGCGTCGCATTATCTATGCGATGAGCGAACTTGGCCTGTCGGCATCCTCGAAACCGAAGAAATCGGCACGTACCGTCGGCGATGTCATCGGCAAGTTCCACCCGCATGGCGATTCGGCCTGCTACGAAGCCATGGTGTTGATGGCGCAGAGCTTTTCCTATCGGTACCCGATTGTCATCGGCCAGGGCAACTGGGGGTCGACGGACGATCCAAAGTCGTTTGCGGCCATGCGCTACACCGAGTCGCGCCTCGCCCCGTACGCCAAGAGCCTGTTGCAGGAACTCGGGCAGGGCACGGTCGACTGGGCGCCGAATTTCGACGGGACGCTCAAGGAACCGGTGGTATTGCCGGCGCGCCTGCCGAACCTGCTGCTCAATGGCACGACCGGTATTGCCGTCGGTATGTCGACGGATGTGCCCCCGCATAACCTCAACGAGGTCGCCAGTGCGCTCGTGCACCTGCTGGAGAATCCGAAGGCGACGGTGCCCCAGATCATGAAGCACATAAAGGGGCCGGACTTCCCGACGGGCGGTGAGCTCGTGTCCTCGCAGGACGACATTGTCGAAATCTACACGACCGGCAACGGGACGCTGCGGCTGCGGGCGGCCTACAAGCTGGAAGGCACCGACATCGTAATCACGTCACTGCCGTACCAGATTTCCGGCGCCAAGATCCAGGAACAGATTGCGGCGCAGATGCGCGCCAAGAAGTTGCCGCAGGTCGACGACCTGCGCGACGAGTCGGATCACGAGGACCCGACGCGACTCGTCATCAGCAAGAAACGGGGCGTGGATGTCGAACAGCTGATGTCGCACCTGTTCTCGACCACATCGCTGGAGCGCACGTTGCGCGTCAATATGAACGTTATCGGCCTCGACGGCCGACCGCGCATGTTCAACCTGGTCGAGATGCTCAAGGAGTGGCTGACGTTCCGCAAGGACACGGTCAAGAATCGCCTGGGTTACCGTTTGCAGATCGTTAACGACCGGCTGCATGTCCTGGACGGCCTGCTGGTCGCCTACCTGAATATCGACGAGGTCATCGCGATTATCCGCGAGGAGGACGAGCCGAAACCCGTTCTTATGAAGCGTTTCAAGCTGTCGGATATCCAGGCTGAAGCGATTCTCAATCTCCGCCTGCGCAATCTCGCGAAGCTTGAAGAGTTCAGGATCAAGGGTGAGCAGGACGAACTGGAGCAGGAACGCGACGTGCTCGAAAAGACGCTCAAAAGCGCGGCGCGCCTGAAGACGCTCATCAAGAAAGAAATTCTCGAGGACGCAGAAGCCTATGGCGACGCGCGCCGGACCGAGATTGTCGAGCGCGAAGCAGCGCAGGCGCTTGACGAAACGCAACTGGTCGCCAGCGAACCCGTGACCGTGGTCCTGTCACAGGCAGGTTATGCCCGCGCTGCGAAAGGGCACGAGATAGACCCGGCCACACTGAGTTACCGTTCCGGCGACCACTTCCTGGCGTGCGCGCAGGGCCGCAGCAACCAGCTCGCCATGTTCATAGACAGCACAGGCCGCGTGTACAGCGTCATGGCGGGCACGTTACCGTCGGCACGGGGGCAGGGTGAGCCGCTGTCCAGTCGTTTCAAGCCGCCTGATGGTGCCGCGTTCTGCGGGGCGATGATCGGCGACGAGGCGCAAAAGTACCTGCTTGCCAGTGATGCCGGTTACGGGTTTATCGCGACGCTCACAGATCTCGTTTCACGCAACAAGGCAGGCAAGGCCGTGCTGCGCGTGCCCACCGGCGGCAAGGTCGTCGTGCCCGCGCCGGTACCAAAGGACAGGGAATGCCTTATTGCGGCTGTCAGTTCGATAGGCCGGTTGCTGTTGTTCGAAATGGAAGAGTTGCCGGAACTCGCCAAGGGCAAAGGCAACAAGCTCATCAATATTCCGGGGCCGAAATACAAGAGCGGCGCGGAGAAGATGGTCGCTGCAGCCGTCGTGCCTGAAGACGGGCACCTCGAGGTTTACACGGGAACGCGCAAGATGACGATCAAGTGGAGTGACCTCGATGACTACTACGGCGACCGGGCGCTTCGCGGCACGATGCTGCCGAAAGGATGGCGCAAGGTAGAGCGCCTGGCCGGCATCGAGTAGGAATACCCGGGGCCAGGGCGTTGACCCGCCTGGGGCTTAGCCGGACTTGCCGCCCGAGACTTCCATCTCAACGGTTTCGTCGTCGTTCGCCACCGGCAACTCGGTTGTCTTGTCGTCGGCAGACATATTGACCGTGACGGCCGCTGTCTGGTCCGGGTCGACTTCCGCCGTTTCTACGGTGTCATCGGTGCCCTGCACCGGCATTTCCGCCGTAGAGTCGATCTCAGTCACGGTAGCCAGTGGCATTGCTTCGGTCGCGTCGTCCGCAGATGCCCCGCCGAGATTTTCATTCAGTTCGGCGGCTGCCCGCTCGATCTCGAGATTCAGAGCCTGCGTTGCTGTCAGCTCCTCTTCGTAGTCGCGTTCGAGGATGTCGTAATCGACCTCGTTGCTAATCGTGTAGGTATCGGTAATCTGGGTGTCGTCGCCCTTGTCGACTTCGATGGCCTGAAGATCCCGCTCGGTCACTTCCTCATGCTGCGGCATCTTCGTGGCATCCACGATTACCGACATGTCGTAGTCATCGTCCTCGGGGAGTATTTCGCTCTCGAGAATGGAATCCATCCTGCTGGTCGCGGCCGACAGGATGTCGGTATCGTCGACTTCCGGCTCCGGCTCGAAGGGCAATTCGATGTCGAGCTCGGTCGTTGCGCCGAAACCGAAGTCTTGCGCGATATCCATGTCCGTGCCCTGCGAGAGGCCCGTGCCAAGGACGAGGTCGGCGTCGAGCGCGAGATTCTCCTCGGTGGGCGAGTCGTCCTCGATATCGTAACCATAGGCATCCTGGTCATCGTCGTAACCCGCCGCGGTTGCCGCTATGGCACCTGCGGGTGCCGCACCGAAGCGGTTGCGGATGCGGCGTCCAAACAGGACGAGCAGTGCGAGGATGGCGATACCACCACCGATAAGCCACGCGAGTATCGAGGTCGATTCATCGCCGGCATCGGTGACGATGGTCGCCGTGGCGACATTCGGGGATGTGGATGTCGTTGTCGGGCCCTCGAGCGCGGTGTCGGGAATGCTGACCGTGGTCGCGGGCTCGACAAACGGATTGTCGGAGTCCATGACGACATCGCCGGGGCGCAAATCGCCAAGCGCGGCGGTCGCCGGTGTCTCGTCGACGACGACGGTCTCCGCGATGTCGTCAAGAATCGGCGGCTCGTAGACAGAGCCCTCGACAACGTCGGTTACGGCGGTAGGTGTCGTATCGGCAACGACAGGCACCGAGCCATCGAAACTCGGAATCGTCAGCCAGCTGCCTGCCTTGAGCTTGTTCGGATCGTTATCGATGAACGCGTCCGGATTGGCCATGAATAGGGTGTTCACGGCGGGCCACAAGCTCATCGAGCGGTTTTCGATACGGGCAACAATTTCGCCGAGGGTTTCGCCGGCCTTGACCTGGTAACGCGTCGACTGGCCAATGGGCGTGGTGTCGGCTGGCGCCGGCCTGGCGCGGCGCGGTGCGGAGCGTGCTGCCGGCTGCGAGGCAACTTCGACGACCGGAGCCGCAGCGGCTACAGCCGCCGCCGGCGCGTCGGTCGCCGGGTCAACGAACAGCATGTACTCGCGGCTGAGGTTTGGCGTATAGGGACAATTGATCGTCACGCGCGTACCGAGCATGGGCTCGCGAACGACGCCCTCGCCGGCGATCAGGATGGCACTGTCCGTTATGCTGACGCTGCTCCGGCCGATGCCGGGAAGACCACCGGTCGAGCGGCCACCGCCGATCGAGACGCAGGTGTTGCTCAGCATTTCGTTAGGCGCAAGCGCGTATGCGATGCTCGCACGCAGGGGCTGGCCGAGACTTGACTGAACGGTCAGTTCACCCAGTTCCAGCGCAGCAGCCGGCGTCGCGGCAAGGCCGCCGCCAAGTGCGACGAGTGGCAGGATAGCGCGTGTCGCAACGCGTTCCCTGTGGTTGTACGGATAGACAGTTTTCTTCACTTCAGGCACCCCGGTGATCTTGCCATACGCAGTCTAGGATTCTCGCGCAGTTGTTGCCAAGTGCCTATTCTAGTTTCTACGAGGTATGAGCTGTTAGCGCACAGGTCCAACAGCGCTGTGTGACGTACGTCACACTTTGCCGGCTCAGTTGGCGTGCGCGGCAGTCAGGTCATCCAGCGTATTGGTCACGCCGCTGTCCGTATTCTGCAGCACGACTTCGGGCTCGTGGACATAGTGACCCTGCATGAAGTCCAGGCCAAGCTGGAACAGCACGGCCATGGCGTTTGCGTTCTCCACGCGTTCGGCAATCGTCTTGATCTTGCGGGCCTGTGCGGCCTTGACGATCCTGCCCACGGCGCTCTGCATGGATTCGTCGGTCATCAACGTGTGCATGAGCTCGCCATCGATCTTGATGTAGTCGGGTTTCAACAGGTCGAGGATCTGGAAGCGCGCCTGGTCGACACCGTAGTGCTCGAGCGCGAAGCCAATACCGAGCTTGCGCATATGCTTCACGAGTTCCACGGTATGCTTGATGTGTTTCGCGGCATCGCGTTCGGGAATTTGCACAACGAGGCGCGAGCAATCAAAACCGCTTTCATCGAGCTTCTGTTGTACCCAGGCCGCCGTCGTGGGATCCGTAATCGACTGCTTCGAGAGGCGCACGAAAACACGATCGGCCTCGTTGGCTGAGCAGAAGTCCATAGCCGCTGTCAGCATCCAGCGGTCGATGTTCTTCATCATGTTGTTGCGTTCGGCGGCCGGGATGAACTCGGACGGCAGTACCGAATTGTTCTGTTCGTCAATCATGCGCACGAGCAGGTCGTACATCTGGATCGAGTCGCTGCGAAGTCCGGCGATGGGCAATTGCGCAAGGCGGAAGCGATTATCCATGAGCGCGGCCTTGAGGTGCTTGACCCAGATCGCGTCAAATTCCCGTTGCTTGGTATCTTCGTCTGCTGCCTCACTCAGGAACGAGGCGTTGCCGCCGGCTTCCTTGCCGAGCTCATAGGCCCTCACGGTGGCGGCCACAAACTGCTCGAGGTTGCTGAAGACCTCGTTGGCGCCGCACGCGCCTACCGTGCACGTCATTTGGGTCGATGTATCGCCGACCTCGAAAGTTACCTTCGCCAGATGGTCAATAAGCTGTTTGCCCCAGACCTGTGCGTCACGCGCACTGCCTCGCTCGAGCAACACCATGATCGACGTACCCTCGAAGCGTCCCGCCACATCGCGCGGGTGCATACGCTTGCGCACGACCTCCGCGAACTGGGCGAGGATTTCCTCGGACTGGATGATGCCGACCTTCTTGCGAATCTCGCCGAAATTATCGGGCTTTACGTAGACCAGACAGTGCGTCCCCGAAGCAGGTTTGCGTTTCAGCCGCTTGGCAATGCGCTCGAGAAACTGCGCCCGGTGGAAGAACAGCATCGTCGGGTCGCGCTTCAAGGCATCGTGCACGAGCTTGGTGGGCTCTTCGGCCACCTTCAGCTGCGGCGCAATTCGAATTTGCACACTGGGGCCGTCGTCGAGATCGATCCTGCGGAACTCGAGATGCAGGTCTTCGGCCTCGCCAGAATCTATATGCGCCTTGACGACGAGCTTCTCGTCTTTTTGCCACTTGCCCGCAACGGTTGCGACCAGTGCGCCCTTGAGCGCCGCCCGGCTTTCTTTCTCGAAGTAGTCCATGATGGGAAGGCCAATCAGCTCGTCCTTGCTGGCTATCTTGAACTGCCGCAACCAGGCGTCATTGACCTCGTTGAAGATGCCTTCCTGGACCAGCGCATAACTGCTGGCCGATGAGGCCATGTGATGCTTCAAGTGCTTCTTGTATTCGGTCGCCGACTGGATCGTGGAGTTCAGTGCGCGCTCGACACGCAATGCACGGAGTTCGCGTGTCACGACGGATTGCAGTCGATTCTTGAGACCCATCGAAACGAGGTCGCAGGCGCCCGAGCGCATGGCTGCTTCGATGTCCGCTTCTTCGGCTCGTTCCTGCATCGCGATGACAGGAATTTCGGGGTTGTAGCGGTCTTTTTGTTTTACGACCTGGCGAATGGAGTCGGCGTAGCGATCACAATTAAGAACAAGGAGCTCGACCAGTTCGGCCGCCAACGTATCGGCGAGGCGAGTGGGGCTGGCAATCCAGTGACAATGCGCCGCGTGGCCCGCGTCACGGAGTGCACTATTGATCATTTCGACGTCGTCCTGATTCTCCGTCAGGACAGCGATAGAGATACTCTGGCGCCCGTTCAAATCCTAATCCTTGGCAAACCGGGTGATTCCCCGTGATTTCTATATTCTGTTAAGAGTCTTGGAGTCTAGACACTGTGGGCGGGGGAGTCCCGAGCCGGAGTTCAAAACCGTGACTTGCATCTAGTTTCGGTGGAATTTGGGGCCAATTCGGGCCGAAAATTCGGCTGGCGCGAGGCACCGACTCCGGTATCATAGCGCCTCGCCGCCGATCGGCGGCCAGGTATTCGAGAGCGACAATCATGGCAAATTACAGCACCAGCGAATTCAAATCGGGCCTGCGGATCATCATCGATGGCGACCCGTGCATTATCGTCGACAACGAATTCGTAAAACCCGGCAAGGGCCAGGCCTTCAACCGGGTCCGCATCAAGAACCTCAAGACGGGCAAAACGGTCGACAAGACCTTCAAGTCCGGCGAGTCGGTTGAAGCGGCGGATGTCATGGACACGCAGATGCAGTATCTCTACTCGGACGGCGAGTTCTGGCACTTCATGGTGCCCGATACCTTCGAGCAGTACGCCGCCGATGCCAAGGCGGTCGGTGATGCGAGCGACTGGATCACCGATGGGGATGTTTGCGGTATTACGCTGTGGAACAACTCGCCGCTCATCGTCTCCCCCCCTAATTTCGTGGAACTCGAAATTACCGAGACCGACCCGGGCGTGAAAGGCGATACGGCAAGTGGCGGTGTAAAACCGGCCACGCTTTCGACGGGCGCCGTCGTACGTGTACCGTTATTCGTCGATCAGGGCGAGACGATCAAGGTCGATACCCGCTCACGCGAGTACGTGTCGCGCGTCAAATAAAGTACTTGCGCGTTTCCTGCAGCGCGCAGAAAGTCTCACACAGTTTCTCAACACCGGCCTGATCCGCCTCGCTGAAGCGGCGCGTGATCGGGCTATCGATGTCGAGCACGCCGATCAACTGTCCGTGCGCGATAAGCGGTACGACCAGCTCGGATCGCGATTCCGCATCGCAGACGATATGCCCTGGAAATGCGAGCACGTCGGCGACGCGCTGTGTCTCCAGTGTCGATGCCGCGGCGCCGCACACGCCTTCATCGAGTGCAATACGTACGCAGGCCGGTTTTCCCTGGAACGGTCCAAGAACCAGCTCGTCGCCACGCAACACGTACACGCCAAGCCAGTTGATCTCGCTCAGTGCGTTATAGAGCAGGGCGACGAAGTTCGACGTCGCCGCCAGGGGGTCGAGTTCGCCACCGAGCAGCGCATGCAGTTGGGAATCGAGGAGTTCGTAATCTGTCTTGGTCATGCGTGCGGCTCAAAGGCAAAGGTTACTACGTTGCGTATATCGTCGGTCCTGTCGTGGATCATTTGCAAGCGTTCCAGGCCCATGGCAACGCCCGCACAGGGTGGCAGTCCGGCTTCGAGTGCGGCAAGCAGGCGGGTATCGACAGGCCGGACCGCTCGCCCTCGACGCGCTCGAACCTCGTTGTCGACGGTAATGCGCGAGGATTGCTCCCGCGCATCGGTCAGTTCGACATAGCCATTGGCCAGCTCGATGGGACCGAGGAAGACCTCGAAGCGATCCGCGACCGATGGATCATCGGGGCAAAGTCGCGCGAGCGCAGCCTGGCTCTTCGGGTACGCTTTGAGGACGGTGAGCCGGTCCGATGCGAATCCGGGAATAACGCGCGTCGCAAGCGCGAAGTCCAGCCAGTCGTCTTTTTCCTCACCGAGGGCCGCCACCAGCCGGTCGTCCGCATCCAGCGCACGCGCCAGCGCGGCAGAGTCGGCCAATACCGGGTCGAGGCCGATGGCCTCGCGCATGGCGTCTCGATAGTCGAACTGCACGGGCTCGGCAACGGGTGCGACATTGTCCAGCGCATGCCGAATCAACGCTACGGTGTCGTTGACGATGTCCGTAAGGTCCATGCCGAGTCGATACCATTCGATCATCGTGAACTCGGGCTGGTGCCTGCGGCCCGTCTCGCCGTCCCGGTAGACGCGGCAAATTGAAAAGATATCGGGATACCCGTCCGCCAACAGGCGCTTCATGCAGAACTCGGGAGATGTGTGCAGGTAGAGTGGCTGCTCGCTGACGGCGCTGTCTGCGATCCGGAGGCTCTCAATCTGCGGGTCGCTGACCGCTGCTTTGCTCAGCGCCGGTGTGTCGACTTCCAGGACCCCGGCTGCATCAAAATAGGCGCGTACTCGACGCGTCAATGCGGCACGGCTGGCCGCTGCGGCCGGGCCGGATGCGGGTCGCCAGTCGCTCACTCCCTGGCGCTCTTCAGCTCGCCGATTGCGACGCCCATCTCCAGGGTTTCGCCGGGTTTGAGATCCTCATCCCATGCGCACACGCCTTTGGGCAGGAGCAGGATCACGGTGGAACCCATGTTGAACCAGCCCAGCAGGTCACCCTTGCGTACCGACGCCGGGTGGCGGCTCAGATCGAGCGCATCGACGACGCCGGCCTTGCGCGGCCGGATCTCACCGGTCCAGGGGGTGGAAATGCTGCCGACGTTGAGCGCGCCGACCAGGATCACGACGGCCGGGCCGAACCCGGTGCGAAAGTGCATGACCAGGCGTTCGTTGCGGCGAAACAACCCGGCGAGGCTGGTGACGGTCGCCGCGTTGACGCTGAAGAGATCGCCGGGGACGTAACGTGCCGCCACAAGCTCGCCGGCGACCGGCGCGTGCACCCGATGGTAGTTGTAGGGCGCCAGGTAAATGGTGGCGAAGCTGCCGTCCACGTAGCGCTCGGCCTCCTCGGTATCGGTGGCGAGCAGATCGCCCAGCGAGTAGTCGATCCCCTTTGCCTGGAAGATGCTGTCGCCGCGAATGGGACCGGCGAAGCTGACGGTGCCGTCGACGGGAGACACGATGGAGTCTGCGTCGTCATCGACAGGGCGAGCGTCGTCGTGCAGTTCCCGGATAAAAAAATCGTTGAACGTGGCAAAGCCGTCCGGCACAGCCAGTTTGACGTCGTCGAGCGCCACATCAAAGGCACTCGAGAATTTCGTGATGAGGAAGTTCTTCGTCCGGGTATGGCGAATGCGCGCTATCCGCCAGATCAGCGCCGTGAGCCAGTGGCGTGGCAGCAGGTACTGCAGCAGCACGAAAGCTTTGTCCTTCATCAGTTGTCCTTCGGAAACGTGTAGTCGACAGACAGTAGCAGTGCATCCGCGCCCAGGAATCGCAGCGTGACCGAGTCTCCCAGGTCCACCGGTCGCATGAGCATCAGGTGTTTGCCGCCGCGCGCCAGGACGACGTTGCCGTTGGCGGGAACCTCGAGGGAATCCAGTTCTCGCATACGGGCGATACCGTCGCGCATCGTGGTCTCGTGAATCTCCACGTTCGCGAATTGCGGACTCTCGACACCGGTGATCAGAACGGCCTGGTCCGTATTGTTGGTAATGACCAGGTACCCCGCGCTCATGGACCGGCCCGGTATGGGCTTCGTGACTTCAAGCCCGCTAATGACCAGGGGCGGCCGGGGTGCGCTACAGCCCACCAGGGTAGCGGCCAGCAACATGACGATAACGCGCATCATTGGCCTCCCATCAGTATGGGCAGATCATGCACATAGTCTTCCACCACGTGCGGGCCGCCGAACAGAGAATGGAATCCGCCATCGGGGTCGATGAGCAGTACGGCGCCCGAGTGATCCACTCCATAGCCATCATCACTGCCCGGTTGCTTCTCGAAAAAGATCCCGAGCCCGCCCGTGAGTTTGCGAATCTCCTCGAGCGTACCCGTGAGACCCAGGTTGCCGTCGCCAAAATAGTCGACATACCGGCCGAGAATCTCGGGCGTATCCCGTTCTGGATCGACGCTGACGAGCACGACGCGCGGCAACGGCTCGCGCCCGTTGTCGGCGAGCGTCTTTCTTGCGGTTGCCAGGACCTGCAGGGTTGTCGGGCAGATGTCCGGGCAGTGCGTGAAGCCGAAAAACACGAGGTCCCAGTGCCCCTCGAACACGGTCTGGTCGACCGCTTCCCCATGCTGGTTGACGAGCGAGAATGCGGGGACCGGGTTCGGGCTCGGCAACACGAGCGCGGCGGTTGGCGCCGCGGGAGCCTGGCCGCGAAGTGCGACGACCACACCTGCGACCAGTGCAATGGCGAGCGCCACGGCAACAAAGATGTTTTTGGGGTACATAGTCTTAGTCTTGAAACTGCGGAGAGCCAGGGGACAATTCTACAGGCAGATCGACCATGAGCGTGATAGATTCGCGCGGCATGAACGTCGAGCAACTCATTCGGGACATCGCGGGCCGCTTTGAAGCCGCCGCGCTGAGCTATGGGCACGGCACGGACAATGCGATCGACGAGGCGGCGTGGCTCGTGTTCGCGAGTCTCGGGCTGTCGCACGATGATGCTCCGGCCGCGTACGCGAACCCCGTCGATGCCGGCAAGCTGGCGCAGGTCAACGAGCTGGCGGCGCGCCGGATTGCCGAGCGCAAGCCACTCGCCTATTTGCTCAAGCAGGCCTGGTTTGCCGGGCTCGAGTTTTATGTCGACGAGCGCGTGCTGGTACCGCGCTCGCCGTTCGCGGAGCTGATCGCCAGGCGATTCGCGCCGTGGATCTCCGCTGCCGATGTACACCGGGCCGTCGACCTGGGCACAGGGAGCGCTTGTATCGCGATTGCCACGGCCCTTGCATTGCCTGACGCGACGGTTGATGCGGTCGATATTGCGGACGATGCCCTGGCCGTTGCCCGGATCAATATCGAGCGTCACGGGCTTGCAGGGCGGGTGCAGGCGATCAAGTCCGACTTTTTCGAAGCGCTCGGCGATGCGCGCTACGATCTCGTGATCAGCAACCCACCCTACGTCGATCAACCGGACATGGATTCGCTCACGGCGGAGTTCCGGCATGAGCCCGAACTCGGTCTGGCGGCAGGCAACGACGGACTTGAGTGCGTCCACAGGATTCTGCAGGATGCCTCGCGATTTTTGACAGACAATGGAATACTCGTCTGTGAGGTCGGCAATAGCCAGGCTGCGTTGGAATCTGCATACCCGGAACTGCCCTTTGTCTGGCTCGAATTCGAGCAGGGCGGAACGGGTGTGTTCCTGCTGACCCGCGCAGACTTGCTGGCAGGCCAGGCAAGACGGACAGCCAACCAATCGGGTAATTAATCGTGTCGGGCAACAGTTTCGGAAAATCATTTGTCGTAACGACGTTTGGCGAGAGCCACGGCATCGCGCTTGGCTGCGTCGTGGACGGGTGTCCGCCGGGGATGGACTTGTCCGAGGCCGACATCCAGGTCGACCTCGATCGCCGACGTCCCGGGCGCAACAAGCACACCACGCAGCGCAACGAGCCGGACCAGGTCCGTATTCTCTCGGGCGTATTCGAAGGCAAGACCACGGGCACGCCGATCGGCCTGCTCATCGAAAACACGGATCAGCGTTCGAGGGACTACGGCGACATCAAGGACAAGTTTCGTCCGGGTCACGCCGACTACACGTACCAGCAGAAATACGGCATACGTGACTACCGTGGCGGGGGGCGGTCGTCGGCGCGCGAAACGGCCATGCGGGTCGCGGCCGGCGCGATTGCGCGCAAGTACCTGAAGGAACGGGCGGGCATCGTTATCAAAGGCTTCGTGGCGCAACTGGGTCCGATCGAGCTGGCGGCGAAAGACCTGTCGATGGTCGACGACAACCCGTTCTTCTGCGCGGACCCCGAGAAGCTCGACGAGCTCGAGAATTTCATGAACGACCTGCGTGAGAAGGGCGATTCGATCGGCGCCAAGATCAGCGTGCTGGCGAGCGGTCTGCCCCCGGGGCTCGGTGAGCCCGTGTTCGACAAACTCGAGGCCGATCTCGCGCATGGACTGATGAGCATCAATGCGGTCAAGGGCGTCGAGGTGGGTGCCGGTTTCGCGGCCGTCACGCAGCACGGCAGCGAACACCGCGATGAAATGTCCGCCTCGGGCTTCAGCAAGAATGATGCCGGCGGCACGCTCGGGGGAATTTCGTCGGGCCAGGATCTCCTGACGAGCATTGCGCTCAAGCCGACGTCGAGTATCACCAAGGCCGGCAAGACGATTGACAAGCAGGGCAAAGAGACCGAGATCGTTACCGAAGGTCGCCATGACCCTTGTGTCGGCTTGCGTGCCACGCCTATCGCGGAAGCCATGGTGGCGCTCGTCGTCATGGACCACTACCTGCGCAATCGTGCGCAAAACGCCGACGTCGTGTCGGCAACACCGGAAATCTAGGAACATGCCAGACCAATTTGATATCGCCGTCGTCGGCGCCACGGGCGTCGTCGGCGAAGCCATGCTGGGGATACTGGCCGAGCGCAACTTCCCGGTCGGGAACGTGCATGCACTCGCCAGTGAGCGTTCCGTCGGCAAGACGGTCAGCTTCGGTAATCGTGAACTCAACGTCGAGGATCTCGCCGGGTTCGACTTCTCGACCGTGCAGATCGGCCTGTTTTCTGCGGGCGGGTCGGTATCGGCCGAGTATGCCCCCAAGGCGGCGGCGGCGGGCTGTGTCGTCATCGACAACACGTCGCATTTTCGCTATGACGACGATATCCCGCTGGTCGTGCCCGAGGTCAACCCGGACGCGCTTGCCCGGTACCCGGCCCGTGGCATCATCGCAAACCCGAATTGTTCGACAATTCAGATGCTTGTGGCGATAAAACCCATCTATGACGCTGTCGGTATCGAGCGCATCAACGTCTGTACCTACCAGGCGGTCTCCGGGGCCGGCCGCAGCGCCGTCGAGGAACTCGTGCGCCAGACGACGGCCCTGCTCAACGGACGGCCGCTGGAGATCGAGGGCGATGCAAAGCAGATTGCCTTCAACTGCATCCCGCATATCGACGTCTTCCAGGACAACCGCTACACCAAGGAAGAAATGAAGATGGTGTGGGAAACGCGCAAGATACTGGAAGATGAGGAAATTCTCGTCAATCCGACGGCCGTGCGCATCCCGGCATTTTTCGGCCACTCCGAGGCTGTCCATCTCGAAACGCGGGACAAGATTTCCGCGGCCGAGGTGCTCGATCTATTGGCCGAGGCACCCGGCATAGAGGTGCTTGATGGCGTTGAAACCGGGGAATATCCGACCGCGGTGACCGAGAGCTCGGGAGCCGACCCCGTCTTCGTCGGGAGAGTTCGCGAGGACATCTCGCATCCGCGTGGAATCAATCTCTGGGTGGTCGCTGACAACATACGTAAGGGCGCGGCTCTAAATAGCGTCCAAATTGCTGAAATATTGGCAAAAAACTATCTATAAGCTATAGTTCGCAGGCACATCAGCCCCCGACTGGATGTCACTAAAGGGGGCTTCGAAGGGTTTGGAGAAAATACATTATGTCGCGATGTCTTACGCGTATCTCGCTTGCACTTGTCCTTTTGCTGTCGAGCGAGGTCTGGGCCATTGGACTCGGTGATATCAATCTCGATTCGGCGCTGAACGAACCGCTGCGAGCCGAGATTGATTTGCTGTCGGCCACGCCTGAAGAACTGGCGAACCTCAGTGTCTCACTGGCCTCGGCCGAGACCTTCGAGCGTTATGGCATCGATCGACCGTTCTATTTGCAGGGGATCGAGTTCAACGTGCTGCCGGACGGCCCGAATGGCGCCGTGGTGCAGGTACGGTCCCGCTCACCGATTACCGAACCCTTCCTGACGTTCCTTGTAGAGGCGACGTGGTCGAGCGGCCGCCTGTTGCGCGAGTACACGGTGCTGCTGGATCCACCGACCTATGCGCCGCCCGCGGTGCAGCAGACGCCGTCCGTCGAGGCACCGCGGCGCGCGACGCCATCGGACAGTGCCCGTATCGAACGTCAGCAGCCGGCACCGACGCCACGCCAGGAACGCGCGACGCCGCCGAGTCAGCCGCGGGTAACGCCGCCGCCGGCACCGGCCGGCGAAAAAGAGCCGGACGGCTACAGGCCACCGCCGCTGCCAGGCGAATCGAGCTATTCGAGGACGCCCGTCGGTGACTACCAGGTCCAACGCGGGGACACCCTGTGGGGCATAGCAAGTCGTATGCGCCCCGACAGTCGCCTGTCCATGAACCAGACGATGATCGCCATTTTTGAGGCAAACCCGCAGGCGTTTTCCGGCAACATCAATCGCCTGAAAGCCGGTGCGTCATTGAACATCCCAAGTGCGGACGCGGTTTTCCAGATCAGTCGCGGCGACGCATTTGCAGCGGTCAGACAACACAACGAGGAGTGGGGCGGTCCCGCGGGCTACACCGCCCCCGACACGTCCTACACAGAAACGTCAACGGACGTTTCCGCCGATACGTCGACGGGTTCGGGTTCCACGGCCGCACCGGACACGACCGAGACACGCCCCAGCCTGGTCCTTGTGCCGCCTGACGAAGAACCGGCCGGTCTCGACTACGAGGATGAATTTGGCACGACCGAGCCGCTCACGCGCGAACAGGAAGTGGCAAACCGCATCGCCGAGCTCGAAGCCGCCGATGTGCCCGACCAGCAATCGCTCATTGAGATTCGGGACAACGAACTTGCCACGCTGCGACAGGAACTTGCCAACATTCGTGGCGAAACCTACGAGCCTCCCGTCGATGACGTGAGCGTTGCCGGCGACGAGGCTGTCGATGAGGCCGTTGCGGATGACGAAGCCGTCGATGACGAAGCGACGGACACCACACCGCCGCCGACCGAGATCCGCACGCCGCGCGTCAGCGAGCCGGGTATGGTCGATCAGATCCTCGAATTCCTGACCAGTTTCTGGGCATGGATTGGTGCGGCGCTGGTCGCTGTTGCCGGCCTGCTGTTCTGGTTTGCGCGTCGCGGTGACGACGACGATGGCGACGACCGGCCATGGGAAACACTGGACAGCGATGAGCTGGCCGCAGGCGGAATGGCTTCCACTGAGACCTTGCGGGCGCCGACCCGTGACGACGAGTCAATCGTCGTCGTCGAGCAGGACTCCGGTATACGTCCGCTGGAACCGGAGTACGGCGAAGCCACCGAGAGTATCGAGACGCTCGAGACGCCGGCACCGGATCTCGAGGCGGCGACCGGCGATACGGGCGAGTTCGGTTCGCTCGAAGACACATTCAGCAGCGAAACGGCTGTAAACCTCGACCAGACCGACCCACTGGCCGAAGCCGATTTCCACATGGCCTACGGTCTGTATGACCAGGCGGCGGATCTCGTCAACGGTGCGCTCGAGTCAGATCCTAACGACACGGCGCTGATGTCCAAGCTCTGCGAAATCTACTTCGTCTGGGGCAACCAGGATGCGTTCGTCGACGCTGCCGGACGGCTCAAGGCGGCCGTGCGTGGCGGCGACTCCGCACTCTGGGACAAGATTGTCATCATGGGTCAGCAAATTGCGGCAGACCACGAGCTCTTTGCCGGTGCTGGCGTGGCCGGCGCAACCAAGGCTGTCGACCTGTCGTTCGAAACGGAAATGGACGATGCCGGCGAACTGGATATGGACTTCGGTGGCGATGGGTCGCCGGAGACCGACGTTATCGACCTCGGTGGCGACTTCGAGGGTGGCCCCGAGGGCGACGCCACAGGTGGAATCGACTTCCTGTTTGACGAAGCGACGGGCGAACGGACTGCGATCGCAGAAGACCCAGAGACCGTCGAGGCAAATCTTGAAGCGACGGCCGAGATGCCGGCACCGGCGGAGCCCACGGTCGAGACGCCGACCATCGAGCAGCAGTTCGAAGGCCTGGACGGGACATCCGAACTGCCGTCACTCGACGAGGCGCTTGGTGGCGCTATTTCTGAGAGCGGCCTGGATACCGATGCGACGGCGGAGATAAATCTCGACGAGCTGGATCTCGATATCACGGGGACTAATGAAGCACTGGCCGATACGGGTATCAACGAAGCGCTTCCCGACGTTGACGATGTGACCGGCGATAACCTGGGCATCGACGATTCCTTCGGCTTCGGCGATCTCGACGTCTCCGGCACAGGCATGCGCCTGGCGCCCGACGAGACGGGCAGGATGCCGTTGATGGATGTCGAGAAAGAGTCTGAGACCGACACCTCGATCGACGTCGACCTGCTGGAGGCCACCGGCCGCACGCAGGTGCTGAGTGAAGACATGGCCGTCGACACCGGGTTCGGCCTCGATACCGATATTGCAGATGACGATGCGACGCTGCTCGCACCCGGCTACGGCGACGAGGATACCGAGGTATCGGGTGATGCCGAGACCATGCTCGCGCCCCTGGACGAGGACGATGACGACTTTGACTTCGCCAAGACCGAAGCCCTGCCGCCAGAGGCATTCACGGGCGTATCGAGCCTTGACGAGACCGGTGAGATGCCGGCCGTTGCACGTACCGACATGGACCTCGACCTGGACGATCTGACGGCGGCGTTGCAGGTCAGTGAAGTCGGCGACACGGTTGAGCAGCCGCGGGACGATGCGACGGTAGAACAACCTCGTCCGACGCGGCTGGAGGAAACGGCCGAAGTGCCGACGATGGAAATCTCGCCGGACGACATGAACGACGACCTGCATGAAGCGCGGACGATGACCGAGGTGGGTACGAAGCTCGATCTGGCACGCGCCTACGTCGACATGGGTGACCCGGCCGGTGCGCGCAGCATTCTCGAGGAAGTGCTCGATGAGGGCGACGAGGGCCAGCGCCAGCAGGCGCAGCAGCTGCTCGATTCGCTGCCGAGCTAAGCCTGGCAAGCGTGCCGCAGCATGCGCGTCGCGCTCGGTATTGAATACGACGGCACGTCGTATAACGGCTGGCAGCGCCAGAAAACCGGTATCGGTGTGCAGCAGCGCGTGGAAGAAGCGCTCAGCGTCGTCGCGAACCACCCTGTAGACGTCGTTTGTGCGGGCCGCACGGACACGGGCGTGCACGCGACCGACCAGGTTGTCCATTTCGATACGGACAGCAAGCGCAGCGAGCGTGGCTGGCTGCTGGGTGCCAACACCAATCTTCCCGACGATATCAATGTCAGCTGGGTCGCGCCTGTCCCGGACGATTTTCATGCCCGCTTCTCGGCCACCTCGCGTAGCTACCGATACCTGATCCTGAACCGCCTGCAGCGCTCGGCGCTGCATCGCAACCGCGCCTGGTGGGTGTATGAGCCGCTCGATGCGGCACTGATGCACGAGGCGGCGCAGCGCCTGCTGGGCGAGCACGATTTTTCTGCCTTTCGTGCGGCCGGATGCCAGGCGAACACGGCAGTTCGCAGCCTGACGGATATCTCGGTCACGCGCGACGGAGACTGGATAACGCTACGCGTCACGGCGAATGCGTTCCTGCAACACATGGTCCGCAATATCATGGGAACGGTCGCCACGGTCGGACGCGGAGAGGCGCGCGTCGAGTGGATCAGCGAAGTCCTTAAAAGCCGCGATCGCACAGCCGGCGGGATTGCCGCACCGGCGCACGGGCTGACGCTCGTCGGCGTCGAGTATCCGGCCGCATTTGGCGTTCCGGCGACTGGCTGTTGACCCCCCTTCCGGCTATGATTCTCCAATGAGCTGGTTAGAGAAACTGATGCCATCGCGCATCAGCACTGAGAAACGCGGAAAATCGGTGCCGGAAGGCGTCTGGATCAAGTGTCCGAGCTGCGACGCGCAACTGTATCGCAATGAGCTGGAACGCAACCTCCACGTGTGCCCCAAGTGCAACTTCCACATGCGTATCGGCGCACGCAGGCGCCTGGGTTTCTTCCTCGACCCGAAATCGCAGAAGGAGCTGTCGGCCCAGCTCGAGCCTGAGGATCCGCTCAAGTTCCGGGACAGCAAACGCTATCGCGATCGTCTCCTGCAGGCGCAGAAAAAGACCGGTGAAAAAGACGCCCTCGTATCGGTGACAGGCACCTTGTTCGGACAACCGATCGTCGTCTGCGCCTTTGAGTTCGGCTTCATGGGCGGTTCGATGGGCTCGGTGGTCGGCGAACGTTTCGCACGCGCAGCTCACTACGCCGCCGAAAACAAGGTGCCGCTCGTGTCGTTTGCCGCCAGTGGTGGCGCACGTATGCAGGAAGCCCTGTTTTCACTGCTGCAGATGGCCAAGACCTCGGCCGCGCTCGCGCGCCTCGGCGCCACGGGTGTTCCCTATGTGTCCGTCCTCACCGACCCGACGACAGGCGGTGTATCGGCGAGCCTCGCGATGCTGGGGGATGTGAATATCGGCGAACCCGGTGCCCTGATCGGCTTTGCGGGCCCGCGCGTCATTGAACAAACCGTTCGCGAGCGCCTCCCCGAGGGGTTCCAGCGTAGCGAGTTCCTGCTGGATCACGGCGCGATCGACATGATCATGGATCGTCGCAGGATGCGTGAAGAGATTGCCGATCTGCTGGCAAAGTTTGCGCGCAAGCCCAACCCCGCTCGCGCTTCCTGATTCAAAGATGCTGCCTCCCGGCGCGCCGCTGTCCGAATGGCTGACGTGGCTCGAAACGCTGCATCCCGCGGAAATTGAGCTCGGGCTGGACAGGGTTCGCGAGGTCCTGGGGCGGCTCGACCTGCGGCGACCCAAGCACGTCTTCCTGATCGCCGGGACCAACGGCAAGGGCTCCTGCGTCGCGATGACAGACGCCTTGTTACGCGCCGCGGAACTGCGTGTCGGCGTATATACCTCGCCGCATATCCTCGACTACAACGAACGTATCGTCATAGATGGCCGTCCCGCAAGCGATGCGGCCATTGTCGCCGCTTTCAAGACGGTCGAAGCCGCACGTGATGGTGTGCCGCTGACGTACTTCGAATTCGGCACGCTGGCGGCGCTCGTGCATTTCTCCACCACCGATCTCGATGCCTGGATACTCGAAGTGGGGATGGGCGGGCGCCTCGACGCGACGAACGCCATCGAACCGACGGCCGCGCTGATTGCGACTGTCGCGCTCGATCACTGCGCGTGGCTGGGAGAGGATATTGAGACCATTGCCGCGGAGAAGGCCGGCATCATGCGCAGCGGCGTTCCTGTTGTGTTCGGCGGACGTGATGTCCCCAAGGCGATTGTCGCTGCAGCGCAGCGGGTCGGGGCGTCGTTGCTGATCCGCGGTCGCGATTATTCGACCGACGGTGTGCCGCAGCCCGGGCTCGCGGGTGAGTTCCAGGTGGGCAATGCGGCAGCCGTACTTGCGATGCTCGACGCCGCCGGCGTTACGGCGGCCACGGCTCCCGATCTCGTTGCGAAAGTCCTGCCGCAGGTTCGGCTCACAGGGCGCGGGCAACGGATCGAAAAGGACGGCACACACTGGCTGCTCGACGTTGCCCACAACCCGGCGGCCGCGGAAGCCCTGGCGCACCTGCTTGCCGGCGAAAGGCCCGCCGGCGAAACAACGGCAATCATCGGCATGCTCGACGACAAGGACGTGGAGGGCGTCGTTTCGCCACTCAACAGGCACGTCGATCGCTGGATTGCCGTGACGGCCGACAGTCACCGGGCGTTGCCGGCAGCCGAACTTGCGCGCCGGCTGGCGAATGTCAGCAATCGACCGTGCCTCATCGCCGATACGGTCGAGGAGGCGCTCGAATCGGCGCGGCGCTATGCCGGAATAAATGACAGAATACTGGTCACGGGATCGTTCTATGTGGTCGGCCCCGTGCTCTCTCACCTTGAGCTATACTCGCGACCCGAATCATGATGGAACGAGCTTTGAAAGAACGAATTATCGGCGCCGTGGTACTTGTCGTATTCGCGGTGCTTGTGGTCCCCATTTTCCTGGACGGCCCGCCCGGTGACGAAGAAATCGTCACGGAACGCGTGATGTTGCCAGGCCAGGACCACCAGAAGACGCAGACTGTCATCCTGGACAGGGATCGCGATGAACCGGTCCCGAGCGCCAGTGCACAGCCGCAGACGCAGCCTGAGCCGGCGATCCCAGAGCCGGAGCGCGATGAGCCAGAGCCGGCTGTTGTCCAGCAGCGGGAGCCGGAGAAAGCCCCTGAGACCCCGGCGCCAAAACCGGCGGTCACTCAGCCCGCTGCCTCGACGACCGGTATGTGGGCCGTGCAGCTTGGCAGCTTTTCGAACAAGGACAATGCCGAGAAACTTGCCGCGGACTTGCGCAAGCAGGGCTACGCGGCATTCCTGAGCCAGCTCTCGACCGACGCGGGCCAGTTGCACCGTGTGCGTATCGGGCCGCAGAAGGACCGCGCCAGTGCCGAGGCCATGGCCGGTCGCCTGGCGAAAGTCGGTCACAAGGGACAGGTCGTGCCGCACCCATGATATTATCCGCTTCCGTTCCGGCCCCTGACCGACAGACCTGAGACGACATCTCCGATGCCGATCATAGACATCCTCATTGCCGTTGCTGTTGCGATCTCCGTTGTCGTCGGGATCTTCCGGGGCTTCGTCAAGGAAGCCATTTCCATGGCCGCGCTGCTGTTCGCAATCTGGGCGGCGCTGTACTTCGGACCGTCGGTTGGCAATGTGTCGGAAAACTGGTTCAGTTCCGAAGAGTTACAGATGTGGTTCGGGCGAGTCCTCGTCTTTGCCGTTGTCCTCGCGATCGGCGGTTTGCTCGGCTGGGGGATCTCCAAGCTCGTACGCCTTTCGGTACTGAGCGGCATGGACCGTTTCCTGGGCTCATTGTTCGGTGCCGTTCGCGGCATCGTGCTGGTGGCCGTATTTGTTATCGGCGGACAGTTTGCCGGCTTCGACAATGACGAATGGTGGCTGAACTCGCGGCTCGTCCCGCATCTCGAAGTCGTTGCCGAGTGGATTAAGGTCATGGCCCCGCAGGGCCTCGAATTGATAACGCCTGACGAGGCAGTGAAATCGCTGCCGCCCGATGGCCCGATTGAGCTCTGAGAGAGAAGCTGATCTATGTGTGGCGTCGTAGGAATCGTAAGTACGCAACCGGTTAACCAGGCCTTGTACAACGCCTTGACGGTATTGCAGCACCGGGGCCAGGATGCCGCGGGTATCGTGACCTGGAGCGAAGAACACGGCCTCAAGCAACGCAAGGGTAACGGCCTCGTGCGGGACGTGTTCCGGAGTCGCCACATGATGCGTCTCAAGGGTCACGTTGGTATCGGTCACGTGCGCTACCCAACGGCCGGAGGCGCCAAGTCCGCCGAAGCGCAGCCCTTTTACGTGAACTCGCCCTACGGGATTTGCCTCGCCCACAACGGCAACCTGACCAACTACGACGAACTCGCCGAGTTGCTGATTCGTGAGGATCGCCGCCACCTGGCAACCAACTCCGACTCGGAGGTCCTGCTCAACGTGTTTGCTCACGAGTTGCAGATCCGCGTCAACGGTAATCCCACCGTGGAGAACATATTCGACACCGTGGAGGCGGTGCATCGTCGTTGCAGTGGCGGCTACGCCATCGTCGCAATGATTATCGGCTTCGGCATCGTGGCCTTTCGGGATCCGAACGGCATTCGGCCACTGGTGCTCGGTGAACGCGACAGCGACGGGCACAAGGATTACATGGTGGCGTCCGAGAGCGTGGCGCTCGACGCCCTGCAGTTCGAACGGGTTCGCGACCTGCGGCCCGGCGAGTGCCTTTATATTCAGAACGATGGGGTGCTCAACGCCCGGAGTTTCCCGGGAGAGGTCAGGCACACGCCCTGCATTTTCGAGTACGTGTACTTCGCCCGGCCCGACTCGATCCTGGATAACCTGTCCGTGTACAAGACGCGCCTGCGCATGGGTGAGCAGCTTGCCGGCAAGATCGTGCGTGATTTTCCCGATCACGACATCGATGTCGTCATCCCGATCCCGGACACCTCCAGCACCTCGGCCCTGCAGGTGGCCTATCACCTGGGCGTCAAATACCGCGAGGGCTTTATCAAGAACCGCTATATCGGGCGGACGTTCATCATGCCGGGGCAGGCCGAGCGCATGCAGTCCGTGCGTCGCAAGCTGAATGCGATCGACCTGGAATTCCGGGGCAAGAACGTCTTGCTGGTGGACGACTCGATCGTGCGTGGTACGACCTCGCAGCAGATCATCAAGCTCGCAAGAGAGGCGGGGGCCAAGAAGGTCTATTTCGCCTCTGCCGCACCGCCCGTGCGCTACCCCAACGTCTACGGTATCGACATGCCGGCCGCCTCGGAGCTTATTGCAAACGGTCGAACCGTCGAGGAGATCGAGAAGATCATCGGCGCCGATCGCCTGATCTACCAGGACCTGCAGGGGCTGGTCCGCGCCGTGCGTCACGGCAACTCCGCAATCACGGAGTTCGATACGTCCTGCTTCTCTGGCGAGTACGTCACCGGCAAGGTGACACCCGAGTATCTCGACGAACTCGAAGCGCGCCGCAATGACGCGGCGAAGCAGGCTCGCGCAGAGAGTTCCTCATCGGGCGCGAAGGTTGTCTCGCTGTAGCACGCGCTTGTAGGCGCGCGTCCGCGCGCGCGACAATCGAAATCCTATGAGTATCAAGGTCATGATCATCGATGAACAGGCGGATTTCCGCAGCCTGCTCATGCACCACGTCACCACGCACTGGCCCGACGCGATCATCTCGGCCTACGATCCGACGGCGGCCGGGCACCTGCCGGACGAATTCTCGGGGGCCGGTAACGACCTGGTCCTTCTCGGCAGCCGCCATGGCGACCGTGATGGCGTCGAAGTGCTGCGGCGCTTCCTGAAGCGCGAGAACTTCCCACCCGTGGTCTACTTCGGGACCGAGGACGACGAGAAGGAGGCGCACGATCTGAAGCCGGACGCCCATTTCATTCGCGATCACATCAGTCACGACTCGCTGATCGTCGGGCTGAGCGATGTGCTCCTGTCGCGGCAGCGTGTTGCATCGACGTCATCGCTGTTCCTCGGCGACATGCGTACCGGCATACACCCGCTGATCAAGGGTTACCGGTTCATGCGCAAGCTGGGCTCAACCGAACACTCGGGTGTGTATCTTGCGGAGCGTGAGTCGACGCATCTGCAGGTTGTACTCAAGGTGCTCCGCCAGATGCCGGGCACGGACGAAACGATCGGCGCATTCGATCGCTTCCTGCAGGAGTACGAGACCATCGCCGCGATGGACCACCCGAATATCGTGCGCATCTACGATCTTGGCGTCGGGGACGATCATGCGCATATTGCGATGGAATACCTGGCCGGCGGTGACCTGCGCCGCAGGATCGAAAAGGGCATCCCGGAACGGGCGGCCGTGCAATACCTGCGTCAGATTGCGAGCGCGTTGTCCGCGGTGCATGCAAAGGGTGTTCTGCACCGTGACCTCAAGCCCGGCAACATCATGCTGCGCAAGGACGGATCGATAGCGCTCATCGATTTCGGCCTCGCGAAGAGTGCGAAGCTCGAGAGCGAGATTACCGACAAGGGTGAGATTTTCGGCACGCCGTACTACATGAGTCCCGAGCAGGGTCACGGTAACTCGGTCGACGAACGCAGCGACATCTACAGCCTCGGCGTGATCTTTTTTGAGATGCTCACGGGCATGAAACCGTTCAAGGCGGACACGGCGATGGGCATCATCTACCTGCACGGCAATGCCCCCATACCGTTGCTGCCGACCCGGTTTGCGAAGTACCAGGCGCTGTTGAACATGATGCTGGCAAAGTCGCCGGATGACCGGCTGCAGTCGGCGGCGGAGATCGAAGAATGGCTGTAGACGCGCAGGTACCGGCCGCGATTGCCGAATTCCTGGATGCGCCGACGCCGGACGCGTGGCTCGATGTCGCGACCGAACACTTGCCGGAGATGCTGCTCGATCATGCCAATTGTGAGCTCAAGGCAGCGTCGACGGCGCTGGGGTTCCTGTACCGCTACCCGGCACGAACCGCGTTGGCGCAACGCATGTCGCGACTCGCCCGCGAGGAATTGCGGCACTTCGAGCAGGTGCGCTCGATCATGGACGATCTCGAGATTCCCTTCGAGCGGCTGTCTGCATCGCGCTACGCCGGCGGTTTGCGTGAGGCCGTGCGCCCTGAAGAACCCTACAAGCTGCTGGACTTGCTACTGATCGGTGCGCTGATCGAGGCGCGATCCTGCGAGCGCTTCGCGCGAATCGCACCGCGCCTGCCGGAGAAGCTCGGGCGATTCTATAGTGGCTTGCTGGCGTCAGAAGCCAGGCACTTTGAGCACTATATTGCGTTCGCGAAGTCGGAATGCGGCGTGGGCGCGGCGGAAATCGATGCACGCCTCGATGAGCTCAAGCAACTGGAAGCAAGGCTCGTCACCGAGCCCGACAGCGAGTTCCGGTTTCACTCCGGCCCGCCATCGGCATAGGGGTCACTCACCCTAGGGGCGTGGCAGTTCCTCGAGCCGCGGTCCGTCCTCATCCCACTCCACCAGGCTGCCTTGCTCGTACCAGTCGCCGAGGACGATGCGATGCACAGGGCGTTCGTCCACGTGGAACGGATGGACGGCCGGGCGGTGGGTATGACCGTGCAGCAGGATGTCGGCACCGGATTCCCGGATAGCCTGCTCGACGGCGTCCTGGTTGACGTCCGCAATCTCGTCGTCCGCGGACTGCCCGCGCGCCATACTCTGTTCGCGCGCCTGTTGGGCAAACGCAACGCGTTCCTCGACCGACTTGGACATCATCATTGCCTGCCACTCCGGGTTGCGCGTCATGGCCCGGACTTGCTGGTACTCGACGTCGTCGGTGCACAGGGCATCGCCATGGCTGAGCAGGACTTTTTCGCCGTACAACTCGAGCGCATGCGGGTCACCGAGCAGGGTGATGCCGGCGTCCCTGGCGAACGTCTCGCCGATCATGAAGTCGCGATTGCCGTGCATGAAGAACACCGGCACACCGGCGTCGGACAGCTCGCGCAGCGCGGTTTTCATCCGCGCGTAGTAGGGGTTCGGGTCATCGTCGCCGATCCACGCCTCGAAGAGGTCGCCGAGAATATACAGAGCGTCCGCCTGTCGCCCCGGACCGGCGAGGAAAGCCAGGAATTGCTCGCCGATCTCGGGCCGGCCGGGCTCAAGGTGCAGGTCGGAGATAAAAAGCGTCGCCATGATGTCAGCGCTGCACGCGCGTCATGTTTTCGATGATCACGGGAATGATGGGCGCCGGTGCGCCGCCGGGACCGTTCGGCTCGGTCTCGTAGGCGGCGATCAGGTCGACAACGTCCATTCCTTCGACCACAAAGCCGAACACCGTGTAGCCCCAGCGCCCCTGGGTGGGGTGTTTGACGGGGTCGAGGTTGGCGGTATTCGGGTCTTCGGCGACATTGTTGACGACATTGATGAAGAACTGGGTGCCGGCGGAGTGCGGGTCGCCTGTACGTGCCATCGCGATCGTGGAGCGCAGGTTGGGGAGCCCGTTACCCGACTCGTTGGGCACCGTCTCGCTGCTCTCACGCAGTGTGAAGTCTTCCGTGAAGCCGCCGCCCTGGATCATGAAGCCCGGGATGATGCGGTGGAAAACAGTGCCCGTATAGAAGCCTGAATCCACGTTCTTGAGGAAATTGGCTACCGTAAGCGGAGCGGCCCGGCCGTCGAGGCGCAGCGTGAACTTCCCGGCCGACGTCGTGACTTCGACGAACGCGACGGCCGGTGCCCGGCTGGTGACCGGCACCGTCGGTTTCGGCTCGGCCTGTTCCACGGGCGGCGTTGCCGCCTGTTCAGGCGTACAGGCCGTAAGGGCGAGCAGGGTGAGGAGCGAAACCAGGCGTTTTGTCATAGGAAAATCCACGTGAGGCGAGGGGGGCGAAGACGGGCAATATAACCGAGCCAAACCCTTGATTGCCAACCATGAGGCCCGTATTATCGCAGCCCCGCGAAGCCCGGCCCCGGTCTGGCAGCGTGTGGTGGGAACCTGGCATCGGGGCATGGCGCAGTCTGGTAGCGCATCTGCTTTGGGAGCAGAGGGTCGGGGGTTCGAATCCCTCTGCCCCGACCAGCCAGATTTCCGGTTAGACTTGAACTGTGCGCCCGTAGCTCAACCGGATAGAGCATCGGCCTTCTAAGCCGAGGGTTGCAGGTTCGAGTCCTGCCGGGCGCGCCAAGTTCTCCCGCGGCGCAGATCGTGGGAAAATGGCAGGTGAGAACTTACCTTTAGTGTGTGAGTTCGGAAGCATGACTGACCGGGTGGCTGAAACACAGCGCTTGGTCAAAAAACATTGTGGTGGCTGTAGCTCAGTTGGTAGAGCCCCGGGTTGTGATCCCGGTCGTCGGGGGTTCGAGTCCCCTCAGCCACCCCACTTTTTGAAGGATCGTGCCTATAATGCACGCACAGGTGGGCCTCTAGCTCAGTTGGTAGAGCATCGGACTCTTAATCCGCTGGTCCGGGGTTCGAGCCCCCGGGGGCCCACCACTCTTCTTCAACCGGCACCCCTGTCGGATTATTTTACAGCTGCAGCTGAGCCGGATTTCCCACAAGCGCCAAGTGCTTGAATAATAAGACATCCTGACTTTGGCCCGATACTTGCAACTTGTTGGATATCTGATTACATCTATCTAACGGAAGAGTTCGATGACGAAAATTAAGAGCATGTATCTTGCCTTGTTCGTGGTACTGCTGGCGCCGATGTCGGCGAATGCGGTATTGATTGAGATCACTGGTCAGGGTGAAAACGACGGGTTCTGGCGAAGTAACGCTGATCGATGACTCGTTCGAGAACATCGTGACGGATCTTGTGAACCAGGTCTGGTGGGGCGACAGTGCCTTGCGTCGATATTTGCGAACGCAGTAGGGCCATGTCTGCAGGCGTCAATAATCTCGGCGTTGAATTTTGGTCTCGCTTTTTGTCTGGTCAACCCAGACCACGGAAACTGTACGAGAGACTGATCTATTCGGTATACAGTGATAACGGTCTTTTCGGTGACGGAACCCTGGCGCATGTAACGACAACCAGCGCAGATGTGTTTTCTCGTTTCTTGGTATTTGCGACGGCGGAGAGAGTCAGTGTTCCCGAGCCCGGGACCTTGGCTCTTCTGGGCATTGGTCTGGCCGGAATGGGCATGTCCAGGCGTAGACGTAAGATCTAGAGCCTTACAGATAGCTTCAGAAAAGCCCGCCCGAGTGGCGGGCTTTTTTGTGGGTAGTGGCGATCCTGCATTTTCCGCGGATCTGTTTGGTATGATGCCCGCCCAGCCGGTTGCTGCGCGCGTGCCGCAGTGGCGCGTCTGCCCGGAAATCTAGCCCCAGCCCGAGGCCTTCCGACTATGAATTGGACCCTGAGTAACAGACTGCTCTTTACAGCCGTCTTCATCTCGGGCGCTTCCGCCCTGATCTACCAACTGATCTGGGTCCGGTTGCTGGGCCTGGTGTTCGGGGTCAGCAGTTTCGCCGTCGCCACGGTCGTCGCGGTATTCCTGCTGGGGCTCGGTCTCGGAGCTATGTTTTTGGCAAATGGTCGGAGCGGGCAAGTGACCCGCTGCGTATCTACATGTACGTGGAATTGGGGATCGCTGCGACGTCGCTCGTCGCGTACCTGGTAATCGAGGCCCTGCCGGTCTACCGCTACCTGCACGAATATGCCTACAACAACCTCGGCTTCTACGGTCTTTCGATCGCTCGGCTGTTGCTGTCGATGCTGGTGCTGCTGCCCCCCGTATTCCTCATCGGCGGCACCATGCCGCTGCTCACCAAGTACTTCGTTCGCGATCCTGCCAACATGGGCTCCAGCTTCAGCAAGATCTACTATCTCAATACCCTCGGGGCCTGCGCCGGCGCACTGCTGACTGGCTTCCTGTTCGTGCAGTACTTCGGAGTGATCGGCACGCTAATGATTGCCGTTGGCGGTAACGTCGTGGTCGCCCTGATCATTGCGCTGAGCAAGCGAAAAACGGCAGCCACGCGTCCCGCGGCGAACGCGCAGTCGCCGTACTCCTACATGCTGGTCTTCCTGTTTCTCACGGGCTTCATCAGCCTGGGCTATGAGATGCTGTGGGTGCGCATCCTGTCGACCTACGGCTTGTCGACCTCGCAGGCCTTCGCGCTTATTCTCGCCGGGTTCCTGCTGGGTTTCTCGGTCGGGGCCTGGGTCGTGGCGCGCAAGGTCGACTACCGCGAGGATCTCGACGCCTGGTTCAGCGCCGTGGCTATCGTTACGGCTTTCAGCGGCGCCGTTGTGCTCCTGTTGTTCCGCCAGTTCGAGGCCATCACGATCCTGCTCGCAGACGCCACGCCACTGAGCCAGCTCACGCTCGGCATGGCCCTCGCGTTCACCGTGTCGTTCATTCCGGCTGTGTTCATGGGGATCCTGTTCCCGCTGGGCGTGCGTATATACGCGCGGGACGTTGATCAGATCGGCGCCAAGGCCGGTAACACTTTTTTTTCGAACACCCTCGGCTGTGTGCTGGGCAGCGTGTTGACGGGATTTGTACTGATTCCCTTCCTTGGAATGTGGAACACAACACTGCTCCTTATTAACCTCAGTCTGCTGATCGCGTTGGCGTTCCTGTTGCGGCGCAGCCGCGCTGCGAGGGCACAATGGGCCTCGCTGCTCGTCGTGGCCGTCGTCGCAAACCTGTTGGTGTTCACCGACAGCAAGACGTTCCACGCCGAACTGAAGGGTCGCGACCTGCGCACGCCGGCTGCGGGCTTCGACGTCATCTACTATGCCGAGGGCCTGTCGGGGACCGTCACTGCCGTTGAACGGGGCAACTATCGCGGGTTGTTCGTCGATGGCCAGAACGTCTCGGGAACGGATCCCGTGCTGCTCGCCGACTCGAAGATGCTCGCCCACGTACCGCTGCTGCTCGCCAGGAAGCCGGAGGTTGCGCTGACCGTGGGCTACGGCACCGGAACCACCTCCGGGAGCATGCTTCTGCACGGTGTCGAGGTCCATGCGGTTGAGATCGAGGAGAAGATCATCGAGGCGGCGCCGCTGTTCAGCCAGGTCAACTACGCGTCCTATGCCGACCCGGATCTCGATATCGTGCTGGACGATGCCCGCAACTACATCGCCACGACGGACGAAGAATTCTCAGTCATCGTCACGGACGTGACCAACCTGAAGTACAAGCGCAATCCTTACCTTTACACGCGGGAATACTTCGAGATCATGCGGGATGCGCTCAGCGCGGAAGGCGTTGCCGCCGCGTGGCTCCCGGTCGGCGGCCTGTCCTTCAACGACCTGCGTACCCTGATCGCCACGTTCGACAGTGTCTTCCCGCACACGACCGCCTGGTATTTCACTCAATTCCCGACCCATTTCATCATCCTTGTGGGCACGCCGGAGCCGACGCGGGTCAACCTGGCGGAGCTGGAAGAGGGAATGGCCAAGGTCGAGCGCGACCTGGCGAGCCTGAACGTCGACAATGTCCATAAGCTCGCCAGCATGCTCCTGCTGGGCGAGAACGACATCGACTCACTGGTGAACGGCGCGCCGATTCACACGGACAATCGCCCGCTCCTCGAGTACTCCGATATGGCCCTGTACAACGTTACGGACGTTGCGCCCAATCTCGGCCGGCTCATCGGAGTTCCAGCGGGAGGACCTGCTCGCGTACTTCGACGGGAACGAGGAACAGCTCGTCACGCTTGAGGAACACTTCGACCGGTATACCGGCCATTACCTCGACTACGTCCGACTGTACGAGCAGCAGCATCCCGACTAGACGCCGGGGGCCGGGCCGGAAGCGTGTAGTTCCGGTGCTTACCTCTCAGCCTGCGGCGCAGGGCTCATCGGCCAGGTCGTGCAGCTGCTCCCAGTCGAGGATCTCTATCGTTCCCCGCGGAGCGTACAGTATGCCGCGACGTCTCATCTTCGGCCATGCGCCGGCACACCGTTTCTTCGCTCAGGCCCAGCAGGTTGGCGATCTCGGAGCGGGAGAAGGGCAGCGTGAAGCGTCTATTCCCATGTTCCGAGCTCGGGACGATCAGCCTGATGAAGGACGCGATCTTCGAGGCGGCGCATTTGTGCCCCATGACCATCATGAGTGAGCGGCTGTGGGCGAGTTGTGCGTTGAGTGCGTCGACGAGCCGCATGGCGACTTCGCCTCGTCTTCTGCGCCGTTCTCAGCAACGCCCGATGGCGGATTTTGCAGGCATAGGTTTCCGTTTCTGCGACTGCAGAGTACTCGTAGTAGTCGTTGTTAATAGACTGCAACCCAACCAGCAGTTTGCCCGGTGTGCTCAGTCCTATGATCTGCTCACGCCCGTCCTGACTGTGGTAGGTGATCTTGACGATACCGCTCGACAGGGAGAAAAGGCTGTCGCTGGGCTGTCCCTGGGCAAACAGGATCTCGCCCTTGTTAAAGCGAACCTGTTTTACCGTGTCGGTGATCAGGCACTTCATGTCCGAATCCGAACTCAGATAGTCACTGGCCTGGATCTCGTGAAACGGGCAGACGAAATTGTTGCAGCTCATACGATTGAATCCCCCAACTCCTTACCCCATCAGACCAAGAAATCAGGGCCCGGTCGATAGGGGCTTCCCTTGCCGATTCTCGGTATTTACGTAGCTGAAATTGACATTTGTCAATGTCCTGAGCGGGCTGTGTGTACGTACGGAATAGCCGCAAAATCTCATTTTCGCAGTAGGTGTAATCCACTTGCCGAAACTGACGAATGTCAGTGTTTAGGAGCGCCCAAAACCCTATCGTCTCGATGTTCCGGACGACCGTCTGATCTATTCGCCGATCGCGACCGGGCTAGAAATGACAATCCATATAGGGGAGTACAAATATGAACAGGTTCGGCAGACTTTCAGCTTCGGCCTGGTCTTTCCTCGTAGTGACGGCATTTGCGTTTGCGCTGAGTGGCTGCGAGGGAGACGATGGTGCAGCCGGAGCAGCGGGGCCCGCAGGGCAGCCCGGCGCGGACGGCAGCGATGGAATCGCTTGCTGGGATCTCAACGGTAATGGTGTTGGCGATCCTGACGAAGACACCAACGGCGACGGCACTTTCGACGCCCTTGACTGCGCGGGCAGCTCGGTTTCCGTGACGCCTCTCGAAAGCTGCGGGGTATGCCACAGTGAAGGCTCATTTGCCTCTGCGCCGGCAGCCCATGAAGTATTCGATATTGGCTCGTTCGCGAACTTCGCAGTTACGCCGGACGGTGCTGACCTCGTTGTCAGCTTCAGTGCCACGGTTGACGGCGCACCGGCGACGGCCGCTACGTTCTACCGTGCCTACTTCACAGACGGCACGACGCGCACCACGCTGACGGACGAAATCAACGCCAATCCGGCCTTGTTCGTCAACAACGGTGGCGGCAGCTACAGTGTCAGAATCGTCGACGGCGTCGCCCGCTTTGGCGGCACGAACGGCCGTTACCTGGCGATACTGCGCACCGGGCTCAACGAGCTCGAGATTGCCGCGGTAGGCGACTACCCGGCGGCGATTCCGCTCGCAGGTCTGGCCAGTAACGAAGCCTGTATCGGTTGCCATGGCGAGAGCGGTGAAGTGGGACGGTTTGCTCCCGACAACCGCGGCGGACACTACTCCGCGCCGATCAGTGCGGATGCCTGCGTGGTTTGCCATCGTCCTGATAATCCGGCAACCCCGGACTACGATCCTCCGAGTTACATGCAACTGGTTAAAGTCGTGCATGGTATCCACAACGCGCACAACTTCCCGGGTGGTGAGTTCGTGTCGGACCGCGGCAATACCTATGACGTCACCTATCCGACCTACATGACGAATTGCAGCGTTTGTCACAGCGACAGCAATATCGTTCCGGCCGCAGGCGTGTCGGCACTGGCCGCAGCCAACGCAATGCCGGTCACGGGTCGGGGCTGCTTCACGTGCCACGGCTCGATGGACGGTTTCGACTTCACGGGGCTGGAGTTCCACCTCAATATCGTGGACCCGGAAACAGCTGACTGCCAGGCGTGCCATGACGGCGCCCTCGCGCGGGCAACCGTTGCCGACTTCCACAACGGCGCGATCACCGAGCGTGGCGGCATCATCTTTGGTGGCGTCGACACATCCGTCACCGAGGGTGCGCTGTTCGATTGGGAAATCACCGGCATCGTTGATGACGGCGTGAACCTTGCGATTTCCTGGCAAGCCTCCTACGACGGCGTTGGCGTCGATCCTTGTAACGCTACCGTTGGTGTGGGCGCCCCGTTGTTCCACGGCGATGACAATGGCAACCTCAGCATGCTGCGCAACTACGCCCAGGGTGATGACTTCATCCTCGGCCAGTCAACCAGCGCGCCGGGCCAGGCTCTTAGCGTGAACGTGACCACTGCCAACACGACCTGCTTAGGCGGTGTCGCGACGACCACCATCCCGGTAGACGTCACCGATGCTGAACGCGGTGTTGTAGCTCTGCAAGGCAAGCCACGCGTCATTAGCGTCCTTGACCCGACGGCGACCATGGCCGTTCGAGCCGTGACCCCGACGTACGAGTGGGTCGTTGGCGATGGCGCAGCACCTGTCCAGGCGCGTCGCGAAATCGTCGATACTGGCGAATGCCTGAAGTGCCACGTGGGCTCGCTCTATCAGCATGGCGGCAACCGCGTCGATAACGTCGACATGTGTATCCTTTGCCACAACTCTGCCTCTAACGAGAAGAACGTGCGCGTGGGTATGGGTGTTGATGCATCCGAAGCGTATGACGGCAAGGTTGGCGAGACGTTCGAGATGAAGACGATGTTGCATCGCATTCACTCGGCTGGTGAAGAAGGTTCGCCTCCGTACCTGGTTTATCGGAACCGTGGCATCTACGCCTTTGCGCCCGATACCACAGGTCTGCCGAACTGGCCGGGCACGGGCCAACAGGTTGTCTTCGGATCTGATCCGGCCTTTACGACCAACCATAACTTCCACGCACCGACGTATCCGCGGGCGCTCAATGCCTGCACGGCCTGCCACACGGACGGCTTCGCTGTAATGCCTGACCAGACTCAGGCGATGGCGACGACCACCGATGCCGGTAGCGATGTGTGGATCAACCAGATCGACGACACGCTCCAGGGCGCGACGACGACTTCCTGCATCACCTGCCACAAGGACGGTGCAACGAAGGGTCATGCGTACCAGAACAGCTGGACGCCGCAGCAATTCCCTGACGGTCGTGAAACGATCATCGACGCGGTGCACTAACAATCGGGTCGAGGGGCGGGCCTTCGGGCCCACCCTGCACCACCGAGAAAAAGAAAAGACTGGCCGGGAGAGCAATCTCCCGGCCTTTTTTTGCGTTTCACAATAGGTCCGGCTTGTTTCACATTGTGAATCCGCGTGACGGCGCGAACCGGGGCGGCGGGTAGAATTCCGCATCAACCCACGTGGACGGAAGGCGCTCATGTCGCAGGATGACGAAGACATCATATTGGCCGACTTGCCCGACGAGGAACTCGTCGAGCAAATGTTCGATGACCTCTACGACGGCCTGGCCGACGAAATAGCGGAGGGCACGCAGATCCTGCTGGATCGTGGCTGGGACGCGAAGAAGGTACTCGACGAGGCGCTGGTCGGTGGCATGAACATCGTCGGCGTCGAT
Source organism: uncultured Gammaproteobacteria bacterium (assembly GCA_963698895.1). Classification (GTDB taxonomy): domain Bacteria; phylum Pseudomonadota; class Gammaproteobacteria; order Steroidobacterales; family Woeseiaceae; genus UBA1847. The sequence goes on along the minus strand of CAVOSO010000008.1, from coordinate 65,474 downwards.
TTTCGTGACGGCATCCTGTTTGTCCCGGAAGTCCTCATGGCCGCCAACGCGATGAAGGCGGGCATGGCGATCCTGAAACCCATCCTCTCGGCGAGCGGCACCGAGCCCGTCGGCAAGATGGTGATCGGCACGGTCAAGGGCGACATTCATGACATCGGCAAGAACCTCGTCGGCATGATGATGGAGGGCGCCGGTTTCGAGGTTGTGGACCTCGGTATCAACACGGACGCTGAAACCTATATCGCTGCGCTCAAGGAACACCGCCCGAACATCCTCGGCATGTCGGCGCTCCTGACGACGACGATGCCGTACATGAAGGTCGTTATCGATGCGATGGTCGAGGAGGGCGTCCGTGACGATTTCATCGTGCTGGTCGGTGGTGCGCCGCTGAACGAGGAGTTTGGGGAGGCTGTTGGCGCCGACGCGTACTGCCGCGACGCGGCGACCGCGGTCGAGATCGCGAAGAAGCTCGTCCTGGAACAGCGCGCGTCCTGACGTGGCCAATGCCACGGTTCTCATCATCGCGTGCGGCGCGCTGGCGAAAGAGATCGTCATGCTGCAGCGCCTGAACGACTGGTCGCACGTCGCGGTCCAGTGTCTCCCCGCGGAGTTGCACAATCGGCCGGAGAAGATCCCGGCGGCCGTGCGCGACCTGATCGAGAGGCACAAGGATACCTACGCGTCGTTGTTCGTGGCCTATGCGGACTGCGGCACGGGTGGGCGTCTCGACGAGGTGCTGGCCGCATACGATGTCGCCCGCCTGCCGGGGGCCCACTGCTACGAGTTCTATGCCGGGACCGAGCAGTTTGCAGCGCTGTCGGCGGACGAGCCCGCGTCGTTCTACCTCACGGATTTCCTGACGCGTCACTTCGAACGACTGGTCAGGGAAGGGCTGGGGCTGGACCGCCACCCCGAGCTCATGGCCACGTACTTCGGCAATTACCAGCGGCTCGTGTACCTGTCACAATCGAAGTCGGCGCAACTTGAAGAGGCGGCGCGCGGCCATGCGGAGTATCTTGGGCTCGAATTCGAGCATCGCCACACGGGCCTCGCCCCGGTTGGCCTGAACATCACAGAGCACGTCGTTAAATGGCAAAACTGATCTGTATCTACTGGCGCGACATACCGGCACAGGTCGTTGGCCGGGCCGGGCGCAGATCGGGTTTCAAGAAAGAACTCGATCCCCGGTTTGCGCAAGCGATTGACCGCGCTGCCATGCGCGCCGGGCGCGGCTCCAGCGATGCCTACCTTGAGGACTGGCGGCGCGTCAGCGAAGACGTGGACGGCGACCTGGAGGCGGCTGTCAATGCGCGCGTGGCGGAGCTTGAAAACGAATTTCCACCCGACCATCTCGAGAAGGTCGTGAAGGCCGGCGGCCGCATCGAGAAAGGACGCGAAGAATGACCGATACCGTAATCAGTTCGAAGTCGAAAGAGGTCGTCATCGGTTTCGAGCGTCCGTTTGTCGTTATTGGCGAGCGCATCAACCCGACTGGCCGCAAGCTGCTTGCCGAGGAGATGAAGAACGGCGACTACAGTCGCGTCGAAGCCGATGCCGTCGCGCAAGTCGCCGCCGGGGCGCACATACTCGACGTGAATGCCGGGATTCCCCTGGCGGACGAACCGGGAATCCTGGCGGAGAGCATTCGACTCGTACAGGCCGTGACCGATGTGCCCTTGTGCATCGATTCATCGATCGTCGCGGCACTCGAGGCCGGGCTTGCGGCCTACGAAGGCAAGGCGCTCCTCAACTCGGTGACGGGTGAGGAAGAGCGCCTCGAAGCCGTTTTGCCGCTCGTCAAGAAGTACGGCTGCGCCGTGATAGCCATCTCGAACGACGACAACGGCATTTCCGAGGACATCAATGTGCGTTTCGACGTGGCAAGGAAGATCGTTGAGCGGGCGAGGGATTATGGCATCCCGGTCAGCGACATCGTCGTGGACCCGCTTGTGATGCCGATTGGCGCCATCAATAGCGCGGGCAGGCAAGTCATGGAACTCGTACATCGGCTCAGGACCGAGCTCAAGGTCAATACGACGGCGGGTGCCTCCAACCTGAGCTTCGGCCTGCCGAATCGCAACGGCCTGAACACGGCGTTTATCAGCATGGCGATAGCCAGCGGTATGACCTCGGCGATCACGAATCCCCTGCATGCCGAGATCATGCAATCGATTCGCGGGGCAAATGTCGTCATGGGCAACGACCCGGAGTGCGCCGACTGGATCGCGAACTACCGCGAGCCATCCGCTGAGGGTGAGGGGCAGCGTGGCCGCCGGGGAAACCGGCGCAGGCGTCGTGGCTAGCCACAAGGAGCCAATGATCGTCTTCATGCCGTCCGGGAAGCGTGGGCGGTTTCCGCGCGGGACGGCCGTGCTGGACGCCGCACGAAGCCTGGGCGTCGATATCGACTCTGTCTGCGGCGGGCGCGCGTTGTGCGGTCGCTGCCAGGTCGAAGTCGCTGAAGGCAATTTTGCGAAGCACGGCATCAGTTCGGGCGCGGCGAATGTCACGCCGACAGGTGAGGCCGAGCACGGCTTCCGGGAGCGCCGCGGCCTGGGTGAAGAGCGTCGCCTGAGTTGCCAGGCCAAAGTCGAGACCGATGTTGTCGTCGACGTGCCCGCCAGCTCACAGGTCCATCGCCAGGTTGTTCGCAAGCCGTACGAAGATCACGACATCACGATCAATCCCGTCGTGCATCCCTACTTCGTGGAAGTACCCGCGCCGACACTGGACGAGGCGCTGGGAGATCTCGAGCGACTCGGGAACGCGCTGCGCACGGAGTGGGGTCTCGAGGGCGTAAGTTGCGAGCCCACGGTCGTGCGCGACCTGCAAGGTGCCCTGGCCGAAGGCAAGCGGCAGGTGACGGTCGCGGTACGCAATGGCGATCGCATCATCGCCGTGTGGCCCGGTTTCAGGGATACGCTGTATGGCGTCGCTTTCGATGTTGGCTCTACCACGGTTGCCGCGCATTTGTGTGAGCTCGCGAGCGGCAAAGTGGTCGCGAGTGCGGGCAGGATGAATCCGCAGATTCGCTTTGGCGAAGACCTCATGAGTCGCGTGTCCTACATCATGATGAACCCCGGCGGTGAGGACAGGCTCATTGACGTGGTGCGCCAGGCGATGAACGAGCTTGTCGGCGAAGTAGCGGGCGACGCAGGTATCGATGTCGCCGCAATCGTCGAGATCACGATCGTCGGCAACCCGATCATGCAGCACCTCGTGCTGGGCATCAGCCCGGTCGAGTTGGGTACCGCGCCGTTCGCACTGGCTACCGATTCCAGTGTCGACCTGCGGGCCGCCGACATCGGTATCGCGATCAACCCGGGAGGCTATGCCTACGCGTTGCCGTGTATCGCCGGGCACGTCGGCGCCGATGCGGCCGGAGTGCTGCTGGCGGAGGCACCGCAGCGACACGAGGGTGTCTCCCTGATCGTCGATGTGGGCACGAACGCGGAGCTTCTCCTCGGCAACTCGCAACGCCTGCTGGCCGCGTCGAGCCCGACCGGGCCGGCGTTCGAAGGGGCGCAGATCAGCGGAGGGCAGCGTGCCGCGCCGGGCGCGATCGAACGCGTACGCATTGACAAGGACACGCACGAGCCGCGCTTCAAGGTTATTGGCTGCGACCTCTGGTCGGACGACCCCGCCTTCGCAGACAATGTGCAGCAGGTCACCGGGATTTGCGGCTCCGGCATCATCGAAGTGGTCGCGGAGATGTTCCTGGCCGGTATCCTGGGCGCGGATGGCAAAATCATTGCGCCGGTATCCGCACGCGTTGTTGAAGCGGGGCGCACGCGGTCCTACGTGTTGCACGACGGCAACCCTGTCATTCACATCACGCAAAACGACGTACGCGCCATTCAGCTTGCCAAAGCCGCCTTGCATGCGGGTGCAAAACTGCTGATGGAGCATTTCGGCACCGATAAAGTCGATCGCATTCGCCTGGCGGGTGCCTTTGGCGCACACATCGATGTGAGGTACGCGATGGTGCTGGGCTTGATCCCGGAATGCGATCTCGAGCACGTGTCCTCGGCGGGCAATGCGGCAGGCACCGGCGCCCGCATTGCTTTGCTTGACCGTGCATCGAGGATCGCGATCGAGCAGCAGGTACGCGAAGTCGTGAAGATCGAAACGGCGGTGGAGCCGCGTTTCCAGGAGCATTTCGTCGCCGCGATGTCGATTCCCAATGGTGACGACCGGGGACAAGGCGCAGCCAGGAAACGTCGTGGCCGGAAGGCGCGCGCGTGAGCGGGTTGACCGCTAACGAGTCCAGGGTGCTTGCGCACACGGTGCGTGAGGCCTACATGGAGGTCTTCCCGACCGGCACCATCGAGTCGCGGCTGGACGTGCTGGAGCCGGGCTCCTACGTGGCGGTCACCTGCTCCCCGACGAAAGGCGTGGACGTGACGCTCGCCATGTCGGCGAGACTGGCAAGGCGAGGGTTCAAGGTCGTTCCCCATGTTGCCGCGAAGATGGTGCGCAACAGGCAGCATTTGCGCGAGATAATCGCGCACCTGAATGATTTGCCGATCATCAGCATCTTCGTCCCGGGTGGTGACAGCGCGGTGCCGACCGGCGACTACAGCACGGCGCTCTCGTTGTTGCAGGACATTGCCGAGCTGGATCACAAGTTCACGGAGATTGGCGTCGCGGCGCACCCCGAGGGTCACCCGGACGTCGACGTCGACACGCTGAACAACGAGTTACTGCGCAAGCAGGCGGTTGCGAACTACCTGGTCACGCAGATGTGTTTCGACGCGGCCACGGTTGGCGCCTGGTTGCGGTCGATTCGTGAGCTGGGTATCACACTACCGGCGTGGCTCGGATTGCCGGGCGTCGCGGACCGGGCCTCGTTGCTCAAGACGTCGATGCGGATCGGTGTCGGCGATTCATTGCGCTACCTCAAACGCAACCGCGGGGTTGCGGCAAAACTCATGATGACGAGCGACTATCGTCCCGATGACCTGTTGTTCGAGCTTGCGCCATACCTGGCCGATCCGGCGTACGGTATCCGCGGACATCATGTCTACTGCTTCAACGAGGTGGAGAAGACCGAGCACTGGCGTCACGCGTTTCTCGAGAGGCTGAACTGATGGCGCGACGTGGCCACCGGGCGAGGCGGACAGTAAATTCGATCGCGCAGCTCGAATGGCGCGACGTGATCAACGCCTATGGCCCGATCGAAGTGCTCGATGACGAACAGGTGCAGATCATTATCGATGGCGCCCTGACGATCCTGGAGACGAAGGGCATGCGCTTCCTGGAACCGGGAAGTCGAACGCGCCTCGCCAGCGCAGGCGTCGACGTCGACGCGGAAACGCTGATGGCGCGCTTCGACCCGGCGTTCGTCATGGAACAGGTTGCACTCGCCCCGTCCTCCTTCGAACTGCGCGCCCGCAACCCGGATCGTCACCTCCAATTAGGTGCCGGACACCATATTTTCGCATCGGTCGGCGGGCCGGCTTTTGTCAGCGATCTCGACAAGGGCCGGCGACCGGGCACCTACGAGGAGATGTGCGACTACCTGCGCCTCATCCAGAGTCTGAATATCATTCACCAGGAAGGCGGCGGTCCCTTCGAGGCCATGGATTTGCCTGCGGATACCCGGCATCTCGATCTGTACCTCGCCCAGTACCGTCTCACGGACAAGAACTGCCAGTCCTATGCCCTGGGAGGCGTGCGTGCGCAGGACTCGGTGGAGATGGCGTGCATCGCGCTGGAGACAGATCGCGATGGCTTGCTCGAGAAGCCGGCGCTGCTCGCGATCATCAACACGAACTCACCGCTGCAACTCGATATTCCAATGACCGAGGCGGTCGACGAGCTCGCTGCGGCGGGCCAGGTCTGTTGCATCACACCGTTCACACTGGCCGGTTCCATGAGCCCGGCGACGCTGGCAGGTACGCTGGTGCAGCAGACAGCCGAAGTGCTTGCCGTCGTGGCGTACGCACAACTGGTCAGGCCGGGTGCGCGAGTGATGTATGGCAGCTTTGCATCGAACGTCGACATGCGCAGCGGTTCACCGGCACTCGGTACACCGGAGTATACGAAGTCGGCGCTCGCCAGCGGACAGATTGCACGCCGGCTCGGTTTGCCGTTCCGCTCGAGCAACACCACGATGTCGAACTGCAACGATGCGCAGGCTGCATACGAAAGCCAGATGTCGTTGTGGGGTTCGGTGATGGGCGGCGCGCACCTTGTCAATCACGCAGCCGGTTGGCTCGAAGGTGGACTCACTGCCTCATTCGAGAAACTCATCATCGATGCCGAGATGCTGCAGATGATGGCAGAGTACCTGCGCCCGATCGCGTTCTCCGACGACGAGCTCGCACTCGATGCGATTGCCGAGGTGGGTCCCGGCGGTCACCACTTTGGCACGGCGCACACGCTGCAGCGTTACGAGTCGGCGTTCTACGAACCGATCCTCTCCAGCCGCGAGAATTTCGAGAGCTGGCAGGAAGCGGGGAGCAAGGACGCGGCAGTGCGCGCCAACACCATCTGGAAACAGATGCTCAAAGACTACGTACAACCGCCACTCGATGCGGCAATCGATGAAGCGCTCGTCGACTATGTCGAGCGACGCAAACAGGAATCAAGATAATGCGACCGACACTCAGCGTACTTTCCGATGACATGATCCGCGAGATCCTCGATGAAGCGAAACGCATCATGGGTGAAACCGGGATGGAAATTCGTGGCGAAAAAATGCGCCAGCGACTACTCGATCATGGCTTGAAGACCGATACGTCGGGTAAGCGAATCCTCTTTTCGCGGGATGTCATCGACGCGGCCATCGAAAGCGCACCCGCGTCATTCACGCTGCATGATCGCGATGGCAAGCCGTTCACCGAGATCGGCGGCAACAACGTGCATTTCGTGCCGGGGTCCAGTGGCCTGAAAATCCAGGATCACCGCAGCGGGAAAACACGCCTGTCCAACTCGACCGACTTTATCGAATATGCGCGCCTCTGCGACGGTCTCGACCACATCGCCTACCTGGCAACCGCGTTCTCGACCAACAAGGATATCGAGGCGCATGTTTCGGATGCCTGGCGTCTGTACATGTGCATGACGACATCGAAGAAGCCGGTCGTCTCGGGTGCCTTCAGCGAACATGGCGTGCCGCGCATGGCGGAGATGATGCAGTTGTTCCGCGACGACCGTGCCGATCTCATTGCGAAGCCGATGTCGATCTTCACGATTACGGCGACGGGCAATCTGCGCTACGGCGAAGACTCCTGCCAGAACCTGCTCGATTGCGTCGAGGCCGGCATTCCCGTCGAAATCGTTCCCGTGACCCTGATGGGGCTTATCGCACCCGTCACACTCGTCGGTGCGCTCGTCTTCCACTGCGTCGATGTTCTCACCGGCATCACGATGGCGCAGGTCGTGCGGCCGGGCGCGCCCGTGCTGTTTGGTGGCGCCCCGGCAACCTTCCACATGAAAGCCGCGAGCTCGCCGATGGCTGCCATCGAAGCGCAGCGTCTCAACGTTGCTTACGTGCAGATCGCGAAGTCGTTGAACCTGCCTACGCAGGCCTACATGGCGCTCAGCGATGGCAAGTTCCTCGATGCACAGGGTGGCGGCGAGACGTTCAGCAGCGCCTTGCTGGCCGCGATCGCCGGGGTGAACTCGGTATCCGGGCCGGGCATGCTCGACTTTGTGCTCACCTTCAGCCTGCCGAAACTCGTGCACGACAACGAGGTCTGCGGCCAGGCCCTTCACTTCTGCCGAGAGGTCCGCGTTCTCGACGACCTGCCAACGCAGCACCTGGTCGACCAGCTCATGGCCGAGGATCACCTGATCACGTCCCCGCACACGCTGGCGCATTGGCCCAACGAGTTGTACCTGACGGATCCCGTCTACGACCGCCTTAACCGCGAAACCTGGGAGGAGGGCGGCGAGATGCAGCTTTGGGATCGTGCCTGTGCGGACGTGGAAGCCCGTCTCGCGCGCTACCAGCCCATAGAAACCGATCCCGCTATTGACGAAGCCATGCGACAACTCGTGACGGACGGGCTCGTCGCACAAACGACGCTGCCTGATTTGCCGCCACCGCCCGAGAAACAGGATCCCGTCGCGGTGGCCGGACGACGGGGTCGCAAGGGACGACGGCGACGGTAGACCGCTAGGGCGCGAGCCGCTCTATCGTCCAGGTGCCGTCCGCCTGTTTCGTGTACTGAAAGCGGTCATGCAGGCGGTTGCGCCGGCCCTGCCAGAATTCGATTTCCTCGGGAACGACACGATAACCGCCCCAGAACGACGGCAGGGACACGTCCCTGTTCTTGAACTTCCGCTTGATCTCCTGGAACTTGGCTTCGAGCAACGAGCGTGACGAGATCACGCTGCTTTGCGCAGAAACCCAGGCGCCGATCTGGCTGCCGCGTGGGCGGGAAAGGAAGTAGGCCAGCGACTCACTGGTCGGGATCTTCTCGGCCCTGCCGCGGATCTTTACCTGGCGCGCGGGTTCGGCCCAGAAGAACAGGAGCGAGACATTCGGGTTTTCTGCAATCTCCGCTGCCTTCCTGCTCTCGTAGTTGGTGTAGAACACGAAGCCTTTCTCGTCGAAGGACTTCAGGAGCACGGTGCGGCTGGACGGCCGCATGCTGCTGTCGACGCTGGACAGGGCAACGGCATTGGGGTCCAGCGCCACGTTTTCACAGGCATAACGGAACCAGTCCTCGAACTGGACGATCGGGTCGTCGTCGAGGTCCTCGCGATCCAGTGCAAATCCGGTGGCCGAGCGTCGCAGCGAGGCGACGTTCATGCCGTGGTGTTCCGTGTCCTCTGCCATCCCGCAAATATACGCGAAAAAGGGTACCGGACACCCTATTTCCGATCGCGGAAATAGGGTGACTGCTACCGTATTTGTGGCCCCAACACTGTTCCAATCCGAAATCGCCTGCGGGTATAATGCCCGGCTGGACAGGACGTGCGGGTCTGACATCGCATCGAGTGCGAAAGTGGCGAAATTGGTAGACGCGCTGGCTTTAGGTGCCAGTGGGGCAACCCGTGGGAGTTCGAGTCTCCCCTTTCGCACCAGCCCTGGTCCTGCATAACTAACTTGATACTTAAGAGAAATACAGAATGAACGTCACTGTCGAATCGACAGGTGCCCTGGAACGCCGTATGCGCGTCGAAGTGCCCATCGAGCGCATAGAAAGCGAAGTGGATTCCCGCCTGAAGTCGGTTGGCCGTACGGCCAAGATCAAGGGGTTTCGGCCGGGCAAGGTGCCGGCCAAGGTCGTCCGCCAGCACTACGGGAAGCAGGTCCGCCAGGAAGTCATGGGCGAGATCATGCAGAAGAGCTACTCGGATGCCGTCATGCAGGAGAAGCTCCGGCCGGCCGGCGGACCGAAAATCGAGACCGAGGATGAGGACGGCAAGACCTTTGCCTACGTTGCGACGTTCGAAGTTCTCCCCGAGGTGACACTCAAGGATCTCGACAAGATCAAGGTTGAGACACCGGATGTCGAGATCGGCGATGCCGATATCGACGACATGTTGCTGAGCCTGCGCAAGCAGCGGGCCACGTGGGACGAAGTGACGCGCAAGTCGAAGGACGGCGACCGCGTCATCGTGGACTTCGCCGGGACGATAGATGGCGAAGCGTTCCAGGGCGGTTCGGGAACCGAGATTCCGGTTGTGCTCGGCCAGGGCCAGATGCTCCCCGATTTCGAGAAGGGCTTAAAGGGCATCAAGGCCGGCGACCAGAAGACGATCAAGGTCAAGTTCCCGAAGGACTACCACGCCGAGGAACTTGCCGGGAAGACGGCCGAGTTCGCGATCAACACGCATCGTGTCGAGAGCGAGGTGCTGCCTGAATTGAACGATGAGTTCGCCGAGGCTTTCAACGTATCGGAAGGCGGCCTCGAGCAGTTCCGCAAGGACGTGCGCGAGAACATGGAGCGTGAGGCGGGGCAAAAGGTCAAGGGCGACATTCGCGAGCAGGTCCTGGAAGGGCTCCTGGAGAGGAATCCGCTCGACATACCCCAGGCGCTCGTCCAGGAAGAAATGCACGCGATGCAGCACGATGCCATGCGGCGACTCGGTATCGAGGATCACGACAAGGCACCGCCGCAGGAAAATTTCAGGGTCGCCGCCGAGAAGCGCGTGCGCCTTGGCCTCCTGTTGCGCCAGGTGATTACCGAGAACAAGATCACCATTGACGAGGCTGCCCTGCGTGCGCATGTCGAGGAGATGTGCGCGAGCTATGAGAATGCCGATGACATGGTCAACATGTACATGAGTAATCCGCAGATCATGCAGCAGATCGAGCCAATGGTCGTTGAGCAAAAGGCGGTCGACTGGTTGCTCGCGCATGGCAAGTCAAAGAAGAAGAAGGTTTCGTTCAAGGGCTACATGAACGCACCTGCTTCGTGAGACACTACGGGCCTTAGGAACACAAGCCTTTCAGGCTGGAGACGGACAAGACTATGAGCGCTACCTCACTGAACCTCGTGCCGATGGTCGTCGAACAGACGGCTCGTGGCGAGCGTGCCTACGACATCTATTCACGTCTGTTGAAGGACCGGCTCGTATTCATCGTCGGTCCCGTCGAAGACTACATGGCGAACCTCGTGGTGGCTCAGCTCCTGTACCTGGAGTCTGAGAACCCGAACAAGGATATTCACCTGTATATCAATTCACCGGGTGGTGTCGTATCCGCCGGCCTGTCGATTTACGACACGATGCAGTTCATCAATTGCGACGTGTCGACGATCTGCGTCGGCCAGGCCGCCAGCATGGGCGCCTTGCTGCTCGCCGGTGGTACCAAAGGCAAGCGCTTCGCATTGCCGCATTCGCGCGTCATGGTTCACCAGCCGAGCGCGGGCTACCAGGGACAGGCAACCGACATCAGCATCCACGCTGAAGAAGTCCTCTCGCTGAAACGTCGTTTGAACGAGATCATGGCCAAACATACGGGCCAGGACATCGAGACAATCGAACGCGATCTCGAGCGCGACAATTTCATGGGTGCCGAGGCGGCCGTCGAATACGGCCTGATCGACACCGTGCTCGCGCAGCGCAAGGAGATGCGCGGCAAGTCGAAGGAGTAGACGCGCTTACTCGGTCGAAACGGCCGCGTCCTCCAGCAGTACCGGGAAGACGTAGCCGGCGCCGAGGTCCCTGTCCAAAACGACCGTTCCCGTGACAACCACCGTGTCACCCACGGCTAACGTGGCCTTGCTGGTCACCGTCAGATCATTGTTGCCGTCGGCGGCGTCACCGGATCCGTCCTGAATGTGGAAGTAGTTCCAGCCCAGGATATTGCTGTTGTACTTGACGACCTTGCCGCGCAGGCTGATCGACTGATCGGCCAGCGAGTCCTTGTTCGCGTAAACCCAGGCAATGTTTTGACCGGGCTCGAGTTCAGGCACCTTGGCATCGACAGTCTCTTCAGCCGGCGGCATCCTCGGGTGCGGCGCAGTCGCGCCGGACTGCGGCGATGTCAGGTTGTCTATTGCGTCTACAAAGAACACGACGTCGAAGGTTCTGTTCAGCGTCTTGCTCGCGAAGTCGGCCATCGGCATGCCCTGCGATACCTGGACGACGTCGCCGACCGCGATGCTCGTTTCCGGCCCGGCCACCCAGCGCTGGTCCTCGGCAGTCTCAAGCAGAGCGTAGGTGTAGCCCCCGGTATTCATGGTCTCGAGCACCGAGCCACGCGTCATGCCGGCCGGTACGGGCGCGGCAAGTGCCGGATTCTCGACGACGGCGTCAGACGACGTCTCCGTGCAGCCGGTCAGGGCCGCCAGCAGGCCGGCAGTCAGCATGACGGCGAGCCCGGAAATGATTGATTTCAAGTGATTTTCCCCACGTGTGATGGTGTGTTGTCGGGTATTTTGCCAAGCCGGGGTCCGGGGACTATACGAGCAACTGCCTATGGCCATTCGTCATATTCCGGGAGGGGCGAATCTCCTGCTGAATAAGTGATCAAATATCAATAAGTTATAGGGATAGGGACTATACTCTGGACGCGGTCCTTTGCAGCTCGATGGCGCCCATGTAAACTACGGCCCATAGTCGTAAACGACTGATTTTTTTGGCGACAAAGGCACGTCCGTATGAGCGATGATTCCCGCAGCAAGAACGAGGATGGCAAACTCCTTTACTGTTCTTTTTGCGGCAAGTCTCAGCACGAAGTTCGCAAGCTGATTGCGGGTCCTTCGGTATTTATTTGCGACGAGTGCGTTGAGCTCTGCAACGACATTATCCGTGAAGAGCTCGAGGACACTGGTGAGACCAGCCACGACAAGCTGCCAAAACCCATGGAAATCAAGGATGTACTCGACGAGTACGTCATCGGGCAACAGCGTGCCAAGAAGGTGCTCTCGGTCGCGGTGTACAACCATTACAAGCGGCTCAACGATCGCCTGAATGAGCGTTCGAAAGACGACATCGAACTTGCCAAGTCCAACATCCTCCTGATCGGCCCCACTGGCTGCGGCAAGACGCTGCTCGCCGAGACGCTCGCGCGCCTGCTCAACGTGCCGTTCACGATTGCCGATGCGACCACGCTGACCGAGGCCGGCTACGTGGGCGAGGACGTCGAGAACATCATCCAGAAGCTGCTGCAGAAGTGCGACTACGACGTCGAGAAGGCGCAGACCGGCATCGTCTACATCGACGAGATCGACAAGATCTCGCGCAAGTCGGACAACCCGTCGATCACGCGCGACGTGTCGGGCGAGGGCGTGCAGCAGGCGCTGTTGAAGCTCATCGAGGGCACCATCGCCTCGGTACCGCCCCAGGGCGGCCGCAAGCACCCGCAGCAGGAATTCCTGCAGGTCGACACGGGTAACATACTGTTCGTCTGTGGCGGCGCATTCGCGGGCCTCGAGAAGATCATCATGGAACGCTCTACCAAGAGCGGCATCGGCTTCGTTGCCGAGGTCAAGACCCAAGAGGAAGAGCAAAGCATTGGCGAGCTCCTCCACGACGTCGAGCCTGAAGACCTGATTCGTTTCGGCCTGATCCCCGAGTTCGTCGGCCGCCTGCCCGTCGTCGCGACGCTCGAAGAACTGGACGAAGACGCGCTTGTGCAGATCCTGCTCGAGCCGAAAAACGCACTGACCAAGCAGTACCGCAAGCTTTTCGAAATGGAGGGCGTCGAACTGGAGTTCCGGGACGATGCGCTTCTGGCCGTGGCCAAAAAGGCCATGGAACGCAAGACTGGCGCTCGCGGATTGCGCACCATCCTTGAAAATGTATTGCTCGATACCATGTATGACCTTCCTTCATCGACGAGTGCGAAGAAGGTCGTCGTGGATGAGGCCGTCGTGACAGGCGAAACCCAGCCCTACGTAATCTATGAGTCGGACGAGACTCCGACAGTTAACATCGAGCAGCCGCCACGACCCACCGGGTCCGACGGCGCCTAGAGAGGCAGCATGTCTGAAAAAGATCTGATTTCCGCGATCGACGATGACTCGGTCATCGACGACTCGTCCGCCGTTCCCGTATTGCCGCTGCGCGACGTGGTCGTGTACCCGCACATGGTTATCCCGCTGTTCGTCGGGCGCGAACGTTCGATCGTTGCGTTGAACAAGTCGATGGATGCCGGCAAGCGCATCCTGCTGGTCGCGCAAAAGGCGGCCGATCTCGACGATCCGCAACCGTCCGACCTTTACGAAGTGGGCACGCTCGCGACGATCCTGCAGCTGCTCAAGCTCCCCGACGGTACGGTCAAGGTACTGGTTGAAGGTGGTGAGCGTGCGCTGATCGACCGCTTCAATGTCGGCGACCATTTCTCCGCGGAGATCACGCCGCTGGCCGACGAGGACCGTCACGACGAACGCGAGATCGATGTGCTGGTGCGTTCGATCATTACGCAGTTCGAGCAGTACGTGAAACTGAACAAGAAGGTGCCGCCCGAGGTTCTGACCTCGTTGTCGGGCATCGACGAACCGGGTCGCCTGGCCGACACGGTGGCAGCGCACATGGCGCTCAAGCTCTCCGAGAAGCAGCGAATTCTCGAGATCCAGGATATCAAGAGTCGTCTCGAGCAGGTGCTCGGCATCATCGAAGGTGAAATCGACGTCCTGCAGATCGAAAAGCGTATCCGCGGACGCGTGAAGCAGCAGATGGAGAAGAGCCAGCGCGAGTACTACCTGAATGAGCAGATGAAGGCCATTCAGAAAGAACTCGGCGAGATGGAAGACGCGCCGAACGAGCTGGCGGACCTCGAACAGAAGATCGAGAAGGCCGGTATGCCTGCGGAGGCCAAGGAAAAGGCCGTCTCCGAACTCAACAAACTCAAGCTCATGTCGCCGATGTCGGCCGAAGCCACCGTGGTTCGAAACTACGTCGACTGGCTCGTCAAGGCGCCATGGAAGAAACGCAGCAAGGTTTTCAAAGACCTCAAGAAGGCCGAGGACGTGCTCGAGTCCGATCACTACGGACTCGAGAAGGTCAAGGAACGCATCCTCGAGTATCTCGCCGTGCAGCAGCGCGTGAAGAAACTCAAAGGGCCGATCCTCTGCCTCGTCGGCCCACCGGGTGTCGGCAAGACCTCGCTTGGCCAGAGCATTGCGCGTGCCACGAACCGCAAGTTCGTACGCATGTCCCTGGGCGGCGTGCGTGACGAAGCCGAGATTCGCGGTCACCGGCGTACCTACATCGGTTCCATGCCCGGCAAGATCATCCAGAATCTTTCGAAGACCGGCGTGCGTAATCCGCTGTTCCTGCTCGACGAGATCGACAAGATGGCCATGGACTTCCGGGGCGATCCTTCGTCGGCACTGCTCGAGGTGCTCGACCCGGAGCAGAACTCGACGTTTGCCGATCATTACCTCGAGGTCGATTTCGACCTGTCGGACACGATGTTTGTCTGCACGGCAAACAGCCTGAATATCCCGGCACCGTTGCTCGACCGCATGGAAGTTATCCGCATTCCCGGCTACACCGAGGATGAGAAAACCAATATTGCGCTTCGCTACCTCGTGCCGAAGCAGCTGCGGGAAAACGGTCTCAAGGAAGACGAGCTCAAGATCACCGAAGGTGCAATACGCGACATCATCCAGCACTACACGCGGGAGTCGGGTGTTCGTAACCTCGAACGCGAGATATCGAAGATCTGTCGGAAGGTGGTCAAGTCACTCCTGCTCAAGCCGCGCAAGAGCCGCGTGCTGGTCACGCCGAAAAGCATGGAGAAGTACCTCGGTGTTCGTCGTTTCCGCTTCGGCAAGGCCGAAGACAACGACCAGGTTGGACAGGTTACAGGTCTCGCCTGGACCGAGGTCGGTGGCGAACTGCTCACGATCGAAGCGGCGGTGGTTCCCGGCAAGGGCAAGCTGACACCGACGGGCCAGTTGGGCGACGTGATGAAGGAATCCATCGAGGCAGCCATGACGGTTGTGCGCAGCCGCGCCAGCGTTCTGGGCCTCGACGAGGACTTCCATCAGAAGCTCGACGTCCATATCCATGTACCGGAAGGGGCCACTCCAAAAGATGGACCATCCGCGGGCGTGGGCATGTGCACGGCACTCGTGTCGGCGCTGACCGGTATCTCGGTGAAAGGTGATGTCGCCATGACGGGCGAGATCACGCTGCGCGGCGAGGTGCTGCCCATCGGCGGGCTCAAAGAGAAACTGCTCGCGGCGCATCGCGGCGGCATCGGCAAAGTCCTGATTCCGGAAGAGAACGAGAAAGATCTCGCCGAGATCCCGAAGAACATCAAGGACAAGCTGAACATCGTGCCCGTCAAATGGATTGACGAGGTGCTCGAGCACGCCCTCGTTAGTCAGCCTGTTCCGGTGCGCAGCAAGGACGGCGAGACCAAGTCGAAGAAACCGTCGGGCAAGCAGAAGTCCAAGGACATCGTTCGTCCCCACTAGGACGAAGACTCAGGTTACGGCGGCTTCCAGGAGTTCCAGCGAACCGGCATCGGCGTCCAGGCGTGCCATGATCCCCATTGGCACCGTGGTTTTGTCACTGATGTGGCCGATCATGAGCCCGCCGATCACGGGGATCCCGAGTGACGCGCAGCGCATGCGCAGGACTTCCTCGATACTGAACGTATTGCCGTCGTCCTCGGTGTCCGTGAACTTGCCGAACGCGATACCGGCAGCCTGTTGAAGCTTGCCGGCCAGCCATAGCTGGGTGAGCATCCGGTCGATTCGGTAGGGCGCCTCGCTGACATCCTCGAGAAACACGATGCGATCGCGAAAATCGGGCTCGTAGGGCGTGCCCATGAGCGTTGAGACGATCGTCAGGTTGCCGCCGGTCAGGCGGCCCTCGGCGACCCCGCCGGAGAACCGCGTAATGCGGTTTTTTTTCTCGACCCGGCCTTCGCGTACCTCGATCGCGGGTGCTTCACCGATGCGGTTTCGGTCGGCCGGTTCCATCAGCACCTTGCGGAATTCCGCCAGCGCGTAGTCGGAGAAGTTGCCGCCTGCCGATGGACCGTGAAAACCGACGAGGCCGGTTTTCTCGTGCATGGCGATAAGTGTGCCCGTTATGTCGCTGTTGCCGATGAATACCTTGGGATTGGCGCGAATCAGGTCGTAGTCCAGGTACGGCAACATGCGCTGTGTGCCGTAGCCTCCGCGCAGTGCGAAAACGGCATCGACCGAATCGTCCGCAAACATCGCGTTGATATCGCTGGCGCGGTCACGATCGTCGCCGGCCAGGTACAGCGTCCGGTCATACAGGTGTTTGCCTTCTTTCACGCTGAAGCCGAAGGAGCGCAGCAGGTCTCCGGCAAAGCGAATAACCTCGTCCTCGGAAGCGGGGCTTGCGGGTGCAACGAGGCCCACCGTATTGCCGGCTGCCAGCCGCCTGGGTTTGCGCACCGCGTGACTGTCGGTGCCGGCTGCCAATGGCGCCAGGCCTGTGGCAGAAGCCATCGTGGCCGCAATACCCGCGCGTATCAGATCCCGTCGATTCATAGTGTGTGCCTGTCCATGTAATCCCACCGGATTACATCAAAGATCAATTGATTTATCATGGTTTGCATGTCCTGCCTCGCAATCATACGGTCTGCACGCGATAAAATGTCGGCCAACGAGAAGAAACTCGCGGACTTCATTCTCGAGAACGCGTCGCTGATCCGTGACTATTCGTCGCAGCAGATTGCGGCGGCTGTCGGCGTCAGCCAGTCGAGCGTCGTCAAGTTCAGCCAGAAGATCGGGTACAAGGGATTCACGGACCTCAAGCTTGCGATTCACGAAAGCGTGGTCAAGCAGGAGTCGAACGTTGCGGTACTGGCCGGCAAGCGGGCCGCCGGCGGCGCCAACGTATCGCTCAAGGACCAGCTCCTGCAGGCCAAGACCGAAGCGCTTAGCGGCGCGACCGACCTCAACGACGAAAAGTCGCTGCGTGCGGCGGCAGCGGCGATCGAGGCCGCCAACCATACCCAGCTTGTCGGCAGCGGCAGCGCGTATACCGTGGCACGCGATGCCGCGTGGCGTATTCAGCGGCTTGGCAAAGCCGTGATCGCCGAGGGCGATGCCGAGCTGCAGCTTTCCGGCGTCGCGACGCTGGGCAAGGGCGATTGCCTGTTTATTATTTCGACGCTGGGCCAGTCGGCGCATCTTGTGCAGCTGTCGAAGCGAGCGAGTAAAGGCGGTGCGACGGTCATATCGTTGACGGACCAGGGTGCCAATCCAGTCGCCGCGCTTGCGGATATCCGCCTGTATTCTGTCTCGCGCGGCGATAGCCTCAACGCCCCGGATGTCGTCGCCGCAACGTCGCAGCGGCATGTCATCGACCTGGTCTTTTACACGATGGCTCTCGGCGAGAATGCCGGCCTTTTCGCGAAGGACGACGCGGCGGAAATTTCCCGGGCACGCTAGGGCCTCAGGACGCAGCATCCCACGGCAGGTCCAGCGCGAGCAGCTCATCGTAGGTCGGCCGTTTGCGAATCACCCGGAATTCGTCACCGTCGACCAGCACCTCCGGAACCAGCAGGCGCGTGTTGTAGGTCGATGCCATGACACTGCCGTACGCCCCCGCGTCGGAGACGATGACGAGGTCACCCGGTTGCTGTTCTGCCAGCTTGCGGCGCCGTGCAAATGTGTCCCCGGTTTCACAGACAGGCCCCACAATGTCGTAGGTTTCTTCGGGCGCGTCGGTTTGCCGGCCGCATGTGATGGCGTGGTATGCGTCGTAGATGCTCGGCCGCATGAAGTCGTTCATGGCGGCATCGATGATCAGGAATTTCGCGGTACCGGTCACCTTGGTGTAGATGACGCTCCCAACGAGGATACCGGCGTTGCCGACCAAAGAGCGGCCGGGCTCGACAATCAAGCGGCAGCCGAGGTGACCGACCGTCTCGCGCACGATCCGTGCGTAGTCTGTCGGTGTCGGCGTACTGTGGTTCTCTTTCAGGTAGTCGATGCCGAGGCCACCACCGAGATCGATCGTAGAGATCGTGTGGCCAGCCGCGCGCAGGGCCTCGATCAGGTCGGCAATGCGCGAGAACGCGTCCGCGAACGGGCGAAGACTGGTGATCTGTGAGCCGATGTGAAGATCAACGCCACAGACCTCGATGCCCGGCAGCCCGGCCGCTTCGGCGTAGGCTCGGGTGGCGATATCGAGCCCGATGCCAAACTTGTTCTCCGACTTGCCCGTGGATATTTTCTCGTGCGTGCCCGCGTCGACGTCGGGATTGACGCGAAAAGCCACGTGTGCAGAGCGGCCGAGCCGCTCGGCAACCGCGCTGATCGCATGCAGCTCCTGCAGGGACTCCACGTTAAACTGGCGAATGTCCTGCGCCAGCGCGAACTCGATTTCGTGATTCGTCTTGGCCACGCCCGAGTACACGATCTTCGCCGCGGGGATGCCGGCGGCAAGCGCGCGCCGCAGTTCGCCTTCGGAAACGACGTCGGCGCCCGCACCCAATGCCGCGAGTATGCCGATAACCGTCTGGTTTGAATTGGCCTTCACGGCGTAGCACACCTGGGCATCGAATTCGGTCAGCGCCTGTTCGTAGGCGCGGTAGTTCGCCTCGATGGCGGCGCGGGAATAGCAATAGAACGGCGTGCCGCACGCGGCCGCGATCTTGTGCACGGGGACATCTTCGGCGAAGTAGTGCCCGTTACGGTAGGCAAACGTTGTCATGCGCGGCATCTGCTGGCGGTTGGAATAAAATATTGTATTGGTTGACTGAGCAGGAATAAATGATTAGTTTGCCGAATCGCCGGCAAGCGGAGGAGATGTCAGCTCGTGGACTGGATTTCGGTAATTCCTCCTATCGTCGCCATTGCGGTCGTTCTCTGGCGCAAGGAAGTCATCGTCGCGCTGGCACTCGCCATCTTCTCGGCCGAGTTACTGCAACTCGCGCAAGCCTGGTACGCACCGGGTATCGCGACGATCAACACGGTCGAGCGCATCGTCGGTGTATTCGACAGCCCTGACAATACCCGCCTGCTCGTGTTCAGCCTGATGATCGGTGCATTGCTGGCCTACATGCGCGTCTCGGGCGGGGTCGCGGCCACGGTCGAAAGCCTGGTCGGCAAGGGCATTGCGAAGAACGACAAGCAAGCTGCGCTGCTGACGAGCGCCGTCGGCGGCGTAATCTTCGTCGAGTCCAACCTCAGCGTACTTACGTCCGGCATCCTCGCGCGTGGGTTGTTCGACAAGTATGGCCTGAGCCGGGCCAAGCTCGCCTACATTATCGACAGTACGTCGGCGCCGGTTTGCATCCTGATCCTGCTGAACGGATGGGGCGCATTCGTGCTCGCGCTGCTCAGTGAGTACGAGTTCCCGATGACCTCGGCAGAGATCCTCTGGGGTACGGTCTACCTGAATTTCTACGCGATCATCACGCTGGCGGTCGTCATCTGGACGTCAGCGACCATGCGCTGGTTCGGCCCGATGGCGCGTAGCGTGGCCGGCGTCGGCCTCGACGTGCACGTGGAGGAAGACATCACGCCGAGCAAGCCGCGGTTCATGGTGTTGCCGCTCGCGGTCATGATCTTCGGCATGATCGGCTTCATGCTGTGGACGGGCAACGGCAACCTGGCCGACGGCAGCGGCTCGAAGTCGGTGCTGTACGCGACAACGCTCGCGACGCTGGTCGCCTATTTCATGATGCTCGCGAGCAAGCGTTTCACCCATATCCGCCTCGTGAAGATTGCCATGCAGGGTATGGGCGACCTGTTGCCGCTGGTCGCGATCCTGTTGCTGGCGTTGGCACTCGGCCAGAGCCTGGGCGTGCTGGGTACCGGCGCTTACATCGCAAAAATCGTCGGCGCTCATCTGCCGCACTTCCTGATTCCGGCGTTGTTGTTTCTCGCCGGCGCTTTGATTTCATTTTCGACCGGTACCTCGTGGGGCACGTTCGCGATCCTCGTGCCGCTCGGCATGCCGCTTGCGATGTCGCTGGATCTTCCCCCGTCGTTGCTGCTCGCTGCGATTCTCGGTGGTGGCGTGTTCGGCGACCACTGTTCGCCGATCTCGGACACGACGGCCGTGTCCGCCATCGCGTCGGGCTGTGACCTCCTGGAACACGTGCGCACGCAGTTGCCCTATGCGGTGGCGGCGGGCTCGATTGCGCTTGTCATGTACGTGGTAGCCGGTATCGTAATGATCTGATCTCTATGGCCGGGTTGATTCTATGAGCTTATTTCGCCGCAGTGCGTCCACCGTCATGGTTCTGTCGCTCCTTTGCGGTTGTGCAACCCAGCCGCAGCTCTCGCCGCGGGAAATCGACACCCTCGTGTTGCGTGCAATGGAGGAGTTCGCGGTTCCCGGGGCCGCCGTCGGCGTCGTCAAGGATGGCGTCGTCGTGCATGCGGCAGGCTACGGCGTGCGCGAAGTCGGCTTGGCTGCGCCCGTCGACCTGGAGACCCTGTTTCGCGTTGCCTCGACGAGCAAGGCGTTCACAGCGGCATCGCTCGCGATCCTTGTCGACGAGGGCAAGCTGAGCTGGGATGACAAGGTGGTCGACCATATCCCGGCCTTCGCGCTCTACGATCCCTGGGTCACGCAGGAATTCACGGTGACGGACCTGCTGGCACATCGCAGTGGGCTGGAACCGTATGCCGGTGACCTGATGCTCTGGCCGAAGCCGAACGATTTTTCGCGCGCCGACATTATCGCGGGCCTGCGGTACTTCAAGGGCGAGACCGGGTTTCGCACGGGCTACGCTTACGACAACCTGCTGTATCTCGTCGCGGGTGAGCTGGTGCCGGCCGTGACCGGTGTCGAGTGGCAGGATTTCGTCGACGCGCGCATCCTCGAGCCGCTGGAAGCCGGATCCTGCTTTGCCGGCAACATTTCCGAAGCCGCAATGCGCAACGTGGCTGCACCGCATTTACTCGTGGACGAGACGCTGCAGGTTGTGGATCGCAACCGCGTGAGAGCCACGGTCGATGTGGCCGCGGCCGCAGGAGGCATACGCTGCAGTCTCGGCGACATGCTCAAATGGGTGCAGCTGCAACTTGCGCGTGGCGCGTTACCTGACGGCACGCGCATGTTCAGCGAGGAACAAAGTCAGGTCATGTGGCAGCCTCACGCAATTCTGTATCCGAGCCGGGAGCAGTACGAGCGCGATCGCACGCATTTCCGCGGCTATGGGTTCGGCTGGCGGCTCGCCGATGTGCACGGTTATAAAGAGGTGTCGCATACGGGCAGTTACACCGGGTTTCGTGCGCAGGTCACGTTGATCCCGGAACTCGATCTCGGCGTGGTGGTCATGGTCAATGCCTCTGCCGGCGATGCCCGGAACGCGATCGTGCACGGCATCGTCAAGCCTTACATGGGCATTCGCGACGTTGACTGGGTCGCGTACTTTGCCCGCGACGAGGAGCCGCCGCCAGGCCAGGAGGCGGAGGCTGAGCCGGTCGTCATCGACTTTCAGAATGGCAGTGTCGGCCAGGAGCTTTCGACGTATGCGGGTACGTACCGGGACCCCTGGTTCGGCGACGTAACGATAGAGGTGCAGGGCGATGAGCTCTGGTTCGTGTCGGCGAAATCGCCACGCATGAAAGGCCGACTCTGGCCCTACGAGGGGAACACGTTTTACGCTTACTGGAGCGATCGGACACTTGAAGCGGATGCCTGGGTGAGTTTCGCTGTCGGCGAGGACGGGTTCAGCGGAGCGATGCACGTCGAGCAGGTTTCGGACGAGTCTGACTGGGACTTCACGGACCTTGCCCTGACCCGGGTCATCGACGACTAGCTATGTATCGCAATACCCTGGCAAGAATCGATCTCGATGCCGTGCGCGCGAACTACGATTTCGCCTGCTCGCTGGCGCCGCAGTCGCAGTGCATCGCCGTCATCAAGGCAAACGCTTACGGTCATGGCATGCTGCGTGTCGCGGAGGCCCTGCGCAGTCGCGCTTCAGCCTTTGCGGTCGCTACCGTTGACGAGGCCGTGAAGCTGCGGACAGGCGGTTTCGGCCAGACCGTGCTCGTCCTCGAAGGTGCGACCAGTCCGAAGTCTTACGAGGCAGCGGCATCTCTCAAGCTCACGCTCATGGTGCACAGCGAAGCGCAGGTGACGGATGCTTTGCAGGCCAAAGTGCCGGTCTGGGTCAAGGCGGATACCGGCATGCGGCGCCTGGGCCTTGCGCCGGACCGCCTGGCCGGAGTCGTGACACAGCTCCGCGAAGGTGGGGTCGATGTTCAGGCCGTATGCACGCATCTCGCCTGTGCGGATGAGACGGACAATGCGGCGACAGAGAAACAGCTGGATGTCTTTGCTGCGTGCACGGCCGGCATCGATCTGCCGCGCAGTATCGCCAATTCGGCCGGGATACTCGCTTGGCCGGCAAGCCACGCCGACTGGATCCGGCCCGGTATCATGCTTTATGGCGCGTCGCCAATGGCCGGTGCATCAGCCGGTGTCGACAGCCGGTTGCGGGTAGCCATGACGCTCAGCTCGGAGATTGTTGCCGTGCGCGAAGTACCGGCCGGCGAGTCCGTAGGCTACGGAGCGCGCTGGACGGCCGAGCGTCCGTCGCTCGTGGCGACTGTCGCCATCGGCTATGCCGACGGCTATCCGCGCCATGCGCCGAACGGCACGCCGACATGGGTCAATGGCAGAGTGGCGCCGCTGGTCGGGACCGTATCGATGGACATGATCACGATTGACCTGACCGGGCACCCGGGCGCGGCGATCGGCGACACTGTGGAACTCTGGGGCGGCAACGTCAGCGTCAACGAGGTCGCCGCACGCGCGGGCACCATCAGCTACGACCTGTTGACGGGCGTCTCGGCCCGCGTTCCCCGCAATTAAATTAGGGTGGCAGTCACCCTATTTTGGGTGTCCAGCAATGGTAATAGGGTGACTGTCACCTTATTTCTCAATAGGGTGACTGTCACCCTGTTTTGTCACCTTGTTTCTGGATACCCGGTTCAGCCGATCAGGAGCTTGCAGAAGAACACAGCCGCTATGGCGCCAACCGCGTCGGCGAACAGGCCTGCGGGAACGGCGTGGCGGCTGCGGACGACACCGACCGAGCCGAAATAGACGGCAAGTACGTAAAACGTCGTTTCGGACGAACCGTACATCGTCGCACCGATCTTGGCGGTCAGGGAATCGGCGCCGTGTTCATTGACGAGGTCGGTCAGCAAGCCCAGCGATCCGCTGCCCGACAAAGGCCGCATCAGCGCGAGCGGCAGGTTCTCGGGTGGGAAGCCGACAAAATTGAGCACGGGTGCGAGTGCGCCGAGCAACAGGTCAAGCGCGCCGGACGCGCGGAACATGCCCACGGCAACCAGGATGGCGACGAGGTATGGAATGATCCGGACAGCGATCGTGAAGCCATCCTTGGCGCCTTCGACGAATACCTCGTACACGGGCACCTTGTGAAATGCCAACGCGTAGAACGGGATGCCCACGAGCAGCGTAGGAATGATGTACTTCGCGACCTCGCTCAGGCCACCGACGACAACTTCAATCATTCGCGTCTCCCTCGGTTGCCATGGCAAAACGCTTGCGCTTTTCGAGGAACTTGACCGCGGCGATGGCGGCAATCGTCGAACACGAGGTAGCCAGTATCGTCGTGATGAAGATCTCGCTGGCGGTCGCACCCATCAGGGCCACAACAGTCGCCGGCAGGATCAGCTGCACACTCGATGTGTTGATGGCCAGGAACATGACCATTGAATTGGTCGCGGTATCCTTCCGCTCGTTGAGTTCCTGCAATTCCTCCATCGCTTTCAGGCCGAGCGGCGTCGCTGCATTACCGAGGCCGAGTATGTTCGCCGACATGTTGAGGACGATCGAGCCGATTGCGGGATGATCCTCGGGCACGTCGGGAAAGAGCCGTATCGTGATCGGTCGCAGTAGCTTCGCGATGATCCGAATCAATCCGGATTTTTCGGCGATCTTCATGATGCCGAGCCACAACGCCATGATGCCGATCAGGCCGATCGCGATCTCGACAGAGATCTTGGCCATGTCAATGGCTGCCTCGGTAACGGCATCGATCTTGTCATTGTAAATCCCGGCTGCGACGGCAATTGCCATCATTCCAAACCAGATGTAGTTAAGCATGCTCAGTTCTCCGTCGTCGGCCTATCATGACACAGGGGATTCGGGGATCAGGATGCAGGGGTCGGCCGCTGTCGCATCCAGTACGACTTCGTGCGATACGGGCAGAGTGGCCTGGCAGTCACCGTGGCCGCAGGGGAAGTTGCTGACAATCGGGAACTCGAAGTCGCTGCAGACATCGAGCACGATCGCGTCGATGTCCTTGCCGAAGGGCACGGCAGTGTCGCTCATTTCCAGCATCTCGCCAATGACGAGGCCCGCGATGTTGTCGAGGCTGCCGCTGGCGCGCAGGTGCCACAGCATGCGATCGAAGGCGTACAGCTTCTCGTCGATGTCTTCGAGGAAAAGAATCGCGCCACGCGTATCGATCTGCTCCGGCGTGCCGAGCCGGGCATTGACCAGGGTCAGGTTTCCGCCCCACAACGGTCCGCGAGCAATGCCCGGTTTGAGCACGCGCGCCGGGCACGCGGCGGTCGAAGCAATGCGCACCTCGGGATCGCCGGAGAGAACCTGCTGCAAGACCTCGAGGTTGTAATCGATGGTCTGCTCACCAAAAGTCGTCAGCATTGGCCCGTGGAAGGTAACCAGCCCCGATCGCTGTGCAATCGATGACAATGCCCCGGTCGTATCGCTGTAACCGATGAAGATCTTCGGGTTTGCGCGGATGGCGTCGTAGTCAAGCAGCGGCAGGACCCGGTTGCCGCCATAGCCGCCACGGGCACACAGAATGGCGTCGATCGACGGGTCCTCGAACATGGCCATGATGTCTTCAGCACGCGCCTCCGGGGAGCCGGCGAAAAGATCCTGGCGAAGTTGTGTCGAGCGTCCCGAAACGAGTTTGTAGCCCAGGTTTTCGAATACCGAGGTGGCGCGTTGCCGGCGCTCGTCCTCGAGCCAGTAGGCCGGGTTGACCACGCCGATGCGTGCCCCATGCCTGAGCCGCGGCGGCCGCAACTGCGGCGTCCGGCTGGCGACGATGTCGAGGAAATTCGCGAACAGTCGCCTGCCGTTCTCGCCGGAGATCTCGGGATGGCACTGTACGCCGAAGATCGGCCGG
This sequence comes from uncultured Gammaproteobacteria bacterium, assembly GCA_963698895.1. Classification (GTDB taxonomy): domain Bacteria; phylum Pseudomonadota; class Gammaproteobacteria; order Steroidobacterales; family Woeseiaceae; genus UBA1847. The sequence goes on along the minus strand of CAVOSO010000008.1, from coordinate 39,970 downwards.
TCGGGATGCGCCATGGCCTCGTTCTCGCAATGCGACGAACGTGCGAGGCAGGCGAAGCCGCCCGGCAGGGAGATTTCTTCGGTGTGATCCTCGACAAACTCGGCGCCCGTGGCCAGGCCGTCGAACAACGGGTGCTCGGCGAGTATCTCGAGAGGTCGCGACTCGCGATCCTCCGGACCCGTGCTGACAGCGGCACCGTGCAGCAGCCCGATGACCTGGTGTCCGAAACAGATCCCGAGAACCGGGACGTCGACCTCGCGCAGGATCTCGTAGTCGGTCAGAAAGTCGGTTCCGGTGTCCCTGATCAGGGCCGGGTTGCCGCTCAGCACGATCGCGTCAGGCATCCCGTCGCCAATCGAAGGTAATTCCCCGGGCTGGATGACAAACGGCGCTGCGCCAAGGGCATCGAGCATCGCCGCGATTTCCGGAACTTTGCGGCTGCCACAGTTGACGACAGCGACAGACGGTCTTTGTCGAGTGGCGCGGCGCATTCAGCGAAGGCGTTTGATGGCGTACATCTCTTCGAAGTACGTCGCTTCGGGCGATGTATTGACACGCCGCAATGGCGTTACGGACACCCCGTTCAGAACGCCTTGCTGGAAATTGCCGTCGGCATCGGTCCAACCGGATCCCGACAGGTCGTGGATGACATACGGCTCGCCATCGACCGTCCCCAGGTACATCATCACGTGGCCCTTCGAATAGAGCAGGTCGCCCACCTCGGCGCCGGCGAGTGCCGCGAGCTTTTCCTCGGCGGGGGCGTCCGGCGAAAAGCGGATGTTCTCGCCGATCGGGCTCGAACCCTGCTGGCCTGAATTGCGGGGCAGGGCGAAGCCGAAGGTCTTGTACACCTCCTGCACGAGGCCGGTGCAGTCGCGCGCATTGTAGGAATGCCCCCAGCCGTAGCGCTCGCCCAGGAACTTGAATGCCTGGTGCAGGACGTTGCGCGGGGTGTAGGGCATGTAGCCCACGCGCACATCCTGGCTGCGGGCGATCAATGCGTTGCGGATTTCCAGTGCACCATTGGCCGTGCGCGTCGGCAGGCGCACGATATAGCTGGCAAAGGGATTCTGGCCATCGACGTTGTGATTCACGGTGTCAGGATCCACGAGCGGCAGGCGCGTACCCATCTCGAGCTTCAGTTCGGAAACGGCGGGTGCGAGCGGGCTGAAGTTGGTTGTGACCCGGCTCCCCGCGATGACGAGAAACGGCTCGACACGCTGGAACTCGAGAATCTCGTCGCGACTGCCGATGGCAATACTGTCGCGGCGCACCCAGGCAGCGTAGTTGTAGGACTGCACGAAATACCATTGGCCGTCGGCGCTCTCGTGCAGCACGACGACGATGTCGGCCGGAAACAGGCCGTTCTCCTGGAAGCGGTCGAGGTCGATGGTTTCCACCGACTTGTAGACGATGTCGCTGGTCGGCCAGGTCCGCATGTCGGCGCGCTCGACGACCATGCCGAAGCGGACGTCCACGGTCTCGGGTACGCGCGGGAGATCGAGGCTCGCCGTATAACGCGCGTAGTCGTCGTCGCTGACCAGGCCGCCATCGCGGAACGATAGCGGATAGCTCGAGGGTTTGCTCAGTGAACGAATGATCTCTGTCGCCCGGCTACCCGGCAATGTCTCGGGGTAGGTGGCAAGGTCGACCATGCTGGGGTCGACCTCGAAGGCATTGCGCACGAAAGCCTGGATATTCGCCTGCTCCGCGAGCACGGCGTCCGGCTCGGCCTCCCGATCTATCCAGTAGTTGACGGACAGGTGCACCTCATCGACTCCGATGACGTCGGTCGACCAGCCGGGTGTGCCGACCGTGGACGTGTCGACGGCCCTGTCCCCGGTACACGCCGCTACCGCGAACAGCAGTATCGTGGAAAGCCAGAGTCGCTGTTGCCATGCCGTGATCATCCAGGGCCCGCAATGCCTGCTCAGGATCCGGCCGCTTTGTCGAAGTCGAGCATCGACAGCTCGCTGATACTCTCGACACCGAGCCCGGGTGCGTCCGATATGGAAATCTCGGCACCGTCGAAGCGAACGCCGCCGTTAACCGGGTTGATCGTCGCGAGAGAGGGTGCATCCAGGTCGACACGCGTGATGCTGCTGGCCTTGGCGACCGCGACGTGCGCGGCTGCGGAGACGCCGATACTGGTCTCGAGCATGCAGCCCATCATGCATTCGACGTCGTAGATCGCGGCGATGTCCGCTATCTTGATCGCGTTCGAAATGCCACCGGTCTTCATCAGCTTGATGTTGATGATGTCTGCGCCGCGCATCTGGATCAGCTCGATAACCTCCTGCGGCCCGAACGTACTCTCGTCGGCCATGACCGGCGTCGACACGCGCTCGGTGACGTATTTCATGCCCTCGACATCGTTGCCGCGCACGGGTTGCTCGACAAACTCAAGCTCGATGCCGCTGCTCTCGAGTTCCCGCAGGGCGCTGACGGTTTGCTTCGGTGTCCACCCCTGGTTGGCATCGAGGCGTAACAGCGCCCTGTCGCTGACTGCGGCATAAATGGCCTTGACGCGTGCGATGTCCACGCTCAGGTCCTTGCCGACCTTGATCTTGAGCGCCTCGAATCCGGCATCGACCGCGGCGATGGCGTCCTGCACCATCTTGTCGATGTAGTCGACGCTGATCGTGATGTCGGTGGAGAGCACGGGTTCGCCGCCACCGAGGATCTGGTACAGGGGCGCATTGAAGGACTGCGCAAACAGGTCGTACACGGCAATCTCGACGGCGGCCTTGGCGCTGAAGTTCTTGAACATCGACGCCTGGACAAGGTCGACGATGTGATTCAGGTTACGGACATCCTCGCCCAGGATAGCCGGCAGAATGACGGTCCGAATCGCCTCGATGATCGAGCCGTGGGTCTCGCCCGTGATGACGGCCGTGGCCGGCGCGCTGCCATACCCGAGGTGCCCGCTGTCCGTCTCGAGGATGAGCACGACATCTTCCATGTGGTCGACGCTGCGCAGCGCGGTCTTGAAGGGCGTCTTGAGAGGAACTTTGAGTTTGCCAAGCTTGTAGCCCGTAATCTTCATGATGTCGTCTCGATTGATGGATCGGCGGGTGGCATCGGCAGTGCTTCGTCCGGCACGACCGGCGCATCGACGAGCAGCAGTTCCTCGAGCTGCTCGGGGTAGTATTTTTCGATGAGCGCGAACAGTATAGCCGCAGTCTCTACGCTCACCTCGCGCGTGACTTCCTCTGGCCGGAAGTGCAGCTGGAAAGCACGCACGACATTGCGCGTCTGCTCGTCGGGCTCGCCCGTCACCTCGATGTTGTAGCCGTAGGCGGCGAGTGCGCGCTGGATGTTCACTAGCGGGAGGGGTTCGGCAAGAAAGCGCTCCCAGTACTTGAGAACCGTTGCATTGTCGTACCAGGCACCGTAGCCGAGGCGCGCCAGGCGTTGCCACGGAAAGCGCGGGCCCGGGTCTACCTTGCGGTCCGGGGCGATATCCGAATGGCCGACGATGTGTGTCGGCCGGATGTCGGGATGGCGCTCCAGGATCTCCTCGAGCAACTCGACCAGCAGCGCAATCTGCCCGTCGGGAAAGTCAGGGAAAAAGCAAAAACGATTCGGCGCACCGGTATTTGCATCGAGCTGGGTTGCGCTCGCATGACACCAGCTCGTGTTGACGAGCTCGATGCCGATCGACTGATCGTTGAGTCCGCTCTTGCCGGCCCAGTAACTCGTCCCGGCATGCCAGGCGCGGCGGTCCTCGTCGACGAGTCTCAGGACTTTGAGCTGTGAACGCCGGTAGGACCGGTCGTCGGGCTCCGGGATGAGGTAATGCGCGCTCACGGGACGCGATGACGGCTCCGTCAGTGTCCTTAAGGACTTGTCAAAATCGATCGCCGTGTGGTGGATGACGATGATGCTGACGCGGCTGTTCTGGTTGGCCGACTCATGGACGAGCGTGCTGCCGCAACCGGCAATAGAAAGAACAACGACGAATGTGATAAGAAAGGGAGTCGTACGGAATAGCATCGGCTTGGTATCGGTCGTTGTGGGAGGATTCGAAGGAGGAATAAATAATTCTTTACTTTTTCCCTACCAATGATATTTTATGCCGTACAAGGCTGTCATAGTCAAGAAAACCATCCAGCTCAGGGGGACAAAACATGACCTTGTTCAGAAGTGGGAACCGCTCGGTTTCTTCGGGGCGCTCGCGCCAATCCTTTTTCAGTATTCTCGCGCTTGGTGCCGTCATGGCGTTCTTCGCCGTACCGGCCCAGGCACAGCAGTCCGGTGACATCTCCGGCTTCGTCACCGATGCCAGCGGCAACGGCATCAGCGGCGTCACGGTCGAGGCCAGCAGTAATGTCCTGCCGCAGCCGCGCTCGACCACTTCGGCCGACAACGGTCGCTACCGCATCCGCCTCCTGCCGCCAGGCCAATACACCGTCGAATTCACGCTGCCGGACGGCAGCTCGCAGACGCGTTCGGTGGCGGTGCTGTTGCAGCAGACCGCCGAACTGAACGTTGTGTCTGGTGAAGCCATGGAAGAAATCGTGGTTACCGGCGAGCAGCTCGCGGTTGATGCGGGCCAGGGCTCGTTAAGCAACGCGATCAGCGCCGATACGATCGACGCTATCCCGATTGGTCAGGATTACCGCGACATCATGAAGCTGATCCCGGGCGTTCAATATTCGGAACTCGAGGTTCGTGGTCCGAGCTCCGGCGGTTCCGGTCAGGACAACGTCTACCTGTTCGACGGCGTGGACGTGTCCCTGCCCTTGTTCGGTGTCCTGGCGAGTGAGCCGTCCTCACACGATATCGCACAGGTGTCCATCGTTCGCGGTGGCGCCAAGGCCGTGGGCTTCAACCGCTCGGGCGGCTTCTACGATGAACACGATCTCGAAACGCGGCACGGACGAGTTCAAGGCCGAGGTTAGCTACCAGGTGCAGACAGCCGGTTTGACCAGCGACCAGGATACGGGCAGCTCGCTCGAATTCGACGAGGATCGTACCTGGATCGTCGCCAATTTCGGTGGCCCGCTCTTGCGCGACCGGCTGTACTTCTACACGTCGTACTACGCCCCGGAACGCACACGCGACAATTCCTCCAATGCCTACGGCGCGATCGGCGACTTCGACAGCACTCGCGACGAGTACTTCGCCAAGCTGACGTTCTCGCCCACCGACAACATCCTGCTGGATGCCAGCTACCGCACGTCGGATCGCGAGAACAAGAACGAGAGCATTGGCCAGTTTGAACACCCGTCCGTATCGCTGGGTTCGTCCGCAACGCAGGACATCCTGATCCTCGAGGGTTCCTGGATCGTCACCGACGACAGCTCGCTGAGCTTCAAGTACACCGACTGGGAAGACACCGGTTCTTCCAGGCCGGACAACCTGTTCGGGTTCATTCCGCAACAGGGCGGATCGCTGAACATCGCGAATCTGGATCAGACGGGTTACGTGGATATTCCCCTGTACCGTGACGAGAATGACCCTGATCCCGTCGTCGCCGCGCAGAATGCCGAGTTCAACGCGTTTGCAATGCCGTATATCGACGCCTACAGTTACAACCCGGCACTGGGTGGCGGCGCAGTCGGTGGTTACCACCAGATCGACAGCACCGTCTATACACGCGAGAGTTTCGAGATCGCGTTCGACCACACGCTGTACATCGGCGATACGACACATGACCTGCACGTTGGCTACCAGTGGATGGAAGTGGCGGAAGATCTCGCGCGCCGTTCGAACGGTTGGGGCTTTGTCGATATCCTGGGTGGCGTCACCGAATTCGCCAGGCGGCACACCGGCGTACTTCGTGGCTCGCGTGCAGCAGCAATCCTTGCTCAGCCCGACCGGCGAAGACCTCATCCCGTCGATCTATTCGAGCTCGGAGCTGCAGAGCATCGAGATCAACGACACGATCACCGAGGGTGACTTCACCTGGAATGTCGGTGTCCTGATCAGCAACGATATCCTGTACGGGCAGGGGCTGGCACCGGATACCACCGGCATGAACACGCTGACAGGCCTGATGCAGTCGCCGGGTACGCCCTACAAGATGTACGAAGTGGACTGGAAAGACATGATCCAGCCGCGTCTCGGCGTGACCTGGGACTTCTCGGACACGGCATCGTTCTACCTGAACTACGCACGCTACAACCCGTCGGCATCGTCGCTCGCACGTGCGGCCTCCTGGGATCGTAACCTGCGCAGCCGCATCGACGTGTTCTTCGACGCCAACGGCAACTTCATCGAGAGCGAAAACGTCGATTCGTCATCGGGCAAGTGGTTCCAGGATGGTCTCGAGCCGCGTCTTACCGAAGAGTTCATTGCCGGGATAACCAAGGACTATTCCGATGAGCTCTCCGTCCGGGCGCATGTGCGTCACCGTCTCGCGACAAATTTCTGGGAAGACACGGGCAATGCGGATCGCATCAACTACCCGCAGCCGGGTGAGCCGCTGCCTCCGGGCATTCCCGCCGAGCTCTACGTACCGAATCTCGACGCCATTCGTGCGGAAATCGGTGGTTCGTCTTTCGTCATCGCGCAACTCGATGGCGGCAAGAACAAGTTCTGGGAAGCCAGCTTCGAGGCCGACTGGAGCCATGAGAACTGGTTCGTTCGCGGCTCGTACACCTGGAGCCACTACTACGGCAACTTCGACCAGGACGTCACGACAACGGCTAACGACGCGGCTATCTTCATCGGCTCGTCGAACATTGCCGACGGTGCGGGTCGCCAGCTCTGGAACTTCAAGTACGGCAACCTCGGCGGCGACCGGCGCCATATGCTGAAGCTCTACGGCTACTACCAGTTCCCCTGGGACGGCCGTGCCGGCGCCTACCTCGTGTACCAGTCGGGTGAGCCCTGGGAGACCTGGGACAGGTTCGTGTATGCAAGCCAGACGAGCAGTTCCAGTGACACCATCAAGTACGCTGAGCCGGCAGGTTCACGCACGTCGGATGACCACTACCAGCTCGACCTGAACTACACGCACAATTTCAGGATCGGTGACGCGCACAACATCCAGTTGCGTGCTGACATTTTTAATGTGTTCGACAAACAGACCGGCTACAACATCCACCGCGATGTCAATGACGCCGGTTACGGACAGCCGGATAGCTATTACAAGCCACGCCGTATCCAGCTCGCCGTGAAGTACCAGTTCCAGTAAGAACCAGCCAGTACGTTCTTTGTGGAATGAAAATGCGTCATGCACCGGCCTGACCCCGTCCCCCGGGGATGGCCGGAGCATGGCGCTTTTTTCTTAGGCGGCGCGTTGCGCTACTCGCTGCTGCTCGTGCTGCTGTTCGTTGTCGCGTGTTCGCGCACGACGGATCCGCGGCTGGAGATGCCGGCGCTGGCGGCTGCGGACTACTACTGGATCGCGGCGCAGATCTTCCGGAACGAAACCAACGGCAAGCTCGAGTACCTCGCACACTGGAACGACGGCGAGGACTTCCCGTCGCTGGGCATCGGGCACTTCATCTGGTTTCCCGAGCATGTCGATGCGCCCTTTGATGAGTCGTTTCCAGGCATGCTCGCCTACGTGAGGGAGCATGCGGATGCCTGTTCCCCGGTGCCCGAGTGGCTGCGCAACCCGGTTGTTCCTGCGGCACCCTGGGCCGACAAAGCCGCGTTCGATGCCGCGCGCGACACCCCACGCGTGACAGCGCTCAGGGACTGGCTGGCGAGTACGGCACCGCAGCAGGCGCAATACATCGTGGCGAGTTTCAATGCACGCTGGAATGCGCTCGAACTGGACGACGGCGACAAGGCAGTCCTCACGGAGTTGCTGCACGGGCTGCTGGCGAGTCCGGAGGGCCTCTTCGCGGTCATCGACTACTACAACTTCAAGGGTCTCGGCAGCAATCCGCGCGAGCGTTATGCAGGCGAGGGCTGGGGGCTCGTGCAGGTGCTGCGTGACGTTGCGGCACAGCCGGACAGGACGAACACGAGCCTCGTGGAACCGTTCGCGAAAGCGGCGGCCGGGCGGCTTGCCCTGCGCGTCGTCAACGCTCCGCCGGAGCGCAACGAGGCACGCTGGCTCGAAGGTTGGCACCGGCGCGTGGCCGCCTACGCCAGTAACGCGCGCACCCAGGCGGCGACCGACGGCAGCGCATTTCGCGTAACGCCCTACCTGCAGGACGTGACGGCGGCTGCGGCGACGATCAGCTGGTTTTCGGAGCGCGCAACCCCGGGCACCGTCACGTTGCTGGCCGATGACAAGATCGCGGTCGAGGTATCGCCACCGCGCCATGCCTGCGAACTCGCGTATCACCTGGCGGAGTTCGCCAAACTCGACGGCGCAGGGTTTCCGCCTTGGCAGCAGACGGCCACAGTGACCGGGTTGCAACCCGGCCACGACTACACGATCGCGGTGCAGCAGAACGGCGAGACGGCAGCGGTCAACGTACGCACACCGGCGGAGGACGCGGTGCATTTCGTTGTGTACGCAGACAGCGAAACCGAGCCCGAATCGACCGGCAAGCGGGCACGCTGGTCGGCGGCGCAACACGGCGCCGGGAACGAGCGCCGGTACCCGGTCGACCAGACAACGGGCTATCGGGCAAACCTCGCGGAAATTTGGGCGAAAAGACCCGATTTTGTCGCGATCGCCGGCGATCTTGTCGAGTCAGGGCGGTGAGCAGCGCGACTGGGACGAGTTCTGGCGGCACAATGCCGCCCTGGCCGCATCCGTGCCGATCGTACCCGCGCTCGGCAACCACGACTACTACGGCGGACCGGGCGACCTCGGCGGCTATGGCGCCTCCGGCACGGCGCGTGCCCTGGCCAAGTACCGGACCTATTTCAACCGCCCGGCCTACTACGCCCATGACCATGGCCCGGTCGCCGTCATAGCGATCGATACGAACAACGGCACGCCCGAACGATCGGCCACCGACACGAACTGGTATCTCGAGAACACGGCACCGGACTGGCAGCCGGGCTCGGCACAGTGGCAGTGGCTGGAAAAGGAACTCGCGCGGGCGCAGCGGGAGAAAGCGTTTACGTTCGTCCTGTTTCACCCCGCGCCGTACACGTCGGGCATTCATGGACGCCCGCCCGGTACCGGCGAAGGCGAGAATTTCGCCTCGGGGATTCCGCTGGATCTCCTGACGCCGCTGTTCCTGCGCTACGGCGTCGACGCCGTGTTCAACGGGCACGACGAGATGTACGAGTACTCGATCGTGCGTGGCCGCGAGCAAACCGGTGATGGTGAGGAGTCTGACCATGCCGTTCATTTCATGGATGTCGGCATTGGCGGCGACGGGCTGCGCGGGCCGGACCCGCTGGCCGTCAACCCGCACCGCGTCTTTCTCGCGCACGAAGATGCGCCCGAACAGTGGAGCGACGACGGCCGCTTGCTGGACGGCGGCAAGCACTACGGACACGTGGACGTGCGCGTCAGTCGCAGTGACTCGGGTACGTGGCACGCGCAGCTCGAGCCGGTCTACCTGTTCCCGATCATGACGGCGAACGGCGACGTCGAGGCGTTTGAGGCGCGTCGCTATCACGACCCTGTAGTGCTGGAGAACTCGCGTGTCGATTAACATCGGCGGCATCGACGCGGCGATCGTCGTGGGCTACATGCTGGCGGTCCTCGCGTTCGGAGTCTGGGTCGGCCGTGGCAAACAATCGGCAACGCGCTACTTTCTCGGTGACCGTTCGCTGCCCTGGGGCGCCCTGCTGCTCTCGATCGTCGCCACCGAAACCAGCACGGTCACGTTTCTTTCGATTCCCGGACTGGCAGCGGCGGCCGGTGGCAACCTGACGTTCCTGCAGATTACGATCGGCTATATCGTCGGCCGTCTCGGCGTCATCTTCATCCTGCTACCCCTGTATTTTCGCGGCAAACCGTTCACGGCCTACGAAGTTCTCGAGACTCGCTTCGGCACCGTGAGCCGCCGCCTCGTGTCGAGCCTGTTCCTGCTGACGCGCAACGCCAGCGATGCATTGCGGCTGTTTCTCACTGCGCTGGTGCTGCAGATCGTGCTCGGACTCGATCTGAATCTCAGCGTCGTGTTCATCGGTGTCGTTACGATTCTCTACACGTTCATCGGCGGAGCGCGATCGGTCATCTGGAACGATTGCATCCAGTTCGTGATCTACATGCTCGGCGCCGCGGCAGCAGCAAGCATCATCGTCGATACTGCGCCCGGCGGTTTCGATGCATTGCTGCAGTTCGCGCAGGACGAGAACAAGCTGCGTATCTTCGACTTCGATATGAGCCTCACCAAGCCGGGCATGACGTTCTGGGCCGGCCTTGCCGGCGGCGCGTTCCTGACCGCGGCCACGCACGGAACGGACCAGATGATGGTACAGCGCTACCTGTCGGCGAAAGGCCAGGGCCAGGCGGCCCTGGCACTCGGCCTGAGCGGCTTCATCGTGATGCTGCAGTTCGGGATCTTCCTGCTGATCGGGGTTGGTCTGGCGGGCCTCCAGGGCGATATGGACATCAAGAACGACCAGCAGTTTGCCTACTTCATCGTTCACTACATGCCGATCGGGCTCCTCGGACTTACGCTGGCCGCGGTATTTGCCGCCGCCATGTCGACGCTCTCGAGTTCGCTGAATTCATCGGCGGCCGCATTTATCAACGACATTTACCTGCCGCTTGCGGCTCGCGAACCGGACGAGGCAGCGAAGCTGAAGAAGAGCCGCATGGCGACCATCGTTTTCGGCGTCGTGCAAACGGGCATCGCGCTTGGCTTCGGGCAACTCGGTTCGAACGAAAGCATCGTTGCCAACGTGCTCAAGATCAGCGGCTTTGCGGCGGGCCCGGTGCTCGGCCTGTATTTCCTCGGCGTGTTTGCGCCGCGAGTGCGCCAGCGCGCGGCCCTCGCAGGATTCCTTGCCGGCGTTGTTGTACTGTCGACGATTGCCTACACAACCCCGGTACACTGGGCCTGGTACGCATTGATCGGTTCGCTTACGACGCTCGCGGCCGGTACGCTCGTGAGCCTGGTGGAGAGACGCAACGATGAGCGGTGACCTGGTTACGCAGTTGGCAAGTATTGTCGGCGAGCGCCATGTACTGAGCGGTGCAGCCATTGGCGACATCGAGTTCCCGTGGGACACGCATTCCGGATGCAACGCCAGGGCAGTGGTTCGTCCCGCGTCGACGGAGGAGGTTGCCGCGGTCATGCGCTGCTGCAATGCCGCGCGGCAGACCGTCGTTCCGTTTGGCGGTATGACCAACCTCGTGCAGGGCTGCGCGACCTCGCCGGACGATGTCGTGTTGTCGCTCGAGCGGCTCAATGCCATAGAAGACCTCGATCGGCTTGCCGGCACGCTGACGGCGCAGTCGGGCGTCACGCTGCAAGCCGCGCAGGAGGCTGCGGCCGACGCGGGACTGTTCTTCCCGGTGGATATCGGTGCGCGCGCGAATTGCCAGCTCGGCGGCCTGGCCGCGAGCAACGCGGGCGGTAACAAGGTCATTCGCTACGGCATGACCCGCGACACGGTGCTCGGCCTCGAGGCCGTGTTGCCGGACGGCACCGTCATTTCGTCCATGAATCGCTACATCAAGAACAATTCGGGTTTCGACCTCAAGCACCTGTTTATCGGCAGCGAAGGCGTGCTCGGCATCATCACGCGCATCATCTTTCGCTTGCGCACCACACCGCGCAGTCACAACGTGGCGCTGCTTGCCTGCGAAAAATTCGATGACGTTGTCGCAATGCTGGCGATTGCGAATCGAACATTGCCGAACATCCTGAGCGCGTTCGAGGTCATGTGGAATAATTTTTACGAACTCGCCGTACAACCGCGCGGCCGCCTCGCCGCACCGCTGGCGCCGGGCGCGGCGCAGTACGTACTCATCGAAACCATGGGCGTCGACCAGGCGCAGGATGAAGCGGCGTTCGAGGCGTTGCTCGAAGACCTGATGGCACAGGACCTCGTCGTGGATGGCATGCTCGCCAAATCCGACCGCGAGCGCGAGCTCATCTGGGAGATACGTGACGAAGTGGAGCCCGTCATCGGTGCAGCGCATAATTTCGACGTCAGCTTGCGCAGCGCCGATATCGGCCGGTACGTGGAGAGCGTAGACGCCACGATTCACACGCAGTTCCCGGAGGCCAACGTCATCGGCTTCGGCCATCTCGGCGACAACAACGTGCACGTGTCGGTGAAAGACATCGCCTGGGACGACGCGGCGATTCGCGCGGTCGAGCACGCCGTGTACGGCTGCCTGGAGCCCTACGCGGGAGCCGTGTCGGCGGAGCATGGCATTGGCCTCGAAAAGCGTGAGTACCTGTCGATCACGCGCAGTAGTGCAGAGATCGAACTCATGAAGTCGCTCAAGCGCATGCTCGACCCCAACAACATCCTGAATCCCGGCAAAGTTATCGACGCCGCCTGAACTTATGAGCAGACTCTTACTCACCGGATGCGACCTGTTTGACGGCGACGAGCTGCGTGAGAACGCTGCCGTCCTCGTGGACAACGGCATCATCGCAGCCGTTATGGATGCGCAAACGCCGGCACCTGGTGACGCGAAGGTGACCAGGCTCGACGGCCTCTTGCTCGCGCCCGGCTTTATCGACCTGCAGGTGAACGGCGGCGGAGGCGTCCTGTTCAACGACGCACCATCCGTGGCTACCTTGCGCACGATCGTTGCGGCACACCGCCGCTTCGGCACGACAGCGTGCCTGCCGACGCTGATCAGCGACAGCGCGACGGTCATGCGCGCGGCAGTCGACGCAGTGCGCGACGCGATGGCGGAGGGCGTGCCCGGGATAGCCGGTATTCATATCGAAGGGCCACACCTGAATCCCCTGCGCCGCGGTGTGCACGACACCGCACACCTGCGCGCGCTCGATGCCGACGCGTACCCCCTGCTGTGTTCCCTCGCGCAGGGCAGGACACTCGTGACGCTGGCACCCGAGTGCGTCGACCACGCGATCATCCGGCGCCTGCGCGAGGCAGGAATCCTGGTGTGTGCCGGCCACAGCGCGGCGACTTATGAGGAAACGCGGCTTGCCATCGATGCGGGGCTGAGCGGCTTTACGCATCTGTTCAATGCGATGCCGCCTATGGAGAGCCGCGCCCCGGGAATCGTCGGGGCGGCGCTCGAAGACCCGGACACCTTTGTCGGCATCATCGCGGATGGCCATCATGTGCACCCGGCGATGCTGGGCATCGCCATTCACGCCAAGGCGTGGGGCAAGACCGTGCTCGTGACCGATGCGATGCCAACGGTCGGATCGGACCAGCAGCAGTTTTCACTTTATGGCGAGACCATCGTCGTGAAGGAGGGGCACTGCGTCACCACCGAAGGGATTCTCGCGGGCAGCAATATCGGCATGATCGATGCGGTGAGGTACATCGCCGACCAGGGCATCGTCGATGTCTTCGAGGCGTTGCGTATGGCATCGGTTTATCCGGCCGCTGCGCTCGGGCTTGACGACAGCCTCGGCTACATAAAGACAGGCTATCGTGCCAACCTCGTCGCGCTCGATGAAAACCTGGACGTGGCCTGTAACCTCATCGACGGACAGATGGAGGCGTACCGCTAGCATGGACGTCATCATCCTCGAGGACAGCGAGACGGTGGCCGACGAGGGCGCGGCGCTCGTGCGGAAACTCCTTGCGAGCAAGCCGAATGCCGTCCTCGGCCTCGCGACGGGTCGCACGCCGCTTGCCCTGTATGCGCGGCTCGTTGCCGATTGCGCCGCTGGGCGGATCAGCTTTCGCGATGCCTGCACCTTCAATCTCGATGAATACATCGGCCTTGCGCCGGGCAACCCGCACAGCTATCGCGCCTACATGCAGCGCGAGTTGTTCGACCACATTGATATTGATCCCGAGAACACGTTCCTGCCGGAGTGTCCGCCGGGCACCGATCCCCGCGTCGTGGGCGATGCGTATGAGGCACTGATCCGCGCGCGCGGCGGTATCGACCTGCAGCTCTTGGGCATCGGCAAGAACGGCCATATTGGTTTCAACGAACCGGCATCGAGCCTGGCGTCGCGCACGCGCGTCAAGACGCTTACGCGCGCGACGGTCGAGGCAAATCGATCCCTGTTCGACGACCCGGCGGCGCAGCCGCAGCTTGCCATCACCATGGGCATCGGGTCGATCATGGATGCGCGTCACGTCCTGTTGCTCGCAACCGGTGCCGACAAGGCCGAGCCGGTACGCCAGATGATCGAGGGGCCGGTGTCCGCAATGTGGCCTGCAACGATGTTGCAGATGCATGAGCAGGTGACGGTGCTGCTCGACGCCGAGGCCGCAGCCACTCTCGAGCTGCGTGACTATTTTGACTGGATTGCCGTGCAGAAACGCAAGGTGCAGGGAATGCCGGAATGACCTCACTCGTACAGCAGGAAGGGTTTGCGTCGCGCGTGGAAGGCGGCAAGGCCGGCCGCATAGATCGCTTCGATGTCGGCCACGTCGCGGCCGGCCAGCAAGGCATCGAGCGTCGCCGCATTGCCAAGCAGGCGGATGTAGCGCTCGGTCTGCCAGCGCTCGGGATACTCGCGCCGCAGGACCGTGGCGATGCCGAGGCCCGTGCGCACGGGTTCGAGTGCCGCCCGGTCGATGATCGTAAACCGCACGCCCTGGCAAGCCTCGCCGGCAAAAGTGCTCGCATCGGGCGTGAAGTGAACGGGTGTAAACGCGATGCCGGGCAACGCCAGCTCGTTCAGGGCGTTGGCCAGCGCTTTGGCATCCAGCCAGGGGGCGCCGATGAGTTCGAAGGGCGTTGCGGTGCCGCGGCCCACCGAGATGTTCGTGGTCTCGAGCAGACCGATGCCCGGATACAGAATGGCGGCACGCAGGCTGCGCATGTTGGGCGACGGGTTGACCCAGGGCAGTCCGGTGTCGTCGAAATATTCACGCCGGTGCCAACCCTCGACAGGCACGATCTCGAGATCGAGGTCGAGCCCGAGCTCCGCCCGGAACATCGTGGCGAGTTCACCGGTGGTCATGCCGTGGCGAACGGGCAGGGTGTGAAAACCAACGAAGGACTGCAGCCCGTCGTCGAGCACTGGCCCGGCGACGCTGCTGCCGTTGATCGGGTTGGGACGATCGAGCACGACGAAGCGCACATCGTGTTCGGCGGCCGCGGTCATCGCATTGCCCATTGTCGAAATATAGGTGTAGAAACGCGTGCCGATGTCCTGGATATCGAAGACGAGCGTGTCGACACCGGCCAGTGCGGCCGCGCTCGGCCGGCGCGACTCGCCATAGAGGCTGATGATCGGGATGCCGGTGACGGCTTCGCTGCTGTCGGCGACGACCGGAACATCGAGCTGGCCCGCAAGGCCGTGCTCGGGGCTGAAGATGCGCACCAGGTCGACGCCGGGCGCGTTGTGCAGCACGTGGATGGTGCTGCGGCCGTCCCGGGTGCGGCCCGTATGGTTGGTGATCAAGCCCGACACGTTGCCCGGCGAGTTGGCGAAAGCCGTCGCGCTCGAGGACATCGACACCGTTCAATACCTGCCCGGCGCAGGCGGCAAGTGGCGCCGTGAGAACCAGCAACAGGCAGGCAAGATGTTTAACCATGGGATACAGACACTAGACAATGCACGATGATCTGACAACCGAAGCGACCAATCCCGGGTCGGCCGATCTCGATCGGCTTTCTACCCTGGAGCTCGTGCGGCTGATCAATGCCGAGGATGCGAAGATTGCTGCGGCCGTGGCGGCAGAGGACGAGGTGATTGCCGCGGCCGTTGACGTCATCGCCGCGCGGCTCGCAAGCGGCGGGCGCCTCGTTTACGTTGGCGCCGGTACCTCGGGCCGGCTGGGCGTGCTCGATGCGTCCGAATGCCCGCCGACGTTCAGCGCCGACCCGTCGCAGGTCGTTGGTATCATCGCGGGCGGGGACCGGGCGCTGCGCAACGCGATCGAGGGCGCGGAGGATTCCGCCGACTCGGGTCGTGCGGATCTTCGCGAGCTGGACTTGTCCGCGGCCGATGTCGTGGTCGGTATCGCCGCGAGCGGCACGACGCCGTATGTCCTGGGCGCGCTCGACTTCGCGCGCGCGACGGGCGCCGCCGCGATCGGGCTCACCTGCAACGACAACGCGCCCATCGCGGCGCATGCGGACATGACCATCGCGGTCGTCGTTGGCCCCGAAGTGCTGACCGGTTCGACGCGCATGAAAGCCGGCACGGCGACCAAGCTGGTGCTCAACATCCTGACGACGGGCGCGATGGTTCGCCTCGGCAAGACCTTCGGCAATCTCATGGTCGACCTGCGCGCGAGTAACGACAAGCTTGTCGCGCGGTCGCAGCGCATCCTGCAGCAGCTGACCGATCTCGACACGGCCGCGGCCGTCGAGCTGTTGTCGCGCTGTGACGGCGAGCTAAAGACTGCGATCCTTGCGGCGCGGCTGGGCGTCGATATTCCAGAGGCGCGCGAACGGCTTGCCGCGGCGGACGGCCGCCTGCGCATCGCCCTGAACGACGATGCGTGAGCTCATCCTCGGTATCGACGGGGGCGGGTCGAAGACCGCCGTGTGCCTTGCTGCGGTTGGCGCTGACGGCGAGATCGAGGTGTTGGGCGAGGGCTTCGGCGGGCCGTCGAACGTGCGCGCCGTCGGGCGCGGGCATGCCGAGATCAACCTCAACGTTGCGGTCGATGCCGCGCTCGGTGCCGCCGGTACCGGGGACGAAACCGTGGCCTGGGCCGTACTGGGCCTCGCCGGCAGTTCCCTGCCCGACGTGCAGGCATCCATCCTCGGCTGGGCCGGGCATCGCTCGCTGGCCCGGCATGTCGATGTCGTGCATGACGCGGACCCCGTGCTGGCCGTCGGCGCGGCAGACGGCGCGGGCATCGCGCTGATCGTCGGTACCGGCTCCGTCGCCATTGGCGTGGACAGCGGTGGCCGGCGCGCCGTCACCGGCGGCTGGGGCCACTGGTTCGGCGATACGGGCAGCGGCTTCGACATCGGGCGGCGGGCGCTGGCGGCGGTCGCCGATGCGGCAGATGGCACCGGCCCTGAAACCGTGCTCAGCGAGCGTGTTCTGCAGAGGCTCCACACCGGGAACCCGCGTGAAATGCTGCAGCGGCTCGATCACGCCGTGGACGTGCGCCGCGAGATTGCTGCCCTGGCACCGCTTGCGCTGCATGCCGCCGAGGATGGCGACGCCGTCGCGGCCGGCATTGTCGATACCGCCACCAGCGGCACGGCGAAGCTCGTGCAGGCGACCATCGAAAAGCTGGGACTGGCGGCGGAGGCGCCGCTCGCCGTGGCCGGCGGTATCGTCTGCTCCAACACGCTGTACCGGGAAACGCTACTCTGCAAGCTGGCCGAACTGGGTACCGTGCCGAGCAAGCTTGTGGTCGTGGACCGCCCCGTGGACGGCTGCCTGTTGATGGCCCGCGACCGGCTGTTGCAGGCGCGCGCGTGACCATGCCGGCGCGCAGCCGCTGGCGCTGGATTCCGTCGCTCTACTTCGCGGAGGGCCTGCCGTACGCCGCGGTGATGTTCGTCTCCGTCATCATGTACAAGAAACTCGGCATATCGAACGCACAAATGGCGTTCTTCACGAGCTGGCTGTACCTGCCCTGGATCATCAAGCCGCTGTGGAGCCCGCTCGTCGATATCCTGAGGACGCGGCGCGCCTGGATCGTCAGCATGCAGCTGCTGATCGGTGCAGGATTCGCCACGATCGCGCTGGCCATCCCGACCGACGATTTCTTCCGTTATACACTCGCCGCCTTCTGGCTCGTTGCGTTCAGCTCGGCGACGCATGACATTGCCGCCGACGGTTTCTATATCCTGTCGTTGAACGACCACGAGCAGGCTTGGTTCGTCGGCATCCGCAATACCTTCTACCGCCTCGCGATGATCGCCGGCCAGGGGCTGCTGGTCATGGTCGCCGGCTACCTGGAAACGTCGACCGGCGATATCGCGTTGGCGTGGAGTATCGCGTTTTACCTGCTTGCCGCTGTGTACCTCGTGCTGTTTGCCTGGCACCGTTATGCGCTGCCGCGACCCGGGTTGGATGTCGAGAGCGCCGTGGTCTCCGTGCATACCCTGCTTGAGAAGTTCGTAGCGACGTTCGCCGACTTTTTCAGGAAAGCGCACATTGGCAAGATCCTGGCCTTTCTGCTGCTTTACCGGGTCGCGGAGGCGCAACTGGTCAAACTGGCTGCGCCGTTTCTACTCGATGACACGTCGGCCGGCGGCCTCGGCCTCGGTACCGCCGAGGTTGGTTTCGTATACGGGACCGTTGGCTGGGTCATGCTGAGCATCGGCGGTATCGCCGGCGGCCTGCTGGCGGCGCGCAATGGCCTGAAGTACTGGCTCTGGTGGATGGTCGCCGCGATCAACCTGCCCAACCTCGTCTACGTGCTTTTGGCGTGGCAACAGCCCGACAACTTCCTGCTCGTCAATCTCGCGGTCGGCCTCGAGCAGTTCGGCTACGGCTTCGGATTCACGGCGTACACGCTGTACATGATCTATGTTGCGCGGGGCCGGCACAGCACCGCGCATTTCGCGATCTGCACGGGCTTCATGGCGCTCGGCATGATGCTGCCCGGCATGTTCAGCGGGTTATTGCAGGAAGCACTCGGCTATGAGCTGTTCTTCATGTGGGTGATGCTGGCAACGCTGCCGTCGTTTGCGATCGTCGCCCTGATTCCACTGGATGAGAATTTCGGTCGCAACGACGACACGAGTTAGCCACAATTGACGATTGCTACGCCATATTCGCGGATCAGACTTCAAGTCGACCATGAATATGACGAGCCACAACCTGATCACCCAAGCACGGAGAGTTGCGTTGGACTCAATCATTGTTAAAGGCGGGCCGGTACTTAGCGGCACAGTGTCGACCAGCGGCGCGAAAAATGCGGCATTGCCGGTGTTGTTCTCGGCGTTGCTGGCAGACGGCACCCACCGCTTCACGCGCGTGCCGGTGCTGCGCGACATCGACTCCACGCACCAGTTGCTGGAGGCCCTGGGTTGCCGCCTCGAGCGCAACGGCACCGATGTGACCATCGAGGTAGCGCCGCCGGGCGAGCCTGTGGCGCACTACGACCTGGTGCGCAAGATGCGCGCCAGCATCCTGTGCCTTGGACCGCTGTTGACGCGCTACGGGGAGGCCAGGGTCAGTCTGCCGGGTGGCTGCGCAATCGGCTCGCGGCCGATTGATCTGCACGTGGAGACCATGCGCAAGCTCGGTGCGGAAGTGGAGATCGACCAGGGCTATGTCATCGCCCGGGCGAAACGCCTGGTCGGCGAACGCATCCTGTTCGAAAAGCTGACGGTCGGTGGCACCGAGAATGCCCTGATGGCCGCGGTGCTTGCCCGGGGTACGACGGTCATCGAGAACGCCGCGAAAGAGCCGGAGGTCGTGGATCTCGTGCATTACCTGCGGGCCATGGGCGCGCAGATCGAGGGTGAGGGGACCAGCGTCATTACGATCGACGGTGTCGACGAGCTGCACCCGGCGTCGCATGCCATCGTGGCCGATCGCATCGAAGCGGGAACGCTGCTGATTGCCGGCGCGATCACGGGCGGCGAGGTTACGGTGGACCGGTGCGTACCCGAACATCTCGAGGCGCTTACCGACAAGATGCAGGATTGCGGTTTCCGTATCGAGACCGGCAGCGATTCCATCACGGTTGGCGCGACGGACAGCTGGACGGGAACGGACATCTCCACATCGCCTTACCCCGGCTTCCCGACCGATCTGCAGGCACAGTTCATGGCGTTGATGACGCAGGCGCAAGGCACGTCCGTTGTGACGGAAGGGATTTTCGAGAATCGGTTCATGCATGTGCAGGAACTGGTTCGTCTTGGCGCAGACATCACGCCGATGCGGCAGGTTGCGGTCGTGCGTGGCGATCGCGGCGGCCTGAGCGGTGCGGAGGTCATGGCGACCGACCTTCGTGCCAGCGCCAGCCTGGTTCTCGCCGGACTGGTGGCAAAAGGTGAGACCCGGGTCAATCGTATTTACCATCTCGACAGGGGCTATGAAAAACTCGAGGAAAAACTGGCGTCGCTGGGCGCCGATATTCAGCGTGTTCGCTAGGCGGCGGTGGCTTGCCGTTGGAGGCCTGGCGATGATTCTCACGGCTTGCGGCGAGTCAAAGGAGTGGCATGGCTCGCTCGAGGACCTGCTGCGCGCGCAGCCGGAGCGATTCGCCACGGTCATGGCGGACCCGCAGAAGTACCGGGTGCAGATTCTTTACACGCAGATCGATCGCGACGCGGAGAACCGGCCGCAGTTTCGTTCCTACGCGTATCGCCTGGATGACAGCGAGTACTTCTACCCGGCAAGTACGGTGAAACTGCCGACCGCCGCGGTGGCGCTCGAGAAGCTCAACGAGCTTGGCGTCGATGGCCTCACGCGTGACACCGTGATGCTGTCGGGCGAGGCAGCGACCGGTAAGTCGGTCGGGCGCTATGTCAGGGAGGTTCTGCTCGTCAGCGACAATGAGGCCTTCAATCGTCTTTACGAATTCATCGGGCAGCAGCCGCTCAACGACCGCCTGGCCGGCATGGGTTTTGACGGAACCCGCATCATGCACAGGCTTGAGATCGCACTCGATGTCGAGGAAAACCGCCTTACGGGGCCGGTGCGTTTCGTCGATGGCGACACCGTGGTCTATGCACAGGACGCCGCATACAGCAGCGTGAACCTGACCGCAGCGCAGCCCATCCTGCTCGGCAAGGCCGAGATCGTGGGTGACGAACGCCTGCAACGACCGAAGGATTTCGCCACCAAGAACGCCTATCCACTGCAGGCGCAGCACGACGTCATCAAGGCATTGATGTTCCCGGATGCCGTCGACGAGCGTATGCGGTTTGCGCTTGGCGAGGACGACTACGGGTTCCTGTACCGCAACATGTCGGGCTACCCGGGCGACAGCGGTATCGCCGAGTACGCGGATCGAGAGCGGTACCCGGACGGTTACGTGAAGTTTTTCCTGTTTGGCGGCAACGCGCCCGAGATTCCCGACAACATCCGGATCTTCAACAAGGTCGGCGACGCGTACGGCTTTCTGACTGAAGCTGCCTACATTGTCGACCTGGACAACGGCGTTGAGTTTCTCCTTGCCGCGACGATCTTCACGAACGCCAACGAAACGTTCAACGACGATACCTATGAATACGACGACATCGGACTGCCATTCCTGCGCGATCTCGGCCTGGCGCTCTACGAAGTGGAGCTGGGCCGAAAACGCCCGCATGTTCCGGACTTTTCCTGGCTCGGCGTAGCGCGCGACTGAGTCGTAATGCGCATCCGCCCATTGCAGCGCGATGACCGGGATGCGCTGCGGCGTATCTGGAATGACAGCGCGAGGTACGATCGCCTGAGTAAGGCAGTCCTCGACGAGAAAATCTGGGCCGATCAGGACCTCGTGCCGGCATGCTGCCTTGTCGCGGACACGGACGGCAGGACCGCGGGGTTTGCGGTTGGCGTTGTGCGCAAGTCGGGGATCGGCTTCGTCAAGCTGCTCGCGGTGGACCGCGAGTTGCAGAGGCAGGGAATCGGCCGGGCGCTCCTCGAGGCCCTCGAGTCCAGCCTGGCCGCGTCTGGCGCGACAGCCATTCGCCTGCTCGAATCCGCACCCAATTACCTGGTGCCCGGCATCGACGTCCGCTACGAGCCCGCTATTCGATTCGCCGAGGCATGCCACTACGAGCGGACGGGCGTGGCTACGAATCTTAAGGTGGATCTCGACGACGCACTGCAGCGCCTGCGAGACGCAGCGACCGCTCCCGGGATCGAGGTCCGCCGCGCTGCACCGGGCGATGCCGAGTCCGTGCGTGGCTTCCTGGCCGCGAACTGGCCGAGCTGGACCGAGGAGGCGCTGAGCGCGCTCGGCAATACGCCGTCGACGCTGCACATCGCCATCCATGACGGGTCCGTCGTCGGTTTCTCGGCAAGCGATGCCAACAACAAGGGTACGGGCTGGTTCGGGCCGATGGGCGTCGCGCCGGACGTGCGGCAGTCAGGTATTGGCCGCGTACTTCTCGGGCGCTGTCTTCTGGATCTCCACCGGCAGGGACATCGGCACGCAACGATTCCGTGGGTCGACCCCGTGGCGTTCTACGAACGCTGTGCGGGCGCATGGCCGGCGCGGTCCTTCGTGCGTTTCGAGAAACGGCTGATCGGGTAAGCGGCGTGATTCCGGCGGCGCAAATTCGCGCAAATCGCTGCCGTGACCGCGCTTGCCGAATTGCCGCTGCAGGCCGCAGAAAGCCTGCGTTTCCGAGGGTGCGAGGGGCCGAGCGGGGGCGCTTGCCGGGGTCTGTCCGGCAGGGCCGGCGGACCTGGCGTCGACTTGCGGTCAATTTCCGGGGCGGCTCGCTCGGCCAGTACCCTGTGCCCCGTAATCCTTAGCAACATCAACAACAAAGTACCGAAAGCTCCAGTCGATTAGATGGGCAGAGAAACAGCTTGTCCCAGCACTTAACGTAAGCTTGCGCCGCCTTGCTGGCAGGCACCCAGGCGGTACCGGCAGGGCGTCGCAATTTGGAGACGGAATCGCCGGGGGAGAAATTCGTGAAAACCGCGTGGTTGTGCGGAATTTGACGGTATTTATGGCAGTAGGTATAAACGTCGCAGCCGCGCGTGATTGGTATAGGCACGGAGACGCGCACGGTGATTCAGCGGATTGCGCCAAAGGGGGAGCTCGCTGGATTGATCAAATATTCCTTAATCAATCTGCAAGGGTGAAAGCATGAACAAAGGTGAACTTATTGATGCGGTAGCTGGCGCTGCTGGTTTGTCACGCGCTGACGCAACAAAGGCTGTCGACGCAGTACTCGACAGCATCCAGGGAACGCTGGCAAACGGCGGTTCTGTCTCTCTCGTAGGCTTCGGTACCTTCTCTGTGAAGGCTCGCGCAGCACGCGCGGGACGCAACCCGCGCACCGGCGAAACCATCCAGATCCCGGCTTCAAATGTTCCTGGATTTAAGGCTGGTAAAGGCCTGAAGGATGCCGTAAACTAGCGCGCCCTTCGGGGGTACAGGGTAAGAAAAAGCCCGTAACTACGGGCTTTTTCATGTCCTGAGAAGCATTGGGTGCTTAGCTCAGCTGGTAGAGCATCGCCCTTACAAGGCGAGGGTCGGCGGTTCGATCCCGTCAGCACCCACCAGATTCGGAGCGGTAGTTCAGTTGGTTAGAATACCGGCCTGTCACGCCGGGGGTCGCGGGTTCGAGTCCCGTCCGCTCCGCCACTGATAGAAGGCCCCGGGTCCGCATGGACCCGGGGCCTTTTTATTTATAGAATCGCACGCCTCATTTCGGGCCCTTAAGGTCCCTCACAGATAAAGACTCATCATGCTGCAAAACCTTCGCGAGAAATTCACGGGCTGGGTCGCCATCACGATCCTCGCTCTCATCGGTGTCACGTTTGTCTTCGTCGGCGGAGCCAACTTTACCTTCGTTGGCAACAACTACGCGGCGAAGGTTGATGATGCCGAAATCGGACTAAACCAGTTCGAGGCCGCCTATCGCGACCAGCTTTTACAGAACCCGCAGCTTTCGCAGGCGTCCGATGACGTGCGCCTGCGTGTGCGCTCGGCAATCCTCGAGCAGTTGATCGAGCAGCGCGTCATCGACAACTACCTGGACGAAGCGGGTTTTCGGGTCAGCGACGAGCAGGTCGCGGCGATTATCCAGCGTACGCCGGAATTCCAGCTCGACGGTCGTTTCAACCTGGAAACGTACCGCAACCTCCTCGCGCAGAATGGCTACGAGCCGAGCACCTTCGAGGCCGCCCAGCGTGTGACGCTGCGCCGCGAGCAGCTGCACCGTGCCCTGCGTGGCTCGGCACTGCTGACCCCGGCAGCGTATCGCCGCTACCTCAATCTTGCGACCGAGCAGCGCATCGTGACGCTGGCAACGATCGATCCCGAAGCGGTCGCGTCGGAGATCGAAATCACCGACGACACGGTCACGGCGTTCTATGACGACAATCCGACGCTGTACCAGCTGCCGGAGTCGGTCGACATGGAGTACATCGAAATCCAGCGCAGTGACATCGCCCAGGGCATCGAAGTGAGCGAAGAAGAGCTGGTGGATTTTTACGACATCAACAAGGACCGCTACCTGCAGGACGAACAACGCCAGGCGCGGCATATCCTGATCCTTTTCGGTGACGATGAAAATGCAGCCGAAGAAAAGGCCACCGCATTGCTGGCGCGCGTCCAGGCCGGCGAACCGTTTGAGGACCTCGCGAAAACGTATTCGGAAGACGGCGGCACGGCCAGCCGCGGCGGCGACCTCGGTGCGCTGACACGGACGTCGTTGCCGGGCGACTTTGGCGGCACGATCTTCTCGATGGAGGAAGGCAGCATCGAAGGGCCGGTCAAGACCGAGTTCGGCTTTCACATTATTCGCCTCGACCGGATTATCGAGCCGGGTGCGCTGCCCCTGGACCAGGTGCGCGGCGAGCTGACGGTCGAACTGCAGGACCAGAAAGCGGAGAGCCGCTTCCGTGAACTCGAGTCGCGTCTTTCCGCGGCGCTGTTCGATGCGACGGATATTCGCGCACTGGCGGCGAACCTCGGTGTCGAGGTGAAAACGGTGGCCGGTTTCA
This sequence comes from uncultured Gammaproteobacteria bacterium, assembly GCA_963698895.1. Taxonomy (GTDB): domain Bacteria; phylum Pseudomonadota; class Gammaproteobacteria; order Steroidobacterales; family Woeseiaceae; genus UBA1847. Next base: position 15,479 of record CAVOSO010000008.1, on the reverse strand, counting down.
CGCGCCAGGGCGGTGAGCCGTTCGCCGACAGTTCCGCTGTCGTTGACGCGGTATTCGACGCGTCGGTGATATCCGGCGGCGTCATCTCCGACATCGTGGAAATCGACATGAACCGCTCGGCCGTCTTTGCCGTGACCAGGCACGAGCCCGCAACGCGCCAGCCGCTTGACGACGTACGCGAGCAGGTGGTCGAGAGCCTCAGGGCGCAGAAGGCCGAAGAGCTCATGGCCGCCAAGGCTGACGAGATGCTTGCAGCGCTGGCCAACGGCACCGACTTTGCTGACGCAGCGACCGCTATCGGCGCCACCGCTGCCGAGCCCGTACTGATCTCGCGCAGTGGCGAAGATGTCGACCAGTTTGTCATGGTCTCCGTGTTCACGGCCGTGAAGCCGACGCAGGAGAATCCGACGACGGGCAGCACGCGCAATAGCGCGGGCGGCTATACGGTGTTCAGTGTCGATGCAGTGATACCGGGTCGGCCCGAGCTCCTCCCGCAGGAGACGCGTGATGCCGGCAAGGCGCAGCTGACGGACCAGGCCGGGATCGGCGATTTCGTTGCGTTTCTCAAGGCGCTGCGCGAGAACGCCGAAGTGATCATCAACGACGACGTGCTGGCCCAGCCTGATCTGCTCTAGTAAGCTCCCCCGATAACAAGAACTACGTGTACGGCGCTACGCCGTAACGGGGGAATCATGCGCAAGCTCGCTCTGCACTGGCAGATCCTGATCGCTATCGGACTCGCGGTATTTGTCGGGACATGGGTCAGAAGTTACACCACTGACGATGTAACGCCGGGTCTTCTCGGCGTCCCTTACGTAACGATGTTCGATTACATCGGCACGTTGTTTCTCAATGCGCTCAAGATGATCATCGTGCCATTGATTACGTCGTCGATCATCGTCGGCGTAGCCGGCATCGGCTCCGGCGGCAATCTCGGCAAGCTCGGCGGCAGGACGCTGCTTTTCTATACGACCACGACGCTGGCCGCGATCATGGTTGGGCTCATCATTGTGAATGTCGTGCAGCCGGGCATCTCCGGCGGTGAGCCGGTGGGCGAGACGCTCGCGCTCGAAGCAGACACTGTGGACATTGCCAGCAAGGTCGAGGGCAAGGGCGTCGGTGATGTTGCCGAAATCTTCATGCGCATGATTCCGCCCAACATCGTGGAAGCGGCTGTCGAAGGCAACATGCTGGGGCTCATCTTCTTCTCGCTGCTGTTCGGCTATTTCATGTCACGCCTGGCGCATCAGTATGCCGAGCCGCTGTTCAATTTCTGGAACGCGGTGTTCCACACAATGATGGGCGTGACCGAGTTCATCATGATGTTTGCGCCGATCGGTGTGTTCGGCCTGGTTGCCGAGGTCATGGCGACGGCAGGGCTGTCGGCCGCGAAGCCGCTGTTCATATTTGCACTGTGTGTCGTGGCGGCGCTCAGCGTTCACGCGTTCGGCACGCTGCCGGCCCTGCTCAGATATGTTGGCAAGGTGAAGCCGTTCAAGACGATGGCGGGCGCCTCGCCGGCCATGCTGACGGCGTTCTCAACGGCCTCGTCATCAGCGACGCTGCCGATCACGATGGACAGCCTGGAAGACAATGTCGGCGTCTCGAACAAGGTGTCGAGTTTTGTCTTGCCGTTGGGCGCCACGGTCAATATGAACGGCACGGCGTTGTACGAATGCGCTGCGGCGATATTCCTGGCGCAGGCCTACGGTCTCGATCTGACCTTCGGTCAGCAATTCGCCGTCGTCGTCATCGCCTTGCTGACCTCGATCGGTGTCGCGGGCGTGCCGTCGGCGTCGCTCGTGGCGATCGCGATCATCCTCGGTGCAATCGGCTTGCCGATGGAAGCGATCGGTGTGCTGATGGTCTTCGACCGCATTCTCGACATGTGCCGCACGAGCGTTAACGTCTGGGGCGACGCCTGCTGCGCCACGATCGTCGCAAGGCTTGACGGTGAAAAGACCTTCGTCGGCATCGAAGGGCCTGGCGACGAGGCCCGCGAGCCCACCTGACCCGGTGTCCGCCGCAACTACGGTGCAACTACGGTGCCAGTCACCTTATTTCGAGTCTAAAGGTGCCAGTCACCTTAGACTCGAAATAAGGTGACTGGCACCCTAATTAGTCGTCGTCGAAGACCATGCCCATGATGTTGACGCCGGCGTCGACGAAGGTCGTTTCGCCGGTGATGCCCGAGGCGAGGTCGGAGCAGAGGAACGCGGCGGTGTTGCCGATCTCCTCGATGGTGACCGTGCGGCGCAGTGGGGCCGCTTTCACCGCGTAATTGAGCATCTTGCGGAAGCCGCCGATGCCGGCCGCGGCCAGGGTCTTCACGGCGCCCGCGGAGATCGCGTTGACACGAATCCCTTCAGGACCCAGGTCTGCCGCCAGGAAGCGCATACAGGACTCGAGACTGGCCTTGGCGAGGCCCATCACGTTGTAATTCGGCACGACCTTGGTCGCCGCGTCGTAGGTCAACGTGAGGATCGCGCCGTTGCGGCCTTTCATCATGGGTAGTGCCGCCTTGGCCAGTGCGGCGAGGCTGTAGGCGGAGATGTCGTGCGAGATGGCATAGCCCTCGCGCGTGACGGATTCGGTGAAGCGTACCGGCCAGTTGCTCGCGCGGTGCGAAGCCAACCGAGTGCACGAGGACATCCAGGCCGTCCCAGTGTTTGCCAAGCCCGGCGAACACGGCGTCAATCTCGTCATCAGACGTGACATCGCAGGGGAAAAGCAGTTCGGTGTTCTGCCCGAGGCGCTCCGAGAGCTTTTCGACGCGGCTGCGCAGCTTCTCGTTCTGGTACGTAAATGCGATCTCGGCACCCTCGCGGGCAAACGCCTCAGCGATACCTGATGCGATCGAGCGATCGCTTGCGACGCCAACGATGAGCGCCTTCTTGCCGGCCATAAAGCCCATAGTGTTTCCCCGGGAGATTCAGATTGGTGGGTATTTTAGCTGGACTGCGCCGTCACATCGACATACAGGCTCAGTTTCTGTCCCGGGCGCAGGATCTTGTTACGGTCGATACCATTCCACTGCGCGATCTGGTCTATGCCGACGCGGAACCGGCGGGCGATCAGGTACAGCGAGTCGCCGTTGCGCACGGTGTAACGCAGCTTGCGGGTCGTGTTGCCCAGGGCGTCCGTCGGTGACGTACGCGGCTGTTCCGCGCTCGCGACGGCACCGTGGGTCCAGATCACGAGCTTCTTGCCGACCGACAGCGTGTCGCCCGGTGCCATGCCGTTCCATGCGGCCACCTGCCGATGCGTCACGTTGTAACGCCGCGCGATCGTCCAGAAGCTCTCGCCGCGCTGCACGACGTGTTCGACCTTGTCGCCGGCGCGCTTGCGGTTTTGCGTCTTGGCCAGCCGCGCATCCGCGCTCTGGCTGTAAGCGCTGAGCGGCTTCGTAGCGACCGGGATCATCAGGTAGTTACCGGCGCGAATGGTGTTGCCGCGCAGATTGTTGGCCGAGCGCAGGGCCGCCACGGTCGTGTTGTACTTCCGGGCGATCTGCGAGATCGCTTCACCGCTTTTCACCTTGTGGCGCTGCCAGCGCACGCGCTCGCGTGCCGGCACCTGGTCCAGTGCCGCGCTGAACTGGTCGGCGACATCGACGGGCATCACCAGCCGGTGCGGACCCGCGGGATCTGTCGACCAGCGGTTATAGCCCGGGTTGTACTGGTAGATCGTGTCGACATTGACGCCGGCCAGCTCGGCGGCCAGTGCGAGATCGAGCTGCGAATCGATATCCGCGATGACGAACTGCTGCTCGTTGGGCACTTCCGGCAACGTGAGATTGTATTTGCCGGGGTCCGCAACGATTTCGACGAGAGCGAGCAGCTTGGGCACGTACATGCTCGTCTCTTTGGGTAACTTCAGGTACCAGAAATCGATCGGCTTGTTCGCCTTGCGATTGTTGCGCGCGGCGCGCAACACGTTGCCTTCGCCCGAGTTATAGGAGGCAATGGCATTGAGCCAGTTGCCGTCATTGAGCTCTTCGAGATACTCGAGGTAGTCGAGCGCGGCGCGCGTCGAGTCGACCACGTCGCGGCGACCGTCGTACCACCAGTTCTGCTTCACGCCAAAGCGCTTCGCCGTGCCCGGGATCATCTGCCAGAGGCCGGCCGCGCGGCCATGCGAGTACGCGAACGGGTCATAGGCGCTCTCGACGATGGGGAGCAGGGCGAGCTCGAGCGGCATGTCACGACGTTCGAGCTCGGCGAGGATGTACGGCAGGTAACGCTGCGCGCGGGTGAACACGCGGTCCAGGTAGTCCGGGTGCTTCGCGAACCACTTGAGCTCGGCCGCCGTGCGGGGGTTGTCTTCATAGGTGAGCGCAAAGCCGGCGCGCAGGCGCGACAGCACGTCTTCGGGGCGCGCCGGCGTGGACGGCATGTCGATGCCCGCGACCGGCGAGATCAGCGTCAGCGTCGGTTCGGCCGCCACCGGCATCGCAAGGAATGCCAAAAAGGTGACAGAGAGGGCGCCAATGGCCCGAGTTCTCTGCAATAATTGGCAGATCGCTGCCCGGAATATGTAAGACATCGGGCTATCCTACTGAGGCGAAAACGTTGTGCAAGGGGTAAGTTCACACAAATCGCAGGATTGGCTGCAGTCGCCGCTTGGCAATGCGCTTCTGCAGCAGGAGGCGCGGATCGTGGAAGAGGCCCTGGACGGGATCTTCGGCGAGCAGTGCCTGCAGCTCGGCATGTGGGGAGAAAACCGGACATTCACGCGCTTCACCCGGACCCAGCGCTGCGCGCTGATCGCTGAGACGGCCGCTGGCGAGCCGTCCGTCGTCGGGGAGCTCCACAGGCTGCCTGTAGAAAGCGATTCGATAGACGCCGTCCTGTTGCCTCACACACTGGATTTCAACGACCGTCCCCATGAGGTACTGCGCGAGGTCGACCGGGTCTTGCGCGCCAACGGGCATATCGTCATTCTCGGCTTCAAGCCGGGCGGCTTGTGGGGGCTCAGGCGCCTGATTCCGGGCGCGGGCATGCCGCCGGGCGCCGATCACGTGATCTCGGAGCGACGCATCCGGGACTGGCTCAAGCTGCTCGACATGCGCATCCAGGGGGAGCAGCGCTATTTCTTCCGCTGGCCGCTGCCGCGCAAGTCGGTGAGCGCTTCACAGAAATGGGAGCGGCGTGGCCAGGCCTTGTGGCCCGAGTTGGCGGCATGCTATATGCTCTCGGCGCAAAAGCGGGTCAGTACGCTGACGCCGGTCAGGCCACTCTGGTGGCGCAAGCCGAAAGTCGTTACGGGCCTGGCCGAACCATCCACACGCGTTTCCAGAATTCGCTTCACAAAGACCGGTTTTGACACGAACGATTGAGATTTATACCGACGGTGCATGCAGGGGGAATCCTGGCCCGGGCGGATGGGGTGCCGTATTGATCGCCGGGCGCCATCGCAGGACGCTGCATGGCGGCGAGCTCGAGACCACCAACAACCGCATGGAATTGCAGGCCGCTATCGAGGCACTTAATGCACTCAAGGGGCCGAGCAAGGTCGTGCTGCACACCGATTCGAAATACGTCATGGACGGCATCAACGAGTGGCTGGCGAACTGGAAAAAGCGGGGCTGGAAGACCGCGGCACGGAAACCGGTGAAAAACCAGGACCTCTGGATGATGCTCGACGAGGCAACGCAGCGGCACGAGATCGAGTGGCAATGGGTCAAGGGCCACGACGGCAATCCCGGCAACGAAGAAGCCGACGAACTGGCAAACCTGGGAATCGATGAATTATGAGACAGGTCGTTCTTGATACCGAGACAACAGGTCTGTCGACGAGCCAGGGGCACCGCATTATCGAAATCGGCTGCATCGAGATGGTCAATCGCCGGCTGACGGGGCGCGAGTTTCATCGCTTCCTGAACCCGGATCGCGACATCGACGAAGGCGCCGAGGCGGTGCATGGCATCAGTCGCGAGCAGCTCGAGACAGAGCCGCGCTTTGCCGAAATCGTCGACGAGTTTATCGAATTCATCAAAGATGCCGAACTTGTCATCCACAACGCCGACTTTGACGTAGGCTTCATCGAGCACGAGCTGCGGCTCATGCAACACGCCCGGCCCAGGATCACGGACCATTGCACGGTGCTCGACACCCTGACGCTGGCGCGGCAGATACACCCGGGTCAACGCAACAGCCTGGACGCCCTGTGCAAGCGCTACGCGGTGGACGCGTCCAAGCGCGACGTCCATGGTGCCATCATCGACTCCGAGCTGCTGGCGCGCGTGTACCTGGCCATGACCGGCGGGCAGTCGAGCCTGCTGCTGGATGAGGATGCGACTGGCGCGAACGCCGCAACGGCGGCCGCCGCCAGTGCCGAGCCCGGAATCGCAGGTCCGGCCTCACGGTCGGCCGGTTATGCCCTCACCGTGATCAAGGCCACGCCCGCCGAGACCCGCGCGCATGAGGCCATGCTCGAGAAAATCCGCGAATCCGGTGCGTGCGTCTGGGATTTTGACTAGAATCCACCGTTCGCTCCGGGGAGAGCGCCCCGCAACAAAAGGATGACGAGTAGATGGCCCATACGTTGGCAGAGGCAGTTCGCGAGAATTTTCTGGGCAATTCGCCGTCCTGGTACAAGCTCACTATTGTTCTTTTCCTGATCCTGAACCCGATCCTGGTCGTGTTCGACCCGTTCATCGCGGGCTGGGCTCTCGTTATCGAGTTTATTTTCACGCTGGCGATGGCGCTGAAGTGTTACCCGCTGCAGCCAGGTGGCCTGCTGGCGGTGGAGGCCGTCATCCTGGGGCTCGCGACGCCGGAGATGGTGTTCCACGAAGCCGAAGTGAATTTCCCCGTGATCATGCTGCTCATGTTCATGGTGGCCGGTATCTACTTCCTGCGCGAAATGCTGCTGTTCACGTTCACGAAGATCCTGCTCGGCGTACGCTCGAAGGTGCTGTTGTCCCTGCTGTTCTCGTTTACGGCCGCGTTCCTGTCCGCCTTTCTCGACGCGCTGACTGTGACTGCGGTGATCATCACCGTGGCTGTCGGCTTCTATGGCGTTTATCACAAGGTCGCGTCCGGCAAGAAATTCGACCACGATCATGACGCGAGTACCGATGACCAGGTGGTCGAACTGCATCGAGAAGACCTGGAGAGTTTCCGGGCGTTTCTCCGCAGCCTGATGATGCACGGTGCCGTGGGCACAGCACTTGGCGGGGTCACCACGCTCGTGGGCGAGCCGCAGAACCTGCTGATCGCCGAGATCATGGATTGGGAATTCGTCGAATTCTTCATGCAGATGGCCCACATCTCGATGCCGGTACTGGTCGTCGGGCTGCTCACGTGCGCCATGCTGGAAATCACCGGGAGCTTTGGCTACGGGGCCCAGCTCTCGCCAAAGGTCCGTGATGTACTCGAGGCCTTTGACGCGGAAATGTCGGCCAAGCGGACGAAGCAGGACACCAGCGTTATCATCGTGCAGGCGATCGTCGGCCTGATTCTTGTGATTGCGCTGGGCAAGCATCTTGCCGAGCCCGGCGTCGTTGGCCTGCTCGTGATCGTGCTGGCCACGGCCTTCAATGGCGTCACTGAAGAGCACCGTATCGGCCATGCGTTCGAAGAGGCATTGCCCTTTACGGCGCTGCTCGTCGTCTTCTTCGCGATCGTCGCCGTGATTCACCACCAGGGCTTGTTTTCACCCGTCATTCACTGGGTGATGACCTACGACGGCAAGACCCAGGAGGCGCTGTTCTACCTCGCAAACGGGGTGCTCTCAATGATCTCCGACAACGTGTTTGTCGCGACCGTGTACATCGGCGAGATCGAACAGATGTTCAAGGCCGGCAGCATTTCTCGCGACCAGTTCGACGCACTGGCCGTGGCGATCAATACGGGCACCAACATCCCGTCCGTCGCGACACCCAACGGCCAGGCCGCCTTCCTGTTCCTGTTGACATCGGCGCTCGCGCCGCTCATCCGCTTGTCGTATGGCCGCATGGTCGTCATGGCACTGCCGTACACGATCACGATGAGTGTCACGGGCCTGCTGGCGCTCTGGTACCTGGGCTGAGTGATGTTCCGCACAGATTTCGTCATGCGAATGTGGTAGAAAAGCGCCTGAAATCACGAGAGACCCCCCATGTCCTTTGACATCAAGAATCTGCGTATCGGTATCGTAGGGCTCGGCTATGTCGGCCTGCCGCTCGCAGTAGAATTCGGCAAGCTCTACCCGACGGTAGGCTTTGATATTCACGCGGGCCGCGTTGCGGAACTCGAGCGCGGTCACGATTCGACGCTGGAATGCTCGGACGAGGAGCTCGCGGGAGCGACGCACCTGACGTACACGACGGACGTCGACGCGATACGCGACTGCAATTTCTACATCGTGACCGTGCCAACCCCGATCGGCGACGGCAATCGCCCGTTGCTGACGCCGTTGCGTGCCGCAAGCACCACGCTCGGCAAGGTCATCGGCAAAGGCGACATCGTCGTCTACGAGTCGACCGTGTACCCCGGCGCCACCGAAGAATTCTGCGTGCCGTTCCTGGAGGATGGCTCTGGCCTGAAGATGAACGACGACTTTTTCGTCGGCTACAGCCCCGAACGCATCAACCCGGGCGACAAACAGCATCGCCTGCCGTCGATCCTGAAGGTGACCTCGGCCTCCACGCCCGCAGCGGCGGAGTTCGTCGACAGCGTGTACGCCACGATCATCACCGCCGGCACGCACAAGGCCTCGAGCATCAAGGTGGCCGAGGCGGCCAAGGTGATCGAGAACACGCAGCGCGACGTCAACATCGCACTCGTCAACGAACTCGCGATGATCTTCGAACGCATGAATATCGATACCGAAGAAGTGCTGATCGCGGCCGGCACCAAGTGGAACTTCCTGCCCTTCAGGCCGGGCCTGGTTGGCGGGCACTGCATCGGCATCGACCCGTATTACCTGACCTACAAGGCCGAGCAGCTCGGCTACCATCCGCAGATGATCCTGGCCGGACGTCGTATCAACGACAACATGTCGCTCTATGTTGCGTCGCAGATCGTCAAGCTGATGCTGGGCAAGAAGATCCAGCCGAGTGGCGCCCGCGTCCTCATGCTCGGCCTGACCTTCAAGGAGAACTGCCCCGATCTCAGGAATACCAAGATCGTCGACATCGTCAAAGAGTTGGGCTCCTACGGCATGGACGTTGAGGTGCACGACCCCTGGGTCGATGCAGAGGAGGCCAAAGACGAGTATGGCCTCGAGCTCGTCGCAGAGCCCGAACAGGGCGCCTACGACGCCGTGATTATCGGCGTCGCCCACAACGAATTCAGGGCGCTGGGCGCCGCGGGCATCAAGGCGTTCTGCAAGGACCGGTCCGTGCTTTACGACATCAAGTACGTGCTGCCGGCCGACGCGGTCGACGATCGCCTGTAGGAAGCGCCCGTGAAAATTCTTGTAACAGGTGCCGCCGGCTTCATCGGCTTTCATACCGCGAAGCGGCTGCTCGAGCGCGGCGACACGGTCGTCGGCCTCGATAACTTCAACGACTACTACGACGTCCGCCTCAAGGAGTCGCGCGCCAAGGTGCTGGCGGACTTCGACGGGTTCAGGATGGCGCGCATCGACCTCGCGGATCGCGACGCGATGGACGCGTTGTTCGCCAAGGAGCGATTCGACAAGGTCATCAACCTGGCGGCCCAGGCCGGCGTCCGCTACTCGATCGAGAACCCGCATTCCTACATCGACAGCAACATCGTCGGCTTCCTGAATATTCTCGAGGGCTGCCGGCACCACAACGTGCAGCACCTGACCTACGCATCGTCGAGTTCCGTGTACGGGGCAAACACGACGATGCCATTCTCGGTTCACCAGAATGTCGATCATCCACTGGCGCTGTACGGTGCGACCAAGAAAGCCAACGAGCTCATGGCGCACACCTACTCGAACCTCTACAACCTGCCAACAACGGGCCTGCGGTTCTTCACGGTCTACGGGCCCTGGGGCCGGCCGGACATGGCGCTGTTCCTGTTCACGCGCGCGATTCTCGCAGGGCAAGCCGATTGATGTCTTCAACTACGGCAAGCACAAGCGCGACTTCACGTACATCGACGACATTGTCGAAGGCGTCATTCGCACGAGCGACAAAACGGCCACGCCGAACGAGCAGCTGGGACCCGGCCAACCCGGATCCAGGCACGAGCAGGGCGCCGTATCGCCTCTACAATATCGGCAACCAGCAGCCGGTCGAGCTCATGGATTACATCGGCGCGATCGAGAAATACCTTGGCAAGACGGCACAGAAGAACCTCCTGCCGCTGCAGCCCGGTGACGTACCTGACACGTGGGCCGACACGCAGGCACTGGCCGACGACGTCGGCTACCAGCCCTCGACGCCGATAGAAACCGGCGTGAAAAACTTCGTCGAGTGGTATCTTGAGTTCTACAAAGACGAGCTGACCTAGAGCGCCAGAACACGTGCCCAGCAAATACACCGACAGAAAGCTCTCCGCCCGTTACCCGACCGACCTTCCTGCCTGGCAGGCGCTGGCAGCGCATTACAAGTCCGACATGCGCAGCAAGCACCTGCGCGACCTGTTCGCGCGCGACAAGAAGCGCGCGGAGCGCTTCAGCCTCGAAGCCTGCGACCTGGCGCTCGATTATTCGAAGAATCACGTTAACGCGACCACGATGAAGCGCCTGGCGCAGCTCGCCAACCAGGCCGATGTGCCGGCGGCGATCGAAGCCATGTTCGCGGGCGAGAAGATCAACAAGACCGAAGACCGGGCGGTGCTGCATGTCGCGTTGCGCTCCAAGATTTCCGATATGGTCGCGCTCGAGACCCCGGGCGTACGTGAAGTCTGGGAAGTACTCACCAACATGGAGGCTTTCGTCGACGGCGTTCACAGCGGCAAGATCCGTGGCAGCACGCGCAAGAAGATCACGGACATCGTGAATATCGGCATCGGCGGCTCCGATCTTGGCCCCGTGATGGCGAGCAGGGCACTGCGGCCCTACTGGAAAGAAGGCTTTCGCTACCACAGCGTGTCGAATATCGATGGTACCCAGCTCGACGACCTGAAAGAGGAGCTCGACCCCGAGCGAACCTTGTTCGTGGTGTGCTCGAAGACGTTCACCACCCAGGAGACCATGGTCAACGCACGCGCGGCGCGCGACTGGATCGTCGAGAAACTCGACGCGGTGGCCGTGCAGTATCACTTCGTTGCGGCATCGACCAATCACGAGGCGCTCGACGACTTCGGCATTCGCTCAGACTACCGTTTCGGTTTCTGGGACTGGGTCGGCGGTCGATACTCGATGTGGTCGGCTGTGGGCCTCTCGCTGGCGCTGGTCGTCGGTATGGATGTGTTCCGGCGAGTACTCGCCGGCGGCCGTCATATGGATCTGCACTTCCGGCAATCGCCCATGGACGAGAACATGCCGGTACTGCTGGCGCTGCTCGGCGTCTGGTACAACAACTTCTTCGGCGCGCAGAGCCAGGCGATCCTGCCGTACACGAACCGGCTGGACCGATTCCCGGCTTACCTGCAGCAGCTGCAGATGGAGTCCAGCGGCAAGAGCGTGCGCATGGACGGCAAGCCGGTGCGCTGCGCTACGGGCATGGTCATCTGGGGCGAGGCGGGCAGTAACGCGCAGCATTCGTTCATGCAGCTCATGCACCAGGGGACGCGCTTCGTACCGGTCGATTTCCTGCTGCCCGGTACGTCGCCGCTCGCGACCGCCAATTGCAGGGCGCAGGCGCAGGCGCTCATGGAAGGCACGACGGACAAGCGCCTGCCCGCCTGGCGCGTGCACGAGGGCAATCGACCGAGCAATACGATTCACTTCAGCAAGCTGACGCCCGAGACGCTGGGCCAGCTCATCGCACTTTACGAGCACAAGGTGTTCGTCGAGGGCGTGATCTGGGGCATCGATTCGTTCGATCAATGGGGTGTGGAGCTCGGCAAGAAGCTCGCGCAATCCTGACTTGTAGGCGCCCGCTAGGCGGGCGACAATCCCGCCATGAAATCTATCGTCCATCCCTGGCTCGCAGCCGTAATATCCTGCCTGCTCGCGCAGCCTGTCCTCGCCGCACCCCAGGCCCAGCCGGGCGACGTCGGCCTGCGGCATGACATCCAGGTACTCGCGGACTACGGCGCCATCCGCGGCCCTGTCACGACCTGGCCGATCGCCTGGGATGCGGTGCTCGCGGATCTCGAATTTGTACGGGCGAACGATATCGTGTTGCCCAACAACGTGATGCCGACGTTCGAACGCGTGCTGGCACGTGCGCAGCGCGAAGCCAGGCGCGGCCAGGCGTCGTATGGCGCAAGGCTCGCCGTTGCCGAGGAACCGGCGAACATTCGCGGCTTCTCGGACACGCCCAGAGCGCGCGGTGAACTCGAGGCGGGTGTCTCCTGGTTCAGCGAACGCCTGACGCTCGACCTGAAGGTCTCGGCGGTGGACAGGCCGGCCGACGGCAAGGATGTTCGCCCGGACGGCAGCCAGCTCGGCGTGGATTTCGGCAACTGGTCGGTGGCGGCGAGCACCATGGATCGCTGGTGGGGGCCGGGTTGGGACGGCAACCTCATTCTTTCGAACAACGCGCGACCGATTCCGGCGTTCGTCATCGGCCGAAATCGCACGACGGCACCAACCCCGAAGTGGATCAGCTGGATAGGCCCGTGGGACATGAGCATCATCTGGGGGCAGCTCGAGAGCGAGCGTGCCGTGCCGGATGCGCGCTTCTTTGGCATGCGCGTGAATATTCGTCCGCTCCGGGGGCTCGAGATAGGCCTTTCCCGGACGGCGCAATGGTGTGGCCAGGGACGCCCCTGCGGTGCCGACACGTTCTGGGACCTGTTCCTGGGCAAAGACAATGTCGGTGATGCCGGCACCAACCTCGAAAACGAACCCGGCAACCAGATGGCCGGGTTCGATGCGCGCTGGACGAACCTGTGGTTCGGTACGCCGGTTTCGCTCTACGGCCAGATGATCGGCGAAGACGAGGCGGGCGGTTTTCCGAGCCGCTATCTCGCGCAGTTCGGCATCGAGGGCAGCGGCATCACGCGCGACCAGGCCTCGTATCGCTGGTTCGTCGAAGGCGCGGCGACGAGCTGCGACGCCGTCAAGGGCACGGTGCTGTACGGCTGTGCCTATCGCCAGGGTATTTACCAGTCCGGCTACACCTACTACGGCCGCATCATCGGCCACGGCCTCGACAACGACGCGCGCGTCGTCAGCGCAGGCGTGGTCGTCGTCAGCGCGGACGGACGTGCGTGGCAGGCAGTGGGACGCATCGGCGAGCTGAATCGGGTGGGTTCGGACCCGAATCACAGTGTCGCCGTCAATCCAGAGGACCTGGCCAGCATCGATCTGCAGTACTCGTTTCCCTCGAAAATCGGGACCTTCGACATCGGTGCCGGTTATGAGCGGCGCGAGGAACTGGCGAGCGGCATCGAATCGAGCGATACCCGGGGTTTCCTGCGCTGGACGAGCCCGGCGAGAAGCCGATAGACAGGAATCAATGACTTAGGCATTATTATGTTCAATCTACATCAGATAGACGAACTTAAGTGCCTGAGAATACGATAATGATCAGGCACATACTGGTGGTTTGCGTCGGCAATATTTGCCGCAGTCCCATGGCAGAGGGCCTGCTGAAGCGCGAGCTGAGAGAACAAGACGGATTTACGGTCGAATCGGCCGGGCTCGGCGCCCTGGTGGGATACCCGGCGTCGGAGCACTCCATCGCGTTGATGGATGAACTGGGCGTGGATATCACGGGGCACAAAGCGCGACAGATTCACCCGGAGATGGTGAGCGCAGCGGACCTCGTGCTGGTCATGGAGGCGGGTCACAAGCGCGCTATCGACGACGCCGATCCGACGGCACGCGGCAAGGTGCACAGGATCGGCGAGTGGCAGGGCGCAGATGTGGCGGATCCCTACCGGCAACCGAGAACAGCATACGAGACCGCGTTGGCGGACATCCAGGCGGGTGTCGCGAGCTGGGTCGAGAAAATAAAGGCATAGAGACAAAACGATGAAGGCTTGGGCAAGAACCGGAATCCTGTTTGTCGTAGTGACGTTGGCGGCGTGCGCGGCTGCGCCCGGCATGAAAATGACCGAGCCGGCCGAGGTACCCGGCGGGCAGGTTGTCCGCGTCACTCCGATCACACTCGATCTTGTTGAATCAGATGGAGGCCGCTCGGTCGTTCGAGGTGCGCCAGATCGCCGAGGAGTTTGTGGCAAAACCAACGGGTTACATCATCGGCGTTGGTGACGTACTGCAGATCATTGTCTGGGATCACCCGGAACTGACGATGCCTGCCGGCCAATTTCGAGACGCCGAAACGTCAGGTCAGCAGGTCGGCGATGACGGCTACATCTTCTACCCCTACGTCGGCATGGTCAAAGCGGCCGGCATGAACGTTGCCGCTCTGCGAGACGTCCTGACCGAGCGACTCAGCACCTACATCCAGGACCCGCAGCTCGACGTACGGGTTATCGGCTTTCGCAGCAAGCGCGTCTACATGGTCGGAGAGGTCAATACGCCTGGCGTGTCTGCCGCTCAACGATGTGCCGCTGACGATCGCTGACGCAATCAGCTTGTCCGGCGGGATTGACGCCCAACGCGCACAAGAGCGGCGTCAACATCTCGCGCAACGGCAAGGTATTTGAAATCGACCTGAAGGCGCTGTACGACCATGCGGACTCGAGCCAAAACCTGACACTACAGCATGGCGATATCGTGAACGTCCTCGACCGGAGCCAGCAGAAGGTGTTTGTCATGGGCGAAGTCAGGACGCCGAAGTCGGTAGAGATTATCAACGGGCACTTGTCGCTGGCGGCGGCCATCGGTGAAGTCGGCGGCGTGAACCAACAGTCTGCGGACTCCGGCGCCATCTATGTCGTGCGAGGCACCGACAAGGACGAGCCCGAGATCTTCCACCTCGATGCGCGCTACGCGACGGGCATGTTGCTTGCTGAGCGATTCGAAATGCAGGCGCAGGATGTCGATCTTTGTCGATACTGCGGGGATTTCGCAGTGGAATCGTGTGATTAGCCAGCTACTTGCCGACGATCAGCATCATCGGCATCGGCAACAATATTGGATCCAACTAGTGACCGGCGCACCTAACGAAATGAAGATGTATCAGCCAAGCCAAGATAATGATGACGAAGAAATCAACCTTGGTGAATTGCTCGGCGTCCTGATCGAGAATCGTTGGCTGATTGCGACAATTACATTTCTTGCGCTGGTGATCGGCATTTACAAGGCCTATACCGCGGTTCCTGTGTACAGGGCTGACGGCCTGCTGCAAGTCGAAGAGAAGTCCCCGGGCCTCTCGAACCTCGACGTGACGGCGATGCTCGAGGACTACACGCCGGTCAACGCAGAGATCGAGATCCTGCGATCCCGTTCCGTGCTTGGCGTGGTCGTCGACAACCTGAAGCTCGATATCAATGCCTACCCTGAATTCTCGACGGTTCTCGGTGCCGCAATTGCGCGCCGGGCGCCGGCGAGCG
>CAVOSO010000007.1:0-203876 GCA_963698895.1 uncultured Gammaproteobacteria bacterium | reverse complement strand
ATCTCGGTGGCTGTTCGATCCAGCTGTAGTGAAATTTGGCTGAACATCTTCGACGAAGTCCCACATCAATCTTTCCACTGCGGTCTCAGCATCCGGTGAGAAAGCGCAATCATTGAGTGCGTCACGGCCCTTGTTTAGATCTTCTCGGCCTTCCTCAAAAAGACTCAAGACCTCCTCGATCATGTCGATGTTTTGAGAGACCTCTATATCCAATCGCTCCAAGGCTGCGGTCAGCCCGGCTTTGTTATTTCGGACATCGTTCCAGTTCGCTACCTCTATGCCGATAACGACACCGACGACGACAATGACGAAGTCAATGCCGACCGCAAACCAGTTCTGGGCATTGACGTGTTTCATGACTCGGCGCAAAAGCATGCTGACTTCCCACTTGTCTTTCGTTGAGAATAGAGGAATTCGGACGGCGCGTTAAGGAGCGGGCAGCTCGAGTCTTGCTCTCAAAGAGGAAATGCCAACGTCAATTCCCGACTCAAAGTCGCCACCGACGCGACCGCCCGCTTTGGGTCAGTAGCGGAAATTATAGCCTGAACCAGGCGACCGTCGCCTTTCGGCCAGCTTCTGGCCGATTGCAGACCCTCACCCCTTCCCTAAAGCAGACGTTTGAACGGCAAGTTTCGAGAAAAGCAGCCGTTCAAACTTAGCGCGAAGAAAGGGTCAAGAATTGGCTTTCGATCTTGAGCGGGCCAGGGGACACGCCTGACCCTTTCTCGCCGCCCAGGTCAGGGCCGAGCGCCAAGATCTATGCAAAAGTTGAGCCTGCGACCGCATTTGGTCAATTGCCTCGAGAACTTGACTAACGTCGTGCGTATCGTTGATTCGATCAGCCTTTACTAATGTCAAGTAATGGGGCAATCGTTCGTTCACTTGCCGGCGTTCCCGTGGTATCCCCGGCTTGTTAAGAATTGCCCGTGCTAGTGTAAATGGATCGATGCGCGGCTTGTACTGCGACGTTGCCATGAACAGATCTTCCAGAAACTCGATTTTCTCCTTTTCATCAAGCCTCAGTCGCCCTATCGATCCAGCGGAAATCCCTAAACTAAAGTGCGTCCCGACTCTCAGCTGAAAAATCCATTCCGTTTGACAGATAAGCCGCGACCGTCAGCATGATTCCGGCAGTATTGTCCCCATAGAACTGTGCCTGATTGCTCGGTTCCAACATCAGGTTGTTAATGACCAAACTCCCTAGAGAAAGCCCTGGGCTCGATTGAGTATGAATGTCGCACACGTGGCCGCATAGCGCATCGACGAAGAATACCAACGCATCATCAGCAGGCAGACTTATGGTTGAACCGGCACTGCAGCTGAACGAGCCGATCGATGCCTGGCAGCGTGAGCGCTTGGTCGTATATCAGGGCAGGGCGACCCCGGGGACTGACCGCGCCCCACTCGAATCGTCACATCGAGACTATTGGGATTGTTGGACACCGGAAGTCCACTACCCGTGATCGAAACCTGCCGGTTATTGCTAACTGGTAGAGCATCGGCTGCCCGAAATGTAACCGACTGATTCGTATATGCTTTCTGGGTATTCTAAGTTCCAACTTCACTTCCGCAAAAACCACAGTTTAAGACTGGTGTCCCGTTCGGTACGATGACGCGAGGTTTCGCCACGGCTCGAGCGCTTACCCGCGGGGCTGTGATGACCAACAAGAAGAAGGCACCAACAATGCTAATCAATTTCGTTCGGCGGCCACCTGGGGTTTCTCGTTGCAGGCCGTCTGTCTGGTTATTCTTCGTGATGTTGTTGCTTGCGGCGATGAACGTCGCTGCTCACGATGGTCCGGAGCAGGATATCGAGGAAATCGTCGTGATCGGCCGGTGGACCGACCTTGCCGGCTCTGCGATCTCGGCATCCGAAGGCATTGTCGGGCAGGAGGAGCTCGACATCCGGCCAAGGTTGCGTACCGGCGAAGTGCTCGAGGTCGTTCCCGGACTGATCATCACGCAACACAGCGGCACGGGGAAATCCAACCAGATGTTCCTGCGCGGCTTCAACCTCGACCATGGCACCGATTTCAGCACCTCGATCGATGGCATGCCCATCAACCTGCCCAGCCACGGTCACGGCCAGGGCTACACCGACCTCAATTTCCTGATCCCGGAACTCATCGAAAGCGTGGAATTCAGGAAGGGCCCGTATCACGCTGCTGTCGGCGACTTCTCGTCGACGGGGTCGGCGCACCTCTCGACATTCAGGGAGCTGCCTGAATCGATACTCAAGGTCGGCGTCGGGCAGGATGGCCATCGCCAGCTCCTTGTTGCCGACAGCGTCGCTGTCGGCAACGGCAGCTTGCTCTATGCGGCCCAGGGCCATATCTATGATGGGCCGTGGGTGGATATCAACGAGGACTTGCAGCGCGTCAACGGTTTATTGCGTTACTCGCAGAAGAGCGAACGCGGCGACCAGTGGGACATCATGGTGATGGGCTACGATGCGAACTGGAACTCCCCGGACCAGATTGCAAAACGGGCCATCGACAGCGGTTTAGTCGATCGTCTGGGTTCACTGGATCCAACAATCGGCGGAAAAACGTCGCGGTACAGCCTGTCGGGGTCCTTACTTCGTCAGATATCGGGCGATCGTCATTTGCATGGTCACGCCTATGTAATCGACTACGACCTGGATCTGTTTTCCAATTTCACGTACTTCCTCGACGACCCGGTCAACGGGGACCAGTTCGAACAGGTCGATCGACGGACGGTGCTGGGTGGGGATTTCAGCTATGTCTGGTCAGGATCGAGCCGGTTCGAATCCATCTATACCGTCGGTACGTCGTTGCGGCATGACGATATTGGTGAAGTCGGCCTGCATCGGACCCAGAATCAGCAGCGGCTGTCCACTGTAAGGAGCGACGCAGTTCGTGAGTCCTCGATCGGCGTCTACGCGCAGGCGGAAACCCGGTGGGGCGATCGCTGGCGCACGCAACTGGGTCTGCGGGCAGACTTCTATAATTTCTCGGTGCGTAGCAATCTCGCGGCCAACTCGGGTGATACCAGCGACGCCATCGTTGCGCCGAAGCTCAGTGTCATCTACGCGCTGAACGACGACTCCGAGCTGTATTTCAGCAGCGGTCGTGGCTTTCACAGTAACGACGCGCGCGGTACCACCATCCGGGTCGATCCGAACACGCAGCTTCCTGTCGAGCAGGTTGATCCGCTGGTTGCTTCGACGGGCGCGGAGTTCGGTTTCCGGACGTTCCGGAACGACAAGCTAAACCTCTCGGCATCGCTGTGGTACCTGGAGCTGGATTCGGAGCTGCTGTTCGTCGGCGATGCTGGAATCACCGAGCCGAGCCGGCCCAGTCGTCGCTACGGGATCGAGTTGCCGGTCTATTATCGGATTGGTTACTGGGTGCTCGATCTCGAACTGGCTTTGACGAAGAGCCGCTACGTTGGTGACGATGCTGCCGGCGACGAAATCCCGGGATCGATCGAGCGAGTGATCGCCGCGGGCGTCGCAATGCAATATCCCAACGGCGTCTACGGTAGTCTCCGTGCCAGGCATTTTGGTGACCGGCCACTGACCGAGGACGGTATCATGCGCTCGGAGTCATCGACCGTCTTTAGTATGTTGCTGGGTTATCGGTGGAGTTCGATGGATTTCCGGGTGGAAGTCCTGAATCTCTCGAACGCCGAAGATCAGGATATCGCGTATTTCTATACTTCTCGCCTTGCTGGAGAACCTGGTGGTGGCGTCGATGACATACACCTGCATCCGATGGAGCCTCGCACGGTGAGAGCTTCCATCACCTGGAATTTTTGATCCGGGCTCGATTTTCGGGGGGAAGAGAAACATGAAGATCAAGACCATAACAAGCTTGGCCGTGGCCGCGGCGGCGTGTACTGCACTGCCGGCAACGGTCACACATGCCGAGGAAGGGAGCGCAGATTCCTTTGTGTTGGAGGAGATCATTGTGACTGCCCGCAAGCGCGACGAGTTGCTGCAGGAAGTACCGATTGCGATTTCCGTGCTCGGCGCCGAAACGATCGAGCAGTTCGGCATCAGCGATGTCGAAAGTGTGGCTCGGCTCACGTCTGGCCTGACTTATGACCAGGGTGTGTTGCCGACCGACACCCGCCCCGTCATTCGTGGTGTCACCTCACTGCGCGGGCGCCCGAACGTGGGCATACTCGTGGACTTTGTGGACGTGTCCAGTGAGGCGCTGACCGTTGCCGGTGGCGGTATCACGACCAACCTGAGACTCCTCGACCTGGAACGTATCGAGGTGATCAAGGGGCCGCAAAACGCACTCTACGGCCGTAGTGCCTTTACCGGAGCCTTGCACTACGTTACCAAGCGCCCCGGCGATACGTTTTCGGGCGACGTCATGGTGGGGTATGACGAATTTGAGACGACGGACCTGCGCCTGTCGATCGGTGGTCCGATCGCCGCGGACAAGCTGAACGCTCGTCTGATTCTGTCGCAGTACGACACACCGGGGTACTACGTCAATCCGAATACGGGCGGCGAGCTGGGCGCTTCCGAAGTGACAGGCGCTGCCCTGGGAATGGAGTGGACGCTGTCGGAGCGCACGACCGCGTATTTTCGCGTCGAGCATAGCGATGAGTATCACTCGCAGCGGCCCGAGGTGCATATCAGCACGATGGATCCGGCCTCAGATCCCGCGAATTTCCTGGGTACCGGTACGGTAACCGACGCGGCCATCATGGTCCCGCACGACGGGTTTGGCACGACCGTCTGCAATACCGTCGATCGAATCCAGCCATACTACGACTCGTTTGGTGTACCGGGCGCCCCGGCTTGCCGACCAGTGATTTCAGGGAAGCTGCACGCGACGGCTGACATGATCGACCTGTCGCCGGACCCGCGCACCGGCCGCGATTTCCGTGGCACAGATATTGATTCGACTCGCTATCACCTGGATTTCAACGTCGAACTGCCCAATCTGGATGTCACCTATGTCTTCGGATACCTGGATAACGGCACGCACTTCGAGGAAGACTTCGACAAGAACAACCGCGACATCGTGTCTGCCTTCATACCATTCCCGCCGCCGGGGTCAGCAGTATCCCAGTACGGCTTGTCTGCCGTGGCTGAGCAACATCTTGACATCAAACAGCTCAACCACGAATTCCGGTTGAGTGGCGAAAGCGAACGCGTCTACTGGAAGCTCAGCCTGTTGCATTGGGAAGAAGAGATGGACCTGATGTTCGATGACGAGTGGTACCTGCGCGAAGGCGGCAATGCCGGAGCCGTGCTCGATGTCCTCAACTCGACCGTGTTCAGCTACCTGAACGAGCCGATTGCACCGCCGTTCGTCAATAACATGTGTGATGCCGTCTATCCGGGGGTCGCGGAATGCATCCCGGCGGTAACCAGCCTCCAGGATAGCCTGGGCAGCAACCCGGGCATTCCGATTTGGCGCGAAACCACTCACACCTCGATTGCCGGCGCCGCGATTGTCAGCCTCAACGACAGTGTGTCCGTGACCCTGGAAGGTCGTTACCTTGACGAAGAGATCAGGTATGCAGGCGAGGCAAGCGACATTTCCCTCTCAACGCAATTTGGCGAAGACCCCTGGTGGGGCTTCATGTTCCGTAACGGCGAGATAACGGAGAACGTCGTCAAGGCCGATAAGTTCGTGCCGAAAGTTACGGTCGACTGGACGATCGATGACAACCTCCTTGCTTACGGATACTTCGCAAAAGCATTCAAGCCGGGCGGTGTAGCGACGACCGACGCCAATGGTGATGTTCGCGACGGTGAGTACGATGCGGAAAAACTGGACGTTTACGAGCTCGGTCTCAAGACCACCCTTCGTGATCGCTCTATCCGCTGGAACAGTGCAGCATTTTTCTACGATTACACCGACCAGCAGGTGTCTTACGAGTTCATCAGCCCGACGACCGGACGGTTACAGACGACGATCATCAATGCCGGCAAGTCGGAGATCAAAGGATTCGAGACTGACCTGGTCTGGAAATCCGCATTTGTCGACGGCTTGAGAGTCGCGCTTGGGTACACGTTCACAGACGCCGAGTTCACCGACTTCAATCTGAGCGAGATCCTCGCGACGGTTGGCGGCGCACCCAGTGCGTTCAACCGGGCGAAAGCGGGCAATGTTGAGGCAGACCTGACAGGTAAGACACCGCCGATGACATCGGAACACGCGGCGACGATGTCGTTGCGCTATGACTTGAGTTTCAACAACGAAATGGCCAGCTACTTTGAGCTGTTTGGCGCCTATCAATCCAAACGCTTCCTCGGCGAAGGCAATCGTACATGGATTCCGGGCTACACGATCTGGGACTTCTATGCCGGACTGTCGAGGGACGACTGGTCCGTCACACTCTTTGTCGAGAACCTGGCGGACGACGACACGATTCGCTCGGGCCTGGAGAATATCGATTTCACGTTGTTGCCCGATGGTCGGAGCTTGCCGCAAGCGGTGCAGCTGTACCTGCCTCAGCCGCGTACGGCTGGTCTGCGAGTGCAGATGAACTTCGGCAACTAAAGTGATGACGTAAAGCCCATGATTCCCGTACAAAGGATCGGCCGACGGCATAGTACAGTTGGAAACAAGGCGCGCTCGATACAATGGCTCACGAAGCATCAGTTTGACAGCCCTGCGAGCTGGGCGATCAACGCTGCGCAGGCCGCGCAGTGGAGTTCGCTTGAGGAACTTCCCACGAGCGTGCAAGAGACCTTTCTGGAGCTGTTCAACACTTATGAAGCCCTGGCAATTCGATCTTCGGCAAATGTCGAGGACTCGGAATCCTCTTCCTTCGCCGGGCAATTCGATTCAGTTCTGAATGTCGCCTCCGTCGAAGACGTGCTTCCGGCCATAAAGAAGGTCGTTAACTCCGCCTCAACGCGAAGTATCAGGAGTTACCAGGAGACCCAGGAGGACAGCCGCAGTATTGAAATGGGTATCCTGGTTCAGGCGATGGTCGAACCGCACTACAGTGGCGTCGCATTCTCCAGGAACCCCATTACTGGCTTTGATGAAGTCATTATCGAGGCCGTTGAAGGCGCTGGTGAACAACTTGTTCAGGAAGGCGTCACGCCGATGCGATGGGTCAATAAGTGGGGCAAATGGCTCAGCGGCAGCGAAGACCAGATGCCGGGTAATGTGCTGCAGCGGGTGTTGTCCGACACACGACGGATGCATGAACTCTATGGCGGCCCGATCGACGCTGAGTGGGTGTTTGACGGTACGGACGTCTATTGGGTTCAGGTTCGGCCGATTACGTCCCTGAATGTTGAAGACCGTTACTCGAATCGAATCTCGAAAGAAGTTCTCCCTGGTGCGATCAAGCCTTTAATCTGGTCCGTCAATGTTCCCATGGTCAATCGCGCATGGATCGACCTGTTTACCGAGTTGATCGGCGAGAACACGCTCTCGCCGGATCGACTTTCGAAAGCGTTCTGTTACAGGGCTTACTTCAATATGGGCCTGATCGGAGATGTGTTCAAAGAACTGGGCTTCCCCGAGTCTTCGCTCGAACTAATGATGGGTTTGCAGGGCGGCGACGAGAGACCCGGCTTCCGACCGGGGTCGAAATTCATTCGCCACATTCCCAGGTTGCTGCGGTTTGCGCGGCACAAATGGCAGTTTTCGAAAGAAATCGAGCGGGAACTGCCGCTGGCGAAAGTCGCTTTTCGACAATTTGCCCGTGAGGAGCTGACGTCGCTCGACAACGCTGAATTGCTGGTCAGCATCGACAACCTGACTGGTCGCGTATCGGAGTTTGCCTACTACAACATCGTTGGTCCGATGCTCGCACTGGCCTATGACGGGATCCTGCGAAAGAAACTGTCAGAATACGATATCGACAGTGCCGTCGTGGACATAACGGCTGATGAACCGCGACTGCTCGATTACGATCCCAATGTTGCTATCTCTGCGCTGCAGGCGAAGTGGCTGACACTTGATGACGGTGAGCGTGAACACTGGCGGTCGATCGAGACGGTTGAACAGGCGGCCCAGCAGAAAGCCTCTGATTTCCAGCGTTCACTGCTGAGCTTTCTGGACGATTTTGGTCACAACAGCGAATCAGGCAATGACTTCAGCAAACCGCCCTGGCGACACCAGCTTTCTCATGTCTGGCAGTTGATCGATCAGCACGCTACACCTGAAGCCCAGGCCCGGAAAACCCGCTTCGACCAACTCGAGCTAAGTCGCAAGCAGCGAAGAAAGCTGAGGCGCTGGTATCAACGTGCTACTCGTTTCCGGCTTCACAGGGAACAAATCAGTGCACAGTACACGTTTGGCTACGGTTTGATTCGCGATCGATTCGAATGCCTGGCGGCTCGGCTTGTATCCGAGGGCATGCTGGATCGGTCAGACGACATCTATTACCTAACGCATCAGGAGGTTTCAAGCCTTGTGCAAGGCGAGTTACCTGCAGACGAGGCACTGGGGCTTATCGCGCAACGTCGGCAGGAAATGATCGATCTTGAAGATGTAACACTCCCGGAGCTGATTCATGGTGATCAGCCGCCACCGCTTGAACTCATCTACGATGACAGCGCTCAGCAGCAAGCAGGCACAGCGTCATCGCCGGGCTACTACCGCGGCACGGCACGAGTAATCACATCGGCGGAAGCCTTTGAAAAAGTGCAGCCAGGGGATGTCATCGTCATTCCATTTTCCGACGTCGGCTGGACGCCGATCTTTTCGCGAGCCGGTGCTGTGATTGCCGAGTCTGGAGGTATGTTGTCCCACTCATCGATCGTTGCGCGGGAATACGGTATACCTGCTGTCGTTTCGGTCGATCACGCTTGTCGGTGGATTCAGGACGGAGACTTGCTTGCAGTCGACGGTTTCAAAGGTGTCGTCGCGAAGGTAGGCCAGCCCGGCGGACCGAACGTGGTGGCAGAATAGTGGACGCCTGGGCTCTCACCGCATGCATCGTCTCCGGCTACTTCATCGGGGCGCTCTCGTTTGCGCGACTGATCGGAAGGATCATTGCGCCCGGTGAAGATCTCTCCTACACGGACCTTGATATCGCAGGTTCCGATAAGAAGTTCCGAACGGAAACCGTCAGTGCAACGAGTATCTCCGCGAGAAAGGGCGCATTGCCCGGGTGCACAACCGGGATTCTCGACATGGCGAAAGTGGGTCTACCGATGCTTGCCATTAATCATTGGTACTCAACGGATCCTGTGTATACGCTCGCTTACGCGCTTGCGGCGATCATCGGCCATAACTACCCCGTTTATCATCGCTTCGAGGGTGGTCGTGGTCTGTCGCCAATGGTCGGCAGCCTGCTCGTGATTCAGCCGCTGTCGATACCGATCACAATGATCCTGGGCAACGTCGTCGGACTGTTTATATTGCGAGACCCGATGGCGGCCTATACGCTATGGCTCTTTTTTCTGATTCCCTGGATGTGGTTGTTCACCGACAACTGGCTTTTTACGGCCTACGCAGCGCTGCTGCCGGTTCTGTACCTGGTTGCGTCCATTCCGGAAATCAAGAAGTACCGGGCGCTTCAGAAGACCGGTGAATTCAACAAGGCAAACAGTCTCTACGAATCCCTGGAGCATACCGATCTTGGGCGACCCATAAAGTACATGCGCAAGTACGGCTTACTCAAAGACCGTCAGGACAGTCACTTTGATAAAGAAACTAAGGTTTAAGACCGCTACATTATCCCTCTTGTGTCTCGCGTGGCCGGTGCTGGCTCATGAGGGTGCAGTGCTCAAATACGGGTCATTCATGGCCGGCATTACGCACCCCGTGCTTGGCGTGGATCACTTCCTGGCAATGGTAAGTGTAGGTGTAGTCAGCGCGCAGATAGGGGGGAGGGCAATCTGGACCGTGCCCGCAACCTTCGTGTCAGTAATGGCGCTGGGTGGATTGCTGGGGATGCGGGAAGTTGGACTTGGCGGCATCGAGTTCGGCATTGCCTTCTCAGTGCTGGTGCTCGGGAGTGCAATAGCGGCGGACAAACGCCTGCCTGTTGCCTTGGCCATGGTCGCGGTAGCGGTGTTCGCGGTTTTTCACGGCTACGCCCACGGCGGAGAGATGCCGCAGGTTGCGGAGCCGATACGTTATGCCGGCGGCTTTCTGATGGGTACGGCCATGCTGCATGTCACGGGCCTCGTGATTGGCGACATCTCCCAACACTATGAGCGCGGCAAGCAGGCGCTTCGCGTCGCCGGGATCATAATCGCTTTGCTTGGCTGCGTTTTTCTCTATTCCGCTTTATTTGGAGGTTGAGGTTTGAGCGCCAAGACTAAACTTGCAATGTGGGAAATTGGCTGCGTTATCTGGGTCTGTGTTGCCGGCTCGATGCTGCATTTTGCCTTCGAATTGACCGACTACTGGACGCCGATGGCCCTGGTGGCAGCGGTCAATGAAAGTGCATGGGAACACACCAAGATCCTCTTCTGGCCGGGCTTGGTTTTCGCCATCGTGCAGTACACGTATACGCGGCATTTGCACAAAAATTACTGGCAGGGCAAAGCCGCCGCGTTGGCGGCCACGGCGCTGGCTATTTTCGCGCTCTACTACGGTTACATGGCCGCGTTGGACATCTGGGGTGGAAGTCCCAATCTCCAGGCGATGATGACGATCACGGTCCTTGGTGTGAGTATCGGCCAGTTCGTCAGCTATCGAATACTGACGGCGGAGCCCTTTTCCCCGGGCACCGGACGTTACGCAGCGGTAACGTTTACGACACTGATTGCGATGTTCTCGCTGCTGACGTTCTTCCCGCCGCGAGTATTCCTGTTCGAAAATCTCTTCTGTTACGCCTACACCGGCGAGTATGGCATTCTTGACGACTACGAGCCTTATCGCATATTCACTCGCGGGGACGATCCGTCATCAGCGAATATCAACTATTGCGAAATCAAAGATCAGGACAGCAACTAGCATCGGCCGATTGTAGAAACACCGGGTTACCGGCACCCGATTATCGGAGGTTGCGATTCTGCCGGCCAAACGTTTCGAGCTATAATTTCCGCCACTGATCCGTGGCGGACGGTGACGAGGAAAGGCCTATGAGACGGTTAGTAGTGGTTGCCCTGTTCGTGCTTTCGGGCTGTGCGGGTATTCCCGAAGGCATCGAGCCGGTCGAGAACTTCGAGCTTGAACCGTACCTTGGCACTTGGTACGAGATTGCGCGTCTTGATCACAGTTTCCAGCGCGGAATGTCAAACGTTACGGCCAACTACTCGTTGCGCGAGGACGGTGGTGTCGCCGTCTTGAACCGTGGTTACCACGCTGGGAAAGGAGAGTGGGACGAGGCTCAGGGCAAGGCCTACTTCATCGGCGACCCCAGTATCGGGCAGCTCAAGGTCTCGTTTTTTGGGCCATTCTACGGGTCATACAATGTATTCGAGCTTGGCGACAACTATGAGTATTCGATGGTTGCCGGCCCGGACCGCTCTTACCTCTGGATTCTCGCTAGGCAACCGCAGCTACCGCAGGCGATGCTCGACGAGCTGCTCTCCAAAGCTGAGGCGGCCGGCTACGACACGTCCAAACTGATCTTCGTGGAACACGACAGGGCGCCCTGAAGGCTGTCCGCTTGGTACCGTTTCATCCTCCGGATGACCCGACATGGGCTCGCCGGACAGATTGGAGATGATCTTGGAACTACACCTGATCGTGTTTGCCGCAGTGCTCGGTTACCTGCTGGGCTCGCTGTCGTTCGCCCGGATCGTGGGCCGGATGGTCGACCCCACCGCAGACGTCACCCGCATCGTCGAGGAGTTTCCCGACGGGCACACGTTCGAGTCGAACTCCGCCAGTGCCACTGCCGCCCGCATGGCCCTCGGCACCCGCTGGGGCGTGACGACCGGGTTGCTCGATATGGCGAAGGTCGGCGTCCCGGCCCTGATCTGGGTGCTCCTCTACCCCGATACCCCTGCCTACGGGCTGATCTCGGGCGTCGCCGGGCATCTCGGTCATGTGCTCCCGCTATATCACCGCTTCGTCGGTGGGCGGGGTGAGTCAGCGGTGTATGGTGTGGTGCTCTTACTGGACCCGCTGGGAGCGCTCGTCACCACCGTGGCCGGCACGGTCCTCGGGTTGGTGATCGGCCACATCCTCATTTTCCGGTGGGCCGGTCTGGTCTTGCTCATCCCCTGGATGGCGTGGCGGCACGATGATTCGGCCTACGTGGTCTACATGGTCGCCGCCAACGCCATCTACTGGACCTCGATGATCCCCGAGTTGCGCCAATACGTGCAGCTCCTCAAGCAGGGCGCCCCCATGACGCAGGAAGAGATCGCCGGCAGTTTCGCCATGGGCCAGTTTCTGGGCAGGACAATGGACCGATACAGCCTTCTGGCGTGGTGGGAGAACCGTAAGCACGCCGAGGATTGAGCCGCCGCCCCCGTAGCTTTGTCCCACGACCGAGCTGAAGGCCCGCAATTAGGCTCATGGTACGGTGCTCACAGGCGGTATGAAACGCTATCAGTGGACGGCTGCTTCTGACCGGAAGCAGTCTATCAGTTGATTTCGAATGAGCGACCCAAAACCTTTAACCACGTCCCAACTACGCTTAAATGAATCTCAATCTCAACAGTCTCCGGCTCAACTTCGGGGATGCCGGAAACTGAAATCGTGAATGACTGCGCCGTCGTCCACAATTGTGGAACAGCTGATTCGCACTCATGGATTGGAACGGATACGACCAAGCCTCTGGGATGCATGGCCACCGCAGGCTCAGGCACTAACGATGGTCGAAGCCATACACCGTAGGCAAAGTCTTGGGCGGATTCTCGATGATCAAACGTTTCTACCTGGAGACGACACGCGCTCTGCCGGATAACGTTAACCGTTGGATGCTTCTTGTCGTAATAACCGCCAAAGACTGAATTCTTCTTCTCTGATGGCCAACTTCGGAACTCTTCCCAATCCCAGGTCGGTCTGAGATCATCGACTTGGGCGAATATCGCGATCCCTGGTGCGTCTACGGAATTGCCCCTTTCAAGATACAGCGTGTAGTGTTCTCTCCGCACAACATTTCGCCCATCCTCCAAGGCCAAACCCGGTAGCTCCACGGTATATAGCTTCTGCACTTCGCACCCAACGATGAGAAATGCGATTAGAAAAATACAAGTCAGTCTTGTCAGTTCTTATCTCCAATAGCTTGCTGCCCGGAAGGAAATGGATTGTCAAACGTCCGCTCTGGGTCACAAGCCGTCATATTACCGCAGATTTTTCGACCGGCTACTATGCGGGGTGGAGCAGCCCCGCAGTTAGCTTCCTGGCGACCGTCTCCGAACGGCCATTACCCGACCTTCAATCAGCTTCGCATGACGAAAAATGCGTAACTGAAATAGTCCGAGTTGCTACGGAACACAGAAATTTCGTTTCGCGCTTCCCCAAGGACTGCCTCCGCCTCGGGAATGCCGTTCCAGTCATTCTCCTTCTCGGCGATGCGCTTCTCCATCGGTTCATAGTACTGATCAACCCATGCGCTTGCCGGGAACACAAAATGGCCGAGCACTTCGAAGCCTACCTTCTTGATGACTTCGAGTTTCGAATCCACCGTATCTATCTCTGGATAGTCCCGCCAGAATTTGACCGCCGCAGATGGCGGGTTCGGCTTTAGCCACACCGCTTCACTAACCGCAACGTAGCCTCCACGCTTCACTAACCTTCGAAACTCCCTAAGGCCCGCCTCAAAGCCCAGGTTATAAATCGCTCCCTCGGACCAAATGACATCGAAACTGGACTCAGGGAAAGTCATCTCCCTCATGTCTTGCACTACCGCCTCAAGACGCTCAGAAACACCGGCGCTATCCGCTTCGGCGTTTACCCTGCAAATCATCTCGGGAAGGAAATCCAGGGCGACAACGGTGCCGCCGCAGCTCCTCAGCAGCTCGACGGTCTGCATACCCGGGCCGCAGCCAACATCGAGAATACGGGGTGACTCAGGAAGCGACGGAATCATCTCGAATGCCCGACGCGTCAACTCGTCCGAGCCAGGACCCGCACGCGGCAAGCTTCCATACACGTCAAGAAAGTAGTCCATAAGATAGGTAGATCGGCTGGCTTCTTGGACGTCGCCTTTGGGTCAGTAGCGGAATTTAATGATACCCCGAGAGCAGCTTCTCGAGTGTCTGATATTCAGGGGTATAGCGTACCTCGCCATTCAACCACAGTAGCCGCATCAATCCGAAAAGTGACGGAAGTTACGTCCTGAGATTCACGTCGCTTAGCGGCGCGGTCGAGAGACACTATGAGCACCGTGCCAGGGCCATGAGGGCTCACTATTGACCCTTTCTCTCCGCCCAGGTTGAGTGGCTGCTTTAGGGAACGCGCTGACTTCTGCAATCGGCTACAGGCTGCCAATCAGGCTTGTATCATGGCTTCCGAGAATTGCCAGTACAACCCACTATTCTGTTCACAAGCCGATGCGATATAGGATCGGCGGACACCAACTACTTCGGCCGTATGCCAAAGGATGATCCTATGACTGCAAGACGAGAGGGCGGCAACGCCGTAACAGCAGTGATTAAGTGGTCAGCGCGGGTGCTTGGGGTGATCATGGCTGGATTTCTGCTGCTGATGTTCTTCGGATATTTCCTGGAAGGGAGTCATCCAACCGCCGACTCACTGGAACCGTTCGCCGCATTCGGACTGGTGCTGATGGGCGTTTATGTGTTGGCTATGTTCTTGGCGCTCAAGTGGGAGCGTACCGGTTCTGTCCTTGGAGCGGTCGTCTTAGGATGCTTCTTCATCATAATGTTCCTCGGACTACTCCCCGGAAACGTCGCAGGCGGCTTCAGTGCCAAAGGCGTCCTGAATCCCGTTTTGCTAGCCTTATGGATACCGATCCTGCTGTACTTCATCTGCTGGGGGCTTGGAAAGCGAGGTGCCAGCTGAGAGCACATCAAGACGGCCACATTGCAGTTCGATGTGACAACTGTACTTCGACGGTTGAAACCGCAGTCACCAACCGACTTTCGTTAGTTCGGGTGATCTAATCCGGCTTCTTGCACGTACTGAATCCGAACAGCGCGTAAGGCGGGCACCAACCGATGATTCCCGTTGCCAACGGAATCAGTCCCACCCAACCCCAGGCGGACTGCGGCCCGATGAATACCAAGCTGATGATGGCCAGTCCGGCAATGACGCGAACAACGCGTTCGATGTTGTGAACATTCTGTTTCATGGTGTCTCCTAGATGGTTATGAGTGGTCTGGCGATTCTCCTGTTCCTTGGAACTGAACCGTCTGCCTATCGGTGATCAATCCATGGCTTCCGACCAGCAGCGGTCGTTTCATCCGAGGCCGATAGTCACGGCTCCCGTTTTAGCAATGTCCGAAGGTCAGCGAAGGGCGTATGGGTAGATAGCTGGCTCCGACTTTTCGCCTGGCACAACCGCACCGCCTCCCTCAGCAACCTGATATCGAGCATGCTCGTTGTCGTGGCAATAAAGACAGAGCAGCTCCCAGTTACTGCCGTCCGGTGGATTATTGTCATGATTATGGTCCTTATGATGAACCGTGAGCTCCCGCAGATTTTCGCCGCCAAATTCACGGCCGCAACGTGCGCAGATCTTAGGGTACAGCTTTAGGGCTTGTGCCCGGTAGCCCTTCTCGCGCTCCGCGCTCTGGCGCCGAGCCATCTCAATAATCCGATCCCCAGCGGTGGTGTCGCGACGTGTTTTCTTTGTAGGCATGCCCGCACCCTAATCGCTACTTGTCCGACAGCGATATCGTGCCGCTATCCGATATACGAATCTTTCGCTTGTATGCGCCCGGGTCAAGTTTGGCCTTGAACGAATAGTCAAAGGTGTCGGTATCCTTCTCCAATAGCGAACGGAAGAGCTGGATTCCGGCCAGAACATTGAATCCTGCAACTACCGAGAACGACCCTTCGCTATATCCTTCGATTACCGGGAGGTTCGCACCGACTCCCTTAATAAGCTCACTGTTGTCAAGGCTGATCGAGTAGGACATACCAGCAAGTTTCAGCGGCTCGAGATTTGGATTGATAACGTGCAATACGATCTCGAATTTCGGCAACCCACCATCGTCGGATGCAATGGGTCGAAACGATTGCACGTTTACGGTCGGGACCTCGTAGCCCGGGCCCAGCCCTGCGCACCCGGACAGCGATGCCACGGCGACAAGGACTAACACGAGCTTTTTACCCGGATGGGCGATAATTGTTTTCAACGCAGTACTCCATGATTCTTTGCGGGGGCGGGGGAGATCTTACTCTACAGAGCGTATTCTTGCAGGGGCGAGACAAAATGTGCACAAACACTCGCCGATAGACGAACAACCGGGTAACGTCAGGTTAAGAGACCACAGGATCAGTTGATATGGAACACATGGGATCGGCATTCATCGCGCTAGCAGTCATTCTTGCGGTGGCGATAGCCGCGTTCTCCTACAAGCCGACAAACCCCCTCGAGCCCTGGCTGCGGCTGGCACAGTCCTACGCGTCCAACCGGCAGCCATCACAGGTGTTGTATCCCGGCCAGGACGTTCAGTTCGGCGCCGGGCGCGGCGGCCTGAGAAGCCTCGCGATCGCCGCGAAATTCGACGCCACGATAGACGATTTCGGTTTCTGGCTGACCTACAAGGGGCCGCTACCAGACGATTGTCCGGATACGCTCAAGATCCCCGGCACGCACATTCGCTATGTCGCGCGCGTCGGACAACAGCAGGTGTTCGAGCTGTTTGCCTCGCCGCCCGTTACGATCGGTTTGCGCGGCGAACTCGCCGATGAACTTATCAAGCGATGTCGGTCTGCAGCGTCTTGACCAGTGACACCGACATCGCGATGCCGACGAACAGGATCGGCAGCGACACGACCAGCAGTATCACCTGGATTGGTCGCAGGTTCCCTTGCAACAACATTAGCGCGACTGGCATCAGCCCCAGCGCAAGCGCCCAGAACACACGGTGCCAGCGTGCCGGGTCATCGCCGGCCTTGAGGTGCAGTGTCGCACTCGATGCCAGCGTGTAGGACGCCGAGTCATAGGTCGTTGCCGCGAAGATTATCGACACAATCGAGAACACCGTGATGACCAGTGCCGCGAGCGGAAGCTGCTCGAGCATGGCGACAATGGCCGCGCTGCCATTCAGCGACTTCAGGATCCCGGTGAAATCCAGTTGCCCGGACAGCTCGAGGAACATCGCGTAGTTACCCATGACCATATAGAACAGCCAGCTGCCGAGAGAGCCCCAGACCAGCATGCCGAAAATCACCTGCCGAATGGTCCGCCCTCGCGAAATGCGGGTAACGAATAACCCGACGTACGGGGCAAACGCTATCCACCAGGCCCAATAGAAAACGGTCCAGCTCTCCACGAACCCGGATTCGGTAAACGGGTCCGTCCAGAAGTTCATCCGCAGGAAGTTGTCCGCCATCAGGCCGACGCTGTTCAGGCTGGTCTTGAGCAGGAACGCCGTGGGGCCGACGATGAGAATAAACAGTAACAGGCCGAATGCGAGCAGCACATTGATGTCGCTGAGCCGCTTGATGCCCTTCTTCAGGCCCAGCCAGACACTCACTGAGAACAGGAGCATGCACAAGACGACGATCGCAATTTCCAGGGTATTGTCGACCTCGATCCCGAAGAGCCAACCGACACACGCCGCGATCATCGGGGTAGAAAAACCAAGACTCGATGCGGCGCCGCCCAGCAACGCGATCATGAACAGCAGATCGATCGTCCGCGCCAGCGCTCCGTGCTCGTTGCCTTGCAGAAACCAGTGGCAACTGACGCTGAAACGCAGGATGTCGAGATTCTTGCGGTAGTAGGGATACGCTATCGCGATGGCCGGCAGACAATAGAATGCCCAGGCCGTAAAGCCCCAGTGAAACAGTCCGTAGGTCGATGCCCACTCCCGCGCCTCGACGCTACGCGGTGTCGCGCCGAACGGTGGGGCGTCGTAGTAAAAGGCCCACTCCGTGGCGCACCAGTAAAGCAGCCCCGCGCCGACACCGGCACAGAACAGCATGCCGACCCAGCTGATCTCGCGGAACTCCGGCGATTCATCGGCTTCCCCGAGCCTAACGGCGCCGTAGCGACTGAAGCCCAGCCACACAAGGAAACCGATCGCCGCAACGCTGGCCAGCAGGTAGAGAAGGCCAAGCTTGCCGCTGATGAAGGCGTATAGCGTTTCGAGCGCCGCCTCGGAGGCCTCAGGGTAGACAAACAGGGGGAAGCTCGCACCGACCAGAATCAGCGCGCAAAGCACAAAGCTGGGCCAGTCTATGCGGCTTTGCTCCATCCATGCCCCCCGGTCTTATTCTTGTTGTCTAGTCGATCGTGAGAACGACAGCCCCCCGAATACTACCCCGTTCGATGATCTCATTGCTCTCGGCGATGCGCTCAAGCGGCAACGTTTGTGCGATCCGATGCTGCAAAGCGCTGTTAGCCAGTGCTCTTTCGATGTCGGCGATAGCGTGTTCCTTGGCCTCCTCCGGCATGGCATACACGATGACGCAGCGAATCGTGATGTCCTTGTACATCAGCCGGAAGAACGGCAGCTTCGGCTCCGGCACCTGTGTCGATGCATAGGTTGCAATCGTGCCGCCGATGCGGAGTACCTCCACAGAGATCGGCAGGTTGCCACCAAACTCGACATCCACGATGCGATCCACCGGTTTGCCGTCTGTCGCCGCCATGATCGCAGCGACAACGTCGTCGGCACGGTGATTCACAACGTGCTGCGCACCCGCCGACAGGCAGACCTCGCGATCGGCATCGCTGCTGGCTGTCGCAATAACGGTGGCTCCCGCCTGGCTGGCCCACTGCACGGCGTAATGTCCTACGCGACCGGCGCCACCCGTCACGAGAACGGTCTGTCCGGCAACATCACCATCCGCAAAGACACAGCGGTGCGCCGTCATCACGGGGATACCAAGACAGGCGCCCACCTCGAAGCTTGCTGCCTCCGGGAGCACGGGAGCGCGACGGGAATCGATAGCAACGTACTCGGCCGCCGTGCCGAAGCGCCGCCCGTACTGTGCCTGGTAGATCCACACGCGTGCGCCGACCCGGGATGCGTCCACGCCCTCGCCGACGGCCTCGATGATGCCCGCACCGTCGCTGTTCGGAATGACGAACCCGCCATCGAGCAGGTCCGGGAACGACCCGGCACGTTTCTTAACGTCAGACGGATTTACGCCACTTGTTGCAAGCCTGACCAGGACTTCGCCCGGACCGGCGACAGGCGTCTCCCGATCGCCAACCTGCAAAACGTCCTTTGCAGACCCGAATGATTCAAACCATGCTGCGCGCACTTGTGCTCCTTAACTTAGTCGAGCCAGTTGGACAGGCCCTCGGTATGGCCGTCGACCGAAATCGACTGGCCGGAAATCTTTCTGGCAGCATCAGACGCCAGGAAGAGGATCGTATCTGCGACGTCGTCGGGGGAGACGAAAGTCCGCATCGACGTCTGCCGCAGGTAAACTTCGCGAACCTTCTCAACGGGAAGCCCACGCTGCTCCGCATCGCGCGCGATGACCGCATCGATGCGGGCACCTTCCACACTGGTTGGGCACACGGCGTTGACGCGGATGCCCTCGGGGCCCAGTTCCATCGCCCACGTCTTCATCAGGCCCATCATGCCCCACTTGCTCGCCGCGTAGGCCGAGCGCATCGGGTAGCCATGGAGCGCGGCGGTCGACGAAATATTGACTATCGAGCCGCCCTTCGATTTGCGCAGAAGAGGCACGGCGCGCCTGGTCATGTAGAAAGTACCGCTCAGGTTTACACGAATACAGTCGTCCCACGCGTCCTCATCGTGCCGGTCGACGGGAGCAGACGGACCGGCAACCCCGGCGTTGTTGACGAGAACATCCAGTCTTTCGTACTGCGTCCCGAACTCCGCGTATACCCGGTCGACGTCGCCGCGATCGCCGATATCGGCAACCGAGCCCGTCGCGCCGGGGTTGTTGGCAAGGAAGTCGTTCACGAGCTCGGGTGAAACGTCGCAGATGTGAACGTTATCGCCCTGTGCAAGAAACCGCTCCGCGGTGCGTCGGCCGATGCCGGACGCGCCGCCCGAAATGAGCACGATATTCATAGTATTTGCTGGCATAGTCACTGGCTGGCAGTCTAGCATTGCAACCCGTCCGACTCACTCTCGACACATGACCAGGAAACCGAACCCGAACCCGCTGCGCCTGCGCAAGAAACACGGCGATGGTAGCGGCCTTGATGTAAGCGCCGCAGACGGCGGGCGCCTGGTGCGCGCCCAGTCGTTGCGGAATGCTATCGTCGCGAGCCTGATCGTCGTCGTGGTCTTTTGCGTTCTCTGGGTCTACCTGTCGGTGCTGACCGACCGCGTGTTTCCCTGGATGACGGTCGTGCTGGGTACGATGCTCGGCCTGGCTATTCGTTACGCCGGCCGGGGCGTCGACTGGCGCTTCCCGGCGCTCGCCACGGTCATGGCGCTCGCCGGCGCGATCGTCAGCAATATCGTCCTGGGCGCATCGACGACGGCGGGCAATTACGGCATCACTACCGTGGAAACGCTGCGCTCGGTCACGGTCATGACCTGGCCGGTATTCTTTGCCGAGGTATGGACGGTGGCGGACAGTTTCTTTGCCGTTGTCGCGGCAGGATTCGCGGCGTTCTTCGCCAACCGCCGACTAACGCGCGTTCAGTTCTTTGCGCTGCGCAAATGGCGCGAGCAATCAGACAGGCATTAACAGGGAATCGTCCGGGCGAACTCTTGCACCCTTGAACGCAGCCAGCTGCGCGGTAACCAGCTTTTCAATATCCTGCACCGCCGCCGCGACCCCCAGGAAACAGCCGGGCTTGCGACGCAACAGCGACCAGTCGCCCGACTCGAGAATACGAACGAGGTGCGTGATGTTATTGCGAATGGCGTCAATGTAAGGATTCTGCCCGTTGTACAGCACTTCTATGTACCGGTAGACCCGGTTGAACTTCGAATTGAGGCGTTCGCGCATGACCTGCTGATAGAACGTCGGTGTCTTTCTCAGCAAGTCGTTGCCGGAGCGATAGCGAACCATGAATTCGCCCGGCTTCGCGTTCTCTACCGCGACACCGCCGACGACAAACTCGTTGTACAGGTGGTCGCGGCACTTCTCGAGATAACAACGATCAGCCATCTGCGCGATCAGGTCGGCCGTGCCGATCAGGTGACCGCAAATGATGTCGCGCGGGTCCTCGAGTTCGATATTGTCCAGGTCGAGTTCGTAACCGGTGAAGTGCACGATCATGCTGGCCACGCCAATGTCCTTGGCGAGCCCAAGCTCCGGAAGGTATCGTCTCAGGAAGTCCGCGCTGCGCGACACGTGGTAGAGCGTGAACTCGGCACCGTTCGAGAAGTCCTTGTCGCGCGTGGTGTGGCGAATGTAACCGGAGTCGTGGAACAGTGACGTAACAACCGCCATCTGTGCGCGTGCGGGGCCAAGGCGATCGGTCGGCTCGACGCTGCGCTCGTAGCCGCAGACAAGGCGGGCCACGGCGAGGGTCATGTCCAGCGTGTGCTGCATGTCATGGTAGGTCGTATCGCAGCCCAGGTAGCCGGGGTAGCGGCCAGTGAACAAGCGCTCGAAATCGTAAAAGGCGAGCCACAGTTTGTCGAAAGACATGCCCGGGAACGTTTCCGCATACAGCGCATGCACAGCATTGCGCACCGCTACAGGATCACTGACCTGCACGGTGTTGGTGACGTCGTAATCGTTACGGCGATCCTGCGACATAAATCCCTGCGCTTTTTTGTTTGTCATTTTACACGCGACCGTCGAAGGCCACAGCGACAAAACAGGGAATATGTAAGATCAGCCGTCAAACTCGGCGACCACGGGGGCGTGATCAGACGGGCGCTCCCACGCGCGCGGTTCCTTGTCTACGTAACTTGCGGTGCATCGTGC
Organism: uncultured Gammaproteobacteria bacterium; assembly: GCA_963698895.1. Lineage (GTDB taxonomy): Bacteria > Pseudomonadota > Gammaproteobacteria > Steroidobacterales > Woeseiaceae > UBA1847. The sequence continues at coordinate 182,052 of CAVOSO010000007.1, read as the reverse complement.
CGTCATCTTTTTGCTCGTGAGAATCAGGTCGATTCGCAGGCCCGCGTTGCGCCGAAAACCTGCGGCGCGATAGTCCCACCAACTGAACGTCTTCTCAGGATGTTCGAACTTGCGGAAGACATCCGTAAGACCGAGGTCGATGAGGTCACGCAGTGCCTGGCGTTCGGGTGGACTGCACAACACAGCATCGCCCCAGGCGTCCGGGTCATACACGTCTTCATCCGCCGGCGCTATATTGAAGTCACCCAGCACCACGACGTTCTCATGTTGCTGCATCTCCGCCTCGAGAAAGTCATGCAGCGACTTCAGCCAGTTCAGCTTGTACTCGTACTTATCCGAACCCACCTCGGAGCCGTTGGGGATATAGAGGTTAACGACCCGCACGTCGTTGATCGTGCTGGCCAGGATGCGACGCTGGGGGTCGTCGAGGTCGGGAAAGTCGGTAACGGGGTCCGTTGCCGGCGTCTTGCTGACAACAGCGACGCCGTTATAGGTCTTCTGACCGCTGGCAATGGAGTGGTAACCGAGTTCTTTAAATGTTTCTGCCGGGAACTTGTCGGAAACCTGTTTGATTTCCTGCAGGACCAGGACGTCCGGATCGTTATTCTGCAACCACTCGACAACATGCGGCGCTCGCACGTTCATCGAGTTTACGTTCCACGTTGCGATTTTCATCAAACTTCGATGCCCGTCTGTCGCAGCAGCGCGTCTACCGTCGGTTTGCGACCGCGGAAAGCGATGTAGGCTTCCATGATGTCGCGGCTGCCACCCACCTCAAGAATCTCGTGGCGGAATCGCTGCGCCGTCGCCTGGTCGAAGATGCCCGCTTCCTCAAACGCGCTGAACGCATCGGCGGCAAGCACCTCCGCCCATTTGTAGCTGTAGTAACCGGCCGCGTAGCCGCCCGCAAAAATATGCGAGAACGCATGCGGAAGGCGGTTGATGTCGGGATGCTTGACGAGCGCAACTTCGTCACGAACCTCGGCAAGCACCTGCAGCACCGGCACGGGTGTGTCGGGGTTGTAGTCGCTGTGAACGAGGAAATCAAAAAGGCCGAGTTCGATCTGGCGCAACATCGCGAGTGCGGCACCGGCGTGACGACTGTTTTCCAGTTTGTCGAACAGGTCTCGCGGCAGCGACTGCTTGTATTCGTGATGCGAGGAGCAGCGCGTCAGCACCTCGTAGCTCCAGGCAAAATTCTCCATGAACTGGCTCGGTAGCTCGATGGCATCCCAGGGAACGCCATTGACTCCCGCCACGCTCGGGAAATCCACCCTGGTCAGCAGATGATGCAGCATGTGGCCAAACTCGTGGAACAGCGTGACGACCTCGTCGTGCGTGAGCAGCGACACGCCCGCATCGTTAGGCGGCTCGAAATTGCAGACGAGGTAGCCGACCGGCAGGGTTGAATAACCGTTGAGCCGCTGGCGCGTAACACACTCATCGATCCATGCGCCCGCACGCTTGCCGTTGCGGGCGTAAAGGTCGGTGTAAAAGCCGCCCAGGAGCTCGCCATCCTGGCGTACGGAAAAATAGCGGACGTCTTCATGCCAGGTCGGGACATCGGGATCGACGGTCAGTTCGACGCTATAGAGCTGCGATGCCAGGTCGAACAGGCCCTCCTTGACGGTCGTAGCCGGGAAATAGGCGCGCAACTCTTCGTTGGATATCGAGTACCGGTCCTGCTTGAACTTCTCGAGCCAGAACGCGATATCCCATGCCTCGAGGTGCATGCCGGCAAACTCGGTGAGCTGGGCCAGCTCCCGCTCTGCAGCCGGGCGCGAGTGAGCCGCCAGCTCACGCAGAAAGCCGATGACCTCCGCGGGCGAGTCGGCCATCTTCGTGGCGAGCGAGTACTCGGCATAGTTGCTGAAACCGACGAGGTTGGCTGCCTCGTGGCGCAGCGCAAGGATCTTCTCGATCGCTTCGCTGTTGTCCCACTTGGGGTCCCGTCCCTGGTCCGAGCCGCGTGTCACCCAGCCACGGTACATCGCTTCGCGCAGGTCCCGCGACTCCGCGTGCTTGAGCACAGCGTCGTAGGTCGGGTAGTCCAGTGACAGTAGCCAGCCGTCCAGGGACGCCTTTTTCGCGTCGTCTGCCGCCCGGGCGAGCAGCCCCTCGGGGAGGCCGATGAGGTTGTCGGCGTCGGTGATCGGCAGCTTCCAGGCGTCCGTGGCATCCAGGACATTGTGCTCGAAGTCGGCCTGCACTTTGGCCAGTTCCTGCATGATGGCCTTGAAGCGATCTTTCGCCGATGTCTCCAGGTCGACGCCGGCAAGGTGGAAGTCGCGCAGGGCATGATCGACGGCGCTACGGCTTGCCTCACTTGCCTCCGCAGGCAGGTTCTTGCTGACCTGGGCATAGGCACGCTGCAGGTCGACATTCTGTGATATTTCGGTGCCGTACTCGGTCAGTAGGGGCAGGGCCTGTTTATAGGCCTCACGCCATTCCGCGGAGCCAAGTACACTGTGCAGGTGGTTGACAGGCGACCAGACCCGGCCGAGCTCGTGATCCATATGCTCTACGGGTGCCACGAGTGCGTCGATGTCAGGCGCAGTGCCCGAATTCAAGAGAGCGTCAAGCTGTGCACGATTATCCTCGATCACCTTGCGGATCGCGGGCAGTACATGCTCAGGCTGAATCTCGTCGAAGCGGGGTAGTGACGATGTATCGAGAAGCGGGTTGGTCATGGGGCTGTTGATATCCTATTCTGGCGCCGCATATTAGCACAGGCTTATGGCCCGACCGGAGCCCATACCGAGAACATCTAAGGAGAAAAACAAGTGACGGAACGATTTGACCTTCTCGTAATTGGCGGAGGCAGTGGCGGGCTCGCCCATGCGCAACGCGCGGCAGAGTATGGCGTGAAAGCCGCGGTCATTGAGTCCGGCCCGCTGGGGGGCACCTGCGTCAATGTCGGTTGCGTGCCGAAGAAGGTCATGTGGTACGCGGCACACCAGGCGCACGCGTTTCACCACGCGGCCGACTACGGCTTCGACGTCCAGGTGGGCGGGCATGACTGGCGCGGCCTCAAGGCCCGGCGCGACGCTTACATCGAGCGCCTGAACGGCATTTACGGGCGCAATCTCGACAATCGCGGCGTTAGCTATATCGCCGGGAGGGCCCGTTTTGTCGATGCGCACACACTGGATGTGGACGGCAGAACCTACAATGCCGATCGTATCGTTATTGCAACAGGTGGCCGACCGATGGTCCCGCAAATCCCGGGCGCCGAACTTGGCATAACGTCGGACGGGTTCTTCGAGCTGGAAGACCGGCCACAACGTGTGCTGATCGCCGGCAGCGGCTATATCGCCGTTGAGCTCGCAGGTGTTTTCAATGCCCTGGGCTCCGATGTGCAACTCGTCGTCCGCAAGGAGAGTGTCCTGCGCAGCTTCGATTCGATGCTGAGCACCGAGCTGATGGCGGCCATGGACAAGAATGGCATCGAGCTGGAAACGGGCGTGATACCTCAGTCGGTTGAGCAGACGGCCGATGGCCTCGTGCTGCATGCGGAGGACGGCCGGACGTTCGGGCCCGTCGACTGCCTCCTGTGGGCGATCGGCCGCTCGCCGAACACCGAGACGCTCGATACCGCGGCCGCGGGGGTCGAGCAGGATCAGGACGGCTTCATCCCGACGGACGACTTCCAGCAGACGAATGTGGAGAACATCTACGCGCTGGGCGACGTGACCGGCAGGGCAGCCCTGACGCCGGTAGCGATTGCTGCCGGCCGGCGCCTGGCCGACCGTCTCGATGGCGGCATGGAGGGCCGGCACCTCGAGTACAACCTGATACCGACGGTGATCTTCAGCCACCCGACCATTGGCACCGTTGGCCTGACCGAGAAAGAGGCCCGCGCCGAGTACGGTGACGACGTCAAGGTTTACGAGTCCGGGTTCATCGGCATGTACTATGCGCTTGGCACCAACAAGCAGCGCTCCGTCATGAAACTGGTAACGGTTGGCAAGGACGAACGCGTCGTAGGTTGTCACGTCATTGGTGAAGGCGCGGACGAGATGATGCAGGGCTTCGCCGTGGCGATGCGCATGGGCGCAACCAAGAAGGACTTCGACGACACGGTGGCAATCCATCCGACCAGCTCGGAGGAGCTTGTCACGATGCGCTGACGCTTGCCGGCCGCGAGCTCAACGTGTGGATCTCGCGCGTCGCCGCAGCAAGAAGGCGGCGACGCTCATCGCCACAGTTGCGAGCAGACAGTAGCCACCCAGGTACAGCATCTGCCGCGGCAGCGCGATGCCCTGGTCGATCAATGTACCCGTCAGTCCCGGGCCCGCCGCCGTGGCAATCACGACAGCCGACACCGTAACCGCGCGAATCGAGCCGAGATACACCGTTCCGTACGCCTCCGGCCACAACGCGCCGAACAACGTCGATGACACGCCGTAGCTGATGCCCAGCAAGACCATGGCTACGTACAACGTGAAAGGGGGACCGCCAAGCGCAAACACTGCGCATGAGGCGGCTAGCGGTAGCAGGAGAAACGGCAAAACGGAAACGGCACCGTGTCGATCCACTAGCGCACCGATCAGCAACGCGACCGCGACGGTGGTCAACGACAATACCACGAGGGACGTTGCGAAAAGCTGCGGGGGCCAGCCATTCAGGGTTGCCATGTAGTCCTGGTGATAGAAGATCGTCGTACCGATAAACCCGGGCGCGAGCACACCCGTGAGCAATACCCAGAAGACCGGGTCACGAACGACTTCCCGGCGCGTCCAGCTACGCACGAGAGGCACCGGTTTTTCCGACGTGGCACCGGGGGAATGCGGTTGCCGTGGTGTGCTGTAGGCCCAGTAGCAAAACGGCAGACCGACGATCAGCAACAGGAGCGCGGCGATGGACCACCCCGCCCGTATGCCATAGGCCAGCGTGATCGCCGAGAACACCAGCGGGATGGTGGCCTCGCCGCCCTGGTGGCCGAGCACAACGAGTGAAACGGCCCGGCCACGCTCGGCATGAAACCAGCGCCCGGTCGCCGTCAGGGCCATGTGCGTCATCATGCCCTGGCCGAACAGGCGCAGCATGAAGATGGCGAACACGAGCGTCACTATTGACGTTGCAAACCCGGCCAGTAGCGCGGCGCTCGCCAGTACCGGCACGACGAACGCGATCATTTTTTCGGCCGCAACATAGTCGACCAGCCGGCCAAGAAAGGGCAGGCATGCGGCACTACCCAGCGTGGCATACATGTAGAGCCGACCGAATTCGCCGTGACTCAGGTTGAACGCAGCCTGCCACTCGGCGATTGAGGCCGAAATGAAATACGTTTGTCCGAAGCTGGAGAAAAAGGTCAGCGCGAAGCCGCCGGCGATCCACCGGAAGTTCTGCTTGATGAAGTTATGCATGGCGTTCAGCGCCGTGCCGGCCGCCCGGGGAGTCTCAAGCCGTAATCTTCATCTGCTTGAGGACGGGAGCCGTCTCGGGCCTCACGCCGCGCCATATGTGAAAAGATTCGGCGGCCTGCTCGACGAGCATGCCCCACCCCATGATGGATCTTTCGGCGCCCTGCTCGCGGGCCCAGACGCTGAACGGTGTCGGCTTCAGGCCGTACGACAGGTCGTAACACAGCGTGCCCGGTGAAATCGCCGCGGCGGGGTAAGGCGGCACGTCACCCGTGACGCCGGCCGACGTGGCATTGATGATGAGATCGTATTGCTCGGTTACCGGCACGTCGTCGAAGCGACAGGCACTGACCGGGCCCGACCGCGCAAAGTGATCGGCAAGAACCTGGGCTTTTTCGAGGGTCCGGTTCGCAATGCACAGCGATTTGGGCTGCATTTCCACCAGTGGGCCTACGATCCCGCGCGTGGCGCCGCCGGCGCCCAGGATCAGGATGTTCGCGTCCTCAAGCGTAACGCCCAGGTTGATGACCAGGTCGCGGAGCAGGCCGATGCCGTCGGTATTGTCCCCATGGATTTCGCCGTCACGAAACGACAGCGTGTTGGCGGCGCCGGCTGTCGCGGCGCGCTCACTCAGGTGATCGCAGAGTTTCGTCACTTCGGTCTTGTGCGGCACCGTGATATTCAGGCCCTTGCCGCCGGTACGTTGAAACTGGCGAACGGCCACACTCAGCTTTTCGGGAGTAATCTGGAGTAGTTCGTACTGGATGTTCTGCCCGGTCTGGAGCGCGAACAGGCGGTGGATGACGGGAGAACGGCTGTGCGATACCGGGTAGCCCATCACTCCATAACGGTCAATCGTTGTCATGCACTCTCCGCGAGCCAACGTGCTGCGTCGATGGCGAAGTACGTCAGTATTGCGTTGGCGCCGGCACGCTTCATACCAAGCAGAGACTCTAACACGACGGCCCGCTCATCGAGCCAGCCATTCTGTGCAACGGCCTTGAGCATCGCGTACTCGCCGCTGACCTGGTACGCGAGCGTCGGTACCTCGTAGGTGTCCTTTACGCGCCTCACGATATCGAGGTAGGGCATAGCCGGCTTGACCATGACCATGTCAGCCCCCTCATCGAGATCGAGACCGACTTCACGCACGGCTTCGTCGCTGTTGGCCGGCGACACCTGGTAGGTGTGCTTGTCGCCACCCTTGATGTTTGCCGCAGAGCCGCAGGCATCGCGGAAGGGTCCGTAAAAGCTGGACGAGAACTTGGCCGAATAGGCCATGATGATCGTGTTGACATGCCCCCTGTCTTCGAGCGCTGCCCGCACCGCACCGATACGCCCATCCATCATATCCGATGGCGCCACGATGTCGGCGCCGGCATCGGCGTGCGATACGGCCTGGCGGACGAGCATGTCGACCGTCACATCGTTCAGTACATAGCCGTCGTCGTCGATAATGCCGTCCTGTCCGTGGGTCGTGTACGGATCGAGCGCAACGTCGGTCATGACGGCGAGCTCGGGCAGGGCTTCCTTGATTGCCCGGACCGTGCGTTGCACGAGGCCATCGGGGTTGGCGCATTCGCTGCCGTCGAGGCTCTTCTTCTCCTGGTCGATGACCGGGAACAGGGCGACTGCCGGAATGCCAAGGCCTCGAGCCTCGGTCAACTCGGTCAGTAGCAGGTCGATGCTCTTGCGAGAAATACCGGGCATCGAGGGAACATCCTCAGTACGCCCTTTGCCTTCGAGGACGAAGACGGGGTAAATGAAATCGGAGCTCGACAAGGTCGTTTCCTGCACCAGGTCGCGCAGGGCCTTGGTGCGCCGATTTCGACGCATGCGAATCCAGGGGAACTGTCCGGGGGACGATGACACTCATAGCTATTCAGAATAACGAAAAGAAGTACTTATTTTCCCTGTATTTAGGTACGGTTTCCACGGTTAAGATCCTTTTTATTCCGATCTCGTAATAAATGTCAGCAGGAGTGGGTCATCTCGAATGAACAGTAGTAGTGCCGAGGGAACGCGCCGACAGAGGTTTGACAGCCTCGTCACGGTGTTTCACCAGGACATGTATCGCTTCGCCGCCTGGCTCAGCCGGGACACGGCGGTTGCCGAAGATGTCGTCCAGGAAGCGCTCTTGCGCGCCTGGAAGTCCCTCGACTCGCTGCGAGACGACGCGGCGGCCAAGCATTGGCTGCTGACCATCGTCCGCCGGGAGAATGCCCGCTACTTCGAGCGACGTCGGCTGGAAACGGTCGACATCGACAACCTGACAGCGTCACAGGCAGCACTGATTGCCGAGACGCCGGACGGCAAGATAGACGATTTGCGCGAAGCGATCTTCCGTCTTGAGGACGGCTACCGCGAGCCGCTCGTACTGCAGGTCCTTATGGGCTACAGCACGGACGAAATCGCAGAGATGATGGGCCTGAAGCAGGGTGCCGTGTTGACACGGCTGCATCGGGCGAGACACAAGCTGAAGGACAGCGTTGCGAAAGAATGACAGGCGAACACGACAATGAGTTCCGGGACCTGGACCTGAAGATAGCGAAAGCCCTTCAGATCGATGTCCCTGCGCTGAGGATGCCCGAGCTTCCCGCGATCGAGGCGGACAATGTTGCGACGTTGCCGGTCCGCAAGCGCTCGCGGACGCTCCTCTGGTATGCGCTGGCGGCAAGTGTCGTACTCGCGGTTTCGATAACGATACGTACGCACGACCTATTCCGCAGCTACGACTCGTTGCCGGACGCGGTCCTCGCGCACCTGGACCACGAACCCTGGGCACTGCAGGTGACGGACGAAGCGGTTTCCGATGAGCGGCTTGCGCGTGCTATTCCGGCCTCGCTGGCGTCCTATGAGCGCGGTGCGGAACTCATCACCTACGCGCAACCCTGTATTATCAACGGCAACACCGTGCCGCACCTGGTTGTCCAGGGACAGTACGGCCCGGTCACAATACTGCTCATGCCCGAGGAGCGTATTGCAGAAGCATTGCCAATTGACGGTGAGAACGTAAAAGGGGTAATTCTTCCCTTCGGCAAGGGCAGCATCGCGTTCATCGGCAATCGCGAAGAGCCGCTCGAGTCGATTCAAGAAAAGGTAATCAACTCGGTGACGTGGACGACCTAACGTTCCGCACCGAAAACAAGCGCCCGGTCGCGGGCATCAATCCTGGTAGGAGAGAAGAAAATGGCAGAGAAGAAAGTAATCAGGCCGGTAGCACTGGCTGTAGGCGCGGCATTGGCCGGTTCGTTCGCAATTTCAGGCGCAGTCAATGCGGCGGATACGGCCGAAAGCCCATTCTCGATTTCGAATCTCGAAGTCGGTTACATGCTGGGTGAGGGCGAAGGCTCTTGCGGTGGCGACAAAGGCGACAAGAAAGGCGAAGGCTCCTGTGGTGAAGGTTCCTGCGGTGAAGCCGGCGACAAGGAAGGCGAAGGCTCTTGCGGCGAGAAAGAAGGTGAAGGTAGCTGCGGTGAGAAGGAAGGTGAGGGCTCTTGCGGCGAGAAAGAAGGCGAAGGCAAGTGTGGCGAAGGTAGCTGCGGCGGCTCCGCTTAAGTTTCTTCACACATGAAACAGAAAAGCCCGCGCATTGCGCGGGCTTTTTTGTGTACATTCGCCTGTCATGAGCAAAACGATAAAGCGTTGCAGGTGGGCAGAGGGCACCACCCTCGACTACATTCGCTACCACGACGAAGAGTGGGGCGTCCCGGTACATGACGACCTTACGCACTTCGAATTCCTGACGCTCGAAGGTGCCCAGGCGGGCCTGAGCTGGTCCACCGTCCTCAACAAGCGCGTCGGCTACCGAAAACTGTTCGCGGGGTTCGATCCGGAGAAGGTCGCGCGTTTCACCAAGAAGCGCATCGAGAAGTTGCTGCTGGACCCGTCAATCGTACGCAACCGGCTCAAGATCGAGTCGACCGTGAGCAACGCCCGGGCATTCCTGCGGGTCCAGGAAGAGTTTGGCAGCTTCAGCGATTACATCTGGGGCTTCGTCGACGGCAAGCCCCTGCAGAACAACTTCAGGAAGGACAGCGACGTGCCCGCCACCTCACCCGAATCCGATGCCCTGAGCAAAGATCTCAAGAAGCGCGGCTTCCGCTTCGTTGGCAGCACGATCATCTACGCGCACATGCAGGCGACGGGCCTCGTCAACGATCACGTGACCGGCTGCTTCCGCCACAAGCCATGCGCGAAGATGAGCTAGTACGCTCCATCCGCGCATTTTTTGCGTTCCCGGCAGAATTAGCGATTACAATTGCCCACAGGTACTGGGTTTCAGTTTGCTGGAGGGGATCAAAATGTCAGAAGAATCAACAAGTAAGCCGGGCACGGGGTTCTGGATAACCGGTGGCTTGCTCGCGGTCTGGAACCTTTCGGGCCTGTACCAGTACTACCTGATGTCGATCATCACGGCCGATCAGCTCGAGGACGCGGGGTATAACCTGGAGCAGGTCGCTCATGTCATTAACACGCCGGCCTGGGCGCATGCGGGTTACGCATTCGCCGTCAACGCCGGGGTGCTGGGCGTCATCTTGCTGTTGCTGCGCAAGTCGTGGGCAATCCCGATGTTCGTGATCTCGCTGATCGGTGCGCTGGTGCAGGACGTCGATGCCTACGTGCTGCGCGGTGCGCTCGAGCACTTCGATGCCATATGGCTGTTCCTGCCGATAACGGTGATCGTGATCTGCGTTTTCGAGATCTGGTATTCGCGGCGGGCGAAAGCGAGGGGCTGGCTGACCTAGTTACCGATCGTAATCAGCGTCAGGTCAGACAGGCCCTGCGGTGTGTTGTGAGAAATGCCGCCGAGGTAGATCGTATTCGCCCCGAGCCCTGACCAGTTCACGGTCACGGTATCGGTGGTGCCCGCGGCGACGAAGGCAGGGCCGCTCACGGTCATGTTTCCAGCGTCGTCCGTGACGCCGAAATTCCATTTGAGGACGCGGTAGTTTGAGCCGGGCCCGCCACTGACCTCGTCGGTCTCAAAGCCATGCACGAGGATGCCGTAGATACCGGCCGCGGGTCGGTAAATGTCGAAACGTTCCTGGGATGTCGGTTCGCCACTCTCGCCCAGTCGTGTGCAGGACTGGCCAGGCTGCGTGCCGCAGTAGTAGACGTACATATCGAGATCGTCGTCGCCGTCCGTCAGTGCATCGAACATTGCGAAGCGCACATAGAGCTGGTCCGCTGGCACAACGAAACCGTGCTGCGTGACGCCGTTGTCTTCACGGAAAGTGAAGGTCTTCGTGGGATCGTTGTCAACGAAACCGGTCTGGATCTCAGGCAGGTTCAGGCCATGCACCTGCGGTGAGTAGCCGCCCGAGTAACCAAACTCGACATCGAAGCTGAAGGAACCCGTCCCGCCAAAGGTAGTGATTTCGTCAGGCGCAAGAATCGATGTCGGCCGAACCGCGATCGGGCTGTGCGCGACGTGTGTATCCGAGCGCCACGCGAACGAACCGAAGCGCCAGAGTTCCAGCGGACCCGACAGGTAGGTGATCGTCACGTCGAACGTCGCCGATTGGCCGGGGGCGAGCGAAATGCTGTTCGGTACGACCGAGACGTCCATGCCGGGTGGCGGGGAGATCTCCACGGCGTAGGTTCCCGTCTCGTCGCCGGCATTCGTGACGCGTCGCGTAACAGTCTGCGAATTGGCGAGTTGCGATATCGCGATCGAAGGCAGGTTGAGGTTACGAGCGAGCCCTGCCATGTCGGCCACGTAGGCATCGTACTCGGCATCCGTTATCTCGTAGACCAGGCCGGGATCGAACGCGTCATTGGGCACGATATGTCCTGCGCCGAAATCGAACGGGCTCGCGTTGCCCAATCCGCCGGTGCCTGCAATGTCCTGGCGCGCCGACGTCATGAGGGCCGACTTGATCGCCGACGGCGACCACTCCGGGTGAGCCTGCCGAAGCAGCGCCACGACGCCGGCAACATGCGGTGTCGCCATCGATGTGCCGCTGAGGTACGCAAAGTACTCGCCCGGCGTCGAGTAGGCAGAGTCGGGCGTGAAGCCCGCGAGAATATTGACGCCCGGCGCCGTCACGTCGGGTTTCAGCACGTCGGCTACCGGACCGGGGCCGCGGGCCGAAAACGTCGCCATCGCGTTACCCACGTCGCTCGATGCCAGCAGGAACCCCTTGTCGAGCACGGCCGTGACCTCGATGCCCTCGTCGAATTCGGCGAGAATCAGGTTCGCATCCGCCTGCCCGATCATCAGTGCCGGGATATCCGACAGTCCGGTGTCGCCGCTCATGACAATGGGATCGCCGGCGATGTTGTAAACGACTGCCGCGACGGCGCCGGCATCCGCGGCATTCCTGACCATCTCATCGAAGCGACAGCCGGTTCGCTGGAGAAGTGCTATGTTGCCGCTGACTTCGTCGGTATTGATCAGGGGTTGGCAGCCATCGGCCGCTGTGCCGATGTTCCCGGTGTCGAGCGTAGTATCGCCGTCATCGACGGCAACGAGACGGGCTTCGATCGGATCGACGTCCTGCAGCGGCGGCGTGAAGCTTGCCTCCTTCACGGCGTACTTGCCCGCCAGCCCGGGCGGCGCCGTAATCTCCATGGCCTCGACGTTGTACTCGCCCGCTCGTGACGATGCCGCGGCCGTAATGACCCAGGGTCCGCCGGCCGGTGAACCGATCGTGCCGAGGTTGGGGCCCTCGTTGCCGGCCGCAACGACAGCCACTACGCCCGCCTTGGCTGCCGCGAGGAGCGCGAGGTCATCCGGCGCCGTGGTGCGCGCCAGCGAGCTGCCGACCGAGTAGCTGATGACATCGACCCCGTCGGCGACGGCCGCATCGATCGCGTTGGCAAGGTCGGACGTATTGCAGCTCGCTCGTGAGGCGCCGGGCCGTAGCCAGCAAGCCTTGTAGACGGCTATGCGCGCCTTGGGGGCGATGCCCTCGATATCGCCGACCAGGGTGCCGAACAGCGAAGCGCTCGTGCGATTGCCGGCCGCCGTCGTCGCGGTATGTGTGCCGTGTCCGTCCGCATCGCGCGGTGAGTGAATTTCATCCTCGTCGATCGGCCCCGTCTCGAGCGCCCCGTCGATGTACCACCGCGCGCCGATCAGCTTGTTGTTGCAGTCGCTGGTTTCGAAGCGTTCGCCCGGGATGCAGTCGCCGTTCCAGCCCTCCGGTGGCTCGAACACCACGACCTTCGGCAGCTTCTTGTAAGGACGGCATAGCCACTTGCCAAGGATGGTCGTTTGTCCCCAGCTACTCTCGCAGGCACGCGGCTTGTCGGCATCGCGCGTGTCCTGCAGCGCCGGGTGCTCGGGGGTAATGCCGCTGTCGATAACGCCGATGACGACCCCGTCGCCGTCCAGCCCTTCCACGCTGCGCAGACCGTTGTCGGCATCGAACAGGCCCAGGAACGTCGGACTATGGCTCGTCGCGAGAGGCCGGACCTCGTCTTCCCAGACGTTGAGGACTTCCGGCAAATTCTCGAGCTTCTGCGCCTGCGCAATGCTCATGCGCGCGGCAAAACCGTTCAGGCCGAAGCGATAGCTGTAGATCGGTCGGGCGCCGGGTCCCGCCTTGGCCAGCACGAGTTCCTGTTCCGCCTCGATGTCCGCGACCCAGGCCTTGGCGGCTGCGCTGTTCCTGTCGAACTTCGTGCGGGGCACCGCCAGTGCGGCCTGTCGCTCCGCGGCGGACGGTGATGCGAGCTGCACGATATAGACCTTCGTGTCATCCGCATCATCCCCTTCGGCCGGGCCCAGTGGCACGTTGTCGACTTCGTACGGCGATGGCTCCATCTGGGCCAGGCCGTCGATGGACAGGAACGACAGCGCAAGAATCAATATGAGGCGGGAGGTGTCCATGAATTCAGTCGTTCAGATAACCCGCAAGCTCATCGGCGGAATACTGGACGCCAAGGCCCACCGCAATCCGGTTCACGAAATTGAAGTAGCCAACGATCAGGGTCAGGTCGAGGATGTCCTTGTCGGACAGCCCTTCGGCGCGGAGCTCGCCGAGATCGCTCTCGGTCATCGCGGCAGGTGCCGTCGTGAGCTTCTCTGCATGCCGCACGATATTGCTGAGACGAGGTTCGAGCGTCTCGAGGCCGTCGGCGGTTGCCAGCATGCTCAGCGTTTCCTCGTCGTCGATGAAGTGGCGCAGGGACTCCGTGTGGTGATTGACGCAGTACTCGCACTCGTTACTCGCGGAAACGACCACCGCAATGGCTTCGCGCTCCATGCGGCTGAGTCCGGACTTGCCGAACATCAGCGTCATATAGAGGTCGAGGTGGTTGCCCAGTGCCGCCGGGTTGAGGCTGTGAACCTTGAGTATGTTGGAGATCTTGCCGCGCTGCCGTTCGAGCTGCGCGTACATTTCCGCCAGGGTTCCGTCAGCTTCGCTGACCTCGATTTCTTCGATCCAGGACATCGTCCTCAGCCATCGTAGTCGGCACATCATCCTGCATCTCGGACGGGTGTTCGACGAAGTCGAACGTTGCACCGTCATCGCCAAAGACGAAAACCCTGCAACTTCCCCATTCCGGCGCAAGCGTCCACTCCTTGCCGGGCTCTACCGAGCCCATGACGCGTTGGGAATCGCACCGTGCTTCAAAGCTATTGACGTTACCACTCAGGTTGGCAAAAGAGAATGTCCGTCGAGCCGGTTTGTAGTACCAGAGCGGCTGGCCTTCATCACAATCGCAGGGGTTATAGATGGTCGCCTGGGCGTTCAGTGCTTCGTCACTGGCGATTTTGGCGCGCAGCTCGGCGGAACGCGCTTCGATCAGCTCGTTTACAGGCGTCTTGCCGAGCGCCTGCTGCAACTCGGCGTAGGTGCGCATGGCGGCGGCGTATTGCCCGAAGTGATCCTCCATCGCGAAGATCTTCTCAAGCAGGTCGACGCGGTCTTTCCGCTTCAACTGGATTTTTTCCGCGATGCCATGAGCACGGCGGTAGAACTCGAGCTTGCCGGCCAGGTTGCCCTCGACGCCCTCAACCCGCCCCAGCATGAGCCACAGCATGGTGGACTCGTACAGGTTCCAGCCACCGAGTTCATAGGCCGAATCCACGAGGCTACGCGCGTCCTCGTTTTCCTCGTTGTGCAGTTGCGTGACGATCCGTCGGTAGCGGCGAATGAAGTTCGACGTGGCCATATCGCGACCGCGAAAGATCTCTGAGCGGATGTTCACGAGATTGTTCGGGCGCTCTGCCGCCGACGAAAGCGGATCGAATTGCCACTTGCTCGTGACCTTGCGGGCCTCATCCTCGAAGCCGGCACCACCGCTCGAGTCGATAATAAGGGGGTCTGTTGCGGAACCGTCGGGGGCAATGACGAAAGACATCCGCACCCAGCCCTCCTGGCCCGAGCGAATGTTGCCGCCGGGGAACCCCGGCCTCTCGAGGTCCAGCTCTTCGGTGGAGATCTCGTTGCTGCTGATCCCGATATCCCAGCTTTGGGCGGCGGCGGCCGACGCAAAAAGCGTCAGCACGGAGGCTGTAAAAACGGACAACGAGAATCGCTCGCTACTGCTGGTACTCATCATTCTTGACCCCAATCCGGCGACGCCGGCTGCTAATCCCCTGGTAGGTTGTTTGATGCCACCAGGCGTTAAAAAGTTGCGTCAGTCTTCCGTATCACCGAGCCAGTCGCGCGCGCGCAGGTAGTCGGTGTACAGGACCTCTTCGGGCGAACCGGGTTCAGGCGCCCAGTTGTAGGCCCAGCGAACGGTAGGAGGCAGTGACATCAGGATCGACTCCGTCCGTCCGCCCGACTGCAGTCCGAACAGTGTGCCACGATCGTAGAGCAGGTTGAACTCGACGTAGCGGCCACGCCGATACTGCTGGAACTCGCGCTGCCGATCACCGAAGCGATGCATTACGCGTTTCTCGACAATGGGCTTGTAGGCTGTCAGAAAACTGTCGCCGGCGGTGCGGACAAACTCGAAACTCTTGTCGAAACCGAGCTCGTTGACATCGTCGAAAAACAGGCCGCCGACACCGCGAGATTCGTTGCGGTGTTTCAGGAAGAAGTACTCATCGCACCACGCTTTGTAACGCGGATACAGATCCTCGCCGAAAGGGTCGCAGACCGACTTGGCGACCGTGTGCCAATGGACGACATCGTCGTGAAACGGGTAATAAGGCGTCAGGTCGAAGCCGCCGCCGAACCACCAGACAGGCTTGCGCTCGCCGGCCGTAAAGAAACGGAAATTGGCGTGCGTTGTCGGCACATAGGGATTCCGGGGATGCAGAACCAGCGAAATGCCGACAGCCTGGAACGCCTTGCCTGCGAGTTCGGGGCGGCTCTTCGTGGCTGACGGCGGCATCTCCTCGCCGAACACATGAGAGAATCCGACGCCGGCCTGCTCAAACACCCGGCCCCCTGACATTACGCGGCTTTCCCCGCCGCCGCCGCCAGGCCGGTCCCAGGCGTCCCTGGCGAACACGGCCTTGCCGTCCAGGGTTTCGAGCTCCGCACAGATCCGGTTCTGAAGGTTTGTGAAGTAGTCCTTTACGTCGTCGATATTGCTCATGGTTTTCGGGGTCGCAAGATCTTGCCGGTATTGAAATCCCGAATTTCGGACGGACCGGATGCCGGGCCGCAGTCACCGGGAACCACGTAGTCTACTACGCTCCCGAACTGCCGGCGCAGGATGTTCTGGTTGCGAGCCGTGGGTTTGCCGCTCAGGTTTGCGCTGGTCGACACCAGCGGCGATTCGGCGGCGAGACACAGGGCCTTCGCGGTCGGGTTCGTGGTGATGCGTACCGCAATGTTCTCGTGCTCGCCACGCAACAACGGCGTTACGGCGGGCCCGGGCGGTACGATCCAGGTTACGGGGTGCTGCGGATCCGGCGCCGGCAACGACGCGCCGCCAGGAAGATCGATCCAGCGCTCCAGCTGGCCGGCATTTGCCGCAATGAGGATGAGGCCCTTGTTTGCGTCGCGCTGCTTGATCTCGAGTACGCGCTGCACAGCACGCTGGTCGTCGGGGAGGCAACCGAGACCGAACACGCCCTCGGTGGGATACGCGATGACACCACCGCGCAGGAGGACGTCCGCAGCCTGCGTCACCGACCTTTTCATTCAGCTACTCTTTTTCTTCGCGACCTTCTTCTTCGTGGCCTTCTTGCCCGCGGTCTTCTTCTTCGCCTTTTTCTTGGTCTTCTTCTTTGTCGCTTTCTTCTTGGTCGCGGCCTTCGTGGCAGTCTTCTTCTTGCCGCGACTGCCACGTACAGGCGCTGCGGCGAGCAGCTCTATGCACTCCTCGAGCGTCAGCGACTTTGGCTCACGATCCTTCGGGACGCGTGCGTTCTTTTGCTTGTCGGTAATGTACGGTCCGTAGCGGCCGTTCAGTACCTGGATGCCCTGCTCCTCGAAATCCAGGATGATGCGATTCGCATCAGCGATCTTCTTTTCTTCAATGAGCTCGAGGGCGCGCGGCAGCTCGATCGTGTACGGGTCGTCGTCTTTTATCGAGACGTACTTGTCGCCGTAGCGCACGTAGGGGCCAAAGCGACCGACGCTGGCCGATACGGGCAGGCCATCCGGGGTCTCACCGAGTTTGCGTGGCAGCTTGAACAACTCCAGTGCCGTCGCGAGGTCGATCTCGTTCATCTTCTGCCCGGGACGCAGGCCGGCGAACTTCGGTTTCTCCTCGTCATCCTTCGTGCCGATCTGTACGAAGGGTCCGAAGCGACCCATGCGTACGGTGACGGGCTTGCCGCTTTTCGGGTCGGTGCCAAGTTCGCGTGCCTGTGCGACCTGCTCGCGAGTAACCGACTCTTCCTTTTCCTCGCAGAGCTTGATGAACGGTCGCCAGAAATCGTCGAGCAGTGGCACCCAGTCTTTATGACCCAGGGAAACCTCATCGAGATCATCCTCGAGGCGAGCCGTGAAGTCGTAATCGACATACTTCGTGAAATGTTCCGTGAGAAAGCCGATCACGATGCGACCAATGTCCGTCGGGATGAAACGCTTGGCGTCCATCTCGACGTATTCACGATTCTTGAGCGTGGCGATGATGCTCGCGTACGTCGACGGGCGGCCAATGCCGTATTCCTCGAGCGTCTTGACGAGGCTCGCTTCGGTGAAGCGAGGGGGTGGCTCGGTGAAGTGCTGTTCGGGCCGCAACTCGTCGAGCTTGATCGTGTCGCCCTCGGCGATCTCGGGAAGCAGGCGGTCACCGTCGTCGTCCTTCGAGTCGTCCTTGCCTTCCTGGTAGACGGCCATGAAGCCCGGCTCGACCAGCACGGAGCCGTTGGCACGCATGCGATGGCCGGCGTCTTCCGGCCCGCCGCCATTTCGATTGCCACCGTGTCGAACACGGCCGGCACCATCTGGCAGGCCATCGTGCGCTTCCAGATCAGTGAGTACAGCTTGAACTGGTCGTCGTCGAGCGAGCCCTTGAGGTCGTCAGGGATGCGTGCGACGGACGTTGGACGAATCGCTTCGTGCGCTTCCTGTGCGTTCTTCGATTTGTTCTTGAATACGCTGGGCTCGTCCGGAACGTTCTGCTTACCATAGCGCTCCGCGATGACATCGCGAATCTCGGCGACGGCAACGTCGGCCAGCGTTACCGAGTCGGTTCGCATGTAGGTAATCAGGCCGACCTGGTCTTCGCCGGGCAGCTCGATACCTTCGTAAAGCTTCTGCGCAACGCGCATCGTCCGCTGCGTGTTGAAGCCGAGCTTTCGCGAGGCCTCCTGCTGCAGCGTTGACGTCGTAAACGGCGCGGCCGGATTGCGACGGCGCTGGCGCTTGGTGACGCTGAGCACCTTGAACTCGCCGTCTGCCGCCTCGAGCATCGTCTTCTCTACATCGCGCGCAGCGTCTTCATTCTCGAAGCTGAACTGTTCGACCTTTTCGCCCTTGTAGCTGACCAGGCGCGACGAAAGGGCTGCTCCTTCTTGCTGACATCCGCCTCGATCGTCCAGTACTCACGTGCCTTGAACGCCTCGATCTCGAGTTCGCGCTCGACGATCATGCGCAACGCCGGGCTTTGTACGCGGCCGGCAGACAGTCCGCGCTGCACCTTCTTCCACAACAGCGGCGAGAGATTGAAGCCGACAAGATAGTCCAGTGCGCGGCGCGCCTGCTGCGCGCCGACGAGGTCGCTGGAAATCTCGCGGGGATGGGCCACGGCATCCTGCACGGCCTGCTTGGTGATCTCGTGGAACATGACACGATGCACTTCCTTCGATTCGAGCGCTTTTCTTTCCTTGAGCAATTCGATCAGGTGCCACGAAATGGCCTCACCCTCGCGATCCGGGTCAGTCGCGAGGTACAGGGCATCGGCCTTCTTGAGCGCGCGGATGATGGCCTTGACGTGCTTTTCGTTGCGCTCGATGATCTGGTACTTCATCGCGAAGTCGTTGTCCGGATCGACAGCGCCTTCCTTGGGAACCAGGTCACGCACATGGCCGTAGGACGCCAAGACGTCGAAGTCCTTGCCCAGGTATTTGCTGATGGTGCTGGCCTTGGCCGGCGACTCGACAATTACGAGATTCTTTGACATCTGTCTGGTGCGACCCTTTTGAGTTGCGGTGCAAAAAACGAAAAACCGCGGACTGTGCCGCGGTTTAATTACGTGCTTGACCGCGAAGTGTCAAGGAAACCGCGTTCGGGCGTTAGTGCAGCATGATCCGACGCTTTCCTCGAAAACCAGGTCTTCCATGCGCGCGTAGGCTTGTTCCTGTCCGGGTTGACTGAACAGCACCATCAACACAACCCACTTGATCTGCTCGACGTCGATATCCGTCGATTCCAGCGCCAGCAGGCGATCCACCAGGATCTCGCGCTGCGGTGGCGACAGGATGCCGATCTGCTCGAGATAGGTGATATAGCCGCGACAATGTGCATCGAGCCGTTCGTGCTCGAAGTCGTTGATAGATGCGTGTACCGTGCGTCGGTCGGTTGCCGTAGTTCAGGCTTTCCTGATGGTCGGTAAGGCCATCCAGCCAATCGAGTGCGCGCTCGATTTCCGTATCGCCAAAGCCCGCTCGCGAGAGTTCGATGCGCAGTTCGTTCTGATCGGGTTCGGGGTCTTCCTCTGTGTCGACGTAGGTTTCGAAGAGATACATCAGTACGTCGAGTACGTTTTCTTTCATGCCTGGAGCGACTCCTTGCGCAATCGTTTTAGCTGTCCGGCCTAGCGCGCCAAGGCATATCGTCCGCCGGACAAGGACTCCACTTCTCCATGGAGCTCCAGGATAAGGAGCATGGAGGAAAGCTGATCGATCGTCAATCCGGATTGTTTTTCGAGCTCGTCGATGCTGACCGGATCGTAACCGAGGACTTTGCGCAGCTCGTCATAGTCGTCATCGCCAAGATCCGGTGGCGCATCGCCAACCGTTGATTCTTCAGTGGTTTCCAGCATATGGCCTGCCAGCGGGCTCAGTTCGGCAAGAATGTCCGCGGCCGTTTCGACGAGCTTCGCGCCTTGTCGAATGAGTTCGTGACAGCCGCGCGCCAGCGGATTATGGATAGAACCGGGCAGCGCAAATACTTCGCGGCCCTGCTCGGCGGCAAGTCGTGCCGTGATCAGCGAACCGCTGCGGCGCGCCGCCTCGACGACCAGCGTGCCGAGACTCAGTCCGCTGATCAAGCGGTTGCGTTCGGGAAAATGCCAGCGCTCGGGTGCCGCGCCGAGCGGGTATTCGCTGACCAGCGCGCCATTGGCGGCGACGGCATGCGCAAGATCGCGATTGCCGGCCGGGTACACGCGATCGATGCCGGTGCCGAGGAACGCGATGGTTTTGCCGCCGGCGTCGAGTGCGCCCTCGTGTGCGGCGGTGTCGATGCCCTGGGCCAGGCCGCTGACGATAGTGAAGCCGTGGCGCGCCAGGTGCCGGGCAAAATCATGGGCATTGCGACGGCCGCCCTGCGTCGGGTTGCGACTGCCGACGATGGCGAGGGACGGCAGATGCAGCGCGTCGATGTCACCGTTGACGTACAGGACCAGCGGCGGTCCGGGGATCTGCGTGTACATCTCGGGGTAGTTCGTCACCCCAGGCAACAAGGTGATGCCGGTCGTCGCCAAGCCAGGCGATGGCTGCCGCGATGGCCGCTTCGTCCGGCGACGTGATGGCCGCGCATTTTTCATCGGACAGTCCTGTTTCGGCGAGGCGACTGCGAGGTTGCCTGGCGATCGCGGCCGGCGTACCGAAGTAATCGAGCAGCGTTTGCAGATCGGCAACGCTCAGGAAAGCGTGGGCGAGGATCAGCCAGGAGCGGCGGTCTTGTTGCATGGCAAAATAATACCGCGTCGGCGCACTGCGCCGCGCGGTATTAATTGCAAATGATCAGGAGTTTCTAGAGCGGGTTGCGAACCGTGTCGTGAATATGGATCGCTTGCGTCGCTTCCATAACCAGGCCGTAGCTGATGCGGTCATAGGTCTTGAAGACCATGACCGTGCCAGCTTCTTCGTCCGGCAGACGAACCGTGCCGCCGCCAAAGCGGTCCTTGACCACTTCGCCAGTCTGGAACACGGTCAGGACATCGCCGACCGACAGACCGTCATTCGAGCCGCGGTTCATCACAACAACCATGTACTGGCCGATCTGCGTGACACCGCCAACAACCGAAACAATGCGGCCATCGACAGGACTGCTTGGTGTACGCGGGAAGAAGTTCAGCGGAATGTCGACCTCTTCGGGCAACAGGCGGTCGCCGGGCTTGGCTTCCATTGATGTATCCGTCAGTGCGACGGTTGCCGGGTCGCCACCGCGACGCAGGCGGCCGTCGCCAACGGGAATACCCTGGTAGCCGATCAGGCGGTTGTCATCGGGATCGTACAGCGGGTCGCCGACATGCACGACGCTGAAGCGAACCCCGGGCGTGTCCTGGGTGATGCCGCGCACGTAAATTTCATTGCCTGCCGAAGCGATCAGGTGGTCGCCGCGGGTCTCGAGCAGGTACGGCAGTGCGTCGGCCTGGTCTTTCTCGAGAATGACACCGGAGCTCAGGAACGCGGCGACGTCCTCGTACGGAATGCTGCTGATCGCCTCGGTCAGCGGCGTGACGCGCGCCTGCGGTGACATGCGATAGGTCGACGCGCGGACGTTCGTGATGCGTGGCTGCCCGTCGATGTACACGAGGCCAAGCACGTCACCCGGATAAATAAGGTGTGGATTCACGATGTCCGGATTGACATACCAGATTTCGGGCCAATACCAGGGATCTTTAAGGAAGGTCGCAGCGATGTCCCACAAGGTATCGCCTACCTGGACGACATACTCGTTCGGGTGTCCTGCAGCCAGCGGCACGGGCTCGCTGATGCGCTCGACCACGGGCTCATAGGCCGCGGGTGCAGAGTAACTGCTCTGAGTCGGCTCCAGCGAAGTACTTCCGGAGGTTGAGGCCGGAGTGGCTTGGCTGCTTTCGTACGCGGGCGGATTGGCCCCGCAACCGGCCAGCGAGAGGGCCAATGTGGCAGCGGTCAGCCGAAGGCTGGATTTCAGGCTAGTGTTGCTGAGTGACATGTCGCGAGGACTCCCTACAAACAATTCGGTTTAGGCCTGTACTTTCAAGGCGTTGCTATACTATGTCGTGCCGGTACTGCCGAGGCTGCTAATTACGTCACATTTCCGGCCCCGAATACCGTCGTAAAGGGTGCATTTCTCGCGGCATTGTCTGACATCTTATTCAATAAAGTCAAACATTTAGGTCGCATTTATAGGAATTTACGCGAAAACAGCGCTGGTTTTATTATGTTGCAAAACAGCGATTGTGCGCGGCAAGCGGGCCGAAAGGCTCAATGGAAATTATGGCAAAACTGAAGATATTGGAGTTTCCTGACCCCCGGTTGAGGAAAAAAGCGGTTCCCGTGGAGGTGGTGGATGACGCCCTGCGAGCGCTCATTAGTAACATGTTCGAAACCATGTACGACGCGCCGGGCATTGGCCTTGCTGCGACGCAGGTCGACGTGCACCAGCGACTGCTGGTCGCCGATGTCTCCTCGGACAAGT
This sequence comes from uncultured Gammaproteobacteria bacterium, assembly GCA_963698895.1. Lineage (GTDB taxonomy): Bacteria > Pseudomonadota > Gammaproteobacteria > Steroidobacterales > Woeseiaceae > UBA1847. The sequence goes on along the minus strand of CAVOSO010000007.1, from coordinate 159,743 downwards.
CGGAGCCCCATGTGCTGATCAATCCCGAGATCCTCGAGAAGGATGGCGTAACCGTCACCGATGAGGGGTGCCTGTCGGTGCCCGGCTACTACGAGTCGGTGACGCGCGCGGAGCATATCCGTGTGCGCTTCCTGGATCGCAAGGGTGACACCCGGGAGATGGAGGCCACCGGATTGCTGGCCGTGTGCATACAGCACGAAATCGATCATCTCGACGGCAAGTTGTTCGTGGACTACCTGTCCGAGGCGAAACGCCAGCGGATTCGCAAGAAGCTGGAGAAAGAACGCCGCCAGGGGGCGATCGCGCTCTAGGCGAGCCTTGCACCGGCACACACCACCATGACCTCACCCAGGATTATTTTCGCCGGCACGCCGGACTTCGCGCTTGCGTCACTGACGGCGCTCGTCGAGTCGGGTAGCGCACCTGTTGCCGTGCTGACGCAACCGGATCGCCCGGCCGGACGCGGCAAGAAGCTGACGGCGAGTCCCGTAAAACGCTATGCAGAGGCGCAGGGGATACCGGTCATGCAACCCGTCACGCTGCGCGACGATGCCGTCGCGGCAGCGCTTGCGGCGCTGCAGCCCGACCTTATGGTCGTCGCGGCGTACGGTCTGATCCTGCCGCAGAACGTACTCGATATCCCGACGCATGGCTGCCTCAATGTGCACGCGTCCGCGCTGCCTCGCTGGCGCGGTGCTGCACCGATCCAGGCGGCCATTCTCGCAGGCGATGCATCGACCGGCGTGAGCCTGATGGCGATGACGGCCGGCCTCGACTGCGGTCCCGTGTTTCACATCGACAGGATTGCAATCGGTGAAGACGAGACCGCGGGTGACTTGCACGACCGGCTTGCAGAACTTGGCGGCGCGGCACTGGTTGAGCATCTCGACAGCATCCTGGCCGGCGAGCTCCGCGCGACCGAACAGGATGAGTCGCAGACGACCTACGCGCCGAAGATCGAGAAGAGCGACGCCGCCATCGACTGGTCGCGGCCCGCGGCGGATCTCGCCCGGTGCGTGCGCGCCTACAATCCGTTCCCCGGCGCGTACTTTTTCTCCGGGGAAACCCGCATAAAAGCCTGGCGCGCGACCGCCGTTGACGGCGATGCCGAACCCGGCACTGTCCTCCGCTGCGATCGGGAAGGTGTCGTCGTCGCCTGTGGTTCTGGCGCGTTGCGCCTCGACGAGCTGCAGTTGCCCGGCAAGCGTCGCGTAGCAGCCCGGGAGTTCGCGGGACAGCTCGACCTGTCCGGGACCCGGCTGGCCTAGCGATGGCAAACGCAGGGGCAAAAACACGGGCGGTTGCCGCAGAGGTTGTCGACGCAGTCGCCAGCGGCGGGCAGTCGCTGGATGCCGCGCTCGCGCAACAAGAAGGGCGCGTGCCGCCCGGCGAGCGTTCGCTGCTGCGCATGCTCAGTTTCGGGGTTGTGCGCAATCACTGGCAGTTGCAGCACTGGATCGGGCAGCTGATCGATCGGCCGCTCAAGAAGCGCGACAGCGTGGTCAACGCGTTGTTGGCGGTTGGCTTGTTCCAGCTCTGGGACACACGCATTCCTGATCACGCCGCGGTTTCGCAAACGGTCGAAGCGGCTCGTCAGCTGCGCCGGCCGAAACTGGCGGGACTCATCAACGCCTGCATGCGCCGTTTTGGTCGCGAGCATCTCGTCGAACAGCTCGGGGGGACGGAGGAAGTTACCTGGAATCACCCCGCGTGGCTGATCGATGCCCTGCGCAAGGACTGGCCGGATGACGTCGAGGGCATACTCGAGGCGAACAATGCGCGCGCGCCGATGTGGTTGCGGGCCAACGCGAAACGGCAGTCGGCTGCGGAGTACCAGGCTCGCCTTGCCGATGAGGGCATCGCGGCCGACCTGCTTGCGGGTATCCCGGATGCGGTACGCCTCCGGGAGCCTCGTGGCGTCGACGAACTGCCCGGCTTCATGGATGGCGACGCATCGGTCCAGGACGCCGCCGCTCAAATCGCGGCTCGCTGGCTGATGACCGCCAACCCGACCCGCGTACTCGACGCCTGCGCCGCCCCGGGCGGCAAAAGCGGCCACCTGCTGGAGCTCGGTGGTGAGGGTTTTGACCTGACGGCTATCGACAGCGACGTCCAGCGTATCGGGCGGGTGCGCGAGAACCATGAGCGGCTTGGCCTCAATGCAACGATTCACGTCGCCGACGCATCCAATCCCAGGGAGTGGTGGGATGGCACTCCTTACAATGCGATTCTGCTCGATGCACCCTGTTCCGCGACCGGAGTGATCCGGCGCCATCCCGATATCAAGTTGCTGCGGCGAGCCAGTGACAGCAATGATCTCAGCGCCCTGCAGGGGGCGATCCTGAGCGCGTTGTGGCAGGTGCTGGCGCCGGGCGGGCGGTTGTTGTATGTCACCTGTTCGGTGCTCGCAGTGGAGAACGACAGCGTAGTGCAAGGATTCCTGGAGACCCATGGCGACGCGGTGGAAGACACCCTGTTGCCAAATAACAACATCCGCGATCTAATGCGGAGGAAGGCGTGCGGCTACCAGGTTTTGCCGGGGACGGCAGGACTGGATGGCTTCTACTACGCATGCCTCGTCAAGAAGGTCTCCTGAAGAAGTCGATGTCACCCAAACCCGCAGGAACAGGCAAGACTGGCAGCCGGTGCGCTTTGCTCGCACTGGTCGCTGCGCTTGTCGTGGGCACGGGCTTTGCACAGGACCTCGAACGTGAGGGTTACTTCGAAGTCCGTTCCGCATCGACAGAGCAGCTCGACGGCGTCCACACGCTTGATGCGCGCCTGCAACTCGTGCTGTCCTCCGAGGCACTCGCCGCACTGGAAAGCGGCGTTACGCTGATTATCGAACTGCAGTTACAGGTGATACGCGAGCGTCGATTCATCGTCGATGCGGTGGATGCGGAGCTCACACAGACTTACGAGCTCGAGTATTCGCCGATCACCCAGCGCTACATTGTTCGCAGTATCAACAGTGGAGATCAGGATTCCTTCGCGACGCTCTACTCCGCGCTAAACAGCCTGGGCCGTGTCCAGGGATACCCCGTTATTGACGACGCCTTGCTTGAAGCCGGTTCGGACTACCGCCTCCGGCTGCGTGCCATGCTCAATACGGAGCGCTATCCCGCCGCACTGCGAGTCCTGTTTTTCTGGCGCGGCCAGTGGCAGTTACAAAGCGAATGGTTTGAATGGTCGCTCGAACGCTAAAGCGCGCCCTGTATACGCTGATCGCGGCGTCCGGCGTCGGCATGGCGCTCGTGGCCCTGTTCCTCCTGACACAGACCGTGGAGAAGTCGGCGGACTTCGACCGCATGCAGGAGATCATTCTCTGGATCAACATTGTCGGCGGTGTCCTGCTCATCGCGTTGTTGATCGGCAACCTCGCGCGCCTGTTCCGCGACTACCGCACCAACGTTCCGGGGGCGAAGCTCAAGGCGCGCATGGTCGGTATGTTTGTCGGCCTGGCCGTGCTGCCGCTGATCGTTGTCTTCTACTTTTCAACGCAGTTCATCAATCGAGGCATCGACAGCTGGTTCGATGTCGAAGTCGAGGAGGGTCTCGAGAACGCGCTGGCATTGAGCCAGGCTGCCCTCGAATTCCAGAAGCGCCGCAACCTGCAGGCGACCCAGGTTGCCGCACAGCGCCTCGCGACGACGAATGACCGGCAGGTTGTCTTCGAACTCGGCATGCTGCGCCGCGAAAGCGGCGCGAGCGAGATGACACTGTACGGCGACAACAACACCGTGCTGGCGACCAGCAGTGACAGCGCGACAGCGCGACTGCCGAAACCGCTGACCGAAGAAGTGGTTTTGCAGATGCAGCAGGCGCGACCGTTTGTCAGCCTGGAATCGCTGGCGACGGGCCAGGTCGAAGTGCGCACGGCCGTCGTGTTTACGTACCGCGGTAGCCGCACACAGCCGGTGCGCGTCGTGCAGGCCCACTACCCGGTTGCGGACCGGCTTGGGAAGATGGTGGGCAGCGTCGAGCGGTCTTACCAGGAGTACCAGCAGCTCGTGTTCTTCCGAGAAGACCTCAAGGATCTTCTGACCTGGACGCTGGCTTTCGTGCTGTTGCTGAGCCTGCTGACCGCGATTATGGGCGCGTTCGTGTTGTCCCGCAGGCTGGTCGCGCCGATCCAGGACCTCGTTGCCGGTACACGCGCGGTTGCGATGGGAGACTTCGACACGCGCCTGCCCACACCATCGCGTGATGAAATCGGTTTCCTGATCAGCTCTTTCAACGACATGACGCAGCGCCTTGCCACGGCGAGACGCGAGGCGAGTCTCAGCCAGGCGCTGGTTGAAGCAGAGCGCACCAACCTTGAAGTCATTCTGGCACGCCTGTCCACGGGCGTACTCGCGCTCGAGGCAGATCTGAAGATTCGTAACGCCAACCAGGCGGCAGGATCGATACTCGGTGTGGACCTCGAGCGCTGTGCCGGGGAGCCGCTGGTGGAAGTGGCCAGGGGCCACGCGCTGCTCGAACAATTCGTCGACGTTGCGCGCGTCCATCTCGACGCCGGTGAAACCGAGTGGCGCGAGCAGATCGTGCTGCGCGGTGAAGTCGGCCGGCGCGTACTGACCTGCGCCTGCACCGCACTGCCGAGCGATGAAGATCACGCCGCAGGCTACGTTGTCGTTTTCGACGACATTACGGCCCTGTTGCAGGCCCAGCGGGACGCAGCGTGGGGTGAGGTGGCTCGCAGGCTTGCGCACGAGATCAAGAACCCGCTGACACCGATTCAGCTTTCGGCCGAACGCATGCGCCACAAGTACCTGCCAACCATGTCCGAAGAAGACGCGCAGATCCTGGATCGCGCCACGCACACGATCGTGCAGCAGGTCGAGGCGATGAAAGAGATGGTCAACGCGTTCAGCGACTACGCGCGTGCGCCGGACATGGAAATGAGCCGCTTCGATCTCGACAAGCTGGCGCACGAAGTCGTCGACCTGTATCGCGCGCAGGAGAGCAAGGTGAAGATCGTCCTCACGTCAGATCCGACCATGCCACTGGTCGAGGCCGACGTGGGCCGGATACGGCAGATACTGCATAACCTGATTCGCAATGCGGTCGAGGCGCTCGAAAGCTCGGAGGATGGCCAGATCGATGTGCACGTCAGCGCCGCCGAAATCGACGGCGTGGATATCGTGCAGATCAAGGTAGAGGACAACGGGCCGGGCTTCCAGTCGGGTTCCGTCAGCCAGATTTTCGATCCCTACGTCACGACCAAGCCGAAAGGCACGGGCCTGGGCCTTGCGATCGTCAAGAAGCTGGTGGAAGAACACGTCGGCTCGATCAGGGCCCGGAATCGTAAGGATGGGGGAGCAATGATCAGCATACGGTTGCCCGTGAACGAAGCGGCACGTGAGCGAATGATTGCGAAGGCGCCCGGACGCGTCGAAAAAAGGAGGGAACAAGCATGAGTAATCCTCATGTACTGGTGGTCGACGACGAAGAGGACATTCGTGCGTTGATCAAGGACATCCTGGCGGACGAAAGCTACGGCGTGACCGTGGCCGCGAACGCAGCCGAGGCCCGCAGCGCACGGGCGAAGCGCAGATTCGACCTGATCCTCCTCGATATCTGGATGCCCGATACCGACGGCATCACGCTGCTCCGGGAATGGTCGGACGGCGGTGAGCTCAATTGCCCGGTCGTCATCATGTCGGGACACGGCACGGTCGATACCGCTGTCGAGGCGACGCGACTTGGCGCGTTCGATTTTGTCGAAAAGCCGCTGTCCCTCGCGAAGCTTCTGCGCACCGTGGAAGCCGCCCTCGAATCGGCGGGCAAACAATCGAGGGCAGCACGCAAGTTGTTGCCGTCATTGCTGGCACCCGTCGGACGCAGCGCCCTGATGCAGGGTCTCCGGGAGCGCGTGCAGCAATACGCGCGCCATGAAGGTACTGTCCTGATGAGCGGCGAACCCGGCACGGGACGCGGTGCCTTCGCGCGCTACCTGCACGGGCTGAGCTCTCGCGCCGATGAGCCGCTGACGACGCTGTCAGCGGCCTCGATAACGGAAGCGAATTGCGAAGAGCAGTTGCTGGGCAGCGAACGCAACGGCGAGGTGACGGTCGGCGCTCTCGAGCGGGCCTCCGGGGGCACGCTGGTGATCGACGAGCTTTCCGATCTCGGGCTCACCGCACAGAAAGTCCTGTTCGGCGCACTCGAGAGCGGCCGCTTTACGCGCAATGGCGGCACTGTGCCCGTCAAGGTGGACGCGCGCGTCGTCGCGACCGTTGGCCCCGAGTACGAGGCACGTATCGTGGCCGGGGAGCTGCGTCGGGATCTCGTATCGCTTCTCAGTGAATTGTCGCTGCGAATCCCGCCATTGCGCGAGTACGCCGAGGATGTGCCGGAGCTGTTGACGTACTACGTCGACAAGCTGGTCGATGCGGAGGGGCTGACGTTTCGCCGCTTCAGTGTTGCGGCTCAGAACCGGCTGCGCAACTACCCGTGGCCCGACAACGTCCGCGAACTCAAGAACCTGGTTCGCCGCCTGCTGTTGTCCGGTAGCAGTGAGGACATCACGCTCGACGAGGTAGAAGCCGAAATCTCCGCCACCAACCCGGCCGATGAGCCGCTCGTCAAACAGGACCTGCTGGCGTTGCCGCTACGTGAAGCGAGGGAGCAGTTCGAGCGCGCCTACCTGCAGCAACAGCTCGTGTTGTGCGGCGGCAAGGTCGGGCAACTGGCGAAGCGCGTCGGCATGGAAAGAACCCATCTTTACCGCAAGCTCCGGTCACTGGGCGTGGATTTCAAGTCGGTGACCGGCGACGACTGAGCACCCAACGGGCTCAGAACCCTTCCGCTAAAGACCCGACTCCTTGAGTACGTGCGGTGCGACCGCGGGCCGGTCGGCCGGTAGTAGCGTTCCATGTCACGCACGACATGCGGCCCGTGCCCGATGACGAGATCGGCGCCGGCGTCGACGACCCCTCGTGCGAACCAGACGACATCGCCGCGCGGTTCGCCGTAGTACTCCTCTTGCGCGAACGGCACGCGCGTGACATCCGCGCCCTCCGCGCCGCCATGAAACGACACAATGACGATGTCATGTGTTGCCGCGAACCCGGCCACCGTGGTGAAGGCGAGTTCGTAGTCGAGCAGCATCTTCGAATTCTTCGTGACCGCATACGCGAGAACGGCAACTTTCAGCCCGTTGCGTTCGAAGCTCGCAAAATCATCGACCCGGCCGGTGTGGTACATGCCAGCCGCCACGATCGCCTCCATGCTGGCCGTGCGCCCTTCTTCACCGAAGTCAGGCGTTCGGGTTGCTACACTTCTTGCCGGGCTCTCCGCCATCGAGCAACACACCTTCCAGGTTGCCGAATGCGATATCGGCAGCCGCTTCCGGCGCAGGCTCCACAGCGAACTCGGGCATTGTCGCACACGCCGCGAGCAGCGACAGCGCCAGAAGAAGCGATGATATGCAGCCGCCGCCGAGGCTCGATTGGCACTACAGCTCCCGCGACCTGCTCCTGGAATCCACGAGCGCCATGGGCTGGATTCTTGCTGAAACCGACACTAACGCGCCGAATGAGCAGACGTTAGCGACGCTGCGGTCATTGACCGCGCAAGGAAAGCCGGTCTCGCTGAAAGTGTTCCCGAACGCCGACCACGGTATGGTTGTGTTCAATGACGACAACGGTGAGATTGCGGTCGTAGCTTATGCGCCGGGATACTTTCAAGCCGAGGTAGAGGAACTCAGGCGCCTTGCGAGCGAGAAGTGAGGTATTGAGAAGCTCTGACGATGGGGGTGAGCGTAATTGGCGAAGTGGTCAGCCCTCATTCCTTGTCAACAAAGAAAGAGTTTGACCGCTGACTTGTCTCGACGAGCTCGGACTTAAGAAAGGAAAGCTGCCATCTCTGGTGAATACGGCCTATAAGCACTACGAGTCCATGTTGCGCCACCATCACGCATGACCAGCTGGCGAACATTACCGGGTCCGACACACCGTAATAGTGCATTGCGATACCGATCGCCGCATAGAAGAGGCCAAGTGACGCAATGATGTTAAGAACTGCCCGAGGCGATAGTCCGTGACCGAGCAAAATATGGTGGAAATGTGCACTGTCGGGCTGCATCGGTGATGCACCGCGCAACAGCCTTCTGCCGAACGCTGTAAAGAAGTCGGACAGCGGGACAACGGCAAACCACAGACCGACAACAGGCGTGATCGTCCGAGCCTCTCCCTGACTGACAGTCGTGGTTAACCAGACAACAACCAAACCAAGCATTGTGCTGCCAGCGTCACCCATGAATGATTGAATCTTTGCATTCCATCGCGAAGGAAAATTGAATACGAGAAAACCTAATACACTCATGCACACAACCAACCCGATTGCTGCCGTTGACGAAACCAGGCTTCCCGCAACCAGTATCACCGCACCTATCGCGATTATCGACAAGCAGGCGGCAAGTCCGTCGACTCCGTCGACAAAATTGAATGCATTGATCACCGTGCATGCCACCAAGCCCGTAAACGGTAAAGCCAACGGGCCGAGATAGATCGTTCCTAGTCCCAAGGGATTACCGATGTCGGAAATGATGACGCCGCCGCCATAGACCATTACGCAGGTTACGAAAACTTGGGCACACAGCCGAACACGTGGGTTCACGCGTCGCATATCGTCAAACACCCCCACGATAAGCAACAAACCGCAGGCGCCGAGGAAGTACATTTCGATCGGGATGGATTCAGGCAGAAAAGAAAAGCCTGTGAGTATCCCGAGATACATAGCCAACCCGCCGATAAGGGGGACCATGCCGGCATGAGACTTTCGACCTCCCGGAATATCTACGAGGCCGGTAGCAATAGCGACCGGTCGTAACATGAACATTGCAACGATGGTCGCTAGCAATGCCGCTAGCGATGCAGCGAGAACGGCCATTTTCCCCCTCGTCCCTGATGGGACGACAGCAGGTATTTGTCTTTGTTGTCTATACAATATAACCGGTTGTTCCCGAGATTAGCAACTTGGGCACTACTACTGCGCGCCATTCACTAATTGCTAATAAGGCTTTTGGCGAGGCAATTACAGCCGGCAACGATTGAAGCCCGCCCCGGCACAAGTCGGTGTAGTAGTCGGTCTATGCCGCACCGGTACCTAAGTAGGCTTGACATGACAAACGCGGCAGGCCCCGTCTTTCGGCGCCATTAGCAGAGGCGCGAGCAGCGCGAGGTCGGCAGCCGGCGAACATCTACTCAGTCTCATGTTGGTAACCGCCCGGCCCCGATACTGGTGGCGCTACGTTATAGTAGTCGTGCAAGCATGTGGAGGTTCGGTCACAATGGAGATACGCATTGTTGCTGGCGCGATAGCGATGCTGTTTTAGACGTCGTCTGCCGATTCTGATTAGAACATCTATTACGAGCGGGTCTTAAGAGAAATGATTGAGTGTGTGGTAAGCACCATGAGCGACTCCTTCGAAAACGACCGGCCGAAACTGAGACCGGGGGGGGGAAGTGACTATCCGGAATGGGAGTAACAGGCTCATCAGTATTGAAACGGCGGCAGACAGTCCAGAACAGGTGCTTGTGTTCAAATGGCCGTCGGCGGCAAGCGCGGGCAATGGATAATGTTGGCATCCTCAACATCAGCAAACGCGGTTATTGAAAGTCTCGGCGTCTACCTGCCGCAGCGAGTGGTAAGCTCAGCGGACATCGTGCAGGGATGTAAGCAATCGCCACGCTATTCCCTCGAAAAGCACACTGGTATTCGCAATCGCCACATGGCGGGAGAAGGCGAATTTGCCTTCGATTTGGCATGTAAAGCGGCAGCGCGGTGTCTTGATACTTCGAGATTTGACGCCGAAGACATCGAGTTATTGATCTGCTGCAATATCAGCCGCAATGATGGACCCGGTTTCCAGTTCTCATTCGAGCCGGCAACCTCGATTCGGGTGCGGCAGCACCTGGGCTGCCGACGTGCCATGTGCTTCGATGTCTCAAATGCCTGCGCCGGGATGTTCACTGCCATAAAACTTGCGGCAGCATTCCTGCAAATTCGTGCGGTCAGCAACGCGCTGATCGTCAGCGGAGAATACATCACCCACCTCACGGATACCGCGCAGAAGGAAATTACGGAAGCGCGTGATCCAAGAATGGCCTGCCTGACATTGGGCGATTCAGGAGCGGCCATTACGCTGCAACTCGGTGTCGATACAACCATGGGGTTTGCGGAAGTCGATATGTACACGCTTGGCGGGCACAGTGACTGCTGTGTCGGGCGTGCAACCGAGAGTGGCGCTGGTGGCGCTATCATGTACACGGATTCTCAGCGCATCCATCGTGTCGCAATTTCGCAGTCGGTGCGTCATGTTACTGAAGTTCTTTCGCGAAACGGCGGGCCCGAAAAATATTTGGCGCATTTCATCATGCACCAGACAGCAAGAGGGGCCATTGATGAACTTGCGCGCCAGTTCAATGCGCTGCACGAGACAGAGCTGCTGGGCGATCACAACATGATCTATAATGTTGAAAACCGGGCCAATACTGCCACGACGTCGCACTTCGTCGCTCTCTGGGATTGTGTGCACAGTGGCCGTATCAGAGATAATGAGCGCATCTGTTTTGCCGTCCAGGCTTCTGGAATAACGCTCGGTGCCGCGCCTTACACGTTGGACGGTCTGCCTGGCCGACTGCGAGCCGGGCCGATAGAACGAACCGAATCAACCCGCCCGCGAACCGATATGCACGTTGGTTGGTATGTTCCCCGATTGTCTGCTCGTATTCTGGGCGTCGGCACGGCCGGAATTACAAACACCTTTCAGCAGGTCGATAGTGCGGTAGCGCTAGCGTCCGCAGCTGCAAACGAATGTTTTCGCCGTGCATGTGTCGATCCTTGCGATGTCGAACTGATAATATACTTCGGCGTCCACCGCGAGCATTTCTTGAGCGAACCGGCAATGGCGGCAATCCTCGCCGGCGACCTTGGCATGAATGCGTTCGAGGAACAAAGCCGCGACAGGCGAACTTTTGCCTTCGATATCATGAACGGGGCCGCAGGATTCCTGCACGCCTGCCAGGCGGCGGTCGTCCTGATTGATGTCGGTGACTACGAAGTTTCCCTGCTGCTTGCCGCCGAAATCGAGCCGAATGCGGGCCGCCCAGATGGTCAGCTGCTGAACCGACGGAATGCCGGAAACGCGGTGCTTCTTGGCAAGGCGGCCGGCGGCAGAGGGTTTGTCAGTTTTATGACAGCCATTTTTCCGGAGCACATTGATGCCTACTATTCATACATTGGCCAAAACGAGTCGAACATGCCTTTCCTGGCGGTAAAGGAATCGACCGGTTTCAAATCATGCCTGATCGATAGCATCGAAGTTGCGGTGGTACGGTTTCTTGACGAGAGCGCATTGTCGCCAACGGATATCGGTAAAGTGTTGCCGCCACAGGAGTCGGCGGAGTTCCTCCAAACACTTTTCGAGCGTCTGCCGTTCACCGACGAGCAATGGGTGCGCGTCGCACAAGGGCAGGACCTGTTTACATCGTCGATAGCGGCGGGTTTTGATCGACTCCGTTCTCAAGAATCGATCTCGACTGGTGACCTGCTACTCATGATCGACGTGGCCGCCGGCGTTCAGGTAGTCTGTGCCTTGTACGAAGCCTGAGCCACAGGAAGCGGCATGGGCGAGGAGAACATCCTGGTCGTCCGGGTGGGAAATACTTGCCGTAGTCCAATGGTTGCGGCAATGGTGTCGCGGCCGCACGAATGCGATTACGCTTGTCGCGCAGGGTGTTAAAGCCTGGACAGCCAGGATAGATACAACTTCGCACGAAGAACAAAACGGGATGTCCGACGCTGGTTCACTCCGACGTTGGGATTTGCACGGCAGCCGTGAAGTCGAAATATTGCAATATCGAGGTATGCAGTGACTGAGTTTCGAACAGGTTCTTCCTATAAATTGAACGATAACACTCTATCGCTGGACAAGCTGTTGCACGTTGTATCCAGCGCGCGACGAATGATCGTCTTCTGGGCACTGATCTCCGGGATCGTCGGCGTGTTGTACGCGTTTACAGCGACACCAATTTATGTTGCCGACGCACTGCTGCAGGTTGAAGAGCAAGACGCCAGTCTCGGTGCGCTTGAGCTGGACGAAATCATCGAAAGAAACACGTCTGTCAATACAGAGATCGAGCTGCTGCGATCTCGATCGGTGCTGGGAGATGTCGTTGAAAAACTGAAACTCGATATTGATGTCGCGCCATCCTATTTCCCTATTTTTGGTGAGCCACTGGCAAAGCTCCGCAGACACGAGGAGTTCGCCTCCATTGGGATCGAAAGGCTCGATCTTCCGGAATCTCTGGTTGGCAGGCCATTGCAGCTTGAGGTCACTGCCGGAAACGGCTTTAAGTTGACTGATGAAGATGGACGGCTAGTCGTGACCGGCAGCTCGGACATGCTCGTTACCACTGGTCCGCCGGAAGATCCTACCGTGGCGATACTTGTGCGCGATGTGCATGCAGAGGTGGGTCAGGTTTTCGATATACAGAAGCAACCGTTCCTCGCTAGCATTGAAGCGTTGAGGCGCGGCCTGAGCGTTGTGGAGAAGGGAAGCGGTTCGGGCATACTTGAGGTGAGTCTCGAGGGCAGTGATCCGCGACGGGCGAGCCGAGACCTAAATGAGATTGCCGAAACTTACGTTCGCAAAAACGTTGAGCAGAAATCTGCCGAGGCGCAGCAGACCCTATTGTTTCTTGAAGAGCAACTCCCGATCGTCAAAGAGAAGACGGAGCTCGCGGAGGTTGCCTTGAATGCCTATAGACTCGCGAAGGGGTCAATTGACCTGCCGTTGGAGACTCAGGCAATCTTGGAAACGGTATTGGACCTCGAAAAACAGTATGGTGAATTGATACAGGAGCGGGAGGGCGCCCTGCAGCGCTTTACGCCTGCACATCCTGTTGTCATTTCGCTCGACAAACAAATTGCCAATCTTGCAGGTCAACTCGCAGATGTTGACGGCCAGGTTAAAGCGCTACCAGGTACGCAACAAGAGGTGTTGCGACTACTCCGCGATGCGGAGGTCAGCACCCAGATGTATACCTCCCTGCTGAACGCCATTCAGGAAATGAACGTTGTGAAGGCAGGTACGGTAGGCAATGTCCGCATTGTCGATCCCGCGGTCACTCCTTACAGGTTCTCTAAGCCGAGACGTACCATGCTCATATCATTGTCGGTGATACTCGGTGCCTTTTTAGGTGTGGTGTTCGCGCTCCTGCGCAATTCTCTGCATCGAGGTGTATACGATCCGGAAATGGTCGAGGAAGAGTTTGGATTGCCCGTTCTTGCCGTGATTCCGCACAGCGGAGCCGAAGGAAAACGGCAAAGAAGACGCAGGTCGGGGAGTAAGGACAGTAGCGTGTTGGCGGTTCAGCAGCCTTCTGATATGGCGATCGAAAGTATTCGCAATATTCGAACCTCATTACGCTTTGGTGGCATGGACGCAACCAACAACATCATATTGATTACCGGCCCAGCGCCGGGCGTGGGGAAGTCATTCGTCAGCCTCAATTTTGCCACGATTCTCGCCAAGTCCGGTGAGAGGGTGTTGCTTGTTGATGGTGACCTGAGAATGGGCTCGCTTCACCGGAAGCTCGGCATGAATAGCAATGCGAGTATCTCGCAGCTTGTAACCGGGAATCTAGACCTCGTTGATATAGTACAAGAGACGAAAATCGAGCGACTCGATTTGCTGGCCAATGGCGTTTCGCCAGAATACCCCTCAGAATTAATTCTGGATGAGGCGTTTGGTCAGCCATTGCTGCAACTGGCGACGAAATATGATCGCGTGATTATTGATTCACCACCCGTGCTCGCAGTCACTGATGCCATGATTCTCGGTCAGCTGGCGAGTGTCGCACTCGTCGTCTTAAAAGCAGGGGCACATCCGATGCGAGAGATTGGGCAGTGCGTACGCAGACTCGATAGAGCGAATGTCAATTTGTGTGGCTTTCTCCTTAATCACGTCGATCGCTCCGAGCGCGACTATGGTGTTGGCCAATATGACTACCAGTACCTGCTGCACGCAGGCAAGTCCGCATAACGAGTGACTGTAATCGGCAATATTGTCGCTACTGCGACCCTGAGATTTTCGACGATACTGTTCGGCTTGCTGATCAGCGTCTTCCTGGCCCGATGGATGGGCGCTTCGGGATTTGGAATCTATTCGTATGTAATTGCCTGCGTCACGCTAATCGGATTACCACTTCAAGCAGGGTTGCCGACCCTTACCACGCGAGAGGTGGCAAGCTTCAAGGCCTCCAATAACTACCGGGCAATTAAGGGTCTGATTTGGCGCTCGTTGCAGCTCTTGACAATGATTTCGGGTCTCGTAGTCTGTCTTGCTCTGTTCCTGACGGTGTTGACAATTCTACCAATTTCGGAACCGCATCAACCTCTGTTGATTCTCGGCGCAGCTCTCATGTCACTCACCGCCTGGACAGGATTTTTTGGTGCGGCATTGATCGGCTCAGGACGGCTGATCGCGGGACAGCTACCCGAAGCCGCTATTCGGCCAGTATTTTTCATTCTATTTGTCGCTATTTTAGCGGTGATATGTCAGTTGGATCTTACGCCGCAGCTCGTACTGAGCTGCGCCGTCGCTGCGGCGTTTATCGCCGCACTATTTGCAGCTATTCGATTCTTTGGCGAGTATGGTTTTTCGTTGCGCGGCCTGACGCCAGGATACGAAACGCGCAGATGGCTTCGCAGTCTGATCCCGCTTGCCTTTTTTGGTGTGACAACGACGCTATTGGCTCAAACGGACATATTGCTGCTTGGTGTTTTCAGCACTACGTCGACGGTCGGTGTCTATAAAGTGAGTGTTGTTGGATCGTCGTTAGTTGCATTTGGCCTGAATGTGATCAATACCGTGAATGCGCCACAGTATGCGGCCTTGTCCGCAAAAGATGATCGTTCTGGAATCGAGTCACTCGCTTTTAATGCCGCGAGATTGGCGACCGCTTTTGCAGTCACCCTGTTTGCCGCATATCTCATTCTCGGCGGGGACATGTTGATGCTCGTCTTTGGTGCGGAGTACGTTGGCGCGCTTTCGATGATGATTATTCTGGCAATGGCGCAGGTTGTGAATTGTTTTACCGGTTCCGCAGGGTTGATCTTGAATTCAATGAACATGGAGGGTCGTGCGGCAACAGCGGTAGCGGTAGCCGCGGGCTTGAACGTCGTGCTAAATCTCGTTTTGATACCGCGATTCGGCGCTAATGGTGCCGCCATTGCAACCGGGATTAGTCTCGCTGTCAGTAATGCTCTGATGTGGTATTCAATAAAGACTAAGCTCGGGATCGATGTTTCGGCATGGCCGCTGGTTCGATAGGTCAAAGCGAGTTGCGATGAAAAAGCCAAACTTTTTCGTACTCGGGGCGCCGAAATGTGGCACTACAACGATATGTAGCTGGCTCGCGGCGCATGAACAGGTCTTTTTTAGCCCGCAAAAAGAGCCGAACTTTTTCAATACAGACTCCAAGCATAGGGGAACGTTTAGGCTAGATCGATACGAGCAATACTTCGAGGGCGCGGAGGCAAAGCACAAAGCAGTTGGAGAAGGCTCGGTGTGGTACCTCGCCTCGTTGGAGGCAGTGAAAAACATTCTTGAATATTCGCCGGATGCAAGATTTATCGTTTGCGTCAGGAATCCTGTTGAAGCGGCCGTGTCGTTGCATAATCAGGCAGTTTACTCGGCGCACGAAACCATACGCGATTTTCGCGAAGCCTGGGAAGCACAGTGGCGTCGGCAATCCGGCGAAGAAGAAATACCGGCAACCTGTCTTGAGCTTGCGCACTTGCTTTACGGCGAATCATGTCTTTATGGCAAGCAAATCGCCAGACTATTGGACACGGTCTCGGCCGACAGGGTTTTGTTTATCACGCTCGACGAAATCAAATTAGATCCTCGGTCAGTCTATTTGCAGACGTTGGCGCACCTGGGAGTCGAAGATGACGGCAAGACAGTGTTTGAGTGGAAAAACGCGGCCAGGTCGCGCCGCTTTCCGAGACTCGCAAATCTGGTGCAATACATAACCGTTGCGAAAGCTCGTCATGAAGTCCATTGGGGTACTGGTTTGGGCGCGATTATAAATCGTCTGAATACTCGGGAGAGATCTGCGCCGCCTATTGATTTGGGTATGCGACAAGAGTTGAGAGGCTATTTTTCTGCCGATATCTGTCTGTGCGCAAAGTTAATCGGCAAAGACCTGTCTCGCTGGTATAAGGAATGACCATGCTCGTCAGGGTAAGGTGGCTTGGCAGGAACACTATGAGCGAACAGATCTCGTGTGCGGCATAGCCGGTTTTTTCAGCGACGGCGGCTTCGATCCATCGAGCGCCAAGCGTATCGCCAGGCGGATGGCCGCAGCCCTTCATTCGCGCGGGCCCGATGATGAGGGCGAATGGGTTGATGGACGTGCAGGAATTGCACTGGCGCACCGGCGCTTAGCAGTAATTGACCTGACTGATGCCGGACATCAGCCCATGATGTCGCCTTCCGGGCGCTACGTGCTGGTGCTTAACGGCGAAATCTACAATCACGCCGAAATACGTGAACAGGTGGGGTGTCGCGAATGGCGCGGGACTTCGGATACTGAAGTCCTTCTCGTAGCAATCGAGCGCTGGGGGATGAATGCGGCACTTCAACGTACGGTCGGTATGTTCGCAATCGCACTCTGGGATATCGAGAAGCGCCAACTTGTTCTTGCAAGGGATCGACTCGGCGAAAAGCCGCTCTACTACGGTGTTCAGGGGAGTAGTCTCCTATTTGCTTCGGATGTGAGCGCGTTATACATGCATCCCGAGTTTCGCCCGGAAATCGAGTCCAACGTGCTCGAAATGTACTTGCGACAGGGCTACATAAGCGCTCCTTATTCGATCTTTCGCGGTATCTGTAAACTGCCGCCCGGGTCGGTATTACGTATTACGTCTTCGCGGCAAGACGTTAGTCAGCATGAGTTGCGAACGTACTGGTCATTAGCTGAAACGATCGAAAGAGCAGCTGCCGATCGTTTCACCGGTTGCCGGAAAGACGCGGTTCTTGAACTAGAGAAGTTGCTTGGTGCTTCGATCAAGAGCCAGATGACAGCTGACGTACCCGTCGGCGCTTTTCTATCTGGTGGGATCGATTCCTCTACGGTTATTGCTTTAATGCAGGCGGAGTCGGTTGAGCCAGTAAAAACATTTACAATTGGTTTTGATGAGCAGGCCTTCGATGAGGCACCAAAGGCTCGAGAAATCGCGAGGCACCTGCGGACCGATCACACCGAAGTCTACGCAAACCCCGCTATTATTCGCGATAAATTGAGTGACATAACTGCCGCTTATGGCGAGCCCTTTGCTGACTCGTCGTCGCTTCCAACCTATCTCGTATCTGAGTTAGCGCGAGAAACCGTAACGGTTTCTCTCTCGGGTGACGGCGGCGATGAGCTGTTCGGTGGCTACGACAGGTACGCCAGCATCAATAGTCAGTGGCAAGTACTGAAAAAAATGCCACGCTTAATGAGGCAAGGACTGGATCACTTACTGCAAAAAGCTCCGCAGGCTATTCGAGCGCGGTTAGGAGATTCGCTTTCGGCGGAAACAGCCCTGCAATTTTATGCACGACGCCGATCGCTGTGGAAACAGCCCGGCGATCTGCTTCGTGATCATTTCATTGATCGCGTAGATTATTTCCCATCAGCACCTACTTACCTCGATGACACGCGCGCACAAATGATGTATGTCGATACAGCTGGTTACTTACCGGATGATATTTTGGTCAAGCTGGATCGCGCCGCAATGGCTTCGAGCCTCGAAACACGCATACCCATGCTCGACCACCGAGTTGTTGAGTTTTGCTGGCGATTGCCAATGCACTGGCGACAGGGTGGGGATTCAGGCAAGTTGCTGCTTCGCGACATTCTCTCCCAGTACGTTCCGGCGAGCACTACAGCCGGCCCAAAATCCGGTTTCGGCGTTCCTATGGATATCTGGCTATCCGGGCCCTTGAGAGATTGGGCAGAGAGCCTGCTTGATCCTGGTGCTCTACGAAAACACGAATTTTTCAGGGCCGAACCAGTCCTCGATGCTTGGAAAAGGATGCGCGCGGGAGAGCGCAGGCTCGCCGAACCGCTATGGGTTCTGCTCATGTTTGAGAGTTGGCGGCACAAATCAGCCGCGTTGACAGAAGAGCGCAGGTTGCTACCACCGTTATGAATAGAGATGACATCGTCAGACTGCTCTTAGTCGTACTAGCGGTCCTGTGCGTAGGCAATCTAAATGGTGTTGCGTATATGCTTGCCGGGGTATCACAGGCGTTCTCGTTGGTAATCGGCTTTATTGCAGTTGTACTGGCCGCGACTTCCTATCAGAGTGTCCCACAGCTCGGATGGTATACTACAGCGTTCATCGTGCTGTTCCTGCTGCTTTCACTGCTGTTTAGCAGTGTGCTCGAAAGCACAACAAATTTGCAGTTCGTTTTTGGTCCGGTTGGGTTTGGTCTGATTATGCTGGCTACTTCCGGCGGTGCTGCGTTACTGCCCAGCGATCAGATTGAACGACTTCTGACAGGCCTTTGCTGGCTGCTTGCACTAATTTCAGTGGCTACTGTCTTGAGCCCTTACCTCGTTGCGTATTACGAAGTGGCTCCATTGGATTCACTTCGGTCGTCCGGACTGTTCTTGAATCCAAATGCTGCCGCGGTCACTGCCAATATCGGGTGCGCGCTCGGCCTTTCGTGCTATTTCGATTCGCAGCGCCGTATCTATATCGTGCTGGCCTTGATATCTGCTGCTGCCATATTTGTGACGTTCTCCAAGACCGGATTCATTACCTTGTTCGTTTTGGCGATTATAGCTGTGGCAATTGCGCCTTCCGGAAGACGGTGGCAGGCAAGCTCTTCAATACTCGTGATAGGCGTGCTTGCCGTATTGACTTATTTGCTCTGGCTGCCTGATCTTCATGCACTTCAGCTGGAGCGGATCAGCGCAGCAGGTCGAATTCTGTTTACGGGCTTGGATGAAGAATTGTCAACGGGTAGAACTATAGTTTGGCAGGTCGCCGCAAGTAATATTGCCGACCATGGTGTGTTCACAGGGATGGGGCTTGGAACCATGCGCGAGTTAGAAGGGGGGGTGTTTCAGCGTGGTGCCTGGCAAGGGGCCCACAATTTCTGGTTGGTACTGGTTGGCGAAAGCGGATTGATACCAGCAATCATGTTTGCACTCTTACTTTTGTCGCTAGCATTGAGATGCATACGGGTCAAGTCGTCACGGTACTTCGTTGTAGCGTACATCGTTATTCTAGTAGCAGATACTATGGCCTCACACCATATTTTCGAGACCCGCTATCATGCGTACTTTTTTGGCCTTGTGATTGGATTGACCTGCGCCGACGGACGGCGCTCTTACGCGAGGGCGGAAGCAATTCAGAAAGGTACTGCGCTACCGATAGAATTGAGTCAGCGTTCCTGAAGATGAAAGTTCTTCTTGTAATCGACTCACTATGCGCAGGCGGAGCGCAGCGTCAGATGAGCAACCTTGCAAAAGGCCTTAAGAAGAGCGGACATGATGTGTGTCTTTTTCATTATTACCCGAACCTGGACCACTTCCGGGGCTCGCTGCAACAGGCGGAGGTGACTATAATTGACGGTGTCAAAAGAAGTCGTTTTTCCTTACTGCCGGTAATTGATTTGGCACGGCTCTTCAACTCTGCCCGGCCGGATCTGGTCGTATCCTTTCTCGATACTCCCAACGTATACACATTACTCGCTTCTTTTTTGCGACGGCCACCAGCTCTCGTAGTTTCGGAACGGTTTGCGTTCTTTGCTGAAACCCGGTCGGTACTTGCACGCATTCGATACTGGCTATATCGCCGAGCGACTACTATTACTGTTAATTCATACCATCATGGAAAGGCGCTTTGCTCAAGATTCCCGGTATTAACCAAAAAAGTTCGTGTAATCTACAATGGCATCGACTTGCAAGAGTTCTCGCCGTCGGCTGAATTCGTGCGGGGGCCCACGCTTAGGCTACTGTCGGTAGGGTCCTTACTTCCGGAAAAAAATGCGGCGGTGCTAATTGATGCGTTATCAATTGTAAGGAAGAGCGGGCTCGACGTAGTGGTTACCTGGCTGGGACGCGTCGATCAATCCGCCAAGATAAGAGCTGAGTACGCTGCGAGAACTGAGCAGCTCAATGAAAGGTCTCTTAGTCCATGGTGGACATGGGGTGGAGAGGTAGCGGACGTTGCAGCATTCATCAACGCCTCGGACGCCGTTGTTCACCCTGCGCTAATCGAAGGTTTGCCAAATGCTGTGTGCGAGTCAATGGCATGTGGAAAGCCAGTATTGGCAAGCGATATTGGCGACCATCGTCGTTTGTTGGGTACACAGGACCGCGGACTTTTGTTCGATGCGAGTTCTGCCGAATCCGTGGCCGCTGCAATAGTGGATTTTGCCCGGTTATCGCAGGAACAAAGGAATCAAATGGGCCGAAACGGGCGGGATTATGCGGAGAGCAAATTGGGCCTTAACCGGTATGTGGACGAATACGCCGCACTGTCCAGGTGCGTATAGGCTCAATGAGCTGGATTCATTCAATTGACCGTCGATTTTACCCCGGTGTTGAAGCCAATTGGGATGATGCGCTGTTCCGACTGGAGATTCTCCGATGTCTGTCGCCTGATTCCAATATTCTCGATCTCGGCGCCGGAGCCGGCATCGTTTCGCAGATGGACTTTCGCGGTCATGCCAAAAACGTGTGCGGCGTTGATGTAGACCGTCGGGTTAAGGAGAATCCGTATCTTGACGAGGCATATGTCGCGGACGCATCACGGCTTCCTTTTGAAGATAACGTATTTGAAGTTGTGTTTGCCGACAACCTTCTGGAGCACCTCGTAGATCCGGAAGGAGCTTTTCTGGAAGTATTCAGGGTACTAAAAGAAGACGGAGTGTTCCTCGTCAAAACCCCGCAGCGATTTCACTACGTGCCACTCATCGCGAGGATGACGCCGCTTTGGTTACACAAGGCAATTAATCGTCGACGGAACCGGGCCGATGCAGACATATTTCCGACGCGCTATCGAGCCAACTCAGTTTCTGCAATTCGAAGGCTAGCTCGATCGTCTGGACTGCGGGTAGAGAAGATAGACCGTATTGAAGGTAGGCCTGAATACCTGCGCTGGTTTTGGCCATTCTACCTGCTGGGTGTCTTTTACGAGCGGTCTGTAAACAGCGGTCGAATATTTGAAGTACTAAGAGTCCTCCTTGTCGCGAAAATGCGAAAATCACGCGAGTATAACGATGGCGGGGGTCGGTTATCTGCGGAATAGTTGGCATAGTTGCAAGGCACGGAGCGGCGGTCAGCGAAGAGCGACTTCATCCGGCCGTCGAGTCATTGCGTCACCGTGGGCCTGATTCTACCGGAATCTACTGTGACGGCAGGGTCGGACTCGGACATAGCAGGCTCAGCATTATCGATATTACAGACGGCGGCTTGCAGCCAATGCGATCCCGTTGCGGGCGATATGTACTTGTATACAACGGAGAGATCTACAACTTCAAAGATATCCGCCAACAGCTGAGTAACCGGGAATACCGTGGCCATTCTGACACTGAAGTTCTGCTTGAAGCGCTGGTTAGCGAGGGCACAAAAATTCTGCCTCGTTTGAATGGCATGTTTGCTCTTGCGCTATACGACCGTGAGGAGCAGCGCCTGCTCCTGGCTCGGGATCGATTTGGCATCAAGCCCCTGTTCATTTCGGTAGAAGACAACGAGATTCGATTCGGATCCGAGATCAAGGCAATTTATGCTTGCGGCCCACACTCCCGAAAGTTGTCATTCGCATCTCTGCACGAGTACATGTTTTTCGGCACAACACTTGGCCCGAACACAATGTATGAGAATGTCCGTCGCGTTCCGCCCGGTACCCAGTACGAGCTCGACATTCGCACAGGCACGCACACCCAAAGTCGGTATCTTCCCCAGCCGAGCACCGCGGGGTCGCATTGTGCCACTTTCAAAGAAGCGACAGAGCGAACCCGGCAACTCTTTGAGAGCGCTGTTTGCGATCATCTGGTGTCTGATGTGCCACTTGCGGTCTTTCTTAGTGGCGGCGTCGATTCAAGCGCTGTTACGGCAATTGCGGCAAGACATGCTTCAGGGGCGCTCACGACCTATTCCGTAGGCTTTGAAGATGTCCCGGGCGGTTCGTCCGACCTACCCTACGCTCGCCAGATTGCTAAACTTTTTTCGACAGATCATATTGAACTGCAACTGAATATCCCTGATGTCGGATCAATCCTGGAGCAGATACTTGCAGCGCACGATGGACCCTTTGCGGATGCTGCCAGTATTCCGCTTTATTTGATGGCGCGGGAGTTGTCAGGGAAGACCAAGGTTGTGTTGCAGGGTGACGGAGGCGACGAGTTATTCGGCGGGTATGGCCGCTATCGCTGGCTGAAGTCCGCGGACTTGTTTCGCCGATTGTCGCAGCTCGCGCCGTTGTTGAGGCCGCTTTCAAATCGTTCAGGATTGGCGCTCCGACTACTGCGCATTCTTGAGGCGTTTGATGAAAGCGACGCGAGATTGATGGCTTTGCTATTGACGGAAGAGCGCGCCGTCCCGAGTCCTACAAGGCTTTTCGCCCAGGGCATGCGAATTAAGGCCGAAAGAAGTGATGCCTTCCTTCGATATGAGCAAATGAACCGGCAATTTGTCGACGAAGAGCTCCCGCAGCGCATGCTATTCACGGATACACAGATACTGTTGCCAGATTATCTTCTGGAGAAGGTCGATCGCTCGACAATGGCGTTTGGAATAGAAGCAAGGGTGCCGTTCCTGGATTCCAATCTCACCGATTTCATATTCTCGTTGCCAGCATCGGTAAAGATGCCGGGCGGCAGGCCAAAAGAACTTCTAAAGCGCTCGCTCGCAGCAGTGCTCCCCGAATCAATTCTTCGACGGCCAAAGGCGGGCTTTTATGTTCCTTACACGGAATGGATACGAGATGACCTTGGCCATAAGCTGATTGAAGTCATTGAAGATAAAAGTGTCCGCGAGTTGGGGATTTTCGATTCTGGGGCCGTTGGCCGTGAACTGGATTTGCATCGGCAAGGAAAAGGACGCTCCGGATTTCTGTTGTACAAGACGTTGATGCTGGCAATGTGGTTGCAGCGCGAGTCCGGAGCGATATGAAGAATCGACGCGTGCTCTACCTTTCGCCGCTTCCGCCCCCGGTTGGTGGAATCGCGACGTGGACGAGAATATTGTTGGAGCGCGGACTTCCTGCGCCTTGGGTTGCCGAGCATCTGGATACTCGCTCTGATTCACCAGCATTCGCAGGTGTTCGGTCGCGAATGACTCTAGCTCAGTTTCGACGCTGGCATCGAATTCTACGGGAACTGAGAAGAAGGGTGGTCCACGAGCCTCCCGCCCTGGTGCACATAAACTGCAGCTTGCAGACAATCGGGATGATAAGGGATGCCTTATGTGTAGTAATCTCAATAAAGCATCATGTTCCATGCGTCATGCACTACCGCGGCGAAGTCACAAGGCTCGATTCCAATAATCGCTCAGTCGTTTATCGTTACTTGTTGCAGAAAATATCAACAATGTCTTCACTAAACATTGTCTTGAATGACTTCAGCAAGGAGTACATACAGAAGATATCCGGTAACAGAGCTCGTATCAAAAAGCTAAACAACTTTTTTGACGATCGGGTAATCCGACCTAAGGCACCTAACCCACTTAAGCGTAACCAAAGACCCCGAATCGCATTTGTTGGTGGTCTAACGCGCGACAAAGGCGCTCATATTGTCATTGCGGCGGCTGAGCAGTTGCCTGACGTGGATTTCGTTCTCATCGGCCGATGTTACGATGAGCTAAAGACGGCGGTTGACGAGGCGCCACAAAATGTAACGTACCTTGGCGAGGTCGCTCATTCGTGCGTATTGTCAGAACTCGCTGCGAGTCATGCGATGTTGCTGCCAACACAGCATATTGAAGGATTCCCTAACGTGCTCTGCGAAGCAATGGCTGCCGCTCTGCCGATCATTGCATGCCCAGTAGGAGCAATTGGAGCAATGGTTGATCATGGCCGAGGCGGGATCCTGCTGAAAGATCGCAAGATATCAACCGTAGTTGGAGCAATACAAAGAATCTTCGTCAGCGAAGCCCGTCGCCTGCGTTTTGGACGACACAACCTGAACAAGGCGCGAAAGAATTATGCATACCCAGTTGTGTGCAAGCAGCTCGTGCGGTGCTACGCGGATGTTCTGGGTATCGGGCTAGATTCCTGAGAGCCCAATTCGAAAAAGCAGCCAACCCTGATAAATGGATAGACGTCCATCCCTGGATGGATAAAGAAATGATTCACAATGTTCCAAGACTTGGTTCCCGCGACTTCACAATCAACCGGCGAGCGTTCACTTTCTTGCATTAACGAGCAAGTAGAATCCGCAGGGAAAATACTCATTAATCTGCTTTAGTAACCGCCGTGGCCACAAATACTTGAGAATTCGTAGCAGACGGCCGCCGTGTCGCTGGCCGACTTCACCTTCAAGCATGTCGCCGAAGCTCATCAATACCTCAACGGACACATTCGGAAATGAGGAAAATAAATCCTCCGCTTCCTTTCTAGTGAATGCTTTAGTTCCGGGCGATTCCAGGTGTCGAGAATAGATTTCCTGGAGGGACAAAAAGGGTTTTCCGGCAAAAAGAGCGTAGCGCAGCCACAGCAGACAGCCAATTAACGAACGCTTGTGATAGATCATTACTTTCGCTGTGCCACCCGGCTTCAAGACTCTGTGCACTTCGCGCACCGCGCATGCGGTATCGGGACTGTGATGCAGAACCCCCCAACTGAACACACAATCAAAGATTTCTTGGCGAAAGGGCAGATTCTCCGCGTCTGATACTAGGAGCTGCGTGTCAAGTTTCTGGATCTCGAAACGCCTTCTTGTGTGTTCTACCGCACGTCGAGTCAGGTCGATGCCAACTAGAGTGGACGGGCACGATTGTGCGATAGATGCGTGATCGGCACCCATGCCGACACCAATTTCAAGTACTCGTTGGCCATTGAATGCCTGGAAATCAGCAAAGCGCCTGATGTACGGTTCCAGTTCATATCTGATAGCACTCTGATTTCGATACTGCGCGTCTTCTGTCTCACCCGTTGCGTATATCTCCCCGCAACTACGGCGGTTCCAAAAAGCGTGAACGTCTTTTTTAGTCGGTTTTGTCATGGTGGGGTGGGCCTGCTCAGATGTTCTTTTGATGCCAACGTTTTCCGGCCTATACCTACGCATCCAGAGCCGTGTTGAACTTGGATACTTCTAAAGACAGCCCCCACGCCTGTCACTTTGGTTGCATTGAATTCGGCGCGCGCCGCAGCCGAAGTTCGGCGTAATCGGTGACCACAAAAAAGTCGCGAACATACGGAATACTAGTAAGAAGTCTTGATAAATACCAAAGTGGCAACAACAAGCGGTTCTGCGAAAGTTGAGGATTGATGTGGCTATTATGTACGCGAAGGCCGGCCTTATCGATATTGGCAAGATAGGTTCCGTAGCGAACGAGGTTGAGTCCTCCTTCAATATCCTCGTAAGCTTCTGCAGGATCGTCGGGACGAAAGACTTCCCGTCTCAATCTAAGTACGGATTTTTCGTTAAAAATCAAACCCATCCAAGGTATCGGAAGGCGAAAAAAATGCATCATGTGATCACCAAATGGAGAGTGAAACGGCTCGATACTGACAAAACACCGCCCGCCCGGTTTAAGCATTCTGGGAAGAATTTCCAGAAATCTTGCCTGATTGTGAATATGCTCAAGCGCTCCGAGCGCGATGATCACGTCGAATTGCTCAGCAGGAGTCCAGTCGTGAATATCCGCGTGCACAAAGGTGGGTCGCTGTTCGGCCGGCAGCAAGGAATCTGAAAGTTTCGTGGCCTCGGCAATGTTGCGACCGAGTATATCGATTCCAGTAACCTTCCTTGCTCCTGCTGCCGCCAGGCCAAGGGACAGGCGTCCCATACCACAACCGACATCCAAATACGATAGAGCAGGGTCGACAAGTAGATCACCGCAAAATAGCGACTCTCGTACGCGTGTCAAATACGCGATTGCCTCGTCGATTGAGAAACTCGACGAAATGGCGGCAGCGTCCAACTGGACCTTCGTCGCCCTGTTGCGTTGGTGTGTTAGAGGTCTGAGCAGAAGATAGTCAATCTTATGGCCAAACATAGCGTGTCCGAACTGTCATATTTCTCCACCACATACCATCAATACCCCAGTAGTCGCACGAAGTTCTCGTGCCTTGCTTGCAAAAAGAGCTGTCACGATTTTTCTTTGATGCGAGAATAAGCGTACTCTCGAACAACGACAAGAATGATAAACGAATGTGCGGACTCACCGGATTTTTTGGCAGGGAAGATTCAGCAGCGTTGTCACGTTCGATGGAATTGATTGCCCACCGGGGCCCAGATGACAGCGGTCAGTATGTGGACATCGGTAATGGTGTTGGGCTCGGTCATGTTCGGCTGTCGATCCTGGATCTTAGTCATCGCGGCCATCAACCGATGGTCGATACGTCGGAGAGTGCGGTAATCGTCTTTAACGGCGAAATTTACAATTACCGTGAATTGCGAAAAGGCCTGGTCGCGAGTGGCGTCACGCTCCGCGGAGAGTCGGACACGGAAGTAATCCTCGCCCTCTATCTTGTCCATGGTGTGTCGATGCTCGACAGACTCCAAGGCATGTATGCCTTCGCGATCTGGGACGTACGCGAACGCGCCCTGTTTCTAGCTAGAGATGGTTTCGGCATCAAACCACTCTACTATAGTGAGACTTCTGAGGCGTTTGTGTTCTCCAGTGAGATAAAGGGATTGCTGTGTTTCTCCAGTGTGTCACGCGATCTTGACCACGACGCGATGCGCAACTACGTGCGTCACCTTTGGTGCCCAGCGCCTGGTACACCGTTTAAGAACGTCAAGAAGCTCCTGCCCGGCGAGGCGATCATTGTTCGTCAACACAAGATCGAAAAACGATGGAAGCATTATTCTCTGCCGCTCTCCAAACCATCAGAATCGTCAAGTGTTGCGCAGCTGAGCGAGAGTATCCGAGCCCGACTTTCTGCTGCAGTTGAACGACAGATGGTCGCAGACGTAGAGGTCGGGGCATTTCTTTCGGGTGGGTTGGATTCAACTGCCATTGTCGCAATGGCCAAACGGCATTGTCCCACGACCATGAAGTGTTTCACGATCGATTTTGAATCGGCAATGGCGGTAAAGGAAGGTATTGAACGCGATCTTCCTTACGCACAACTAGCGGCCCGGCGGCTTGGCGTCGATCTGCATGTTATCCAGGTTGGTCCCCGCATTGCTGAACAACTACCAGCGATGTTGTGGCATCTGGATGAACCCTTGGCGGATTTTTCGGCGCTAAACGTCCAGTTGATAAGTAAACTCGCTCGAGCCCATGGAATCAAGGTCCTACTTTCCGGAGCGGGCGGTGACGATCTATTTTCGGGCTACCGGCGACACTCGGCGAGCCGGATCAACGATGTGATTGGACGAATGCCGGCGTTTTCCGGACGAGCGCTAGCGGCTGTGGGACGTCGCGTGCCAACCTCATCTCCTCTTCTTCGACGTGTCGCTAAAGTGCTGGGAACGCTACGAGGACAGGAGGCAGAACAAATAGCATCCTATTTCGACTGGACGCCCCCTGGCTTGATTGACGATCTATTCCTGCTGCCGGCAGCGAACGCGGCTCAGCAGCAGCCTCTTTTGGATGCGCTGCAGGAGTTACCCGAGGCTGCGACTATCCTGCAACGCATGCTGTATTTGGAGCAGCGGTACTTTCTACCAGATCATAATCTCAACTACACCGACAAGATGAGCATGGCGGCCGGCGTCGAGGTTCGAGTTCCCTTTCTGGATCCGGATCTCGTTGCCCTTGCAGCGCGTGTACCGGACCGCTATCGACAAAAGGGCGCGTCAGGGAAGTGGATTCTGAAGCAGGCAGTGACACAACTGGTACCCCAAGAAATTATCAAGCGAAAGAAAGCAGGGTTCGGCGTACCACTCCGGCAATGGCTAACCGGGCCTCTTCGAGAAATGATGTCTGATATCTTATCGAAAAACTCAATCAGTCGGCGGGGCCTGTTCGACGCGAACATGGTTGAACGCCTGGTCGTAGAGTTCGAAGCTGGCTTGGGAGACCGGTCTTATAGCCTGTTTAGCCTAATGTGCATTGAGATATGGTGTCGACAGTTTATCGATGATGAGGATTCACGATTTCGGGTGCAAGCATGAAGCAGCTACTTCAAATGATCGATTCCGGAGAGGTCGTACTGGAAGACGTACCCAGCCCGATGGTTCGGGAAAACCATTTGTTGGTGTGGAATTATCGATCGGTGGTGTCAGCAGGAACAGAGAGAATGTTGGTGCAATTCGGTCGAGCGGGCTTGCTCGGCAAAGTACTCCAACAACCGGACAAGGCGCGGCAGGTTTTCGACAAGCTGAAATCGGACGGTGTGGTGACGACAGCCAGATCAGTTCGAGACAAGTTGAAAAAGCCAATTACGCCGGGTTACAGCAGTGCGGGTATCGTGCTGAAAGTCGGGACGGGTGTGAAGGGCTTTTCGGTTGGGGACAGAGTTGTAACCAATGGCCCGCATGCCGAAATGGTCTGCGTGCCATCAAATCTTTGTGCGCGCATTCCCGACGCCGTTAGCGATGAATCAGCTGCCTTTACTGTGTTGACTGCAGTTGCCCTTCAAAGCGTTCGCCTGCTGCAGCCGACGATCGGCGAAATCTTCGCAGTGTCCGGGCTCGGGCTTATCGGCCTGTTGACGGTCCAAATTCTTCGGGCACAGGGATGCAAGGTCCTGGCGTTGGATCCGCACAACGATCGTTGTGCGCTTGCTGAAAAATATGGAGCGATATCATTCTCTCTCGCTGACAATGACAAGCCGCTGGCGGCGGCCCGTCATCTGTCGAAGGGACATGGCCTCGATGGTGTGATTATTGCTGCAGCAACAAGCAGCAACGAGCCGGTGCACATGGCCTCAAGTATGTGTCGTAAACGAGGTCGGATTATACTCGTCGGCGTTACCGGCCTAAAATTGGATCGAGACGACTTTTACAAAAAAGAGCTCACTTTTCAGGTTTCCTGCTCGTATGGTCCGGGACGCTACGACCTGGAATACGAGAACAAAAGACAGGACTATCCAGTCGGCTACGTGCGCTGGACGGCGCAGCGCAATTTTGAAGCCGTGCTGGAGCTGATGGCGAACGGGCACATCAATGTTGCCGATTTGGTGTCCCATCGTTTCCCCATCGATGATGCCGCGTTGGCATACTCGACGTTGCTGGATGAATCGTCACTGGGAATAGTGCTTGAATATCCAGTAGATGACTCTGGGTTGCGACGCAGCCGTCAACTGAAACTGCCGGCCGCATCTGTCGACCGCAAGACCGGCGACACACGGGTCGCTGTCGTCGGCGCCGGAAACTACGGTTCGCGGGTGCTGGTACCGGCCTTGCAGCGCACTGATGCGAGATTGATCTCGATCGTCAGCCAGAACGGGGTGAGCAGTATGCAGGTCGGTACACGCTTCGGTTTCCAGACTGCAAGCACGGATCCTGAATCCGTCATCCGAAGTGACGGGGTCAACGCAATCATCATTGCAACCCGGCACGATAGTCACGCAAACTTGGTTTGCCAAGCCCTCACTGCCGGAAAAAACGTGTTTGTCGAAAAGCCAATCGCAATACGTCGTGAAGAGCTCAATCAGATTGCGCGGCAATATTCGGATCTGGCTAAGGCGGGGTCCGCGCCTGTACTGATGGTCGGAATGAACCGGCGTTTCGCCCCACATATAGAGCGTCTGAAGCTGGAACTCGCGAAATCCATAGGGCCAAAGACGTTTGTATATACTGTAAACGCAGGCGCCCTACCGACCGATCATTGGTTAGTCGATGAGGCGATTGGCGGCGGGCGCATTGTCGGCGAGGCTTGTCATTTTGTGGACTTGCTTCGTTTCCTTGCTGACTCAGCGATAGCACAAGTAGTTGCTGTCGCGACCAACGAGAAGCAATCAGACAATGATCAGTCGGCTTCGATTACGATCAAGTTCAAGTCCGGGTCCATAGGCACCATTCATTACGTCAATTCTGGCCACGCAGGATTTCCCAAGGAGCGTCTGCAGATCTTTTGGGATGGATCAATCGCCGAAGTCGACAACTTCAGGAAAATGAGGACCTGGGGTGTCAAGGGTTTGCGTACAATGAATTTGATGCGCCAAGACAAGGGTAATAGACAATGCATTCAGGCTTTTGTTGATGCGGTAGAAGGCTGCTCACCGTCACCCATCGCTTTTGACCAGATCGCTGAAGTGGCCTGCGCGGTATTCGACGCTGCTGATCAGCTGCGCGCCGGTACATGACGGACGCAATGAGCGACAGGCTCAAGCCGCTCACTCCCGCGCAGCCTAGTCTTCTCCTTTACCTCAGAACTTTGAGGCACCTTAAGATAGGTCAGGTGCTTTGCCGGATAAAAAAGCATGTCGGAGCGGGTCTTCGTAGCAAGGAAGCGCTGGAAGGATCATCGACAATTGCCGATCTTGCAAATCCTCTGTTTCTTGAACATGCGGGGCCGGCCATTGCTGCTGACGAAATCAGTTTCCTGAACAAGTACCAGCCTATCGACGCAGACGGTCTCGATTGGGAATGCGCACATCAATCGAGACACTGGCGCTACAATTTGCACTATTTCGACTATCTGCAGTGGAAGCACTACGACAATGAGCTAAAGCACAACTTGATTGGGCAATGGATCGACGAAAACCCGTCGGGAACAGCGGACGCCTGGGATGCTTACCCGATATCGCTGCGGATCGTAAACTGGATCAAGTATGTTCTTTCCGGTCAGGTCTCGGGCGCGCTACGCACACGCATGCTGACTAGTTGCGCAGATCAGGCGTGCTGGCTGGAGGCCAACATCGAATACGATCTATTGGCCAATCATGTGCTAAAGAACGCCAAGGCGTTATTGTTCTCGGGCACCTTCTTCAGCGGTGCGACTGCCGATCGGCAATTTCAAGCTGGCCGCCGATTATTTCTGGCCGAGGTTCAAGAACAATTTTTTCCAGACGGCGGTCACTATGAGCGCAGTCCTATGTATCACTGCATTTCGCTTGAGGATCTGCTGGATGTAATCGCCTTGTTCGAGTCCAATCCAGGCCGAATGTTTGCAACCGACATCGATTTGATTAGATCTGTCGCCCTAAGCGCTGCCCGTTTCTTGCGAGACATTATTGCCGCTGATGGTGAGATTCCGCTGACTAATGACTCGGCGTTCGCTGTCGCGGCGCCCGCACCCCAGCTACTCGAATACGCTTCGCGAATCTTGCCTGATTTCGACGCGGAGAAACCGGACCGCCAAGAACGGATCTGCAAATCTGATTCGGGTTATTTCGGCTACAGGCGGGCTGGCGACAGCCTGTTGGTCAGCTGCGGACCTATCTCACCTGCGTATCAGCCGGGCCACACCCATTGCGACATGCTTAGCTACGAACTGTGTGTAGATGGTCGCCGTATTATCGTCGACTCGGGTGTTGGTGACTACGATGCCGGTCTAACGCGGCAGTACGTGCGAAGCACAGCGGCGCACAACACTGTGCGTGTCGACGAAGTAGAGCAGTCAGAAATTTGGGGTGCCTTTCGGTTGGCCAGACGCGCAGCACCGATTCGCGCCAATTTGTCTGACTGGTCCATTAAAGGTATTTCGTTCGATGGAGCGCATGATGGATATCGTCGCCTGCGCGGAAAGCCGATGCATGAAAGAAGAATATCGACTAATGGTTCGGATGAGTGGAGGGTTACCGACACCCTGACCGGTGGATCATTTCATCGTCTCGAGACCTTTATTCATCTGAATCCCGACATCTCTGTCCGGCAGGATGCTCCTGAGCAAATAGTCCTGAACCTCAATGATCGTGATGCATTCACCTTGAGGATGGTCGATGGTGACCGACTGGAGGTAATAAGCGGTCTGTACTGTCCTGAGTTTGGTCGATACCTGGAAAACGAGGTTGTTGTTATTACAACCCAAGGTCAGCTGCCTGTGACGGCAGCGTACGTTTTAAAAAAAATCTGAATGCGAATTCTATTCCTCAGCCACTATTTTCCACCTGAGGTCAATGCGCCAGCATGCCGCATCAGCGAACACGCACGTGTCTGGGTCAAAGAAGGTCATAAGGTTGATGTTTTGACGTGCGTACCGAATCACCCGCGTGGCAAAGTGTATGACGGTTATAGGAATCGACTACTCCAGAGGGAGGTCATTGATGGCGTCACCGTAAACCGAATGCTGACGTTGCCCGCGAAAAATTCCGGTTTTTTGGGAAGGGCTGCAGCTTTTTTCTTCTATCTGCCTATGGCTACAATTGTCGCACCATTTCTGACGCGGCCGGATGTCGTTGTTTCGACATCTCCGCAAATGTTCTGCGGTTTGGCCGGTTTCGTAGTCAGTCGAATCAAGCGCAGGCCTTGGGTTCTCGAAATTCGTGACCTTTGGCCTGACTCTATCGTCACCGTCGGTGCCATGAAACGGGGGCTTGCAGTGAAGCTTCTCGAAAAACTGGAGACGTTCGCCTACCGAAAAGCAGACATGATAGTAATCGTCAGTGAGGCGTATCGTTCCCACATCGCAGAGCGGTGTGGTGATTCCAGCAAGATAGTATTGATCAGCAATGGCGCAGATCTGGAGCGATTCGATCCGGAGAAAGACGTCGGCAACATCCCATCAGAATTGAATTTCTCCGGAAAATTCGTCGCGGCGTATATCGGTACACACGGCATGGCCCAGGGTCTTGAAACATTATTTTCCGCAGCAGAAAGCCTTCGGGAACGCAGAGATATCGTATTCCTGCTGGTCGGTGATGGCGCCGAACGGGACAAGCTGCTTCGACTCAAAGATAGTTTAAATCTTGAAAATATCGTAATGCTTGGACAGCGGCCCAAAATAGATATGCCTAAGATCTGGGCGCAGGCATCCGTGAGCCTCATTATTCTTCGAAAAAAAGAGATATTTCTGAAGGTAGTACCGTCAAAGCTCTTCGAGAGCATGGCAATGCGGGTCCCGGTAATTCTGGGCGTAGAAGGCGAGAGCTCGCGCCTGCTCAGGCAGAGTGCGGGCGGAATGAGTGTTGAACCGGAAAATCCAGCGGCGCTTGCCGCTGCGGTCGCGTCGCTTGCGGATGACGAAGACCGATGTGTTGCGATGGGATTGTCGGGTAGGCGCTTCATCGAAGATCATTTTGATCGAGCGGATCTCGCGAGAAAGTATACGGAGCTTCTCCGATCGCTTGTTGAAGGGAGTACCTAGGCAAAAGCAAATCCCAAACATATGCATCGGGCGAAGCTGAAATCTACTACTTGGAGTCTCGTTGATTAGCGCCCATCGGCACTATTGGTATGGGGGGTCGCTGGGAAAGTGCGTTCGAGCGCGGCATCAACCGGAAATTTCGGATCATAATTCAGTAGTTGCCGTGCCCGCTCGATCGAGAAGTAGTGGCTTGTCGACAGTTCATCGACGAGGAAGGTAGTTAGACGAGGCTCGTGGTTGCCTGGCCGGATTCTCGATAGAATTTCAAGAAGTTCGGCCAGCAGTTTGGCAGCATGCGCGTTCAGCACGCGAGTAATCGGCGGCAGACGATGCCGGTCCAGAATGCAGTTGATCCAGCCCCACAAGTCCACTGGTTCTCCCTGGCTTATGAAATAAGGCTTTCCGCGGGCGTCGGTATTCGTCGATAGGGCGTCCATCGCGAGGCGATGGGCCGTAATACAGTCATCAATGTATGTCACGTCGACTAGCACACGTTTTCGTCCAATTCTGACCAGCTTGCCGGACTTTGCGCGCTCAACAATCGTTGGCACCAGGTTGGTGTCGCCCGGTCC
Source organism: uncultured Gammaproteobacteria bacterium (assembly GCA_963698895.1). Lineage (GTDB taxonomy): Bacteria > Pseudomonadota > Gammaproteobacteria > Steroidobacterales > Woeseiaceae > UBA1847. The sequence goes on along the minus strand of CAVOSO010000007.1, from coordinate 125,791 downwards.
CCATACCAGATGGGGTCTCAATGCGCAGGTATACAAAGATCCACTATCAGCAGCAAGAACGGCTTGCTCCGCGACAGCCTTCGTATGTGCATAGTGCGACAAGAATTTATCTGGATAAGGGTAACTCTCGTCGACATTGCAGCGGTCGGTACCGTCAGCAACGACGCTCGGGGTGCTTGTAAAAACGAGCTTCGAGATTCCCTCTCGCCGACAGAGTTCGATTACGTTTCTCGTACCAACCACGTTGCTTTGATGGAATTCAGAAAATGCACCCCAAAGGGACACGTTCGCTGCTGTGTGGAAAACCCCTTCAACACCCGAAAAAGCGGAGTGGAGCCGCTTTGAATGGATTCCGATGTCTGCCTGCACCGTTTCGACGCCCAGACGGGCCAGTTCGACGGAGTCGTGGCGGGATATGGACCTGACAGTGTGTCCGTCACGGACCAAGCTGAAACACAGGGCCTTGCCTACAAATCCGCTGCCACCTGTTACCAGGAACGTATATGCCAACCCGTTTTCCGCTCCATTCTAGAGGTACAACCGTGATTTGAGCTATCGTAGAGCCTGATTTTTCAATCACTGCCCTGATTCCCCATAATTTTAGATGAAAGATACCCGTTCAGATACCGACATTAGGCATCACTACGAAGTCGAGCGTCGATTGGCAGATCGTCTTCGCGCGGCCAATCGTGACGAGCGTCGCAAACTCTACAGAGAGGTATATAGTCAGCTTTACGAACTGGTCGAAGATCACCCAGGCAATCTCGAAAGTATCAACTCGCCCGAGCGGCAAGCGCTAACCGCAGCGCACCTTCGTGGCCTAAGACCATACCTTGCGAAAGATGCGACCGTGTTGGAGATCGGGCCAGGGAACGGTGCTCTTGCATTGCAATTGTCTGACCTGATAGACCAAGTCTATATTGTCGACGTATCTGACTCAATTCTGACCGAGGTAATCGGTGTTTCGAATATCTCCTTTTTTGAATCAGACGGTGCCAGCGTGCCCGTTCCTCCCGGAAGCGTCGATATTGCGATCAGTCATCAGGTAATGGAACACCTTCATCCGGAAGATGCCAGGGATCAGCTGCAAGCGGTATTCAATTCATTGGCCCCCGGCGGTGTTTACCTTTGTTTTACGCCAAACCGACTGACCGGTCCGTACGACGTGTCTCGAGGTTTCGACTCGGTAGCCACAGGGCTGCACCTGCGGGAATACAGTAACCGTGAGCTTATTGCGCTGTTACGTAGTGCTGGTTTCGGGCGTATCAGGCACTTGTTCGGTTCACGGGGGCGTTACGTGTCAATTCCGACCGGTATAGTCTGCGCTATCGAGTTATTGATCGAGAGCCTCCCGGCAAGTATTGGAGATTTCATTGCGCGCAGCTGGCCAGGGCGGGTGTGGCTCTCGGGAGTTAAGCTGGAAGCGCATAAAGGAGTTGTATCGCGTACTTGATATCGCAGCCAACCGGCGAGGCTCGATATACCGTGCAAGATGTCGGCCAATCCCTGTCGAAAACTTCGTGTTACGGCGCGGAGTCTTCGTCCGTCAGAAGTTCATGACGGGGGACTTCGGGCCGGTCGGCCGGCAGTAGCGTTCCATCGGGCAGGAAGATGAGGCCCGGCTCGCCGAAGTCCTCGAAGGACAGGCCGCGCACCAGGTTGAGCGCGCGCTGCTGCAGATCGATGCTCGGGCCGTCAGGTCGCCGCTGAACGGTCGAGACGATCTTGCCTTCGATAAACTTTCCGTCGCCGTCCAGCGTCGTCGTCAGGATCGGGGCGACACCTTTGATGCCCGCGACACTGATTCCGTAGTAGGTCGCAAAATTACCCAGGCTGTAGGCGATCAGCCTTTCTTTGTAGCGTTCCATGCCGCGCACGACATGCGGCCCGTGCCCGATGACGAGATCGGCGCCGGCGTCGACGACCCCTCGTGCGAACCAGACGACATCGCCGCGCGGTTCGCCGTAGTACTCCTCTTGCGCGAACGGCACGCGCGTGACATCCGCGCCCTCCGCGCCGCCATGAAACGACACAATGACGATGTCATGTGTTGCCGCGAACCCGGCCACCGTCGTGAACGCGAGTTCGTAGTCGAGCAGCATGTTCGAATTCTTCGTGACGGCATACGCGAGAACGGCAACTTTCAGCCCGTTGCGTTCGAAGCTCGCAAAATCATCGACCCGGCCGGTGTGATACATGCCAGCCGCCGCGATCGCCTCCATGCTGGCCGTGCGCCCTTCTTCACCGAAGTCGCGTGCATGGTTATTGGCGAGACTCAGCACGTCGAACCCGGCATTGCGGTAGTGCTGCGCATAGCGTGCCGGCGAGCGGAACAGGTAGCAGGCGTTCGGGTTGCTACACTTCTTGCCGGGCTCTCCGCCATCGAGTAACACGCCTTCCAGGTTGCCGAACGCGATATCGGCAGCCGCAAGCGTCGGCGCGACATGCGCGAAAAAGCCCGCGCCATCGTCATCGGGCAGATGGTTCCTCGGGTAGTCCGTCCCGATCATCATGTCGCCGACCGAGGCGATGCTGATGCGCAACGCCGACTTGTCGGGCTTGGGCGGTGGCGGAGACGGCGGTGCTTCCACGGGTGCCACAACCGGCGCGCTTCCAGGGGCTGGCGCGGGGACCGGTTCCGGCGGTGTGGCACAGGCTGCCAGCATTGACAACGCGAGCAGGCAGGAGAGAGTGCGTGCGCTAGTCACTGAGCCGTATACGAAGAACATCGATCTTGGCCGCACGCAGGCGACTACGCAGTAAGTTCAGCTCGTCGAGGTCGTCGGTGGGGCCGACGTACACGCGGTGATAGTTGCGGTCGTTGACCTTGACGCGCTGCGTGATCGACTCGATGCCGTGCAGCGCGAGTTCGGCGCGGCGGCGATCGGCGTCGGCGCTGGTCGAGAACGACCCGGCCTGCAAAACGTAAAGACCGGGCTCCACGACCGCCTCGGGCGGTGCGCTGGTCTCGGTTGCCGGTGCTTCCTCGGGAGTGACGACTTCGACGTTGGGCAGGATGTCGTAAAACGTAAAGCGCCGTTCCTTTTCTTCTTTGGGTTCGGCTGCAGCCTGTGGCTCGGCGGCTTTCTCGCCATTGTCGTCGAGCGCACTTTGCATGCTCGCGGGCGTGGAGGCCGCTTCGAGCGCGGCCGGTTGCGGGCGACGGTCCTTGACATACACGGCGACGGCGACCGACAAGCCGACGGCAAGCCCGAACAGCATCGCGACAACGGGTGACGTACCCGACCTGGCGGGCTTGCGGGTCGACCGACGTTTCTTTCTGCGCTGTGCCACTACATTTTCTCCGGCGCCGAAACGCCGAGGATGCCGAGCCCGTTGGCGATGACGTTGCGTGTCGCAGCAATCAGGTAGAGGCGTGCGTCACGCACTGCAGCATCGTCCACGATAAACGCGTGCGCATTGTAATAAGTGTGGAAATCGTTGGCGAGGTCGCGCAGGTAGTGCACGAGATGCTGGGGTGCGCGATTGTTTGCCGCAAGCTCGACGACTTCCGGGTATCGGCTCAGCGTCGACATCAGCGATTTCTCCTGCGGCTCGCGCAGGAGGCCAAGTTGGCCGCGCCCGTTTGCCTCGTCCCATTGTAGTGACTTTTCGTCGAGCTGGCGGAAGACGCTCGCGACGCGCGCGTGTGCGTACTGAATGTAGTACACGGGGTTGTCACTCGACTGCGACTTCGCAACGTCCAGGTCGAAGTCGAGGTGCTGGTCGTTCGAGCGCATCACGTAGTAGAAGCGCGCGGCGTCGTTGCCAACTTCTTCGCGCAACTGCCGCAACGTGTCGAACTGCCCGCTGCGCGTACCCATCTGCACGCGCTCTCCGCTCCGATACAGCGTAACGAATTGTATGAACTGGACCTCGAGGTCATCCGCCTCGTAACCCATTGCCGTAAGGCCCGCGCGCACGCGCGTAACGTAACCGTGGTGATCGGCGCCGAGGATGTCGATCAGGTGGTCGTAACCGCGTTCGCGCTTGTCGAAGTGGTAGGCGATGTCGGACGCAAAGTACGTCTTGACGCCGTTGTCGCGCACGACGACGCGATCCTTGTCATCGCCGAATTGCGTCGACGGGAACCAGGTGGCACCGTCTTTCTTGTACAGCATGCCGCGCTCTTCGAGGACGGCCAGCGCATCGTCGACACGACTGGATTTCGTGAGGCTCTGTTCGGAGAACCATTCGTCGAAATGCACGCCGAACGCCTCGAGGTCGTCACGAATCTCATCGCGGATAGACTCGAGGGCCTGCTGGCGAATCCTGTCGAAGCCGTCTTCACCGTGCAGTTCCTTGCACCGTTCAACGAGGGCATCGACGTAGGCGTCGGCATTCTCGTCGGTGTTTTCCGGCAGCTCGCGGGACACCGCGGAGGCCGCCAGCGGCTCGATGCCGCTCGTGTCGATGGCCGCCGCAATTTCGCGAATGTACTCGCCGCGGTAACCGCCCCGTGGAAAGTCGACCTCGACGCCGTTTGCCTCGAGCCAGCGCAGCCAGACGCTGGCGCCGAGAATATCCATCTGGCGGCCGGCATCGTTGACGTAGTACTCCCGGTGGACGGGGTAACCGGCGGCCTCGAGGAGATTACCGACGGTGGCGCCGTAGGAGGCACCGCGTCCGTGCCCGACATGCAACGGGCCGGTCGGGTTGGCGGATACGAATTCGAGAAGAATCCTCGGGTGCGCTTTCGCGGCTTGCCGCCCGTAGCGCTCACCGGCCGTAAGTATGGTCTCGAGTTCGGCGTGAAAGGCGGCCGGGCTCAGGTAGAAGTTGATAAAACCCGGGCCGGCTATCTCGACCTTGTCCACGGCCGGGCTCTGGCCGAGTGCCTCGACAATACTCGCGGCGATATCACGCGGACTCTTGCGTGCCGGCTTGGCGAGTCGCATGGCAATGTTGCTTGCGAAGTCGCCGTGACTTGCGTCGCGCGTACGCTCCACGGTGCTTTCGATCGCGAGATCGGCCGCCGTTGCCGACAGCTCCGGCAGGCTGGAGAGGGCGTTTTGTATGAGTTCGGCGACGATGTATTTCATGGCGCGCATTGAATCAGAACAATTCGATGGGGTCTACGTCGATTGACCAGCGGACCTTGCGGGCCGCCGGATTCTGTTCGAGCAAGAGGCGAAGCTGGCGCAGCACCGCATGTAACTTAGGCCGATCGCTCGATTGCAGAAGCAGTTGCACCCGATGCCGCCCGGCCTTGCGGGCCATCGGCGCGTCGACAGGCCCGAGGACTCGCAGCGTCTCGCCACAATGCGGTTGCAGCGACTGTTGTGCGATCTCGAGGAAGCGCATGGCATCGACCCGCTGGTGCGCCGCTGCGCGAAGCAGTGCGAGCCGAGTGTAGGGCGGCCAGTGCGTTGCCTTGCGCTCCGCGAGGGCATCGTCGGCGAGCTGCTCATAGCCGCCGTCGATCAGGGTGGACCAGAAGGCATGATCGGGGAACGCGGTCTGAATGAGAACCTCGCCGGCAAGGAGCGCCCTGCCGGCGCGCCCGGCAACCTGGATGATCGATTGCGCCATACGCTCGCTGCTGCGAAAGTCCGTGCCGAACAGGCCCTGGTCGGCATTGACGACGCCAACCAGCGACAGCTTTGGAAAGTGATGACCCTTCGAGAGCATCTGCGTGCCGACGAGTATCTCCGCCTGTCCTTCCCTGGCCTGGTCGAGGGCGTCGACCATCGACCCCTTGCGTTGCGTGCTGTCGCTGTCGATGCGGGTGATGGTTCGCTCGGGAAAATGCTCGCGCAATGCGTCCTCGAGTCTTTCGGTACCTTCGCCGAGCGGCCGTACCGTTTCACCGCATTCGCCACAGCTGTCGGTTAGGGGCCGTGTTGCGCCGCAGTGATGACAGCGCAATTGTCCCTGGCGGGCATGCACGGTCAGTCGCGAGTCGCAGCGATCGCAGCCGGCCACGTACCCGCAGCTTGAACAAATAAGGGTCGGCGCGAAGCCGCGCCGGTTCAGGAAGAGCAGCGCCTGGCCGCCGGCCTCCAGGTGCTTTCTTATCGCGGCGACCAGCGGCTCGCTAAGTCCGTCGCTGGCGGGTGCGCGCGCCGTGTCGATCAGCCGGATGGACGGCGGACGGGCGTCGCCGGCACGCTTCGGCAAACGAATGAGCGCGTAGGCACCACGCCGACAGTGGTGCAGCATTTCGAGCGTTGGCGTGGCCGTGCCCAGGACGACCTGGATACCGAGCTGTTTGGCACGCACGATCGCCAGGTCGCGCGCCGAGTAGCGCAGGCCCTCCTGCTGCTTGAACGAATGGTCGTGTTCTTCGTCGACGATGATCAGGCCCGGGCGCTTCAGCGGCGTGAAAATCGCCGAGCGGGTGCCGACCACGAGGCGTGCCGCGCCCGAGCGGGCCGCTCGCCAGGCGTCGAGCCGCTCGATGTCCGTGAGACCCGAGTGCAGCAGTGCAGGCTCTATACCCAGCCGCCTGCGAAATCTCGCGACGAGCTGCGGGGTCAGCCCGATCTCCGGGACCAGTACGAGCACCTGCTGGCCCTGGTCGACGATGTCCTGCATGCGCTGCAGGTAAACCTCGGTCTTGCCGCTGCCGGTCACGCCCTCGAGGAGGAATGCGCCGACGTCGATGTCGCTGCGCAATACCTCGAGTGCTTTGCGCTGGTCGGCATTGAGTTCCGGCCCCGGGGTTGCGGCCGGCGCCAGGGTCTCGTCGAACTCGGCGCTGCGGACCTCGAGCTGCTGGATCAGGCCTTTGTCGAAAAGCGATCTGGCCACCCGCCGCCAGTTGGGCAGGAGTTCCGTTAGCTGTTCGGCGTCGAGGCCACCACCACCGGCGTCACAGACCGTCTCGAGCAGCTCCGCCTGCCGCGGCGCTTTCCTTGCGAGTACCTCGACGTCGGCGGACGCGCCAAGGTCGGTCACGGCAAGAGTCTCGACGACCGGATGCAGGGGCTTGCCCTGGCGCAGCAGGGCCGGCAGCGCGGCAGCCACGACTTCGCCGATCGGATGGTGATAGTAGTTGCTCGTAAATCGTACAAGGGCAAGGTCGTTGTCGCCGAGCAGCGGGGCGTCGTCCAGCACCTCGAGACAACACCGGATTTTCGCGCGCGGCAGTTCCGAGGTGTCGGCATGCGCCAGCACCAGGCCCACCTGCCGGCGCGGGCCGAACTGGACGAGTACCCGGCAACCCGGCGCGGGTACAGGCCCGCCGGACGGGGGCAGGTAGTCGAACTCACGAGATAGCGGGACGTTGACCGCGACCTTGAGCACCGGGTGCTGGTTTTCTGAAATATCGCTCACCGAGTTAACATAATGCGCCTGAAAAAATCCCTCGATCCTGTCAACCGGCCGGATCGCTCAGACGTTGTTTGAGGACAGACAAGTTAGAGGACCTCGTGACGGAGTCAAGGGATATGAACGCCGAAGCCGCCACATATGCGGTATCGTTGGTCAGCGAACCATCGACAGGGACGCGAGCACTGCAACAAGAGACGCAACTCAACCGGTTTCTGGCCGAGGTGGAACGACGTGCCCTGCGTATCGCCGAGATTGGCGTGCGCAACCGGGATGACGCGCTGGACCTCGTTCAGGATGCGATGATCAAGCTCGTGCGCAAGTACGGCGATCGCGACAGCGCCGAGTGGGCGCCGCTGTTCTACCGGATCCTGCAAAACGGGGTTCGGGACTGGCATCGACGCCAGGCCGTGCGCAACCGCGTCATGGTGTGGTTCGGCCGCGGCGCTCCCGGTGACGACGAATACGACGCCGTCGCGGCAGCCCCCGACCCGTTGGGCCGGGCGCCTGACGAGGAGATAGAGAACAGCGAAGCCATGGACGGCCTCGAAGTCGCTTTGTACGCACTGCCGGCACGTCAGCGCGAGGCGTTCATGCTGCGGACGTTTGAAGGCCTCGACGTTGCGGGAACCGCGCTAGCCATGGGCTGCTCGCAAGGCAGCGTCAAGACACACTATTCCCGTGCGATACACTCGTTGCGGGAGACACTGGAAGAATACGGACCAGACGGGTCCGGGGATGGATGAGATGAAGAAGTCGGATGAACACCTCGCGCAGGAGGCGAAAGCCCTCTTCGACGCATCGGTCGACGAACTCGATGCAGCGACGTTGTCGCGCCTGAACCGGAGCCGCCACCGTGCGCTGGAAGCGGCGCACTCGCCGCGCAGCCCGTTACTGCGTTTCGCCCCGGCAGCCGGCGTTGCAGCAGCCGTACTGATTGCGGTGATGGTGGCGCTGCCCGGGCCGGGCCAGGTTGAGGTCATGCCGGACGCGGTCGCCGACCTGGATATTCTCCTGGGTGAGGACAGCATTGAGATGCTCGAGGAGCTTGAGTTTTATAGCTGGCTCGACGTGATTGACGAAGGTGACGATGTCGGTTGAGCGAACAATCGCGCTGGTAGCCTGCGGCCTCTGCCTCGGTACCGCCGCACTGGCTGAAGAGCAGGCCGCGCCCGATGCCGAGTTTCTCGAGTACCTGGGCATGTGGGAGGAGTCAGACGAGGACTGGCTGGTGCTCGATGACCTGCAGGCCATGGAAGTGGAAGAGCGGAGCGAACCCGCACCGGAAGGTGAAGAGTCGACGGAGAAGAAAGATGAGAGTTAGATGGATCTTCGCTGTAATTTGCCTGCTGATGCTTGGCACAGCCGTAGCCGACGATCATGGTGTCAGCTGGGACTCGCTGAGTGCCGGGCAGCAGGAGATGCTGGGCCAGTTCGCCGAGTCCTGGGACAGCCTGCCGCAGGAGCGCCAGGCGAGGCTCGCACTCGGCGCCGAGCGCTGGGTCAACATGACACCCGAGCAGCGCGAGAACGCCAGGGGCCGCTTCAAGGCGTGGCGCGAGCTCGATGACGAGCGCCGCGCAGCCATTCGCGAGCGCGCGGAGACGTTTCGTAAGCTGTCGCCCGAGGAGCAGGACCGAATTCGGAAAAATTACCAGCGCTATCGCGAAATGAACCGGGATCGTCGCGAACAGCTCCGCGACCGCTTCCGGCGCATGACACCCGAGCAGCGCCAACGCCTGAGAGACCATCTCAACGACCGGCCTCGCACGCGAACCCGAGACAGCCGATAATTTGCGGAAAGTCCTTATAAAAAGGCCCCTTATTAGGGGCCTTTACTCTTTGTGCCTGCAGAGGCGCTTCGATACACTTCCGCAGTCCATTTGGAGGGGTTCCTATGAGAATCGGAGTACCAAAAGAGATCTACGACGGTGAGTGCCGCGTTGCGACGACGCCGGACGTAGTTACCCAGCTAACCAAGCTCGGCTTTGATGTGGCCGTCGAATCGGGAGCCGGCGAAAAATCCAGCTTCTCCGACGACGCCTACCGGGAGGCCGGGTGCGAAGTCCTCGATTCGGCTGACGACGTCTGGTCGAAGTCCGACATCATCCTGAAAGTCCGGGCTCCAGAAGGCGACGAAGCCGCGAAGCTGCGCTCCGGACAGGCCCTGATCAGCTTTCTCTGGCCGGCACAGAATCCCGAATTGCTCAAACAACTGACGGAATCCGGTGCCACGGTCATGGCCATGGACAGCGTGCCGCGTATATCGCGCGCGCAGAAAGTCGATGCGCTGAGTTCGATGGCCAACATCGCGGGCTATCGTGCCGTTGTCGAGGCCGCCCAGCACTTCGGGCGCTTCTTCACGGGCCAGATCACGGCCGCCGGCAAGGTACCGCCTGCCAAGGTTCTCGTGATCGGCGCCGGCGTTGCCGGTCTCGCGGCCATCGGCGCGGCCAAGAGCATGGGCGCTATCGTGCGCTCCTTCGACACGCGCCCCGAAGTCAAAGAACAGGTCGAGAGCATGGACGCCGAGTTCCTGATGCTCGATTTCGAAGACGACGAGGACGGTGCCGGCGAAGGCGGCTACGCCAAGGTGATGAGCGAAGCGTTCATCAAGGCGGAAATGGAATTGTTCGCCGAGCAGGCCAAAGACGTCGACATCATCATTACGACGGCCCTGATCCCGGGCAAGCCCGCGCCGAAACTGATCACGGCCGAAACCGCGCGCTCGATGAAGGACGGCAGCGTCATTGTCGACCTCGCCGCGGAACAGGGCGGCAACTGCGAACTGACCGTCCCCGGCGACGTCGCCAAGGTCGACGGTGTCACGATCATCGGCTACACGGACCTGCCGAGCCGACTCGCCGCACAGTCGAGCCAGCTCTACGCAACCAACCTGCGTCACCTGCTGACGGACCTGACGCCCGAGAAAGACGGCAACATCGTCGTCGACATGGAAGACGAGGTCATTCGCGGCACAACGGTCTGCAAGGACGGCGAGACTACGTGGCCGCCACCCGCACCGAAGCTGTCGGCCGCACCGCGCAAGGCGGCGCCCGCCCCGGCACCGGTCGTGAAGGAGGAGAAACCGAGATCGTTCGTCGGTCCGGCGATCGGCATGGCCGTGGCCGGTATTGCATTGCTCGGGCTCGGCGCCGTAGCTCCAGCTTCGTTCATGGCGCACTTCACGGTCTTCGTGCTCGCCTGCTTTGTGGGCTACATGGTGATCTGGAACGTGACGGCAGCGCTGCATACGCCGTTAATGAGTGTCACGAATGCCATTTCCAGCATCATCGTGATCGGCGCGCTGATGCAGATCAGTTCCGAGAATCCACTGACCATGTGGATCGCTGCGGTGACTGTCGGCATAACCAGTATCAATATTGCGGGCGGATTCGCGGTGACGCGTCGTATGCTCGAAATGTTCAGGAAGTGAGGGCGACATGATTAACGCTGGAATCGTAACCGTGTCGTATATCATCGCGACCATTCTCTTTATCCTGGCCCTTGGCGGCCTTTCCAACCAGGAGACCGCGCGTCGCGGTAACTGGTACGGCATCATCGGTATGGCGATCGCGCTGATCGCGACCATACTGGGCGTGGTCACCGCGCAGTACACGATACTGCTCGTTGCCCTGCTTATCGGTGGCAGCATCGGCCTGTTCGCGGCTTCGCGTGTGCAAATGACGCAGATGCCCGAGCTCGTCGCCATCCTGCACAGCCTCGTGGGTATTGCCGCCGTGGCCGTCGGCTACGTGAACTTCATGGACCCGACGCACGCGCTCACCGGTGTGGAATTAACGATCCACGACATCGAAACGTATGTCGGCATCCTGATCGGTGCTGTCACCTTCTCGGGTTCCGTTATTGCTTTCGGCAAGCTCTCGGGCCGCATCACGGGTAACCCGCTGATCCTGCCGGCGCGTCACTGGCTGAACCTGGGCCTGCTGATCGCCGCCATCTGGTTCGGCCGTGAATTCGTGCTGCAATCCCATGCCGGCGGCGGCATGGAACCGCTGATCATCATGACCGTGATTGCCCTGCTGTTCGGCATCCACATGGTGATGGCAATCGGCGGCGCAGATATGCCGGTGGTTGTCTCGATGCTGAACAGTTACTCGGGTTGGGCGGCTTCGGCGACGGGCTTTATGCTCGGCAACGATCTGCTCATCGTTACGGGCGCCCTCGTTGGTTCGAGCGGTGCCATCCTGAGTTACATCATGTGTCGTGCGATGAATCGCAAGTTCCTGGCGGTGATCGCCGGTGGCTTCGGCACGGGCGGCGGCAGTCCGGCTGCCGGTGCCGGCGAGGATCAGGGCGAGGTTGTGCCGATTGAACCACTCGAAACGGCCGAACTGCTCGCGAATGCCAAGGAAGTGATGATTATTCCGGGCTACGGCATGGCCGTTGCCCAGGCGCAGCACACGGTATTCGAGATCACGCGCACCTTGCGGGAGAAAGGCGTCAACGTCCGCTTCGGTATTCACCCGGTTGCCGGTCGTATGCCGGGCCACATGAACGTGCTGCTGGCCGAGGCCAAGGTGCCTTACGACATCGTGTTCGAGATGGACGAGATCAACGAGGACTTCCCCAAGGTCGACGTATCTGTCGTCATTGGCGCAAACGATATCGTCAACCCGTCCGCATTGACCGATCCCGACAGCCCGATCGCCGGCATGCCGGTGCTCGAGTGCTGGAAGGGTGAAGTCTCGATCGTACTGAAACGCAGCATGGCGACCGGTTACGCGGGCGTGCAAAACCCGCTGTTCTTCCTGGAGAACACGCGCATGTTGTTTGGCGATGCGAAGTCCACGCTGGACGAGGTTTTAAAGAACCTCTAAATGCTGTAATAATGCGGGCATAAGCTATGGAGATGCTTATGCTCGCAGGACTCGCACGCGACATCTCGCAACAGGTTCTGAGGACCGATGTTGCAGGAATGCCTCTCGAATGGATTGACTACCGCGAAGCGGTTCGTCTCTACCATGCCGAGCAGGTAGCGTACGACTGCGGCACACGACTTTACTCGGTCTTTGGCGGCTACAGTTCAATCGACGGCAGCCGCAGCCGCATCGACGTCAATTCGATCATCGCGACGTACGGTACCAGCAAGAGTCTCTCGCGCAATCGCGACGAGTACGTTCCACCGTTGAACAACCGCACGCTCTTCAGGCGCGATGCCAACCTGTGCCTTTACTGTGGTATGCGTTACATGACGCGGGACCTGACGCGCGACCACATTACGCCCGTGTCGCAGGGCGGTCTCGATGCCTGGACGAACGTCGCGACGGCGTGTCGTCGCTGCAATAACTACAAGGGCGGCCGCACACCGGAACAGGCGGCGATGGAGCTGATCGCTGTACCGTTCACGCCGAACTACGCGGAGTACATCTACCTCAAGGGCCGGCGTGTGCTGACCGACCAGATGCAATACCTGCTGGCGCACATCCCGCGCTCGAGCCCGTTGCATGCCCGCCTCAGCGATCACCTCGAGAACGGTGAGGAAATCGTGGAAGTCCTGTTCCATGACTGAGCGCATCGACGGCGGTCGAAGCCTGGCCGGTAAAGCCGTCGACCGCACACCCTGATGCAATATCTGATCGACGCGAGCGTCTACGTGTTTCGGGCCTACTACTCGATGCCTGAAGACATGGTGGACGACGCCGGCAACCCCATCAACGCGTTCTACGGCTTCGCGCGCTTCATCGGCGATTTCATGGAACAGGTCACGCCGGAGTACGTGGCGGTGCTGTTCGATGAGAGCCTGTCGAAGTCTTTTCGCACGGAGATCTACCCGGAGTACAAAGCCAATCGCGATCCGGCACCGCCGGAGCTGAAGCGACAGTTCGCACAATGCCGTCGTTATGTGCGCGCGCTCGGCGTGCTCGAGCATGCGAGCCCACGCTATGAAGCCGACGATCTCATCGGCACGCTGGTCGAGCACGGTCGCCGCATCGGGCGGCCGTCAACGATCGTCAGTCGTGACAAGGACCTGACCCAGCTGCTGGCCAGGGAAGATGTGTTCTGGGATTTCGCCGGCAAGGGCAAACTCGGTTACGACCAGATTCCGGATTCGTTCGGCGTGTGGCCGGAACAGATTGCCGACTTCCTCGCGCTTGCGGGGGATGCGGTTGACAACATCAAGGGCGTCCCGGGTGTCGGCAAGAAGACGGCCGAAGGCCTGCTGAAACATTTCGGCAGTCTCGAGGAAATCTACGCCAATCTCGACAGGATTCACGAAGTGAATGTGCGCGGCTCGAAGACGCTCGCGGCCAAGCTCGAGACGCACCGTGACGACGCCATGCTCGCCCGCAGGCTGACCGGAATCGCCTGCGATGCACCCATCGACGGTATGGAAGCCGCGCTGCGGCCCTCTGCGCCGAAGCTCGGGGAAATAAACGCGCTGTTCGACGAGGCGGGTATCGGTACGGCCCTGCGCCGGCAGGCCGAGCGCGTGTCCGACATCTACCGGCACTAAAAAGCGTCCAATACACGAAAACGCCTGGAATTCGGGGAAACCCTGATTCCGCTTCGCTGCGCCGCTGTGGTGTCATAGGCTCCCGGGGATAGCGCCTGGTGGCCGCTTGTGTCCGTTGGCCTGGAGCAGAGCCGTACTCTCAGTGTCCCTGTCGAGCACCTTCGCAGGGCCTGCCAGCCGCTTACGACCAAAGCCCGGCAAAGCGCGAAAGAATTTGCCGCCGCAAGCTGCCTCGGCCAGGCACGTGCCGTCGAAGCCCTGCGCTTCGGGTTGCAGCTCGATCGTGACGGCTACAACATCTTCGTGCTCGGGCCGTTAGGCAGTCACCGTCACGTACTCGTCGAAGAACTCGCCAGGGAGCGTGCAAAACAGCGCGCGGTTCCCGACGACTGGTGCTACGTCAACAACTTCGCCAATCCGGACCGACCGCGCGCGCTGCGCCTGCCGCCGGGGAGGGGTGTCGAATTCCGCGGCGAGATGAGCGCGCTGCTCGAGGAGATTCGGCTTGCCATACCCACAGCCTTTGAAGCCGATGACTACCGCAATCAACTCAAGGCACTGGAAGGAGAGTCGCAACGCGAGATCCAGGAGCTGTGGAAAGACCTCAACAAGGATGCCGAGGAACATGGTATTACGATGCTGCAAACGCCGACAGGCTATGTGCTTGCCCCGATCCGGGACGGCAAGGTCCTTGATGACGACGACTTCCAGAAGTTGCCCGCCAAGGAGCGCAAGAGCATACAGGCGACCATCAAGCGCCTGAGCGACGAACTCAAGACCCGTATCGAGAGCCTGCCGAAACTGCACAGGCAATACCACGAGCGCATTCGCGAACTGGACCAGGAGGTTACGGCCCACGCGGTCACCGTCCTGATCGAAGACATCAAGAAGAAGTACAGGCAACTGCCGGACGTTCTCGAGTACCTCGACGACGTACAGCTCGACATTATTGAGAACGCCAGAGCATTTCGCACCGATGAAGCGCCCGTACTGCCGTTCCTGGCGCGCGACCCATCGGCCCTATTTGCCTCGTACGAAGTGAACCTGGTTGTCAGCAACGAAAGCGACACGTCCGCGCCGTTCGTCTACGAGGTTAATCCAAGCTACCCGAACCTGATCGGCAAGGTCGAATACCGTGCCGAAATGGGCGCCCTGCTGACCGATTTCCGGATGGTCCGCGGCGGCGCGTTGCTGCAGGCCAATGGTGGCTGCCTCGTGCTCGATGCTCACCGCGTACTTGCGCGGCCGTTCGTCTGGGAGGCGCTCAAGCAGGCGCTGTTTGCGAAAAAGGTCAGCATCGAGTCGCCGGCGGAATCACTGGGATTCGTCAGCACCACGTCCCTCAAGCCCGAGCCGATCCCGCTCGATATCAAGGTCGTGCTGGTCGGCGAGCGGTGGTTGTTCTACCTGATGAGCGCCTACGACAAGGAGTTCAACAGCCTCTTCAAGGTGGTGGCGGACTTCGACGATGATCTCGAGCGGTCGGCGGACAACGTGCGCGTGTATTCGAACCTGATCATGCAGCGCATCCAGGAGAACGATCTGCTGCCCTTCACGGGCGCGGCGATACAGAGAGTTATCGAGGAGCGCGCGCGCCATGCCGATGACAGCGAGCGGCTCTCGACACACATCCAGTCACTGGACGACCTGCTCGTACAGGCCGACTACTGGGCTCGACAACGCAGTGCTGCCGATGTCGATACTGACGACATTCTCGTCGCGCTGAAAGGGCGGGAACAGCGCCTGAGCCGGGTGCAGAAGCGCATACTCGACGCCATTCAGCGCGACACGTTGCTGATCGACACGGCCGGCGAGTGTGTCGGCCAGATCAACGGGCTGTCGGTAATGCAGCTTGGAGAATTCCGCTTTGGACACCCGGTCAGGATCACGGCAACGACGCGACTCGGCAACGGCGACGTTGTCGATATCGAGCGCGAGGTCGAACTGGGCGGCGCCATTCATTCCAAGGGCGTCATGATCCTGGCGGCGGCGCTTGCCGCACGCTACGCGCGCGATACGCCGTTGTCACTGCATGGCAGTGTCGTCTTCGAGCAGTCGTACGGAGGCGTGGACGGCGACAGCGCGTCGGTCGCCGAACTGTGCGCATTGTTATCGTCGATCGCCGATGTCCCTGTCCGGCAGTGCATCGCATGTACCGGTTCTGTGAACCAGCTCGGACGCGTCCAGGCCGTCGGCGGCGTCAACGAGAAAATAGAAGGGTTCTTCGAAACGTGCAGGGAGCGGGGTCTCGACGGGTCCCACGCCGTGATCATTCCCGCGGACAACATCAAACACCTGATGCTCAGGGAAGACATCATCGCAGCGGTCGCCGCGAAGCAGTTTGCTGTTTACGCCGTACGACATATCGATGAGGCGGTCGCACTACTGACCGGCATGCCGGCCGGAACGCGCGTCGACGGCGGAGCGTTCGAGGAAGGCAGCGTCAATCGAAAAGTGGAAGATCAGCTGCTTGCCTATGCGAGAAAGCGCCGCGAATTCGCCGAGTCGGCGGGTGCCGGGTGAGCAAGATGGAGTACAGGCCGCGCATCCTGCTGATCGTCACGGAGCAGAGTCCATTGCAGCGGCTCTGGGAGGCGGTCGAGGAGCACCGATCCAATACAGGCGAGGAAATCGTGGCGCTTTACGTCAAGGACGAACGATGGCGCCGGGCTGCCAGCCTGTCCTTTACAAGAGAGGTTTCGCGCGTCAGTGGCTCCCACCGCAAATTCACGCCACAGCGTGCGGCACAGCTCGACCAGGACACCGTCAGCCAGGTCCGGTCGCGCCTGGGTGCGCTGGCCATTCGTGCCGAGCTGCAACCGGTGTTCGAGGTGCTGGCCGAACACGAAGTGTCACGGATTCGTAACTACGTAAGAGTTGAAGAGGACTTGCTGGTCATATCGGCTGACGTCAGGAGCCAGCCGATGTACCAGGAGCTCACACAACTGAGTTGCCGCACGGTGTGCGTCGATGCAGAGGAGCGTAAGCATGAGTAAGAGCACCCCTACCCAGCCGCCGCAACGTCGCGACCGCCTGATACGGGAGACGGTTCACGATACCTACAAGCAGAGTGGTCAGCAGAAAGGTATGGCGCGTTGTCCGCAATGCGGTGCGTATTATGTGAAGGGCCGCTGGACCTGGGCGGCACCCTCACGTTCCGATGTGGCCGAGAGAACCTGCAGTGCGTGCCACCGCATCGCCGATAAATACCCGGCCGGAGAGCTCAGCCTTACGGGCACCTTCGTCGCAAAACACAAGGACGAGATCCGGAACCTCGCTAGGAACATCGAGAAAGCGGAGAACAGCGAGCATCCGCTCAATCGCATCATGGAGATTCGTGAATCCGCCGAGCAGATCCTGATGACAACGACTGACGTACACCTGCCCAGGCGCATCGGTTCAGCGCTGGAGGGCGCCTTCGAAGGCGAACTGGACATTCACTTCGACAAGAGCGGCCATTTCACACGAGTCGGCTGGCAACGAGATTGACCTCCCTGCGACAGGGTTTTGCAACGGGCATGGTGATCACCGCGATGATCCTCGCGGCCGCAGTTGGACACACGGCCCCGCCGCAAAGCGACGTGCCAGACAGCGAGGGCCTCTGGCGCGACACGCGCTACTTCTTCGCCTACCAGTTCGCGGCCATCGGCATCCTGTATACGATGCCGGAGAGCGTGACCGGCTGGACCGATGAGCAAAAGAGCGATTACAGCCTGTCGATCTGGTGGGACAACGTTACGCATCCCGACTGGGATTCCGACGATGCTTTTATCAACTACGTTACGCACCCTTATTGGGGCGCTGCCTACTTTGTCCGGGCCCGGGAGCGGGGCTACGATCGTTCCGCTGCGTTCTGGTATTCAGTGCTATTGTCGACATCCTATGAGGTCGGCGCCGAAGCCTTGTTTGAAGAACCTTCCTACCAGGACCTGCTCGTGACACCCGTGCTCGGTTCCCTGCTGGGGGAGTACTTCGTGCGCGCGCGAGAAAACACGAAAGCGCGGATCGCGGCGCGCGGCCAGCCCACCGGACGCGACAAGTGGATGCTGGTTCTGACCGACCCGCTGGGGGCGCTGAATCGCCGCGTCCGCCGTGCGATGGGGCGCGACACCGATATCCGTATCTACCCTTACTACGCAACGCACCGGCGCCGGTACGATCCGTCCACGGGCGTGCCGGCGTGGCAGAGCGACACGACGGTCGGTCTGTACGTCGAGATTTCCTGGTAGCGGCATGCCTGACTGGACGCCAATCCTGTCGGAGCTGGGCCTCGGGAGCGAAACACCCGTGGCGGTGAGCGGCGGCGACATCAGCGCGGCCTGGCGCGTTGGCAACGTCTTCCTGAAAACGGGTCCCGCCTCGTCTTACGACATGTTCAGCGCGGAGGCGGAGGGCCTGGCCGAACTTGCTGCACCCGGCATCATTCGAGTGCCGGAGGTGCTGGCTTGCGGCGCGCTCGACGACACGGCGTATCTCGCTACGGAGTGGCTGCAGCTCGGTCGCCCGTCCGGCGACACGGAAGCCGAGTTCGGCAGACAGCTCGCGCTGCTGCATGAGACGACGCAGGAACGGTTCGGCTGGCACCGTGACAACACGATCGGGCTGACACCGCAGCACAACGACTGGTCGGATAGCTGGGTGGACTTTTTTCGCGAGCAGCGCCTCGGGTTCCAGCTGCGACTGGCGGCCGAGAAAGGCTTCGGCGGAGCCCTGCAGGAACAGGGCGCACGGTTGCAGAGGCGCCTGCCCGTGTTCTTCGAGCATCACAAGCCGCGTCCGGCCCTGTTGCATGGCGACCTCTGGGGCGGTAACTGGGCGAGTTGTCACGGCGAACCCGTGATCTTCGACCCGGCGGTCTACTACGGCGACCCGGAATCGGATCTTGCCATGACGCGCCTTTTCGGTGGTTTCGGTTCGGCCTTTTACCAGGCGTACGCCGCGCATAAACCCGCGGCTTCGGGTTCCCACGATCGCAGCGACCTGTATCAGCTGTATCATGTACTCAACCACCTGAACCTGTTCGGCAGTGCGTATCTCGGCCGGGCACAGGAACTGATTAACCGACTCTTGTAGGGACTATCGATGAACACCCGTCTTATTCTCACGCTTACCGTGGCCGTGTTCTGTGTTGCCTGTACTGAAGCACCGGTCGACTACCGGGTTAAGGGGGCCGAGCTCCTGGTGCCCTTCAAGACCAACCTGAAGATGGCGCTGGTCGAAGGCATGGAGACGGGCCCGATCGAGGCGATCAATGCCTGCAAAGTCGAAGCGCCGCGGATTGCGGCGGGGCTGTCCGTCGACGGCGTGGTCATGGGGCGCAGCAGTCACAAGCTGCGTAATCCTGCGAACGCAACGCCGGACTGGCTTGCACCGATTCTGCGCGGCTTTGCCGACGGATCGAAGGACCTCATGCCCGTCGCCTTGGCCCTCGACGATGGCCGCATGGGTTATGCCGAACCGATCATTGTGCAGCCGATGTGCCTGACGTGCCACGGCGAGAACCTGCAACCCGAGATGGTAGCGCTACTTGCAGAGAGCTACCCCGAAGACCAGGCAACGGGATTCAAGGCGGGCGATTTCCGCGGCGTGTTCTGGGTGGAGTTCCCGGAGCGCTAGCGAGGGAAGTCGGTTACGTCGCCGGACTCGTCGACTTCGTAGGCTTCGCCCAGGAAGTCTTCCTCGAAGACAAACAGCGTCGTGCCTTCGGGTGCCGTGATGGCGACGTAGGCGCCTTCGTAGCCCGGGTATTTCTCGAAATCGAAACCACGCTGCTCTAGGAGTGCCATGAGGCCTGCACGATCGGGATTGCGGAAGCAGAGGGAGGGCGCCTTGAGCGCGATGCTCTCCGACAGGCCGAGCGCCACGCCGGTCGCGTCGAAGCGCATGTGCATCGTCGGTTCTTCGCGCATCTCCAGCAGTGCCGGTGCCACGGGGGCCCAGAACTGCGCCGCACGAACGGTCTCGCGCACCGGCAGTGACAGTTCGAACCAGCTGCCACAGGCTGAGTCTTTCTCGGCGTCTTCGCTCATATGGAAGGTGCGCGCTTCGACCATGGAGACCGGGTTGCCGTCGCGATCCGTAAAGCCGAGTTCGTTGAACGCATCTTCGTCGAGCTGCAGGAAGCTGAA
Source organism: uncultured Gammaproteobacteria bacterium (assembly GCA_963698895.1). Classification (GTDB taxonomy): domain Bacteria; phylum Pseudomonadota; class Gammaproteobacteria; order Steroidobacterales; family Woeseiaceae; genus UBA1847. The sequence continues at coordinate 105,913 of CAVOSO010000007.1, read as the reverse complement.
CTCATAGCCATGGTCGGCCATGGCCCGCGCATGTTTGGCGAGGTCCTGTTGTACAAAGGTCATTCTCGGCGAATCGAAACTGCTGTCATGCAGGCCGATATTCAACTCGCCGTCGCTGACGACCGCGTACTTGTGTGAGAAGACATCGGCACACTTGAGCTCGGTAAAACCGAGTGTCTTGTAAAAGTGCAGCGACTCGAGGATGTCATGCGCCTCGACACCGAACTCCAGGAAGCGGCCGATGGTGCTCACTGCACCGCTCCCATCGCCTTCGCGCGCTTACGGCTCTCCGGGTTCTCCGCGGCGCCGGACCACCCGCATGCGTGTCGCTCGATAAGTGCGCTGAGGAAAGCGACGTGATCGTCCCGGGCATTGAGCGCGGGCACGTAGTGCAGCGTCTCGCCGCCGGCCTCTGCAAAAAACTCGGCGTTCTGCATCGCAATCTCTTCAAGTGTCTCGAGGCAGTCGGTCGCAAAGCCGGGGCAGGCCACGTCGAGCCGGCGCACACCTTTTTCGCCCAGTTCCCGCACCGTCTCATCCGTGTAGGGACGCAGCCACTCCTCGCGACCGACACGGGACTGGAAGGACATCGACCACTCGTCGTCGCCCACACCAAGGGCCTCGGCGACGAGGCGCCCGGTCTTCTGGCACTGGCAATGGTAGGGGTCGCCGCCGGTTAATGTGTATTGCGGAACGCCATGGAACGAGAACAGCAGGTGCTCGCCTTTGCCGTGCTCCTGCCAGTACCCACGGATACTGTCGGCGAGCGCGGTAATGTAGCCCGGTTCATCATGGTACTGGTTGATGAAACGCGTCTCCGGAACCCACCGCAGCGTACGCAGCTTGGCGGCGACGTTGTCGAACACGGAAGCCGTCGTCGTTCCCGAGTACTGCGGATACAGCGGCAATACCAGGAGCCGCCGGGCGCTGGCCGCCTGCAGCTTGTCGATCGCCGCCGCAATCGACGGTTCGCCATAGGTCATGGCCAGTTCGACACGGTAGGTCCCCGGCGCCTGCGCCTCGAGTTGCTTGCGGACGCCGTCCGCCAGCGCCCTGGAATGCAGCATCAGCGGCGATCCGTTCTCCGTCCAGATCTTCTGGTAAGCCTCGGCCGAACGCGACGGCCGCACGCGCAGGATGATGCCGTTGAGAATGAGCCACCAGAGCAGGCGCGGGTATTCAACGACGCGCGGGTCGGAAAGAAAGGGTTTCAGGAAACGCCGGACGGCCGCCGTCGTCGGGGCGTCCGGCGTTCCGAGGTTAACGAGGAGAACCCCGGTAACGTCCGGTGATCCGTGTTTGAAGTCAGGTGTTGGCTGGTAGGTGGGCATAGTTCCGGCAGGCCATAAATTTCGGGGTCAACACTACTGGAAAGGTCCGTCGTGTTCCAGCGTAAGCGGTTATAATTGCTTGTCTTGACAGTAATTATTGTGTGAATCGCCATGGAAGAACTGCCCGGTTCGCCGCAGGAACCCAACGAGCGTTGGACTTTGATTCGAGATATCGCCGTGTTCCAGGCCAAACTGATTGTCGACGGCCTGCGCGACCTGTTGCTCGTGCCCGCATCGCTGATCGTCGGCATCGTGAGCCTCGCCTCGGGCACTGAAGGCCGGCCGGGGACGCAGTTTTACCGCTTGCTTGGCGTCGGCAAGGAGAGCGAGCGCTGGATCAACCTGTTCGGTGCGCTGCAAAACGCGCCGCCCGATCTCGAGCTTCCGGAGCCGTTCCCGGATGCGGACATCGACGATATCGTCGGACGTATCGAGGGCTTCGTGATCGATGAGCACAGGCGCGGCGGCATGACTGCGCAGGCAAAAGAGCGCTTCGACAAGGCGCTCGATGCCTTGCAGCGGAAGACCCGACGCTAGGCCTAAGCCGCCTCCACAATCGCGGATACGCCCATGCCGCCAGCGGTGCAGATCGAGATCAGGCCGCGACCCGACCCCTTCTCGCTGAGTGTCTTGGCCAGCGTGGCAAGGATGCGCGCGCCCGTGGCCGCGAAGGGGTGACCCACGGCGATACTGCCGCCCTTTACGTTGAGGCGGGACAGATCGATCGGGCCCATCGGCTCATTGCGTCCAAGGCGTTCGCGGCAGAATTTCTCGGACTGCCAGGCCTTGAGTGTCGCGATCGTCTGTGCGGCAAATGCCTCGTGAATCTCGTAGAAGTCAAAGTCCTGGAGCCGCAGGTTGGCCTGCTTGAGCATGTCCGACACAGCATACGCGGGCGCCATCAACAGACCTTCATCGGTTATGAAGTCCACGGCCGCGGCCCTGACAAAGGTCAGGTAGCCGAGGATCGGCAGGTTCTTCTTGAGCGCCCAGTCTTCTGACGAGAGCAGTACCGCAGCCGCGCCGTCGGTCAACGGCGTGCTGTTGCCCGCGGTCATGGTGCCTTCTTCGCTGCGGTCGAAAACCGGTTTTAGCGACGACAGTTTTTCAAACGTCGTGTCGCGACGAATATTGTTGTCTTCCTCGGCATCCTCGAACGGTACGACGAGGTCGTCGTAGAAACCTTCGTCGTAGGCCGCGGCCGCCTTCACGTGACTGGCGAGCGCGAGCTGGTCCTGGTGCTCACGCTGTACGTCCCACTGCTTGGCCGTGATCTCGCAACTCTCGCCCATCGACAGACCGGTGCGCGGTTCGGTGACACCGGGGAAGGCGGGCTTCAGAAAGCCAGGGCGAAACCGGAATATCGGTTTGATCCGGTCGAGCGTCGAGCGCGCAGCATGCATGTCGAGAAGCATCCGGCGGTAGGGGTCCGAGTAGACGATCGGCGCATCGCTCACGGTATCGGTACCGCCGGCGAGACCGGCCTCGATCTGGCCGAGCGCAATCTTGTTGGCGATCATGATGGCCGCCTCGAGGCTCGTGCCGCAGGCACGCTGCATATCGACAGCGGGCGTGCGATTCGAGAGCTGGGACTCGATGACGCACTCGCGTGCGAGATTCCAGTCCTTTGAATGCTTGATGACGGCGCCGAGCGCCACTTCGCCAAGGGTCTGGCCCCTGAGGTCCAGTTTGCCGATGAGGCCATTCATGGCGGCCGTCATCAGGTCCTGGTTAGAGCAATGCCGATACACGGAGTTCGACCGGCAAAAAGGAATTCGCGATCCGCCGACAATGGCAACCCGAATGGCTCGTCCGTCATGCAACATACTTGAGATCTCCAGTCCAATTGCTTACGCAAGGCGCGACGCAACTTTACACCATTCACGGATTTAACCGTAGGTTAAGATACGCGCATGCCAGCCCTCCCCGAACTCTGGCGGACCCAGGCCAGGTCGATCATGGTCCTCGGCGGACCGCTGATCATCAACTATCTCGCCGTCGCCGGTATGGGGCTTGCCGACACGTTGATGGCGGGTCGACTTGGTGCGTCGTCGCTGGCCGCGGTTGCCGTGGGTAACAGCATCTGGATGCTCAATTTCACGGCCTGCCTCGGCATCCTGATGGCGATCTCGCCGATCATCTCCCGCCTTTACGGTGCCGGGCAAACGAGAAAAATCGGTCGCTACACGAGACACGGGATGTACCTCGGCGTCGTGCTCGGGATCATCGTGGTCGTCGTCGGTCGCTCGCTCATGCACACCGTGCTCGAGATCATGAGCATCGATGCCGGGTTCCGGGATCTCACGCTGGACTACGCGAGGGCGGTACTGCTCGGTGCCCCGGGGATCTTCATCTTCCTGGCCCTGAGATTCACGACCGAAGGGGTTGGTTACACGCGGCCGATTATGTTCACGTCGGTCTTCTCGCTCATCTGCAACGTGTTCCTCAACTACGTGCTCATGTTCGGGCATTTCGGTGCGCCGGCGCTGGGCGCGGAGGGTTGTGGCTACGCAAGCGCCATCACGATGTGGATCGTCGCGATCGCACTGGGTTCCTACATGACCCTCAGCCCGCGCCTGCGCGGACTGAAAGTCTTTACCCGCCTCGGGCAGTTCCGGCCGGCGCTGTTCCGCGAGATCATCGTTCTCGGCGTACCGATATCGATAACGATCACGGCGGAAGTCGGGCTGTTCTCCGCGATCTCGATTCTGGTCGGCACGCGCGGCGCCGAAATTACGGCGGCGCACCAGATCGCGCTGAGCTATGCGTCTGCGATGTTCATGATCCCGCTCGCCCTGAGTTCGGCGACAACCGTGCAGGTCGGTCACATGCTGGGCGCGGGCCGCCCCGTGCATGCACGCGTTGCAGGTTTCGCGGGCATCGGCATGTGCGCCGCGTTCATGGCCGTCTCTGCCCTGGTGCTGTTGTTGTTCGGCGACTTCATCGTGACGCTGTACACGGACGACCCGGTGGTGACCGGTATCGCAATGAGCCTGATGTTCGTGGCGGCGATCTTCCAGGTTGCGGATGGCATACAGATCGGTGCTGCATCGGCGCTGCGTGCCTACAAGGACACGGCATTCCCGATGGCGATCAATATCTTTTCGTACTGGGTGGTGGCGTTCCCGCTCGGCTACATGGCCGCTATCACTTATCGCCTGCCCGCGAACCAGATCTGGGCGGCCTTCATCGCCGGCCTCGGCCTGGCGGCGATCTTCCTGACCTGGCGGTACAATCGCCTGTCGCGGACCTAGCCCTGGCCGAAGTCGGGGCTCTCGCCGGCGAGGTACTCGTCTTCCTCTGCCGTGTTCTTGCGCCCAAGCAGGGCGTTGCGATGCGGGAAGCGTCCGAACTGGTCGATAATGTCCTTGTGCAGCTCGGCGAACTGCGCCACCGTGAGGAAGGTCTCCCGGTAGGTCGGTGATACGGACTCGGCCAGGCGGTTGTAGAGCTCGACCGCCTTCGCCTGCACCTTGGCAGACTCGGCATGTTGCAGCGGCATGTAAAAGAAGACCCGCTGGATCGGCGTCAGGCCCCTGTCCTTTTTCTCCATGGCGCCTTCGACGCACAACTTGAGAGCCAGCTTGTCTTTCGCAAACGCTTTCGCGGTATTGCGGTAGATGTTGCGCCGAAACTGGTCGATGAGAATGATCAGCGCGAGCCGGCCGCGAGGGTCAACCGCCCAATGGTCCAGCTTGCCGTCGCTCGCGAGCGCAATGTCCTGCGAAAACGTCTTCTCTATCTCGTGGTCGAACACCGGGTCCTCACCGAACCAGATATCCATGCGGCGGTCGATCTGCGGTGCGGACAGCGCCTGCTCCTTGAACCAGAAGGCGAGGACCGCGTCGATGCGCGCCTGGTCGTCGTCGGTGATCGTGGCACCCTTGCTTTCACTGAGCAGTTTTACGGACATCGTTGTGTTCTCTTTAGAGACTTGCCTTGCCAAAGTGCGAACTCGGTCACAATTTGGGCGTATTCGACCATTTAGGGCCGGTGCTTGGCTTAGACTTTAGCAGATGATGAATCGGCTCACTCGAACGCTGTGCACACTTGGCGTCATCCTGATGACGCTGGCGGCCTGCGGTGAGCCGCCCTCCGAACCCGAGGAAGAGTTGCGCGCCTGGGTTGCCGCCGGGGTGGAGGCCGCTGAGAACAAAGAGCGCCGCAGCCTGGTCGGCATGATCTCGGCGTCCTACGCCGACGCCCGCGGCAACAAGCGTGGTGACATTGAGAACCTGCTGCGCGTCTACTTCCTGCGGCAAAACAAAATCGCGCTGCTGCCGAACGTCGAGGAGATCACGGTGTATGGTGATACGGCGGCGAAGCTCGTCATGACCGTCGGCATGGCCGGCACGAACGACGGGGTATTCGGCTTCAGTGCGGACGCTTATCGTTTCGAGCTGGAGCTCGAGAAGGACGGCGATGACTGGCAGCTGCTTGCTGCGCGTTGGGGAGAACTGGGTGATGAGATCAAGTAAACGATTAACACTGGCCGCGCTCGCGGGCACGATGCTGCTGACAGGCTGCGCGTCACTGCCGGAAAATATTGTCAGCCAGCCTGAGGTCAAGCTGCGCGATGTGCAGGTGATGGGGCTCGGCTTCAAGAACCAGACCTTTTTGCTGTCGTTCGATATCCACAATCCGAACCCGTTTACGCTGCCGATCAACCACCTGAGCTACGGCCTGCGGCTGGACGGGGAACGCTTTGCGAGCGGCAAAACGCCCAGCGATATCTCGGTGCCGGCCAGCGGCGACGCGCAGTTCGCGCTCACGGTCGAGCTGGACCTGCTGTCGACAGCGCCACAGCTCCTGTCCATCGTGCGTGACAGCACGCGAGGGGAGGTTCCTTATGAACTCGAGGGCCAGCTCGGCGTCGACATTCCCTTCACGCCGCCGATCCCCTACCGCTCGCTCGGTACCATCCGGCTGAACTCCGCGGCCCGCTGATGTCGCAGCCGCTTGGTTGCGAAAGCAACTGATGCGGCTACCGGGACTGTCGCCTATACTGCGTGGTTCGCGGCGTTCTGCGCCAACCCACAATTCTTTGCCCCAACAGGAGCCGCCGCCCAGCGTCTCCTCTATTACGCATGTCGGAAAGGTCAAAACACAATCTGCTGGACCCTGAGCTGCACCGCGACAGTTGTGGCTTCGGTCTTATTGCGAATCTCGACGACCTGCCGAGTCACTGGGTTATCGAGACCGCGATCGAGGCGCTGGCGCGCCTGACCCACCGTGGTGCCGTGGCGGCAGACGGCAAGACGGGCGACGGCTGCGGCCTGCTCATCAAGTTTCCCGACGCGTTCTTCCGGAGCATCGGCAAGGAGCTGGGCTTTACGCTCAGCAAGCGCTTCGCGGTGGGCACGGTCTTCCTGGGGCAGGAACAGGGCCCGTCGGACGCGGCGCGTGCGGCGATCGATGCGGCGCTAACCGACTTCGGCCTCGAAGTAGCCGGCTGGCGAGAGGTGCCGATCGACCCGTCCGCCTGCGGCGACCAGGCGCTGGCGACCTTGCCGAGGATCGAACAGGTCTTCGTCAACGCGCCGAACAGCATGGCACGTGGCCGTTTCAACCGCCGCCTGTTCCAGGCGCGCCGTCGTGCCGAAAACAGGATAGACGACAACGAGACCTATATCGCGAGTCTGTCGTCCGTCACGATCAGTTACAAGGGCATGATCATGCCCACCGCGCTGCCGACCTTCTATCCGGACCTCAGGGACCCGCGCATGGCGTCGTCGGTGTGCGTCTTTCACCAGCGCTTCTCGACGAATACCCTGCCCGAATGGCGGCTTGCACAGCCCTTCCGTTTCCTCGCGCATAACGGCGAGATCAACACGATTCGCGGCAACCGCAACTGGGCGGTGGCACGCGCGAAGAACTTTGTTTCCGACAAGCTCGACGACATCTCGGACCTGGATCCGATAATCTCGCTGACGGGTTCCGACTCGTCGAGTCTCGACAATATGCTTGAGGTCCTGCGCGCCGGTGGCATGGACGTCATCCAGGCCATGCGGATCCTGATACCACCCGCCTGGCAGACGGTCGACAATATCGACCCGGATGTGCGGGCGTTTTATGAGTTCTACGACTGTCAGCAGGAACCCTGGGACGGCCCGGCCGGCATCGTCCTGACCGATGGCCGTTACGCGGCCTGTTGCCTGGACCGCAACGGCCTGCGGCCGGCGCGCTACGTCATCACCAAGGATCGCCACCTGACGGTCGCATCCGAGGTGGGCGTCTATGACTACGACGAAAAGGACGTTGAGAGTAAAGGCCGCCTCGGTCCGGGCGAAATGCTCGCGGTCGATCTCGTCAATGGGGTACTGCTCGATACCGACGAGATTCACGACATTCTCAAGACGCGGGCGCCCTACAAGAAATGGCTCAAGAAGGGCGTGCGCTATCTCGATTCGCTGCTCGTTGACACGCGTATCGCGGCCGAGCCGTTCGATGCCGCGACGCTGGCGACGTACCAGAAGATGTTCAATCTCTCGCGCGAAGAGATCAACGAGATTATCGCCGTCCTCGCGAAAGCCGAGATGGAAGCAGTCGGTTCGATGGGTGACGACACGCCGATGGCCGTGTTGTCGCAGAAGGTCCGTTCGCCTTTTGATTACTTCCGCCAGCAGTTTGCGCAGGTTACCAACCCGCCGATCGATTCGCTGCGTGAGCGCATCGTCATGTCACTGCAGACGAACGTGGGCGGCGAGTCGAACCTCTTCGACATCGGCCCGGCACATGCCGAGCAGGTGATTATCAACTCGCCCGTGCTGTCACAAGCGAAGCTTCGCCAGCTGGTCGGGCCGGGCATGTTCGAGGACAGCCATGTCTTTATCGACCTGAACGTCGATGAGAACCTGAGCCTGCCGGAGGCGCTGGACAGGATTTGCGCGGAGGCCGAGCAAGGCGTGCGCGCCGGCAACCTGATCGTCATGCTCAGCGACCGTTACCTCGAGAAGGGCAAGCTACCCGTGCATGCGCTGCTCGCCACCGGCGCCGTGCATCACCATCTCGTGCAGACCGGCCTGCGGTGCGACGCCAATATCATCGTCGAGACCGGTGTTGCTCGTGACGCGCACCACATCGCGTGTCTTATCGGTTACGGCGCGACGATGGTGTACCCGTACCTCGTCTACCAGTCGCTGCATGACATTGCGCAGCGCGGCAACGTCGACCGGCAACAGCAGCTCGGCCGCGCCTACCGCCGCGGCATTCGCAAGGGGCTTTTCAAGATCATGTCGAAGATGGGTATTTCTTCCATCTCGAGTTATCGCGGCGCGCAGCTCTTCGAGATCGTCGGCTTGAACGACGAGGTCGTGGAGCGCTGCTTCCGGGGTACGACGTCGCGCATCCAGGGAACCAACTTCGATGACCTGCTCTACGACCAGAAGAAGCTGGCAAAGGCGGCATGGGAGCCGCGTGAACTGATCGAGCAGGGCGGCCTGTACAAGTATGTGCACGGTGGCGAGTATCACTGCTACAACCCGGATGTGATTTCTACCTTGCAGGCCGCCGTGCGTACCGGCGACTTCGAGAAGTATCGCGAATACGCCCGGCTCGTCAACGAGCGCCCCGTCGCAACCTTGCGCGACCTCCTCGACATCAAGCCGGCGGGCAAGCCGATACCGCTCGACGAGGTCGAGCCGGTCGAAGCCATCCTGCCGCGCTTTGACAGTGCCGGCATGTCGCTCGGCGCGCTGTCCCCGGAAGCGCACGAGGCGCTCGCGATCGCGATGAACCGCATCGGCGCCCGTTCGAATTCCGGCGAAGGTGGCGAAGACCCCTCGCGCCACGGCACCGAGCGCAGGTCGAAGATCAAGCAGGTTGCATCGGGCCGCTTCGGCGTGACGGCCGAGTATCTCGTCAATGCCGAGGTGATCCAGATCAAGATTGCGCAGGGCGCCAAGCCCGGCGAAGGCGGCCAGCTCCCGGGGCACAAGGTCAACGAGATGATCGCGAGGCTGCGCTTTGCGAAGCCGGGTGTCGGTCTCATCTCGCCGCCGCCACATCACGACATCTATTCGATCGAAGATCTCGCGCAGCTCATCTTCGATCTCAAGCAGGTGAACCCGCAGGCGCTCGTGTCCGTGAAACTCGTTGCCGAGCCCGGTGTCGGCACGATCGCGGCGGGCGTCGTCAAGGCCTACGCGGACCTGATAACCATCTCGGGTTATGACGGTGGTACGGGCGCCAGTCCGCTGAGTTCCGTCAAGTACGCCGGCAGCCCGTGGGAGCTCGGCCTCTCCGAGACGCACCAGGTACTCCGCTCACAGAACATGCGCCACCAGGTGCGCCTGCAGACCGACGGCGGACTCAAAACCGGTCTCGATGTCATCAAGGCCGCCTTGCTCGGAGCCGAGAGTTTCGGCTTCGGCACCGGCCCGATGGTCGCGCTCGGCTGCAAGTACCTGCGCATCTGCCACCTGAACAACTGTGCGACGGGCGTTGCAACCCAGAACAGCGTATTGCGCAGCGAGTACTTCATCGGCTTGCCGGAGATGGTGATCAATTTCTTCCGTTTTATCGCGGAAGAAGTTCGGCACCTGATGGCCGAGCTCGGCGTGCGCCGTTTCGAAGACCTGATCGGGCGCTCCGACCTTCTCGAGCCCAGGGAAGGCGACAGCGTACGGCAGGCGCGCCTCGACCTGCGGCCGATCATCTCGACGGACGGCCTGGCGAAAGACGCGCCGCGATACTGTACCGACCTGCGCAATGAGCCTTTCGACAAGGGCGAACTCGCCGAGCAGATGGTTGCGGAAACCCTGCCTGCGATCGAAGCGAAGAGCGGCGGACGATTTGGCTTCGAGGTCCAGAATTTCAATCGCTCCATTGGCGCGAGGCTCGCGGGCGAAATCGCCCGACGCTACGGCAATGAAGGCATGGCCGATGCGCCGCTCGACATCGTGCTGCGCGGTACGGCGGGACAGAGCTTCGGTGCATGGAACATCGCGGGCCTGAACATGACGCTGTCCGGCGATGCGAACGACTATGTCGGCAAAGGCATGGCGGGCGGACGCATTGTCGTGCGGCCGCCGGAAGACGTGAGTTACGTTGCGCGGGACACGGCGATCATCGGCAACACCTGCCTGTACGGCGCGACGGGCGGCGAGTTGTACGCCGCGGGCCTCGCCGGAGAGCGCTTCGCCGTCAGGAACTCGGGCGCAACCGCGGTCATCGAAGGTGCCGGCGATCATTGCTGCGAGTACATGACCGGCGGCGTCGTCATCGTGCTCGGCAAGAGCGGTCTCAATTTCGGTGCGGGCATGACCGGTGGCTTTGCCTACGTGCTCGATATCGACCGCGACTTTGTCGATCGCTACAACCATGAATCCATAGATATCCACCGCGTTTCGCCCGAGACCATGGAAGCGCACCTGCATCATCTGCGCGCATTGCTGCGCGCGCATGTCGAGTACACGGGCAGCGTCTGGGGCGACGCGATCCTCGAGGATTACCGGACCTACCTGCCGAAATTCTGGATCGTGAAACCGAAGGCCGCGGAGCTGAGTTCGTTGATCGACGCGATCAGGCAGGCGGCGTAATGAGCAAGCATCCACTGCAGTTTTTAGAAGTCCCGCGCCGCGATCCCGAGAAGGAAAGTGCCGAGGAGCGCGTGCAGCACTTCGGCGAGATTTACGGCGAGTACGATGGCGCGAGCGCGGCGGCACAGGCCGGGCGTTGTCTCGACTGCGGCAACCCGTACTGCGAGTGGCAGTGCCCCGTGCACAACTACATCCCGAACTGGCTGAAGCTCATCGAGGAAGGCAAGTTGTTCGAAGCCGCCGAGCTGTCACACCAGACGAATTCGCTGCCGGAGATCTGCGGGCGCGTCTGCCCGCAGGATCGCCTCTGCGAAGGTGCCTGCACGCTGCATGACGCCAACGGCGCCGTGACGATCGGCAGCATCGAGAAGTACATCACGGACGAAGCCGTCAGCCAGGGCTGGCGCCCGGACATGTCACACGTTTCGGACACGGGCAAACGCGTGGCGATCGTCGGCGCAGGGCCGGCCGGGCTCGGTGCGGCTGACGTGCTGGCACGCAACGGCATTCGCTCGGTGGTGTTCGACGCGTACCCCGAGATTGGCGGCTTGCTGACCTACGGCATACCGCCGTTCAAGCTCGAGAAGCACGTTGTACGCCAGCGCCGCGAGATCCTCGAAGGGATGGGCGTGCAGTTCGTGCTGAACACACGCATCGGCGAGGACAAGCCGTTCCAGGAATTGCTCGACGAGTTCGACGCCGTGTTCCTCGGTATGGGCACCTACGAGTACGTCACCGGCGGATTCGAGGGTGAAGACCTGCCGGGCGTCTACGACGCATTGCCCTACCTTGTCGGCAATGCGTACCGCGAACTCGGCCACGACGAAGCCGATGCGCCGTACATCGATCTCGAAGGCAAGAACGTCGTGGTGCTCGGCGGCGGGGACACGGGCATGGACTGCAATCGCACGGCGATTCGCCAGGGTGCTGCGAGTGTGACTTGCGCGTACCGTCGCGACGAAGAGAATATGCCGGGTTCGCGCCGCGAGGTAGCGAACAGCAAGGAAGAGGGCGTGACGTTCCTGTTCAATCGCCAGCCGCTCGAGATCCTGGGCGACGACACGGTGACAGGCGTACGCGTCATCGAGACGAAACTCGGGGCGCCGGGGCCTGACGGCCGGCGTCGTCCCGAGCCGATACCGGGAACGGAAACAGTCCTCCCGGCCGACGCCGTCGTCATCGCTTTCGGTTTCCGACCCGACCCGCCGTCGTGGTTCAGGGATTTCTCCATCGATACGCTCGACAGCGGTCGCGTGCTCGTCAAGTCGATGGGTGTCGTTCCCTACCAGACCAGCAACCCGAAGGTCTTCGCGGGCGGCGACATGGTGCGCGGCTCCGACCTCGTCGTGACCGCCGTGCACGAGGGTCGGGAAGCGGCCAAGGGCATCGCGAGATTTCTTGAGGTCTGAGGCCGGGCGCCCTAAGGTGTCGTAGTGGAACAGGAATACCCGTTAGTCGGAGGCTGTGCGTGCGGCGCCGTCCGGTACAAGGTGCTGGCTAAGCCGATCAGCGTGCATGCCTGTCACTGCACCGATTGCCAGACGCTTTCCGGCTCTGCCTTCGGGCTGTCGATGGTGCTGAATCGTTCCGACATAGAGGTCACGCAGGGCGAGGTTCAGACTAACGACTTCACCGCGAGCAAGAATCGCATGCATCGCCACCACTGCCCAACCTGCGGCGTGGCGCTCTGGTTCAGCTCGCCAGGCCACGAGGGCATCATCGCGATCAAGCCCGGGACGCTGGACGACACGTCGGGGCTTCGCCCGATAGCGCACATGTGGTATCGCAGCGCGCAGCCCTGGCTGGACGTTGGCGACGCGGTGCCGGTCTTCCAGGAACAACCTTCTTTCGACGAGCTCATCGAGCTGGGCCGCAAGGCGTAAACGGTGTCTGCCGTCTCGCGGTGCGAGCTTCCGGAACAGGCTTTGCTGTCGCGCTATCGAGAAAGCGGAGCGTACACGGACTGCTACTGCGTGGAAGTCGATCGAGCGATCTCGCTGGCTGACTACGTTCGAGCGTTCTACACGACCCTTCCTTTCAAGACTGAACGACTGATTCTCAAGTGGGCGATATCGAAGCCGTCGACCGACGAAGAAGCGGACCTGCTGGCCGCGGGGAAGGCGGACAGGTTTGCGGCCTGGTATGTGGAGGCAAGAGACGAGAACCAGGTTTTGCTGTCGGATTTCCGGGGCCGCACGCGATCATGGTTGATGACAGAAGCAGCGGAGGGTACGACGCGGCTTTATTTCGGGTCGGCGGTTGTGCCTGAGAGCGGCCCCCAAAAGCAGGAGGCGCGCATGGGTAAGCGTTTTAGCCTGTTGCTGGGATTTCACAGGCTGTATTCACGAGTATTGCTGGCGTCGGCAAAGCGCCGGGTGCTGCGCTCAAGTAACTCGACCTAGAGGTCAAGCGGGCTGCGCACTGCGTTGCCGCCGCGCTTCAGGATGTGCGTGTAGATCTGCGTGGTCTTGAGATCGGAGTGGCCGAGCAGTTCCTGAACGGTGCGAATGTCGCAGCCTCTTTCGAGCAGGTGCGTTGCGAAGGAGTGGCGAAATGTATGCGTCGTCGCGCGCTTGTTGATACCGGCCTCTTCGACGGCGACCTTGACCGCTCGCGACAACACAGAGGCGTGAGCGTGGTGACGTCTCCGGCTGTCGTTGTGAGAGATGAATGCGTACTTCGACGACGGGAAAAGGTACTGCCACGGCCAGGAATGCGATGCGTTCCTGATCTTCCGGTCAATAGCGCCGGGTAAGGACACGCCGTTCCTGCCCAGCGCGATGTCCTTTTCCATGAGCCGACGAACATCGTCCATTTGGCGTTCAATGGCGGGGATGAGCTGCTCCGGAAGGACCGTCACTCTATCTTTCGATCCCTTGCCATCTCGAACCGTGATCTGCAGGTACTCGAAGTCGACGTCCTTGATGCGCAGGCGCAGGCACTCCACGAGGCGCAAGCCGCTTCCGTAGCACAGGCTGGCCATGAGCCAGGCGTTGCCACTCATGCACGCCAGTACTTTCTGCACCTCCGCCCTGGTCAGCACGACGGGCACACGGCGCGAGCGCTTGGCGCGAACGATATCGACCATCCACGGCAGCTCGATGTCGAGCACCTTCTTGTAGAGAAACAGAATTGCACTCAGGGCCTGGTTCTGCGAGGAGGCCGAAACCTTGCGTTGCACGGCGAGGTGCGTCAGGAAATCCTGAACTTCATCCGCACCCATTTCGCGCGGATGTTTGTTACCATGAAAGGCAATGAAGCGCTTGATCCACTTCAGGTAGGTTTCTTCGGTACGGTACGCGTAATGTTCGGTTCTGCAGACATCAGATATTGCATCCACGAGCTTCCTGGCCACGCAATTTCTCCTTCTACCACTATGCAAGCTAACCAACCATCACGCTTTAGTATTCGGGGTCTCCAGGGGCATCAAAAGCTCCCTATCTGCGCTCTAGAAACAGTTTCATCCCGTTTTCGGGCAGCGAATTAACGTTAGGTGGCACTGACCATTGCGACGAGTTTCATCCTCAGCCACTCGTTTCTACCAGTTCGTTCTTGCCCCAGTCTGGATTATTGGGATGGGGAGCGGTGCCATTTCGGTCTTGAACAATCCGAATGTCGATCCAGCCTACCTGAAAGTCATAGTTCCGATCGCCTGGGTCGTTGGGTCGGTTTTCTGCCTTACGGTATTTCGCTACGCTGTCGTAGACGTTTCCGAAACCCATTTGCGGATATCGCGTCTTTGGACGACGCAGGACGTACCTTGGACAAGCGTTTCGGACATTGGTGGATCGGCCTTGATCGAGCCTGAGACAGTATCGATTCACTTCAATTCACCGACGCAGTTTGGTCGGTCTATCTCGTTTTTGCCTAACGATCCGCTGTTTCCGCCAAGGACATACATCCCGGTTCGAGATGAGCTCCAACGAACTCTAGACAAAGCAAAACAAGGTGCCACCTAACAAGGCGCTGCACTGTGCCTCCTGGCTATCTGTCATCTTTCTTGCATTCGCAAGAAAGCCGCCAGATACTGGTCGCAAGTTAGCTTAACGTTAGGAGGCACAGAAACTTCAACACGTGTCCGATCTTATTCGCGTAATCCGAGAAGCTTGGAGTTGGATTGGAATTGATCCGGAGTGACGGTCGTTGCGGAAAACGACTTCGGCAATCTCATAGTGCGTTCCATAGACGGTAGATATTGGCGCATCTGTCCGGAGGAGTTGTCCTGTGAGGTGATAGCTGAAAGTCGCCCTCATCTCGATGCACTTAACGAAACACAAGACTTTCGCAGGGACTGGTGGATGAAGTCGATAGTTGACGAGGCAGCTGAACTGCTTGGTCCACTGGAAGAGGGGCGGAAATACTGTGCTGAAGATGCCGGCGGTTCTTGGCGGTTCTTACGATTCGTCCAACCTGGGAACGGTGCCACTTGACGAACTAATCTCGTTTTCCGGTGACATGGCCAGACAGATTCGGAGAGTCGTACCTGACGGGGCGGAAATTCAAGATCAAGGTTGATCGAGTATTGTGCCACCTAACAAGGCGCTGCACTGTGCCTCCTGGCTATCTGTCACCCCCTTGCATCCGCAACGGCCGCCAGATACTGGTCGCAAGTTAGCTTAACGTTAGGCAGCGCTCGAGATTGCTACGAAATTGTGCGCCCAGTTCTTGCTTTGAGACACCTAGTGCAAGTAGCGACTTCATCACAAATCATGGATACAGTCGGGTCCCCGGCCTCCATCTTCGCAACTCTTGATTGACTGGACTCGATGGCGTCGGCGAGTTCTTTCTGAGTCAGTCTCTTTTGTACTCGTCGTTCCTTAAGCTCTTTGCTCAAGGCGAGCTTCATCTCAACATACGCGACCTCTTCAGCTGAAAGACCCAGAAACTCGGCAACGCTTCCAGTTTTCCAGCCTCGCTTCGCAAGTTTTGCCTTTTTTCGCTTATCCATTGTCGTAGTCTCTAAATCGCGCCTTACAGGTGTCGATGATCTTCTTTGGTGTCTTCCCTGTCTTTTTGGGGAAGACCTCGGCGATAACGATTGCATCATTATCAATTCGGTACACGATTCGCCAACTCAGGTCATCATCCGGGATACGAAGCTCGTGACATCGCCGACCAATTGATGGCATCGGTCGAGAATGCGGTAGCGAGACCTTCTCACCCTGTTGCAGGAGCCGCAGGAGAAACCCCGCCTGAAGCCTGGCCAGCTTGGACATAGGCGGTGTTTTAACCTCGCCATGCATCCATACCAGCGGCTTATCCTTTGGACTCATAAGACGTAGCATATGTCAGAAGTGACATACTGTAAATACGCAGACTAACAAGGCGCTGCACTGTGCCTCCTGGCTATCTGTCACCTTTCTTGCATTCGCAAGAAAGCCGCCAGATACTGGTCGCAAGTTAGCTTAACGTTAGGCGGCACGACCAGAGTATGCAGTCTTCGCAGTTCTCGCACGATTCTCGCTGCGAGGTGCCAACGTCTGAACAACTCGCAAGTCAATTGCAACTCGCTTTTGGTTTCGAGCCAATCGCTGTAATCGCTCGCATCAGGCTGTCGCTTTCGTGAGACTCAGGCCATGCGAGCTCATCGCGTGGTCAGTGGTCACGAAGGCCAGACTGTGTCGAGAGCTTAGGTCGCGACGACGCATGTCCTTACGGTCAGTCGGAGGCGTTCTTAACGGTGCTGCCGCAGCTCCGGGCCAGCTGTCGACCGTTCGATTGAGCGGATGCAGCTAGCTCTGGTGAGGGTGCTGTCTAACAAGGCGCTGCACTTGCCTCCTGGCTATCTGTCACCCTTCTTGCATTCGCAAGAAGGCCGCCAGATACTGGTCGCAAGTTAGCTTAACGTTAGGTGTCATTAAACCGAGAAACGGTCGGATACCTCGGCCCAATATTGACGTACAATATTCCCTACTATGTCGGTAAATCTATCTGAAGTCCTGAAGCTGCCGGTTGACGAGCGACTGAAGTTGGTCGAGTCGATCTGGGACAGTATCGCCGAGTTTCCCGAGGCACTGGAGCTTTCGGACGCGCAACGTCGTGTTTTGAAGGAGCGGCTTGAGGATTACGAGGCCGACCCAACCGCTGGAATTCCTTGGTCAGAATTAAAGTCTCAGCTCTTAGCTGAGAAATGACCTTCCTCGTACGTATTCGGCCACTGGCCCAGCGTGACGTTCGCCGGGCCTTTTCTTGGTACGAACGGCAACGGCCCGGACTTGGTCGCGACTTTGTTGAGGAACTGGACGCCGTGTATGGGCGTCTGGCCGACAATCCCTACGCCAACCAGGACATATTTTACGGAGTGCGGCGGGCTATTCTTCGTCGTTTTCCTTACGCTGTCTTTTATCTTGTCGGCGCTAGAGAGGTTCGCGTACTCGCCGTGATGGACATGTCCAGGGATCCGGAGGTTTGGCGACGGCGCATTGACAACTAACAAGGCGCTGCACTGTGCCTCCTGGCTATCTGTCACCTTTCTTGCATTCGCAAGAAAGCCGCCAGATACTGGTCGCAAGTTAGCTTAACGTTAGGTCGCAGGAAGCAGAGGATGAGCCGCCGCCTAGTTTTCATCATTTCGATGCTCCTTTGCTGTGTTCACACTGAGGCTCGCGAACCAAGTACTTGCTACGGAACGACTGCAAATGGCCGTTGGAGAACGGTTGGATTCCCGGCTAGCGGCGCCAACTTCCAGTCCTACTCAACGATGGCCCGACTTCTCGGCCGGACATACGTTCATAGCTGGGTACACATCGTCGTCTTAAGGCGTATGAAGAGCTTGAAACAAGCCTGCCTACACGGTATTCATTTACGGAGAAACGGGTAGAAGATAGGCGAGAGTTCGAGCCGCATGACCCACAGGAACGGCCTTTCCGTTGACTTCATGGTTCCAGTACGAAACGTAGAGGGCGAGTCCGTCCCTCTACTCGACCATGTTCTGAACAAGTGGGGCTATGACCTCGAGTTTGATAGCGAGGGCCGGCTAGACAATGTCACTATCGACTTCGACGCGATAGCTAGCATATCTATCATCTACACCAAAAGGCGAAGGAGAGTGATGGCGATATCTGGCGGGTTATACTGGCGCAGAGTGCAACCCTACCTTCACGAGTCGCGTCGGTGGCCATCTAGAGGCCAATATTCAGTTTTCTACCAAGCGTTCCTGGGTCGGCACGATGAGCACTACAGTCGACTTCGTGTGAGTTGCAGCCAGCAACTAACAAGGCGCTGCACTGTGCCTCCTGGCTATCTGTCACCTTTCTTGCATTCGCAAGAAAGCCGCCAGATACTGGTCGCAAGTTAGCTTAACGTTAGGCAGCACTCAGTGCTACCAATTCTGACGCAGATGTCCGATTCACTAACTGCTTGGTCATATGCGTCAGCAACTGACTCCAGTCGGTCGCTTGATTGGTCTGCGAATATTGCTGACCGTCGACGGCGCTCGGCAATCGGACTTGTTCGACGACTCATGACTCGTCGCCATAGTTGTGTCAAAGCGCCGCTTCGGCCAGACGCGAGGTTCTTGCGAGGTCCGAAACTGACGGTCGATTCGCTACAGGTCGCTGCAATTGCACGCGACAGACCGAGTCTCGAAGTCCAACGCGAAGGATTATTGAAGTCCTACTATCGTCTGACGACTTCGAGCGATACGATGCGTGCTGTGCACGTGCATCAGAGTTCGCTGCCGAAGCTCGGAAGCTGACGATGCTCGTGGTGATCGGTAGCTGACTTGCATCTGTGAGTGTCGAGATGGCAAGTCTCGCCTGAGTCTGGGCTCGAGTCGTTGACGGATCTTGTCCATCATGAATCCTACCGCGGCATCCTGTGGACTCATGAGACGCAGATGTGTCAGAAGGATGACGATACTGTGAGTCCGCGGCCTAACAAGGCGCTGCACTGTGTCTCCTGGCTATCTGTCACCTTTCTTGCATTCGCAAGAAAGCCGCCAGATACTGGTCGCAAGTTAGCTTAACGTTAGGTCGCGCATGTCGAATTCACAATCGCTGATCTCAGCAGATAGTCATGCTGCCTTACAGGCCTGGCACAGGCCTTCTGATCGCGAAATTGTCGACCGCTTGCTTCGCGGGACAAGCGCCCGATACTGTTGCTAGCCGATAACGTTAGACAGCTCGCTCACTTGAGGCGATTCGAGATCGTTCTAGCAACAAGCGCTCGATGGGTTGATCGGAAACTTCCTTCCGGCAACGCTATCCGCGAAATCCGTTTAGACCTCGAGTTTATGAAGTGAAGGTCGGTGGCGCAAACGCAAGGGTTTCGCTGACATTCAGTTCGCGGATGGCTCCATCCGGCGTGCTGAGATACGCTGGTACGAAGCGACGGGAATCGGAAAGAAAGAGTTTAAGATCAAGTACCTCTTGGACTGACAGGTTTTCATGAAAAAGACACACTTTGTTATTTGCGTAGACAACTCGGATTATCCGGCTTCGCTTGAGAAGCGAAAAATCTACGAAACTGTTGCCGACACCGATGCAGCGAAGCACGGACATATCCGCGTAATAGACGAATCTGGTGAGGCCTACCTGTATCCCGCAGAGTGCTTCGTGGAGGCGAACCTTTCAGAAGATACTCAAAAAGCGGTGGTCAGAGCAGCCTAACAAGGCGCTGCACTGTGCCTCCTGGCTATCTGTCACCTTTCTTGCATTCGCAAGAAAGCCGCCAGATACTGGTCGCAAGTTAGCTTAACGTTAGGCGACAACCAATCCTATGCGAACATTCATACTTGTAGTTTTTTTTAGCTCCCTGGCTCTCTCCTCAGTACTGGCAGACGATGACGTTTCAAAGGAAACGTCGTGCGGAGACTTTGATTTTGCGGAGCTAACCGAGGGAAGGCCCGTAATTAGAGTTGAACCTGCCTTCGGCGCAAAGTTAAGAGGCGACTCTATAGAAAGTTGCGTTGTAGTTATTTACGGTCTAAGAGCAAAAGCAGACTCGGATGGCAAGGCGCTGTTGGTGCACAGCGTAAAATCAGTAGCGTGGAGTACAGAGGTTCCGCGGAAGGCCCGCCGAGCTGCCGAACGCGCTTTAAAGAAATGGCTCTTCGTTTCAAAAACGCATAAAGCCTCGGAGGACAGCGTATATTTTTCGGTGTTCACCTTTTGAGGAGTAGTCACCTAACAATGTGCTGCACTTGCAAACCACTCCCGTCACGCTTCTTGCATCTGCAAGATCGCCGCCGTACGCTGGTTTCAAGTTAGCCTAAACCTTAGGTGGCACGATGGAATGGAAGACCGTCTATCTGCTGGCGGCGGACGTGCTCTTGTTCACGCACGCGCTTTTCGTCGCGTTCGTCATCTTCGGCTTGCTTTTCATCTTTGCCGGCAAGCTGCTTTCATGGAGCTGGGTTCGAAACCGGTGGTTCCGCTTGTCACACCTCATCGCGATCGGTGTTGTAGTACTCCAGTCGTGGCTAGGCATCATCTGTCCGCTCACGACCTGGGAGATGGCGCTACGCGAGAGGGCCGGTGACGCAATCTACCCCGGCACTTTCATATCGCATTGGTTAGAAACGCTCTTGTACTACAACGCTCCGGCCTGGGTATTTGTCCTGTGCTACACGGTCTTCGGGTTGCTGGTTATAGCTGGTTGGTACTGGGTTCGTCCTGCCCCGTTTACCACGCGAAAGCATCATGATGCCACCTGACATTTCGCCGTACCCTGTCTCCTGGCTAGCTGTCACCGCTGTCTCCAACAGTGATTCTGCCCGGCTACCAAATGCTACGAGTAGTGCCGGGGGAGTGGGGTAGTCGTTGACGATCAACTTTGGGACGCTCAGCAGCTTCTCGAAAACCCCGACCATGCAGCTTGTATCTGTAGGAACTGCGCAGTACGCTGATCTTCCAGTAGCGGGGAACGAATGATGAACCAAGAAACCAACGGTCTGCTTTTTCAGAACAGGGTATTCACCTGGATCGGGCTGGCTACGTGTGCAATCTTGCTCGTTCCCTTGATTGCAATGCGGTTTACGACGGAAGTCGATTGGGGCCTGTACGATTTCATCGCTATGGGCTCGCTACTTTTCTGTATCGCCAGCCTTTTCGTTTTGGTGGCGAGAAGGGTGCCGGTGAAGCTCAGACTAATCACCGGCGGAATCTTCGTTGCGGCGTTCATCTATATATGGGCCGAACTCGCGGTTGGCATATTCACAGATCTGGGAAGTTGAGCGCGTGCTTGCCGCGACGGGTGGGCAGGTGATCTTTGCAGGGCTGGAAGAAGATGTTCTACCTGGACCCAAATACTAGGCTCAGGGCAGAGTAAAGGAGTCTACTTTGTACAGAGTTATCGCAGCACTCTGCCTGGTTGCCTTGTCCACAGGCCTGCTTGCGCTCGGCTTCCTGGTCTACGATCTGCTTACCCTGCCGGACGCGCTGATCGAAAACGCGGCAGGCGATAGCGGGCTTCTGCGGCAATACCTCGTTGAGACTGCCGTATCTTACGGCCCGTGGCTTGCCATCGGGCTGGTCGGTGTCATCGGCGTCTGGATGCTCCGGGCTCGAATGACGGCGAAGGCTGGTTCCCGTGACGGGGAATCGCAACCGTAAACCTCACGCCGCCGTCGACGTTCTCCGCTGTAATGCGGCCGCCATGCCCTTCGGCGATCAGGCGAGCGACGTAAAGACCCAGGCCAAGATGGCGTGACTCCTCGCCGCTGCGCACCGAGACCATCGAATCGAACATCTGCGAGCGCATCCGCTCCGGCAGCTCGGGACCGGGGTTCGTTACCGAAACGAGCAATTCCTGGTCCTTCGCCTCGAGGGACAGCATGATCGTGTCGCCTTCTTTGCTGAAGTCCACAGCATTATCGACGAGTTTGTCGAGCATCTGGATGAGGAGTTCCGGTGAGCCCGTTGCCTGCGCAGAGTCGACGTCACACGCCAACTCGAACGCACGGTTCTTGTACACATCCCGATAGGCCGTCGTCGTCGACTCAAGCACGGCCCGCATGTCGAATGGCTCCGGCTCCGCGTGAGCCATCAATTCCTCCACGCGACTGGCTTCGCTCATCGCGCTGAGGATACGGCGCAGGCGGTCGGCACCCTCGCGCGCCCTGGCCGTGTACCCGAGCGATGCTTCATTCAATGGCTCGTGCTCGAGATTCTCGAGTGACGACGTCACGATGGCGAGTGGCGTTCGCAGTTCGTGCGATAATTTGGAGGCAAGCGATCGCAGGTACGCGTTATATTCCCCGAGCTGTTGCAGCACCCACGAGAAGCTACGCGACAGGTCGCCGATCTCGTCGTCAGCGAGCGCGCTCGGCAGTGCCGATGACAGATTTTCTGTCTCAAGCGCGTTTTCGGCAGCGATCGACAGCGCGCGGATGCGACGCGACAGCCAGGTTGCGTACCCGAGCAGCGCGCCCGCGACCACGAGCGTCGCGAGCAGCGTGACGTTGATAAGCCGCGACAAACCTTCGTTCCTCTGGCTCAAGATTGCCTGGGTTCCCCGTTGTAGCACGACGGCGCCGACAACCTCGTCGCCGATGGTCACGGGTGCCGCGACGGCGACAATCGCCGTGCCTGTCGACATATTCCTGAACCAGGTGCCGGTCTCGCGACCCTCCAGCGCAGCGCTCACGTAGGGTTGCTGTTCGCGCCCCAACGGATCGGGTTCCGCGAAGGCCGCTTCCCGGCCCTTCTCGACGAGCAGGTCATAGACGCGCCTCGCCAGGCCGCCGCCCGACTGGGCTCCGCCACCCGACGCTAACTCCCCGGCCGCACCGATGCGCCAGCCGCGGAAGTCGGTGAGAATCAGGCGCGTGTCCGACTGCACGTAGAGCCCGGCGATGCGGTCGAGTTCCTCTATCTTGCTCATCGCCCGACCGGGCGTACGCCCTGCGAATGAGCTGCTGCGCGTACCGGCCTGCTGTGCATCCGACGTGTTCTGCACGCTCAGGCCAAGATGGGTACCCAGCAACCCCGACGGAATACGGGCTTCGACACGATAGCCGCCGGGAATGTCCTGCCAGTACGCCGAGATCGTCGGTTCAGACTCGAAGCCATAGGCCGACTGCCTGTAGCTGATGATGCGCCCGGGCGCTTCGGCGGCGAACGATATCGCCTCTCTCAAGTAGGGTGGACTGCTGCTCGCCAGGGTAACGCGATCGGCAAAGCGCGATGCGCCGTCAACCAGGAGCGACTGCGGCGTTGCGTAGACGACGTTGCGATCGGTGACTTCGATGTAGAGATACGTCGCCTGCGCGTATGACGCGACGGCAAAAAGGATGGGGCCATCGGCGCCCCGTATCGAACGCAAGGAGTCGGCCGGGAGCGTCCAGTCGTCGAAATAGCCATCGATCTTCGGACGGGATTTCAGCCTGTGCACGTACAACTGATCGCCGGTGCCGTAGGACTTGTCTCGCACCGGAAACTCTTCGCTGTGCTGTACCATGGATCCCGCGATCGCCCGCGCCGTATCGGCAAGCATTTGCCGCTGGCCGTCGCGGAGCGCGATTTCTGTTTCCCGAATAAACTCGCAGCCAGCCCAGGGCAGCATCAGGGTCAGCAAGCTGACGAGTAGCAGCTGGCGGCGAAGGTTCATCGCACGCTAGTCGCTGATCCAGCGATAGCCCATGCCGTAGACCGTCTCGATGGAGTCGAAGCTGCTGTCGATCGCATGGAACTTGCGACGAATGCGCTTGACGTGTGACGTAATCGTGTTGTCGTCGAGTACGGCCTGAGCGGCATCCATAAGCTGTTGCCGGTTCTTCACGTGGCCGGGGTAACGCGCCAGCGCGTGCACCAGCCAGAACTCGGTCAACGTCAGCCCGACCGGCTGGTCCCGCCAGTGAACCGTCATGCGCTCGGTATCGATACTCAGATCGCCGCGCGTGATTCGGCCTTCGCTGCCCTGCGGCTTCTGCATCGCGTCCATGCGGCGAAACAGCGCGGCCACGCGTGCCATCAGGTGCGGCAGGCTGATGTCCTTGGTGAGGTAGTCGTCCGCGCCGAGGCGCAGGCCGGACACGGCGTCGAACTCGCTGTCCCGCGCCGTCAGGAAGATGATCGGCAGGTCCGCAGCGCGCGAGCGCAACTCGCGACACAGCTCGAAACCGCCTTCGACGTCGTCCTTGAGGTTGACATCGATGACGACGAGGTCGGGCAGGCGGCTCTCAAACGCATCGAGTGCCGGCTGCCGCGCATCGTAGCCATCGACGACATAGCCCTCCCGGCTGAACGCCGCCGCGTAGTTTTCCCGGATTGCCGCCTCGTCTTCGACGATCGCTATTCGTTTGGCCACTTGGGTCCCCTTGTTGAATCGTCACAATTTGCCACATTCCGCCCGTGCATTGCCATGGCACAGGCCCCGGTCCGGCCCATTGCCCTCGTTAAATGACTATCACGCCAAAGGGAGGCCGCAATGCAAACCATCAAATCCGATCTTCGATCCTGGCTGTGGATCCTGGCCCTGCTGCTCGTGCTGCAGGCGTATCCGGAGCCTGCATCCGCCAGTGAAACCACGCCCGATAAGGTACAAACCGGCAGCCTCCTGTGGCGCATGGAACAGGGATACACAACCGCGACCACGCTCAACACGGATGTGCGAATGAACATCAGCGGCCTCGTGGCGCGCGTGAAAGTCCGCCAGGAATTTCGCAATGAAGGCGGCGAGTGGGTCGAGGGCATCTACGTTTTTCCGCTGCCGGACAAGGCGGCGGTCGATCGCATGCGCCTGCACGTTGGCGAGCGCTTTATCGAGGGAGAGATTCGTGAAAAGGAACAGGCAAAGAAGGAATACGAGCAAGCAAAGCAGAGCGGCAAGAAGGCCAGCCTCGTCCAGCAACAGCGCGCCAACCTGTTTACAACATCAGTGGCAAACGTCGCACCCGGAGAACTGGTGGTTGTCGAGATCGAGTACCTGGAAGACCTTCGCTACGAAGATGGCCGCTTCAGCATCCGCTTCCCGATGACGCTGACGCCCCGCTATATCCCGGGGCAGGCGCTGCCGGACAGGCAGGGAAGCGGCTGGTCGGCGGACACCGACCAGGTCACGGATGCATCCCTGGTTACGCCACCACAGGTAACGCGCTCCGCGAATCACAAAATGTCGTTGACGGCTGACGTCGATGCCGGCATGCCGCTCGAGATCATCGCGAGTCGCTATCATCCGGTCAGCATTGCCGAACGAAACGGACACTACTCGGTCGAGCTGTCCGACCAACGGACCATCATGGACCACGACTTCGAGCTCGTGTGGCAGCCGATTCCTTCGGCCGAGCCGCGTGCGATGACCTTCACCGAGACCGTTGACGGCAAGCCGTATCACCTGCTCATGGTCATGCCGCCCAACCAGCAAGAGCGGCCGGCGGCGCAGATGCCCCGCGAGACGATCTTCATCGTCGACACCTCCGGTTCCATGCACGGTGTGTCGATGGCGCAGGCGAAGCGCGCCGTGGATCTCGCGATCCAGGCACTGAAGCCGGGCGACCTGTTCAACGTGATCGAGTTCGATTCCTACACGACGGCACTGTACCCGCACAGCATGCCGGCATCCCCCGGCAACGTTGCCACCGCGAGGAGCTTCGTGCAGCAGCTCCGGGCAGACGGCGGTACGGAAATGCGCCCGGCGCTCAAGCTTGCGTTGAGCACACCCGCGCAGGAATCGCATCTGCGACAGATCGTTTTTATCACGGACGGCAGCGTCGGCTACGAAGACCAGATGTTCTCAATGATCGAACAGAATCTTGGCGCGGCACGCCTGTTTACGGTTGGTATAGGATCAGCCCCCAACAGCCTGTTCATGCGCAAGGCCGCCGAAGCCGGGCGCGGTACTTATACGTTCATCAGCGCCCTGCACGAGGTCAGCGAGAAAATGGAGGCGCTGTTCCGCAAGCTCGAGCATCCGCAGGTTACCGACATTACGCTGCACTGGCCGAGCGGCGTGATCGTGGACAGCTACCCGGCGTTCGTACCGGACCTGTACCTGGGTGAGCCGGTATCGGTCAGGGCCCGGGCGTCCAACGCATTTCGTCGTGGCGACGTCCTGCGCGTCACCGGCAATTCGGTCGCCGGCGCCTGGGCGGCCGACCTGTCGCTAGATTCGCCCGCGCAAAGCGAAGGCGTCGGCGCGTTATGGGCGCGTGCCCGCATTGGCGAGCTGATCGACCAGGAGCGACGCGGCGGCAATACCGAAGACTTGCGGTCGGGCATTCTCGAGACTGCCCTGGCGCATCATCTTGTGAGCAAGTACACGAGCCTGGTCGCTGTAGACAAGACACCGGTACGCTCCGCCAGCGATCCGTTATCGAGTGAGCAGGTGCCGAACCTGATGCCGTACGGTCAAAGCACAAACGCCATCTTCGGGTTCCCCGCAACAGCGACCGGAGCGCCGGCGATGCGCGTCATGGGAGCGGCATGGCTGCTGGCGGCTCTCCTCTTCTTTGTCCTGCTCAAAACGAGCAAGCGGCGGTCACGTGGCCGGCGTTCGTAGGGCCAGGGTCTGGATCGTGTCAGCCCTCCTGGCGCTTGGGTTCTGGCAGTTCGGCCATGGTGCGTACATTCCCGCCAAGGCCTGGCTCGCCCAGGAACTGATGCAACGCGCCTGGGTGCGCACGGGCAGTGGCGAGGAGCGCGCGACGCCCTGGCCATGGGCGGACACGTATCCGGTTGCACGGCTGACCGCGAAGCAGCAGGACATCGACCTGATCGTGCTGGCCGGTGGCTCGGGGCGCACGCTCGCTTTCGGGCCGGGTCACCTGAGCGCGAGTGCGACGCCGGGCCAGACCGGAAACACGATCATCGCGGGGCATCGCGACACGCATTTTCAGTTCCTGAGAAACGTCGTCGTCGGTGAATTGCTCGGCATGGAAACGCCGCAAGGCCAGCGCCACCTGTACGAGGTTGTGGGCGTCGACATCGTCGATGCGCGCAGGGGAAGTCTCGTTCTCGATACGGACGCCGCGATGCTGACGCTCGTTACCTGCTACCCGTTCGACGCACTCGAGGCCGGCGGTCCGCTGCGGTATGTCGTCACGGCAAGGATGATGTTCTGAGAGCGTAAACACGCAGCAGGGCAGCGACGCTCATGGCGTCCGTAATGTCGCCCGCAACCACCATTTGCACGGCGTCCGCCAACGGCAGTCTGCGTATCGCGAGATCCTCGGTTTCCTCGAAGGCGGTCTCCGCGAACGTGAGGTCCGTCGCGACGAAAACGTGGCCAACCTCGTCCGTGATCGAGTTGCTGGTATGCAGGTCCATGAGCTTCGACCAGTTCGCGGCGACGATGCCGGTTTCCTCGCGCAGTTCGCGACGGGCCGCGTCGAGCGGATCCTCGGCGAGCGGCGCGCCGCCCATGGGTAGTTCCCACGAATATTCGCCGAGCGTGTAGCGGTCCTGGCCGACCAGCCAGGTGTGCTCATCGTCGTCCAGCGGCACGATAGCCACGGCCCGGTTCTTGAAATGCACATAGCCGTACGCGTTGCGGCCGCCGCCGGGATTGATAACCTCGTCCTCCCGGACCTGCATCCAGTCGTTCTCATAGACGACCTTTCCGGATAGTCGTTTCCAGCCCATCAGTCGTGCTCCACCCCGGCGGCCTTGCCGGTCTTGAGTTTCATCGCCAATACCTGTATTCGTCCATCTTCATCATAGCCCATCGAGTCCCAGTGATTTCCCAACCCGCCAGACTGACGCAAGGGCCCGTAGGTCGTCACCTGATTGCCATGACCGTACCGGTCCTGTTCGGCATCACGACGCTGATGGCACAGTCGTTCATCGATACCTATTTCCTGGGGATGGTTGGCGACCGGGAACTGGCCGCGTACAGCTTCGGCTTTCCCATCCTGATGATCGTGACCAGCGTGGCGATCGGCCTCGGCGCGGGAACGTCATCCGTTGTCGCGCGCGCGATCGGCGCGGGCGATCACCGGCGGGCGAGGCGCCTCTCTACCGACAGCCTGCTGCTGTCGTTTCTCGTCACGGCGGCGCTGTCGCTCGTGGGCATCCTCACGATCGAACCGCTGTTCCGCCTGCTTGGCGCCCCGGCAGACATGATTCCGATGATCCGGACGTTCATGACGATTCTCTACTGCGGCGTGCCGTTCCTCGTCATCGGTATGGTCGGCACGAGCAGCATGCGCGCAACCGGCGATACGGTGCTGCCAAGCAAACTCATGGTCGCGGGCGCGATTCTGAATGTCGGGCTGGACCCGATTTTCATTTTCGGCCTGGGGCCTTTTCCGGCACTGGGCCTGAATGGCGCGGCGATCGCGGCGCTGCTCGCACGCGGCGTGATGTTTGCGGGAACCATCTATTTCCTGGCGTTCCGCCTCGACCTGATCAGTTTCAAGAAAGCCGAACCCGGCGAGGTGCGGCGCTCGTGGCAGGACATTCTGCACGTCGGTCTGCCGGCGGCAGGGACCAACGCGATTGTCCCCGTCGGCATGGCGTTGATAACGGCGATGATCGCGCGCTACGGGCCGGAAGCCGTCGCGGGATTCGGCGTTGCCAGCCGGGTCGAGTCGATGGTGCTTGTCATTTACTACGCGATGTCGTCGATCATCGGCCCGTTCGTTGGACAAAACCTGTCGGCAGGCAAGGAAGACCGCATCCAGCATGCACTGCGGCTCTGCGCTCGCTTCTGCGTTGTCAGCGGGCTGGTCATCGCCACTGGTCTTGCGCTGCTGTCCGGCATCGTTCCCCAGTTGTTCAGCGACAATCCTGCGGTGACGGACGTCACCCGTCTCTTCATGTGGATGGCACCGATAAGCTACGGTGCGTACGGACTCGTCATGGTCGTGAACGCGGCGTTCAACGGGCTCGGCAACCCCATGCCCGGCGTTGCTATCAGCGTGACACGCATACTGATCCTCTACGTGCCGCTGGCGTTCGTGGGCCAGTCCCTCTTCGGCATAGCAGGAATTTTCGGCGCCTACGCCGTTGCGAACATCCTGTCCGGGACGCTGGGTTTCTTCTGGGCCAGAAGCAATGCGCACCGGCTGTGTGCGCGTCGCGCTGCCGAGAGCGCCTAGTGAATGTCCTATAGCCGGACCGTTGGGCGTTGCACATAACCGAAGTGCATGCCGATGCCGCGGCTGGCCATGAAGAGCAGCAGCGCAAACCACAGGCCGTGGTTGCCGAATGACTGCGTGAGATACCAGGCGGGGAGGAATACGCCGAGGGTCGAGAAGATCATGATGTTGCGCATTTCCCTGGCGCGGGTCATGCCGACGTAGACGCCATCGTAGAGAAAACACCACACCGAGATCAGCGGCGATGCGATCAGCCAGGGCAGGTAGACCATTGCCGTCGCGCGTACGTCCGGCAAGTCGGTCAGGATGCGAACGATGAGCGGTCCGGCAAGCAGCATAGGCGAGCGTAAACCCGGCGGCGAAGAACAGTGACCACTTCAACGTGAGCCGCACCGTGTAGCGCAGGGCCTCATCGTCCCTTCTGTCCTACCGCTTTGCCGACCATGGCCTCCGCGGCGTGCGCGAGCCCGTCGAGCCCCAGCGACGTCAGGTTCTGGAAGTTCATGCAGCACCGCGTTCGCGGCGAGGATGGCGGCGGCCGAGACGCGCACCCTGTGCGGTGACGAAGGCGAACGTGAACATCAGCGCGATGGTGCGAATAAACAGGCTCGCATTGACCGAGAAAAAGGCCGCGTAGGCGGCGAGGTTGGTCAGTCGCGCCAGTGGCCAGTGGCCCTCGCGGTGGCGAAGTGCGTCGATGGCAAACGCGGTCCCGACCAGCAGCCCCGAATATTCGGCTATGACGGACGCAAGCGCGACGCCATCGACCTTCATGCCGAAGACGACGACAAAGAGCAGGTCGAGCACGATGTTTGTGATGTTGATCGTCAGGAAGATGAGCAGCGGCACGCGTGCGTTCTGCAGGCCGAGAAACCAGCCGATCAGCGCATAGTTCGCAAGCGTGCCCGGCGCGCTCCAGACGCGTATCGAAAAGTACGTTGCCGCGTGTTGCTGCGTTTCGGCATCGCCGCCCAGGAGGGAAATGGCGAAGTGGCCAACAGGCACCTGGAGGAGCAAGAATGGCGACGGCGATCGCGAGGCTGACGATCAGCGCCTGGCCGAGCGACACGCGCAGCCCGTCGTTGTCGTCCGCACCGAAGCTCTGCGCCGCGATTCCCGTGGTGCCCATGCGCAGGAAGTTCATGCTCATGTACAGGAACGTGAAGATCGTGCCGCCGATGGCGACGGCGCCGAGGTACGTGGGGCTCTCGAGATGGCCGGTGACGCCCGTGTCGACCATGCCGAGCAAGGGCACGGAGATATTGGACAGGATCATGGGCGCTGCAATGCGCCACATGTCGCGGTCGGTCGGCAGGCGCCTGTCGGTCAAGCGCTCGTCATCCGAACGCGTTGACGCCGGTCAGTTCCTTGCCGATGACGAGTTGGTGGACGGTCTCGGTACCTTCGTAGGTAATCACGCTTTCGAGATTCAGCATGTGCCGGATCGGTACGTACTCGGCGCTGATGCCGGCGCCGCCGAGAATGTCACGCGCATCGCGCGCGATGTCGAGTGCGGCCCGGCAGTTGTTCCATTTCGCGAGCGATACCTGTGACGGGGTCAGCTCGCCCTTGTCCTTCAAGCGGCCGAGACGCAAGGACAGCAATTGCGCCGTGGTGATGCGTCGCGCCATGTCGGCGAGACGAATCTGCATGGCCTGCGTGTGGGCGAGCGGCTTGCCGAACAGTACGCGGTCCTGTGTAGTAGTTTAGTGCTTCGTTGAGGCAGGCCTGTGCTGCACCGATGACGCCCCAGGTGATACCGTAGCGCGCCTGCGTGAGGCAGCTCAGCGGGCCTTTGAGCGACGAAACACCGGGCAAGCACGTTTGCCTCGGGTACGCGTACATTGTCGAAGAACAGGCGCCGCGTTACCGAGGCGCGCAACGAGAACTTGTTCTCGATCTCCTGCGTCGCATAGCCGGGCATGTCCTTCTCGACGATGAAACCCTTGACGCCCTCGTCCGTCCTCGCCCAGACAACGGCCGCGTCGGCGATCGTGCGCATTGGTGATCCACATCTTGGCGCCGTTGATGATCCAGTCGTCGCCGTCCTTTTTCGCGTGCGTCTTCATGTTGCCGGGGTCCGAACCGCCATGCGGTTCGGTCAGGCCGAAGCAACCGATCGCCTCGCCGCGCGCCATGGCCGGCAGCCAGCGGTCTTTCTGTTCGTCGGACCCGTAGGCGTGGATCGGGAACATGACGAGGCTGATCTGCACCGAGACAAAGCTGCGCAGGCCGCTGTCGCCGCGCTCCAGTTCCTGGCAGATCAGGCCGTAGCTGACGCTGTTGAGGCCGGCGCAGTCGTAACCGTCGATCGAGCTGCCGAACAGGCCGAGTTCCGCGACCTCGCCGACGAGCTCCATGCGGAAAGTGTGCTGCTCGAAAGCCTCGCGCATGAGCGGAATGACCTTGATCGTCGACAAAGCGGCCGACGGTATCCTTGACCATGGCTTCGTCTTCGCTGAGTTCCGAGCGAATGTCGTAGAGATCGAGTGGATCGAGTGCTTTTGCGCCCACGGTAGTTTTCCTGGGATTTGAGATTGGGGGCGTAGATTCTAGACCAGTTCCACCCCAGCGGCACTAGCCCTAAAAGGGTATCTGTAAGCGCTTGTACATCACCGACAGGAGCCAGGCGGGGCCGATCATCATGAGCTGGAAGTCCTGGATGACGCCGCGAAGACTGCCGGGACCGCGTCGACCGAGCCACAGGCCGACGGTGCCCGCCACGAGCAGGGCCACGGAGACGCCGAGCTGCGGGTAGGGCGAGCGCGCCAGCCACAGCTGCAGCGCCGCGACGCCGAGCAGGAAGGGCAGCATGCCGATCGCGAGCGACAGGGAGATGATGAAATAGTAGATGGCGGTCGCCATCAGGAAGGCGCTGCCCCAGTTGAGTAGCGGAGAAATCTCATAAAACTCCGCGGGGACCGGCAGGTACCAGAAGATGCCGATCGTACCGAGCACGACCATGGGCACGGCCGCCCAGTAGACGACCGGGTTGGTCAGGTCCTGGTGGCCTTGTTCGTAGCGCACCAGCCAGTTGTCGATTTCGGTCATACGTCACAGTTTACGCGTATTGTGTGACTTCTCTCGACATAACAACGTCAATTAAGGGTGCGTTCAGCTTCGGGAAGATTACAATGCACATCAAGAATTCCCGGAATCCACGAAAGCCAAAGGAAAGATCATGATTAACCGATCTGGAAAAATCATTCTCGCTATCACCGTTGCGGCGTTTTTTGCCAGCGCCTGCACGACCCTCGACCCGTACACGCGCGAGGAAAAGACCAGCAAGACCGCGAAAGGCGCCATGATCGGTGCCGGTATTGGCGCCGTCGTCGGCCTGATTTCAGGCGACGATGCCGTCGAGCGCCGTCAGCGCGCCCTGATCGGTGCCGGAGTTGGTGCCCTAGCCGGCGGTGCCGTTGGCAACTACCAGGACAGGCAGGAAGCGCAGTTGCGCGCCGAACTCGAAGGTACCGGTGTCAGCGTCTACCGTGATGGCGACAACATCACCCTGAATATGCCCGGAAGCATCACGTTCGCGACGGATAGTTCCGATTTGAGCCCGGCCTTCTTCGACGTATTGAATTCTGTCGGCAAGGTGCTTGGCGAATTCGACAAGACGGTCGTTGAGGTTGCAGGCCATACCGACAGCACCGGGTCGGATGCCTACAACCAGAGCCTGTCCGAGCGGCGCGCCGCTTCGGTTGCGACCTACCTGCAAGGCCAGGGAGTCATGTCACAACGCCTGATCACCGTCGGCATGGGCGAGTCTCGTCCGGTCGCTGACAACAGCACCGCCGACGGGCGCCAGGCCAACCGCCGCGTGGAAATAACCATGGTGCCGGTTACCCAGGGGTAGCCTGCGGCAAAGAACAAGGAAGCACGGAGGCCATGGATGGCCGACCGTGCTTTTTTTTGTTTTGGTACAGACGTTTACCCAACGCGACGAGGGCGAATGGATCGAGGTGTCCGGATTCGTGCGGCGCCTGCTGTCGGATGACGACGACGGGTCCCGTCACCAGCGCTTCATTATCGATATCGGCAATCGCCAGACCCTGCTGATCGCGCACAACATCGATCTCGCCAAGCGCATTCCTCTCGGCATTGGCGATCGTGTGCGCGTGCGCGGCATGTACGAGTGGAATGACCTGGGTGGCCTCGTGCACTGGACGCACCATGACCCGTTGGGCGTTGAGGACGGCGGCTGGGTGCGTTATCGGCGCCGGGAGTACCGCTAGTCCGGGGCGGGGCAGACCGGCGCATTAAAAAAGGCCGCACGAGGCGGCCTTTCTTGCGTTTTATCGGCGGGGCTTACACAGCCATCGCGTTACGCAGTTTCTTGATGGCATTGGCCTCGAGCTGGCGAATTCGCTCAGCCGATATGCCGTACTCATCGGCAAGCTCGTGCAACGTCATCTTGCTTTCCGTCAACCAGCGAGCCTCGATGATGCGACGGGCGCGCTCATCCAGGACCTCCAGCGCCGCCGTCATGCGCGTCGTCGCGTCATGGTTGAAATCAGCGGCTTCTACCTGCATGGCGGGATCGGCATCCGGCGCGGGCAAATAGGCAGCGGGTGTAAAATTGCGGTCGTCATCGAGATCCGGGGTCGGGTCGAAGATGGCATCGCGCGAGTGCAGGCGCTTCTCCATCTCCGTGACCTCCGTGGCGCTTACGCCGAGGTCGTCGGCCACGGCCTTCGTCTCGGCCGCAGACAGCCAGGCAAGGCTCTTCTTCTTCCCGCGAAGATTGAAGAACAACTTGCGCTGCGCTTTCGTCGTGGCCACCTTGACGATGCGCCAGTTCTTGAGGACGAACTCGTGAATCTCAGCCCGAATCCAGTGCACGGCAAACGAAACGAGCCGCACGTCGTAGCTCGGGTCGAAGCGCTTGACCGCTTTCATGAGGCCAACGTTGCCT
Source organism: uncultured Gammaproteobacteria bacterium (assembly GCA_963698895.1). Lineage (GTDB taxonomy): Bacteria > Pseudomonadota > Gammaproteobacteria > Steroidobacterales > Woeseiaceae > UBA1847. The sequence goes on along the minus strand of CAVOSO010000007.1, from coordinate 72,148 downwards.
TCCTGAATCAGGTCGTTCAGCGGGAGGCCGTAGCCCGTGTAACCCTTGGCGATATGAACCACGAATCGCAGGTGTGCCATAACGAGCTCGCGCGCCGCTTCGAGATCTTCTTCATTTCGAAAGCGTGTTGCGAGTGACTGTTCGTCCTCCTTGGACAGAACAGGGATCGAACCAACGGCCTGGATGTAAGCGTCGAGACTGCCTACCGGGCCCGCCAGTGCGAAATCGCGTTGAGTTGTGGCTAAAGCGGTTGTCATCTATTGCCTCCGTTGTGGTGCTCGATTTTAGCACTCCGCCTTTTAGAGTGCTAACAAGTCCTGCAAGTTCCCGGTCCGACGCCGGCTTGGAAATCCCCGTTGCCGGCCCTGAATTTGAATGACTGTTCAAAAATACACCAAAAAATTCGGCCTTTTGCGTGGCCGGGAATGAATCCTAGCGGTTCTTGAATATTAATTCAAGTATACGTACACTGGGCGCCATGCCAAGACATGCCGAATACAATCGCGACGCCGTGGTCGCCCAGGCCACCGCGGTATTCTGGCAACGGGGCTACGGCCAGACGTCGATTAACGACCTCGTCGCCGCGACCGGACTTCAGCCGGGCAGTCTGTACGCTGCGTTCGGCAACAAGAAAGGCCTGTTCCTGGAGGTTGTCGACCGCTACAACCAGGCTTTTATTGGCAAGATACACAGGCTGCGACGCGCGGACGGCAGCGCGCTGGCCAAGATCCGCGGCCTGCTGCAGCAGATCGTGGACGACGCGATTCGAGGAAAGGCGAGCCGCGGCTGCCTGTCCGTCAACGCGCTGCTCGAGATGGCGCAGCACGACGCGGAAATCGCCGACCGGCTAACGGCCTATAACGCCCAGGTACGCAAGGCGCTTGCGTGGCTGGTGAAGGATGCGCAGACGGAAGGTGACATCGTTGCCGACACCGATGCCAACGAACTGGCGACGTTTGTCGTCAACAACATCTGGGGGCTGCGTGTCATGTGCAAGAGTCGGCCCGACAGGGCGAGTCTCGACGCCATCGTCACCGGCGTAATGGCAGGGCTGAAAGGGCGCGGCTAACGCGGCTCTATGCGGCGCATGTGCCGGGCCGTTGTAAACCAGGACCCGAACAGGCCAAGAAACACGCCCACACCGATGATCGCCGCTGCCTCTTCGAGGCTCATCGAGGCGATGGCGATGTTTGCCTGGTAAAGACCGGCCAGCCGGGCTACGGGCCCCTGCAGCAGGAACAGCCCGTAATACACGAGACCAAGCGCCAGGAGCCCGCCCGCCAGGCCGTACCAGAAACCCGTCCAGAGGAAAGGGCGCCGCACAAATGCATTGCTCGCGCCGATCAGTTTGGTCACTTCGATTTCGTCGCGACGATTCTCGATATCGAGCCGGATCGTGTTGCCGATAATGACGACGATCGCGAGGCCCAGCAGGGCCGCTCCGATGGCAATTGCCTGCCGAACGATATCGAGGATGGCGTGAAAGCGTTGCACCCACTCAGTGTCAACCTGGACATACTCGGTCTCCGGCAGGTTGCCGAGTTCCTCCTGTAGCAGGATCAGCGAGGCGCTGGTATTCCCGGCACTGGGCCGGACAACGAGGGTATGCGGAAGCGGGTTATCCGGAAGCTGGTCCAGCGCGGCCCCAAATCCGGAGAGTTCCTTGAAGTCAGCCAACGCCCGCGTTGCGCTGATGAACGAAACGGATTCCACGTCCGCCCGCTGCTCGATGAGTCTCGCGAGCCCCGCGGCCTGTTCTTCGCCAGTCTCCTGCTTCAGAAAAATCGAGAAATCCAGCGCGTTGTCCCAACTGCCGCTGATCGAACGCGCGTTTTTCACAACGAGGTTGACCGCCGCCGGGAGGGCGAGTGTCACGGCAATGACCAGGACAATCATGAGGCTCGACAGGGGATGACGTACGAGGCGCCCGAGCGATCCGATCGCTACACTCATATGCCGGGCGAACCAGATAGCCAGCGGGCTGGATCGGCGTACCGGGGCGACTGCGTCCGCGTTGCGTGTTACAGCCACGGGTCGACCTCCTCCTCAGGTTCCTGCTGGAGACGCCCGTCTTCGAGTGCAATGCGCCGGCACCCGAGCCGGTCGATCAGTGCGATGTCGTGGCTCGCTATCGAGAAGGGTCACTCCCACTTCGTTGAAGCGCCGGAAAATACGCATCACCTCGAGCGACAGCTCCGGGTCCAGGTTGCCCGTCGGCTCGTCCGCGATCAGCAGCTTGGGCCGCGAAACAATCGCCCGCGCAATGCCGACGCGTTGCTGCTCGCCCGCGGACAAGGTCTCGGGCCGTTGTTTTTCCTTGTGCAGCAAACCGACCTGGTCCAGTGCGGCACGCACCTTGCGCCCGGCTTCACGGTGCCCGACGCCGGCGATGACCAGCGGCAGCGCCACGTTGTCGAATACAGGCCGGTCATAAAGCAGCTTGTGGTCCTGGAACACCATGCCAATCTGGCGCCGGTACGCGGGAATCTTGCGCCGCTTGACGCGACTCGTGTTCTGCCCGTCGACGATGACCTGACCGTTGGTCGGGCGCTCGATCAGGGCAATGAGCCGCAACAGCGTGCTCTTGCCCGCGCCGGAATGGCCCGTGACGAAAACCATTTCGCCCTTGTCGACCGACAGGCTCAGCCCGGAGAGAGCCTCCTGCCCGCCGGGAAATCGCTTGGTGACGTTTTCGAGATGAATCATCAAGGCGGTGACTTCAATCCTGGTGTCCCGATGCCAGCAGCGCATCCACAAAGTCGGTTGCCGAAAACGGCTGCATGTCCTCGGCGGCCTCGCCGATGCCGATAAAACGCACCGGAATACCGATGCGATCGGCAATGGCGAGAAGAATGCCACCCTTCGCGCTACCGTCCAACTTCGTCACCGTGAGGCCGGTGACGCCGAGAGCCTCGTGAAACTTCTCGGCCTGCACGAGTGCGTTCTGTCCCTGGCTGGCATCGAGCACGAGCATGACCTCATGCGGCGCCGATTCATCACGCCGTGCGATCACGCGTTTGACCTTGGCCAGTTCATCCATGAGACCCGACTGGCTCTGCAGTCGCCCGGCGGTGTCCGCGAGAAGTATGTCGATGTCGCGCGCTCGTGCGGCGTCCATGGCGTCGAATATGACAGCGGCAGGATCGGCGCCGGCCTGCTGGGCGATGACCGGAACGTCGTTGCGGTCCCCCCAGGCCTGCAACTGCTCAACCGCCGCCGCACGAAACGTGTCGCCGGCGGCGAGCATGACCGAGAACCCCTGGTCCTTGAAGCGTCGTGCCAGCTTGCCGATCGTCGTGGTCTTGCCGGCACCGTTGACGCCGACCATCAGGATGACGTACGGTTCTCTGGACGGGTCTATCGTCAGCGGCTTCGCGACCGGCTCCAGGATGTCGCACAGGGACTTGTGCAAGCCGCGCCGCAGCGCATCGAGATCCTTGAGTTCCTTGCGCGCCAGGCGTTTTTGCAGGTCGGCGATAATGCGTTCGGTCGTGTCGACACCGACGTCCGCCATGACGAGCAAGACTCTCGAGTTCGTCGAGCGTGTCCTCGTCGATCTTGCCGCCCGGAGCCAGGTTGGCGAGGTCGTAGGTAAGCCAGCTGTCGCCGCGATTGATGCGAGCTCGAAGGCGCTTGACGAAACCTTCGCGTTTCTCGGGCTTTTCCTTTTTCCCAAACATACGTTTACGATTCAGTTACTCGGGGTGAGGCGACGATGGCCAGACAAAAACAAAGAGCTCAGTCCAAAGGAGGACGGCTGCGTATTGTAGCGGGAAACTGGCGCAGTCGCCTTTTGGATATCGCCGATGTCGAAGGCCTGCGTCCGACCTCGGAGCGTATTCGAGAAACGCTGTTCAACTGGCTGTCCCCGCGCATTCACGGGGCTCGCTGCCTCGACCTTTACGCGGGGACCGGTGCACTGGGGCTGGAGGCTCTTTCACGCGGCGCCGCGACTGCCGTGTTCGTGGAACGTTCTGCCATCGCAGCTCGCCAGCTCCAGGAGAACATCGACGTGCTCGGTGCCCGGGGGGTGACCGTCGCCAACCAGGAGGCACTGGCCTACCTGCGCTCCGCGTCCGGCCAACGCTTCGACATCGTGTTCCTGGACCCGCCGTTCGCCGACGACTTGCTCGACGAAACGTGTAGACTACTGGCACAACAACAACTGCTGTCAGAGGGTGCGCTCGTGTACCTTGAGCAGGATCGATCGTCACCCGAGCCTGCATTGCCCGACGACTGGCAGGTGATAAAGAACAAGACCGCAGGCAAGGTGCGTTACATGCTCATTCAACACAGGTGCGTAACAGGAGCGACCAGATGAAACTTTCGGCAATGTACCCGGGGACGTTCGATCCGATAACGCTGGGACACGAAGACCTCGTGCGCCGGGCCGCCCGTCTGTTCGACAGGGTGGTCGTCGCCATCGCGCGCGATACCGGCGGCAAGGTGCCGATGTTCACGTTCGATGAGCGCGTTGCCATGGCCGAGGAGGCGCTGGCGGAATACGAGAACGTCGAGATCCGCGGTTATTCGGGCCTGACGGTCGACTATGCCCGCGAGCATGGGCACGCAGGTTATTGTTCGTGGCCTGCGCGCCGTGTCGGACTTCGAGTACGAATTTCAGCTCGCGAACATGAACCGCGCGCTGACCGAAGACGTCGAAACCGTGTTTCTAACCCCGACAGACAAGTACACCTTCATCTCATCCACGCTCGTGCGCGAAGTTGCCACGCTCGGTGGCGACGTGTCCGGGTTCGTGTCGCCCAAGGTCAAGGACGCGCTACTGAAGGAAGTTGGCCGGAGCTGATCAGGTCTGGCAGGACTTGCAGTAATAGGTCGAACGCTGTCCCTGCACGAACGCCCTGATGATCGTGCTGCAGCACCGGCAGTGTTCGCCCTCCCGGTCGTAGACCTCGAGCTGCTGCTTGAAGTATCCGGGCTCGCCGTCGCCGCCGTAGAAATCCCGCAACGTCGTACCGCCCGCCTTGATGGCGCGCGCCAGGATGTCCTTGATCGCGTCGGCGAGCGTGTCGTAGCGATGGCGCGCGACGCGGCCGGCTGCGCGTTTGGGGTTGATGCCGGCAAGAAACAGCGACTCGCTGGCGTAAATGTTGCCGACACCGACGACAACCTGGGCGTTCATGATGAACGGCTTGATGCTCACGGTTCGGCCCCGGGACTTGCGCCACAGGTACTCGCCGCTGAATTCGTCGCCAAGAGGCTCGGGACCCAGTTTCGAGAGCAGGGGATGCGAGAGCGGATCCCGGCTCAGGTGGAACGACCCGAAACGGCGCGGATCGCGAAAGCGCAGGACCTTGCCAGAGTCGAGCTCGATGTCGATATGGTCGTGGACGCCGGCGGCCGTGCCCTGGTCCACGATGAAGACACTGCCGGTCATACCGAGATGCAGGATGATCGTTCCGGCACCGGTGCGGATCAGCAGGTACTTGGCGCGACGGTCGACGGACTCGATGCGCTGGTCCCTGAGCTTGCGTTCGACGCCCCTCGCTACGGGCCAGCGCAGGCTGCGATTGCGAATCCGGATCCGGCCTGATTGTCCGGTCCAGGATCCAGGGCTCGATGCCGCGGCGGCTGGTTTCGACTTCGGGTAATTCAGGCATAGGTCATTGTAATTGCCGGGCACAAAAAAGCCCGCACTAAGGCGGGCTTTTTCGGAACAGCGCCGTGCGCTGCTACTTGATCTTGGCTTCTTTGTAGATCACGTGCTTGCGAATCGTCGGATCGTACTTCTTCGTCTCCAACTTTTCCGGGTGCAGGCGTTTGTTCTTCGTCGCCGTGTAGTAATGGCCGGTGCCGGCGCTCGATACGAGTTTGATCTTGTCGCGCATATCAAATCCTCCGCTTATACGTGCGTGCCGGCAGCGCGCAGGTCAGCAATGACCTTGTCGATACCGTGCTTGTCGATGATACGCAGGCCCTTGTGCGAGACGCGCAGGCGGACGTAGCGCTTCTCGGCTTCGATCCAGAATCGCTTGTTCTGCAGGTTCGGCAGGAAGCGACGACGAGTTCTGTTTTTGGCGTGAGAAACGTTGTTGCCGCTCATCGGGCGCTTCCCAGTCACTTGGCAAACCTTGGACATGAACTTAAGTCTCTGATTTTATTAAAAGTTGCCCGCGATAGGCGGGCAGAGAGCGAGACTTTATACCAGCGGCAGGACCCGTAATACAAGCGCCCGGTGCCCAGGAATTTCGAATCGCCTCAACGCCATGTTACACGAGGCCGCGACTGGCCAGCGACGTAGCCCGGCCACTGCCGATGATCAGGTGATCGAGGAGCCGGATATCGACCAGCTCGAGGGCCGATTTCAGGCGCCTCGTGATGCGCTCGTCCGCCTGGCTGGGCTCGGCGACGCCACTCGGGTGGTTGTGGGCCAGGATGACAGCCGCCGCATTGCACGGCCAGGGCCTCCTTCACGACCTCCCTCGGGTAGACCGAGGTACCGTCGATCGTGCCCCGGAACAGCTCGTCGAAACGCAGCACGCGATGCCGGTTGTCGAGGAACAGGCAGCAGAAGAGTTCGTGATCGAGATGTTGCATGCGGGCCTTTAGAAAGCCCTCGGTGTCGGACGGGCTGCGGATCGACTCACCGCAGGGCAGCGACTCGTCGAAGTAGCGACGCGCCAGCTCCGGCAGCGCTCGCAGGGCCTGGACGCGTCCGCGACCCATTCCCGGGCAGGCCAGGAGCGCGCCGGTTTCCGCGTGCAGGAGGGCCCGCAGGCTGCCGAACTGGCCCATGAGTTCCGCTGCGACCGGGCGACTGACGACGGCGGTCAGCAGCTCGGCGTCACTCCTGTCCTTGAGTGGGTCCTCGTCCATGCAGGAAGGATGCGTGCCGCGGGCATACCCATACAATGAATCAATCTATGCTCTATTACCGGTTTTCACGCGGACGCGATAAGCTTTCCTTCATGAATATCGTACTGGGAATTACCGGCGGAATTGCCGCCTACAAGGCGCCGGACCTGGTGCGGCGCCTGCGTGAGCGTGGCGGCGACGTGCAGATCGTCATGACCGCCTCCGCCGCCGAGTTCGTGACCGACACCGCGTTGCAGGCCGTGTCGGGGCGACCGATTCGATCCAACCTGTGGGACAAGGAAGCCGAAGCCGCCATGAGTCATATTGAGCTCGCGCGCTGGGCCGATGTCGTGCTGATCGCGCCGGCGACGGCCGAAGTCATGGCGCGAATCGTCAGCGGTGGCGCCCCCGATCTGCTGACGACCATCTGCCTCGCGACCGAGGCACCGATTGCCGTTGCGCCGGCAATGAACCACGTGATGTGGAGCAACCCGGCGACCCAGGCGAACCGCAAGGTGCTCGAGGAGCGTGGCATTCACATCCTGGGCCCGGGTGTCGGGTCGCAGGCCTGTGGCGAGACCGGCGCGGGCCGCATGCTCGAACCCGACACGATCGCGGCCGCGGTCTTCGACCTGGCAGGTGGCAAGGGCGAGGGCCTGCTGACGGGCAAGAAAGTCGTTATTACGGCAGGGCCGACACGCGAGCCGATAGATCCGGTGCGTTACATCAGTAATCGCAGCTCCGGGAAGATGGGATACGCGATGGCGCGCGCGGCCGCCGCACAGGGCGCCGAGGTCCTGCTCATCAGCGGCCCGGTCAATCTGCCCGAACCGCCGGGAATCGAGGTACGCCACGTGTTGTCGGCGCAGGACATGTACGAGGCCACCCACGAGTGCATAGGCGATGCTGACGTGTTCATCGCGGCGGCTGCGGTGGCGGACTACCGTCCCGCCGACATCAAGGAACAGAAGATCAAGAAGAACGACGAGTCTATGCGCATCGACCTGGTTCGGTGTCCGGATATTCTCGCGTCGGTTGCAGCACTCGATGCCGGGCCCTTCACCGTGGGCTTCGCGGCCGAAACAGAGAAGGTCGACGACCATGCCCGCTCGAAGCTGGAAAAGAAGCACCTCGACATGATCATTGCAAACCGGGTTGGCAACGACTGCGGCTTCGACAGCGATGACAATAGCGTGAACGTATTGTGGGCTGGCGGCGAGCAGCGTTTTCCCCAAGCCCGCAAGTCGGATCTCGCACGCGATCTCATTGATCTCGTCGCGCGACGCTTCTATGCTGCACGCGGTGCCGACACGCAGCCGACGCTGACAGTTATCTCCAACGCCGACTGAAGGACAGCAATGCGATCCATAGAACTGAAAATCCTCGATTCACGCGTCGGGGACACGATCCCTTTGCCGCACTACGCAACCGACGGTTCGGCCGGACTCGACATGCGTGCGTGCATCGACGATCCGCTGACCGTGAACCCCGGCGAAACCGTGCTGGTGCCGACCGGTCTCGCGATTCACGTTGCCGACCCTGCACTCGCCGCCGTGTTGCTGCCGCGCTCGGGGCTGGGACACAAGCACGGCCTCGTGCTGGGCAACCTCACGGGTCTCATCGACTCGGACTACCAGGGGCAGGTGTTCATTTCCTGCTGGAATCGTGGCAGCAACAGCTACGAAGTACAGCCCGGTGAGCGCATCGCGCAAATGGTGTTCGTCCCGGTCGAGCAGGTCGAGTTCAAGGTCGTGGAAGAATTCGATACCAGCGATCGCGGCGCCGGTGGGTTCGGGCATTCGGGAACGGCCTAGAATCCGAGTCTTTCCAGGGCGGCTGCGATTCTTGTTCGCATGGGTTCGGCTCTTACCGGGTACCCGCGGAAGAAATCTTCGGCGCGGATTGCCGGCCCCCTCGCGCGTACGTCTTTGGCCCACGCCGCAGCTTTTGCTGTGTTACCGGCCAACGCCTGGGTAGCCGCCGCGAGCACGGCCATGAATACATGCGCTCCCGGTGAGCGTGCGGCCTGGTCTGTCCAGGTAGTCGCCTCCTCGTATTCCTCCCGGGCAATGTGTGTAAATCCGCGAGCACCGAGCATGGCGTAGTAGAGTGGATCGAGCGGACTCAGCCGCATGGCGAGGTCCAGTTGCTCACTGCCGTGCTGATCGGCGCCGGCGATCGTATTGGTCCACGCCAGAGCGTACAGCCCCTGCGCATAGTTCGGGCTCAGAGACGTTGCTCGTTCGAGCCAGGCCCGAGCGTGGTCGAGGTCGGACTCCAACCAAAAACTGCGGCCCATTGTGAAATTTGCAAATGGATCGAGTGGATCGATATCCAGGCCGCGCTGTGCACAATTGCGCGCCAGCGCAATCTCGCCCGGGACGTCATCTGTGTGGTGCATGAAAGCGGTCTGAAAATGCACGAACGACAAGCCGGCATGGGCGCGCGCGAAATTTTCGTCCTGTCTGACGGCATGCTCAAACAACCTGGCAGCCTCGGCATTGTCTTTGCGATTGTATCGATACAGGTGCTGCAGGCCGAGATGGTACGCGGACCAGGCATCGAGATTGTCGGTGGAAATCAGACGTGCGCCGGCCGCTTCATGGAGCGGAATCTGGATTTCCAGTGACGTCAGGATCTTCGACTTGATTTCGGCCCGAATAGCATGGACGTCATCCACGTAACCGCCGTACTGCTCGCCCCAGACCACCTCGCTGGTGCGTGTGTCGACGAGCTCAGTTGTAACGACAAGGCGTCGCCCATTCACGTCAATGTTGCCGGACAGACAGTAACGCACACCAAGCAGCCGGCCAACCTCACGCATATCGAGATTGGGATCCCTGAACCGAAAAGACGAACCCCTGGCGATAACAAGGAGCCAACGCAGACGCGCCAGTTCCGTGATCAGTTCATGAGGTAGCCCCTCCGCCAGCGTTGCGTAGGGACTCGCATCCGCCAGGTTCGTGAATGGCAGGACCGCGATCGAAGGACGCGGCGAGGTTTCGATGGAAACGTCAGGTTTCTCGTAATCGGCACCTGGTATTAAGAGGCCCGAGCCGTGGGCAAGCTGGACCTCGGCGACAAAACGGAAGCCCTTACTGTGAATGGTCTTGATGAAACGCTGCGCCTTGCCACTGTCACCCAGCGCCTGACGGGCTGACTTGATCCGGCTTGTTAGCGCCGAATCAGTCACCACGCGGCCGTCCCAGAGCTTTTCGAAGATCTCCGCCTTGGCGACCAGGCGGTCGCGGCGCTCGACAAGGAATGCGAGCAAGGCAAACACCTGTGGCTCCAGCGCCCGCGCCACACCGTTCTCACGGAACTCGAAACGGGCCATGTCGAGCTCAAAATTGTCAAAACGGTAAATCACTGCTCAAGAATAAAGCACACGCGCACCTCAGCCCAGAAACTTCCAGCGAATCTCCCTATTTCCTCCATGTTTGGCCCGGCTGCGCTCCGTATAAATACTCCAACACCGGATTTACCGAGACTGCAGGCACTGGACCGGCTTCATCGATTTAGGAGAAAGACATGATTAACAAGAACCCTGCGTTCAATAGCACAGTGAGCAAACTGGTGACGGTTTGTGTGGTGGCAGTCGCCTTGAACCCGGCTGGCGCACTCGCGGCGGACAAGAAGCCAACCGAGGCAGTCAGCCCGATATCAGCCTACAAGACGAATGCGCCCAGCAAGAAGAGTACGACGGGCAACGCCCAGGTAGACAAGGCGCTGGAGTTCCTTATTCCGAAGTCGATGGGCAATAAGCTGAATGCGATCCAGTGGACCTTCGGTGCAAGCAAGATCGGCAGGCCGATCCTGAGCGGTAATCGCTACCAACTCGTCAACCTGGCTATCGAGAAAGGACTGAAGAGACAGAAACGCACCGTGGCTGCCAACCTGGGCTTTCAGAACATCTCAACCAGCAACTTCAACATGCAGGTCAAACGAAAGGCCGGGAACGGGCAGCTGCGTTACGGCGATATCGTTGCGCTGCACCTGAAGCCATACGGCTGGCTGCGGTACAAGAAACAGGGCTCGGCTGGTGGCATTAACCTGGGTGACGACGACAACAAGCCGCACTACATCTGGCAGGTAACGGGTGGCAAGAAAGGGACGAAAGTCTACTCGGGCATGCCGTTTGCACTCTACAACACCGCGCCGGTAAAAACAGAAATCATATTTTGCGCAAGAGCATCCGGTATCGACCTGGGCTGGCGTGGAAAATCAAATTGCAATAGCGAACTGGCGAAGATTTCAGGCACGGTCTTTGGCGCGAATGGCGCGTTATCCGGTGATGGCTTGACTGGAAAGATCGCGAAGGAATGGAAGGGCAAGCTTTGCAAGGCAGCCGTTGGTGCGGCATCGGCCTATGTGACTGGCCAGACTGGTGGCGTCGGCGCTGCAGGTGTTGCGGCTGCATCGCCGAAAGCACTCAAGAAATGCAATGACTACTGAGCGCCAACGAGACGAATCAACACCGCCGATTGATAGAGGCAGTCAAATGTTCATAAGAAAAGCACAAGAGCGGTTGCCCGGGCGCAGAACTATCGCGCCCCGGATCAACCGGGGGTCGCTGTTCACAATGTTACTTATAGCGATTGGCTGCTCTCAAGCGGAGAGTGCCGAATCGGATGTTCGGGAATGGCAGGCTGAAGCCGACACGTCAGCCAGGTGTTCGCAGATTCAAAATGATCTGTCAGTTGAACTAAACAGGCGGTTCAAGAGGACAGACAAGGCAGATCTCGCGGATCGACGCAGAAGCCTGAACAACCTGGCCGGGAAAGCGTCGAGCACCTGTGCAGTGACGCTAATTGAATCCCTCATGGTCGAGGGTCCTGGCGATACAACGCTTTTCAAGCTGTTCCACGACAGGCTTGCGAAGCCAACTCGCGAGCAAGTGCTCAGCATTCTTGACAGACGAGCTTGCTGCGCCATGTATGACGACTCGCATGCCGGTGAGGCCGAAAACGACGTCGAGTGCCTGCGGGTCCAGGAAGAACTGACAGTGGAGCTGAACAGGAAGTTCAGAAGTACGGACAAGGAGGGTCTTGCAAACCGGCGCAAGAACCTGAACACGCTGTTCGAAAACACGTCACGCTCCTGCGCAACGATGCTGGTGGCCCTCCTGGGCGAAAAACGGAATGATGCAGAGTTGTCCAGGCTCTTTCACTACAAGCTCGCACGCGCGACCCGCAAGGAGCTGCTCGACATTCTCGGTGGACCGAGCCGTCCTTCTTTCTTCCGGAGAGTCGTTGACGGCGCATCGAACCAGGCCGTCATCGCCGAGAAATGAGCGAAACCCACCCCGGCGGACATGACGCCGAGAACCAAAGGAGAAACACGCATGAAAATAGCAACAACTGAACTACCAACTCGTCTCGAGGCCGGCGGGGTCTGCTTCCAGAGCCAGGATTGGGGCGACATCAATGTCGCTCGCGTCCGGTTTCCCGCAGGTGCGGATGCAACTCCGCTCCTCGAGGGGTTGCCGGACAATCACTGCCCGTGCCCACATTGGGGAATCGTGGTGAAAGGCTCCATTCACGTGACCTACACAGACGGTACCGAAGAGACAGTAAAGGCCGGCGAGGTGTACTACTGGCCACCAGGTCATACAGTTCGGGTTGACGAGGACTACGAAGCTATCGAGTTCAGTCCGCGCGGTCAGATGGGTGAGCTAATGAATCATCTCGAACAAAAGCTCAAGGGCTGAAGGCACGGCACGCTGGTCGTCTCAGTTGACGCCCTGGAGATGGTCAGGGACCCTGGTCGATGCCCTTGAGCGTCTTGAAGCGTGCGATGTCGCCGTCGAAGCGCTCCACGATCTGCTTCTCATCACTCTCGTACTTCTTCAGGTTGCGCTGGTGGCGATCGATCGTGTCCTTCGTCTCACGCAGATCCTGCGCAAGACCCTCATCGATCATCGGTGCGTTTGCGTCCTCGCTGTACGGCCGGTAGCGGGAGGCTTCTTCACGCAGCTCTTTGAGTCGCCGCTCGAGGTTTCTCAGGTAGAGCTCGGTAACCCGCGACTGGGCCTGGAACAGCTCGATACGGCGGTCACGGTGCATCACGATCTCTTCGACGGAAAGGTAGGTTGACAGCAGGGCACGGTCGGCCAGCATCTGCTGTTCCTGGCGCGCAAGGCGTTGCTTGTCGATCTGTTCCTGTGCGAGCTGCTCTTCGGTTTTCCTGCCCTCGAGTTCGGCGACTGTGATGCCGTGCTCGTTCAGGACTTCCTTGGGTCGTTCCGCGAACTGCTGCGGAACGCTGTCGCCGTAATAGACATTGCCGTCTTCATCTTCCCATTTGAAGACTTTCTGCTCGTCCCCGGCCACGGCTGAGGAGGCCAGGGCGAGGAGAGTGGCTGTGACGAATATTTTCCGCATAAGCAAAATATGCCAGTAAAAATAACCCGACGATCGGGACTGGTTCTCGTTATTGCAGCTTAATCCTGTTTTCGCACGCTGTAAAACTCGCCCGTACGTCAAATATTCAACAACTTAACTGATTACGCCGTACTGCTTCCGATAGGCCAGCACGGGCTCCAGGTACTGCTCGTACTCGCTTGATTCTTCGAGAATATCGATCAGATCGTCAAGCTGCACAATACTGATGACCGGAATGCCGAGCGATTGTTTCAATTCCTGGACCGCTGAATAGGCCCCCTGCCCCCGCTCCTGGCGGTCCAGCGAGATGACGAGCCCCGCGATTTCCGCACCCGCCCCCGTGATGATCTTGTAGGCCTCGCGGACCGCGGTGCCGGCGGTGATGACGTCGTCGACAATCAGCACGTCGCCGGAGAGCGGCGCGCCGACCACGCTGCCTCCCTCGCCATGGGCCTTCACTTCCTTGCGGTTGAAGGAATACGGCACGTCAATGCCATGATGTTCGGCGAGTGCGGCGGCGGCGAGCGTTGCAAGCGGGATGCCCTTGTACGCCGGACCGAACAGCATGTCGAAGCGCAGGTCGGCTTCGGCGATAGCGGCGGCGTAAAACCGACCGAGCTTGGCGGCGGCATAGCCGGTATTGAAAAGGCCGGCGTTAAAAAAGTAGGGGCTGACCCGACCGGACTTCAGCGTGAATTCGCCGAAGCGAAGTACGCCAAGTTCGAGTGCCAGCTCGATGAATTCTCTCTTGTAGCCACGCATGCGATGAGTCTTCTGTATGATTGCCGCTTTGGTGCGGAGTATGACACAGGAGACCGCTTTTGTTTCGCGTTATCAGCCTGAATGCAAACGGTATTCGGGCCGCAGCCCGCAAGGGTTTTTTCGAGTGGATGGCGGAGCAGAATGCCGACGTTGTCTGCATCCAGGAAACCAAGGCGCAGTCCCATCAGCTGACCGACGACGTGTTCTTGCCGGACGGCTACCACAGCTTTTACGAAGACGCCGAGAAGAAGGGCTACAGCGGTACAGCGATTTACACAAAGCACGAACCGAAGAAGGTCGTTCGCGGCTATGGCGATGCCGAGTTCGACACTGAGGGGCGTTACCTGGAGGTTCAGTTGGGCGGCATCAGTGTCGTGTCCCTGTACCTGCCTTCCGGCTCGTCGAAGGAAGAGCGGCAGATTGCCAAGTATCGATGCATGGATTCCTTCACCGAGCACCTCAAGACGCTCAGGCGCCGCCGCTCGGAATACGTTATCTGCGGCGACTGGAACATCGTGCACAAGGAAGTCGATATCAAGAACTGGAAGCAGAACCAGAAGAACTCCGGTTGCCTGCCCGAAGAGCGCGCGTGGCTCGACAAGGTGTTCGGTGAGTACGGCTGGGTAGACGCATTCCGGACGATCGAGCAGGAGCCAGAGCAGTATACGTGGTGGTCGAATCGTGGCCGCGCCTGGGACAACAATGTCGGGTGGCGTATCGACTACCACGTCGTCACGCCGGGGCTGGCAGACAAGGTTCGCCGCACCGAAATCTACCGGGACCAGCGCTTTTCCGATCACGCCCCGCTGATCATGGACTACGATTGGGTTCATGACGGCTGACACCAACCTGGACCGAGCGCGCAAGGAGAGCCTTAAGGAGGCTGTCCTGAACCGGCGCATGCTGATCTGCGTGTTTACGGGGTTTGCGTCGGGGCTGCCGCTCTACATGCTGTTCCAGATGGTGCCGTACTGGCTGCGTACCGAGGGCGTGGGCCTCGCCGAAATCGGCTTCTTTGCGCTGGTGCAGTTTCCCTACACGTGGAAGTTCGTGTGGGCGCCGATCATGGACCGATACACGCTGCCGTTTCTCGGTCACCGGCGCGGCTGGATTCTCCTGACCCAGGTGCTACTGCTCATTGCGATCAGCACCATGGGCTTCTTCAAGCCGGCAATGTCATTGTGGACCATTGCCTACCTGGCCACGGCCGTCGCATTTTTCAGTGCGAGCCAGGATATCGTGCTGGATGCGTATCGCCGCGAACTGCTTCCCGACGTCGAGCTCGGTCTCGGCAATTCCATTCACGTGCAGGCATACCGCCTGTCCGGACTGATTCCGGGAGGGCTGGCCCTCATCCTGGCCGATCATCTTCCCTGGCACCTGGTCTTCGTCGTCGTCGCGCTGTTCATGCTGGTGGGCATCGTCATGACGCTCGTGATTGACGAGGCGATCAAGGAGCCGTCGCCGCCACGCTCGCTCATGGAGTCGGTTATCGAACCGTTCCGGGAGTTCATCAGCCGTTCCGGCCTTGGGTCGGCGCTGCTCGTCCTCGCGTTCCTGTTCTTCTACAAGCTCGGTGACAACATGGCGACGGCGCTGCAGACGCCGTTCTTTCACGATGTCGGCTTTTCGGGAACCCAGATCGGCAGCATCGCCAAGCTCGTCGGCACGACCGCGGCCATCGTCGGCGGATTGATCGGCGGCCTGATCATGGTGAAGGTCTCGATCAATCGGGCATTGTGGTTGTTCGGCTTCGTGCAGATAACGAGCATTCTCGGCTTTGCCCTGCTGTCGGTTATCGGCGCAAATCCCTGGATGCTGGCGTTTGCGATGGCATTCGAATACCTCGGTGTCGGGCTGGGCACTGCCGCCCTGACCGCATTCATGGCCAAGTCAACGAACGTTGCTTTCGCGGCGACACAGTTCGCGCTGTTCACCGCGCTCATCTCGGTGCCTCGTGTCCTGGCAAGCGCGATCACTGGACTCATCGTCGAGGTAACGGGCTGGACAAACTTCTTCCTGATCTGCACCTTGCTGGCCATTCCGGGGATGCTGTTGTTGCTCAAGGTCGCGCCGTGGAACGAGGATTCGGCTTGATCGAGAGGGAGGTCGAAGTCGGTCGCCTGGACGAGCTCGAAGACCCGGGATGCCGCGAATTCGAAATCGGCGAGGGCGACTGGCCGTTTCGCGGGTTCGTCGTTCGCAAGGGCGATGATGTGTTTGCGTACCAGAACTTTTGCGTGCACGTCGGGCATCCGCTCAACTGGTCGCCCGACAAGTTTCTCACCAAGGACAAGACGGCACTCATCTGTGCATCACACGGTGCGACCTACGAGATCGAAACGGGTTATTGCTTCGCGGGACCCGGGAACGGCCGCACGCTACGCCAGGTGGCCGTGGCGGTTCGAGACGGGATCATCTACGTCACCGGCCCCACCAGCCAGTAACAAACCGTCACCTTTAGATCTTGTCGAGGAAATCGAGAGGATCGTGGTAGCCGCTTGGCATGTCGGAGTCGTTCCCGCCGCCGAAGTCTTCAGGGTCCATGTCGACCGACCCGGACCAGTCTTCGGGCGCACTCGCTTCGCGTAACAGGAGATCCGGCCAGCGCTCGATGTCTATCTCGTCAATGGTCCCGTCAAATTGCTGGATCTCGACCGTTGCGCCGGCCTCATCCACGGCCACGACTTCAAACAGCGTACCGTCTGGCCTGCTGAACCATTGACCGATAACCGGGTACTGAGTCGCCATTGCTCGAAGCCCTGAATCAAATACGCCTACTAGCAGTTATAGATCATGGGGAGCGGAGCGCAAGGTAAAGCACCAGTCGACGATGCGATGTCCTTTCCTGAGACCTCGCCGCTCGAATTTCGTCTGCGGGCGGTCTAACGGCTCGTCACCGTCGTGTTCGCGACGCAGAGAACAGCGGAACCGGTCCGACCCGGACAGAACCTCATCGATATGCTCCGCGTAGTTCGCCCAGTCGGTCGCGATATTCAGCGTGCCGCCGGCGGCCAGCCTGTCGGCAACCAGCTCGAGGAACGGCGGTGCGACGATACGACGTTTGTGGTGGCGCTTCTTCGGCCAGGGATCCGGAAAATAGAGGTTCAGCCGTGCCAGTGATTTCCGCGGAACCATGTGACTGAGCACTTCGATGGCATCGTGATTGATAAGGCGCAGGTTGGTAACGTCACTTTCGTCGGCTTTCAGCATGCAATGGCCGATGCCCGGTTCATGCACTTCGATCCCCAGGAAGTCCTTGTCCGGGTTCGCTGCCGCCTGCTCGACGAGTGTCTCACCGTTGCCGAAGCCGATCTCGAGGACGACGGGTGCAGACCGTCCGAAGAGACTCGCGAAGTCAACCTGTTCCGCCCGGAACTCCACGCCATAGGTTGGCCAGAGCGTCTCGAAAGCACGTTGCTGTGAGTGCGTCATGCGGCCGGCCCGGCGCACGAAGCTTCGAATCGTGCGTTTGTGTGCGGTCGTGTCGTTCATGAATCCCTTTTTACCCTATTGGCATATGTATGCACACAACAGTATGCTCAGTGTCTTCAGAGGGGATCAAGGGGGATCTATTGTGTTTTTTAATCCAAAAATCAAAAACTTGAGTGCCGTGCTGGGTACCTCGGCAGTCGCCGCGTCAGCCGTTGTTGCGTTTTCGCTACCAGGTATCGCCGTTGCCCAGGAGGGTTCTGCGGGAGCGTTTCTCGAAGAAATCGTCACGACGGCGCGCAAGCGTAGCTCGGCAGAGGCGGTACAGGACGTGCCTGTCGCGGTAAGCGCCTTTGGCGCCGCGCAGCTCGACGCCATGTTCATCAAGAAGCTCGAGGACCTGAGCTACACGATGCCGAATGTGCAGCTAGAGTCGGTCGGCACCTTTCCGGGCGTGCAGAACTTCTCGATTCGCGGTCAGGGTATCAACAGCTCGATTCCTTCTGTCGATCCGACGGTCGGTGTCTTCGTTGACGGCATCTTCATGGGTACGACCTACGGCGTAGTCATCGACACGTTCGACCTCGAATCGGTCGAAGTGCTGCGCGGTCCGCAGGGTCTCCTGTTCGGTCGCAACGTGACGGGTGGTGCGGTGGTGCTGCGCAATGCCCGGCCAGACGGTGAGTCGGCCGTGCGGGTCCGTCTTGGCGCAACCAACGAGGACCAGATCAACATCGCCGGCTCCATCGAGGGAGCACTCGTCGAGGACAAGCTCGCCGCCAAGATGGTCGTCTACTACGACGACGATTCGGGCTATTACAAGAATACGAATCCGCAGGCGGCAAATCCCGCCCCGCATCCGTTTCAGCCGTTCTATGCCAATGCCGCGGATGGTTCCGATGTCGGCGCACTGGAAACGAAGATGTTCCGGCCGACCCTGGTGTACACGCCGAACGACACCTCGGATGTCACGCTGATCATCGAACATGGCGAGACGAGTGGCGACGGCGCTGCCTGGAGCAACGTGACGGCGCAGCGAGGCGGTGCACTACCCGATTTCTCGACGACGTCCGATGAGACGGGTTATACCAACATCGAATGGACGCAGGGTACGCTCGAAGTGAACGTCGGCGAGGTCGGTAACGGCACGCTGACCAACATCATGGGTACACGCCGCGTCAAAGCCGATTCCGCGGCCGATGTCGACGGTACCGACCTGCCCATCTTTGCGGCGCCGGGCAATACGGACCAGAAACAATTTAGCAACGAGTTCCGCTGGGCCGGCAGTTTCTCCGACCGGTGGGAGGCAACCCTGGGTCTCTACTACTTCAAGCAGGACATCGGCTACCGCGAGGCACGCTACATCTGGTTGCCGCCTCCGCTTGGCCCCGCACCATTCGGCGTTAACCTGCAGCGCGCGCTTGGTGGCGACATGGAGTCGAAGAACTTTGGCGCGTTCTGGACCAACGACTTTCATCTGAACGATCAGTGGACGTTGACGGCCGGCATACGCTACACCGACGAGAGCAAGTCAGGCTCCGTTATCACGGGTGGCTGTTCTGACAACATCACGTTCAATTGTTCCGTTACGCCCTTATCGGGTGACTGGGACAACATCACGCCGAAACTGGGCATGCAGTACCGCATGAACGATGACACCCAGTTCTATGCTTTCTGGACCAAGGGATACCGCTCCGGTGGTATCAACTTCCGCAATGCGAAGCCGAACGTCATACCGCCGGGCCCGACACTCGAGGAAGAGAACAACACGTTCGAGATCGGCATGAAGGCCGACATGATGGATGGGCGGATGCGCCTGAATCTCGCTGCTTTCCATAACTCGATCGACGACATGCAGCGTGAACTCAACGTGCCGGATCCGGACGTCATCGTGCTGCAGGGTACGATCAACGCGGGTGATGTCACGATCACGGGCGTCGAAGTCGATTTCGTTGCCCTGATCTCGGACAGCTTCTCGATCAATGCATCCTATGGCTGGCAGGATGGAGAGTACGACAGCGTGAACCCGGCTTTCGCCGGATTCCTCGGTTCGGAGTTGCCACGCCTGGCGCCGACCAACTACAACGTTGGATTCTCCTGGGATATCCCGGTCGGTTCGAGCATGTTCAACGTCATGGTCAACCACAGTTTCCGGGAGAGCCATCCGTACGACGACGCCAACCAGCAGTACTTCGATGACCAGCGGCGTACGAACGCGAGTCTTAACTGGTTTTCCTCGGATGACGCATGGAACGTGTCGCTGTACGGCAAGAACCTCGAAGACGAGGCGAACTGGGGCAACCTGACGTCGATCGCCGGTCTCTGGGTCGCCGGCCCGATGAAAAAAGGCCGCGTGCTGGGACTCGAGATCAATTATCGTCGATAGGGTTTCACAGCAACGCTTTTCAAGGCCGCCTCCGGGCGGCCTTTCTTGTGGCTCGAACCGCGTTTTAAGAGAAGACGATCGGACTGGTCTGTTCCGGCCAGCGACCCATGATGCCCTCGTAGTGTTTGCGAATCACCGCGAGGTCGGCGTCGGGATCGCCGGTGAGTTCGACTTTCGGCCCGATGCCGAGACGCTTCGTGCGGAAATCGAGGAAGCCGATGTAGACCGGCACATTGGCGCCGCGAGCGATCCGGTAGAAGCCCGTTTTCCAACCGGGTTTCAAGCTGCGTGAACCTTCCGGTGCCAGTCCAAAATAGAAGGTCTCGTGACGTTCGAATTCATCGATCGCCTGTTGCACGGCGTTCACCGCGCGGCTGCGGTCGAGTTCGATTGCTCCAAGCCCTCGCAACAGGTTGCCGAGCGGGAACCAGAACAGTGACTTCTTGGCGAAGAACCTGACGTCGAGGCCGACAGCCACCTTGTAGATCAGGGCCCATACTCCGTCCCAGTTGGAGGTGTGCGGTGCGGCGATAAGTACTGCCTTTGGCTCATCGGGTACGCCGCCCACGGCTGTCCAGCCGCCTAGGCGCAGGAGCAGGCGGGCAAATTTTCTAAGCACGAGTGTCGTCCTTGCCCGGGGTTTGTAGCAGGGGTTCCGGTGCGTCGTAGTTGGCTACATACCACGCGAGCTGCAGTTTCGAAACGGTTCCGAGAATGAAGACGCCGTGAACGAAAACGGGCTGGTCACCCCAGATGAGCACTATCGGAAGCATGCAGCAAAATACCGCCATCATGATGCGACCGAACTGGAAGTGCGGAACGCGGATGCCGGGATGGCGCAGCGGCGCGCTGGAAACATAGATCTGTATCGCGACCAGCACCGGCAGGTACAGCCAGTACGTCTCCATGAAGCCCGGCAACAGCATCCAGAGCCAAACCAGGGTCATGATGGCGAAAAGGAGGTCGGCGTTGCCGTCGAGATCGACATCGCTCCTTGGTGGCGCCGCGCGTCGCGCAAACTTGCCGTCCAGGAGATCGGTCAGCGCGGCTACGACGTAGACGCCCACGACCCATTCCGTGAGATCAAACCAGGCCAGGGCAGTGATCGGCACACAAAGCCAGATCCTTGCCCAGGTCAATTGATCGGCGATCGTCCTGGCGGTGTCTTTGTCCATGAGTAGGCGAGAGGTTACAGCAATGTCGCCTGCGTGCGAACTACTCATGGTAACGTTGCGCGCTACGGTACCGATTTGAAAGGACCCCCATGAGAACGTCCGGATGGATGAAGCGCCAGCCCTGGTTCTGGCCGGTCAAACTGTTCCTGAAACGCTTAAGTGGCAAAGAGCTCTGGCTGCGGCCCGAGGTTGCCTTCGAAGTCCGGCAAAGCGATAGCTGGAAGTACATCCCGGCACTGCTAAATGAACAGTCGATCGTCTATTCGCTGGGTGTCGGCGACCTGATCGATTTCGACCTGGACCTGATCAATGACTTCGGCTTGACGGTGCACGCGTTCGATCCAACTCCATTCGCCGAAGAATGGGTAAAACGCCAGACTCTACCGGACCGCTTCGTGTTTCATCCCTGGGCGGCGGCCGGCGAGGATGGCCGTTTGCGCCTGTACCGGCGCGTCAACACCCGGGGCAAGGCGTCGCAGGTCATGTGGACCGCCGGCAGCGCGGCCGGGGACGCCGAGGATTACATCGATGCACCGGCTTATACGATCCAGACGATGATGCAAAAACTCGGGCACGAAAAAGTCGACATGCTGAAGATCGACGTGGAAGGGGCCGAGTACCTCATCCTGGAGGGGCTCAGGCCGGGGACGAGTTTGCCGACACAACTGCTGGTCGAGTACCACCACCGTTTCCCCGGTGTCGGCAAGCAGCGCACGGCCGACAGCATCCACAAACTGCGGCAACTCGGGTACAGGATCTTCGGCATATCGGAGACAGGCCGCGAGGTTTGCTTCGTGCTGGAACAACAGCCTGCGGACTAGCGGCTCTTGCGTGGCGGCAACCCGGTGTGCTGCGACAATATCCTGCCTTTGCGAATGCGTTTCTCGTGCGCCGCTGCCGTGTTCTTCCTGCGCGCCGAGCCGCGCACCTTGTCGTCGCGCGGCTGGTCCACGGGCACCAGTTGGTCGCGGCCCGAGCCGATCAGGCGTGAGAGCCCCATCTCTTGCAGCGCGTCGCGAATCAGCGGCCAGTTACTCGGGTCATGGTAGCGCAGCAGTGCCTTGTGCAGGCGCCGCTGCTCCGGACTCTTGACCGTCTCGACCGGCTCGCTCTTGTACGTCACCTTGCGTAGGGGGTTCTTGCGCGAGTGATACATCGCCGTCGCGGTGGCCATGGGCGACGGATAGAAGGCCTGTACCTGGTCCGCCCGAAAGTCGTTTTTCTTGAGCCATAACGCGAGGTTCACCATGTCCTCGTCGGTCGTGCCCGGATGCGCCGCGATGAAATACGGTATCAGGTACTGTTTCTTGCCGGCCTCTTTCGAAAACCGTTCGAACATTTCCTTGAACGCGTCGTAGGTGCCGATGCCGGGCTTCATCATCTTGTCGAGCGGGCCGCTCTCGGTGTGCTCGGGTGCAATCTTCAGGTAGCCACCGACGTGATGGGTCACCAGCTCCCTGACGTACTCGGGGTCTTTGACGGCGAGGTCGTAGCGCAGGCCCGATGCGATCAGCACCTTCTTCACGCCGGGAAGCGCGCGTGCTTTCCGGTACAGGCCGGTCAGGGCGGAGTGATCGGTATTCAGGTTGCTGCAAACACCCGGGAACACGCAGCTTGGACGCCGGCACGCCGACTCGATCTCGCGGCTCTTGCAGGCGAGCCGATACATGTTCGCGGTTGGCCCGCCGAGGTCAGAGATGACGCCCGTGAAGCCGGGTACGGTATCGCGGATCTTCTCGATCTCCTCGAGCACCGACTCCTCGGACCGGTTCTGGATGATGCGGCCCTCGTGTTCGGTGATGGAGCAGAACGTGCAGCCACCGAAACAGCCACGCATGATATTGACGGAAAAGCGGATCATCTCGTAGGCCGGGATACGCGCATCGCCGTAGGCGCTGTGAGGCACACGCGTAAAGGGCATGCCGAACACGTAGTCCATTTCCTCGGTCGTGAGCGGCTCGGCAGGCGGGTTCAGCCACAGGTCCCGATCACCGTGAGCCTGTACCAGTGCCCGTGCGTTACCCGGGTTGGTTTCGAGGTGCAATACACGATTCGCATGCGCGTACAGCACGGCGTCGTTGCGGACTTTCTCGAAGGACGGCAGCCGGATGACCGTGCGGTCGCGATTGCGTTTTGCATCGGGAACGAAGCGCAACACGTTTTCCACCTCGAGTGGATCGTCCTGTTGCGTCTCGCACGCACCGCGTTCCTGGGTGTTCACATAGGGGCTGACGATCTGGTCGATGCGGCCGGGCCGGTCGATCCGGGTTGAATCGATCTCCCACCAGCCGTCGAGCGTGTCGTTGCGCAGAAATGCCGTGCCGCGAACGTTCGTGATATCGCTGACCTGCTCGCCGCGCGCGATGCGGTGCGACAGCTCGACGATGGCGCGCTCCGCGTTGCCGTACACCAGGAGATCGGCGCCGGCATCGAGCAGGATCGAGCGTCGTACGCTGTCTTGCCAATAGTCGAAATGGGCGACGCGGCGCAATGATGCCTCGATGCCACCGAGTACCACCGGCACGTCCTTGTACGCTTCCTTGCAGCGTTGCGAGTAAACGAGGGAACACCGGTCCGGGCGCTTGCCGCCGACACCGTGCGGCGTGTACGCATCGTCGTTCCTGACTTTCTTGTCCGCCGTGTAGCGGTTGATCATCGAGTCCATGTTGCCGGCGGCAACACCAAAGTACAGGTTCGGCCGGCCGAGCTGCTCGAAGGCGTCTTTGGAATGCCAGTCCGGCTGCGCGATGATGCCGACGCGAAAGCCGTTGGCCTCGAGCAACCGGCCGATAATGGCCATACCGAAAGAGGGATGATCGACGTAGGCATCGCCCGTGACAATGATGATGTCGCAGGAGTCCCAGCCCAGCGCATCCATCTCGGCGCGCGACATGGGCAACTCGGGCGCTGTACCGAAGCATTCAGCCCAGTAGTTGTTGTAGTCGTATAGAGCTGTGGTTGGCGCGGGCATCGGCTACGGTCGCGCGGTGTACGCGGCCAACGCGCCGACGCCGAGCAGGGCCCAGCCAGCCCAGGAAATCGATCCCAGTGTCAAGATGAGCGACCCCGTGACGACGCAGGTCGCGGCCGTCGTCAGCCAGTAGCGCTGGCGTCGCTGCTCGTCCAGTTGCTGGCGGATCTCCTTGAGTTCCGGCGACTGCAGATTGAAGCGAATGCGGCCTTCCGCAACCTGTTCGCCGACGTGATTCAGGATTGCCGGAAGTTCGCGCAATGCGTCGCGCAGTTGTGGCAGGTTTTCGCGCATGTCCTGCAGCACCGCGCGCCCGCCGACCTGCTCGCTCATCCACTTCTTGAGGACCGGGTGCGCTGTCTTCCACAAGTCGAGTTGCGGATAGAGCTGCCGCCCGAGGCCTTCGATGTTGAACAGGGTCTTGTGCAGCAGGATCATCTGCGGCTGGATCTCGACATTGAATCGCTGGGCCACGCGGAACAGGCGCATCAGCACCTGGGCAAACGAGATTTCGGATAGCGGCTTGTTGAAGATCGGTTCGCACACGGTGCGCACCGCTGCCTCGAGCTGGTCAACCCGCGTGCCTGGCGGTACCCACCCTGAGTCCAGGTGCAGTTTTGCGATGCGATGGTAATTGCGGTCGAAGAAGGCGAGGAAGTTCTCCGCGAGATAGCGCTGGTCATCAGGACTCAGGGTGCCGACGATGCCGAAGTCGACCGCGGCATACTTCGGCCGTTCCGGATCGTGGTGCAGCACGAAGATGTTGCCCGGGTGCATGTCGGCGTGGAAGAAGTTGTGACGGAACACCTGCGTGAAGAAAATCTCCACGCCATTCTCCGCGAGGACCTGGATATTGGTTCCGGCCTCGCGCAGCGTGTCCATGTCGCTGATCGGCGTGCCGAAGATGCGTTCCTGCACGAGCACCTCTGGACGGCAATAGTCCCAGTAGATTTCGGGCACGTAGAGCATGTCCGAAGCCTGGAAGTTGCGCTTCAGTTGCGCGGCGTTAGCGGCTTCGCGCATCAGGTCGAGTTCATCGAGAATCGTGTGCTCGTATTCGTCCACCACCTCGAGCGGTTTCAGGCGCTTGCCGTGCTGCCAGTAACGGTCCGCCAGCCCCGCGATCATGCGCAGCACGTCGAGATCGCGTTCGATCTGCTCCGTCACGCCCGGGCGCAGCACCTTGACGATGACTTCGGTACCGGCCTTTAGCTTCGCCGAATGAACCTGCGCGATCGACGCGGCGGCGAGCGGCTCGGTATCGAAGCGTTCGAACACGCTGTCGACCGGCTCGCCATACGCCCCATCAATAATAGCGATAGCCTCTTCGGCCGGGAACGGCGGCACCGCATCCTGCAGCTTGGCGAGTTCGTCGGCGATTTCGGGCGGCAGCAGGTCGCGTCGCGTCGAAATGGCCTGGCCGAACTTGACGAATATCGGGCCCAGCTCCTCCAGTGCGAGGCGAATGCGCTCACCGATGGGCGCCGTGCTATCGCGCCGTCGCGGGGCAAGATAGAACAGGAAACGCAGTGGCCTCAGCAGATGTGTTTCCTTGATGATGTCGTCGAGGCTGTACTTGACGAGGACGCGCTGGATCGCAAGCATGCGGAATATTGTCTGGCGGCGAGCCATGTCAGTTGTTGTCCGTCAGCTTGTTGATACGCGCTTCAAGGCGTTCGACACCGTCGCGCAGCGTGTTCACATTTTTCGTGAAACGATCAACCTCGTAGCGACTGGGTGCGTCGCGACTCTCTTCCTGCAGATACTCGCGGATGTTTGCGCCCATGGTCGAGCGCGCACTGCGGGTCCAGTTGCCGATGCCGCGTACAAGCTCACCGAGGCGGTGCGCGGCAACATCGCCGACGACGCCTGAGAGCTCCTCTTCGAAATCCGGTTTGGCGTACTCGAGCAGTTGCTGGAAGTCATCGGCCAGGTGCGCGTCACCGGTCAGCTCAAGGGAGCCGTCTCGCAGCGCGCTGACACCGGGCTCGCCAGCCATGCGCGCGAGCGTGATGAGAGAGCCCGTGATCACGACGTCCGGCTCCGCATCGTATTCGGTTGTGAGCTCGAGGCAGTCGTCATGTGCGATGAACCAGGTTGCAAGCGACGTGTTGCGAACGCGCACGGCGATAACCGAGCCATCGAGCTTCCTGCAAAGCTCGCGCGCAGGGGTCGTCGCGCGAATATTACGGTTGAGTACACTGGCGACCGGGCGTAATGCGGCTTCGAGCGGGTTTACCACTTTCAGATCCGGTAGCCGATATGCAGTGCGACGATACCGGCGGCGAGGTTACTGTAGCGGCAACGCTCGAAGCCTGCTTCTTCCATCATCGACTTCAGCGTTTCCTGGTCCGGGTGTACGCGGATGGACTCGGCGAGGTACTGGTAGCTGTCCGAGTCGCCGGCGACGAGCTTGCCCAGTGCGGGCAGGACTTTAAACGAGTAAAGGTCGTAGGCGGGCTTGATGGCCTTGTTGGGTTCCGAGAACTCCAGGATCATCGCTTTGCCGCCGGTCTTGAGAACTCTGAACATGGATCGCAGCGCGGCCTCCTTGTCGGTAACGTTGCGCAGGCCAAATGCGATCGTGATGCAGTCGAACGTACCGTCGTCGAAAGGGAGGTCCTGTGCATCGACCTGTGCGATGGACAGATTGCCCGCCACTCCGGCATCGACCAGGCGCGAGCGGCCCTGCTTAAGCATTGCGGCATTGATGTCCGCCAGGACAACATGGCCTTTCGGGCCGACCTTCTTTGAGAACTCCCGCGCGAGGTCGCCGGTACCACCGGCAAGGTCGAGAACGGTGTCGCCAGGCCTTACGGCGGCCTGGTTGATCGTGTGACGCTTCCACAGGCGATGCAGCCCGGCCGACATCAGGTCATTCATGATGTCATAGCGACTGGCTACCGAATCGAATACGCCACGAACCAGGTTCGCCTTCTCGTCGGCGGCGACATCCCGGTAGCCGAAATGCGTTGTGTTGTCGGAGTCCTGCTTGGCCATGATGCTTGTTCTCGTCCGGCAAGCGAGGATACCGGAAATACGGTGACCAGGGCATCACCCTATTTCCGCGGCACTTTATTTCGCAGCTCGTAATTGCCGCAGCGAAATAGGGTGACTACACGCATTCCACCGTATTTGCTTACAGGATGTAGCGGCTGAGATCCTCGTCCTGTGACAGCTCGGCCAGGTGATCGTCGACGTAGCCCCCGTCAATCGTAAGCGTCAGGCCGCTCTTGTCGGACGCTTCGAATGAGACGGTCTCGAGCAGGCGCTCCATGACGGTGTGCAGGCGACGCGCACCGATGTTCTCGGTGTTCTCGTTGACCTGGAAGGCGATCTCGGCGATGCGCCGTACGCCGCTTTCGTCGAATTTTAAGGAGACGTCCTCCGTCTTTAGCAGCGCGCTGTATTGCGAGGTCAGGGACGCGTCCGGTTCGGTCAGGATGCGGACGAAATCCTCGGTCGTCAGCGACTTCAATTCGACCCGGATCGGCAGGCGACCCTGCATTTCGGGGATCAGGTCCGACGGTTTGGACACGTGAAACGCACCCGATGCAATAAACAGGATATGGTCCGTCTTGACCATGCCGTACTTCGTGTTGACCGTGGAGCCTTCAACGAGTGGCAACAGGTCACGCTGCACTCCTTCGCGGGACACGTCCGCGCCCTGTGTGCCGTTACTGCGCGCCACCTTGTCGATTTCGTCGAGAAAAACGATGCCGTGCTGTTCGACGGCCTCGAGCGCACGGGTCTTGAGCTCATCCTCGTCAACCAGCTTGGCCGCCTCCTCATCCGTCAGCAGGCGGAATGCGTCCTTGACCTTGAGCCTGCGGGTCTGTGAGCGATTGCCGCCGAGATTCTGGAACATGCCCTGCAGCTGGCTGGTCATCTCTTCCATGCCAGGGGGCGCCATGATCTCGACACCGACGGGCATGGTCTGCACGTCGATTTCGATTTCCTTTTCATCGAGCTTGCCCTCGCGCAGCATTTTGCGAAATTTCTGCCGCGTGTCCGAATCACCCGGAGACACTGCGGGCTCATCCGCAAACCCGGCGCTGCGCGACGCCGGCGGCAGCAACGCATCGAGCACGCGTTCCTCGGCGGCATCTTCGGCGCGGAAGTCGGACCTTGCTCATCGCATCTTCGCGAACCATCTTGATGGAGACATCCATGAGGTCGCGGATGATGCTGTCGACTTCACGGCCCACATAACCCACCTCGGTAAACTTGGTGGCTTCGACCTTGATAAACGGCGCCTTGGCCAGGCGTGCGAGGCGACGAGAGATCTCCGTCTTGCCAACGCCTGTCGGCCCGATCATCA
Source organism: uncultured Gammaproteobacteria bacterium (assembly GCA_963698895.1). GTDB lineage: Bacteria > Pseudomonadota > Gammaproteobacteria > Steroidobacterales > Woeseiaceae > UBA1847. The sequence goes on along the minus strand of CAVOSO010000007.1, from coordinate 43,902 downwards.
GGATGTTCTTGGGGGTGATTTCGCTGCGCAGGGGCTCGTCGACCTGCACGCGACGCCAGCGGTTACGCAGTGCAATCGCGACAGCGCGCTTGGCCTCGTCCTGGCCGACGATGTGCTTGTCCAGTTCCTGGACGATTTCGCGGGGGGTCATTTGAGACATGGTCAGAGTTCTTCGATCGTGATGTGCTGATTCGTATACACGCAGATATCGCCGGCGATGCCGAGAGCCTTTTCGACGATGTCGCGCGCCTCGAGATCCGTGTTCCTGAGCAGGGCCATCGCGGCCGCTTGTGCGAACGGGCCACCCGAGCCGATCGCCATCAGGTTGTTCTCGGGCTCGATCACGTCGCCGTTGCCGGTGACGATGAACGAGTTGTCCTTGTCGGCGACGCACAGCAGTGCCTCAAGCCGGCGCAGGCGGCGGTCGGTCCGCCAGTCCTTGGCGAGTTCGATTGCGGCGCGCGTGAGATTGCCGTATTGCTCGAGCTTGGTCTCGAACAGCTCGAAGAGCGTGAATGCGTCGGCCGTACCGCCGGCGAATCCGGCAATCACGCGCCCGCCCGCGAGCGGCCTTACTTTGCGGGCATTGCCCTTCATCACGGTGTTACCCATGCTGACCTGGCCATCGCCGGCGATGGCCACCTTGCCATTACGGCGGACTGAGACAATGGTTGTCCCTCTGTACTGTTCCATCGAGGTTCCTCGTAAATCGGGGTCGGAGCCCTTACCGTAAGGGCTCCGACCCCTTATGTGGTTCTAGTCTTTCTTGCGGGCGCGCGGATGGGTTTGGTCATAAATCTGGGCAAGGTGCTGGAAATCAAGGTGTGTGTACACCTGGGTTGTCGAGATATTGGCATGCCCGAGAAGCTCCTGGACGCCGCGCAGGTCGTGGCTCGATTCGAGAACGTGCGTGGCGAAGGAGTGGCGGAACAGGTGCGGGTAGACGTTGGCATCGAGTCCCTGCTGTTTGGCCCAGAACTTGACGCGCGCCTGGACCGAACGGGGACTCAGGCGTGTGCCGCGATTGCTGACGAACAGGGCCTTCTCGTCGGCATCGGCCAGGTCACCACGCGTGATGCCCCACTGCCGCAGCGCTTTTAGCGCCTGGCGCCCGACGGGCACGATGCGGTCCTTGTTGCCCTTGCCCGTGACGCGCACCGTGGCATCGTGCATATCGACGTCACCGAGGTTGAGGTCGACAAGTTCCGCAAGACGCAGGCCCGAGGAGTACAGCAACTCGAGAATCGCACGGTCCCGGTCGACAATCGCGCCCTCGCCCTGGATGTCGAGCAGTCGCGCCATCCGGTCGGCATCGAGGTTGCCGGGCAGACGTTTCCTGCCCTTGGGGGCCGACACCGACGCAGCGGGGTTTTTCGTAACGGCCTTTTCCCGGATGAGGTACCGAAAAAAGGTACGCGATGCCGACAAGCGCCGCTGGATGCTGCGGGCACTCAGGCCCTTGCGATAACAGGATGCCGAGTAGGCACGTACGTGTTCACTGTCGAGCTCGCTCCATTGACCGATTCCCGACGTGTCGCACCAGGCACAGAGCTTTTCGAGGTCCCGACGATAGTTCTTGCAGGTCAATGGCGACAGGCGTCGCTCATACTCGAGGTGCCGGATGAAGCGATCAATCCAGCCAGCGTCTTTCATCGCGACGTCCCTAGAAGCGTTTCAGGGACCCTGCTACCAGGTCGCCCAGGCGGGTTAGAAAGTCGATGCTCATTCCCGGGTGGAAGCGGTCGCTGTCGACGCTGCCCACGGCCAGGAACCCGATTTCTGCGCCATCACCGAGTGGGACGAGGGCGGCAGAGCCGATCTCGTCGGCGTCGTGCCGGAACAGGAACTCCTTCTGTGAGTCGCGAATCTTGCCGCAACGAGCGCCGCTGCCGTTCAGGAACGTGCTGAAGGGCTTCAGAGTTTCATCGTCTTTCCTCACAACCCGGAAGAAACGGCCGACATCGATATCGTCGAATGCGTCTGGGTCGCCAAACAGCACAAGAACAGCCTGGTCCGCACCAAAACCCGAGCGCAGCGCCTCTTCGACCACGACGATTGTCCTCTGCAGGTTTGCCGCGCCGAGCAGCTGCAGCGTCAGCTCATGGACCTTTGAGGCGAGCACGTCATTCTGACGGGCAACCTGGATCAGCTCCTTGAGCTGCCGTTTCAGCTTGAGTTCCTTCTGCCGCAAGACGGCAACCTGCCGCTCGACCAGGGATACCGCGCCACCGCTGGCATGCGGGAGATCGAGTGAGCTGAGCAGCGTTGAATGGCGCTCGAAAAAGTCCGGGTGGGCGGCGAGGAAGTCATGCACAGACTGTTCCGACAGTCCATCTTCGACGAATTCGGCTTTGCGTTGGGTGCTCATAAATCCATGATTCCTTCAGAAATATACTCGGCGTTTCCCGTGAGCCAGACCGGCTCCGAACCGCCGCGCCAGCTTACCACGACTTGACCGCCGGGCAGCCGTACATCGACGGCCTGCCCAAGCAGCCCCAGCGCCTGGCCAGTCACGACGGCCGCGCAGGCACCGGTACCGCAGGCGGCTGTTTCGCCCACCCCGCGTTCGAAGACACGCAGGTCGATACTCTCCCTGTCGCGAATTCTCGCAAAGCCGATATTGGCGTGTTGCGGGAAACGCTCGTGCCGTTCGAGGATCGGGCCCAGCGTGTTGACGGGAGCAGCGTCGACGTCATTGACGTGCAGTACACAGTGCGGGTTGCCCATCGACACGACACAGGCCTCATAGTGCTCCTGGCCGACGTCCAGCCGGTAGCGAGCGGCGCGTTCCGGGGCAATGAAAGGGATCCTTGCCGGTTCGAACTCGGGCGTACCCATACTGACGGCGACGAGGCCGTCGTCGTCGACGCGTGCGTCGATCGGCCCGGCCGGGCTCTGCAGGGTGAACGCCTGGCGATGGCCACTTTCGTTGGCCAGGACGCTGGCCACGCAGCGCACGCCGTTGCCGCACTGCTCGACTTCGGAGCCGTCGTTGTTGAATACCCGATAGGATGCTGCGAACGCAGGATCGTCCGCCGCTGTCACCCACATGAGCTGATCGAAACCCGGTCCAGTTGCATCATTTCCAAGCTCGCGAAGCTGTTGTGGCGACGGTGGTAACGACGCGCCGGAACGTTGGTCGACGACGAGAATCCGGTTACCCGTGCCGTGCATTTTCGTGTAAGCGACTTTCATAATTTTTTTGCGCGACTCGCTTCCGCGTCTAATGGACTTTTGGAGTCGGCGTCTGTAGTTTACATAAACCGGAAATTCGTCGAGCAATAACCAACCTAACAACATTGCCCCTGGAGAGCGTCATGCGGCACATAATGGTTATGAATGCGAAGGGTGGTTGCGGGAAAAGCACCCTCGCTACAAACATAGCATCCTACTTTGCAAACGAAGGCGCAGTCGTTGCGCTGGCTGATTACGACCCGCAGCGTTCGAGTCTCGACTGGCTTGATCGGCGGCCGTCCGATCGGCCGGAAATAGCCGCTGTTGTGGGCTTCAAGGACGGTCTTCGCCACGCGCCGCGCAATGCCGACATCCTCGTTATCGACGCACCAGCGCGTTCTCACGGTAAGGAACTGACCAACCTGGTTGCGCATGCGGAAACGATCGTCGTGCCGGTTCTGCCGTCAACCATCGACATGCAGGCGACAACGACGTTTCTTGACGAGCTCAGGAGCGTTGGCAAGATCGCGCGCAAGCAGGCGAAGCTGGGCCTCGTGGCCAACCGCGTGCGGGACAATACCCTGATCTTCGACGATCTCGATGAATACCTGACCAACGCGAAAACGCCTTACATTGCGGCCTTGCGTGAAGCCCAGAATTACGTGCGTGCCTACACGCGTGGCCTCGGCATCTTCGAGCTGCCGGAGTACCTGGCCTGGCCCGATTGGGATGAGTGGGAGCCGGTCACCGCCTGGCTCCGGAGCAAACGCTCCCAGCCCTAGAGCAGGCTGGCCCGGATCCCTTCCTCAGGACTTGCATAGCGCGGGGTGACACCGAGCACCTCGCGCATTTTGCTTGTGTCGACGATGCGTGACGCCGACAGGAACGCCAGCCGAACGGCGGAAAACTCGCGCTCGGCCTGCGCGCGGCTGACCAGCCGGGGTGCCGGCAAAGCCGCCTGGCGTGCCACCTCCTGCGCAAACCAGGTCGCGCTGCGGTTATCGCCGTCGCCCACATTGTAGATGCCCGCCGGCGCGTCCTCCTGCAGCGCCGCGATACAGCAGCTTGCGAGATCGTCGACGTGAATGCGGTTCCCGGGACCGGCGTCTTCTTCCGCCAGGAACGCGCCGCCTTCCCGGAGGCGCTGCAGGGGCAGGCGGCCAGGTCCATAGATCCCGGGTGCGCGGAGTATCACGAGGTCGAACCCGGACTTTTCCGCCGCGCGCGCCAGGATCGACTCGGCCGCAATGCGGGCCGCGGCCATGCGGTTGCCCGGATCAACGGGCGCCGCTTCTGTCACGACAGCGCCCTTGCAATCTCCGTAGACGCCGGTCGTGCTGATGTAGACGAAGCGGGTCGGACCCGGGCTCAGCAATGACAGGAAACGCCGCAGGCGCTCGTCATGCTCGCCGTCGGGTGGGCAGGTGTAGAGCACCGCGTAGGCTTCCGGCAGCGCAAGCGGGAGTACCCCCTCACTGTCGAAATCGAATTCGTAAAACGGGCGCTCCGTGTCTATCGCCGTGCGACTCAGGCCCGCGGCCTCGGCGGCAGGCAGTCGCTCCAGTACGCGGCGACCCGTGTACCCGGTCCCGGCAACGATCGTGAACACGACCTACTCTTTGTCGATGTGAGGTATGGCGGGCAACGGTTTCGCAGCGACCATACCCAGCCCGTCGCGGTAGGCGTCGGCGGCGGCATCGGCTTCGCCCAGCCGGGTCAGCAATGCGCCGTACTCCTGGTAAGCCTCGGGCGTCGGGCGCATGCCAATCACGGTCTCGAGGTAGCTGCGCGCCTTGCCCCACAGTTCGTTGCGCAGGCACAGGCGGGCCGCGGCCAGCAGGAGATCGGGGTCTTCACCATGATTTTTCAGCCAACCCTCGGCGATCTTCAGCTGCTTCGTGGTGTCGGTCGCCTCGACCAGGCCGAACAGCCGCACCAGCGAGCCGCGCCAGTTCGACTTCAGCGCGCCGGCAAGCTCTTTCTGTGCCCGGTCGTGCAACCCGACCCGCATGAGGCCGCGGTAGTAGGCCTCGAGCAGGGCTTCGTCCGACTTCAGGCCGCGCGGGATGCCTTTCCACGTCTGATCGAGCACATCGACATCGGCAGCGCGATCGAGCGCTTCCTTGTGCACCCGAATAGTCCAGGTATCGAGCGTGCCCGGCTTGAGCTGCGTGTTCTTGCGCAGCCGCGGCAGGATCTCCCCGAGTGCCGCCCAGTCTTCGAGTTTGAAGTACAAGCGGCCCATCAAGGCCAGGGCATGCATGTGGTTCTTCGAGTCTTCCTCGAGCCGCCGCAGCGTTGCAAGGGCCTGCTCGTACTGATTCCGGTCGAGCTGGAACTCGGCCTGTGTCAGGAGCACGGCGTTCGCGGCCTCCGGCGTTTCCTTGTAGGCAAGACGTAACCACTCGTCGCGGCGTTCGTCCCTGCCTTGCAGGTGCGCGGCACGGGCGGCCTGGAGATAGTTGAACAACGGCGAATCACTCGTGCTCGCAGCCCGCGCTAGCATCTTCTCGCCGCGCGCCAGGTCACCTTCGGCGACCGCGATCATGCCCTTGGTCAGCTTTTGTCCCGAACGGGCAGAACGGTAGCGCCCGGCCGCCTCTCCGAGCCGTCGCGGCGCGATGATGATCTTGCGAATCAGCCAGACAAGAACGACCAGCGCGAAAGCCAGCAGGACCAGCACCGGCACGGACATCTCGACGACATAGCCGCGGAAATTGATGATGACATAGCCCGGGTCCGCGAGCAGGAAGTGCGCGGCGAAGGCGCTGGCGAACAGGACGAGGACTACGATGATGCCGAATTTCACGGCGCGGTCTCGCTGAGAGTACGGAATTGACGTAACAGGCGCAGTGACTCGGAAATATCCGGGGTAGCCGTGGTGAATACGTGCCCACGAATCTCCGCGATGGTCTCCTGTGCACTCGCGACCTGCGTGCTGTTGACGTCGAAGTAATCCGTCAGAAGCGCGCTTGTGTCTGCCAGCGTCTGATCAAAAATCACCTGCTCGCCGCGCAGCAGCGCGAGACGCGCCGCCTGTAATTGCAGTGCCAGGTTATTGCGCAGGAAGAACTCGGCATCAGGCGACAGTTGTACGAGTTTGGCACGCTCGGGCGGAGTGACCTTGACCAGGCCGGACATGGCGCTCTTCACCGATGCCCAGGCGCGCCCCGCGCCGCTTTGCTCCGGATCCATATCGTCCGCCGCGTCGTCAGCCGTTGCGGCGCTGGCCAGCGGCAGGGAATCGACGACCCTGGCGAGGCTGGCAAGCGTCATTGTCGCGCCTTCGATATCGGGCTTTTCCATGCCATCGAGGGCCGTGAGTTCATCCGAGAGGGCACGGCGCACGTCGGTCAGCGCCGGATTGGCGAGCTGGACGATACGTTCGTCGGCCATTCTCAGGGCCAGCGCGGCGAGATGTGGATTGTTCGCAAGCTGCAGTTGGGCGTTGGCTATCTGCATGTAGTACTCGGACTCGGCCAGAATCCAGGTATCGCGGGCACCCTCGGAGACCCCGGCGAGCGAGGCCACGGAGCCCTCGAGCGCCGACATGCGGGCCGGCAACGAACTCAGCAGGCGGACGCGTTCATCCAGTTCCTGGCGAATGGCCGCGAGTTCGGCATTGAGCGCCGGGTCACGCACACCGAGGCCGGCAACCTGTACCTGGAGGTCGGCGAGCGATTGCTCGGAGCCTGCCAAACGGCTGCCGAGTGTCGCGACGGCGTCGTCTGCGCTCGTGTCACGCGCACCCCGCCAGTCGTTCCAGGCCGTGTAGCCGGCGGCCGCCACCGCGATAATCGCCAGGAGGAATGCCAGCCAGGCAACAGAATTGCCGGAACGCTCGCGTCGCGGTTTTTCGGGCGTTACCTCGTCAACAGGCTCGTCCTCGGCCGGCGTTGCTTCGTCAACAGGCCCGTCCTCGGCCGGCGTTGCTTCGGCGTCTGTCGCGTCGACAGGCGCGCTATCGTCTTTGATGTCTGTGTCGCTCATGGTGCTGTTCCGGAGTCGGTACTGTGTAGTGCGATGATTGCCTGGACCATGTCGTCAGCGCCCGGCCCTGGTGCGAGTATAGGTCGGGACCCGGGAAAGCGGTCCAAGGCCTCTTTTAACACACGACCTGCCGGCGTCACCAGTGGAGTGGATTCAAGTTGCGTGATACACCACGCCGGCAGTAATTCGGCGAGGTTCCTGAGCGACTGCACACTCATGATCGTAATGACATTTATCTGTCCCTGCCGCCAGCGCGCCTCCAGGTCGGCGAGCGTTCCGGCGCCGACAGCGGGCAGGCGACGCTTGTAAACGGACAGGTAGTCGACGTTGGCGCCGCGCGCCAGCAATTCCTCGGCGAGCAGTTCCCGGCCTACGGATCCCCGGATGATACGCACGCGCTTGCCGCTCACGTCCTGCAAGGCGGGTTCGGCCAACAGGTGTTCGCTGTCGTAGCCAGCGGCCGACTGGATATCCACGACGCGCCCGGCGTCGCCGATCGCTTTCGCCGTCGCGGGGCCGATCGCGGCGATCTTGCCACCGCCCGTGAACCTGACGCCGAACTCGACGGCATTGCGGCTCACGAAAATGACGATGTCGGGTGGTAGCAGTGCGTCTGCACTGTTGCGGATGTCGAGGTCATCGTGCGGCACGATCTCGATGACAGGGAAGCAATACGTCGTGCCGCCCTCTGCTTCGATGGCATTGACGAGTTCTATCGCCTGCGTGCGCGGTCGCGTGACGAGCACGCCAACACCCTGCAGCGGTCGATCAGCCATGCGTTGCCCCGGCCGCTTCGAGCAGTTCGGCGGCACCGCGGTCAAGCAATCGCCGGGCGAGTGCTTCGCCAAGCGTTTCTGCATCGGCGGCCTTGCCACTGACGCTGTCGCGAATCGACCGGCTGCCGTCCGGCATTGCCACCAGCGCGGTTACCGTCAGCGCGTCACCGTCGATGACGGCGTACGTGGCAACCGGCGACTGGCAGCTGGCCTGCAATACACGCGCGATCGCACGTTCGGCAAGGGTTGTCTGCACCGAGCGTGCGTGGTTGAGCTGTGCGAGTACCTTGCGGAGTTCCGTGGCGTTCTCGAGGCACTCGATCCCCACGACGCCCTGTGCTGCCGCGGGCAGCATCTCTTCGGGGGCAAAGACCTGGCTGATGCGATCGTCGAAGCGCAGGCGTTCGAGACCCGCCGCCGCAAGAATAATTGCGTCGTAGTCGCCGTTGTCGAGCTTGGCGAGGCGCGTGTTGACGTTGCCGCGCAGTGGTTCGATTCGCAGATCCGGGCGCATCATCTTGAGCTGGGCCTGGCGTCGCAGGCTGGAGCTGCCAACGAGGGCCCCCTGTGCAAGGTTCGACAGTTGCGCGCCGTTCGGTGACACGAGTGCGTCGGCGTGGTTGGCTCGCTCGAGCATCGCCGCAAGGCAGAACCCCGCGGGCATCTCGGCCGGCACGTCTTTCATGGAATGCACGGCGATGTCGGCCTCGCCGGCCTGCATGGCAACCTCGAGTTCCTTGATAAACAGGCCCTTGCCGCCGATCTTCTGCAGGCTGCGATCGAGGATCTCGTCACCCCGTGTCGATAGCGGCACCAGTGCGACGTCCTCGATCTCGGGCAGTTCGGCGAGCAGGGCGGCGACGTGCTCGGCCTGCCAGAGGGCGAGGGCACTCTTGCGGGTAGCGATGCGTATTTTCATGATTCTTTAAGGCGACGTTTCACTTCGGCGACATGCCGGCGACTGATTATCAGTTCTTTGTCCTCGACTTGCGAGTTGTCTCGCAGGATCACCCGGCTCTTGCTCTCGGCATTGCGGTCAATGCGGTCGATCCTGGCGACGGCGATCAGCGCGCTGCGGTGAATGCGCACGAAGCGGTCGCCGAACTCGGCCTCCAGTGACTTCAGTGAATCATCAATGAGGTCGTGACCGTTATCGTGGTGAACCGCAACGTATTTCTGGTCCGCAGTAAATGCTGTGATCTCTTCAACCGGGATCAGCTTGAGCTCCCCGTGCGCGAGGGCGCAGACGTGCTTGCGGCGGACTTCGAGCCTGGCTTCCGCCGCCGCCTCACTCAAGGCGCTGCCGACCAGTCGCGTTGCCTGCGCCAGCGCGCCGGTCAGGCGTGAGCGCCGCACGGGTTTAAGCACATAACCGATGGCTCGCGCCTCGAATGCATCGATCGCGTATTCGTCATAAGCGGTCGTGAAAACCACGGCCGGGGCGGGATTCATGGCGTTCAGATGATGCGCGGTTTCGATGCCTTCCATGCCGGGCATGCGGATATCGAGAAGGACGATGTCAGGTGCCAGGCGGGCGGCCTGTTCCAGCGCCTCGTGACCGTTGGCCGCCTCACCGACGACGTCGTAGCCGTCCTCGTCCGCGAGGATCTGTCGCAAACGGTCCCGTGCAGGCCGTTCATCGTCGACGATCAGGACTTTCATGACTCGCCCTCATCGACCGGAAAGCGCAGGGTGACGACGAAGCGATCATCGCTGTCGTCGATATCGACGGACGCCCTGCTGCCGTACGCGAGTTCAAAGCGTTGCCGAATGTTGCTCATCGCCATGTTGTTGCCGTTCTTGCCGCGCGATTTCCCTGGCGCAACCGGGTTGGATACGGTTATCTGCAACGTCCGCCCGTCCCGCTTGCCGCGAATATGGATCTCACCACCGCCGGGAAGCAACTCGATGCCGTGATAGATCGCATTCTCGACGAGTGGCTGGATCGTCAGGCTCGGGATCCGGGCCCGCATCGGCAGCTCGTCGATGTCCCAGCGAATCCGCAGGCGATCGCCGAGACGCAGTTTTTCGATGCGCTGGTAGATCGCGGTGACTTCCAGTTCTTCCTTGATGCTCGTCCGGTCGCGGTTGTTCGAGAGGCTGGCGCGCAACAGGTCCGAGAGGTCCTCAACAGCTTCTTCCGCCTGGGCCGGGTCGGTGCGTGTCAACGACGCGATGGTGTTCATGCTGTTGAACAGGAAGTGCGGGCGGATCAGCGCCTGCAAGGCGCTGATGCGTGCCTGTGCCTCGAGCACGATACTGCGTCGCCATTCACTCGAGATATACAGGTAACGCATGCCCAGCGCGATGATGATGGAGCTGATGGCGAACGTGCGCAGGAGGAAGTGCGAGTGCGAGCTGTCGATAATCGACGCGCCGGTCAGCCGCCAGGGCAGTTGCCAGGCGAGCTCCGCAACGACCAGCGTCATGAGCTCGAGCACGATGAAGCTGATGACGAACGCCCGGGTCTTGCCGGCGCGCTCGAGCCGGCTGCTCAACTGGCACATGATCGCCGAGCCCAGCAGCGCCAGCCACAGCACGAAGAACGATGTCTTGGACAGGAGGATCAGGAACTGGCCGTTTGCCGTGTCGGCCGCCAGCGTAAGGACAATGGCAACGAGCTCGGCAACGAGCAGGACAATGAACAACGTACCTGCCGCACAGAAATCGGGCAGGTAGACCTGGGTGTCTTCGCCGGTTGGGTCAGGTGCGGCCGTCAAGCGTGCGCTCCATCAAACAATGCGGGCATTGTAACGCTCGCGGGCGCGCTCCGCTTGGACGCGGTTCCGACGTCGATCAGGAACAGAATTCGGTGACTTGTTCCTCGGCTTTCTGGCGCGCTTCCTCGCGCTGCGCGTCATCGAGATACACGCGCTCACCGTTGCTATCGGTACGGTAGAGACGTCGTGACTGCAGATAGGTCTCGAGCCGGGCTCGTGCCTTGTCGCAGCGCTGCTCGCGCTCGGCGGCTTCTGCGGCGCTCTCGGCAGCTTCCTGCCGTGACTTCTCGGCGGCGGCACGCGCTTCCTGGCGCGCCGTCCGGGCATCCACGTTCGCCTGGACCCGCCCCCGCACAGCGTCGCTGTCGGTGCGGCTGTAGGTCATCTGCAGGCGTTCTTCGGTCGGCGCACCCGTGGGACGATCCTCGTAGTAAACGTTGCCGTCTTCATCCGTCCACTTGTAGATCTCGTCAGCTGTGGCACCACCGGCGAGCGTCATTGCAGCCACGGTGAAAAGTAGAGCGAGTCGTTTGCTGTTCATGGTCGTCCTTCCCGGCACAGCGGTGCCGCCTGGATGTTTGCGTGTCAGGAATAATTAGACCATGGATGAGCCGGAATTGGCGTGAACGTGATCACAGCGGAAATTGTGATATTTAACGGCCGGAAAAAGAAAAGCGGGCCGAGTGGCCCGCTAAGTTTCTGTTTTATGGAGAAAGCCATAAATGGCGAAAAACTCGGGGCATCACCGTCATCGCGCTTATGGCAAATCGGGTGACGCCCCGAGAGGGGGAATTACTCGCCCGTCGTAAACTCGGGATAGGCCTCGAGGCCACACTCCCCGATGTCCACGCCCTCGTACTCTTCTTCCTCGGACACCCGGATACCGACTGTCTTCTTGAGGGCAAACCAGACGAGCAGGCTCGCACCAAACACCCAGGCGAAGATCGATACGATTCCGATCAGCTGCCACTTCAGTGACGCGTCCGGGTTCGTGATGCAGACAGCCAGAAGACCCCAGATTCCCACGACACCATGGACCGAGATGGCGCCGACCGGGTCGTCGATCCTGAGCTTGTCGAGCGTCACGATCGAGGCGACCACAAGCAGGCCGCCGACGGCACCGATGAGCGTGGCAATACCGGGTGCAGGAGTCAGCGGTTCAGCGGTGATGGCGACCAGGCCGGCCAACGCGCCGTTGAGTGCCATCGTGAGGTCTGCTTTGCCGAACCAGAAGCGCGCCAGCAACAGCGCCGCGATCAGTCCGCCCGCGGCCGCCATGTTGGTATTGACGAAGATCAGCGCAACCGCATTGGCATTCTCGACGTTGGAGACGACGAGTTGCGAACCACCGTTGAAACCGAACCAGCCGAGCCAGAGAACCAGCGTACCCAGCGCCGCGAGCGGGAGGTTGCTGCCCGGGATGGCGTTCACCTGGCCGCTCTTGCCGTACTTGCCCTTGCGGGCACCGAGCAGCAGGACACCGGCAAGCGCTGCCGCGGCGCCGCACATGTGCACTACGCCGGATCCCGCGAAGTCGAGGAAGCCGACAGTGCCGTCACCAACGTTCAGCCAGCCGTTACCCCATTTCCAGAATCCCTGCACCGGGTAGATGAACCCGGTCAAGACGATCGTAAACGCGAAGAACGACCATAACTTCATGCGTTCGGCAACGGCGCCCGACACGATCGACATAGCGGTCGCTACGAACACAACCTGGAAAAAGAAGTCCGACAATCCCGAGTAGTAGGTGTCGCCGCCACTGGCGATAACATCAGCGGCCGTGTTGTCACTCGAGGTAAGGAGACCGCTGCCGATTGATGTGAGGCTCTGGAATACGCCGCCTTCGAAAGCGCCCGGGTACATGATGCCGTAACCGCAGAGCATGTACATGACGCAGGCAATCGAATACAGGCCGACGTTCTTGGTCAGGATTTCTGCGGTGTTCTTGGCTCGCACGAGGCCCGCTTCGAGCATCGTGAAACCCGCCGCCATCCACATGACGAGGGCTCCCATCACCAGAAAGTAAAATGTGTCCAGCGCATAGGCCAGTTCTGTGACCTGTGCTGCTACTTGAATTTCTTCCACGATAATTCCTCCCTGTCCCTAAACGGCTTCGCTGCCGGTCTCGCCGGTACGAATGCGAATGGCCTCAACGAGGTCCGTGACGAAGATCTTCCCGTCACCGATCTTGCCCGTGCGTGCCGTGTTGGCGATGGCCTCAATGACCTGCTCCACGAGTTCGTCTGTGACGGCGAGCTCGATCTTGGCCTTTGGCAGGAAGTCCACGACGTACTCTGCGCCGCGATAGAGCTCCGTGTGGCCGCGCTGGCGACCAAAGCCTTTTACCTCCGTAACCGTGATGCCCTGGATGCCGATGTCGGCAACGGCCTCACGTACATCGTCCAGCTTGAACGGCTTGATTATCGCCGTGATCATTTTCATTGCTATTCCCCTAGGTGAATAAACGGGCAGCCGTCGCCGCCCGGTGGAGTGATTACCTGATGTCGAATGACTTGCCGATCGTGAAGACCAGGGACTCGTCGTCGCTGCCGATGAGATCGTCGTTTGCGAGGATCAACGCGAGACCGACATCGAAGTCAGCAACGCTGGTGCCGTAGCCAAGCTCCAGGTACTCACCGTCGGCGTCCTGCGAGAATCCGGCGAGGGTGCCGTAGAAGCCCTTGTTCTCGAGCGTCAGCGCGTAGTAGGTGTAGTCGAGCGTCGGGCCACCGAAGTTGTCGTACTGGCCAACCGCGACATCGAGCGACAGCATGCCGAACGCGGCGCCGAGATTGATCTCCTGGTAGGTATCGTCGAAATCGCCCGTGTAAAAGTAGCCCGTGTACCCGACACTGAGGTCGACATCCCCCACCGTGGTGCCGTAGCCGAAGTAGCCGTCGACTTCGAGGCCGTCGCCAACATCCGCCGCCCAGGTACCGACGTAGAATCCGCCGGACTCATAGTCGAGGCCGGCGCTTACCGAGGAGACCTTCTGCAAGATGCCGCGGAAGTGGTACTCGCTCATGTACCCGAGGTTGCCTGTGAATTCGGCCTGTGCCGTTCCGGCCAGCAGCATCAGTGCGACCCCTGTTTTTACAAATTTCATGTTTCCTGCTCCAGATGAGATATGAATGTATGCGTCATTCCCCCTAGAGCAGGATCCGTGCCAGTTTCTCAATCTGTTGGTTTTTCAGCATGTTGCGCGAACAGCGATTGAGCCGCTGCACCGGCTTGGTGCGGGGTGCCGGCGCGATGGTCCAAATCGGACCGGCCATTTCTCGAGCCAGTGCACGGAAACTGCGACTGGTTTTTTGAAGGTGGCTCAGGTATCACTTCTGCATGGCCAACGAATCCATCGAAGACATCGCCAGGAAACTGGCCGAGACCGTACCCGAAGGGCTGCGTGCTGTGCGCGAGGACCTCGAGAACAACTTTCGTTCCGTCCTGCGGGCGTCGCTTGCCAGGCTCGATCTCGTCACGCGGGACGAGTTCGAGGTACAGGAGGCGGTGCTCGCAAAAACCCGGGAGAAGCTCGACCGGCTCGAAGCACGACTGGAAGAAATAGAAGCCAGGTAACGTCATACGGCCAGGGAGGGCCCGATGAGTCTCGCGATACTGCGCTGTCGTGCCCAGTACGGTACCGAGGCGCCCCCCGTCACGATCGAAGTGTTCCTGTCGGGCGGTTTGCCCGCCTTCACGATCGTCGGGATGGCCGAAACGGCCGTTCGCGAGAGCAAGGACCGCGTGCGTGGCGCGCTACTGAGTTCGGGGTTCGAGTTTCCGCAGCAGCGCATCACGATCAGCCTTGGCCCGGCCGAGATGCGCAAGATCGGCGGTCGCTACGACCTCCCCATCGCGCTTGGCATTCTCGCGGCACGTAAACAGTTTCCGCTGGCGGCATTGGATGATGTCGAGTGCTACGGCGAACTCGCCCTGAACGGCGAGCTGCGCCCGGTCCCGGGACTGCTGCCGGCTGTCGTGAAAGCGCGGGAGGCCGGTCGCAGCGTCATCGTGCCGCGCGGCAACGCGTCCGAAGCGGCGCTCGCGGGTGCCAGGGTCATCGCGGCAACGTCGTTGCTCGAAGTGACCGCCCACCTTGCCGGGCGCGAGCGCATCGACTTCGCACCCGTGGAAGTACCCGGCCCCGACGCGGGCCGCGTGCCCGAACTCGTCGACGTCAAGGGTCAGCAACACGCGAAACGGGCCCTGGAGATCGCCGCGGCCGGCAATCACAACGTGTTGCTGATCGGGCCGCCTGGTACCGGCAAGAGCATGCTCGCGCGACGCCTGCCGGGCCTGCTGCCGCCCATGTCGAGACGCGAGTCGCTGGAAACGGCCGCGATCAATTCCATCGCCGGTGTGGCTGTCGTTGCTGCACACTGGCGCAGGCGGCCGTTTCGATCGCCGCACCACACGGCGTCGGCTGCGGCACTGGTCGGCGGCGGGCCGAGATTGTGTCCGGGCGAGATCTCCCGTGCGCACAACGGCGTGCTTTTTCTCGACGAATTGCCCGAGTTCAATCGCAACGTGCTCGAGGCGCTGCGAGAGCCCATGGAGACCGGCGCCATCGCCATCGCGCGAGCGGGCATGCGGGCGGAGTTTCCGGCGTGCTTTCAGCTAGTGGCGGCCATGAACCCGTGTCCCTGTGGCTACCTTGGTGACACGCAGTCCGATTGTCGTTGCAGTACCGACCGGGTCGTGAGCTACCGCAACAAGATCTCGGGACCGCTGCTTGACCGGATCGACCTGCACGTCGAGGTGCTGCGGCCATCGACAGAGCTGTTGCGCGGCGATCCGGACGGCGAGCGCAGTGCAGTTGTCGCCGCGCGCGTGGCCGCGGCCTGGCAGTGCCAGATGCAACGCGCCGGTATCGCCAACGCGCGGCTCGAGGGAGAGGCGCTGGCGGCGGCCTGCGACATTGACGACGCATGCTGGTCATTGCTCGAGGGAGCGGCGGAGCGCTTCAACCTGTCGGCGCGAGCGCACCAGCGCGTCCTGCGGGTGTCGCGGACGATTGCCGACCTTGCCGGGAAAACAAAGATAGCGCCGCCGCACGTTGCGGAGGCGCTATCTCTGCGTTGTCTTGATCGGAGGCCCTAAGAGGATTCGTCGACCATGTACTGCACGGCGTCGGCGACTTCCTCATCGGAGAGATCCAGGCGAGCGCCCTTCGCCGGCATGTAACCCGCGGCGCCCTGGAAGCCCTCGATGGCATGCTTCGTCAGCACGTCCATGCCCTTGGCGATGCGCTCGGTCCACTGTGCAGCGTCCCCCACCTTCGGGGCACCGGCGATACCGAGACCATGGCAGGCGTTGCACGCCGAGTTGTATACCTGAGGTCCGGTCATTGCCGCCGCCACGGGCTCGGGCTCGGCCGCTGCCTCGACGACCGGGCGTGCGGCTTCCTGTTCCTCGCCGGGCAGGTACACCTTGCCCACCGGAGCGATGCTCTCAACGATGGCCGCCTGGTATTCGGCCGTATCGCGTGTGTAAACGCCCTGCGTCGCATCGGACATCTTCGCGGCTATCACGTAGATTGCGATCGCGGCCACGGCCAGTACGCCAATGACGAGGGAATACATGTCAAAAAATTTCTGGTCCCGACTCAACTTCCTGCTCCGGAGCTTGCTGATTGAATATTCCGGCCCGACTTCCGTCCGGCGGTGGCGGGCGATTATATAACAACAGGGCGCCCTAAAGTGCAGTATGAGAACTGTTTGGTTCCGCTGTGCGACTGGGTGCCGCTACAATCGATACCCATGAACATTGCAAAAACGTCGATTCTCTGCCTCCTGTTGTGCGCACACGTCGCCGTCGGGCAGGGCACGAACGACTACACGACAAAGGCCGGCCAGCGCGTCGATGTCTTCGAAAGCAAAGCAATGAACTACCGGGTCGATCTCGGTGACGAGGCCTACACCTATATCGACTTCTCCAGCCAGGTGCCCGAAGCCAGTTTCGCAGCGATCCGATTCAAGCCGAACGCGTTCTCGCTGATCATCGCGGAGGAATTAGGGGCCAGGATGTCGGCCGAGACCTACGCCGACCTGGTGCTGGTCAGCATGCAGGACACGCTCGCGAGCAAGGATGGCAGCGAATTCCGGGGGGAGTCCGATATCGGCCTGCGCGACGAGCGTGGGATGCAGGTCTTTCAGAAATTCATCTACGCCGAGACAGGCTCCCTGCCGATCACTTACGTGTTGTCGACTCATGTTGACGGGCTGCGCGCCTACCAGCTGTTGACGTTTGCCTCCAGCGTGGGGGACGACGTCGTTCGTGCGGAGGCGGACAAGGTGCTCGCCGGGTTCTCCGTTGCCGATGCCGATAAGAACCAGCAGATTGTCGCCAGCAGTGATGATGTCCGGGACTACCGTTCCGAGACCTTCGGCTATCGCTTCCGCGCACGTGACCGCACCTGGTTTGCCTGGGCCGACCTGCAGGAGACCAACGACGGCGCGGATTTCGGTGCGCTCGCGACGCGCGACTACGGGGCCGTGGTGATGCCGGCATGCTGGGAAGGACCGCGCCCGACCAACGATGCGATCTACCGCGTCACGATGCAGCAGTTCGGCGAAGACTACCCGTCGAAGTTCATCATCGAAGAACGCGACGTCGAGAAGGATGGTGCGAAGGGCAAGATGCTGGTTGGCCGCGAAGAGGCTGACGGCGAAATGTATCTCTACTACCAGTGGATTGTCGCCAACGACGCCTGCTCTTACATCCTGGCCGCGTGGGGACCCGAAGACGGCCCGGCCGTGAAAAAGGACCTGGAGAAGCTCTGGACGGACTTTGAACTATCCGGTGAGCCGCGCGCCCTGCAGGGTGAGTACCGGAACCAGGCGGAAAAGGACGTCAACGCCTACCTCGTCAATGCCTATGGCCTGCACTACTACGAAGCCAGGGCGTATCGGGATGCCTTCGCGTACTTCAGCCAGGCAAACTCCCTGGTTCCCGATAGTGAGGCGTACATTGTCAATGCCGCTCGCGCGCTCGTCGAGATTGACGCCTACAAAGAAGCGGCGGAGTGGCTTGCGCCGCGCATGGGGCCGTTCGCGGAAAACCGGCTCGTTCGCAGCTGGGATGCCTGGCTTGCCTACCAGACAAACGATTTCGCGAAAGCGCTGGCCATCTACGACGAGTTGTTCGCAACGGACTACCGGGACGATGATGACTTCTCGGCCTACATGAACCTGCTCGCCGATAGCGGCCGCTGGAACGACCTGGATCGCGCCTTCGGGAAATACACGGCGGATGCCAAGAACGACGCTACCCTGAAACTGAAGGTGCAGTTGCTGACGCGCCGCGAGCGTTACGACGAGGCACTGGCGATTCTCGAGGGCATGACGGCCGGGCGCCCGTTCAATGCAGAGCTTGCCTATGAGCGCATGTCGCTCCTGGACAGGGCCGGCCGTCCGGCGGAAACGCTGTTGGTCGCCGACGAACTGATAGAGAAAGGCTACCGGTCGCTGCAAAGCTATTTCTACAAGGGCGATGCCGAGTTCCAGCTACGTTCCTACCGCAAGGCACAGGCGTCTTTCGAGGAAGCGCTCAAGTTCGCACCGGCCAATGCGAAGATCCGGGAGTATCTCGACGCCATCGATCACATGCTGGGTGAGGGCGACACAACGACGATCAGCCAGGAGATCGATGCCGTCGCCATGCCGGCCCGGTTACGCCGCATTTTCGACGCGTCGGACCTGCACAGCACGCAGGAAGGCTACGGTGCCGTATTTCTTTCCCGGATTACCGGGTACGACTTCGACGGCGGCGACGTGTTGCGCGAGACCCTGTACCGCAAGATCCGGATTCTCAACGACAACGGGGTGACCCAGTTCAGTACGCTCGAGTTCGACTTCGACCCGAGCTACGAGCAGCTATACGTCAACACGCTGGTCGTGCGCGATGCGGACGGCGAAGTCATCGCCGAGGGCGACCTCAACACGTATTACATCACTCACAGCGAGTCGGGCTACGAAGCCAGTACCGAGAAGACGGTGCACATGCCTGTGCCAAGCCTCGCGCCGGGCACGGTGATCGAGGCCGTGGTCACCAAGCGGACGTCCGTCGCAGAAGGCACGTTCCCGCTGGAGACGGCTTACCTGTCCAGCGACCGGCCCATCGAGTACAGCGCCGTGTTCGTCAACGGTGAGCACGACAAACTCAGGTACAGGCTCAGCGGCGTGCAGCCACCACGAATGTCCGGCAAGTCCCTGGTCTTCGAGATTCAACAACCGGTCGCGTTTCGCTGGGAGCCCCTGCAGCCCTACGTCGACCAGATACTGCCCTGGGTACGACTCGGCACCGTCAACGAAAGCTGGACCGAAGCGGGGTCCGAGTACCTCGGCAAGATCCGGGACAAGCTCGATGTATCGACCGTTGCGGACCGCGCCAGGCGACTCACTGAAGGTGTCGACAGCCCATCGCGCCAGGTAGAAATCCTGAGCGCCTATGTACAGGACGAGATTCACTACGAGGCGATCGAGTTCGGCCGTCGTGCCTACATACCCAAGACCGCCCGGGAAACGATGCGTGACCGTTACGGGGACTGCAAGGATCACGCGGTCCTCCTGTATTCACTATTGCGGGCCTCGGGGTTCGATGCGTCGCTCGCGCTGGTCAACCTCAGTCAGCAGGTCGTTCCCGGCCTGCCGAACACGGACCAGTTCGATCACATGATCGTTGCCGTGAATACCGCGGAGGGTCGCGTGTTTATCGATGCCACGGACAAGGACCTGCGTCTCGGGCAACTCCCGCCCCGGTCCATGGCCGGGAATTTCGCGCTGGAACTGGGCGAGACACCGGAGTTGATCGAAATCCCGGACTACGAGGCCGGCCTGACCGGCATCAACGTCGAGCGCGTGGTCGAGCCACGCGGTGACGGCTACATGGATGTGACCGAGACGGCACGCTTCACGGGATACCAGGCGGCGGACCTGCGGGGCCAGCTGCGCACGATCGAAACCTCGGAGATGCAGGCATCGCTGCAGCGCTGGGTCGCCACGCGCTATTCGGATGCCGAACTGACGGAGTACTTCGTCGACAACATTTTCGATGCCGGCTACGACCTCGTTGTCGAGATCAGCTACACGCTGCCGGTCGACAACGGCGGGTCGTTCGAGGTGCCCGGGTTCCTCGAGGCTTACTACCTCGAATTCGATCGGGTGGCGGACCGGCGTTTTCCGTTTGAACACCATTTCCCGCTGCGATTGCGCGCGGTCACCACGGTCAAGGTGCCAGCAGGATTGCGCCTCGACGAGGCGGCCAGCAAACCCAATGGCGGGGAATCCCGCTTTGGCAACTGGCGTCGTGAGGTCAGCCGCCACGACGGTGGCTGGCGGATCGATTTCGACTACCTGGCTTCCGGGGATCGCTTCGGACCCGAGGACTATCGCGACTTTGCGGAATTCCAGCGCAAGGCGGTCGACGCTGTCGAGCAACCGCTAATAATCCAGTAAACCCTAAATTATGGACTTCTAATATAATATTCCTTATATTAGGGGCCTATGAACGCCATCGAAAGCAAGACAAGTCCCGCGGGCGACATGCAGCTGCATGCCGCCGATGCAGCGGGCCTGATGAAAGCGCTTGGCAATGAGAGCCGACTGATGATTCTCTGCGTGCTGGCCGAGGGAGAACGGTCCGTCAGCGACCTGAACACGATCGTGCCATTGAGCCAGTCGGCGTTGTCGCAGCAGCTTGCGCGCTTGCGTCAGCAGGATCTCGTGAAAACGCGCCGCGAGTCGCAGACCATTTTCTACTCGCTGAATGAAGGTCCCGCGGACCGGGTGATCAAGCTCCTGCATGACATCTATTGCGGTTCCGCGGACTGCACACCCTGAAGGAGTTGCACATGAATTCGGATTTCGGTTTCGGCAAGGTTGTCGAAGAGTCCTTCGACGATGCCATCCTGAAAGTGACGGCGGAGCTCGAGAAAGAGGGCTTTGGGGTGCTCTCCGACATCGACGTCGCCGCCAAGATGAAAGCCAAGCTCGACAAGGACATGCCGGGATATCGCATCCTCGGCGCCTGCAACCCGTCGCTCGCCTACCAGGCCATCTCGGCGGTCGAAGACATCGGCTTGCTGTTGCCCTGTAACGTACTCGTTCGCGAAGACGCGGACGGCAAGGTCCACGTCGATTTCATGGACCCCGAAAGCGTGCTCGCGCTGGTCAACGATCCGGGCGTCACGCCGCTCGCCAAAGACGTCAAGGGCCGCCTGCAGCGCGTGTTGGCTGCGCTCTAGAGGGAAGCAGCCCGCGCGGTTAGTACTCGGCTTACCGCCAGCAGGTCTGCCAGTCGTTGCCGGCCGCAGCCCCCTGAACGCCTTTGACGCCCGTGTTGGTCAGCGTCAGCGTACCGCAGCGGTCTCCGGCTTGCGGACCGGTCGGGGCAGCTTGCACCGTGTATGTCGAAGCCGTGGCCGCGGAGATCGTCAGGTTGTAGTACGGAGTACCGCCGTCGATCGGGCAGGCCGTGCCGAACACGGCGGGTGCACCGGTATCCGCGCCGCCGGCGGCGGCATTGAGGTAACTGCCGTTGATCGAGTAGTGCCGTTCCATGGCGTTGGCCAGGCCGGCCATCCCGCCCGTGCAGTCGGCACGCCGTGCATCGGCGACATAGCGTGTATAGGCCGGGTAGGCGACGGCCGCGATGATCGCGACAATCGCGACGACCACCATCAGCTCAATGAGGTTTACGCCGTGCTGGCGCTGCATCCGTTTTGTATTCAATGGTCAGATTCCTTGTCAGCGCCGTCGTGTGCGTTTGTCATAGTCGTCGGGCAATAGCCAGATCTCGCCAATCAGCCGGCCTCGCGCATTGAGCAACTTGTAGCCGACGGTCGAACCGACCTTCAGGTTCGAAATCGGAACGCTGTACGCTCTCGGCGAGTGCACGACCAGGCTTGACGAAAACGTGTAAGGGACGTCGTCAATAACCAGTCTCTGCGCTTCGATCTGGATAGAGTCGATACGGCCGGTCCGCTGATAATCAGCATCCTGGTAGTACCGCGGCAGGTTCTGCGCCGCAACGGTGCCAGCGAGCAGGATAGCGATAGCCGCTATCACCAGTTGAAATGTGCGCATATCTAAATCCTCTTGTTCTTGCAGCTAGCGGCTCAGCTCTTCCCAGGACAGCCGGCCGGTTCTTGGTCCGCCGAGCCTGAGAATGTCCGTGGTATCGATCGTGCTGCCGCCGGTCGTCTGCGTGGTCGACGTGTAGCGGATGTTGGACAGGTTCACCGGTGCGGTAGGAATACCCACGATTTCCACGCCCGCTGCGGCGTTACCGGCGATCGCATCGTCGTCGTCGAGCAGTGAATCGCCACTCAGGTCGAACGCGATTTCCCCGGGCCTGCCACCGTTGATCGATTTCGCGACCATGAGCCAGCCGGATCCGCCCGCCTGGCAAGGATTGGTGTCGGGTGTCATCGAGTTGAAGAAAACAAGATCACCACGGATGACCGCGTCGGTAACGATGCGCTCACCCGAATCCGGGAAGTCCATGTACCAGCCATTATCGGTGGCGAAGTCGATGGCGTTGTCCGTCAGGGTGCGTCCCACCACGCCGTCGGCTGTGAGGCCGACGCTAATCGTCTGCGAGATCAGATCCGAGCGATCAAGTTGGGAGTCCCCGGAGTCCCAGATGCCATAGAACGACTGGGTGCTCGTCGAAGTGACATCGCCCGACGTTATGTACTGGCCCGTACCGAAGATGACCATCGTGTTCGGGAAGTTTTGCGACGATGTCGGGACCTCGCTGTTGCGCACCACGGCGGGTGTTGCCGTAATCGGCTGGTTCGGCGGTGCAGTGAACATGGGCACGACCGACCTGCCCCTCTTGTGGGCGACGTCATAGTTGCCCGGATTCGTGCCGGACAGGTCGAAAGCCCACATGTTGCCTTTCAGGTCGCCTGCGTAGGCTCGATCAGCAAGTCCGTCGCCATCGGTATCGATGACGGCAGGCGTAGACAGACCGTTGCGATCCGTTGTCGTGCCGACACCGGTCGATATCTCAATGTAGTCACCGCTTGACCACGTGCCATCGACTCCTTCCTCGATAAACAGGATGAACAGCTTGGCTTCGCCGCTGCCGAGGTCGTTGTAGCCGTTACCTGTAACGACCGCCCAGCGGATCGAATTGCTGGTGCCTTCGAGCGGCACGATCGACGGCCGACTGAAGGAGTGACCGAAATCGGCATCGTCTGCGCTGGTGAACTCCCACATGACCGTCCTCCTGGCATCGAGCTGCGATTCCGAGATGGCGGCCGGGTTGGTTACGTCCAGTGCAAAGATTCCGCGGCCGCCGGCCCTGAGGCCACCCACCAGGATCGTCTTCCAGGACGCACTGCCCGACGTCGTGGTGCGCGCGTAAACGTCCGCTACGGACGCCGTGAGGTCGACCATGTAGCTGTGTGTGTAGGCCGGGTCCGAAAGGTAGTGCAGGCCGTCGGATGCAGCATCGGAGTAGAGGCTGCTCGGGACGTAGGCGAAGACCTCGTCGCCGCTCGCCTGGGAGAAGGCATGCAGCATGCCGTCGTTGCCGCCCACGTAGACGATACCGGGCCGCGATGCCGTTGCGTTCCTGAACTCGGTGTACGTGTCGCCGGCAGTGCCCGGGAACGGCGCTACGTCCGGCCAGTTCGACTCGGCCGCGCCGACGAAGACCGGACCTGAGTGCACAATATCGCCCAGGGGGCCGGAGCGTTCACGCAGGGACTTCGTCGAGAAGACATTCGTGCCGTCGTCGAAATAGCAGGCGCCCGTGGACGAGAATTCGCAGGCGCGGTCACCTCGTACGAAGGCCAGTCGCGCCATCCCCGAAGCCTCGGTATCCTGTGTGCCGGCCGGGTCCGTGCGGAAGTCGCGCTTCTGGGCCGCGGTCAAATCTGCCCAGGTGAAGGCGGTGCCATCCGACCCGTCATACGTCAGTATCGTGCGTGGACTCGCCCCGAGATCACGAGTGCGGAGTCTGTCTGCGGCAGACCATTTCGGCGACACGCTGACCGCACCTGTGCGTGGGTCGAGCGGGAAGGCGAGGAGATCGCCGCTCCATTTCTCGCTGTTGAACAACGCGAGGTAAACCTCGGAATTCGTGCTGAGCGACCCGGTATTTTTTCTTTTTGTGACACCGGTCAACGGTTTCGTGGGCGATTATGACCATACTCTATGCCATGAACGGTGCACTCAAGACATACCTGATGGCTATATGCCTGCTGGGGCTGGGATTCGCTACGCCCGCCGCTGCCGATATCTGGAAGTGGGTTGACGCACAGGGTGATGTCCATTTTGTGGACTCGAAGACGCCGATCTATACGTGGACTGACGAGCTTGGCCGCGTGTACTACAGCGACACGCCGGGCCATGAGACCGCGGTTTCGGTTGAACTGATCTGGGTTTCGGGCGGAACGCTCGATAAAGCCAGCGGCGTGGATGCAGAACCTGTTCCTCTCACAGGCGGCCGAATCTACGCAGAAGAAACAGCCGACGAAATTGCTGCTCGCGCACAAGCGCGCAAGGAATTTTGCGAGAAGGCGACCCTGGTTTACGACTCGTACGTCAAAGCGCCGCGACTGTATAAGACCGGTGACGATGGCAAGAAGACCTACTTGTCAGCCAAAGAGGCGGAACGCATCATCGCCGAAACCAAGGCGAAGAAAGACGACGCCTGTAGTTAGCCTGACTCTTTCAGGCGCTCCACGCCGATCAGTTTCATGATTGTCTTCTCGTAGTATGGTTCCGTCTTCGCTGCACGCACCTTGTGCAGGAAATACTTTTCGTAAGCGATCTTGGCCAGGTGCACCCACTTGCCGCGCGATGCCCAGTTCGTGTTGCGCGGCGGGATTTGCGGCAGCGCGACGAACGCCACGCCCGTATCACCGAAGTCGGCCAGGCACACCGCGTTCCACGAACCGCGTTCGTCGGGTGCGCCGCCCTTTAACAGGTTGGCGAGGTTGTGCGTTGTGGCGGTGACCATTGACTCGATCATGTAACCGGTCTTCGGAGCACCTGTCGCGATCGGCGTTGCATTGACAGGGGGGATGGCGACACAAACGCCGACCGCGAAGATGTTCTGGAATTTAGGGTTGCGCTGGAACTCATCGATCAGGATGAAGCCGCGCGGATTCGTGAGGCCTTCGATATCCATGACCGCATCGACGCCCTTGAACGCGGGCAGAACCATCGCGTGTTTGAATTCGAGCTCGTGTTGTTTCTTGTCCTTACCTTCGTCGTCCACCTCGGTGAAGTACATCTTGCCCTCTTCGACCTTCGTGATCTTCGCGTTGGTCGTCCAGTGGACATGACGATCGCGCATTTCCGATTCGAGCATCGACTTGGTATCGCCGACGCCGTCGAGACCGAGATGGCCGATGTAGGGTTCGGGCGTAACGAAGTGCATCTCGACCTTGTCGCGAATCTTGCGCTTCTTCAGCTCGGTATCGAGGATAAACAGGTACTCGTAGGCCGGGCCGAAGCAGGATGCCATGGGTGCGGCGCCCACGATGACGGGACCGGGATTCTCGACGAGTTTCTGGAAATCGACGTTCGCCGTTGCCGCATGGCCGGTCTTGCAGACCGACTGCGTATGGCCGTCCGGCCCCAGGCCTTCGACTTCTTCGAATGCAAGCTTGGGCCCGGTCGCGATGACGAGATAGTCGTAGGTAACGGACGTGTCGTCGTTCAGTTCGAGACGATTCTCGTCGGGGTGGAGGCGACGGACGCCGCTGCCGTTGAACCCGATGCCGTACTTCTTCATGAGGTCCGGCAGGTCGACCTTGATCTGCTGTTCCTTGCGCCAGCCCACCGCGACCCAGGGATTCGAGGGCGTGAATTCGAAGCTGTCCGAATCACCAATGAGGACCAGCTCGTGTGCATTACCGAGTTCCTTGCGGAGCTCGTAAATCTGCGAAATGCCGCCAATGCCGGCGCCCATTACGACGATCTTCGCCATCTTCTTTCCCTCGTAAATCCTGTCAATACAGCAAGCTGATGATGATATTACAAATAACTAATGTAGTAAAGACTACTTTAGTCGTACGAGATATAATGGGACTCACGCGCATCCACTGGCAATGCAGCACGTAGGCGTTATAGTCCCGTCCCAATGAAACGCTCCCTCAAGACCCTGTTACTCGCACTCCTGGCCGCGAACGCGCTGGCATTGCCAACGCACGCGCAGGAACCGGAGGGGGATGCCGTCCCGGAGACTCTCGAGTTGTCGAGGATCGAGGCAGGCGCCTGGTCGTATTTCGAAGGCGCGCGGGACGAGATAGAGCGGCGAATCAACGACTTCCTCGCCGCCGCAGAAGACGATGTCGCCGGCTTGCAGCCAGCCAATCTCGAGACGGGTGAGTCGCTGCTTGGCGCCGTGCGGGACAATCTCTCTGCCTATCTCGACCTGCTGAGTGAGGATGAACTCGAGCTGCAGGCACTGCCGCAGGCGCAGATCAGCTACTCGCTCGACGACCTGCTGCGCCTTGCCGCGGTGTCGCGCGCGGCCCGTGACGGGGCAGCCAGGGAACGCCTGGAAGTCGAACGCGAACAGCGGGTGCTCGCCGGTGCGAGCCGGCGACGGGACCAGGCGTTCAAGGAATATGTCGACGCCGCCCCGGGTGACGAGAAGATTATCGCGGGTCTGCGCTTGTTGCAGACCCGGTCGGCGCAGGCGATCTCGGCGACACGCCTGCGCTTGCTGACACAAAGCCTCGAGCGTGCGACGAGCTACGCTGACGCCACGGCCGACCGCGTGGTGTTCGCCAGTGAGAAGCTGGCAACGACGCCGGACGAAGCAAACCTCGATGGCCTGCTTGACCAGGTCGCAGAAAGCCAGGCGGCCGTGGCGGACGCGCGCAAGGCACTGCGCGCCGCCGAACTCGAGGCATCGTCCCTGGACCTCGAGGCGCCAGACGGACGGTCGCAGCAGCGTCTGCTGCAACAAAAACTGATCGACGCCGAGGTCCTGGTCGCCCTGCGTGAACTCGAGCTGGCAAAGAGCCAGGCTCGCCGCTGGTGGACGGAACTGCAGCTCGCGACCGCGCCCGATCCGAAAGACCTTCAGGAAGAGGCTCTGTCCTGGTCGCAGCTCCTGCGCACGGTACCGCTCAGGGTGCCCGGCTGGCGCCAGGACAGCCAGGACGAGTTGCTGACTGTGCAGACCACGGATCGCAGCGGACTCAATCGCGCATCGCGACGACTCCTGGACCAGCGCCTTGCGACGGTGCAGGAAACGCTGTCGCGCATCGGCGAGGTTGAGGGCGCCACCGCCGACGTTGAGTTGCTGGCAGCGGTGGTGGACAGCGCCGTGGCGGAGTCGTCCGGTGCCTTGTCGTCCTGGTTACAGGCTGCCAGTCGACAGGTGCAGAACGCCTACCAGCGTGTCAAAGGCCTGGCCGACGTGTCCTTGTTCCACATTGGCGAGACCCCCGTTACGGGACGCGACGTCCTGCGCGTGTTCCTGATCCTGCTCATCGCGTTCCTCTTGTCCCGCACCGTTCGCTATGCGATCCGCCGGATGAGTGACCGGGATTCAAGCGGCGACCAGGCGACGTTGTATACGCTCGGTCGGCTCGCGCACTACTCGATCATCATCATCGCGGTGTTTATTGCGTTGACCTCCGTTGGTCTCGACTTCAGCAATCTCGCGCTGGTCGCCGGTGCACTTTCCGTTGGCATCGGTTTTGGTCTGCAATCCATCGTCAGCAATTTCGTGTCCGGCCTGATCATCCTGTTCGAGCATACGCTGCGTGTCGGTGACTACATCGAACTGGACACGGGACTGACAGGGACGGTCAAGGCGATCAACGTGCGCAGCACGCTGATCAACACCAACGACAACATCGATATCGTGGTACCGAACTCCGAGTTCGTGACGACGCGCCTGACGAACTGGACGCTGGGCGAACGGGTCCTGAGAGTTCGTATTCCGTTCGGCGTTGCCTACGGCAGCGACAAGGACGTCGTCCGCAAGGCGGCTATTGAGGCCGCCGAAGAAGTGTCCTACACGCTGACGCACATCAAGCGGCGGCAGCCGGACGTCTGGCTGGTCGAATTCGGCGACAGCAGCCTGAACTTCCTGCTGACCGTCTGGGTTAACCGCGAGGGTGCGAGGCGACCGACACGAACGCGTGCCGCGTATCTCTGGGCGCTGGAAACGAAGCTCCGCGAGTACGGCATAGAAATACCGTTCCCGCAGCGTGACCTGAACCTGCGGTCAGGTTGGCCGGGCGTCGTCCTTGAGCCGCATGACGCGCCCGCGACTGACGAATAGCAGGTCGCTGATCTTCAGCACCAGGGAATCTTCGTACTTGTCCAGCCGGCCGTCCGCGTAGGCGATTTGCCACAGTAAGCCGACGATCTTCGCCTTCTCCGCCGCGTCGAGATTTTCATGCAGGAGCTGCGTGAATTCATGCAGCGATACCAGGTCTTCGGCCTTTTCGTCGGCACTGCTCACGAGTTCGGCGGCCTGTTCGGCAGACAGGTTGAAGTGCTTCGCAACGAGCTTGAGTACGCGGTCGAACTCCACGTCTTCGAACACATGATCGGCGCGTGCGACGTCGATCATCAGCACGGCGGTTGCGAGCCGCAATAAATCGTCCCGCGCACCGCTATCGACCTCGGTCGTCGTGACCGTGATCGACTCGACTACCTGCGCAATGAGTCGCTTGATCATGGCCAAACCCTATCAGGATTCAGTGTGCCTGCGCGACCGCCTGCGCGGCGTCATAGCCGGTTGCGCAGGCGAGTGTCCATCCCAGCATGCCGTGGCCCGTATTGACGAACAGCCCCCTGGATCGGGTGGGCCCGACCCGCGGTTGGCCGTTCGGTGTCATTGGCCGAAAACCGCCCCAGGGATGTATGTCCTCGGCGCCATAGTCGGCCGCGAGCGGTGCGTAGCGCCGTGCAAGGTCGAGCAGGAAGTTCGTTCGTTCACGGTCTGTGCTGGTATCGAAGCCACGGAAGTCGGCAAACCCGGCGATCCGAATCAGCCCGTTGAGCCGACTGTAGACCATCCGGTGCTTGAGGGCCGTCATGCTCACCGAGGGCGCCTGCTCGCCGGGTGGCAGCGTGATGCTGTAGCCGCGCACCGGAAAGACGTGCGGGTTTATGCCCACCGTACCCAGGAGGGCCGGGCTCCAGGCACCGGTACAAACGACGAACGCATCCGCCTCGAGCTCGTCGCCATCGACGACGACGGCATGCGTCTGCCCGTTCCTGGCGACCAGCTTTGTCGCATTGGCGGACATGCGGAATTCAACCGGGCGGTTTGCCTCGAGCCAGTCTCGCAACCCTGCCGTGAATTTCTGCGAGTCGGCGACCTCATCGCTTCCCGAGTAGACGGCTCCGACAATGTCTTCGCTGATGTGTTCAAGGGCAGGCTCGACGGACAGCGCCTCTGCGCGCGACAGCAAGCGCGTGTCGCAACCGTGTTCCTGCTTCAGTTTCACGGTGGCCTGCGCACCGTCGATCTCTGCCTGGTCGCTGAGGAGGACGAGCTTGCCCGCCTGGCGGTGCCAGAAGTCAAACGGCAGCTCCTCCCGCAGCTCGGCCAGTAGCCTGGCCGAGCGCATCGCGATCTTCAGGACGGCCAGCGTGTTTTCCCGCGCATGCGTCGTCGTGCATTGGCCGACAAAACGTATGCCCCAGGCCACGAGGCCCGGGGACAGGCGGACCCGGGCGCCATCGTCACGTCCCAGGATGAGCGCCGGAAGGTGACTGAGAAACGCGGGTTTCGCCAGCGCATCGGTAAAACTGTAGGAGAGTTGTCCCGCGTTCGCGAAACTCGCACCGTCGCCCACCTCGCTGGCACGATCCACGACGGTAACCTGGCAACCGAGTTGCGACAGGTAATAGGCGGTTGTGACGCCGACGACGCCGGCGCCGAGAACGACTACGTGCATCCGAATGTCCTCTCAGAACGTGTAGCCGATACTACTGAGCGACGCTTTCCTCGCTCAAATGATCATTGTTCTGACGCCCATAGCTTTGGGCTATGGGTACGGGACCAGGTACGCGGCAGCAGGTCCTTCACGAGCGAGCCGAGGTGTCGCGCGAAGCGCTTCGTGGCGATTGACAGCGGCGTATCGGCGAGTTGCAACAGCGTGACATCAAACTCCACGGCAGGCTCAAGCGGTAGTTGTACGACGCTGCCACCGATGCTGGAGCGGGCTGTAATCTCGTCGGTAATCGTGACCCCGGCACCCGAGGCGACGAGCGCCTTGGCGATGTGGTAGGTCTCTGTCCAGGCGACGACGCGGGGAGCAACATCGCTCGACTCCAGGAACTTCGACAGCGTGCGACCGAGCGGGCTCCTGTGACTCAGGCCGATAAACGGGCGGTCCTTCAAATCCTCAACCGTCAGCGATTTCCTGCCGCCGAATTCGGCATCGTTCGGTGCGAGAACAACAAAGCGTGCCCGGGCGAGTTTCCTGCGCTCGATCCCGGGGTGGCTGGAAGGGTCGAATGCGAGGCCGATATCAATGCGCGACTCAAGCAATGCGTGATGCATCTCGTCGAGATGCAGCGTCTCGATTTCGAAGACGGCGTCAGGGTGGTCTTCGCGAAACGTCGCAATGGCACGTGGCAGGATTTCGAGGCCGAATGCCGGCGTACTGGCGACCCGGATACGGCCAGCGCTCGTTGCCTTCAGGTTCTGTGCGACGTGCCGAAGCCGGTCTACATCCTCGTAAACATCCCGGACATGTTTGAAGAGCTGGTGTGCTTCGGGTGTGGGAATCAGCTTGCCCTTGACGCGGTCGAAGAGCCGGTAGCCCAGTTGCTGCTCAGCATGTGCAAGAACCTTGGACACGGAGGGTTGCGACACGTTGAGTTTTGCGGCAGCGTTGGTCATCGTGCCGGTGCTGTAGACGGCGTGAAAGACCTCGATTTGGCGCAGGCGCATGGCGGTTCCTTTTGACCTAGTATAACCTTGGTCTATGGGGCTCGGAAGCGTTGCTATTGGCTACCAAATCCGGGGGTTGCTAGTTTTAGAAAATTACTGCGCAGCGCGGTAACCGAAACATTCGGGGGAATAATAATGAAGACCAGGAAATACGGATTGGACGATCTGTTGCGGGCGGGTTTGCTTGCAACAACGGCTCTCTTGCTGACCGGCACCGGGCTTGCCCAGGCCCAGGATGAAGAAGACGAGGAGATCGTTGACGAGATCACCGTCACGGGTACCCAGATCAAGGGCGCCAATATTACCGACGCACTGGCTGTCTCGGTATTCAGTGCAGAAGATATCGAGATCATGGGTATCGAATCGGGCGATGAACTCATCGACATGATTCCCGAGCTGGGCCAGAACTTCTTCAGTGAGTTGGATACGGCCGGCGGCGTCAACTCGGCGCGCGGCGACGTCGGTGCCATCAACATGCGTAATCTCGGCACGGGCAATACGCTCGTCCTGCTGAACGGACGGCGCATGGTGAACATGGCGACCTACCAGACCGAGGAAGTCGGCGGCAGCTTCGTGCCGGTCAACTCGGTGAACTCAAACCACATCCCGGTCTACGGCGTGCAGCGACTCGAGGTTCTGCGTGACGGCGCCTCCGCCATCTACGGTGCTGACGCGGTTGCGGGTGTACTCAATACCGTGCTCAAGGACGACTTCGAAGGCCTGACGATTCGTGGCCGCTTTACCGATTTCGACAACCTGCCGCGCAATGACGAGTCGTTTTCGATCGAGTGGGGCAAAGCCTTCAACGGTGGCGCAACACACGTCGGCCTGTTCGCCAATTACTACGGCCGCGATCCTGTGAACTCGCAGGATGATCCGCGCTGGGCTAACTCGGATTTCCGTTACCGGTTCGCAGACCTTCCGGCGAGCGACCCGAGGTCGATCTACGCGACCAGCACCCAGTTCCGTAACGACAGCGCCAACTCCCTGTTCGGACAGTTCGACGTTGTGTCGAGTCTCAGCAGCAGTCACAGCCTGCGAACAGAAGACGTGACCGACAGCGCCGGTGAATTCGAAACCTATCCGATAGGCGAGCCCAGGTGTGCCGGTGGCTACGAGCTGGGTAACGGCATCACCTGCCTGCACGAAGACGGCCAGGGCACGTATCGCTATAACCTGAACGATAACCGCGACCTGCTCTCGGAGCTCGAACGCACCACCCTCTTCGGCTATCTCAATCACGAGATGGACTCAGGCCTCGAGATTCTTCGCGGACTTCTATGTCTACAAGTCCGAAACGGTGCGCGTGTTCGATCCGAGCACGACGTTGACCGCAGTGCCGCTCCGCGTTGGCGCGGCCAACTACTGGAACCCGCTCGGCCCGCTCGGCTCGCCGAATCGCCTGCCGGACCCGACGGGTGAGCTGCTGGCCGACGTTCCCGACGGTGGCCTGGAACTGCGTATCGACAACTACCGATTCGCCATGAACCCGCGCGTCACCAATAACGACGGTGACGCGATTCGTCTCCTTGGCGGACTGCGTGGCTCCAGAGGCGACTGGGACTGGGAGACTGCCGTTGTCTGGTCGGAAGCGACCCGGGACGACATCACGCACAATCGCCTCTCGAACACCCTGATTACCGAGGCGCTTTTCGACCCGACGCCGGCGGCCTTCAACCCGTTCAGCGGCGGTGTCGATTCAAACGTCGAGCGCGCCTACATCGATGTCTACCGCAAGGGTGAGACAACACTTTCCATGTGGGATGCCAAGTTTTCCAACGCAGAGATCTTCGAGATGCCGGCCGGCCCGGCGGGTTTCGTCGCGGGTGTCGAGTGGCGCAAGGAAGACTACAAGGACGATCGTGACCCGCGCCTCGACGGGACCATCCGGTTTACTGACTTCGAAGGCGAGACCTATCCGCTGACGTCGGATGTCGTGGGGTCGAGCCCGACACCCGATGGTGCCGGTGACCGCACGACGAGTTCCGCGTTCGTGGAATTCCAGCTGCCGTTGCACGAGACGCTGGACGTCCAGCTCGCCTATCGTTTCGAGGATTTTGACGACATCGGCAGCACCGGCGTTGGCAAGGTGGCATTTGGTCTGCGCCCCCTGGAGAGCCTGCTCTTCCGCGGCTCGTGGTCGGAAGCGTTCCGTGCACCGAACCTGATTACGATCAACGAGGCGTTCGTGGCGCGGTCCAACACGCTGAACGACTGGGTCTGCTTCTACGGCAACGATCAGGGCGGCGGCACGGAGGACTGTGACTACAGCATCCAGCGCCAGGCAACCGGCAGCACGTCATTGGTGGCGGAAGAGTCGACCAACCAGTCGTTCGGACTCGTATACGAGCCGTTGCAGAACCTGACGTTCACGGCCGACTACTGGACCATCAAGAAGAACAAGACCGTCGGTCTGTTCGGCGAAGAAAATCACATGCTCTATGACCTGGTGCTGCGCCGGCGGGCGGGAATATCGGATTGCGGCAATGTCGTAGGCAACCCCAACGTGGTACGTGGCGAGGTTGATCCGGCTGACACGGATCTCATCGACGCCTACCTGGCTGCAGGACTGTGTCCGGTGGGGCGTGTTAACTACGTGACCGATGTTTATACGAACCTGGATACCAGGGAGCTTTCGGGCGTCGACATCGGTATCTATTTCAATTTCGATTCGCGCCTCGGCAACTTCGACCTGCGCTACAACGGTTCCTATTACACCCAGTTCGAGCAGACGGCGTCCGGCGTGCTGACCACGACGGTCCTGGACGGGAAAGCCTCGGATCCGACAATCGTCTACCCGTTGATCGGCCTGGGCGACCTGTTGGGGATCAATGGCAACCAGGAGCAGCGGCATTCCGCGAGTATCGCGTGGCAGAAGTCCGATTGGTCTGCGTCGATCCAGGGCTTCAAGATCGGCGGCTTCGATCAGATCCTGTCGAGCGGCGCACCGTTCCGGATTCCGTCAATGACGACCTACAACGGCAAGCTCGACTACAAGTTCGATATCGGTGATACCGATATGCGGATTCGCCTGGGCCTCAACAACATCACGGATGCCCGGGCGCCGATTGCGGACTCGTCGTACGGGTTTTCACAGGACGCGCATCGTGACTGGGGACGCTACTACTACGTCGATCTGCGCATCAGGCTGTAGTTAAGTCCGGCCAGAAAAACGCGGCGAGACAGTCTCACGATTGTCTCGCCGTTTTTTGTATAGGTGCCAGTCACCTTATTAAACACTTAATTAATAGGGTGACTGGCACCCTAATTAATAGGTACTGACCCTAAATAGCTGACGAACTCGCCGGCCCGGAACTCGGTGAATGCCGCCTCGCGCCTGGCGCGACATCGATTTTGGCGCGGTCTTCCTGTAAAACAGAGGTCATGAAAATTCTCGAGACATACGCAGCAGCCTGCCTGTTGATCGCGTTCGGTAGCTGCGTCGCCGCAACGCCTGGTTACGACGACTTGCTTGAGCTGTTTGCCGACTGGCGTGCATTTGAGTCGCCGCCCCTGACCAACGGCGCGCCGGATTACACTGTCGAGCAATTCGCGGCGCGGCGAGGCAATTTCGAGGCCCTGCGGGCTCGCCTGCAGATGTTCGATATAGACGGCTGGTCCATACCGCAACAGGTCGACTGGCATCTTGTGCGTGCCGAAATGAACGGTTACGACTTCAACGAGCGTGTGCTGCAGCCATGGGTGCGCGACCCCGCTTTCTACCGCAGCGTTTGGACCTACCGCAGCGACGTCCCAGGACACGAAGGTCCTACTCACCACGCTGTGGTGGAGCTCTGGACTTACGACTTCCCGCTGTCCGGGCCGGAGGAGCGGCGACTGACCGCGGAATTGGCTGTTATCGCGCCGCTGATGAAGCAGGCGCGGAAGAACCTCACCGGCAACGCGCGTGAATTATGGGTCGCCGGTATACGTGACATTCGCGAGCAGGGCGCCACGCTGCGTGAACTCAGAGAGAAGGTCGATGACTCTGCGGGTGACGCTCTGAAGGACATCGTCAACAAAAGCGTCGCCGCGACCGACGAGTTTGTCACCTGGCTTGAGGAAGAAGCAAAAACGAAAACCGGACCATCGGGCATCGGCAAGGAAAACTACACCTGGTACCAGAACAACGTCCACCTTGTGCCGATGACCTGGGAAGACGAAGTTCGCTTGCTGAAGCGTGAGCTGGCACGTGCGTGGTCGATGCTCAAGCTCGAAGAGCACCGCAACCGCGATCTGCCCCCGCTCGTCGCGGCCAGCACGCCGGCAGAATATGATGTCATGGCGAACGACGCGATCCGGCGGATCATGACGTTCCTCGACGAGAAAGACGTTGTGACGGTCGCCGACTACATGGAACCCGCACTGCGGGCACAGGCCGGTTCATTCGTGCCCGAGGACAGCCGCAACTTCTTCCTGATAACCGCGCACTACGATCCCGCACCATTGTTTACGCATTTCTACCACTGGTTCGAGCTTGCACGGATGGACCTCGAACCCCATATGAGCCCGGTACGTCAGGGTGCGCTGCTCTACAACATTTTCGACAGTCGCAACGAAGGCACGGCAACGGCCGTCGAAGAGATCTTCATGAATGCAGGACTGTACGACGATAGCCCGCGCTCTCGCGAACTGGTCTGGATCCTGCTGGCGCAGCGTGCGGCGCGGGGTCTTGGTTCCCTCTATGCGCACGCGAACGATATGACGATGGCGGAGGCCGGCCGCCTGCACATCGAATGGACGCCGCGGGGTTGGATGAAGACTGAGGAAGACCTGGTCCAGTTCGAGCAGCACCTGTACTTGCGGCAGCCGGGGTACGGCACGAGTTACGTAACGGGCAAGTACCTGCTGGATGAGACCCTCAAAGACTATGCGTGGCAGCTCGAGCAGCGGGGTGAGGAATTCCGGTTGAAGGATTTCTTCGACCGACTCAACGCCATCGACAGCATCCCGATCTCACTGGGGCGTTGGGAACTTACCGGCCTCCACGGGCCGGTCGTTCACTGAGCTGAAAACGGCAAGGCTCGCCAGTAGCGGCCACGCTCGGTATCGACGGCCTCGAGGGTCGGGCGCTCATCGGCGCCCAGGCGACCCTCGAGAAGGTGGTGCAGGTCGGCCTGTACGGCACCAATCTCCACAATAGCGTCATGGCTGTTCATGAACGTAACGACGTCGGAGAAGACGACGGTCTCGATGCCTTCTTCGATGAAGATCTCCGTGCTTGCATCGCCGAGACGATCATTGCGGTTCACTCTCTGGGAGGTCTGCAGGGGGACGTCGTTGTCGGTGGCGTATAACGTGACGCGCGACCCGATGCTGCGCAATACCGGCAGGTGTTCGCGGCGGAACAGGTCCGAGTCGACGTCGGGCGATGCAAGGATGACTTCGCCGATCTTGTCGATTCGCGCGTCGTCATCGTGACTGAGCCGCTCGAGTGCATCCAGTAAGCCGCTGCTACCGAGACTGTGCGCGGCGATATGCACGGTGTCCACGGTCGGCAGGCTCAGGAGGAGCTTGATCGTGTCGCGTAGGTCGTTGGTCGCCCATCGCATGTTCGTCCTGTCACCGGCGTAACCGAGGACCGAGTTTCCGGAAGGCCAGCTGAAGAACACGGGTACGCTGTGCAGGTCGGCTTCGTACACCACGAGCGCGAGGTCGATAGCGGCGATGTTGAAGTCCCGGCGAAAGCCGTGGATGTACAGGAATACGGACCGGTCCACCTCGGCACTGAACGCTTCGCGATCGAGCGGAGAGACGCTAAGCAGTTCATTACGATTGCGTGACGCATCGCTGCGCGGTTGCCAGCGCGACCAGTCGGCGAACGGCGACTCGCCCTCTTTCCTCGGGCTCAGCGCCACGGTCGTCTTGCCGTACGCCAGGCCGCCCCGGTCGGTACCGTAGAACGAGGAGGCATCGGTGGACAGGTCGACATGCCGGTCCGTTGCGTACAAGAGGGGAATCAGCACCTGTTTGGGCGTGTCGACCGGCATCGTGGTGACGCAGCCCGCGAGGGCTGCGAGGCAGAGAATAATAAATTTGGGTCGGGAATGGGCTGGCATACCGAGAGCGTACTAGATAATGTCACTTCCTGAACATCCGCGTATCGAAAGGTAGACACATGCTTCGCAAGATTCTCAAGTGGGTTGGTATCCTGGTGCTGGTCGTCATCGTGGGCGGAGGCTCATTCGCTGCGCACGAGTGGTACGCCGACAAGCCGTTCATGTTCCGCGCGTATCTTGACCGCACACCGGTAAAGATCGCCTTCCAGGACCCCGAGATGCTGACGCAACTCGGCTTTCTCGAGTCCATGGGCATAACGGGCCACAACGCGCACCTGGATGACGCGCACCCGGACAGGACGGACGAGTTCTTCGACCTCATGAGAGAGTATGGCGCAGGCTTGCAGCGCTACGACGATGCGGACCTCGATGACAGCCAACGCCTGTCCAAGGAAATCACGCAGTACCTGACGAACATGATCCTGGATCTCGAGCCGTTCCGGTATCACACCTACCCGGCCAACCAGATGGGTGGCATCCAGAGTGCGTTCCCCAGCTTCATGGATTCGGCCCACCAGGTGCACTCGCTCGAAGATGCCGAAAACTACCTTTCACGCATGAGCGAGCTGCCGCGCAAGCATGAGCAGTACTTGCTCGGCCTGAAGATCCGGGAGAACAAGGGCATCATTCCGCCACGCTTTGTCATCGATCGCGTGCTCGACCAGATGCGTGAGTTCGTGGCGACGCCTGCAGAAGAGAACATCCTGTATACGTCGCTGGCCAAGAAGATGGACGAGGCCGAGGACATCGACACCGCGCAGGCCGCCGAAATCCTGGCGCGTGTAGAGGTGTCAATCAACGACAACATCTACCCGGCCTACGACCAGTTCATTAACTACTTCAGTGAGCTGGAGGCGAAAGCCGGCGACGATGACGGCTACTGGCACCTGCCGAACGGGGCCGCGGCGTATACGCTGGCACTGCGCCTGTTCACGACCACGGATTACACCGCCGACGAGATTCACCAGACCGGACTGGCCGAGGTGGCCCGCATCCAGGCCGAGATGATGGAGATCTTTGCGGCGGAAGGCATCGATACGTCGCAAGGTTACACGGAGGCCATGGACGCTTTCTCGTCGAAGCCCGAGTTCTACTATGAAGACAGCGACGAGGGCCGGGCGCAGATTCTCGAGGATTACCAGGCGATGCTCGACGAGTTCAACGCGAACCTGGACGGTGTCTTCAACCTCCGTCCGAAAGCGGGTCTCGAAGTCGTGCGCATTCCCGAGTTCAAGGAGGCGACGGCGCCGGGCGCTTACTACGAGCAGCCTGCGCTCGACGGCAGCCGGCCGGGCCGCTTCTATGCGAATCTCTACGACATCAAGGCGACGCCGAAATTCGGCATGCGGACCCTCGCCGTTCATGAAGGCATCCCGGGGCATCATTTCCAGATCGCGATCGCCATGGAGCTGGAGGGCATGCCGTTGCTGCGCCGCTTCTCATTGTTTACGGCGTATGTCGAAGGATGGGCGCTGTACGCGGAACGCGTGGCATGGGAGCAGGGGCTGCTGCCGACCCCGGCCGACAACATCGGGCGCCTCACGGCGGAGCTGTTCCGGGCCGTACGACTCGTCGTCGACACGGGCATCCACCATCAGCGCTGGACGCGGGAAGAGGCCATCGACTACATGCTTGCCAACACCGGCATGGCCGAGAGCGATGTCGTGTCGGAGATCGAGCGCTACATCGTTATGCCAGGGCAGGCGACCGCCTACAAGGTGGGCATGATGAAGATCCTGGAGCTGCGCCAGAAGGCCATGGACCGTCTTGGCGACCGATTCGACATTCGCGATTTTCACGACGTCGTGTTGAAAAACGGCGCCGTGCCACTCGATATCCTCGAGCGGATCGTCGATGAGTACATAGCGTCAACGCTGGCCACGTAGCAAACGTGTCGATAAGTACAACTCAGAATTTACAGGGATTCGGTACCAGCCGACTATCTCGCTGAATCATATCGACAGGCGGGCTGTTCGCCGCGTTTCGTCATGGAGATCGACCTGCCTGGTTAAAATGCGGTAGGGAGAGAAGCATGAACGCTACGCACATGGGGCTCGTCCTCAGATCCACCCTGGTTGCCGGCGCCACGCTGGTCCTGTTGTCGGGCTGTGCAACCACGGCCACCTGGTCCGGCGGCCTTGGAATGCTTGGCAACTGCAGCAACTTCAAAGACTCGCAGCAATTCACCGGTGAGGAGGACCACGGCAACCTCGGCCTGAGAGTGCTCGGCAAGTATGACCCCGGCATGCGTGAACGGGTCGTTTTCGAGGGCGGCTATACGAGCCTTGGCGATACCGATTTCGATGGCCTGTGGAATGGCGTGTCTGACCAGGGCACGATCGAGACCGACATCATCGAAGCCAATGTCGGGTACCGCTACCCGTTTACCGAGAAATTCTCGGCGGGCGGCCGCATCGGTGCGGCGTATGTGGATGTCAGTGAGACGGAAACCTACGGCGGCAAGCCCTATTCAGCCTCGGCGTCTGAAACGATCGCGTACGGTGGTATCGTCGCGCGCTACGCGTTCAACAAGAGCTGGGCGGTGTCCGCATTTTTCGACCACTACCCCGATATTGGCAAGGCCGGCGAGACGGGCGAGGGCGATGCTGAGGTTTACGGCATTACCTTCGATTTCCGCTTCGGCGGCAGCAACACGGATGACTAGCTGAGCAGTTCATGCCCTTCGGGCAGCTCGTGCGTCACCCACATCGCAAGGCGATGCCGGATCTTCGGCAGTGTTTCCTGTCCGTTGGGTAACGGACTGATCTTCTTGTCGTGCACAAGAAGGCGATAGGCGTACTGGATCTTGAGGTCGTGGGAGTCGGTAGGCTCGATTTCCACGACCCCTCTCTTCTGTGCGTCTTCGAGAACCATGTCGAGCGCGAGCTTGAGCAGCTCCTTCTCGTTTTTCAGCTTCTTGGCCATTGGTGCTACGCGTCCCGGACTACGGGATTTGTTTCGTGCTTGAGACGCTTGACCTCCTCGCGACTCACGCCGAGCAGCTCGCTCACCTTGAGCACGAGGGAGTTCTCGTACTTGTCGAGCTGACCATCGGAATAGGCGATCGACCAGAGCAGTCGCACGACCCCGGATTTTTCGTCCTGATCCAGGTTGTCGTTCAGGAGCGCAGTGAGCTGGTGCACGGAGACCAGCTCGTCAGCCTTGGCATTGGCGGCATTGATGAGATCGGCGGCCTCCTGCGTGCCGAGGCCAAACTGCCGCTTGATCAAACCCAGCATTCGATCGAACTCGGTCTCGTCGAAGCTGGCGTCGACCACGGCGACGTCGACCATGAGCACCGCGGTCGCCAGCCGCACCGCTGCGTCTCGCTTGTCGGCCTCGATATCCTCTGCCGATATCTGACTGACGATTCTTTCGTACAGACTTTTGAACATCAGGATTGCTTCCCTACTCTCGATTGCAACAGCCGGGAACAACCATACCAACAATCGGTGCTGCCTGGACACAGTATTGCCGTCGGCAGGCTTCGGCCACGGTTCCTGCGGAAACAACTTGTTACGGAGATAGGGCCTTGGATCGTGTCCAATGTAGTTCTGCAAACCACCTGGAGCATTAGAATGAAAACGCTGAAAATCACCTTGGCCGCACTTGCTGCCCTTGCACTCACCGCCCCGGCCTTTGCCGGCCACCATGGCAAGAAGATGGATATCGTCGACACGGCCGCTGCTGCCGGCACTTTCGAGACCCTGATTGTCGCGGCGCAGGCAGCCGGACTCGTTGATGCGCTCAAGGGCGATGGTCCGCTGACCGTATTCGCGCCGACCGATGAGGCCTTTGGCGCACTGCCGGCCGGCACGATCAAGACGCTGTTGCTGCCCGAGAACAAAGACCAGCTTGCGACGGTGCTCAAGTACCATGTCGTTGCCGGGGAGCTCGGCTCATCCGCACTGGCGGACGGCGCACGTCTTGAAACGCTTGCGGGAATCGACGCGGTAATCAGCGCGTCCGAAGCGGGTTTCAACATCGAGAATGCGCGCATCGTAAAGACCGACATCGACGCTGCGAACGGGGTGATTCATGTCATTGACCGTGTGATCCTGCCGCCCACCCGGATGTCACGTGCCGACGCCGCCGATGCCATTCGTGCGGCGGTTGATCGGGGTGTGCCGATGTTCAATCACGGTGACGCACAGGGCACCGTCGCCGTATACATGTCGGTTTCCGAGAGGCTGATGCGAGAGGCAAGCCTGACGGCGAAAGAGCGTGCGCGTCTCGAAGCCGGCCTCATGCAGGCAGGCAGCGCACACAGCGCGAGTGCCAGCGCCTGGAAACTGCGCTATGCGCTGGACGATGTCAGCGACTCGCTGCACGGCAACAGCCAGATGTAGGGCTTGCATAGCGAACGGACGAGCTGGAACCCAGGCAAACAACGATGAAAATTGAGTGATACCATTTCGGCGCTAACAGCTCGGACCGTCATTCAATGCTCGAACAACTCAGCT
Source organism: uncultured Gammaproteobacteria bacterium (assembly GCA_963698895.1). Classification (GTDB taxonomy): domain Bacteria; phylum Pseudomonadota; class Gammaproteobacteria; order Steroidobacterales; family Woeseiaceae; genus UBA1847. Next base: position 2,824 of record CAVOSO010000007.1, on the reverse strand, counting down.
CAATCCACCCTTATCTGCCACCGGCTGTCGGCCTGCTGGCGCTGTTGATCGGCGCTGTGGTCATCGACCTGGTCGCCAAGCGTGTCCTGGTGGGTCTCGTTCGCGCGTTCGCGGAACACTCCACGGTCACGTGGGATGACACGCTGGTCGAACACAATGTGTTCGGCCGGCTGGTCCAGGTTGTGCCGGCGCTGGTCGTATTCGCCGGCGTGCAGTTCATCCCGGGCTTGCAGGACAGTCTCGTGCAGCTCATACGCAATGTCGCGATGGGCTACATGGTATTGATGCTGACGCTCGGGCTGACGGCTACGCTGAGCGCCGCACAATCTATCTACGAGACACTGCCTGTCGCCAAGGACCGTCCCCTCAAGGGGTTCGTGCAGCTTCTGCAGATCGTCATCTGGATATTCGGCGGCGTCATGATAGTGGCGGCGGTCCTGGATCGCTCGCCGCTGCTGTTGCTGAGCGGTTTCGGTGCGATGACCGCCATCCTGCTGCTGGTGTTCAAGGACACGATCCTGTCGCTGGTTGCGAGCGTCCAGCTCACTGCGCAGGACATGGTTCGTGTCGGCGACTGGATCGAAATGCCGCAGTTCGGTGCCGATGGCGACGTGGTCGATGTGCAGCTGCATACGATCAAGATCCAGAACTGGGACAAGACGATCACCACGATCCCCACGCACCGCTTGATCACTGACTCGTTCAAGAACTGGCGCGGCATGTCCCAGTCGGGTGGCCGGCGGATCAAGCGCTCCATCTTCATCGATGTGTCCACGATCCGAAAGCAGACACAGGAAGAGGTCGATCGCTTCACGCGTTTTGCGTTGCTTAAGGGTTACATCAAGGCCAAGGAGCAGGAGCTGGCCGAGTACAACGCCGGGCTCGCAGTCGAGGTGGATGAGGAAGTCAACCAGCGGCGACTGACGAACATCGGTACGTTTCGCGCCTACGCCCTCAATTACCTGAAGAATCATCCGAGAATTCGCAAAGACATGACGCTGATCGTGCGTCAGCTCGCGCCCGGGCCCGAGGGGTTGCCGCTCGAGATCTATTGCTTCACCACCACAACCGCCTGGGCCGAATACGAAGATATCCAATCGGACATCTTCGATCACCTGCTGGCCATCGTGCCGGAGTTCGGGCTGCGCCTGTTTCAGAAACCGGCAGGCTCGGACCTCGCCAGTCTCAAATAAACGGGTCGGCTTTCTCTACGCCCTGGCGGCCAGGTAACCGATGGCGGCGGAGGTCGCGGTCAGGAATGCGCCCCACGCGATATCGGTCAGTACCAGGACGAGCGACCAGTTGGTGAAGATGGCGTAATTGGTCAGCGTATACGTGCCATACGCGAGCGCACCGAGCAGTGCGCCGTTCAGAACAGCGGGTCCGATGCGTGCCTCGTCGAACGCCGGCCGGACGGCAAAGTAAACGATGCCTGCGATATAGCCGACATAGAAGACGCCGGCAGCGAGCCCGTCTGGCGTCTCCCGCATCATGTCGCCGAGCTGGGCGTCATAGATGCCACCGAGGAAGAACCCGATCCAGGCCAGATCGATAGCTAGGAACGCCACTGCAATGGCAGCGGCCGCTTTGAGGTATTTCATGCGAACATCTTACTCCCGCCGGGAGCCTGGCGGCCATTCGGTTGCAAACTGAAACAACTCTCGGCTCCCGGCCACGGTAGGATCCTGGCATGGACTCGCTGTCACAAGCTGTACTCGGTGCGAGCGTGGCCGGCGCCTTCGCGCCTGATGGCCATCGCGGCAAGGCCATGCTGCTCGGCGCAGGCCTTGGCACACTACCCGACCTCGATGTATTCGTCGACTTCGGTGGCGCCGTTGAAAACTTCACGTATCACCGCGGTTTCAGCCACTCGCTGTTCGTGCTGGCGCCGTTCTCGGCATTGCTGTGGGTGTTGCTGTGGCGCTGGTGGACACCGGTCCGGGATGCGCCGTTGAGATGGCTTGCCGCGATCAGTTTCGCTTTGTTGACACACCCCTTGCTCGATGCTCACACGGCTTACGGCACGCAGCTGTTCTGGCCCCTGACGTTGCCGCCGACGTCGTGGGCAACGTTGTTTATCATTGATCCGCTGTATACGCTGCCGCTGCTGATCGGCGTGCTGGTCGCGGCTTTTTGGCGCAGGGTGGCCGGGACGGCACTTCACATCGGCCTGGTCCTCAGCACGCTGTATATCGGCTGGTCCTGGGTGGCGCAGGCGACGGTAAGCCGCAATGTCGAAAACGTACTGGCATCCATGCAGTTGCAGGACGCGCCGGTATTCATGACGCCTACGCCACTGAATACGCTGCTCTGGCGCGTGGTCGTCATGACCGACGACGGCTATCTCGAAGGTTTCGATTCGCTAATGATCGACGAAGGCCCGATACGCTTCACCGCGTACCCCTCGGCGGTGGATGCAATGCAAGGTGCGGGCGATGTCTGGGCGGTAGAGCGCCTGCGCTGGTTTGCCCGGGATTTCGTCAAGGCCAGTGTCGTGGATGGCAAACTCGTAATCAGCGACCTGCGCATGGGGCAGGAGCCCATGTACGTCTTCAGCCACGTCGTCGCCGCGCGCGGGAACCCGCACTGGACGCCGATTTCGACGGAATTGTTGCCGATGTCCTTTGGCGATCGGGCCCTGGCGAAGACGTGGGATCGCATCTGGCGAGACGGCAAAGGCGAGTAGACGGGCGCAGCGCCGCTGGCTCGCATCTCGCGAAAATGACGCTATACTAGCGCCCCTCAAAGCGCCCGTAGCTCAGCTGGATAGAGTACTGCCCTCCGAAGGCAGGGGTCACAGGTTCGAATCCTGTCGGGCGCGCCA
>CAVOSO010000006.1:0-10306 GCA_963698895.1 uncultured Gammaproteobacteria bacterium | reverse complement strand
GAGAGCTTTTGGATGTACCAAAGAGATTCATCAAGATACGTGAATCCAAAGGTAAAGCCACCAGTTTTTCGTATAGCCAACAGGGCGGCCGTCGTTACAACGATCAGCCAGGCGACGAAACTCCTGTTTCGACGAATAAGCTCCAATGTTTGCTCGTATTTCGATCCTGCAACAAATCCCGCGGTGTAAGCGCCAAAGAAGTAAATCACGTTAACAACGCTCTCCTGCGGCCAGGTTCGTGACACGACTAGTGGCGCCGCGATGATTATGGCCAACAACACAGGTGACAATCGATGATGTGATACTCGTACCAGTATCGGCGTCAGAAGATAAAGCCAGAAAAGTACAGGCATGTACCAGAATTGGAAGAAAGCGTGCCCAAGAATCACGTTTTCGAAAAGCTCGCTTGCATACTCAAACGGGCTCCCGGTGAAAAAAATCGGACCTCCGCCAATCTCCCATCCAATGAACGTAAACAGGACGGTCATCACGAGGTATGGAGAGACGACGTTGACAAGCTTGTTCTTGTAAAAAGCCTTCCAACCTCGCGGCTGTAGCACAATAGGAAACAGGAGTCCGGAAATGAGTGCAAAGTACAAAGTGCTGTCATGAAACAGCACTTTAGTCAGTAGACGTAGTGCACGAAGGGGGAAGTCACCGTCCGGCTCTTCAGTCAGGCCGAATAATAATGCCCACGAGTGAGCCGCGACGATATTTACAATCGCAAAACCCCGAAAAACGTGCAGGTGCGGTATGAAGCGTGGCGGCACAATACTGTCCGCTTCGTATTACGACGAAGCTTAGACCTGTGTTTGCAAGTAATTCTCTATCCCGATCTTCTTGATCAACTCGAGCTGCGTCTCCAGCCAGTCGACGTGCTCTTCCTCCGACACCAGGATCGAGTCGAACAGGTCCCGTGTCACGTAGTCTTTGTGCGCTTCGCAGTACGCAATACCGGCACGGAGATCGGGAATCGCGTCAAGCTCCATGTCCAGGTCGCACTGAAGAATCTCAGGCACATCCTCGCCGATACGTAGTTTGCCGAGGTCCTGAAGATTCGGTAGGCCCTCAAGGAACAGAATGCGTTCGATAAGTTCGTCGGCATGTTTCATTTCGTCGATGGACTCGTGCGTGCTCATATTCAGCGAGCTTGGTCAGGCCCCAGTCCTTCAGCATACGCGAGTGCAGGAAATACTGGTTGATGGCGGTCAATTCGTTCTTGAGGACCTTGTTCAGGTGCTCGATGACTGTGGTGTCGCCTTTCATATCTTGCTCCAAGGTTGGGAAGGTCTTGATTCTTGTTGAGCGCCATTGTAATGAAAGCGCTACTATTCGGCCATGAAAAACCTATTCGATATCTCCGGAAAAGTCGCCCTGGTCACCGGTGGTTCTCGTGGAATCGGTGAAATGATCGCCGCAGGGTTCGTTGCGAACGGCGTAAAGACCTACATTTCGGCACGCAAGGCCGACGCCTGTGATGCAACGGCAGCCCGGCTGTCAAAACTCGGGGAGTGCATCTCAATTCCGGCCGACCTGTCTACCGTCGAGGGTAGTCAACCGGTTGGCGGACGACATCAAGTTCGCGCGAATCGCAGCTCGACATCCTCGTCAACAATGCCGGGGCCACCTGGGGTGCGGCAATCGAGGAATTCCCGGAAAGTGCCTGGGACAAGGTCATGGACATCAACGTCAAGGGGCCTTTCTTCCTGACGCAGGCATTGCTGCCGCTGTTGGAGGCCTCGGCCAGCGCCGAGGATCCGGCGCGGATCATCAACGTGGGCTCCATCGACGGCCTCAATGTCAACAAGATGGGGACCTACTCGTACGGTCCGAGCAAGGCCGCCATCCATCACCTGACCAGGACCTTCGCGTCCCACCTGGCAGATCGCCACATAACCGCCAACGCAATCGCGCCAGGACCGTTCCCAAGCAAGATGACGGCTGGTATCGCCGCGGCGATGGGCGAGGAAATCCGCAACATGTTCCGCTCAAGCGCTGGGGCGAGCCTGCCGACATGGCGGGGACTGCTATTTTCCTGGCATCGCGGGCCGGGGCCTACGTGTCCGGTGCGGTCATCCCGGTTGACGGTGGCATCGTCGCGGCGTCGAGGACGCTGTAGATCCCTCTTTTCACGAGAAGTCTCGTGGTCTGCAAATATGGTTCGCATCCTTGTTGGTCCCTGATTAACAAGGATGTGAATCATGCAAAAGCTCTTCGTTCTTGGCGCAGCTGTCGCCGCTATTTTCTTTTTTTCTAGGATGCCGGCGCAATGGAGTACACAGCGGCATGCTCCCGCCACCGGCCAGCAACGCTGACTACTACGACAACGGTGCGCCCAGTCCAGCCAAGGTCGCGCTCGGCGCTCAGTTGTTCTACGACAAGGTCCTGAGCGGCAACTTCAATATTTCCTGTGCAACTTGCCACCACTCCTTCACGGGGACAGGCGATGGCCTTGCATTGCCGGTTGGCGAGGGTGGACGCGGTCTCGGCGTCACGCGTGATACGGGTGTGGGTCCGGATGCCGTGCACGAACGGGTGCCGCGCAACGCTCCCCACATCTTCAACCTCGGCGCCCGGGAGTTCGCACGTGCCTTCCATGATGGTCGCGTGCAACCCAATCCCTCGTACCCAAACGGCATCGAGTCTCCGGCGGGTTACGACCTGCCCGAAGGCCTCGACAGTCCTCTTGCCGTCCAGGCCATGTTCCCAGTCACGTCGGGGACCGAGATGGCGGGGCAGGTCGGTGAAAACCCGGTGGCCGATGCCGCGGCCGCCGGCAACCTCGCGGGTACCGGCGGTGTTTGGGAACAGCTTGCGGAGCGCTTGCAGGGACTGCCCGGGTATGTCGAACAGTTCGTCGCGGTATTCCCCGACGTGAGTGTTGCGAGCGACATCCGGTTTACCCACGCCGCCAACGCGATCGCCGCTTTCGAGGCCGTCAACTGGCGAGCCGACAATAGCCCGTTCGACCGATTTCTTCGGGGTGAGCGCGGCGCCATGAGTCTTTCTGCGATCGCAGGCATGCGTATCTTCTACTCTCCCCGGAAGGGCAATTGTGGGAGTTGCCACTCGGGCACGTTCCAGACCGACCAGTCGTTCCGGGCGATCGCGATGCCCCAGGTCGGCCCCGGCAAAGGGGACGGGCGAGGGATACGAGGATTTCGGCAGGGAGAGGGTCTCCGGCGATCGCAGGGATCGCTACAAGTTCAGGGTACCTTCGCTGCGGAACGTTGCTCAGACGGCGCCTTACGGGCACTCAGGCGCCTACGACACGCTTGAAGGGGTTGTGCGGCATCACCTCGACCCCGTTGCCTCCCTCCTCAATTTCGACCCCTCGCAACTGCGCATGCCGGCTCGCCCGGATCTCGATGCGACGGACCTGGCCGCGATGCACGACCCGTCCGCGATTCTCGCCATCGCCCAGGCAAACGAGCTCCAGCCCGTCGATCTCAAGGAACGGGAAATCAGGCAACTATTGGATTTCCTGCATGCGCTCACGGACCCGGCAATGCTGGATCTTCGCAGCGATGTGCCGGAGTCATTGCCGAGCGGACTGCCTCTCGGCGACTAGCACGCAAACGTGACCAGGGCCCTTCTCGACGAGAAGGGCCCTGGTCACGGTTAGCTAGGCAAGGGCTGGCTGATAGAGTAGCGGCTGTGGGGCCGGGCGACCCTGGTATTCCGCGAGGATGGCCGAGGCGGTTTCACTGCAAGAGCCGCAGCCTGTTGCGACACCAAGTCTTGCCTTCAAGCCCCGCAGGTCCGTGGCGCCGTCTTCCGCAGCAGCCCGGATTTGCTTGTCTGTGATCGCGTTGCAGATGCAGACGTACATGAAAATCAACCAGTTAGCGTGTTGGGGCTCATTCAAACCTAAATGAGAATGATTGTCAATAGCATTAAGTACAATCCGAGATCGTCAGTACGGGGTCAGAGCCACCTTGTCCGCAGACCCAGGGTCCGCAGGACCCCTACGCCCTAAGTGGTATGCGCTTCTCCCCGTAAAATCATTTATCATCAACGGCTTGTCGATTCGAGCCCGTACATGACTGATTTTCCCAAGAAAACCCTGGACGATTGGGCCGTGCTGGCTCAGCGGGAGTGCCGGGACAAGCCCCTTGAATCCCTGACTCGCAGAGACGGCCGAAGGCATCGCCGTCAAGCCGCTGTATACAAAAGCCGACCTCGACGGCCTTGACCACGTTGGCTCGCTGCCCGGGATGGCGCCGTACGTCCGCGGCCCCCGTGCCACAATGTACGCCGGGCGCCCCTGGACGGTCCGGCAATACGCGGGTTTCTCGACCGCCGAGGAATCCAATGCCTTCTATCGCCGCAATCTCGAAGGCGGCCAGACTGGCCTCTCGGTTGCCTTCGATCTCGCGACCCATCGCGGCTATGACTCCGACCACCCGCGCGTCGTCGGCGACGTCGGCAAGGCGGGCGTCGCGATCGACTCCGTCGAAGACATGAAGATCCTTTTTGACGGCATTCCACTCGACAAAATGTCCGTCTCCATGACCATGAACGGCGCCGCGCTGCCCATCATGGCCATGTACGTCGTCGCAGCCGAGGAGCAGGGCGTGTCACCCGACCAGCTCGCCGGCACGTTGCAGAACGACATTCTCAAGGAGTTCATGGTCCGGAACACCTACATCTATCCACCTGAGCCGTCCATGCGCATTGTCTCCGACATCATCGCATTCACGGCAGCCAGCATGCCGCGTTACAACTCCATCTCGATCTCCGGCTATCACATGCAGGAGGCGGGGGCGACCTGTGCCCAGGAGCTGGCCTACACGATCGCCGACGGAATCGAGTACGTCCGCACGGCCATCAGGTCCGGGCTCGACGTGGACAAATTTGCGCCGCGATTGTCGTTCTTCTTCGCCATTGGCATGAACTTCTTCATGGAAATCGCGAAGCTGCGTGCCGCACGCCTGCTCTGGTCCACGCTCATGGCCGAGAAATTCTCGCCGCAGGACCCGCGCTCGCTCATGCTGCGCACGCACTGCCAGACCTCGGGTGTGTCGCTCACCGCAGATGGTCCCTACAACAACATCATGCGCGTCACCACGCAGGCCATGGCGGCCGCGCTCGGTGGCACCCAGTCGTTGCACACGAACTCGTTCGACGAGGCGCTCGCATTGCCCACCGACTTCTCGGCGGGCATCGCGCGCAACACCCAGCTCGTCCTGCAGGAAGAGTCGGGCATCACCGATGTCGTCGACCCGCTCGCGGGTTCCTACTACGTCGAGACACTTACGGCCGATCTCGCACAAGAGGCGCGCAAGCTCATCGATGAAGTCGAGGCCATGGGCGGCATGACCAAAGCCGTCGAGTCGGGCATGCCCAAGCTCCGTATCGAGGAAGCGGCGGCCATTCGCCAGGCACGTATCGATCGCGGCGAAGAAGTTATCGTCGGGGTCAACAAGTATCGCTACGCAGGACGACGCGCCGGTCGAGATTCGCGACATCGACAACACGGCCGTGCGTGACTCGCAGATCGTGCGCCTCGCAGAGGTAAGGGCGAGTCGCGACGAAGAAGCTTGCCGCGCCGCGCTCGGCAAGCTCACCGAGGCGGCCAGAGACGGCACGGGGAACCTGCTGGCGCTCGCGATTGATGCGGCCCGCGAGCGGGCGACGGTAGGGGAGATCTCGGATGCACTCGAAGATGTTTACGGACGGTATCGGGCCATGACGCGCTCGATTTCCGGGGTATACGGCGCCGCCTACGAAAACGATGAAGACTTCCAGGCCATCTGGAAAGACGTCGAGGCGTTTGCCGCACAGGAAGGGCGCCGTCCGCGCATGCTGGTATCCAAGCTCGGCCAGGACGGTCATGATCGTGGCGCCAAGGTTATCGCCACAGGCTTCGCCGATCTTGGTTTCGACGTCGACATCGGTCCCTTGTTCCAGACGCCGGAGGAGGCGGTCCGCGAGGCGATCGAGAACGATGTGCACGTCATCGGCATCTCGTCGCAGGCGGCGGGCCACAAGACGTTGGTACCGCAGGTCATTGAAGGTCTGAAGGCGGCGGGTGCCTCGGAGATCATCGTGGTGTGTGGCGGCGTCATCCCGCCGCAGGACCACGACATGCTGTACGAGGCCGGAGTCGCGGCTATTTTCGGGCCGGGAACGAATATCGTGCATGCCGCGACTGAAGTGCTGGGCAAGATAAAAGGGCGCAGGTAACCATGAAAGAAATTGTTGAGCAACTTGCCGGGAAACGCGCAGCGGCATCCCTTGGAGGCGGCCAGGAGCGCATCGACAAGCAGCATGCCCGTGGCAAGCTGACGGCGCGCGAACGCATCGAACTGCTGCTCGATGAAGGCAGCTTCGAAGAGTGGGATACGTTCGTCGAACATCGCTGCACCGACTTCGGCATGGAGGACAACAAGGTCCTCGGGGACGGCGTGGTTACCGGCTACGGTACGGTCAACGGCCGCATGGTCTTTGTTTTCAGCCAGGACTTCACGGTTTTCGGCGGATCGCTTTCCGAAACGCATGCCGAGAAGATCTGCAAGATCATGGACCAGGCGATGAAGGTTGGCGCGCCGGTTATTGGCATCAACGACTCGGGTGGCGCGCGCATCCAGGAAGGCGTCGTCTCGCTGGGAGGCTACGCCGAAGTATTTCAGCGCAACATGCTGGCCTCCGGTGTCGTGCCGCAGATTTCGCTCGTGATGGGTCCGTGTGCCGGCGGTGCGGTTTACTCGCCGGCGATGACCGATTTCATCTTCATGGTCAAAGACACGTCCTACATGTTCGTGACCGGTCCGGATGTCGTAAAAACCGTCACCCACGAGACGGTGACGGCAGAGGAACTGGGGGGCGCCGTCACGCATTCGACCGTGTCCGGTGTTTGCGACTGCGCCTACGAAAACGACGTCGAAGCACTGCTCATGACGCGGCGTTTTATTAACTACCTGCCGTCGAACAATCGGGAAAAAGCCCCGTACCGCCCAACACCGGATGCGGCGGATCGCAGGGAGATGTCGCTGGACACGCTGGTCCCCGACAACCCGAACAAGCCCTACGACATCAAGGAAGCGATATACAAGATCGTCGATGACAAGGAGTTCTGGGAACTGCAGCCCGACCATGCGAAGAACATCGTCATCGGTCTCGCGCGCATGGAGGGCAACCCGGTGGGTATCGTTGCGAACCAGCCGCTCGTTCAGGCCGGCTGCCTCGATATCAAGTCGTCAATCAAAGCCGGGCGTTTCGTTCGTTTTTGCGATGCCTTCAATATTCCGATCATTACGCTGGTCGACGTACCGGGCTTCATGCCAGGCAGCGCCCAGGAATACGGGGGCATCATCAAGCACGGTGCCAAGTTGCTGTTTGCCTATGCCGAGGCAACGGTGCCGAAGATCACGATCATAACGCGCAAGGCGTACGGCGGTGCCTATGATGTGATGGCGTCCAAGCACCTGCGCGGTGACGTCAATCTCGCGTGGCCGAGCGCCGAGATTGCGGTCATGGGCCCGAAAGGGGCTGTGGAAATCATCTTCCGAAAAGACATCGGGGACGAAGCGAAGATCGCGGAACGTACCGAAGAGTATCGGCAGAAATTTGCCAACCCGTTTATCGCGGCGGGTCGCGGCTATATCGACGACGTTATTGCACCGCACGCCACGCGCAAGAGAATCTGTCGCTCCCTGGCGATGCTGCGGAACAAGAAGCTCGACAATCCCTGGCGCAAGCACGACAACATTCCGCTGTAAGCTCAGGCTGAATAAGAGGACAGCAGTGTTTAAGAAGATTCTGATTGCCAATCGCGGCGAGATCGCCTGCCGGGTCATAAAGTCGGCGCGGAAAATGGGTATCAAGACCGTAGCCGTCTACTCTGACGCCGATCGGGATGCGCTGCATGTGCAGTTGGCGGACGAGGCGGTGCACATTGGCGCGTCCCCGTCGGCTAAGAGCTACCTTGTCGCCGACCGCATTATCAAGGCCTGCATCGACACGGGCGCACAAGCCGTTCACCCCGGCTACGGGTTCCTGTCCGAGAACTCGTCGTTCTGCGAGGCCTTGGCCGGGAAGGGCATTGTCTTTATCGGGCCGAAGACCCGGGCCATCGAAGCGATGGGCGACAAGATCACGTCCAAGAAGCTGGCCGACAAGGCAAACGTCAATACGATTCCCGGCTACACGGACGTCGTCAAGGATGCGCAACAAGCCGTGGAGATTGCCAGGGATATTGGCTATCCCGTCATGCTTAAAGCGAGTGCCGGCGGCGGCGGCAAGGGCATGCGTATAGCCCACGATGACGCCGGGTGTCGCGACGGGTTCGAGCGAGCCGCGAACGAAGCGCGTTCGAGTTTCGGTGACGATCGTATTTTCATCGAGAAGTTCATCGAGGAACCTCGTCACATCGAGATCCAGGTCATGGCCGACAGCCATGGCAACATCATCTATCTCAACGAACGTGAGTGCTCGCTGCAGCGCCGGCACCAGAAAGTCATCGAAGAGGCACCGTCACCGTTCCTTGACGAGAAGACACGCAAGTCGATGGGTGAGCAGGCGGTGGCGCTCGCGCGAGCGGTGGACTACGAGTCGGCCGGCACGGTCGAGTTCATCGTCGACCCGAAACGTAACTTCTACTTCCTCGAGATGAACACGCGCCTGCAGGTTGAGCACCCGGTCACCGAACTGACGACGGGAATCGATCTGGTCGAACTCATGATTCGCGTCGCGGCGGGGGAGACGTTGCCCATCGCCCAGGAGGACGTCGGCATCAATGGCTGGTCCATCGAGTCTCGTGTCTATGCCGAGGATCCGCTGCGGAATTTTCTGCCGTCGACGGGCCGGCTGATCTACTACCGGCCACCTGCCGAGGACGATCATGTGCGCGTCGATACGGGTGTGTACGAGGGCGGCGAAGTGTCGATGTTCTATGACCCGATGGTCGCGAAGCTGATCACGTGGGGTGAGGATCGCGGCCAGGCAATCGAGAAGATGCGCACCGCGCTCGACAAGTTCCTGATCCGCGGCATTTCGACCAATATCAGTTTTCTCTCGGCGCTCATGGCACACGAGCGATTCGTGACGGGCAATATCAGCACGAACACGATCGCTGAAGAGTATCCCGAGGGCTTCCACCCGGGAGATATTCCGCTGGAAGACCCGGCCACTATCATCGCCGTTGTGGGTTCGATGGTCAGGAAATACCGGGATCGCGCGGCACAGATAGATGGCCAGTTGCCCGGACACAGACGGCTCGTGCCAGCGGAGTGGGTCGTTCTGCTGAACGGTGAGTATCATGCAATTTCGGTCGAACCCGAAGTTGGCGGACACGATGTCCGCTATGACGGCAAGACCTATGCCGTGCGCAGCAACTGGGAGTTTGGGGAGAGTCTTTTCGCCGGGACGATAAACGGTGAAACCGTGTTTGTGCAGGTCTCCCGTAAGAACCAGGTATACCGCCTGTCACGCAGTGGCTCGGAGACCGAGGTCATCGTGCTGAGCCCCCGTGCAGCGGAATTGCACAAGATCATGCCGCACAAAGAGCCTCCGGACCTGTCAAGGCACCTGGCCGCGCCCATGCCGGGACTGCTCGTCTCGGTATCGGTTGCTGCGGGTGATGAAGTGAAGGCGGGCGATGAACTCGCGGTGCTCGAGGCGATGAAGATGGAGAACGTGTTGCGCGCAGAACGCAACGGCGTTGTCGCCAAAGTACATTTCGGGCAGGGCGCGAGCGTCGAGGTCGATGATGTGATCATGGAGCTCGAGTAGTCATAGTGTCGTCACAAGACACCACTTCACTGGTAAAGGATATCCTGGGCGGCGATCGGCGCGCGCTGGCGCGGGCCATCACCATCGTGGAATCAACGCGTCGCGATCACCGTGCCGAAGCGGGCGCGCTGCTGGAGCAACTCATGCCCCATACCGGGAATTCGATTCGTGTCGGGATTTCCGGTGCGCCGGGCGTTGGCAAATCGACATTCATCGAGGCGTTGGGTAACCATGTCATCGACCAGAGCTACAAGCCGGCTGTCCTGACCGTAGATCCGTCCTCGGCAATAAGCGGCGGTTCGATCCTCGGCGACAAGACACGCATGGAAACCCTGGCGCGTCGGGAGGAGGCATACATTCGTCCTTCCCCATCGGGAACGACGCTCGGTGGCGTGACGCGCCGCAGTCGCGAAACGCTGTTGCTGTGCGAGGCAGCGGGTTTCGATGTGATCATCGTAGAGACAGTCGGTGTGGGGCAGTCCGAGACCCGGGTTGCGGACATGACCGACATCTTCGTCCTGCTGCTGCAGCCCGGAAGTGGCGACCAGTTGCAGGGCATCAAGCGCGGCAT
>CAVOSO010000005.1:0-73734 GCA_963698895.1 uncultured Gammaproteobacteria bacterium | reverse complement strand
CGGACCTGATTTGTAATTAGTAGGTCCCAAGTTCGACTCTTGGTGCCGGCACCATATACTCAACGACTTAGCGCCTCCATCGTGGGGCGCTTTTTCGTATGTAAAACAGTTAAAGGTCGAACCGAGGTTTTCGTAATATTCGGTTCGATCCCTGTATCGCGTCTAGCTGGACAGGTTCCGCTCTTCCGGGATGTCGCTGAGGTACTCGACGAACTCCACTTCAAAGCCAGCCGGATCGACGAAATAGACATTCTTGCGGAAGGGCTCATCGGCACCGGGTTTGGCGACAGGAAAACCCGCTGCAGTGAGTCGCTTGATGACCGCATCGATATTGCTGGTGACGAAAGCGAAATGTGCCAACCCCGGTTGGTGGCCGGCCAGGTCTCGATTGTCGCCTTCGCCATCATCGTTGAACGTCAGGTATTGATAGTCATCGCCAAAGTGCAGCCACTTGCGTTTCTTCCCGTACCACTCGCCCTCGCCCGAGTCGCGCACCCGCCAGTGTGGAAACGCCGCCTCGTAGAAGGACAGTGTTGCAGGGATGTCTTTCACCACCAAATTCAGATGTTCGAGATAGAGCATGTTGATCTCCGGTCGATATTTCTTCTAATAGGCGGCCATCCTAATACCTCAACCTAACTTGAGGTCAAGCGCTTTCCTCACTATGATGAACGCTTCGCCGGAATCACAGGTAGTCCGCTATGCACAATGCCAACTGGACCGTGGGTAAGGTGGCGCAGCGTTGTGGCGTGAAGGTCAGCACGCTGCACTTCTACGAACAAAAAGGCCTGATCCACAGTTGGCGCAACGCCGGCAATCAGCGCCGCTACAAAGCGGATGTGCTGCGGCGTGTGTCGGTGATCAAGGCGGCGCAGAAAATGGGCATCAGCCTCGCGGCGATCAAGGAAGCCTTCGCCAACCTGCCGGATCGCCGCACGCCTACGATGAAAGACTGGGAGAAACTGTCCGCAGCCTGGCAGGCTGAGCTTGATGACCGTATCGCCTATTTGCAGCGCTTGCGAGACTCCCTGACTGGCTGCATTGGCTGTGGCTGTTTGTCGATGAAGAAATGTCCGATATACAACCAGGACGATAAGTTGGCGACTGAAGGTAGCGGGCCGGTCATTCTTGAGCGCGGCGAATCCGGCCGGAAAGCCTGTCTCTAGCGTCGCCGGAGATAATCCACCAGGCTATCGTAAACCTCCTGCGCCACGATTTCGGTGCTGCCGCCTGTTTCGTTAACGAACTGCACGAGTACCGTGTCCATGTCCGAGAAATACTGGGCGTTACTCTGGTAGCCGGGCAACCAGCCCGAATGACCAAAGCCCGTGAACAGCGACTCGTAAGTCTGCCGCTCATCCGGTGTAAGCAGGCTGCCGGTCGCGAGCGCGCGCAGGAAGATGCCCACTTCTTCTGCCGTCGAAACCATCGAGCCGCCGGGCACGACATAGTCCTGATCAATACGGTCGACGCCATTCCAGTACCCGTGGGCCAGTTGCGTGATATCGGCGTCGCCAAGCAGGGAATAGGTATTCATCATGCCCAACGGTGCCAGGATCTCGTCCTGTACGAACAGGTGGTGGTGATAGCCCAGTGCCGTATCGAACAGGCGACCCAGTAACAGGTAGTTGGTATTGGAATACTCGTAACGGGCGCCGGGCGCAAAATCGGCCGGGCGGTCCAGCACCAGCTCGAGAAGTGCGTCGATATCGGTATGCGCGTCGTTCCAGCTAAAGCCCGGAACGCTGTCGAAGTCGGGAACGCCACTGCGGTGAAGCAATAGGTGTCGCACGGTAATGCTGTCCGCGTTCTCGATGCGCGTGGCCAGATCGGGCAACCACTGTGCCAGCGTGTCGTCCAGCTGCAGGGTACCCGCTGTTGCCATCTTGGTGCCGCTAACCGCGATGAACATCTTGCTGATACTGGCAATCTTGAAGAGGTTGCTGACATCGGCAGGGGCAAGCGTGGCGCGGTCCTGGTTGCCCGCGGCCTTGAATTCCGGCGCGCCACTTCCATCGTCCACGTAGACCCAGATGCCATCCAGGCCGCTTGCGACACCGTGATCAAGGGCGCTCTCTACGGAGGTTGCCACGAACGTATTCGGTGGGGCTGCTCCGGAAGAGCTGGACGTGCCGCCACCGCCGCCGCAGGCAACCAACGCCGCGCTCACGGCACCGATCAGCCAGCCGCGCCTACGAGCATACAACCTGGATTGAGTGACAGCTTTTTCGCAGCGCACCAGAGTCCGCCTGTTCGTTGTTTCGGAGATCGAACATTATACCGGCAGCCTGTGAAGGCAAATGGGCCCGAACCAAGCGACGACAACGTTTCCAGAACGAAAAAAGCGCCCGCGGATACCGCGGGCGCCTTGCTGCCTGAAACCGGAAACTGCCTAGTTACAGGTTATGGCATAACCGGCGTCGCCGTCAGCCGGGTTGACCAGGAACGTGGTCGTATTCGCGGCGGCGTCGTAAACGCAGAACGCGGACGTTCCGTTCAGCTTCGGTCCGGCCATGCCCGGGCTCGTCGTGTAGCCCCAGGAATTGACCGAGATGACCGGCCCCGCACCGTTGCTCATTGGCTGAATCCACGGACCGCCTGAGGAACCGCCGGACAGGCCGCAGCTCGGGATCCACCAGTTGTCCGTGCCCTCGGTCGTCATGTCCTCGGCGCAGAACATGAAGTTCGGGTCGTCGCTGTAGGAGTAGCCCAGCCCGTGCGTGAAGTCGGGCGAGGCCGCACCGACGATACCGTCGTCCACGCTCGGCGCGCTGAAGTCGATCGTGAATTGCGGTGTCGCCACGTCCAGCGTATCGGAGCTGGCATTCAGGCCCGGCGAATGCGAGCTTGGGTCATCATCGACGACATAAAAACCGTAGTCCCACGGAATGTTGTCGGGGAACGTCGAGGTCGTCCAGTTGACGTCAACCACACCATACGCCGCGACCCAGCAGCCAATCGGATCGTTGCTGCAGTTGCTATCGGTGCCGCTGCCCGTCGTACCCGCCTGGTCAGGAATGAACAGCACGTTGCGCGCGAAAGAACTGTTTGCATCGTCGTACACGCAGTGCGAGGCGGTCAGGATGACCGAACGACCGGTCGCGCCGTCGGTGACGACGGTACCCGAGCAGACGTAGCCTGCCCAGCGTTTGCGTCTCGGGTTGGACGGCATCTCGTAGAACAGACGACCCGCGGACAGCTGGATGTCGCCACCGCCGGTCCACTGCGCACTAATGACGGTGTCGCCGTTGCCGGTGCCGCCGCCGTTGACCATGAACGGCGTGGCGGCGGAGACGGCCGTGTTACCGCCGCGTTTCCCGGTGTCGGTGGCCTCGACCTGCCAGCTCCAGTCGCCGTCGGTAAAGCCGGACAGCGTCGCTGACCAGGTATCTCCGCCCGTATTCGATGCCGCGAAGCTGTCTGTCGTACCGGAGGGAAACGTGATGATGAAGGTCACCGAGCGCAAGCCCACGTTGTCGGTAACGGTCGCAGAAAACGTATGGGAATCGCCGATCGTGTCGTTGGCGGCCGGATCCAGATTCGAGATCTGCGGCGGCTCGGTATCGTCGACCGGCTTGGCGTTGGTCGTCGGCCTGCCGTTGTTGGCCGCCGCTACCTGGTGCCCGTACGGCGTCAGCGAGCCGTCGGCGCGGCGCAGGTAGCCCAGGCCCCGATGGTCGATGCGAAGATCGCGCGGTTCCGCGGCGGCACGGCGCTCGGCGGTCCAGTAGTCGATGACAGCCTGGCGCCGCGCGGCGTTTTCGTTCTGCGCGTACGCTGCCGTACTGGTGAGTCCCGTGGCGGCAATGGCTACCGCGCCAAGACAGGTGAATAGAGTGCTCTTTCTTATCCTCATGCTATCTCTCCCAAGCAATCGAGTATTTACCGCCGCTCCCTGCGGCCCCCAAACAGGTCGCAACATTAGCACAAGATTCCCATATGTAGAGGGTTCGCTTTTCCATTACTGGTTCTTGGTCGGCCTGCTTTCCAGCTGAATGGTGTAGTACCGGTTCCGAGGAAGGTCATCGCCAAGCTGCGCCACCGGCCCGTCCTTGTAGACACCCACAACATCACCCCACATCTCCTCAAACTCCCCGACAAACCCCGCAAACGCATTCGTTTCTGCCCTGGCGCGCGCTTTCTCGATCGCCATCTCGGTCGCCCAGACCGTCGTGCGTTGCTCCTGCGTATCCGAGGCCTCCGTTGTGCCGTAGATATATCCCGTACGCACATCGACCAGCATGCCGGCGACGGTGGCCGTGACGTGTGCCTTCTTGTTGGGAATCAACCCCAGGGAGATCATGGACAACGGTCCGAGCTGCTTGCCGTCGACATACAGGGACGTATCGACCGAGTAAACGAGCACCATGTCCGCATGCAGCCTGGCGGCGGGCATGCGCAGGTCCTTGATGGAGTTGGCGTTCACGGGTACGAGCATGCGTCCGATCGGTGCCACGCCATTGACGTCGGGCAGCTTCTGCAGCCGCTCGAACGCTTCGTCCGTTTCGATGTCCCGCGTTGTGACCACGGAGTAGCGGCCATGCCCGTAGCCATGCTGCGTTTTGGTCCGATAGCCCGAATCCTGGATGCGCACCACCGCGATGTGGGCGGGAAACGCTGCCGCAGGCCTGGTCTCAAAGTGCTTGCTGATGTCGCCGTCGATCTGTTCGTCAATTCCCGCGATTGCGCCCATCGAGAAGCCGCCGCCCGGCGTCACGTAGTGCGTGCCGCAGCCTGTGACCAGCACCAATGCGAATAGAAACGTTACCCATGTCATCCTTTTGTTCATTACAGCTCCCTAGTCTTCTTCGACGGTGGTTTCGTAGCGCACGCCATCCGGCACCGGCACGGCCTGGTGCACGGTGGTGCCGTAGTCGCCCTCGGTGCGTTCCGAGGTGTCCACGGCAACAAACGACGTGTAGTCCGACATCAATTGATGCTGCAACGCCGTGGCCTTGATCTCTTCGCCGATCTCATCGTAGGGATCGGCACTCCAGGTCTTGCGGTCCGCGAGCTCGGCAATGCGCATGCGTGCCCAGGTCTTGGCGAGCTGGGGTGCGCTGCTCGTGTCATTGCTGTTTTCGATGACAACGCTGTGGTCGGCGTTGCCCTGGCGTCCGAGCACTCTCACGTCATTGGCGGGTCCTAAGTACTTGCCGGTCACAACGATCGGTCGCCCAACGAAGACATCGGGCAACACGGACGGGTAGACGTCGCTGACCGCCATGCCCTGCCAGTCGATGCGTACATCGGTCAGCGCCGGGTGGCTGATGCGCTTGAAGAAGCCGTCCATGATCTCGTACCCGGAGTCCTGCGGACCGAGATAGGCCACGGCGCCCTTGCCGATCCTGGCCATGCGTTCCATGAGATAGCGGTTAACCGACGAGCCCACGCCAAAGCTGAAGATGCGGCTCGCGCCGATGCGCTTGTGCACTTCGCCCAGGATCTCGATCTCGTTGCCGATGTAGCCGTCAGTCAGGAACGAGACGAAACGCAGCCGCGCCGGGTCGTGCGGAAAGTCGAGCGCCGCCTTCACGCCCTCGATCATTTGCGTGCCGCCACCGCCGTTGAGGTTCGCGAGGTAACGCCGCGCGTGCTCGATGTTTGCCCTGTTCGCCGGTACCGGCTTGCGACCGAACTGGCTGGCGTTGTCCGAGAAGCGGATGATCTGGAACGTATCGCCTTCCTGCAGGTGATCGAGTGCCGCGAGCACGGCGTCCTTCGCCTGTGCGAGTGGCGTGCCGTGCATCGATCCGGACGCGTCGATGACAAACACGAGTTCCATGTTGCGGCGTTCCAGGTCGTCCGTGGCGTCCGGCGGGTACAGCATCAACGTGAAGTAGCCCTGCTGCGTCGCCGGGTCCACGTAGGTCAGGAGGTCGGACTTCATCGTGTCGCCCGCGACGCGGAAGTCGAGGATGAAATCCTTGTTCGGAATTGTCGAGCCGGCCGCGAGCTGTACCGAGGCGGATTGCTCGTCGTCTTGTGTCGCCACGATCTTGTGCGTCGAGCGCAGCTCCTCGATGTCCACGCCCGCGTTGATCGTGACGTCGATGCTGATGTCATGCCCCGAACGTTCGTCGGGCCGCAGGTAGCGCACGCCCGTATCCTGCGTCGTGGTGTCCTGGCGCGGCAGCGCCTTGATCGGGTCGCTGTGCCCGGGCGGGTTGTAACGCGGGCCGACCACGGTCGGGAACACGAACGAATACCAGCCGTCGTTGTAGCTGAGCGTATGGAAATACTTGATGTCGACGTCGATCGACTTGCCGGGCTCGATGTTCGCGACCTTCTGCTCGAAGATGTTCGGGCGATGCTGGACCATGAGGCTCGCCCGGTAGCCTTGCGAACGCGCGGCCTCGTAGATCTCCTTCGCTTCTTCCTTCTCCCGCAGGATGCCGCGAATCTTTCTTTCACCAATGATCATCAGGAACTCGCTGACGGCGGCTTTCTCGGGCAGCGGGAACAGGTAGACCGCTTCGATCTTGCTGTCGAAAGGATTGGTGAATGCCTGCCGGACGTTGACCGTGCTGATGTAGCCGTCGATCTGTGCTTTGACAGCGGTGTGCTGCAGCGGCAGTGGCACCTCTTTCGCATTAACGGTGGCAACCATCGAGCCGGTGCCCGGCTCGTCGGATCCCGGCTCGTCGGTGGCGGCCGGTTTCTGGATGACCCAGATTTCCTCGTCGCCCGCGTAGGGGAGGGCTTCGTCAACTTGCGAGTCGGACCTAAAGCCAACCCAGGCGTGACCTGCGGCACTCTCCGTCCTGGCTCTGCTCTCGCGGCCCAGGCGCCCGCGCTCGGCTCGTTTCGTCCCGGTAACCACGATTTCTTCGACTGCGGCGTCCGCACTCCGGTCGCCATCACGCTCCGGCTGGGGCTCCGGCGGGGAATCGGGCATCGTTTCCATTGCGCAGCCCACAACCAATCCCGCGGTAGCCACGAGTACGGCCAGTCGACTGATCCATGTACGGTTCATCTTGATCATTGCTTGCTCCCTTCAGCGATCTCGAAACTGATCCCTGCGTTCATTCTCTTTCCCTGGTAAGTCGATGCGACGATCAGCCGCGTATTGAACTCCGGTGCTGCGTCGCCGGACAGCATCAGGTGCAGCGTCGTGACGCGCACCCGGCCGCTGGGCAGCTCGTCCTGGTCGGCGAGCGTATAGTCGGCGACGACGATGCGATCCGCTCTGCCGTTCTCCACGGCTTCGCGGTCGTAGTAGGGCGCGCCGTCAAATGCCGTGCTGTCACCGTTCTCGACGCCGACCACCTGCATCCTGCCGCTTACCGCAAAGAACTCGAGCTGCCATGCGGCCATCGGTTCGGCGGCGTCGATGTACACATCGACGGTTGCAAACCGGATCGGCGCGTCGGCCAGTGCCGACGATGCGGTGAACAGCATCAGTAGCGCGATGACGCGTAGCCAGCGGTTCACGACGCGTCTCCCGTGTCGGTCAGTGATACAACTTTCATGGCGAAGGCGTCGAGTTCAGCCTGGGACACCTTGCCGTCGCTGCGGCGTGCCAGGGTCAGGACATCGGCGATATCGATCTGGCCCGAGTGGTCGACGTCGGCATAAAGCGCGCCGTCATCCGTTCCCAGCCGGTTGCTGAACGGCAGTACGAGCACGGCAAGCACCACCGTGGCGGCGACGGCATACCATGCGGGTGCAACGCGGCGCCGCCGTTCGGGCCGGGCCGCAAATTGCTCGCGTGCGAGGTTTGCTATCGACCGGTCGACCTTGGCTGTGATCAGCGGGCCGGGCTTGTCCGCCGTTTTGAGTTCGGCGACGAGCTCGTCGGGCAGTCCTTCGAGGTTGTCTTCTTCGTGCATAGTGCTGCGCTCCTTGAGTATTAAGCGCAGCAGCCGCCCGAAAGGTTCATTTTTCGAAAAAGTCTTTGACGCTCGGCAGCTTACGCATCGCCTCGACAGCCTTGTGGAGCCGGGATTTCACGGTGCCGAGCGGGATGTCGAGGATCTCGCCGATGGCCTGCAGGGAATGGTCGTCGATAAACCGCAGCGTGATGATCTCGCGCTGACCCGGGGTAAGGCCGCGTAGCAATGCCGTCAGGTCGCTCGAGTCCCGGTAGCCGGGCGCCGGCAACGTCGTCCGGGTCAATGTCGCCACCGGAGTCGGCCTTGCTCCCCTTGCGGAGTAACGAGATCGCGTTGTTCTTCGCAACGACATAGAGAAGCGTCCGCAGTTGGGCATCGAGTCTTAGCCCCTCACCGGGCGGTGGGAACTTCCCGAGGAGATAGCTGAACGTGTCCTGCAAGACGTCGAGCGCGAGGTCGGCATCGCCCACGTAACGAAACGCAACGCGTACCACATAGTCCTTGTGACGTGCGTAGAGCGTCTCGAAGGCCGCAATGGCATCGCTGCGATCGCCTGTGTTGCACAGGTCGACCAGTTCCGCATCGCTTAAGTCATCCAGCCTTGGCATGCAAAAGACGGGATCAAGTCGCGAGGATCAGCGCCCTGATCACCAGCCCGAACGCGATCGTGATCGCGAAACTCGTCATCGTCCCCACCAGGATGTACTCGTTTATCTTCCTGTGGTTCGCCTCTTTCGTGTCACCGAAACGCAGGATGGACTTGGCCGCGAGCAAAAAGCCGATGGCGGCAAACTGGTCGACGAGAATAAACGTCAACACGAGGAAGCGTTCGAGCTGGCCGATCCGTTTGCCCGCGTTCGCGAGCGAGCCGATGTCCAGGGTGTCTTTCGCCCAGGTCCTGCAGATCAGCTCGATGACGATGGAGAACGGCCAGATGACGACGACGTAGCCGATGAGAACCAGCAGCACATCTTCGTTCGTTGCCAGCGTGCGCAGGTCGGCCAACAGGCTCCACTGGTCTGTCGCCCACAGCCAGGCCAGGCCGAGAACCAGCAGGTGCAGCAGTTGATCGATAACGAACCAGCTCATGCGTCCCGGTGGCGTGTAGGACTTGAGCAGGTCGATGACGAAATGGGTCGTGCCGATGAGGGCGGCGATACCCAGCACTTTCCACGACGGCCCGAAAAGCCACCACAGAACCGCGAGCGGCAGGACGGCATGAATTACCGCGTGGGCGTACAGCCGTTTCGACCGGTAGTGCTTTTCGTAGCGCTCGTCTACCCAGGCCGCGCGCTGCAAAATAAAATCGCCCAGGACGTGCGCCAGGAACAGCAGCAACAGTAAGGGTATTCCGCTCATGCCCGTGTCCGCCATTCGATATGCTCCGTCACGTGCTGGATGTACGCTCTTACGAGATCCAGCTTGGCCGTCGCCATGCGGTTGTTGATCGTCGACTGGCTCTTGCCCAGCCGCCTCGCCATGGCACTCTGCGACTCATTGTAGAGCAGGCTGTAGAAAGCCGTCTCCGCGGAGTACCCGGTCCAGTTACTGACAATGTCGTCCGCGAAGCGCGTAAGCAACGCCAGCGACCGGTCTGCTTCGTCCCACGGCGTCTTGATGATCAGTCGCCTGTGCGTCTTGTTCAACTCGTCCATGCCCTGGCCCGACAACAGGAACGCCGGGCCGTCGGACTGTGAAATATCCTCCCCATGGTAAGTGATCTCGCCGATGCCGACCGAGATTCTCGCGTCCCAGGTCTCACTGGCCCTGCGGGCCTGCGATTTCAGCTTCGACCGGATGACGATGGCCACGAGCGCGGCCGCAGGCGCGGAGGGGACGACGACCTGGAAGCTGTCACCGCGATAGAGGTCGTAGTCGGCCGCGTAGTGCTCCTTCGCGGTGTCGAGCGCCTCCTTCAATACCGCGAGCAGGCGTGACCTCGGCGAGATGTCACGCGACTTCACGATATCCCCGGTCAGCACGGCATACGTACCCATACGGCCTCCTCCTGGAGCGCGGTGTCGCAGTCCTAACTATAGATGAAAACACCGATAATGTAAACAAATCGGTGTTTTCATCGATAATTAACGAAAGTCGTCGAAAAGGCCTATATCGTGGCCGTCCTGCCCCCAAAAATCAGTCCAGCACGTTGCCATCCGCGTCCATGTGCACGATATCGCCGATCTCGAGGCCCTGGATTTCCTCCTCGATCTTCGCGCGATCGCCGACCACGACCCAGACCATGTTGTCAGGCCGCACGACCTCGACGGCGGCGTCCAGGATCTGCTTGTCCGACAGCGACCGCACCATGTCCGGGTACTCGTCCCAGTAGTTCTCGGGCAGGTCGTAGCGCACCATCTCGGCCAGGGAGTTGGCGACGGCATTCGCCGTCTCCCAGCGCCCTGCGAGCGTCAGCGTGTTCTTGTCCTTGGCTCTCGCGACTTCGTCGGCGGTTGGCGGACGGTCACCGCGAATCTGCGTGACTTCCTTCAGGATCTCGGCCATGGCCGGCGCCGTCTTGTCGGTCTGCACGGGCGCATACACGTAGAACGGCCGCTGTCCCTTGGCGTCCATGAGCCCGCTGTTTGCACCGTACGCCCAATGCTTGTCTTCGCGCAGGTTCATGTTCATGCGCGCCGCAAAACTGCCGCCGAGCACTTCGTTCATCGCCTCGATCGCGATGTCGTTCTCGGCGCCTTTGGGCGGGGCGACGTGGCCTGCCAGGATCAGCGACTGCTCGGAGTCCGGGCGGTCAACGAGGTACACGGTGGATGCCGACCGGTGCGCCACCTGGCCGATATTCTTCTGCGGCGTGTCGCCGGCTTTCCATTTGCCGAACTGCTTCTCGAGTTGCGGCACCAGCACATCGAGGCTCGTGTCGCCGACCACCACGAGCGTCGCGTTGTTCGGCTTGAACCAGTCCGCATGGAAACGCTTGAGTGCGTTCGTATCCAGGGACTTCACCGAGTCCTCCGAACCGGTCCCTGACATCGGCAGGCTGTACGCGTGACCTTCACCGTAAAGCAGCTTGGGAATGACGCGGATCGCCATGCTTACAGGCTGCACCTTCTCCTGCTGAATTCTCGCGAGCTGCTGGTCGCGTAAACGCGTGAAATCGTCCTGCGGAAAGATCGGGTTCAGGATGACGTCGGCGAACAGGTCCAGCGAGCCGGTGAGATTTTCGGTGAGCGCGGACATGCTCACGACGGACACGTCGAGATTGGAGCCGGTCGCCAGTGTTGCGCCGAGGTTCGCCAGCTCGTCGCTGATCTCGAGTGCGGTGCGGTTCTTGGTGCCTTCATCCAGCATGTTCATCGCAAGCGATGCGGTGCCGGGCAGCCCGAACTGGTCGGCCGCGAAGCCGGCATCGACGATCAGGCGCATATTGACGACGGGTACCGCGTCGCGCTGGGCGAGAATGATCTTGAGCCCGTTGGCGAGCTGCGCGCGTTCGAACGTGTCGAAGCGAACCGCCGGTGGGTCGCCGACCTCGGGAAGCCGCGAGCGATCCACTTTGCTTTCGGCGACCGTGCGCTCCTCGTAGGGCTGCACTTCGAGCACGTACTGGCCGCGCGCCATCCACTTGTTGGCGGCTGCCGTGAGTTCGGCCGCGCGAGCCGTGTCCCAGATGCGCAGCGTGTCTTTATAAGCGCCCGGATCGCCGAGGTAGACTTCATTGGTCGCGAGCACGTCGGACTTGCCGCCGAAACCGCCGACCCGCTCGACACCGCGCACGAACGCCGCTTTGCGGCGGGTCGTAATCCGCGTCAGCTCATCGCGCGTCGGCCCGCCGGCGAGAAACCGGGCGACTTCCTCGTCGATCGCCGCTTCGACAGCGGCCAGGTCCTGGTCCGGCATGGCCGTTGCTATGACGCCGAACAGACCTGCGATTTCCATGGGGAACGCGAAGGCGGTTACATCGCTCGCGATGCGGTCGTCATGGACCAGCCGCTTGTAGAGCCTGGAGGTCTTGCCCTCCGACAGGATGCCGGCAACCAGGTCGAGATGATCGGCTTCCACGTTGCCGAGTTCCGGCATCATCCAGATCTTGTAGAGACGTGCCTGTGGTACGCGGTCCTGCATGACCTGGCGGTGCGTGCCGACGAGATCGGGGATCCAGATATCCTGCTTGATGAGCGGCGGGCCGGGCGGAATGGCGCCAAAGAAATGCTCAACGCGTGCCTTGACGTCCTCGGGATCGACATCGCCCGCCACGACGATCACGGCATTGGCGGCGCCGTAGTACTGCTTGAACCACTCGTGGACATCCTCGAGGCTCGCGGCTTCCAGGTCCTCCATGTAGCCGATCACGGACCACGAGTACGGGTGGCCTTTGGGGAAGATGTTCTGGAAAGCCGTGATGAAGACCTTGCCGTAGGGCTGGTTTTCACCCTGGCGTTTTTCGTTCTGCACAACGCCGCGCTGTTCGTCGAGCTTGTCCTGGTCGATCGCCCCGAGCAGGTGACCCATGCGGTCGGATTCCATCCATAGCGCGAAATCGAGCGCGTTCTTCGGCACCACTTCGAAATAGTTGGTGCGATCGAAGTTCGTGGTGCCGTTCAATCCCGTGGCGCCGACGCGATCGAAGGGTTTGAACCAGTCGTCGTTGAAGTTTTCGCTACCGTTGAACATCAGGTGTTCGAACAGGTGCGCGAATCCCGTCTTGCCCTCTTTCTCGTTCTTGGAGCCCACGTGGTACCAGACGTTCACGGCCACAATCGGGGCCTTGTGGTCCTCGTGGACGATCAGCGTCAGGCCGTTGTCCAGTACGTACTTCTTGTAGTTGATATCGACGTCCGTGGCGTTGACCGCGCACGCGAACAACAGAACGAATACGGCAAATACGGTTCTCATGGTCCTCTCCAGCGTCTATTTCTCCAACGTGTACTCATCAATAACTTTCTCTATCGCTTCTGCGCATACCGCGCAGAACGCCTCGGTTCTCGTGAACATGATGCAGTTCTGCTCCGACCGGTAATAGCCTGTTGCCTGGTAGTTGCCGCCCTCGAACGCACCGACCACACCCTTGCGGCCCGACTCGTCGAACAGGTTCTCCACGAACACCTGGTTGTCGCGGAACAGCTTGTTCATCTCGGCTTCGGGCACGTTGTCGGCCCGCATCTGGCGACGGATTTCCTGGTAGGCGATAGAGTGCTTCTCAAACTTTTCCTTGGGCCACGACGTCGGCAGCGGCGTGTTCGGCGTCATGAGGTGCTTCCACTTGAGGTTGTCCGGATCGAGCAGGGCCGTGACGTTGGGCTCGTAGGGTTCCGTGATCTCGGTCGGCGCCTCGTACATGACGGAGCTCGTGTAGTACTCGTCCGCCAGCCCGGCAAAGTGATGACCGAACTCGTGCACGAACAGGTAGGGCGCCCATTCGCTGTTCGCCGCCGCCGTGCTGTACAGGCCGTAAATACCGCCGCCACCGTACACCTCGGTGTTGGTCAGTATCTCGATGAAATCGTAGGGCGTTGACGACGCGATGCGGCGCATCGACTTGTTATCGAACGTCAGCACGTAGCGCTCGGAACGAAACGCGTCGTAGGTCGCGCCGATGGGTGAATCCCGGAAGGTGCCCGTTGACGGCCGGGATACGCCGGACTCGGCGGCCGGCGGCGCGATGGCCCAGACGTTGAAGTCGTCCATGCGCTCCTTGAAGGGCGACGTGGCGAACAGGACTTCGGTCAGTTCCTTGGCCCTCGCAATGAACTTGTCGTGCTCTGTCGGCCGTGTAGCCGTCACCCATGAGCAGCAGGTCGACCTTGGTCGCCGGGTCGCCGCTCGTGTGAATCGCAACGACGTGTTCGGCATACATGGCCGACTCGTGATGCACGAGTACGTCCGTCGGATCGAGCTTGATGCGCCAGACCTCGACGAATTCGTTGCCGGGCCCGCGCTTCTTGATGACCAGCTCGAACGTTGCTTCCTGCGCCGGGAATCGCACCGACTCGTGAAACGAGCGGTTGATCTGCCGCGACTCGCCCGTCGTCTCCCACTCGCCGTAGATGCTGCTGAAGCTGCGCGACCAGGCGACATTGCCGCTCTCCGGATCGACGATCTCGAACAGGTATTTGCCGCGCGACGTCTTGTCGAGCGGCTGTGCCATATTGCCCGTCCAGGGCAACGGCTCGACGACCACCTGGTCGAGCGAAAACATCTCCGTCGTGTTGTTACCGCCGTGAAAATAGTCGACACGCATGGTTCCGGGGGCGCCTGCGACCGCTGCCGACGCGAAACCCAGCGTAAACAGTAACGCGACCAGTGAAATTCGTTTCATCAGCCATCTCCTCGGGCGATCCTGTATGGTTGTTTGGATGTTGTCACGCTTCATGCTCATGCTGACGCTCATCTTTGCGGGGGAAATCGTATTCCTGCTCCCGTTTCACACGACGCGCTTCTTTCGGCCCACCATGCTCGAAGCCTTCGAGCTGACGAACACGCAGCTGGGTGATTTTTTCGCCGTGTACGGCATCATGGCCATGATAGCTTACTTCCCTGGCGGCGCATTGGCAGATCGGTTTTCCGCAAGAGGCCTGCTGACGGCATCGCTGATCACCACCAGTGCGGGTGGCCTGTACATGGCGACATTCCCCGGCTCCGTTGGCCTCGCGCTACTGTTCGGCTACTGGGGCATCACGACGATCCTGTTGTTCTGGGCAGCGCTGATACGGGCGACGCGTGAATGGGGCGGTCATGACGAGCAGGGCATGGCATTCGGGATTCTCGAGGGCGGCCGCGGGCTGGTGGCTGCATTGCTTGCCTCACTCGGCGTGGTCCTGCTCGCCTCATTCATGCCCGACAACCTGGACCAGCTCAACAACGACGAGCGTCGCGACGCCTTTCGCTGGGTCATCTTCTTTTACTCGGGTGTGACGCTCGCGACGGCCGCACTGACCTGGCTGTTCATCCCAGCTATCAAACACATCGGTGACTCGACGATCGCCCTGTTTCGCAATGCCGTCGCGGTGCTCGGTCGTCCTCTCGTCTGGGCACAGGCGGGCGTGATCATCTGCGCGTACTGCGGCTACAAGGGCTTCGACAACTATTCGCTGTATGCCGTGCAGGTGCTCGGCATGAATGAGGTCGATGGCGCCAGGATCACGGCCTATGCCACCTACGTGCGACCTGTTGCGGCTGTCGTCGCGGGTTTGATTGCCGATCGCTGGGCGGCCGGGAAGACCGTCGGTGCCTGTTTCATGATGCTCGTCGTTTCCTACGCAGCGCTGGCCATCTACATGCCGGTCGGCGCCGGGCTGTACATCATCTACGGCAACCTGCTGGTCAGCGTGTTCGCCGTATTCATGCTGCGCGGTGTCTATTTCGCGTTGCTTGAAGAGAACCGGGTGCCGCCGTACCTGACAGGTGCGGTCGCGGGAACGGTGTCCTTCATCGGCTACACGCCGGAAATATTCTTCGGGCCGATCACCGGCCGCATACTCGATGCAAACCCGGGGCCTGTCGGCCACCAGAACTACTTCCTGTTCCTCGCGGTTGTTGCGACGGTGGGCATGGTCGTCGTCGGCTGGTTGCTCTGGCTGCAGCGCAATCAATCAGCGGCACGCTGGCCCGGTGTCGATACAACCAGCTAATATTGACCGCGAGGAGAAGACGCGCCATGGCACGCAAATAGTTGATGAACGACGTGACTGAATCCAAAGTCGAAAATCCGGAAACGGATGAGCAAGCGCCGTCGCGCAAGTCCGGAGGCCTCGTGCGTTGGCTCTTTCATCCAAAGCAGCGGCGACTAATCCTCCCCGCCACAGGCCTGTGGATCCTGGTACTGGACTGGCTGCTGTTCTCATCGAACGTCCTCTCGGCCTGGCTGGCGACACCGGTCGTGATGGTCCTTGGCTTTGTGCTGGGCAGCGGGGGCGCCTTCCTGGCGCAGCGGAAGGCAGCAAACGATGCATTGTGGAGTGCAACCCTGAAGGCGCTGCTGGCCGGTATCGTGGTCGGCCTTCCCTGGCCCATCGGCGGGACGCTCGTCGGCGGCTGGGTGCTGCTAACCTCGGGGCTGGCGGACGCAAGGAAAGAGATCATTGGCAAGTGAGTTCGCAGGCGTCGGTCTGCTCCTGGCCGGCAAGCGAGGTGATAAACTGGTCCGCTAGTGCGTCTGATCGGTAGTGGTCGCCCCGGTCATTCTTCAAAGGAGATACAGCATTGCTTGGAAATAGAGCCTATTGGCTGTTCGCCGGCCTCGTTCTTGTATTGCTGGGTGGCTGCGCCGGTTTGCGCGATTCGGTCATCGATCAAGCGGCTGGTTTTCCGGCGAGCCACGTGATTTCAGGCGTTCGCGAAACCTCGGCCGAGTACAAGGAAGAGCAACACCAGGAGCGCGCGGAAGCACTGTCGAGTGAGTACGAAGCGTTCCTGAAAGACAAAGAAGCGGCTGACAAGGCGCAAGAAGACAACAGCCGCTCAATCATGCTTGAACAAAAAGAACTGCAGGTTGAACCGCCGAAACCGGAAACCAGCACAGACCTATAGATGAAGGCATGAAGGGCGTCGCAAGACTATGCACCCTCGTCGCGTTCATCGCGACGGCCTCGACGCACGGCGCAAACACCGATGAGCTCTCGGCAGCCACCGGCCGGCTCACGCTCACGTTCACCGCAGAGGAACTGCTGGGCGAGGCTGCGAGCGAAGTCGAAGCCGTCATCGCGCCCGACGAAGCGATCACCTGGGAAGTCTACGTGCCGGAAGGCTATCGGGCCGACTCGCCGCCTGGAGTGCTCGTCTACATAAGCCCCACGAGATCCGGTCGACTTCCCTACCGGTGGAACCGGGTCATGGACGACCGCAACCTCATCTGGATCGGCGCCAACCAGTCCGGCAACTGGGTCCTGGTCCGGCGCCGCATCTTGATGGCGACACTCGCCGTCCTGGCAATCGAAATAGACTACGTCGTAGACCGCGAACGCTTTTATATCAGCGGCTTTTCCGGGGGCGGCAAGGCCGCAACCATGCTCGCGACCAGCAATCCGAACCTGTTTACGGGCGGTATCTTCTTCTGTGGGGCCGAGACGTCGCAGCTCGAAAGTCCCGGGGACCTCGAGAAAATGCGATCGAATCGCTACGTGTTTCTCACGGGCGAGCGGGACTCGGCGCTCGGCGAGTCCCGGCGGGCAAACCGTGCTTTCCGCAAGGCAGGCGTCGAAAACACGAGGCTCATGGTTATTCGCGGTATGGGCCACAGCACGCCCGAATACGACGATCTCGACGAAGCGATCGACTTCCTCGATACGGCGGCGAGATAAGTCCGCGCCATCACCGGTGTCCTGCCATGGAACTGCACACGTTGTTGAGCGATCCCGAGTGACGCATACTCATCCGAACCAACACACGCGCTCCGAGGTTCATCATGAAATACAGTCTAGCCCTATTGTCTGCCCTCATACTTTTCGGTTGCCAGCAGGCCGCTGAACCCGTTGCCGAGACGCCGGCCCCGGTGGAACCCGTAGCGGAGATGGATCCGTTGGCGGCTGTTCTCGATGCCCAGCCCGATGAAATGAAGGCCCGCTACGAGTACCGCCATCCCAAAGAGACGCTCGAGTTCATCGGTATCGAGCCAGGCATGACCGTGGTTGAAGGCCTGCCAGGAGGTGGCTGGTACACGAAGGTCCTGCTGCCGTACCTCGGCAGCGAAGGTCATCTCATCGGCGCCAACTATGCGATGGAAATCTGGCCCAACTTCGCGTTCGGTACAGCAGAGTTCATGGAGAAGCAAAGTACGTGGACGACCGACTTTCCCGCCGATGCGCAAGCCTGGCGCGGCGAGTCAGGGGCGAGCGTGGATGCGTTCGTCATGGGGTCCCTGCCCGAGGAAATGAAAGGCACGGCCGACGTCGTGTTCTTCGCACGCGTCCTGCACAATCTTGCGAGATTCGAATCGCAGGGTGGCTTTCTTACAACCGCACTGGCCGATGCCTATGCCGTTCTGAAACCGGGTGGCGTCTTCGGCGTCGTGCAGCATCATGCGCGCGACGAAATGCCGGATGCCTTCGCCGACGGCAGCCACGGTTACCTGAAGAAGGGCTTCGTCATCGCCGCAGCGGAGGCCGCCGGCTTTGAGTACGTCGGGGAGAGCGATATCAACGCAAACCCGAAGGATCAGCCGGGCGAGGACGATATCGTCTGGCGCCTGCCGCCCACGCTGGCAACGAGCGCGGACAATCCGGAGCTCAGGGCCGAGCTCGAAGCGGTTGGCGAGTCCAATCGCATGACGCTCAAGTTCCGGAAACCGGAATAGGCACTAGTTGCTGAGGTTGATGCCGATCACGACCGGGTCGTGGTCCGATGCCCGGTACGGCGTCGTGCCGTCAAACAGGCCCGGGTCGCGACCGTTCTCGAGGTTGTAGTCGAGCAGTTGCGGTTCGTCGGCGTTGATATGCCACTCCATCGTTGCCACGACCTGCGGCGCGAGGCTCGCGGAGACGATGGCGTGATCCAGCGCGCCGGCCTGTGCGTCGAATACGAATGAATATGGCGCTGCCTGCGCGCGGAGCAGGTTCGTGAAGCCGGCGTTGGCAAGTGTCGCCAGCGGGTCCTCTTCGAGGTACGCATTCAGGTCGCCGATAATCAAGACGTCACTGTCACCGCTGCCAGTCGGGTCGGTGGCCAGCCAGTCCGCGAGCGCGGCGGCGGCGTTGGTTCTCGTGATATTGCAGTTTCCCTGGCCGTCGCCGAGGTTCGGGTCACCGTCCGCGTCGCAGGACGACCCCTTGGACTTCAGGTGATTCACGGCAACCGTGAGAACCGCGCCGTCCGCATCGAGCACAAATGACTGCGCGAGCGCGGGGCGGTTGCGGGCATCGTTGAAGCGCGAGTCGACACCGCGGTTAAGCAACGCAAAGTTACCCAGCGTCGACACCCTCGTGCTGCGATACAGGAAGCCCGTCTTGATGGCATCGTCGTGAATCGTCCCGGTATCGACCCAGGCATAGTCCGCGGAACCCAGGCGTGTGTTCATGGCATCGGCCAGCGCACCCAGGGACTCGCTCGCATTGTTCTCCAGTTCGATCAACCCGATGATGTCTGCGTCGAGCATCGTCAACGCCGTCACGGTTTTCTCGAGCTGCCGCGCGTACTCGGTGCTGCTGTCCGCACCGCGGCAGGATTGATCCGCCTGGGGTCCGCAGTTCGATTGTCCGCCATCGATCGTTGTGAAAAAGTTAAGCACGTTGAAGCTCGCGACCCGAACCGAGCCGCCGACCGCGGGTGCGCTCGGTCGGGGATTGGCTGCCGTGAATACCGGGTCCACGGTCGGCATCAGGCGCCACGTCTCGTCGCCACTGCCACCACTGCCGCGGGAATAGCGCAGCACACCCGTAACCCCGTCGACCGTGTCGCCGGATCGAATGGAGTAATTCGCTGCCGCGCCCGCATCGAGGTAATGAATCTCGGCAGGGTTCTGCACGCGCAGGCCGTCATCGAGGACGATGCTGCGGCGCGCGTTCATCTCTTTGTGTGCCGTGTAGCCCGCAATATCCGGCGCGTTGCCGTTCGTGAACTGCACAAGGCGGCCGCCCTCCGACAGGACCACCGTACCGAATCGCTCGAGGTTGTGATGACCGCTCACGGTCAGCGTGCCGAGCAGCTCGACGACCATCCCCTCGTAGCGTTCGAGGTCGGCGACCGGGTCGCCGTCGCTGTTGGTCGTTGCGGCAATGAACGGCAGGCTCAGTGGGCGTGCGACCACGCCGCCGCGGCCCACGACGCGTACGGAACTTGCGCTGATCTGTGTTTCGCCGAAGTGCTCGACCACCGTACCGGTCACCTCAACGAGGTCTCCCGCGTCGATGTCGGTCGCGGGATTGTCGCCATCGAACACGAACACGCCATCCGAAGTCGCGAGGTCCAGGTCGGGCGGTCCGTCCTGGATATAGAAGCCGCCGAGGTTGCGACGATCGTCGGCATCGTTCTCCTGGAAGTCGCCCGTCACGATGCCGCGCACGGTGACGGTCTGTCCCTCCAGCGGGCTCGTGGCGCCACTGCCCTGTACGGCCGAGATCATGGTCGTACCGGCCGGGGGAGGCAGTGGGGTGGGCGGTGTCGTCGTGCCTCCGCCGCCGCCACAGGCGGCGGCCAGGCAAAGGCTTGTTAGCAGGGTCAGATTTCGCATCGCGGCATTCTAACCCATCGCGCCTAGCTCATATTGAACAACAGGATTTCGGCGTCGGTGCTTGCCGTGATACGGATGGCCGGCGCGCCCCGGATCTGGGCGCCATCGCCTGCCGCAAGCTCCGCGTCGTTGACGATCACATCACCGGACACGACCTGCACGAAGATGCGCCTGTCCTCGACGTCGTCGAGAACAACGTGGTGCCCTTGCTCGAGAACGCTTGCGTAAAGGTCGACATCCTGGTGGATGGTGATCGACCCGTCCCGGCCGTCGCGCGATCCGATCAGGCGAAGCTTGTTCAGCTTTTGCTCCCGGCTGAACAGCGTCTGCTCATAGCCCGGTTCGAGGTTGTTCTCTTCCGGAAAGATCCAGATCTGCAGGAGATGGAGTTCCTCGTCGGATGAGTGGTTGTACTCGCTGTGCAGGACACCGGTGCCGGCCGTCATGCGCTGCACTTCGCCCGCCGTGATCACGGTACCGTTGCCCATGCTGTCCTTGTGCTCGATGGCCCCGCTGATGATGTAGGTCACGATCTCCATGTCCCGGTGCGGGTGCGTCGCGAAGCCTTTTCCCGGCGCAATGCGGTCCTCGTTGATCACGCGCAGCTTGCCGAAGCGCACGCGCTCGGGGTTCCGGTAGTCCGCAAACGAGAACGTATGCTTCGCTTTCAGCCAGCCGTGGTCAGCGCCGCCGCGATCCTCGGAACGAATGATGTCGAACATGGCTGTCTCCATAGTATTCACGCCGCACGCGACGCAAGGTGCACAAGCTCCGCGATGCGCGCACGTGCGCTGTCCAGCGCTTCGTCGTTACCGCGGTCCGCGCCCTGGGCGCCGATGAACTCGACGTCGGTGATGCCGACGAACTTGAGGGCATGACGCAGGTAGGGCGTTGCGAAATCGGCCGGGCTGCCCACGGGCACGCCACCGGAGGGCACGACGACGTAGGCCTTCTTGCCTTCGAGCAGTCCCCGGGGGCCGTTCTCGGTGTATTCGAAGGTCAGCCTGGCGCGGGCAATCATGTCGATCCAGGCTTTCAGCACAGCCGGTACCGAGAAATTGTACATCGGCGCGCCGATCACGATGACGTCGGCCGCCTGCAACTCGGCCACGAGGTCGTCCGAGCGGGACAGGATCTGCCGGTGGGTGCTGGTGCGATCCTTGTCCGGCGTGAAGTTGGCCGCAACCCATGCCTCGTCGATAAAGGGCAGTCCCTTCGCGAGGTCGCGGCGCGTGATGTTCAGCTCACCATGGCGCGCTTCGAGCGCAGCGATGAGGTCGGCGGTGAGGTCCCGGCTGATCGAGCCTTCGCTGCGGGCGCTGGCCTGTACTTCCAGGACGTTGAGTGTTGTTGATGCGGTCATGTCGATGTCTCCGATGCCGTTGTTACCTGACGTTGCAGACAGTCTGTCTGTTGAGTATTTAAAGATAAATACTGCTTAAAGGACAAGATTGTTCTAAAATACGCAACAATATGGACAAATTTGAGGATTTACAGGCCTTTGTGGCCGTGGTCGAGGCGGGCAGCTTCACAGCCGCCGCCGATCGCCTGGGCACCGCGAAGTCGGCCGTCAGCCGCCGCATATCGGCCCTCGAAGAGCGCCTGGGGGTGCAGCTATTGCGCCGTACGACGCGCGTCCTGAACCTCACCGGCACCGGGCAGAACTTCTACGAGCACAGCGCCCGCATCCTCGCGGACCTCGACGAAGCCGAGGCCGCCGTGCAGCAGGAGCACGGTGAGTTGCGCGGCACGTTGCGCGTTGCCTTGCCGCTGTCGTTTGGTGTGCGCCACATGTGCACGCCGATCGCGGCGTTCGGCAAGCTCCACCCGAACCTGAAGTTCGATCTCGATCTCAACGACCGGCACATCGATCTCGTCGAGGAAGGCATGGACGTCGCGATACGTATCGCCCATCTCAAGGACTCCTCGCTCATCGCCCGCAAGCTGTTCGACGCGAAGACCGTGCTGGCCGCGTCACCGCACTACCTGAAAGCACATGGCACGCCGGAGACGCCGGACGAGCTGCATAACCATGACTGCCTGGTCTACTCGAACCTCGCGGAACCGGATCGCTGGACCTGGGAAGACGCAAAGGGAAAGAAACACGTGGTCGAAGTGAAGCCCGCGCTGCGCGCGTCGAGCGGCGACTTCCTGGCCAATGCCGCCGCGCATGGACTGGGTATCGTCATCCAGCCGACGTTCCTCGCATCCGAGGCCATTCGGCGCGGCAACCTGGTGCCGATCCTGACCGGTTATAACTGGCCAAGAACGCCGGCCTACGCGGTGTATCCGCCGACACGGCACCTGTCGTATCGCGTGCGCGCCTTCATCGACTACCTCGTCGAGCGATTTTCGGGCACGCCCCAGTGGGATCGCGACTGCGAAGAACTCAGCGCCAGGCAAACCTGACCGGCGCAGCAGAGCGGCAAACCGGTTTACAGGGATATTTTTATGCCACACCCTGTCTGACAAGCTACACAATTAACGATTAGGAGTACGCGTCCGGTGCGAGTTGGAATTATTGGCGGTACAGGTTTTGTCGGCGGTTACCTGGTCGACGCCCTGCTGAGGCACGGGCACGGTGTCAGCGTACTCGTCCGTCCGGGCAGCGAGCAGAAGGTGCGGCAGCCGGATAAGGTGCAGGTGGTGGCCGGAGACATCGACTCCCCGGACTCACTGGCGGCCGTGCTTGCGGGTTGCGATGCGGTCATCTACAACGTCGGCCTGTTGCGCGAGTTTCCGCGTCGCGGCATCACGTTCGAGAAGGCGCAGTACCAGGGCGTCGTGGATACGGTGGCCGCCGCAAAGGAGGCCGGTGTCGGGCGACTGCTGCTGATGAGTGCGATCGGGGCAAAAGACCCGGGTACAAAGTACCAGTCGACCAAGTACCGGGCCGAACAGCATGCCCTGGCCAGTGGACTCGATGTGACCGTGCTGCGACCGTCCGTCATTTTCGGCGATCCGTGTGGCACGATGGAGTTCGTGACGCAGTTACACAACGACATGGTCGACGTGCCGGTGCCGGCGGTTGCGTTCCCCGGCGTCCGCCTGTCGCCCGTCAGCGTCATCGATGTCGCCGACGCGTTCTGCGCCGCACTCGTTACGCCCGCTACCGTGGGCCAGACTATAGAGCTCGCCGGTCCCGAGACGCTGGAATGGAAGGAAATTATTGAGCGCATCGCCGCGGCTGTCGGCAGGAACAAGTGGATACTGCCGATGCCGCTCTGGGTCATGCGCGTGGGCGCAACCCTGTTCGACTGGCTCCCGTTCTACCCGGTCACGCGTGACCAGTTAACGATGCTCGAGGAGGGCAACACAGGCACGGCCGAGGCGCTCGAAGCACTCATCGGCCGCGACGCGCAGGCGCTTTCTTCGAGCTCACTGCACTACCTGAAGTGCTAGAATCCGCCCAGAGGACAACATGCAAAAACCAAGCGTATTCTTCATTGCCGCCATGCTCGCCCTTGCCAGTCTGCCCGCGGATGCCAAAACCCGGGTCGCCGAGTTCAAGGGGACGGGCAACATGACGACGGCAATCTTCCGCGTCGAGTCTCCCTGGGTCCTCGATTGGCGCCTTGACGGCGACTACGAGCAACTGATGGGTCTCGAGATAACCCTGATCGAGGCGAAGACGAGCCGCCACGTCGGCCGGGTTCTCTACACCAAGTACCGGGGCAACGGCGTTAAGCTGTTTCACACCGCCGGTCTGTACCAGTTGCGGATCAGCTCAACGCTGGCGCGCTGGAATGTGAAAATCGAACAGCTCACGCGCGAAGAGGCCGAGCTGTATACGGTCAAAGAAAAGAAATAGAGCGAGACAATCCGGACGTGGAGTACGTAAAGGAAAAGAGAACCAGCACTATCATCATACTCGCTGCCGTGGTTGTCGTGATCTACGGCATGCAGATGATGTCGGTCCTGCTCGTACCGTTCCTCATTGCCGCATTTCTCGCGCTTATCACGGTCCGGCCGATGCTCTGGCTGCAAGCCCATCGCGTTCCCTCGGTGCTCGCGGCATTGCTCATCGTCACGATGCTCATGTTGGTGCTCGTCATCGTCGGCGCAATTCTCGGTACCTCGATCGCGGAGTTTACCGCGGCACTACCGACCTACCAGGCTCGACTGGACGCCCTGAACGAACAGGTGTTCAAGTTTATCGTCGAGAACCTCAACGTCGACGAATCGACCGAAAGCATGAGCGACATGATCGACCCGGGCTTTGCCATGGGTCTTGTCGCCGCCATCCTGAATGCCTTGCGCGACGTGCTGACGAATACGTTCCTTATTATCTTCACGATGATCTTCATCCTGTTGGAAGCCGGTACCGCGAAGACCAAGTTCCAGGCAGCGTTCGGCAGGAGCGCCGACTCGTTTGAGGGCGCGCGGGACTTCATGCAGAACCTCGGTCGTTATCTCGGCATCAAGACCCTGGTCAGCCTGATGACGGGCCTGTGTGCAGGCTTGCTGACCT
The DNA here is from genome assembly GCA_963698895.1 of uncultured Gammaproteobacteria bacterium. Classification (GTDB taxonomy): domain Bacteria; phylum Pseudomonadota; class Gammaproteobacteria; order Steroidobacterales; family Woeseiaceae; genus UBA1847. The sequence goes on along the minus strand of CAVOSO010000005.1, from coordinate 49,307 downwards.
GGGCGCTGCACGTCGACTTCCCCTTGCTGTGGGCGATGGTTGCGTTCCTGTTGAACTACATCCCGACCATCGGTTCGATCATCGCAGCCGTGCCCGCGGTGCTGCTGGCACTGATCCAGTTTGGGCCGGGTGCGGCCGGCGCGACGGCATTGGGCTTTATTTTCATCAACGTTATTTTTGGCAACCTGCTGGAACCACGCCTCATGGGCTATGGTGTCGGCATATCACCGCTGGTCGTGTTCGTGGGCCTGATCGCATGGGGCTGGATCTTCGGGCCGGTGGGGATGCTGTTGTCTGTGCCGCTGACAATGACGCTGAAGATGGCGCTCGAAAACGACGAGCGAACGCGTTGGGTGGCTATCTTGCTGGGCTCAGAGCGCGATGCGCAGCATGCGCTCCGCGTCAGGGAACGAAAGAGGCTTGCGAATCAGGCGACGTCCAGGTCGTCGTAGTCATCGTCGTCGATATCCGGTTCCGTCTCTTCGATCTGTTCGAGGAGGTTGATCGCGACCGCGACGAAGTCCGTGTCGGTAATGATGCCGACGAGGTCGCCACCGTCGAGAACCGGCAGGCAACCGATCTTGTGTTTCTCGAGAAACAACGCAGCGTGACGCAGGCTGGCATTCACGTCGACGGTTGCAACATCGTGCACCATGACGTCTTTGATACTGATCTCATTGGCATGAATTCGAGAACCGTCGTCACGCAGGAAACTGTCGGTAGCGGCCAGGACGTTGGTTAACGAGATAAGGCCTGTCAGCTTTTCGCCATCCATGACCGGAAGATGATGGATCCGGTTGTCGTGCATCAGAGTCCGAGCCTCGGCCAGAGTCGCGGACGGCGGCACCGTGATCAGGTTGGTACTCATGATTGCTTCGATGCTGAACATTGTCCGTCCTTTCTTCTTTCTCTTGTTGTTCCTCCCGTATTTGAGTCTATCCCCGAGGGGGGCGTGCGCCATTGCGAGAAACACCTACAGTATTTCCGCAAGTAGTTGATTAACCGTTGAAGTTACGGGCTACAGGCCGAGTTTGGCCCGGTACTCGCTGAAGCGCGGATCTTTCTTGGCCTCATCGAAGAACGGCATGATCAGCGCCCATGGCCCGCCGGGATCCTTGACGCGTGCCGTGTGGTCGAGCCACTCGAAGGTCTTGTCGAGATCGCCGAGGTCCGCGTAAATCTCGGCCATCTGGTAGGAGTTGCCGAAGCCGTACCGGCTCTCATAGTCGGCGACCGCCGCGAGCCATGCCTCTGTCACCCCGCCACGCCCCTCGATGATCAGGTCATTGGTCTCGCGCACCCAGGTGACGGGCTCTTTCGCATTGAAAATCTTCGCCGCTTCGAGGTCTCCCTGGAAAAGTTTGCAGCGCGCGATGCGGCCGTAGAATCGTCCGGTATCGGGCGAGAGACTCAGGGCACGTTCGTAGGTCTCCACCGCGAGATCGCAGCGGTCGGTCGCCATGTAATAGTCACCGAGCGTGCGTAGCGTCGCCAGCGACAAGGGGTCCACATCGAGCGCCGCACGAATCACTTTCTCCGCCTTATCGAATTCACCGAGGAAGAGCAGGACCGAGCCGTGCCAGCCCAGTGCCGCCAGGTCGTTTGGCGAATTCTCGAGCGCTTTGGCCGTACTCGCGCGGGCGGCCGGCAAGTCCCAGTCCACGAGCAGGGCAACGACGGTCTGGGCGATGAGAGACTCGGAATGAGCGGGCGCGAGCTCGGCTGCCTTGTCGGCTACCTGGCGAATCTTCTCGAAATTCTCGATAAATTCACCGCCGCTGCTCGTTGCCCAGCCGCTGTAGGTCTGCTGCAGGGCGACGGCAAGTCCGGCGTAGGCGCGCGCAAAACCCGGATCCAGCGCTATTGCCGTTTCGTAGGCGGTGCGTGCTTTCTCGAGGTTCTCGGCGCTCGTGTCATCCAGGAAGTAATTGCCCCGCAGGAACTGGTTGTAGGCCTCGACGTTGGTCGTGCCCTGGTCCGCCACGGCGACTTCCGCACCCAGCAAGTGCGCCTTTAGTGCCTCCACGACATGGCCTGCGATTTCGTCCTGGATGGCGAAGATGTCGGTCAGGTCGCGATCGTAGGTTTCCGACCACAGGTGGTAACCGTTTTCGGTGTCGATGAGCTGCGCCGTGATTCGTAATCTCGGGCCTGACCTGCGAACACTGCCCTCGAGCAGGTGCTTGACGTTAAGCGCCTCGCCGATGATGCGCAGGTCCTCGTTCGTGCCCTTGAACTTGAACGACGACGTGCGTCCCGCGACGTGCAACTGCGGGATCTTGGCGAGCAGGTTCAGGAGCTCTTCCGACAGGCCGTCCGAGAAATACTCGTTCTCCCGCTCATCGCTCATGTTGACGAAGGGCAATACGGCGATCGATGGTTTCTCTTCGGGCGCGGTCGCCACGATCTCGTCGTCGGTCGCAACGGGCTCCGGCTGCAGCATGAACTTGTCGACGAGCAGGAAGGCGACGGCAATCGCAAGAATGACCAGTGCGACATGATTGAGCTTCTGCCCGGTCTGGGGCGCGATCGACTCATCGCGCACGACATCCTTCTCACGCTTGATCCCCTCGGGCGTCATTTCGAAGGCCCAGGCAAATATAAGCGCAAACGGAAAGCCGATGATGACGAAGGCGGCCACGGCCGAGATGAGCCACTCGGGCAGTTTCAGGGCGGGGAACATGACATCGACGACCTGCATCGTCAGCCAGCCGGCAATGATATAGACCAGTGCGACCTTCGCGACGTTGCGTCGTTTTAACTCTTCAAGAAAGCTGCCCATACAGGGTCCCCCGAAACTGTCGCGCAAGCTTAGCAGACGGACCGGATGCTCGGTAACTACAGATGTGAAATACTGAGCGTTGGCCTAAGCTTATGGTCCAAGCCCTCATGAACAAGCGACTCCTGCTACCCCTCCTGTTCCTGGCACTACCGGCCTTCGCGGCGGACGACGAGCGCGATGCGACACAGATCGTCCGGGACGCCGTAGACCACTGGCGAGGACTGACCTCGTACACGGTGATGACCATGGTCATTCATCGTCCGGACTGGGAGCGCTCGATGACCATGGAGGCGTGGACCAAGGGTGACGACCGGTCTCTCGTGCGGGTCATGGAGCCGAAAAAAGACCGCGGCAACGGCACGCTCACCGACGACAACAGCATGTGGACGTTTTCGCCCAAGATCAATCGCGTCATCAAGGTCCCGTCATCGATGATGGGGCAAAGCTGGATGGGCTCCGACTTTTCGAACAAGGATGTCTCCCGCGCGGATGACATCGTCGATTTCTATACGCATACGATCCTGTCCACGAGTGACGTCGACGGCATCACGGTCTACGAGATCGAGTCGATCCCGCTCGAGGACGCGGCGGTGGTCTGGGGCAGGGAAGTGCTGACCATTCGCGAGGACCATGTCGTGCTCGAGCACGCGTTCTACGACCAGGACGGCGAACTCGTGAAGACGCTGCTGTCGCTGGAAATCACCGAGATGGGCGGGAGAACGATCGCGAAACGACAACGCATGAGCAAGACGGACAGTCCCGATGAATGGACCGAAATTGCCGTCGAGGAAGTCGAGTACGAACTCGATTTGAAAGACAGTCTCTTCACGCTGTCGAACCTCAGAAACCCGCGGGACTAGCGGGAGAGGACAATAATGAACATCGTCCTGCGCCTGGCATGGCGAAACCTGTGGCGGCATTCACGCCGGACCTGGCTCACGATCGGGGCCATGGTGTTCTCGAACACCTTGCTCGTCTTCATGATCTCGCTGCAGTTCGGCATGTACGGCCTCATGATCAACAACACGCTGCAGGTCTTCAGCGGCCACATGCAGATCCAGGCGCCGGGCTACAAGGACGACCAGAAAATGCGCCAGGTCGTTCACGACGTGCGGCCGCTGGCCGCGCGCCTGCGCGGCGAACTCGGGAGCGACACGATTGCCGCGCGCGGCTGGGCATTCGGCCTGGCATCGAGCGCCGAACGGAGTTACGGGATCGGGATCTACGGCGTGGAGCCGGCTTACGAGCCAAAGGTGTCGAACATCCCGGGACTGATCAAGCAGGGCCGCTATCTCGAGGGCAACGATGCGGCCGAGATCGTGATCGGCGCCACGCTCGCGCGCAACCTGCGCATCGGTGTCGGCGACGAACTGACCCTGCTCGGCAGCGGGCTCGACGGATCGTTTGCGGCGGCGGTCGTTGACGTTGTCGGTATCTTCGACAGTGGCGTCAAGGAGATCGACCGGAACATCGCCGAGATGCCGCTCGGAACCTTCCAGGACGTGTTCTACATGGATGGCGCCGGGCACCAGGTCGTGCTGCTCGCGCCCGAGCTAAACCAGGCCGCACTGCTGCAGTCACGCGTAGAGGGGCTGCTGGCCGGCGATGACGGACTGGTTGTGGAGGGCTGGGATGCGCTGCAGCCCGGCCTCAAGCAAGCCATCCAGGCGGATATAAGCAGTGCGTTCTTCATGTACGGCATTCTCGTCATTCTCGTGGCATTCAGCGTCCTGAATACGCAGCTCATGTCGGTGCTCGAGAGAACGCACGAGTTCGGCATCGTCATGGCGCTCGGCCTGAAGCCGGGGCGGCTCGGTCGCCTGGTCATGCTGGAAACGGCCATGATGGGGCTGATCGGCATGTTCCTGGGTGCGCTGGCCGGCGCGCTGTTCACGACCTGGTTTACGGTCAACGGCTTCTCGTACCCGGGCATGGAGGAGATGGTGGCCAACTTCAACCTGCCGGGGCGTGTTTACCCGCGGGCCACGCTGCTCACGATGTTCGCGGGCCCGCTGGTCGTGTTTGTATTCACGCTGGCCGCCGCGGCGTATCCGGCGCTGCGCCTGCAGCGCCTGCACCCGGTCGAAGCGATGAGGACCAATTGATGCATATGTTCTTCGTGCTGAGCCGGCTCGCCTGGCGCTACCTGTGGCGCAACCATCGGCGCACGATCGTCATGCTGAGCGCCATCGCCGTGGGTACCTGGGCGATGATCTTCATGACGGCACTGACGCGCGGCATGGTGGACCAGATGATCGCCGATGGCATCAGCGTCATTCCCGGGCATGTGCAGATTCACAACCCGGACTACCTGGACGATCCGAGCGTCAACAATCGTATCGCGTACACCGACACCGAACTCACGGCGCGGTTCGGCGACGCCGGGTTTTCCTCCTGGGCCAGCAGGGTCCGCGTACCCGCGGTGGTTACGAGCGAACGCGAGTCGCGCGGCGTTACGCTGCTCGGCATCGATCCAGAGGCGGAGCGCAGCTTCTCGTTCGTCGACTACGATGCCGTCGACGGCCGTTTCCTCGAAGGCCCCGACGACAAGGGCGTGGTGATCGGCGCGAAGCTGGCAGACACGCTCGAAACGCGTGTCGGCAAGCGCATCGTCATCATGAGCCAGGATCCCGACAATGAAATTGCCGATCGCGGCTTCCGCGTGGTCGGCCTGTTTCATGCCGAGATGGAGGCGACGGAGGAATCCTACGCATTCATCGGCAAACACACTGCGCAGGACATGCTGCGCATCGGTGACACGGTTTCCGAGGTGGTGTTCGTGGGCGATGACTATCGCGATGTCGAGCCCGTGTTCGACAAGGTTGCCGCGCAGGTCGACGACTCGGTCCTGGTGAGCCGCTGGACGGAGGTCGACACCTATCTCGGCACGATGATGGGCATGATGGACGGTTTCATGCTGATCTGGGTGATCGTGATCTTCCTGGCACTGTCCTTCGGCCTTGTGAACACGCTCGTGATGGCCGTGTTCGAGCGCATTCGCGAAATCGGCCTGATGCTGGCGCTCGGCATGAAGCCGGCGATGATCCTCGGACAGATCATCATCGAATCCATGATGCTGCTGGCCGTCGGCCTGCTGATCGGCGACCTGCTGGCCTGGGCGACGATCAAGCCGCTCGAAGGCGGCATCGACATCTCCGTCGTTGCGAAGGGCATGGAGATGTTCGGCGCGTCCAGCATGTTGTACCCGAATCTCGATATCGACGACGTCATTCTCGCGAATGTCGTCGTCCTGGTGCTCGGTTTTCTCGCGAGCCTGTCACCGGCGTGGCGAGCGTCGCGTTACGAGCCCGTTGAAGCAATTACAAAGGTGCAGTGATGACAGCAGTACGTTGTATCGACTTATGCAAGACCTACCGCCAGGGTGACCAGGACATCAAGGCCCTCGATCACCTGAGTGTCGACATCGACAAAGGCGAATTCGTCTGCCTGATGTCGCCGTCCGGCGGCGGCAAGACGACACTGCTGAACGCCATCGGCGGTCTCGATATTCCCGACAGCGGCGAAATCTGGATTGCCGATGAGCGCATCGACCAGATGAGCAAGGGGGAGCTCGCCGACCTGCGCCTGGCCAATATCGGTTTCGTGTTCCAGGCTTACAACCTGATACCCGTGCTGACAGCGCAGGAAAACGTGGAGTTCGTCATGCAGGTGCAGGGCGTCGCCGCGTCCGAACGGCGCGCGAAATCGTTCGCGATTCTCGAGGAAGTCGGCCTCAAGGGACTGGAGACTCGCCGGCCCGCCGAGATGTCCGGCGGCCAGCAGCAGCGCGTGGCCGTGGCGCGCGCGATCGTATCGCGGCCCGAGCTCGTGCTCGCCGACGAGCCGACGGCCAACCTCGACTCGAAAACCTCGGCCGAGCTCATGGAGTTGTTTACCGAGCTCAATGAGCACCACAACACGACCTTCATCATCGCGACGCATGACCAGCGCGTGCAGTCCTATGCGAAACGCCTGGTGCGCATGCTCGACGGGCGCATCGTCGACGATGTCGAGCAGCATGCCGCGTAGCCTCGTACTGCTGTTCCTGTTGCTGGCGTCGGTCGCCGTGGCCGACGAGATAGAGACCGGGTTCGGCGGCCACACCAAGCTACGACTTGTCGGCCAGGGCTTTCCCGATGACAGTTTCTATCGCGAGCTGGTCGGCTCGAGCGCGCTCGACCTTACCGCTGACCTGCGGCTGAACCTGTCTGTGAGTGCCGGGCACTGGACATTCGACTCCGCCTACCAGCTCGTCGGTCTGCAGGGCGACACGCTCGGGGCGGATGGAGAAGTACCGAACGACGACCGCCGGCTGTTCAATTTCTCGGATGTCATTACCGAGGGTGGCGACAGCGCGATCCTGCATCGGCTGGACCGCTTCTGGTTCGGCTACACGAGCGAGAAGACCGTCGTTCGCATCGGGCGGCAGGCGCTCTCCTGGGGCAATGGCCTGGTCTTTGCACCGATGGACCTCGTGAACCCCTTCAATCCGGCGACCATCGATACGGAATACAAGGCCGGCGACGACATGCTGTACCTGCAATACCTGCAGGACAACGGCAACGACGTGCAGGGCGCCTATGTTGCGCGCCGCGACCCGGCGACGGGTGACGTGGCGTCGGACCAGGCTACCGCGGCAGCGAAGTACCATGGCTTTGCAGGCACTGCAGAGTTCGATGTGCTCGTCGCGCGCAGTTATGGCGATACGGTTGTCGGCGTGGGCGCGGCACACCCCATCGGTGGTGCGGTGTGGAGTGCCGATCTCGTTGCGACCGACACGAGTTCCGGCACGCGCACCCAGTTCGTCACCAACCTGATGTACTCCTGGGTCGCGGGTGGTAAAAACATGAGCGGCGCCATCGAGTACTACTACAACGGCTTCGGCCAGGGGAGCGGCCCTTACAACCCGGGCGAGCTCTTTACGATGGGGCGCCACTACCTGGCGGCGAACGTGATGATCGAGATGACGCCGCTGTGGACCATGACGCCGACGCTGCTCGTGAATGCCGCCGACCCGAGTGCGCTGTTCCAGCTCGTGACGAACTACAGCCTGTCCGATAACCTGACCTTGCTTGGCAGCCTGAATGTACCGCTTGGCCCGAATGGCAGTGAGCTGGGAGGCATCGAGTCAGTGTTACCCGATCGCTACCTGTCGCTCGATGCGGCCGTGTTTGCCCAGATAGCCTGGTATTTCTGAGAGGGCTTAGCGAAGGCTTTCGATCATGCGGCGGAAGCCCGCCTCGATCTCGAGTTCGAAGACCGGGTCCTTGATGTGCTCGTACTGCGATACGTCGACAGTCTGGGCATCCGCGTCGAGCATCCTGTCAATGCGCTTGAACAGATCTTCTTCTTCCCACTGGATGTGATTGCGCAGGCGCCTCACGTACGCGGTCGTGTCCTCGATCATTTTTTCGCGACGCACCGCCGCCCCGGCGTTGACGGCTTCCACCTCGTCACGCAGGAGTGAGCCGAGGTGCGCAATGTCACTGTGATCGTCCGGGACGTGGTCGAGATCTTCGGCGAGGTCGGGCCGCGCCTGGCGGAGCTGCTCGTAAACAACGTCTTCCTTGGGATGGTGCACGGCGTCGGGATAGACCGTCATGTAGCGCATGATTTCGTCGAACAGCTCGAAATCGGGGTCCTTGCCGACGTCCATCTGCTCGACGAGTGTGTCGAGGAGCTCGAGCACCACGGCCATGTTGCGGTGGTCCTCCCGCAACTCCTTCATGAGTTCTCTTGCGTCCATATCCATGACCTCAGTGTGGGGCCATCCGGGTGGCGCGACCATCGGGAAAACTCCCTACTCGGACCTGCTAGCGAGACGCCGGGATGCTGGCGAAATCGCTGGCGGCGTCGAGGTCGAGCAGGGCGTCGGCGAGCGCCGTCACGAGGCTGTGGTTTGCGACAAACAGCTCGCGATTGACGTTCAGCAGGGTCGATATCTCGACCTCGCTCAACTCGCCGCGTGCGACTTCATCGTAGATTCGCCGGTGCATGCGTTGCTGCACCGATTCGGACTTCCCCTTTATCTCGATGAGCGCCGCGAAACGCAGTGACGGCAGGTCCGATGTCTGTAACGCGTCCAGCGATTCGTAGAACTCCCGTGCGGCCTCCCGGAACTGGCCGTAGTACGCGTTGAAGCGATCGTTGACAGAGGACTGGAACAGCTGCAGGTCCTCGTACACGTCTTTCATGCTCTTGGCGGCATTCACCGCGTTACGAATCGAGGGGATGACCTGGGTAAGGCGTTCCGATTCCTTCGGCTCCAGCGCCGAGGTTTGCAGCAGCAGTGCCTGCCTGAGAATCTCGCCTTCGAGCTGCTTGATGTCCGCGTAGCACTGTTCGTAATTCAGCGTGCGCGTAAACACATCCACGCCCTTGCGGTCCTCGCGACTGTCGTAGAACGAATGGTCGGCGGGCAGGCCGAACGTCGCCTGGTTGAGGGCGGCGGCCTGGTCGATCAGGCGCCATGTTTCCCGCGTCATGTCCTCGAGTGCGGCCTCGGGCACGGTGGTGTCGCCGCGCTTGATGTGCCGCAGCAAGGGTTCTTCCTCTTCGCGGAAGCGCTTGTCGAGCCAGCGGCTGAGCATGGGGATGGCGGGGAGAAAGATCAGGATGCCGATCAGGTTGAACAGGCTGTGGAATCCGACCAGCGCAAACAGCGGGTCGGTCAGGCCGAGCGTATTCGTGATGAAGTAGATCAGCGGTTTCAGGCTGACAAACGCGATGGTGTCGGCCACGACATTGAACATCACCACGGCCGCCGCGACGCGCTTCTTGGCGGCCGACCCTGCCAGTGACCCGAGGATCGCGGTGATCGTGGTGCCGAGGTCCGCGCCGATCGCGATGGCGGCAGCGGACTCCAGCGTTATCGCGCCGGCGTACAGTGCGCTCAGCGTGATCATGATCGTCGCTGAACTCGACTGGATGACCGCGGTCAGCAGCAGGCCGGCGGCAAGGAAGGCGAAAAGCGGCAGGCCGGCGAGGGCGGCCGGGTCGAACAACTCGGTGGCAACGAGAGCACCCGATTTCATGAACTCGAGCCCCATGAGCATGAGGCCGAGTCCGGCAACGAAGTGACTCAGGCCCGCGCGCCGGGTCCCGGCTGCCGACCAGACGACGCCGAAACCACCCAGCGCAACCAGGGGCAGCGCCAGTGCTTCGATATCCAGCTTGAAGCCGATGGTCGCCACGATCCAGCCCGTCATCGTGGTGCCGAGATTCGAGCCGAAGAGGATCCCGAGGGCACTGGCCAGTGAGATGATGCCCGCGCCGACAAACGCGAGGACAATCAGGCTGACGACGGAGCTGCTCTGCAGGGCGGCCGTGGACACCGCGCCGGCGATGACGCCCCGCAGCGGTTTCTCGGTGTACTGGCTGAGAAACTTCTTGAAAGAGCGGCCCGTGAGCTGGGTCAGTGCCTGCTCGAGCTGGTGCATACCGAACAGGAACAGCCCGAGTCCAGCCGCCAGTCTCCAGAGATCGAGTTCTTCAGTCACTGGCGCATTATATATCCGCAACAAGAAAGGCCGGCGCCCGAAGACGCCGACCCGTTCCTTCTATTGCCGGCGGCATCGCCGGCACGGTACAGGCGCTCAGAAGAATTTGCGCGCCATTCCCAGGATGTCGTCGAGCCCGCCCGAGCCGCTCACCTTGCCGAGCAGGTCGCCCAGTGGACCGAGGCCGCCGCTTTTTGCCGACGCTCCGAGGTCTCGACCATGAGAGGTCTTCTTGCTCATCGCGCCCATCGCGAGCGTAGCCAGCAGCGGCAGTGCCTTCTTGATAAGACTGGCGTCAATGCCCGTGTCTTTTGCCGCGGCTGCCGCCACGTTACGGCTGACATCCTTCGAGCCGAAAATGTGGCCGAGGATGTTGTTGCCGTCCGCGCGCGTTTCAGCAGCTTCGAGCAGGGCAGGATTGTCGATATAGCGGTCGTGGCCGCCGGTTTCCAGCGCCCGGCGCAGGCCCGCAAGTCCGTCATCGCTTGCCGTGTTTTTCTGCAAGCCGCGCATCAGCGCAGGCGCCACTTTTTCCACGAGCTTCGATGCGTCCGAAGAGCCGAGGCCGATGGCCTTGGCGAGTTGATCGACGCTGTCGTTGCCGCCCGTTGCCTTTAACAGGTCCAGTAAGTCCATTTTTGTCCCCTAAGTAGCTCAGTCGTCGAGCGGAATGCGGATTTTTTGGCCCGGGTAGATCTTGTTCGGGTCGGAAATGATGTCTTTGTTCGCTTCGAAGATCTTCATGTACTTGCCGGCGCTGCCGTAGTAGCGCTTGGCGATGGCGCCGAGCGTGTCGCCGCTGACAATCTCGTAGAACTCGACCTTCTCTTTCGGCTCTTCCGGTTTCGGCTTGGGGGCGCGCAGGTCGTCGGCAACGACTTTCTCCACACCCTTGATGTTGCCGGCAATCAGGATGGCCTGCTCACGCACAGCCTGGTTTGTGCAGTCGCCGCAAATCGTTGCAACACCGTCATCGAACTCCACCTCGAGGTTGCTGAGACCGTGAGTCTTGATTTCCAGATGCTGCTTGATGTTGTCGGCGGCTTCCGAATCGGTATTGAATACCTGGCGGCCAACGTCCTTAACAAAGTCGAACAGTCCCATTTGCTATCTCCCTTTATATTCTGAATAGCGTTTTCGTAACCGGCCTGCGCCGGTGTCGTGACAGTATGGACGCTCATCGTGACCTTTTGGTCACAAGCAGCGTCTCTCCTGATATTGGCATGTCTTCTGGCGTTATACTTAAGCGGATCATGATGAGGGTGACGTAATGCGTAAGGCAACTATTTTCCTGCTGCTCAGTTTCCTGGCCATCACCGGCTGCTCCATTAACCCGGTCACCGGTCAGCGCGAGTTCGTGATGATGAGCACGGCGCAGGAAATCGAGATGGGCAAGCAGAATTATGCACCCATGCAGCAGTCCCAGGGCGGAATTTACGATATCGATCCGGAACTCACGGCCTACGTGCAGCGGGTCGGCCAGAACGTCGCGGCCCAGAGTGGCGTGAACCTGCCCTACGAATTCGTCGTATTGAACAACTCGGTGCCGAACGCGTGGGCGTTGCCCGGCGGCAAGATCGCCATCAATCGGGGCCTCCTGACCGAACTCGAGTCCGAAGCCGAGCTCGCCGCCGTGCTCGGCCACGAGGCCGTGCATGCCGCGGCGCGCCATTCGGCCAAGCAACAGTCGCGAGCCATGCTCATGCAGGTTGGCGTCATCGGCACGGCCATCGCCGCCAGTGACAGTGACTATGGCGGCCTGATTGTCGGGAGCGCGAACATTCTCGCGCAGGCCGGTCTCGCCAAGTACGGGCGCGATGCCGAGCGCCAGTCCGACCAGTACGGCATGCAGTACATGCGGAAGGCCGGCTACGACCCGCAGGGCGCCGTGGAGCTGCAGGAGACGTTCGTGCGCCTCAGCGAAGGCCGCCGCTCGGACTGGCTGAGCGGGCTGTTCGCCAGTCACCCGCCGTCGCAGGAACGCGTGCGCGCCAACATGGCCACGGCGGCTTCGCTGCCGGCCGGGGGTATTCGCGGGGAACGGGAATACCAGGCGGCCATGCGCAGGACCAATGCGCTCAAACCGGCCTACACGGCCTACGATGAAGGCCGCAAGGCGCTGGCCGAGAAGAACACCAGCCTGGCGCTCGCCAAGGTCGACGAGGCGCTGAAGCTGTTTCCCGACGAGGCGCATTTCCACGCGCTGCGCGGCGATATTCGTCTCGTGGAAGAGAATCTCGACTGGGCCGTGACGAATTACACACGCGCCATCGATCGGCGCAGCAATTTCTTCTACTACCACCTGCAGCGCGGGCTGGCCAGGAAGGAGCTCGGCCAGGTCGATGCGGCGGTTGTAGACCTCGAACGCAGCAACGAGCTGTTACCGACGGCGCCGGCCCACTATGCGCTGGGCAATATTGCGAAGGCGCGGGGCGACATGCCGAGGGCGATCGAGCACTTCAAGGTCGTCGCCCAGGCGGGCGGTGAGTACGGCAAGGCTGCGGGCGCCGAGTTGATCCGGCTGGACCTGCCGTCCAATCCCGGTGACTACACCACCTGCCAATGCCGGGCAGACCAGGACGGCAACCTGGTGGTCCTGGTCAGGAACGACACGCCTGCCGCGATTGGGTCCTTGCAGGTCGGGGTCATCGCGCAGGACGCGAGCGGGCGCCAGCAGCAGCGCCGGTTGAACTACAGGGGCCAGATCCCGGCAGGGCAGATCGTCAGCGTGGATACCGGCCTTGGCGCAACGACCAACTACACGGCCTGCGAGGCGCAGGTCGTCGCCGCACAGATCGCGGATTAGCCTCGTGAGAGATACCGCATGAACAAGATCGCACTCGCCGTTGCCTGCGGCCTGCTGGCCGGGTTCGCGGCCGGTGCATGGTTCGCCGGCGAGGAAGCGGGGCGCAGCGACTCCGTTGAGCCTGGCTCGAGCGGCCAGCCGGGAAACGCCACGGTCGCGGAGCGACTCGCGCGCCTCGAGCAGATGGTGGGCGAGGAGCGCAATGCGCGCATCGCGCTCGAAGACACGCTGGCCATGTTGTTCGAAGACATCGATCGCCTCGAAGCCGCGGGAGGCAGGGGCCCGGCGCAGCGCCCCGTCGATGCGGAACGGGCGCGCGAGGCGAGGCCGCGTGACGACCAGCCGTCGTTCGGGAGCAGCGACTGGCTGGTTCGCTACCAGGAGCGGCGCATAGACAGGATGGTCGAGGGCGGTTTCTCCGAAGACGAAGCCCGCCGGATCATCGACCAGGAGTCCGAGGCCCAGTTCAAGGCCATGCAGGCTACCTGGGAGGCCGAACGCAACGGCGAAGACCTCGACGCGTTCGGCGCAATGAACTCGCCCCAGTCGATTCTGCGCGCCGAGATAGGGGACGACGCCTACGCCCGCTACCTCGAGGTGCAGGGCCAGCCCACGTCGATCAGCGTTACCCAGGTCCTGAGTGGCTCACCGGCGGTCACTGCCGGGCTCCAGGCGGGCGACCAGCTCGTCAGTTACGACGGGCAGCGCGTGTTCAGCGTGTCTGACCTGCGCACGCAGACGCTGCAGGGTGAGCCGGGTGAAGAGGTCGTCATCGAGATCGACCGGAACGGCACGCGCATGCAGCTAACCGTGCCCAGGGGGCCCATCGGGATCACCGGGAGCGGTGCAAGCATTCGCGGCTCGCGTTGGTGGGGCGGCTAGGGGCCAGGACGCATGCCGGTGGATTAAACGGGCCGCCGGATGCAAAATGGGGCCACTAATAACAAGAGGTTGAAAACCCTTGAGCAGCCGCCTTCGTTACACAATACCCAACGGGTTCACAGCACTGAGCCTGTTGCTCGGCATTGCGTCGATCGTAACCACACAGCTTGGCGACCTCGAACTGGCCGCCTGGCTCATTGTCTGGTGCGGCCTGCTGGACGTGATGGATGGTTTGTCCGCGCGCCTGCTCAAGGCCACATCGGAGTTCGGCGCCGAGTTCGATTCCATGGCCGACCTGGTTTCCTTCGGCGTTGCGCCGGCCGTGCTCGTGCTGAATGCGGGTCTCGAAATCGGCGGGATCGAATTCGAGTCTGGACAGTTCTGGGTATTGCTGGTGGCGATCGCCGTCTTCGCGCTCACGGGTGCGATGCGCCTGGCGCGCTTCAACCTGACGTCGGACCAGCCGACGAGCGGCTGGTTTGCCGGCGTGCCGATCACGGCAGCCGGTGGCGGCCTGGTCCCGGCCATCATACTGGTCCTGATCCATCACCCGGATGTCGCGAGCGTGCTGCCCTTGCACCTTTACTTCCCGGTGCTGATGTTCGTGCTGGCCCTGTTGATGATCTCGAGAATTCGTTTTCCGAAGGCCCAGAAGCGGGACAGCCTGTTCATCAATGTGTTCCAGGCCGTCGTCATTACGGGCGTCTACTATTGCGGTATCACGCGCTCGTACCCGGAGTACCTGCTGGCGATAGGGATCTTCGTGTTGATTTCAGGAATCATTGCCGGCCGTATCACGCGTCCATCCTGATCGATTGTTAATCCCGGACTGCCGTCCGGAACCTTTTAAGGAGTAGTCATGCCAATCCGTTCCCTGTTTTGGACCATCGCCCTGTACCTGTTGCTGGCGTCGGCGCCGGGCTCGGCCCAGCAGGCATCGCTGGACCTGTCGGCCTACCAGGCGTTCGACGGGTTCATCGACACATGGTGGGACGAGGATACGGGTCGCATGCTCGTCCGCGTGGAGGCGTTCGACACCCCGTTCATCTACCAGTCATCGTTGCCAAGAGGCGTGGGCTCGAACGACCTTGGCCTCGATCGCGGCCAGCTCGGGTCGACCAAAATCGTACGCTTCCAGCGCAGTGGTCCTAAGGTGCTGCTGGTCGAGGACAATCTGCAGTACCGGGCGCAAAGCGACAACAGCGACGAGCGCCAGGCGATCGCCGAGTCGTTCGCCCGGTCGGTGATCTGGGGCTTCACGGATATCGATGACGACGCGTCCTCCACGATTATCGATGCCACGGCCTTTTTCGTGCGCGATGCGCACGGCCTGGGCGCGCGGCTTGCCGCGGCCGGCGAAGGCAACTACAGCGTGGACGAGTCACGCTCCGCGATATTCCTGCCACGCACGAAGGCGTTCCCGGACAATACCGAAGTGGAAGCGATCGTCACGCTGGTCGGTAGCGCGACGGGGCCGTATCTGCCAACCGTCGTGCCCGACACCACGGCGCTGACCGTGCATGTCCATCACTCGTTTATTCGCCTCCCGGACGACAACTACGAGCCGCTGCCCTACGATCCGCGTTCCGGTGTGATCGGGCTGCGTTACGACGACGGCGGCTTCGCCGACTACGCGACAGCGATTGGTGACTCGTTGGTCGTGGATTTCGGGCGGCGCCATCGGCTCGAGAAGAAAGACCCGTCCGCCGCGGTTAGCGAGGCTGTCGAGCCGATTGTCTATTACCTCGACAGGGGTGCGCCCGAGCCCGTGCGGTCCGCACTGCTTGAGGGGGCGCGCTGGTGGGCGCAGGCCTTCGAGGCGGCCGGCTACAAGGACGCCTACCGGGTTGAGCTCCTGCCCGAAGGTATCGATCCGATGGACGTGCGCTACAACGTCATCCAGTGGGTGCATCGTTCCACGCGCGGCTGGTCCTACGGATCGTCCGTGCTGGATCCACGCACGGGCGAGATCCTGAAAGGGCACGTGTCGCTGGGCTCGCTGCGGGTCAGGCAGGACTACCTGATTGCCGAAGGTTTGCTGGCGCCGTACGCGGACGAATCGGTACCCGGGGAGATGCTCGAGATGTCGCTCGCGCGGATTCGCCAGCTATCGGCGCACGAGGTCGGGCACACGCTTGGCTTCGAGCACAACTTCGCGGCCAGCACGCAGGATCGCGCCTCGGTCATGGACTATCCGGCGCCCCTGGTTCGTATCACGGACGGTGGCGATCTCGATCTGTCCGCGGCCTATGACGTCGGTATCGGCGAGTGGGACAAGCGCACAGTGCTGTATGCCTACCAGGATTTTCCCGACGGCACGGATCGCACGGCGGCGCGGCAAGCGATCATAAAAGAGACGATCGCGCAGGGCTTCAAGTACGTCGCCGACACGGACTCGCGCGCGGTGGGTACCTCGCACCCGGACGGCAACCTGTGGGACAACGGCGCCGATGCCATCGCCGAACTCGACCACATCCTGAAGGTTCGCGAAATCGCACTGCAGCGTTTCTCCGAGCGCAACATACGGATGGGCCGGCCGCTGGCGACGCTGGAGGAAGCGCTGGTGCCGATCTACCTGTTGCACCGCTTCCAGATCAAGGCGGTGGGCAAGCTGATCGGTGGGCAGTACTTCACCTACCGCATGCGCGGCGACACACAGGCAGATGCCCGGCCTGTCCCGGTCGCCCGACAGCAACAGGCTGTCGATGTGCTGCTCGGCACGCTGGATGCGGCGCTGCTGAGCCTGCCGCCCGGCCTGGCGGAGACGATTACACCGCGTGTACCCAACAACCCGAAATCCCGGGAGACGTTCAGCGGCGCAACCGGCATGAACTTCGATGCGCTGGCGCCGGCCCGCAGCTCCGTCACCCTGACGCTGCAGGTTCTGTTGGACCCCGACCGGGCGGCGCGTCTCGAACGTGCGGGATCGATCGGCTTCGAGTCAATTGCAATGGGCCTGCTCGCTGCAAGCTGGTACGCGGAGCCCGCAAGCGGCGTCGAGGCCGCGATTCAGCGCCAGACGAATCTGCAGGTGATGTACGGACTCCTGGCGCTCGCCGTCAACGAAAGCGTCGACGGGGATGTGCGGGCGCGTGCGTACGCGGCGATCACCGAGTTGCGCGACTGGCTGTCCGGCCGAAGTTCGCGCGATCGGGCCTTGCGCGCGCATTACCAGTTCGCGGCGTACGAGATCCAGCGCCTCTTGGACAATCCGGATGCTGTCAAATCGCTGATGCCGACAACCGTGCCGCCCGGCTCACCGATCGGCTAGATTTCACCCGGGGTGTAACCAAATCCGCCGGCCGGCCCTATAACGCTACAGGAACTTCATTTGAGGATATGTCGATGCGTTATTTGAAACTCTTGATGGCCGGCTTGCTGCTGGCCCTGCCGGTACTGGCCACCGCAGATTCGAAGGATCTCCCGGGGTCGGCCGTCTGGTATTTCCACATTGACCTCGACGAGATGCGCAAGAACGGACCCGGGCAGGGCGTCTACGACTGGCTCAGGGACGAAGCATTCACCGATATCAAGAACGACGCTGGCGTCGATCTCGACAAGGAACTCGATAGCCTGACCGCGTTCTCGCTGGAAGATGCGGGCCCCATCATCGTGTTCGAGGGCAAGTTCAGCCAGGAGACGAAGGACAAGGTCATGACCTTTGTTGCCGCGGACGGCGACATCACACCGCTCAAGTCGTCCGGCAAGACCTACTATCATTTCTCCGGCAACGACGATGACGAGAGCCTGAGTCTCTCCGGTGGCGATATCGAAATAGACATCGAATCGCTCGAGGACGAGGCCTGGGTGAGCCTGGCGCTGAAGAACAAGATCGTGATCACAGGCAGCGAAGAGCAGATGCAGGCGCTGCTGGCCAACAACGGCAGGATCGCGGGCGCGAACAGTCACAAAGGCGCATTGCTGGTCCTCAGCGCCGAGAAGACGATGCTGCAGGCGGGGATGAACTCGGCCGCCATGGGGGACGACGGCGATTCGGACTGGAACTCGAATATCCTGCGCAATACGGAGCAGGTCGCGTTCCTGATGGCCGCGGCTGCCGACAAGCTGGCGCTGGAGGCCAGGCTCATTACCACCGAACCCGAGATGGCGGAGTCTCTCGCCAGCGTGGTTCGCGGTCTTGTCAGCCTCATGGCGTTCAATGACGACATGGATGCGGAAATGGTTGCGGTGTTGCAAGGCACCAAGGTCGTGGCGAGCGGTAACAGCTTGAGCATCTCGCTGGCGCTCGACCCGGCACTCGTCGTCCGGACACTCGGTGAGTGACGAACTTAAACTGATCGCTGCCGCCAAAGCGGGGTCCGTGGATGCGTTCACGGACCTCGTGCGCGCGTACAGGCCGCGCCTGTTGCGTTTCCTGCTGACGCGTAGCCCGAGTTATGCGGATGCAGAGGACGTGTTGCAGGACACGTTGATCGCGGCTTTTCGCTACCTGCATTCGTACGACCCGCGTTGGCGGTTCAGTACCTGGCTCTACCGTATTGCGATTCGCAACGCGGCGCGATTGCGCAGTCCCGAGATGATCGAGATCGGCGACCTGCGCGACGAGGAGAACGACCCGTTGCAGCAGTGCATCGCCGACTCCGAGACGGACAATCTCTGGGTCAGTGCCCGCGAGGTACTCAACGATGAGGTCTACGCGGCCATGTGGCTGCGTTATGCCGAAGACATGTCCGTCAACGATATTTCCCAGGCCCTGGACCGTTCCGCGTCCTGGACCAAAGTAAACCTGATGAGGGGCCGCCGCGTGCTCGAAACGCACATGAACGGTGACGCCCGACAAAGTGAAGCCTATGGATAAGCTAGCCAGACAACTGCAGGAAGACGCACAACGGATCGAGGTATCGATATCGGACGAACTCGATCGTCGGATCGATGCATCATTGCGCGCGGTGACGCCCGAGCTCGAGAGCCCCCGGTTGGCGCCGGCGGCAAGGCCGCCGCTGTTCTGGTGGGCCAGCACGATTACGGGCGTGGCTGCTGCCATCGCCGTCATTGCTATCGTCAACTGGCGTGCGCCGGACCCGCTGGATCCGCCGCCGGCCAGCATGGCTGCTGCCATTCCGAGCATCGACCTGAATGTTGAAGCGGCGATGCTGACGGGTCCGCTGCAGGAGGAACTGGACCGGCTCCAGTCGGATTTGAAGAAGGCCGAAGAGAAAGTCAGGCGAGACATAGGGCTGTAAGCGCTGGCACTTCGTCGATGAGTTCACATCTTTCGAGTCATCCAAACTCGGTTTTGTTAAGAAGAACGACATATGCCCGCCTTCGCGATCTAGGCGTTCGATTTACGCGGGATCCTGTGGAAAGCGATGGATACAAGTTTGCTGTTTTCGACGACACATGTGGCAACGTGATCCAGAGCTATCAAGTCAGCTGATGAACCGAACAAATTAACCCTGTCACTTTCGAGTCCGTAACGTATTGATTTGTGTTCCACACAAAACAACAGATCAACAGACTAAGTCCGTCACATTGCGTGACAGGCGCTCAGTCATGAGGAAAGAGTAAAGTACCTTCTCTTCCTCCTCTGCATCACCTCCTGCTCCAGTGCTAGAGTCGAGGTATTGCGTCGACCGATTGAAGTCACAGTCAAGAGCGGACGGTCGCTAGACCTTTCGGCCTGCGACCGGCTCCTCGATGTCGTGCAGATTCACGAGGTTCCACTTTAGCCCGCTGTTCCGGAATATGCGTTTCTTGAGGCGAGGATAGTCAGCGACGTCATGGTCCAATCGTTGCCCAACAACGATGCATTTTAGTATCTGGTCACCGGTATTTTCGAGTTTGTGCGGCTCACCGCTGGCACGGTATCCGATGAAGTCACCCGCGCGAACCGGATACGTGTTTTCTCCTATCGTAGCTTGCGCCTCGCCCTCGAGAACGTAAACGCATTCTTCCTCGTGGAAATGCGAATGAAGCTCGGTAGTTTCACGACCTGGCTCTACTTCAATGATGTGAAATCCGATACCGCTCAATCCAGTGAGATCGCCTAGCGACTTGTTGCGCCGACACGCGTTGTCGTTAAGGAAATGTCGCTTCTCAATTCCCTCGAAGTTATCAATTTCCTCGCGCGAAACGATATATTTGTCCATTAGTCGTCACCTTTCCAAATTTTTCAATCGACTGCCTCGGCTCACAAGCCGTCATATTGCCGCAGATTTCTCGAGCGGCTGCTTTGCGAAGTAGAGCAGCCCCACAGTAATGTTCCTGGCGACCGTCTCAGAACGGCCTATTCCGGCCCTTCGTCTCAACAAGAGAACCAGCAGATCCGCAAATTCTTGGAATGGCAGGAATCCACAAAGCGGATGCTCTTCATCGACTCATTGATCTGGAGCGTGATGCGCACTAGTGATCCGCTGGATCTCCCGAGCCCTCTGACCATATACGCTCACCAGCAGATCCTGGAACCGTGGATCGTCACGCAAAACATCCAGATGGGGCCAATAGGCGACATAGGTTAGTTCGTACGAGCCATGGTCAGCGGCCTTTTCCAACCAGTGAATTCCTTCGTCAATCATTCCGGCCCGGGCAAACATCTCCGCGATATCAAACGGATCCACGTAGATTTCACTCGCCCGGTCAACCATTGCCTCGGCTATGGCAAGCATGGCACCGGTCGGCCCGCCAGCTTCAAGACCCTCTTCCAAGGCTGCCAGGAGGATGGTGTCGCCACGTCGCTCGAACTCCAGTCGCTCCTCCTCCAGCGCCTTGTCGAAGCGGCCCTGCTCCCAGTAAAACTTCGCAATCAACCAGTGCATCGAGAACTGGGGGGTCCGCGCCTGCATTGCCGTGGCCGCGCTGATGGCCTCGTCAAAGCGGCGGGCCATGTACAGGTGGGACGGCAACGGCATATTGTGCATGGCGGTGAACGGGCTGATCGTCAGGAGTTCGCGCAACCGGTTGACGCTTTCGTCCATGCGCCCGTCGAACAGCAGGCAGTCTGCGTCACCATGAATCGCGTACGGTTCGGACGGGTTGAGCCGCAGTGCTTCGGCAATGGATTCGCAGCCCCCGTCAAAGTCGCCCATATACATGCGCGCAAATCCGAGCCCGGCGTGGCCCATAGCGACTTGGTCATCTGCCGCGATCGCCTGCATTGCAGCGGTAAGGAATTTTTCCTTGGATTCCCGGGGCAAGGTGAAACCGAACATGCCCTGCATCGCATAGGCGGCCGACAGCTGGCCCCACGCAAGCGCGAACTTCGGCTCGATCGCGACCGCCGTCTCGAGCTGCTCGATGGCCGACCGGATTCCATCCCTCGTAAACGTATCGAGATGCATCGTTCCCAGCGCATAGGCATCGATCGCGCGCGGATCGACCGGGCCGGTCAGCACACGGCCAAGACCACCGATCCCCGGCGACGGTCTTGGTGTACCGATCTCGGTGCCGATTGCGTCTGCCATGTCCGCGATCAGGTTGAACACGTAGGGCGTCTCGCGCGTGTAGCGCTCGGCCCAGAGGTGCGCGTCGCTCCGGCCGTCTATCAGCTGGATAGTGACCTCGATCTTGTTACCTTCCCGTAACAGGCTGCCCTCGACCAGTGCTTCCACACCCAGTTCACCGGCAATGTCGGCCGTGGGCAGCTCGCTGTTGCGGTAACGTTTCGTCGACTGCCGCGACGTGACCCGTATCCCGGGGAGCTGCGAAAGCTCTGTTATCAGCAGGTCCTGGAGGCCGTCGACGTAATAGTCCTGTTCAGGGTTGCCGGTCAGGTTGCTCAACGGCAGCACTGCGAGCGAGCGGATGACTTGCTCTTGCGGTGTCTCGTGCGGAGGCGCACGGAACCATGAGACGGCCAGGATAATCAGCACGACGCTCACGGCGGCGCCCGCCATCATGGCGCGGCGCGCGGTTGTTGCACGAGTCTTCCTGGGACGCAGGGCAGGCTGATTCGGGCTCTCGATTTCCTCGACATCGGCGACGAAGCGATAGCCGAGTGAACGTACCGTTTCCAGGTAGCGATGGGTGGCAGAGTTGTCGCCCAGCGCCTTCCGCAGCCTGGCCACAGCCTTGGTGAGCGCAGATTCGCTGATTACCGTGTCGCCCCAGACCGTGTCCATCAGCTCGTGACGCGTCACGAGTCGTTCACGGTTCTCGATCAGGTAGATGAGGAGCTTCAGTACCACCGGTTCAAGATGAATCTCCTGACCATCCCGGGAAAGTCTCCACGTCTCTGGGTCGGCCAAGAAATCATCGAAGCGGTACATAGGATGTTGTCCTCTTGACTCCCATTCTAAGGCTTCGGGAGGTGAATACCATGTGGTAAACCGAACTATCGACGCACTGAAAGCGGGTTCGTCCCGATACCGTCAGCTGCCCGTCACCCAGCCGTCATGCACCGATAAAACGACCTTCGTAGGCTACCTGTACGGGGTGGCAGTCCCTGGGGATTGCGGCCCCGGAGTCACTGAATGGAGAGATAAAATGAAGACTCTGAAACGCATGATGGTCGCCTTGCTGGCCCTTCTGCCACTTGCGACCGGGATGGCCGTCGCGGATACCGACCACGACTATGACCGTATCTTCATCTTCGGTGCCAGCTTCATGGATTCCGGCAACCACTTCGCGTTGACCGGCGAGACTGCGCACCCGCCGTTTGAGCTATTTGGCCCCAGTTATCCTATTGGAGGCTACAATTTCAGCAACGGCCGCACCTGGGTTGAAGTCCTCGCGGCAGAGATGAAACTGACCAAAGGCGCAATGCCCGCCTATCGAAACCCGGTCTTTGGCAACTATGCCGTCGGTTACGGGCGCGCTCGGGAATTCTCAGCCGACGTGCTCCCCAGCCTGTACGACCAGGTGCAGGCCTGGAAAGACAATGGATACTGCACCGGCGCCCCCATGGACGACACTCTGTTCATCGTGGATTCCGCCTACTTTGACCTGCTCGACCTGCTCAACGGAGAGGACGCATTTGCCGTCCTCGGCGGCATGACCGCCAGCATCGCTGAGAATATCGTCACTCTCCATGGTTGCGGTGCGCGTAATCTGCTGTTCGCCTATATTCCGCCGTTGGAGGCCTCACCCATAGCCCCACCACCTCAGGATCCGCCGGCACCGAGCGGCAGCGCGCTCTACAATTACATGTTACTAGCGCCCATGATCCAGTCCTTCGCCGGCGAGCCGTTCAACATGAATGTCTCGGTCGTCGATTTCTTTGCTTTCTTCAGCGGGATGCTTGCCGCGCCGGAAGCATTCGGCCTCACGAATGTCACAGATTCCTGCGTGGCGTTTGGCGTCACCGAAGGGGCGTTCTGCAAGAATCGCGATGAGTATTTATTCTGGGATCCGCTGCACCCGACGAGAAAAATGCATGCTCTGATGGCCGAGGCCGCGCTTGAGCAGCTGCCGTAACCTGGCGGGAAGCGCGACACTCTGGTTGCGGAAGATTAGGCCCGCATAGAGCCACTAGAATAGGGGCCGCTTCTCAGCGGCCCTCTTAGTTCCGACTCCCACAGTAGAAGCCGGGCGTGTCGTCCGCTTTTCCGAAAAAAACGGACGATCGGTTACTCGAACCTGGATTAGGGTCAGCGGGCTCTAGGGCCTCAAAGCGGTCTAGGTTTCACCGGAGCAGATATCTCTATCTGATACGTGGTCTCTGTTTGCAGAACGTTCTAGGCAGCCATCGACAGTTGCAGCCGACGTTGGTATTCAGTTCCCTGGGTCACCATCACCCAGGCCGTTCGTACATTCTTGTTGGCCAGCGCAACCGCGGCGCGGTTCGGTCCCGCCCGTTCAATGAGATCCTTCAGCCAGCGATCTTTCAACGATCGCGGCTCTTGGTGAAGGCCTTGCCGGAGCCCATCACGGCATACAGCGACAGTGCACCGATCGGACCGATGCCCTCGATCGCCGTGAGACGCTTGCAGACCGGGTGCTGCTTTACCAGGCCGTCGACTTCCTTGGTCATCGACTCGATGTCTTCGAGGATCTCCGGCAACGTCTTGAGTAACGAGGCAAAGCCCTGCGGTATCGCCACGCCGAACTCGAGCAGGATACCGCGCAGGTGGTTCGACAGTGCCGGCTTTTTCTACCCAGGAACTCTGCGAACTTGGTCCGCGTAAACGATCGGTTAAGCAGCTCTTTGCCGCGAGGGGAAACTACTGAGACCTGGATGACCTTCTTTGCAGGGTCGACGCCAACTTTTGTTGACCGGCTCACTTCGGCCAAAAGCCGCCTATTAGGCAGATTCCAGACCAACGACCTTACGTCTACATCGACCGCCCGTCGACATGCTTCGGATTCAGAGATTTGGGATCCAGGCCGTGCAGCGTATTGAGATTGATCGCCGCGATCTCCGAACCATCCGGCATGGCTCCGTATGCGAAACTCTGTATCCCACACGTCTTGCAGAATAGATGTGCGATCAATTTCTTGTTGAATCGATACTCCGTGAGGTTGTCTTCACCCTTCAGGAGCTTGAATTGCGAACGCGGCGCGAACGCCAAAATGGCGCCGAGGGGCTGACAGCGCGAGCAGTTGCACGTTATACACCCATCAACATCCACTTCGACCTCATAAGCGACGGCGCCGCACTGGCACCCACCTTCGTAGTGTTGTTCCATTTGTTGCCTCCCCAGGTTTCGGTTTGCCGAACTCACCGATAAGGATGATGCGCCGTTAATTGCCCGAGTCAATTCTGGGATGTACCGACGTCTGCTAAAGGTCAGTAGGAGTCATCCCACCTCAAAACACCCGAGTGGCGGCTCACGGCCAGAAACGGTCGTCGCGCCCCAAGCTGCGCTTTCCTAATGACCTCTCATTCCGTCGTCCCAGCGTCGATTGCCCACTGTCCACAGCGGCAGCAGCGCCGGGAACAGGATTGCCAATGACCACCAACTTGAGAATCCTATGTTCTCCGGTCCATCCAAGGTACACACACCCCAGCCAACGGCGACAAACAGAAGAAGGTAAATCGGTATCATCAGTATCCGATAAGGCGTGCGAGGGTGCCGCCAGGGCGAGGTGAGCAAAATTGCCAATCCGGCCACCCCGGCAATAATGAATCCAGCAACCGCACCAAGCGTCTGGCCTTTGAATAGCAGTACTACTGAGAGAATAACAACCCAGATGAATCCTCCAGACCACCCGCCAATCCAACCAATTTTTTCCTGTATACGTTCAGACATTGAGACTTCCGCATCTTGTCCTGCCGAATGGCAGCAATGGACCAGCAGCCGCCATTCTACCTCGTAAAAGGAGATCGGCTGAAACCAGCCAGGAGCAGACGTTCACTGAGCGAATAGCGCCCGGGCGCCTTGCAGGCCGACCGGGCGCTTGGCTGATGTTGTTAGGGCTGTGTGAACAGCATAGAGAATCCACCGTTGACCACGATTCGGTCCTCAGGATCAATCGTGTACACGCCCTGATTCTCTTCGGGTTCAGCGACAGTCCAATCGAAATAGAGAACTCCGCCAGTCATATTGTTGTATGGCCCGAAGCCAATACGCGTCAGCGTATTGCTGGAATCGATGACTTCGATGTAATTTTGCATCTGCAAAAAGTTATCGATCAGTGTGTTCGAAGAGGCAAACCAGCAGTTGGTAAATGTCCAGTCGAACACGTCACCCGGCGACAGGTCCTCAAACGATCCCAGGCGAGTCAACACGTGTTCACCCTGCAGCAATACACCGACAGGCGGCGTGCCCGGGAACTCATCACATGCGGTCACTACCGGAACAGTTGACTCGGTTAGCTCGAGGCTATCCAGAAGTTCGGCGATTTCGAACATACGTTCAAAGATGAACGCAAATGTCCCGCCGGCCAACGATGCACGGCGTTGCCACGTCTGGGCCTGGACATCGTCCAGCAGATTATCGTAGTCATTCCAGCTGAATGAGATCGGCGCTCCACCGTTTAGACTCAGTTCGACACCGTTTGCTACGAAGGCGACTGTTGAAACATCGGCTTCCGTCACGACCTCAAAAGCACCGCTCGACGGTTCGTCGTCACGACCGGCAACGACGTCCGTGGTGACATTGATTGTAAATTCACCGTCCAGTCCTGTCTTGCTGCCCACGACCGCCACTGTCATCGTCGAACCGGCGTTGGTGACGAAGTCGAGGAAGCTAACGTTGCTCGGGCTGTTGACCTGAAGATTGACGCTGCCACGCAAAGTGTCGCCTAAGTCGACACGGACCTGAAACAGGTTACCGACATCGACCGTCATATCTGTACCGGGCTGAACTCCTGCGAGCTGGAAGTTGTAGACCGGCAAGATCGTTGGTGGCACATCCGCAGTATTATTGATTGTATCGTCATCGCTACCACCGCCGCAGCCACCCAGTAGCCCCACACTTATCAACAGCCAAAATAGCTTGATGCTGTTCACGACCCGCTCCTCATCTAGTCCGATGGTCTGATTGGAAAACTCGGAAGCCCGGCGATCTTGGGGTTCTTCGCCGCGTCGCAGGAGGCGTAGCGGAGTACGCGAGGACCCGTGGCTTTGCGTCTCTAGCTTTGGCTAGATTTGCCTTTGTCAACAGCAGGTTCTAGCAATCCCCAGGAGATTGTCAATTCTGGGATGTACTTAAATTCGAAGCCGTCGAAGCTCGATTGGCGAATCGCTGCTGTGGTTCACAAGCCGTCATATTACCGTAAATTACTTGACCGGCTGCTATACAGCGTGAAGCAGCCGCTCGGTCAGCTTCCTGGTGAACGTCTCAGAACGGGCCATTAGCTGTCGTTCGAGAGTGGCAATAATGAGTTAGGACTACCCCACCTGGACGGTCGATGACCACAACAGAAAACTCTACGGCTACAATGGGGATTCACTTGCTCGCAGGACGTAAATTTGTCGTATCTTACTTCACATCATCAGTGACAAGGCTGGGACGTGCCATACAGGCAATACGATTGTTGGCCCAGTTCCAATAGGAATTGGGAAGAACCCAAAGATTTCGTCGGTACAGCCAACACATCGTCTATGTTCTGTTGAAACCCCATGGCTCTTATACTTCCGCACCTTGGCAATATGTGCGAAATTCCCCGGCTGTTCCTCTAAGAGGAGCTCTATGCGCGATTCCTCTGCTGGGAAATTCGGATCGTACACAATAATCGAGATTGGACGTTCCGTTCCTCTTGTTTCGTATCCAATCGCCAGAACCTGATGATTCTTGAAGACATCGTGGGGCAATCTTGATCGTGCATAGATCAAACCAAGAATAATTGGCTCGCCCTTGTCAATGGACTGTTTCACGATCTGCCAGTACTGATTCGTACTCTGTCCAAGAGTGGGTCTGACACGCGCTAGTCGACTGGTGTATCTCCAAAAAGTATTCGTACTAACATTCACAGTCTCTACCTGGGCATTTCTAAGTTCATCCTTCACTTCATAAGAAAGCTGTTCGACTGGTCGAGCCTCACGGAACCTTCTTAGTGCGCTAAGAGACATCCCACCGCATAGGGCCCAGGGATACGTAGTTGACAGGAATTGGGCCGGTATAAGTGCCCCTCCATGTTCGACAACGCATTCCGCTGTTTCACATAAACGAAAACCAGCATTCTCAAACTGCCAACCATGAACATTGACTATGAATGCCGTTCTTCTTACAGATCCCTCGTCTTGCGCTGCCGCGGCCGTTACGAAACCGCAAATGACAACTATTGCGGATAGTGTTATGAACACGGATCGTATGGCAACAGCATTACGTTGGCGCATGATATTTCTCGGAAAACTCGACTTGCAACTAATGCCCTTTGAGCACAATTTACTCAAACATTATCCCTGTCAATAGGCACAACTGGTTCGTCGTGTTGAGATCATATCTGATGCGCGTTAGGCGCCTGCCGGCTAGCTTTACTGATAGGAGTGTCGTGCACATTGACTTACAATTGTCGCCATCTCTGCAGAAGACGATATCGCTAGCGCAGCCAGTGTTCGCACTTGGCAGGCTAACAAAACACATTGAGGCTGATTCTGAGCCAACGCGTCCAATATCGACATTCCACTTTTCTTTAGCATCCGCCCAAGTATTTCCGGTCGGAATACAGAGCAATGCGACGACAACACACAGTATGACCAGGGGTCGTAATAAAAAAGCGGCCTGGCCAAGCTGCCAATCTTCAATTCGCAGATTTGTCATTCTCCTTCTCCGCACTTCAGGTAATTGGGTGGCAGCCCGGCGATCTTGAATCCTTTGGAGACGGCCCGAAGGAGACGAGGCCCCGTAGCTTTGCGTAACTGACTCTGGTCAGACTTGCCTTTATTAGAGCTATTGTGCGCCTGCGAAAGAGTCAGTCAATTCTGGGATCTACGTAACGTCCGCTTTTTCGAATATCAGCCAGCTGAACTTCTTGTTTGGGAAATGGTGACGTTCAGCCAACCACCAAGATCGGACGATAAGTAAATCCCAAAATCGACTGTGGCAATCACCGTTGGATAGAGCACAATTTGTTGTTTC
Source organism: uncultured Gammaproteobacteria bacterium (assembly GCA_963698895.1). Classification (GTDB taxonomy): domain Bacteria; phylum Pseudomonadota; class Gammaproteobacteria; order Steroidobacterales; family Woeseiaceae; genus UBA1847. The sequence continues at coordinate 20,918 of CAVOSO010000005.1, read as the reverse complement.
TCAAGGGGTGAAGAACATGTGCAGGACAGCCACTGTAGGTGCGGTGCTTACGCTCGCTACGGGCCCCGTCTTATTCGTGTCGGGGTGTGGAGCTCTGATCGCTTACGACGAAAACTGCACCGGATGGTCATATCGGACGGCGTATCGACAAGTGTGCGCGAGCAGTGGCTCCAATGGCCATTGTTCAAGTTGGAAACAGGAAGCTTATCAACAGAAGTACTGTACCCATTGGAAATCAAAATCAGGGCTGGAAAATGGAAGCTATTCGAGCAGTCCGACAGTTCATGATGATGCGCAAGAATCGGATGAAGACGCCGCGGTGGCGGTTTCATCGAACCCCAAACATAAATTCGTTACAATGTGGCGGAAAGGTAATACGCGGGCAGGAGAGAAGTACCTATGCAGTGAGTGAGTATATATGCGAGTAGTAGCCATCCGATCGTGCCCCGATTCTGATTGCTACGCGTCGCGCATGTTCGATCCGGACTTATCGCATGTCAATTTCCCAACAATTCATAAGCGGCCGATGCGCAAACAACTGCGATACGATGACTGGAAACTCGGCGGCTCATGAATGGCAGAGTTCTTACAAACATCTACTAGTATGAGTAGTAGGGCTCAATGGGTCTGTAGGGCTTATAACAACTAGTATCTTCCAAATATTTTTCTTGCCATACCTTCGAGCGCTTAGCTTGAAATTCTCTAAGCTCGGTTAGAACTCGAATTTCTTCCTTAAGAGCCGCTTGCTCTAACTCATCCAGAACACCGTCCTCAAGATATTTTTGCTCTAACCGCCATCTTTCATAATCATGTTCAGCTTCTTCAGCTTCCGCTTCCCAAACCTTAGCTTCCTCTCGTCTGTTAAGGCAATCCAGATACTCTGCGTATTCGCGTTCATACCGTTCTTGTTCGCGCCTATATTCATCTGCCTTTCGCCTTTCCTCATTTGCTCTTTGTCTTGAGACAGAGCAATCGATGGAAAGGGGGTCAGCACAATCAAATGCCTCGCTTATACTTGCTAATTGAGCTGCACTGCATCCATATAAAGACAACATACCTAGGAGAGTTAGGCTATGTAGTATTTTTTTCCTCATTGGCAAAAACTCCTACACTACAATCCTCGAAAGTAATCCCTCAACAAATATCTTCACGCCTCCAGTCAGTTCAAGAAAACGGCGACATCCGGGTTGAAGTCTATTTGATTGCAGTCCACTCGAGTCATGTCATTGTCATGGGTCGTGTCAAAACGACAAGCCGCCTTATGTATCACGTTTGAGTTTCGTTCTATTTCCCTGACGCTCCAGGGATACCATTCGTGACCAGTGCTCGTCACATGCAAAATTCCCGTCGGATAGATTGACAACGGTCGCTGGGTTCCGTAGGAAGCCAGGCAATATCTGCGCTGGGGCCCTTCAATTTCGGACTCCCGAATCGATTTCTAGACCATCCCGAGGCGCCGCGGTCTTGGATCCTTCGAGAAGTGATCGATGGCTTTTCAAAGAAACCGAGGGCCCGTGGTATTGCGTCCCTGACTTTTTCAGGTTTGCCTTTATCGATTGATGATCTTGGCAGGTAGGAATTACCCGTCAATTCTGGGATGTACTTAATGGCTGCTTTGGGTCATCAGCACCCATCATACCGCAGAAAACTTGACCGGCTGGAGTGCGAGGTAAACCAGCCGCTCATTCATGCTCCTGGCGAACTACCGCGGTCGGCCAAGAGGGGACTCCGCGAACCACCTAGAAGGGCTATCGTGAAAGGTGATTCTTTTCATTGTTAGTGGCCCACAGTATTGTTGCCTTCGGCATCCAGCATCAAAGAAGAAATCGCATGAAAAATCTCAAGTTTCTCTCGGCATGGCACGCAAAATCACTCTTGGCATTTCTGATATGTTCTTGCCTCAGCGCGTGTGCATTGAACGAATCACCGCGACAGCCTGTAGCTCCGGACATCTTGCTCGGAACGTGGAGAGTTGACCTGCGGCCTACGCCGGATTCCGAGCCTTACTACAAAGAGTTTGTTGTGACATCAGTGCGAGAGCGTTCTTTTGAGGGCACTTTCTATGACACTACGATTTCCCAGGCACGTATCAACACAGACTGGGGAAAGCTACGTATTGCTTTCGTCACTGCCGACGGCTCCGGTGCCTATAATCACTCCGCGGTGCTCGAAGACAACAAACTAGAAGGTCTATCGAACTCAACCGGAAGGAACTTCTTGTCGTTCTGGAGTGCTGTGAAGCAGTGAACTGGAGTCCGCTTTGTATATGGACTCCTCCAGTCTAGCAAACAGTTTCCTCGATCAGAATTAGGACGCGTATGTATATCTGGCCTTTTGGTGGAGACGCTATCTCCTGGCCCACTATGTATGCGCACTCCGGCTCCTCTAAGGGTCAATGGGCTCTACGGCCTCAAAGCGGTATAGGTTTCACCGGAGCAGATATCTCTATCTGATACGTGGTCTCTGTTTGCAGGACGTTCTAGGCAGCCATCGCCAGTTGCTCTCGACGTTGATATTCTGTTCCCTGGGTCACCATAGCCCAGGCGGTTCTGACGTTCTTGTTGGCCAGGGCAATCGCCGCGCGACTCTCGCCGTTGCGTTCGATAATCGCCTTCAGCCAGCGGTCCTTCGAGCTCTTGGGCTCCTTGAGTTTGTACACGTAGGCACGAGCACCCAGGATCAGCACCGATCGCAGTCGGCTGTTGCCGATCTTCTTGCTCAAGCCCACGATGGTGGTCTTGCCGCCACTGCTGTACTGCTTCGGTGCCAGACCCAGGTAGGCGGCGAACTCGCGACCGCTGCTGAACGCGGTCCCGGAACCCATGGTGGCGTACAGCAGCAACGCACCGACTCGGGCCGATACCCTCCAGTGCCATCAGCTTGCTGCAGATCGGGTGAGCCTTGGCCAGGCGCTCGACTTCCCCGGTCATCGCCTCGATGTCTTCACGCAGCTCCAACAACCGGGTGTACATGCGATGCAGCGTCGGACGGTACAGGTCGGGCAGTTCGTTCTCCCCATCCTCGAGGATCTCGGGCACTGCCCGCAGAAGCGACGCAAAGCCCCTCTTGATAACGATACCGAACTCCATCAGCAGGCTGCGCACGTGGTTAGACAATGCGGTGCTCTCCTGGATCAGTAACTCACGCGATCGGTGGATGGCTTGAAGACCTTGCTGCTCCACCGTCTTCATCGGTGCTTCCTTGATGTTCGGCCGGCGAGCGGCCTCGGCTACGGCCAGGGCGTCGTTGCTGTCGGTCTTGTGGCCTTGCCGGAACGGTGCCACGGCCTTGGCCGGGATGATGCGCGCTTCGTGCCCGTGTCGCTCTGCGGCACGGGCCCAGTAGTGCGATGTCGCACACGACTCAAAAGCAACAAGCGATCGCTTCTGTTTACCCAGGAACTCCGCGAACTTCTTGCGCGTGAGTGAACGGTTGCAAAGCTCTTTGCCTCGGCTCGAAACGACCGAGATCTGGATCACGTTCTTTGCAAGGTCGACGCCAACTGTAGTTGAATATGACATGTATGGACTCCCTTGGGTTTTGGTCGACCTTCCAACCTAAGAAATTAGGTTGGAGGAGTCCATACATAGGGTCATTTGCAGACATCCATGATACCCCGAAAGCGGCCGTTTGAGCGGCTGGTATTGAGGGTAAAGCGGACCTCGCCATTCGCCGAAAGCAGCCATTCGTGAGCGGCAAGCTCTGGGAAGCAATCAGGGAGCTCGAGCGGCAAGTATTGGCCGGTTCTTTTCCCTTAGGTGGGGCAGGGCGCCAAGATTTCGGCAATAGTTAAAGTCTGCCAGATGGGGCAGGGGGCAAGATTGGGTTAGACCTCGACGTTGCGAGTGACTGAAAGCTTTTCTAATAGAGCCGCCTGAGTGTCTTGATTGTTGCAACCGAAACTTGCCCAAACCACAAAACAGAAGTTTGATCAGGGGCGACGGATTAGCGGGCGAAATCCCTAGCAGCTGGCTCCGCTTTGTCGTTTGACTCGCCGCCGTCAGTAGAACCCATAATTGACGGATTCCGGCGATAGCCGAGAATAGCGATGGGGGTAATGGCAGTGAAAATCACTCATTACCTGTACAACGCATTTCTGGTCGAAGAGGGTGAGGCAAGAGTCGTCATCGATCCCGGCCAGAATCTCTGGATCTTTGACCTCAGGAGTCTGGTCCCGCAAGAAGAGTGGCCGACCGTTACTCATATCGTCATCACGCACGGTGATCCTGATCATCACTGGCAGTCGGACCGTGTTGCCGCCGCGTCGGGCGCCCACGTCGTGTGCGGTATCGGTCTGACGAGGGTTCAGAATGGAGCAAACGCTCGTTGTCGATCCGCGTGGTCGGGGGCTTTCGTCCTGGGTCCCGTTTGACAACCTTCACCCGCTCGACGTTGGCGAGTCCATTGAGCTCGATGGCGTCACTATCGAGGCAGTCAAATCAGTGCACGGGCCCATCGCTGTGCCACTGCTTGGATTCACGTTCAGACAGGAGCCCGGTCCGGACGAACGCGTTGGCCTCGGTTCGATGGCTTTCAAGATCACAATCGGGAACAAATCGATACTGAATCTGGGTGACTCACTGCTCCTGGCCGATTGGGAGGGCCTCAGGCCGACTGTGCTAATGCTCCCGATCGGGGGTATTGGCCGGAACACCTGGACGATGGATGTCGACGACGCAATTGCAAGGCGGTCGAGCTGATCGATCCGGAACTGGTCATTCCCTGTCACTACAGTGTTCCGTTTCTCTGGAAGAAGAAGTTTGCGGTTGCGGATGACGCAAGATTTAAACGCGACGTAGAGGCGCTCGGGAAGAAATGCAGAATTCTCGGGGCTGGTGACGTTGTCACCGTGTAAATCTGGAGGCATTGGTATGAAGAATACGGACAGAAGACAATGCATTTGATGTCATTGTCATAGGCTCCGGCATGGGTGGTATGACGACGGCTGCCGCGCTTGTCGCGACTGGACCACAAGGTGTTGCTGCTGGAGCAGGCGCAGACGATCGGCGGACTCACGCACACATTCTCCAGAGACGGTTTCACCTGGGATGTTGGCCTCCATTACTGCGGCTTGTTCGGTCATGATCAGTTCGCCGGGCGCATTCCTCGACTGGCTCAGCGGCAGCACCATCGAGTTTCACTCGGTCGGCACCGTCTATGACGTGCTTCACTTCCCCGATGGACTGGACATCTCTGTCGGACGTCCGGCCGACGCCTACAAGACGGAGCTCAAGGAGCGATTCCCCGATCATGCTGCAGATATCGACACGTATTTCGAAGCATTGCATTCGGCAGAGGAAGCGATGCGCATCGTCAGCACCGAGCGGGCAATGCCGGAACCGTTCCGGTCCGCGCACAGCTGGTGGAACAGAAACAAGATTCAGCGATGGTGTGGCCGCACGACCCACGAAGTAATCGGCGACATCGTGTCCGATCCGCGGCTGGCCGCTGTGTTGTCGGCGCAATGGGGCACCTATGGCGGCAAACCGACGGAGGCAAGCTTTGCTATGCACGCGACTCATCATGGGCCACTACCTCGAAGGAGCCGGCTATCCCGTGGGCGGGGCCTCTGCGATTGCGGCGGGCCTCGTCCCGGTGATCGAGGAAGCCGGCGGCAGCGCCCGCGCCAGCACGCCGGTTAGCGCGATCATGATCGAAGATGGCAAAGCCGTCGGTGTGCGCACGAGTCTCCGGTGAGGAGTTTCGTGCGCCGGTTATCGTCTCGGCTGTCGGAGCCGACGGAACTATCAGGCATCTGCTGCCGAAGGAGATTTGTCAGCAGGAGTGGGCCCAGAGATAGGCACGTTTAAACCGTCGATGTGTCACTTCGAAATCTTTCTCGGCTTCGAGGGCGATATTGCCCGACATCGGCGCAACGCGTGCCAACCACTGGTTCTACGAGAGCTGGAATACGAACGACGTTATCTGGTCACCTGCCGGCGACGAGCCGATTCCCTGGATGTTCATCTCATTCCCGTCGCTAAAGGATCCTATGCACGACGCCGGGACCGTCGAAGCGGCATACCGGCGAGGCATTCGTCTGGGCGGACTGGTCAGATGTGGCTCCGTTTTCCGCCGGCGGGGCCGAAACACCGCGCAGACGAGTGGCGTTCGCTCAAGCAGCACGTCGAAGCGAAACTCATGGCGTTCTTTTCAGCGAAGTTCCCGGCGCTCGAACAATTCATCGTCCATTGTGAGCTCGGCACGCCGCTCGCCACGGCATCTTTCACCGGTCATGAGAAAGGCGGATTCTACGGGATCGAAACCACACCGCGCCGTCTACTTTCCGATGCCCTCAGCGCGCGGACGCCGGTGCCGGGCCTGTTTCTCTCGGGTCAGGACGTTGCGACGCCAGGCATCGCCGGAGCCCTGTTGGGTGGCATGCTTGGCGCTGCCGCGATAGATCCCCGTGTCTTTCAGAAATTCAAGTAAGCACTGGTAATTAGCGTATAGGTATCGAATTCTTAGAATGTCTGTTCACGGCTCAAAGCGGAAAGTCTCGCAACTCACGATCACATTGTTCAGATTTTCTCTGTTCCTATTCGCTATCGTTGGCCTCGGTTTGTTCTTGTTGGGCTGCCTCTACTTGTCGCTGGACGAGTTTATGCCTTACCACGCCGAAGCCCTGCAAAAAGAGTGGGGCGCTCTGGACGCGAATTCTCAGGGCTTGATCTTGGGCCTTTTGAAGGGCTTTGGAAGTGGTGCCTGCATATCCGGATTCGCGATTCTATTCATGATCGGCAGTTCGCTTCGAAAAATGCCAAGACCATTCATTGTGCTATTGCCAATTACGGCGGTCGGCTACACTGCGCTTCTATGTTACGCAACGTTTACGGTGTACGTGAGAACACCGGGCAACCCGCCACTACTGCTGACTGTAGCGCTCTTCGCAGCTGGCGTTTTGGCTTCTCTTACGCTTGCGATTTCGCAGCGCAATAACACCACCTACTAGTTTAACTATCCGCGAGGAACATCCTCCACTGGCCGATTAGCAACGTTTCACGATAACCTGAAAGCAGCCGCTTGAGCGGCGGGTACCGGCAAGGTAGCAGGCGGCGAGACGTCCAGTCCCGGCTCGTCCTTGCCCTTGAGCTCGGAATATAACGCCAAGACTTACGCAAAAGTTAAGAACCAGCTGACGGAGTAGGGAGCAACTGCGGGCCAGGGACTGTCGCTTGCGCAAGTGGTTACTTTACCGGGTCCGCCGCTGATCGGTCGAAACGATGTGGCCGCAATCGGGACAAGTGACACTGCGTGAAGTGGAAGGGGCTGCGGAAACAGGCATTTCGAACACACAGCAGCAGGCCTCACATCGAAACCAACGGGTTTTCTCGGTGCCCTCCGATGTGTAAATGCTGGTTGGTCTGAAAGTGGCGGCGCTTCGCACCGGGAGTTCATTAGATCTATTTGACGGTTCCTTGCGCGCATTTCGACGATATGCGTCGTTGGCCCGCTGAACCTCGGCCGCCAAGCTCGCTTCGACTCGCCTGATCACTTCAATCGCTTTCGGATTAGAAAGCCATTCCTTCTTCGTGCTGTCTAAGTGTATTTTGTTCCTGAGGTCTTCCTTGGTCGTGGAGTAGTCCACCGAACTCAGGTCAATTTCTATCGCAGGCAATCGCAGTCTTCTTATTCTTTGTTTCTTTTCCTGTTGAGCGAAGCTGGTAACTGCAACCTCGACAATAACTGGATTACCGTCAACATACGCAACTATGTCCGGCCGTATGCCCTCGAGGCGTTTTTCGAGCTCTACGCGCTGAAACGACTTCTCGGCAGTCAACGAAACAGGCGTTTCCTCTGTATGCAGCACTCCAATCTGGTCCTCGGCAGATCGTTTGATGACTAACTCGGGAAAAACTAAGAAACCATCTTCCCTCAGGATCTCCTTTGCCATCAGATGAATTGATGTCTCGAAGGCAGTCTTGCAGTCCCACGGCCCGGCTGCATGGTCGTGTGCAAAATGGTGAACGTTCTTCTTACCCTTTCGAGCCCGCAGGGGATGCCCGCACGCGGGACAGACGCAGCCGCACGCCCGACCTCTCTCAACCTCAGAGACCTCTACCGGGTTTCCATCGCGTAGTGCAAATGGGATTCTGTTTTCTGTTCGCGAACTCAAGGTTAGTTGAAGCGCTGTCACATTTAGTTCTGATTAGCTCCTAGTTTACAAGACAAAATAGAGTCATCTAAGGGGCAAGTCGTGACCCGCTTTTTTGCCCCTGGCGATGGAGCAGGGCGCCAAGAACTACGGAAAAGTTAAGAACCAAATTGGTCTTAGAATTTGTTGGCCATTTGGGAACGGCGGGTGAAACTGCGCGAAGAATCGAGCTTTGACCGAATATCGCCGAATTGACTAAATTTGTCTAACTCCTCGGCATTTTGGGAACTGCGGGCAGCCCCAGAATTCTCCGCCAGCGTTACTCCCTTTTCGCGCCGTCCGCTTGACCATTTGCTCCCCGCATTTTGGACATTGAGGGTCATCGCGAGCTACCGACAGAGTAGGAGGTTCTTTCAGAGTCCCCGCCTTATATTGACTCAACTTCTGTGCAATGTCCCTCACACGAGCCGTTCCCAGAAGCAGCTCTCGTTTAGATCGGATATAAGGATAGAGGTCACGGCGATGAATCACGTTGGCGGGGAGATCAGTCTTGAACTTGGCGTCGCCGGCAAATACGACAACAGAATGTACGTACTGCGGTCCGAGTGAAAAGAAAGATTCAACGGCCTTTGTATGTTTGTAGTTCTGCCGTAGCGGATTCATGAAGCGATTCTTCTCCTTAAAAATTACTTGGGTCCACTGCCTCGACCTGGCGTCACCGAAAATCCAACCGGTGTAGTTCTTGGTTTCAATGACAAATATGCCGTACCTGGAAACGACAATATGGTCGATCTGCGTCGGACCAAAAGAAGTTGGTAGGGTGATGTCGTCAAATATCTTGTACTCGTTGCTGGGCAGTTTACGGTCGAGAACCGAATTGACGCGCCGCTCACCTCGTGCACCCTTAACAGTTGGTGACCGAAGGTATGCTCCGATCAGAAGGAACAGAACAAAAACTACTAGAGCGAGTACTTCCAATTTTGTTCACTCATTATTGGCCGCGTGGGCATCATTACCACACAAATCAATGGGCTTCAGAGCAGGGCGCCAAGAAATTCGCACGAATTTGGTCCAGGATACTCATTCCGGTCAAGAGAGAGCTCAGATTGATCATAGCTGTTGCGCTCTTCCACCTGTGCCTTTTGGGTTTACCAAGAAATGGACTCCGGAGAAGCGTGCTTTAACTGGTCAGTTGTCGATTGAGGTGAGATCAAACCGTACAACACTTATCGGGCCGTCTTCAGGAGCTTGAAAATCTCCATCACCCACAATCGAGCCACCATGTCCATTCCCTTGAGAGAAAAGTCGGGAACTCCCAAATCGTGTATCAATGGACGAATCTAGCGGATGGTCAGGCGGTGATTCGTGTCCGGATATATGTGGGTCTGCGCGGCCAGCACTAGCACCTGGCGGTAGTTCGCCGCTTGGTTCAAGGCGCACATAATCGACAAATCCCCGTGTCCTCCTCCCAAGTACATCCGAGTGCGACGGGGCAGCTCTCTGGAGTAATGTTCGTTCAAGCAAGAAGTTGATTAGTATTGACCAGTGATCGCTTGGGTAATTTGTTGCGAGCCACCTCCAGTCCTTTCCCGCAGGTGGTAAGTTGAAGCCCCATCCCCACGTATTGAGAAGCATGCCAACGGTTGAATACGACAGACAATTGTTGAGGGGCAGGCGCGTTGAGCCTGCGCAAGCAGCAATACCGTTCGCAGTTAGCCACGTATGTCTAGAATACCGGCGTACAAGTGTTGTCGAGCTGACATCCGGGCAAGCCATGTAGACCAGAGAGCTATCGGGCGACATAGATTTCAAGTCAATGCTTTTCGGGGCGTTTGACTGGCAAACATCAAATACTCGCCGGCTAGCATACAGTTCCAATTGCTTTCGCTCAGACGCATTAGAAATCGCGATGGTAGGGCCATATGCTAGCTTCGCCTGCAAGAGGAGCGCGCTTGCTGAACACTTCTTTGAGGTCCGATCAATTACGACGATCAGTAAATCAGCAAGCTCACACTTCACCGAGCTGCTCGAGGACCGTGGCCAACTAACATAGGGGCTCTGATGTGTGAATACTGTGGTCAAATCCAAGCGGATTCAGGGATTCGACTTCGCAAGCTCTGGATACCAGACCCTTGCTACGGAAGACATTTGTCGACAAAGAAGCAACGACTGTCCATTCCCATCGCGCCTTTTTCCAACCTTTCTTCTTTATTTCTGACGTTGCGAGAACGTGAGACTTGTTGAATTCAAGTCGCGCAAGGTCACTCAGTTGCTTTGCGGTTAGAGGATTGATTCTAATCAAAAACCTCTCCAATCCCATCTGGCTGGACTAGTCAGCATTCTTTCTCTGCCCCAATGACATTTTGTGCCGGCCCCTTAGGACTAATGTCCTAACAACTGGAGCCGGCAGTCTCGCACATAGACAGCTCTTTGATATGTAGCGAAACAGTCAGCCCACTACGGGCGCAGGTCCTGCTTGCCCGATCTCCTGAATAAACCTGCTGGCATGAAGGTAGGCGGTACCATAATTTATCGACGCTGGAGAAACTCCTGCACTCATTGCAGTGGCTAATGGCATTGCCTGGGAATAAGTTAGAACTAGAGTTCCCGGTTTGCCGTTCTTGGGATCAGCTTTAACGCGCGAGATCCCCACGTAGAACAAACGACGTTGTTCTTCAAGCGACGCGTCCTGAAGTGCTTGAGGCAGGTCTCCATCTGGCTGCTGTGGCAGCAATCCTTCGACACAACCAGCCACAAACGTCACAGGCGCACTCAGCCCCTTGCTCTTGTGCAGGCTCATGATTCGAACTTCCGCAATCTCCGTAGGAACTTCAGGTCTTGCAATAGCGGTCGTTAGTACGCGAAGAAACCTCTGTCGATCTTCGCCCCCGACTGACTCCAACACGTCCAGAGATAGCGATCGTAGATCGCGTACGAGTAGGTCGTCATCCGGGAAAAGGTGATCGATCACTGAAATAAGGCCTCCGTCTGCGGCGAGATCCTCAATTTGGTCGATTTCGTTTCTCACTTCCGAGAACCGACCGACCAGCGCGCTGACATACGGTAGTGAGAGGTCTCCGTTCTCGATTTGAGTCAATGTTTGCCAGGGTGTTGAGCCATTTTGAGCGCAATGGTCTCGCAGTCGTCGATAGCTTCTCGTCCGCCAATTATTGCTTCCGAGCCCAAGTAGCCAACGTAACGCAACACGATCCTCTCTATCTACAAACATCTTCAACACCGCAAAGCGACGTTGTGCTTCTTCCACATCTAGTTCCGATTGTGCGTAGTAAGACTCAGCTGGAATCTCACGTCGTACTAGTTCCTCGTAAATTGGAGTGCCAATTGCCCCGCGTTGCGCAAGTACAACTATGTCGCCAGGTGGAACTCCCTGCTCAACCATTTCAGAGATCATTTCGACAACGCCCAGAATCTCATCCTGCAAGTCTTGATACTGGATAATCTGAACAATCCCTTGTCCGTTTTCTTCCATCGGTTCCAGCACGCGCTCTGCCGGCCGATTCACGTTATTGGCTATAAGCGCGTTTGCCATCTCAACTACTTGAGTCGGACACCTTCGACAATAGTCTAGGCTTAAGTCATCGGCATCTTCGTGTGCCTCTGTCCATTCTCTTATCCCGTCTGGATGCGCGTGCTTGAAACTGTAAATCGATTGGTCGTCGTCGCCGACAATGCACACCTCGGCTTCGTCCGATAAGAGGTCGATTACCCCCTGTTCAGCTCGATTTAAGTCTTGGTATTCGTCGACCAGAATGTGAGCGTATTCAGTTCGTTCTGGAGCAGCGGGATTCGTCGAAAGGTAGGCATGAAGCTGTGGTATGACTTCGCCAATAAGCATCGCGCTGTGGAACCGGAGCCACGAACGCAGATCTTGCTGAAATGCCGCGTCTTCGGGAGACTGAACGTACCCGGGATCGTCGTGTTGGAGCCGTGCCCACGCGGATTCGTAAGCCCTCATTCTCTTGCGAACGACTTTTAGTCCGCCGTGTTGCTGCGCCAAGTCTGCCTCTAATGGTTTTATTTCAAAGAGATTGAGTGGGCGCGGGACACGGCCGGTGGCTGCAAGTACGTGGTGTCGCATTAGGATACGTAGCGCGAGGCTGTGCAACGTTCTTCCCTGAAGATCCTCGCAGCCTGGGACTTGCATTCCGACCAGCTCGCGATGGAGGTCTTCCGCGGCTACGCGAGTAAATGTCACCGGCAAAATTGTCTGGGCATCGACACCGCTCTCAAGTAAGCGCGCGACTCGTCGTTTCATGGCAAAGGACTTGCCGGTCCCAGGTCCGGCAACCACCCTTCACGTTTTCGTTGGGAGAGGCCGCAATGCATATGCGGGTGTACCTTCCTCTAAACCATCCGACCACGCCATATGTATGCACTCCTTGTCTTGAGCCGCAGAACGGATTGCGCTCACTGCAAGGGCGTATTGTGGTACCCCGTCCGAAATGTGGTCTATTCCGTTCGTTCTGGGGCACTGCCGACTAGGCAATCAATAGCGCAAAGCACTTGCTTAGGGCGACGATCGGCTCTCAAAGCTCCAAGGCCGTATAGATCGAATCGATTTCCTCATCCTGAATGCACAAGTACGCGAGCGTCTGCTGCTGGCTCGCATGCCCGAATGCCTGCATCAGAAGCGGAATAGGGGTGTCCTGTTTGGTACGCTGCATGTATCCCCAGGTCTTTCGAAGCGAGTGGCTACCGTAGTTGCCCTTCAGATTCGCCTTCCGGCACCAATCCTTCACCAGGTTGTTCAGATACGGTACCGTCAGCGACTTGCTCGGGTCCTTGCCGGCAAACAGAAACGAATCATCATCGACCCAGGTCAGGTCCTTCATCTGCAGCGCCTTGCGATCCAGATGCTCCAGGAGCGCCTGAATTGCCACTACAGAGCCGTTGTTGAGCGTCACGGCTCGATACTTCTTGGTTTTCTTCTGTTTGACCTCAAGCCGGTCGCCGGGTGCTGAGATGACGGACCTGGCCGAGACGAATCGACAGCAAGTTCGGATGCACGGTATGCCGTGTTGATGCCGACAACGAATAGCGCGAGATTTCGAGGGGAGGGCGCCAGGTTCTTCTTGATCTTGTTGATGGCATTGACGGTCCGAATCGGCTCGACCTTGATCGTGTCACCGAGTTTCGGGTGATTCGGATTGGGGATCGGCGGCGAGAATCTCAGAATTCAGCATTTCATTAACTTTTGTGCGATTTCCTATAAAACTTAAGGAAAAACATTACGATAGGGGTACCGACAGTACCCCTAAAACAGCGAAAAAGTCAATAATAACAATAGTTACAACTCCCCAAGTAATCTTAACTTTTGTATATTAGTTGGGGAGTCGCAATATTTTTAGATCTTTGTAAGATCGCTATAACTCGAATTCACAACATGTGAAACGTAGTTTGAGAATCGTAGTTTATAAATCGCGCGTCGTTGTCAGACTCGGCCTAATCCACAAATACAAAAGCGACATCAACACGGCCAGCCCCGGCCACAATTGCTCCATAGATAAAGAAGTCAACGATAGGGTCAAATTCTCGTGGAATTAAGCCGGTACGAAGCGCAAGCGCCAGTCCAACTGCCCGGCGATCTCAAGAGTGGTTCCGCATAAGACGAGTCGTAGCATTGGAAAAGCCCAATTGGCATCGTTCTCGCGAGTAGCGTCGGTTTCAGTGTCCATTCATTGACGCTTGACCGTCAGTTTCCTGCCAAATAGGAAGCTCAACAGAAGAAGAAGGCCAAAGGTTGCAGGACCGACAGTGCCGGCAATTCGAAAACCGTGACAGCAATCCAGTTCCAAAGGAGCCATGTGGGCACGGCACGACCACAGCGAGAACGACTGCAGAACGCAGCAGGACAAGCAACGACTCAGAAGTAACGTGCATTGAGGGCCTCGATTGCGTTTCCAACGCCATAGTTCTACGACACGGAACCGCGCGACTCAAAGCTCAACAACGACTCATTTTTGATCAAGGAGTTTGCTCTGTCAGCGTGTGCCTGAGCAAAACATTTGCATCCGGATGAAGGGCCAATTCCGTCGGAATAACGGCGATTCTGCGCAGATGATTTCGCCGGATTCTGCGCAAGAATTTCGCCAGTCGGTCCAGGATTTAGCCACGGCAGGGTGGCTGGTGCTATCCAGGTATATCTGTAATTTAACATAATATACATTATGCGCATATGTGGGTTATTCGGGCAGACCTAGCTCTCTCGCCCAATGAGCGCCTCAAGCGGACTCTCGAAGTTGTGTGAGCCCTACATAACCTAGTTTCTGATTGATATCCGTCTTTCCGACACCTCTGGAATCATTTCCCCTCGAAATCACCACTGATAGCCGCACTGCAGCCTCAGCAGATCCACCATAGGCCTAGTTTCAACTCAGACGCCCTGGATAAGGACTAGTCCAGACACTAGCTAGAACGGCCTCTCAGGCCTGCTGGCACCTGATACCGAACCGCCTCTACCCAATTCCGACAACCGTCGTTCCACGAATGCTTGGAACGAGAGTTCTTGGAATGCATACCACCGTGGTTCGCGTTCCCTGGCGGCCACGAGAGTCACCTGTAACTAAATTCTCCAGGGTCAATTCCCAAGTACGCAACGCTACAGAACCATGCTCTTCGAGTTTTTGCACGTTTTGCCTGTTTCATCCGTTTATATAGATGTCGCGACATTTTTTTGCCAAGGACATCTGATGGACGCCGAAAATAACTCTGCAGACTCCGAAGATCCCAACTGGGCATGTCCTTTGCTGCGGATGGTTCTTACTGGAGCACTTATCGAAATCATCGCCACGACGATTTTGTGGGTGCTCTCAGGAATTGGATTCGTACCGATGCCGCTCATGCCGGTTGTCGATTTCTTTGTTGCCGGCGCGTTTCTTACTGGATCCTGGGCGATCGGCTGTTTTCTGTTGTATTTACGGATTCGCCCTCAGCTCATCAAAGATCCCGATCGGTAGACGCGTCGATGTGTGGTATTTCTCTCTCCCCACCTATTACACAAAAGTTAAGAATACTTGGGGAGTTCTAAAGTATTGTGATTATTGACTATTTCGCTCTTTTTCGGGTACCGTAAGTCTCTCTATCGTAATGTTTTTCCTTAAGTTTTATAGGAAATCGCTCAATAGTAAACGAAATGCTGGATTCTGAGATTTCGCCCTCTGTCCCCATCAAGCTGGGCGAAAACAGTGATGGTGTGGTAGCGCTCACCAGCCAGTTACGCCCGGAAGCACAAACTCAGGCGACTGGGCAATTTGGCTTTGACAACTCACACACCGATATCCTCGACAGTGAAGAAGTCGCCACACACGTTCAGTCGCTTATAGCAAGGGTGGAGAACCCGGTTCCCCTACCCCAGTTGCAGGTCCTGAACCAAGGTGGGTTCGATGTTGAACTCTCAGACGCGTACTCGCCAAGAGCCCAGTATGTTATTCACAACACCGGCATCTACCTGATGGCATTGACTGAGGGCAAGTTCCAACCCTTCTACGACGAAGAAGAACGGTTCATGGCTGTAGTGAACGGGGACAAGTCCCCTCGCACCGATATTGAAAAGGGGGGGCTGCGATTTCTCGCAGAGTACCCAGAATTTCGCTACTCCGGCAATGACTCGTCCGCCGAGATGGTGATTTTCCCACCAGAGTAATTGAAGCCAACAAGCCGATTGACCCTCGCCGCCTCGCAGCTCTTCACGTCGGCCCGCCATTCGCTGCTCGGCGCGCCTAGTATGCTACGGAAATTCGTTCCCGAGGATGCATTGCCTGTTCCGCCTCGTCGATAAGCGCCACTGCAAAATCGGCGCGTGAAACACGGGTTCTACCTCGGCTGTCTTCAAGTGCCCGGTCGCCCCCGATACGAAAAACGCCGGTGCGCGGACCATTCGTAAAGTTCTTAGGCGGTGTGACGTAGGTCCAGTTTACGTCATCGACCTTTGTGTAAAACTCGAGTGCCAGTATCTGGCCCAGAATCTCCACCTCAAGGTTTTTGGGGAGCAGGATCGTCGGCAATGTCTCAGCGAACACGATGCCTGGTTCAATCTCAAGTGATCCCGAGCCACCCACGTGGATCAGCCGCGGCGCGCTGTCGCCCATCGGGAACAGGACATCGACGAGCATCTCCGCCGCAATGAACTGCAGCGCACTCTCTGGCGTTCCCGAATCACCGATAACACCGCGCACTGAAAGGATAACGACATCCTTGTCCGTCACGATTGCGCTGACGCTCGCCTTATCGAGAAGATCGCCGTTTACGGTGGACAGGTTGGAGTGCTGTATTTCAATCTGCGAAGGGTTACGAGATACCGCGGTCACTCGATGGTCGCGTTGCAGCGCTTCGCGCATGACGTGGGAACCGACCTTTCCAGTCGCGCCGTAGATGACGATATCCAGCGCCTGCTCTGCGTGCGCGATGCCCGTCGTGAGCAAGATCGCCAACCCGGTGAATAGAACTCGTCGCATACTGGCTCTCGTCAATTAATATCAGGAGAGCGATCTAGTTGCGCTCTAGCAACTTGTGCTTCTCGACATCAAACTCTTCGTCGGTAAGGATCCCCCTGTCACGCAGATCATCGAGCTTCAGTAACTCGTCAAATATGTCCTCCATGTCGGAAGTTGCCACGCCGTGACAAGGCTCAGAGGCCATTGCATTTGATGAGAGCAACTGAAACTGCTTCTTAATCAATGCAGATAGTTGGAGTACCCATTTGTTGTAATTGCGATGAATCGTCCGGCGAGTTGGGTTGTAGTCGAGGTTTTCGCTTGAAATGTAGATAATCGAGTACGAGGATTCCGAGTACGGAATTTCAACAGTCGCGAAATGCTTATTCTTGACGTTTAGCCGTGCTCGAACTGTCCTGTCCCCAGCTATTTCAGCGGTCCACAGTTGAGTCTGGCTGCCCTTGATAATGGCTGCCCTTACATCCTCTATCGAATAGCGACCACCGTCCGGCCGAATCGGAACAGGTGCGTCGATGACATCCTGTATGGGAGATGCCGCATTTGATACCGCAGTTACCAGCAACAATGCAATTACAAGAAATGGCCGATCACGCATGAGGGGCATGGCGCTATGGGGAAGCCGCATCAACGATCCTTAGGAGCCATTCCATTCCTTCGAGAATAGTCTCGCGAGCGACAGACTCTGTCGCTTCACGTTTCTTGCTGAAGGATGCGGGCTCGTCGACACGAACTGTTTTCCTCGTAATCTCTGTATCGGTCCCGGCGGAAGATATTGCCCACGTAGTCTCAAGCGTCACGGTTCCGCTCCACTGAGGCTGGATGAGCTGTATAAGGCCAACAGACAACCTGAAGTCTGACTCGCCACCACGAGGCACAGTCTCGAAGCGTCCACTATTCGACAGTGACTCCAAGAGCGCCTTCTCGAAATCGGCACGCGGCAACGGATAGTAATGCGATGCAAAACCGCCAACGTCGTCACCGTAAACGGTGACCGCTAATGACACCGGGTCTTTCGCACTCACAGAGTGATCAACGACTACCATTTGATCCGTGCGCGTAGGAGGTGCGCAGGCCACCAACTGAAGCGCTAAGCAAGCTAGGACAAACTCGCTCAACCTCACAGGGAAACGTCTGTTCAACATTCTTCTATTCAACAGGTTTGTTATCTGCCTCAATTATGTTTGTCAGAACTTCGTCAATCATCTCTTCAGGAGAAAGCCGGTCAGCGATGTGTGATACGAGTTGCCGACGCGATCGCAGCACCAGATTCCGGATCCCGGAAAGTGATGGTCAACTCAACCTCATCCATTTGGTAATGTCCCACATCCACTTGTCGACATAAGTCACGACCAAGGTCGTGTGATCTGGAGCCTGACCCGTTTCGCCAGCTATCGCCGTATGACCACGTGCTGAGATGTTGTCTGCGATAATCTCGTTTAGATTCCTTTTGTCGGGCTCGAAACGCTCTACGAATACAATTTCGGTCGTCTCCATATCATGATCGGGATCGAAATTCGCAGATTGACGATTTATGGCACAGGCGCTAAACGTGACGCAGGCCATGGCCAATAAGAGTTTTGGAAAGATTTTCATTGAGTACATTCTCTGAATCGGACAGATAGGGGTTCTGGGAGGAGCGAGGAGTCCGGAGCTTTGCGTCCCTTACGTTGGTTTGGTATCCCTCTATTGCTTATGACTATAGTCTATGTAGGGGTGAGCCGATAGCGTCAATTCGGGGATATGCGTACCTGGGAATCCCTGGCCTGCATTAAGCTGACGTTAATAATTGGTCCCGTAACATGCACACTGATCGATCAGGGCTGCGGAAACTGTTGGCCCTGGCAGCTGTCCAATATGCGGAAGACCCAATCAGGAGAGGAACACCATGTATAAGTTCGCAGCCCTGTTCAGCGCCTCGATGCTCATTGCCAGTATGGCGAACGCCGAGGGCTTTTACGTTGGTGGCTCTTTCGGCGCTGGCGAGGCCACGCTCAGCACAAACACCCAATTCGCCGATCCTGATGACAGGCTGTATCTAGCCAAGGGCTTTGGGGGCTATCGGGTAAATGACTTCTTTGCCGTGGAGGCCTCGTTACTTGGCGCTTCAAATGATAGCTATGACTATGACGATGGCTCTGACGGTGATGTGGACGTGAGTTTTGGCGCCTTTACCGGTTCATTTCTCGGCATTATCCCGGCGACCGAAAAATTCCAGCTATATGCCAAGGTCGGTGGCTACATCGGCGAGAGCGACGTGGGTGACAGTTTCCTATTTTTTGGTAGCGGCAACGACGAAGACGAAAGCGGCCTGGTATGGGGCGCCGGTGCGTTTATCAATGCAGGCAGCCGCAACCAGTTCACAATCCGGGTGGATTACGAAGAGTTCGAGACGGATGTGTTCGATGATCTCTGGATGGTGAGCGCCGGTTTCCAATACAACTTTTGACCGTCCTCCATTCCGATAATAGTAGTTGCTCGCGCCATTGAATCGTCTTTTCCGGAAAACGAAAACGTGCCGTTAATGCTACGAATACGAAAGTCGTCGTAAATCTCCTGACAAAAAAGGCCGCCTATCAGGCGACCTTCATACGTATGTAGCGCGTGTATGTACTCCCAGTCGATTTTCTCTAGGATCAGAAGATGTACTGGAAGGAAATCATGGTCGACATAACACCAACGTCATATGAGGCACCTAAGGACGTATCCTCATAGGCGTAGGCATCCAGCTGCGCAGCGACGGCGAATTTGCGGGACCATGAATAGCGTACGCCAAGGCCCGCAGAACCGACACTTTCATCTTCCGAAAAACCATCCAACTCGAAATTAACTGTACCCAGACCCAGCTGTCCAAAGAGCTCCCAGCCGCTGTCTCCAAATGGGATTATGCCAACGGCATGGACAGACAATGAAGAGACGTCGAGACCAAACCCCTCAATCGTAAATGTGCCGAAGTTGTTATACCGAGCTTCGACCGCGAAGTGCTTTAGAAACTTGTAGCCACCGAAAACCCCTAAACCTGCATCTGAATCGTCAAGATCGGAACCCGCAAAAGCACCGCCATCGTCAAACATCGTACTCGCGAATCCGGCCCCTATATAAGCGCCGCGCTCCTTTGCAGGCTCAGCAAATGCAGCACTGCTGACAGCAAGAACAACCAATCCCACCAGAATCTTTTTCATCACAAATTACTCCTAAATAAGGCCTTTGGACTAGTAGTCCGCTTGCGATTACCACACATTACTGGAAGTGATATTGGCGGAATGTGTCACAGGCCACAAATATGGCACTGTCTCTGTAGGTGTTTTCCGTGAGGTAACGGAGTACCAAAGTTTCTTCTTGGATATGAGACTGGTCGCTGTCGGCAGACCGCAGGCGAACGGAACGACTTCTGTGGTTCGCGTAGCCGCCGCTCGAAGCTCCTGAGTTGTAATTTCCGCCGATGACCCTCGCCGCCGCCCCGGACGCGAGTTAGGAAGCGGTCATTCAGAGAAGTTAATTCCAGAGAATTCGGCCGTCTGCTTTCGGCCAGGTGCGAACACTAGTATAAGGAGTCTACATATTCTGAAGTGGCTCTGGCAAAAGATCCTGCGGATGATCGCCGCCGAATGTCGCCCATTTGCTTTTTCCGGAAATGATGGTTGTGGCCAAAGTCGTGCCGTCCGCAGCATCGAATACGGACAGTTTGATCTCCAATTTATCCTTCTTGCCCGACCACTCGGTGTTTCTGTCTTCCCAATGGAGAATTTCCGGAACCACATAGTAGTCAACAGAGGCAGACTGGTTCTTCAGACACTCAATGTCCTGGCAATCAGCAGAAACGGATACTTTGTCCGAGTAACGCGCAAATGCCGCATTGACCGCCGCCGCCGTCATGTTCCCCGATCCCGAGTAGGTCTTGGTCTCGTATCTGCCATCATTAGGCGTCGCAATCATTACCGACGTCCCGGGCAGAAGTTTGGCGGATGGTGCCGTTACATCCATTTGTTCATACGTTGAAGCACAACCGCAAACAATGCTGATCACCAGTAGCAAAGCTAGATATCGCATAATAAAATCCTCGACACTATGAATGAAACACAAATATCTGATCGAGCGTAGCGCGTAATCGTGTCTTCCGCTACAGTTAGATTTGCACTTATTGGATTAAGCATCTTTGCGGACAGACAACCTGTGTCAACTGCATCGTCTACCTAGGATGTCCAGTAAGGGCTACGAATTTGCTTAGTATCGCGAATCGCTGCGTAACCGAAACAATCGAGAAGTTGACTCAATCAAATTGCTTCAGTACCTTCGCGCGAGACCTGATGCGAATCGGGAAGGTTGATTGCGAATGTGTCAACGCGGGTATC
>CAVOSO010000004.1:0-170913 GCA_963698895.1 uncultured Gammaproteobacteria bacterium | reverse complement strand
TCGACCGTGTCCGGTGTTCGCGACTGCGCCTACGAAAACGACGTCGAAGCACTGCTCATGACGCGGCGTTTCATTAACTACCTGCCGTCGAACAATCGGGAAGCCCCGTACCGCCCAACACCGGATGCGGCGGATCGCAGGGAGATGTCGCTGGACACGCTGGTCCCGGACAACCCGAACAAGCCCTACGACATCAAGGAAGCGATATACAAGATCGTCGATGACAAGGAGTTCTTCGGGAACTGCAGCCCGACCATGCGAAGAACATCGTCATCGGTCTCGCGCGCATGGAGGGCAACCCGGTGGGTATCGTTGCGAACCAGCCGCTCGTTCAGGCCGGCTGCCTCGATATCAAGTCGTCAATCAAAGCCGGGCGTTTCGTTCGTTCGCGATGCCTTCAATATTCCGATCATTACGCTGGTCGACGTACCGGGCTTCATGCCAGGCAGCGCCCAGGAATACGGGGGCATCATCAAGCACGGTGCCAAGTTGCTGTTTGCCTATGCCGAGGCAACGGTGCCGAAGATCACGATCATAACGCGCAAGGCGTACGGCGGTGCCTATGATGTGATGGCGTCCAAGCACCTGCGCGGTGACGTCAATCTCGCGTGGCCGAGCGCCGAGATTGCGGTCATGGGCCCGAAAGGGGCTGTGGAAATCATCTTCCGAAAAGACATCGGGGACGAAGCGAAGATCGCGGAACGTACCGAAGAGTATCGGCAGAAATTTGCCAACCCGTTTATCGCGGCGGGTCGCGGCTATATCGACGACGTTATTGCACCGCACGCCACGCGCAAGAGAATCTGTCGCTCCCTGGCGATGCTGCGGAACAAGAAGCTCGACAATCCCTGGCGCAAGCACGACAACATTCCGCTGTAAGCTCAGGCTGAATAAGAGGACAGCAGTGTTTAAGAAGATTCTGATTGCCAATCGCGGCGAGATCGCCTGCCGGGTCATAAAGTCGGCGCGGAAAATGGGTATCAAGACCGTAGCCGTCTACTCTGACGCCGATCGGGATGCGCTGCATGTGCAGTTGGCGGACGAGGCGGTGCACATTGGCGCGTCCCCGTCGGCTAAGAGCTACCTTGTCGCCGACCGCATTATCAAGGCCTGCATCGACACGGGCGCACAAGCCGTTCACCCCGGCTACGGGTTCCTGTCCGAGAACTCGTCGTTCTGCGAGGCCTTGGCCGGGAAGGGCATTGTCTTTATCGGGCCGAAGACCCGGGCCATCGAAGCGATGGGCGACAAGATCACCTCCAAGAAGCTGGCCGACAAAGCAAACGTCAATACGATTCCCGGCTACACGGACGTCGTTAAAGATGCGAAACACGCCGTGGAGATTGCCAGGGATATTGGTTATCCCGTCATGCTTAAAGCGAGTGCCGGCGGCGGTGGCAAGGGCATGCGCATAGCGCACGATGACGCCGGGTGCCGCGATGGGTTCGAGCGAGCCGCGAACGAAGCGCGTTCGAGTTTCGGTGACGATCGCATTTTCATCGAGAAATTCATCGAGGAACCTCGCCACATCGAGATCCAGGTCATGGCCGACAGCCATGGCAACATCATCTATCTCAACGAACGTGAGTGCTCGCTGCAGCGCCGGCACCAGAAAGTCATCGAAGAGGCGCCGTCACCGTTCCTTGACGAGAAGACACGCAAGTCGATGGGTGAGCAGGCGGTGGCGCTCGCGAGGCGGTGGACTACGAGTCTGCCGGCACGGTCGAGTTCATCGTCGACCCGAAACGCAACTTCTACTTCCTCGAGATGAACACGCGCCTGCAGGTTGAGCACCCGGTCACCGAGCTGACGACGGGTATCGATCTCGTCGAACTCATGATTCGCGTCGCGGCAGGGGAGAAGTTGCCCATCGCCCAGAAGGATGTCGGCATCAATGGCTGGTCTATCGAGTCTCGTGTCTATGCCGAGGATCCGCTGCGGAATTTCCTGCCATCGACGGGCCGGCTGATCTACTACCGGCCACCTGCCGAGGACGATCATGTGCGCGTCGATACGGGTGTGTACGAGGGCGGCGAAGTGTCGATGTTCTATGACCCGATGGTCGCGAAGCTGATCACGTGGGGTGAGGATCGCGGCCAGGCAATCGAGAAGATGCGCACGGCGCTCGACAAGTTCCTGATCCGCGGCATTTCGACCAATATCAGTTTTCTCTCGGCGCTCATGGCACACGAGCGATTCGTGACGGGCAATATCAGCACGAACACGATCGCTGAAGAGTATCCCGAGGGCTTCCACCCGGGAGATATTCCGCTGGAAGACCCGGCCACGATCATCGCCGTTGTGGGTTCGATGGTCAGGAAATACCGGGATCGCGCGGCACAGATAGATGGCCAGTTGCCCGGACACAGACGGCTCGTGCCAGCGGAGTGGGTCGTTCTGCTGAACGGTGAGTATCATGCAATTTCGGTCGAACCCGAAGTTGGCGGACACGATGTCCGCTATGACGGCAAGACCTATGCCGTGCGCAGCAACTGGGAGTTTGGGGAGAGTCTTTTCGCCGGGACGATAAACGGTGAAGCCGTGTTTGTGCAGGTCTCCCGTAAGAACCAGGTATACCGCCTGTCACGCAGTGGCTCGGAGACCGAGGTCATCGTGCTGAGCCCCCGTGCAGCGGAATTGCACAAGATCATGCCGCACAAAGAGCCTCCGGACCTGTCAAGGCACCTGGCCGCGCCCATGCCGGGACTGCTCGTCTCGGTATCGGTTGCCGCGGGTGATGAAGTGAAGGCGGGCGATGAACTCGCGGTGCTCGAGGCGATGAAGATGGAGAACGTGTTGCGCGCAGAACGCAACGGCGTTGTCGCCAAAGTACATTTCGGGCAGGGCGCGAGCGTCGAGGTCGATGATGTGATCATGGAGCTCGAGTAGTCATAGTGTCGTCACAAGACACCACTTCACTGGTAAAGGATATCCTGGGCGGCGATCGGCGCGCGCTGGCGCGGGCCATCACCATCGTGGAATCAACGCGTCGCGATCACCGTGCCGAAGCGGGCGTGCTGCTGGAGCAACTCATGCCCCATACCGGGAATTCGATTCGTGTCGGGATTTCCGGTGCGCCGGGCGTTGGCAAATCGACATTCATCGAGGCGTTGGGTAACCATGTCATCGACCAGGGCTACAAGCCGGCTGTCCTGACCGTAGATCCGTCCTCGGCAATAAGCGGCGGTTCGATCCTCGGCGACAAGACACGCATGGAAACCCTGGCGCGTCGGGAGGAGGCGTACATTCGTCCTTCCCCATCGGGAACGACGCTCGGTGGCGTGACGCGCCGCAGTCGCGAAACGCTGTTGCTGTGCGAGGCAGCGGGTTTCGATGTGATCATCGTAGAGACAGTCGGTGTGGGGCAGTCCGAGACCAGGGTTGCGGACATGACCGACATCTTCGTCCTGCTGCTGCAGCCCGGTAGTGGCGACCAGTTGCAGGGCATCAAGCGCGGCATCATGGAGCTGGCCGATTTGATCCTGATCAACAAGGCGGACGATGATCTCGAGGAAATGGCGCGCAAGTCGGCCAGCGAGTATCGGCATGCACTTGCCTTGCTCCGGCCCCGAACGTCCGATTGGCGTGTCGAAGTGCAAACCTGCTCGGCACGTGACAGCGTCGGTATTGACGACGCCTGGGATGTGATGACCCGTCATCAGCATACCGTTCGGAACAGTGGTCTGCTGGACAGCCGCCGGGCGGAGCAGGCGCGCTCGTGGATGTGGTCGGAGGTTCAGGACAGCCTGATTGCCGACCTCACGGGTGATGCGGCAGTGCGAGAACAGATACCGGCACTTGAAGAGGCTGTAAGCTCTGGCAAAATCCCCGCTGCGACAGCAGCAGAACGTCTGTTAGAAGTCTACCGGAACGCAGGGAAAACATGAGCGAGAAACCAGTCACCAGGCCGTTCAGGATTCTCGGCATTCAGCAGATTGCCGTTGGCGGGCTGGACAAGGATCGCCTGCGCACGCTTTGGGTCGACACCCTCGGGCTCGATCTCGACGGTAATTATCGCAGCGAGAAAGAAAACGTCGATGAAGACATCGCGTTTCTTGGCTCGGGGCCGCGGCGGGTCGAGGTCGACCTGATGCAGCCACTTGATGCCGACGCAAAACCGAGGGTTCACACACCACCTCTGAATCACGTTGGGCTGTGGGTTGACGATTTGCCGGTGGCCGTGCGCTGGCTTGAGGGGCACGGTATGCGGTTCGCGCCTGGCGGTATTCGCAAGGGCGCGTCAGGTCACGACATTTGTTTCATCCACCCGAAAGGTAACGACGAATTTCCCATCGGCGGGGAAGGGGTTCTGATCGAACTCGTTCAGGCTCCTGCCGATGTTATCGAGGCTTTATCATGAATATCCTGTATGTATTCCCCGGCCAGGGCTCGCAGTATGAGGGCATGGGCAAAGACATTTGCGAGGCCTATGACACGGCTCGCCGGATTTACGACAAGGCGAGCGAAGTGTTGGGCTATGACATTGCCGACATGTCATTCAATAATCCGAACGACGAGCTCAACCTGACACGCAATACGCAGCCCGCGCTGCTGACCCACCACATCGCTTGCCTCGAAGTGTTCAAAGAAAAGACTGGCGGGAACGTACAGCCGACGATGGCGGCGGGGCACAGCCTCGGAGAATACTCGGCCCTCGTGGCCGCCAACGCGCTCACCTTCGAGACGGCACTCCGGCTGGTGCAAAGGCGTGGCGAGCTGATGGGCGAACACGGTGAAGGTGAAATGACCGCGTTCATGATGGCCGTAGACGACATCCAGCCGCTGGCCGAGGCGCACAAGTGCGCGATCTCGGCCTGCAACCAGCCCCAGCAAACGGTAGTCGGCGGTTCCTCGGCCGACCTCGAGGCACTCGAGGCGGCTGTCGCCGAGAAGTTTCCGCGCAAGCGCGCGATTCGGTTGAAGACCGAGGGCGCGTTTCATACCCGCTACATGGACAAGGCCGCGGATTTGTTCCGTGACTTTCTCGTCGAGGCCGAAATGTCCGTGCCCGGGATCAAGGTGTTGTCGAACTACACGGGCGGCTTCCACGATCCGGACCCGGCCGGCATCAAGGAGCGCTTGTATTACCAGCTCAAGCATCCTGTCATGTGGGACGCGAACCTGATGACAGCGTTCGGCGAGGGCGTTGCGAAAATTTACGAGTTCGGCGGCGGCATCGGTACGGGTGAGGCGCACGAGAAGCGCCCGAACCTCGAGGGTATGGTCAAGAAGGCGACCCGCGCTGCCGAAAGCGCGGCCGTCTACATCCCCGTCATTAACAATCAGACGATCGAAGACGCGGTCGCCGGAGGGGGTGAGTAGTGTCCCCGGTTTGTAAAAAGGGAATCGTTCTCGCCGGCGGTACCGGTTCGCGTCTGCACCCGTTGACCATCGCGGTCAGCAAGCAACTGATGCCGGTTTACGACAAGCCGATGATTTACTATCCCATCGCGGTGTTGATGCTCGCGGGCATTCGAGACATCGCCATCATTACGACGCCCGACGATCAGGAGCTGTTCAGGAGTCTTCTCGGTGACGGATCGCAATGGGGCGTGAAATTCAGTTATGCGGTACAGCCGGAGCCCGCCGGTATTGCCCAAGCCTTCTTGATCTGTGAAGACTTCATCGCAGGCGATTCCGTCGCCCTCATTCTCGGCGACAATATCTTCTTCGGTCATGGCCTGTCGAACCAGCTGCGTGCGGCGGCAGCCCGCGCCGAAGGCGCGACCGTGTTTGCGTACCACGTCAACGACCCGAAGCGTTACGGTGTCGTGAGTTTCGACGAAACGGGGAAGGCAGTCGATATTGATGAAAAACCGGCCAAGCCCAAGTCCAGTTATGCGGTCACCGGTATCTACTTCTACGATGCGCAAGTTGTCGGCCTGGCGAAATCGCTCAAGCCATCGGCGCGCGGTGAGCTCGAAATCTCGGATCTCAATCGAAGTTACCTGGCCCAGGGTGCGTTGAACGTCGAGGTTCTCTCGCGTGGTTCGGCGTGGCTCGATACAGGGACGCATGAGTCGCTGCTGGGCGCTGCCAGGTTTATCGAGATCGTGGAGCAGAGGCAGGGACTCAAGATCTGTTGTCCCGAAGAGGTTGCCTATGTGTCGGGTTTTATCGATGCATCGCAGGTTAGAGCGCTTGCCGCGAAACTGGATCAGAATGAATACGGTCGTTACCTGCTGCGTATACTTGAAGAGGCGGTGTTCAGGTGAAGGTTGAGGCCACCCCGTTGGCGGATCTCATGTTGGTTCGGGCAGACGTCTTTAAAGACGCGCGCGGTGTTTTTCTTGAAACCTGGAACGCACGAGAATTTGCCAGAGCCGGCATCGCTGCCGAGTTTGTCCAGGACAACCTGAGTATCTCGGTGCAGCACACGCTGCGGGGCCTTCACTACCAGGTAGAAAAGCCCCAGGGAAAACTGGTGAGAGTGGTGCAGGGCGAGGTGTTTGACGTTGCCGTGGATATCAGGCGCTCTTCGCCAACCTTCGGATGCTGGTTTGGCGACGTTATTACGGCGAGAAGAAACGTTGCGCTGTGGATCCCGCCCGGTTTCGCGCACGGCTTCCTGGTATTGAGCGAGGTCGCGACGTTCGAGTACAAGTGCACGGACTTCTATGCGCCGGAGCATGAGCGTGCCATTCGCTGGAACGATCCGGACATCGGTATCGAGTGGCCACTGCCAGAGGGCGCCGAGCCAAAACTGTCGGCCAAGGATGCGGCTGCCACCGCATTTCGGGACGCAGATACGTATTCATGAAGGTTCTTGTAACGGGCGCAGGTGGTCAGTTGGGGCGGACGCTCCTGGCCGTCGGTCCACCCGATCTGACCCTGGTCGGCCTGGACCGGTCTCAGCTGGATATTGCGGAACCAGACCAGGTGTTGGCGTGTCTGCGACGCGAGAGGCCGGATGTCGTTGTCAATTGTGCTGCCTATTCCGCGGTCGACCTTGCAGAATCCGAGGTGGCGAAGGCGAGGAAAGCCAATGCTGCCGGGCCGGAAAATCTCGCGGTCGTCACCCGAGACAGTGGCGCACGCCTCATCCATCTGTCCACCGACTACGTGTTCGACGGACGGGCGACGGTACCGTACCCGCCCGATGCGCGGCAGAACCCGCTGAGCGCTTACGGTGCCTCAAAATGTGAGGGTGAGCAGCGCATTCGTGACGCCCTTCCGGGAAACTCCGTTGTTTTGCGATCGTCCTGGTTGTACAGCGAGTACGGCGGCAATTTTGTGAGCACCATGTTGCGACTGTTTCGTGAGCGCGAGAATGTATCCGTTGTTAACGACCAGACAGGGTCGCCAACATGGGCGCGTTCGGTCGCCGATGCTATATTCGCGTTTGTTGCAAAGCCGGATATTGCCGGCACCTACCACTGGTCGGATGCGGGGCAAGCCAGTTGGTATGACTTCGCTTGCGCGATCCACGAAGAGGCGTTGGATTTGGGGCTGCTGGACAAGAAAGTGGATATCCGGGCGATCGCGACCAGCGAGTACCAGGCCGCGGCGAAACGCCCTGCGTACAGCGTACTCGACTGTTCGTCGACGTCCGAGGCGCTGGGCCTTGTGCCAACACCGTGGCGTCCGAACCTGCGAGCAATGCTCGAGGTTATCGCGCGATGAGCAAGGTTCTCGTGACGGGCGGTGCGGGGTTCATTGGCGCCAATTTTGTGCACCACTGGTTGCAGCAGTATCCCGGCGACCGCGTCGTCGTCCTGGATGCCCTGACTTATGCCGGCAACCTGGCGAGCCTGGCGCCGGCCAGTCGCAATCCGGCCTACCGGTTTGTAAAGGGTGATATTTGCGATACGTCGCTGGTCGGCGCGCTGCTCAAAGAAGAGCATATCGACACGATAGTGCACTTCGCAGCGGAGTCTCACGTGGACAGATCGATAAGCGGGCCCGGGGCATTCATCCAGACCAATATGGTTGGGACGTACTCGTTGCTCGAAGCGGCTCGTGCACACTGGCTCAATGGAGACAAGGCGCCCGAGCATCGCTTCCACCACGTTTCGACGGACGAGGTTTACGGCTCGCTTGGCGCGGACGATCCCGCTTTCGATGAGCAGACCGCCTATGCACCAAACTCACCGTACTCGGCGAGCAAGGCGGGTTCTGATCACCTGGTTCGTGCTTATCATCACACTTATGGCTTACAGGTGACGACGAGCAATTGTTCCAATAACTACGGCCCGTACCAGTTCCCGGAGAAGCTGATTCCGCTCATGGTCGTCAATGCGCTGAGTGGCAAGTCATTGCCCGTCTACGGTGACGGCAGCAACATTCGGGACTGGCTGTTCGTCGAAGATCACGTGCGCGCGATCGACCTGGTCATCAGGAAAGGCAAGGTGGGAGAGACCTACAATGTCGGCGGCAATGAGGAGCATGCCAATCTCGACATCGTGAATCGCCTGTGCGCCTGCATCGACGAGGTGTTCGACGCCGACGGATCACTGGCGAGACGTTTTCCCGATGCGCCTGCGGCGTCGGGTACGGCGACGGCATCCCTGATCACGATGGTCAAGGATCGCCCGGGCCATGACTGGCGCTACGCCATCGATGCACGTCGAATCCAGAACGAGTTGGGCTTTAAGCCGGCGCACGATTTCGCATCAGGCCTGCGCAGCACGGTCGATTGGATGCTCGCGAACGAGGACTGGTGGCGCGCTATCCTCGATGACAGCTATCGGAGCTGGATCGAGGACCAGTACGAGACGCGATGATCAGGGCTGCCAGTTAGTGTCGTTCAGGCGCATCGTTGAAAAGACCTGGCTAGCCACGTTTATCGTGGTCGCTCTCGTCTTCGTGATCGTGTATTTCCGGGACGACGCGGACAAGTTGGCCAGGGTGCTCGACGCGAACGTGCGCATGCTTGGCTGGGCGGTCATCGCACAGGTCGCGTATTTCCTCGCCACCGTTGTTACCTGGCAGAAGGCGCTTCTGTACGCGACCGGCAGGACCGTGGCATTGCGGGAAAGCCTGTCCCAGATCCTCATGGTCAACTTCGGCAAGTACATTCCCGGCAAGGTCTGGGGCATGGCCGCGCGTGGCAAGCGCCTGACGGAATCAGGTTTTGACGTCGAGGAAATTACGCGCGCAAGCTACCTCGAGCAGATTCTCCTGCTCCTGGCGGGCTTCGCGATAGCTTTTCTTGCCGCGGCCCTGTTTTTCGGTAATCCGCTCTACTGGCTCGGACTCGCAGTGGCGGTAAACGCAATACTCCTGTTCAGGCATGGAGACCTTGTCATCGGCAGATTGGCCAAGGTGGTTCCCCAGGGAGCTCGGCTGTTGCGCTTTTTCGAAGTTCGCATGGGTACCATCCCGGTCATGAAGCTCTCGATAGGCTATGCCTTGCAGTGGCTGTTTCTCGCCGGGGCATTTACCTTCGTTTGCACAAGCATTATCAGCGTCGAACTCAGTCCGGAGAACATTGCCGTTTTTGTGTTGAGCCTGACGGCGGGATTCCTGGCCGGGTTCCTGGCGCTGTTTGCTCCGGGAGGCGTCGGTGTACGGGAGGGTGTGGGAGCGGCGATACTGGCGTCGGTGGTGTCGCTTGAAGAGGCCTTGCTGTTGATGTTGCTGTTCAGGGTCTGGGTGGTGGCAGCCGAGCTCATCGCCGGTGCTATGGTGTTCATTCCGGGGAAGAAGGGTTGACGGAGAGCAAGGCAATCAAGGTCTGTCATGTCGTGTCGTACCGGGCGCCAGCCTACATTCGCACCCGCAATTTGCAGGCGGCGCTCCGGCGCATAGACGGCTGCGAGGTGTTCGACGCGACCAATACGCGCCGCGGATTCAGCCGTTACCTCGAAACTGCCTGGAAGACGCTGCGGATACGGATGCGGCACAACCCGGATGTTTATGTCCTCGGTTTTCGCGGACACGAGATATTCTGGGTAATTCGACTCATCGCGCTCGGCAAACCATTGATTTTCGATGCCTTCATGTCACCGAGCGATGCCCTGTTGTCGGAAGGGAAGGCCGGAGTTCTCGGCAGGATTGCCGGCGTCCTGGTCTATCCGCTTGAGTGGCTATGCCTGCACCTGTCCGCACGCTGTCTGACCGATACGGTGTTACACCGGCAGTTCCTTGCCCAGCGATTTGCCGTTGCAGAAGATAAGATAGACGTTGTTTACGTGGGCGCCGTGGCCGCTGAGACGCACGCGGATGCGCCAGGCGAACGTACCGACAAGCCGCTCTCGGTGCTGTTCTACGGCACGTTCCTGCCGCTGCATGGCATGGATGTGTTGCTGCACGCCTGCAAGCGGCTCGAGGGAAAGCCGATCGAATTTCGTATCATTGGTGGCACGGGCAAGGCGCTCGCCGGCTTCCAAAGCCTGTTGGCGGAATTGCAGCCCGGCAACGTCGTGCACGATACCTGGGTGGATTTCGAGGAGCTGCAGTCCCATGTCATCCCGAGTGCCGACCTATGTCTCGGCGGCCCCTTTGGCGGAACGCCGCAGGCGCTGCGCGTAATTACAGGCAAGGCATTTCAGTTCCTGGCGCAGTCCAAGCCGACAGTCATCGGGAAGGTGGATGAACCGATTGCCTTTGTCGATCGCAGGAACTGTCTGCTCGTCGAGCAGGCCGATCCGGCAAGTCTCGCCGAGGCTTTCGAGTGGGCGCTGGAGCATCGTGACGAATTGCCCGCGATAGGGGCTAACGGCCGCAAGCTGTTTGAGCAGCAGTTCTCGCTCGACTCGCTGGCCGCACAGCTCGAGCCGGCGTTGCGAGCAGTGACATGAAATATCGTGCCCCAAGGTTCCTGTTTCGTCGCCATGAAGTCATGCGCAGGCTGCGGCACGGCAAAACGTTCATGGAAATCGGTGCCGCCGACCTCACGCTGACGCGCGAGCTGCTCGATCGTTTCGAACGGGGGCTGGCGCTCGACTTCACGGACGATCTTTTGCAGTCCTACGAGAAGCTGCCCGCCGGGGAGAAAGCACGCCTCGATATTTCGAATGTGAACGTCATGACGGACGAGGTTCCAGGTGATTTCGACTGCGTCGTCGCGTGCGAAGTCATCGAGCATATCGAGGACGACGCAGAGTTCATGCGCAGGATTTTCGCGAGCCTCGTACCGGGCGGGCAGGTCATCCTTTCCATGCCCGCGAAAGCGAAATACTGGACGGTCCACGATGAACTGGTTGGCCACCTGCGGCGTTACGAAAAGGCGGACCTGATGCGGATGCTCGAGGACGCAGGCTTCGTCGACGTCGAGGTGACTGCCTACGGCTATCCCTTTATCAACTGGCTGAGCCGATTGCGCGTCTGGCTGGCCCGGCGCACGATGACCGACAGGGCGGGCTGGGACCAGGAGAAACAGACCAGCATGAGCAACCACCGGCAGATACCCGCCTGGTTGTCGGGTAGCCTGGCACCGCTCCTGGTGAACCGCGTGACCGTGTGGCCGTTCGCCATGTTTTCCCGTTTATTCAATGGGTTGGACCTCTCCGACGGCTACGTTGTCACGATGCGGCGACCGGCGTAGAGCGCGGTCTTCCTATGTATTAATACGAATGAGAATGATTGTCATTTGCGTTAAGATCCCTTAATCTCCTCACCGTTGATTACAGGAAGCGCAAGATCATGAACATTCTTCGGGCCGCCATCCTCGGCGCGGCCGTTTTTCTAGTATCCCCCCAGGCGATCGCGCAGGAACCCCCGACCACGCTCGACGATATTCTCGAGATCGTGCAGCGTCAGCAGGCCGAGATAGATACACTGCGCAAAGAGCTGGACGAGGCACGCAATGGCATTATTGCGACGAACGAAAAAGTCGCAGAAACCGCGGAGCGCATCGAGGCGACCGGTGATGTTGTAGAGAGTCTCGCGGCCGCCGACACCCAGCCCCGCAAGACATCGATTGGCGGTTATGGCGAGTTGCATTACAGCCAGATCGATGCCGACTCGGGTGACAGTGACGAAATCGATTTTCATCGCTTTGTCCTGTTCTTCGGTCATGAATTCTCGGATCGCGTGCGCTTCTTCTCTGAGTTCGAGCTCGAGCACTCGCTTGCGGGCGAGGGCAAGCCTGGCGAGGTGGAGCTCGAGCAGGCCTACGTCGAGTTTGCCCTGAGGGACAATCTTTTCGCGAAGACCGGCCTGTTCCTGTTGCCTGTGGGTATTCTGAACGAGACGCATGAACCGCCGACCTTCTATGGCGTGGAGCGCAACGACGTCGAAAGTATCATTCTGCCGTCAACCTGGTGGGAAGCAGGCGCCGGCATGCGCGGAAACCTCGCTGGCGGGCTGAGCTGGGATGCAGCATTGCATTCCGGGCTCGCGATACCCACCAGTGGAAGCAGTGCTTTCCGGGTTCGCAGCGGGCGCCAGAAGGTCGCCGAAGCGATGGCGAGTGACCTTGCCGCCACATTCAGGCTGAAGTACACGGGTGTGCCCGGTCTTGAGCTTGCCGCCAGCTACCAGTATCAATCGGACCCCAGCCAGGTACCGGGTGACGGCCTGGACTCGGGCCGGTTGCTGACGGCGCACGCAATCTACCAGTACGAACGCTTTGGCCTGCGTGCCCTCTACGGCGCATGGGACTTTGCCGGCGCGGCCGTTGAGGCTGCCGACGCAGATTCGCAGTCCGGCTGGTACGTAGAGCCGAGCTTCCGGATTTCGGACCAATGGGGTGTCTACGCACGCTACGAGGACCTGGACGCGGCTCGCCAGCAGGACCGGTTCAGCCAGAGCGAATTCGGCTTTAATTACTGGCCAACGGATGGGGTCGTACTGAAGGTCGACTTCAGAAGCCGGGAATTCGACTTGCCGGCGCTCAGCGCCAGCGACTTCGACGCCATCGATCTCGGCTTCGGCTACAACTTCTAGCTGCGGATGCCAACGATGCTCCCTCGCATAGCCCTGTTGCTGTTGTTCGCCATGGGCCCGGCTTCGGCCGGGTCCGGTGGCGAGGCAGGCCGCTACCTCGACAATGACGAGTACCTCAGCAGCGTCTTTGCCGCGGATCCTCCCGCGGCCAGGGTATTGTGGGTAACGGGCGAATTGCGCAGCGCCGTAGAAGACATGCTGGAACACGACTTTGCGGCGCTGCGAGTGCGTTACTGGCGTGACGGTGCCCGGAGCGCGTGGATCCTGGACGAGATCGGGAAGGAGTTGCCGATTACGATCGGCGTGACCGTCGAGGCCGGTGCGATCGAGAATGTGCGCGTCCTTGCATTTCGCGAGAGCCGGGGCTGGGAGGTGCGATACCCGTTCTTTACCGATCAGTTCGCCAATGCTCGCCTAGGTCCTGAGGGCCGCCTCGACCGCCGTATTGACGGGATCACGGGGGCGACGATGTCTGTGCACGCTGTCACCCGAATTGCGCGCATAGCGCTGCTGATGCATGAACACGTTGCGAACGTCGAGTAACGGCAGCAGAGGCGCTCGTCGCTGGTTGCGCCGCGCTCATCGCTGGGCGGGCCTGTCGCTCGTCGTGTTCATCCTGTTCCTCTCACTGTCCGGCATGGCACTGAACCATACGGAAGACCTGAAGCTCGATAGCCGATACGTAGGCTGGTCATGGCTGTTGGACGCGTACGGTATGGAAGAACCCGGTCCGTATGCGGGCATGGTATCGCTGGGGTCGATGGTCATCGTGGCGGACGACTACCGGGTTCACGTATTGCTTGCGAGCGGCGAACTTGTGGAAACCATCGATCTTGCCGCGACTTTGCCGGGCTCGATAGAGCGTATTGGTCGAGTGGGTGACTACGCCGTCATTCAAAGTGGGCAAGCGTTGTTTCGTAGTGACGAAGAAATTACGCGATTCGAATACTGGGAAGCGAAGCGCCAGAGCGAGGTGGCCTGGTCGGCCGAGGTGCTGCCTGCTACCGAGGGGCTCGAGGCCCTGGACGCCGCGTGGCGGGGTCCAGGACTGACCGCGGAACGCCTGCTGCTCGATCTCCACAGTGGCCGGGTCCTCGGCAGGGCCGGGCCCTGGCTGATGGATGCCATCGCCGTGTTCCTTATCCTGTTGAGCCTGTCCGGATTGGTTCTCTCGAGGGCCCGCAACCGCCGCAAGTAGAACTGGTGGCGTGTCGCAGTAACGGGTGTGACACAGCTACTGCAATTTCAGGGTCGTTCGTGGCACCATGCCGGCAATGAACGAACAAGCTCGCAAACTCCTCATCGTCGAAGACGACCCTGGCCTGCTGAAGCAGCTCAAGTGGTGCTTTGAGGGATATGACGTTTATACGGCCGAGAATCGCGCAGATGCGATCGTGGAGCTGCGCCGCAATGAGCCGGCAGTGATCCTCCAGGATCTCGGGTTGCCGCCAAACCCAGAGGGTGTGGAAGAGGGTCTGGCAACGCTTGCCGAAACGCTCCGCCTTGCACCGCATACGAAGGTCATCGTGGTCACGGGCAATGGCGACCAGGAGAACGCCCTGACAGCGATGGCGCAGGGTGCGTACGATTTTTACGAGAAACCGGTCGATACGGATACGCTGAAGCTGCTGGTAGATCGCGCATTCAATATCGCCGAACTCGAAGCCGAGAATCGCCGGCTCCAGAGCGCAGTCCATGAGTCCCCCCTGGACGGCATCGTTGCCGCGAGCGAGGGCATGCTCGCCGTATGCCGCATGATCGAGAAAGTGGCGCCGACCGATGTGACGACGCTGCTTCTGGGCGAGAGCGGCACAGGCAAGGAACTGCTCGCGCGTGCATTGCATCGTCTAAGCCCCCGTGCAGAGCAGAACTTCGTTGCGATAAATTGTGCTGCGATCCCCGACAACCTGCTCGAGTCGGAACTGTTCGGTCACGAGAAGGGCGCGTTTACCGGGGCTCACAAACAGACGGTTGGCAAGGTCGAACTCGCCAACGGTGGCACGCTGTTCCTCGACGAGATTGGCGACATGCCGATCGCTTTACAGGCCAAGATGCTGCGCTTTCTCCAGGAGCGCGTGATCGAGCGCGTGGGCGGTCGCAAGGAGATCTCGGTCGACGTGCGTGTAATCTGTGCGACCAACCAGGTCCCCGAAGCCCTGATCAAGGAAGGGCTCTTCCGCGAGGATCTTTATTACCGGGTGAGCGAAATCACGATCAATATCCCGCCGTACCGGGATCGTGAAGAAGGTCGACTGATTCTTGCGCGTACCTTGTTGCAGAAGTATTCAAAACTGCAGAAACGAGCCATCAACGGTTTCTCCGACGACGCCGTCCGTGCCATCGAAGCTTACTCCTGGCCAGGCAACGTCCGTGAACTCGAGAACAAGATCAAGGGTGCGGTCATCATGGCCGACGGCAAGATGGTCACCGCGATGGACCTGGGTTTGCAGGACACCGACGGGGA
This sequence comes from uncultured Gammaproteobacteria bacterium, assembly GCA_963698895.1. Taxonomy (GTDB): domain Bacteria; phylum Pseudomonadota; class Gammaproteobacteria; order Steroidobacterales; family Woeseiaceae; genus UBA1847. The sequence goes on along the minus strand of CAVOSO010000004.1, from coordinate 155,618 downwards.
GAGTGAATCGCTAAACCTTCGTGAGGTACGGCAGGCCGCCGAGTCGAAGGCCATTCGCGTGGCGCTGACCCGAAGCTACGGCAATATCTCCAAGGCCGCCGAACTCCTCGGCATCACGCGCCCGACACTGTACGACCTGTTGAACAAGTACGGCCTCAGCGCCGACGGCTATTCCAAGAAAGCCGCGTCCTGAGGACCCGATGGGGCCAGGCCTGTGGCCAAAGTTGACCAGATGGATCGCGCAACCCCGGGCCATTTCTCCCTGGCCGGACGATAACTGGCAGTGCGCTCAATTTTCGACGTCGCTCGGCTTTTCAGATAGCTGACGAACAATGCTAACAATCTGCATTAAGTTAGCCGTCGGCGAACTACCCCAAATTCACCATTCGTTCATTTTTCGGGCTAATAATTTCCGCGTGAGCGTCGAAGAGCGTGTCATAGAGCGAGAAACAGGAGATATGGATTTCCTCACAACGAGACACCCTGACCGTGACATCAAGCAGTCATTTCCGATTCGCAGTCGCGTCAGCGGCTGGTTCTTCAGGGTCGACGAGTTGCCGACCGGTTACTGGCAAGTAAAGGGGCGCGACCGGTATGGTCACACAGTCAGCTGCGTGGGCGAGACGCCCGATGATGTCCTCGCGATCGCCGAGACAGAGGCTGAATTGCAGTCCGCTAGCGGGATTTGAACGAATCCGGGTTCAGGTCGTGACGAGCGAGTAGCTTGTAGAAGTCGGTCCGGTTCCTTTTCGCCAGGCGGGCGGCCTGGCTGACGTTGCCCATGGTGATTTGCAGGATCTGCGACAGGTAATTGCGCGTAAATTCATCGCGCGCATCGCTAAACGACGCCAGTTTCCCGGCGTGCTCGCCCAAGGACTGCTGCACGAGCTCACCACTGATAACGGGCGAGCGCGACAACGCCACATTCTGCCGAACGATGTTGTATAGCTGTCGAATATTCCCCGGCCACTCCGCGGTCACGAGCATCTCCACGGCCTCCGGCGCATAAACCTTGCGTTCCTGGTCGGCTTCCCTGGCGATCTGCTGCAGGAAATGTGCAACGAGCAGGGGGATGTCCTCGCGTCGCTCGTCGAGCGTCGGCAGTTTGATGTTGACGACGTTCAGTCGGTAGTAGAGGTCCTCGCGGAAGCGGCCCTCTTTCATGAGTTCCTTCAGATCGCGGTGCGTTGCCGAGATAACCCTTACATCGATCTGTTTTGCTTCAGTGCTGCCGACCGGACGAACCTGGTTTTCCTGCAACACGCGCAACAACTTCACCTGCAAGCGCATGGGCATGTCGCCGATTTCGTCCAGTAACAGCGTGCCCCCTTCGGCTGCCTGGAAAAGGCCCTCATGAGAACGGGTTGCGCCCGTGAATGCGCCTTTTTCATGCCCGAATAATTCGGACTCGAGCAAATTTTCGGCCATGGCGGAGCAGTTGATCGCCGTGAACGGCTTATTGCGTCGATCGCTCGCGCTATGGATGGCCTGGGCGAGGAGTTCCTTGCCGGTGCCACTCTCGCCGTTGATCAATACCCGCGCATCGGTCGCCGCAACCATCTTGGCCTGTTGCAGCACTTCTTTCATGGCTGCGTTGCGGGTAATGATTTCTGCCGCCCAGTCGTCCTCGACTTCAGCACTGCCCGAGACCTTCATTGCGCGCTCGACCAGCGACATGAGCTCGTCTTTATCGATGGGCTTGGTCAGGAAGCCGAACGCGCCATGCTGCGTCGCCGTGACCGCATCCGGGATCGTGCCATGCGCGGTGATGATGACAACGCGCAGGCCCGGGGAGCGAGTCTGGAGTTCCTTCAGGAGGCCGATGCCATCCATCTTGTCCATGCGCAGGTCGGTGATCACGAGGTCCGGCCTGAATTGGCGCAGCGTCCCCAGCGCTTTGTGTGCGGACTCTGCGGCTTCGACGTCATAGCCTTCGGCGCGCAGGCGGATACTCAGCAGGCGGAGCAATCCCGGGTCGTCATCGACAAGCAGGATTTTGCCTTCGCGTTGCGGTTGATTGGTCGGCATGGGAGAAGGTTAGAGGGTTATGTCATGCCCGGCAAGGGGAGTGCTACTCCTGGTCACGAATCTCGCGTTCGATCGAGGTGATCGCCTCGAGCTTTTGTTCTGCGTCGGCCAGTTCGCGCCGTAGCCGCTGGTTTTCAGCCTCCATAGAGGCGATTCGCTGCCTGGTGGCGAGTTCCTCATCGCGCGCGGCGCGTGAGGTGGACTCCGTCAGATTGCGCGCCTCGGCGCTGATCGTATTCAGGCGGGTGACGCTGTTGAGGTAAATCGTCGCGAGTGACATCTCCGTCGACGTCAGCAGCTCGCTTCGCGCCAGGACATCGCGCAGGACGTTTTCTGCACGCGCCGGGTCGGTCCCCGAGTGCCCCGGAGTAGCGAGGATCATGCCGAAACGAAGATTGCTGCTGGGGCCGGGCGTCAGCTTTGCGGCGGCTGCCGCATCCGCAAAGATATCCGCCTGTTTGCGGGGGTCGCCGGACGCCAGCTCGTAGAGTTCCTTAAGGTACTCCTCGGCATCCGGTGCGCCGAGAATCACGGCGTCGTCGGTGGGGGCCTTGTCACGGCCACGCAGCCAGTCCGTCGCTTTCGAAGCTGTCGCGCACCCTGTCATCAGCGCAACGATGACAAGCATCGCCGCGATCCGGGTCAACCGAATTGTGATCCTCGTGTTATCCATTCGCCGCCAACTTCCGTTTAGCCACAGCCCGCCTCTGCGGAATATGGATTCTGAAATGCGCGCCCGGAAACTCATCCGAGTCGACCAGTTCAACCGAGCCATCGTGTGCCTGTATACACTCAAGCACGACGGACAGGCCGATGCCAGTACCGCCAACAGCGCCGCCTTGCTCCCGGCGACCCTGGAAAAATGCCTCGAAAATGCGCGGGCTTTCTTCTTCTGGAATGCCCGGACCCGTGTCACCGAACTCGATCATGAAGCTCGTGTCGAGCCGACTCGCACGAATCGTAATCAGGCCACCCCGCGGGGTGAACTTGATCGCATTCGACAGGAGATTATCCAGCACTGTGCGGATTTTGTCTTGATCCGCGTTCACAATAATGTCTTCCACATCGAGCTTTAGCTGGATATTCGCTGCTTTTAGCGCCAGGCGCTGGGTCCTGGCGACCGCAATTACCTGTGCGCGCAGCGGAAAATCACTGAGTGTGAGTACCTCGCTCTTGGTTTGCCAGGCGCTGAAAGACAGCAGGTTTTCGATGAGCTGCTGGAGTTTCAGGCCGTTCATGCGCAGGATATCGGTGACCTCGCGCTGCGGTTCGTCCAGTTCGCCGACAGAACCATCGAGCAACAGCTCCGTGCCCTCGCGGATATTTGCCAATGGCGTTTTCAGTTCGTGCGACATATGTCGCAGGAACTTGTTTTTCTCCTGCGCGAGTTCGAGCAGCCGCACGCGGAGCCACTCGAGCTGTCGACCCAGCCGCTCCAGATCCGTGGGGCCCTTGATATTGATGGGTTTCGAGAAGCCACTCTCACCGAGCTGATGAATGGCGCCATCGATTTGCGATATTGGCCGGGCAACCAGGAACGTGAAGATCAGGATGAGAACCAGGGTGCCGGGCACCAGGGCCGCGACCTGCCAGGCCGATACGTTTTGCGCGTTGCGCGCCGTTTCCTGGAGTATCGACAACTCGGAATCGACATAGGTTGAAAGGACGTTGGTCAGGTTCTCGACGCGTAGTCGCATTGGCGCGAAGCGGTCGATAGCCGCAACGAGCTGCTCATCGTCAATCTCCGGGTCGGACAATGCCGCAACGATGGCACTCGCTCCACGCCCGATCGATTCGGCCAGCTCGGTGGCGCCGGCCTCCGCAACGAGCGGAGCCATTTCCTCAAGCTGTTGTTCCAGCGATTCCAGGTCGTCGAGGATGATCTGCAGGCTGTCCGGGTTGCGCAGAACCTGGTACTGGCGTGCGACGCGCTCCAGGGTCACGAGTTGTTCTTCGAGGCGCCGGTTATTCTCCGCGGCGGATACACCGATCGAAACCAGTCGTTCGCTTTGCTCCGCGACTCGATCGAGATTGACAAGCGCCCAGATCACCGCCAGCAGGAGCGGCAATGCGACGAACCCGAAACCGACAAGGATGAGTCCGTTTAACGATCGTGGGCGGCGAAATTTCATTCGTTATTCAGGCTGCCCAGTAAGCGGTGGGGTCCTGGGCCGCGATTTTGCGTTCCCATTCGAGACTGGTCCGGACTATCGTATCAAGATCGTCGAACTTCGGCGTCCAGCCAAGCACCTTGCGTACGCGTTCGGCAACGGCAATGAGCTCGGGTGGGTCGCCCGCACGGCGCGGCTCCTCCTTGACATTCAGTGCCTTGCCGTTGGCTGTTGCAACTGCCGCGAGCACTTCGCGGACGCTGTAGCCGTGGCCGTAGCCGCAGTTCAGGACCGTAGAATCGCCGCCCTTGCGCAGGTAGGCCAGGGCGTCCAGGTGTGCCGTGGCCAGGTCCTCGACGTGAATGTAGTCACGCAGGCCCGTGCCATCGGGCGTCGGGTAGTCCGTGCCATAGATGGCGACACCTGGCCGCTTGCCGGTTGCCGCCTCGCACGCGACCTTGACGAGCAGCGTTGCCTGCGGCGTTGACTGGCCGATGGTGCCACTGGGTTCGCAACCAGCCACATTGAAGTAGCGCAGCGCAACATAGCCGGGTCCGCCGGCAGCCGCGAGGTCGCGCAACATCCACTCGGTCATCAACTTGGACGTCCCGTAGGGATTGATCGGTTGGGTCGGTGAGTCCTCCGAGGCCTTGCCGCCTTCGGGAATACCGTAAACGGCTGCCGTCGACGAAAACACGATATTCTTCACGCCATGATTCGCGGCGGCTTCCAGGAGCGTCCGGCTCGATGCCGTGTTGTTGCGGTAGTACTTCAGCGGATCGGCAACCGATTCGGGGACGATCGTGTGTGCTGCGAAATGCATGACCGTGTCGATGTCGTTTGCAGAAAATACCTTCTCCAGCAGTGCGGCGTCGCCGGTGTCGCCGATCACGAGCTCGCCAGCGGTGACGGCGGCCTCGAACCCGGTCGAGAGGTTATCCAGCGTAATAACGCTTTCACCGGCGTCGCCCAGTTGCCGAACGACATGGCTGCCGATGTACCCGGCTCCGCCGGTAACGAGTATCTGTTTGTTTTTCATATATTTATTCAATCTACCAGGTGGTTTTCGAAGAAAATGTGAATCATGTGCGCGTGCGGGAGACCAAGTTTATCAATACTGGTGCCAGGAATGGCGAACGAAAGTCGCACTGCACAGTGTGACCGGGAATACGATCTGTCGCCAAAAACACACACCTTGAGTTATGTTGCCGTTCAGAATTAATAGTTACTATCGGAACCAGGCACTGATACCGCGCACTGACTCATGTTTACGAAGGGATACCTGACCGAAATGATTGCCATCACCAGACCGAAGTCGCTATTGCTCTCTGTCTCGTTGCTTGCGCTGGCTGCATGCAGTAGCGGCGGGTCGGATGCGGACAACGGCGGCACCACGCCGACGAACCGGGCCCCAACAGCGAATGCCGGTCCTGCACAGACGGTCAATGAATTCAGCACGGTGACGCTCGATGGCAGTGGGTCGTCGGACCCCGATGCAGGTACCACGTTGTCGTACAGCTGGACGCAGCAGTCGGGCGTGAGCGTAACGCTGTCGAACGCAAATGTGGCCGGGCCGTCGTTTGACGCACCCGACGTAACGGCGGTCAACACGCCGGAAGTCCTGCGATTCCAGTTGACGGTCAGCGATGGTTCGTTGAGCAACAGCGCGACGGTGGATATCACGGTTGAAGACAACGGCCAGGGTGTAAATAGCCCGCCGACAGCCGATGCCGGCGGCGACCAGACCGTGCTGGAACTGGTGACGGTCAACCTGGACGGCACGGGATCCTCGGACCCGGATCCGGGCGACTCTCTCAGCTATTCCTGGGTGCAGACGGGCGGCCCAAACGCGGGCCTGACGGGAGCCAATACGGCGCAGCCCAGTTTCACGTCGCCCGACGTAACGGCCGGCAGCCCGGTGACGCTGACTTTCGAGTTGACAGTCAGTGACGGCACCGACGATGCGACCGACACGGTCGACGTGGTCGTATCCGAAGCGACGGCGCTGGTTACCGTGGCGGGCAGGCTCCAGTACGAATTCGTGCCGCCCAACCCCAGTTGCCGCGGCCTGAATTTCACTGCGACCGAGGCCCGGCCCAGCCGTGGCGTTACGGTGCAGCTCGTCGACGGCAACGACGACAACAACGTCCTGGATACGACCACGAGCGATGCGAACGGCAACTACTCGTTCAGCAACGTCGCCGCCAATACCGAGGTTCGAATACGTGTTCGCGCAGAATTGAAGCGCGCGGGCGCCCCGGGCTGGGATGTTGAAGTCAGGGACAACGTCGATACGTCGGGCAGTCCGCCACCACTCGCACAGCGGCCTCTGTACGTTGTGCAGTGGGCATCGTTCAATACCGGCGGTATCGATAGGCTCGATGCCGACTTCACAGCGACGACGGGCTGGGACGGCACATCGTACACAGGCACGCGCGCGGCGGCTCCACTCGCCATTCTCGATCAGATCTACACCGGCATGCAGGCGATACTCGCAGAGCGGGCCACCGAGGTGTTCCCGCCGCTCGATGTGTTCTGGAGCGTCAACAACACGCTGACGAGTCCACTCGACATCGACGCCGGTGAACTGACTGCGTCGTTTTACCGGGGCGACATCGATTCGCTGTTCCTGCTGGGCGACGCGAGTGTGGATACCGAGGAGTTTGACGACCACGTGACGATGCACGAGTGGGGTCACTATTTCGAGGACAATTTCTCGCGTTCCGACTCGATCGGCGGTCCGCACACGATTGGGCAGAGCCTCGACGCACGTCTTGCGTTCGGCGAAGGCTTTGCGACCGCCTGGGCGGCGATCCTCCTGGAGGAGCAGCAATACTGCGACACGTCATCGCCCGTGAACCTGAGCGGATTCGGCCTTAGCACGGAATTCGAAAATCGCGGCGCGCAGGGCTGGATGAACGAAATGTCGGTGGCGACGCTCATCTACGATCTCTGGGACACAAACAACGACGGCGCCGATACGGGCTCCATCGGGTTCGGGCCGATTCTCGACGTCATGATGGGTCCGCAGGCGGATACGAACGCGCTGACGACCCTGTTCTCGTTTGCAGCGGAACTGCAAAGCAGACTGAATGGCACGGACCTCGCGCTACTCAACGCGTTGCTCGACAGTGAGAATGTCGAACGTACGACCAACGATATCTGGGGCACCTCCCAGAACCTGATCCTGACGTCACCCAACCAGGGCCGCGATGTCCTGCCGCTGTATACGGATCTGCCCACCAATGGCACGATCAATATCTGCACGAACAGCGACTACGACCTGGGACGCGACGGCAACAAGCTTGCAGAGCATCGGTATATGCGCTTCGTGACGACGACCTCGAGGGCTTACGACATCACGGTGACAACAACGACGCCGACGCCGCCAACGAGCGATCCACCGCCAACACCACCGGACGAAATTCGCGATCAGAGTGACCCGGACATATTCGTCTGGCGACGCGGTGCGCTCGTGGCGCTGGGCAATAGCGGCGACGATAACTCCGAGGTCCTTACGACGCAGGTGCTGCCGGCGGACACCTACTCGGTGTCGTTGCAGGAATGGCGCTACGAAGACGAAAGTGCCTCGAGCGACTTTCCCGACCAGATCTGTTTCGACGTGACTGTCGCTCCGAACTAGAGGTTAAGAGATGGTGATCAATATGCGAAAAATGAATGTCTTTCCTCTGGTGGCGCTTCTGCTGCTTGCGGCGTGCGGTAATGACGCAGCACCAACTGCCGTTGAAGTCGTTGCCACGGAGAAGTCCGAGCAGGTTTCCGGAAAACCCGCGGCAGAATTCGATGGAACAGTGTCGAAAGTTGGCTCGCCGTTCAGTATCAGCTACAAGATTATCGGGACACCGGTCGTTGGCAGCCCTTTGGCCGTGCAGCTGCGTGTCTCGTCCTCGCTGCCGGTGCAGCAGGCGGAAATCAGCTACAGCATTCCCGACGACTCCTCGATGGTATTGCACGAAGCACAGCCCCGATCAGTCGCTGCGGAGTTTGCGGACAACGAACGATCGCTGGACCAGCGCGTTACGATTGTGCCGATGCGCGAAGGACGTATCTACCTGAATGTAGCCGCATCGGCGCAGGCAGCAGACGGCCGCACGATGACCATGATGGCCATACCTATCCAGGTGGGTCAGGGCGGCCGACAGCTGCAGGAAGAGGGCGAGCTGGCGACCGACGAGGATGGCGAGGCCATCCGGGTGCTGACGAGCGAATAGACCCCGCAAAAGGGAAAATTTTCCCAAAATAATATCCAGAATTGGATTCGCATCACAGTCTGTGATGCCCGTCGTACTTTAGAGTATTAGGCCAGAATCACGGAAGAACTGGCCAATGTACGGCGACTTAAGGGAAAAAATAAAGGCGGCTACTGAAGAGTCCGGGCTGACGAAACCGGACTTCATCGCCTTGCTTAAGTTGATCGATGCGCATTATGACAAAATGGAAGCGACGATCACGCAGTCGTTCCAGGCACAAACGCAAACACCGATCGAAGCGATTTTTGACAACGTCACCGACGCGCTGCTGTCCGTCGGCAGCGATGGCGTGATTCGCAACTGCAACAAGGTCTGTTCACGCTATTTCGGCCGGTCGCGCCGCGAACTGTTGGGCGCTTCACTCGATACAGTACTGCCCGATGCGCGTGGCTTTTCCCCCGAGGAGTACCTCGCTCCGTTTATATCGAGCCTCGAAGACACGAGTCTCGAACTGCCTGGCGGTGAAGTCATTGCCCAACGGGATGGCGGCGAGACCTTCCATGCCGAAATCAATGCCAGCGTGCTCGAGACCGTCGGTGGCAACCTATTTGTCATCAGCCTGCGCGACGTCACCGAACGCATTCGCGCCGACATCGCGCTCCGCGAAAACGAAGAACGCTACCGGGCGCTCGTGGAGAATGCGCCGGAAGCGATCATTGTCTTTGACATCGACAACAATCGCTTTGTCGATGCGAATGACAAAGCCTGCACGCTGTTCAATCTCTCTCGCTCGCGCTTGCTGACGATCGGTCCGGAAGCTATCAGCCCGGCCACGCAACCAGACGGTACGCCGTCGTTCGGCGTAAGGCGTGGATTCGTCGACGCGGCATTGGATGGCGAGCACCCGACGTTTGAATGGATGCACCAGGATTCCGGCGGGCGCCGCATTCCCTGCGAGGTCCGCTTTAGCAAATTGCCGTCCGTCGATCGACGCTTGCTGCGGGTCAGCATTACCGACATCGAAAACCGCAAGCAAATGGAAGCGCTGGCGCACGCGCAGAACAAGATCCTCGAAATGATCGCTGCGAGTTCACCGCATGAGCGCACACTGCGCGCCATCTGCCGGTTTGCCGAGAAAATTGGCGCGGGGTTCAAGGCCGCGATCATGGATCTCGACGCGAAGACCCGGACACTGTCTGTCGAACAGGCTCCCAGTCTGCCCGACGAACTCAAACTGCGTCTCGAGTACGTCGATGTCGCCGCCGATAGCCTGACCTGCGGGTCGGCTGTTTACCACATGCAGGATCGCATCACGACGGATATCAGCACCGATCCGGGCTGGAAGGGTGCGAAGCGGGAAGCCGCCGAGCACAATCTGCAGGCAGTCTGGTCATTCCTGATCTTCGGTGCGGCAGGAAGAGTGATCGGGACGCTGGATGTCTACATAGACGAGACTCGAGCGCCCACCACGGACGAGATAGACAAGCTTGGTCGGATGGCACGTCTTGCCGGGATTGCCATCCGGCGTCAACTTGACGAACAACGACTCCGCACGAGCGAAGCTCGCTACCGTGGACTATTCGAAAACGTGGTCGATGGTGTATACATTGCCTCGCGCGACGGCGAGATCATTACGGTCAATCCGGCCCTGGTTGAGATGCTGGGCTATGACAGTGTTGACGACCTGAAAGCTGTCGGCCGCACCACTGTCCTGTATGTAAACCCTGTCGACCGCGAACGCGTATTTGCGCGCCTTGAGGCAGAGGGCATCGTGAAAAATTTCGAGTATCGCTTGCGCCGCAAGGACGGATCGGAAATCGTTGTGCTCGAAAACTCGCGCGCGATCTACGACGCAGAGAACAACATAGTCGCGCATGAGGGCACCATTACCGACATCACAGAGCGCAAACGCGCAGAGACCCGTGTGTTCGAGGAAAAGGAGCGTGCGCAGATCACGCTGCAGTCGATCGGCGATGGTGTGATTACCACGGATGCGGACGGCAACGTCGACTATATCAATCCGGTCGCACAGGACCTTACGGGCTGGGATTCGCGCAGTGCCAGGGGAACGCCTGTTTCCGACCTGATGATGATCGTGAACGAGCACACCCGGGCGACCTGTGAGAACCCGGTTGTGCGCTGCCTCAAGGAAGGCCGAACGATCACTTTGCCGGATAACTCGATCCTGATTACGAAGAACGGCGACGAGGTTCCTATTCAGGACTCGGCTGCGCCTATTCGCGATCGTATTGGCAATATCATCGGCTCGGTCATGGTGTTCCATGACGTGAGCAGGGAGTCGCGGCTCTTCCGGCAGCTGAGTTACCAGGCATCGCACGACACGCTAACCGGTCTGATCAATCGTCGCGAATTCGAGAACCGTATCGCCACCGCACTCGAAGCAATTCGCAGCAATGCCGAAGAGACGCATGCGTTGCTCTACATCGACCTGGATCAGTTCAAGGTCGTCAATGACACGTTCGGTCATACCGCGGGCGACGCGCTGCTCCGCCAGTTGTCGGAACAGATACAGGCCAAGATTCGTTCGACCGACATAATTGCCAGGCTTGGCGGGGACGAATTCGGTGTCTTGATGGAACGTTGCAGCCGGGAGCGCGCCATTGAGGTGGCAGAGGATATTCGTGGCTCAATCGAGGGCTACCGCTTCGAATGGCAGGATTCGTTTACGACAATCCGCTGCTCCATTGGTGTCGTGCAGGTTACCAGCGAAAATACCGACGTTGCCGGGCTCATGAGCGCCGCGGACGTCGCGTGCTACTCGGCCAAGGATATGGGACGCAATCAGGTCCACTTTTACCGGGACTGCGATGCATCGATGCGCCACGAAGAGATGAAGTGGGTCTCCAAGATTACGAGTGCCGTAGAGGAAGATCGCTTTGAGCTGTTCTTCCAGCCGATCATCGGTATCGGCAGGGAGAACGGGGATCGCTGCGGGCATTACGAGCTGCTGCTGCGCATGCGTGATGAGGACGGCAATCTCGTGGGGCCGGACCAGTTCATTCCGGCGGCTGAGCGCTACAACCTGATGTCGACGCTTGACCGCTGGGTTATTCACGAGGCGCTGACAGAGCTGGCGGATCGTGGCGATTACGAGCATGCCAGGTACACGCTTGCCATCAACCTCTCCGGTACGTCTCTCAGCGAAGATCGTTTTCTCGATTTCGTGATCGATGAGCTCAAGAAGCAAAAACTGCCGCGCGGCGCGATTTGCTTCGAGATCACCGAGACGGCCGCCATTTCCAACCTCGCGCGCGTCGTGCACTTCATGCAGACGCTCAAGAACCTGGGCTGCAAGTTCTCTCTGGATGATTTCGGCAGCGGCCTGTCGTCCTTTACGTATCTGAAAAACCTGCCGGTCGACTACCTCAAGATCGACGGCCAGTTCATCAGTAACGTTGCCGAAGATACCGTCGATGAGAGCATGGTCAAGGCCATTCACGAGGTCGGCAGTGCAATGGGAATCGAAACCATCGCAGAGCGCGTGGAAACGCGAAAAGTCCTCGACAAACTGGGTTCCCTGGGCGTCGAGTTCGCGCAGGGATACTATATTGCCCGGCCGGCATCGGTGGCCACCTTCGAGCCCTGGGCCGGCGCGGTGACCTCAAAACGCCTCGCCTGAGGCGATTCCATCCATGCTGCAGGTGGCGTCAGCGCCGGGTTTCGGTACACTGGGCCGTATTCAGGCAGATTGCAGACCAAGGAATGACCAGAGAGTCCCACGCAGGCATTGTTCACGCGTTGCTGTCCCCCGACGAGCCCGGGCCTTTTCGAGTACTCAATCCTCTGGCGGAGCAGCCGATACTGCTCGTTTGTGACCATGCCAGCCACCGCTTCCCCAAATCCCTGGGCGATATGGGCCTTGACCCGTTTGCCCGCCGTTGCCATCTTGCGATCGATATCGGTGCAGGATCCGTGACGCAGCACCTTGCAAAGAGCCTCGGTGTTACCGCCGTACTGCAAAACTACTCGCGGCTTGTCGTCGACTGTAATCGACAGCTCATGGATCCCAGCGCATTTCTCGAGTACGGCGACGGTATCCTAGTCGTCGGCAATCGCAATTTGCGACAAGCGGACAAGGACCTGCGCGCCAGCGCGCTGTACTGGCCCTACCATTGCGCGATCGACGAGCAAGTGAAGCGCCTGAGCAAGGCCGGTCCACTGCCGGCGTTCATTTCTATTCATAGTTTTACGCCGGTCCTGAACGGCGAGTCGCGCGCCGTACAAATCGGTGTGATGTGGGACAAGGATGAAGTCATGCGCGACATCTTCCTCGAAGGGTTCCGCGAGGCCGGCTATCTCGTCGGTGACAATGAGCCGTACTCCGGCAAGGCGCCACAGGATTTCACGATCGATCATCACGCTGAAGAAAACCAGTTGCCGCATGTCGGGCTCGAAATTCGCCAGGACCTTGTCGATGACGCGGCCGGCGTACGGAAAATTGCGGACGTCATGCACCGTATCATTGAGAAGATTCCCGGGCGCCTGGCAGAAGAGGATCAGCGCGTCTCGGCATAGTGAGACTTAGCAGTAGAAGGGGCAGGGGATGGGGATCCAGGAGCCGTCGTTTACGCTCGGCATAGAAGAAGAATACCTGCTGGTCGACAAGGAGACGCGGAGTCTCGTTATCGATCCACCGGACTCGTTGATGCAGGAGGCTGAGGCCAAGTGCGGTGCGCAGGTCACGTCAGAATTGCTGCGTTCGCAGATCGAGGTTGGTACCAGGGTCTGTAACAATATCCAGGAGGCGCGCGAGGATCTCTCGAACTTGCGCCGCAGTATCATCGAGGTCGCAGGTAATCACGGACTGGCGCCGATCGCCGCGTCGACGCATCCGTTTTCATCGTGGACAGACCAGAAGCACACAGAGAAAGATCGATACGACCAGTTGACGCATGAGATGCAGGGTGCGGCACGCCGGCTCGTTATCTGCGGGATGCACGTGCATGTCGGTATCGACAATGACGAGCTGCGCATCGACCTCATGAACCAGATGTCATACTTCCTGCCGCACCTGCTGGCGTTATCGTGCTCGTCGCCGTTCTGGATGGGCAGGGATACCGGGCTGAAGAGCTACCGTCTGACGATCTTCGATGCATTGCCGCGCACCGGCGTGCCGGAGCGATTCTCGAGCTGGGCCGAGTATGAACGGCACGTCAGTATCATGCAGGACGCGGGACTGATCGATGACTCGACACGCATCTGGTGGGACTTGCGCCCCAGCGGGCGCTACCCCACGCTGGAAACCCGCATCATGGATGTGTGCACGCGTCTCGACGACGCTATCGCACTGGCGGCACTACTTACCTGCATTTTGCGCATGTTATACCGCCTGCGGACGCGCAATCAGCGTTGGCGCTTGTATACACCGATGTTGATTCGTGAAAATCGCTGGCGTGCCATGCGCTACAGCTTCGACGAAGGACTGATCGACCTGGCCAAGGGGCACATTGTGCCGTTCGAAGATCTCATGAGTGAGCTCTGTTCGCTGATCTCGGACGATGCAAAAGCGCTCGGCTGTGAGGCGGAAATCAAGGGAATCCACGACATCCTGTCGCGTGGAACCAGTGCCCACCGGCAACTCAAGAGTTTTGAACTCGAACGAGCGTCCGGTGCCAGCGCTGAGGAAAGCCTCAAGTCCGTGGTGGATACGCTGATAGCAGATACCGCTGAAGGCCTTTGATGGCCTCATTTGAGCCTTTTTTGTGACCTGATCGACACTGTTGGCAACGGAATGCGGCACAGGTCGCATTATGTTGTGCCGGATACCGATAGCATTGCTCAAATGTTGTCGCTGACTCAATTTTTGCCGCCGGTCCTGGCGTTCTTTGCCTGCGCGTACGCCGTGCTGGCAGTGCGTGTCGCGCGAACAACCCCGCAAAACCCGAATAACCTGGTCAGTTTCTTCCTGTTTCTCATAGCGGGCATGGTCGCGGGTTCAGCGTTCTCCTACGGTGCAACCGATGCCACGTTGTACGGAATCGGGCGCACACTGACCTTTTTCTCGGCCGGATTCGTACCGGTTGTGTTCTACATGATCTACCGGGAGTTCACGGTCGGGCCCGCCCCCGTGATCTTTATCATCATTCTTGCCATCATCCCGGTCTCCACGACTGTATTGGCGTTGACAAACTCGCAGCACCAGATGATCTGGATGGTGACTGAAACGGCCGCAGGACTGGAGTTCTCCGAGCTGCTCGACCACAACTGGTACCGCCGTTTCTACGCGCCATTTACGTATGGCTTGTTCGCCTACTCCGCTTTCGCTCTACTGGCCCGGTTGCCGACGATCGCGCCCGCCCATCGCAAACAGACGCTCATGCTGTTGGCGGCAGCCGTGCTGCCGTTCGCAATTAGCGTGGCGAATACGTTCTTTGCCATCGGTCCACAGGAATTTCCGTTCACGACAGTCTCACTCACATTGATGTTCCCGTTCCTGGCGTACGTCAGTCTGAAGTTGCGCCTGCATGAGTTCAGCCCGCTCGCCTACCAGACGTTGTTCGATCATGTACGCGATCCCATTCTCGTGATCGACAATGACCAGCGCATTATTTGTGCCAACGCGGCCGCGCAACAGCTACTGAAGGGCAGTGAGCGTGAATTGATCGGGCGCAAGCTATGGGAGGACTTTCCGGCGGCCCGCGCGATTCTCGAACAGGCCAAGGAACTCGACCTCACGCAGACGCTGCGCATGGATACCAACAATGTCTATGAACTCAGCGTCGGGCCATTGACGGGCAAGAAAGGGCAGAACCTGGGCATGGTGGTCGTATGCCGTGACGTTACCGAACGCCGGCTTGCCTTGAGCCAGCTGGCCGACAGTGAGCACCTGGTGCGCACACTCATCGAAACGTCGTCGAACGGTATCCTGCGCTTTGCTCGCGACATGAACGACCCCGATCGCCGCTTCCGTTGCGTATTTGCAAACCGAGCGGCGGAAAGCTTCGCGGGAGATGGTTCCGGGACGCTGGTTGGGATGCCTCTCGATAAGCTCAGGCAATTCGATCCAGAGCGCCTGCTAAGACATTTCGAGGCCAAGGACCAGCCCATCTCCCAGGTCAGCTTCGAGATAGAGAGCGAAACCGATGACGGCAACCGCTGGATGCGCATCGTCGCCGAACCGGTTGGTGAGGACTTCTCCGTTACGCTGATCGATATTACGCAGCGCAAGCGCAATGAAGACAAGATGCTCGCGGACGCCTTGCGCGATCCGTTGACCGGCGTGCTTAACCGGCGTGGCTTCGAACAGGAGGGCGCAGCGTGCATTCGCCGCGCGAGCATTGGTGCCGTGCTGTACCTCGATCTCAACGAATTCAAGTCGATCAATGATCGCTTTGGACACCAGGCCGGCGATGCCTTGCTGAAGGCTTTCGGTCATCGCCTGGAGTTCTGCCTGCGGCCGGAGGATGTCCTGGGGCGCCTGGGTGGCGACGAGTTTGCGATCGTATTGCCTGACGTCAGTGTCGGCGATGTCCGGCATATCGCCGAACGCCTCGTACAAGCCGCATCGGAAGCGTACATCATCCAGGGTCAGGAGATTACCTGCTCCGCCAGTGTCGGCATTGCCCTGATGCCGAAACACGGCGAAGAGCTGTGGCACCTGCTTAGCGTTGCAGACGAGGCCATGTACGCCGCCAAGGATATCTCGGTGGAAGAAGCGGCAAACGATCGCGCGGCTTATGTCGAGGCCGCCACGGCTTCCTGAGCAGCGACGCTTCGACCGCCGCTGCTCCGGCGCATCGATTCGCGTATCCTAGCGCGTATGACAATCAACGTACTAGTCTTGTGCACGGGTAATTCCGCGCGCAGCATTCTCGGTGAAGTACTGATTAACGAACTCGGGGCCGGGGCCCTGCGGGCGTTCAGTGCCGGCAGCCGGCCCGTAGGGCGTGTCAATCCCGGTGCCATTGCGAAACTCGCGGCAGAGGGCCACTCGGTCGAAGGCCTGTCGTCGAAATCCTGGGATCAGTTCAGCGGGAGCGATGCTCCGCCTGTCGATATCGTGATCACCGTCTGCGACAACGCGGCGGGTGAATCCTGTCCGCTGTGGAACGGGGCTCCGGTTACCGTGCATTGGGGCATCCCGGATCCGGCCGCCGACGGTGATTTCGACAGTGCCTACGCACGGCTTCGTGCGCGTGTCGAGGCGATGGTGGCGTTGCCGCTCGAAGACATGAATGCGGCCGAGCGCCAGCATGCGCTTGGCCGCATTCACGAGCAGGAAGCTACGGCGTCGTCGTATCGATAATACTTGCCGTTGCCGGATCGCCCGGCGTATCGACCAGTACCAGCTCGTAAACGCTGCCGAGCGTTGCGTCAATCGGGTAGGGACCCGCGAGCACGGTGGTCTCGCCTGGCGCGGTGATATAGAGATCCACGTTGCCGGCCAGTCGCGAGATAGTCGGTGTTGGCAATCCATACGCCGCGTTGACCAGTGTAGCCGTGGCATCCTCGGTGATCGGCACGTCACGATCCAGGACATAGACGTCCACATCCTCGTGATTCAGCGCCGCATGATAGATCTGGATGCGGGCGCTGTTGGAGACGGGAGCCCGGGTCGCGAGGGTGCGAGTAGCTAACCATGCATCCGTATCGCCGATTGTGTAGATGTTCGTAAAGCTCCCCAGTGTCTGCGTGGCTATCGTTTCCTCGAACAGGACCATGGCGGTACTTGATGCCGGCGTGAAGTAATAGGTCGTTGTCGTCTCTTCAGGCGCGTCGAACCAGGGCGTAGAGCTCCGAAAAGAGAGGCCAGCGTAAACGAGACTGGTCAGTGCCTCGTCATCGTAAATATCGACGGACTCAAGCGTGCTCGCGGCGTGAACGAACCGTGTCTGTGCCGGGTAGTTGGCGTCAACAAACGCCAGTGAATTACCGCCGGACGTCATCGAATTGACGACCACCGGTGCTGTATCGCTCAGGTCGCCTTCGAAAATCGTGATGACGTGAGCAAAGCGCGGCAGTAAGGCCGTTTCTCTCGAGGTGAAATAGACGGTGCTCGGGTCGCCAGCGGCCGTAACGGTCATGACATAGCTACCTTCGTCGAAATCCGCGGCGCTCCCAATGCTGCCAAAGGCGAGCGTGGCGGCCGGCGGATTCGTCCCCGGGACAGTCCCCGGCGGGTCGAAATAGATGTCAATGTCGGCAAGAACCGCGTTGGCGTGCGCAAAGCGCACTTCGAAGACTGTATCGGTGTCCGCAAAGTTGCGGACGTCGCTGTTCCATACCGTTACGGTCGGCGCATCGATGTCGCCGGTCAACAGCAGGATGTGCTCGACGTCCGCCACGACCTGCAGAGTTTCCGTCGCCACACGCGTGAGCGATGTGTCGCCCGGGTAGAGGATTTCGAAATTGAAGTTATAGCTGAAGTCGTCGTACTGGGTCGGGGACGTCGACGTTTTGTAGCGAACGCCGCCCAGCGAGCGTTCCTCGATGAGGAAGCCTACTTCAGGCGAACCCTTGATCGCATTAATCGCGCGGATGTTGCCTTTGCCCGTCGGAGTCGGCAGTGAGGAATCGCTCGTGCATGCGCCCAGCACCAATGTGCTGACGCACATGAGCAGCAATAAAGTCCGTTTCATTTTTTCGATCTCTTCTCGTAGCCGTAAATCGACTTCAGTTCGAGGAATTCATCAATTCCGTGGTGGCCCCACTCGCGACCGTTGCCCGACTGCTTGTAGCCGCCAAAAGGCGCCGCCGAGTCGAGCCAGGCGCCGTTGATATGCACCATGCCGGTACGCATGCGCGACGCGATGCTGCGAGCCTTGTCGAGGTCGTCGCAGGAAACGTAGCCGGAAAGCCCATAAGGCGTGTCGTTGGCGATCCGGATGGCCTCATCTTCATCGTCGTACGGAATGATCGACAGAACAGGGCCGAAGATCTCCTCGCGCGCGATCGTCATGTCATTAGAGACATTCGAGAACACCGTAGGTTTCACGAAATAGCCTTTCTCGAGTCCGTCCGGACGCCCGGTGCCGCCAGCGGCGAGGGTCGCCCCTTCGTCAATGCCGGCCTGGATCAGGTCCTGGATCTTTTTCCACTGCACGTCAGAGACGACAGGGCCGACGGCTACACCCTCGTCTCGCGGATTGCCGACTTTCGTTTCTGCGGCAACCCGGGCCGCGATGGCCGCAGCTTCGTCGAGGCGGCTGCGCGGGACCAGCATGCGCGAGGGAGCGTCGCAGGACTGGCCCGTGTTCTCGAACATATCGCTCGCACCGGATGCGACCGCTTTCTCGAAGCGAGCATCGTCACAAATGATATTCGCCGACTTGCCGCCCAGTTCCTGTGCGACGCGTTTGACGGTCGGCGCGGCGTTCTGTGCCACCAGGACGCCGGCGCGGGTCGACCCCGTAAATGACACCATGGCGATATCGGGGTGGCTGGATAGCGCTGAACCGACTCCCGGGCCGTCGCCGTTGACAAGATTGAATACGCCCGCCGGCACGCCGGCATCGTGCAGGATCTCGGCAAACAGCATGGCGTCAAATGGCGCGATTTCGCTGGGTTTCAGCACCATCGTGCAGCCCGCGGCAAGCGCCGGCGCTACCTTGACCGCAACCTGGTTCATCGGCCAGTTCCATGGCGTGATCAGGCCACAGACGCCGATGGGTTCCCTGACGATACTGGTCGTCCCGATGCGCTCTGCGAATTCATAGGTCTTGAGCGCCTTGAGCGCCGCCTTGAAATGCTGCGGACCGCTGGCGGCCTGCGCGTTCTTGGCGAGCCCCCAGGGTGCCCCCATCTCATCCATGATCGCCTCGGCGACTTCGTCGTGGCGCCGCGCAAACTCGTCGAGAATCGCCTGTAACAGGTCGAGACGCGCTTCACGCGTGGTTTGCGAATATGACTCGAAGGCCTTGCTGGCTGCCGCGACGGCAATATCCACGTCGGCCGCAGAGCCAATGCTGATGCGTCCGTAGACCTCTTCGGTGGCCGGGTTTACGACATCCATGGTGCGCGGCTCGACCGGGTCGACCCACTGGCCATCGATATAGAATTGGAGCTTCTCGAGCATGAACTGTCCTCATTCTGGCGAGCCGCGAATAATAGCCTAATTTGGGGCCCGCTGGTGGCCGAGTTTGCCCGGGAAACCTGTCCAATTTCAGCTACTCGCAAGCGGTCGGGTATGGGGATGCGCCTGCGCCTGAGCGCGCTCCAGGTTGTCCTGACGGACACGCCGGATGGTGACGGTGACGCTGCCCTGGCAGGCTAGGGCAGTGCTAGAAAGCGCTGCCGGTACTCGGCCGGCGGCATGTTGTACCAGGACTTGAAGGCTGTCGTGAACGACGAAATGTTCGAGTATCCCAGCAGCATTGCAATTTCGAGAGAGCGCAGGCGCGTGTCCTTGAGGTAATTGATCGCGAGCTCGGCGCGAACTTCCTTGAGAATGCTCTGGAAACTGGTCCTCTCGGCCTTGAGGCGACGCTGCAGGGTACGGCGACTCAGCTTGAGTGCGCGGCAGGCGGCGTCCGCATTGGCCTCGCCGCGGGCCATTAGGTCGGCGAGCTTGCGTTTTAGCTCTCCTGCGATATCGTCCTGCTGGTACAGCGACCTCAGGTAGCGTTCTGCTTGTTCTGTGAGCTGCTTGTACATAGTGGTCGATAACGATACAGAGTGCGCCGTCATTTGCAAAGGAGCTCCCCATGACATCCCCGGTTAATTACACACTTACGGAGAATATCGGGGTCGTCACCATCGACAGCCCGCCGGTAAATGCGCTGTCCCAGGCGGTTCGGCAAGGCCTCATGGAGGCCATGGATACCGCCGCCGCGGACGCGTCGGAGGCCGTTCTGATCATCTGCAAAGGGCGGACGTTTATCGCAGGCGCGGACATCACGGAGTTCGGCAAGCCCCTCATGGATCCATGGCTTCCCGAGGTCGTCGACCGTATCGAGGCGATGAACAAACCCGTGATTGCGGCCATTCATGGCACGGCGCTGGGCGGTGGTTTCGAGGTCGCACTCGCCGCGCATTATCGCTGCGCGGTACCGACCGGCAAGATCGGCTTGCCCGAAGTGAAGCTCGGCTTGTTGCCCGGTGCCGGGGGCACACAGCGCACCCCGAGACTGGCGGGCGTTGACGCGGCACTCCAGCTCATGACGTCCGGTGTCCCGATTGACGCCGCACAGGCGATGGAGGTCGGGCTCATTGACCGGATTATTGACGGGGACCTCCGCGAGGGAGCAATCGAATGGGCGAAGGACCTCGCCGCGAGCGGGGCCGCGCCGCGTCGAACCTCGGAACTGGAAATTCCACCCTGCGATGCCGCCGTGTTCAGCGAGTATCGTGCAACCCTTGCGCAACGCGCGCGCGGCCAGGTTGCGCCGCTGGCCATCGTCGATTGCGTCGAAGGTGCGGCGACCCTGCCGTTTGTCGACGGCCTCAAGCTCGAACGCAGCAAGTTCACCGAGCTCATGGATGGTGAGCAATCGGCGGCGCTGCGACATTTCTTTTTTGCGGAGCGCGAAGCCGCCAAGATCGATGGACTGCCGAAGGACACGCCGACCCGGCCCGTGGAAAGTGTCGGCGTGATCGGCGGCGGCACGATGGGGGGTGGTATCGCGATGAGCTTCGCGAACGCGGGCATCCCGGTTACCCTGGTGGAGATCAACGATGCTGCCCTGGAACGCGGCCTGTCGATAGTCGATCGAAACTACGCCGGCAGCGTCAGGCGCGGCAAGCTGACCGAGGAAAACGCGGCTGCCTGCCGCGCGCTCATCAAGGGATCGACGGACTACGCGCCACTGGCCGAGGTCGATCTTGTTGTGGAGGCGGTGTTCGAAGACCCAAAGCTCAAGAAAGAGATCTTCGCGACGCTGGACGGGGTGTGTAAGCAGGGTGCAATTCTCGCCACCAACACGTCTTACCAGGATGTGGATGCTATTGCGGCTGCGACGCAACGTCCGGAGGACGTGGTCGGTATGCACTTCTTCAGCCCCGCCCACATCATGAAATTGCTCGAAGTTGTGCGAGGAAAAAAGACCGCGGATGACGTACTGGCGACATGCATGCAGCTCGCCAAGCGAATTCGCAAAGTACCGGTCGTCTCGGGCGTATGCTACGGCTTCATTGGCAATCGGATGCTGCAACCCTACGCGCAGCAGTCGCAGTTGCTTCTCCTCGAGGGCGCGACACCTGAGCAGATCGACACGGCCATGGAAAACTGGGGCATGGCGATGGGCCCGTTGCGCGTATTCGACCTCGCAGGCCTCGATGTCGGCTACAAGGCCAGGCAGGCGCTCAGCGATGCAGAGAAAGGTGACCCGGCAACCTACCTGGTTCCCGACATGCTGGTCGAGGCCGACCGGCACGGCCAGAAATCCGGTTCCGGCTTCTACACCTACGACGAACAGCACCGCCCGACACCCTGTCCGGAAGTTCACGAGATCATCAAGCGGGCGGCGGCGAAGCTGGGGATCGAGCGGCGCGAGATCAGTGACGAGGAAATCGTCAATCGCCTCATCGCTGCACTCGTCGACGAAGGCAGGAAGATCATCGAGGAGGGCATCGCGCAGCGCTCGGGCGACATCGATGTGGTCTACGTTTACGGCTACGGGTTTCCGGCCTGGCGTGGCGGCCCGATGTTCTACGGGGACTCCGCTTCACTGTAAATCCGGTGAAGAATTTCTGCGCACCGCAACCATCATGGAAACGGCGGCCCGTAACGGTCCACCTTCCCGACTTCGTGCCGATCGTGAGCACCGGGAATGCGTCCCCGAATCCGCTAGCGGAGCCTTGCACGCGGGCAGAACTACGTGCCATGGAAGGAAATCGCGCAGCGTGTTCGGGGATGCATTCCCGGTGGTCGCGGTCTGCTCGGTAATCGCGGTGCGCAAAAAATCGGGGCCGGACGCATTGCGCCCGGCCCCGCTTGGCTCAGTTTGTGGAACGCTGCGCTCTAGCGCACCGCAACCTGTACCAATTCTTCGCCATCCGGATCCGTGACGTGGACGGCACAGGCGATACACGGATCGAAGCTGTGTATCGTGCGCAGGATCTCAAGCGGCTGCTCGGCGTCGTGCATGACATGCGCGTCTTCGAGGGCCGCCTCGTAGGCGCCCGGTTGGCCGTTTGGATCGCGGGGACCGGCATTCCATGTGCTTGGCACGATCGCCTGGTAATTTGCGATCTTGCCGTCCTCGATGACGACCCAGTGCGACAACGCGCCTCGCGGTGCCTCCATGACACCGACGCCCTTGCAGTTCTTCGGCCAGCTTTCCGGTTCCCACAAGGTCTCGTCGAAGGTCTTCGTGTCACCCGCCTTGATGTTGGCGATCAGCGAGTCGAGCCAACCCTGCATGCCGTCGGCAAGCACGGCTGTTTCGAGCGTGCGCGCGGCGGTGCGGCCAAGGGTCGAGAACAGTGCCCGAACCGGCAGGTCGAGTTGCTGCAACGTACTGTTGACAAGGTGCTGCGTCAGGTCGTGGCCTTTCGCGTACAGCATGAGGACGCGTGCCAGTGGACCGACCTCCATCGCGTTGCCTTTCCAGCGTGGCGACTTCAGCCACGAGTAACCTTGCTGAACGTCGAGTTGGTCATATGGCGGTTGCGGACCCGTGTAGTTCAGGTTCGTTTCGCCGATCCAGGGATGCAGTCCGACTTCCTTGCCGCCCGAGTAGTCGTACCAGGAGCTGGATACGAATTCCTGGATGCCGTCCTGGTCCGTGAAGTCGATCTCATGGATCGTCGAGATGTCACGATTCAGGATGACGCCACGCGGCAACAGGAATGAATCCGGGTCGTCCATGCTGGTTCCTGGCAGGTCGCCGAAGCACATGAAATTGCCGAGGCCTTCGCCACGATAGAACCAGTCCTTGTAGAAGCTGGCGATCGCCAGCGTGTCGGGTACGTAAACCTGCTCAACGAAGACCTTCATCTTGTTGATGATGTCCTGCACTTCGGACAGCCGCTTCGAGTTGATCGCGGAGTCGGAGTTCAGGTCGATCGGGCAGGGCGCTCCACCCACGACGAAGTTCGGATGCGGGTTCTTGCCGCCGAAGATCGCGTGCAGGCGTGCTACGTCGCGTTGCCATTCAAGGGCATCGAGGTAGTGCGCGACCGCCATCAGGTTTGCTTCAGGCGGAAGTTTGTACTCCGGGTGCCCCCAGTAGGCTTTCGCGAAGATACCCAGCTGTCCGGCTTCCACGAAGTCCCGGACCTTCTTCTGCACATCGCGGAAGTAGCCTTCAGACGATCGCGGGTAGCTGCTCAGTGACGTCGCCAGGGCGGCCGTTGCCTTCGGGTCGGCACTCAAGGCGGATACGACATCCACCCAGTCCAGCGCATGCAGGTGATAGAAGTGCATGACGTGGTCGTGGATGTATTGCGCACCGATCATGAGGTTGCGAATCAACTCGGCATTCGGAGGAATCTTGGCGCCAATCGCATTTTCTACCGAGCGAATCGAGGCCACACCGTGCACGAGTGTGCATACGCCGCAGATGCGTTGTGCGAACGCCCATGCATCACGCGGGTCTCTGCCTTGCAGGATGATTTCGATACCGCGAACCATGGTGCCGGACGAGTAGGCCTGGCCAATCTGGTTACCATCCATCTGCGCTTCGATGCGGAGGTGGCCTTCGATGCGGGTGATGGGATCAACTACAATTCGAGAGCTCATGATTTGCCCCCCTCAAGGTTTTCGGCAACCATTTCCATGAGGCTACCCATTGTGTAATCCCAGTTGAAATGCTGCTGGGAGTCATCGAAGCTCTGCCTGCAATTGGCGCAGCTGGACAACAGTTCATCGGCCTCGGTCTTCTCAACCTGGTCCATCTTCAGTTTGAATACCCGGTGTCTCAGCGGGTCGGCACGTTTGATCGTGACAACGCCACCGCCGCCGCCGCAGCACCAGTTGTAGTCGCCGCCATACTCCATCTCGCGGAAATCGACACCGAGATGCTTGATGACGTCGCGGGCAGCCTGGGTCGCGCCACCGCGGCGCCCGACCTGGCAAGGATCGTGGTAGGTCACGCTCCTGTCGACCTTCTTCACCTTGATCTTGCCGGAGTTCAGCGCGTCGGCCATGTACTCGGAAATATGCAGCACCTTGAATGGCAGCGGTTTGCCATACATGTTGGCGCCTTGCCAGCGCAATGCCATGTAGGCATGTCCGCATTCCGGCAGGACCACGGTTTTGGCACCGATCTTTATCGCGGCATCGATGATCTTCATCGTTGCGTCCTTCTGCCAATCGGGGTTGCCCGACAACATGCCGAAGTTGGTCGCTTCGAATCCGTCTCTTCTGAAGGTCCAGCTTTCGCCGGCAGCGTTCAGGATCTTCGCGGTCGCCGCGATTGACTGCGGATACTTCTGAATCTCGATTGACGACATAACAGCAAGGACATCTGCCTGCTCGACATCAACAGGAATTTCGACATCATGCTCGTCCGCCATCCATTCGACCCGTTCTTTGAACTTGTCAGGCGTGATGCCGAGCGGGCTACCGGTTTCTGCCGCCGTCTTTGCAACTTCGTGCAGTTCGTGCGGAATCAAGCCGGCTTTGAACATGCCATGCCGTGCCATCGAGATCAGCCCGGCAATATCGATACCCATCGGGCATACCAGCGAACAACGACCGCAAACGGTGCAGCTGTCGTACAGGAGGTGTTGCCACTCTTCGAGGTCCTTGATCGTTACCTTGCGTTTCAGGCCGAGGAGGCGATAGAAGAATGCGAATGGCCCAACCTGGCGCTTATAGGTTCGCTTGAACAGCTCGACTTTCCAGATGGGCGTGTAACGTGGGTCGTCTGTCCGTACGTGAAAATGGCAGGCATCTGCACACATGCCGCAATGCAGGCAGCCGTCGAGATAAGACGAGGTCTGCGTGTTGAAATCCTTGACGAAGTGATGCATCGCCATATCGATGCGTTTCTTATCGTCCATGTCACCCTGTTTATCGTGGCGAATCTCGGGTGGCTTGTAGGCCAGCCGCTCGGCTTCACGATCAATGGTGTGTCTGCCGTCTACAGTGGTCATGTCTTGGCCCCCTTGCGTTCAAATACCATGCCCGTCGTGCCGCGCGTGATGAAAACGAGGAACGTGTGTCCCAGCTTGCCGAAAGGAAGCCAGATCAAGAGCAATGCGACAGTGAGGATGTGGATCGCCAGCAGCGTCTCGTAGCGAACCCCCATGCGTACCGGGATCATCAGCCCCGTCACGAGCGGCAGGATTGTCACGAGCCAGCTGAAGTAGTCGTCGAAGTTGGAAATCAACCTGAGGACCGGGTTGGTCAATCGCCTGACGAGCAGGGCGATACCGGAGACGACGGCGGCAACGCCGAGGAAGAAGATCACGCTGTTCGGCAGTCCAGGCCATTCAAATCCCAGGAATCCCTCGAAGAACATGATGTGAGGAACGAACAGGAAAACGACCGCAAACAGCCCGATATGCATGACATAGGCCATCATCTTCGGGTACATCGTTGCGCGCTTGAACGGCGGTGCGGAGAAGCTGCGCGTGTAAATAACCTTGAGCGCAGCAAGTAGCCCGCCGGACTTACGCGGTTCAGAATAGTCATGTCTTTCTTTTAGCAGGAGGATGCCAAAAAGGCGCCATAGGGTTCCCGCGACGAGAATATAAGCTGCGACCTGCAAGGCAGGTCCTTTTGCGAATTCAAGAAGGTCCATCTCATTCCTCCTTCGAAAATTTGGCTTGTTTGCGGCGACCTGCGGCAGCAGCGACCGCACCGAGTACGACACCCGCGGCAGCAGCGCCAGCGAGTTTTTCGCCACTACCGAAGTGGCCGGTTGACAACGGCTCGTAGAACCCGCCACCGTCCCAGAAGTTGGGCTCTGAGCAACCGAGGCACGGGTGTCCCGCCTCAATCGGGAAGCTCGTACCGCTGTTCCACTTGGTCGTGGCACAGGCGTTGTAGGTCGTCGGTCCCTTGCAGCCGAGTTTGAACAGGCACCAGCCCGCTTTCGCGCCTTCATCGTCGAAAGTCTCAGCGAACTTGCCCTGCTCGTAGAACGGCCGGCGGTAGCAGCGATCGTGGATCGTCGTGCCAAAGAAGGTCATGGGGCGACCGTGCTTGTCGAGGTCGGGAATCTTGCCAAAGGTCAGGAAGTGCGTGAGTACGGCGGTCATGACCATCGGGATCGGCGGGCAACCCGGAACGTTGATGACCGGTTTGTCCTTGACGAGATCCATGACCGAAACAGCGCCCGTCGGGTTCGGGTTAGCGCCCGGAATGCCACCAAAGGCAGCGCAGGAGCCGATGGCTACGACAGCGGCCGCGCCGGCTACGGTTTCCTTGAGCATCTCGACGTTGCTGATGCCCGCGATGGTCGAGAACCCCGGGTTACCGAGAGGAATCGAGCCATCGACCAGCACCAGGTAGCCACCGTCGTTCTCTTCCATCGCAGCGTGACGAGCGGCCTCGGCCTGGTCGCCTGCTGCCGCTTGCAGCGTATGGTGATAGTCGAGCGAAATGGCGTCGAAGATCAGTCCCTCGACCGTCGGTGAGGCCGAACGTGTCAGCGACTCCGTGCACCCCGTGCACTCCTGGAAAGACAACCAGATCACCGATGGCCGGCGCGTGTTCTCGATAGCCGCGGCGATGCGAGGAATCATGCTCGGCGGCAAGGCAAGTATCGATGCCGTGGTTGCACAGTATTTGAGAAAACCGCGTCGCGAAACCCCCTTCGCCTGCAAAATTTCCCCAACGGTCGGTCTGTTCTTCATGCTGTTTCCTCCCGCTAAAAATGGCTTACTCGAATTGATTCTCGAGACGAGCGCGGCCGGCAGCAATGTCGGCGTCTTGTGATGACAAGATTTCTGGTGATCGTGTTATTTCTATGTAACGACCTACAATCTCGTCAAAGGCATTGCGGTGTTCCACCCACCACACGCCCGGATAGATCGTTTCGCGAATGCGGCTGCTACCCAGCGCATCCAGTCTCGCGGAAAGCTCACCTGTTCCAAGGGTCGCTTCCAGGTACTCCAGTTCACCAGGCCCGAATGGCAGGCTGGCAAGGTCAATCGTTGTCGGAACGTCTGTCTCGAGCAGTTTGTCGAGCGCGTGTTTGACTTCGTTCAGAATGGGACGCACGTTCCCATGGAATGGAAAAGCCGGGGCCGGTACTTCCTGTTGGGTCGTCATGAGCGCAACTCCGGGATTACCCCGGCGCGCCAGGTGCGAACGAGGTCGTGGGCCAGTGCTGCGGCTTCGGGTATGGCCGCAGCGACGACGGGAGTGGGTTCTGTGCCCCAGTCCATGTCTTCGGGTTCGATACCGATGAGGGCGCGCTTGTCGGGCAGCTCACCCTGCAGGCGAAGTGCGTCCATGAGGTCGGACAGGCCGACTTCGTGCACACTGCCTTTCTGGTTGCGAAGATGCCGGTCCATGTCTTCGCCAAGCAGGACTGTCACAGCACCGGGGGGCTTACCAAGCTTCATGGCATCGAGCGCGATCAGGCCGTCGAGGTTGGCGAAGCGATCGAGGAGGGCGAGCCCGACGGTGCCGCCGTCGAGGCAACAGACGCTGTCGTCGGTGTTGTTCTCGGCGAACCGCTCTAGAGTGTGGATGCCAGCGCCGTCGTCCGTGAGGAGGCTGTTTCCGATTCCAACTACAGCGATATTGTTCGTATTATTCGCCACTGGACCTTTCTCTATTAGGCAAAACTAATAAAAGAAATCGTGAAGTACTATGTCGGTTAATACGAATACGCCGAGGGGTTTTTCGTGACAATACGCATTTTCATCAAAGGGCTATCGACTTTCGTCGCATGCGCGGCGCTGGCTGCCTGCCAGCCGCCGCAGGGGGCTTGTCCGGAATCGTCCGGCGTTACGCTGCAGGTACTGGGTTCCGGTGGGCCTGTCGCCGACGACGGGCTTGCGTCTTCTGCCTACCTTGTCTGGATTGACGGCAGGGCGCGGGCGTTGATCGACGCCGGCGGCGGCTCGTTCCTGCGCTTCGGCGAAGCCGGGGCTCGCTTCGAAGACCTCGATTTCGTGGGTCTCAGCCACCTGCACACCGATCATTCGGCGGATTTCCCGGCGCTGCTCAAGTCCGGCAGCTTTTCCGCCCGGGATCGACCCCTGCGTGTCGCCGGCCCCGATGGCGATGGCGCGTTCCCCGGACTCGAGGCATTTCTGGCAGCCATGTTGGCCAGGGATGGTGGGGCCTATGCCTATCTTTCGGCATTTCTCGACGGCACCAGGAATACACCAATGCTCACGCCGCTTGAGGTCGCGCCTGGCGAGCCGGTCTTACTGTGGACGAGTGACGACCTGGTGGTGGAGGGCATGCGGGTACCGCATGGCATCGTGCCGGCTGTCGCGTTTCGCGTGCGTGCAGGGGACACGACCCTCGTATTCGGCAGCGACCAGAATGGCAGCGACCCGGCCTTTACGGAGTTCGCAAAGGAGGCCTCCATTCTCGTCATGCACATGGCGGTGCCGGAGGATGTGAGCGGCGTCGGCCGGCGACTGCACGCACCGCCGTCGGTGATCGGCAACATCGCCGGCGAGGCGAAACCCGGTCAACTCGTTCTGAGTCACTTCATGGCGCGCAGCCTGACGGATCTCGCGGCCAACGTGTCGCTGGTCAGGAAACGCTATGGCGGCGAGGTGTCGGTGGCCGAAGACCTGGCCTGTTTTACGCCGTAGGGGTTACCAGCGGCAGTTTCGCTTCCGCCCAGGCGACGATGCCACCGTCCATCGACTTGACGTTGCGAAAACCCATGGCGTCGAGCGACTTCGCGGCCAATGCGGAACGTCCGCCGGTGCCGCAGTAGAGGACGATGTCGCGCTCTGCCACGGGTGTGTCGGTACCGAGCCGTTCCAGCGCTGGAATGATCTCGAATTCGAGCAGCCCGCGCGGAATGATCATCGCCCCCGGAAGATGGCCGCGCTGATATTCCGCACGCTCACGAATGTCGATGAGTACGGTACCCTCGTTGAGACAATCGCGCACGTCGCGGACGGAACATTCCTTGATCGTCGCCTTGGCCTTGGCGACGACATCGGCGGGTGAAACCAGCATGTTACTTCTCCGATGAATAGGGGTTGGGCGGCATCAGGTCAGGCGGTATCGCCGCTCGCCGCTGTGCGTCGCTCGGCGGGTAGTTCGCGGCAAGATAGGCAATGATCCTGGCCTCGGTATCCGGGTCGAATTGCCACAGGTTCTGCTTCTTTTGCATCCAGCGGATCATGGTCAGCCACTGCTGCGCCGTACCACGCTGTTGCGTTATGAGTCTGGGTGAATGGCAGGCCGTGCAATTGGCGCGGACCAGTTCCCAGTCGCCTGTCATCTTGAAACCCGTCACCGGGTCAAGTGCCGGTTCCGCCGCCACCGCCTCCGGTGCGGGCGTGACCGCCGGCTTTGCCGGCGGTGGTTCCTTCGCACAGGCCGCGAGGACGAGGACGGTCGTGATGGCTATGGCGGCAGCGCGATGCATCACACGGCCTGTACTGCGATCCGGTGACAGGCGTTATTGAGATAGCCTTTCGGGTTCCAGCCGGGCAGCACCATCGGCTGCGCGCGTCCCGTGTCATCCGTTGCCCTTGCCCAGACTTCAAAGTACCCGGTCTCGGGTAGCCGGACGCTGGCGTTCCAGTGTTGCCAGGCGAACCGGTTGGCCGGGCCTTCGAGGTCCGCCTTCATCCAGGTGGCGCCGAAGTCGATCGAGACATGCACCTCGGAGACTTCGGCATCGCCCGCCCAGGCGTGGCCCCGGAGGGCGAGGGGCTGACCCACGGCATGCTCGATGCCGGACCTGGGGAAGGTAATCAGTGACTTCACCGGCATGGACTCGATAATGCACATCTCTTCGTCGGGCACCGTGGTTCCCGGTGCTACCGGTTTGCAGGGTACGCGGTACGCCGTACCCGTCATCTTGGGACCGTCATGGACCTGGTTGCGAACGACAATTTTCCGCAGCCATTTGCCGGCAACGGACCCGGGCCAGCCCGCGATCACAAGCCGTAGCGGGTAGCCGTTCATCGGGGGGATATCGTCGCCATTCATGGCCCAGGCGATCAGTGATTCGTCTTGCAGTGCTTTCTCGATCGGGACACCGCGAGAGATTGGCACCTTGTTCGGGTCACCGCTGGCATGGATGTCGGCACCGTAGTAGGCGAGGTACACGGCGTCGTCCTTGAAACCAACGCGCTCGAGCACGTCCCTTAACCGTACACCGGTCCACTCCGGGCAACCGACGGCGCCGGTCGACCACTGGTTGCCGGACGCGGGTGGCACGAATTCAGAGCGCCCGTTGCCGCCGCACTCGAGCTGCAGCTGGTAGGTGTAATGTTTGAACTTTTCCTTGAGCTCGCCAATCGTGAACGTCATTTCCTGTGCGATCGACTCGCCGCCGAACGTGATTTCCCAGGCATCGAGATCGATATCCGTCGTCACGGGGGGAATACCGTTGTTGCGAACGAACAGGTGCTTGGCCGGGGTTACGCGATCGTCGAGCAGGTGTGCCGGCGTCTCGGCATTGACCGGACGATCGTTGAGCACGACCAATCCTTCCTTGCCAGGAATCGCAAACGGCGTATCCGATTGCGCCAGTGCGGCCGGGATGAGACCGGAAGGCATGAGGTGGGCAAACGGAATCGAGGCGCCGACCGCCGCCGACATGGCCACGAGGCTGCCCCTGGTCAGGAAGCCCCGGCGCGTCATCGGGTCCGCCTTGCGGCCCCAGAGTTGTTCGTCCGCGGCTACAGGATCGTCGCGATAGAGTTCGTGAATTCCACGCTTCTTGTCCGTCACGGGTTTCCCCCTATGAAACAGTTCTAGTACAGCAATGATATCAATGTGATGCTCACGCCACCCACCAGTACGGCAGCAATCAATCCCGCACCGAGTGGCTTCAGTCCGATGTCCCTCAGGCCTTTGATGCTCGTGCCGAGGCCGACGGCGGCCATCGCGACCGCGAGGCACAATTCCGCAAAGTCCTTGGTGTGGTTGACGATCGCCGACCACTGGTCAGTGGTGAGGAGGCCGCCGAATGGCGCATCGCCCAGATCGCCCACGGTGCGAATGAGGCTCATGATCGCGAAGCCAATGACGAATAGCGGGATCATCGTGTACCACTTGGGTGCCTCGGCGCCGTCCGAATGATTGCGGTGATAAATAATGCTCATGAGCGGGATGATGAGCAGCATGCCGAGATTGCGAACCAGCTTGGTCACGGTCGCCACGTCGAGTGCCTCGGGGCTGTTGTAGTACTGCTGGTAAACGAGGCCAGCGCCGGCAACCTGGGCAGTCTCATGCACCGACGTGCCAAGGAACAGGCCGCTCTTGACGGCATCGCCGTCGAAAATCCAGTGACCCGCGAACGGGTAAAGCAACATCGCCACGACACCGAACAGCGTGACGCAAGCGACGGCGTAGCTGACTTCGTCATCTTTTGCCGCGATGGTGGGCGCCGTGGCTACGATCGCCGTGGCGCCGCAGATGCTCGTGCCAACCGCAATCAGGGTGCCGAGCTTGCCGCTCAGTCCCATGCGCCGCGCCAGGAAACTGACGATCAGCAGGGCCGCGGCCACGGCGCCGATGATGACGGGCAGGGCTTGCAGGCCAATAGCACCGGCCTCGCTCAAGCTGAGACGAATGCCAAGCAGGACGATACCGAGACGTAACACGCGGACAAGGCCAAAGCGTATGCCCGGCTGTAGCGAGACCGGCAGTGTGATCGTATTGCGAATGATGATGCCGAGAATAATGGCCATCATGATCGCGCTGACCGGGCTCTTGGGGAGTCCCATCAGGTCGATACCGATAAACTTGGAAAGAAATTGCCCGGCGAACGCCAGGACCAGTGCGAGAATAAGTCCGGGTAGTATGGTCATGAAAGCACTCTGCGCCCTGGCCAAAGGCGCGAAAACAAGGGCGTGGAGATTGCTCTCTCACGCCCCTGGGTGGTCTTAGGCGGTTTTCTTTATCAGGAACTGATAGATACCGTCATTCTCCGAATGTTCGAGCAATTCATTGCCCGTCTGGCGGCAAAATGCCTCGAAGTCGGCAACCGAACCCGGGTCTGTGGCCAGGATTTCCAGCGTTCCGTTGTCAGGGACTTCCTTGAGTGCTTTGCGGGCCTTGAGGATGGGCAGAGGGCAGTTGAGGCCCTTCGCGTCGAGTGTTACGTCAGCCATGGATCAGTTCTCCGTTCCGGCAATTAGATAAACAGGTTGATGTCAGACTGGGTGGCGCACTCGATATACGTGGCAGCGCCGCCGATGTCGATACCGTCGATCATGTCGGCCTTATCGTACTCGAACAGATCCATCGTCATCTGGCAGGCGATCATGCGTACCTCGGCTTCGACGGCCATTTCACGCAGCTCCTCGATCGAGGCCACACCTTTTTTCTTGATCAGGTTCTTCATCATCACGGAGCAGCCGGCGTCGACGCCCGGTATCGCGGTCAGCAGATTCGGCAGACCCATGTGCATGCCCATCATCGGCATCTTCATCGCCGGGTTACCGGCGGCAGTCACTTGCAGTTTCAGGTCCTTGAGTAACAATGGCAGCCCGTAAAAGGTGAAAAACAAGGTAACCGGAAGACCCATCGCCGCGGCGGTGGTGGCAAGAATGAACGGCGGGTATGCCCAGTCCAACGACCCCTTGGTCACAATGATTGACATGCTTTTTTCTTCAGCGGACATTTCTACGGTACCTCGTCAGTAAAGGGGTTTAACGCACAGATCATATTAGACTATCAGAATTGTCTTTATTAGTGAAATATAATATTCTCGATCGATGCCCAATGCCGTGCCGTATTTTGTAGGTAGCGAGATCTACCGGAAACCTGCTTTTGGTTTCAATCACCCACTCAATATCGTGCGGCACGCCGCAGTCCTCGACCTGCTGCAAATGCTCGGCTGGCTCGATGAAGAAAATTTCCGCGCAAGCCAGCCGGCGACGGTCGAGCAGTTGCTCGAGTTTCATAGTCGGGCGTACATACGGGCACTGCAATACGCAAACGCCACAGGTAAGGTCGAGCCGGACGTTCGCGAGCGTTACCAGGTAGGTACCTTCGAGAACCCCCTGTTTCCAGGGCTGTTCGAACGGGCGTCGATGACGGTTGGCGGCTCGATTCTCTCGGCTGAACTCGCCAGCCGCGGGCACGTCGTGTTTCATCCAACCGGCGGTACCCACCACGGGCGGGCCGACCGCGCCAGCGGTTTTTGCTACTTCAACGACCCGGTGTTTGCGATCC
Organism: uncultured Gammaproteobacteria bacterium; assembly: GCA_963698895.1. GTDB lineage: Bacteria > Pseudomonadota > Gammaproteobacteria > Steroidobacterales > Woeseiaceae > UBA1847. Next base: position 122,079 of record CAVOSO010000004.1, on the reverse strand, counting down.
TGACCTTCCTCAAACAAGGTCGCCAGAGCGTGATATACCTCGACTTCGATGCTCACCATGGCGACGGGGTGGAGGATGCGTTCATGGACGACGGACGCGTCACCACGGTCTCCATACACGAGGCCAAGCGCTGGCCGTTTACCGGCACACGCTCCCGCCCGGAGGCCGGGATCTACAACCTGCCCGTGCCCCGCGGGCTCAACGACAGCGAATTCGAGTTGCTGGTCGAGGAGGCCGTGCTGCCTTTGGTGGATGCCGCCTGCGCGGAGGCGCTCGTCCTCTGCTGCGGCGCCGACTGTCTTGCCGGCGATCCCTTGTCAAAGATGGCGTTGTCCAACGTCACCCTCTGGGACGCGGTCGACCGGTTCATCGCCAAAGGGCTGCCAACCGTAATCCTCGGCGGCGGGGGCTATAATCCCTGGACGGTCACGCGGTACTGGGCAGGGATGTGGGGACGCATCAGCGGCCAGTCTTTCCCGGACCGCCTGCCGGTCGAGGCTACCGAGTACCTGCGGGCAATGGAGTGCGACCTCATCGACGAGGACGACGTCGACGAGGCATGGTTGAGCACATTGGCGGATCGTCCGAATCACGGGCCCATCCGCGACGAGATACGATCACTCGCAACCTGTTTGAAGGACGCTGCATGATGAACTGGCTGGATTCACTGTCGAAGATCGAGGACCTCGAGGACGCGGAGTTTGACACCGGGCTGGTGGGCGAATTCGAGCGGCGTGCCGAGATTGCCGTATCCCGTCCTATCCGGTTTTCGACCCCGACGTTCAAGGAGTACGAGAGCACGGAGCTCGAGGGTTGTGGCAAGAACAGTTTCCCGGCGTTCTCGATAACCGCAGCCGAATGCGGCCTGAATTGCGACCATTGCCAGAAGAAGATTCTCGAACCGATGATTCCGGCAACGAATCCCGCGATGCTGGACGAGAAGGTGCGTCAACTGGTCGAAACCCAGGCGCTGAGCGGGTTTCTGCTCAGTGGCGGTTCAAACAAGAAGAATGAAATTCCCTACGGCCGTTACATGCCAGTCGTGGAACGACTCAAGCTGGATTTCCCGCATTTGAAAATTGCCGTGCATACGGCCCTGCTGGACGAGCGACGAGCCAGGGAGATGGAGTCGGCCGGTGTCGACACGGTCATGATGGACGTCATCGGCGCCCAGGAAACCATTGAGCAGGTCTATAACCTCAACCGCTCGGTCGATGACTTCGAGGAAACGCTGGCAGCGCTGTGCTCGACGTCGATGGAGGTCACGCCACATATCGTGATCGGGCTGCACTACGGCCGGATTCTCGGCGAGGCCAATGCGCTCGACATGGTCAGCCGCTACGACGTCAATGCGCTGGTGCTGGTCGTCATCATGCCGTTCTATGCCAAGCCGGGCACATTCGTTACTCCGGGCACGTCGGACGTGGGCCGCATCTTCCTGGAGGCGCGCGAACGCATCCCGGACCAGCAGGTGTTGCTCGGCTGCGCACGACCGCCCGGCATGCACAAACGCGTTACGGATGCCTATGCCATTATGGCGGGGCTCGACGGGATCGCATTCCCGGCGGACGGTGCGGTTTCAGTTGCGCACACGATTGGCAGGCCGTTCGAGCAGGCGCATTCCTGTTGCTCGATCAAGATCGGCCAGAAATTCACTCCAGAAGGCAGGACACGATGGGTTGCATAGAACAGAAATCGACGCCGGCGGCGAAGGACGGCGGTCACGACTTTAACGCTTTCGAAGAGATGCAGCCGCGGCGGCCGGAGAAAACGCCGGTGGATCGCAGGAATGGCAAACAGGTCAAGGCGAACGATATTCCACCGGAAGGCGTGTATCTGCCCAACAACAACATCCTGGCGCCGCACATGAAGTCGCCCGACTACGTACAACTGTCCAATGCCGCGGCGATTACGCTTGGCATCATGGGCGGGCGCATGCACCGGTGCGCATGCACACGCTGCCTGAACCTGCTGCTGACGTACCCGGAAGGCTGCCGCGCCAATTGCGCTTACTGCGGCCTGGCGCGCCATCGCGAAGCCGAGCGGGATTACGCCGATCGCAATTTCATTCGAGTGGACTGGCCGGCCGTGCCGATGACCGACATCGTCGACATAGTCGCGAAGGATCCCGAGAACAGCCCGTTTCATCGCATGTGCATCTCGATGATCACCCATCCCCGGTCGGAGCAGGACACGTTTGCCGTGCTCGAGCAATGGACGGACAGGATCGACCCCGACGCGATACCCGTGTCTATCCTGTCGAACCCGACCACGATGACGAGAGCCGACGTACAGCGGACCCGGGATCTTGGCGCCGATATCTTTACCGTGGCGCTCGACGCGGCAACACCCGAGTTGTTCGACAGGACGCGCGGCAAGGGCGTGCAGTCGCCGCACAAGTGGAAGAAGTACTGGGACATCATGCTGGAGGCCAGGGACATTTTTGGTCCACAGAAATTTGGCGCGCACATCATTGTCGGTATGGGAGAGACGGAATACGAAGTCCTGAATCTCGTGCAGGAACTCGTCGATCTCGGCGGCCACAGCCACATGTTCTGCTTCTTCCCCGAGGACGGCTCGCTCATGGATCACCTGCCGGCCACGCCCCGTGACCAGTGGCGTCGCGTGCAGCTGGCTCGCTACCTCATCGACTATCGCGGCGTGCGCGTCAACCAGATGCGCTTCGACGAAGCGGGTCGGGTCAAGAGCTACGGTATCTCCGACGCGGAGCTGTCGGAGGTGATCGAGGCCGGCATCGCGTTCCGCACTTCCGGCTGCCCGGGCAAGTTCCAGGACGATATTTCGGCCTGTGACCGGCCTTACGGCGATTCACCGCCCAGCAACATCGCGAGTTACCCGTTTCAGCCGAACAAGAAGGATCTCAAGAAGATCCGCAAGCAACTCGACATCCCGGTAGCCGTGGAGTAATGAGCCCCGTTTTTCGCATCATCGACACGGGCGTGCGCGAGGGGCGCGCAAACATCGCGTTCGACCCGGCGCTGATCGAATTGCGGCAACAGGAAAAGGTTCCGGATACGATACGCTTCATGCGCTTTCCACCGACGGCGCTGATCGGCCGGCACCAGGACCTCAGTCGCGAAATCAACCTCGACTACTGTGCCGAAGACGGCGTTGGCATCGTGCGTCGCGTCACGGGCGGCGGTGCGATCTATCTCGATGAAGGTCAGCTCGGGTGGGAGCTCGTGTTTCACCGCAGTTCACTGGGCATCGCAAACCTGCCGGACCTCGCCGCAGCGATCTGCAATGCCGCTGCCGCAGGGCTGCGGGAGCTTGGCGTAAAGGCCAGGTTCCGGCCGCGCAATGACATCGAGGTGGATGGTCGCAAGATCAGCGGTACAGGCGGTTTTTTCGACGGCGACATTCTGATCTACCAGGGTACGGTCCTGGTGGACATGAATCCGGCGCAGATGGTACGGGCCCTGCGTATTCCCGCGGCCAAAGTGGCCAGGCACGACCTCGACTCGGCCGAGCAACGGGTGGTCACTCTCAAGGAGTTGCTGGGTGAGGATCTGCCCGACATGGAGACGATCAAGGCGGCGTTGATCAAGGGCTTCACAGGCATGCTGGGGATTACTGCCGAACCCGGCGAGATCACCGACGCCGAAGAAAGCCTCGCAAAGCAATACTTTGACGAAGAGATCGGTACCGAGGAGTTCCTTCGCGAAATCGACAATCCAGGCAGCGCCGACCAGTTGCTTGAGGGAACGCATACGGGGCCGGGTGGCACGATCAATGCCTTTGTGAAGCTCGAGGGGCCAACGCATGGCCGCTTGCAGCGCGTCCTGATCACGGGTGACTTCTTCGTTACACCCCCGCGTGTCGTATTCGACCTCGAAGCGGCGTTGCTCGGCACCCGGCTCGAGGACGTCGAGGCGGCTATCCGGACGTTTTTCGACGAAACGGACATCGAGATGCTCAGTGTAAGCGGCGACGATTTTGTTGCGGCCGTCAACGACGCGCTGATGCAACGCGAAGGCGCCTGACATTGGCTGAGTGCAAGAGCAGCGACGACGCATTCGTCCTGGCCGCCGCTGAGGCGGACCCCATGAACGTGGTGGCGGTCATCCAGCACACTGCAGGCGAGTACCTCGGGCTGATCGAGGATCATCTCGAAGGGCGGCGCATCCGCTTCCAGTATTTCCGGCCGTTTGCGGCGGGCAAACTCCCAGGGGCGGACGTCCCGGCCGATGCGCTGTTCCTGCTTGGCGGTGGCCCATGGGGTTCCGCCGGAAGCCGTGACTTGCCGACCCTTCAGGATGAAATCGCTATCACCCGGGAGTTCCTCGACAAGGGTACGCCGGTCGTTGGCATGGGGCTCGGTGCCCAGATTCTGAGCCTGGCAGCCGGCGGAAGCGTGGCGCCGCGAGCGTTGACGATGGAGACGCTGCGCGTGACCCGCGTGCGCGACGATGCACTAAACGGGTATCTGCCGCCCGCGTTCAACCAGGTTGTCTACATGCGTGACTGGCCGGTGCCGCCGGCACAGGCCGTTGTATTGGCGACCGACAACCTGGAGCGGCCGGCCGTCTGGCAGGTCGGCGAAAATGCTTATGGCTTTTCCGGTAACCCGGGCATTAAGCTCGGTATGGTCGAAGACCTGATCATGGAATTCGAAGAGGTGCCTGCGGATACCGCAGAGCAGCTGGAAAAGCTCCGTCGCTTGCAGCCCATCCTGGAGGATGAGCTGGTACCCATAATGACCGGGCTTGTGCAACGCACGTGCCTGATGTCCTCGCCAGTGGCGGCAAAGGGCAGCGGGGAATTGGATGGACCACTAATTTAGTATATGCTAATGCGCTGTTAGACGCCGTCTAAAGCTCAGGGAACCAAGATCATGGCTGAAAAACTCATCATTGTTATGGCGAATACCGATCCGCGGAACGGCGAAGAACTGGGTGCGCCGATTTTCCAGGCCACCGTGGCCGCGGCGATGGATTACGAGGTCGACGTGATTTGCACCGCGACTTCGGGACGCCTCATGAAAAAGGGTGTCGCGGAAAAGCTGTTCGTCAAGGAAGGATCGCCGAAGTCGGTTTACAGCTTCATCCAGGATGCTCACGAGGCGGGTGCCAAGTTCTACTGTTGCTCGCCCAATCTCGACCTGTTCGACATGACCAAGGAAGACCTGATCCCCGAGTGTGAGGGCATCGTCGGCGGTGCTCACCTGATCGAAGAAGTCATGGAAGGTGACTGCAAGGTTTTATCCTACTAATTTTTAAGGGCTTACCCTATGTCCCATTCCTCAGCGACCCGAATCCAGGAATACATTGGCGACCCCGTATCGGATTCGCCGCCCGTTGAACGCGAGAAGCTCGAGGAGATCTTCCAGGACATCCAGGCGGATCTACGCTTCGATCACGAGCTGAACGGCTGCCTGAACTGCGGTATCTGCACGGCAACCTGCCCGGCCGCGCATTATTACGACTTCAGTCCGCGCGAAATCGTCCAGTTGCTGTGGACCGAGAATCTCGAAGGCATCTACGACGCCATGCAGGAGAAGATCTGGTCCTGTGCGCAGTGCTACACCTGTGCGGCGCGCTGTCCATTTGGCAACTCGCCGGGTGGGCTGGTCATGCTCATGCGCGAGACCGCGATCAAGCACGGCATGGAGTCAGCCAAGGACGTGCTGCGTCCCTTCAGCCGCGTCATGCTGAAGCTTATCTCGACGGGTAACCAGCTGTCGCCGGACATGATCAACCCCGAGGGCTTTGCCGACTGGGGGCCGAACATTTCGAAGGTCGACGCGCCGCTGGAAATCCTTCGCAAAGCGATCCCTATGCCTACGCTGCATACCACCAAGACAGCGTGGGAAGTTAATCTCAAGACATCGGTCGAGTTGTACACGATCTGGGAAGAAACCGGCGTACTCGACAGTCTTGAAACCATCGACGAAAACCTGTTCGACGTGATCCTCGACATCATGGATGAAAAACGTGATGACTATGAGGATTGGATGGACGATCAGGACGACGACTGAGGTCAGGAGAGAAAAGAATGACGACAGGTAGTGGTAACGGCGGAGAGCGTTTTACAGGACACGGGTCGGAGTGGGTCGACGCGAACCTGTCCAAGGAGGACGCACATACCGCGACAGTCTGGGTCGACCAGATCGTCAACAAACGGTCGATGCTGACCAACAAGGATCGCGTTGAAGACGTCCGCGACGCCATGTGGGAACTCGAGAAAGACGGCGAGATCCTCGTGCATCGGGTCAAGGACGAACACGAACCCGTAACGGTCAAGACGCTGTACGGGTGGGACAAGCGCATCCCGACACAGCAGCTGTGGCACCACAAGTCCTGCGGCCAGTGCGGCAACATCCCGGGTTACCCGGCGTCGCTGCTGTGGCTCATGAACAAGATGGACATCCGTTATCTTGACGAGACAGACCAGACGTCCTGCACGGCCTGGAATTATCACGGCTCGGGCATCGGCAACATCGAGAGCCTGGCCGCCGTATTCCTGCGCAACTTCCACCAGGCCTACGTTGCGTCCAAGGCGCAGGGTCTGCCGGAGGGCTATTTCTACCCGCTGGTGCACTGCGGCACGTCCTTCGGCAACTACAAGGAAGTGCGGGGCTACCTGCTGCACTCAGCCAAGTTGCGTGCGCGGGTCAAGACGATCCTCGGTAAGCTCGGCCGTCTCGTTGACGGCAAGCTGCTGATCCCGGAAGAAGTCGTTCACTACTCGGAGTGGGTGCACGTGATGCGTGACCGCATCAAGGAGCACCAGGTCATCGATTGCAGCAACATTCGCGCGACGGTGCATCCGGCTTGCCACGTCTACAAGATGGTGCCCGAGGACGCGATTTACGACGACGATATCCTCGAAGGCAATCGCGTGGCCGTCACGACCGGCGTGCTCGAGACGCTGGGCGCCCAGGTTATTGACTACTCGACCTGGTATGACTGCTGTGGCTTCGGTTTCCGCCACATCATTTCAGAACGCGAGTTCACGCGTTCATTTGCCATCGATCGCAAGTTGCGCGTTGCCCAGGAAGAGGCGCGTGCCGACATGATGGTCGGCCACGATACGGGCTGCATTACCACGCTGGACAAGAACCAGTGGATCGGCGCGGCGGTCGGCAAGCCTGTCGAATTGCCGGTGCTGGCTGACTTCCAGTTCGCGGCGCTCGTGTGCGGTGCACATCCCTACAAGATCGTGCAGTCGCACTGGCATGCGTCGCCGACGGAGCAGCTGATGGACAAGCTGGGTATCGACTGGCAGGCGAAAAAAGCAGAGTTCGAGGACTACCTCAAGGAAGTTGAGGCGGGCAGGGGCGAGACCCTTTACGACCCGCGTTTGATGATTACGTCGGGACCTGGTTTCAAAGCCGTGGAATCCAAATCCAGCGAATAACAGCCAAAAGAAACAGGCGAGCAGATAATGAGTAAACCAATATTGATCGTAGGTGGTGGACCGGCAGGTCTGGCCGCGGCACACAGTCTCGCGACCGTTGGCAAGGAAAGCGTCATCGTTGAGAAAGAAGACAGGCTGGGCGGTGCGCCGATCCTGTCTGGCTACGCCAAGCTCGTACCGACAGGGGAGTGGGCCAAGGATGCTATCGGCGGTATGGTCAAGCGTGTCGAGGATGAGTCAAGCGTCAAGGTCATTACCGGTGCCAAGGTTACGGAGTTTGACGGCGTGCCCGGGCACTTCACGGCCAAGCTGTCCAACGGCGACTCCGTCGAAGCCGAAGCCGCCATTCTCTGCAGCGGGTTCACGCATTTCGACTCGGTGAACAAGCCCGAATGGGGGTTCGGTACCTACGAGGATGTCGTCACGACGACGCAGGTCGAACAGATGATTTCGTCGGGCCAGGGCGTGCGTTGCCCGTCTGACGGCCGCAAGCCAAAACGCGTCGCGATCCTGCTCTGCGTCGGATCCCGTGACCGGCAAATCGGACGTGAGTGGTGCTCGAAGATCTGTTGCACGGTGTCCTCGAATATCGCCATGGAAATTCGTGAGGAGCTGCCGGATTGCCATGTCTATATCTACTACATGGATATCCGCACATTTGGTCTTTACGAAACCAAGTACTACTGGAAGAGCCAGGAAGAATTCAAGGTCAAGTACATCAAGGCACGTATTGCCGAGGTGACGTCTGATGGCGAGAAGCTCATCGTCAAAGGCGAAGATACGCTGGTCAAACGGCCCATCACGATTCCCTTCGACATGGTTGTACATGCTATAGGTATGGACCCGAACGTCGACAATCCGGAAATCTCGAACACGTTCGGCGTCGACCTCGAAACGCACGGTTATATCAATGTCGCGAACCGCTACGGCGAAATGGGTGCTACCTCGAGGCCTGGCGTCTATGTGGCCGGTTCGGCAACCGGCCCCGAGACGATCGATGATTCCATCGCCCAGGGACACGCGGCAGCAATGGCCGTTCTGTCGGGCGCCAGGAACCTCAAGACGGCGTAAGCCGCTTTACCATGTTTAACCGGTCCGCGATCAAGCCCCATGAGTTCGAGCGTCCTGTGCTCGAACTGCACGGTCCTGCGATTCGGGCGGCATTCCAGCAGGCGGTCAGGGGGTGCGAAGAAACCGGCGGCATCGAGCGCTACATTGACGCCGTCAAACTCAAGAGTGTCATGTTCAGGCAGGCGCTCATTGAGAACGACGTTGCAGATCTCGACCTCGAGACGTTCAAGGGCCTGTGCACATTTATGGCAACGGTAAGACGTCGTATCAGCGAACACCTCAACGAAGAGGCGTTTGCCGATTTGCGCACGGCGATTATCGCCTTGTTCGACGACGCCCATCCTATTGACGATCGCATTGCTCGCTTTTGTGAGCGCTTCCCGGATGACAAGAAGCATCGCTGGGTACGAGACCTCGCTACCGAGTTGCTGCATAACGCCGACCCGGAGCGTGTGCCGTTGATGAACCGCTGGGTTTGGGATGCCAGGGCAAACACTGGCGTCATCCGCGAAATCTGGCACGGCGAGAATGTGGACCACATAAAAATTCCCGTCGCCGACGGTTACGGGACCTACGTCATGCTGCGCGAGGAACTCAGCCAGTTCCTGAGCGAAAACGGTGTCTTTCGCGATGTCCTGCACTACGTTGACGTCCTCTGTGCCCAGGTTTATGCACAGTACATTTGCGAGCAGGGTGGCAGTTACCTGCGCGCCGATTTCCAGGCACCCGAAGATCCTATGCAACACACGCGCCGCCTGCTTGGACTCGATGGAGTCCAGCCCGGTAACGGCAGAACCCGCCTCAAGTCGATCGACGGCGAGGCGTTTGTCCTGGATGAAAACAGTACGCTGAACCAGACGGAACACTAATGCCAATTCATGAAAAATCACTGATTCGCCCGGAGAACCTGACGACGCACGAGGAACTGGTCCTCGACGGTGTCGATGTCTCAGGTCACTGGAGCACGTTCATCGAAACGCGCGTGGTCAAGGACTACAACGAAGCGATGCAGGATGAAATTGCTGCGCTGCCGGGCGGTGAGCATATCCATCGCTGCTGGCAATGCGGATCCTGCACCAATTCCTGCACGGTCAATGCGCTCAACCCGGATTTCAATCCGCGTTACTGGATCTACCTGATTCGCATGGGCTACGAATCGGAGTTGCTCCGGGACAAGGACATCATCTGGCAATGTGTGTCGTGCAACAAGTGCACGTATGCCTGCCCGCGCGACGTCTTTCCCGAAGGCGTAATGAAGGCCACGGCACATTGGCTGGAGAAGAAGGGCCACACCGAGAAATCGCCGTCCATGCACTTCGACGAGGTGTTCACGGAACAGATCGTCAGTACCGGCAAGATCGAAGAGAGCCGGACAATGCGCCGCTTCTTCTCGCGCACGGGCCAGGCACTCGCTCAGCCCTGGATGATCGAGATGGTGAAACGCATGTTGCGGGGTTTGCCGATTGGCATGCTGACGCGCATGGGGCTTGCCACGTTGATAGCGCCGAAAACGAGCGACTGGTCGAAGGCGTCCGCCGCAATCCAGGAGTACATTGACGAACAGCACGATAAGCAGACGCAGGCATTAAGCCTTGCCGAGCTGGTTGAAACGGCCAAGCAAGACGTGGCTGCCTGACGAGACTGAAAATGACGACGAAAGACAAGTACAAGAAGGTTGCCTACTACCCGGGCTGTGCGCTTGAGGGGTCCGGCCATGCTTACAATCGCTCCACGAAAGCCGTCGGCAAGGCGCTAGGGCTCGAACTCGTCGAGGTCAAGAACTGGAACTGCTGCGGCGCGATGGAAGTCAAGAACATCGACCCGAAGATCCAGACCTACCTGTCGTCGCGTGTCATGTCGACGGCGGCCAACGAGATGGATATGGATGTGGTCATGGCACCCTGCAACGGCTGCTATCACAACCTGAAGAAGGCCGAGTACGATCTCGCCAACGATCAGGAGTCGGCCGAGGTCGTCGACCGCCTGTCGAAGAAGGCCGGCCACAAGACCTACGAATCCGGCCAGGTCGAAACGATTCACGCGCTCGACTGGATCAAGGATTCGATTGGTGAAGAGGGACTTGCCGAACGCGTCAAGAATTCGCTGTCCGGAATCAAGGTCGCCAACTATTACGGCTGCATGTACACGCGTCCTCGCCATATCTTCCCCGAGAAGGATCAAGGCCCGGGCAGCGAGTCCACGTCCAAGCCGCATTTCATGGATGACCTCCTGGCCGCGGCCGGCGCCGAAAACGTCGATTTCCCGCTCAAGACGGCGTGCTGCGGGGGTGCCCATACCCTGTCCGACAGCGATACGTCAACCAAGCTGGTCCTCAATATCCTGAAGGCCGCGAAACTGTCCGGCGCGGATGTCATCGCGACGGAATGCCCGACCTGTCACTCCGGTCTTGAGATGCACCAGATTCGTGCCGAAAAGACGCTGGGTGAGAAGGTCGATATCAAGATCCTCTATTTCACCCAGCTCCTCGGCATGGCGCTCGGGCTGAAGGCGAAAAAAGTCGGCGTTCACGAGAATATCAATGACTCGATGAAGTTCCTCAAAGAGAAAGGGCTCGGGTGAGGTCGCTCGCCGAACTCGAGGCGGTGTTCGAGACGCCGTTGCCAACACCGGATATTCAGTCAGCGGCCCGGAATCTGTTGCGGGCCAGCGAGGAAGTCATAGAGCACTGGGTCGTCGCGCGGGGAGAAGTACCTACCCAGGAAGAGCGCGAGGGCTTTCGGCTGCTGGCCCTGCACAGGCAGGGGTCCACGGGTGACCCGAGCTTCAACGCCTGCCGCGAGACCTGCCGCGAAGTCGCCTACCACTACAACCTCATCACGATGCAGCCGGAGCATTCGGATATTACGGATCGCTTATATATGATGGGTTTGGTATCCAAGCACCTGTATTTGTTCATAAGCGGGAAGCTGCAGGTGGCCGGACTCGGCGAATTCTGTTGTTCGTCGAAGCCGATCCGATCGGCTACTGATTCGAATCAATCAATAACGAAGGAGGCATAGGTATGCCATCTGTAAGGGGATGTAACCTTCCTGACGACCTGTTGTACGACGTCGACAATCATATCTGGTTCACGGACCTGGGCGACGGCACCGTCAAGATCGGGATGACCGCGGTCGCTACCGCGATGGCCGGCAAGCTGGTCGCGTTCACGCCGAAGAAGGTCGGCCGCAGTGTTCGTGCCGGCAAGTCCTGTGGCACGCTCGAATCCGGCAAGTGGGTTGGCCCCGCCAAGTCCCTGGCGGGCGGCGAAGTGGTGGCTGTCAATGAGGACATGGTCGGTGACCCGAGTATCGCCAACGACGATCCGTACGAGAAAGGCTGGTTGCTCATTCTCAAGCCCGACGACTGGGATTCGGTCAAGGGCAGCCTGGTCCTCGGTAGCGACTGTGCGGCGGCCTACGAGGCGAAGATGGACTCCGAAGGCTTCGGCGGTTGCGGCGAATGAACGATGAGACCGTGACGTCGATTGAGAATTTCGAGAAGCTTTCGGAGCTCCACGACAAGGCTTCGCATGCTGTCGAGTTGCTCAAGGCGATGGCCAACGAATGGCGCCTGATGATCCTTTGCCAGCTGTCCGAGGGTGAAAAGACGGTCAGCGAACTCCAGGAAATTCTCGGCTTGAGCCAGTCGGCACTGTCTCAACACCTCGCTGTTCTTCGGCGCGAGAAGATTGTAAAGGCGCGGAAGCATGCGCAATCGGTCAGCTATTCGCTGGCCGGTGATGATGCTCCGAAAGTGATGCACACGTTACACGAAGTATTCTGCGAAACGCAGGGAGAAAAGAAATGAGTTTAAAAGCTAGTAGGGCCACAGCTGGTGCTGTTGGCCACGGGCCTGTTTGCCTTCAGCGGTGCCGCGACTGGCCACCAACGGTTACTTCACGCATGGTGTCGGTACTGCGTCGAAAGGCATGGCAGGAACCGGTGTCGGTTCAAATGCGAACATGGGCGCCATCATGAGTGCCATCGAATCCCGCGCTGGGGGTGTTTGTCGATGACCGGTGGGAAGCTGGCTTGTCGATTTTCAGCCCGAGGCGCAGCTACGAAGCGTCGGTCAGCCAGCTCAATGGCGGGTTTATCGACCTGGGCGGCTGCGATCCAATTTCGAATCCGGGTGCCTGTCTGCCATCTCACACGATTCATACGGGCAAGATCGACAGCAGCAGCGAGTGCTTCCCGATTCCCTACGTCGCGAAGAACTGGAGCCTCGCAGAACGATGCCAACATCACGATGGCGTTCTATGGTCGTGGTGGCATGAACACAGATTGGGATGATCCGAACGCGTCCGCGACCTCGTATTTCTGCGGCACGACGCCGACGGGCGCGTCCCGGAACCGGCCCGGGTCCTTATCGTGTGCGGCAAGGCCGGTGTCGACCTGTCGCAGGCTTTCCTGACCCTGAACTATTCGGCCAAGGTGGGCGACAATTTTGCCTGGGGCATCGGTCCGGTATTCGCTGTCCAGATGTTTGAAGCGAAGGGTGTTGGTACGTTTGCACCGGTTACGAAGACCTTCGCAGCATCGGGCGGAACGGTATTCCCGACCGCGCTGAGCGAATAACGGTCATGACACGTCGTACGGCTTCGGCGTCGCTGCCGGGCTGTGGTGGGGTCTGAGCGACACGGTCAGTCTCGGACTTGCATACCAGTCGAAGATGTCGATGAGCGAATTCGATGACTATGCAGACCTGTTTGCAGAAGACGGTGGTTTCGATATTCCGTCGAGCCTGAAGTTCGGCCTGTCCGTTCATCGCCAGCGATGCACTGCGCGTGAACTTCGATATTGAGCAAACCAGCTTCAGTGACGTCGATTCGGTCGGCAACCCGATGACCAATCTCGTTGGTTGCCCGACATTGCCGCTCGGTGGAACGAGTCTCGAAACCTGCCTGGGTGGCGCCAACGGTGCCGGGTTTGGCTGGGACGACATGACCACATACAAGCTGGGCTTCGAATGGGCGCAGAACGACACCAACGTCTGGCGCTTCGGCTACAGCTACGGCGAGCAGCCGGTCCAGGCAGCGGACGTCCTGTTCAACATCCTGGCGCCGGGCGTCATGGAACAGCACATTACGTTGGGCTGACTCGCAAACGCGACAATGGAGGCGCATGGATCTTCTCGTTCATGTACGCACCCAGAATTCGGTCACTGGTCCGAGCATGTTCGATCCGACACAGACGATCGAATCTGGAAATGAGCCAGCTTGAATTCGAAGTTGGCGTATCGCTTCTAGGAGAACACGATGAAGGCCAGGATATTGATGGCCGTAATCACGATTGCGGCGCTGATTTCAGCGCCGTTTTCGTTTGCGGCGGATGACGACATAGGCATTTTTGAGACGATTCATGCGTCTTCGGTCTCGTTCGAGGAAACGACTGCCGCAGTGGACGCGGCATTTGCAGCGTCGGAACTTGTACTGCACGCGTCACACGATGTCCGGGTACCGGATGAGAAACACAGGGCGAAGGTGTATGTCCTGACATCACCGGAGTATGTGAGTGCGGCCAGTGCAGAGTCGGTCCGTACCGTTTCGGCCCAGGTCTTGCGAGTTGCCGTGTACACCCAGGGTGATGAGCAGAAGACGTACATCAACATGGCTAACCCGGTGGCGCACGCCATGGTGTTCTACGCGGATTCGCCCAACTACGATGCGCTCGTCGCTGCGGCACGCAAAGCGGCAGAGGAAATACGCGCGCTGGTCGCGCGCGTGCCCGGGAGGCACTGGCGGAACAGCAGGAACCTCGGCGTTCACGAGAAGCACTACAACGCGTACAAAGGCGACGGTCCCGCGCGCATGATGGCCAAGTTCCGTACCTTCAAGAAGAGTCAGCTGCTCATCACTGAGGACAAGGCAGACAACTTCGATGCCGTCGTCGACAAGGTCACGGCCGCCTTGGCGGCTCGCGCGATCGCGGGCGCGGACGAATCGGAGGGCTGGGAACAACTGGCTTTGATTCGTCTTCGGTGACGATGCGGCCTACATCGGCGTAACCAATCCCTACATCGAGGACAAGATGGTTCGGATCAACTCCCGGTTCCGCAAGGGCGGCAAGAGTGAACTGTCGCCATACCCGGGCGTAGATCACGTGGCGGCCCTGCCGACGGAGGTCCTGGTCGTCAGGGAAGGCGGCAAGACGCTGGTTCTCCATTACGGCCAGATGTGGCGCATGCAGCTGTATTTCTGGGACTCGGGCTACCGGGCGTTCACAGCCAACGTGGGTGTGCCCGGCGAGATCGCGAGTTCGATCGAGGAAACGGTCAGCGCCGAGTAGCCGAAAAAAGGCATAATAGACCGGGGTCGGCAAACCTGCTGCAAGGTGGCGGGCTTGTCGTCCCCGTTTGTTAATGCGTCAGGCAACCAGGTGTTTTCAGTATGGGCAAGGTGAAGCTCGATCCCTCCTACCTGCGTCAACAAATCGTTGGCGTCGATTCCACGTTCGAGACCCCGTTTGGCGAACGCCTCATGGTGTACTGTGACTACACCGCGTCCGGGCGTTGCCTGCGTTTTGTGGAAGTCGTACCTGCAGAGCCTGCAGCGGGTGTATGCGAACACGCACACCGAAGACGACATTACCGGGCGCAGCATGAGCCAGTTGCTGCACGAGGCCGAAGATAGCGATCAAGGAATCCGTTAATGCAGGGCCGCAGGGTCGTATCATTGCCTGCGGTACCGGGGCGACCGGTGCGATTGACAAGCTGCAACAGATTATCGGCGTGACGCTCGCTCCGGCGACGCGGAAGAACCTGGGCGACATGCTGGATGACGGACCGGTTGGCGCAGACTCAGCCGGTGGTATTCATTGGTCCGTACGAGCATCATTCCAACGAAATCTCCTGGCGGCAGTCACTGGCGACGACGGTACAGGTCAGACTGGATGCCACCGGCAATGTCGATCTTGGGCATCTCGAGGAACTGCTGCAGGACCCGCGCTACCTGAACCGCAAGCGCATCGGGTCGTTTTCCGCGGCGTCGAACGTCACCGGAATGCGCTCGAACGTACGCCGGATCGCCAGCCTGTTGCACAAGCACGATGCGATGGCCTGTTTCGACTTCGCGGCTTGTGCGCCCTACGTCGAAATCGACATGAATCCGGAGCCGGAGTTCGAGGGAGACGACCCGAGTATCGATGCAATCTTCATTTCTCCGCACAAGTTCCTCGGCGGGCCGGGCTCCAGCGGCGTCCTGGTGTTTAACGAACGGATCTATGACCGGGAACTCCCGCCAAGCATGAGCGCGGGCGGTACGGTCGACTACGTCGGCATGACCGACCAGGACTTTATCGCCGAGATCGAGGAACGCGAGAAGGCCGGTACGCCAGGTGTGCTGCAGACGCTGAAGGCCGGGCTGGTGTTCCAGGTGAAGGACGCCGTCGGTGTCGATGTGATTTGCGAGCGCGAGCATGAATTCACGAACCGCGCGCTGCGCAGCTGGGGCGACAACGACAACATTGAAGTGCTGGGCAACCCGGACGCCGGTAGCCGCGTCGGTATTATCTCGTTCAACATCCGGGACGCCCGCGGCAAGTACCTGCACCACAAGTTCCTGACCGTGCTGCTGAATGACCTGTTCGGCATCCAGTCCCGCGCCGGTTGTTCGTGCGCCGGTCCCTACGGACATCGCCTGCTGCACATCGACAACGACACGTCCGAAAAATATCGTGCAGCCGTGCGGCATGGGCATTGCGGGTTAAAGCCCGGTTGGTGCCGCGTAGGGCTGCACTGGGTCATGGATGACGCCGAAGCCAACTACGTCATCGATGCCGTCCAGTTCCTGGCGAGAGAAGGCTATCGCTTCCTGAATCTTTACGATTTCGATCTCGCGACAGGTGCCTGGCACCACAAATACGCGAAAAGTGTATTGCCCGAGTTTTCCCTGGAGCAGGCATTGGCCGACGTCCAGGGTGAGCCAGCGGTTCTCTCGCTGGCGCTGCGCCAGCAGTTGTACCGTCACTACCTGGCGGAGGCGCAGAAGATTGCGGACCGGCTCAGGCACGAGCCGGAAGCCAGGCTGGCGTCGCTGGGTGGTGAGCTGGGCGAACTCCAGTTCTTCGCCATGCCCGAGGACGAACGCCAGCGGCACTAGGCCTAGTTGTTCTTTGCGCCCTGGTCGATCCAGAGCCCGATCAGCTCAATCGTTTCCGCCGATAGCATGACGCCACGACCTTGTGCGAACGACTCATCGTTGTGCGGCGGCATACGGATCTCCGGCGCAGTCTTGCCGGCGACCACGAGGTACAGGGAGCTCGACATCCGGCTTCCGGGAACAACGACCTTGCCGTGTACGGTGCCTTTCATGATGCTGTTGTAGTCGGTCATCAGGTAGTCACTGGCCATCGCGCCTTCGCCCTTGCCGCTGTGGCAGCTGATGCAGCTGTTCTCGACAATCGGCTGGATGTCGTCGGCGAAGCTCACCTCGCCCTGGCCGCAGCCATACAGGAGTAGTAACGGAGCAAGTAACAGCAGTTTCTGCAGCGTGGCTTTCATGGTAGTCACCTCTTGAGTATTTCGAAACTATGGGAGTTGCGGCGAAGAGGGGTCAATGCGTGGATGTACGCACGCGAAGAATCTCGTCTCGCAGCACGGGATCGGACAGTGCCACATCGGTGGCCGGGAAACCGGCGGTATTTGCGTACTGGTCGTAGAGGGGCATGAATACCGGGTTGTCGGCCAGGGAATCCAGCTTCTTAAGGAACTGCGTTCCCGTCCAGTAGCCCTCAGACGGCAGGCAGCATTGCTGGAATCGGCCGAGCACGGTATCCAGAGACTCGTCGCCACCGGAAAGCTCGCGGAGCCGCAGGTCGGCGAGCAGGGCGATGGCGGCGCCGCTCCAGTAGATCTTGTACCGCGCCTGCCGCACGCCTTCCTCTGCAGCCTGGTTGGGTGACCATGCCGGCCGCGAATTCCGACCGCGCTCAAAGCCTTCCCTCAGCATGCGTATGGCACGCTCCGGCGTGTACTGCCCGGCGCGCGCCATCAGCACGTTCTGGTAGTAACTGGCAAAGCCCTCCGCGATCCATTTTTGCCGCCAGCTAATGCGCGGCAGCAGCAGGTGGCTGAATTCATGCGTGGCCGTCCAGTCGGCGTACATGTCTTCGATCGGTCGATCGATGTCGACGTACAGCTCGACGGTCGCCACGCCGCGGCGCGTCACGCGACCGAAAGGAACGGGTGAAGCGTCGCTCCACGGCTTACCCTTCGTCGGAATGATCAGCACGCGAGGCGCAGAGATCGGGAAGCGCCCGTAGGGCATGCTGACCTGGTCCGCGACATGAGCAACCCAGCTGACGATGCGCTGGGACGCGGCGGCATCGACTTCGCCCGCAAATTCAATGCTGAGAACGGCCCCTGGCGCGTCTATTTGCACCTCGGCCGATGCCGACAGGGCCGGCACGCTGGCAAGAAGACACTGCAATACAACAAGCGTTAAGAGAAATGGGCGCATCCTGATCCTCCGGTCGCCGGATTGGACCCGCAGCTTCGGATCGAGTTCAGGAGCGTGCCGCTTCCCGGGCAACCGCTTTCCTTAGCGTGTCCAGTGAGGCCTCGATGCACTCAATGAAGAAATGGATGTCGGGAAGCGTTTCGCGCGTCGACGTGACATTGAATGAGATCTTGCCGTCGTAACTCGGCGTCGCGATAAACAGGCCCATGCCATCGACAAGCGGAGCAATGCCATAGGTAGCGACCTGTCGGGCGCCATTCATGTACACGGGAATCTGCGGCCCCGGGACATTGGAAATAAACAGGTTGCAGATATTGGCGGCCACGCCTGCGCGCAGCACGAGACGCCCGGCCGTTACGAGTGTCGCCGCAGGAACATGCTGGCTGAGGTCGGTCATCAGGCGCGCCGAGATACCCGATTTCGCTGCCTTGCTCTTCTGTGTCGACGTGTGAATCTGGCGCAGGCGACTCAAAGGGTTCGACACGTTGGTGAATACCCTGGTTGTCATCGACGTGATTTTGTTGCCGGCGCCGTTGGACTCCTTGGTCGCACCGGGCCGGGCGTTGATAGGGACCCAGGCCACGAGCGATTCCGCGGGGAGTTCCTTGTGACGCATGAGGTACTTGCGCAGCGCACCGCCACAAATGCAGAGCACCACGTCATTGATCGTGCTGCCCGGGACCGCGCGCTTGATCTTCTTGAGTTCCTCGAGCTCGAATGTCGTGGCGTCGAACATCTTGTGCGGCGACGCATTGCAGTTGAATCGCGTATCCGGAACGGCGATCGACGATTGCCTCTGCGCCGTCAGCCCTTGCTGCGCCCACCGGTACAGTGCAGGTGCGGAGCGCATGACGGCATCGGTTATTGCGATGGGCGAGCGTATCGCGTTAAAAACGGCTCGTCCGGTCATGCTGACGAGCCCGGGCGTCGGGCTGCGCGCCGGTTCGCCGGTGTCGAGTGGAACCACTGGCGTGCCCTTGTTGTCCAGATCGACAAGTCCGCGGTAGAAATTGATGATCGATGCGCCGTCGACGGCGGCGTGATGCAGCTTGGTCGCGATCGCATAGCAACCGGACGGCAGGCTTTCCACGTGGTCGAGCCCCTCGATAACCAGCATCTCCCACAATGGACGCGACATGTCGAGCGGCCGCGCATGAAACCGGGAGAGTTGGATGCAGAACTGTCGCCAGTCACCGGGTTTTGGCAGCCGGCTGTGTTGCACATGGTATTCGAGGTCGAAATTTTCGTCGTCGACCCAGTAGGGGAAATCCAGTTCGAACGGAACCCGTTCGAGACGGCGCCGATACAATGGGCTCATGTGCAGGCGTTTCTCGATGTGGGCGAGGATTTGCTTGAAGCGAACCGTCTTGCCACCGGGAACGGTGGACGGGTCGAACACGGCGACGGCCGTCACCTGTATATGGTTGTCTTCCGTCTCCATGTACAGGAACTGGGCATCTTGTGGGCTGAGCTGGTCCATTATTTCTCACCGGCCTTGAGTGTGGTAACGATCTTTCCGGAGCGGTCCTGGCCCAGGACACGCAGGAACATGTCCCGAACGGTCTCGACATGCTCATCGATCGTGTCCGGGGTCCAACTGCCGGTCTCAACCGGGGGCAGGACTTCGACCTTGACGGTGGCGGGGCGGTAAATCATGTCGCCCTTGGGATTGACGTCGCTCGAATTGCGAATGACGATGGGCACGATCGGCACGCCTGCCTGCATGGCCAGGTGAAATGCACCTTTCTTGAACGCCGCGAGTTTGGGCGTTATGGAGCGTGTCCCTTCGGGTGACATGCACACGGACTTGCCCTCGATGCGCATCGTATCGACCAGCGAGTTCATCGTCGCAATGGCCTGTTCCGTGTCCTTGCGGTCGATCAGCACCACGCCCGAGAACTCAAGGATACGTCCGACGAACGGCATGTCCCCGATCTCTTTCTTGCCGACGCCACTGATGTCGCGCCGCAGCAGCCGGGCGATAATCACCATGTCGACGTTGCTCTGGTGATTGAAAATGAACACAGCCGGGCGATGCGACCAGAGGTGGTGTTCGCCCTTGATTTCAAGATTGAGGCCGATCAGGGCGCTGGCCGTGTCGGCGAATACCGAGAGCGAGAAATTCATGGCATCTCGTTTCGAGCCCGTGAGTGCCCAGATCGGCAGGCCGGCAAGAAAAGACCCCATGAGACTCGCCGGCATCATCAAGGTGCGGAGCCAGTCGGTGGGCGACGGGCGACCGCGACTGCCGAAGCGGCGCACCGGCCAGCTACGCTCTTCCGCTATGGCCAGCAGCCTGGCGCTCGGGTTGAGGGGGCGTGGATTGCCGACGCGCTCAAGCAGTTGGATGTCGTCGGTACTGTCGGAATAGAAAAAGCTCTTGTCGAGATCGATCTTGAACCGCTTGGCCAGGGACTCGGCAGCGAGGACTTTGCCCTGGCCAAAACAGATCGGCCGCTTGACACCACCGGTAAACTGGCCGTCTTCAACCTGCAGCTCGGTACACAACACGTGCTCGATATCGAGATCCCGAGCCGCCGGCGCCACCTGGTAGGGGGTCGCCGAAGAAATAATCGCGACCGTATGACCCTTGCGCAGGTGCGCCTCGACCATCGCTCGGGTCTCGGGGTACACCAGCCGCGCGATATGCGATCTGAAGACGTCTTCGCCGAAGGCCGCATAGCTGTCCTCACGAACGCCCCTGAGAAACTGTGACGCAGCCAGCATCAAGGCCGGGAAGCCCAGAATGCCGATCCCGAAGCTCGCCATCACGCTCAGGAGCTCCACGAAATCACGCGGTGACAGGTGCCCGCGCCGGACCTGCTCCCTGAAAAAAGCGACGGCCGAGTAGCCGGCGATGATGGTCCCGTCGAAATCGAACAACGCGCCGATTTCGGGGCCATCAGGCAGGTTCTCGATCTCTGCGATTAGGTTTTGCTGCGACAAAAAAGGGTTCCTCGAAATAGAGCATTCTAAAGGCAGCATGCGGGCCGCACTAGGTGTTTGTGCAGAAAACGCGGCTTCGGCGGTTGCCGGCCTTGCCAGAGATGCGCCATAGTACCGTCGTGATCTCCGTGGCGCCCATGATGGACTGGACCGACCGGCATTGCCGCTTTTTCATGCGGATGCTGAGCCCTGGCGCTAGACTGTATACCGAGATGGTCACGGCTGCCGCTATTGTGCATGGCGACGCGGATCGTTTCCTGCACTACCACGAGGCCGAGCACCCGATCGCCCTGCAGCTCGGCGGCAGCGACCCTGACTGGATGGCACAGGCCACGGCACGGGCTTCTGCCTACGGCTACGACGAGATCAACATCAACGTTGGCTGCCCGAGCGACCGCGTGCAAAGCGGGCAGTTCGGCGCCTGCCTGATGGCGCGGCCAGACATCGTGGCAGACTGTTTCACGGCAATGCAGCGTGAAACGGATGCACCCGTTACGGTCAAGACCCGCATAGGCATTGACGACAAGGACGACGATGTTTTCCTGCGGACGTTTGTCGAGGCGCTCGTTGCGGCCGGCTGCCGCAAATTTATCGTGCATGCGCGCATTGCGATTCTCGAGGGCTTGAGCCCGAAAGAAAATCGTACGATTCCGCCATTGAACTACGAGAGAGTCTATCGGCTGAAACGTGACTTTCCCGGCATCGAGGTCGTCATCAACGGCGGGTTGACCGAAAGTGCGCAGGTGGATGAGGTCCTGCGGCATGTTGACGGGGCAATGATCGGCAGGGAGGCATATCACCGACCATATTTCCTTGCCGAACTGGAGCAGCATTTTGATCCCACCTGGACAATACCGTCGAGGGCAGAGGTCGTGGAGAAGATGATTCCGTACATCGACCGGCAACTGGCGAACGGCGTGGCACTCAACAGTATTTCGCGTCACATGCTCGGCCTGTTCACGGGTTGCCCCGGGGCGCGCGCCTGGCGCCGCTACATCAGCGAGCATGCACATCGCGCGGGTGCTGGCAGCGAAGTGCTGATTAATGCACTAAACGCTATGCCTCCAATGCCTCGTGCGGATACAATGCACGGCCCGGTGACACAACGACAGGACGAAGTTTCTCAATGAGCGTGAAATCTGCAAGCAAGCAACCGACCATGGCGCAAAAGGCCGATATCCACGAGCTCTACGAGATGTCGGTACAAAATGTCGAGAACGAAGTCGAGTTCCTGCAGACTACGTTTCAGACGTTGACCGGCCGTACCGCTTACCTGTTCCGCGAGGACTTCTGCGGTACCGCCAGCGCGTCCTGCCAGTGGGTGCGCCAGGGCCCCGAATACCAGGCGATCGGCGTCGATATCGATCCTTCAGTCCTCGAGTGGGGCCGCCAGAATCGTGTCGGCAGACTGGATGCAGAGGACCGGGCACGCGTCAGCCTGATCGAATCTGACGTCATGACGGTCGAAACACCAAAAGTCGACCTGCTCGCTGCCTTCAATTTCAGCTACTTTATTTTCGACACCCGCGACACGCTGCGGGCGTATTTCAAAACGGTCTATGACGCTCTCAAGGATGACGGCGTGTTCTTCTGTGACCTGTTCGGCGGTCCCGAGGCGCTGGAAGAGACACGGGAAAAGACCAAGCACAAGAAACACGGATTCACCTATATCTGGCACCAGGCGAAATTCCACCCGGTGACGAACTTTATCCGTTGCCATATCCACTTCAAGTTCAAGGATGGCTCAAAGATCAAGAAGGCGTTTAGCTACGAGTGGCGCCTCTGGTCTGCGCCGGAATTGCGCGAGCTGTTGCTCGAGGCGGGGTTCCGCAAGGCGACCGTGTACTGGGAAGGCGAAGACGAGAATGGTGAGGGCAACGGCGAGTTCGTGCCGGATGAGAAAGGCGAGGCGGATCTGGCCTGGATCGCCTATAT
This sequence comes from uncultured Gammaproteobacteria bacterium, assembly GCA_963698895.1. Taxonomy (GTDB): domain Bacteria; phylum Pseudomonadota; class Gammaproteobacteria; order Steroidobacterales; family Woeseiaceae; genus UBA1847. The sequence continues at coordinate 99,287 of CAVOSO010000004.1, read as the reverse complement.
CGTCGCCGAGAAATAGAAGTAGAAATAGTAGTATTATTAATTGCTTGGGTAATTAAGCTTTGAATCGGGTTATGGCAAAAGATCTTGAAGTGGCTATTGTGTTTGCTGACGTCGTCGGTAGCACTCAGCTATACGACAAGTTTGGCGACACCAAGGCCAGCGAGACGGTCGCGTTGTGTCTCGACGTCATGAAAGACGCTACCTACCAGTTCAACGGCACGGTCATCAAGACGATCGGCGACGAGGTCATGTCGACGTTCGAAACCGTCGACGAAGCCATGGGTGCCGCCGTCATGATGCAGTCGCGCATCACCAGCGAGACGAAGAAAGGAGACGGTATTCCCGTTTCTATTCGTATCGGCTGTCATTACGGGCCCGTGGTGCAGGAGCAGAACGATATTTTCGGTGCGGCCGTGCACACGGCGAACCGCATGACGTCACAGGCGAAGGCCCGGCAGATTGTCATTTCGGGTTTCACGGTTGAGCAAATGAGTCCTGAATTGCGCAACCAGACGCGTCAGATCGACGTCGCCACGGTTCGCGGCAGGCTCGACGAGGTCGCCCTCTACGAACTCGTGTGGCAGCCCGACGAGGCGACCAGCATGTTGCCTACTATCGAGTGGGAGAACAAGGATCGGCGGGCGTCGAAACTGATGATCAACTTCCGCGATTCGACCGTTGAGGTCTCCGACCGGCGCAAGTCCATCAACATGGGGCGTGCGGACGACAACGATGTCGTCGTCAAGGGTAACCTGATTTCCCGCATTCACGCCAAGATCGAAATGCGCCGTGGCAAATTCGTGATTGTGGACCAGAGCACCAACGGCACGTTTCTTCAGGACGTTGAAGGACGGGAGACATTCGTCCGGCGCGATACGGCTGAGCTGAGCGGTGAAGGCACCATCGGACTCGGCCGGGCAGAAGCGCCCGGCGCGAATCTGGCGATCTATTACAAGACGATCGACTAAGACGCCTTAGCCAGGCTCTCGTTGAGCGCGTCGGCAATGATCTTCTGTTGCCGCTTGAGCTCTTCCGGCGTGCGGTCGCCGAAACTCTCCAGGTAATCCAGTACCGAGGCCATTTCCTCACGCCATTGTTCCGCATCGACGGTCAGCAACTCTTCGAGCGTTTCCGGCTGGATGTCGAGGTTCCTGGTATTGAGGTCTGACGCGTGCGGCAGGAAGCCGATCGCCGTTTCCTCGGCACCGGCCCGGCCTTCGCAGCGTTCGATGATCCACTCCAGGACGCGCAGGTTCTCGCCGAAGCCAGGCCACAGGAATTCGCCCTTGTCGTTCTGGCGGAACCAGTTGACGTGAAAAATATTGGGCAGGTGCTCGGAGCGTTCGGGGAACGACAGCCAGTGTGCCCAGTAGTCCCCGAAGTTATAGCCACAGAAAGGCTTCATTGCCATCGGATCCCGACGCACGACGCCGACATCGCCGACCATCGCGGCCGTCGTTTCCGAAGCGGTGCTGGCCCCGACCAGGACGCCGTGCTCCCAGCTCTTCGCCTGGTAGACGAGGGGAGCAACCTGTTTGCGGCGGCCGCCGAAGACGATCGCCGAGATCGGCACGCCCTCGGGGGCCTCAGCGAGGCTCGAGTAACTGGGGTTGTTGGTCGCGGCTACGGTGAAACGGGAATTCGGGTGAGCGGCCGGGCCGGCGGACGCGTCGTACACGCGTCCCTGCCAGTCCCTGAACGGCACGCCATCTTTCTTGCCTTCCCACCAGGGTTGGTTGTCCTCGGTCGTTGCCACGTTGGTGAAGATCGCGTCGTGCGTGATCATGTCGTAGGCGTTCTTGTTGGTCTTTTCATTGGTTCCGGGAACAACACCGAAATAGCCCGACTCCGGGTTGATCGCGCGCAACTTGCCGCCCTCATCGAGGTGCAGCCAGGCGATATCGTCGCCCAACGTCCAGGCTCGCCAGCCCTTCATCGTATCGGGCGGAATCAGCATGGCCAGGTTGGTTTTGCCGCAGGCCGATGGGAACGCGCACGCGATGTAGTGGACGGCGCCGTCAGGATTCTCCAGACCGACAATCAGCATGTGTTCGGCGAGCCAGCCTTCCTGGCGAGCCTGGTAGCTCGCGATGCGCAGTGCGTGGCATTTCTTACCGAGGAGCGCATTGCCGCCATAGCCGGACCCGTAACTCTTGATCGACAATTCTTCGGGAAAATGCATGATAAAACGGCGATCGGGGTCGAGTTCCCCCGTGGAATGCAGGCCGCGAACGAACGTGCCCTCGGCTTCGATACGGGCCAACGCCTTGCTGCCCATGCGGGTCATCAGCTTCATGTTGGCGACGACGTAAGGGCTGTCGGTGATTTCCACGCCGCACCGCGAGTAGGGAGAGTCGATCGGGCCCATGCAATACGGAATGACGTACATAATGCGGCCTTTCATGCAGCCTGCAAACAGGGCATCCATTTGCTTGTGACCGTCGGCCGGGGACTTCCAGAGGTTGTTCGGACCGGCGTCCTCTTCCTCGGGCGTACAGACAAACGTCAGGTGCTCCACGCGCGCAACGTCATTGGGGCTCGACAGGTGCAGGTAACAGTTCGGATGGGTCTTTTTGTTCAGCGTCGTCAAGGTGCCCGTCGCGAGCATCAATTCGATCAGGTCCCGGTATTCTTCTTCGCTACCGGTGCACCAGTGAACGGCTTCGGGTTGCGTATGGGCCGCGACCTGGTCTACCCAGGCTTGCAGCGATTCAAGCTTGCTGGTCATCTTGAGGGAAATCCCTGTTCTAGGTGAGTGCCGGTCGATACTTTCGACTGCAACTGATTGGGACCGCAATTATACGTGGTGACCGCCAGTAGTCAGTACCCCGAGTGAGGTAATTGCTCATTGTAAACGTTATCAGCGATGTTTTTCCGGGCCCTGGCCGAGACCCGGAATGGCGGTCGGCGAGGGCCGCCCTAAAACAGGGTTTTCGGGCAAAAAGCGGTGGGCCTCGGTGCCGGTTAGCGTGTACTCTTTTGCCGTGACCGACCTCACCGAATTTTTTGGCCCGAACAGCCCGCTCAGGGACCATTTGCCCGGATTTCAGCCCCGTGCCGGACAGGCGTGGATGGCCGAGGCAGTGGCAGAGGCCATCGCGAACTCCGGGCGCCTGGTCGTCGAGGCCGGCACCGGGACCGGCAAGACCTTCGCGTACCTGTTGCCTGCGCTGTTGAGTGGCCGCAAGACCATCATCAGCACCGGAACCAAGGCGCTGCAGGACCAGCTGTATCACCGGGACCTGCCACTCGTGTGCAAGGCCATGGGGCGCCCGGTCACGACGGCGCTGCTCAAAGGTCGTGCAAATTACCTGTGCCTGCATCGGCTCGACCAGGTCACGGAGCCGGCGGCGAGCATTGCCGACGACCTTAGCGAAGTGCGCGAATGGCGCTATCGCACGACGAGCGGCGACAAGGCCGAGCTGAGCGACGTACCCGAGGATTCGCCGGTATGGCCGCTCGTGACCTCCACGGCGGACAACTGTCTTGGTCAGAAATGTCCGGAGTATGCGAAGTGCCATGTCGCCAAAGCGCGCAAGGCGGCCCAGGAGGCCGACCTCGTCGTCGTGAACCATCATCTGCTGCTGGCGGATCTCGCCATGAAGGAAGAGGGCTTCGTCGAGTTCCTGCCTGGCGCGGAAGCCGTCATCATTGACGAAGCGCACCAGATCCCGGACCTTGCCGTCCAGTTCTTCGGCGTGGCGCTGGGCAGCCGCGAGCTCGAACGCGTCCTCGACGATCTGCGTCTGGCCACGTTGCCGTACTCGCAGGCTGAGCTGAATCGCCGTGTGGACAAATTCCAGACCGCGATTCGTGCCTTGCGGGCCGATGCGCCCCGCAAGGAAGGGCGACATGAACTTGGCGCCGTCATCCACGACATACGCGAGGCGCTGGACACATTGTCCCATGCTATCTACGACGTCCAGGTTGCGGTGGCGGACATGGGCGACGCGTCGATCGAACTGGAAAAAATCCACGACCAGCTGCTGGGTATTGGCGAGCGGCTCGGGATCCTGACGAGCGAAGACAGTCTGGGACGGATTGCGCTGGCTGGAGATCAATCCACGCAGCCTGCGCCTGCACCTGACCCCGCTGGATGTCTCTGCCAAGCTCAATGGCCTGATCGACAACGGTTTCCAGGCCTGGATCTTTACATCGGCAACACTGGCCGTGGGCGACGACTTCTCTCACTTCGGCGCTCGCATGGGGCTCGCCGGCGTGGCCGGGCTGACGTTTCCGAGTCCCTACCGGGTCGCCGAGAACGGGCTGATTTTCCTGCCACCGGGACTGCCGCAGCCGTCGGACCCCGGTCATACCGATGCCATGCTCGAGGCCGTTACGCCGTTGCTGGACATGACTGCCGGCGGGATGTTCTGCCTGTTTACGAGTCATCGCGCACTCGACAACGCCAAGCAGTGGTTCCGGACGAACAAGTCGGTGCTCAGTGGTCGCAGGCTGCTGGTGCAGGGCGATGCGCCACGTGACGATCTCTTGCGGCGCTTCCGTCAGTCCGGTAACGCGGTACTGCTGGGAACGGGGAGTTTCTGGGAGGGTGTCGATGTCCGCGGACCGGCGTTGAGCGTCGTGGCGATCGACAAGCTGCCGTTTGCGTCCCCAGCCGACCCGCTCATGATGGCCCGGCTTGAATTTATTCGGCGCGCAGGGCGGCAACGGCTTCATGGACCATCAGCTGCCGACCGCGGCGTTGGCACTCAAGCAGGGGGCGGGGCGCCTGCTCCGCGACGATCACGACTACGGGGTCGTCGTGCTGTGTGACCCGCGTATCACGGGCAAACGCTACGGCAGCAAGTTCCTGCAGGCGCTGGCACCCATGCCGTCGACAGCCGCGTTGAATGATGTTGCCTCGTTTCTCGCTGCGCACGAGCGCAAGGGGAGAGTTGCATGAACCTGCTAGCCATCGATACATCGTCGGTCGCCTGCTCCGTGGCATTACAGACCGGGCACGGTGTCGCAGAGCGGCACGAGGAACAGGAACGCGAGCACACGCGCCTGCTGATGCCCATGATCCGCGAATTGCTGGCCGAAGCCGGTTTGACCCCGTCGCAACTGGACGCGGTCGTGCTCGGCAACGGTCCCGGCTCCTTCATCGGCATGCGCATCGCCGCTTCGGTGGCGCAGGGCCTGGCACACGGTGCGAACATCGAGATCCTGCCTGTGTCGTCGCTGGCCGCCTTGGCAGCACAGGTCCTTGCCGAAACCGCGGCGGACGAAGTGCTCGTCGCGCAGGACGCGCATATGAACGAGGTATACCTCGGGGCGTTCGGGCGCGGTGCCGCGGACTTGCCCGTCGCCCTGTTCCCGGAGCGACTGCAAACCCAGACACCGGTCGAGGGTCTTGACGCGGCCAAGGCATCGGGTCGGGTTGCCGCGGGATTCGGCTGGGAGCGATATCCAGCGCTGCTGGCGGCGAACGCCGACCGCGTGGGTTCCAGGTCGGACCTCCTGTACCCGCGAGCGCGTTTCCTGCTGCCTCTGGGTGCTGCAGCGCTGGCAGACGGCATGGCGATCCGTCCGCAGGACCTTGCGCCCGCCTACCTGCGCAGCAAAGTGGCGCAGAAACCGGCGTCCGACTAGTCCGTAACAGATCTGTAACATACGCTGTTAAAATGCAGCGACCAGACCTGGGTCGCTGATTGCGCATGACAGAAAAAAAATACTTATTGTCGAAGACGAACAGGCGATTCGCGAGATGATTGCCTTTCATCTTGCGCGGGCCGGATACGAGTGTTCTTGAGGCCGAAACTTGCCGGAATGCTCGCGCATTGCTCGTCGACGAACGGCCGGACCTCGCGATGATCGACTGGATGCTGCCCGACATGAGCGGTCTCGAACTGACTCGTAAGCTACGGCGCGACAAGGACCATGAAGATCTCTCGATCATCATGTTGACGGCGCGTGCAGAAGAGCGAGACAAGGTGTCCGGCCTCGAAGGCGGTGCGGATGACTACATTACGAAGCCGTTTTCGCCCCGCGAACTCCTTGCTCGTATCCAGGCGGTGCTGCGCCGGGCAGGCGGTCCAGAGGACGAGGTCATGAGTGCGGGCGTGCTGGAACTCGACGTCGCAGGACATCGGGTCATTGTCCTCAGGGCGAGAGATCAAGCTGGGGCCGACCGAGTATAGGCTGCTGCATTTCCTCATGACCCACCCTGAACGCGTGTACAACCGGACCCAGCTTCTCGATCGTGTCTGGGGTGCCAATGTGTACGTCGAAGAGAGAACCGTTGACGTGCACGTGCGCCGTTTGCGCAAGGCGTTGTCCGATGTTGCGGCCGACGACTACATTCAGACCGTGCGCGGTGCGGGATACCGCTTCTCTGCCCGCGATGTCTGACGCTGCCAGGAAGTTTGTCGCCGGGGTAATCCTGTTCCTCGTTGCCGGCACCTTGATCGGCTGGTTGTACGATCGTCCCGGTCTCGGGTTGATGGTGGCTGCGCTTCTCGCGCTGCTCTGGCAGGTGCGCCAACTGCTGAGCTTCGATCGCGCCCTGCGCACGGGCAATTTCGACGAATTCCGGCTGGGCGAGGGCATCTGGCAACAGATATATTCCCGGTTCCAGTACGAACATGATAAAGCGACGCGTCGCAAGCAGCGCTACCGGCAGTTGCTCCTCGAAGTCCGCAAGGCGACGAACGCCATGCCGGATGGGGCGGTCGTTCTCAACAGCGACAATGAGATCATTTCCTGCAACCGCGCGGCGAAACACCTGGCAGGCCTGAAACGCAAGAAAGACCGCGGTCAGCGCGTCGACAACATTCTGCGTGACCCGGAACTGACACGCCTCCTGAGATCCGATGACAAGTCACTGACGGTCGAGTTGCCATCGCCCACGATCGATGGCAACTGGCTGAACTGCCGGGTGGTACCGTACGGTGCGGACCAGAAGCTCCTGTTGCTGCGCGACGTCACGGAGCGCATACGCCTGACCAAGATGCGGCGCGATTTTGTCGCGAACGCCTCACACGAACTGCGTTCTCCACTGACCGTGATAGCGGGTTATCTGGACGGTCTCGCGGATGACGAGAATATGCCCAGGGGCTGGGAAAAGCCGGTGGCACAGATGCAGCGTCAGGCGCGGCGCATGAGTCGTCTTCTCGGAGAACTGCTCGAGCTCTCCAGGCTGGAAAGCGCCGGCAAGGCAAGAACGGATGAGGCGGTCGATATCGGTCGGTTGTTAGACGATGCAAGGACTGCATTCCAGGGACATGCGGATATTGCGACCATCGTCATCAATGTCGAGTCCAGCGCGCAGCTGAAAGGCGCAGCGGCCGAGATCGAAACCGTCATCGTCAATCTCCTGTCGAACGCCGTTCGGTTTACCCCCTCTGATGGCGAGATCACCCTGACCTGGCGTGCGGATGCCGATGGCGCCGACCTGAGCGTCTCTGACACCGGTGAGGGAATCGATGCACAGCATCTCCCGCGGCTGACGGAACGCTTTTTCCGCGTGGACAGGGGGCGCAGTCGCGACCATGGTGGTACAGGCCTGGGTCTTGCCATCGTCAAACACGTGCTGGTGCGCTACGGCGCGGAGCTGACGATCAACAGCGTGCCTGGCGAGGGCAGTGAATTCCGGTGCCGGTTTCCCGCGGACCGTCTTGTCGCTGCCCCCATCGCCTCCCTGTCATAAAACTGCAATATATCTGTCATATAAGCGAAACGCAGGCACCGTAACTTGCGGCTTACTTTTTCCAGAAACCTTACAGAAACCGGGGCATTCGCCCCATCCGGGAATAAAAAACAATGAAACCATATGCACAAATCGCAACCGCAGTTTTCATGCTCGTACTCGCGGTTGCACCTGCAGCCGCCCAGGAAGACTGGACCGATCGCCTGAGTTTCAAGGGCGATGTACGGCTTCGCTACGAAGCGATTGACGAGGACGGTGAGGAAGAGCGCAATCGCATGCGATTCCGCACACGTTTCGGCCTGAATGCGAAAGTGACGGACGACGTCAAGTTCGTTTTTCAGCTGGCGACCGGCGGCGATAGTCCGGTTTCTACAAACCAGTCGTTCGACGACGGGTTTTCGACGAAGGACATCGGCGTAGACCTTGCCTATGTCGACTGGAAGATCAACGACAATCTGAATGTCTACGGCGGCAAGATGAAAAACCCGATGTTCAACGCCGGCGGTGTACCGCTGGTGTGGGACAGTGACCTTAATCCTGAAGGTCTGGCGATGAAGTTCACGTCGGGTGGATTTTTCGGTACGGCCGGCGGCTTCTCGGTCGAGGAACGCAGTAGCAGCGATGATTCCCTGCTGTTCGTTGTACAGGCCGGTTACACGTTTGCCGTGGGTGAAAATGCCAGCCTGACAGCCGGGGCAGGGTATTTTTCCTATTCCAATACTGTCGGCAATGAACCGTTTTACGATGGCAGCGCGAATGGCAATTCCGTCGACCTGAACGGGGACTATATTTACGACTACAGGAACACGGAAGTCTTCGCCCAGTTTGATACGAAAGTCGGCGACTGGCCGCTCAGGATCTATGCACACCTGACGCAGAACAACGAGGTCAGTGCCGAGGATACCGGTTATGCCGTTGGCGCGAAGCTCGGTTCGGCCAAAAACGATGGCGAGATGGAATTCAGCTGGACCTACCAGGACATCGAAGCCGATGCCGTCGTCGGTACGTTCAACGACTCGGACTTCGGCGGTGGCGGCACCGACTCCGACGGGCACATGCTCAAGGCGAAGTACGCTGTGTCGAAGAGAATCGCCGTTGGGGGCACCTTGTTTCTCAACAATGTCGATCGCTTCCAGGGCACCGAGCACGACTACAATCGCTTGCAGCTTGACGTAGAATTCAAGTTCGACTGAGACCGGCCGGAGAGCCACCATGGATCCATCTGACCTGACCCATCACATATCGCGTCGCTTCAACAAGGACATCGAGGACCTGCGCAATCATGTTCTCGCCATGGGTGGCCTGGTCGAGCAGCAGTTGTCACTGGCGATCTCCGCAATCGTCAGTGGCGACAGCGAACTCGGGCTCAAGGTCGCGGAAGACGACTACAAAGTCAACACCTTCGAAGTCAATATTGACGAGGAGTGTGGCCGCATTCTCGCCACGCGCGCTCCGACCGCCGGGGATCTGCGACTGATCGTCGCGATCATCAAGACCATCACCGATCTCGAGCGCATTGGCGATGAAGCCGAGAAGATCGGCTTCCTGGCGTCAAAACTCGCCGCAATGGACCGTCCGTCCGACTCCTACCGTGAACTGAAGACGCTCGGCCACCACGTGTCCCACATGGTGCGTGACGCGATGAATGCGTTCGCACGCCTCGACGTGGAGGAGGCGTGGGATGTCGTCCGCGAAGACGAGCGTGTCGACGAGGAATACGAAGCCATCCAGCGTCAATGCATCACCTTCATGATGGAGGATCCGCGATCGATCAAGCGCGTCATGAACGTGACCTGGTGTGCGCGCTCGCTGGAACGAATCGGCGACCATGCCAAGAACATCTGCGAGTACGTGATCTATATGGTGCAGGGGAGGGATGTACGTCATACTGCCATTCCCGAAACCACCACACCCGATTCGTAGACGATGACATTACCGAACCGCCGCCTGCTGAACCTGGCAGGCTTCCTGGCCTGTGCCGGCATGATGGGCTTTGCTCTCTATGCGCAGCACGTCCTGTTACTCGATCCCTGCCCACTGTGCATTATTCAGCGCATGGCTACGATCTCCCTGGGGCTGGTCTTTCTGCTCGCCGCACTGCACAACCCGGGCAATCCTGGTGCAAGGGTCTACGGTGTGCTGGTGTTTTTGGCCGCAGGCTTCGGTGTCGGCGTCGCGAGCTGGCATGTGCGCCTGCAGAACATGCCGCAAGAGGACATTCCGTCTTGCGGTCCGGGTTTCGAATACATCGTCGATAACTTTCCGCTGTCGGATGCCCTGGGCATGATTTTCAAGGGTTCCGGCGAGTGCGCGGAGGTCGTATGGCGACTGCTCGGGTTGTCGATGCCAACCTGGGTAGTAATCGGCCTGGGCGGTCTCGGCATTGCCGGAATCTGGAACAACTTCCGGAAAGCCTGATCGTCAGAGCAGCATCAATTCCATGATGCGCCTGTACATGCTGGTGAGCACGATGACGTCCTCGACCCTGACATGCTCATCGATCTTGTGAATCGACGCGTTGACGGGTCCAAGTTCGACAACATCCACGCCTGCTGGCGAAATAAAGCGTCCGTCCGACGTACCGCCGCCAGTTGACAGCTCCGGCGCATTCCCGGTGTGTTCTGTCACGGCCTGGTGAACTGCGTTGATGAGCTTGCCGGGCTCAGTGAGAAAGGGCTTCCCGGAAAGATGCCAGTTGAGTTCGTAGTTGATCTCGTGAGCATCGAATACCGAGCGCACTTTCTCCTGCAGTGACTCGTGTGTCCATTCGGTCGAGTAGCGGAAGTTAAAGCGTGCCGTCAGTTCGGCGGGAGTGACGTTGGGTGCCCCAATACCGGCGCGGACATCGACGACCTGGAAACTCGTCGGCGGGAAGAACTCGTTGCCGTCATCCCAGACGATCTCGTGAAGTTCGGCGAGCACTGGCGCGAAGCGACGGATCGGGTTGTCGGCAAGTTGTGGATAGGCGACGTGCCCCTGCACTCCGTTGACCGTTAGCATGCCACTGAGTGATCCGCGCCGCCCGATGCGCACGATGTCACCGAGGCTGTTCTGGCTGGATGGCTCGCCAAGAACGCACCAGTCGATGTGCTCGTCGCGTGCCGCCAGTGCCTCCATGACGCGGAGCGTGCCGTCACGCGCCCGGCCTTCTTCATCGCTGGTAATCAACACGGCGATGCTACCGGCATGCTGAGGGTGCTCTTCCACGAACGCCTCGATTGCGACGATCATGGCCGCCAGACCGCTCTTCATGTCGGCAGAGCCGCGACCGTACAACAGGCCGTCCCTGAAGGTCGGCTCGAACGGGTCCGAGTGCCACTGCGCCTGGTCACCGGGCGGCACGACATCGGTATGTCCGGCAAAGCAGAAGACAGGCGAGGTGTCGCCACGTCGTGCCCACAGGTTCGTAACGTCGTTGAATTGCAGCGTTTCGCAGGTGAAGCCGACCGCAGTCAGTCGTTCACTGAGGAGTTCCTGGCAACCGGCATCGTCCGGCGTGACCGACTGACGCCTGAGAAGGTCACACAAAAGGTCGATTGCTGCATCGGGGTATTCGTTAGGCATTGCTCAGGTATATCTTTTAAGGTATTGATTAATAAAAATAAATAGAAAATCCAATGTCCGTGAATCCGTGACGTTTGCCGAGGGTTTTGCAACAAATCGGTAACATTCCGGGCTTAAGCTTTGCGCATGATTACTCAACATCCCGGAGAACTTATTGTGTGTAAAACCAGCAAAGCGGCCGTACTTACAGCCATTGCAACCCTCGGGCTGACGCTGTCAGCAGGTGCTTTCGCACAGGCTGGCCGCGACTATGTCTACGTCGTCGGTTCGTCGACAGTCTATCCGTTTGCAACTGTTGTTGCTGAACGATTCGGACGCAGCAGCGAATTCAAGACACCGAAGATAGAGTCGACCGGATCGGGCGGTGGACTGAAATTGTTTTGCGATGGCGTTGGCGTCGACTACCCGGACGTGACCAACTCATCTCGTGCAATCAAACAATCAGAAGTCGATTCCTGCGCGGCCAATGGGGTTACCGAGATCATCGAAGTCAAGATCGGCTACGACGGCATCGTGTTTGCCAATGCGATCGGCGCGCAGACGATGCAACTGAGTCGGGCGGATTTATTCCTGGCCCTGGCAAAGGAAGTACCGGGTGAGGCCGATGGTGAGCTGGTCAAGAATCCGTACACGACCTGGTCTGAGGTAAACCCGGATTTGCCGGCCATCAAGATCGAGGTCCTTGGACCGCCGCCGACCTCCGGCACGCGAGACGCCTTTGTCGAGCTGGCGATGGAAGGCGGCTGCAAGGCAACGCCCTGGATCGCGGCGCTCAAGGACACCGATAAGAACCGTTTCAAGGCTATTTGCCATACGATTCGCGAGGATGGCGTATTCGTCGAGGCCGGCGAGAACGACAACCTGATCGTGCAGAAATTGCAGGCCAACCCGAACGCCTTCGGTATTTTCGGGTTCAGCTTTCTTGACCAGAACATGGAGAAAGTAAAAGGCTCACTGATCGATGGTGTCGCACCAACGTTTGACGCGATCGCCGATGGCGATTACCCGGTGTCGCGGCCGCTCTACTTCTACGCAAAGAAAGCGCATGTTGATGTTATTCCCGGCCTGCGCGGTTTCCTGCGAGAGTTCACCAGCGAGCGCGCGTGGGGTGAAGAAGGCTATCTGTCCGATCGTGGCCTCATTCCCATGCCGGATGAAGAGCGTCGCGAAGTGGCGGCGGCCGTTCGTGATCTGAAGCCGCTGTCCATGGCGGCGGAATAGGGCACCAGACGAGATTAGCGAGGCGGCGATCCTCTCCGGGTCGCCGCCATTCGTTGTAACACTAAAAAATATGCAAAACACGACACTCATCCTGCTGCTCGGCCTAATGGCCATGGCCGCCTTTTACTTCGGGCGTGGGCGATCGCTGTCCCTGGTCGGTGGGCATGGCCACGGGATGGCATTGCATTCCCTGCCGGGCTACTACGGTTACTTCGTCGCAATCTGGGTCGCGCTGCCGGCCCTCGGGCTGCTGCTCCTTTGGGTGTTGGTTGAACCCAGGATCATCGTTGCGCTGGTCGTCAGCGGCCTGCCCGAAAGCTACCAGGCCTTACCGGCCGGCGAGTTGAACCTGCTCGTCAACAATATACAGAATCTCGCTGCGGGTGACGTCGTTAGTGTCGACGTCGATGCAGTGCTGCGGGATGCGGCGGCGCAATTCAATAACTACGCGGCAAAGAGCCGCCAATTGCTCGCAGTGCTCGCGCTTGGCATTGCCGGTTTGGGTGGCACCATTGCCTGGCGCCGGATTCATCCTGACCTGCGTGCGCGCAACCGTGTGGAGCGCGTGGTGCGCTGGTTCCTGATTGCGGCCTCCAGTATCGCGATCTTCACCACGGTCGGCATCGTGCTCTCGGTCCTCTTCGAGGCGATTCGATTCTTCCAGAAGGTCCCCGCGACGGAGTTCCTGTTCGGCCTGAACTGGAGTCCGCAAACCGCGATTCGTGCGGACCAGGTTGGCTCGTCCGGGAGTTTCGGCGCGGTTCCGCTGTTCGCAGGTACGATGCTGATTACCGCGATAGCGATGGTCGTTGCGGTTCCCGTCGGCCTCATGACAGCGATCTACCTTGCCGAGTATTCGAGCGCCAGGGTTCGCGGTATTGCCAAGCCGCTGCTGGAGATCCTGGCGGGTATCCCGACAGTCGTCTACGGGTTCTTCGCCGCACTGACCGTCGCGCCCTGGGTGCGACGGGCCGGTGAAGCCGCCGGCTTCGAAGTGGCCTCGGAGAGCGCCCTCGCCGCAGGGCTCGTGATGGGCATCATGATTATCCCCCTCGTGTCGTCGCTCTCCGACGATGCGATAAACGCCGTGCCGACGGCGATGCGCGACGGCGCGCTGGGCCTCGGTTCGACTCGCTCCGAGACAATGACCAAAGTGATCCTGCCGGCCGCGCTGCCGGGCATCGTCGGTGGCATATTGCTGGCGGTATCGCGCGCGATCGGCGAGACCATGATCGTCGTGATGGCGGCAGGTCTTGCGGCGAATCTCACGGCAAACCCGTTCGAGGCAGTGACGACCGTGACGGTCCAGATCGTTACCCTGCTGGTTGGCGACCAGGAATTCGACAGCGCCAAGACGCTCGCCGCATTTGCACTGGGCCTGATGCTGTTCGTCGTCACCCTGTTCCTCAATGTCATTGGTCTGGGCGTGGTACGCAAGTACCGCGAGCAGTACGACTAGGCGGTAATCGTGAGCGAGAACAGGACAACCAGGCAAAAGGTCGAGGCAGGAATGCCTCGCCGGCGGCGCAAGGAGTTTACCTTCAAGCTGCTTGGCATGATTGCCACGGGAATCGGTATCGTGTTCCTCGGCGTGTTCTTCTCGAGCCTGGTTGCCCAAGGGGCGTCGGCGTTCAAGCAAACGTATTTGCAGCTCGACATTGAACTGAACGAGGACGTACTTGCGCCGGGCGGACAGCTGGACCTCGCCTATGCGGACTTCGATGGCCTGGTGCGTGCCGCTCTGCGAAAAGAGCTACCCGACGTCTCGAGTCGGCAGGACAGACGTGCGCTGTATCGTATCGTCAGCGTTGGTGCTGCCTACCAGGTTCGTGACCTCCTCGAGGAGAATCCCGGGTTGCTGGGTACGACACAAGCCTTGTGGGTGCCGGCATCGTCGAACATCGATATGTTGATCAAAGGCAATATCGACGCGAACCTCGAAGAAGCTCTGCGGCCGGTTTCCGACAAGCAGATCGCCTGGGTAGAATCACTGCGTACGGCGGGTCGTCTCGAAACCCGCTTCAACAAGGCGTTGTTTACGAATGGCGACTCTCGCGAGCCGGAGCTTGCCGGCATCAAGGGTGCGGTCATGGGCTCGCTGTACATGCTGATGGTTACGTTGGTCCTGTCGTTCCCGATCGGCGTTGCCGCCGCGATCTACCTCGAGGAGTTCGCACCGCGCAACCGCTGGTCCGACCTCATAGAAGTCAACATCAATAACCTCGCTGCCGTGCCGTCGATCGTCTTCGGCCTGCTGGGCCTGGCCGTGTTCATCAACTGGGCCGCGCTGCCGCGGTCTGCGCCGCTGGTGGGTGGCCTGGTGCTGACGTTGCTGACATTACCGGTCATCATCATTGCTTCGCGGGCCTCGATTAAGGCCGTGCCGCCATCCATCCGCGAAGCGGCGCTGGGGCTCGGTGCCTCGCAGACCCAGGTCGTGTTTCACCACGTTCTGCCTCTCGCGATGCCAGGCATGCTGACAGGCGCAATCATCGGCATGAGCCGCGCACTCGGCGAATCCGCGCCGTTGCTGATGATCGGCATGATCGCGTTTATCGTGGATGTGCCGGGCAGCCTGACGGATCCGGCAACGGCGTTGCCTGTCCAGATTTTCCTCTGGGCGGACAGCCCGGAACGCGCGTTTGCCGAGCGAACGTCCGCCGCCATTATCGTTCTGCTCGGCTTCCTGCTCGTTATGAACCTGACCGCGGTCATCTTGCGGAAACGGATGGAACGCAAATGGTAAGCGCAGTGATTGAGCTATCAGGATACCTGTATGAGAATGTCCGCAATGACTAAAGTAACCCCCGACAAGCAACTGCCGCCAGCTGCCGACGACCGGGATGCGCCGGCCGCAGAGAATACCGTGCTGCGGGAGATGCCGAAACGAAAGACCGTATTGTCGGGAGAAACTGTCGGCAATATTCACTCCGAGAACCCGTTCATGGTGGCTGAAGATGTCAACGTCTACTACGGTGACAACCACGCTATCCAGAACGTCTCTCTCGAGATCGGCAAGAAGGAAGTGATCGCGCTGATCGGTCCGTCGGGCTGCGGAAAATCGACTTTCCTGCGCTGCCTCAACCGCATGAATGACACAATCGACACGGCGCGGGTCACGGGCAAGATCACACTCGATGGCAAGGATATCTACCGCAAGGAACAGGATCCCGTTGCGCTGCGGGCGCGCGTGGGCATGGTCTTCCAGAAGCCGAACCCGTTCCCGAAAAGCATCTATGACAACGTGGCCTACGGCCCTCGCATTCACGGCCTTGCCGCGGATCGGGCAGAGCTCGACAATATCGTGCATACCAGCCTGGAACGTGCGGGCCTGATCAATGAGGTTAAGGACAGGCTGGACGAGCCCGGCACCAGTTTGTCAGGTGGTCAGCAGCAGCGCCTGTGTATTGCACGCACGATCGCTGTGAACCCGGAGGTGATCCTGATGGACGAGCCCTGCTCGGCGCTCGATCCGATCGCCACGGCACGTATCGAGGATCTCATGGACGAGCTGTGCGAGGACTACGCCATCGTCATTGTCACGCACTCGATGCAACAGGCCGCCCGTGTTTCGAGACGTGTGGCGTACTTCCACCTGGGACTGCTTGTCGAAGTCGACAAGACCGACAAAATCTTTACAAACCCGCAACACAAGCTGACGGAAGACTACATCACGGGCCGTATCGGCTAGGCGTTTGCCTTTTTCCAGAAGTCGCCGAAGCGTTTCTCGGAGAACCCGACCGCCATGAACTGCGGTGATTCGAGTACCGGGCGCTTCAGGAGTGTCGGTTGATCCAGCATCAGCGCGAATGCGCGATCCCTGGTCATGCCAGCGCGGTCGACCTCCGGGATCTTGCGCCAGGTCAGGCTCTGGCGATTTAGCAGCTTCTCCCATGCAAGCCGCGCTGCCCAGCGTTCCAGCATCTGAATGTCGAGGCCGTCATCGCGCACATCGTGAAAACGAAACTCGATGTCGTTCTCGGCAAGGTACTTGCGTGCTTTGCGGCAAGTATCGCAGCTCTTGATTCCGTAAATAGTGAGCATTGCTCTAGTCCAGATTTCTCAGTAATTCATTGAGGCCCGTCTTCAAGCGGGTCCCGGTATCAACCTGTTTCACAATGACCGCGCAGTACAATGAGTACTTGCCGTCAGCCGAGGGCAGGTTGCCTGACACGACGACCGATCCAGCCGGAATCCGGCCGTAGGTGATTTCATCGGTTTCGCGATTGTAAATGCGCGTGCTCTGCCCAAGATAGACGCCCATGGAAATGACTGATCCCGCTTCGACGACGACACCCTCAACGACTTCCGAACGTGCGCCGATAAAGCAGTCGTCTTCGATGATGGTGGGCCCGGCCTGGATGGGCTCGAGAACGCCGCCGATACCGACACCGCCTGACAGGTGAACGTTCTTGCCGATTTGTGCGCAGCTGCCGACCGTCGCCCAGGTATCGACCATAGTGCCACTGTCGACAAAGGCGCCAATATTCACATAGCTCGGCATCAATACGACGTCGGGTGCGACATAGGCGCCTTTGCGAACAATTGCATCGGGCACCACGCGCACACCGTCTGCGCGAAACCGCTCCTCCGTGTAGTCCGCGTATTTCATCGGGACCTTGTCATAGAAACGGCTGTGGCCGCTCTCGATGACCTTGTTGTTGTTCAGGCCGAAACTCAGAAGTACGGCTTTCTTGAGCCACTGATTGACGTGCCAGTCACCGTCTTTCTTTTCGGCGACCCTGGCCTCACCGGAGTCGAGCAGCGCAATCGCTTCCTGCACGGCAGCTTCGACCTGCACCCGGTTCTCGAATCCTTGTGCGCGGTTCTCGAAAGCGTGTTCGACAATCTGTTCCAGTTCCTGCATGTGTTCGCTCTCAGGTGTTGTTGGTCCGGCTGTCCAACTGCGCCAGCAGCGCGTCGCCCAGTTGTTGCTGTTGCCGCGCGTTCAGCGCGCCGCCTCCGCCTTCGAGACACACATAGAATACGTCTTCCGCGCGCTCGCCAATAGTCACAATCTTGGCGGCCTCGATATCGATACCTTGCTCGATGAACACCTGGCCGATGCGGCTTAACAGGCCCGGACGGTCTGTAGCACGCAACTCGAGAACAGTCTGGTCGTCGGCAGTACTCTGGCTGAAATCGACCGTCGTCTTGGTCGTAAACATGCGTGCCTGGCGGGGCAGGCCACGGGTGACGGACAGCATCTTGTCGCTGGGTGCGGTCAGTATGCGCGTGAGCGCGCGCCGCACTTTGGCAATGCGCCGTTCATCGATGTCCACGCGCTGGTCGAGCTCCATGAAGACCAGCGTCACGATGTTGCGGTCCCTGTCGAGCGGCACGATACGGGCGTCGATAATCGTGAAGCCGAGTTCGTCGAGCACCGCAGTTGCATGCGCAAACGTCCGTTTCTCGCGCGGCGTGTAGAGCACCGCTTCGACACCATCCCCTGTGTGGCGTCGTCGAACATCGACGAGCCCGATCTCCGACTCGGTATCCGAATCGGCCAGCCACTCCGTGTGCCAGGTAATCTCCTTCACGCGGTGTTTCAGGAAATAGTTGTCGTTTAACAGGGACCAGACGTAATTGATGCGCTCATCCGGGATGCCGCGCTCCGCGAGAATAGCCCTGGCGCTCTCCCGCTTTTCGTTCAGCAACAGCTCGCGATCGATCGGGTTCTCGAGGCCGCGCCGCAGGGCACGTTTCGTCAGGACATAGAGGTCATTGAAGAGCTGCGCTTTCCAGGAGTTCCAGAGTTTGGGATCCGTGCCCCGCACATCGGCAATCGTCAGCAGGTAGAGATAGTCGAGATGCAACGGATCGCCCACCGTAATCGCGAATTCATTGATGACGTCAGGATCGTGGATGTCCTTTTTCTGCGCCGTCATGGACAACACGAGATGATTACGGACGAGCCAGGCGACGATGCCGGCTTCGTACTTGCTGAGGCCGTGTTCCAGACAGAATGCTTCGGCATCGACAGCGCCCAGTTCCGAATGGTCGCCACCGCGCCCCTTGGCGATGTCGTGGAACAGCCCGCCCAGGTAGGCAATCTCAGGTTTCTCGAGCGCCTGCATGATCTCGCTGCAGTGGGGGAATTCATCATTAAAGCGAGTCAGTGCGAAACGCCGCAGGTTGCTGACCACGAACAAGGTATGTTCGTCGACCGTATACGCATGGAACAGGTCGTACTGCATACGCCCGACAATGCGGCCGAAGGCCGGAATGTAGAGCCCCAGGACGCCATAGAGATTCATCCGGCGCAAGTCGTGCGTCACACCTTCGGGCGCACGCAGAATCGAAAGAAACAGGCGATGGTTCCGCGGATTCTGCCGGAACTCGTCGTCGATCAGGTGAAGGTTGCGCTTGATCAGCCCGATGGTCGGTGCGCTGACGCCGCGTATTTCGGGATTTTGCTGCAGCAGGAGAAAGAGCTCGAGCAGCGCGGACGGATCGTTCCGGAACACATTGCTGTGAACGGTTTGCAGGAAACCGTTCTTGACCTGGAACCGCGCGTTGAGCGGTTCTGCCGGCGCCTCCGGATCCATGAGGATCGCTTCTTCGAACAGCTGCAGGAGCATCTCGTTGAGACGGCTAAGTTCCATGACCGTCCTGTAGTAGCGCTGCATGAGCTGTTCAACGGCCAGCGTATACGCCGCGTCCTCATAACCGAGCATCTCCGCCAGGTTTTTCTGGTGGTCGAACAGCAGGCGATCCTCGCGCCTCCCCGTGAGGATGTGCAGCGCGAAACGAATCCGCCACAGAAAGGCCTGGCCGTCCTCGAGGCGCTGGAGCTGGCCCCGGGTCAGGAAGCGGTGGTCGACGAGTTCCGCCAGGTTGGCAGCGCCGAAATGGCGTTTTGCCACCCAGCCGATCATCTGGATGTCGCGCAGGCCGCCAGGGCTGCCTTTCACGTTGGGCTCGAGGTTGTAGGCGGTATCGTGATAACGATGGTGTCGCACGATCTGCTCCTTGCGCTTTTCCTCGAAGTACCGGTCGGACGGCCACATCCTGTCCGGGGCGATGGCGTCCTGCATGGCGGCGAACAGTGCTGCGGGGCCTGCCAGCAGGCGTGCCTCCATCAGCGTGGTAGCAACCGTCAGGTCAGCGGCGGCTTCCTCGCCGCACTGGGCAACGCTGCGCACGCTATGGCCCACCTCGAGCCCGATATCCCACAGGGCCGTGACAAAGGCCGACAGGCCGTCATCGGCGTTGTCCGGCAGGGCATCGGGCAGCAGCAGCAGGATGTCGACGTCCGAATACGGGTGCAGTTCGCCGCGGCCATAGCCACCCACCGCGACCAGCGCGGCGCCAAGCGGCTCGATATGCTCGCGCCAGAGGCCCGTCAGGACATCGTCGATCAGGCCGGCCCTTAAGTGCACAAGGTCGACGACCGAATCGCCGGCCTGGAATCGCGCACGCAAATCCTCGCCAGAAGCTTCCAACGATTCGCGAATAGAGCTATAACTCATTGAAATTATTTCTTATTCATGGGCGTTCGTCGGCGCCCAGGGTGAGCACCTCGAAGCCATCGGCCGTAATCAGGCAGGTGTGCTCCCACTGGGCGGACAGGCTCCGGTCTTTCGTGACGACGGTCCAGCCGTCGGGCAACAGGCGCACACCCGCCTTGCCGGCATTGACCATGGGCTCCACAGTCAGCGTCATACCTTCACGCAATTCCATACCGGTGCCACGCCTGCCGTAGTGCAGGACCTGGGGATCCTCATGGAATACTTCGCCAATGCCATGGCCACAGTATTCGCGGACCACCGAGTAGCGGTGCGCTTCGACGTGCTGCTGAATGGCCGCGCCGACATCGCCCAGGTGCTTGCCCGGTGCCAGCTCCTCGATGCCGAGCCACATGGCCTCCCTGGCAATCGTCGAAAGTCGCTTGGCGAGAATATTTTCCTTGCCAACCATAAACATACGGCTTGTATCGCCGTGAAATCCGTCCTTGATGACCGTAATATCGATATTCACGGCGTCGCCCGATTTCAGCGTCTTGTCGCCTGGAATCCCGTGGCAGACGACATTGTTGACCGAGGTACAGATCGACTTCGGGAAGCCCCGGTAGTTGAGCGGGGCGGGGATAGCGGCCTGCTCTTCGACGATGAACTTGTGACAGATCTGGTCCAGTTCGTCGGTGGTCACGCCGGGTTTGACATAATCGCCGATCATGTCCAGTACGTCGGCGGCCAGGCGGCCGGCAACGCGCATTTTCTCCTGCTGCTCGGGTGTTTTGATCGTTACAGTCATAAGCAATGGGTAGCAGTTCGCTGGTATCGGGCCCAAACAGCGCTGTTCAGACTCGATGCAAGCATATGGGTACCTGAAATCTGTCCTTGTAAAAAAGGGTTA
Organism: uncultured Gammaproteobacteria bacterium; assembly: GCA_963698895.1. Lineage (GTDB taxonomy): Bacteria > Pseudomonadota > Gammaproteobacteria > Steroidobacterales > Woeseiaceae > UBA1847. Next base: position 78,493 of record CAVOSO010000004.1, on the reverse strand, counting down.
CTGTCGGCGGCCGGCTATGGTATAAAGCGCGCGCGCCGGGGGCAACTTAAGTTTTCCGGCGACACTAAATCACACGTATATCGACACATTCTGCTGGGTGCCCCACCTGAAAAAGGGGTTGTGGAATGGGATATACGGAGGCCTAACCCGGAGAAATCGAAATGGCAGACGTAACCATGCGCCAGATGCTAGAGGCTGGCGTGCACTTTGGTCATCAGACCCGTTACTGGAACCCGAAGATGGCACCGTTCATCTTTGGCGAACGTAACAAGATCCACATTATCAACCTCGAAAAGAGCCTGCCCCTGGCGCGCGAAGCCAGCGCGTTCGTGAAGGCGACTGTTGCCGATGGCGGCACCGTCCTGTTTGTCGGGACCAAGCGTGCAGCGCGCGAAGCCGTGCGCGCACACGCAGCCCGCTGCGACATGCCCTTTGTCAGCCAGCGCTGGCTCGGCGGCATGCTCACCAATTACAAGACCATTCGCCAGTCGGTCAAGCGCCTGAAGACGCTTGAAGCCATGGCGGCGGACGGCGGCTTCGAGGGACTCACCAAGAAAGAGATCCTGGGACTGACGCGCGAGCAGGAAAAGCTCGAGCGCAGCCTGGGCGGCATCAAGGACATGCGTTCGCTGCCGGACGTGATGTTCGTCGTCGACGTGGACCATGAAGACATCGCGATCCGCGAAGCGCTCAAGCTGGGCATCCCTGTTGTCGCCGTTGTCGACACCAATTGCTCTCCGGACGGGGTCGACTACGTCATCCCCGGCAACGACGATGCGATGCGCGCGATCGAGTTGTACTCAACGATAGTCGCGGACGCTGTGCTTGAAGGCAAGGCATCACTGCCCGAAGTCGCGCTGGGCGAAGATGACTTCGTCGAGCTCGACGCAGACGGCAAGCCGAAGAAAGCTCGCGCCAAGAAGAAGGCTGCGAAGAAGCCGGCAGCCAGGAAGAAGGCTGCGAAGAAGACGGCGACCAGGAAAGCACCAGCCAAGAAGGCTGATGAGGCCGTGACCAAGGAAGAAGCAGAGGCCAAGGCTGACGAAGAACCCAAGGCCAAGGAAAAAGCAGAGGCCAAGGTTGAAGAAAAGCCGAAAGCCAAGGAAAAAGCAGAGGCCAAGGCTGACGCAGAACCCAAGGCCAAGGAAAAAGCAGAGGCCAAGGTTGAAGAAAAGCCGAAAGCCAAGGAAAAAGCAGAGGCCAAGGTCGAAGAAAAGCCGAAAGCCAAGAAGAAAGTAGAAGCCAAGGCTGACGAACAGGCGGAGGAGAAGTAATGTCGATCACTGCATCCATGGTGAAAGAACTTCGCGAGCGCACCGGCGCTGGCATGATGGAGTGCAAGAAGGCACTCGTCGAGGCCAATGGCGATCTTGACGCCGCGGCGGAAGCGCTGCGTATGTCGGGCCAGGCAAAAGCTGACAAGAAAGCCAGCCGTGTTGCCGCGGATGGTCGCGTCGTCATTAACAAGGACGGTGGCAAAGCCGTCATTGTCGAAGTGAACTCGGAAACGGATTTTGTCGCCAAAGACGAGAATTTCATCGGGTTCGCCGATGCCGTTGCCGCGGTTGTGCTGGCTTCCGGTGAGACTGACGTTGCCGCACTGGCATCTCACGATAGCGGCGACGGTCGCTCCGTCGAACAGGCGCGTACCGACCTCGTGCAAAAAGTGGGTGAGAACATCTCGGTGCGCCGTGCACAGATCGTAGCGGCGGACGGCCCGATTGGGACGTACACGCACGGTGCGCGGATTGGCGCGATTGTTGCGCTCAATGGTGGTGACGAAGAGCTGGCTCGCGACATCGCCATGCACGTTGCGGCCATCAATCCGACCTGCATCGACGAGTCCGGCGTTCCGGCCGAGATGCTGGCGCGTGAGAAGCGCATCTTTTCCGAGCAGGCCGCAGAGTCAGGAAAGCCGCCCGAGATCGTCGAGAAGATGGTGACAGGCCGGATCGCCAAGTTCCTGAAGGAAATCACGCTTGTCGGTCAGCCGTTCGTCAAGGACCCCGACCTGTCGGTTGGCAAGCTGCTGAAGGGTGCTGATGCTTCCGTCGTGTCTTTTGTTCGTTTCGAAGTCGGTGAAGGCATCGAAAAGAAGGAAGACAATTTCGTCGAAGAGGTCATGGCCCAGGTTAAGGGCGCCAGCTAGGTGGTCTGCTTAAGCCGTTGATTTTCATGAAGACCTGTGGTGTACATCCACGGGGTTTGCGCTAGAATCAACGGCCATTTGCCCGTGGGCATGCGTAAAGATGAGGCCAGTGTATGAATGACAGTCCGGTTCAATACCGTCGTGTATTGCTAAAGCTCAGCGGCGAAGCGCTGATGGGAGAACTGGATTACGGCATTGAGCCACGCGTCATTCAACGCATCGCAGGCGAAATCGCGACTGCGCGCAAGTCGGGTGTCGAAATCGCCATTGTGATCGGCGGCGGCAATATCTTCCGCGGTGCCGGCCTGGCGCGTGCCGGTATGGACCGGGTCACCGGCGACTACATGGGCATGCTGGCTACGGTGATGAACGCCCTGGCGATCCAGGACGCACTCGAATCCCTCGACGTTTACGCTCGCGTGATGTCCGCGCTCGAGATCAACGCAGTCTGCGAAGACTACATACGCCGCCGCGCCATCCGGCACCTTGAAAAAGGTCGCGTCGTCATCATGGCGGCCGGTACCGGAAACCCGTTTTTTACAACGGATACGGCGGCCAGTCTGCGCGCCATCGAAATCGGCGCCGACGTCTTGCTCAAGGCGACCAAGGTCGACGGCGTTTACGACGCCGATCCGGCAAAAAATCCCAAGGCGAAGCGATATGCAGTTGTATCGTACGACCAGGTGATTGCCGACAAGCTGAACGTGATGGATGCGACGGCCATCGTCATGTGCCGTGACAACCACCTGCCACTCCGCGTTTTCGACCTGACGCGGGCAGGCGCACTGGTCCAGGCGATGGCAGGTGACGAACTGGGAACATTGGTAGCAGCCTGAGAATCTGGTCAGGGGCAATGATTAACAGAAGAGGGCAACATCGTGTTGGATGAAATCATGAAAGATGCCGGCGTACGCATGTCCAAGAGCGTCGCCGCACTGCAACCCGAACTAACCAAGATTCGTACGGGTCGCGCCCACACGAGTCTGCTCGACCATATAACGGTTGAGTACTACGGCAGCCAGGTGCCGCTGAGCCAGGTTGCGAATGTCGGCGTCGAGGATTCCCGTACATTGACGGTGACGCCGTGGGAAAAGGACATGGTACAGGTCATCGAGAAGGCCATCATGGGCTCTGACCTGGGGCTGAATCCGGCTTCGGCGGGAACCGTTATTCGCGTGCCTTTGCCGGCGCTGACCGAAGAACGTCGCAAGGACATGATTCGTGTCGTTCGCCATGAGGCCGAGGGCGGGCGCATCGCCGTGCGCAATATTCGGCGCGATGCCATGCATGACATCAAGGAACTGCTCAAGGAAAAGTTGATCGGCAAAGACGAAGAACATCGGGCCGAGGGCGAGATACAGGCGGTCACGGACAAATACATCGCCGAGATCGACGAGGTACTGGCCGTAAAAGAAGCGGAGCTCATGGAGATCTGACGGAATTTCCGTCGCTTCTGCTTGTGTCTTCCGAGCCCACCAAAGTTCCCACTCATGTCGCTGTCATTATGGACGGCAACGGGCGGTGGGCGCGGGCGCGGGGCAAAGCACGTCATTCGGGTCATCGTGCCGGGGTCAAGTCGGTCAGGGCCACCGTCGAGGCGGCCGCGGAGCGTGGCGTCAGTTACCTGACATTGTTCGCTTTCAGCAGCGAAAACTGGAAGCGGCCCGAGGAAGAGGTCAGCAGCCTGATGAACCTGTTCGTCGAGGCGCTGCGACGAGAAGTGGCCGAGCTGCATCGTAATAACGTAAGGCTTCGGTTTGTCGGCGCTCTCGAGCAGCTTGGCAGCGGACTGCAGCAGAAAATGGCCGAGGCGGAGCGAAAGACCGCCGGCAATACCGGGCTGTTTCTCAACGTTGCCGTGGCGTTTGGCGGTCGTTGGGACATCGTGCAGGCGGCTCAGTCGCTGGCGCGGCAGGCGGCTGCCGGCGAGATCAGCGTCGCTGACATCGATGAAGAAGGGTTTGCGGGCGCGTTACGGCTGGCGGACATCCCCGATCCGGACCTCTTGATTCGGACCGGTGGCGAGCGGCGCATCAGTAATTTCCTGCTGTGGAATCTCGCGTACGCGGAGCTCTGGTTTTCAGAAGTCCTTTGGCCGGACTTCGACAAGTCCGACTTCGACATGGCGCTTGCTTACTACGCAGGCAAGCAACGGCGGTTCGGCCATACGGGCGACCAGGTAGAGGCGGTTAAATGCTGAAAACAAGAATAATCACAGCCGTTATTTCGCTGATTCTGATCGCCGTGGTGTTGTTCGCATTGCCGTTGTATTACGCGGAATGGCTCATAGGACTGTTGCTGGTGGCCGGCGCCTGGGAATGGGCCGGATTCCTGAATACGTCCTCGTTCGTGGTAAAGGCGATTTACACAGCCGTTGTTGCGGTTGGGCTCGCGCTGGCGCACTTCGCCGGGCCGGAACAGACGACAACGATCCTTCAGGTCGCCTGTGCATGGTGGTTTGTCGCGTTTCTGTGGAATCTCCGGTTCCCGACAGCGATTCCTGCGCCGGTACGCTGGCTCTGCGGGCTCCTGGTTATTGTGCCCCTGTATGCGGCACTGATACACCTGATTCGACTTGGCGTTGAGTACCTCATTTTCACGATGTTGATCGTCTGGGCAGCCGACGCGGGCGCGTATTTTGCGGGCAAGAAGTTCGGGCGCGTCAAGCTGGCTCCGGCCATCAGCCCGGGCAAGACCTGGGAGGGTGTCATTGGCGGTCTGTTGCTCGTGGGGGGCCTGGCCCTGGCGACGGCGACGGCGCGCGATCTCTCGGTTGCCGTGTTCCTGCCGTTCTGCCTGGCCGTCGCAGCCATTTCGGTGGTCGGCGATCTGACGGTTAGCATGTTCAAACGCACGGCCGGTGTGAAAGACAGCGGTACGCTGTTCCCGGGACATGGAGGCGTGCTCGACCGGATCGATTCTGTTGCCGCGGCGGCGCCGATGTTCGCCCTGGGCGTCGGCTGGCTGGGACTGGCATGATGCGACGTTCAGGTAAGATTCATCGGGTTTGGTTTAGCGTGTTATGCAATGCTGCGGGAACTGTGGCTCCGGGCACCAGTCAACAAGGGATGAATGCAGTCAATGGGTAGTGCGCTGACAGATCTCCTCTTTTTCATCATTGCGATCAGCATCCTGGTCGCGGTGCACGAGTACGGGCACTACATCGTCGGCCGCTGGGCCGGCATGAAAGTGCTGCGCTTCTCTGTTGGATTCGGCAAACCGATCTGGTCCCGGCGTGCAGGGGCGGACAAGACCGAGTACTGCATCGCCGCCATCCCGCTTGGCGGCTACGTGAGGTTCCTCGATAGCCGGGAAGGCGATATCGACCCCGCCGACGAGGGACGCGCGTTTGACCAGCGTCCGATTCCGGCGCGAATTGCCGTGTTGCTGGCCGGGCCGGCGTTTAACTTCCTGCTGGCCATCGCCGTGTACTGGTACCTGCTCTCTCCGGGCGTCATGGTGCTGCAGCCCGCAGTCGGAAACGTCGTTCCTGATTCGTTCGCAGACAAGGCGGGTCTCCAGTATGGCGACAAGATCGTCGCCATCGGCGACAAGCAGCCCCAGGACTGGGAATCGGCGCTGGTTGCTCTCCTGGATGCGATGGTGACGACCGGCGAGATCCGGCTGACGCTGGAAAGTGAACGAGGTGGCACTCGGCAAGCGACGATTGATGTCGGCAGCGAAGCAAGTCGCCTCACCGAACCCGGCGTGTTGTTCGATGGACTGGGCTTTGAAATCTGGCAGCCGCCCGCATTGGTGGGAGGGCTGACAGCAGGCGGTCCTGCGCAAGGCGCGGGTCTGATGCCGGGCGATCTTATTTCGAGCGTTGACGGTGAAGAGATAGCGTCCTGGAATGACTTGTTGGAAGTCGTCAGGACGAGGCCGGGCGAGCCGGTCGATGTAACGTATCTCCGCGATGGCGAGTCGGCAACCGTGAGCTTGACGCTGGCTGCGAGCGGTACCGGCGAAGACAGGCGCGGCATTATGGGTGTCGAGCGGTCTGAGACATTTCTTGACTACTATACGCGGCGTACCTATTCACCCCTGGAGTCACTCGGTGCCGGTGTGGCCAAGACCTGGGAATCGACATTGTTCACAATTCGCATGCTCGGTCGCATGGTGACTGGCGATGTTTCCATGAAGAACATAAGCGGGCCGATCAATATTGCCCAGTACGCGGGTGAGTCGGCGGAGCGAGGAATGAGCAGTTTCCTCGGTTTCATGGCGATCATCAGTATCAGCCTCGGGGTGCTTAACCTGTTGCCGATACCGGTACTCGACGGCGGACAGATCGTCTACCAGGCAGCCGAGTGGATAAAAGGCAGTCCGCTGACCGATCGGGCGCAGATTATCGGGCAGCAAGTTGGCATACTTGCGCTGCTCCTCTTGATGAGCTTTGCGTTTTACAACGATATCGCAAGAATCCTGAACTGACCGGGACGGACGGAAATACTTTGCAGATGAGAAATACATTATTCGCTTTGCTGGCCATGTTGCCATTGTCATCCATGGCGGCCGGCGACTTCGTCGTCAAGGACATGCGAGTCGAGGGTCTGCAACGTATTTCCGAAGGTACGGTATTCAACTACCTGCCGATCAATATCGGTGACACGGTTGATGGCGTACGCATTGGTGAGGCGATCCGGGCGCTGTACGGTCAGGACCTTTTCGACGATATCGAGATGCGTCGCGATGGCGACACGCTGCTGATTGTTGTGCGCGAGCGTCCGTCTATTGAAAGCTTCGAAATCGACGGCAACAAGGACATCAAGACGGAAGACCTGATGGAGTCCCTTCGAGGTGTCGGTCTCGCGCGCGGTCGCACGTTCGATCGTTCCGTCCTCGACAACGTGGAAATGTTCCTGCGCGAGCAGTACTACGATCGTGGCAAGTACGGCGTTGCCATCGATACGACGATCCAGGACCGCCCGAACAACACGGTACGCATCAAGATCGACGTGAAAGAGGGCGACCGCGCGAAGATTCGCCAGGTCAATATCGTCGGTAACAAGACGTTCACCGACAAGGAGATTCGCGCCGATTTCACGCTCGACACGGCGAACTGGCTGTCCTGGATTCGCCAGGACGATCGCTACGCCAAGGAAGCCCTGGAAGGCGACCTCGAGATCCTGCGTTCGTTCTACATGGACCGTGGCTACGCGGATTTCAAGATCGAATCGACGCAGGTCGCGATCTCGCCGAACAAGAAGGATATTTTCGTTACGATCAACATTGACGAAGGCGAGCTGTACACGATCTCCGAGGTCAAGCTCGTTGGTGAGATGGTCATCGACGAGCTGTTCCTGCGCAGCATGGTGATTGCGCAGCCCGGTTCGGTTTTTAACCAGAACCTGCTGACCCAGTCGGCGGAACTCATGTCGTTCCGGCTCGGCGAAGAAGGCTACGCCAACGCCGAAATCGAACCTGTGCCGGAACTCGACCGCGAGAAGAAAGAAGCGACGGTTACCTTCTTCGTCAATCCGCAAAATCGAGTCTACGTTCGCAACATCAATTTCCACGGCGTCAACGAGGTCGACGACGAAGTGCTGCGCCGCGAAATGCGTCAGATGGAAGGTTCCTACCTGTCGAACAGGCTCGATGGATCGCTCCAAGATTCGCCTGCAGCGATTGCCGTACGTCGAGAGAAGTCGAATAGACAACACGCCGGTACCCGGAAGCCCGGATCTTGTCGATGTCGACTTCGATCTCGAATACCGCATGCCCGGTCAGTTTTCCGGTGGCGTGGGCTATTCGGAATCGCAGAAGGTCATGCTGAACGGCAGTATCGTTCACACGAACTTCCTGGGCACCGGCAATCGCGTTGCGGTGGAGCTGAACTCGGGCCGTTTTCAGAAGCTCTACAGCATTTCGCATACGGATCCCTACCGCACGATGGACGGTGTGCGCCGAACGCTCAGTATCAACTACCGGGACATCACGCAGTTCACTTCGGCTGCGTCGGATTTCTCGACGACGAGTGCCGGTGCGACGATTGACTACGGTTATCCGATTTCCGAATACCAGACCCTGTCTTTTGGCGTGAACCTACCAGCACTCCGAGCTGATCTCGTCCAGGAACAGTACGCAGCAGGCGCAGGACTGGGTGGCCAATAACGGCAACCCGTTCGAACAGGATGTCGGCAATGGCTTTGTCTTTAACGGCACCGAGTTCGACACGTTTGAACTGATCGCCGGGCTGGTCCTACGACAGTCGCAACCGCTCCCTGTTCGCGAACCGCGGCACGCGGCAGCAGTTGTTCCTGGGCGATGGCCGTTCCGGGCAGCGACGTCGAGTATCTACCAGGCGCGCTACAACTTTACGAAGTACTTCCCGCTCTGAGCACCAAGTGGACCTTGCGTCTGAACGCAGAGCTGGGCATCGGCGAGGCCCTCGGCGATACCACGGCACTGCCCCCGTACAAGCAGTTCTACGGTGGTGGACCGCAGTCAGTACGCGGCTTCAAAGAGTCCTATCTCGGACCGCGTGACAGCTTTGGCAGGCCCTACGGCGGCAACATGTTGGTTGCGAGTCAGCTAGAGCTTATAATCCCGCTTCCCGAGAAGTTGGCCAGCCAGGCAAGAGCGAGCCTGTTTTACGATGTCGGCAATGTCTTCAACACGGGCGAAGTCGAGTTTACCGACAAACTGGGCAGCCCGATCGAGTACAAACCGGACTTCGATGAGTTGCGCTCGTCGGTTGGAATTGGCGTACAGTGGCTCGCGCCACTGGGGTTGTTCCGCTTCAGTTATGCGTATCCGCTGAATGAGTATGAGGGCAATGACAGGTACTTCGGAGACGAACTGGAACGCTTCCAGTTCTCCATTGGACAAGCATTTTAATGAGTGATGGATTTATTTATGAATTTGCAAAGCAAACAGCTGGTTAAAGCTGTAATGGGCGCTGCCCTGGTTTGTGCGTTCGCAATTCCGGCAGCTGCACAGGATATGAAGATCGGCGTAGTCAGCCTGCCGGCATTGATCGAACGGGCGCCGCAGACCAAAGCCGCCATGGATGCATTGCAGGAAGAGTTTGCGCCACGCCAGCGTGAGATTCCAGGCGAAGCAGAAAGAGTACGAAGAGCAGGCAGCAAAGGCTCAGAAGGACCTTGCGGTAATGGGCGAGACTGAACGCCGCAAATGCGAAAAGGAACTGCGTGATTTGCAGCGTGAGCTCGACACGTCTGCAGAACGAATTCCAGGAAGACCTGAACCTTCGCCAGAACGAGGAATTCGGTCTGCTGCAGCGCGCGATGCTCAAGGAAGTTCAGGACTACGCACAGGCACAGGGCTACGACCTGATCGTCGGCGACGGCGTACTGTATGTGAATGCCGCCGTCAATATTACGGACGACGTACTTGACGCGCTGTCGAAGCCAACTACCAGGCAGCCGGCGCTCGCTAGATCCTTGCCAATGCCGATCAGCCTCGGAGAACTTGCCACACGGTTTGGCTGCGAGCTGATCGGCGATCCTGACGCTGTCGTCAGCGGCGTCGCGTCGCTGCCGAACGCCACTCACGAGTCGCTGACATTCCTTGCCAACAAGGCCTACAAGGAGCAGCTGTTTTCAACGAAGGCGGCTGCTGTCATCTTGCGTCCGGCCGATGCGGCGGACTCGCCCGTCCCCGTACTGCTGCACGATGACCCGTACGCGTGCTATGCGCGCATGGCGGCCGTCGTTTGTCCGCCGCCGGCATTCACGCCCGGCATCCATGCGTCGGCTGTGGTGGATGCTTCAGCGACAGTAGCGGCTTCCGCGCATCTTGCGCCCAATGTCGTTGTGGGTGAACGTTCGACGATTGGCGAGAACGTCTTTGTCGGACCGGGTACGGTGATCGGTCCGGACTGCCATGTCGGCGACGACTGCCGTTTCATCGCGAACGTGACGCTGGCACGCGCAGTATCGATCGGCAGGCGCGGCATTTTTCACCCGGGCGTTGTCCTCGGTGCAGATGGTTTCGGCAATGCCATGACGCCTGCGGGCTGGGTCAAGGTTCCCCAGCTCGGTGGCGTCCGCATTGGCGACGATGTCGAGATCGGAGCGAATACGACGGTGGATTGCGGCGCTATCGATGACACGATCATCGAAGACGGCGTGCGCATCGATAACCTCTGCATGATTGCGCACAATGTGCACATTGGCGCGCACACGGCAATGGCCGGCATGGTCGGTATCGCGGGCAGCACAACGATCGGCAAGCGCTGCCTGTTTGCCGGACAAGGTGGCGCGGTAGGGCATATCACGATTTGCGACGACGTCATTGTCGGCGCCAAGTCGTTTGCGTCCAAGGACATTACGGAACCGGGCACGTACCTCGCGAGTTTCCCTGCGGAGCCGTCGAAGGACTGGATAAAGAAAGTTGGACGGTTCAGGCGCATCGAAGCGCTGCAGGAACGCGTCAAGAAACTGGAAAAGAAATGATTCACGCGACAGCCATTGTGTCGGACAAGGCCAGGATTGCCGACGATGTGGAGATTGGTCCTTACTCGATTATCGGTGATGACGTCGAGATAGGCAGCGGCACGCGCATCGACAGCCATGTTGTCGTCAATGGGCCGACGAGAATCGGGAAAGACAACCGTATCTACCAGTTTGCCTCGATTGGCGACGATCCGCAGGACAAGAAGTACGCTGGTGAGCCGACGCGCCTGACCATCGGTGACCGCAATACGATTCGCGAGTTCTGTACGTTGAGTCGCGGTACCACCCAGGACGCTGGCGATACGGTCGTCGGCAACGATAACTGGATCATGGCCTATGTGCATATCGCACACGATTGTGTCGTCGGCAACCAGACCATCATGGCCAACAACACGACGCTTGCCGGTCATGTGCACGTGGGTGACTGGGTGATTTGTGGCGGCTTTTCAGGCGTGCATCAGTTCTGCAGGATCGGGGCGCATGCATTTCTCGGTATGTACACCGGCGTCAACCGTGACGTGCCTGCGTACACGATGGTGTCCGGTCAGCCTGCCGTTGCACGCGGCATCAACAGCGAGGGGTTGAAACGGCGCGATTTTTCGGTGGATGAGATTCGCAACATCAAGCATGCCTACCGCATAACATTCAGGAGCGGCAAGAAGAAGGCCGAGGCCATCGAGGAAATAGCGGAACTGGCGAAAACCCAGCCAGAGCTCGACCTGTTCCTGGAATCGCTGCGCTCATCCGAGCGCGGCCTCGCGCGCTAGGCGTCCGGTATGAGAATTGGCCTGGTTGCTGGTGAAGCATCCGGTGACGTGCTTGGCGCCGGACTGATACGGGCCATTCGCGCTCGTCATCCCGAGGCGACCTTCGAAGGTGTGGCGGGGCCGGAAATGATCGCGGCCGGCTGTGAGTGCTGGGAGCCGTCGGAGTCGCTTGCCGTGATGGGGCTCGTGGAACCGCTTGCTCACATTCCCCGGCTGCTGCGACTGAGACGTCAGCTTGTCGGTCGCTGGACGGCATCTCCTCCCGACGTGTTCGTCGGTGTCGATGCGCCCGACTTCAACCTGGGCCTGGAGATCAAGCTGCGCAAGGCGGGCGTTCGGACGGTGCACTATGTGAGTCCGTCGATCTGGGCCTGGCGCGCAGGGCGCGTCCGGAAAGTGAGAAAGGCGGCCGATACGGTACTCTGCATTTTGCCGTTCGAGCCCGCGTTGTACGCAGCGCACGATGTCAGGGCCGTATTTGTCGGGCATCCCAAGGCCTACGCGGCACCCGAGGTCGTCGACACGATGGGCGCACGCTCCGCACTCGGCTTAGACGCACCGGAGATCGTCACGGTGATGCCCGGGAGTCGCCACGGTGAGGTGCAACGCCTCGGCGGCATCCTCGCCGAAGCCATGCAGGCTATTCTCGCGCAGCGACCCGACGTTCGCTTCGTCACGCCCGTGGCCGCGCCGAAACTCAAGTCGCTCATTGCCGAGCAAATCGCTGCAGCCGGGCTCGTCGGCAAGGTAGAGCTGCTCGACGGCGATGCGGAGCGGGCCATGTCTGCCGCGGACGTCGTTCTGCAGGCCTCCGGTACGGCGGTTCTTGAAGCGGCTTTGCTGCGCAAGCCCACGGTTGCAACGTATCGGGTTGCACCCCTGACCTACCTGCTGGTCAAGGTTTTTCGACTGGTCAAGCTGACCCACTACACGTTGCCCAACCTGCTGACGGAAGAGCCGCTGGTGCCGGAGTTCATTCAGCAGGACGCACAGCCGGAGGCGATCGCCGACGCCGTCGTGGCGCTGCTCGAGAGTCCGCAGCGACGGCAATCCATCAGCGAGAGATTTGATAGACTCAGGCAGGAGCTGGCACTGGATGCAGACCAGCATGCCGCCGACGCAGTCCTTGATCTCGCGCGGCGATAACGGGGCACAGTCACACCACCCATGCAGCAGGCAACACTGTTCGAACCAGGCGGGCTCGTCGCAGGAGTCGACGAGGCAGGGCGCGGTCCTCTCGCGGGCCCCGTTGTGGCCAGCGCCGTGATCTTGCGGCCGGGCGACCCGATCGATGGACTTGCCGACTCGAAGAAGCTCTCCGCGCGGCGTCGCGACGACCTGGCTCGCGAGATTCGCACGCGTGCCCTGGCCTGGTCGGTCGCATGGGCGAATCCGGCGGAGATCGACGAGATGAACATCCTGGCCGCCACGATGCTGGCCATGCGGCGCGCCGTCGGCAACCTGCCGGTGACACCGGATGGTGTCCAGGTAGATGGCAACCGCTTGCCGGACCTCGTTTTCGACGGACAGAGAATAGCGGGCGAGGCGATCGTCGGTGGAGACGGCAAGGTGCCGGCCATCAGCGCGGCGTCGATCATCGCCAAGACGACGCGCGATGGCATCATGGAGTTCCTCGACCGGATTCACCCTGAGTATGGGTTCGCACGCCACAAAGGGTATGGCACGCAGATTCACTGCGAGCGCCTGCAGATGCACGGTCCCTGCGAGCAACATCGCTTCAGTTTTGCGCCGGTGAGGGCTGCCTCGTGAGCAAGCCGGGCTTCGTACACCTGCACGTGCACACCGAATACTCGATGGTGGACAGTACCGTTCGTATTCCGGCGCTCATGAATCGGTGCGCGGAAGCCGGGATGCCCGCAGTCGCGCTGACGGATCAGAACAACCTGTTCGGCCTCGTAAAGTTCTATCGCAAGGCGATCGCGGCCGGCGTGAAACCCGTCATCGGACTCGACCTGCGCATCCTCAACGAGGATGAGCCGGACCGTCCGTACACGTTGCTGTTGCTCGTGCAGGACAATGATGGCTACCGCAACCTGTCCGAACTCGTGACGCGCAGCTATATTGAGGGCCAGGTCCGCGGTGAGCCACTCGCGCGGCGTGAATGGCTCACCGCGAAGAGCTGTGAGGGCCTGATCGCGCTGTCTGCCGGGCTGCACAGCGATATTGGCCACGCGCTCCACGCCAGTCACAGGCAACAGGCGAAAGCGCTGCTGGCCCACTGGCGGGAGATCTTTCCGGACCGCTTCTATCTCGAGTTGATCCGTACCGGCCGCAGCGGGGAGGAGGGTTGTGTGCGCGCAAGCCTGGAACTCGCGAGCGAGACCGGGGTTCCCGTCGTTGCGACCAACGATGTGCGCTTTCTCAGCGCGGACGATTTCAATGCGCACGAAGCGCGCGTCTGTATTCACGATTCGCGCGTTCTGTCGGATGCGGACAGGCCCAGGAAATACAGCCCACAACAATACCTGCGCACGCCGGAGGAAATGGCAGAGCTGTTTGCCGACGCGCCTGAAGCACTCACCAACACCATCGAGATAGCGCGGCGCTGCAATCTCGACCTGCGTCTCGGTGAGAGTGTCTTGCCGGCATTCCCGGTTCCCGATGGGCAGACGGAAGCGGAGTTCCTCGAAGTTGAAGCGCGCCGCGGACTGGATGCCGCTCTCGAGACGATCTACGCGGTTCGCGAGATACCGGAAAAGGAGCGCCCGGCATTCAGTGCACCGTACCTCGAGCGCCTGAGAAGCGAGCTGGATGTCATTCAATCCATGGGTTTCCCGGGGTACTTCCTGATCGTCGCGGACTTCATACGCTGGGCGCGCGAGAATAACGTGCCGGTCGGTCCGGGTCGTGGTTCCGGTGCCGGCTCACTGGTTGCCTGGGTGTTGGGTATTACCGACCTGGACCCGCTGGAACACGATCTCCTGTTCGAGCGCTTTCTCAATCCCGAGCGCGTTTCGATGCCGGACTTCGACGTCGACTTCTGCATGGAAGGGCGCGACGCTGTCATTGACTACGTGGCGCAACGATACGGCCGCGAGCGCGTGTCGCAAATCATTACGTTTGGCACGATGGCGGCGAAAGCCGTGATTCGCGATTGCGGCCGCGTGCTAAGCCAGCCCTACGGGTTTGTCGACCGGATCGCCAAGCTTGTGCCGTTCGAGATCGGCATCACCCTCGAAAAAGCCCTCGAGCAGTCCGACGAGCTGGCAACGATGTATCGCGATGATGAAGAGGTCACGGCGATCATCGATCTCGCAATGTCGCTCGAAGGCCTGGTGCGCAACGCGGGCAAGCATGCCGGCGGCGTGGTCATTTCGCCCGGGCCCCTGACGGATTTCGCACCACTTTATTGTGAAGAGGGCGGCACCAATGTCGTGACGCAGCTCGACAAGGACGACGTCGAGGCTGTCGGCCTCGTCAAGTTCGATTTCCTCGGCCTCAAGACGCTCACGATAATCGACTGGGCCGTGCGCATTGCCAACGAGACCAATCCCGGTCTCGACCTCAATATCAGCCGCATACCGGGGCGAGACCCGAAGACGTTTGAATTGCTGCGCAGCACGCGGACCGCCGCTGTGTTCCAGCTGGAGTCCAGCGGCATGCGTGACCTGATCAAGCGCATGCGACCGGATCAGTTCGACGACCTTGTGGCGCTGGTTGCGTTGTTCCGCCCCGGTCCGTTGCAGTCCGGGATGGTGGACGACTTCATCACGCGCAAGCATGCGTCGAACAAGGCGGATATCGATTACCTGCACCCGGAACTAAAGCCGGTCCTCGAGGAGACCTACGGCGTCATCCTCTACCAGGAACAGGTCATGCAGATCGCACAGGTGCTCGCCGGCTATTCGCTCGGCGCGGCAGACTTGTTGCGGCGCGCCATGGGCAAGAAGAAACCCGAGGAGATGGCGAAGCAACGCGAGATCTTCGTGACGGGCGCAACGGAGCGTGGTGTGGCCGACAAGACGGCCACACATATTTTCGACCTCATGGAGAAGTTTGCGGGCTACGGCTTCAACAAGTCCCATTCGGCCGCCTACGCGGTACTGTCCTACCAGACGGCGTACCTGAAAGCGCATTACCCGGCGGCATTCATGGCCGCGGTCATGAGTGCCGACCTGCAGAACACGGATCGCCTCGTGACGCTCAAGGACGACTGCCGGCAGCTGGGGCTGACGCTGCTGGCGCCCGATATCAACGCGTCGTCCTATCATTTCAGCGTGCCGTCAGCGGATACGATCCTGTATGGCCTGGGTGCCATCAAGGGCGTTGGCCGCGGGGCAGTGGAGTCGCTGATCGCCGATCGCGAAGCCAACGGACCTTACAAAGGCCTCGCGGAATTCTGCCGCCGCGTCGATCACGAGAAGATCAATCGGCGCACGCTCGAAGCGATGATCAAGTC
This sequence comes from uncultured Gammaproteobacteria bacterium, assembly GCA_963698895.1. Classification (GTDB taxonomy): domain Bacteria; phylum Pseudomonadota; class Gammaproteobacteria; order Steroidobacterales; family Woeseiaceae; genus UBA1847. Next base: position 62,737 of record CAVOSO010000004.1, on the reverse strand, counting down.
CGGTGCCATGGATTCCTTCGGCGAGACACGGCGCAGCTTGATGCACCTCGTTCCCGAAGCACTGCGCAGCGCCGACCAGCAGGCCAGGGCCGCGGCGGCCGGCCAGAACGACATGTTCGGGCTGGGCGACACGGCCGCGGTCGAGGAAGTGCAACTAAAGCCGGTGCGGCTCGCCGAGTGGCAGGAGCACGTGCTCCTGAGCAACGAAAAGGAAGCACTGGGTCTCTACCTTACCGGGCATCCGTTCGATGCCGTGCGTCACGATGCGCGCTTCTTCGTCGATGGCAAACTGGGAGAAATCACTGCAGAGCCAGCTCCCCAGAACAACAAGGGTGAGCGCGACTACGCGGCACGGCGCGAGGCGAGCGTGGCAGGGTTGATCGTGGACGTGCGCAAGCGCGGCAATCGGGTGAGCGTCGTCCTCGACGACGATACCGGGCGTATGGAAATCAGCCTGTTCAGCGAGGCCTTCCAGGAATTCAGTCACCTGCTCGTCAAGGACGAGATCGTGGTCGTCTCCGGCGGGTTGCGCTACGACGACTTCATCGGCAGCTGGACGATCAACGCCAAGAACGTCCTGCACATCGACCGCGTCATCGAGTCCCGGGCAAAGGGCATGGTATTGAGTATTGCCCCCAACGGGCAGGGCGAAGCGCTGCTGGCCCAGCTGCACGACCTGTTGCTCCCGTTTCGCAAGGGAAGCTGCGATGTATCGGTGCGCTACGTCGGTTCCAGTGCATCGGCGCGGCTGTCCCTGGGGCCGGAATGGGCCGTTCGGCCCAGCCGCGAGCTGCGAGACAAGTTGACTGAGCTACTCGGGAACAATAATGTGCGTCTACTGTATACGCCCGGGCGCGAGCTGAACTGATGGATATAAAATTTCTGGATTTTGAGCAGCCGATCGCCGAGCTGGAGGCGAAGATCGAGGAGCTGCGCTATGTCGGTGATGATTCCGAAATCAACATCAACGAGGAAGTCGCGCGCCTCAAGGCGAAAAGCCAATCCCTGACCAAGAGCATCTTCGCCAAGCTGAGTCCCTGGCAGATCGCGCGCGTGGCGCGCCACGAGTCACGGCCGTACACCCAGGACTACCTCAGCCTGATCTCACCGGATTTCCAGGAACTGCACGGCGACCGCATGTATGCGGACGACCCGGCCATCATCGGTGGGGTGGGGCGGATCGACGGGCATTCGGTGGTCTTTATCGGCCACCAGAAGGGCCGCGATACCAAGGAACGCGTGCGCCGCAACTACGGCATGCCGAAGCCCGAGGGCTACCGTAAGGCGCAGCGCCTCATGCGCATGGCCGAGAAGTTCTCATTGCCTGTCGTGACCTTTATCGACACGCCGGGCGCCTACCCCGGCGTGGGCGCCGAGGAACGCGGCCAGAGCGAGGCAATCGCCTACAGCCTGTACCTCATGGCCGGCCTGAAAACGCCGATTATCAGCGTCGTCATCGGTGAAGGCGGGTCGGGTGGCGCGCTGGCGATCGGTCTCTGCGATCGTTTGCTCATGCTGCGCTACAGCGTCTACTCGGTCATTTCGCCCGAAGGCTGCGCCTCGATTCTCTGGAAGAGCGCCGAGAAAGCCGAAGAGGCGGCTGAGGCGATGCGCATTACGGCGACCCAGCTCAACGAATTCAAGCTCGTCGACGAGGTGCTCGAGGAGCCGCTGGGCGGAGCGCATCGCAACCCGCGGGAAGCCGCGGAGATTATCCGCAATGCATTGCTGAAGAACCTGGAGGAACTGGGTTCAATGTCGACCGAGGAGCTGCTTGAGGAACGGCAGCGGCGGCTGGCCAGCTTCGGGCATTACAAGGAAGCGTGAGTTTTACCCGCGAGCAGCTGCTCGAACGACTGGCCGCGCTCGAATACCAGGCCGAACGCCCATCCCGTTACGTCATCGCATTCAGCGGTGGACTGGATTCCTCGGTGCTGGCCCATGCGCTGGCAGACGCCAAGATTCCGGTCCTCGCCGTGCATATCGATCATGGCCTGCAACGCCAGGCAGAGGACTGGAATCGTCATTGCAGGGCTTTCGCCGAGTCGTGCGGGATTGCCTTTCGCTGCCAAACGGTAGACGTGCAGCTCGAGTCCGGAAAAGGGCCTGAAGGCTCGGCCCGGGATGCACGGTACAGCGCCCTGCACGACATGCTGGAGGCGGGCGACTGGCTCCTGAGTGCCCACCACCGTGAAGACCAGGCCGAAACGCTGTTGCTCAATCTCGTTCGCGGCAGCGGGCCGGCCGGCATTGCCGGCATCGGTGCGGTGCGCCGCTTTGGACCGGGGTGGCTGGTCCGGCCGCTGCTGGCGTTCGACCGGGCCGAGTTACGCGCCTACGCAGAGGCGCACGATATTCACTGGATCGAAGACCCATCGAACGCTGACACGCGCTTCGACCGGAATTTTCTGCGCCACGAGGTCATACCGTGCCTGCAAACGCGGTGGCCGGATATCGCGATGCGTCTGCAGCGCTCGGCCCTGCATGCCAGCGAAGCGACCAGCCTGCTGTCCGATCTCGCCAGTATTGACCTCGAGGCCCTGGGCGGGCTGCCGCAACGGCTGCCCATCGGCGCGTTGCTCGACCTGCCGCGGCACCGGCAGAAGAACCTGGTGCGGCATGCGCTGCGCGCCTGCGGACTGACGGTGCCGACGGCCTTGCAGCTCGATACCATTCTCGACGAGGTGTTGCGCGCGCGTGTCGATGCACAACCGCAATTGCGCTGGCCGGGCGGATCGGCAAGGCGTTACCGCGACGGCCTGTACCTGCTGTCCGACAGGCTGGCCGATACCTTGCCGGAAGGACCGATTGCGAGCAGCGCGGTCAGGCTGGGCAGTGGACTCGGTACGCTGTTCTTCGAGCCGGGCGTGGATCGTGGCCTCGACCCGCAACTCGTCGGACCCAAATTGCGCCTCGCAGCACGCAAGGGAGGCGAGAAGATACGCCTTGATAGTCAGGCACATACAAAGAAATTGAAGAAATTACTTCAGGAAGAGGGCGTGGTCCCCTGGATGCGAGACCGGGTGCCGCTGATCTATGCGGGCGACGAACTGGTTGCCGTCGGCGACCTCTGGACCGCCGCCGGCGCGACCACATCGCCCGGCGTCGCCGTACGCTGGAAGGATCGTCCCGCCCTGCATTAACGGCGTGCGGTCGTTGTTAAGCCAGGGTCTCTTCGGTAGACTTTAATACCGTCTTTGACCAACGACGGCGCGGAATTTTTTCAGGGTTGGAAGAAGCACATCGCGAGCCACGCAGTGCTTTGCTCCAACCCTTTCTCGTTTTGAGCTGTTTACCTTGTTTGGGCACGTTGCCCTGAGCTCACACATGACATCTTATGTATTCATTACCGGTGGCGTGGTCTCTTCCCTGGGGAAGGGTATTACGTCGGCCTGCCTTGGCGCGATTCTCGAAGCGCGTGGACTCACGATCAGCATGATCAAGCTCGATCCATACATCAACGTGGATCCGGGGACGATGAGTCCCTTCCAGCATGGCGAAGTATTCGTGACCCATGACGGCACGGAGACCGATCTCGACCTCGGCCACTACGAGCGTTTCGTCAGGACCGCCAAGGGAGGGCGCCACAGCAATTACACGACCGGGCGCATTTACGAGAGTGTCATTGCCAAGGAGCGCCGCGGCGATTACCTGGGCGCGACCGTACAGGTCATCCCGCACATTACCAACGAGATCAAGGAAGGCGTCAGGAAGGGCGCCGGTGACGCCGATATTTGCCTGGTCGAAATCGGCGGTACGGTCGGCGACATCGAGTCTCTGCCGTTTCTCGAGGCTATCCGCCAGATGGGCATCGAACTTGGCAAGGACCGTGTCGTTTACGTTCACCTGACGCTCGTGCCGTTCATACCGACGAGTTCGGAAATCAAGACGAAACCGACGCAGCACTCGGTAAAAGAACTGCGTTCGATCGGCATTCAGCCGGACATACTGGTGTGCCGCTCGGAGAAACCGTTGCCGTCCGACGAGCGCAAGAAGATCGCATTATTCACCAATGTCCCTGAGAAAGCGGTCATTTCCGCTTATGACGCCGACGACCTGTACAAGATTCCGGCGATGATGCACGAGCAGGGGCTGGACGAAATCGTCACGAAGCAGCTCGGGCTGGATCTGCCTGAAGCCGACCTGCACGAGTGGGACGAGGTCGTGGAGGCGAAGCAGAACCCGACGAACGAGGTCGATGTGGCCATGGTCGGCAAGTACATGGAGCTGAAGGACTCGTACATTTCACTCGTCGAGGCGCTGCAGCACGGTGGTATTCATACGCGTACCAAGGTCAGGATTCATTTCCTGGATTCCACGGATATCGAGAAGAACGGCCCTGACTGCCTGCGTGGCATGGATGGCATCGTCGTACCCGGGGGCTTCGGCGACCGCGGCATCGAAGGCAAGATCGAAGCCGTGCGCTATGCCCGTGAGAGCGGTATCCCGTACCTCGGCATCTGCCTTGGCATGCAGGTCGCTGTCATCGAGGCAGCGCGCAACCTGGCCGGGCTCGAGGGTGCCATGAGCACGGAGTTCGACAGCGACACGCCGCACCCGGTCGTGGGACTGATTACCGAGTGGCAGGACGCGGCAGGCAGCACCGAGGAGCGCAGTGAGGACTCAGATCTGGGCGGTACGATGCGGCTTGGTGCCCAGGCGGTCACGCTGGCTGAAGGGACGCTTGCCGCGCGCAGCTACGGCGCGACCGAAATTGTCGAGCGCCACCGGCATCGCTACGAGGTCAACAACCACTATCGCGATCGCCTGAGTAAAGCCGGGTTGGTCTTTTCGGGCCTGTCGGTCGATAACCTCGTCGAGATGGTGGAACTGCCCGGCCACCCGTTCTTCCTGGCGAGCCAGTTCCACCCCGAGTTCACGTCGAACCCGCGCGATGGGCATCCGCTGTTCAAGAGCTACATTGCGGCGGTGAGAGCACATCGTGAAAGCGCGCTTCCAGAGGCGGCGCAGGGATGAAGCTCTGCCATTTCGACGCGGGCAACGATCGGCCGATCTTCCTGATTGCAGGTACCTGCGTGGTCGAGAGCCTGCAGATGACGCTCGATACCGCAGGCGCGCTCAAGGAAATGACGGGCGAGCTGGGTATCCCGTTCATCTACAAGTCCTCGTTCGACAAGGCAAATCGCTCTTCGCGCGATGGCTTCCGTGGTCCGGGCATGGAAGAGGGCCTGCGCATCCTCGCGGAGGTCAAGCGTCAGCTGGCACTGCCTGTGCTGACCGATGTGCACGAAGACACGCCAATGGATGAAGTGGCCGACGTCGTGGACGTGTTACAGACGCCGGCTTTCCTGTGCCGCCAGACGAATTTCATCCTGCGCACGGCAGCGGCGGGCTTGCCTGTGAACATCAAGAAAGGGCAGTTCCTCTCGCCCTGGGAAATGCAGAACGTCGTCGACAAGGCCAGGTCGACGGGCAATGACAACATCATGGTGTGCGAGCGCGGCTTCTCTTTCGGCTATAACAATCTCGTGTCGGACATGCGCAGCCTGGCGGTCATGCGCGGTACCGGTGCCCCGGTCGTGTTCGATGCGACGCACTCGGTACAGCAGCCCGGTGGCCTGGGCACGGCGTCCGGCGGGCGTCGCGAGTTTATTCCGGTACTCGCCAGGGCAGCAGCGGCTGCCGGTGTCGCGGGTTTCTTCATGGAGACGCACCCGGATCCCGACACGGCCCTAAGTGATGGTCCTAATGCCTGGCCACTCGATAAGATGAAAGAATTGCTGGAGACGCTCATGTCGATCGACGCGACCGTCAAACACCGCGGCTACCAGGAGGCGCAGTATGGCCTCGGAGTGCCTGCCTCGCCCCAATAGATGGAATAACAATGATCAAGATTAAGGAAATTCGTGGTCGGGAAATTCTCGACTCACGCGGCAACCCCACTGTAGAAGCAGACGTCACGCTGGACGATGGCAGCGTCGCGAGGGCCGGTGTGCCATCCGGTGCCTCGACCGGCACACGCGAGGCTGTCGAATTGCGCGACGGCGACAAGTCCCGTTACCTTGGCAAAGGGGTACAAAAGGCGGTCGCCAATGTGAACGGCGTGCTGCGCGACGCGCTCCTCGGGCAGGCGTTCGAGAACCAGCGCGCACTGGATGACTGCATGATCGCGCTGGACGGCAGCGCCAACAAGGGCAAGCTCGGCGCGAACGCGCTGCTCGCGATCTCGCTCGCGACAGCCAAAGCCGAAGCCGCGTCGAAGGGCATGTCGTTGTTCCGCCATCTCGGCAGCAGCACGACAATGCCCGTGCCCATGATGAATATCATCAACGGCGGTGCGCACGCCGACAACAGCGTCGACATCCAGGAATTCATGATTCTGCCGGTTGGTGCGCCGAACTTTACCGAGGCGCTGCGCTACGGCGCCGAGGTGTTCCACAGCCTGAAGAGCGTGCTGAGCAGCCAGGGGCTCAATACGGCCGTCGGCGACGAAGGTGGTTTCGCGCCTGACCTGCCATCCAATCGCGCCGCGCTCGACACGATCATGACGGCCATCGAGAAGGCCGGGTTCAAGGCCGGCGACGACATCCTGCTTGGCCTGGACGCCGCGAGTTCGGAGTTCTACAAGGACGGCGTCTACGATCTCGAGTCCGAAGGCCGGCAGTTCGATGCCGCCGGATTCACGGACTATCTTGCCGAACTGGCCGATGCCTACCCGATCATCACGATCGAGGACGGCATGGATGAGAGTGACTGGGACGGCTGGAAACTGCTGACCGAGAAGCTGGGCCATCGCGTGCAGATTGTCGGCGATGACCTGTTCGTGACCAATACGTCGATCCTGCGGCGGGGCATCGACGAAAAAATTGGCAATTCTATATTGATAAAACCCAACCAAATCGGTACCTTAAGCGAAACTCTTGATGCCATTACTATGGCGGATGACGCAGGGTTCAGCGCGGTGATCTCGCATCGGTCCGGTGAAACGTCGGACGCAACGATCGCCGACATCGCGGTTGGCACCCAGGCGACGCAGATCAAGACCGGATCCCTGTCCCGGTCGGACCGCATCGCCAAGTACAACCAGTTGCTGCGCATCGAAGAGGAATTGGGCGATGAGGCAGGGTATGCGGCGCGCGACGCGTTCTCGGTAAAGATCGGGTAGAGAACAACGCCAGGTGCCGGTTTTGGGGAAGATTTTGAGCGGTTCACGTTGGTTAATGATGGTGTTGGCGCTAGCCGGACTCGGCCTGCAGGCCGAGCTCTGGCTGTCCGACGACGGTTACGGCAAGACCATCAAGCTGCGTACGGCGGTCGCCGAGCAGCGCGAACTCAACGAGTCGCTGCGCGAGCGCAATGCAGCGCTCGATGCCGAGGTTGTCAACCTCAAGCAAGGCCGCGACGCCGCCGAGGAACGCGCCCGCACCGACCTCGGTATGATCGGCCGTGCCGAGACCTTCTACCAGGTCGTACCTGTCGCCGACACCACCTCCTAGGCTATTCCAGTGTCACTTCCAGACTGGGCCCGCGCGCACGGCGCCCCGTTGTTTGCGGCCACGATGCGTACGGTTCCGGCCGACTTCCAGGTGACCGAAGAACTCGGCTATGCCTTCACGGGCGACGGTGAACACGATTTCCTGTACGTCGAGAAGACCGGCGCCAACACCGAATGGGTATCCCGCCAGCTAGCGCGCTTTGCGGATATTCCCGCGAAAGACGTGGGTTATGCGGGACTCAAGGATCGCCACGCGATCACCCGGCAGTGGTTCAGTGTGCCGCGCTGGAATGCACCCGACTGGACGGCGTTCGCAGCGGAGGGCGTCGACATTCTCGACGTGCAGCGCCACAACAGGAAACTGCGACGGGGCGCGCACAAGGCCAATCGCTTTCGCATCGTCCTGCGCGCCGCCGGACTGTCGGGTCAGGCCGGCGCCGTGGACGATCGGTTGCGCCTGATCCGTACAGAGGGCGTACCCAACTATTTTGGCGAACAGCGATTCGGGCGCGGCGGACAAAACCTTCGGCTTGCCGATGACTTTGCAGCGGGCAGGCGCTTGCCGCGTCACAAGCGCAGTATCGCCATCTCGACCATCCGGTCGTTCCAGTTCAACGACGAGTTGCACGCCCGCGTTGCCGACCGCAGCTGGAACATCCTGTTACCGGGCGATACGGCGAACCTCGATGGCACCGGCAGCGTCTTCGCCGTAACTGAGGTCAACGAGGAACTGGAACGCCGTTGCAGGGAGCTGGACATCCACCCCGCGGGCCTGCTGGCCGGGGACGGGTCCGATGGTGAGAACCGGCTTTGGCTGGCTGCGCTTCAGAAAGCGCGCGTTGAGCCCGGGACACGCAGCCTCCGCCTCCGGGTTGCCGAGCTGGCATGGGAGATCGGGGAGCGCGAACTCGTCTTGTCGTTTGCGCTCGTGCGAGGCGCGTTTGCGACCTCGGTATTGCGCGAGCTGGCCGAGGTCAGCGCTGCGTCCAGAAGAGCCGGCCACTCGCAAGAAGCGCCGTCGCCAGGCTGAAATCCAGCACGGCCACTGCCATGAGTCCCGAGTAGTTGCCAACGACGATCCTGCTATAACGTCGCGCCGAGAGAGATCATGGTGGCCAGAAACACGACGGTCACGGTACCCGAGATGTTCTGTAACCCGTTCTAGAAAAGATCTTTAAAAAATTGTTTTTTATGGCTTTTGCAACAGAACGTACACGGCGCCGGTGCCCCCGTCGACCTGCCGCGTCGAGACGAATGCCAGCACACTGTCCCAACGCCGCAGCCAACGATTGACCGCGCTTTTCAGGACGGGTCCGCGATCGCCGGAGCCGAGTCCTTTGCCGTGCACGACGCGCACACAGTACTTTCCCTGCGACACGTTGTAGGCGATGAAGTCGGCGAGCCTGGGTCGCGCTTCGTCCAGCGTCATGCCGTGCAGGTCGATTTCCGCTTGCACGCTAAAGCCGCCCCTTTGCAGTTTGCGCATGGTGCGCTTGCCCACGTGCTCGCGGCAATAGCGCAGGGCGGCGCCGTGGCCGTGTTCGATCGTGTCGATGTCATCTTCCAGGCTCTCCGCAAGAACCTGCCGCTCATCCGCCTTGGTAAACCGTGCCCCCGGCTTCGGTTTGGGCTTCGTTTCGAGTACACGCGGCTCGCTCCTGAGCGGCCTGATGCCGCGCATTGCACGCTTGAACTCGTCGGTGTCTTTCTCTTTCACAGCCGGTATAGTGAGGCCGTCTAAAACGCCAATCAAGGCTCGGCGCGTCCAAAACAAGAATGAAAATCCTCGTAAGCAACGACGACGGGTATCTCGCCACGGGTATCAACACGCTGACAGACGCGCTGGAGCAGGTCGCGGACGTCGTCGTGGTCGCACCGGATCGCAATCGGTCGGCCGCCAGCAATTCCCTGACGCTGTCCACGCCACTGCGCGTTTCGAAGGTCGCCGAGAATCGTTACAAGGTCGACGGCACGCCGTCCGACTGCGTGCACCTGGCGCTCACGGGCTTCCTGGATTATGAGCCGGACCTGGTCGTCTCGGGAATCAACCACGGGGCCAACCTCGGCGATGACGTCATCTACTCCGGGACCGTGGCTGCGGCGATGGAAGGACGCTTTCTCGGCTTGCCGACCATCGCGGTTTCGCTCGTGGGCAAGACGCTCGTCGGTGCCAAGCTGCAGCACTTCGATACGGCGGCGCGTGTCGCGGTTGAGCTGGTACAGAAGATCAAGCAGGGGTCCCTCGTGCACGACATGGTGTTGAACGTGAACGTACCGGACAGGCCGTACAGCGAGTTGACCGGCATGCACGCAACACGACTGGGTTTTCGCCACAAGTCCGAGCAGATTCTCCACGACACCGACCCGTACGGGCGCCCGATCTACTGGGTCGGACCGGCCGGAGCGAGCCAGGATGCCGGTGAGGGAACGGATTTCTACGCGATCGAGCAGGGCGGCGTGGCGGTGACGCCGCTCAAGGTCGATCTGACGCGCCACGAGATGGTGTCCAGGATCGCGGAATGGCTGGGCAAATGATCGACAGCGCGACAAGGTATCGGCATGACGTCGGCACGCACGCGCGATCGCCTCGTGCAGCGCCTGCGCGACCAGGGCATTCGCAATGAAGCCGTGCTCGAACAGATTCGCAACGTGCCGCGCCATCTGTTCGTTGACGAGGCGCTGGCCAGCCGCGCCTACGAAGACACGGCGTTGCCGATCGGCCTCGGGCAGACGATCAGCCAGCCGTACGTTGTGGCGCGCATGACCGAGGCCTTGCTCGACGGGTTTCAGGGTGAGAAGGTTCTCGAAGTGGGCACTGGCTGTGGCTACCAGACCGCCGTCCTGGCGCCGCTGGTGAAGCAAATCTACACCGTGGAGCGCATTCCCGAGTTGCTGCGCAAGACCCGGCAACGACTCCGGGACCTCGATATCTACAACGTGCAGTTCAAGCCCGGAGACGGCTGGGAAGGGTGGCGCAAGTATGGGCCCTATGACGGCATCATCGTTACGGCCGCGCCTGACGAGATCCCTCAGAAGCTCCTCGAGCAACTTGCGCCCGGCGGGCGCATGATCATCCCGGTGGGTCCGCAGGGCGTCCAGGACCTCGTGATGATCACCAACAGGAACGACCATTACGAGCAAGTGTCGTTGGGCGCAGTCAGTTTCGTGCCTCTCGTGAAGGGCCAGTCGTGACGCTGTTCAAGCCCTGGTATGACCGGGTGCTGCGATGGTCGAAACACCCGCATGCCGAGCGCTACCTGGGCGCCATGAGTTTCGCGGAGTCGTCGTTTTTCCCGATTCCGGTGGATGTGATGCTTGCCCCCATGTGCCTCGCGGACCGCGGGCGCTGGGTGCGCTACGCGACGATTGCGACCGTCTTCTCCGTGCTGGGCGGCCTCGGTGGGTACGCGATCGGCTGGGGCATGTTCGAGGCCATCGAGCCCTGGCTCAGTGAGTCGCACTACTGGGACAGTTACCTCAAGGCCCGTAGCTGGTTTGACGACTACGGTATCTGGGTCATTTTTGTTGCCGGCTTCTCGCCGATTCCCTACAAGGTATTCACGATTGCAGCGGGCGTCGCGGGGCTTGGCCTGCCGGGGTTCTTCATCGGTTCGCTCATCGGCCGCGCGGCGCGCTTTTTCCTCGTGGCCGGGCTGGTGCGACTGGGTGGCGAGCGATTCGAGTCGACCTTGTCGAAACACATCGAGCGCATCGGCTGGGCGCTGGTCGTCGTTACCGTCATCGTCATCGCGTGGCTTATGATGCGGGGCTAATGACCTCCCGCGCACTCATCATCCTGCTGGTCTCCCTCTCGCTCACGGCGTGTGGCGGGAGGTCCACATGGCAGGACGAGCCGCAGACCCACATCGTGCGCAGGGGCGAGACGCTGTTCTCGATTGCCTGGCGTTACGGCAAGGACGCCCAGACGCTGGCGCGCTGGAACCGGCTCGGCGACGGCTCCCTCATTCATCCCGGGCAGGTCATACGGCTGACACCCCCGGCGAGTTCGAGCCGTCCTGCGCAGACGGCAAGTAATCGCAATACCCGGCCGCCGCCCAAACCGCTGCCTCAACTGCCTGCGCAACCGAGCCCGAAGTGGGCATGGCCGACCAGCGGCCGCATCAATGTCGAATTCGGCGCAAAGCCAGGGCCGGGGACCGGCGTACTCATTAACGGCCGGACCGGGCAACCCATCTCGCTGCGGCGTCCGGTCGCGTGGTCTATGCGGGCGGTGGACTGATCGGATACGGCAAGCTTATTATTCTCAAACACAACGACACCTACCTGAGTGCCTACGGGTACAACGCGTCGCTGCTGGTCAAGGAAGGCGAGCAAGTCAAAAAGGGCCAGCGGATCGCGACCATGGGTGAGGGGCCGGAACGCAAGCCGCGACTGCATTTCGAAATCAGGCGCAACGGCAAGCCGGTTAACCCGCGACAGTTTCTGCCAGCGAGATAACCCGACGGTTCATTAGAGGCCGATCTCAAGCATTCGTGTCCTTGCCAGCAGACGGGGGTGTGTTTTGGGACAGTTGCTGGATCCAACACGACAGTACCTCGACGAGATCGGCGTCTCGCCGTTGCTCACGGCAGCCGAAGAAAAGACGCTATGCACGGCTAGCGCAGCGCGGCGACGAAGCCGCGCGGCACCGCATGATCGAAAGCAACCTGCGGCTCGTCGTGAAAATCGCGCGCCGCTATCTGAATCGCGGATTGCCTTTCCTGGACCTCATCGAGGAAGGCAATCTCGGCCTGATCCATGCCGTGAAGAAATTCGACCCTGAACGCGGCTTTCGATTCTCGACCTACGCGACCTGGTGGATTCGTCAAACCATCGAACGCGCCATCATGAACCAGTCACGCACGGTGCGATTGCCGATACATATCATCAAGGACATCAATGCCTGCCTGCGTGCCGCACGTCGGCTGCGGCAGCAAATGGGCCGTGCGCCGTCGATGCAGGAGCATCGCCGATCACCTGGAACGTGACGTTGCCGACGTCGAACGTCTGATGGGCCTGCACGAACGCGTCACGCTCAGTGCGACGGGTGCCGATGACCAGGCGGGAATCGAGACCGGTCGACCGGCTCCGAGCGAAGCGGTCTGGCGAACCGTCCACGCTGCGCGCAGCGGGATGACGTCAACCACATCGTCGATCACTGGGTCTGCGAACTCAACGACAAGCAACGCGAGGTCGTGGAACGGCGTTTCGGCCTGCACGGCCATCAACGAGCAACGCTGGAGCAGATTGGTGAGGAAATCGGCGTGACGCGTGAGCGTGTGCGACAGATTCAGCTCGATGCACTGAAGAACCTGCGCGACATGCTGGAGAGCGACGGCATCTCCGGTGACGCTGTCCTGGACTGATACCTACAGGTAGAGAACGGCAGCGATCTTGCGGCCCTCGTTGGCCAGCACGTTGAAGGTCCGCGCAGCCGCGGCCGTGTCCATTACTTCGAATCCGATGCGCTTGCGCGCAAATGCAAACGTGAGTTCGCGGGGCGGAAAAATATTGCTCGCGCCCGTGCCCAGCAGGACGATCTCCGGCTCGACCGCGAACACCATCTCGAAATCGGCCGCGACCAGTTCCGCAACGGGTGTCCCCGGCCAGTTACCCAGCACTTCGTCGGGGGTCAGCACAATCGAAGTAGCGTGCTCGTCGTGGTTGACGAGAATAGCCGCGTCCGAAACACTGCGTATGACCAGCTTGGCTGACAATTCTCTTGTGAATTTCAAAGGCGCTTCCCTTACCATCGACGCCACATCGTGAACGGATCATATGACAAAACTGCCGCGGTCGTCGTATTGCCGCCAATTCGCGGCGGGAGACTGACCGACAAGTCGCTGCGCGCATGGCTGGCACAATCGGACCTGAGCCAGGCCGATGCGCCGCAGGAATTGCTAGCGACGATCCTGGCCGAGGTCGGCTTGCCATACCCCGAGCAGGGCCTGGCGGCGCTGCGTATGTGGGGACAGACCGGCGACAGGCCGACGGTCTGGATCGCGGCCGCCGACCCCGTCTACCTCGAGCCGCGGCTCGATCATCTTTGTCTGCACGCGCTGAACCGCTCCGGTATTCCAGCGTCGGACCTGCGACCGTTGTTCGATCATTTGCAGGACACGTTGGCGGAGGATCGGCGCTATGGATTCGCTCGCCTGGGGTCCTACGGCTACCTGCGTGCCAAGGAGCCGATCTCGACATCGTCGGTTCCGGCTTACGTCGTGGACCAGCGGGAACCGGGAGAATTCCTGCCGACGGGCGAGCACACGGTCATGCACCGCAATATTCTCAGCGAAATCGAGATGTCGCTGCATGAGCATGCGGTCAATCTGCGCCGCATCGAGGAGGGCAAGCAGCCCGTCAATTCGCTGTGGCTCTGGGGCGGCGGCGTTGCGCCCGAGAAAATTACGCGGCCGCAGCCACCCTTGTTTGCCGATGATCCGCTGCTGGCGGGGTACTGGGAGAGCGCGACAGCGGTTGGCGAAATCTGGCCGGGCAATTTCGCGGCCTGTGCGGATGCATCGTTGCACGGTTTTGTCGCGGTAACGCCGGAGAACGACTTCCGCACGGCAACGCTCGAAGCCTACCTCACGGAACTTCGCCAGGTGTTGCGAAGCAATCGCGTCAGTCGCCTGATTCTCCTGTTTCGGGACGGCGTGCGCGCGGACGTTCGGCGTTCCGATACGCTGAAGTTCTGGCGCCGTGACAGCGAGTTGCTGGACTGACCATGCAGCCGGTGAGACCCATTATTTCGCGCCCGATGCCGCGCGCCGACGTCCTGGCCGCACTCGGGGATATCGACCCCCTGCACGCACGGCTTTTCGCCATGCGCGGGCTGACGGAGGCGCGGCAACTCGATTACGGGCTGGCTCAGCTCGCACCCGTCGGTGCGCTCGAGAATATCGACGAGGCCGCTGAACTTGTGATTGCCAACCGGGAGAGAAAGATCATCGTGGTGGGTGACTTCGATGTCGATGGTGCGACCAGCACGGCACTGGTCCTGCGCTGCCTCCGCGAGTTCGGTTTCTCCGATGTTGAATACCTGGTACCCAATCGCTTCGACTACGGCTACGGCCTGACGCCGGAGATAGTCCGGGTCGCGGCGAAACGCTCGCCCGCTTTGCTGATCACGGTCGACAATGGCGTGTCGAGCGTGGCTGGCGTTGCCGAGGCCAACGCGCTCGGCATCCCGGTGCTCGTCACCGATCATCATCTTCCCGGTCAAACGCTCCCTGACGCGGCCGTCATCGTCAATCCGAACCTCGACGGCAGTCGGTTCCCGAGTCGTAACCTGGCTGGTGTTGGCGTCGCGTTCTACCTGATGGCGCGCATTGGCCGATTGTTGGAGGAGCGAGGTGCCAGCGACGCGGCCAGGGTGCCTGCGCGGTACCTGGATCTCGTTGCGCTCGGCACCGTGGCCGACGTCGTGCCGCTTGATCACAACAATCGTGTCCTGGTGCACCAGGGGCTGCTGCGCATTCGTGCGGGTCATTCTGTGGTCGGTATCCAGGCTATCCTGAAACAGTCGGGCAGGCGCTTGAGTCGCTGTGTCAGCACAGACCTCGGCTTTGCCGTCGGTCCGCGCATCAACGCGTCCGGCCGCCTCGAGGATATCTCGGTCGGCATCGAGTGCCTGTTGACCGACGATTTCGAGACGGCGATGAACTACGCCCACCAGCTCGACAGCATCAACAGCGAGCGGCGTGACATCGAAGCGACGATGCGCGAGCAGGCATTTGCCTACGTCGACAAGATGGGCGCGCAGCGCTGGCCGGCCTGTGTCTGCGTCTACGATCGTTCCTGGCACCAGGGAGTCGTCGGGCTCATCGCGGCCCGCGTTCGGGAGCGATGCCATCGGCCGGTGATCGCCTTCGCGCGCGAGAGCGACACGCTGTTGAAAGGCTCGGCCCGATCGATCCAGGGCGTCCACATTCGCGATCTCCTCGATGCGGTCTCGGCCATGCATCCGGGCATGATCGAGAAGTTCGGCGGGCATGCCATGGCGGCTGGGCTGACCCTGGCCGAGGGGGCCTTGGAGAGCTTCAAGCGTGCCGCGGCCGAACAGATGTCGCGGCTCTATCCGAGCGCTGATTTCAGCGGTGCGATTGTCACCGATGGCGAACTGCCCGGCGATGCCATCAACCTGGGTTTCGCCCGGTCCTTGCGCGAGGCCGGACCCTGGGGCTCAGCCTTCCCTGAACCCGTCTGGAGCGGCGACTTTGCAGTGGTCGAGCAGCGGGTCGTCGGAGAAAACCACCTGAAGCTCAGGGTGCGACCGGCGGGTGGCGGCAAGACCGTCGATGCCATTGCGTTCAACCAGGCGGGGCCGGCGTATCGTGGCAACGTGCAACTCGCCTTCCGCCTGGACGTCAACGAGTTTCGCGGCGTCGAAAACCCACAGCTCGTCGTCGAGCAAATAGCGCCGCTTACCGCCGCCGACGCGTGCTAACATCGCGCCTTTTCTGCAGCTTAAAATCAGCGAACCCCCCATGGAAACCAGTCAGATCAAACAAACGATTGCCGACCTCGCAGAGCGCTCTGATGCGTTGAGGAGGTATCTTTGACTATGAGGGCAAGGCGGAACGCCTGACCGAGGTCCAGCGCGAACTCGAACAACCCGACGTCTGGAACGAACCCGAGCGCGCCCAGGCGCTGGGGCAGGAGCGTGCGCAACTCGAGCAGGTCGTCGCAGGTCTCGACGAGATCACGACCGGGCTGGCCGATGCCGGCGAACTGCTCGAAATGGCCATCGACGAGGATGACGACGCGACGATTGCGGGAGGTCGTCAGCGATCTTGGCCGAAGTTTGAAAAGGTCGTTGCCGGACTCGAATTTCGCCGCATGTTTTCCGGTGAGATGGACTCCAACAATGCGTATCTCGACATCCAGTCCGGCGCCGGTGGTACGGAGGCACAGGACTGGTGCGAGATGATGCTCCGCATGTACCTGCGATGGGCGGAGGCGCACGGTTTCAAAGCCGAAGTCATCGAAGCCTCGGCGGGCGAAGTCGCGGGCATCAAGAGCGCGACCGTGCATGTCGTGGGCGAGTACGCCTACGGATGGTTGCGGACCGAGACCGGTGTACATCGGCTGGTTCGCAAATCACCGTTCGACTCGGGCAATCGGCGGCACACCTCGTTCGCTCGGTGTTCGTCTCGCCAGAGGTAGACGACGACATTGACATCGAGATCGATCCCTCGGACCTGCGCATCGACGTCTACCGCGCGAGCGGCGCGGGTGGCCAGCACGTCAACCGCACGGAATCGGCGGTGCGCATTACGCACGTGCCGACCAATACGGTCGTGCAATGTCAGAACGACCGTTCGCAGCACAAGAACAAGGCCACGGCGATGAATCAGCTCAAGGCGAAGCTCTATGAGCTCGAGCTGCAGGAACGTCGCTCGGCAGCGGCCGAAGTCGAGGACGGCAAGTCCGATGTGGGCTGGGGCAGCCAGATTCGCAACTACGTACTGGATCAAAGCCGCATCAAGGATTTGCGCACGGGCGTCGAAACCGGTAACACTCAGGCGGTGCTCGACGGTGGGCTGGATGCCTTCATCGAAGCGAGCCTGAAACAAGGACTGTAGGATCAAAGTGACTGACGAACGCGACGAGAACAAACTGATCGCCGAAAGGCGCGCCAAGCTGACTGCTCTCAGCGGAGCAGCGGCAATGCGTTTCCGAACGATTTTCGACGCAACGCGATTGCCGGCGAGCTGCACCAGACTTTTCATGCGCACGACAAGGACGCACTGGAAGAGGAGCGTATCGAGGTCAGTGTTGCGGGCCGCATGATGGCCAAGCGCGTCATGGGCAAGGCGAGCTTCGTCAAGCTGCAGGACCGCTCGGGCCAGATCCAGCTGCGCCTGGAGCGCGACCGTCTGCCGGAGGGTGTCTACCAGGCGTTCAAGAAATGGGACGTCGGCGATATCGTCGGTGCAACGGGTGTGTTGTTCCGCACCAATACAGGTGAGCTTACGGTGCTTGCCGACGACCTGCGGCTGTTGACGAAATCGCTGCGGCCGCTGCCGGAAAAATGGGCCGGTCTGTCGGACCAGGAAACCCGCTATCGGCAACGCTATGTCGACCTGATTATCAACGAGTCGAGTCGCGAGGTTTTTCGCAAGCGTTCGCAGGTTATCACTTATATGCGCGGGTTCCTGGAGTCGCTCGACTTCCTGGAAGTTGAAACGCCGATGATGCAGGTCACCCCGGGTGGTGCTATCGCGACGGCCGTTCAGGACGCATCACAACGCGCTCGACATGCCGTTGTATCTGCGCATTGCTCCTGAGCTGAATCTCAAGCGCCTCATCGTCGGCGGCTTCGACCGCGTCTATGAAATCAATCGCAATTTCCGCAATGAGGGTGTATCGACGCAGCACAATCCCGAGTTCACGATGCTCGAGGCTTATCGTGCATATGCGGATTACAACGATTGGATGGATACGACCGAAGCCATGCTCCACGGCATGGCCGAAGCCGTGAACGGCACGACGCAGGTCGAGTACCAGGGCGAGACCTTCGACTTCGGGAAAAAGTTCACACGCATGACGGTCGAGGAAGCCATCGGGAAATATAATCCGGACTTCGACCTGTCCCGGGTGCGTGATCGCGACTACCTGGCGGCCTATTGCGAGAAGATCGGCGTTCCGGTCAAGGACAACTATGGACCCGGCAAATTGCAGACGGAAATCTTCGATGCGACCGGTGAAGCACAGCTGCGCGAGCCGACCTTTATCACCCAGTACCCGGCGGAAGTCTCGCCGCTCGCCCGCAAGAACGACGACGACCCGTTTGTTACCGATCGATTCGAGCTGTTCATCGCGGGGCGCGAAATCGCGAACGGTTTCTCGGAGCTCAATGACCCCGAGGACCAGGCGGCGCGATTTCGTGCACAGGTCGAGAATGCGGCCGCAGGCGACGACGAAGCCATGTCTTATGACCACGACTACATTCGCGCGCTCGAGTACGGCATGCCGCCGACCACAGGCATCGGCATCGGTGTCGACCGGCTGGTCATGCTGCTGACGGATTCACCGTCGATTCGCGACGTGCTGCTCTTTCCCCACATGCGCCCCGAGGTGTTCGACTAGAAATACGGCAGGGACTGCTGCTGCAGCGGTATGCCGTTGACGCTCATGGCATCGCCGGCCTTGTCGACGGGCACGACGGCGAGAAGGGCGGTGCCCGCTGCATTGAGGACGTCGCCTATTTCGCGACCGTCCAGCGAAACCTTGTCCCCCTCGGCCACGGGCTCTGCGCTCTCGAAGCGCAGCGTGCGGCGCTTGGTTGCACCCTTGTAGTGCGTTCGAGCGACGATTTCCTGGCCCGGATAACAACCCTTGTCCATGCTGATGGCATCCAGCAAGTCAAGATTGAGCATGTGTGGCGTGAATTGCTCGACTTGCCTGGCGCCGACGAAGGGATGGCCGTGTTCGATAAGGGAAGCCGGGTCGACGGTCTGGCCGTCATCCACGACCTCGAAATCGACCTTGGCGCGGAACCGGAAAACGGTCATGCGCCTGACGATCTCCTCGGCTGTGTCGGCCGCCGCGGATAAACCGTACCCGTTCTCGACGGGCACCACGGTTCCGAACCAGATGACCCGGCCTTTCGGGTTGCACCAGGCAGCAAGGATCTCCGCCTCGGACTCCAGGCGGCGAAGGTCGTTGGTCAGTTGCGCCTGCAAAAACGGGAATGCGTCAGCGCCGGTTACTCCAATTGTCAGAATCGATTGCATACTAAAGTTTTGATCGTAGGTACTGCAGGCTGCCCAAGGCTCTGGCATACTCTCGCCATGAGCGCGAAGGAATCCGAAAACAAGGCCGGGAAGGCCAATTCCAAGAGCGATCCGAAACCGGATGATACCCCGGAAAACGTCACGGATCGGCCAAAAGAGATCGGTGGACGTGGCGGACTCGATCCGACCCGCTACGGGGACTGGGAAAAGGCCGGGCGCTGCATCGATTTTTAATCAAGAAGTTGACTCATGACTAACAACGACAGGCCTCTGTCGCCTCATATCTCGATCTATCGCTGGCCCATTACGATGGTCTCGTCGATCCTGCATCGTGCCACTGGCCTGGCAATGGCCGTTGGCTTTATCGTGCTGGTCGTCTGGCTGTTCGACGCGGCCTCCGGCCCTGATGTCTACGCCGCATTCCTCGGCGCCATGGATTCCGTTGTCGGCCGTGTACTCCTGGTCGGCTGGAGTTTCGCCTTTTTCTATCATCTGTCGAACGGCATTCGGCACCTCGTCTGGGACACCGGTCGCGGTCTGGAGAAAGGGCAGGCGACGACATCGGCCTGGTTCGTTATCGTGTTGTCGATCGTGCTGACCGCCGCATTCTGGCTGGTGGCGTCATGAGCCTGCGTACACCGCTCGGGCGGGTCCTCGGTCTCGGCAGCGCCAAAGATGGTACCGACCACTGGTGGGGACAGCGGGTCTCGGGTATCGCGCTCGCGATACTGGGTCTCTGGTTTGCCGGGTCGCTGGCGACCATGTCCGGCTACGGCCATGCTGCCGCGGTCGCCTTCATCGGCGAGCCGTTCAACGCGCTGATGCTGCTGTTGCTGAGCGTCACGATGGCCTATCACTCCTACCTGGGGGTTCAGGTCGTCATTGAGGATTACGTGCACAGTCACGGTCTCAGAATTGCTTTTCTACTTCTTGCTCGCTACGCGCATATCGTCCTGGCCGTCGCGGCTGTTTTTGCCATCTTAAAAATCGGAATCGGGGCATGAGCGATTACGAATTCATCGATCACAGTTATGACGTCGTCGTCATCGGCGCCGGCGGTGCCGGTTTGCGAGCGACCTTCGGTCTTGCGAATGCCGGTTTCAACACGGCGTGTATTACCAAGGTTTTCCCGACGCGCAGCCACACGGTAGCGGCACAGGGCGGTATTTCCGCCGCGCTCGGCAATATGGGTGAAGACGACTGGCGCTGGCACATGTACGACACCGTCAAGGGCTCCGACTGGCTCGGCGACCAGGATGCCATCGAGTACATGTGCAAGGAGGCGCCGGACGCCATTATCGAACTGGAACATTACGGCGTGCCGTTCTCGCGAACCGAAGACGGCAAGATCTACCAGCGGCCGTTCGGCGGCATGACCACGCGCTTTGGGGAGGGAACGGCACAGCGGACCTGCGCGGCGGCTGACCGCACGGGCCATGCCATGCTGCATACGCTCTACCAGCAGTCGCTCAAACACGACGCCGAGTTCTATATCGAGTACTTCGCTGTTGACCTGATAATGGAGGACGGCGTCTGCCGTGGCGTCGTTGCAATCGATCTTGCGACGGGGCGACTGCACCGCTTCCGCTCGCACCAGGTCATTCTCGCGACGGGTGGCTACGGACGATCCTATTTCTCCTGCACCTCGGCGCATACGTGTACCGGTGACGGCAGCGCGATGGTCTTGCGCGCCGGCCTGCCGGTCCAGGACATGGAGTTCGTGCAATTCCATCCGACCGGCATCTACGGGGCAGGCTGCCTGATCACTGAAGGCTCGCGCGGCGAGGGTGGCTACCTTACGAATTCCGAAGGCGAGCGTTTCATGGAGCGTTATGCCCCCAACGCCAAGGACCTGGCCTCGCGTGATGTCGTCTCGCGCTCGATGACCATTGAAATCCGGGAAGGGCGTGGAGTCGGCCCCGACAAGGATCACATCCATCTGCACCTCGAGCATCTCGGACCCGAGGTCATCGATGAGCGTCTGCCGGGCATTGCCGAGTCAGCACGTATTTTCGCCGGCGTAGACGTCAACAAGGAACCGATTCCGGTCCTGCCGACCGTGCACTACAACATGGGCGGCATCCCGGCCAACTTCAACGGCCAGGTGACCACCAAGTCCGGCGACGATGCAGAGAAAGTCGTTGAGGGCCTGATGGCCGTCGGCGAGGCTGCGTGCGTCTCGGTGCACGGCGCCAATCGCCTGGGGTCGAACTCGCTTCTCGACCTGGTTGTATTCGGTCGTGCTGCAGCGCACTTCTGCGCGGAGCAGATGACGCCCGGCGCCCGCCACAAGCCGCTTCCCGATGATGCCGGGCAGAACTCGGTGGCCCGCATCGACAAGCTGCGAAACGCCGACGGACCCAGACCGACAGCCGACATACGGCTCGAGATGCAGAAGATCATGCAGGGTCACGCCGCCGTATTCCGCACCGGCGAGGTGCTCGACGAGGGCGTGGCATTGCTGCGCAAGACGTTTGCCTCCTTCGACGACGTCGGCGTAACCGATCGCTCGTTGGTCTGGAATACGGATCTTGTCGAGACGCTCGAACTCGAGAACCTGTTGCTCAATGCAACGGCGACCATCGAATCGGCCGCCAATCGCCTCGAGAGCCGCGGTGCGCATGCCCGCGAGGACTACCCCGACCGCGATGACGAGAACTGGATGAAGCATACGTTGACCTGGGTGGGCGGTCCCGGCGATGTCCGCATCGACTATCGCGCCGTGCATGCCCACACGCTAACTGACGAGGTTGATTACGTTGAGCCGAAAGCGAGGGTGTACTGATGGCTGAATTCAGGCTCCCGAAAAACTCGCGAATCACGAAGGGCAAGCATTTCGATGCCACCAACGGCTCGAGCAATACGCGCACATTTGCGGTCTATCGCTACGACCCGGACAGCGGCAAGAACCCGCGCGTCGACACCTACGAGATCGACATGGACACCTGCGGTCCGATGGTTCTCGACGCGCTGATCAAGATCAAGAACGAGATTGACCCGACACTGACCTTCCGCCGCTCTTGCCGCGAGGGCATCTGTGGTTCCTGCGCAATGAATATCGACGGCGGCAACACGTTGGCCTGCACGCGGGCCAACGAAGAAGTGAAGGGCGATGTGAAGATTTACCCGTTGCCGCACATGCCCGTCGTGAAGGACCTCGTGACGGACCTGACCAACTTCTATGCGCAGTACGCCTCGATCAAGCCGTGGCTGCAGGCGCGCACACCGCCGCCGCCCGACTCCGAGCGCCTGCAGTCCAAGGAAGACCAGGAGCTTATCAACGAGCCGTCTGCCTGCATCCTCTGTGCCTGTTGCTCGACGAGTTGCCCGAGCTACTGGTGGAACTCCGATCGTTATCTGGGCCCGGCCGCACTGCTCGCGGCCTACCGCTGGCTGGTCGACACGCGCGATGACGCGACCGGCGAGCGCCTTGACGAACTCGAGGATCCGTTCCGCCTGTATCGTTGCCACACGATCATGAACTGCACGCAAACCTGCCCGAAGGGTCTGAACCCGGCCTTGGCCATTGCAGAGACCAAGAAGATGCTGGCGGAAAGGAAGTATTGAGCGAGGAATCGCGCCTTCGCTGGCAATGCAGGCGCGGCATGCGCGAGCTCGATGAGCTCCTGCTGTGTTACCTGGAAGACATCTATCCGGGAGACAGCGAGGCCGATAAGGACGCGTTTCGGCAAGTATTGGAGCTTGCCGATCCGGAGCTGAATGCTTATCTGTTGCAGCGGCAAGTGCCGTCACCAGAGCCGATCGCGCGTGTCATCAACCGCATACTTCGCCGAACTCAAACCTGATCCTCGCCTGCGCCGCCTTGTCGCCTGGTCCGGCGCGCTGCTCGGCGTCGTCGGGCTGCCGGTCATTCTGCTGCTACCGCTCGATCTCTGGGTCAGATGGCTGGCCTGCGGCCTGTGGGTCGGCAGTTCGGTCTGGGAGAACCGTCAACTCCGCCGCGGCTGGATCGATTGCCAGGCATTGCGGTTCAGCGCAGACGGGGCCATTGTGCTGCTGGGCGCCGACGGCACCTGGCGACCCGCGAGCCGCAAATCCGGCGGTGTCCTGCTCGGCAAAGTGCTCTGGCTGCGCCTGCAGAACAGCCACGGCCGGGTGTTTGGCGAGCTACTCCTCGGAGATGCCCGGCAGAGCCCGGACTGGCGCCGGCTGCAGGTGATCTGGCGCCACATTGGAGCTGGAGGTTGAAGCTGCTAACATGCTCATCGAACAGGGAAAAATAACAATAGCGGCGGGTTCCAGGGCGATCTGCCTAGCCAAGGACGAACGGCGTCACAGAACATAGATGAATAAGGCAGAAATCCGAGAACTAATCTCCCTGGCACCGGTCTATCCCGGTGTCGACAGGCTGTATGGAAATTCCGGCGAGCGGGTCTGAATGTCGAATCAGTCGTCTGACAAGAAGCTGGTCAAGCGTGTCCAGAAGGGTGACAAAGGTGCGTTTGACTTGCTCGTGCTCAAGTACCAGCACAAGATAGTCAACCTGGTCATGCGTTATGTGCGCGATCCTGAGCTGGCGCTCGATATTACCCAGGAAGCGTTCATCAAGGCATACAGGGCTTTGCCGCGATTTCGGGGCGATAGTGCTTTCTACACATGGATGTACCGCATTGCAGTGAACACGGCGAAGAACCATCTTGCGGCACAGCGGAGAAGGCCGATGGACGTGGAGTTGGTTCCGTCCGCTCGGCTGACTCAACAGATCCAATTCATCCTCGAGGTCGACAAACTGAAGCAGATTCTCAGGCAGACCATCAAAACCGCCGACCGCCAGCGCGAGAACGATGCCGAGCATTCCTGGCACCTGGCTCTGATGGTCCTCGTTCTGGCGGAGCACGCCAACATACCCGATCTGGATGTCCTGAAAGTTCTCGGCATGGTCATTGTGCATGACCTGGTCGAGATCGATGCCGGAGACACCTTCGTCTACGACGAGGCGGCCATGGTCGGCAAACCCGAGCGCGAACAGAAAGCGGCGGACCGGATCTTTGGCCTGCTTCCGCCGGATCAGGAAAAGCATTTCCGCGCGCTCTGGGATGAGTTTGAAGAACGGGTCACCCCGGAGGCCCGCTTTGCCGCGGCTCTTGATCGCCTGCAACCGGTCCTGCTCAACGTCAACACGGACGGCCACGCCTGGAAGCACCACGGAATCCGCCAAGATCAGGTCCTCGACCGCAACCGGCACATGGCCGAAGGAAGCGAGGCCATCTGGGAATTCGCCCGGGCCGAGATCCAGAAAGCAGTCGACCGCGGCGACCTCCTGCCCTAAGTCCAGCGCGTTTGCCCCGCAAACCGCAAGGCATCCGCCAGCTAAACGCCAAGCGTTTAGCGAGAGTCCCCAGATCGGCCCTCCTCCTCAAGCCAGATGCCTTCTTGACGCGCCCCATGTAGGAGAGGCTTTACGCCTCGATCCCAGCGCGTTTGCCCCGCAAACCGCACTCTGCCCGATCTTCGATCTCCTATCTCCCATCTACGCGAACCCGCTCAGCGGGGTCGCTCAGTTCCCAAGAAGTGGGTCGACGGGGGCTCGAACCCCGAACCAATTGCTTAAAAGGCAACTGCTCTACCATTGAGCTATCGACCCCTTGGAAAGGGACGTTTTTTCACACCGCCTCTCAGAAAGGCAAGAACGAAAGTCCGGCCCAAGTTGCACCCCAGGACGCGCGCACCGTCCCACGCACACCACATCTCCAACCACGACCTGCCACTGACACCTGATCTCGGACCGCGCTACCCATGCTCCGAGCCTCGCCAGAGCCAGGATCAGCAAACCTCGCCCGGACTGCATTCGACCGCCGGAGGAAATGTCTGGATTCTACGTCTCGACCTCTTTTCACCCCTCTGGACGAACGAGATCAGCCATCAGTAGTCTTGACCAGATTGAGTCAAATCCTAGAGGCGGGTAATCGCTTCCTCAAGCAGAGCGGTCTGAGTCATGCCTCGCTTTTTGGCCTGTTTAGGCAGCTTCTCGCGAAGCTCAGAACGCAGATTCACCTGGAGGCGCACTGAATCCTTCGACTTTCGACCCGCTGCCCGGTCGAGCCCCACCCCGCTTCGCCTTCGACCAATCCAGTAAATCATCAATCTCATTGGAACCGCTGTCGGCGATTCGGTCGAACTCTTCGACCGAAATGGTCCGGACACCTTACCTCCCCTTTGGGGTGCGGCTTTTTCTTTTGCGACCGACGAACCCGAACTGACGGCGTTGTGGGACTCGATCGGACGTGAATTACCGGGTTAGTAGCCAGTGCTGGTTACGGTAACAGCATTAGCGATTCTATTCGCAGATATTTCCCGCCATAACTTCCTTCATCCTGAATGTTTCAGGATGGAGTCTGTGGTCATAGGGTGATATATACTATCCGAATGGCGGTGGAACTGTTACTACCGCAAGCGGTTTGTCAGTCAGTAATTGTTGTGATGAATCTCGTAACCCCTAAACGTCTGGTCGCAGTATGCGCGTTATTCATCTGCTCTGCCTTGGCGGGGTATGCTGACCAATACGGTGACTTCACCTATGTGGAATACGACACCACCATTGAAATCACGGGCTTTCCCGGATACGCCAACGGGGAGGTGGAGGTCGTCATTCCAAGCGAGATTGTTGGAAAACCTGTGACCAGCATCGGGGCCGGGGCGTTCTCTCATCTCACCGGCCTGACCAGCGTTACGATTCCCGACAACGTCACCAGCATCGGGGATTTGGTCTTCACCGGCTGCAGCAGCCTGACCAGCGTCACAATTCCCGAACAACATGACCAGAATAGAGGTCGGGACGTTCTTTGGTTGCGCCGCCCTGACCAGCGTTACGATTCCCGACGGCGTCACCAGCATCGGGGAGTGGGCTTTCCATGACTGCAGCAGCCTGACCAGTGTCACGATTCCCGACAACGTGACCAGCATAGATGACGGGGCGTTCTATGGTTGCGCCGCCCTGACCAGCGTTACGATTCCCGACGGCGTCACCAGTATCGGACAATGGACTTTCCGAGACTGCAGCAGCCTGACCGGTGTTACGATCGGCACAGACATCACCAGCATCGGGTACTTTGCTTTCCAGGACTGCAGCAGCCTGACCAGCATCACGATCCCCGACAGCGTCACCCTCATCGAAGGAGAGGCTTTCATGGGCTGCACCGCCCTGACCAGCGTCTATTTCGAGGGGAACGCCCCGATTCTTCGTCCGTCGGTATTCGAGGGTTCCGACAATGCGATCGTTTACTACCTGTCTGGGACGACGGGTTGGGGCGAGACGTATCGGCGGTCGACCGACCGAGGAAGCACCGCTCGCCGGAATCCCTGTAGATGGTCTGGAAGGTTGGTTCTACTCTGAGTGGTTCGGATTCTACGCCGCGAACATCGACCCGTGGCTCTTCCATGCCGAACACGGTTTCCTCTACCGGTATCCAGAATCGACAAACGCGAGTTTGTATTTCTATGACGACGCAATGGGAGCATGGTGGTGGACGAGTGAAAGCAGCTACCCGTTCATCTACGTTTTTGATCCGCCTGCCGATAACGCGGGAACTGATACAGAGGCCGAGTGGCTGTGGTATTTCGAGGAAACCAAGACTCCTCGTTCATTTGGCGTTGTAACCGGTGACCGTGCAGGCTCATTTCTATTCTTCAATCCCTGACGGAATGGAGCTCGGCCTGATGGACCGCGTCGATGGGGTCACGGTGATGATCACCGGCGGGTCAAACCTCCGACGACGTACGGGGGCTCTAGCCGGGAATGCCGGTCGCGACAGCGGGCCGAGGGTTTCTGGGCAGGGGATCAAACTCCTCAAAATGGCCGAAAGCCTGGCATGATGAATCGTAACCGACCCAGATCCTCCCATGTTCCTGAAACCTCGAACGGTTCAATGTCTCCCCGTCAACGGCATAAAGAAGCTCCCACAATCCCACTGTCGCGACATCGATGAATGCAACAGCCGCAGCCTCAGTCGGGCTTCCCTCAAGGGGAAGAAGAATGTCATAGAGTCGGTATTCCACCTCCGAATTCGGTGACCAGACCCGCAATGGTGGTCCCAACATCCTCTCGATCTCTGCGCAGGTCACACCCGACCGAACTAGGGTCAGGTCGGTTCCCGGGACTGTCTTGACCTGGTCGACCGCCATGCAGCCCGTGATCACCGAGGCGATCAGCAGCTCAATGATCAGCCAAAATGATGTCGTCGCTTTCGTCATCGCCAGATGCGGGGAGCAGGTGCGGGCAATGGCTGGCCAGCCATTTATCAAGCTGCTCCCTGTTGGTTGCTTTCCAGGTGATGGAATCGTGCAGGCACGCTGCATGCGTCACCATGCCGTTCGGCCCAAACGCAAAGACGTTCCATTCCCGGACATTCGCCACGGACTCCACGCCGCCCGCTCCGGCTGCCCCGACCCCTCCCCCCGGCGCCCCGATCCCAACCGCCCACACAACCGACATATTACTGACCTCTCCTGTATAGATGAAGACTTCATCATCACCGAGTATCCCGTCGGGTGGGCCCAGACTCATCAAAACGTCGGCGCGAGACGCAGTCGGGTCGTCAACCTTATCGACGAGTGCAGCAGGAACCAGGTTTCCCGAGTAATGGCGTTCATCGGTCGGAACCGGCAGGATGATACATGCCTGGCCGAAGATGGGACTGATCAGCACCAGGCATTTAGCAACAATGCGTATCGACATTTCGAATCTCATCTCAAGGAACCGGACTGCGCTGGATAAATGCATGCCGTATCAAGACATCACTGTCCGCCGGGCCGGCGAACTCCGCCATCAGGACGAAAGTCGATCGCGAGTCAGAGGTGGTCACCCGGATCTCATCATTAAAATCAAACCGCAACCAATAGGCCACGATTCGCCCTCCTTCATATTCACGACTGGGAGTTCCCAACCTCCCAATCACCTCCCCACGTTTTGTCTCCTGATCGGCAAAAAACACCCTGGAGATGGCCTCTTCATCCCGCGGAATAACCCGAAACTGCGCCTGTCGTCCCTTTTCGGAAGCGCTCTTTGCCGTGCAGGCCAACCCGAGACCTGAAAACAGGACCACAAAACATGCGGCAACTAACCACAGAGCCTTCACCGAGTACCTCTAGTCGAAACGTATCCGAATGACGCGCGTCCGCAAACAAAAAATCTATGGTGAGCCTGCCAGGAGGGACGTCAGGCGGTCAGGGAGGGGTCAAAGAATCAGTCCACGTAATCATGATTTCTCGGGCCGTCAGGTAATGGTCGATCCGCTCCGATAACGGCGACCAGGCCGAAGCGCCGTTTCGCGGGCGCTGCTGGCACTACGTGATTGGAGGAAGAGTAAGGGAGATCCTCGAGAGTCTGCCGGACGCGGGTAAGCCGTGCCGTTGAGCTTGGCTCTCCGGTCCATTTCAATTATGCTCACATCCTCGAAATACATCACGGAGATTACGAGCAAAAGCCAATCACCTCAAGACCAGGTGCTTGATCCAATGACTGAGCGCATACCGGCCTTTTCAGGATCGCTGGCCTCATGCGGACGTTTTAAATCGAAAGCGCAGAGCCCGAGATCGAAATCATGTCGATCATGTCTGCCTTGCCTCGGCGATGACAACATCCAATGCTCCGAACCAAGCACTGGACGCGACGTCCTAAAGGCCGCACCCATTGCTATCGTTTGGTATTCCAGAAAAAGAAAGTGATTGTGAAAAAAGATACATCAATTTTGTCATACCAACGGAAGCTGGAGATTCGGCACCAGCCCGATGTTCTTGTAATGGGAGGAGGTCCTGCCGGCATTGCCGCAGCCTTGGCCGCGGCCAGGCAAGGAGCGTGCGTGCGGTTGGTCGAAGCCCATAGTTGTCTTGGTGGAATGGGTACGGCAGGCATGGTGCCCGCCTTCATGCAATTCACGGATGGCGTGAACTTTCTGGCCGACGGCGTCGGACGCGAGGTTCTGGAAGCCCTCAAGAAAGCTGATGGCACGGTTCCCCATGGTGGCACGGGTATTCGTGCGGAAGCCCTAAAGCGCGTCTATGACGAATTGCTCGCGGAGGCAAAAGTCCCTTTCACATTTCATACTCAAGTCGTAGATGTCACCGTTCAAGCGGGCCAAGTTTACGAGGCAGTCTGCGTCGGGAAATCCGGTCTGTTCGCGATCCGGGCGAAGGTGTTCGTGGACTGCACCGGCGACGGTGATGTTGCGGCCCTTGCCGGAGCTCCGTACGAGCAGGGCGATGCCGACGGCAACATGATGCCAGGCACTCTGTGCAGTCTGTGGGCCGGAATCGATTGGAAGAAGAGTCCGGAATCCGGACTCGGCACCGGAAACGGCCGGATCGAGGATGCGTTCAAAGACGGAGTCTTTTCCTTGGAGGACCGCCATCTGCCAGGAATGTGGCGCGTGGGCGCCGGGCTGGGCGGAGGTAATATCGGTCACACGTTCGATGTGGACGGAACCGACGAGGAATCGCTTACGCGCGCCTACCTGATGGGGCAGGAAGTCACTGCGGGAGTATCAGAGCGCTACTACAAGGACCTATCTCACGGGCTTCGAGGACGCATGGAGCTCGTTGCCACCGGTTCCCTGCTCGGCGTTCGAGAAACCAGGCGGCATCATCGGCGACTACGTCCTGAACATCGATGGACTTCCAGCGCAGGTCGGCATTTGAAGATGAAATCGGCCGTTACTCCTACCCCGTTGACATCCATATTGCGAAGCCTGACAGGGAAAGCTACGAGCGTTTTCACAAGGAATGACGACATTGCGCCTCGGCAAAGGAGAGAGCTACGGAATACCCTATCGCATTCTCACCCCAAAGGGGCTGAGGAACGTCCTGGTTGCAGGCCGCTGCGTGAGCACGGACAGAAACATGCAGTCGTCTATACGCGTGATGCCCGGTTGCTACATCACCGGTCAGGCTGCCGGTGCGGCAGCTGCCATGGCCGTGCAGAAAGCAACAGATATCCGACAGTATCGATATCCGAGAACTCCAGAAAAGACTGAAAGCCATGGGAGCGTATCTGCCGAGTTTCACGGAATCATAGAGGCCCCGAACCAGTCGGTGCAGGCGACACTGGACAGCGCGCCCGACCGCAACTGTTGGCCAGAGACACAATGATAATTCGACGAAATGCCAGGAGCACGCTGAGCGCGGTGGAGATGATTCACGGTGACACACTTGAATTCCATCTCTTAAGCGGCAGAACCCGTACCGATCGAACTGGTCGACACAAGGGCCGAGATTACCAGCACGACCCTTAAAGAGCCCGGCAAGGAGGCAGCCGGCGCGACGACCGTCTACCGGTTCTGGGCCGACCTACGAGTTGATGGCACGGCCGTTCAACTGGAACGCGAAGTCGGGACACAGGCAAGTTTCTATGAACCTTGGACAATCGGTGGAGTGCGCATCTGGTTGGATGCCGTTGATGATATCTTCGCCTTCATGCGTGAGACGCACGGTCCGTGCCGTCTGCAGGAAAACTGCCACCATGACGGCCCTCGACGCCGTCACGCACGGTTTGCCTTGCAGGATGCTTCCGCCCGAATCTGTCCTGAGACCGTGCACCCATGGTGCCCTCTTCCCAAGGGCGGGCTCAGGATAGAGAACTGCTACCGCGGCGAAGATTGCTGGATGGGGGCCTACCATGGGGCTTCTGCACACGCCGGCCTGGACATCAATCAGCCCAAGGGCACACCCCTTTACGCCCCCATCGGCTTGGGCGATCACTTCCTTTATAACTCCACGGAAATGGGACATAACAACAACCGCTGGCGTGGTATACGCCAATGGGGCGACCACACAACGTGGATTCTGACAAGCTGCCATATGACCCACCTGACAGTTCCCGAGCACACACCACTGCAAAGCGGTCAGCAGTATGCCGAAGGGGCAGGCGTCTGGGTGGGTGTCATTGAGCACAGTCATTTTGGCTTTGCTGTCGTTGACCATGGAGAATTGATCCGTCTCGATCCGTGGATCCTGTTCTGGCAGATGTATCGAGACCAAGCGGCCGACCAGACGGCGCAGCCGAAGTCGATCGGAGATGATGGCCGTGAGCACCTGACGTTGGGATCACCCGCATAAACCGCATCCTGGCAGGGGTCAAGGGGGTCAGTCCAAGTAATCATGATTTCTCGGCCCGTCAGGTAATGGTCAACGGCTACGTCCCGTCCCTTTCCGATTGCCATCAATAAATCATGGATACTTGGACTGACCTCCTGCCTCGGTGCGATCCGCGCTGGAAGACAGTGAGGATCAGAACGACTGATAGAAGGGTGATCGCCACCGCTGGTTCAGGGACCGCTTTGAGCGTGGCCAGCAGAATGAAATCGTCGAAGTCGCGATTAACCGAATCGCCCCCATCGATGTTGTCATCGAGCATCCAGAGGATAAAGCCCGGGTCGGTATTGGTCGAAACATATGTCCGGACCCGCCGACTGTCCGACAGGGACAAGACGGGATGTACCGTCCCCCTGATCAACTGCGAATCCCAACTCATCCGCTTCGATTGCCGAGGCGTTGATCGTTACACCATCAAGGAGTTTCCTGTTGGTCAGAAGGGTTTGAAAACCGCCGATCTCCTCGATTATCCCGAAGCTGTTCTGCATTTCGGAATCACCGAATATCGACTCAAGGAGAATCTTCGCACCTTCGGTCAATCGCAGTAGACTGTCGTCGAAGTCGTCAACCCGAACAAAATCGGCGTAGGGCGTGGCGAAGGAGCGTCTTTCCTTGATGGAATGCCAGTAGGAGATGCCGTATTCCCCGAGTTGGTTGGCCAGTCGGGACGCCGGCCCCTCATCGCCGGAAATGAGGATGGTCGTGCCCCACGATTGAGTTATGGAGGGTCCTTCACCTCTCATGAACCAGGTACTCAAGTAACCAAGGCCGGAAACAGCTGATAACCCGAATCGGCCCGCCCCTGGTCATCGGGCCACTTCTCGAGGAGGCCGGTGTATTTCAGCTGGGTCATTGATCCGTCTTCAAACCTGAGGTACGATCTACCGAACCAGTCAGAACGGGTTGACCTCAGTGTGAATCCGATATCTGCAATCGTAACTCCGAACGAAACAAAGCCCGCATGTTCGTTCGGTTGCTTGGACCAGCTGTCATCGGAGAAGTCATCAATGGTATAGAGAAACTCGGCCCCGATCCCGGTCAGGTCACGGTCATTGTATCTGATCAGGCCATTGAACTGCTGCCCGTCAAGAAATCCGTTCGTAAAGTCGATTCGGAAGGCTTGGGAGATGTCTGTTGCTTCGGCGATCGACAGACCCGAAAAAAGGCAAAACGCGAGCGTAGCGGATATTCTGGTAGAGTTCATGGCAAACGCGGTTGGGCGCAGACCCCCAGTCTAAAGCCGATTGCCGCACAAGAGCAAGAAGCGAAAACCCGATTCATGCCCTACGAAATTCATCTAACTTTTTCGTGATGGGTTGTATAAGCCGATCTTAACCCTCCTCGAGTTGGAACTCATCGAACCTGTCAGTGACTACGCCAATAGATTCGTACCGGTCGCCGATCGGCGGGGGAAAAACGCGCGTCAAAGGGGTCAGTCCAGAATGGCCTAGATAAGCGCTTTATTGACGGAATTCGGCGCCCATTGCTTGTGTCCGACCGGTTGCAATATCCCGAACTGTAGCCGCCCCAGTCCCTTGGGGCGAATCCCGGTTAGCCACGGCAAGAGACTGCCGTGGCTACAACAACACGCCACCTCCTGAACACCCCTTATCTTAGTGCCATTCGGGTCAGTCCAAGTAATCATGATTTCTCGGGCCGTCAGGTAATGGTCAACGGCTACGTCCCGTCCCTTTCCGATTGCCATCAATAAATCATGGATACTTGGACTGACCTCCTGCCTCGGTGCCGATGCGGTCAGGCTCCTCAAAAAAATATCAGACATTATGGTTTGACCCCTTTTTACCAAAGTAATGAAGGCCGCAGGTCCGAATGGATCGGCCCGACCGATGGTGAGGTTGCCTAGATGGAGGTCTGCGCAGTCGGGTTCGTATCCAGTTTCCTGCCCACCACCCACGTGACGGCCAGACTGCATACCAGACCGAATGGCAGGTAACCGGTATATCCCAACAGCGGCATCTCAAAAACCTTCCAGCGCTGCACGAACGGCACGGTGTAGATCCATTTCTCTAAACTGTACAGGTTCCAAAGTTCCCAGAAGAAGCCGCACGTGAGTGCCGCCAGCGCCCACGATCCGGCCTCGCGCCAGTCGCCGGTGACCAGGTCCCGTCCGGAGTCAAAGGGGTCAAACTGAAAGGGGTCAAACCATAATGTCTGATATTGGCTCCTGAAAGAGGTCTTTGATCGATCGTCAATTCGACCATATTGTGGAGGGCGTCAAGGGGTCAGTTCAAGTAATCATGATTTCTCGGGCCGTCAGGTAATCGTCAATGGTTGCTTCCCGTCCCTTTCCGATTGCCCTCAAGGAATCATGGATACCTGGACTGACCCGAATGGCGCTAAGATAAGGGGATTACCAGGCTCCGAAGGTTCGTTTCTTGCTCGTTCATTTATCGGGTGTAGCCGCCCCAGTCTCTTGGGGCGTTTCGACGTGGATTCGCGGCAAGAGACTGCCGCGGCTACAACTCATGATTCCTCCTGAACACCCCTTATCTTAGTGCCATTCTGGACTGACCCCTTGCCTCCCCATGAGCGTTCGCTCCGGTGAAGAACACCTCCAAGAATATTTCATTCTACGGATGCCATAGGACATCAGAAGTCCGATACCCTGTGTTAAGGTTGATTTTCTTCAATCAACCCAACCATCAGATCAGAAAGGAGGTGAGCAACTCATCTCATCAGCGACGACCTTATTGTTCCTCTCAATGGTGGGACTCCCCAGTAGATCGGTGGGCCGCGCATACCGTAATCACGCGGAGTGTCCACCGTCTACCGGCGCAAAGCGCCAAACCGTCCACTTGCGGGCGCAGCTCGCCCTCCCCCCACTGCAACTGACCGGCTTATGACCACAATCTACAAGAAGACCGCGAAGTGCAGTGTATGCGGCGCCGAAAACGAGTATACCGGCATCGGAAGCACGAACGAATTCGGATCGCCCGATCTGGATACGCGACCGCCCGAAATGAAGCGGTCCACCATCTTCGCCTGGGTGAAGCGATTCCCCGATTGCGGTTACTGTGCTTCAGATGTTTCGGCATCCCTCTCGGGCTCATCCAGCCTCGTCAGTTCCGATGAATACCTGACGCAGCTGAACGACCCGACTTATCCCGAACTCGCGAACTCCTTTCTCTGCCATGCACTCCTTGCCCGCGAGTCCGGTGGCCTGGTCGCCGCAGCCCTCGCCACAATGCACGCCGCATGGGTCTGCGATGATTCCGAGCATCCGGATCAGGCAAGGTCGTGCCGGAAGCAGGCAGCCGCATTGTTCAAGACCGCCGAAGATAAAGGCCAATCCATTTCCGAACAGGAGGGTGTCACGGCCGCCATTCGGGTCGACCTCCTCCGACGAGCCGGCGAAACCGAAGAGGCCCGTGGAGTCATCACTTCCAAAATCGCAAAGGCGCACGAGAACGTCATCAGCCGCATCCTGGATTTCCAGTCCACGCTCCTCGATCAGAACGACCTCGGACGGCACACGATCGAAGAAGCGATGGGAAAGTCTCGCTGAAGAACGGCCAAAACCTTCCGCAAAGCTTCCTCGGGAAAGTCTCTAAAGAATAATCGACTGACCCCTTAGGGGTTCGGTCAAGAATTCATTGCAGGCTCCGATCAGTCCTTTGTCACCTCGGGTGCGATTTTTCTCGAGGGCAAACGAGATGTTGAAGCTCCATGAACGCCGACACCCCCAGACCCGGGCCTTATCCGAATCGGTGATCCCTGAACTTACCGGCAGGATCATCAAATGGGACCCGGAAAAGAGATATGGATTTCTTCACACCGGCGACCGTCGCGTGTTCCTGCACATCCGAGACTTTGCCGAGCGTCACAAACAACCTAAACCCGGGGATCGGATCCGCTTCACCATGGGCAAGGACGACAAGGGCCGTCCATGCGCCAGGAGCGCTGTCCATGTGCACGACGGCGGACGGATCACCTCGGCAAGTCTCCTTGTCGTATGCGGCCTGCTGATACTTCCCGTATATGCCTTGTATGAGACAGGCCTGGAACCTCTCTGGGTCGCCACATGCCTGCTCGTGATCAACGCGATCACCTATTGGCAATATGCTGATGACAAACAGCGGGCACGCAAAAAGGATTGGAGGGTCTCCGAAGCCAGCCTCCACATCCTTGAGTTTCTCGGCGGTTGGCCGGCTGCATGGTTGGCGCAGCGACGATTTCGCCATAAATGCTCCAAGGGGAGCTACCAGTTCACGTTCTGGCTGATCGTGATAGCCTGGCAAATCGTGGCATATGATTCACTTCAGGATTGGATGCTACTGACCGAAATGCGGACCTGGCTTCCCGCATAGCAATGATATCTTCGACTGCTTTCGTCAGTGTGAGGTCAGGCTGGTTGATATCATAAATCGATTCTGACAATCAGTCGACTGCAACCCTTCAGCGTGAACGCTTACGTCGCGTGAATGCACTCGGTGCATTTTGGGGCCATCTCAGAATTTCCGGTGAACTGCCCGGATCGGTAACGACCATATGTGCCATTCGACCAGACATCGATCAGCGGGGTGCTGTTGATATCACCGACGATACCGACCGGTTTGCAGAACTGGATTTTTCCGGTCCAGCCAATAATGATCGATTTGAGGGGTGCCGCACACTTTGTGAAGGCCTCGTTCGAGGATGCCGGTCGGAAAGCATCCCCATCAACCGTACGCTCGAGATCCCTTTCAATGACATACTGAGGCATTACGGTGTCTGCATAGGCACGCCAGAAGCGCCGATAGTAGGCCTCCACGGGTTTCTGAGAAGGGCGCACCATCAATCTGATGTTCACCAGCGGTCGGCGTCGGCCCGACTCCCTGCTCCGCGATCGCAGTGTCTCCAGATTCTGCAGCAATCTGGCGTAGCTCGCTCCCGAACGCACGGATTCGTATTCCTCGGGGGTTCCTGCGTCCACCGAGACCTCAACAAGGTCGAACGGTGCGCCGATCAACTCATCAACAATCTCCGATCGTTTCCATTGGCCGTTGGTCGTGATCGACAGGTAGGTCGAAGCGCCGGAGAGGCGCCGTGCAAATTCGCCGAAGCTCGGGTGCAGAGTGGGCTCGCCATGCCCCACCAATCTAATCCTCGCCTTGGGAAAACGTGACAGGGAATCGACGATCGCTTCCAACGAGTCATTACCGAGGGATCCCCTCCATCTCGGTTCAATCTTGGGCGAGTTGCAGTAGCCGCACTTCAGGTCACAATGATTGGTCAATTCTACCGTGATCACCGTCGGACTACTTTCGTCCCGGAAATGATGTGGAAACTGGGTCCGCAGAAGAAAGCGGAGCGGTATCCCCCGACGCCAGGCATGATAGGCAATAATCAGGTAGCTTCCGAGACGCGAACGAACGCGAAACAGGCGACCTGTATTGCAGATGCTCGGTCGGTCGGAGGCAGGCACGCCCGGTGCGGTTGGGTTGTCCATGTAGTTATGACAGAAGATTGCATCTGATAGCACAGACCGGTCAAAACCGCCATCCGTATCCGATAGCGCAGATTCCCTGACCGGTCACACAAGGATCACCGATATCATAGCCCATGCTATCGGACATCTGCCGGCCGACCCGACCAGATCCAGACAGAAACCCAGGAATGTCGCAATAGGGTCCACAAGCCAACGAAAGGGGTGACCATTGAATGACGGCTGGTTAAGGGGATTGATCGTTGAGTCCGCCATTGGCTATCAGAACAGCGCACCAGAAGGTTACGCCTTACCACCGGATCGGAAAGGATCGGGTCAGATGTCAATAATTTCAGACTGACCCCTTACCTCCGGTCGAGGAACGGCTCCAACAGGGAGGTGAATTGCTCGGCAGACAGCGTCGGTGACTGGAGTTTCAGTTCCCGGTCACCGAACCGGAAAGCATGCGTTCCTGGCTGTGCGCTGACCGGTTTCGATGCTGCCTTTGCTTTCAGCCATCCGAAGCTGCGGCGACGGGCGATTTCCCGGCACAATCCGATCTTCAGGGCCTCCGCGACGCCCAGAAGGGCGGGCTCCACGGCGTTTCGCTTGTCCTCGTAGGTGAGATCGTGGGGACCGAGATCGTTTTGCTTGAGCAATTGGGGGATGAGCACCTCATGAAGGATCGCCCGGTCGATGTCCCCTCCGCCCAGGCGGTGGTAGCGGGAAACGGCCAAAGGAGAGATGGAGGGGCCGACTTCGCGCGGCTGGTGCGTGATCCGCAGGACAGCCACGTCGCAGGTGCCCCCGCCGAAGTCGAAGACCAGGAGGTTCTTTCCGCCCTTGATCAGGTCCTTCATCTTGTCCGAATGACTCAGGAGGTAGTCGAGGAACGCGGCCACCGGCTCATCCAGCAGGTCACCCCCGGTCAGCTCGAAGCCGGCCAATTCCGCGGCTCGGACAGTGTCGATGCGCTGTGCAGCCTGAAATGATGCCGGAACGGTGACAACTGTCCGGTCGATCGACCGGGGATCCGATTCGATCGCGGCATTGCGGAGGAACCCGAGCAGGTGTCCGGCGATCTCCGCCGGCGAGCGCAATCCCTCCGGTGCACGATGGTAGGTGCGTCGCGTTCCGATCTCGTTCTTGCACTCCAGGAACAGGTTCCTGCTCAGTTCGAGCCGGAGTTCCGGTGCCCGAGCGTGAAGGCGCTTGGCGCCCTCCCCGATCCATGTTCTTCCCTCGTGAATGGCCACGGCGGAGGGCACCAGAACATGGGTGTAGACGCCGTTTCGGGTGTCCTGATCGACCTCAAGGCAGCGGAGCCTTATCGGTTTGCCGGAACCGGGCTCCCACACGATCTCAGCCACAGTGGAATTCGTTGTCCCCAGATCGATCCCGACTACCCGGACCGGAACAGCAGGAAGGCTGATCTCGGCTCCCTCGGGTGCCAAAAGATGTAGAGAAAGTTCTTCAGGAGAATCAGTCATGGTCATGGAGGTCCGCGCTCATCAACCCTATGCCGAGGTATTGGACATCCACTATCCGACTCCATGAAACAACAGCAGATCAGACCCCTATCCGCCCATCGTGCCCACCCCGATGAAGTTCATTCTTCATCCCGGAAGGTGTGGAACCCAATACCCTCTGGACAAATCAAGTTTCCGCTCAGAATCGGTGGCGATCAATCGTCAAGAATTCCAGGCTGACCTCTCTTCAACGGGCCCAATGCACGCTGCGTGGCTCTGCAATGATTTCGAGAACCGGCACAGGCCGACGTCTGATCCCCCGCAAACGAGTGCTCCAATCCCATTAGCTATGCGCGAATCTCGATAGTCAGACAGAAACGCCGCCATCCAAACGCAAAGAGTCTGGAGCTATTACTTTGATACCAGGGCTGACCCCATGCCCAAGTGCCTCGGTTGGATAGACGATCATCCGTTGTACTCTGACCTGAATCGTGAACTTCTCCTGCCCATATAATGTCGCCAATTCGTATACAAACAACTGCCTGGCCCCATCTGCCAGTCCCTATCCCTCCCACCTGATTCGACGAGAATCCCTCGCGAGGGTCTTTGACTGAGAGACGATTTTGCGTTTCAACGACGGGTATGGTGATCGAAAACGAAAACCGATTCGGATCAGGTGAGAGTCCGCAGGATCTGGCGGCCCTGCAAGCGGCAGTCGAAACGTGGCAGGAGACCGTAAACGCCGCGCCCGACGCTGAGATGGGCGGCTTGTCACCCAATACCGTCCACCGGTTGCTGCATGAGGCCTGGGACGGGGCCCGAGCCATCATCCGATTCCGAACAGATCTGTCGCCGGAGGATTTGGCCGGTGCGAGGTTCTTCGGCCGGGCTCGCCGATTGCTTGTGCGGATCCACGATGCCGGCGGTGTCAGAGCGACGCCCAAGGGCAACCTGACCCGGGCAGTCGTTGCTGAACTGCTCGCGGATCAGGAAATGGCGGCCAGCGAATCGCACGCAGCACTACTGGGCCAGGTGGTGAACGAAGAGGATTTCTTTCCTCTGCATGTCGCAAAACTGGTGTGCCGATGCGCAGGGCTGCTTCTCCTCAAAAAGGAAAAGTTCACGGTGACCTCCCTCGGATCGCGCCTCCTCGGCGAAGGGAACACCGGACCGCTCTACGCCCGTCTTTTCACGGCTTGTTTCCGCAAATTCAACCTGGCTTATGCCTACCGGCCATATCTCGACGCGCCGTCCCTCCAGCAATGTGCGGGTTACACCCTCTATCGGCTTGGCGCGGTGGCTCACGACTGGAGTTCACCCGAATCTCTCTATCCAAAAGTATTTCTTCCGGCAGTACGCGCACAATTGGAGACGGAACTGGCGGGTAAGAAGTGGGTCCTTCCGGCGGAGTCCGCCAGCGGCCGAATCTTCACACCCCTGATCGATTTCGGATTACTGGAAGACCGTCATGAGAAGCGTCGCGGACTGGAACATCTGATGGCGGTGCGGACCACCCCTCTCTTCACAAAGTTCTTCGCCTTCGACAAAGAAGCACCGAAATGAGACACTCTGATTGGAAACCAAGCCGCTCTTCTCGCCTCGTCAGACCCTCCTCCAGAAACTGAAAACTGAACATTGACCCCTGCTCCTCAGCTTTGAGACGCCTGAGACCCCATCGCGGGGGTCCATCTCAGTATTCGAGTCGAGAGTCCTGAAACGGGGAGGATAGAGCAATTGTCAATAATTCCAGACTGACCCCTTCCCTCCCTGGCGGGACTGGCGGACTGTGGATTATGGCTTCATCCAGTCCGTCGTAAATATCTCACTGCCACCTCGTCTGAATCGGTGGTCCTTCAGCAGTCTGATTCCCCAAGGATAGGAGTATCCGTTCCCGAGCCGGAACAAGATATGGACCTCGATGATTCGTGCGAAACAGTCCTCTTCTGCGACCTCATGCAGGTTCTTGTCGGTCAGATTAGCCCCGCAGAACGGTCCGAACATTCCGTAGGTCATGAGCACAAGATTGGCGGATCTTCTCTCAATCGCCCTGAAGTCGTCGAACATCCGGGCCCAGAGGCGGCGAGGTTCCAGACCATCTGAAGAGCGTGGATCGTTAATCATACGCAGACCGGGGGTATTCAGAATCGGCCGCTCCGCATTACGGATGGAACTTCCAATTGTCTGGCGCATTACGGGATGATCCCGGTCGTCACACCTCAAGACCAAGGTCGGGGCACCGGCTATCGCCTGCTGAAAGAAGTCGAGAAATTTTGCGTCAGGCGACTCAGGCTCCGGCTCGGATACCGAAGACCTGTAATTCAATCGCCGATGGAGGCTCAGCGACTCGCCATAAACACGGTCGCTCACTGTTTTCCTCCCTCCAATCGCTCGAGAACCTGACTCTCAAGGTCGTCGAGCGATACGCGGCTTTCGATTCCTGTCAGAGAAGAGTCGAAGCTCAGAAAGACCCACACTGTGCGACCGGGATTCAGGGTCGGTTCGTTCCGATAGGTCCGGACGACCTTTCCCTGTGGCCTTGCCTCATCGGTGATGTAAAGGATGCTGACGGTGAGAGTAGGATGGAACAGCTTGTCAGCTTGAGTAACCCGCACGAATCGCGCGGAGAGCATTCTTTGGAGGTTGGTCATTGTGGCGGCATGGTTATGGTTGATGCACCCGCCTTGGACCAGGGTCACTTGAGATCCCGTAGACTTCCAGAGAGTGCTTTGATTCAGCCCCGAAAGGCTGCACATCCTGTCCAGCGGCCGAAGCCCTGAACATGCACCACCGTGGTGTCTCTCGATACCCGGTTGGCCGACCACTTGGTCCGTCTAAAGATGCAGGGTGATCTTTGTGCTCGCGGTCAATCCTGTCAACCTCCGGCTATGTCATAGCCTAAACCCAAGAGTCGGCTCTGCTTCCCCGGTTTAAT
Organism: uncultured Gammaproteobacteria bacterium; assembly: GCA_963698895.1. GTDB lineage: Bacteria > Pseudomonadota > Gammaproteobacteria > Steroidobacterales > Woeseiaceae > UBA1847. The sequence continues at coordinate 21,609 of CAVOSO010000004.1, read as the reverse complement.
GCATTGAAGGTTACCGAGAGTGACGCGGCTGGGAGGCGTTGTGGGATTCCTTCACGATGCGGATCAAGCCGACGCGGTAGAACTGTCGAGACACGCTTGAACCCAACAAAGCGAGTGACTGATCGACTGGCGCGGAATCACGAAGGATCGACCGTCCAATCGTTGCATGGTCGTCGTTCGCAGTCTGTGGCTTTGAAACAGGAATTATACCACAAAGAGTAGGACATCTATCGTCCAGGTCTCAAAATAACAAACCACTACACCTGTGTGCGCGACGGCCGATCAACATCCCCGTCAACTCCAACTTGATCCCAACGAAGCCTCCAGAAAGGGCCGGGAACACAACTCATTTATCTGCGTAAGGATTCCTTCGTTCGGTCCTCATTTCATGATCCGATGCCAAAAATCCTAGGGCCGACCCCTTTGGTCAGTTCTCATAACTCAAGATCTAGACCGTGTGCAAAGTGCAAAATCTGACCCCTTTTGCAGCCTTGACCCCTTTTGCAGCCTCTTGAGGTCCACCGTCCACACCTCGTCGGCACAGGTGGGCTCGGTCAGGTGATCGAGGCGCACCCGATACACCCCGGCACGATGCTTGCGCGGCTGGCTCAAGCCGTGGTCTACCAACCCGTCCGAGCCAACGTGACTAACTTTAATTTTTCCTCCATCGGGGCTGCTTCTTTCCAAGGCATTATTGCCTTATCGAAGTGTTACCGATGTCTCTGGACTATTTGTTACCTATGTCTTCGGATCATACCCTCAGAATCCTTCTGCCCTCACCCTCATCCGAGGGCACAGCCGGCTAGCCAGTCAAGAACGCGTCATCGAAAGCATCCATCCGGTTTTTCGGTATTCGGTCAAAATTGTTGACTGATGCTATTGCCGATCGGCGAAGGCGGCGCATCCTACACTCTGTGTCCCTTCGCGCCAAGATCATCTTTGTCATCCTTCCCGTCCTCATTGTCGGTGCTCTGCTCTGGCTGAAATTCGGAGGTCATTCCAGCGCCGGCGGCCCGGCTCGGGGCCAGAGTGGACCGCGCACTCCCTCCATTCGAACGATCGAGGCGGCGATGCGGCCATTCGAGTCGTCTCTGACCTTCAACGGATCCCTTCTCGCCTATGATTCCATCGACGTCCGCACCGAATTGAGCGGCCGCGTCCGGGCTATCCATTTCACTGACGGGCAGGAAGTCAAGGCTGGCGATCTGATCATCGAGATCGATACCGAAGAGCTTGAAGCGCAGTTGCTCTCGGCGCACGAGCAGCTCGAACTCGCGATCCTCAATGCCCAGAGGCTCGAGTCGCTCCAGGCCACGAACAGTGTGCCGGTGCGCGAACGCGACGAAGCCGTCAGTCGGCGCGAGGTCTTGCGGGCCGAGGTCACCTTCCTCGAAGCGCGGCTCCGCAAAGGCCGGATCACCGCCCCGTTCGACGGCGTGCTTGGACTCCGACGGGTGAGTCCGGGACAATTCCTCGAGCCTTCCTCCATCATCACCACGCTCCAGACCGTCAGGCGGCTCCGCCTCGACTTCTCGGTGCCGGAACGATACCGCGGTTCCATCAAAACGGAGATGCCGGTGACCTTCACGGTGGCCGGATTCATGGATTCGTTTTCCGGCACCATAAGCGCCATTGATCCCCGCGTCGACCAGGATACCCGAAGCGTTACAATCCGCGCAGATGTCGACAACGACGAACGCAAGCTCCTGCCCGGAAACTACGCACGGGTTGAACTCGTCATCACCCGTGACCAGGCGATCGTTGTTCCTGCCATCGCTGTCGTCCGCAGTCTCAACTCCGTCTCGGTCTTCCTCCTGCAGGACGGCCTCGCCGTTCGGCGGGAGGTCGAAATCGGAGAGCGCACCCCGACGCAAGTGGAAATCAAGTCCGGTTTGCAGGCAGGCGACGTCGTCATCACTGAGGGAATCCAGGCCGTCCGCGACGGACGCCCGGTTGAAGTCAAGAGCCCCGAATCCCCATGAGCCTGCACGAAGTCAGCATCCGCCGGCCGGTCCTTGCGATCGTGATGTCGACGGTGATCGTCATCTTCGGTCTCATCGGCCTTCGCCAGCTGGGCGTGCGGGAATTCCCGGAGGCTGAGCGTCCGATCATATCCGTCCAGGCCAACTACCCGGGCGCCAATGCCACAGTGATCGAGAGCCAGATCACCGAGGTGCTCGAAGAGGAGATCAACACGGTTTCGGGCATCCGCACCCTTACCTCGGTAAGCCGGGAAGGACGCAGTTCCATCACGGTCGAGTTCGAACTGGGAGACGACCTTGACCGGGCCGCCAACGACGTGCGCGATCGGGTTGCCTCGGCCATCGAACGCCTCCCTGACGATGCGGACGCCCCCACCGTTCAGAAGGCCGATTCGGACGGCGATCCAATCGTTTTCCTCAACGTCAAGAGCGAGCAGCGCGATCTTCTCGACCTGACGGCCATCGCCGACAACCTGTTCAAGTCCCGATTCGAAACGATCGACGGCGTCGGACGGGTCGACATCTGGGGTTCCAAGGAATACGCAATGCGACTTTGGATCGATCCGGACGCATTGGCCGCACACAATCTGACCGCCGTCGATATCCGGCGGTCGTTTGCCGCCGCCAACGTCGAGTTGCCGACCGGCCGAATCGAGGGAGAGACGGTGGACCTCAACATCCGCACCCTGAGCCGATTGCCGGATAACCCTGAACTGTTCAATGACCGCATCCTGAAGCGGGACGGTGACCGCGTCGTGCGTTTCCGCGATGTCGGGCACGCCGAAATCGGGCCACTCAACGAACGGACCATTCTAAAGCGGGACGGAATCCCGATGGTCGGCGTCGTCCTGCGTCCACAAAGTGGCGCCAACCAGATCGCGATCGTCGACGAGTTTCACCGCCGCCTGGACGAGATCATGATCGATCTCCCGGTCGACATTGAGGTTGGCATCGGGTTCGACACGAGCCGGTTCATCCGCGACAGCATCGCGGAGGTGCGGCAGACCCTCCTCATTGCCCTCGCCCTCGTCGCAATGACCATCTTCTTTTTCCTGCGGGAGGTCCGCACCACGATCATCCCGATCATCACCATCCCGGTGTCGATTATCGGCACTTTCTTCGTCCTTTACCTTGCCGGTTTCTCCGTCAACACCCTGACCCTTCTCGGGCTCGTGCTGGCCATCGGGCTGGTGGTCGACGACGCCATCGTCGTTCTCGAAAACATCTACAAGCGCATCGAAAAAGGCGAAACACCCCGCACTGCCGGGGTGGAAGGAACGAAGGAGATATTCTTCGCTATCATCGCCACCACCCTCGCACTCGCATCGGTCTTCGCGCCAATCGTTTTCTTAGGAGGACTGACCGGGGTTCTCTTCCGCGAATTCGGCGTGACCCTTGCAGTCGCCGTCATCATCTCGTCGTTTGTGGCGCTGTCGTTGACTCCGATGCTCTGCACCCGGATCCTCAAGCACCGGGAGAAAGCACCTCTGCTTTATCGTGTGACGGAGCCGTTTTTCCTCGGCCTCGCCAAGGGATACAGAGACACACTCCACTGGTTCCTCAACAGCCGGATAATCATGCCAGTGGTCGTCCTGGTCTGTCTCGTGCTCACGGTTCTGATCTACCGCAACCTGCCCCGGGAACTGGCCCCCCTGGAGGATCGCAGCCTCCTTGTTGTGGCGGCCAATGGTCCTCAGGGTGCGGGCTACGCCTATATGCTCGAAGCGATGAAACAGGTCGACAGCGTTGTCGCATCGACACTCGGGGAGGATGAATTGGAAGCTCAATTGACCGTAACCTCGCCTGGATTCGGAGCGGCGACGACGATCAACACCGGGTTCTCCCGGGTTGTCCTGACCCAACCAGAAAATCGCGATCGACCCCAGGGAGCGATCGCCGGAGCCCTTGGCCGCGCCCTTGCCGAGATCCCGGAAGTGGACGCCTATGTCCGCCAGCCGGCCACGATCAACGCCGGCGGCAGCAGGGGACTTCCCGTCCAGTTTGTCGTCCGCAATAACGACCTGGAAAAGATCCGTCGCATCATCCCGGGATTCCTTGATGCCGCCCGGGCCAAGCCCGCCCTCGGCTTTGTCGATGTCGACCTGAAATTCAACCAGCCTGAGCTCATTCTCACCATCGATCGCGACCGGGCTGAAGCCCTCGGGGTCGATGTGCGGGCGATTGCCGAAACCGTTCAGGCCTCATTCAGCGGCCAACGGTTCGGCTATTTCCTGAAGGACGGAGAGCAGTACCAGATCATCGGCCAATTTGAGGGAAGCGGGCGGGATTCCCCCGACGCGATCTCCCGTCTGAGTGTACGAGCCGCCGACGGGAGCCTGGTTCCAATCCAGAATCTGGTGACGGTGAACGAGGAGAGTTCCGCTCCGGTGCTCTACCGCTACAACCGCTTCACGGCCGCCACCTTTTCCGCCGACGTGGCCGACGGCTATACCCTCGGAGATGGAATCAACGCGATGAATGAGGTGGCCGCCGCGCTCCTCGATGAGACCTTCACGACCGATCTGTCCGGTCAATCCAAGGAGTTTTCCGAAGCCGGAGCCAGCCTCGCATTTGTGTTCCTCCTCGCCCTCGTCCTCATCTACCTCGTCCTCGCCGCCCAATTCGAGAGTTTCCGCGATCCCTTTACCATCATGCTGACCGTTCCGCTGGCGCTGACCGGCGGACTCGTCGCACTCTGGTATTTTGACCAGACCCTGAACATTTTCTCCCAGATCGGTTTGATCATGCTGATCGGACTCGTGACCAAGAACGGCATTCTCATCGTTGAGTTCGCCAACCAGCGGCGCGATGCGGGCAAGGGAATTCGTGAGGCGGTCGAGGAGGCGGCGACTGCCCGATTCCGCCCGGTCCTCATGACCGCCCTGTCCACCATCCTCGGCACCCTGCCGATCGCACTGGCGCTTGGCGCCGGTTCCCAAAGCCGCGTTCCCCTCGGACTTGCGGTGATCGGCGGGATGCTCCTCGGAACCCTCCTCACCCTTTACGTCATTCCCTCCGCTTATCTGGTCCTCGCCAGTCGTCAACGATCGGCACGTTGAGCGGAAGTCGCCTCTGGATCAGTTTGAAGGCGGGTCAAAGGGGTCAGCCCTAGTATTGAAGTATCGATCAGCCAGACCCCTGCCCTTGGTCAGATTTCAGGCTTAAAAAGGGGTCAAACCATAATGTCTGATATTGGCTCCTGAAAGAGATCTTTGATCAGTCGTCAATTCGACCATTTTACGGCATCTGAGATGATCCGGATATCCTGCACAGGATCAGGCCAGACACTATCCTGGAGGCAGGCTTAAAAAGGGGTCAAACCATAATGTCTGATATTGGCTCCTGAAAGAGATCTTTGATCAGTCGTCAATTCGACCATTTTACGGCATCTGAGATGATCCGGATATCCTGCACAGGATCAGGCCAGACACTATCCTGGCAGGCTGGTTCAGGGCGCCGCAAAGCGGCAACGCAATCGCGGTTTGGCAGGGTCCAGTAGAAAGAATGCCCAAGACTTGACGTTATAACATCTGTATCTACTCTCTTTGTATGGTTCTTGACCTGAAACTTCGGAAGATCGGCAATTCGGTCGGTATTATCCTCCCCAAGGAAGCACTGGCCCATCTCCAGGCGACCGAAGGCGATTCCGTATCCTTGACCGAGGGTGCGGACGGCAGCCTTCGGCTCAGTCCTTCCACGGCTGAGATCACCCGTCAGCTTGAATCCGTGCAGGATATCATGAACCGCTATCGGAATACTCTGCGCGAACTGGCGAAATGAAGGAACCCGAGTGGGTGTTGCCTGAAGTTGTCCGGGCAGCGCATGAACAGTCATTGGCGCAATTTGGCGGTCCTTCCGGCATACGCGATGAAACGTTACTGGAGTCGGCGTTGGACAAGCCCCGCAACCTGTTCGCCTACGCTGAGCCAAATCATTTCGATCTGGCGGCCAGTTATGCTTTCGGAATCATCACGAACCATCCCTTCGCTGACGGAAACAAACGTACTGGATTTCTCGTGGCTGTCGTCTTTCTGGAGCTCAACGGCCACCGGTTTGCAGCCAACGAGGTCGACGCTGCCCTTCAGACTTTGGCGTTGGCCGCCGGAGAGGTTTCCGAAAAACAGTATGCATCCTGGTTGAAGACAAACGTAAGAAATTAGGGGTCAGTCGAGAATTCTTTACAGGTTCGGCGTCGCTCGCCGGGGAGGACGGGCCGGTGTGCGGTTTGTGTTTTGGAAATTGAGCTCGAAGGAACGAAGGTAACGAAGCGACATGACCACCACGGACTCCGGGCGGCGGGTCCGGCGGCCCCGCCCTACCATTTGGGCTCCGGGGTGGTTGCCCGGGAGGTCAACCCTCCGATGAACGCCCGACGGAAATTAGGGGTCAGTCGAGAATGGCACTAAGATAAGCCGATTCCCAGGCTCCGAAGGTTCGTTTCTTGCTCGTTCATTTGTCGGGTGTAGCCGCCCCAGTCTCTTGGGGCGTTTCGACGTGGATTCGCGGCAAGAGACTGCCGCGGCTACAACTCATGATTCCTCCTGAATACCCCTTATCTTAGTGCCATTCGGGTCAGTCGATTATTCTTTACAGATCTGACATCACGCGCCGGGGAGGACGGACCGCTGTGCGGTTTGTGTTTTGGAGATTGAACTCGAAGGAACGAAGGTAACGAAGCGACATGACCACCACGGGGGCGACAAAAGACGGGCGACAAAAGACGTCATGTCTTGACTCTTGACAATAGTGCTCCCACTTCACGTTTAGCGCTTCTGTAGAGTTGCAAATGTCGAACGAATTGGCTCACCCAGGCGGGTTGCCCCATCTGCAGGTGCTCGGCCAACGAGCCGTTTGATAACGACGTGCTCTGCTTCGATGGCGTTCCATCGAAGCGTGATTCACGACATGACAATGCTATCTGTGGTTCCGGCCAATCGATGATCTCCCTTGCCATCGCCCCTTCCGCGAATCACCACTTTCCCGTAAATGGCGAGCGAATGCTTCGAGCTACGGATCACTCCTCACGGTGTGCTTGCACCCGTGTGCGCAGGAGGGGGAGTATCGGATGACCGGGGTCTGGCGGGACGTTTCGCCGAGAACGAGTCGGCCGGCCTGGTGGCCCTGGCGGCGGGCGGCGTGCCGTCGTCCGCCGCCCGCTCGGTGGTGTTCTGGCGGGACCTGGCGGCGGAGTTCCTGCGGGCCCTCTGCCACGTCCCGGAGGGCATGGCGCCGACGAGCAAGCCGATCGAGTCGCCAACCCCGGCCCGCTCTGGCGGAGTGGGTCCTGAACGCGCCGCCGATGCCGGGCGCGGAATATCTGAGCCCGGAAGTTTTGCGCGGCATCTGGGAACGGCTGCGTCGGCTGGACCGTCGATCATGCCGCCGAATGCGGCGGTCTGGCCGCCTTTCTGGAAACCTACGCCCCGCAATGGTCGCGGGTCGGCCGGGTCACCCTGCACCTGGCCGAGAACAAGAACGACCCGAACTATCCGTTCGCCTTCATGGCGACCTACGCCGCCGGGCTCACCGGCGGCGGACGGATCCGCCGTCTTCCGCTGGGCCGCGCCCTTGAGGAATACGCCGGGCAAGCGGCGCAAGCCCGAACTGCTCAAGCTGCTCTCCCCGCTGCATGCCGCCGCCAAGCGCAGCGAGCTGATCGCGGACCTCGTCGAGACCGGCGACATCTTCCATCCGCTCGTCTGGACGCCGGCCGAAGCCTACGCCTTCCTCAACGAGATCCCCATCTACGAGGAATGCGGGCTGCTCGCCCAACTGCCCAACTGGTGGCGCAAGCGGGCCCGCCCGCAGGTCGGCGTGACCCTCGACAGCGGCAAGGGCGGAACCCTCGGCAAGGACGCCCTGCTCGACTTCGGCATGTCGGTGGCGCTCGGCGACCGAGAAGCTGACCGCCGAGGAGATCGAGGCGCTCCTGAACAGCACCGACGGCCTCGTGATGCTGCGCGGCGAGTGGGTCGAGGTGGACCGCGAGAAGCTGCAGCAGGCCCTCGACCACTGGAAGCAGGTCGAGCGGGAGGTCGGGGCCGACGGCATCTCCTTCATCGAGGGAATGCGCCTGCTCGCCGGTGCCTCGGCCGATCTCGGGACGGACGACCCGGACCGAGGCTGACCGATCCTGGCATCTCGTCGAGGCCGGCGACACTCTGCGCGAGAAACTCGCCGGGATGCGCAGCCCCGACGGGCTGGCCGGCCCGCAGCCCCCGGACTTCCGCGGCGAACTGCGCGACTACCAGCTCGCCGGCCTCAACTGGCTCTGGCTCTGCTCGCAGCTCGGTGTCGGCGCCTGCCTGGCCGACGACATGGGCCTGGGCAAGACGATCCAGGTGCTCGCCGCCCTGCTGCGCCACCGGCAAGGAATCGCCACCGAGGCCCCACCCTCGCTGCTGGTCGTCCCGGCCTCGCTGATCGGCAACTGGAAGGCCGAGGCCGCCCGCTTCGCCCCGGACCTGAAGCTGCTGGTCGCCCACCCCTCCGAGACGCCGCAAGCGGAGCTTGAGAAGCTGGCCGCCGACCCCGCGCGCCAACCTGCGCGGGACCGACCTCGTCATCACCACCTACAGCATGGTCGTCGCGCCTCGAATGGCTCGCGGAGCCCGACTGGAACTGGGTGATCCTCGACGAGGCCCAGGCCATCAAGAACCCCGCGCGCCCGGCAGACCAGGGCCGTCAAGAAACTCGGCGGCGCCACCCGCGTCGCCCTGACCGGCACCCCGGTCGAGAACCGCCTCGGCGATCTCTGGTCGATCTTCGATTTCCTCAACCCCGGCCTGCTGGGCAGCGCCGCCCGCTTCAAGGCGTTCGCCAAGTCGCTCGAGAGCCGCGAACACGCCCGCTACGCGCCGCTGCGCAAGCTGGTCGCGCCCTACATCCTGCGGCGCATGAAGACCGACCCCGGCATCGTCCCCGACCTGCCCGACAAGACCGAGATGCAGGTCTTCTGCGGCCTGGCGAAACCCCAGGCCGTCCTCTACCAGCAGGGCGTCGACCGACCCTGACGCGAAGCGCTCGAGGCCGGTGAAACGACGGCATCCAGCGCCGCGGGCTGGTGCTCGGCTACCTGATGCGCTTCAAGCAGATCTGCAACCACCCGAGCCAGCTCACCGGCGACGGCGCCTACGATCCCGCCGCCAGCGGCAAGTTCGAGCGCCTCGGCGCGCTCTGCGGCGAGATCGCCTCGCGCGGCGAAAAGGCCCTCGTCTTCACCCAGTTCCGCGAGATCTCCGATCCGCTCGCCGAGTTCCTGGCCGACGTCTTCGGCCGCGAAGGGCTGGTCCTGCACGGCGGCACCGCGGTCGCAAGCGGCGCAAGACTGGTGGCCGACTTCCAGCGCGAAGACGGCCCGCCGTTCTTCGTCCTCTCGATCAAGGCCGGCGGCACCGGACTCAACCTCACCGCCGCCTCGCACGTCATCCACTTCGACCGCTGGTGGAATCCCGCCGTCGAGAACCAGGCCACCGACCGCGCCTTCCGCATCGGCCAGCAACGCAACGTCCTGGTCCACAAGTTCGTCACCCGCGGCACCATCGAGGAGAAGATCGACGCCCTGATCCGCGACAAGCAGGCAGATGGCCGACGCCACTGCTCGAAGGCGAGCCGGCGAAGGCGCTGACCGAAATGAGCGACGACGAAATCCTCGACATGGTCTCGCTCGACATCGAGCGGGCCATGGGATGATCCAATCGAACGACAGACATGAGCAGATACGACTTCGGCGGATGGCCACCCTACGTGCCCGTGGCCAGCGCCGCGCCAAGGCGCCGAAGAGATGGACAAGCTCCGCAAGCAGGGAATGGACATCCAGCCGGTCGAGATCGAAGGGCGCACCATCGCCCGCAGCTTCTGGGGCAAGGGCTGGTGCGACCACCTCGAGTCCTTCGGCGACTACAGCAACCGCCTGCCGCGCGGCCGCACCTACGTGCGCAACGGCTCGGTCTGCCACCTCGGCATCGCGCAAGGGCAGCGTCGAAGCGATCGTCTCCGGATCGGAACTCTACAACATCAGTATCGACATCGAGCCCCTTGCCAAGCCCGAAATGGAAGCACGCTCAAAAAGCAGTGCACCGGCAAGATCGGCTCGCTGATCGAACTGCTCCAGGGCCGGCTCTCCGACGAGATCATGGACGTCGTCACCGACCGCGAGAAGGGCCTCTTCCCGCTCCCCGGCGAGATCACGTACCAGTGCAACTGCCCGGACTGGGCCGGCATGTGCAAGCACATCGCCGCCGTCATGTACGGCATCGGCGCCCGCCTCGACGAACGCCCCGAACTGCTCTTCCTCCTGCGCGGCGTCGATCACGAGGAGCTGATCGACACCGACGCCGCCACCGCGGAAATCACTCGCGGCACCTCACGCCGCACTCGCCGCCGCTCGCTCGCCGGCGACGCCCTCGAAGACGTGTTTGGCGTGGAACTTGAAGACACCTCCAAAACGCCCCCGTTCCGACGACCGAAGGCCTCCAATAAAGCTGGGAAGAAGACCGCCAAGAAAACCGCTGCGGCCAAGAAGGCGGCAGCACCAAAGAAGCGCAGCGCGAAGAGAGTCACGAAGAAGGCCGCCAGGAAAACTCGCCCCTTTAAGCCGACTCCACGCAGCATTGCGAGACTGCGAAAGAAGCTCGATATGACTCATGCGGAGTTCGCTCGTGCCAACGGAGTTACCACTCAATCGGTCAAGAACTGGGAGGACGCTACCGGACCGCTCGCCTTGCGCGCCAAGAACCTCGCCGCCCTTGCTCGCCTTCACGAACGGCGCGTAAAGTGAAGATATCGAACGAGGCCGGAATTGTAGTCACCACAACCTGGTAAACAAGCAATGGAACCAAACAAGCCGTAGCGGACTACGTATTGTTTTTACAGCACCCTGGTGAACTGAAGACGGTGCAATTTTGGAATGTATAGAAGGCTGGAAAAGACGGCTAGAAAGGGGTCGGCGGCTGGAAAAGGTTTCAATACGCAAAAGTAAAATCCTTCAGTCGTTTGGTGTGAGGACAGTGCGCTCCGCGCTGCTTTCTCTAGATTGCGCAGTTGCTGATCGCTCCCCGCGCGACGCCCATGTGCAACCGCTCGCTTAGCCACTTGTTCGAAACCGGGGTTTCCCCCTTCATTTTGCTCGCGATTGCCAGGATTTAGGGGTCAGTCGAGAATGGCGCTAAGATAAGGCCTTGTCAGGACAGACGCCGATCCTGCCTCGAAAGGGGTCAAAGCGAAATTATCGCACTGACGTGCAATAATTAACGCAATGACCCCGTTGCCGTCCTCAGATCGGAATATCCACGAAAATCCGCTTATCTTAGCGCCATTCGGGTCGGCCCTAGAATCTTGGATATCCGCACAGGTCAGGTAAGAAGTGAAAGCCTGAACAGCTCGAGGCGTCCTGGTTTCCACAGGGAGGGGTCAGTCCTCGCCAAGTGAGGTCCGCGGGAGTCAATTCAGAGCCACGGTAGCGGAGCGGCTGAATCGCCCTCCGAATACAATTGGCAAGTGACTTGAGACCGGCGACCAACCGTTCTGGGAAATTGGGAAGTCCCTCCGCTGTCGATCAGCGCCGCTGAACCGGGGACAGATCGGGCGGTGGCAGATTCCGTCCACATGGAGCGAATATCGGATTGAAGAAGAAGCCGAACCTGGTTTGGAACGGGACGCAGAAGCTATGGACACGAGCGCTCTACACAATCTCACGAGGCAGGAGCTATTTGAGAAGGTCTGGTTGACCCCGGGCATCAAGTTGGCAAAGGAGTTGGGCGTATCGGATGTGGCAATTGCTAAACGCTGCCGCAAGCTGAGCGTCCCGCGACCACCGCCGGGCTATTGGGCCAGACTCTCAGCGGGCAAGCGGTCACGGCGCCCACCGCTTCCTCCATCGCCTGAAGAACTGTTTGCGAAAATGATGGAGAGACCAGTTCCTCGCCGGTTGGCTCCCCCGAAGGAAGCATCAGACCTGATTCCAATTGCCGAGGAGTTCCAGAAAGCCGTGAAATCGGCCAAACTGAGCTACGATAACCTTGTTCACCTTGACGAACGACACCTTCCAGGCGCCCGAATCAGCAAGGCCATGGCATGGCGGGCTGCCCAGGCGGTCCATGTGTTGGTCAAAGAATTGGAGCGCCGGGGCCTCCCGCTTCGCCGGTCACGAAGTTCCTACGAATGCGGATACTTCGAGAAGAATGGCGATAGACTCCATCTGACTATCGAAGAGGAGTTAGTGATCGAGTCTCGAATGCGGCGACGAACTCGCGGCGTCTATGGAACCATGGCTGACTCTCGCGTACCAGGCGGTACGCTTGTAATCAAGCTGAAGGCCGGACAATACGGCCAATCAGAAGAGAAGAAGTGGACCGATGACGGGAGGAAGTCCCAATCAACTATGTTAGCCGACATGGTTCGATTCGTTTGCACGCATTATATCGAGCTGAAGAGAAAACGCGAAGCCGAAGCGATCGAGCGGGAACGGCAATGGAAGGAATTCCAAATCCGTAGGAAGAAAGAACTGGAAGAGCTGGCAATCCGCAAACAGGAGGAAGCAGAGCGGAAACACGCCGAGTCTCTGGAGACAGCCAAACAGCATCGAGAAGCCGATCTGACCAACGCGGCTCGTTCGTGGCGATCCCATCAGGTCGTCACCGAGTTCATCGTTGAGTGTGAAGAACGCTGGTTGGAGACCCAGGCCGGTACGCTGACTGACGGCCAGTCGAATTGGCTGACCTGGGCCCAAGAGACGGCCAATGGTCTTTCACCTTTCAAGTCCGGTTACCCTGACCCCCGAATCGACGGAGCCTTTGATCCTGCTGCAGTTCCATTTGGCGGGCCCTACCCTCCGATCCGCAAGTTCCCCCAGCCCTGACTGCTATAACCGGCAACCGGGCAAGAAGCATACGAGGCTCCATCTGATTACTGTCTTGCCCAATTGTTACTTTTTCATACCACTTGTGCATAAGTGAGGTCAAAACGTAACAAACTATCAAAGCTGGACGAAGCTGCGGCTATGGCCAAACGCCTCGGAATCTTCCGCACCCATGAGTTCGTCTCGGCGGGATTCCCCAGGGAATACCTGCGACGCCTGATCCTCCGCCAACAGATCCAGAAACTTCGACACGGGCTCTACTCAGCTGATTCGTTTGACGGCGACAGCAACCAATTCCTTGTCGAAGCCGCAAAACGCTTCCCCAGCGGTGTTGTCTGCCTGACATCGGCCCTCCGGTTTCACGACATAGGCACACAATCGCCATTCCAGGTATGGCTCGCTCTCCCTCGCGGAAAGAACTATCCGAGAACACGAGATTCAATCTATCGTTTCTGTAAGTTTTCCAATGATTCATTCGAATTTGGAGTTCAGGAGCATACCCTTCCAGGCGGCGTAGTCAGGGTTTATTCGACCGCCAAGACAGTCGTCGATTGTTTCAAATACCGAAACCGCTTTGGCCTCGATGTCGCAGTCGAAGCCCTGAGTGAGGCATGGAACGCCAAGAAACTCACTCTCGCCGAACTCACTGCCGCAGCCGATGTATGTCGCGTCCGGCGGATTATTCAGCCCTATCTGGAAATGCTGACATGACTTCGTCTGGGAACATGGCAGCTTCTGTGAAGGCTCGCCTGCAGAACGTGGCCAGGAAACGAGGGGAAGAGTTCAATTTGATTCTCAATCGCTATGGAATCGAACGACTGCTTTACCGCCTGTCCACCTCAACTCACGCCGACGCGTTCCTTCTCAAAGGGGCCATGCTCTTCGCGGTGTGGGACGATTTAGCTCACCGCCCGACACGTGATCTGGATCTCCTCGGATTCGGTCCAAATGAGACGGACGACTTGATCCGGATCTTCAGCGACATAGTTCAGACCGTAGTTCCAGAGGACGGGCTTTCATTTGATCATCAATCCGTAGTCGCGGAGGAAATCAGGGAGGACAAGGTTTATGGCGGCATACGCATTCGCGTCATTGCGCGACTTGGCAAAGCGAAGCTCCCCATTCAGATCGATGTCGGCTATGGTGATGCAGTCACCCCGGATCCCGAGCCAATCGAATTTCCAGTCCTGCTCGACTTCCCGTACCCAGCCTGAAAGCCTACCCGATCTACACCGTAATTGCTGAGAAATTGGAGGCAGCCGTGAAACTGAAGTCTACGAACACCCGAATGAAGGATTTCTACGACCTCTGGTTTCTGGCCCAGCGGTTTGAGTTTGACGGCCCAACTCTTCGAAAAGCCATCGAAGCGACATTCAAGCGCCGCAAAGACACCGCTTCCAGACGCTCCCGAACCCTTCTCCGGGACCTTGTCCAATGACAACACAAAGCAAGTGCAATGGACGGGGTTCATTCGGCGAAACCTGTCGACTGATGCCCCCAGCCGTTTCTCGGAGGTCGTTTCCCAGATCGGAAACTTCGTCAATCCCATTCTGCATCTCCGATCCTCATCTGAAAACTGGCATCCAAAGACCGGTTGGCATCAGGCGTCCCCATAGAGCAATGGTGAAGTAAGATCCAGGGCGCCAAGGCTCCTCCTTTTCGAGGAGCTCGGTTGCCCCAAGGTACTATACACCCTGCTATACTTGAGCTGAAAATAAAGCACATTGGGGATCATTTCAGAAAAACCTGAAACGCGTAAGTGCAAGACCAGCAAAGAATTGATCAGAACTGATCAGTATTGAAACACTGGATACTCGGATTAAAAGGCAACTGCTCTACCATTGAGCTACCGACCCCTTGGAAAGGGACTTTTTTCACACCGCCTCCAGAAGGGCAAGAACGAAAGTCCGGCCCAAGTCACACTCCAGGACCCACGTATTGTCCCCTGCGCACCGCATCTCCAACCACGACCTGCCGCTGACATCGCATCTCGGACCGCGATCCCCATACTCCAAGCCTCGCCAGAGCCAGGATTAGCAAACCTCGCCCCGACCGCATTCGACCGCCGAAGGAATGTCTAAATTATACGTCTGCTCCTTTACACCTGCTCCGGCGTGACGGGTAACCTCGCGAGAAGGGCGGGATAAACGTGACCCATACGGGCGGAATAGATTTGACCCGGCTTGCTGGGTCTGGAGGGGCATGCGGAGCGAAGGTCGTAGGCCGAAGCGGAGCATGCCCCCTGGGACTGGTTGATCGACTCTACGCCAGACAAATGCACGAACGAGAAATGCCAGCCTGAGCCAAAGAATCGGCTTATCTCAGTGCCATTGCCAGACTGACCCCTGCTTTGGGGCGGTCTCAACGCACCCCCAAGGAAATTGTGAAAGGGCATCTACATGTTAAGGCTCCTTTACATGTTAAGGATTTCTTACACCAGGAATCAGTTAACACATATAACGAAACGAAATGAAAAAGAGAGAATTGGACATGGGAAACCACCAGTATAGTAAAGTCATTATCTTCACGACATTTGGCGCCGCCATAGGTGCTGTCATTGGGGCAACCACTGGAAATGTCGGCCTTGGGATTGGGTTGGGGTATTCCCTCGGCTGCGCCGTCGGCTTTACCGCAATCAAGGAATCAAACCCTTCAACGGGAAAATGAACGCCTCTTGGGCTTGAAAGAGAAACGAATATGGAAACCCCGTACGAGCCGAACAAACGTTACCGGAGACAGATGCTGATCTGGGCCATTACCTATTGTGTGGTGACCGACGCCTCCGTCTATACCCTGAAGAACGCGGGCATCTGAAATATTGCCCTGACCCTGATCGCCCTGCTGCCAATGCTGCCCATCGCCTGGGTGGGGATCATCATGCTGCGGTTCATCCGTTCCCTCGATGAAATGCAACAGAAGATCCAACTGAAGCTGTTGTCTTCTCCGCGGTTATGACAGGCCTGATGCGGCGCCATCGTCGACGGAAGGGGTGGGCTATCCCGAGCTGGATACCGTCTGGATCATGCCGATGTTGATGGTCCTCTGGGTGGGCGGACAGATGCTGGCGCGGAGGCGATACCGGTGAAGAACTCTCTGAAGGAGCTGGTGTACCGAGGCGGGTTGGTCGCAGGCTACGCCGGGCGCGAAGCTGGGCGTTTCGAGGCAGACCATCATCGCGCTGGAAAACGGAAAAGATCACCAGCCTGAAGTTGGCCTTTTCCCGCGCGTGTCTTCAGGCGCCGGATCGAGGACATCTTCACCCATGATTCCGGCGATACAGGTTGATTGTCGGTCAGCGGTCAAAGTGTATCACCTGAAGCTGTGTCATCCGCCATGAAGGAGGGAGGCCAATGAGCTTCCATTCCAAATGGGGTCAAACCATAAGGGGCTGTTGCCCAAAGTGCTTGGATTCGGAGGAGGTTGGCCAGAGGATCCGGAACGCGGATCACGATGGGCATATGGTTTGAGGCCAAGATGGCCGGGAGAAGCGGGCAATTGCGACTCAAAGGAGCTGGAGAGTCCTTCTGATGGCGAAAAACGATCCTATTGGCCCCGCGGCAGCCACTTTGAGCGGTTGAGGTTGGTGGCGGAAGCGGATCTTTAGGTTTTGCACCGCAGCGATGATCCAATCCTGGATCTGCTGATTACGCAGCCGCCTCCATCTTGAGCGTTTAAAGTGATACCGACTCGCGTCGGCAAAATGACCCTCCATCAAGTGGCGTCTTCGGCTTCGGTCGGCTCTGGCCTGTTTGCTGCAGGCCTGCGCGCGGGCCTTGTCGATCAAGGGTTGGTCGTCATGGCGCATCAGTGAACGCCCATTGCGCGAACGCGTGCATTGGCTGCGCAGTTGGCAGGCCTGACAGATCGATTTAGTCGCCTTGTATTCGGTGGCCTGACGGCGCGGATCGTAACGGCGCCTTTTTAGCCACTTGCCGGCCGGACATATATACCGGTCGTTTTGCTCCTCGTATACGAAATCGGTCGACTTATAGATACCCGCGTAGCGACTGGCGTTGTTGCCATGCAAATGCCGATACCCTTGCCGCGGACGCCGCGCTTTTGCAGGCGCCGGTAATTGTCAACGGTCCCATACTGTTGATCGCCGATCACCGTTTCAACGCCTTGGTCGCTATGAAGCTGATGCTGGTCAATCAGATCCTCGACCCGGCTGTTTTCCTCGACGTCTCCGGCTGTAGTCTGCACGGCTGGTAACTACCTGTGTCGTCATCCACCACACGGTGTTGTTTGTAGCGCGGTCGCGTGTCCCCGCTGCCTCCTGTTTGCTCTGACGCACGCAAGGGGGCATCCGGATCGCTCAGATCCTCACCATCTGCGGTTCACCGGCTGGTAGTAGGGCTCTGCCAGATGAGCCTCCTGCAGTTTTCCTTCCCGAACCCCAAGGCTCTTCAGAGCCTCATCAATTCGGGCGAACTCTCATCCACCGTATCCCTTGAGGCGTCTGCATCAATCACACTGCCGTCCATATGGATCTTGCGCCCATCGACCAGACCAGCCCTGAGGCAATCGCCGATCGGTACGTACAAAAGCTCCTCAAATACCTCCCGACTCCAGCGTGCCCGCGCCTTGGACAGCACGCTGTGATCAGGCACCTCCTCATCCAGCCCCATAACCTAGAAACCAAGATAATCCAACCGTTCGGGGACGATGCGCATCAACTCTCGCTGACTGCGCACATCGTCCAGGAAAAGCAGCACCATCAGCTTTACGATGATCACCGGATCCACCGACACGTTGCCGTTATCTCCGTAAAAGCTCTTCACCCGATCGGGTATCCAGCTCCAGTCCACTTCCTGTTTTCAGCCCTCGAAGTGGATTGTCCGGCCGGATCCGCCGATCCAAATCCACCGCGTAGGCGAACAGATCCTTCTGCTCTTTGTGTTGGCCCATCATCGCACCCAATTCTTAGCAGATTCCGAATGCCTTGGGGGACCATAATCTCACGAAGTTATCCCGATTTGGGCAACAGCCCCATAACGTCCGACATCGGCTCCTGAAAGAGGTCTTTGATCGATCGTCAATTCGACCATATTGTGGAGGGCATCAAATGGGTCAGTCCAAGTAATCATGATTTCTCGAGCCGTCAGATAGTGATCAATGGCTACTTCCCGTCATTATCCGATTGCCATCAAGGAATCATGGATACTTGGACTGCCCCCTTGCCTCAATGCCGATGCTCGCTAAAAAAGGCGCTAAAAAAGGGGTCAAACCATAATGTCTGATGTTTTTGCCCGGAGACCCGAGGCACCCTCACGTAGACCGGAACGGTATTCCGTGCCAAAAATTACTGGACTGACCTTTGAGAATCGCCGCGACCCGATGGGGCCATGTTCCTGATGCCGTTCCTGAAGGTGCCACCGTTAAATGTTCAACTCCTTGAAGGAAAACCAAAGGAGTCAACGGTCAATTTTCAATTACTGATCCCGGCTCAGGTCCCTTTGGGGATCTTCCCTAAACTGATTTCTGAACGTTGACCCGTTTCCAGTTGCCCGCCCCTTTTTCTCGGCTCCCTTCAGAAACTGAAAACTGATCCCTTTTGCAGTCCCCCTTTTTATCTTCAGCCTTTCCTCTCGATACGTGATCCGCGAGAGATTGAACATTGAACGGTGACACCTATGGCTTCGCCCAACCAACCAGCGGGAGTTCCTTCTAACGGACCGAGTCGAGCACTTGATCGAATTCGGCTTCCGAAATCGATCGGATACCATCTATGGACACGACTGCGACCTTGGTGTCGAACGCACCGAGGTGGCCGAATCCGCCCCCGATGTAGCGGCGACCGGAAAAGCTCAGGATCACGGTCACGGATCAGCCGCGACCCGGTCGCTCGACCTGGTGCGCTTGAAGGACGTCCCAGTTTTCGTCGTCCGCTTCGAGCCACCAGGGGCCCGTCATGCCGGGATCAAGAGGATAGAACTCACTCGCTTCAAAGCCACTACGGTAAACACCGCGGAAGGTCTCCAGGGGAGGTTGAGCCAGAACCGCCGACACGCTGTCGGCAGTCTCGGGTATCGATGACCGGGGTGACGGTTTCCGCCGTCGCCGCCACCGGTCGATTCTGCATCTCCGCCTCGTAAGCAGCTACTTCGCTTCGTTGCTTCTGCTTGAAAAAAACAACCGTCCCCGCGACATACAGAACGAGAATAAAATGGCAAAGCATTCGGGGAGACGGCTCAACCAACGCCAACCGCGCGCGTCCTTGAAGCGGCTGATTCCATAGACCAGGACCACCAGCGCCAGGATAACGGCAACGATCTGCCACAGAAAAAATCCTTCAAGACGATTCAGCCCTCTGGTGAAGCCATCACCGGTCGGTTCGGTGAGCCACATCCCGACAAACGACCAGACAAAGGCAACCAACCAAGTGACACAACCCAATGCGATCCACTTGCGATCGCGAGAACCAGCGTGGGGTAACCGCTCGTTTTCCTCCATATCGACCGATAACGCCATTGAGGACGCACGGTCAAGATCACCCGAAAGGCAACCAGAAGAGGTCAGCCTCGGAATTCTGGCCGGCAGTGTTCCTGAAGGTGCCACCGTTCAATATACAACTTCTCGAAGGAAAGCCAAAGGAGTCAACGGTCAGTTTTCAATTACTGCTCCTGGCTCAGGTCCC
Organism: uncultured Gammaproteobacteria bacterium; assembly: GCA_963698895.1. Lineage (GTDB taxonomy): Bacteria > Pseudomonadota > Gammaproteobacteria > Steroidobacterales > Woeseiaceae > UBA1847. Next base: position 2,132 of record CAVOSO010000004.1, on the reverse strand, counting down.
TTTGGCATTTTCCCAAACTCATTCGAACGTTGACCCGTTTCCTCGGTTCCCGCCCCTTTAGCTCCCTTCAGAAACTGAAGCCTGACCCCTGCTTTTGGTTTCAAAGACTTGTCATCTTTTACAGTCACCCATACTATCTTCAGCCTTTCGACTCGAGGCGTGATGTCCACCAAGAATTGAACATTGAACGGTGACACCTTTGGCTTCACCCAGGACTTATGCCTTATTCAGCCCACACCTGGTTTTCAGCAGCGTGCGGTCTTTTCCTCCACTGGGGATCTTACGCCTAATATGCCGGTGGCGCGCAAGTCCTCGTCCGCGAGATGCCCTGAAAGGGGCTGACCCGAATGGCCGCTCGGAACCACCGCATCCCGGCCATCTGATACTGAGGATTCCACCGGGCGCTTGTAGCATCTGCTGTCATCGGCCAATCGGCTGCCCTGGCAATGAGGTCGACCTGATCGGTATCGCTCATACCTTCGTAGGACCGGGCAAGGTCGACCTTCTCCCGGACCAGCAGCGAGGCGTTCTCGGCGCCCGTGATCAGGACAGTAATTGGTTGGGACCAGGCGAAGTGCAGGGCGTCGCGAATGCTGAGTCGGGCCGGTATGGCCGGGTCCTCCGTGGTCCACTGGATGCGCTCGAGGCGCTTCTTCTGGGCGAAGAACCGACCGTCAGCCAGGGTCTTCATGGCCAGCAAGCCGATGTTGCGCCCCTGCAGGACGGGGGTGACCTGGTTCACGAAACTGTGGTGGCTCGGATCGATGACATTGACCGGCATCTGGAGCAGGTGGCGAGGGATCGGAGTCCGCCGTGCGCTCCAGCATGCGCAGGTGGGCCTCAGGGTTACTGTGTCCGGTGAAACCGATGTGACGGAACCTCACCCTCCGCCTGCGCCTCGAGAAGATGTTGAGCACACCGCTGTCCAGGCGACTGTCGACGTCCTCGGGATTTGCCAGGCTGTGGATCTGCCAGAGATCGATTACGTCGGTATTGAGGCGTGAGAGCGAACCCTCGAGATGCTCCCGGGCGGTCTTCGCATCCTTCGCCGTCGACTTGGTCATGGAGGAAGATGTCTTCCCGGGACCTCGTACGGCGAATCTTCCGTAGCGGCGTTCGCTCTCGCCCTGTTGTACGACTCGGCCGTGTCGAAAAAGCGGATACCGCCCGCGATGGCCGCCTCGATCACCTCCTCGGCGTCCTTTTCCGTGGTCCACCCGACGTGAAAGCCACCGATCCCGAGCATGGATACCTTCTCGCCTGTTCGGCCAAGGGTTCGGCTGGGCAAGGTGCGACCGAGCCGGTCCGAGCTCTGGCCGGGCTCGGCCTTGCGGCAACCGGTCAGAAGTGCAGCCCGAGCAAGCTGCAGTGAGGGTGGTCATAAAATCACGGCGTTTCATGCCGCCGATCATGACCATCCTCACGGTCGGAGTCGAGATCCAGCTGCGGGCTTTCGGCATCAGAAAGCTGAGGAAGGCGAAGGTGTCACCGTTCAATGTTCAACCCGCCTTACTTGGCTTCACCCGCTTGGGTCGGATCTAAAGCTGACTGCATTCGTAATAGACTGAGATGTCCCTCATAAAAGTTGGTTCCCGAGGGGCTTGAAAAGTGTCAGGCAGCATTCAAAGTGTACCACCTATCGGCACTTGGGAGTGTACCACCCAAATCCTGTAAGTGTGACTAACCTTGACACCTTATCCCTGTACATAGTGCTGTTAAGAAATGACTTGTAAGGCTCAATCACACTTTTCCGAATCAGACTTACAAAATTAAGGTGGTACATTTTGAAGTGCCGATCGACAAAAAGGGTTCAACCGTAAAATGTAAAAGCCCCAGCCAGGCGTAAGGGGTCAAACACCGACGCAGCCAGAGACGCACCTGTCCACACGCATAGAGTCTGGGGCGATTACTTTAATGCCAGGGCTGACCCCTTCCCCAGCTCCTCAGTCTTGCTGCCGCTGGTTTCTGCAACCCGAAGGATGCGGATGATCTGTTCGGTTGTTCGTCGAGAAACCTTGTTCTTCGCCGTTGGCCCTTGCAGGATGAAGGGCGTTCCCACCCACCCTCCGGAGATCTTTTGCTCAACTTCAGAGCTCTGAGATCCACCTCCAGATTAAAAATTCATCATCCTC
>CAVOSO010000003.1:0-734403 GCA_963698895.1 uncultured Gammaproteobacteria bacterium | reverse complement strand
GGCGGATCTTGAAGGCCCCCTTTTTTGAAGGGCAGCAATTTGTCGCTCTACGACTGCGCGTGCCTTCTGGAAAAAGATCACCGACGTGCCGCCGTGGCTATTTTTCGTGCATTGCGGAATGGTGCGGATGGCCGCCTCGGTATTGGAGCGGTCAATATGAGATGTGCCCAGCCGTTCTCCACAGGCCATGCCAATGATGGGCACCTTACGCAATTCCATCTTCATCACCCATTTGATATCGATGCCCAGCGATCCGTATAGGACGAAAATATCGAACTGGCTCTGGTGGTTGGCCACGATCGATAGGATTGATGGGGGTCGATGTTCTCGCGCCCGTCGACGGTGAGTATCATGGGCGTAATGCATATGTTCACCCGTGCCCACACCGCGCCCAAGGTGCCGGCAGCACGGGATCCCACAAGTGGGGTCAGCACCACGACCAGTGTCCCGACGATGGTGGTGGAAACCAGCAGCACAGGGAGAACCACCAAAAATTTGTATGGCTGGTAGAGCAGCCACAGCAGTTTTTTCATGATATCCCTGTTTATAGTATCGTCAGCGTCAGTATCGTCGTTGCAAACGGAAACGAAAAATACCGTTGCCAGGGGATGGGTAAACAGCCACCTATGAATACCAAAGCCACCGATGCCCAGCAGGCCCAAAACCACCACCGTCACCAGGATGTTGTCCGGTAGGAACGACAACGATCTCGAAGACCTGGGCCTGCTGAAAGTCGATGTTCTTGGCCTGGGCATGCTGACGGCGATACGCAGGAGTTTCGACCTGATTCGTGACTTCGACGGCCGGGAGTACACGCTGGCGACAGTGCCGGCCGAGGACCCCGAGGTTTACCGACATGATCTGCGACGGTGACACGATGGGGGTTTTCCAGATCGAGTCACGTGCACAGATGACGATGCTGCCGCGGCTGCGGCCACGCTGTTACTACGACCTGGTCATCGAAGTCGCGATTATTCGCCCGGGCCCGATCCAGGGCGACATGGTGCACCCGTACCTGCGTCGGCGTAATGGGAGGAGGCTGTCGACTACCCGAGCGAGGAAGTTAAGGGCGTGTTGCAGCGCACGCTGGGTGTGCCGATCTTCCAGGAGCAGGTCATGCAACTCGCTATCGTCGCTGCCGGGTTTACGCCGGGTGAGGCCGATAGCCTGCGGCGTGCCATGGCGGCATGGAAGCGCCGGGGCGGGCTCGGCCCTTTCGAGGACAAGCTCGTCAACGGGATGCGCGAACGGGGCTACGACGAGACGTTCGCGAAGCAGATTTTTCGACAAATCCTGGGATTTGGCGAGTACGGCTTCCCCGAGTCGCACTCGGCAAGTTTCGCCTTGCTTGTCTATGTCTCATCGTGGCTCAAGTGCCACGAGCCTGCCGCGTTTACCTGTGCGCTGCTGAACAGCCAGCCCATGGGCTTTTACTCAGCGTCGCAACTCGTACAGGACGTGCAGCGGCACGGTGTTGCAGTGCGGCCTGTCGATATCAACCGCTCCGCCTGGGACTGCTCGCTCGAACCTGGCGAAGCCGGGGCGGCAACGCTGCGCCTCGGGCTCAGGATGGTCAAAGGTCTCGCGGAGGAAGCCGGGCGGCGCATCGTCGCGGAACGCGCCAACGGCGACTACCGGCAGGTTCAGTCTCTGCTTGAACGTGTGGGGCTGGATCGACGTGAACTCGGCGTGCTGGCGTCCTCAGGCGCGCTGCAGCCGCTCTCGGGGGACCGGCACCGGGCGCGTTGGGCGGTGGCTGGTGCCGAGAAGCCTATGCCCTTGTTTCCAAGCATGGCGCGTTACGAGCCCGCACCACTGCTGCACAAGCCCACAGAGGGGCAGAATATCGTTGCGGACTATCGCAGCATCGGACTGACGCTCGAGCGCCACCCGGTTTGCCTGTTACGACAGCACCTTGATCGCTATCGCTACGCACAGGCAGAGGCACTACCGATCCTCGGTGATGGTCACAAGGTCAACGTTGCCGGCCTTGTCATTACCAAGCAGCGTCCTGGGACAGCGAGTGGTGTGACTTTCGTAACGCTCGAAGATGAGACGGGGCAGATTAACCTGGTGGTCTGGAAACAGGTCGCAGAACAGTACCGCGCCGAATTGCTGAACGCGCGTTTGCTGGGCGTGACCGGGGAGTTACAGATAGAGGGGCAGGTGATCCACGTGGTAGCACAGTGTCTGATCGACCACTCAGGCCTGCTGGGCGACCTTAGCGTCCACTCGCGTGACTTTCGCTAGGGCAAACTAGCTGTCGTCGTCGAGATTGAAGTTAAACGTGCTATCGAGATCCACTTCACGCATCTCCCGAATTTCCTCGAGACGGCGGCGGATCTCGCGGCGATGCGCCACCTCATCCGGGTCGGTCGCCTCGAGTCTCTTCACAAGCGTGTCGATATCGAATTCGCCGGACAGCCCGACAACCGTGTCGCCACCGAAATCGGCGATTTCAACGTCGTCGTCATCGTCGTCATCATCGTCCGCGTCGTCGAGGTCGTCGAGGTCGTCGAGGTCTTCGTCTTCCAGCTCTTCCAAATCGTCTTTGTCACCGACCATCACAGCAGCTCCACCGTCATCGGATTTTTGCAACAGGACTAGAGAATCAGGTTATTAATTTCGAAGATTGGAAGCAAAATTGCAAGCACAATTACCATCACGATCCCGCCCATGGCAACAATCAGTAATGGCTGCAGAATGCCGAGCAAGGCGGCGATCAGCCCGTCGACTTCCCGTTCCTGGCCGCTTGCCGCGCGCGCCAGCATCTCCTCGAGGCGGCCACCCGCCTCACCGCTGGAAACCAGGTGAATCATCATTGGCGGAAACAGCTTGCTGGCGGCGAGCGATTTGCTGATCGAGGCACCTTCGCGTACGCGCACGGTCGCTTCAACGACCGCATCGCGCATCGGAATATTTTCTATCACCTCGGCGGAAATCTTGAGCGATTCGAGAATCGGGACGCCGCTACCGGCAAGGATGCTCAACGTGCGCGTGAACCGGGCCGTGTTCACGCCACGCGACAGACGCCCGACGATCGGGAGGCGCAAGAGGAGGGCATGGTAATTCCGGCGCGGTTTCTCCTGCTGCAGAATCCACCAGACCAGCCACCCGATCGCGGCAGCACCCGCGATGACCAGCGGCCAGTAGCCGCGCAGGAAATCGCTGGTCGCTATGAGACCGGTGGTCAGGGCCGGCAGCTCGGCCGACGTGTTTTCGAACACGCCGACGATCTTCGGCACGACCGTGGCGAGCATGAAACTGATAATGGCAAGCGCCATGACGACCAGCGCAATCGGGTAAACCATCGCGTTGGTGATGCGCTGCCGCAATTCCTGGCGAGCCTCGGTGTAGTCGGCCAGGCGCTCAAGTACGACATCGAGATGCCCGGACTGTTCGCCGGCCGCGACCGTCGCCCGGTAGAGTTCCGGGAACGCTTGCGGAAATTCGCGAAAGCCATCGGCCAGCGAGTGGCCCTCCATGACCTTGGCGCGTACGCCGAGGAGGATGCTCTTGCTGCGCGGCTGGTCGTTTTGCTGCGCGACTGCCAGCAACGCTTCTTCGAGCGGCAGTCCGGATTGCGACAATGAAGCCAGCTGTCGCGTGATCAGGGCCAGTTCCGCTGACGACAGCCCCTTGCGGAAAGAAAACGTGCTTTGCCGCCGTGCTTCCTTTTTCGCAACTTCCGTGACGCTGACGGGAAACAGGTTGCGATCGCGAAGTATCTGGCGAACGTGTTTCGGAGTGTCGCCCTCGAGCAGGCCTTTCGCCTGCTTGCCGGCCTGGTCCATCGCTACGTATTCAAAGGCACCCATGGTTCAAGCTAGTCCTCGCGGGTGACGCGCAGGACTTCCTCAACCGTCGTGCGGCCGGCCAGTACCTGGCGACGGCCATCCGCGCGAATGCTCGGGCTGGTCTTGCGGGCATGCCGGTCGAGTTCCTGTTCGCTGACACCGCTGTGGATCATCTCGCGCATGTCGTCGTCAACCGTGATGAGTTCGTAAATACCCGCTCGGCCCTGGAATCCTCCGCCGGGAACATCGCCGGCGTGGTAGAGGGTCGGCGGATTGTTGACATCGAGCCCGAGCAGCTCGCACTCATATTCGCGGGCCGTGTAGGGCACTTTGGATTCATCGTCGAGCACACGCACGAGCCGCTGGGCGATGACGCCAAGAAGGCTCGAGGACAGCAGGAATGGCTCGACACCCATATCACGCAATCGTGTCACGGCGCCGGCGGCGGTGTTCGTGTGCAAGGTCGAGAGCACCAGGTGACCGGTCAAACTGGCCTGCACGGCGATTTCGGCGGTTTCGAGGTCGCGTATCTCACCCACCATGACGACATCCGGATCCTGGCGCAGGATCGCACGAAGGCCGCGCGCGAAGGTCATTTCAACCTTCGTATTCACCTGCGACTGCCCGATACCGTCGATAAAATACTCGATCGGGTCCTCGACCGTCATAATGTTACGGCTGTTGTCGTTGATGCGTTCCAGCGCCGCATACAAGGTTGTCGTCTTGCCTGAGCCGGTTGGTCCGGTGACGAGGATGATGCCGTGCGGCTTGTGAATCAGGTCATCGACTTTCTTCTCGGTCACCGAGTCCATGCCCAGCGACATCAGGTCCAGTCGGCCAGCCTGCTTGTCGAGCAGTCGCAGTACGACGCGCTCGCCATGTCCGGACGGCATCGTCGATACACGGACGTCAACGGCGCGACCGGCGATACGCAGTGAGATACGGCCATCCTGGGGGAGGCGTTTCTCTGCGATGTCCAGCTTTGACATGACCTTGATGCGCGAGACGACCAGCGGTGCAAGTCCGCGCCGTGTCTTCAGAACCTCGCGCATTACGCCGTCGACGCGAAAACGAACACCCAGTCGATTTTCGTAGGGCTCGATATGGACGTCGGACGCGTTCTCCTTGATCGCCTCGGTCAGGACGGCGTTGATGAACCGGATAATCGGCGCATCGTCGTCGTTGTCGAGCAGGTCGGAGGGCTCCTGCAGTTCCTGCGCGACCTGGGTAAGGTCAAAGTCTTCGTCCAGGCCATCGACCATCTGCGAGGCCTTGGCCGAGTCCTGCTCGTAGGATTCCTGTAACAGCGTGTCGAAAACCTCGCCGGACACGCGCGACATCTTGAGCGGCACGCCGGCAAAGCGTCGTGCTTCCGCGAGGCTCAGCGGTGAAGCACCACTGCGATAGACCGCCTTGCCGCCTGCCGGCCCAAGCTCCTGGATCAGGACGCCGTGGCGCTTCGCGAAGTTGAAGGGCAGCGTCCGCCGGTGTTCCGGCACATCCAGCGTTGCGGTGCCACTCTCAAGGACGATTTCGGTTTCGGCTTCCATCGGGCTTACTGCTCATCTTCCTCAGGTTGTCTGGCATTCCGGTACTCCTCAATGGGAGGCAGCATCGGACGTGATTGTCCCGGCATCAGCCGGATATCGTCGCCTTTCCGGCCTTGTTGCACGTCACGAATCAGGTTGTATTTCTGGTTGGTCTCGAAGGCAGTCTGCGTCGCGTCGCGAAGAATGGTCGGTCGGATGAAGACCATCAGGTTGGTCTTGAGTTTTTCCGTCTTGCGAGAACGGAACAGGTTGCCGAGCAGGGGGATTCGTCCCAGGACGGGAACGCGCTGGTCGCTTTCGCGCAACACGTCCTCGAGCAGCCCGCCGAGAACCAGTATCTCGCCGTCATCGACGATAACCGTGGTATCGATTGTGCGCTTGTTGACGATCAGGTCGACGGCACCGGCGGCTGACTGCGCAATGCTGGAAATTTCCTGGGATACATCGAGGACCATTGAGTCGCCCTCGTTGATCTGTGGCGTGATCGAGAGCTTGACACCGACTGCCTCCCGGTTGATCGTCTGGAACGGGTTCACCGCACCGCCGGCACCGCCGGTGTTGGTAAACGAACCACTGACAAACGGAACGTCCTGCCCGACATTCAGCGTTGCTTCCTCGTTGTCGGTGGTCACGATCGATGGCGTCGAGATCAGATTGGTATCCGCGTCGCCTTCGACGGCACGCAGGATAGCGGCGAAGCTGACGCCGTCATCCGTAATGCGGCCGACACCGATGGTGCCACCTTCGCCGATCAGGCCGCTCGGGTCGGTAACGCCGCCGCCGGCAGCGCTGCCCAGTTGCACGACGCCCGCCAGGAAGTCGGGAAAGTTCGTCACCGCAATCGGTGCGTCGGAACCGCTTGCTTCAACCGCGATCGATACGCCGAGCTCCTTCGACTTGTCGACGATCACCTCGACGATGATTGCCTCGACGAGTACCTGCGCGCGCCGTATATCGATCTTGTCAATAATCTGCATCGTCGAGCGCATGAGCTTGGGTGGCGCATTGATAACCAGTGCGTTCGTTTGTGTATCGGCCCAGACACTGATGCCGTCCATGCCCGCCGCCGTCGCCGCCTGCCCTGCCGTCGACTGCGTCTGGGTGGTGAAGTGTTGCTGCAACTTGGTCGCGAGTTCTTCAGCATCCGCATAGCGCAGGTAGCGGACCTGCGTGTCGCCACCGTCTTCGAGCGGCGTGTCGAGGTGGGCGATCAATGTCCTGAGGCGCAGGCGTTCGTTCTTGTCGCCGCCGATCAGCACGCTGTTCGTGCGTGCATCGGCAACGAGGCTGGTTGTGACCGGGGCGCCATCCGCGCGCGGTGTTGCCGTCAGGGCGGTCATGATGCGCACGATCTCGCCGGCCGAGGCATGCTGCAGCGATACGACCTCGATGTCTTCGTCGCTTGCCTGGTCGATGCGTCGAATGATATTGACGACGCGAGCGACGTTGGCGGCACGGTCAGAAATAATCAGCATGTTTGAACCGGCGTGGGCGACGAGATGGCCGTATTGCGGCAGTAAGGGTCGCAGCAGCGAGACGAGTTGCGTGGCGCCGACATTCTTGAGTTGTACAACCTGGGTGGTCAGGTCGTCGGGACCGTAAGTGCCGCCTGCGCCGATCGCAGTTGGCAGTTGCCTCGCGGTCGCGTCGGGCACGACCTTGACGAGGTTGTCGCTTTCGATAGCGACGTACCCATGTACCTGGAGGATCGAAAGAAAGGCCTCGTACATCTCGTCCGGCCCCAGGGGAGTCGGGGAGAGCAACGTAACCTTGCCCGTTACCCTGGGATCAAGGATGACGTTCTTGCCGGTAACGGCGGAAACCGCCTCGACAACCTGGCGAATATCCGCGTCTTTCCAGTTGACCGTTGCCGCAGGCTGTTGAGCCCAGGCCAGTGCCGTTAGCGACAGAAGACCCGTCGCGACAAGCAGCCGCAGTGGACCTCGGAGTATGTGTCTTTGGTTTTTCATCATTGAGTTTGCTCACCGCTCAAGTCGAGCTGGCTGGTCTTGAGGACAATTGTTTCATCCTGTCCGTTACGTTCGAGGGTTACGGTTACTTGTTCTGCCGTACCAAGAGACTGAAAGACCTGCATGGCCTGGGTCGGGTCTGTCAGCGGTTGTCCGTCTATGTCCTTGATCAGGTCGCCGGGGCGCAGTCCGAGCGCGGCGAACTGCTGCCGGTTTCTCCCGGGGTAAACGCGGTAGCCGGCCTGCTGACCGTCGACCGCGTACGGCGTCGGCCTGATTACGTCGGACAACGTCGTCAGGTTCTGGGAGACGACGCTCTGGATACTCTGCGCATTGTCGTCGAGTGCGGTCTGCCGGATCGTGTTGGTCGTACGCCGCGACGCCGACGCCTGTCCTTGCGGGAATTCGGACGGGATGCGCAGGTTCGTCAGGGCGCCGCTTTCGTTAAGCACGACGCGTTCCCGATAGACAGCATGCAGGGTTGCCCCGGAGGTGACCTGGTCACCGATGGCGTACACTTTCTGTTCGGCGTTGTTGTCCGCGATGACCGCAACGGAGAACTCGGGGATGTTCGACGCTATGGTCCCTTTGAGTACGAGATTGGTCAATCGCGTATCGCTGAGGTTTTCATCGGCAGCAACAACAGGTGGCGGAGCCGCTTCGGCGTCGGCCGCACCGAACAGGTGTTTGTCGGCAATGGCCTGGACCGCTCCGCTCGTGCCGCCCGATGTCGTGGCGGACTGAATACCCGCCGGGGCCTGGACCGGATCCCCGGTGGCCGGGGCAGGCACCAGCATCCAGGCGATCCTGGCGATTTGCCAGCCGATCGCGATGACCAGCAACAGGGCAACCCAGGGAGGCAACGTCCTGTTCAGGGTCGTGAGCGCGTTGCTTGCGCTAACGCTCGAGAAATCGGTCCATTCTGCTTTGCTAATCATGTCCTGCCAGGTCAGCTTGCGGTGCTGCTCGCCATATAAACGCAGCGACCCGATGATACGGGTTGATGCCTTGCAGCCACAAGCCGTGAAAACCCTAAAATGTGTTATTTGGCAATAATATATCGGCGAGGCGATGGGTCCATATATAATAGTCCGACAGTTCGCAAAAGGCGGCCTGCCGCTATTGACATCCCCGGATCCGACCGTATATCCGCACACTGATTATGAGTAACCATCCCGAAAACCCCGAGCAACACGGTGCCCACGACCTGGCCCTCGAGGAAGCCCGGCCGAAGCTCAAGCAACCGCCGCTGTACCGGGTGGTGCTGATCAATGACGATTTCACGCCCATGGAATTCGTTGTCGAGATCCTGGAGTCCGTGTTTGGTATGGAAAGGACGCGGGCGACCCAGGTCATGCTCGAAGTGCACACGAAGGGCAAAGGCGTCTGCGGCGTGTACAATTTCGAGATTGCGGAAACCAAGGTCGCGCAAGTCATGGGTATTGCGGAACAGCACCAACACCCTTTACTTTGCACAATGGAAGAATCCTGACAGGAGTTGTCGCCCATGCTCAGCAGTGAGCTCGAGTTTTGCCTGAACGAGGCCTTTCAAAGGGCCAATGACCGCCGCCATGAATACATGACGGTCGAGCACCTGCTGCTCGCGATTCTCGATATCCCCAAGGTCCACGAGATCCTCAAGGCCTGTGGATCCAACGTAGCGGAGTTACGCCGTCAGCTTGTCGAGTGCATCGACGAGCAAACGCCGCTGTTGCCGGATGACGATGAGGGCGACGTGCAGCCGACACTGGGTTTTCAACGTGTATTGCAGCGCGCCGTCTTCCACGTGCAGTCGAGCGGTAAGAAGGAAGTGACGGGCAGCAACGTGCTCGTGGCGATTTTCAGCGAAAAACAGTCACAGGCCGTGTATTTGCTGGGCTTGCAGGATGTCACCAGGCTGGATGTCGTCAACTTCATCTCCCACGGCATGCCGCAGCTGCCGGGCGATGCCGGCGAAGAGGGCGAGCCCCAGGTCTCGTCCGCGGCGGAGTCCGAGGCGTCACCTCTCGAACTCTACGCGACGAACCTCAATCAGCGGGCGATCGAAGGCAAGATCGATCCACTGATCGGGCGCGAACTCGAGATTGAGCGGACGGTGCAGATCCTGTGCCGGCGCCGCAAGAACAATCCGCTATACGTCGGAGAAGCGGGTGTCGGCAAGACAGCATTGGCCGAGGGGCTGGCGCGCATGATCACGGAAGAACGCGTGCCGGAAGTGCTGCGGGACAGCACGATCTACGCCCTCGACATGGGCACCCTGATCGCCGGTACCAAGTACCGGGGTGATTTCGAACAGCGGCTCAAGGGTGTTATTGCCGAGATCCAGAAAGATCCGGGTGCGGTGCTGTTCATCGACGAAATTCACACGGTGATCGGCGCCGGCGCTGCGTCCGGTGGCGTGATGGACGCCAGCAACCTCATCAAGCCGGTCCTCGCCAACGGGGAGATACGCTGTATCGGTTCCACAACGTACTCGGAATACCGCGGTATTTTCGAGAAAGATCATGCACTTGCGCGACGTTTCCAGAAAATAGATGTGCCTGAACCCACGATTCCCGAGACGGTGTCGATCCTGCATGGCCTGAAGTCCCGTTTCGAGGAACATCACGGGATTCGTTACGAAGCCGCCGCCCTTGAGGCCGCCGTGGAACTGTCAGCCCGGCACATCAACGACCGCCACCTGCCGGACAAGGCGATCGATGTCATGGACGAGGCGGGCGCCAACCTGCGCCTGATTCCCGTGGCGAATCGCAGCGATACGGTCACGGTCGAACTGGTCGAGAATATCGTGGCCAAGATGGCACGTATTCCGGCCAAGAGTGTGTCCGCGTCGGACCGCGATGCACTGCGGACGCTCGAACGCGACCTCAGGCTGACGATCTTCGGCCAGGACCGCGCAATCGAGGCACTGGGCGGGGCCATCAAGATGGCGCGCTCCGGCCTGCGCGAGGAAGACAAGCCAATCGGCGCATTCCTGTTTGCCGGACCGACCGGCGTCGGCAAGACCGAGGTGACGCGGCAACTCGCCATGTTGATGGGCGTCGAGCTGATTCGCTTCGACATGTCGGAATACATGGAGCGACACACGGTCTCCCGTCTGATCGGTGCGCCCCCGGGCTACGTAGGTTTCGACCAGGGCGGCCTGCTGACCGAGGCGGTCACCAGGAATCCGCACGCCGTCGTGTTGCTGGACGAAATTGAAAAAGCGGACCCGGAGGTCTTTAACTTGCTCCTGCAGGTCATGGATCACGGCACGCTGACCGACAACAACGGCCGCAAGGCGGATTTTCGCAATGCCATCATCGTCATGACGACGAATGCCGGCGCCCAGGAGATGAGCCGTGCGTCGATCGGCTTCACGCAGCAGGATAATTCGACAGACGGGATGGAGATTATCAAGAAGAAATTCTCCCCGGAATTCCGCAACCGTCTCGACGCTATCATCCAGTTTGCAGCGCTGGAGCTCGACTCGATTATTCGCGTGGTCGACAAGCTGGTGGTCGAACTCGAAGCCAAGCTGGAGAACAACAAGGTCACGCTGGAACTCGATGACGCAGCGCGCACGTGGATTGCAGAGCGTGGCTATGACCCGAAGATGGGTGCCCGTCCGATGGCGCGCATCATCCAGGAAGAAATCAAACGGCCGCTCGCAGAGGAACTGCTATTCGGCAGCCTCGAACAGGGTGGGCATGTGAAGATTACCGTCGGCAAGGACGGAAACCTGGAGTTGCTTGCGGAACCGGTGCTGAAAGAGCTGGCGCACCTGCCAGACTAAGCGGCGTTTGAGCCCTTCCGTCAAGGGCTCTGGCCCTACCGGGAACTAACGGCCGCGGTAGACGATACGGCCCTTGGAAAGGTCGTACGGCGTCAGTTCTACGGTGACCTTGTCGCCCGTGAGAATACGAATGTAGTTCTTGCGCATTTTTCCGGAGATATGCGCCGTGACTACGTGACCGTTTTCGAGTTCAACCCGAAACGTCGTGTTGGGCAGCGTCTCTGTTACGACGCCTTCCATCTGAATGGCTTCTTCTTTCGCCAAGGGATTAATTATCCTGTACTGCTAAAAGGCTGGCGAATTGTGCAGAAACGGTCCCGGTATTGCAATGCGCAACATCCGCGGGACATTGCCCTACACCAATTCGCGAGCAGATATGGGGTCGGCAGGCCATTTTGCAAATGCATCAGCGGGGTCGCACAAGGCACTGAGGGTCTCGACGAACTGCGGACGGGGCATCGTGGTGGCGCCCATCGCGAGCAAATGGGCGGATTGGACCTGGCAGTCGATCACCCCGAACGTATCGTCGGCCAGCCTGCGGTCGAGGAACAGCAAGGCGATCTTGGACGCGTTCGAGTGACGGCTGAACATCGATTCGCCGAACACGGCGCGACCGATAACGAGCCCGTAGAGTCCCCCTATCAGCGAGTCGTCCTGCCAGATCTCGATGGAATGTGCCCAGCCAGACTGGTGCAAACCCGCGTAGGCGACGATCATTTCATCGGTAATCCAGGTGCCCTGATCGCGGCGGCGGGGCCCGGCGCAGGCACGTACAACCTCGGCGAACGCCGTATTGATGCGTACCTCGGCCCTTGACCGGCGCAGCTCCCGGCGCAAGCGTCGCGAGATGTGCAGGTCCCCTTGTCGAAAGACGCAGCGTGGGTCGGGTGACCACCAGAGCAGTGGTTGCCCATCTTCGTACCAGGGAAAAATTCCACGCCGGTAGGCGGCCAGCAGTCGCTCGGAACTGAGGTCGCCGCCGACGGCCAGCAAACCATTGGGGTCGCGCAACGCATTGTCGACGGGTGGGAACGCCTCGGGTGAATCGTCGGCGGTCAACCAGGCAACCCGCTTGTTGCTCACTCCTCGTCCTTGTAGGGCGTATGCCGGTCGACAGCATCGATGTATCGCTCTATGTGACGACCTTCTTCATCGAGGTAGCGGCCGATCGCGTTGGCGAACTCAGGATGTGCGAGCCAGTGCGCTGACCAGGTCGTGACGGGCGCAAAGCCGCGACTGATTTTGTGTTCACCTTGCGTGCCCGGCTCGAAGTGCTGTTTGCCGGTCTCGATGCAGTACTCGATGCCCTGGTAATAGCAGGTCTCGAAATGCAGGGCATCAAAGTGCCCATCGCTGCCCCAGTACCGTCCGTACAAGGTCGTTTCGCTCTCGAAGAAAACGGCGGCCGCGACCGGCAGCTCGTCCTTCTCGGCAAGAATCACGAGAATACTCTCCGGCAGCTGTTCACTCAGTCCCTCGAAGAAGGCCTGGTTGAAGTAGGGCAATGAGCCTCGCATCATGAACGTGCGGGCGATGAGCGCATACACCGTCGACCAGGTGTCGGCGTCCAGTTCAGCGCCGTGCAGGCGCCTGAAGGTGATTCCGCTTTCCTGCACGCGACGTCGATCGCGCCGGGCTTTCTTGCGCTTGGCCGACGTAAAGCTCGAGAGAAAAGCGTCGAAATCGCGGTACCCGCGATTCTGCCAGTGGAACTGGCAGTCTTTCCTGAGCAGCAGGCCGCTCTCCTCGAAAAGTGGCTTTTCCTCCTCGGCCGGAAACAGGAAGTGGACCGACGAACACCCGGTTTCGGCGGCAAGCCCGGTCGCTGCCGTGATCAGGGCCCGGGCCGCCTGCGTATCGCCCTTGTCGGCGAGGAGGATGCGGGTGCTGGGCGCCGGTGTGAAGGGCACGGCGGACACGAGTTTGGGGTAATAGTCGAAGCCGGCCTGCTCATAGGCCTGCGCCCAGGCCCAGTCAAACACGAACTCCCCCCAGGAGTGACTCTTCTCGTACAGCGGCAGCGCCCCCAACAGCACCCCACCGTCTTCGAGTGTCAGGTGGCGCGGCGCCCAACCCGCGTCCGGCGAGACGCTGCCGGTGGTTTCGGCGAGTTCGAGGAACGCATGGCTCAGGAATGGATAGGCATCACCCGCGAGCGCATTCCAGTCGTCGCTGGCGATCCCGGAGATACTCTCATGAACGGTGACCTTCAAGAGGGCACCGGGTCTTCAGGCTGCCGCGTTGTCCGCGGTCTCCTGGGAGTCGAGCGCGTCGATGAATTTCTCGGCGTCGAGCGCCGCCATGCAGCCGGCACCGGCCGAGGTGATCGCCTGGCGATAGACCTGGTCGGCGACATCGCCGGCCGCGAAAACGCCCGGGACACTGGTCGCCGTTGCGTCGCCTTCAATTCCGGACTTGACGATGATATAGCCGTTCTTCATGTCGAGCTGACCGTCGAACAGGCTCGTATTCGGCTTGTGGCCAATGGCGATGAACACGCCATCGAGATCGATGTCGGTGGTCCGGGAGGCATCCTTGGTGCTGCGGATCCGTATGCCCGTCACGCCGGCATCGTCGCCCAGGACTTCGTCCAGAACGTGATCCCACCGAATGTCGACCTTGCCTTCGCGCTCTTTTTCGAAAAGATGGTCCTGCAGGATCTTTTCGGCGCGCAGCTCGTCACGGCGGTGGACCAGCGTCACCCTGGACGCGATATTGCTGAGGTAAAGCGCTTCCTCGACGGCGGTGTTGCCGCCGCCAATGACCGCAACGGGCTTGCCGCGGTAAAAAAAACCGTCACAGGTTGCGCAGGCTGAAACACCGCGTCCCTTGAACGCCTCTTCGGACGGGAGTCCCAGGTACATCGCGGTCGCGCCCGTCGCAATGATCAGGGCGTCGCAGGTGTAATGGCCGAGATCGCCCTGCAGGCGAAACGGGCGCCGGGTGACGTCCGCCGTGTGAATGTGATCGTTGACAATCCCGGTATTGAAGCGCTGGGCATGGCGCAGCATGCGATCCATGAGTTCCGGCCCCTGCAGACCCTCAACGTCACCAGGCCAGTTGTCGACGTCGGTGGTGGTCATCAATTGGCCACCCTGTTCGATACCGGTGATGATGACCGGATTGAGATTGGCGCGCGCGGCGTAGACAGCGGCAGCGTAGCCGGCCGGTCCGGAGCCCAGGATCAGAACCCGGTAATGTTTTGAGTCACTCATGTATAATTTGCCCGTAGTATGACGTTGCATTGATCTGCCCGCGCAGAGCCCGGAAATGCGGCCGTAAAGGACGGCTTTCAAGGGCTTGAGATGCGGGCAAGCTTTATGCGGATCGGTGCGTTTAAGATCTTCGCTGGGCAAGTGTAGGGAAAACAGATTCTTTATGGCAAGAGCCGCTAAAGCCAGGCAAGCGCAATCGCGGTTGTCGTCGCAGGTTCATCGGGCCTTGCGCGAGGGTGCGTTGTACGTATTCGGTGCGCTGGCGCTGATTCTCTGGTACGCATTATTCACCTACGATGCCGCCGATCCGAGTTTCAATCATGCGACAACCGATGAGACTGTGCGCAACGGGGTGGGGCGAGTCGGTGCCTATACGTCTGACCTGCTGTTCAGCGCCTTTGGTCGACCGGCGTACCTGTTTACGCTCATGGTCTTCTACCTGGGCTGGATGCTGTATCGCGAACAAAAGACCCAGATCGAGCTGACCAGGCTTGATTTTGGCCTGCGCTTCAGCGGTTTCCTGGCGACGCTGATCACCAGTTGCGCCTTGTCCACCCTGCATTTCTCATCCGCCGGATTCAATAATTCGGCTGGTGGTGCCGTGGGCAAGATGGTGGGCGAAAGCCTCGAAGGCGTCATGAAACTGCTCGGCGCAAGCACGTTGCTGTTCTGCCTATGGGTGGCTTCCGTGTCGTTGTTCCTGGGTATCTCGTGGATCAGCGTCATGGATCGCATCGGGCGCTGGTGCCTGGCCGGCTATGAACGCGCACTCGTGAAAATCGGCGAGTTGCGCGACAAGGCCGAGGGCCGCAAGCAGGCGGCTGCACGCCAGGACATCGTCAAAGTCGAGAAGAAGCTGCAGGCAAACCGGGCGAAACCACGTATTGAGCCGGTCATGCAGGCGCTCGAGCCGAGCGTGCGGGCGGAGAAGGAGCGACAGGTTCCACTGTTTGAACCCGCCGCAGCAGGTGAGCTACCGCCATTGTCGTTGCTCGACGATCCCCCGGAGCAGAAGCAGGGCTGGTCGAAGGACTCGCTGGAGGCCATGTCGCGGCTGGTCGAGCTAAAGCTCAAGGACTTCGGAATCGACGTCGAGGTCAGGTCGGTTTCACCCGGGCCGGTCATTACGCGCTTCGAACTCGACCCGGCACCCGGCGTCAAGGTCAGTCAGATCGCAAACCTCTCAAAAGACCTTGCACGTTCACTGTCCGTGGTCAGCGTCCGCATTGTCGAGGTGATTCCGGGCAAGTCCTTTGTCGGCCTCGAGATCCCGAACGAGAACCGTCAGCTCGTGACCCTCGGCGAGATCCTCAAGTCGCGTGCCTACGATGACATGGCGTCGCCGCTGACGCTTGCCCTGGGTAAGGACATCGGCGGCCACTCGGTCGTTGCGGACCTTGCCCGCATGCCGCACCTGCTGATCGCGGGAACGACAGGCTCAGGCAAGTCCGTCGGCATCAACGCGATGGTGCTGAGTATTCTCTACAAGTCGCAGCCGGAGAATGTGCGCCTGATCATGATCGATCCGAAGATGCTGGAATTGTCGGTGTACGAAGGTATTCCGCACCTGTTGGCACCGGTCGTGACCGACATGCAGGAGGCGTCGAATTCGCTGCGCTGGTGCGTGGCCGAAATGGATCGGCGCTATGCGCTCATGTCCAAGCTGGGTGTGCGCAATATCGGCGGCTACAACCGCAAGGTCAGGGATGCCATCGACGCGGGCGCACCGATCAAGGATCCAATCTTCAGACCGCCGGAAATCTTCGACGAAGACAAGCCTATCGAGCACCCGACGCTGAGGCCGTTGCCGTTTATCGTCGTCGTCATCGATGAGCTTGCCGACATGATGATGATCGTGGGTAAGAAGGTCGAAGAGCTGATTGCGAGACTTGCGCAAAAAGCCCGTGCGTCAGGCATCCACATGATCCTCGCGACACAGCGACCGTCGGTCGATGTGATCACAGGTCTGATCAAGGCCAATGTGCCGACGCGCATCGCATTCCAGGTTTCCGCGAGGGTCGATTCGCGGACGATTCTTGATCAGCAGGGTGCAGAGAACCTGCTTGGCCACGGCGACATGCTCTACCTGCCGCCCGGTACGTCCCTGCCTGTGCGGGTGCACGGTGCGTTTGTCGCGGACAACGAGGTGCACGCGGTTGTCCGGCACCTGAAAAAGACCGGGTCACCGCGTTATATCGATGAAATTCTTGAGGGTCCGTCGGGTCCAACCCCAGGACTGGTCGGTATCGACAAGCCGTCACCCGATAGTGTTGACGCTGAGCAAGACCCGCTGTACGACCAGGCGGTACAAGTTGTGATGGAGACCCGGAAAGCCTCGATTTCAGGTGTCCAGCGGCGCCTCAAGATCGGCTACAACCGTGCGGCACGCATGGTGGAGTCGATGGAGGCGGCCGGCATGGTGGGTCCGCTGCAGCCAAACGGGACGCGCGAGATACTCGTGCCGACCAACCCGGCTGACGAATAGGCGTACCCGGAACTAGCTCAAGGATTAGCATGTGATTAACAAGACAATTTCCCTGCTGGCACTTTTTCTCATTGGCCTGGCAAGCCAGTCCGCGCAGGCACAGGCGAGGGTCGACGAAGTCGGCGAACAGCTTGTCAGCAATTTCGTCAATAACGTCATTACGCTGCAGGGTCGCTTCGAGCAGTCGCTCATCGACGCCGGCGGCGCTGTTGTCGAGCGTTCGAGCGGCACACTCGAGATCGCGCGGCCCGGGCGTTTCCACTGGGCCTACGCAGAACCCTACGAGCAGTTGCTGGTGGCCGACGGGCTAAACATCTGGAGTTACGACGTCGACCTCGCGCAGGTAACGGTAAAGGCGCAGGCGCAGGCACTCGCCAACACGCCGGCCCTGTTACTTGGCGGCGACGCAGAGGCCTTGTCGCAGTTTCGATTCGACGGATCCATGGTCGAAGCCGGGACGACCTGGGTACGCATGATCCCAATCGATACCAAAAGCGGTTTCGAACGCATGGAACTCGGCTTCATCGGCGGGGAGCTCAGCCGCATGGTGTTCTTCGACAACCTCGATCAGAAGACCCTCGTCTCCCTTCACGACGTGATTTTCAACGAGCCGATCGCAGCCGAACGCTTTGCATTCTCGGTGCCTGAAGACGCCGACCTGGTCGGCGTCCCGGCGGTCGCTGCAGAAACCGTTCCCTGATGTTGCCGCTCCGCCACGCCCGTTTGTGGCGGGTCCTCAGTCTGCTGCTTCTGGCGCTGGTCCTGGTCGCGGCGATGTCGCCGACCTTCAGGCTGTTCGAAAACCGCGGCCAGGGGCTGTCCCTGTTCCAGAATGCCGACAAGTGGCTGCACGGGCTCACGTTCGTCGTCCTCGCTGTGTGGTTCTCCGGCCTGATCGAAAAGCGCCGCTACTGGGCGATCGCGGCCGGCCTGATGCTCTTCGGCTGCCTGGTGGAGTTTTGCCAGCTACAGGTCAGTTATCGCACGGCGGATTGGATCGACATCGCCGCGAATACTGCCGGTATAATCGTCGGCCTTGCAGTCGCAGGGGCAGGTCTCGGTGGATGGGGCCTGCGCATTGAAGACTGGTACTCGAGACGACACTCGCATTGACCGATCTATTTTCCAGTGACACGGTGAGCGGCAACGACCGGCCGTTGGCTGATCGCATGCGGCCGGCATCCCTGGCCGAGTTTTCGGGGCAACGGCACCTGCTCGAGCAGGGCAAGCCGCTGTTGCGTGCGATCGAACAGGGCCGCGCGCACTCGATGATCTTCTGGGGTCCGCCCGGGACTGGCAAGACAACACTTGCGCGAATGATTGCCACAACCACCGATTCGCACTTCATCGCGTTGTCCGCGGTCATGGCCGGCGTCAAGGACATACGCGCCGCCGTCGCGGAGGCGGAGCAGCATCGGCACATGAGCAACCGTGCCACGGTCCTGTTTCTCGACGAGGTGCATCGCTTCAACAAGTCGCAGCAGGATGCGTTTTTGCCTTACGTCGAAGACGGCACACTGACGTTCATTGGAGCGACGACCGAGAATCCGTCGTTCGAGTTGAACAATGCCTTGCTGTCCCGCGCACGCGTCTATGTCCTCAAGTCGCTGACCGAAGATGATTTGCTCGCGGTTCTGCAACGCGCATTGGCCGAACCTGAGCGCGGCCTCGGCGGCGAGTACACGATCAGCGACGAGTCGCTGCGATCGATTGCCGCGGCGGCCGACGGTGACGCGCGCCGCTCCCTGAACCTGCTCGAACTCGCCGCGGACCTCGCAGACGGCGGCAGGATTACCGATGCGATCGTTGCCGAGGTGGTTTCCGGAGGCCGGCGGCGTTTCGACAAGCAGGGCGAGTATTTTTACGACCAGATATCGGCACTGCACAAGTCGATACGGGGAACCGATCCGGACGCGTCGCTGTACTGGCTGATGCGCATGCTCGACGGTGGCTGCGATCCGCTGTACATCGCGCGCCGACTGATCAGGGTCGCCTCGGAGGACATTGGCAATGCCGATCCACGGGGCCTGCAGATCACGCTTGACGCCTGCAGCGTCTACGAGCGGCTGGGCAGCCCCGAAGGTGAACTGGCCATTGCGCACGCCGTGGTCTACCTCGCGTGTGCCCCAAAGAGCAATGCGGTCTACACGGCGTTCAAAGCCGCGATGGCGGATGCGCGGGACAACGGGTCGCTCGAGGTACCGATGCACCTGCGCAATGCGCCGACGAATCTCATGAAAGACCTCGGGTATGGCGACAATTACCGCTACGCTCACGATGAGGAAGGCGGCGTGGCGCTCGGGGAAACTACTTTCCCGACGACATGAGCCCGGTTAAGTATTATCATCCCGTGCCTCGCGGACTCGAGATCCGAATCAAGGAAAAACTCGACGAAATCGAGCGTCGCGCACGCGAAAAACAAGCAGACAAGACCAATGATTGATCCAAAATTACTCCGCCAGTCGGCGGCCGATGTGGCCGCAAACCTGGCCCGCCGTGGTTTCGAGTTCGACGCCGACGCCTACCTCGCGCTCGACGAGCGTCGCAAGGCACTGCAGGTCGAAACCGAGACGCTGCAGAGCGAGCGAAACACGAGCGCCAAGAGCATCGGTCAGGCCAAGGCAAAGGGCGACGACATTGCGCCGTTGCTGGCGGCCGTGAAGGATCTTGGCGAACGCCTGGAGGCGAGCGAGCAGGCGCTGCAGGCCGTGCAGGGCGAGCTCAACGACATCGAACTCGGCTTGCCCAACTTGCTGGCCGACGACGTACCGGATGGCGCGGGCGAGGATGACAATCTGGAAGTTCGACGCTGGGGCGAACCGGCCGATCTGGAGTTCAAGGCGCGCGATCATATCGAGCTGGGCGAAGGTCTTGGCCTGCTCGATTTCGATGCGGCGAGCAAAATCTCCGGCGCGCGTTTCGTGGTCATGACCGGGGCACTGGCGAGGCTGCAGCGCGCACTGATCCAGTTCATGCTGGACACGCACACCGCCGAACACGGCTATAACGAAACCTATGTGCCATACCTTGTGCACGCGCAGGCCCTGGTGGGCACCGGTCAATTGCCGAAGTTCGAAGAGGATCTGTTCAAGACAGAGACGGAAACGCCGTTCTACCTGATTCCGACCGCAGAAGTCCCGGTGACGAACCTCGCGCGCGACATGATCTTCGACGCGGACGCATTGCCGGTACGCCATGTCGCGCACACGCCCTGTTTTCGATCCGAGGCCGGCTCGCACGGGCAGGACACGCGCGGCATGATTCGGCAGCACCAGTTCGAAAAAGTCGAACTCGTGCAGTTCGTTGCACCCGATGCATCCATGCAGGCGCTCGAAGAACTCACGGGGCATGCCGAAGTGATCCTGCAGAAGCTTGAGTTGCCGTATCGGGTTGTAACTCTGTGCTCGGGTGATATCGGTTTCGGCTCAGCAAAAACCTACGACATCGAAGTCTGGTTGCCCGGCCAGCAGAAATACCGGGAAATTTCGTCCTGCAGCAACTACAACGATTTCCAGGCCCGGCGCATGAAAGCGCGCCGGCGCAATCCCGACACGGGCAAGCCGGAGCTGTTGCACACGCTGAACGGTTCCGGCGTTGCAGCGGGCAGGGCGCTGATCGCGGTCATGGAGAACTACCAGGAGGCCGACGGCAGCATCCGTATTCCGGAGCCGTTGCTACCCTACATGGGTGGCCTCGAACGCATCGAGGCGGCCAGCGCCTGAAAAAAAGGGGCCCGGATGGGCCCCTTTCCGATTAGCTTGGGTAAGCGCGTCAGTCGCGACTCATGAACAGCCGCAGGATGTACAAGAACATCATCGCGATCGAGGCGAACAGCGCCATGGATGCAGCAACGTACTTGTCCTGTGGATAGTGGTGCATGATGTTCGACGTGTCGTACAGCACGGCGACGCCGGCAAAGCCGATCATGCCGACCGAGAACCAGGTGCCGAGATTCCAGCCAAATGCCCACGATGCGCCGATCAGGCCAATGGCAATAAAGAATCCCCAGACGAGGACGCCGCGCAGGAACGAGAAGTCCTTGCGCGTGATCATGACCGTGGCGATCAGGGCGGCGCAGCCGACGACCGTGGTAATGGCTGCGCTTTCGATCATGTTGCCGCCGCGCTCGGCATCCATCATCATGGCGATCGCCAGGATGGGCACGAACATGATGGCCCACAACACGACAAACGCGCCGAAAGCGGCGTACTGCGCCATGGTGGATTCAAGTCGGTGCGCGACATGACCCGCACCCCAGCTCAGTGCGATGAAACCGATCAGCACAACCATCGGGCTCTGCATCATGGCATTCGCGATTGGCGCCGCGGCGCCCGAACTGAACAGGTACGTCTCAATAGCCACCAGGGCCAGGATTGCGCCGACGACGTGCGCGTAGCACTTCCAGATAAAAGTAGAGCGATCCTCAACAGAGAGGGCCGATACCGGCGCCATGGTGTTCAAGTTGTCTTGCATGCGAGCGACTCCAATTAAGTTCAATCCTGTACGGATACTAGCAAAAACCTGGCGATGAGCGGGTGACATACGCCCCGGATTCAAGGATCTACCAGGGCAGGGTGTAGCCCTCGGCGTGCCAGAAACCGCCTGTGTTCTCCATGTTCAGCTCGTCAATACGAGCGATCAGGCCCCGTGCCGAGACCTCCGCCGTGATGCCACGGTTGCCGGTCATGTCCGTCGCCACAAGGCCTGGGTGAAGTAATGCCACGGCGATGCCCCGCGGACGCATCTCGTGCACCAGGTTCATTCCCAGCATGTTGACCGCTGCCTTTGAAGCCCGGTAGCCCCAGTTGCCGCCCGACCCGTTGTCCTCGATGGAGCCGACGCGGCTCGTCACGATGGCGATCTTGGAGCCGGCTCGCAGGTTATCCGCCAATGCTTCTGTCACGCGTAGCGGTCCCAGGGCATTGACCTCGTATTGTTCGAGTATGCCGGCGTAGTCAAGTTCCCCGAATCGGTCGCTGCGCAGGATGCCGGCGTTGTTGATCAACACGTCGAGCGGCTCATCGCCGAGCGCGTCTTTGAGTGCTGCAACCGACGGGCCACTGGCGACATCGATGCCGTCGATGATCCGGATGCCAAGCTGGCGGAGTTCGTCGCTGGCATGCCGGCAAACTCCGATAACAACATCGCCCCGTGCATGGAGTTGGGTGACGAGTTCCAGACCGATGCCGCGGTTGCAGCCCGTGACGAGTGTGGTGGGCATGGTGGGTCACGCTCCTTACGGACAACGAAATGACTGGCGGAGAGGGTGGGATTCGAACCCACGAAAGGCTACTAACCTTTGCTGGTTTTCAAGACCAGTGCATTCAACCGCTCTGCCACCTCTCCGGTTTGGTGACGGCGCATTGTGCTGGCAGAGGCACGATGATTCAACCTTTTCGGTGTGTGGCTTGCCGGAATGCCGAACCTGCTGCAGGATCGATGGTCAGAAGCCTCAGGGTACTCAGGGGGATCGTTGTTATGTCATTTCTAGAAAAGATAGCTACTCTGCTGATTTTATACACTATATCATCTGCATCGGCCGCCGAGTCACCGCCGGTGCCTGATGGAAACGGCTGGTATCAGCAGGCACAGACGGCGAGGAACGCCGGGCAGTACGCGGAGGCGCATGCAGCCCTTGCTGCTGCACAAGAGCTCGAATTCTCCCCGGTCCGTATCGGTTTCGAACGGGCTCGGCTGTACACCCTGGCCGGTGATCGGGACAAGGCGACGGCAGAGCTCGAAGCGATTGCAGCAACCGGCTTTACCGGTGTTGGGTTTATCGTGAATGACCCCATATTGGCTACCTTGGGCGGTGATAGCCGCTACGATGCGCTCGTCGAGAAGATGTCGAGGCTTGCCTATCCCTGCGAGCATGACGAAGCGTTTGCGGAATTCGATTTCTGGGTAGGCGACTGGGTTGTCCACGGATCGACAGGTGGGCTGGCGGGGACCAACTCGATTACGAAGGAAGAACGCGGCTGTGTCCTGCTCGAGCATTGGCAAAACACAGCGGGTGGCACAGGCCAGAGCATCAACTATGTCGACAAGATCACGGGTGAGTGGGTGCAGATCTGGAACGCCGAAGGTGGCAGCCAGATCAATATTCGTGGTGGCATGACCGACACGGGAATGCAGCTCGTGGGAACCTTGCACACGGTGGGCAACAATACGACGATTCCGTTTCGCGCATTATGGACGCCACTGCCCGACGGTCGGGTGCGGCAGTTCTTCGAGCAGTCAACGGACAATGGAGAAACCTGGACGACATGGTTCGAAGGGTTCTACACAAGGAAAGAATGAAATATTCCTCATTTGATCGCGGTATTCCCGCGGGTAACCCGATTGCCAATGCGCTGGTCGTCATCGTCGGCGCACTGGCTATCGGCGCGTCTATCGTGCTTGGGTTCTTTGCTTTTATCGTCCTCGGCAGCATCGTTGCCGTATTTGCGGCGATCATCGGGCTGCGCTTGTGGTGGTTTAATCGCAAACTGGCGAGACAGGCCCGGGGGCAGCCCTCCCAGGCACAGGGGCCGCAGGGCGGTGTGATCGAAGGCGAATATCACGTGGTCAAGAGCGACAAAAACTCGTAAAGTCGCCTTCCATGCACAAACCACTTTCCGATACAGAACGTCGCAAGCGCCGGCGCCGCCGCCGTATTCAGGTTGTTGTCATCTATGCGGCCCTGGCGTTCAGCCTTGCCTGGTTTCTCGAGTCCCAGGCCACGACGACCGTCATCTTCGTACGGCATGCCGAAAAAATGGCGATTCCCGAGGACGATCCCGGTCTGAGTCCCGCGGGGGAGCGGCGCGTGGCTGAATTGACGAGGCAACTTGTTGATGCGGATGTCGTTGCCGGCATCGACGCGGTCTACTCAACTCCTTTCCGTCGAACCGAGGAAACGGCACGCCCGATTGCCGAAGCGCTGGGACTACCGTTGAATACCTACGATCCCGCCGATACGGAGGCGATCATGGAGCATGTTGTCCGGGAGCATAAAGGCAAGATTATCCTGGTCGTTGGCCACAGCAATACATTGCCTGCCCTGATCGGCAACATGGGTGCCAGTAAAAAGGTCCCGGAAATTGCCGAGAACGAGTACGACAATCTCTATATCGTCTCGATTCCGTGGTTTGGCAAAACCAAAACGATCCGCTTGCGCTATGGCGAGCCGTATATTCCGTGATCGTCCAGTCTGAAGTCGTGGTATCGACCGGGGGGCGAGGAACCTACGACCTGACCCGGGACATCCAGGCCGCTGTCCGCGCCTCCACGATACGGATCGGCCTTTGCCATGTGTTTGTCTGCCATACCAGCGCCTCACTGATGCTGTGCGAAAACGCCGACCCGGACGTCATGCGCGACATGGAGTCGTTTATGTCCGCGCGCGTTCCCGACGGGGATCCGATGTTCACGCACACAGCCGAGGGGCCGGATGACATGGCCGCCCATGTCCGCAGCGTGCTGACAGGGTCTGACCTGAACCTACCGGTACGCGACGGGCGTTGTGCGCTGGGTACCTGGCAGGGTGTTTACCTGTGGGAGCACCGTTATGCTCCGCATCAGCGGCGCGTTATCGTCACCGTGCAAGGCGACGACTAGTCGCCGGCTCGCTTGCCAGCCGCCTCACGCAGCATGATCGCTTTCTCGATGAACTCCTGGTGGCGGCCGATGCGGACGTCCGCCATGACCGCGTCCTGGATTTTGCGGTCCTGATTGATCAGAAAGGTCGCGCGTCGTACGCCAACGCCGAACGGTCCGTCCACGTCGTACATCTTGATCACGACTTTCCCGGGATCGCTTAGCAGCAAAAACGGCAGGTCATGCTCCTCGCGAAAGCGCCGGTGGCTGTCCTCGTCCTGGGGACTGATACCGGCGACCTGCAGCCCGACAGACTGGATGTCGTTATGGATATCCCGGATCGAGCAGGCTTCCTTGGTGCAGCCCGGTGTGAAATCGGCAGGATAGAAATAGAGGATCAGTGGTCCGCCGGCCAGCAGGTCAGTCAGAGACGTCTCCGTGCCTTCCTCGTTAGGCAGAATGAACTCGGGTGCTTTGGATCCGACATCCAACATCAGTTTTCTCCGTTCGTGATTTTCCCATACCGGGACTATGCCGGTATTCGGCGGAGTTTTCCTGTGGAATGTTCGTATGACAAACGTCGGGCGATTCCGTATAAGTCCTCTGTGTGAAGAGTCTTCTGCTCATCAACGCATGCGTATGCCTCTGCCTCGCGTCCGTGGCAGCCGCGTCGGAACGCGCGCCCCTGTTCCAGGACCATACGGCCGTCAAGGCCGTGCTGACGGCGCCTGTCGCACAGACCTATGCGCAGCGCAATTCGGAAGTCCGCCTGTATCACCCCGGCCAATGGACCTACATCGACGAGCAAGGCAAGACCGCCCGGTTGGACGTGTCGATTCGAATACGCGGGAACTTCCGTCGCCAGTACTGCGAGTTGCCGCCAATACAGCTGAACTTCAAGAAGTCGCAGGTGAAGGGCACGTTGTTCAGCGGGCAGGACAAGTTGAAGCTGGTCGCTCCCTGCCAGCATGGTCTCGAATCGCAGCAAAAGGTGCTTCTCGAATACCTCGCTTACCGTACCTTCGAAATTCTTACTGACTACAGCTTTGGCACGCGCTTGATTCGCCTGAGCTATGTTGATAGTGACGAGGCCATGCGCTCCTGGACCGATCTCGCGTTCGTCATCGAAGACGACGGGGACGTCGGCAAGCGTCTCGGTCTCGACAAGGTGCGGGTCAAGGAAAACGAGTTCCGGGATCTGGACCGATCGACCACCGCGCTCGTGGAGTTGTTTCAGCTCCTGATCTCGAATCACGACTACTCGGTACTCAAGGGGCCGGAAGGCGACTACTGCTGCCATAACTCGGTGATGTATACACGCAAGGAGGCGGCGGACAAGCGTATTCCGATTCCCTTCGACTTCGACATGTCAGGCCTCGTGAACGCGCGGTACGCAGCGCCGCCGGCACATCTGCCGATTCGCCTGGTGCGGACTCGTTACTACCGAGGCCTGTGCCAGCCGCCGGAAGTCATGGATGCCGCGATTGCGCACATGCTTGCCAAGAAAGCCGAGATTCTTGCGTTGTTCGAGGGCACACCGGAGCTCAGCCGGCTGTCTCGCAATCGCTCGATTGGCTACATCAGGGATTACTTCGCGATCCTGGAGGACGAGGCGAAGCTGAAAAGACAGGTACTCGAACGCTGCCGCGGACGTGAGCAGCTGGAAGAGATATTGGCCGAGGAAGCAGCCGCGCTAGCGGCGCCTAAAGATTCGACATAGGCCGGTCGGGATCATCGCGAGCTTCCCGTTCCCTGGCTTTGGCGGCCTTGGCGGCTTTCCGGCGAATCTTGTCGCGCACCGCATGTTGCGACTCGAGGCCATCGCCGAACGCGCACACACCGATCGACGCATAATTGAAGAAAACGGTTAGCACGACCGCAATCTCGATCGACTTCACGCCGGCAGAAATGCCCACACCGATTGATGCAAGGATGAACAACGTATCGAAGGTATCGCTCAGGGCGCGCCGAAAACGAACGCCCGCGACGATACCGGCCAGGCTGAACGCCAACGCCAGGCTGTGTTGCACCACCGTCACGATTCCGGCAACGACGGCAGGAAGCACCAGCGCGGTGGTGTCAATGGAGTGGTCGTAAACGCTACCCTCATGGATAGCTCGATAGACCCACGAAACCGGCAGCATGAGTAACAGCGTCGACGCCATCGCGTAAACCAGCGACATCGCCTCCAGGAACCAGGCTGGGCCTCGTGCCAGGCGGGCACGTGTGTTTTCGGTAACGATGTCCTCAATTTGTTCGTCGTCGGCACTGAGCAATGCTTCTTCCAGGTCGTAGATGCTCGACGAGCCGAAGTCGGCAATCTCACCAACACCACCCAAGGGCAGTTGGTCGACAAAACCGGGTGAGAGTGAGGATGCGAGGGCGACTGCAGCAGCAAGTGCGACGTAGTAGGCCGTGATCTTGAACATCATGCGCAGCAGCAGGTGCCGATGCTCAGCGATCATCGATCGGATCTGGGGCTCTTCGTTCATTTGGCAACCATAGGTTGTATTACGGATAATGGCAATCATGCACGCTGCTAGACTACAGCAGCATCTGGCAGGAGTCTTGGCATGGGAAATTCCAAAGCTGCGTTAGCTGATTCAAGAGAGGAAGTTCGCGAGCACGCGATGGCTGCACGGCGCAATGCGAAGGGCGGCGTCATCCTTGTGCCGGTTGATTTTTCCGACCACTCGAAAGCGGCTCTCTTGCAGGCAGCCGAGTACGCCCAGGAAATGCGGGCGTCGCTGGTTGTGTTACACGTTGTTCACGATCCGGGTGAGATGCCGGGCTATTACACGAAGCTGATCAAGAAGAAACGCGCCACACGAATACAGGATATGGCGGCGGAGGCGTTCGACCACTTCATGGAGGAGACGAGCGAGGAGAATCCGCAGCTCGAGTCACTGCGGACGTCGAGTCGACTCATGGTCTCCGGATTGCCCGTCACCCGGATACTCGAGGTTGTCGATTACCTTGAGCCCATGATGGTGGTGATGGGGAGCCAGGGTCGCACCGGACTCAAGCATCTTGTTATGGGCTCAAAAGCTGCCCAGGTCGTCCAGCTGTGCCCGGTGCCGGTTACGATCGTCAAGAAGAAGGCCTCCAGTGACTAGTCTCCAGAGCTCATGCCGCGCCTTCTGTTTCTGATTGTAGTGCTGTTAAGTGGCGCCCCGTCTTTCGGGGCAGATGACGTGTTGTCCTCGGCAGCCGTGGGGCAGATGGCAATACAACTGTTCGGCGGCCTGGCGCTCTTCCTGTTTGGTATCGAGCAAATGACGGAGAGCCTCAAGGTCGTGGCCGGCGAGCGCATGCGCATGGTGCTCGGGCGCCTGACCTCGAATCGCTACATGGGCGCGCTGACGGGTGCGTTTGTGACGGCCATCATCCAGTCATCATCGGTGACGACGGTTCTTGTCGTCGGTTTCACGACGGCCGGCCTGATGTCGTTTGCCCAGTCGATCGGCGTGATCATGGGTGCCAATATCGGCACGACCGTCACGGCTCAGATCGTCGCATTCAAGGTTTCGAAGGCCGCGCTGCTGCTGATCGCAGTCGGCTTCAGCTTCCTGTTTTTCAGCAAGAAGAACCAACTGAAGCACTATGGCGGAATCGTAATGGGTCTCGGTCTCGTGTTCTTCGGCATGAGCATCATGAGCGAGGCGATGCAGCCGCTGCGAACGTTCCAGCCATTCCTCGATCTCATGATCAGCATGGAAAATCCGTTCATCGGGATCCTGATCGCCGCGGCATTTACGGCGCTGATCCAGTCCTCGTCAGCGACGACGGCGATTGTCATCGTGATGGCCGGGCAGGGATTTATTACACTGCCGGCCGGTATCGCGCTGGCCTTCGGGGCCAATGTCGGTACCTGCGTAACGGCGATGCTCGCGGCCATCGGCAAGCCGCGCGAAGCCCTGCGCGCGGCAGCAACGCATGTGTTGTTTAACGTGGCTGGCGTGGTGCTCTGGATCGCATTCGTGGATCAGCTGGCCGCATTGGTAACTGCTGTTTCGCCGGTGCACGAGGACCTCTACGGCACCGAAAAACTGGCTGCGGAGGCGCCACGCCAGATCGCCAACGCGCACACGATCTTTAACGTTGCGAATACGCTGATCTTTATCTGGTTTACGACGCTCATTGCACGCTTCGTTGAATGGATGATTCCTGACCGACCGCTGGATGCAGAGGTCATGATCTCGGCGAAGTACCTCGATGCGGATGTGCTGTCGACGCCATCGATCGCACTCGATCTCGTACGGCGCGAGATAAGGCGCATGGGCAAGCATGTGCTCATGATGATCAAGGACATCATGCCTGCCATTCTCCACGGCAGTGCCAGTGAGCTCGACGATATCCGGGCGATCGATGAGCGCGTCGATCTCCTGCATGCGGAGATCGTTGTCTTCCTCGGCAGGATCAGCCAGAACGAGCTGTCCGAGCGGCAGACCGCCGAGCTTGTGCACCTTATGGATGCCGTCAACGACCTCGAGAATATCGGTGACGTGGTGGAGACGAATCTCGTGGAACTGGGCAGGCGGCGCATCGGCAAGGGCGTGCCCATCAGCCGGCCGACGCAGGTCATGCTCAGCGAGTTTCACCAGGTGGTGCTTGACGCGACGGCCGCGGCAATACGCGCGGTCAGTGAAGACGATTATGCTGCAGCAAAATCGGTCGTCGAGATGAAGGCAGAGATTACCCGTATCGCGAATTCGGCAGCGGCGCACGAGGCGAAACGACTCGTGGCGAACGAACCGCACCGCATCGAGGCGTACACGGTGGAGATGGACATCACCGAAAAACTGCAGCGCATCTACTACTTTGCCCGGCGGATGGCCAGAACTGTCACCGAATAAAAAATGGCGCGCCCGAGAGGATTCGAACCTCTGACCCCCAGATTAGGAATCTGGTGCTCTATCCGACTGAGCTACGGGCGCGGACGGGCAATTCTAGCAGACCGGGATCAGCCTGCAATTAACGTATAATGCGCGGATGCAGGGAATCGTTCTTCGCACTCTTGTCTCGATGCTGGGCCTGTTCCTGGCGTCGCGCATTGTACCTGGCGTCTCGATAGAGGGTACCGGCACGTTCATCCTGGCTGCGCTGCTTCTCGGTGTGGTCAACGCGTTGGTGCGGCCGGTCGCATTCATCATGACCTTGCCGCTGACGGTCGTCACGCTTGGCCTGTTCCTGTTCGTGCTGAATGCCGGCATGTTCGGCCTCGTCGCGGCGTTTCTCGACAACTTTAGCGTGTCCGGATTCTGGGCGGCGGTCTTCGGCGCCATCATTGTCAGTATCTCCAGTACCATTGCGTCCTGGTTCATTGGCCCCAGCGGCCGTTACGAGATTTTCGTCGTGAGGCGTCGCTGAAACACCGGAGACAGCATTGAGCCTGCAACATCGCCTTGTCGAATATCGAGACGGCGATGCGGTCTTCGAAGGCCGTATCGCCTGGGATGACCGCCATGCCGGCCCTCGACCCGGCGTTCTCGTGGCGCACGCCTGGAGTGGCCGCAGCGAGTTCGAGGACGGTAAGGCCGACGGCCTGGCTGACCTCGGCTATGCCGCGTTTTCGATTGACCTGTACGGCAAGGGCGTGCGCGGCAGCAACCCGGCCGAGAACAGCGCGCTGATGCAGCCGTTCCTCGACGATCGCGAGATGCTGCAAGCCCGGCTGCTGGTGTCGCTGAATGAACTGCGCCGGCAACCCGAGGTCGATGCCGGGCGTGTCGCGGCGATCGGTTTTTGCTTTGGCGGCCTGTGCGTTCTCGACATCGCGCGCACCGGAGAGGATCTGGCTGGCGTTGCCAGCTTCCACGGCCTGTTTGCCGCACCCGGCAATACGTCCGGCAATGCGATCACCGCAAAAGTGCTCGTGTTGCATGGCTGGGACGATCCGATGGCCCCGCCGGAAGATGTGAAGTCGCTCGCAGCCGAGCTGACGTTAATGGGCGCCGACTGGCAGTTGCATGCGTATGGCAATACCATGCATGCGTTCACCAACCCCGCTGCGTGCGATCGCGACAGGGGAACGGTGTATGACGTGGCCGCCGATCGGCGTTCGTGGCAGGCCATGACAAATTTCCTCGATGAATTGTTTAACGGGCAGTGACCCGGGAGTATGAATGTGAAAAATTACCCACTGCCGCTTGCGGTACTACTTGGCGTTTTGCTGGCGGCCTGTTCGGCCGAGCAGGCCCCGCAGGAAGAAGGGGCGGTTGACACCGCTACTGCCACGTCGTCTGTCGTCATCGAAGCGGCCGGGGGCAACCCGAACGCGGAGCAGGCGTCCCTTGAGATCACCGGCGACTACATGCGCGGCATCGTCGCCGAGATCAGCAGCGACAGCTATGAGGGGCGCGGCCCCGGAAGTCGCGGTGACGCGGCGGCCCGGCAGTACCTCGCACGTCGCATGGAAGAGCTCGGCCTCGAGCCGGGTGCCGAGGACGGCAGCTGGGAACAGGCCTTCGACCTCGTTGGCATCAATGCGGCGCAGCCCGCTACCTGGACGTTCGACGGCCATGGCAAGTCGCTGACGCTCAAGCAATGGGACCAGTTCATCGTCAGTAGCGGTATGCAGGAGCCGCGTGCCGGTTTTGACGATGCCGAGATCGTGTTCGTCGGCTACGGCATCCAGGCGCCGGAATACGAATGGGACGACTACAAGGGCATGGACCTCAAGGGCAAGGTCTTGCTCATGATGAACAACGACCCTGACTGGGACCCGGAGTTGTTCGGTGGTGAGACGCGTCTCTGGTATGGCCGCTGGGACTACAAGTACCTGAGCGCTGCCCGTCAGGGCGCGATCGGGGCGATTATCATCCACACGTCGCCGTCGGCCGGTTATCCCTGGCAAGTCGTACAGACGTCCTGGACCGGTGTGCAGTTCGAATTGCCCGCCGGCGACGAGCCGCGCAGCCAGGTAAACGCGTGGCTTACAGAAGATACCGCACGTGATCTCGTGGCGATGGCGGGCCTCGATCTGGACGAGCTGCGTGAGGCTGCCTACAACCGCGATTTTGAGCCTGTGCCGCTGGGCGTTTCCACGTCGCTTGCAATGGACGTCGACATCCGGCGTGTGCAGTCTGCGAATGTGCTGGGCCTGATTCCGGGAAGCGACCCGGTGCTCAAGGATGAGGTTGTTGTATATACCGCGCATCACGATCACCTGGGAATCGGGACGCCCAACGAGGACGGCGATGCGATTTACAACGGCGCGATGGACAATGCGACAGGTGTCGCCCAGGTGATGGCTATCGCCAAAGCGATCAAGGCGCTGCCGGAGGCGCCGCGACGGTCAATACTGATCAACCTGGTCGGTGCCGAGGAGCAGGGTTTGCTGGGGTCGGAGTACTATGCGGCCAACCCGACGTTTCCGCCCGGGAAAATTGCCGCTAACCTGAACTACGACGGCGGCAATATCTGGGGTCATACTCATGATGTGACGTTTATCGGGCTCGGCAAATCCACTGTCGATGAGATCGTCACGCTGGTCGCCGGCGAGCAGGGACGCGTCGTCAAGCCAGACCAGTTTGCCGACAAGGGTTACTTCTATCGTTCCGATCAATTCAGTTTTGCAAAAATTGGTGTGCCCGCCATGTATCTCGACACCGGAACGGATTTCGTCGACAGACCGCCGGAGTGGGGCCGTGAGCAGCAGGAACACTTCACCGAGGTGAACTACCACCAGCCTTCGGATGAGTACAGTCCGTCCTGGACCTTCGATGGCATGGTGGATGATGCGCTGCTTGGTTTCTGGACCGGACTCGCTATCGCAAACGCTGACGAGAAACCGACCTGGAACCCGGGTGACGAGTTCGAGGCCGCTCGCATCGAGGCGCTGCGAGCTCTGGAAGAGTAGGGTATTGCGCTAACTGGAGACGCTGGTCGAGTTGCGGCCGGCGTCTTTGGCGCGGTAAAGCGCTTCGTCGGCGCGGTGCAACCAGTCGTTGCCGTCCTCGTCTTGTTTGATCTCGGCAACGCCCAGTGAGATCGTGACTTCGTGATCGGGGACGAGC
This sequence comes from uncultured Gammaproteobacteria bacterium, assembly GCA_963698895.1. Classification (GTDB taxonomy): domain Bacteria; phylum Pseudomonadota; class Gammaproteobacteria; order Steroidobacterales; family Woeseiaceae; genus UBA1847. The sequence continues at coordinate 702,015 of CAVOSO010000003.1, read as the reverse complement.
TCATTCGCATCGACCAGCGTGCGAAGTTGCTCGGCCAAGAGCACCGCTCGTTCCAGGTCGGCGCCTTCGAGAACTACGACAAACTCCTCGCCGCCGATTCGATAGAGGCTGTCCGTTACGCGAATGCGCAGGTCGATGATCTCGGTAACCCGCTTCAGGATCTGGTCTCCGACAGCATGACCGTGAAGATCATTCACCCGCTTGAAGTGGTCGAGGTCGATCAGTATCAGGGATGCGACGAGCCCTGAGCGGCGGAACGCATTCACGACCTCTGTGAGCTTTGCTTCGAGTCCGCGCCGGTTGCCCGCTCCCGTAAGCGGGTCCTTGGTCGCAAGGACCAGTAGCTGCTCACGTTGGCGGCTTGTAATCAGCGAAAACGCCAGGGCGAAGGCGCAGGTAACGATGATCGTAATGACAATGGTGCCGGATTCGTGAGAGCTGTTCGCAGGCAGCACGGCCGGGGCCAGCGCCGCAAGTGTGATCACGGCGCTAATCGCCGCCTCGCGCGGTCGTACCAGGTAGAACACGGCCATGAGTGCCGGGAAGATCCAGTAAACCTGGGCAGGCCCGTTGACGTAGACCGTCGAAACAACACCACTCATACACAGAAAGGCAATGGCGATACTCGCGACGCGGACGCGTCGCGTGCGGTAAACATAGGTGCCAAGTGCCACGAAGCCCGTGACGACGATAGTGTCGATGGCAGCGGCGGCCCATTCCTGCTGCATGAATCTTCGGATCGCGAACGGCAACACACCGAGTGCGCCGGCCGCGCTAAGGATGAGTGGCAGGAATGTCTCAACAGACCCGCGATTGGGGTTGGAGCGCACGATGTAACGCCAGGCGTCCATTCCCGAATAGAACCGTCTCATGACGGTGAGGGTAACTCAGGAACGCCTGAAACGGCTGAAGAATCCACCTTTTTTCTCTTCTTCATCCTCGTCATCGAATGCTGAGCGTGCCTCCCGTTCGGAAATCGGTGGCCGAACGTTCAACGCCTTAAGCGTTTGCGTCATCGACGTGTTGATCTGGTCCTCGATCGGCTCTGGCGTTGCCTTCGGCGGGACCGGCGACGCGGTAGCAGCGGATGCGACCTCGGGTTCTCGCAAAGACGGATGCAGTTCGGCATTGAGTGCGCGCACAGTTTTCAGTCGCTGCGACGCGGAAAGATCGAGGCCGGCTTCGCCACTATGCTCGCGGGTATGCAGCGATATTTCCACGTCCGGTTGTTCATCGACGACCGGTTCATGGACAACCGGCGCATCGGCCACCGGCTCAGAGACAGAAACCGGCGCTGCCGATTGCCCCATGGTGCCGGCGTTCGTGTCGAACAGCTCAAGATCGCCGTCGTTTGCCGATTCATGTGGTGTGCCGGCTGCGACGACCTGGGCGGCAATAAGATTGAGCTCTTCGCCGAACAGCGTTTCGGCCATTTCGTCGTTGACGTCTTCAATGGTCTTTGCCCTCGCCAACTCGGCAGCGATCCGCTCGAGCTCGGCGTCCGCCTTTTTCGCCCTTTGTGGCGCAAGCCGAATCTCGGGAATACCCGGATCGGCGGCAGCGGCGGGGGAGTCATTGGATCGGACAGGACTGATCTCTCCCGGCTCATCGATCAGGTGATCCTCGATGCGCGCCTGGATGGCATTGTCCAGCGTAATTTCAGGAAGCTCGTCGATGACCGTTTCGACCTTGGGCAGTGCAGAGGGCGGCACGTCGTTGACCTGCGATTTCGACTCGGACGCATCGTCCGTATCGCCGTGCACAAAGGCCATCGCTTTCTCGAGGGCGTCGAGGTCGGGTCTGAGCTCCGCCAGCGTCGGGTCGCGCTCCCATTCAGGGATGTCCTCTGCTGCGGATTCGACGACGGGAGCGGGCTCGTCGACGAGCACCGGTTCCGGTTCCGGCTCGGGCAGGGGCGCGGGATCCGGCAGCGCCGCAGCGACCGGTTCGAGATCGGGAAGCCCGTCGATGCCGGGTACGGCCAACGGCTCCGGCAGCGCTTCGTCCTGCTCGGCCGCCATGATCTCGGGTGCAAGGATCTCGAGGTTCGGGAGGGTGTCCTGGATCAGCTCCGGGATGCCGAAGTCGGCCGTTGCCGTATCGACCAGGGGCTCGTCCGAGAAAACGATAACCGGCTCCGGCGCGTTTTCGGGTTCTGCCTCGAGCACGGGCACGTGTTCGGGTTCCGGCACCGGTAGAGGGTCGGGTTCTGCCTCGAGCACGGGCACGTGTTCGGGTTCCGGCACCGGTACAGGGTCGGGTTCTGCCTCGAGCACGGGCACGTGTTCCGGTTCCGGCACCGGTACAGGGTCGGGTTCTGCCTCGAGCACGGGCTCGGGCACAGACTCGGCCTCAGGCTCTGGCACCGATTCTGCTTCAGGAGCAGGCTCCGGCGCTGCCTCTACCATGGCAGGGGCGCTGTCGAACCCCTCAGCTTCCAGTCCGAATTCGTCTTTTGCGACTTCGGCGACGAACGTGGCCGGGATTTTCTGAATGCCGGCGAGCGCGGCACCCGACAAGGCGGCGTCGACGATGTTGTTGGCGAGCCGTGGGATGCCGGAACTCAGTGCGTGAATCAGCGCAGCGCAGCGTGAGTCGAACAGGAACTCAAAGTCGGCTCCCGCGAGGCGAAAACTGTGCATCAGGTAGGCACGGAGTTCGGCGGCACTGAGTGCGGTTATTGTCAGCCGTTGGCGAACGCGTTGATCGAGGCGAGCCAGCTGCGGATCCTTGCAGAAGGTCGCCAGGCGATCATCGCCCATGAGAACGATGGCAGCCCCACCGGAATCGCCGGCATCCGCTGCCGTCAGTGCCTCGAGTTCGGAGAGCGCCTCTGTGCCCGTGCGCATCGCATCTTCGATGACCACGACGACACGACTGTCCTGTGTCTCCAGCTGAGAGAGTTGTGACCGCAATGCGGCGAACTGCCGGATCGGGCCACGCGGCGGTTGCGTGACGCCCAGCTCCTCGAGCAGGAATTCCAGCGCATCCGTGCCTTGCAGCTGCATGCGACCTATGCGCACAACTCTGTGGCTGCCCGACAAGGCATCCAGGGCCCTCGCAACGAGGGTCGTCTTGCCCGACCCGGCGGGACCGGATACGACAATGACGGCGTCCTGCGAGACGAGCGCTTTTTTCAGGCGCGACATCGTGCTTGCGGTCTGTGGCCCGACGAACACGTCGTTGCCCTTGGGTTTGGCCGTGAAAGGGCGTTTGCTCAGTCCAAAATGTTGTTCGTACATAACAGTCCGATCGGCAAGATAACGGCCGTAAACCAGTCACAGCCTTGGCAGACGCTCAGTTTGTGGCCTGGCGCGCCCCATTTCATGGAGTTATGTCACAAAAACGCCGGTTGGCCCCATTTCGCGTGCCGCATTCGGCGGGAGAGGAAATTGAATAAATCCCTGAATTCCCGCCCAAAAGCAGTCAAAATACACGGTCGCTCAGCGGCCTGCGTGGGCCAGGAATAATTGGGATACTCATGCGTAAGTTATTGATTATTTTAATTCTGGCGCTTGCCGTCGGGGCCGCCGTACTCATGGCACAATTGCGCTCGGCGCCGCCGAGGAAAGAGACGGTCGTGCTCGATCCGCTGGTCGAGGTGCTCGTGCTTGAGGCCATGACCGCCAATTTCGAGGTGAATAGCCAGGGGACCGTGTTGCCACGGACGGAAACGGTATTGAGCGCAGAGGTTTCCGGAACGATTACGAGCATATCGCCGAAGTTCGTTGCCGGGGGTGTGTTTGACAAGAACGAAGTCCTGATGCGGATCGATCCGACGAATTATGAGGTCGCCGTTACACAGGCCAAGGCACTCCTCGAGCAACGCCGGATCGAACACGAAGGGGCCGTGAAGCTGCGCAGCCAGGGATACCGCGCCGAAGCCGAACTCGCGTCGGCTGCCGCTGCATTGGCGACCGCGGAAGCCGAACTCGTACGCGCGCAGCGCAATCTCGAGCGCACCTATATTCGCTTGCCCTATGAGGGCATCGTCCGGTCGAAGGAGGCAGACCTTGGGCAATTTGTGAATCCGGGTTCACGGCTCGGCGTAACGTTCGCCACGGATTTCGCCGAAGTCCGGCTGCCACTGACCGATACCGATCTCGCTTTTGTCGATCTGCCGGGAACCAGTGAAATTGCGTCCGCGGCCGCTGTGGATGGGCCGTCGGTAGTGTTGTCCGCGATACAAAAAGGCCGGCCGGCAGAGTGGCCGGCGAGGATCGTCAGGAGCGAGGGCGTTGTCGATGAGAGCAGCCGCGTGACCTATGTGGTTGCCAGGATAGACGATCCGTATCGCTTGCATACAAAAGGCAAGGAACTGCCGGTCGGCACGTTCGTCCAGGCGAAGATCGAAGGTACCGTGGCCGAAAACGTCATCCGGATTCCACGCGCTGTCGTACGCGGGTCGGATCAGGTCGTGTTCGTCGACAACGAGAACAAGATACGCGTGCGTACGGTCGACATCGCGCGTGCCGACACGAATTATATCTATGTGCGCAGCGGTGCACAGGCGGGGGAGCGGATCGTGCTTACGACGCTGGAATCCCCGATAAGCGGCATGCCCGTAAGAACGATCGCCAGCGAGGCCACTGGAGACTAAGACCATGCGTGGACCCGGAATAACCGAAGAGAAAGGCATTATCGCGTGGTTTGCCAAGAACAGTGTCGCCGCGAATCTCCTCATGATCCTGATTGTCGTCGGGGGGCTGGTCACGGTCGGGTCGATTCGCCAGGAGACCAATCCGGCTCTCGAACTCAACACGATCCAGGTGCGCGTGCCTTACCTCGGCGCGGCGCCCCAGGAAGTCGAAGAGGGCGTCATTCTCAAGATCGAGGACGCCATCCAGGATCTCGTAGGGATCAAGAAGATCCGCTCCAACGCATTCGAGGGCTCGGGCCAGGTGACGATCGAGGTTTACGCCGACGCCGACCTGAACCAGTTGCTGGCCGAGGTGAAGACCCGCGTCGACGCGATCTCCACTTTCCCTGCGTTGACTGAAAAACCTGTCATTTACAAGCAGGAAGTGAATAACCCGGTCATCATGATTGCGTTGCATGGTGACCTGGACGATTTTGGCCGCAAGGCGCTCGGTAATGAAATTCGTGACGATCTCCTGCGATTTCCGGAGGTCAACAGCGTGATTTACCACGGTGACCGGCCCTACGAAATCAGTGTCGAGGTCTCCGAGCGCACACTGCGCCAATATGGACTGACGATGAGCGAGATCTCGCAGGCCATCAAGAATACTGCCGTGGACATGCCGGGTGGCACGATCAAGTCCGACGGCGGGGACATCCTGCTGCGCACCAAGGGACAGGTCTATATCGGCACCGAATTCGCCCAGATCGTGCTGCGCACTTTCCCGGACGGCACGCGCCTGACGCTTGGCGATATCGCGCATATCGAAGATGGATTCGTGGAGAGTGATCGCTTCAGCCGTTTCAACGGTGAGCCGAACTCGACGCTGCAGGTTGTGGCGGGATCCAATCAGAACGAGATAGAGACGTCCCGTGTGGTCAAGGAATACATTGAGAAGAAGCGGGCGGAATTGCCCGACGGTGTGCACATATCGACGTGGATCGATCTGCCGCGGTATCTCGAAGGCAGCCTCGACCGGATGAAGGGCAATATCATCAATGGCGCGATACTCGTGTTCATCGTGCTGTCGCTGTTCCTGAGGATGAAAGTCGCGTTCTGGGTGATGGTCGGATTGCCCATCTGCTTCCTTGGTGCACTGTGGCTGATGCCGACATGGCCGGTCACGATCAACACGATGAGCCTGTTCGGTTTTATCATTGTGCTCGGTATCGTGGTTGATGATGCAATCATCATCGGTGAGTCTGCGTACACGAAGATTCGTGCGGACGGGCACACGCTCGACAATATCATCAAGGGCGCGCATCGTGTCGCTATCCCCGCGACGTTCGGGGTGTTGACGACGATTGCGGCGTTTGCCCCGATGCTCTTTATCGGTGGGGTCGTCGGGCCGTTTTTCGAAGCCATGGCCTTCGTGGTTATCCTTTGCCTGGCCTTCTCACTGATCGAGTCGAAACTGATACTGCCGGCGCATCTTGTGCATGCGAAAATTCCGGACATCGACGAAGAGGATCTGTTCCGTCCTCAGCGTACGATTGGATTCTTTGAGCGCTTTCCCCGTTTCTTTCTGAAGATCCAGCGGTACGTGCAACATGGCTTGCACAGGCTCATACACGATATCTACAAACCCTGGCTCGAGCGGGCGGTGGATAATCGCGGTCTTACGGTAGCCGTATTCGCCGCGATGCTCATTCTGACGATCGGCCTCATGGCCAGCGGCATCGCGCGCGTCGTCGTGTTTCCCGAGTTCGAACAGGACTTCATCCAGGTGCGCATGGAAATGCAGCCCGGCTCGCCACCCGCCGCACGTGATGCGGCGGCGACAAAGATCCAGCAGGCCTTGTTGGATATCAATGCCGAGTATGTACGCGAGAACCCGGATTCGCTGCCGGTCATCCGGCATATTGGTATGTGGACGCCGAGCGACACAAGCGCCATGGCATTCGTCGAACTGCCTTTCGATGAAGCGCGCCCCTACAACATGACCGAGGTTACGGCCATGTGGCGCGAGCGTGTTGGCGAGATGCCGGGACTCAAGGAACTCAAGTTCATCGCGGTTGGCCATATCGGTGGTGGCGCCCCGCTCAGCTTCCGCCTCAACGGCAGCAACATGGATATGCTCGAAGCGGCCGCGGATGAGATCGCCACGGAACTCGCCAAATTTGACGGTGTATTCGATATTGTGAATTCAGCGGATCAGGGCGCCGAAGAGATCCAGCTGAAAATCAAGCCCGAGGCAGAAGCGCTGGGCCTGACCATGTCATCGCTGGGCCGCCAGGTACGCCAGGCCTTTTACGGTGAGGAAGCGCAACGCATCCAGCGCGGCAAGGATGAGCTCAAGGTCATGGTGCGTTACCCGATCTCGGAGAGGCGTTCGATTGCCGATCTCGAGAACATGCGCATCAGGACGCCTGGCGGCGAAGAGGTTCCGTTCCGCGATGTGGCGGAGGTGACGTATGGCAAGGGCTACTCCAGAATCTCGCGTATTGACCGCGAACGGACGATCACTGTCGATGCCGACATTGACCCGGCGGTTGTCGAACCGGGGCAGGTGATACGAACGATGTCGGCGGAGTTCATACCCGAGTTGCTGTCACGCTACCCCGGCGTCAAATACGGTCTCGAGGGCGCGAGCCAGGATCAGGTCGAGTTCATTCGTCGCATCAATATTGCAGCGCTCGCTGCGCTGTTCCTTATTTTCGGGCTCATCGCAATTCCCCTGCATTCGTACTCGCAGCCGCTGATCATCATGTCCGTAATTCCTTTCGGCGCAATCGGTGCGGTAATTGGCCATATCATCATGGGGCATGCCATCAGCATGTTTTCCATTTTCGGCCTGATCGCCCTGGGTGGCGTTGTTGTCAATGACAGCCTGATCCTCGTGGACTTCATCAACAAGGCGCGGATCGAGGGCATGGCACTGCGCGATGCTGTCATTGAATCCGGCACCGCGCGTTTCCGTGCAATTGTGCTCACGTCGTTTACAACGGCAGCGGGCCTGATTCCGATCATCATCGAGACCGACCCGCAGGCGCAGGCAATTATCCCGACCGCGATATCGATTGGATACGGCATCGTATTTGCGACCGTCATCACCCTGTTCCTGATTCCCGCGCTGTACATGCTGCAGGAGGACGGCTTTGCGGCATTCAGGCGTGTTGGCGCATGGCTTTCAGGCCGATCCGCCGACGACGCCATCGCCGATCAGCCAGGCGCGTGAACCATCCTGGTGAGTTTTCTGACGCCGAGGTGCGCTCGGGCGTCATTCTCGGCCTGATCGCCTACTCGTTATGGGGCGTATTCCCGGTCTACTTCAAGTGGATCGAATCCGTTGCGCCGACGGAGGTGCTGGTGCATCGCGTCGTATGGGCGGTGCCATTTGGCGCTCTCATCATTCATGCCCGCAGGCAATGGCGCGAGGTGCGTGCAGCTTTTCTGGACCGCTCCAGGCTCGCGTGGCTGGCACTGGCGGCGCTTTGCATCTCGGCCAACTGGTTCATCTACATCTGGGCCGTGCAGAACGCACGCATTTTCGAGGCAAGCCTGGGTTACTACATCAATCCGCTGATATACGTGGTTGTCGGCGTCGTCCTGTTGTCCGAACGCCTGCGACGCCTGCAGATCGTCGCCGTGGCCCTGGCGTTCATTGGCGTAAGCTACCTCACCCTGCGCGGCGGAATTTTTCCCTGGGTTGCGATCTCCCTGGCTGCTTTGTTTACCGCGTATGGCGTTATTCGCAAGCAGGTGGTGATCGGTGCGATGCCGGGACTGTTTGTCGAGACGACATTGCTCTTTCCTTTCGGGTTCGCCTGGCTCTGTATTCTCATGCTGGACGGCAGCGCATCGTTCGGCGCCGTCGACACAGGCCATTCGCTCCTGCTGATGCTGGCCGGACCGATTACTGTCCTGCCGCTATTGTTGTTCGCCATCTCCGCGAAGCGGCTGACGCTTACGACGATTGGTTTCATGCAGTTCCTCGCGCCGACGCTGCAATTCGTCACGGGTCTTTATTATGGCGAGACGCTGACCACAGAGCACATCGTGTGCTTCGGCTTCATCTGGGTAGCCGTGGCCCTGTTCAGTTATGACGCGGCTAGTTCGGGCAGAAAAAAACCCTCGCGAGCCTGGCCCGCGAGGGTCGAATAAGCGAGGACGGAGCCGTTGACGGAATGGCTCCGACTCCAGGTCCTTACTTGTTGGCTCTGCGCTCCTGCGCTTCCTTGATAACGACTTCGGCGACGTTGGCCGGACACGGTGCGTAGTGTGAGAACTCCATCGAGAACTGGCCGCGACCCGACGTCAGCGTGCGCAGGTGACCGATGTAGCCAAACATTTCGGCCAGCGGTGCATCCGCCTTGACACGAACTCCGGTAGCGCCAGCGTCCTGCGACTTGATCATGCCACGCCGGCGGTTCAGATCGCCGATAACGTCGCCAACGTTGTCGTCCGGCGTGAACACGTCGACCTTCATGATCGGCTCAAGCAGCTGCACGCCAGCCTTCGGAATCGACTGGCGATAAGCCGATCGCGTTGCAATCTCGAACGCGAGTGCCGATGAGTCGACCGCGTGGAAGCTACCATCGAGCAACGTGAACTTGACGTCGAGCAGCGGGTAGCCGGCGAGTGTGCCTTCGACCATGCAGCCCTGGAAGGCCTTTTCGATGGCGCCCCAGTATTCGCGCGGTACGTTGCCGCCCGTGACCAGCGACTCGAATTCGTAGCCGACATTCTTTTCAGCCGGCTCGATGCGATAGTCGATCTTGCCATACTGGCCCGAACCACCCGACTGCTTCTTGTGCGTGTACGAATCTTCGATGGTCTGCGTGATCGTTTCTCGGTAGGCAACCTGCGGCTTGCCCATCACGACATCGACGTGGTGTGTACGACGCAAGATGTCGACCTTGATATCGAGGTGCAGCTCGCCCATGCCCTTGATCAGCGTCTCTCCCGAATCTTCGTCGGTCGCGACCTGGAAGGAGGGGTCTTCCTGGACCATCTTGTTGAGTGCGACACCCATCTTCTCGTTACCGGCCTTGTCTTTCGGTGCGATTGCGATCGAAATAACCGGATCCGGGAAAACCATCGGTTCGAGGGTCGCCGGATGCTTCGGGTCGGCGAGCGTGTGACCCGTGCGCGTGTTCTTCATGCCCAGCAGGGCGACGATGTCGCCGGCCTGGGCCATCTCGAGTTCCTGACGCGAATCGGCATGCATCTCGACGATACGGCCGATACGTTCGGTCTTGCCCGTGAACGTATTTAGAACACTGTCACCCTTCTTCATGACGCCGGAGTAGATGCGCGTAAAGGTCAGGGCGCCGTAACGGTCGTCCATGATCTTGAACGCAAGTGCGCGCAGCGGCTTGTCAGGGTCAACCTCGGCGAAGCTTCCCGTTTTGTTCCCTTCGAGGTCCATTTCCGGTTGAGGTATGACCTCGGTCGGGTTGGGCAGGTAGTCAACAACTGCATTAAGAACGTTCTGTACACCTTTGTTTTTGAAGGCTGAACCGCAGAAGGTCGGGAAGAAGTCCAGGGCAATCGTGCCCTTGCGGACGCACTTCTTGATGTCGTCAACGGACGGTTCGTTGCCCTCGAGATACTGCTCAAGAAGGTCATCATCCTGTTCAACAGCGGTCTCAATAAGCTTTTCGCGCCACTCTTCAACGGCGTCCTGCATGTCTTCGGGTACATCGGTGATTTCATAGGACGCCGGATCGTTGGGATCGGACCAGATCCAGGCCTTGCGCGTCAGCAGATCGACGATACCGGTGAAGTTGTCCTCGACACCGATCGGCAACACCATGACGAGCGGATTCGCCGCCAGTACGTCCTTAATCTGCTTTACGACGCTGTAGAAATCCGCACCAACACGGTCGAGCTTGTTGACGAAAATAATTCGCGCAACCTTGGATTCGTTGGCATATCGCCAGTTCGTCTCGGACTGGGGTTCAACGCCACCGGAACCACAGAAGACGCCTACGCCGCCGTCGAGCACCTTCAGGGAGCGGTAGACTTCGATGGTGAAGTCAACGTGTCCCGGAGTGTCAATGATATTCAACGTATGGCCGTTCCACTGGCAACTCGTGGCAGCTGACTGGATCGTGATGCCACGCTCCTGCTCCTGCTCCATGAAGTCCGTGGTGGCTTCACCATCGTGAACCTCACCGGTTTTATGGATCTTGCCTGTGAGTTTCAGGATACGCTCGGTCGTCGTCGTCTTGCCCGCGTCAACGTGGGCAAAGATACCTATGTTTCTGTAAACGCTTAGGTCTTTCATTTCAATGCTTCAGCTCTGTTGGTCTCTTCATGGCACCACCTCTTCTTGCACAACGCTAGGGCTCTCAAAGCCTTTCAAAAGCGAGAACCCGTCAAATCGATCGAGGTGGGTGCACGTTGTCCGTGGCCGTCCATCGTTGTTTCCCCGGGCAGGTAAGTGCAGCGCTACATTCGGGTCAGGACAGGCCTTCGGGCGCGGATGATAGCAGCGCAAAGCGCCCTAAACCAGCCCATTTCAGAGGTGTCCGGACAGAGGCCGTCGCAGCCTATCGTTTTTCTTTAAAAACAATAAGCTACCCTATCGGCGAAGGATGGCGATCCACCGCGCAATATTCAGCACACTCATGAGTGACGCGGAAACGTAGGTCAGGGCCGCGGCCGTCAGGAGTTTGCGCGCATGAGGTCGGTCGCCTTTCCTGAGGATGCCGAACTCTTCGAGGAGCGGCAGGGCGCGCGCAAAACTGGCATTGAACTCGGTCGGCAGAGTGATGAAATGGACCGCCGCGGCAATGCCAAGCGTCAGCATGCCCGCCGCAAGCGTCAGGAGGCCGACGTAAGGCGCGCGCGTGAGAAGGCCGAGGAATGGCGAGATCACCAGGACACCGGCGCCCAGTTTTTCGATTCCCCGGGTCGCCTTGACCAGCCGTGTGCGCAGGATGAGCGGACGATAGCCCTCGTGGTCCTGCAGCGCGTGGCCGACCTCGTGCGCAGCCACCGTAATAGCCGTCAACGAGTGACTGTCGTGTTTCTCCGGCGACAGGCGCACGGACTTGGCGTCAGGATCGTAGTGGTCTCCCTGGTCCGTCACCTCGACGTTCACATGGTGCATACCACGCCGGTCGAGAAGGTGCCTAGCCAGTTGCGCGCCCGTGCCCGGATAGCGGTCGGCAGGCACGCTATAGCGTTCGATGACCCTGCCGACCCAGATTCCCGGGCCGAAAATCAGGATCAGCACCACTATTATGAGGACGATGATGGTCACTCTGCTAATCTACCAGCGTTTGCGGCGGAGAAGGCTACCGGAGTGACTCAGGACCAGGCAACGTTATTCGGCTTGTTGTTTTTCGTATTCGCGTTCCTGATCTGGGGGCGCTGGCGCTACGACCTCGTCGCATTCATCGCGCTGCTCGTGGCGATATTGACCGGGCTCGTGCCCCCGAAACTGGCCTTCTCGGGCTTCGGCCACCCGGCAACCATCATCATTGCGCTCGTCCTCATCGTGAGCCGCGGGCTCTCCAATTCCGGGGCCATCGAACTGGTAGCGCGTTACGTCGTCGATGCGTCGCGCAAGCTGGCTACCCACGTTGCGATCATGTCCGGGGTTGCGGCGGCGCTGTCTGCAATCATGAATAACGTGGCCGCTCTCGCGCTCCTCATGCCGGTGGACATGCAGGCCGCGAAGAAAGCCGGCCGCAGTCCGTCCCTGTCGCTCATGCCGCTGTCCTTCGCTTCGATCCTCGGCGGCATGATTACCATGATCGGCACACCGCCCAACATCGTTGTTGCAGAGTTCCGCGGTGAGGCGCTGGGTATGTCCTACCACATGTTCGATTTCGCGCCGGTCGGGCTGGCCTGCGCAATCGTCGGTGTCGCGTATGTTGCGCTGATCGGCTGGCGGCTTCTGCCGACTGCACGGCAAGCCAGTGATGCGGGTAAGGAACTGTTCGACCTGGCCGACTACATCGTCGAGGTCAAGGTCCCGAAAGGCTCGTGGGCAATCGGTAAGCAGGTTCGCGACCTCGATGAAAGAGCGGAGAAGTCAGACGTCCAGGTCATCGGCCTGATTCGCCGGGGGCGCCGTTTGCCGGGTCTTGCGCGCGTTGCAGGAATCAAGGCAGGCGACATCCTGATTCTCGAAGCGAGCCCCGACAGCCTCGAAGAGGCCCTTGGTGCTCTGCAACTCGATTACGTCGGCAAGGGCGAGGGTAAGCTCGGCGACGAGGACCTGGTCCTGCAGGAAGTTGTTGTCCAGGAATCATCCCGGCTCGCCGGTCGCTCGGCCATGTCGGTTCGCTTGCTGTATCGCTACCGGGTCGCACTGGTTGGCGTGTCCCGGCAGGGGCGTCGCTTTAAAGACAAGGTGCGTGCGCTCATGTTGCAGCCCGGCGACGTGTTGTTATTGCTCGGCTCTGAAGATCGACTGGCTGATATCACGGGTCGGCTGAGCCTCCTGCCGCTTGCCGACCGCGGGCACGCCGTAATCCAGCGCGACAAGGCCTGGATCGCCGTCGGCGTGTTCGCAGCGGCTATCGCCGTGGCCAGTTTCGGCCTGGTCTATTTGCCCGTCGCACTGGGTTGCGTGGCGGCGATCTATATTCTTCTCAACGTCGTCCCCATACGCGATGTATACAGCTCGATCGAGTGGCCCGTCATCGTACTTCTCGGTTCGATGATTCCCATTGGTGGTGCATTGCAGTCGACCGGAGGGACCTCGCTGATTGCGGGAGGCATCGTGGATTTGTCCGCGGGCTTTTCGCCGGTCGTGGTGCTGACTCTCCTCGTCGTCGTGACAATGACCCTGTCCGACGTCATGAACAACACGGCGACGGCCGTGATCGCCGCGCCGATTGCCGTGGAAATTGCCGCTCGTCTCGGGGTCAGTCCCGACCCGTTCCTCATGGGCGTCGCGGTCGCGGCATCGTGCGCATTCCTGACGCCGATAGGCCACAAGAACAACACCTTGATCATGGGGCCCGGCGGCTACCGGTTTGGCGATTACTGGCGCATGGGACTGCCCCTGGAGATCCTGATCATCGTTGTCGCAGTGCCTGCGCTCCTGTTCTTCTGGCCGCTCTGAGCCCCGGGCTTATGTAAAACACCTGTCGCAAATCGCTATCAATGCAGGTCAAAAACTGACACTCATCGTCCAATGCGGGAGCCAGCGGCCGTCAGCGCTCTCCTGTAACTTATTGATAGTTATTAAATAAATGAAGAGGGCGCCGCCAGTCCATTCTGGCACAGGGCTTGCACTTGCCTTTAGCAAGAGCCGCTTTGCGGCGTGATCTTGAGTCAGACATTAGACGGAGATTGACATGACAAGGGCTACGATCCAGGACTGGACCGATAGCGTTGTGCTGTTGAAATTCGACCAGCACCGCGACGTGAAGTACCAGGTTTACCGGGAACAGGAAAAGCATTTCCTCGAGATGCGTGACGAGGCGGACGCGCATATCCACACCCTCGAACTTCCCGACGGGATGAAGCTCGACCGGACGAGCTACGAAGTCCTGCTGCGCTACGTGCTGCTTGACGTTGTGGCGGCGTAGGTCTCGACGGCTTCCCAAACGCGTAACAGGTTCTCGCCGAGAATCTTGCGTATGTCTTCCTCGCTGTAACCTCGTTTCAAAAGGCCTTCTATGAGGTTCGGGTAGTGCGACACGTCCTTGAGCCCGGTCGGCAAGGAATCGCCGACGCCATCGAAGTCCGATCCTATGCCGACATTGTCGATGCTCGTGAGTTTCGCGACATGATCGAAATGATCCAGGACGTCGTCCAGTGTGGCAAACGGCATCGGGCCGTGCTCGGCCTCGTAAATCTCGCGGTAATCCCGGTACAGGAAAGCCTCCGAGAGTTCAGGGTGCTCCTGCAGATATATTTTTCCAGCAGCCATGAGTGCGTCCCCGTAGTCACGGGAGACCTGGCTCACGAACGTCGAGCCGAAATTGATCTGGATAACACCGCCTTTCTCCGCCAGCGCGACAATCATCTCGTCGCTCATGTTGCGCTCGAACCCGGGCGTGAAATGGCGTGCCGATGAATGCGATGCGATGACCGGTGCCTGCGACAACTCGATGATCTGCCAGAAGGCATCGTCCGATACATGGCTGACATCCACCATGATCCCCAAGCGGTTCATTTCGACGATCGCCTCCCGGCCAAATTCACTGAGGCCACCCCACTGGCGGTTGTCGTCATAAGACGAGTCCGACAGGTGATTCGACAGGCCATGGGCGGGCGTGACGTAGCGGATACCGCGGTCGTAGAAGTACCGAAGATTTGCAAGATCGCCCTCGATTGGCGAGCCATTCTCCATACCCAGTGGCAATGACATGATGCCGGCATCGAAGTGTGCACGAATGTCAGCGACGCTGCGGGCGATCGCGAATTTCTCCGGCGCTCCGGCAACGATTTCCTCAACGGCATCGATGAGCTTGTCGGCCAGTTCCCTGGAGCCACCCTCTGCTTCCAGGGCAGCCGGCGTGTAGATCGACATGAAGGGGGCATCCAACCCTCCGCTTACCGCACGTGGGTAGTCGAAGTCGCCGCTGCTCGTCGCATGGGCAATGTCCTCGGGCTTCGATTGCAGGCGATAGGGCACATCGACATGCGAATCGACGATGATACTCGACGCGGCGATGCGTTTTGCCTCCGCGGCGAGATCCGGCGCGGGTTCTTCGACGGGAGCGGTGTCTTTGCCGCAAGCGGCTAGCATTGACGCGGCGGCGGCCACGACCAGTATCTTGTTTGTCATCGGGGGATTTTTCGCTGGTTCAAGGAGTCGAAGATTGTAACAATAGTCGTACGGCATGGGGCAAGGAACAAATCATGAGTGACACCAATCCTCCGGTAGATCAAGCATTCGTCGATCAGAAGGAACCGGCAAGCCCGATCGAAGAGAACCTGAAATCGCGCGCTACATGGACGCGCTTCCTGTTCATGATCATCAGTTACGTGTTGATCAGCCTGGCGAGCATCGTCGGCTCCGTCATTGTCGTTTTCGGCTTCCTCTGGGTCCTGTTCACGGGTGAGGTTAATCGGGAACTGCGTGGAGTGGGGCAGAGCCTCGCCGCGTACATTTACGAAAATATTCGCTTCCTGACGTTCAACACGGACGACAGGCCGTTCCCCTTTGGTAACCCATGGCCGGACAGCGGCACCGAGGCCGGGGACCCGCCTAAATAGCGAGTTCGCGCTGGCCCGGTTGCCAGTGCGTCAGATTGATGTGCGCGCCTCCCATGCCGAGGCCGCGCACCCAGCGGGCGGCTGCATCCAGCGTGACCCAGGTTCGTACTTTGCCCTTGCGGGTTTCAGCCGTGATCGGCCCATTGGGTGTCTTCGCCTCAACGTGAAAGCGCGCGCCGCTGGCGATGATGTTGATGTTCTTGATGGCGCCGGCGGCAACCATTGCCTTCAACATACGTTCATCCATTTCTGTTCCCCGGGAAAAACTCGGTCTGGTCTGGGATAGTGATTCCGGTTTCGCCGCAGTGACGGCGAATCAGCATTTCAATCATGTTGGCCACGCTGCGGTGCTCTCGCGCGGCGGCTTCGCGCACGGCTTCTTTGACGCCCGGCTCGATGCGGAGGTTGAGCGTGGATACCTTGGTCTTAGCCATGCGTTACATTGTATACAAAAGATAACGAAAATGTAACGCATTTTGAACGTTTCCTGCGATGCAATGCATAGGTCCATTCCGGTGACGCTATACTGCGCTGGCATTCCCGCTTCGCGGAGTGCCCCAGCAACGGTGCAAAGGGCAAACACACGTCATGCGGCTAGAGAGTATTAATGTCGGCAACGTCGAGGCGGTCACGTACCGGGAGAAGTCCCAGGAAACGGGGATCTGCAAGCAGCCGGTAGACGCTGCGGTGCGCGTGACTACCCTGGGCATCCCAGGGGACGCCATCGTTGCGACGCAACACCACGGCGGTGCCGACCAGGCCATCTACGCTTACAGCGCAGATGACTACGATTGGTGGGCATCCGAGGCCGGGATAGAGTGTTACCCGGGCCTGTTCGGCGAGAACCTTACGATTCGGGATTTGCCGACGGACATGAATGTCGGTGACCGGCTTCTGATCGGGGAGGTCGTTCTCGAGGCGACGGCGCCGCGGATTCCCTGCGATACCCTGGCCGCGCGCATGCAGGACAGCGGCTTTGGCCTGTCTTTCCGCAAGGCAGAGAGGCCCGGCATTTACTTTCGAGTCCTCAATGAGGGCGAAGTGCAGGCCGGCGACGTCGTCACGCTGGTCGAGACGGCGGAGTTCCGGGTTTCCATACTGGACCTGTTCCGTCACAAGTACCGCATCCGGCATGACGCCGACGAGTTGCGGCGCCTGCTTGAGGCACCCATTGCTGAACGGTTTCGTGCGCAAATCGAGGCTCAGCTCGCCAAACTGGCCCAGGCCTGAGGCCCGCAATCTCTCGCAGTTAACATAAGTCCGGACGCCGAATTGCCTTTTCAACAGAAAGATATCAAAATGATATCAATATGGCGCAGCAAGCTGAGGAGAAGACAATGATCCGGGAAGTAAAAAGAACCGTGCCGTCCGGGTACCTGATGCTCGTAGTACTCGCAGTGGCCCAACTGGTTTCCGCGTACATGATTTACCTCGCAGGGAGTGCAGAAAACATTCCCGGGCTCATCGGGTCGGTCCTGGTCTCGATCATTGTGCTGATTTGCTGGGCCGGGCTGTTCATGGTGCATCCCAACGAAGCCAAGGTGCTGCAGCTGTTTGGCAAGTACGTGGGCACCTGTCATGACCCGGGTCTGCGCTGGGCGAACCCGTTTTACGCCAAGGCTTCGGTATCCGTGCGAGTGCGCAATTTCGAGAGCGGCAAACTGAAAGTCAATGACGCGAACGGCAGCCCGATCGAAATCGCGGCGGTGGTCGTCTGGAAGGTCTTCGATACGGCTGAAGCGCTGTTCGAGGTAGACGACTACGTGAATTTCGTGGAAATCCAGAGCGAGTCGGCGTTACGCAACCTGGGAACAACGTACCCCTATGAGCCCCACGAAGATGAGGGCGGTATGGCACTGCGCAGCAATCCCGCAGAAATTTCGCACGCGTTACGCGAAGAGATTCAGGATCGGCTGTCGCAGGCCGGTGTCACGGTCGTGGAGGCGCGCATCTCTCACCTCGCATACGCCCCCGAGATTGCCAACGCGATGCTCAGGCGCCAGCAGGCGTCAGCGATCATCGCGGCGCGCAAGCAGATCGTTCGGGGGGCGGTCGGCATGGTGCAACTGGCACTCAACGCGCTCGACGAAGACAACATCGTCGAACTCGATGAAGAGCGCAAGGCCGCAATGGTCAGCAATCTGCTGGTCGTACTGTGCAGTGACGAAAGTGCTCAGCCGGTTCTTAACACGAGCTCGCTGTACACGTGATGTGCAGTTAGCCGGGGCGACGCATGGCGGTACGCAAATCATTTGCACTGCGCATTGAGGAAAAAACGCTGCGTGCAATGCAACGGTGGGCGCAGGACGACCTGCGCAGTCTCAACGCCCAGATTGAGTTCGTGCTGCGCGACGCATTGCGCAAGGCGGGTCGCCTCAAGGGACCCGATAGTGAGGCTGATGACGGTACTGACATCGAGTGATGGGTAACCTGGTTGCAATCGTCTCGATCATCCTTGCGCTGTTTGCAGCGGGATGCATCGTCTACATCGCTCGTGAATTGACGTCGACAGAGAATCTCCCGGACGCGCCCGAAGAGCGCGGCCGGGAGGACGCTGCCTAGCGGCGTTCGCTGCGACGACGTTCAGACTTCTTCTGAGACGAACGTGATTCACTGCGCGCCTGGCGTTGCGGCGGCGGTGCCGCTCGCTGTTGCTGTGGTGCTGGTGCCGAGCGCTGCTGCGGAGCCGGTGCCGACCGTTGCTGACGTTGCGGCGGCGGTGCCGAACGCTGCTGGCGCTGCGGTGTCGCGCGTTGCTGCGGTTGCGGTGCCGACCGTTGCTGGCGTTGCGGTGTCGCACGCTGCTGCGGTTGCGGTACCGACCGTTGCTGACGTTGCGGTGTCGCACGCTCCTCGCGTCGTTGCGCCTGCGGTGCCGTACGCTGCTCCCGGCGCTGCTGGTTAAGCTGCGGCGCCGGGTCGCGGCGCTGTTGCCCTGACGTGCGTGGCGTGTCGCGGCGTTGTTGCGTAATCAGCTCGCGCTGTTGCGTCGATTGCCGGCGCTGGTCACGGGTATCCTGTGCGCGCGGCTGGCCAGTGTTGCTGCGCGGCTCGGATCGCTGTTCACCGGCTCTACCGCGCTGCTCCGACCGCGGCTCGCGGCTCCCGCTGAGCTCTGCCCGGGCGCGGGCTCGCTGCTCCTGGGTCCTGGCCTGGAAGTCCTCAGGGCGATTGCGAAACGTAACAGGCTGTTGACGGTTCGTTGTCCGGGCACGGTCGCGTTGCTCGTCGCTGCGGCGCCTTTCGGCTGTCTGTCGACGTGCCTCGCGACTTGCCACGTAACGATTGTTGGCGGCGCGGCGGTCCTGCCGAACGTAGTTGTTGCGATCATGCCGCGGGCGCCAGCGGTCCCCGTTGTAGTAGTTGTTTACGGTTATCCGCGTGTTGCCGATGTAGTTGTTGCGGTAATGATGCATGGTCGGACGGCGATACCAGTAGTGATCCCAGTAGTGGTGACCGTAATAGGGATGACCGTGGTAGCTGTGGTGGTAGACATGCAGGCTGTCCGTGTACCAGCCAATGGAGAATGCAGTCGTAACGCCCCAGAAGAAGCCATTGTTGAAATGGTAGGCCGATGAATACGGGTAGTAGTAGATCGGGTAGGAGCGCGGGTAGTAGTAATAGACCGGGCGCGGCTGATACACGACGACGCGTTCCGGCTCATAGTAGGGCACATAGATAACGTCGTCTTGAACCGGTGTGATTTCGATATGGCCGTCGTTCCTGGCGACGTTCTGGTACTCGTCACTCTTCAGGTTGCCGGCGTTATAGGCACGATCGCGAAACGTCTCAACGGCCGCCAGTACATCCTGCTGCTGCGCAATCACGGCTTCGCCGAGTCGCCAGGTCCAGTCAATGTCATCATTCAAGAGTTCGACAACTTCGGGATAGTTGAGCAGTGCCACGACGGAATCGTCCCACAGGGGGTCGGGTTCCAGCGATGCATCGTTTTCGAGGTCCTCAAGGAAACGCCCGGCATCGATGATTTGCTGCGGATACGCGGCGGCTGGCAGGATGATGGCCAGCAGGTCGTCAGGGTACAGGGCGACCGGGCCGACGAGCTCCTCGAGCTCATTGGCGGACAGGAGAGGAACGTCGCCGTTGCCGGATACGAAATCCTCCGTCGCGGTTTCCAGCGCGGGTTCGTAGGCACCGATAACTTTTCCGTCCTCGTCCACGGGAACCTGGGCCAGGCCGGCAAGCGGCTGCATTGCCAGCAAGGCGAGGGTCAGTTTTGCCAGTCCATAAGCGGCATTTCGTTGCTTGTCCATTCCTGCCTCCTGGTCCGACGCGATACGGACCTGTTCAACTTGAGCATGATACTACCCCGGCAAAGCTGAACCGGCCCTTAACCGCAGTAGACATACGGACTTGATTCCCGGGCGCGTTCGAGGGAATCTTCACGGGAAACAACAAATACAAGACGTAGCGATGAAGTCCCGCGCAGAACTTCTGGCAGAAATAGAAGAAAAACGCTTAGAAAGCAGAGAGATAGATCTCAATGTTAATGAGCTTTCTATTATCGGACCCGAGGCGGGCGACGGCTATAACCCCTACAACAACCCCGGCTTGGGCAAGGAATTGCCCGACGATGCCGATATCACGGCGCGTCGCCGGGCGATCATGCAGAGGCGGCGTCGATCCTAGTCGTCGTCGCCGCCGTGCCAGGCCAGGAATTTCCAGCCGTCCTCGGTGCGAACCAGCACGTCCGTATAACGACCGTTTGAGATTTCGATCTCACCCGACTTGTCTTTAAAGGCGCGCGAATACAGGTAGTGTGCAACGGCGACGTCGTCGTTGACCGTGATCGACAGCGGGTACAGCTCGTAGCGAACGACGCGGCCCATTTCGGCGCTGAAGCGGCTCCAGTTCGAGGTCGACGTCTTGGACCGCGGTGCCGGAGAGTTTTTTCCCCAGCCCATGAATTGGCTCGCGAGCATATCGTCGAGCTTGTCATGGTCGCCTTTTCGAGCCGCTTCCCATTCCCGTTCGATGATGAGAAGTACGCTGGCCTCGTCGTCGCTCGAGTCCTGAGCGCCAGCGACGGAAAAGAGCAGTAAGCCGCATACAACAAGTAACAGTCTGGAGGTTGCGTTCATCGGAAAAGCCTCGTTTTTACCCCAATATTCTGACCAGTTTAGTCAATTAGCGGGGGTGCAACTAACGACTAGTTCCGTTTTTTTGGTCTCAGGACCAGTGCGGCGAGCTTCGCGAGTTCCGTGGCCGGGAGGGCGTCGCCTGCCGCGTATTCGTAGAGGTCAAGAAGGTCGCGCTGAGAAAGGTACTCGGGGTGATGTACCTCGAGGATGGTTGCATATTCGAAGGCCACATCGTCCCTGGAAAGAACGAGCTGGTAGACATGCATGGCGAGGTCGACGGCACCGGTCAGGCGCATGAGGTCGCCGACATCGGTTCGCGATTCCGGCAGGCGGATGCTGCCGATATACATCGTTTGCTTCTCAATGCCCCAACCACTCTCCTTGAAAGTGGCGCCGATGGAGTCGCCGGCGAGGACCCTGGAGTGTGCGTCGTCGTAGCGTTCGTCGTGTTGCTCTTCGAATTGCACAACGGCATACGTTCTGCAGGTCGCCGTATCGCCATCAACGCTAAACAGGTTTGAACGCCTGAGACCTGCCTCGCTCGCCAGGACCTCAATGCCATAACTGCCGAACCGCTGCTCAATGCGTTCGCTATTGAGTATGACCGATTCGGTTGCGCAGGCACTGAGGACGGCGGCCAGGACGCTGGGCGGGAAATGAACGTTGTGCATGCCGGAGACTAACGACCAGAACAGGATGCACCATATACTCTGATCTCGAGGTCGTAAAGGAGCGATTTGATGCGCGCGATGGTACTCGCGGCAACCGTAAATCTCGCGGAGAATCCATCTCCACTCGAGCTGGTTGAGGTCGCCACGCCCGTGCCCGGGCAGGGTGAGATCCTCGTCGAGGTCTCGGTGTGTGGCGTATGTCATACGGAACTCGACGAAATCGAAGGTCGTACTCCGCCACCCGGTCTTCCGGTGATTCCCGGGCATGAGATTGTCGGCCGGGTTGCGTCGCTGGGCCCCGGATGTGAGCGCTTCCGCCCTGGCCAGCGTGTCGGGGTGGGATGGATCCACTCGTCAAGTGGCGAAGAGGACGAAAACCTGAGCGCTGCCTTTAGAGCCACCGGACGCGATGTCGACGGTGGTTATGCCGAGTTTGTCGTCGTACCGGAACGCTATGCTTACCGGATACCCGATGTCTTCAGTGACGCGCAGGCAGCGCCCCTGCTATGTGCCGGCGGCGTCGGTTACAGGTCCTTGTGCCTTACCGAACTGGAAGACGGCCAGGTCCTGGGGCTGACCGGTTTCGGTGGCTCGGGCCACCTCGTCTTGCAGCTTGCAAACTACCTGTATCCGAACAGCCCGGTCGTCGTGTTCGCGCGCAGCGAGAAGGAAAGGCACTTCGCGCTCGAGCTTGGTGCGGACTGGGCGGGAGACACACAGGATGTGCCGCCTGTCGCGCCGCACGCGGTGATCGATACCACGCCGGCCTGGGCGCCCGTGCTTGCGGCTCTCGCGTGCCTGCGGCCTGGCGGCCGGCTGGTGATCAACGCAATTCGCAAGGAGGATGGCGACCGCGACCGGATGGGGTCGATCTGCTACGAGGATCACCTCTGGATGGAAAAAGAGATAAAGTCGGTCGCCAACGTCACGCACCACGATCTCGAGGCGTTCCTGCCGATCGCAGCGGCGATTCCGTTGCGCGTAGAGGTAGAGTGCTACCCGCTGGAAGATGCGAACCAGGCGTTGCTCGATCTGCGGGCGGGGCATGTACGCGGTGCCAAGGTCCTGAAAATAGCCGCCGGAGCGTGAATCCTTTTCGGCCCGCCGTGCATCTAAACCCGAGTACCTGAATTTCGAGGGAGTAAACACGCATGCGCATTCAACTGGGAGTAGTCACCCTGGCCGTCCTGGCTTTCACGGCAACGGCCGGCGGTGAAGAGCCGGGCTGGGTAGAAAAAAGCAATGAGCACGCGCAGGTCGTGCTCGAGGTAATGTCCAAATTCAGTCCGGAAGGCGCCGGCAGCCTGGGTATCGATGGGCTGGATGAGCAGGTCTCGGACCTCGGCCCGGGAATCTATGAGCGCAGTCTTGCAGCGACGCGGGAAGTGCTCGCCGAGTTGCAGAAGCGTGCCGCGGCGGAGACACATCCCAAGGTCAAACAGGATCTCGGCATTCTCGTCAAAGCGCTTGAGGACAACATCCGGACATCGGAACTGGACCGGGCGAACATGCTGCCGTACTACAATGTCAGCCAAACCGTGTTCTTCGGCGTAAGAGGCCTGATCGATGCCCAGATTCCGCGCGAACGCTATCCCGCGGCGATCAGCCGAATCGAAAAGTACGCCGGTCTCGTCGAGGGCTATGAGCCCATTACGGAGCAGGCGAAAGCCCGCACGATGGAGCGTTTCGATGTTGCCGGCCTGGTCGGGCCTTACAAGGGTGAGGTCGAGCAGGACCTCGAACGCTCGGAGTCGTTCATCAGCGGGATAGAAAGCCTGCTCGCCGGAACGGACCTGCAGGGCTGGGACGAGAGTTACGCGACGCTCGCCGCGCAACTGCGGGACTACAACGAATGGGTAACGGCGGAAGTCCTGCCGCGCGCACGCACGGATTATCGCCTGCCGGCCGCAATCTACGAAGATGCCCTGCGCAACTGGGGTGTCGACGCGTCGCCAGAGGACCTGATCGAACAGGCGACGAAAGGCTACATGGATATCCGCAACGAAATGGAAGCCCTGGCCCCGCAGATTGCCGCGCAAAAAGGCTGGGATACCAGCGACTACCGCGACGTGATCGCACGGCTCAAGGAAGAAGGGGCCATTGACGGCGACAAGCTACTCGATCACTACCACGCTGTGTTGCGCGACATCGAAGAGATCATCGTTCGCGAGAAGATCATTACCCTGCCGGAGCGCGATGCCGGTATCCGTATCGCCACTGAGGCGGAGACGGCCGCTCAGCCGGCACCGCATCTCGAAGTGCCACGCATGATCGGCAATACCGGTGAGTACCCGTCTTTCATCATTCCACTTCTCGGCAAGAACGAAGATGGCAGTTGGGTCCAGACGGACGATACTTATGTGGCCGGATCCTGGACACTGACGGCTCACGAAGCCAGACCGGGACACGAGATGCAGTTTTCCAGCATCATCGAGTCGGGTGTATCGATCACGCGTGCACTGTTCGCGTTCAACAGCGCCAATGTCGAGGGCTGGGGACTGTATGCCGAAGCCGTCATGCGTCCGTACCTGCCACTCGAGGCGCAGATGATCAGCCTGCAGTATCGACTCATGCGGGCCGGGCGCATGTTCCTCGACCCAATGCTGAACCTGGGACTCATTACACCCGAGGAAGCGAAAGACCTGATCATGAGCGATATGGCGATCGGTGAGTCCTGGGCGCAAAACGAGGTCGAGCGTTACACCTATCGCATGCCTGGCCAGGCTACAGCCTACTACTACGGCTACAACAAGATGCAGGCGCTGCGCGCGCAAACTGAATTGAAGCTGCGCGATAAATTCGACCAGCAGGCATTCCACGACTTCGTCCTGGCGCAGGGCCTGCTGCCGCCGGATATCCTCAAGGATGCCGTCATGAACGAGTTCGTCCCAAGCCAGCTGAACTGAGGCGTTATAATGTGAGCTCCCTGTAACCCGGGAGTTCGCATGTCTCACAATCTGGCCTGTCTGCGTTGCGGTGCTTCGCTGGCCGCGTTATCGCTGCCACTGTCACGCCGCGACCAGTGCCCGGCATGCAGCGCAGACTTGCACGTCTGCAAGATGTGCGTGTATTTCGACCGGTCCGTGCCGCGGCAGTGTCGGGAAGACGGGGCCGAAGACGTCACCGACAAGGACCGGCCGAATTTTTGTGACTGGTTCAAGCCGTCCGACAGGGCGTTCGATCCGTCGGCCAGCGCAGAGGCTGAAGCGGCCAAAGACGCGCTGGCGGCCTTGTTCGGTGATGACAATTAATCGTCGGCGTTTCCTGCGCGTTGCGGGAGCGGGCCTGCTGATTGCGCCGCTGACAGCATGCAGCGATGTGGACAGGCGACCGGTAGCCGATGTGACTCCCAGCGGTTTCGACGAAGACGCGACCGCCGAAGACGTCACCGCGGGCCTGGATCTTCGCGGCAAGCTCGCGGTTGTGACGGGATGCACCGCCGGTATCGGCTATGAAACCATGCGTGTTCTTGCGGCGCGTGGCGCGTTTGTGGTCGGTACTAGTCGTTCCCTCGAGCGGGCACAACAGGCGTGCAAGAGCGTCCAGGGCCTGACGATGCCGCTGCGCCTGGACCTGGGCGATTTCGATATCGTTGCACAGTGCGCCGATGTGATTCGGGTACTGCAGCGGCCGATCGACATGTTGATCTGCAACGCCGGTTATCGTGGGGGTGGCAATGAGCGACAGCTCGTTAACGGCATCGAGAAGCACTTTGTCATCAACCACCTGGGGCACTTTATTCTTGTCAATCGCCTCATGGACAGGTTGTACCATGCGCCACAGGGACGAATAGTGATTGTGTCAAGCCGTGCGGCCTACCGCGATGCGCCTGACGAGGGGATCCTGTTCGATGACCTGGGCATGGCAAAGGCCTATGGGGACGCGATGGCCTATGGGCACTCCAAACTCGCGAATGCGTTGTTTTCGCTGCAGCTCGGGCAACTGCTGCGTGGCACGCGGATTACCAGCAACGCGCTGCATCCAGGCGTAATCAACACTGAACTCGATCGTAACCTCAGTGCATTCTCGCGATTCGCCTGGTCGACCTACGTCAAGTTCAAAGGCAAGACGATCGAGGAGGGCGCCGCGACGACGTGCTATGTCGCGACCAGCGAAAACCTGGGCAATGTCAGCGGTCGTTACTTCGAAGACTGCAATGCCGTTACAATCCACGGCAAAGGCCATATGCAGAACATGGCAATGGCGGAGCAACTCCTGCAGACGTCCATAGAGCTGACGGCCGACTGGCTCGTCGAATTCAAAGAGTCAGGGTGATATGGAAAAAGCGCTCGTAGTCCTGTCCGGTGGGCAGGATTCAACGACCTGCCTTTATTGGGCCATCGACCGCTTCGGCGCGGAGGCGGTTGCCTCGGTGACTTTCGACTACGGGCAGCGGCACCGTGTCGAAATCGACTGCGCCGCAGCGATCGCTGACTTTGCCGGCATCAGCAACACCTGTTTGCCGATCGATACGTTCGCTGCGCTCGGCGGCGATGCCCTGACGGACCCGGACATCGATGTTGGCGCCGGCGTGGTCGAGACGACAGGCCTGCCGAACACATTCGTGCCGGGCCGAAATCTCATCTTCCTGACCTGCGCGGCGGCCTTTGCGTACCAGCGTGGCATCGATCACCTGGTGACAGGGGTGGCACAGACCGACTATAGCGGTTACCCGGATTGCCGGCAGGCGACGATCACAGCATTGCAGCGCACCCTGCAACTGGGGATGGAAAGCGAGGTCACGATCCATACACCGCTGATGCACCTGTCGAAGAAAGACACCGTGCTGCTCGCCCGTGATCTCGGTGCGTTGCCTGCGATGGCGCTGACGCACACCTGTTACAACGGCCGGCAACCGCCGTGTGGAACCTGCGCGGCCTGCGAACTCCGCGCCCGGGGATTTGCCGAAGCCGGCATCGACGACCCCTTGTTGGCGGCGCGATGACGTATTCGGTGAAGGAAATCTATTACACGCTGCAGGGTGAAGGCGCGCATACCGGACGTCCCGCCGTGTTCCTGCGATTTGCCGGGTGCAACTTGTGGTCGGGACGTGAAGAACATCGTTCAGAAGCGGTCTGCCGTTTCTGCGATACCGAGTTCGTCGGTACCGACGGACCGGGCGGTGGCAAGTTCGAGGCAGCCGAGGATCTCGCGAAGGCCGTGCAGCAGGCCTGGCCGGTCGGTGCTTCGGCCGAGCGTCCCTACGTTGTATGCACGGGCGGAGAGCCCCTGCTGCAGATCGACGCAGCCCTCACGGACGCGCTGCATGCCGCCGGCTTCGAGATCGGTGTGGAGAGTAACGGCACCCTGCCAGCGCCTGCGGGGATTGACTGGCTTTGCATCAGCCCGAAAGGTTCAGCGCCCGTTGTGCAGACGACAGGGGACGAATTGAAGCTCGTATACCCGCAGACAGAGGCCGAGGCACAGCCCGAACGATTCTCCGATCTGCAATTCGATCATTTCTATTTGCAGCCGCTCGACGATGCCGACCTGGAATCGAATACGCGCCGGGCCGTCGCCTACTGCCTTGCACACCCGCAGTGGAAGCTCAGCGTGCAGACGCACAAAGTACTGGGAATCGCCTGAGATGAACCACCGGGCGGGACGCAGTCTGTTGGCACCGGGAGTCGGCCTCGCTGTTGCATTGCTGGCCTGGCAGTGGATTACCCACCCGGCACTCGATCTCAAATAAGGAATGTGGCAACCCAGGCGATTGCCACACAGAGGCTGGTTGCGTAACCGATGCCCAGCAGGATCGTAGCCGGGTTGATATCGAGGTCGTGGTTGCTGTTTTCGTCGCAGGTCATGGCTGCAATCCCGCTCGTTGAGTGAGATTGAATCGTCCCCTGGGGCGGCCGCACGGACATGACGTCTGCGTGATCCTTCGCTGACTATTTCCTGATCATCGGGCCGGAACGGCCCACGGGTACTGGCAATGCGCCATTCTACTGAGGAATCTCGGCCGCCAGCTCAGCGTTTTCCTCCTGGCGCCACTCGAACACGTTGAGCTCAATGAAGACGAAAGCGACAAGCCAGAGAAAGGCGTCCCAGAAATCGACGAAATCGCCTTTGACACCCCAGTAGACGGCGGCGAGCAAGAGCGTCGAGTACAGGACCAGCTTCATCGCCTGGCTCGCGATGAGCGCAACGCCCTCGTAGCGATTGCGCTCCTGCAGGCGGACATCGATCTCGAGGACGATCACGACCAGCAGCCAGACGATGGCGTTGATGACATCCACCCACGCAAGCCGGACGATTGCAGTGCTGCCGGCGGAATCGACGATCGCCGGGAGGTCTCGATACTGCAGGAAGCTGCCTGCGTCCGACAAAGTGGAGCAATTGGCTGCGGTGATCGCAATGTATTCGTCGAGTGTCGCCGCCCATGACCATTCCCCGGGGGTCAGAGCGCACAAGTCGCTGACGCCCGCCAATGGCAGCGTGTCGCGGACAAACAGCAGGTTGTCGATGTACCCGACAACCATCAAGGTAATCGTCACGTAGCAGAGCGCTCGCAAGGCGTGCAGGGACATGACCACTGGCTTGGTAAAATGCCGGTCCTCGAGGACGTAGGTCTCGAGTTCAAACATGAGGAGCAGCACAACCCAGGCAAACGTATCCAGGGTCGCCGCATAGGCTTCCACGACGTTGCTGAAATCCACGCCGTCGGCGAACTGCAGCGCAGCGGCCGCATGCTCCTCCACGAAGAACCAGTAGATGTTCATCGCGAGAAAGGCGTAGACAATGTACTTGAAGAGCTGGAACAGCCTGCTGCTGTTGACGTTCAAATGGCCACTCCCAATGACGTCGCTCGATTCTATGTGCGCATGAGGAGCAAAGCCAAGATTTTTGGGCAGCGTGTCAGTTTTCAGGGACGACTCAATTGTCCCGAGCGACGCTGTCGGTGTCGACGCCGGCGTAGTACACCCAGACGTTCTCCTCGCCGGTCAGCAATTCGATGTACTTCGGGTGCACGAAGATGGTCTCACGGCCAGACTTGACCTCGCGCAATACACCGATGTCGCAGAGCTGCTTCAGGTACACGGACGCCGTCTGGCGCTTGGCGATGCCCGAATCGACAAGATTGCCGATGCGGCAGTAGGGCTGTTTGAACAGGACCTCGAGGAGTTCCCATGTATACGTCTTCGGCAGTTGTGCCTGGACGAACTGCCCCGTGTGCTCCATGAGTTCGCGTATCGACTTGATCTTGTCGGTCGTCCAGCTACAGGTCTCTTCAACCCCGTCCAGAATGAACATGATCCAGGCGGACCAGTCCTGCTCGTAGGTAACAAGCTTGAGCAGGCGGTAATAGGCCGCCTTGTTCTGAATGATGTAGCGGCTCAGGTACAGGATCGGAGAGTCGAGCAGCCCGTGCTGAACCAGGAACAGGATGTTGAGGATACGTCCGGTTCGGCCATTGCCGTCGACGAACGGGTGGATGGCCTCGAACTGGTAATGCTGGACGGCCATGCGCACGAGTGGGTCGATCGCCGTGGCGGTGTGCATGAAGTCCGCCAGGTTGTCGAGCTTGTCGATGAGCAGCTGCTGGCCGACAGGTGGCGTGTAGATCACCTCTCCGGTCATCCGACTCTTGAGCGTCGTTCCAGATTCTGCTCGAATATCCAGCTCCATCCCCTTGACAGTACTGCATATTTGAATTGCCATATCCGTGGTCAACATGCCACGCTGTACCATCTTCGTGCCCTCGTAGAGTGCCGTGCGGTAGCGCAGGGCCTCCTTGGTGGCCGCATCGGCGCGGTCCTCGGCGATGTCGGCGAACTCGAAGAGCTTGTCCGTCGTGGTCACGATGTTCTCGATCTCGGAGCTCGCCTGTGCCTCGAGCAAGGGCAGTGCGTTCACCAGGACGGCGGAGTTCGGGATCAGTTCCGCGGCCTGCTTGAGTTCGGCCAGGGCGACGCGAGCCTTGATACAGCGCTTGAGAATCGGCGTCGTTTCGATCTGATCAACCGGCGGTGGCAGGTCAGGCAACTCGTTGAACGGTAAAGATGGATTAAAATCAGTCACTTGGATGCTCCCCCGGCGCGCTGGTGGACAGGTACGCCAAATCGACACGTGTGCTCGACATGTCGATAAAACGTCAAAATATCGACATGTTTTGCGGATATGTCGATCGTATCGACTTTTTCGGTCGATATGTCGAAAAATTCGCGAATTTTCGACAGGTCCTGAGTATAGGTCGATCGCATCGACAGGTTCGTGACCCAGTCGGCACTCCTGCCAGGCGGCGACAGCATCGACCCCCGGGCGGGTCCGGGTAGGCACATTCCACAGGACCTAAGGGCGCGCCCTGACGGGTCGATTGCGATACTATTTCCGGCCAGCAAAGAACACCAAAAAAAGGGACGAATCGTGGCTGTAAAAAGTGATATCGAGATTGCCCAGGCGGCAACGCTCAAACCCATCCAGGAAATTGCTGAAAAGCTGGGCATCCCCCAGGACGCGCTCATTCCCTATGGCCACGACAAGGCCAAGATCAGCGCCGATTACCTCAAGAAACTCGACAAGGAAAAAGACGGCAAGCTGATCCTGGTTACGGCGGTTTCCCCGACGCCTGCCGGTGAGGGCAAAACGACGACGACAGTGGGCCTTGGCGACGCGATGAATCTGCTCGGCAAGAACACCATCATGTGCCTGCGTGAACCCAGCCTGGGTCCGTGTTTCGGCATGAAGGGCGGTGCTGCCGGCGGCGGCTACGCGCAGGTCGTGCCGATGACGGATATCAACCTCCATTTCACGGGTGATTTCCACGCCATCGGCGCCGCAAACAACCTGCTTGCCGCCTTGATCGACAATCACATGCACTGGGAAAACCAGCTCAACATCGATCCGCGTCGCGTTACGTGGCGACGGGTCGTCGATATGAATGACCGCGCACTGCGCACGGTCACCTCGGGTCTCGGCGGCTATCACAACGGCGTGGTGCGGGAAGCCGGCTTCGATATCACGGTGGCGTCCGAGATCATGGCGATTTTCTGTCTCGCGACGGATCTCAAGGACCTGGAGAAGCGGCTTGGCAACATCGTGCTGGGTTACACGCGCGAGAACGAACCCGTGACAGTGCGCCAGCTTAACGCCCAGGGCGCAATGACGGCGTTACTGCGTGACGCACTGCAGCCCAATCTCGTCCAGACGATGGAGAACAACCCGTCGCTCATGCACGGAGGCCCGTTCGCCAATATCGCCCATGGCTGTAATTCGGTCATGGCGACCAGGGCCGGTCTGAAACTCGCCGACTACGTTGTCACTGAGGCCGGTTTCGGGGCGGATCTCGGCGCCGAGAAGTTTCTCAATATCAAGTGCCGCAAGGCCGGGCTGTCGCCCGATGCCGTGGTGCTGGTCGCGACGATCAAGGCACTCAAGATGCAGGGCGGTGTCGCCAAGACAGACCTCGGCAAAGAGAACGTTGCGGCGCTCCGGGACGGATGCAGGAACCTCGAGCGGCACATGCGTAACCTGGGGAAATTCGGTGTGCCTGTCGCGGTGGCGATCAATCGTTACACAGCAGACACCGATGCCGAGGTCGAAACGGTCAGGGCGTTCTGCGACAAGTTCGGCGTGCGCGCGATCAATTGCACGCACTGGGCCGACGGTGGCAAGGGAACGACGGAGTTGGCCGAGCACGTTGTCGAGCTCTGTGACAGCGGCGCGGCGCAGTTCCGCACACTCTATAGTGACGACCTGTCGTTGTGGGACAAGACACTGACTATCGCTCGCGAGATCTACGGGGCAGAAGACATCATCGCCGACAAGAAAGTGCGCGAACAGTTTGCCAAGTTCGAACGCGAAGGCTACGGCAAGTACCCGATCTGCATGGCAAAAACACAATACAGTTTCTCCACGGATCCGAACCTGCTCGGTGCGCCGACAGGCCATCATGTCCAGATCAGAGAGATTCGCCTTGCTGCGGGCGCCGAGTTTGTCGTTGTCGTTACTGGCGAAATCATGACGATGCCCGGATTGCCCCGGGTGCCGGCGGCAAATGCTATCCGTGTCAACGACAAGGGTCAGATCGAGGGTCTGTTCTAGCGGGTCGAATCAGGCGGCGGGGCAGCCTCAAAGCAATCGGTAGCCTCGTTTCGGCCACTAATCCCTCTCTACGAGGCGATGGCTGTCGGCTGCATTTAGTGTGCAGCCGTACACGACCTTCAGTTGCTCGATAACGCGCCGGGTTTCATCGGAAAACGGGGCTTTGCCTTCGAAGGCATGCAGGACAATCCCTTCCAGCAGGTCGCCGAGGCTCAGGTCCGTGTATTCGGCCAGTCCCTTGAGGACTTTCAGCAGGGACGATTCGAGGCGCACCCCCGTCTGGGTGCGCTTCACGACGGTCGGGCTCATAGCAGGTCACCAATTAGTTATCAAGGTAAAATGGTAACAAGGTAACTCTTACTGTGCAAGTGCTCGATTCCGGATACAGTCCGCATGCAATCGCTGGGGCAGGTCAATGCTGACGACAGAAGAGCTCAACGGGGGATTCACTATCGGCGCCTGGGAGGTGTTGCCGGCCAAGGGCTTGTTGCGTCGGGACGGGGAAGAAGTGCACCCGGAACCGCGCGTCCTGGCCGTCTTGCTGGCGCTGGCCAGGCGCGATGGCAACCTGGCCACGAAAGACGAGCTGATCGACGAGGTCTGGAGCGGTCGAGCGTTCAGTGATGAGCCGCTGTTGCGGTGTATTTCGCTGCTGCGCGCGCATTTCGGCGACAAGAAACCCTACGAGTACATTGAAACGCTGCAGCGAAGAGGCTACCGGCTGCTGCAACCGATCGTATTGCACGCAGCGACTGATCGCCGGTCTCTGACCGCAGAACCCGGTACCCGCCGCTGGAAAGCGGTTGCCTCGATCGTCGCCGCCGGTGTTCTCGCGATCGCGGCCTATGTGTGGACGCAAAGTAGTGTGGAACCGGAACCGCGCTCGCTGGCTATCCTGCAGATCGAAAACCTGAGCGGCAATCCGGCAAATCAGTACATCGTCGATGGCATCAAGAACACGCTGGCGCCACGACTTTCCGAGATTCCCAATTTTACGATCAAGAATGCGCGCCTGTCTTACGAAGGCGAAGAGATCTCCAGGATCGCGAGGCGTTTCGAGGTTGAGTCCGTACTGACCGGCCATGTCCAGCTGCAGGACAACAAGCTCAGGATTTCGTATCAGATATCGCGAGGTGAGAACGGGGCGACCGTCGGCGGCGGCGAGGTCATTGGTTCAATCGATGACCTGTATGCATTGCAGGAGCAACTGGCAGCGAAAATTCGGGATGATCTCGATGGCGGCCGGTCGCCGCAGCTTATTACCCGCCGCGAACCGGATTCCGCAGCGTACAAGAACTACATGCTCGGCATCTACGCGCTTGAGTTGCGCTTCGACGGCGACAATCTCGAATCGGCCATTGAACTGCTCAATGAGTCGATCAGGCAGGACGAAAACTACGGCCCTGCATACCTTGCCCTGGCAACGGCTTACGCGCTGGCCCATGACTACTATGCGGCACCGTTCGATGCAATGCGCGAGCTCGCCCTGGCTACCCTCGAAAAGGGCGTCATGGTCGACCCGAGCATTGAAGAGGCGTCGTGGGCCATTCACGGTTTCGTATTCCACCAGCAGGACGAGTGGAAGAAATCGGAAGCGGCCTACCAACGTGCCATCAATGCCAGGGTCGTCGACTCGAACGCGTTTAGCTGGTATTCGCGCATGCTCGCGAGCACCGGTCGACTCCAGGATGCGCTCGATGTGGTTCTGGAGGCCGAAGCGCTCGATCCGGACAATGCGCTTGTCAATAGCCGCATCGCCATGGCACAGACGTGGCTTGGTAACAACGCCGCGGCTCACGAGTATTTTGCACGTTCGGCGCGGCTCGGCGCCACAGGCAACCTGCATCTCATGACGCAGGCACTGCTGTTGTATCGGGAGGGGCGGGCTGCCGAGTCCAAAGAAAAATCGATTGCGGCCACCGCGCACTCGGGAGCGCCGACTTCCTGGGTCGACCCGGTCTACGCGGCCCTGGCCGACCCGAACAGGAAAGAGGCAGCACTCGATGCGATCGGCCAGGTATGGGCCGAGCAGAAGATCATCCCGGAGATCGTGATGATCGTCCGCACACTGCTTGGGGATCTCGACGGCGCCATGGAAATAGCGCGGCTACTCGAGGCGGAAGGCGAGGCGTTCTCGACGGAAATGCTGTTCGTGCCGGAGATGGCGCCGTTACGAACACACCCGGAATTCCTGCCGTTGCTCGAGCGCCTTGGCATCGTCGCCTACTGGGATGAGTTGGGTTGCAGGTGGGATGGCGATCGAGTGCGTTGTCCGGCGAGCTAGTCGTCGCGCACCACTTGCCTGGACTTCTTGAGTGCGCTGCGCCGACTCTTCGCATCGAGGCGTTTTGCTTTCGCCGTGCGGCCAGGCCGTGTCGGGATTCGTTTTTTCTGTTTCTTGGCAGCGCCGCGTAGAAGGTGGATCAGGCGTTGCAGCGCGGCCTGCCGGTTTCGCTCCTGGCTACGGCTTTCCTGGGACTTGATGATCAGCACACCATTCGATGTAATCCTCTGGTCGCCACTGCCAAGCAGCGTTTGCCGCAAGTCATCCGGTAGCGACGGACTGTTCGCAATGTCAAAACGCAGGTGAATCGCCGTCGCGACTTTGTTCACATTCTGGCCGCCGGCA
Source organism: uncultured Gammaproteobacteria bacterium (assembly GCA_963698895.1). Lineage (GTDB taxonomy): Bacteria > Pseudomonadota > Gammaproteobacteria > Steroidobacterales > Woeseiaceae > UBA1847. The sequence continues at coordinate 667,800 of CAVOSO010000003.1, read as the reverse complement.
CCCTGCGCGCGCACCGCCGTCATGTCGATTTCCGACATCGGAATACGCAGCGTCGCTGTGACTTCAAGTTCGTCCAAAGTATCTCCGGCGCATGCCGGGTGAATGTGTGAGAATGCGCCCTTAATCATGCGGATCGGCGGGGTTAATGCAAGTACGAAATCTGTTTGTCCTGGTCGGTTGTCAGTTGATCTCGGCGGCATCGACAATCTCGCTGGTTACAGTGGGCGGTATTATCGGCACGTCGCTGACGAGTAACAAAGCGTTCGTTACCTTGCCCTTGTCGCTGATGGTCGTTGCCGTTGCCGCGACCGCGATACCGGCCAGTCTGCTCATGCGGCGCATCGGCCGCCGCCATGGTTTCATGCTGGCATCCGGAGTGGCTGCGGCCGGGATGCTGATCGGTGTCTTTGCCCTGCAGCAAGCCAGTTTCCCATTGTTTTGCGTGGCCACCATGCTGCTCGGTGTCAACACGGCCTTCACGCAACAGTATCGCTATGCGGCCGCCGAGAGTGTCGAGCCGCAGTACGTTGCGCGGGCGATTTCATTTGTCTTGCTGGGCCCGATAGGCGGTGCATTTCTCGGCAAGGAACTGGCAACGCGCGGGCAAGGCTGGATCGCCGACATTCCCTATGCCGGCACACTTACTTCGCTCGCTGTGCTGTTCATCCTGCAACTGTTGCTGATGTCGTTGTTGCGGGAACCCGCCGTTCACCTGGACCACGACGCGCCGCATACGGATCGTCCGCTGGGTGAGATCGTCCGACAGCCCGTATTCCTTACAGCGGTTTTCGGTGGCGTCGTTGCCTATGGCGTCATGACGCTCATCATGACGGCGACACCGCTGAGCATGCACCTGACCGACGGCTACTCGATCGAGCAGACGAGCAGTGTGATTCGCGCTCATGTCCTGGCAATGTACATGCCATCGCTGATCGCAGGTTTCCTGATCGACCGAGTCGGTGTCACACGACTGATGGTCGTCGGCGCGGTCGGCCTCCTCGCGACATCGATTATCGGCCTGCAAGGTCACTCGCTGATGCACTACTGGTGGGCCCTGGTTTTGCTGGGGGTGGGCTGGAACTTCCTTTATGTGGGTGGCACGACATTGCTGACGTACACCTACTCACTGGCGGAGCGCCATCGCGCACAGGCAGTCAACGAGTTCCTGGTTTTCGGAATGTCGGCAACAGCGTCGTTGCTGGCAGGCACCGTCATGTTGTATTTCGGCTGGACCACGTTGATGCTCATTCCGATTCCGGTATTGATAGCCATCGCCGTGGCGCTCGTCGTCGTCCGCAAGGATCCCCTGCTGCGCCGGCGTCTTGCCAGAGAGGAGGGTTAGGTCAATGGCAGAGGACATACTGCTGAGACGACTTCTGGAATTCGCGGCACAGCGCGGCATCGACTACCGGGAGACCAGTCCGGCGCGAGCGGTTGCGCCATCGGCCGAGGCCGTGGCGAACGTCGAAGCATTTCTCGAGCCGATGCCGGAGGACGGCGCGTCTGACATCGCAGTGCTTGAGCAGCTTGACGATATCGGGACACCGGCCACGGTGACGATGACGGGTCCGCGGTATTTCGGTTTCGTCATCGGTGGCTCGCTACCCGTCACGGTCGCAAGCAACTGGCTGTCGACGGCTTGGGACCAGAACGTGGGAATGCACGAAGTGACACCGGCAACGGCGACGCTGGAGCGCGTTGCGATGGACTGGATGATTGAACTCTTCGGCCTGCCACAGGAAACGTCAGCGGCGTTCGTCACGGGGGCGACGATTGCAAATTTTGCGGCGCTCGCCGCGGCGCGCAATCGCGTCTATCGCGATGTCGGCTGGAACGTAGAGGCCGACGGCCTGGTCGGTGCGCCACCGGCCACGATCCTCGTAGGCAATGAAGTTCATCCGACCGTCATCAAGGGACTAGGCTTGCTCGGCTTCGGGCGCGATAACGTGCAACGCCTCGACGTCGATGGGCAAGGCCGTATCGACGCGACAAAACTGCCCGCCGTCGCGGGACCGACCATTGTCTGCACGCAGGCGGGGAACCTGAACACGGGCGGGTTCGACCCGGTCGGGGAAATCTGCGACGCGTTGAAACCACAGGGGGCCTGGGTTCACGTTGACGGCGCATTCGGCCTCTGGGCGGCTGCGTCACCCGACAGGGCGCACCTATGCAATGGCTTCCAGGTTGCCGACTCCTGGGCGACGGATGCTCACAAATGGCTCAATGTCCCGTATGACAGTGGCATTGCTTTTGTCAGGGACGGCGCAGCGTTGAAGTCGGCCATGTCGATAACGGCGGATTACCTGTTGACGGAGTCGGCGTTCAGGAATCCATCGGACTTTACGCCGGAACTGTCGCGCCGCGCCCGCGGTGTGGATGTCTGGGCGGCCCTGAAATCGCTGGGCAAGAGGGGTGTTGCCGAGATGATCGAGCGCTGCTGCAGCCATGCACGGCGCTTCGCGGCAGGTCTCGAAGCCGCCGGCTTCCCGGTACTGAATGACGTGGTGTTGAACCAGGTGCTCGTGGCCTTCGGCGACGAATCGCGAACGCGCAGGGTCATCGATGCGATTCAGGCGGACGGTACCTGCTGGTGCGGCGTCACGGTCTGGCAGGGCCGGACCGCCATGCGCATCAGCGTCTGCAACTGGTCCACGACGCAGGACGACGTGGACCAGAGTCTTGACGCAATTATCAGAATCGCGAAATCAGAAGTTGTAGACGAAAGCCAGTGAGACGACAGGCCAGGCCTTGAAGTCGCTCATGTCGTCTTCGAGTTCCGCTCGCTCAAGATCAAGTGCGGGACCGAGAACCGCCTGTTCGGCGGGGGACAGGTTATCCCAGTTGGTCGCATCGAGTGTGACCTGAGGGTCACCCTGCCACAACACGCCGAAGTCGAGATTCAGCCCCGCTTTACCAAACAGTTCGAAGTCGAAACCGAAGCCGACATAGGGTGCCGTGCTGTCGAAGGAGGTGACACTCTGCAGCGCGGTGGCACTGCTCAAGGCCCCGCCGAGCTGTTCGGCGCTGAGCAACTGCATCTCGTTACCGTTTGAGAACGCACCCACTGTGAGGCGGAACGGGCTCGCGGGAAACTTGATGTTGCCTGTCAGGTAATAGTTGTCCAGGTCGAGCGTGGCATCGTAGTTGATACCGGCGTAGCTGCCGTTGTCGTCATAGCTAAACTGGTTGAGACCGACCCGCAGATCGAACCACGGAATGGGCGGATCCCAGCGGCCTTCGAGACCGATTCCAAGGGTGCCGGCTTTTACTCCGACACCGAAATCGGCGGCGGCACTACCGGATGCGAAAAGCGCGAACGCAGCCAGCGTCGCTTTCAGAGTTCTGAATTTCATGACCTTTTGCCCTAGCGATTAACAAAGCCGAGGGTATATCGAGGTCACACCGGCGACTGTGCGATGCATCACAGGCTCGCCAATTTCGCCGGAATATGTCAAATCTGGACCGAATACGGCATTTCGGGGGCGGCGCAGGCCGACACGGGCACGTAGTTTGAAGCTGCGCAGGATGCGCAACAGCCTATGTTTCAAAAGGAGATTGAACATGCGTGAACTAACAATGAGCGAAATCGGGTTTGTATCAGGGGCCGGCACCGAGTGCTCCGGTGACGGCGGGTCAGGAGGGACGGAGGGCAACGACCTGGGCGGCGTTCGTGATTCCGCGAATCTCGGCCAGGACCTGATCAATATCTACGAGGGTGTGGTGGCCGCGACGTCACATATCATTGAGCGCGTGGCCAACGCGCTGTGACTGACAGGTGCCGGGCTCTACGGGGTCCGGCACCTGATTATTGCCAGGAGGAGCCACAGGCCGCTGCACAGGGCGAGCGCGAACAGGCAACTGGCCACCAGCCCGGGCACCCACAGTGGCAACGAGTCGGCCTGCGGGTTCCATTGGAGGCTCATGCATCGCCACGTGAACTGCGGTGCCAGGTTGATGACGGCGTGAGCAATGATCGGCGGCCACAAGCAACCGGAAAGCCGGTACATCGCGCCGAGCAGGACGCCGCCGGCAAACGCAAACAGCAGCCCTGAGGCCGGATGAAATACGGCGAATACCATTGCGGACGCGCCCACGGATATGAATGCCCCGTGTCGATGCAGGAAAGTCTGCACAAACCCCCGATGCACGAGTTCTTCGATCAGCGGGATGAGAATCGAGGACACGGCGAGACCGAGCAACATACTGGCCACAGGGGGGCACTGAATATGGAGGAGCGGTCCCTCGATGGCGGCCGGGTCGTCGTTAACCTGCCAGCCAAACGCGATTCGCGCGACGAGTAGCGACCCGGTTGCGACCCGGAACAACAGGCCGACCACTATCGCCGCGACAACGACGCGTAGCGTTAACGGCCTGGTGCTGAAAAGAGCGGCAATGAAGTGACGGTGCTTGCTGAGAACCGGCAGCGAGAGTATCGCCAGGATGAGTGGGACGACGAGGTACGCCAAGTCCGACGCGACGGGCTCTGCCAGGCCGGCCTCTCTCAGCCTGACCTGTACGAGTGCGCGTGCGATCAAGGCGGCCGTCAGGGCAAGAAGCAGGGCGATGACGTCGATGCGTGCGGGTGACCTTATTCTCACGGCAGTGATGGTGGCGGTACCTGGTCCGCGTGTCGCGCGTTGAATTCGGCCGAAATCTAGAGTTTTGGCAAATCCGTAAACGTCGGCTCGACCATCTTGTCCCGCCCCCATTGCAGGAAAATCGATGGTCTCGCGGCGGGGTCAATGTTGACCTTGTCGAGATCCCCGTCGATGTGGGGCAGCGCCATGAGCCGCTTGTCCATGACCTTGAACCAAAGCCAGGGCAGGTAAGCGATTGCGTACATGCCGAAGTAGCCGTTGGGGAGTTGCGGCAGGTCGGGGAAGTGCCGCAGCGACTGGTAGCGGCGCAACGGGTGTGCGTGATGATCGGAATGCCGTTCGAGGTGGAACAGCGCGAGGTTGCTGACGACGAAATTGCAGTTCCAGGAGTGGTGCGGCTCACAGCGTTCGTAGCGGCCTTTTGCATTCTTCTCCCGCAGCAGTCCGTAGTGCTCGATGTAATTCGCGCTGGTCAACTGCCAGTAGGCGAGCGCGTGATGGATCGCGAGAAAGGCAAGCGACAGCCAGCCGAAAGCGATAATCAGAACGACAGCGACAGCGAGACTGATCGCGTAGGACTGCAGGATCGGGTTGCTGTAATGCCAGAGTGGCTTCTGGCGTGACGCGAGGCGCTCCCGTTCGATGGTCCAGGCCCGGCGGAAGGCGCCGGGAATTTCCCGCAGGGCGAACCTGTAGATACTCTCTCCCATGCGCGCGCTCGCTTCGTCTTCGGGCGTGGACACAAGCAGGTGATGGCCGCGATTGTGGTCGACCGTGAAGTGCCCGTATGCGGCGACGGCGAGCACGATCTTCGACAGGGTTTTCTCGATTCTTGAATTCTTGTGGCCCAGCTCGTGACCGGTGTTGATCGCGAGCCCGGCCGTCATGCCCGCCACGGCGGCAAGCAGTACGAACGCCCACCAGCTCAGCGGCTGGGTAAGGGCATAGGCGGCGCATCCAAACAGCGTGAGGAAATGCAACGGCACAACGATGTACGTCAGCCGTCGATAGTAGACATCCTGCTCGAGCTGCATGATGACTTCATCCGGCGGATTGTTCGTGTCTTCGCCGATCAGCCAGTCGAGCAATGGCGCAAGCACAAAGTTGGTCAGAAAGGGCAGCAGGAACCAGAGTTCGTTGCCGGTTGCGGCGTGCAGCGCGACGGGAAGGAGCGCCTGCAGCGGATACACCACGGACAGGAGCCAGAGCCAACGCTTGCGATCGACGTAGTGAATCGCCTCGCCATCGGTGGCAACGCCCGTGTAGCCCTTCATATAAAATCTCCCCCGTGCAGTCCGGCGTGATTATCTCCTGAAAACGGGCCGATACCAATTAAGCCGCCGGAATTCCGTCGGCTATTTATACAACTGACTTGACCTAATCCTGCGCGTTGAGGCAAATAGTGCGAGAAATCAATTTGATGCGGCGCTGGTACGCAAATTGCTCTATATTTGTTGCTGGCGAAGGCTCTTGAGGGTTGGCATTGAGGGAATACTACCTGCTGTTGGCAATTGCCGGAGTGGCGACACTGATCGCCGCGTGCGGCAAAGCAACCGAAGACAACAAGACCGAGCCAGGCGCGGCTCCACTGCCCACGGCTGCGACCCTGGGCGAACAGGTCGTCCTGGATGCAGGGGAATACCTGGCGGCTGCACCGTATCGGGACGCCGATCGGTCCAATGGCGAAAGGCAGGCGCAGATCTGCAAGGCATGCCACAGTGTCGACAGGGACGGGCCAAACATGATCGGTCCTGCGCTGCACGGGTTCTTCGGCACGAAGGCGGGATCGCGCAGTGGCTTCGGCTATTCCGAAGTCATGCAGAGTGCGGATTTCGTATGGACGCCCGCGGCGCTGGATGCCTGGCTTGCACAGCCGGGACGTTTCCTGCCAGGGAACCGGATGACATTTGGCGGTGTGTTGAAACAGGAAGACAGGGATGACCTGATTGCCTACCTGCTCACCGCGACCACCGACAGCGGCGAATAAGGGAGTACCCGAAGGCACCATGACAGCGAACACAGCAGTAATGACGTCGCGCAGCAGCGCCGACCGCCGACGGTTTTCCTGGCGAACCGTTGTCTACGGTTTTACGTTCTCCCGGCGCCATGTACATCGTCGCGCCGCGGATACTGAAGTCATCTTCCTGGATTGGCACCATCCCTGGCTGTTCTTCCTCGCCACAGGCACGATGCTCCTGTCCTGTGCGGACGCATTCCTGACCTTGCAGCTTCTCGACCGGGGCATGATCGAGGCCAATCCGGTCATGAACGCGGTCATGTCGCACGGAACGGCCCTGTTTACGAGTACCAAGCTCGCAATGACGGCGTTCGGCATCTTCGTCCTGGTTTTCCTGGCCAAGGCCCGGTTCCTGAACCGGCTGCGGACGGGACTTTTCCTGACCACGTTCTTCACGTTCTATGCTTGCCTTGTCTGTTACGAACTGGTCAATCTCTTCAGCCTGTCCTAGTCGGGTTTGCTTCGCGCTTTTTGGATTCCCCTGCCGGGACGCTTGGGATACACTAGCGCCCCTTTTTTTGGCGTGGCCAGAAAAGCAACCCGCGGACCCACAGTAGTCCCCTTAAGTCGCTGAAATAATGAGTAATTCTCTCAAGGAACAACTGGCATCCACACCCCTGTTCGGTGCGAATGCCAGTGCCGTGGAGCGCCTCTATGAGCAGTATCTCGAGGATCCGGACGGTGTGCCCGCAGGATGGCGCGAGTATTTCGAGTCGATGGGCGACGCCGACACGGAGGTCGTGCACTCCCGGATTCGGGAAGAATTGCTGGCTGAAGCCCGGGCGGGGCGACGCAGCGGCAAGGTAAGCACCCGCAGCTCCGGCAAGGCCGTGACGTCCGGCGAGAAGCAGGCGGCCGTATCGCGACTCATCCAGGTGTACAGCCTGCGCGGTCACCAGATCGCCGACATCGATCCGCTGCAGCTCATGGATCGGCAAGTTCCAGGCGTTCTGAAGCTCGACTACCTCGGCCTGACCGAGGCCGACATGGACACCGAGTTCTTTACGGGTGGTCTCGCCGGCACCGGCAACGAGCGCATGAAACTGCGCGAAATCCTCGAACTACTCAGGTCGATCTACTGCGGCAAGATCGGTGCCGAGTTTGCACATATCTCGAGGGCGCGCGAGCGCCTGTGGCTGCGCAAGCATTTCGAAAGAGGTGCAGTGGCGGACAAGCTGAGTGACGAAGAGCGCCTCTGGACGCTGGAGCAGTTGACCAGTGCCGAGGGTATCGAGCGTTACCTGCACACGCGCTATGTCGGCCAGAAGCGTTTTTCGCTGGAAGGTGGTGAGAGCCTGATTCCGATGCTCGACGACATCATCCAGCAAGGTGGTTCGTCGGGTATTCGCGAAATCGTTATTGGCATGGCGCATCGTGGTCGCATTAATGTGCTCGTCAACATACTGGGCAAGTCGCCGGAGGAGTTGTTCGAGGAGTTCGAAGGCAATTACGACCTGGACGAACTGCGTGGCTCCGGCGACGTGAAGTATCACAAGGGCTTCTCGGCGGACATGAAGACCCCGGGCGGCAACGTGCACATTGCCCTGGCGTTCAATCCGTCACACCTCGAGATCGTCAACCCGGTTGTCGAGGGTTCCGTGCGCGCGCGCCAGCAGCGCCGCGATGACACCGAGCGCCAGGAGGTACTGCCGGTGCTGATCCACGGCGATGCGGCATTTTCCGGGCAGGGCGTGGTCACCGAGACCTTCCAGATGTCGCAGACGAACGGTTTCCGCACGGGCGGCACGGTGCATATCGTCGTCAACAACCAGATCGGCTTTACGACGAGCCGCCCATCGGATGCGCGTTCGACGGACTACTGCAGCGACGTGGCCAAAATGATCGAGGCGCCGATTTTTCATGTCAATGGCGACGATCCCGAGGCCGTCTTGTTCGTGACGCGCCTGGCGCTGAGCTACCGGCAGAAATTCCGCAAGGATGTCGTCATCGATCTCGTTTGCTACCGCCGCCACGGGCACAACGAGGCGGACGAACCGTCGGCGACGCAGCCGATCATGTACGGTCGAATCAAGAACCAGAAGACCACGCGCGCAGTTGTACGCCGAGCGTCTCGAGGCGGCAGGTGTCATCGATTCGACGACGGCGTGACACTGCAGGAAGACTATCGCGATCGCCTGGATCGCGGCGAACCGGTACCGAAGTCAAGTCTCGGCCTGATCGGTAATGAATACACCGTCGACTGGTCGCCCTACCTGAGACGGAATGGGACGAGCCTGCCGATACCACGATCAGCCCGGCGACGGTGGCAAGCCTCGGCGCCGCAATCACCTTTATCCCGCCCGACGTCAGGCTGCATGGACGTGTGCAACGCATCATGGACGACCGCGTCAAGATGGCGTCCGGCGAGGTCGACATGGACTGGGGATTCGCCGAAACCATGGCGTACGCCTCCTTGTTGCGAGAGGGTCATACCGTTAGGCTGGTTGGCCAGGACAGCGGCCGCGGTACGTTCTTCCATCGGCATGCCGTATTGCACAACCAGGTGAACAACCGCGAATACATTCCGCTCGAACACATCGTCGAAAGACCGAACGCATTTCGTGTGATCGATTCCTTCCTGTCGGAAGAGGCCGTGCTGGGATTCGAGTACGGCTACGCGACTACCGAGCCCAATACGCTGGTTATCTGGGAAGGCCAGTTCGGCGATTTTGCCAACGGTGCGCAGGTCGTCATCGACCAGTTCATCAGCTCCGGCGAAGCCAAGTGGGGGCGTCTGTGCGGCCTGACCATGTTCCTGCCGCACGGCTACGAAGGGCAGGGGCCGGAGCACTCCTCGGCACGTCTGGAGCGATTCCTGCAACTGTGTGCAGAGCACAACATGCAGGTCTGCGTACCGTCGACGCCGGCACAGATGTTCCACATGATTCGGCGTCAGCACGTACGCGCATTTCCGCAAGCCGCTGATCGTCATGACGCCGAAAAGCCTGCTGCGCCACAAGATGTCGGTGTCATCGCTGACCGAGTTGTCGAGCGGGCGTTTCGAACTGATCATCCCCGAGATCGAAGCTATTGACGTGAAGAAGACACGGCGTGTCGTGTTCTGCAGTGGCAAGGTGTATTACGATCTGCTGGAGGCGCGCGAGGTCAATGCAATGCGATATCGCGATCATTCGTATCGAGCAGCTGTATCCGTTCCCGATTGACGAGTACGCCGACGTGATCGCGCAATACCGACATGTCGAAGAAATTGTCTGGTGCCAGGAAGAGCCGCAGAATCAGGGTGCGTGGTACCAGATCAAGCATCGCCTGCAGGAGCCGCTCGGCGACCATCAGCAACTCTATTACGCGGGACGGCCGGGCGCAGCAGCGCCGGCGTCCGGCATCTTCAAAGTGCATCTGCAACAGCAACAGGCGCTGGTCGAAGCCGCGCTCGATATTCAGTACCGAGGCGAGCAAAGTCCGCAAGCCTGAAAAAACAAAACGGAAGACAAAATGACCATTGAGATAAAAGTTCCGCCTTTACCGGAATCCGTAACCGATGCGACGCTGGTCGCCTGGCACAAAACTGTCGGCGAACGCGTCGCTCGCGACGAGAATCTTGTCGATCTCGAAACCGACAAGGTCGTGCTCGAGGTTCCGGCGCCGGCGGCAGGTACGATCTCGAAAATCGTTGTTAAAGACGGCGCGACGGTCGTTGCCGGTGACGTACTCGCCATTCTCGAAGAAGGTGAGGGTGCTGAAGTATCGGCACCGGTAGCCGAGAAGGAAGCTGCGCCTGACGTCGAGAAGACGGCCGAGAAGCAGGCTGCGCCAGCGGCAAAAACAATGAAGGGACCGGCCAAGACGAGTCCGGCGGTACGCCGCCTGCTGGACGAGCACGATCTCGATGCGACGATGGTAACGGGATCGGCAAGGACGGCCGCATCACCAAGGCTGACGTCATGGCGTTTCTGAAGTCCGATTCGAGCAGTGAGGTAACGCCGGGCGATGCGGCGCCATCCGTCGGTGTCGAAGTTGTTGAGCAAGGGCCTGTTCGCGAAGAGAAGCGCGTGCCGATGACCCGGCTGCGTGCACGTATCGCAGAGCGACTGGTCGAGGCGCAGCAAACCGCTGCGATGCTGACGACCTTCAACGAAGTCGATCTGACCGAGGTCATGGCGTTGCGCAAGAAGTACAAGGATGAATTTGAGAAAACGCACGGCGTGCGCCTCGGCTTCATGTCGTTCTTTGCCAAGGCTGCGGTCGAGGCGCTGAAGAAGTTCCCGGTCGTCAATGCCTCGGTCGAAGGCAGTGACATCATTTATCACAACTACTTCGACATCGGCATCGCCGTATCAAGCGATCGCGGATTGATGGTTCCGGTTATTCGCGATGTCGACCAGATGAGTTTTGCGGAGTTCGAAGGGGCGCTGACCGACGTGGCGGCAAAGGCCCAGGACGGCACCATCAGCATGGAAGACCTGACCGGTGGAACGTTCACGATTACGAATGGCGGTATTTTCGGTTCGATGATGTCGACGCCAATTCTGAATCAGCCGCAGAGTGCTATCCTCGGCATGCACTCGATCCAGCAACGGCCGATGGTCGTCGACGGCGAGATCGTCGCGCGGCCGATGATGTACCTGGCCGTGACGTACGATCATCGCATCATTGACGGCAAGGAAGCGGTGCAGTTCCTGGTTTCGATCAAGGAGCAACTGGAAGATCCTTCTCGTCTGCTGCTGCAGGTCTGAGCAGAAAATTCGCCAACAGGAAGCTGATTCTCATGAGCAGAAGTTTTGACGTAGTCGTTATTGGTGCAGGCCCGGCGGGATACATCGCTGCTATTCGTGCTGCGCAGCACGGCAAGACGGTTGCATGCATCGACGAATGGAAGAACAAAGATGGCAAGAACGCTTTCGGCGGTACCTGCCTGAATGCGGGATGTATTCCGTCCAAGGCGCTGCTTGAGTCGTCCGAGCTCTACCATCAGGCAGGGCATGAATTTAAGAAGCACGGGATCAAGACCGGCAACGTCGAGATGGACATCGCAGCGATGCAAAAGCGTCGCGCCGGCATTGTCCGTCAGCTCACGGGCGGTATTGCGGGGCTGTTCAAAGCCAACAAGGTCGAAGGCCTCGTAGGTCATGGCAAACTTTTGCAGAACAAGCAGGTCGAGTTCACGCCGGTCAAGGGCGATAAGGAAATCATCGCGGCGGAGCACATTATCCTGGCATCGGGTTCCGCGCCGATCGAACTGCCGATAGCGAAATTCGACGACGACCGGATTGTCGATTCATGGGGTGCGCTTGAGTTGGACGCGGTACCCAAGACCCTGGGTGTCGTTGGTGCAGGCGTCATCGGCCTCGAGCTTGGCAGCGTTTGGGCTCGACTCGGGGCCGACGTCACCATTCTCGAAGCGATGGACGACTTCCTGTTCATGGCGGATCGCGATGTCGCCAAGCTTGCCGCAGGTGACTTCAAGAAGCAGGGCCTCGACATCAAACTCGGTGCCAAAGTCTCGAAGGCAACCGCCGGCAAGAGCGGCGTTACTGTCGAGTACGAAGACAAAGACGGCGCACAATCGATCGAGGTCGACAAGCTTGTCGTCGCCGTTGGCCGCAGGCCGGTGACAGACGGGTTGTTCGCGGACGATGCGGGAATCCAACTCGATGAACGTGGCTTCATCGTTGTCGATGATGAATGTCGCACGCGCGTAAAAGGCGTGTATGCGGTCGGTGACTGTGTACGTGGTCCCATGCTTGCACACAAAGGATCGGAAGAGGGCGTGATGGTCGCTGACCTGATCGCCGGTGAGGTCGCCGAAATGAACTACGACGTTATACCGTCGGTCCTGTACACGAATCCCGAAATCGCCTGGACCGGAAAGACCGAGGAAGAGGTCAAGAAAAGCGGCATCGCCTACAAGACCGGTCAGTTCCCGTTCATGGCAAGCGGTCGCGCGAAGGCGATGGAACAGACGTCCGGGTTCGTGAAGATCATCTCGTCAAAGGAAGATGATGAAATTCTCGGCGTGCACATTGTCGGCCCTATGGCTGGCGAGCTGATTTCAGAAGCGGTGCTCGCGCTCGAGTTTTCGGCCAGCACCGAAGATATTCAACGCACGATTCATGCGCATCCGAGCCTCGCAGAAGCAGTGCATGAAGCGGCACTCGCCGTGGACAACAAGGCGCTCAACTTCCCCAACAAATAGGGTGTCCGGTACCTTATTTTTCCCAGAAGTCGGCGTTCTTGATGCCGAGTTTCTTCGGGTCGAATGTGTAGTTCTTGACGCCGGCCTTGCGCTGCTCCTCGTAGTCCTTTAAAGCCCTGATAGCCGGTTGACCCATGAAATACAGGAGCAAGATACCGAAAATATTGAGTCCGGCCATGATGCCGAGACCGATATCGCCGAGGCCCCAGGCGAGGTCCGCCGTTCGAACCGTGCCGTAGAAAACGGCACCCAGCAGCACGATCTTGATGATTGTCAGTTCGCCTGGAAACCGAATGGTCCGCCGAATGTACGCGACGTTTGTTTCGGCAATGTAGTAGTAGGCGAGTAAGGTCGTAAAGGCGAAGAAGAAAAGTGCAACGGCAACGAATATCCGCCCGAAATCGCCAAGTACGCTTTCGAGTGCGAGTTGCGTGAAGGCAGGGCTGTTCGCTGCAACGTCGGTCATGAGCACACCGCCGGTGATACTCACGTCCAGTTCGGCAACGTAGTACTGGTTCGTAATCAGAATCATGAATGCCGTCGCCGAGCAGACAAACAGCGTGTCGATGTATACCGAAAACGCCTGCACAAGTCCCTGCTGGGCCGGGTGTTGCACTTCGGCTGCCGAGGCGGCGTGCGGACCGGAACCCTGGCCTGCCTCGTTCGAATATACACCGCGTTTCACACCCCAGCCGATTGCTGCGCCGAGTCCCGCCATCGGCGAAAACGCATCGGAAAAAATCAACTTAATGATACCGGGCAATTCAGCGGCGTGATAAATAACGATTCCCGCGGCCATGATGATGTACCCAAGGGCCATGAACGGCACGACGATCTGCGTGAAATGGGCGATTCGTTTGACGCCGCCGAAGATGATGACGCCAAGGGCAACAACCACGAAACTCGCGGTTGCGAGTTTCGCGTAGCTTACGCTGCCAAGCCCGGTGGTCAGCACCGCGCTCCCACCGAATGCGAGTTCAACAGCGGCCCCTATGGCATTGGACTGTACCGTCGGCAGCAGAACTCCGACTGCAATGATTGTCGATACGGCAAATATCCAGGCGTACCATTTCTGTCCGAGCGCCTTCTCAAAGTAATACGCAGGGCCACCACGAAACTGCCCTTCATCCTCTTCTTTGTAAATCTGTCCGAGAGCTGACTCGACGTAGGCTGTGGATGCGCCGAGGAAGGCAACGACCCACATCCAGAATACGGCACCCGGCCCGCCAATACCGATCGCGGCGGCCACGCCAGCGATGTTGCCGGTCCCGACACGGCCTGATAGTGAGACGGCGAGCGCCTGAAAGGACGAGATGCCACGATCGGACTCCTTGCTCGAAAAGAGCAGGCGCCACATTTCGCCAAACATGCGTACCTGCACGAAACGCGTCAAGACCGAAAAGAACAGCCCTGTTCCGAGCAGTATGTAGATCAGGGCTGGTTCCCACATGAAGCCACTGATCCTATTGACGATATCCTGCATGCCATCCCCCTTTTTCATTCTTCTTGGCGGCCCGCAGAATGTTACCGCATATTGGGGCGGGAAAGCGTCCTTTCAAGCTGCCGTTGGTTCTGGTTTCGCGATATAGTTGCAAGAATTGCACGCTTGGGAGAAGCATAATGACGTGGTGGAGTTGGATGGTTCTGGGCGCGGTCCTTCTGGCCGTAGAGCTCCTCGCTATTGACGCGCAGTTTTACCTTGTATTCCTCGGCATCTCGGCAGCTTTGGTTGGCCTCGCCAGCTTGTTGGGGATCGTCATGCCGGAGTGGGCTCAATGGTTGGCATTCGCCATAATGGCATTGACTTCCTTTTTTACGTTTCGCAAGAGTCTTTACCAAAAGATTCATGGCGGAGTTGTCGGCTATCGCGAGAACCTGGCGGGCGAATCGATCATCGTGAACCGGGACCTGGCTCCGGGAGCCGAGGGGCGGGTCGAATACCGGGGAACCAACTGGACCGCCAGGAACGTTGGGAGCACACCGATCGCCAGTGGCGCGCGGGTTGTCGTCGTCAAGGCTGATGGTCTGACGCTGCATGTCACAGCCGAATAGGCACGGAACGAGGAATTTTCTAAATGGATACATCACTCATCTTTTCGCTTGGTTTTCTCTTTCTTGCGATCGTCATTCTTGTCAAGACAGCGATCGTCGTCCCACAGCAGAACGCGTTCGTTGTTGAGCGACTCGGCAAGTACGCCAAGACCTTGAATGCAGGGTTCCACATCCTGTTTCCGTTTATCGACAAGGTCGCCTACAAGCACACGCTGAAAGAGCAGGCCGCAGATATCGCCGAGCAGGTTTGTATTACCAAGGACAACGTCCAGGTCGGCGTCGATGGCGTGCTCTATATGCAGGTCCTGGATCCGGGCAGGGCGTCCTACGGAATCGGCAACTACATGTTTGCGATTTCGCAGCTCGCGCAAACCACTCTGCGTTCCGAGATCGGCAAGATCGATCTCGACCGCACATTTGAGGAGCGTGGCACGATCAACCAGAACGTTGTCGCGGAACTCGACAAGGCATCGGATCCCTGGGGCGTGAAAGTGCTGCGCTACGAGATCAAGAACATCAATCCGCCGCAGGATGTCCTGAGTGCGATGGAGAAGCAGATGCGCGCCGAGCGTGAGAAGCGTGCGGTGGTTCTGACGTCGGAAGGTGTTCGAGATGCAAAGATCAACGAAGCTGAAGGCGAGAAGCAGCGGGTTGTCAAAGAGTCCGAGGCGGCGAAGATTCAGCAGATCAATGAAGCCCAGGGCGAGGCTGAAGCCATTCTTGCAGTCGCGACAGCAACGGGTGAGGGCTTGCGTAAGGTGGCAAACGCCGTTATCGAGCAGGGTGGCCCCGAGGCAATGCAATTGCGGATTGCCGAACAGTATATCGGCGAGTTCGGAAGACTTGCCAAGACAGGCAACACGTATGTGGTTCCGGCGAACCTCGGTGACCTGACATCAATGATGGCACTGGCAACGGATATCGCGAAAGGCAAAGGCAAGACCAGCCCGCCCGCGGCCGACTAGTCCGAAAACAGCGGCAGTGACCCTGGCTCGCTTCGAGCCAGGGCACCGTCCTTGGATTCAGGCCTGGCGCCGGACCGACACGACGTTGGGAAGCTGCTCAAGCTTCGTAATCACGGTGCTCAACGTCGGCAGATCCTTGATCTCAATGCTTATCTCCATGACGACTTGCATGGATTTCTTGTCCGTGTGGCTCTTCATGTCGAGGACGTTGGCATCGTCATCGGCCAGCACGGCCGTAATATCGCGAATCAATCCTGACCGGTCGAATGCGTGCAAGCTGAGATCGACGGGATAGGCCGCCTCGGACTCCGATTTGCCCCAGGTTATCGCGACGATGCGTTCCGGGTGCCGCTGGTTCAGGCTCAGGAAGTTGCCACAGTCCTGGCGATGAATGCTGACGCCGCGTCCCACGGTGATGTAGCCGACGATGGCCTCGGGCGGCACGGGCCTGCAGCAACGAGCGAAGTTGCACATGAGATCCCCGACACCGGTCACGGCGGCGGGTCCCGCACTATCGGTCTTCTTGCGCACCCGCCGGGGCCGAACCTGATCTGAAAGTTCGGCGCCGCGGATATGCTGCAAGGCGGTGGCAATGGATGCAGAGGTGAGGTCGCCCGCACCCACCGCGACACACAAGGCGTCAGTGTCCTTGTACTTGAGCTGCTTCGCGATAGCGTCGGTTGGCACATCACGAACATTGAGTCGCGCGAGTTCGCGATCGAGAACCTCGCGGCCCTGGCGCATGTGCTGGTCGCGATCCTGTTGCCTGAACCAGTTTCGGACCTTGGCACGGGCACGGGCGCCCGCCAGGTAGCCCAGTTTCGGGCTTAGCCAGTCGCGGCTGGGCTGTGCCTGTTTACCGGTAATGATCTCAATCTGGTCGCCGTTCTGGATCTGGTAGGTCAGAGGCACGATGCGACCGTTGACCTTGGCGCCGCGGCAACGATGGCCCACCTGCGTATGGACGTGATACGCGAAATCCAGGGGCGTTGCCGATGCCGGCAGTTCCACGACATCGCCCTTGGGGCTGACGGCATAGACCCGATCCTCGAAAAAGTCGTCGCGAATCTGGTCGAGCAGGTCGGCGCCGTCGTCGGTCGGTTCCAGCAACTGTCGCAGGAAGCGAATCTTCTGGTCGAATGCGGCCGGCGCACCACCGCCCTCCTTGTACCGCCAGTGCGCGGCGACGCCGAGTTCTGCGTGCCGATGCATCTCGTGTGTACGAATCTGGATCTCGACGGTCTTCTTCTCGGGTCCGACGACCGCGGTATGCAGAGACCGGTAGTCGTTGTCTTTCGGGTTGGCGATGTAATCGTCGAACTCGCCAGGGATATAGGACCAGAGGTTGTGTACGATGCCGAGCGCGGCATAGCAGTCTCCCACGGTATCGACGAGCAGGCGTACCGCGCGAATATCGAAGAGCGACTCGATACCCCGGTCCTTGCGCTGCATCTTTCGGTAGATACTGTAGATGTGCTTCGGGCGGCCGGATATTTCCGCCTTGATGCCTTCCTTCGCCAGCTCCTTGTGCAGCACGCGCTCGAACTGCCGAATGAACTTGACGCGTTCGGTCCTTTTTTCCTTCAGCGTTCGCGCGATTTCGGCGTAGGTGTCGGGTTCCAGGTAGCGAAACGCAAGATCTTCGAGCTCCCACTTGAGTTGCCAGACGCCGAGACGGTTGGCGAGCGGTGCATAAATTTCACGGCTTTCGAGTGCGAGTGCCTGCCGCACCGCGATGTCCGCCTTCTTGGCCTGGCGCAGGCGATACAACTGGTCCGCGATACGCACCAGCACGAGGCGGACGTCAGAGACCACGGCCAGAAGCATCTTGCGCAGTGCTTCGGATTGCTGCACCGCGAGGGCCTCGCCGGGCTGCCAGTGATCGGGAAGCGAGAACTGGTCAAGCTGTTGCAAGCCAAGAATGAATCGAGATATATCTTTTAATGCACTGTTTTCTAATGAATTAGCACTGATAAAGCCGTCCCGGTACAAGGGGTAGACATGCACTGCGGCGAGGATTTCTGTTGGTAAGCCCAGTGGCTCGACAATAGCCGCGATGCTGTGGCCTTCCTCGACACACGCGTCGTGGCCCTCGCGCTCGGGTAGCGCAGCAACATAGGCGCGCACAGCCGCGACAGCATCATTGCCGTTGTTGTCACGATTGTCGGCGCTCTGCGGGTCGGGCGCCGTGTTTTCAGCATCTGTAGCTGACATCTGCCATGATTCTTCTTAAGTGCCGTTCGCGGTATTTCCCGTTATCATACGCGCAGTTTCGGCGATACAAACCGGCCGAGACGCACACTTGGGCATATTACAAGCAGGACACCATGGCAGGACACAGTAAGTGGGCGAATATTCAGCACCGCAAGGGCGCCCAGGACAAGAAGCGCGGCAAGCTTTTCACCAAGCTGATTCGAGAGATTACCGTTGCTGCCAAAATGGGTGGCAGCGACATGGATGCGAACCCGCGACTGCGCCTCGCCGTCGACAAGGCCAAGGCGCAGTCGATGCCGAAGGACAATATCGACCGGGCGATCAAACGTGGCGCCGGTGAGATGGACGGCGACGACTTTTTCGAGGTTCGTTACGAGGGCTACGGCCCCGGCGGCACTGCCGTCATGGTGGACTGCCTGACAGACAACCGGAACCGCACCGTGGCGGATGTCCGCCACGCGTTTTCCAAGTTCGGCGGGAATCTCGGCGCCGACGGCTCGGTGAATTATCTTTTTAACCAGGTTGGGCAGTTGTTGTACCCGGAAGGCAGCGATGAAGACGCCGTTATGGAAGCCGCGATTGAAGCCGGCGCCGAGGACGTTATCCCTGACGACGATGGATCTATCGAGGTCCTGACATCGCCAGGCGACTTTGAGCGGGTTCGCGACGCGATGAAGGCGGCCGGCATGGTGGCGGAATCCGCCCAGATCACGATGCGTGCATCCACCAATGCAGAACTCGGGCCCAAGGAGGCCGGATCGATGATCAAGATGCTCGAAATGCTCGAAGATCTCGACGATGTCCAGGAAGTGTATTCAAACGCGGACATCAGCGAAGACGTACTAGCGGAACTTTGAGACGGCATTGACGGACAAACGACGCATACTCGGCATTGACCCAGGTTCTCGTCTGACCGGGTTCGGCGTCCTCGATTTCCAGGGCGATACGCCGACCTACGTGACCAGCGGCACGATCCGCAGCATGGACGGGGCTTTCGCAGACCGTCTGCGGCAGATTTTCGAGTCCGTGAGCGACATCATGGCCGAGTATCGGCCGGATATCGTTGCGATCGAGAGCGTCTTCATGCACAAGAATGCCGGCAGCGCCCTGAAGCTCGGGCACGCACGCTCCGCCGCGCTGTGCGCCACGTTCCAGCACAACATCGAGGTGTTCGAGTACGCGCCGCGGGAAATCAAACAAGCCGTCGTTGGCACCGGGGCAGCGACCAAGGAGCAGGTTCAGCACATGGTTGTATCGATATTGCAGCTGGACGGAACGCCGGCGCCGGATGCATCGGATGCGCTGGCCGCCGCCATGTGTCACGGCAACCAGCGGCGTATCCATGATCAGCTCGGTACCGGCAATCGCATTGCGGGGCTGCGGTGATCGGTTCGCTGCGCGGCCGCCTTGCGGCGAAACACGCTCCGCATATCGTGGTGGAATGCAATGGTGTCGGCTACGAAGTTGAGACGCCGATGTCGACGTTTCTCGAGTTGCCGGCGACAGGTACCGAGTTGTTCCTGCACACGCACTTGCTGGTGCGGGAAGATGCGCAGATTCTCTATGGTTTCGCGACGAACGAAGAGCGCACGTTGTTCCGTACGCTGCTCAAGGTCAACCGGGTCGGCGCCAAGATGGTGCTCGGTATCCTGTCGTCAATGACGGTCAGCGATTTTCGTCGCTGTGTTGAATACGAAGATGCCGCGACGCTGTCCAAGGTACCGGGTATCGGCAGGAAGACGGCGGAACGCCTGATCATGGAAATGCGCGACAAGGTTGACGACGTCGGTGCGCCGTCACTGCCTGGCCAGGCCGTCAGCCTCGAGGCCAGCGCCCGGTCCGAAGCCTTCGATGCACTCGTGGCGCTCGGTTACCGGGCAAACGAAGTCAACAAGCTTCTCGGCAAACTCGATATCGAGGGTCGCTCGGCCGAGGATATTATCCGGCAAGCACTTAAACAGGCGGCCCTTTAATGGCGAACGTCGAGCATGACCGGCTGACCACGGCCGAAGCTATCGCCGATGACCCGGCGTTTGATCGCGCGATCCGCCCGAAGCGGCTTGAAGATTACGTCGGGCAGCCGCGCGTCAAGCAGCAGATGGCCGTCTTCATCGAGGCGGCTCGTCGCCGCTGTGAAGCGCTGGACCATGTGCTGATCTTCGGCCCGCCGGGTCTCGGCAAGACCACGCTCGCGCATATTGTTGCCAACGAGATGGGCGTCAACCTGCGGCAAACCTCAGGACCCGTGCTGGAGCGGCCGGGTGACCTTGCCGCGATCCTGACCAATCTCGAGCCGAACGACGTGTTGTTCGTTGACGAAATTCATCGCCTGAGCCCGGTCGTCGAGGAGGTGCTCTACCCGGCGATGGAGGACTTCCAGCTCGACATCATGATTGGCGAGGGTCCGGCAGCCCGTTCGATCAAGCTGGACCTGCAGCCGTTTACCCTGGTTGGCGCGACCACGCGTGCCGGGCTGCTGACATCGCCGCTGCGCGATCGCTTCGGTATTGTGCAGCGGCTCGAGTTTTACGGGGCGGACGATCTCGAGGCCATCGCGCGACGTTCTGCCGGGATCCTGAATCTGCCGATTGAAGACGAGGGCGCAACGGCGATTGCCACGCGCTCACGCGGTACGCCGCGCATCGCGAATCGACTGTTGCGGCGCGTCCGGGATTTTGCCGAGGTTGAAGGGGATGGCGTCGTGACCGGGGCGGTTGCTGCCAATGCAATGGACGTTCTGCAGGTTGATCCGCATGGATTCGACGCGATGGACCGGCGTTTGCTCCGGACCATCATCGACAAGTTCGACGGCGGACCGGTCGGCATCGAAAGCCTGGCGGCCGCGATCGGCGAAGAACGCGGCACCATCGAGGACGTGGTCGAGCCGTTCCTGATTCAACAGGGCTTCATGATGCGCACCTCGCGCGGTCGCGTCGCAACGAAGAACGCGTACCTGCATTTTGGCCTGGCGCCGCCACATCCGGCCGGATCCGGGGAGTTGCCTTTTGATTGATGCCAAACCCTTCGAACTGCCGGTTCGCGTTTACTATGAAGACACGGACGCGCAGGGCGTTGTCTACTATGCCAACTATTTTCGCTTCATGGAGCGCGCCCGGACCGAGTGGTTGCGATCCCTGGGGGTGGACATGGTCAGGCTGCAGGACGAGGAGCGCCGCATTTTCGTTGTCGCGGAGGTGCAGGCGAGGTTTCACGCGCCCGCCCGCCTCAGCGACGACCTCATAGTGACAGCCGGGCTGCAGGGCCTGACCCGGGTGTCATTCGATATCGAACAGAAGATCTATCGTGATACTACTGACGGCGAATTGCTGATCAGCGGCATCGTCAAGGCAGCGTATCTCGATGCCGATACGATGCGGCCGAAGCGCGTGCCGCCGTCCTTTTTTGGGGAAAAACAGAAATGAATGCAGATCTGACCGTAGTTGGTCTGTTCATGGGCGCGAGCCTGGCTGTGAAGATCGTCATGCTCTTGCTGATTGCGGCCTCGATCGTGTCGTGGAGCATCATCTTCACGAAACGACGCCTGATCAGCCGGACCCAGGACGCTTCGGATGAATTCGAAGCGGCGTTCTGGTCGGGTGGCGACCTGAACACGTTGTACCAGAGCGCGGCGCGTGCCAAGGGTGGCAGTATCGGGATGGCCAGTATTTTTGAAGCGGGCTTCCGGGAATTCAATCGTGCGCTGCAGGCCGGTGGCGACAGCGCCAACAAGATCGTCGAGGAGTGCCGCCGGGCCATGCGCGTCGCGCAGATGCGCGAAGTCGATCGCCTGGAGCAAAACCTCGCGACGCTGGCGACGATCGGCTCGACCAGCCCGTATGTGGGTCTGTTCGGCACGGTCTGGGGAATCATGTACGCCTTCATGGAAATCGGGCAGCAGCAGTCCGCTACCCTGGCTGTGGTTGCGCCGTATGTCTCGGAAGCGCTTATCGCGACGGCCATGGGCCTGTTCGCGGCGATCCCGGCCGTGATCGCCTACAACCGCTACGCCGACAAGGTCGTGAGACTCGAGTACCGCTACGACGGTTTCACGGAGGAATTTTCCAGCATCCTGCACCGACACGCGCGCGCCAAGCAGGGGACCTGACATGCCGACAGCACTGAAAAAACGCAAACTCATGGGCGAGATCAACGTCGTACCCATGATCGACATCATGCTCGTCTTGCTGGTCGTCTTCATGATCACGGCACCGCTGCTGACACAGGGCATCGAAGTCGACCTGCCCAAAGCGAACGCGAAGCCGATCGAAACGCCGCCTGACCACGACCCGCTGGTTCTCAGTGTCGATGCGGAAGGTAACTTCTACATCAACGCGGGCAGCGGCAAGGAGGAGCCGCAGACCGGCGCCGAAATCGTGAGGCGCATCGGTATCGTGCTCGGCGAGAAGCCGGAGACGCCGATGTTCGTCAAGGCGGACCGCGCCGTGCCCTATGGCAACGTGGTGGGGGCTATGGTGGTGCTGCAACAGGCCGGAGCCCGGAACATCGGCTTCATTACCGATCCACTGGATAGCTACCCGATTCCGGAGTAGGCAGCCGCGTGATTCGCGACAATCGAAATATTATTCCGGTCTCCATGGCCGTACTGCTGCATGTCGTCGTCTTCGGATCGATGATCGTGGCGTTCGATTTCGCGCGGCCCAAGCCGCTCACGCCACTGACCGTGCAGGCCACGCTCGTCCAGGAAATGCCTGACAGGGTGCCGCCACCGCGCGCCAGGGAGCCGGAGCCCGTCATCGAGGAGCCCGAGCCCGAGCCCGTTATTGAGGAGCCGGAGCCCGAGCCCGACAACAGTGCGGAGCTGCTCCGCCAGGCGGAAGACGAAAAACGCAGGCAGGACGCATTGCTGGAACAGCAGCGCCTCGACGAACTGAAAAAGAAAGAGGCCGAGGAAAAGCGGCGCAAGGAGCGCGAGGAGGCCGAGCGCAAGCAGCGCGAAGAAGAGGAGAAGGAACGCCAGCGCGTCGAGGCCGAGCGCAAGCGACAGGAGGACATACGGCGTCAGCGCGAAGAGAATGAGCGGCTGCGGCGTGAGCTCGAGTCCGAGCAGCGGCAGGCGGAGATCGACGCGGAGGCCGAGCGCATGGCCGCCGTCGATGCCGGCGAACTGGCTGTCTATACGGCCATGATCCAGCAGAAGATTTACCGCAACCTGAGTCTGCCGGCCAGCGCCCGTGATGATCTGAAATGCTCCGTCCGAGTGCGCCAGATCAGGAGTGGCGAGGTTCTGGGCGTCACTTTCCTGACGTGCAATGGAGACGACGTGGTCAAGCGTTCCATTGAAGCCGCCATCTTCAAGTCTTCGCCGCTGCCGGAGCCACCAACGCCAAACCTGTTCGACCCCAACATATTGTTAAACTTAACCAAGCAGCAATAGGTCAGATCCACAACCAGCCGAGGAAGATGTGCTTAAAAATTCAAGAGTTTTAATGGGTTTGTTACTCATGGTGGTCGGGACCGCTCATGCCGAGCTCGTCATTGATGTGCAGGGAGTAGCGAAACCCGCACCGGTCGCCATCGTGCCGTTTGGCTGGGAAGGCGAGGCGCCCGACATGCCGCTCGATGTTGCCAGGGTCATTACGGACGATTTGCAGCGCAGCGGGCGGTTTGCGCCGATTGGCGAAGAGAAGATGCTGCAAAAGCCGACCGATGGTGCCGATGTCGACTTCCAGGACTGGAGTTTTGTCGGCGTCGAGGCCGTGGTGGTGGGCAAAGTGATCCAGGAAGGCGAGAACGCCTACACGCTGCAATTCCAGCTGTTCGATGTCTTCGGCCGTCGCCAGCTCGTGGGATACCGCATGCCGGCGAGCCGCGGCACCATGCGCAGTGCGGCCCATCGCGCAGCCGACATGATTTACGAGAAACTCACGGGCATCAAGGGCGTGTTCGGCACGAAGGTGGCCTATGTAACGGCGAAGCGCGAGGGGCAGGGGCGTCTCTATTCCCTGATCGTCTCCGACCAGGACGGCTACAATGAACACACGATCATGGAGAGCGCCGATCCGATCATGTCGCCCGCGTGGTCGCCGGACAGCCGCCAGCTGGCCTATGTTTCGTTCGAGGGCGACAAGTCCTCGATATTCGTGCAAACCCTGCGTACCGGCAATCGCTTCAACGTGTCATCCAAACCGGGCATTAACGGCGCGCCTTCCTTCTCGCCCGACGGACGCAAGCTCGTGGTCACACTGGGCGGCGTCGATGGCAACCTGGACATCTACGTTCTCGACATCAATTCGCGGCGCACGACGCGCCTGACGACGCACCGGGCAATCGATACCGAGGGCGCCTGGTCTCCGGACGGGCGGTATATCTACTTCACGTCCGATCGCAGCGGCGGACCGCAGATCTACCGGGTGGGCGCGGAAGGCGGATCTCCCGAGCGCGTGACGTTCGAGGGGAGTTATAATGCGCGGCCACGCCTGTCACCGGATGGGAAACGACTTGCCATGGTCCATAATGACCAGGGCAATTTCCGTATCGCGGTGATGAGCCTTGAACGCAAGGACCTGCTGGTCCTTTCGAGCGGGCGGCAGGACGAGAGCCCGAGCTTCGCGCCGAACAGCGATATCCTGATCTATGCGACGCGACAGGGCAGGGATGGCGTCCTCGAAACGGTGTCGGCGGATGGACTGATTCGCCAGAAAATGGCATCGCGGGCAGGCGGAGATGTACGGGAACCCGTTTGGTCGCCGTTCCCAAGATTTTGATAATTAACATTTAGTAAGTACTTTAATTCTTTGATTTTACTTCGCTTTTGAGGCACTAAAAAGGGCTTTATGATGTCTTATTTCAAACTGTTTGCACTTGCGGCAATCGCATTCCTTTTGGCGGGCTGCCCGAAAAACACGATTCCGGATCCCGACCCGACCGATACGACGTATCCGGGTGACGCGGGCGACGCGACCACGTCGGGCGCCGATGGCGGCATGTACGGTGACGGCGAGTTCATGGACGACCCGTCGGCCGGTGAGCTGACCATGGTCATCTACTTCGACTTCGATTCGTCCGAGGTTCGCGCCGCGGACCAGGATATTGTTGCGCGCCACGCCATGCAGCTTGGTGGCGGCGGCGAGGTGCGCCTCGAAGGGCACGCGGATGAGCGCGGGTCGCGCGAGTACAATATCGGCCTCGGCGAGCGTCGCGCACAGGCGGTACGGCAGATGCTGCTGATCCAGGGAGTATCTGCGGACCAGATTTCGACGGTGAGCTTCGGTGAGGAGCGGCCGGTCGGTTTCGGCAGTACCGAGGCGGACTACGCGCAGAATCGTCGTGTCGAGTTCAAGTACTCGAACTGACCAATGACCGGAATGCCGAAAACAGCCTTGCTGCTGTCAGTGATGGTGCTTGGCGGTTGCGAGCTTCTGCAACCGCCGGGCGAGGATCCTGTACTTGCAAAACTGGACGCGCTTGAGCGGCGCATGCAGGTCGTCGAGCGCGTGGTGCAGAACCAGAGCCTTGTCAATCTGACGCAACAGGTCAATGCACTCGAGCGCAGCGATGCCGCAGTGCAGGGACGCGTCGAAGAGCTCGAGCACAATGCCGCGACAACGGCCGACCGGCAGCGGCAACTCTATGCGGACCTCGATGCCCGCATCCGGGAGCTCGAGGCGGCCGTACAGGCCAGCAAGGCGCGCGGCGTGCTGGATGGGGGCACCTTGTCACCCGGGCAGTTGCCGGTGCCAGGCGGATCGGATCGGGACAACTACCAGGCCGCTTTCGAGTTGCTCAAACAGCAGCGCTACGAGCCGGCCGCAATGGCGTTCCAGCAGTTTCTCGTAACCTTTCCGGACAGCGAGCTGGCCGACAACGCACAGTATTGGCTGGCCGAGTCGCACTACGTGACGCAGAAATTCAAAGAAGCACTGACTGAATTCGGCGTCGTGCTCGCCAAGTACCCCCGCTCCCGGAAAGTGGCTGACGCCCTCCTCAAGATCGGTTACTGCAATTACGAGATCAAGGATTGGGCTGCGGCACGTGAAGCGTTGTCGCGCGTCCAGGCCGAGTACCCGGAAACCACGGCGGCGCGCCTGGCCGGGCAACGACTGTCGCGTATGGAAGAGGAAGGCGTCTAGACGTTGACGCACTGAAATTATCCGGTATGATGCCGCCGGCATTGCGGCCTGTTCTGGCCGGATTCCGTGTGCGGGGGTATAGCTCAGTTGGTAGAGCATCGGCCTTTTAAGCCGCTGGTCCCAGGTTCGAGTCCTGGTGCCCCCACCACTTTACCCCGCAAAATTGATTTCAAATAAAACAGCAGACGCGGCATCGCTGTGCGGCTATCATGCACGCTTTTGCGTACGGGGCGTTCGGAAAAGTGGCGGATAATCGCTGGAATATCCACAAGTTTGGCGGCAGTAGCTTAAGCGATGCGGCGTGTTTTCGCCGGGTGGCCGGCATTGTCATGGGGCGTCCGGACGAGCGACTGGGTGTCGTGGTCTCCGCAATGGGTGGCATGACGGATGCGTTGCTCAACCTGGCCGCATTGGCGGAGCGCGACGACAACGCGTTTGCAACGGAGCTTGCCGCTCTGGGTGAGCGTTACGCGACGGCGGCGAAAGACCTGCTGCGCGGCGACGCGCGGGCGCCTGTTCTGGATGCCTGGAGCACGGACGCCAAGGATATTACAGACATCCTGAAAGCGATCGCGCTCGTCAAATCCGCACCACAGCGAAGTCGCGACATCGTCGCCGGTTACGGCGAAATCTGGTCGGCGCGCCTGCTGGCCGCATTCCTGGCACAAGAAGCACCCGGACGCGGCGGCAAGTGGGTCGACGCGCGCGAGGTTGTGATCGTCAATGAGACCGAGCTCGGGCCGGCCGTGGTATGGGCGGAGTCGCAGGCGCGCTTCGACAAAGCGATTGCCAGTGACTACAGGGGCATCGCCGTCATCACGGGCTTTATTGCGTCGGATCGCCAGGGGCTGCAGACCACGCTGGGCCGCAATGGCAGCGATTTCTCGGCGGCAATTTTCGCGGCGCTAAGCGGTGCCTCCGAACTCACGATCTGGAGCGATGTCGACGGCGTCATGAGTGCGGACCCGAGCCGGGTTCCGGACGCACAGGTCATCGACAAGCTGTCCTACAACGAGGCGATGGAGCTTGCGTACTTCGGTACCGCGGTCATTCATCCGCAGACCATGGGCCCGGCGATCAGCAAGGGTATCCCCGTGCGCATTCGCAACAGCCACAATCCGGCACATCCGGGCAGCCTGATCGGACCGCTGTCGGATGACACCAATACGATCAAAGGCATTACCGCCATCGGCGGCATGGCGCTCCTGAACCTCGAAGGTTCCGGCATGATCGGCGTCCCGGGTACAGCGGATCGCATGTTCGCCTCCCTGAAAAGCGCAGGCGTTTCGGTGACCCTGATCTCGCAGGCCAGTTCCGAGCATTCCATCTGTATCGCACTGCCCGAGTCTTTTGCCGAGCGTGCCAGGAGCGTCGTTACCGATGCGTTTGCGGAGGAACTCGAAAGCGGCCAGATAAACAGCGTGGACATCACACCGGGACAGAGCATTGTCGCGGTGGTCGGCGACGGGATGGCAGGCACGCCCGGTATCTCGGCGAAGTTTTTTGGCGCACTCGGGCGCGCCGGTATCAACGTGCGCGCTATTGCACAGGGTTCGTCCGAAAGAAACATCTCGGCGGTGGTCGATGGCGACGATGTAACGCGGGCATTGCGCGCTGTTCACTCGGGTTTCTACCTGTCGCACAAAACACTGTCGGTCGGCCTGATCGGGCCGGGTACGGTCGGTGCCGCGCTGTTGCGACAACTGGATAAACAACGTGAGCGCCTGGCGAAGGAGTTCAACCTCGATCTTCGAGTTCGGGCGATCGCACGTTCACAGTCGATGATACTGGGCGAAAAGCGTATCGACCTGGCGACCTGGGAGGACGCATTCGAAAACAGTGCTGTCGAGACCGACCTCGACGTTTTCGAGAGGTACGTCAATCCGGAGCACCTGCCGCATGCGGTTATTATCGACTGCACCTCGAGCGAACACATCGCCTCGAAGTACGCGGACTGGTTGTCTCGCGGTATCCATGTCATCACGCCGAACAAGAAAGCGTTCAGTGGTTCCTATGCCGACTACCGGGCATTGCAGGCAGCGGCCGACGAAGGAAGTTCGCACTACTTCTATGAAACGACGGTCGGTGCCGCGCTGCCAGTGATCAGCACCCTGTGCGACCTGATTTATACGGGCGACAACGTCCGGTCTGTACGGGGCATTTTCTCCGGCACGCTCGCTTACCTGTTTAATGTCTACGACGGCACCGTGCCGTTCTCGGAGATCGTTCGGGCTGCCAAGGACAGCGGCTACACGGAACCCGACCCGCGTGACGATCTGTCGGGGATGGACGTTGCCCGGAAACTGACGATCCTGGCCCGGGAACTTGGCCTTGGCATAGAAATCGGCGATTTCCCGGTGCGCAGCCTCGTGCCCAAGGCGCTGGAGGACTGTTCGATCGAGGAGTTCCTCGACAAGCTTCCCGAGTATGATGGGGAGATGGATTCCCTGTTCCGGCAGGCTGCTGCGGAGGACAAGCAACTGCGCTACATCGCCATACTGGATGCTGATGGCCATGCTTCGGTGGGCCTTGAGGCCGTCGCTGCGGATCACCCGTTCTGCAATATCAACCTGACGGACAACATCGTGCAGTTCGAGTCGGAACGGTATTCGGCGAATCCCCTGGTCATACAGGGTCCCGGCGCGGGCCCAGAAGTGACCGCCGCAGGTGTATTCTCCGACCTCCTGCGCCTCGCAAATTACCTCAGCAAAGGTATGGGCTATGTCTGATTGGGTGACCGCATTCGCGCCAGCCTCCATCGGCAATGTCGCCGTCGGCTTTGACATGCTTGGGCTCGCTCTCGAGGGTGCGGGCGACAGGGTCCATGCACGCAGGACCGACAGCGGCCGCGTCACCGTCGCCGAGGTCCGCGGGCTCGATGGCGAACTGCATCCCTATCTGTCCACCGACGCCGAGTCCAATACCGCGTCGATCGCCGCGCAGGCGCTGTGGGACCGTCATGGCGACGGCGACGGGGTTGAGCTCAAGGTTCACAAGGGTGTGCCGTTGCAGTCGGGAATGGGCAGTTCTGCCGCATCGGCAGTCGCCGCCGTGGTGGCGGTGAACGGACTCCTCGGCGAACCTCTCCCGCATGCCGAGTTGCTGGACTATGCGCTCGTCGGTGAAAAGTTCGCGAGTGGCGGCTTGCATGCCGACAATGTCGCGCCGAGCCTGCTGGGCGGTCTCGTTCTTTGCCCGCCTGTCCTGTTGCCGGATGTCTATTCCTTGCCGGTGCCAGAGGGTGTCAGCGCTGTCCTGTTGCACCCTGATCTCCAGGTCAACACGGCTCAGGCACGCCGCGGTCTTGCCAAAGGCTATTCCATGCAGCAATGGCTGGAACAGCAGGGGATGCTCGCCGGATTCATCGTCGCGTGTGTGACGAGCAATATCGAACTCATCGGCAGGACGCTGCGAGATGTCATTATCGAGCCGCAGCGCGCGGCTGCGGTACCGTGTTTCGAGGGCGTCAGGGCGGCGGCCGAGAAGCGCGGTGCACTCGGGTGCAGCCTGTCCGGCAGCGGGCCGAGTATCTTTGCGTTGAGCGCGACCGGTGACGCGCGCAATATCGCGTCGGCTATGGAACAGGCATGCCGCATGCAGGGCATCGGTTGCCAGTCCTGGGTGAGCCCGATGACGGCGGCCGGCGCACGTATCGAGCGTTCCTGATGAAGTATTTCAGTACGCGTGGTGCTGGCCCGGTCACGCTGGATGATGCGTTGCGGTTGGGAATTGCCAGCGATGGCGGGTTGTTCCTGCCGGAGCAGCTACCGTCCTTCGATGTCGCCAGCTTCAGTGCCGCTGAGACCATTCCCGAAGTGGCGCAAGTGTTGCTGCAACCCTTCTTCGAAGGATCGTCGTTGTCCGGCGATCTCGATCGTATTCTCGCGGAGACGTTCAGCTTCCCGATTCCCGCAACCCGTCTGCCGGTTGCAGGCCATGACGTATCGTTGCTCGAGCTCTATCACGGGCCGACGGTCGCGTTCAAGGATGTAGGCGCTGGTTTTCTCGCCGCCTGCCTGTCCCGGCTTGAAGGCAACGTTGAGAAACCGTTAACGATTCTCGTTGCGACGTCTGGCGACACAGGCGGTGCGGTAGCAGCTGCGTTTGATCGGCGACCCGGTATGCGTGTCGTGGTGCTGTTTCCTGACGGTCGTGTCTCCGAGCGCCAGGCGCACCAGCTTAGCTGCTGGAGCGAAAACGTACTCTCCCTGAAAGTACAAGGTGCATTCGATGACTGCCAGGCCCTGGTCAAGGGCGCGATGGCAGATCCCGCGCTGAGCGCAGTGCACCGCTTCAGCTCGGCAAACAGCATCAATATCGGTCGCCTGTTGCCGCAAAGCACCTACTACGCGGATGCGAGTATCCGTCACTACCGGCGAACGGGCCGGAGGCCTGGTTTCATCATTCCGACGGGCAATCTCGGCAATGCGTTTGCCTGTATCATGGCTCGGGAGATGGGCCTCCCGATCGGTCCGGTCATTCTTGCGACCAATGCAAATCGAACCATTGCCGACTATTTCGATACGCTCGAGTGGTTGCCACGAGCAAGTCTGCAAACCCTGGCATCCGCCATGGATGTCGGTGACCCGAGCAATATGGAACGTCTGCGGTACCTGGTCGGCGAAGCAGAGGTCTTGCGCGAGCAACTGGGTGTCCTGTCCGTGAGCGACGCACAGATCGAGGCGTCGATTCGCCAGGACTTCACCGACTTCGGTTTTGCCACCTGCCCGCACACCGCGACGGCAACTCATACGTACCGGCAGCTCGACAGCAAACTGACGGATGAGCATGATTGGATCCTCGTTGCGACCGCGCATCCTGCCAAGTTCGAAACGATCGTCGAACCACTGATCGGTGAGTCCGTGCCGGTGCCTGCCGAGCTTGAGGCGCTGCTCGCCAGACCCGCGCATGCTGTTTCTATCGAGCCTACTCTCGCGTCTCTTGCTAAAGTACTGGGATGACGAGTTTCGACGAAGCGCCCTGGCTACTGCCACTTGCCGCAATTGGCGTCTTGCTGCTGCTCTGGTTTGTTTACAAGCGCTTCTTCCTGGGCGCGAACGCTCTCGAACGCGCGCTGGCCGATATCGGTTTCGACCATATCGCCGAGCTCGTGATTCCGGGCGCCGACGAAGGTGAGATCCAGGTAGACAAACTGATCCTGACGTCGCAGGGATTGCTTATTCTCGAGATCAAGGAGGTCCAGGGCGTCGTCTTCGGCAGCGACAAGATGCAGGACTGGACAGTCATTGCACAGGATCGACGATACACGTTCCCCAATCCGCAGCCGGCACTCTACGACCGTATTGCGGCGGTCCGCCAGATCGTTCGCCAGGTTCCGGTGGCAGGGCGCATCCTGTTTCTTGACGGCGCGGAGTTCACCAAGGGCGTGCCCGCCCTGGTCTGTACTCTCGAGGAACTGGTCGCCGAGTTCGGCGAGCCCGATAAAGCCGCTGCCAAGTTCAAGATCGAGGCCTTCAAGCCGCACTGGGAGCTTATTCGCAAGGCGGCAGCGCAAAGAAGCGCGTCGCATTCTCTGTCGTAATCCGCGCCACGTGCTCCTCGCTCTGGCCGCGGGCTTGGGCCACCGCCTTGAGTACCTCGGTCAGGTACGCCGGTTCATTGCGTCGTGTCTTTGGTTTCGGCTGGATCGTCCGCGGCAACAAGTAGGGCGCGTCGGTCTCGAGCAGCAGCTTGTCGTCGGGAACGATCGAGACAATGTCATGCAAGTGCCTGCCGCGCCGCTCATCGCATATCCAGCCCGTAATGCCGATATAGAGTCCCAACGCGACATACTCGTGCAATGACTCGTGCTCGCCGGTGAAGCAGTGCGCTACCGCGCGTGACAGGTCGGGCAGAGCCGGTTCCAGTACCTCGATGAAATCGTCGTGTGCATCGCGTTGATGCAGGAAGACAGGCAGCCCGTATTCCTTCGCAATGTCGAGCTGCCGGCGAAACGCATCGAGCTGTGCGTCGCGCGGCGAGAAGTTCCTGAAGTAGTCGAGGCCACATTCCCCGACCGCGACAACCACGTCCTTGCGGGCGAGCGAGCGGATCAGGGCATCGCTTGCATCCGTGTAGTCGGACGCGTGGTGGGGGTGCACACCGGCCGTGGAGAACAGCATGCCGCCGCTGGCTTCTGCCAAAGCGGCCGCCTTCACATTGCTGTCATCGCTGCTGCCGGTCACGACGATACGTGCAACGCCCGCATCGGCCGCGCGCTGTATTACCGCGTCGCGGTCATCGTCGAAACTGTCGTGTGCGAGGTTGGCCCCGATGTCTATCAGTGAATAAGGCATGACTCAGTATTGCTCCCAACGAAAAATCCAGGCGCCGATGGCAAGGAATACGGCGCTCAATAGCAGCAGCGCACCGAGACTCGGTGCGACCTCTGCGAATGTCGCGCCATCGAGAATAACCGCACGTGCCGAATCCAGAACGTGTGTCAGCGGAAAAATCTGTGAAATTCTCTGCACGGTTTCCCCGGTACCTTCGAGCGAAAACCAGACGCCCGACAACAGCATCATGGGCCAGTTGATCAGGTTTAGCAGCCCGCCGGCGAGTTCCTCGCTGGTCACGCGCGCGGAAACAACCAGCCCCAGCGAGATCATGGAGATCGCTCCCACGACGCCTACGATGAACAGGGTGATATAGCTGCCCTCCATACGTGTGTCGAGGAGCAGGTGTGTGCCGACGTAAACCACCGTCGTAATCAGCATGATCAGGACCAGGCGCGAGGCGATCTGGGCAGTAATAAATTCCAGCGACGTCAGGGGAGTTGCCCGCAAGCGTTTCAGGAAGCCGTTCTTGCGATAGCGCACAATGACGTAGCCGACACCGAACAGGCAGCTGAACATCATGTTCATGCCCAGGATTCCCGGCAGGATCCAGTCCGAATACCGAATCGGCCTTCCGGTCACCTGCTCCTTGATCACGTCGCGGCTGGCCGTCGACGTCGACTGCAGCAGGGCGAGTTCCACGAAGTAGCCCTTGGCGGCGGTCGGGTTGACCCAGTAACGCACGGGTGGACCAGTCTCGACGAGCAGGTCCAGCTGGTGCCGCTCGATCTTCAGCATCGCCTCGTCGATGTCCGCGTAAGGAACGAAGCGCACATAGCGAGTGGCCAGAAAAGGGTGTGACGACGTATCGATTTCCGCCTCGGCCTGGAGCACACCGACGGTATATTCATCGCGCTGGCCATCGAATGCGAACGACAAGCCAAATACGAGCGCGACCGGCAGGAGCAGGTTCCAGGCGAGTGAGGAGCGGTCGCGAATAAACTCACGATTGCGCGCGACAAACACAGCGTAGATTCGTTTCAGCATCGTCAGGCTCGCAACGAGTGGCCGGTCATATCGAGAAACAGGTCCTCGAGGTTCGGGCGCCGAATTTCGCCGCTTGCCAGCTTGATGAGCTCGTCCCCGAAGCGGGCGCGCAGCAACACTTCGGGCGCGCCGTGAGTCACGATCTTGCCCTCGTCCATGATGGCGACATCATCGCAGAGTACCTGCGCCTCATCCATGTAATGCGTGGTAAGGACGATCGTCGCTCCCTTGGCACGAATGTCCTGCACCAGTTTCCAGAAATTGCGGCGTGCCTGCGGGTCCAGGCCCGTCGTTGGCTCATCGAGAAAGATCAGGCGCGGCCGGTTGACCAGCGCAACCGCAAGCAGCAGCCGTTGGCGCTGGCCCCCCGAGAGTTTGCGATTGTCACGCTCAAGCAGGTCGCCGAGCGAGCACTGCGCGACAATGTCGTCGATATCGGCCTGGCGGTCGTACAGCGAGCGAAACAGCTCGATGGTCTCGCGGACGGTCAGGTTGTCCTGCAGGGCGGTGTTCTGGAACTGGATGCCGGCTTCCTGGCGAAACCGCGAGCCGGCTATCTCGCCATAGTAGTAGACCTCACCGGACGTCGCCGCTGTGACGCCCTCGATAATCTCGACGGTCGTGGTCTTGCCGGCGCCATTGGGTCCGAGCAGTCCGAAACAGATGCCCTCTGGCACCTTGAAACTGACGCCATCGACCGCTCGAACGCCCGGGTAGTCCTTGATGAGGTTGCGGGCCTCGAGGGCAATATGCCGGGATTCGTCCATTCAGGAAGAGTACCGGAGCCGCTGTCTTGCAGCCAGCTTGCAACCATATGCCTGACGGCGGTATCTAATAGCCAGGAACAGAGGCTTAAGGGGAAGATGGAGATGACCAGATTCGTGACAAAAACCGCATTCACGGTAGGACTGCTGGTCCTGTTGATGTCGGTACCGGCATACGCGGTATCGATCAACAAGAGCATCAAGATCGGCGCCGGAGAAGAGTCCGGCGGCGCCACGTCGGTCAACGGCAGTATCTCGGTTGGCGAGAAGGCGACCGTCACCGGCAACCTGAAGACGGTGAACGGTTCGATTCGCATCGACGAGGGTGCCGTTATCGAGAAAGCGGCGACCGTAAACGGCGGCTTGCGGCTGGCTGACGGCGTGAAGGCGGAGGGCCTGACGACGGTCAACGGCAGCATCAATGTCGGGGACGACGGCGTCATCGACGGCGAGATCAGTGCCGTCAACGGTAGAATCTCGGTTGGCGAGGGATCCACGGTTAGCGGCGACGTCGGCAATGTGAACGGTGAAATCGGCCTGGCCGGGTCCGAAGTCGGCGGTGACCTGACCACGGTCAACGGCGATATCAAGCTTTCCGAGGGTACCGTCATCAAGGGCGATCTCGTCGTCGAGAAGCCGAACAACTGGAAATGGGGTAAGGACAAGAGTCGCAAGCCACGTATCGTCATCGGTCCGGGATCGCGGGTCGAAGGCACGATCAGGCTGGAGCGGGAGGTGGAGTTGTTCATCTCCGAGACGGCCGAGGTTGGCGGGGTATCCGGTGAGATGAGCCTCGACGACGCAGTGCGCTTCAGCGGCGAGCGTCCCTGATATCCCGTAGAATGGTGGCCGTGCAAACGGCAGCCAAGCAATTACCGCTCTTTGCGGAGGTCGAAGAGCCCGACCCGGTGTCGGGCTTTTCTGTGCGTGAGAGTGCCCGGGCCAAGCGCCTTTCGATCAAGGTCTTTCCTCGCGGGCGTGTCGAGGTTGTCGTCCCGAAGCGGACCCGACCGGCCGATGTACGTAAGTTCGTCGAAGCACATCATGACTGGATTCGCCGGGCGCGCGCCTCGTTTGCTGTCGAGCACCCGCCGGAACCCTTTGCACTCCCCGTCAGTGTCGAGCTGCCGGGCATCGAGCGCCGCTTCTGCGTGCGCTACGAACGCGCAGATGACAGCAAGACCGCACGCTATCGTGTCCGTGGCAATACGGTCATCCTGTCCGGTCGTTCCGACGACGAAACACAATGTGTGCTGGCATTGAAGCGCTGGCTTGTCGCGCTTGGCAAGAAGGAAATGCTGCCACGGCTGCGCACGCTCTCCGCGGAGACCGGGAACGCGTTCAAGGCCATGCATGTGCGCGGTCAACGGACGTGCTGGGGTAGTCACTCGAGCACCGGCACGATCAGCCTGAATTACTGCCTCATGTTCCTCGACCCGCAGCACTTACGGTACGTCATGATCCACGAACTCTGTCACGCGCGGCATATGAATCACTCACAACGATTCTGGCGCCTGGTCGGACGCTTCGAGCCGGCATACCGGACCCTGGACAAGGACCTGAACCACTGCTGGAAACGCATTCCGACCTGGGTAGGCTTGTATTAGGGCCCCGCTGGGGGCTAAGGGCCTAGCGGCCGAATGCAACCTGCACACCGGCATAGGCCGTGCGGCCAGGCGTCGCGTAGCCGTAAACCTGCTCGTACTCCGCATCGAGCAGGTTGTTGGCTCGTGCAAACACATTAATGCGGTCGGTCAATTGATACTGCGCAGTCAGGTCGACGAGCCAGTGATTGGCGAGCGTGACTTCTTCGGGCAGGTTGGGCCAGGGTGGGAAGAACGTGTCGGTGCGCGTCCCGCCGTAGGTCGCGGCTAACGCGATGCGACCGCGCTCCTCCATAAACCCGTAGTCGACGTCCACGCTGCCGGAATGGCGTGGGCGCCGAATTTCACGGATGTTTTCCGACGTCGAGTCGATATACGTGTAACTGGCGCTCAGGCCAAGGCGCTCAGAGAAGTCCCAGCGGGCTGCCACCTCCAGACCACTGCGCTTGCTCGTGCCCGGGATATTCTCAGCGGTCGACAGGAAAGTGACGGGGTCGAAAACAAAACCATCGATCTCGTTCTCGAGGTCCTGGCGAAACACGGTCATCTGCAGATTCAGCACGTCGCTGAGCTGGCGTTCCAGGCCGATATCGAATGAGGTCGACTCCTCCGGCTTCAGGTTCGGGTTCGGCATCGTTTGTCCCGGGAAATAACCGAACAGCTCGATGAACGTCGGGTCTTTTTGCCCGGTGCCGATGTTGGCCCGCAACCGGGTCGCATCGTTCAGGCTCCAGGCAAGCGACAAGCGACCTGTTACTGATTCATCGAAACGGCTGCTGTCGTCAAAGCGCACGCTGGCAAGTAGCGTCAGCCTCTCGCCCATGTGGGCCTGGTAGTCGGCGACGATGCTGGTTACGTTCATTTCCTGCCTCTGGTTCGGATCGCCGAAATTGATCGGTCCGCGCTGCTCGAAGTTCGTTTCGGCGCGTTCCAGGGCGAGAGACAGGATATCGTTACCCAGCAAGACATCGGCCTGGTACGCGAAGGTTGTGCGATCGGAGAGGGCGGTTACATCTTCAACGCCGTCAACGAGATTGCGGTTCCTGCTGTCGAAATAACGCGCGGCCAGATGGTGCCTTACCCGCGACTCGCCGCCGCCGATCGTGCTGCCGATCTGCACGTAGTTCTGTTGTGTATCCAGGGCGACGTCGGAATCGGTTGGCAGTCCGGTAGCAAGGTAGTCGACCGTGTCGTATTGCGACCAGGCATCGACAGAACGTGCGCCAAACGTAAACGACAGGTAATCCGACGCCGTAAACGACGCGCTTAGCGAGCCTGTGCTCGCGTCGGAGTTGTCATCTTCGCTGCCCGTTCGCGAGATGTTACCGCCATCCGTTTCGAGGCGTTCAAAGCTCAGGCTTACGTTCCAGCGGTCGTCGGCGAGAGTGCCGTTCAATGCCGTGTTTAGCGTGTTCAGTGAGCCCGCTTCGATATACCCACCGGCTCGGGACCGGGCACGGCTGGCTCGCGTGATGATATGTACGACCCCGGCCACCGCATCACTGCCCCACAACGCGCTTTGCGGTCCGCGGACGATCTCGATGCGCTCGATGTTTGCCGTGCTCAGGAACTCCCAGCGGAACTCATCACCGGTTGCAGGGTCGTTGGCCCGTGCGCCGTCGATCAGCACGAGAACATGGTTGGCTTCGGCGCCACGCACACGGACCTGGGTTTGCGCTCCGGCGACACCGGAGTGGCTGACGGAAAAGCCCGGCACGCTGCGCAACAGATCCGACACGTAGCGTGCCTGGCGACGTTCGATGTCGTCCCGTGTAATGACGGTCACGGCACTGCCGACCGAGTTGATCGAAACGGGCGTACGAGCCCCGGTCACGATGATCTGGTCCAGCTCGTTCTTTTCAGTTTCCGCAAAGGCAGGCAAAACAACGAAGCTGGCGCCGATGGCAGCCAGCAGGGCGGATTGGTGTTTCATAAACTCTCCCCCGCGTCTTCCCCGACGCGATCGACAGTGGGCGTGTCGCAAGGCCGGTCTCCGGACTCATGAGTGGCTTTGCGGCCTTGTCGATCGCCTTCCCACGCGTTCAGCGCAGTGGCTCGATGATCGGCGAACTCATTTACCGTTGCGGGGGCAGTGACGGGATTGTCTTGTCGACGCACCGTCTTCCCGATTAAACGTCTGGCGTAATGCGCCAGACATCACCTTACGAAATCGTGAACGAGTGTGCCTGACAAGTGTCCTGCCTGTCTAGCTCGCTGACTCTCAGCGCCATTGGCAGTTTGTCCTGCGAGGCGCGGGAGTGCAGGATTAGCGGGCTACTTCAAGCGACTGCAACGCGGCAGGTCGAGCTGCCAATGGCGCCCGAAGGGAAAGCCTGCAAGGCGCTACTGCGTCGTTGCAGCCCTTGGCAAGGACTCGTCATTGCCGGCGGACCGCGCCTAGCATTAGCGCCTTGCAGGCTTTCTGAGAGTCAGCGAGCTAGACAGGCAGGACACTAGCCCTGATCAAGCAACTCGCGCAAATTGATCACGGCCGCGTTGGCCCGGGCCAGGTAGTTGGCCATGACGAGTGAGTGATTGGCCGTGAGACCGTAGCCGCCGCCGTTAAGAATGATCGGCGAGCGCAGCGGGTCCAGGCTCGCTTCAAGCTCACGAATGATCTGACGTACGCTAGCCTCGGCGTTCTTGTCTTCGAGAACATGCGCAAAATCGAATTCGGCGGCGCGGAAGAAGTGCACAAGCGCCCACGCGGTGCCACGGGCTTCGAAGAAAATGTTGTCGGTTTTCCACCACGACGTGCGGACGTCGACGGTGTCCGGCTGCGCGCCGGCCGCCTCGGCGGCTGCATCCCCGGCAAGATCGTCATTGATGCGCGTCCTCGCTACGCTGTTGCCAAGTCGGCGTGTCAGGCTGCCGAGACGTTTTTCGACCTGCGACAGCCACTCGCGAAGGTTGTCGGCGCGCGCATAAAACTGCGTGTCGGGATCGCCGGCGACGAGTCGATCCCGGTAGCGGGAAAATGCATCGATCCCGTTCCGGTATTCGGATTCGGTTGTCGGAAATACCCAGGAGTCGTTGTCGTAGAAGAACTTCGGAGCGCCCTCGGCGACGTCCGGATCCTCTTTGGATTGCGATTGGCTGCGCGTGTAGTCGTCGCGCATGACGCGTCCGAGATCACGCATCTGGTTGACCACGCCCAGCTCCCAGCTAGGGATGTTGTCAAGAAACACGAAAGGCGGGAGCTTGTCGTTGGTCAGGTAGCCGGCATTCTTGTCCTGCAGGGTCTCCGCAACGCGGATCAGGGTGTCGACGGTCGAGTAGCCGAGCACGGCGGTTTCCTGATCGGCGGACCGCTGCACCCAGAAGATATCGGGTTCCCGCGAGGCCCAGATGCCGATAACAATCATAAGCAGCAGGACGACACCGATCGTCCAAAGTGTAATTTTTCTCCACTTGCCTGTGGACAGGATGTTGGCGGCTGATCGTTCCATCGCTCTCGACACCGTAAGTTAGAGGGAGAGAGAGTTTACCAGTTCCGGCAATGCGATCCCTGATTTTGCAGCAATCGCGACGTCGAAATTGGCCGCATTCAGAGTGGGGTTGGGATTGATCTCAACGACGGTTGCGCCGTTTCGCTTCGCAAGGTCCGCCAGCCCCGCCGCCGGGTAAACGGTTGACGATGTGCCGACCGAGAGGAAAACGTCGCAGTCGGAGGCCGCCGCGAAGGACCGGGTGAGTGCCGTCTCGGGAATGGACTCGCCGAACCAGACGACGCCGGGCCTGAGGCTGCTCCCGCAGTCCCGGCATACCGGCACGGCTGTTGTGTCATCGCCACGCTGTAAGGTTCCGTCCGCGAAGCAGCGGTCCTCGAAAAGATTCCCGTGAAACTCGATAACGTCGAGACTGCCGGCACGCTGATGCAGGTTGTCGACGTTCTGCGTAACAAGCGTAAAGCCCGACTTGAGTCGCGCCAATTCCACAAGCGCGTAATGCCCGGGGTTGGGGGCTGCCTTCGCGACAAGGTCACGTCGCCAGCGGTACCAGCGCCAGACCAGCACCGGGTCGGCGAGGAAGGCATCGGGTGTGGCCAGTTCGTGCGGATCGTATTTCGACCAGAGGCCGTCCTGTGCCTCGCGAAACGTCGGCACGCCGCTCTCGGCCGAGATGCCGGCGCCCGTGAGGACGCACACATGACGTGCATCCCGGAGCGCTGCGACGAGCACATCCGGGATGTCACTGTGGCCGGTCATGATCAGGCGGCGAGTTGCCTCAAAACGTAGTGCAGAATGCCGCCATTCTCGTAGTAATCACGTTCTTTCGGCGTGTCGATTCGAACCAGCGCCTCGAACGTCTTCGCTGCTCCGTTTTCAGGCGTGACCGTAACGGTTACCGTCTTGGCGGCCGGGTCCGTCTGGCCCGTAATGCTGATGAGCTCCTTGCCGGTTATGCCGAGTGACTCGGCATCCTGGCCCTCGAGGAACTGCAGCGGCAGTACGCCCATGCCGATCAGGTTTGACCGGTGAATGCGTTCGAAGCTCTTGGCGATGACCGCCTCGACGCCGAGCAGGAGGGTGCCCTTGGCGGCCCAGTCGCGTGACGAGCCTGTGCCGTATTCGCTGCCGGCGATGACGACCAGCGGTGTCCCTTCCTCGCGGTACTTCACGGAGGCGTCGAAGATCGACATCTGCTCTCCGCTCGGCTGATGTCGGGTCCAGCCGCCTTCGGTGCCCGGGGCAAGCTGGTTGCGCAGGCGAATGTTGGCGAAGGTACCGCGCATCATGACCTCATGGTTACCGCGACGCGAACCGTAGGAATTGAAGTCCGACGGCTTCACGCCATGAGCCTCGAGATACTTCGCCGCCGGGCTGTCCTTGGCGATCGCGCCGGCCGGAGAAATGTGATCTGTGGTCACGGAATCGCCCAGCAGCGCCAGGACGCGCGCGTTGCTGATGTTCGTTACAGGCGCCGGGTCTTTCGACATGCCGTCAAAGTAGGGCGGGTTCTTGACGTACGTCGAGTCCGCGTCCCAGGTGTAGATGTCGCCCGTCGGCGAATCGATGCGCTGCCAGTTGGCATCGCCCTGGAAGACCTTGCTGTAGCTCGATTTGAACATGTCAGAATTGATGTTGGCGGCGACCACGTCGTGGATTTCCTTCTGCGATGGCCAGATGTCCTTCATGTAGACGTCATTGCCGTCCTGGTCCTGACCCAGCGGGTCCTTGTACAGGTCGACTTTCATGTTGCCGGCAATCGCATAGGCCACGACAAGGGGCGGTGAAGCCAGGAAGTTATGCTGCACGAGCGCGTGGATGCGGCCTTCGAAGTTGCGGTTGCCCGAGAGCACACTGGCACCGACGATATTGTTGCTCGTGACGGCATCGGCAATTTCCGGCTTCAACGGACCCGAGTTACCGATACAGGTCGTGCAGCCATAGCCGACGGTATAGAAGCCAATGGCCTCGAGGTCGTCGATGAGCCCCGCCTTCTCCAGGTAGTCGGACACGACCCGTGACCCTGGTGCAAGACTCGTCTTCACCCAGGGCTTGGCCTTGAGGCCTTTCGCGGCCGCGTTGCGGGCTACCAGTCCCGCGGCCAGCATGACGGCCGGGTTGGATGTGTTGGTACAGCTTGTGATGGCGGCAATCAGGATGGATCCGTTCTGGATCTCGACATCCTTGCCGTCGAGTCTGGCAATGCCGCTGCTGCCCGTATCGCGGTTGGCAATGGTGTCGGCCAGGATCTTCTTGTAGGACGAGGCTGCAGCAGTCAGCGCAATGCGATCCTGCGGCCGTTTAGGGCCGGCGATGCTTGGCACGACGTCGGCGAGATCCAGCTCGAGAATGTCGGTATACAACGCGTCGGCCTGTCCGTCTTCGCGCCACATGCCCTGTTCCCTGGCATAGGCCTCGATCAGTGCGCACTGCGTGTCATCGCGTCCGGAGAGTTTGAGGTAGCGAATGGTCTCGCCGTCGATCGGGAAAATACCGCAGGTCGAGCCGAATTCCGGTGCCATGTTGCCCAGCGTTGCGCGATCGGCGAGGGGCATGTGCGCGAGGCCATCCCCGAAGAACTCGACGAACTTGCCGACGACGCCCTTGTTGCGCAGCATTTCCGTGCACGTCAGAACCAGGTCGGTCGCCGTGGTGCCCTCCCGGAGTTTACCGCTGAGTTTGAAGCCAATAACCTGCGGGATCAGCATGGTAATCGGCTGCCCCAGCATCGCGGCCTCGGCTTCGATTCCGCCGACGCCCCAGCCCAGGACACCAAGGCCGTTGATCATCGTCGTGTGCGAATCCGTGCCGACAACGGTATCCGGGTAAGCACAGCGAACGTCATTCTTCGTGGTATCGAAGACGACGCGGCTCAGGTACTCGAGATTGACCTGGTGAACGATGCCCGTGTTCGGCGGCACGACACTGAAATTGTCGAACGCCTGCTGTCCCCATTTCAGGAATGAGTAGCGCTCGGCGTTGCGCTGGAACTCGATCTTCGTATTGAGGTCGAGAGCGTTCGCGGCGCCGTAATGATCGATCTGGACGGAATGGTCAATGACAAGTTCCGCTGGTGACAGCGGGTTGATGTCCTCGGCAGATCCGCCGAGCTTGACCACGGCATCGCGCATGGCGGCGAGGTCGACGACGGCCGGCACGCCCGTGAAGTCCTGCAGCACGACCCGCGCCGGTGTGAAGGAAATCTCGGTGCTCGGGGTAGCGGTCGGGTCCCAGTTCGCGAGTGCCAGGATATCTTCTCGGGTGACATCGCGGCCATCTTCATGACGAAGCAGGTTTTCCAGCAGGATCTTGAGCGAGTAGGGGAGGCGGTCTACGTGACCCTCCTTGACGGCATCAAGGCGATAAATGTCGAATTCATTGTTGCCAACTGCCAGTTTGGAGCGAGCGCCGAAGCTGTCCGTCATCGTTTGTTCTCCGGGTTAATCAGTTTGTGTGCGGTTGTTGCGTTCCGCGACGGCCGGGGGCCGTGGGGTTGCGCATTATAGCGAATGGTCGAGGGGTTCGCTCACCACATTTGGTCTATAACCGCGCCGCCGAGGCAGCGATCGCCGGTGTAAAAAACCACGAACTGCCCCGGGGCCACGGCTTTCTGGCGTGTATCGAAGCGCACATCGAGAGTACCGCCATCGCCGGCGGTCACGACGCAGTCCTGGTCGGCCTGCCGGTAGCGGACCTTGGCTTTGCAGCGCAGGCCCTCGACCAGGCCATCCGGGGCCGGGCCGATCCAGCTGGCATCGGTCGCGGTCAGGCCGGCCGAAAACAGCATTTCGTGTTCACCCTGGGCGACGATGAGCGCGTTGCCGGGAATGTCCTTGCCGACGACGTACCAGGGCTCCTCGCCATGATCGCGGTGACCGCCGATCATGAGACCCTGGCGCTGACCGAGCGTATAGAACATCAGGCCCTGGTGCTCGCCCATTATGTCGCCCTCGGGCGTTCTCATGGGACCCGGGTTGGCCGGGATATAGGTCGCCAGGAACTCCCGGAACGGACGTTCGCCGATAAAGCAAATTCCGGTCGAGTCTTTCTTGTCGTGAATGGGCAAACCGCGGTCGCGCGCAATCTGCCGTACCTCGCCCTTGACCAGGTCGCCGAGAGGAAACACGGTCTCGGCAAGCGCTTCTGCACTGACCGCGTGCAGGAAGTAGCTCTGGTCCTTGCCGGGGTCCTTGCCCTTGAACAGGGCCCCGTAGCCGTCGACGATGCCGGATCGTGCGTAGTGGCCCGTCGCCAGCAGGTCCCCGCCCAGTCGTTTCGCGTAGTCGCGGAAGACGCCGAACTTGATCTCACGATTGCAGAGCACGTCGGGATTGGGTGTGCGGCCTTTTCGATACTCGTCGAGGAAGTACGCAAACACCTGGTCTCGATACTGACGTGCGAAATTGGCGTGGTGCAGGGGAATATCCAGCTGCTCACACACGCGGCGCGCGTCCTGCAAATCCTTCGCAGCCGTGCAATAGCCATCGTCGTCCTCCCAGTTGGTCATGTGCAGGGCGTGGACGTCGTGGCCTTCATCTTTCAGGAGCACGGCGGCGACTGCCGAATCCACACCGCCCGAAAGGCCGAGAATGACGCGCTTGGTCATAGCGCGCGGATTCTAGCATCCCGTGGCGCGACAAATACGTAGAAATACGGACCATCAGGCGGTCAACGCCAGGGACCGGTACCCGTTATCAGGAGTGAACATATTCCACAGGAGAATCACCATGAAAAGCCAGACAACCATCAGCATTCTCGTCGCAGCAGCACTTGCGCTGACAGCGTCCACGGCGACAGCCCAGGGCAGGCAGGGACAGGGCGGGGCATCCGCTCAACAACGCGCCCAGGTTGAGCGTGGCCAAAGAGATATCGACCGGGATCGCATGCGCGATCGCGACCGGGCAAATGATCCTGCGCAGGACCGCAAGCGTGACCGTGACCAGGATCGTACGAATGCGCCCGACACACTAAAAGCCGAGAACCGCAATATCTACGGTAGCGAGCTGATGAGCGAACAGGAACGCAACCAGTATCGCGAACAACTGCGTCTTACCGAGTCCGATCCCGAGCAACGCACCCGCTTCATGGCCCAGCACCAGGAAAAGATGCAGAAGCGCGCCAAGGAAAAAGGCGTTGACCTTCCCGATCCGCCGGCGGACGACAAGGAGGACTAACCGTCATGGAAACTGTCTCGCGGGGAACGTTCGTTGTCTTTTGCCTGTCGCTCCTGTGCCTGGGCACAGGGGCGGTAGCCGATGATTCTGATCTGGATACGGTCTGGACGGTGGGCATGGAGTATGCCTCCGGAACGTACGGTGGCGATGCCGACATCGAGGACCTTTATATCCCTGTCGGCCTGAGCCTCAACCTCCCGAAAGTGTCGTTCGATCTGACCGTTCCCTACCTCAGGGTACGGGCACCTTCCGGAACCACCATCACAGGCCCCGGCGGAGACCCGGTGCCCGGGACCGGTGATATCGCTACGGAAAGCGGGCTCGGTGACGTCATCGTCGGCATCACGGCCTACGATGTCCTGTACAGCGAAAGGCGGGGCCTGGCGCTGGATCTCGTGGGCCGGGTCAAGTTCGGCACAGCCGACGCCGACAAGGGGCTCGGCACCGGGGAGCAGGATTTCACCGTGCGTGCGGACCTCTACAAATACCTTGAGCAGTTCACGCTATTGGGCTC
Source organism: uncultured Gammaproteobacteria bacterium (assembly GCA_963698895.1). GTDB lineage: Bacteria > Pseudomonadota > Gammaproteobacteria > Steroidobacterales > Woeseiaceae > UBA1847. The sequence goes on along the minus strand of CAVOSO010000003.1, from coordinate 622,883 downwards.
TGTAGGCTACAAGTTCCGCGGTGACCCCGACGGTGTCGATCTGGAGAACGTCATCGTCGCCTCGGTCGGTGGCGTCTTTCACGCAAGCGATCGCACGAGCCTCGGCCTGATTCTGGACTACCGCGAGGCAACGTTGGCGGACAGCGATGCGGTCTCTGAACTCTCCGCATTCATCGCCCGGGATTTCAACGACGAGTGGTCCGTGCAGTTCTACGTTTTCAGCGGATTTACCGACAGTAGCTGCGACTGGGGCGGCGGCTTCCTGCTGATCGCGGGCTAGGTCAGACGAGGTCAGCGCTCGCGAGTATGCGATGAACGTTTTGCTGCAAAGGCAACATGCTGGTTAGCAGGGCATCGGATTGACGGTGCCCTGCAACGTAGTCGTGTACACAGCGCAGCACCGCGGGTGAACGCAACTCGCGTCGGCGATGTTCGATGTCCTGAAGCGTCAACCAGTGCCGCGAGAGAATGCCGTCGTCGAGTCGCAATGATTCGTCGCAACCAATATATTTCGCGGCATACACGATGCGCAGGAATTGCTGCCGGGTTTGTGGATGAATCCAGAGATAGACGCCTATCAGGTCCTCGCACTCGACGGTGCAGCCGGATTCCTCGAGCGTCTCCCTGACGACCGCCTGTTCGGGCGTCTCGCCGGTTTCGATGTGACCGCCGGGCTGGGTGAAGACGCGTCTTCCCATCGCCCGTTCCTCCACGAACAGGTACTCTCCGTCCTTTTCTACGACGGCGGCGACTGTCAGGTCCGTTGGATACATCCGTGTCCCAATCTTCCGTTAGTTGTTATATGCCGAGTTGGCGGAATTCCAACTCGACTTCACTGGCGGCCCAGATCTCGTCGAACATTCTCCCATAGAGCTTCGCAACGGCCGGTTCATAAGTATCGGCGATCCCTTCCCAACGCGGCGCCTGCAGGCGATAGACGAGGGCGGTTTCATCGGCGATACAGAATGCTTCGGAATGCGTACGCAGATCCTCGCGCACGTGACGGAACTCGATGTAGGTATTGAGGCGACGACCCAGGTGGACGAAGTTGTTACCGTTCTTGACGGCCCTTGCGGGATTCGCGATCAGAACGCGAATGCGCGCATACGTCTGTGAAAGGACAAGCCGCTTGATGATCTCGAGGAACTCGGGATCGTCATAAATGCCCGGTTCCAGATCATGCGTGAAGATCGAAACTTTGCGCGTCGCTTCGCGTACAACCTCGATTGCTGCCTCGCGCATCTCCTCGCGCGTCGAGATGACCCAGCGTTTGCCTTTTTGCCGTGCCTGTTCCATAGGCCGTTCATATTACCGATGAGAAGGAATCCACTGTGCCAACTGCGTCACGTTTTGGCCGATCATTCCCAGTTGCAAATCGTTCGCATCCCGCGCCAAACAGGCGTTTCAGGCCGGTTGCGCCGATTCTCCCAGGCCTTCCTGACTTCACATATGGTCACAGATTCTCAGGTAGCTCGAATGCGCCCTTTTTCAGCATCCATTTGAGGCAGTCGAGTCGCTGGGGCGACAGGGAGCGTTTGCCCGAGACCGAGCGCCTGGCACAAATCGATGCAAGCCACGATGAGTCTGTTCCCGATCGCGGGCGGCAGGCGCCGTTGACGTAGAGGTTGCGATCGTCCCACGCGATTCTCGCCATACCGTGTACCCGAAGTTTGAGTCCCCGGGTGAGTGCGCGGGCGACAGTCGCGGCTTCGGCGCTGTCGGGTTTATCCGGCGCGATCCAGTCCTTGGGCTGCGTGACGTAGCGCCCGAGCGATTCTGCGATCCGGTGCCTGTCCACGTTTGTGGTACCGACCAGTCGCAGGGCACGTTCAATCGCGGCCGGCGTGATACAGCCCGGCACTGACTCGCCGGGCGCGAGATCCGGGTCAATGTAGAACGGGTTTTCCTGTGCGGAATCGGGCAGCCCGGCCAGCAGGTCCGATCGTTGCGGCGCGCGCATGCCAATCGAGTAGGTAATACAGGCGCGGGTCGCGGTGCCCCAGTGTGCGACTGATGGCGGCAAGTAGAGCACGTCGCCCTCACGCGCCGTATGCACCTGGCCCTGGAAAGGCGCGGTCAGCGCGAGGTCGTCGCTCGCAGCCGGGTCGTCCGGTACGTTCCCTGATGCGACATGCCACTCGCGCCTACCAATGCCCTGGCAGAGAAAAACATCGTAGTTGTCGCGATGCGGCCCCACACCGCCCCCGGGGGCCGCGAAGCTCACCATAAGGTCATCGATGCGCCAGTCGGGGATGAACGGCACGTAGTCGAAAAGCCTGCGCATCGTGGGCAGATGCTTCTCGACGTCATGCACGAGCAGTGTCCAGTCACGCTTTGGCAGGCCAGCCAGGTATTCGGCATCGAAGGGTCCGGTTTCCGCACGATATCGAACCTGTTCGCCGTCGCGATCCGTAAACACAAGTCGCGATTCGACATCGTCAAGCGTGGCAAGCCAGCCGAGTTCGTTGCGTGAGACGGCCGGACGCAGACGCTCCAATGCCTGCGGTATGAACAGGGGATATTTCTGCCAATGACATTCGAGAAACTGCTCGGTGCTACCGGGTAGTTGCAGCATCCGTCAATGCTCAGATGTCGCGAGCCTGCCGGTCGGCGATGCCGATGTAGCGCTCCGGCGTGAGTTCGCGCAGACGCTGTTTCTCGGCGTCGGGAATATCGAGTGTGCCGATGAACTCGAGCAGGATGTCCTTGGTGACCGCCTGGCCGCGGGTCAGGGCCTTGAGTTTCTCGTAGGGGTTCTCGATGCCGTAGCGGCGCATGACGGTCTGCACAGCCTCTGCGAGGACTTCCCATGCCGCAGAGACATCGGCATGAATCGCGGCTTCGTTGACGCGCAATTTGCCGACGCCCTTCAGCAGTGACTGCAGCGCAATGACCATGTAGCCGACAGCGACGCCGAGATTGCGTTGCACGGTCGAGTCGGTGAGATCGCGCTGCCAGCGAGAGACAGGCAGTTTTTCCGCGAAATGGCTGAGCATGGAATTCGCTACGCCGAGGTTGCCTTCCGCGTTCTCGAAATCGATCGGGTTGACTTTGTGCGGCATCGTCGATGAGCCGACCTCATCCTTGGCAACCTTCTGTGTGAAGTATCCCAGCGAAATATATCCCCAGATGTCGCGGGCAAAATCGATGAGCACGGTGTTGTAACGCACGAGCGCGTGGCAATACTCGGCGGTCCAGTCGTGGGGCTCGATCTGCGTGGTGTAAGGATTGGGTTGCAGCCCGAGCGATTCGATGAACCCGTGACTGATCGCGGGCCAGTCCAGGTCCGGATACGCGATGACGTGCGCGTTGTAATTGCCCACCGCGCCATTGAACTTGCCGAGGATGCCGACGGCCGCAAACTGCTTTTCGGTGCGCTGCAGGCGCGCGACGACATTGGCAAGTTCCTTGCCGAGCGTTGTCGGGCTCGCAGTCTGTCCGTGCGTGCGCGACAGCATCGGCAGGCCGGCGTACTCGCGTGCCATGCCCGTGATCTTGTTCCGTAGCTCGCGCATTTGCGGGGCAAGGACATCGCTCCGGCCGGACCGCAGCATGAGCGCATACGACAGGTTGTTGATGTCTTCGGAGGTGCAGCCGAAATGCAGAAAATCCTTGAGCGTCTGGGTCTCCGGTCCGTCACCGAGTTTCTCGCGGATGAAATATTCCACCGCCTTGACATCGTGATTGGTGGTCGCCTCGATGGCCTTGACGCGCTCGGCGTCGTCCAGGGAGAACTTGTCGACGATATGGTTGAGGACGTCCTTCATGACCGACGACAGGGGCGCCAGTTCCTTGATCGCGGATTCGTCGGCCAGGTACTGCAGCCAGCGCACTTCCACGAGGACGCGATACCGGATCAGGCCGTATTCGCTGAAAGATCTCGCGGAGGCCGTTGACCTTGTCGGCGTAGCGGCCGTCGGCCGGAGACAGGGCTCTCAGGGTGGAGACTTTCATGTTCGGGAAACCCGTGTAGACTTGCGCGCGCAAAGCGCGAATCATACACCTTTTCTGAACAGATCAAGGGCGTCAAGACGGCGCCAGGAGCAGGACCGGCCATGAACGACAAGGCATTTCGCATCGAAAAAGACAGCATGGGTGAACTTGAGGTCCCCGAAGATGCACTGTGGGGCGCGCAGACGCAGCGCGCGGTCAATAACTTCCCGATATCGGGGCTGGCCATGCCGCGCCAGTTCATTGCGGCGCTGGGCCTCGTCAAGTGGGCCGCGGCGGGTGCCAATGCCGAGCTGGGCCTGATCAAGAGCGATATCGCCATCGCGATCCAGAAGGCCTCGCTGGCAGTCGCCGAGGGCAAGTATGACGAGCATTTCCCGATCGATGTTTTCCAGACGGGCTCGGGCACCAGCTCCAACATGAATGCCAACGAGGTGATCGCGCATGTCGCCACCGAAGCGCTGGGTGCCGAGGTACACCCGAACGACCACGTCAACATGAGCCAGAGCAGCAACGACGTCATTCCGACCTGCGTGCACGTCAGTGCGGCGCTCGCGATCCACGAAAAGCTGCTGCCGGCCCTTGCAGCACCTCTCGGCGACGCTCGAGGCGAAGGCCGACGAAACGCGCGATATCGTCAAGACCGGGCGCACCCACCTCATGGACGCCATGCCCGTGACGCTGGGGCAGGAGCTCGATGGCTGGCGTTCCCAGGTCGATCATGGGGCAGAACGTCTTACCGACACGATGAAACGCCTGACGGCGCTGGCCCAGGGCGGTACGGCCGTCGGTACCGGCATCAATGCGCATCCCAAGTTTGGTCGCAAAGTTGCCGTCTTGCTCAACGAGCGGACCGGCGTCGCGTTCCATGCGGCGGAGAATCAGTTCGAGTCGCTGAGCTGCCAGGACGCGGCGGTCGAGACGTCCGGGCAGCTGCGGACACTGGCGGTGAGCCTGACCAAGATCGCCAACGACCTGCGCTGGATGAATTCCGGCCCGCTCGCCGGCATCGGCGAAATCGCCTTGCCGGCGCTGCAGCCGGGTTCCAGCATCATGCCGGGCAAGGTCAATCCCGTGATTCCGGAAGCCGTCGCCATGGTTGCGGCCCAGGTCATCGGCAATGACACGACCATCACGATGGGCGGCCAGTCCGGTAACTTCCAGCTCAACGTCATGTTGCCCGTCGTGGCGTACAACCTGCTGCAGAGCATCGAAATCCTGGCCAACGCCTGCGTGACGCTCGCCGACAAGGCGATCGCCGGTTTTACGGTGAACGAAGAGCAATATTCACCGGGCGCTCGACCGCAATCCGATCCTGGTCACGGCGCTGAACCCGGTCATCGGCTACGAGAAGGGCGCGGCCGTCGCCAAGAAGGCCTACGCAGAAGGCCGTGCCGTCAAGGACGTTGCGAAGGAAATGACCGATCTGACGGACGACGAACTGGATCGCCTGCTGGATCCGGCGGCGCTGACAGAGGGCGGTATCAAGCATTGACCGGCTGGGCTGACCGGCCGCTGACCGCAGACGCGTTGCGAGCCCGTTTCGCCGGCACGCAGTTGCCGGCGGATCCGCTCGACGTGGTTATGCCGCCGGGACACCGTCGCTGGCCGCAGGGCATGCGGCAGAAGCTGAACGTGCCGCTGAAACCGGCCGGTGTGCTGGTACCGATGATCGAGCGGGACGCGGGGCTGTCGGTGCTGCTGACGCAGCGTGCTCCGCATCTCAAGCACCATGCCGGGCAGGTGAGTTTTCCGGGCGGAAGCATGGAAGCCCATGACCAGGACGTACTGGCAACAGCCTTGCGCGAGACGCACGAGGAGGTCGGTATTCCGCCGGACGACGTCGACGTCATTGGTTACCTGCGGTCGATGCCGACGATCACCGGGTTTGCCGTGACGCCGGTCATTGGTCTCGTCGGTCGGCGACCCGGAACTCGTGGTTGACAAGACGGAGGTCGATTACGCGTTCGAGGTGCCGCTGGAGTTCTTGCTGGACGCAGCGCAATGACCGTGCACGTGGAACGCGAATTCGAGGGTCAGACGTGCCGATCGTCGAATTCCATTACGACGGGCAGCGCATCTGGGGCGCGACTGCCTACATGCTGCTTGGCGTTTCAGACAAATACCTTTTAAATCAGTAGTTATGACTAGTATAGAGAAATTACTTGAAGTTATGCGTGCCCTGCGGAACCCGGAGACCGGCTGCCCCTGGGACCTTGAGCAGGACTTCTCGAGCATTGCGCCGTACACGATTGAGGAGGCCTACGAGGTGGCCGACGCGATTGCGCGTGAGGACATCGACGGATCTGCGCGACGAACTGGGCGACCTGCTGTTCCAGGTGGTGTTCCATGCCGAGATGGCGTGACGAGAACGGGCTTTTCGACTTCGACGACATCGCGGAGGGTATCTCGGACAAGTTGATCGCGGCGGCACCCGCACGTATTCGGCTCCGCCGAAGAGCGGAAAGTGGGCAAGGCAGGACGGCAGCTGGGAGGAGATCAAGGCAGCAGGAACGTGCCGGCGAGCACTGACACCAGCGCGCTGGCGGGCGTCGCGCGGGCGCTGCCGGCGCTGAAGCGGGCGCAGAAACTCGGCAAACGGGCGGCCAGGGTCGGTTTCGACTGGCCGGATCGCAGGGGCGTCCACGAGAAGATTCACGAAGAGCTGGCGGAGCTCGAGGATGCGATCGGGACGCGCGATGCAGACCGCATCGAGGAAGAACTGGGGGACCTGCTGTTCGCCGTGGTCAATCTCGCCCGGCACCTCGACGTCGACCCGGAAAGTGCCCTGACCGCCGCCAATCACAAGTTCGAACGCCGATTCAGGGAGATGGAAGCCGGAATCGGTGCAGCGGGCCTCAAGATCGCCAACCTGGACCTCGAAGCGCTCGACCAACGCTGGCGCAAAGCCAAGAAAGACGTCGGGTAGGCGTTCAGCAACGGTTCATTGCGGCGGGCGCTAATCTTGTCCCCAGGCTGGCAAAGGGCCAGTCGTTCGCAACGAAGGACAAGACCATGAACGCAAAAACACGTAATCGCAACCTTCGCCCTTGCCGCGATGCTGTTTGGCAGCACCGCCTGCGGCTGATAACGGTTACCGCGGTAGCCGCCCCGCAGTATGACTACGCCAAGGTCATCTCGAGCCGAGCCGATCGTCAATTACGTGACGGTGCGGACGCCGGTGCAGGAATGCTGGGAAGAAATGGAATACTACTCGGTCGATCGCAACGCCGGACGTCGCGGTGGCAGCACGCTGCTGGGCGCGATCATTGGTGGCGTTATCGGTCACCAGATTGGCAGTGGCAGCGGCAACGACGCGGCGACCGTCGCGGGAACCCTGATCGGTGCCGCAATCGGTAATGAGTCGGCGCGGGAGCGCCACGGGTCGGCCGTCGAGAGGCACGGGCGTCCGGTCGAGCGCTGCGAAACGCGCTACCGCTCGCACCAGGAAGAGCGCATCGACGGCTACCGCGTGATGTACCGCTACCACGGTCAGAAATACGTGACCGAGATGCCGTACGACCCGGGTAATCGGATCAAAGTCCGCGTTGACGTCCGGCCGGCCCGGTAACAACGGGACGTAACGGGAAAACGATGTGACGCGCTTCGTTGCAATCAGCCTGCGGCCGTACCACACTTGGCGCATGCGTATCGCACTGACACTGCTGTTATTGGCCGCAGCGGCCACGATGCCGCTGCGTGCCAATGCGTTCGATCTCGAAGAGAACCTGAGAGCGCAGCACGAGCAATACGCCGGCCAGCCGCAGTTGGCTGCCGCCAAGGATGGCATGTCGTTGTCCGAGGCCACGGCATCGGTGCGACGTCGCTTGCAGCCCGGTGACCGCATTGTCGACTCCCAGACCAGGGTGCAGGGCGGCCGCGAAGTGCATTACATCAAAGTTCTCACCAAGGACGGCAAGGTCAGGACCCACAAGGTCAACGGCCCGCGCCGCTAATCTTTCTCGACCAGTAGGAAGGAGCAGGGAACATGCGATTGCTGGTAATCGAAGACGATGCAACACTGCGTGAATCGCTTTCGCGCAAGCTGACCGAGAGCGGATTTGCGGTCGAGCAGGCTGCGGACGGCAAGGAAGGGCTGTACTTCGCGAGTGAGTACCCGGTTGACCTCGCGATTATCGACCTCGGCCTGCCCGAGGTGTCAGGGCTCGACATCATCAAGCAGGTCCGCGCTGACGGACATTCCTATCCGATCCTGATCCTCACCGCGCGCGACCGCTGGGAAGACAAGGTCGATGGCCTGAGTGCGGGCGCGGACGACTACGTCGTCAAGCCGTTTCATTTCGAGGAAGTCAGCGCACGCGTCAATGCACTTTTGCGACGCAGCGGCGGCTGGGCATCCTCGGTGCTGACCGCCGGCCCCGTGACGCTCGATATGTCGCGCCAGGATGTCAGGGTCAACGATGAATCGATCGACCTGACGAGTTTCGAATACAAGATTATCGAGTACCTCATGGTCAGGGCAGGCCAGGTGATCTCCAAAGCCGAGTTGACCGATCGCCTGTACGACCAGGACTTCGAACGCGACAGCAATGTCATCGAAGTGTTCATCGGGCGGCTGCGCAAGAAACTCGACCCAGACAATTCCATCAAGCCGATCGAGACGCTACGAGGGCGCGGCTACCGCTTCGCGCTGGAGCGTAACCAGGTCGACTGAGACCTGGATGAATTCACTCAGCAGCCGACTCCTCGTCTCTGTCAGCGTCCTGCTGCTGTTCTTCTTCGGCGCGACGACGGCCGTCCTCGATCGCGCGTTTACCGAGGCGGGGGAACAGGCGCGCCAGGATATCCTCGATGGCCACCTCGTGGGCCTGCTCGCGGCCGCAGAGCCGGACGAGACCGGGCGACTGGTCATGCCGGAACGCCTGCGCGAGCCGCGCCTCGAACGCATCGGCTCGGGTCTCTATGCGGAGATGCGCGCCGTCGATGGCACCGTCCTGTGGCGATCGCGGTCCGCACTGGGGTTCGAGATTCCCCCGGGCGCCAGCCTCGACCTCGGCGAGCACCGGTTCGCGCGCGAGACGCTGGCCGATGGCACACCATTGCTGACCCTGAGCCTGGCTGTCGATTGGGAGCTCGACAACGGTGCCTCGCAGCCCTATGTCTTCAAAGTTGCGGAGACCCTCGACGGGTTTAACGCACAGGTCGCGGGCTTTCGGCGACAGTTGTTCGGCTGGTTCGCCGCCGTCGCCTTGACCATGGTGCTGGCATTTTCGATGCTCCTGCGCGGCCTCCTGAAGCCGCTGCGGCAGATCGAGACCGAGATCACGGAAATCGAGGAGGGCGACCGGGCGTCGCTGTCCGGGCAGTTCCCGACCGAACTCAAGGGTGTCGCGCGAAACCTGAACCTGCTCATCGACAGTGAGCGCGCACGTTCCGATCGTTACCGCTACACACTGGACAACCTGGCACACAGTCTGAAGACGCCACTGGCTGCGATGCGCGCGTTGCTCAACGACCGGCAGGGCGGGAACTTCAGCCGGCGCTACAACGAACAGATCGATCGCATGGACGAAATCGTGCGTTACCAGCTGCGCAAGCCGGCCGCATCAGCCGACCAGCTCGTGCTCGTGCCCGTGCCGGTTGAGAAGGAAGTGGCGCGGCTGATCGATGGCCTGCGCAAGGTGTACCGCGACAAGCAACCGGAATTCGATGTGCGCATCGCGAAGGGCATGCAATTCCGTGGCGACACCGGCGACTTCCTGGAGCTTGCAGGCAATCTGCTCGACAACGCCTGCAAGTGGTGCACGCGGAAAGTCCGCATCGCTATCGTACCGTCGTCCGGGCGTTCTTCGGCAGCCAGCGGCATGGTGCTGACCGTCGCGGATGACGGGCCCGGGATTCCGCAGGAGGCTGCCGATGCCTTGTTACAGCGCGGTATGCGTCTGGACGAATCCACGCCGGGACACGGCATCGGCCTCGCGGTGGTGAAAGACATCGCCCGTTCCTACGGCGGGCAGCTGATCATTCAACAAGCAGCGGACCTCGGCGGCGCGGAAATCATCGTCTCGATACCGCCGGTGTCCGCAGGCTAAATCGTCAGGCGACGTCAGTCTTTCGTGCTCGCCGTCCTGGCGATTTTCAGCAATGGCTCCATGAGGTCCAGCGGCAACGGGAATACGATCGTATTGGTCTTCTCGCTGGAGATCTCCTTCAGGGTCTGCAGGTAGCGAAGCTGCAATGCCAGGCTTTCCTGGGCGAGCATGCGCGCCGCTTCGGCCAGCGTTGCGGCCGCCTGTTTCTCACCTTCGGCGTTGATGATCTTGGCCCGCCGGGCGCGCTCGGCCTCAGCCTGCTGCGCGATGGCGCGGATCATGCTTTCGTCAAGGTCGACGTGCTTGATTTCGACGTTCGCGACCTTGATGCCCCAGTTGTCTGTGCGCTGGTCGAGCAACACCTGGATATCTTCATTGAGCTTGTCACGCTCAGCGAGCATGTCGTCGAGTTCGTGCTGGCCAAGCACGGAACGCAACGTCGTTTGTGAGAGCTGGCTGGTCGCTTCGAAAAAATTGGCGACGCGAATGATCGCCTTTTCAGGGTCGACGATGCGGAAGTAAATAACGGCGTTGACCTTGACCGACACATTGTCCCTGCTGATGACATCCTGTGTGGGTACGTCGAGGACCATGACGCGCAGGTCGACACGCGTCATCTTTTGCAGTCCGGGAATCAGGATGATGAGGCCCGGACCTTTGACTCTCTGGAATCGCCCGAGAAAGAAAACGACGCCTCGCTCATACTCCTGGAGGATCTTGATCATTTGGGACAGGAAAAGGACAAGCACCACCCCGAGAACAGCGTAGGAAATGAGAGGCATAACAGTCTCCTGGTAAATGACAGGCTATTGGTGTTTTGGCGATGTCGGTGCCGCTGCCCGCTCTACGTCGAGGGTGAGCCCGTCGAGCCTGGTGACGACGAGTTCCTCATCCTTGGTGACGGGCTCCTGGCTTCTTGCATGCCAGGCCTCGCCTTCGAGCCACACCTTGCCGGTCGTGGCGAAGTCTTCCATGGCGATGGCGGTTGCGCCGACGATGGACTCCCTGCCGGAGACGGCTCCGCGCCGGCGCAGTTTCAGCAGGAAGCCGATGAGCCAGATCAGCAGGACCGCGAAAACCAGTCCGAGTCCCGTGACGAACACGTAGGAAATCCCGAACCCCGGCACACCGGTGTCAAACATGATGACGGAGCCAAAGACGAACGCAACAATGCCCCCGAGTCCCAGGGCGCCGAAACTCGGCGCATAGGCCTCGGCGACCATCAGGGCGACACCGATAAGAATCAGGGCGAGGCCGGCATAGTTGACGGGCAGGACCTGCAACGCATAGGCGGCGAGCAAGAGGCAGATGGCGCCGACGACGCCAGGTACGATCGCACCCGGGTTCCATCCCTCGTACATCAAACCGTAAAGACCGATCAGGCCGAGCAACAGCACGATCTCCGGGTTCGAAATGACGGTAAGCAGACGGATGCGCCAGTTCGCCTCAAAGACCTCGATGTCGACGTCGCTCGTCGAGAGGGGGCGAGACTGGCCGTCAATCTCGACGTCGAATCCGTCGACCTGGGTCAGTAGTTCGTCGCGATCCGCTGCAATGAATTCGATGACACCTTGTTCGAGGGCTTCGGTGGCGGTCAGGGTTGCGGCTTCGGTCACCGCGGTCTCGGCCCAGTCGGCATTGCGCCCGTGCCGTTCGGCCAGGCTTCGAATATACGACACCGCGTCATTCATGACTTTGCGGTCCGCGGCCGATCCGGATTGCTCGCCGTCACCATCGCCATCGTCTTCGCTTGGCGGCGCGGCATTCATCAGGGGTACCGGCGTTGCGGCCCCGAGGTGTGACGTGGGTGTCATGGCGGCAACATGGCACGAGAGCAGAATATACGTGCCGGCGCTGTCGGCACGCGCGCCCGCGGGCGTTACGTAGGCGGCAACCGGTACCGATGCCGCCAGTATGCGCTGCACAATCTCGCGCGTGGGTTTCATCAGCCCACCCGGCGTGTCGATCTTGATAATGACGAGTTCGGCGCCGACGTCTTCGGCGTGGTCGATGCCGCTCGTGATGTAGTCGGCGGTTGCGACACCGATGGCGCCGTCGATCTCCAGTTCGATCACGGTCGTCGTGGCCGCAGCCGGCAATGCGCTCCAGTACAGGGCCAGGAGCAGCAGTAGTGCCGGCAACCGAAAGTTCCGGCGACGAGAGCGGCCATTCACTTCCACATAGTGATCATAGCAGCGGGGAGCGCAATAGCTATTGCGTGAATAACGGATTGCATTGCTGCCTGGCGAGAGGCGGTAGGGCCCACCTGGCTCTTCCCCTTTATCGCCGATTCCCGTACGTTGTGGTCGCTACAGGGATGGCCGGCAAGCGAACGAAATATGCGTATTCGATTTATTACGACAGGCGGGACAATCGACAAGATCTACTTCGACTCGTTGAGCCAGTTCGAAGTGGGTGAATCGCAGATGGAACACATCCTGCGCGAGGGCCTGGTGCAGTTCGACTTCGACGTGGTGCCGCTCATGCGCAAGGACAGCCTCGAGATCCAGGATGCCGACCGGAAATTGTTGCGCGATTACATCGCGGCGGACGACGCCACGCAGTTCGTCGTGACGCACGGCACGGATACGATGCCCGAAACAGCGGAATACCTGCTCGGTCTGGACGGGAAGACGATCGTTTTGACCGGCGCACTCACGCCCGCGCGCTTTCGCACGACCGATGCCATGTTCAATGTCGGCATGGCCGTTGCCGCCGTCCAGACAGCGAAGCCCGGCGTGTATATCGCGATGAGCGGCCAGGTGTTTGAAGCGGGCGCGGTCCGCAAGAACCGCGCCGAGAATCGCTTCGAAGCTATAGATCGAAATTGATGCCCTGGGCCAGTGGCAGGTCCTTGCCCCAGTTGATCGTGTTCGTCTGGCGGCGCATGTAAGCCTTCCACGAATCCGAACCAGCCTCGCGGCCACCGCCGGTTTCCTTCTCACCACCAAACGCACCGCCGATCTCCGCACCGGACGTGCCGATATTGACGTTGGCGATACCGCAGTCCGAGCCGCCATGCGACAGGAAGTACTCGGCGTTCTGCAGATTGTCGGTAAAGATCGAGGACGACAGTCCCTGGACGACGCCGTTCTGCAGGGCGATCGCCTCGTCGAGCGTGTCGAAGGGAATCAGGTACAGGATCGGGCCGAAGGTCTCGTGCTGGACGATTTCCCAGTCGTTCTCAACGACTGCAATCGCCGGCGTGATGAAGTTGTCCGGGCCCGTCGATGCGCTCGCCGCCGCAGAGGATTTCGCCACCCGCTTTGCGCACCGCCTCGCACGCGGCTTCGACGGTTCTTACGGCTGCGTCGTTGATCAGCGGTCCCATCAAGGTATCGGGGTCGAGCGGGTCGCCGATGCGAACCTGCCCGTAGGCCTTGACCAGGGCGTTCTTGACCTCGTCGAAGCGCGACCGGTGCGCGATGACACGACGCGTCGACGTACAGCGTTGCCCGGCTGTGCCGACGGCGCCGAACACAATCGACGGAATAGCGAGATCGAGATTGGCATGTTCGTCAACGATGATGGCATTGTTGCCACCCAGTTCGAGCAGGCACTTGCCGAGGCGATTTGCAAGCTTCTCACCGACACCACGGCCGACCCAGGTCGAGCCCGTGAAGGAAATCAGGTTGATCCGTTTGTCTTCGACGAACCGGTTCGCGAGATCATGTGAAGTCGGGTCACCGTTGATCAGGAAGAACACCGGCGGCAGATCCATGCCCTCGAGCGCTTCGTTGATGATCTTCTGCACCGCCACCGCACACAGCGCCGTGCTGTGTGACGGCTTCCAGATATTGACGTTGCCGCAGACGGCCGCGATGCAGGCGTTCCACGCATAGACGGCAACCGGGAAGTTGAATGCCGAAATGGTGCCAACCAGGCCGAGCGGGTGCCACTGTTCGTACATGCGATGTTGCGGTCGCTCCGAGTGCATGGTGCGGCCGTACAACATCCGTGACTGGCCGACCGCAAAGTCGGCTATGTCGATCATCTCCTGGACTTCGCCGTCACCTTCCGCCTTGATCTTGCCGTTTTCCAGCGCCACCAGGCTCCCGAGCGCATCCTTGTGCTTGCGCAGGGCAAGCGCAATGCGGCGCACAGCCTCGCCGCGAACCGGGGCCGGTATATCGCGCCAGACTGCGAACGATTCCCGCGCCCTGGTAACAACCTCTTCGTACTGGTCCATCGTCGTCGCCCGGACGCTTGCGATGATCTCGTCCGTCGCCGGGTTTCTTGACTCGATCAGGCCTGCCGAATTGTCGGACACTGATGTGCTGCCGAACCAGGTGCCGTCGTTAACAGCCTCGATGCCGAGCTGTTTCAGAATGTCTTGCATGGTCATTTTCTCCTGCCCCGTGGGCCGATAAGGCGGGCATTGTGCCTATGTCGTCCAAAGCGGTCTATACCGGCTTCCCGAAGATCGCTAAGTTGTTGATTGCGGCAGAAACTTTTGAGCCAGCCCAGTTGCCGTGGCATAGTCCGCGATCACCATCCCGGGATTCCCGCGGGATTGACTGACAGGACAAGAGAACAACGTGAGCAGAACCCTACCGAAAAGCGACTGGCATCCGGCCAGCTGGCAACGTTTCCCGGCCTCGCAACAGGCGTCGTATCCCGACAAGGCGGCGCTGGATCGCGCCGTCGCGGATCTGAGCCGCCTGCCACCGATTACGACGTCCTGGGAAGTCGATGCACTCAAGGAGCACATCGCCAAGGCCCAGCGCGGTGAGGCGTTCGTCCTGCAGGGTGGCGATTGTGCGGAGACGTTCGAAGAGTGCACGTCGGAGAACATCGTCGACAAGCTCAAGATCCTGCTGCAGATGAGTCTCGTCATGATCTATGGGCTCAAGAAGCCCGTGATCCGGGTCGGGCGCATGGCCGGTCAGTATGCGAAACCGCGCTCTGCCGACACCGAGACGCGCGACGGCTTGTCGCTGCCGAGCTTCCGTGGGGACCTCGTGAATCGCAGCGGCTTCACGCCGGATGAAAGAGTCCCCGATCCGCAGATGATCCTGCGCGGCTATGAGCGCGCAGCGCTAACCCTGAATTTCGTGCGTTCGCTGATCGACGGCGGCTTCGCCGATCTCCATCACCCGGAGTACTGGGATCTCAGCTGGGTAGGGCACTCGCAGGCAGCCGAGGAATACCAGGCGATCGTTGCGTCCATCTCCAACTCCCTCGACTTCCTGGAGACCGTGTCGGGCCGCCAGTTTCATCGCACGCAGCGCGCCGATATTTACGCGGCGCACGAGGGCCTGCACTTGCACTATGAGCAAGCCCAGACGCGCTTTCTCGAGCGCCGCGGGCACTGGTACAACCTGACCACGCATTTCCCCTGGATCGGCATGCGCACGGCACAGATGGATGGTGCCCATATCGAGTATTTCCGCGGCATTGCGAACCCGATCGGTGTCAAGGTCGGGCAGGGCATGACCCGTGAATGGATCCAGGACCTGGTCCGGACCCTGAATCCGAATGACGAGCCGGGTCGCCTGACCCTGATTCACCGCTACGGCGCGAAGGCGATCGAAGAGCACCTTCCGGACCTGATCTCGGCCGTCCGTGAGGTGGGTTCACCGGTCCTGTGGGTTTGCGACCCCATGCATGGCAACACCGAGAGCACGGCCGACGGCACCAAGACGCGCCGCTTCGAGAACATCGTGGCCGAACTCGAGGCCGCCTTCCGCGTGCACGAAAAGATGGGCACCTACCTCGGTGGTGTGCACCTCGAGCTGACGGGCGAGAATGTCACGGAGTGCACGGGCGGGGCGCGCGGTCTGACGGACGGTGACCTTGCGCGAGCCTACAAGTCCACGGTGGATCCGCGGCTGAACTACGAGCAGGCCATGGAAGTCGCCATGCGGATTTCCGGGCTATAGGCCTGCCTGTCAGGCGTTTCGCCACTCCCCGGGTTGCAGGCCGTCCAGGGTCCAGTCTCCCACTCCACAGCGGATCAGTCGCAACGTAGGCAGCCCGACGGCGGCCGTCATGCGCCTTACCTGGCGGTTGCGCCCTTCGGTCAGCACAACCTCGATCCATGATGTGGGAATGTTGGCGCGAAAGCGTATCGGCGGGTCGCGTTCCCAGAGATTCGCGGGTTCCTCGATGCCGCGGGCCGAGACCGCCCTGGCCGGGCCGTCTTTCAGTGTGACGCCGCTCACGAGTTGTTGCAGCTGGTCATCGGTCGGGCTGCCTTCCACCTGGGTCCAGTAGGTCTTGCGCGTGCGCGACCGGGGCTGGCTGATGCGTGCCTGCAATGGACCATCGTCGGTCAGCAACAGCAGGCCTTCGCTGTCATAATCGAGGCGCCCCGCCGGGTAAACGCCGGGGATATTCACGTAGTCGCTGAGGGTTGCGCGGCCGTCCGGGTCCCGGAACTGGCTCAGCACCCTGAAAGGCTTGTTCAGCAGGATCAGCACTTCAGGTCATCCCCGGCAGTCTGTACAATGCACGCCTTTTTCGGCCACGCCTCATGGCGCGCCATCCAGGCCCCTATTCGAGATACTCATGCAATACGATCATATCAATGTGCCCGCCGATGGCGAGGCCATCACGATCAATCCGGATCATACGATCAACGTCCCGGACTTCCCGATCATCCCGTACATCGAGGGCGATGGCATCGGCGCCGATATCACGCCGGTCATGCTCAACGTCGTCGAGGCGGCGGTCGAGCTGGCCTATAAGGATCATCGCCAGATTCGCTGGATGCCCGTGTTTGCCGGGCAAAAGTCGGTGGCCGTGTATGGCGACGATATCTGGCTGCCGGACGAGACGCTTGACGCGTTGCGGCGCTACGTGGTGTCCATCAAGGGGCCGCTCTCGACACCCACGGGCGGCGGCATCCGGTCGCTGAACGTTGCGATTCGCCAGACGCTCGACTTGTACGCCTGCGTGCGGCCGATCCGTTACTTCCCGGGTGTCGAAACGCCGATGAAGGATTCGGATCTCGTCGACATGACGATCTACCGCGAGAACACGGAAGACATCTACGCGGGTATCGAGTACCCGACCGGTTCGCAGGAAGTCCAGAAGCTCATTCACTTCCTGCAGAAAGAGCTCGGCGTCACCGAGATCCGCTTCCCGGCGAGTTCGGGTATCGGCATCAAGCCGGTTTCTCGTGAAGGCTCCGAACGACTGGTCCGCAAGGCGATCCAGCACTGCATCGAACGCGACCAGGGGTCTGTGACACTCGTGCACAAAGGCAACATCATGAAGTACACCGAGGGGGCGTTCTGCCACTGGGGGTACGACGTAGCACGAACCGAATTCGGTGCGACCGAGAAAGACGGTGGTCCCTGGCTGGCCTTCGACAACCCGGTGACAGGTCGCGAGATCATCATCAAGGACGTTATCGCGGATAACTTCCTGCAGCAGATCCTGCTGCAGCCCGAAGAATACGACGTCATAGCCACGCTGAATCTTAACGGCGACTACATTTCGGATGCGCTTGCCGCACAGGTCGGCGGCATCGGCATTGCGCCGGGTGGCAACATCGGCGAGGGCCTCGCTGTGTTCGAGGCAACCCATGGCACGGCGCCGGGTTTCGCCGGTAAGAACCGTGTGAACCCGGGCTCGCTGATTCTCTCCGCCGAGATGATGTTGCGTTATCTTGGCTGGACGGAGGCCGCGGACCTGATCATCAAGGGCGTTGCCGGCACGATCAAGAACGGCGAGTTGACCTTCGATCTTGCACGCCTGCGCAGCGCGATCCGCAAACCGAAACGCAAGGCCAGAACGCACAGCAAGGAAGAAGTTCAGCAGCAGCTCGAGGAGCTGATCCCGGGAGCTCGCCTGGTCGGCACACGCGGTTTCGGGCGCGCGATTGTCCGTCACATGATGGACAAGTGACGGTCTTCGACAAGAATTGCCGGGCTTGCCCGCGGCTTGCCGGTTTTCTCGACGACGTCAACGAGCGCTACCCCGACTACTACTGCCGGCCCGTGCCGCCGTTCGGCGCGCCGGACGCGCGCTTCCTGATAGTGGGACTGGCGCCGGGCATGCACGGGGCGAATCGCTCCGGCCGGCCGTTTACGGGCGATCATGCCGGCATCTTGCTCTACCAGATGCTGCATAAGTACGGGTTTAGCACGCGCGAGCATTCAGAAGCCGTTGACGATGGCCTCGAGTTGATCGACTGCCGTATTACCAACGCCGTGAAGTGCCTGCCACCCGATAACAAGCCCGTCGGTGCGGAGATCAATACCTGCAACCGTTTTCTTGCGAACGAATTGCAAACACTGCCGCCGGGTTCCGTAGTCGTCGCGCTTGGCGGTATCGCCCATCGAGCCATTATCAAAGCGATGGGCTTGCGGCAGGCGGACTACAAGTTCGCGCATGCCGCACTGCACGAACTCGGCCAGTTCCGCGTCCTCGATTCCTACCATTGCAGTCGCTATAACACGAATACGCGCCGCCTGACCGCAGCGATGTTCGACGCGATATTTGCAGGGGTAAGAGACTTGCTGGATAAATAGTGCCGTGAGTGACGACACGGCATTCGAGATCAAATCCTTCCTGCACAGCCTGACACATCGGCCGGGCGTGTACCGCATGCTCGATGCGAAACACAAGGTGATCTACGTCGGCAAGGCGCGCGATCTCAAGAAGCGGGTGTCCAGTTATTTTCACCGCTCGCAATCGGCACCGAAAACGATCGCGATGCTGGAGCAGGTCGCCCGCGTGGAGGTCACGGTTGCCAATACGGAAGCCGAGGCCCTGATTCTCGAGTACAACCTGATCAAGCAGCACAAGCCGCGATTTAACGTGTTGCTGCGTGATGACAAAAGCTACCCCTATATCTACGCATCGACGGAGCATGCGTTCCCGCGCCTGAAGTTCCATCGCGGTGCACGCAAGGGGAAGGGACGTTACTTCGGGCCTTACCCGAGTACGCGCGCCGTGCGCCAGACGCTCAACGAACTGCAGAAGCTGTTCCTGATTCGTAACTGCGAGGACAGCTATTTCAACAACCGCACAAGACCGTGCCTGCAATATCAAATCAAACGCTGCACGGCCCCCTGCGTCGGCGTTGTCGATGCGGAGCAATACCGCAAGGACATCGATGCGGCGATCCTGTTTCTCGAAGGCAGGAACCGGAGCGTGGTCAATACGTTTATCCGCCGCATGGAACAGGCGTCCGCGGCACAGGACTACGAGCAGGCGGCGCGTTTTCGCGACCAGATTTCACGCCTCAAGGAAATCCAGGCCAAGCAGCTCGTCACGCGAACGAACCGCAAGGACCTGGACATCCTGGGTTTCGCGTCGAACGCTGCGATCCACTGTGTGACAGTGCTTTTTATTCGCAACGGGTCGATCATTGGCAGTCGCGATCATTTTCCGAAACTGCCTGGGGAGACGGACAAGCAGAAGCTGCTCAACGGTTTCGTCCAGCAGTACTACCTGGGCCGGGAAGCACCCGCCGAGATCGTGCTGGACGTGGAAATCGAGGACGCCAGGTTGCTCGAGCAGACCCTGTCGGCCCGTGCAGGGCACCGCGTCGCCATCCGCGACAAGGTGCGGGGCGACCGCTCACGCTGGCTGGAGATGGCACGCACCAACGCCGAGCAGGGCCTGAGCCTCAAGGTGGCGAGCAATGCCACGATTCGGCGGCAGTTCGTCGCGCTGGGCGAAGCACTCGGGCTCGACGAAGCCCCGCAGCGCATTGAGTGCTTCGACATCAGTCATACGTCGGGGGAGGCTACGGTCGCGTCCTGCGTAGTGTTCAACACGGCCGGTGCCATGAAGAGCGACTACCGACGCTTCAACCTGAGTCCGGACTCGGCCGGCGATGACTACGGCGCCATGGCCGAGGCGCTGCGCCGACGGTACGAGCGCGTCAAGAAAGGCGAAGTACCGATGCCCGACGTCCTGTTTGTCGACGGCGGCAAGGGACAGCTTGCGGCGGCGATGAAGGTCCTCGAAGCGCTCGAGCTCGACTGGCTGACGGTCGTGGCCGTCGCCAAGGGGAGGGCACGTCGCGTGGGTGCCGAAAGGCTGTTTCGCCCGGGGAGCGAGCGGCCGATGCAACTGCCTCCGGATTCACCGGCGTTGTTGCTGGTCCAGCAGATTCGCGACGAGGCGCATCGCTTCGCGATCACCGGTCACCGGCAACGCAGAGCCAGGTCGCGCTCGACGTCTCCGCTCGAGCAGATCCCGGGTCTCGGACCGAAGAAGCGCAGGGAGCTGTTGCGGCAATTCGGTGGGCTCCAGGGCGTCGTCGGCGCGGGTGTCGACGACCTTGCCAAAGTGCGCGGGATTGGACGCACACTGGCTGAAACCATATACAATGAGCTCCACGTCGATCAATAACGAAGAACAACGGACGATTCTGTGAAGCTTAATCTCGCCAATATCCTGACGTTGCTGCGTATCGCGGCGATCCCCGTCGTGGTGGTCTGTTTCTACAGCCCGCTCGAGTATGCGCGCCCGATTGCGGCCGTCGTATTCGGCCTGGCCGCCGTCACGGACATGGTCGATGGCTGGGTCGCGCGGCGCTTCAACCAGACCTCTCGCTTCGGTGAGTTCCTGGATCCGGTTGCCGACAAGCTCATGGTTTCGATTATCCTGGTGATGCTCGTCCAGGCCCAGGCGGGCTGGTTCGAAGACATTATCGCGATGATCATTATCGGTCGCGAAATCACCATCATGGCGCTTCGTGAATGGATGGCGACGATCGGAGAGCGCGCGAACGTCAAGGTCGACGTCACGGGCAAGATCAAGACGACGCTGCAGATGTTCGGTATCGGTTTCATGGTCTACCAGCATGACCTTTTGGGCTTGCCGGTTTACACGGTCGGATTCGTACTGCTGGTCCTGGCCGCTGTGATGACGATCTGGTCGATGATCGTCTATTTGCGCGCCGCGTGGCCGTTCATCATGGCGGACGGCGACAACTAGCGCCAAAAGCCGCAAATGTCCTTGACAGTGGCCGGCAAGTGGCTACAATCTCGGCCCTCCGCGGGAATAGCTCAGCTGGTAGAGCGCAACCTTGCCAAGGTTGAGGTCGCGAGTTCGAACCTCGTTTCCCGCTCCAGACAACAAAAGGCCCCTCATTGAGGGGCCTTTTTTTTGCACGGCGCAAAGGCCTCGTTGGGCAACTTCGGCAAAAAGCTGGCAATCAGTAGTATCCGCGATTGCTGAGCGTATATTAGGATGTTCTCATCCGCGCGGAATTGAAACTTTTTCGCAAAGGGTGCAGTCATGAACAAACTACCAAAACTTTTCTTCGCGATCGCCGCATTGACGATGATTGCGTTGCCTGCTCAAGCCTATGAAAAGGGCGATTGGCTGCTGCGCGTCGGCGCTGGCATGGTTGATCCGAAGTCGGACAATGGTGACGTCGTATCGGTGGACAGCGGTTCGGCATTGATCTTCAATGGCTCCTACTTCTTCACGCCGAATATCGCGTTCGAGATTCTCGCAGCAACGCCGTTTTCACACGACGTGCATGACCCGACCGGTGCCGTAAAACTCGCCGAAACGAAGCACTTGCCGCCGACCTTCAGCCTGAATTATCACTTCGACACGCAAGGCCCGTTCCATCCGTACGTCGGTGCCGGCCTGAACTACACGCTGTTCTTTGACGAGGAAACAACGTCTGTGTTGCCAGACACGTCGTTGAGCCTGGACGGTTCCTTTGGCCTCGCTGTGCAGGCAGGGGCGGATTTCGATCTGTCGGACAAGATGTTCCTGAACGTGGCCGTGCGCTGGATAGATATCGACACGGAAGCCTCGATTCCGGAAGTTCCGCTGAACTTCGATGTTGAGATCGATCCGATGGTCTACAGCATTGCAGTGGGCTGGAAGTTCTAAGCAGAAACGGCGTTTTTTCGACGTGCAAGAGCCCGCAGCCTGCTGCGGGCTTTTTTTTTGTTTGGTGTATCATGCGCTCCTTTTTTGCGTTGCCGCTTCTGCGTGAGTCCCGTCGTGCGTCATACCCGCCTCATCCAGACCATGGTCCTCTGCACCGCTTTGGCGCCGGCGGCGGTTTTCGGTGTGGTCAGCGAACTGCCACGCCTGCAGTCCGAGATCAGCGTTGATGGTGTCCTGTCTGACGGTGAGTGGGCGGATGCGGTCCGGATCGAGCTCGACGTGGAGACGGGGCCCGCGGAGAACGTCCCGGCGCCGGTCAGGACGATTGCCTACCTGATCGAAGACGGCGAGAACCTTTACGTGGCGTTCGACGCCAGGGACCCTGCACCTGCGGCGATTCGGGCCTACCTCCGCGATCGGGATTCCGCCTGGGAGGACGACCACGTTGGCATCGTCCTCGACACTTACAATGACGAGCGGCGAGCGTTCCAGTTTTTTGCGAACCCGCTCGGCGTACAAATGGACAAGACCTACAGCGATGTCAGCTCGGGCGGCAATCGCTGGGAGCAGGAACTGTCCTGGGATGCAATCTGGGAATCGGCAGGACAGATCGGCGACAGGGGCTATGTCGTCGAGATGCGTATTCCGCTCAGCCAGCTGCGTTTCCCGGCTGGGGAGGGCAGGAAGACCTGGGGCTACGACGTGGTCCGCGTGTACCCGCGGGATCGTACCCGCCGGCTCTCGAGTAACCCGCAGGACAGGGACCGGAGCTGTTACCTGTGCCAGGTGAGCAAGCTGCGCGGACTGGACGGCTCCGAGCCCAGTCGGGACATCGAGGTGGTGCCGACGCTGACGGCATCACACGTCGAAACGACCGACGAACCCGGGCGCATACCGCTGTCGTCAACCGGGATGGAGTTCGAGGGCGGACTGACGATGCGCTGGGGGATTACCCCTGACCTGACGGCCAACCTGGCCATCAACCCCGACTTCTCGCAAATCGAGGCCGACGTACTGCAACTGGATGTCAACAATCGATTCGCGCTGTTCTTTCCCGAGAAGCGGCCGTTCTTCCTGGAAGGGGCCGATTACTTCAATACGCCCCTGGACGCTGTGTTCACGCGTACCGTTGCCGATCCACAGGCGGGCATCAAATTGACCGGTAAGCGTGGGGACCATACGTTCGGCTTCTTCATGGCCGAGGACGCTGAAACAAACCTGTTGTTTCCCGGCGTGTTTGATTCCGACTCGGAGACGTTCGAGTTTTCCAATACGGCCCTGGTGGGGCGGTACAGCTATGGGTTCGACAATACCTCGTCGCTGGGTGTACTCGTGACCGCCAGGGATAGCGCGGACTACAGGAATGCGGTTGGCGGCGTTGACGGGCGCTGGAAATTCAGCGATCAACACTCGGTCGAGTTCCAGTACCTGGCGTCGGAAACCGAGTACCCGCTGGCCACGGCGATCGAGTTCGGGCAGCCGGAAGGGTCTTTCTCCGGTGAGGCAGCGCGTATCCGCTACGACTACAAGTCGCGTGAGTGGTTCGCAAATGCCGAGTACGAGGACTTCGATTCGGGCTTCAGGGCGGATTCGGGCTTCATTAGCCGGGTGGGCGCGCGGCAATTCGAGTGGGTGGTTGGTCACTTCTGGTACGGCGACGACGACCAGTGGTGGAATCGCGTGAGAGCGAGCGTCCATGTGGAACATGCGCAGGATGAAGACGGCCGCATGCTGGGGCATGAAAATGTTCTGCGGGTAGGCTTCGGCGGGACACGCCAGACCTGGTTCCAGTTCGCGGCGGTCGACGCGAGAGAATTCTGGGAAGGTGTTACCTACGACCAGCGGAGTCTGCGCGTCTATGCCGAAATTCAGCCTGCAGGCGGCGTGGCGCTCGCCGCACTGGCGGTCTTCGGTGACAGGATCGACTACACCAACAACCGGCTCGGTAAGACCTTCCGCCTCGAACCTCATGTCAACTGGAATATCGGCCGCCAGTTGTTCTTGCGTTTGAAGGGCGTTTACGCCGCACTGGATACGCAGGATAACGAACCGATATTCAATGCAACCGTGGCCGACGCACGGCTCACCTGGCAGTTTAATCTGCGCAGCCTCCTGCGACTGACGGCACAGGTTACCGACGTCGAACGCAACCTGGAGCAATACATCGACGACGAGGATGCTCGCTCACGTGACGTAGGCAGGCAGCTGCTGTACTCCTACAAGCTCAACCCGCAGACGGTGTTCTTCCTGGGTTACTCCGACCAGTACATCGATGACGACTCGGTCGACAAGCTGACCGTATCCGACAGGACCTGGTTCATGAAGATCGGCTACGCGTGGACGCCATAGCGGCGGGAGGCTTCCAGTGCCTCCCGCCGGCGAAGCTTTAGTTGGTAACCGGCAAAGCGCCCAAGGCGATTTCACCAAGTAGACGGTGCGCCGTCTTCGTCGGGTGGATGGCATCCCAGAACAGGTGTGCATCGCGATTCTTGCAGAATGCGCCGTTCGTAACGCCGAAAGTCAGGCACGGTGTCGTGCCATTCGTAAAGCCAAATCCTTGCGGCATCGCTGAGGCGGCAGTGACGAAGCCGAACATGTCGAGCTCGTAGAAGTTCAGGCCGCTCGGGAAATACGCTGCCAGCGTGCCGGCGAGAATCTGGTTGAACTGAAAGCTCATGCCTGCGACCAGGTTCTTGAATTCCGGCGCTACGGCAGGTGCCGCACCCAGATTTGGCGCATTGGCGATCAGGAAATGTTCGGCGCCACAGGCGGCCAGTATGCCGATATTCTGGACGATCGCCGTTATCGCATTGCCAAGAATGGGGGCCGGGTCCTGCCCCATGGCGGCGGCGTCGAGTGCGTCCCTCAGGTCATTGCCGCCGAATTGCACGACGTAGAGTGCGCCAGGTTGCGGCACACAACCGTGCACGCCGAGGTACATCTGTACCTGGGTATCGAAGCCTGGACTCGTGACGGTCATGGCTCTTGCGCCGGCGAACGCGTAGTTGCCGAAAGTTGGGTCCCGGAATGCCGGCCTGGCACCCTGGTTCAGTCCCATTTCCTGCGCCATGACTTCAACCCAGGTCCGACCATTGCTGAAGTGATGTCCGCCCACACCATAGGCAGCCGAGGGAATGGGCTCGAATGGCGGGGTAGCCGTCTCACCGGTGATGGCGAAGGCGTTGCCCGGGTCGGACAGGCTATCGCCGAAGACATACAAGGCACTGAAGGGATGTTCGGACTCGGCACGCACCTCTGTGCTGACCGCGCAGAGGCAAATGGCCGTGAAAACAACGACTCGATAAAGAACGTTCATTGTCGCTCTCCTTAGGATGGACCCCGGAACCATTTCCGGAGAGCGTTACTCTGGTCTACGCGTGCCCGCAGGACCTGATGCGCCCGGGACGCGCACCTGATGGATGGCTGAGGATTCGCCTAGGGGAGCGAGACCGGTACGCGGGCCGCAACCAGGCGGCTCTGGCTCGCATCATCGTCCGTCCAGACGAGCCAGAGGTGGCCGTCGACGAAGGCAAGCTGGGGAAACACGCGAAGCTGATGAATGGTGGCGATCTCAAGGACCGGGCCCGGTTTCCCGGACGTGGAGATACTGCGGACCTGCAAGACGTTGTCGCCGGAATCGCCTTGCGCTACCCAGCTCACGGCCAGCTTGTCGCGGTCAAGCGCCGCAAGGCCGACATAGCCCTTGATCGCACCGGACGCTATCTCGACGGGGTCGGCGAAGGATGCGCCGCTGTCGGCGGACCGTATGACACGCACGATGGGCTTATCGTTGGCTGCAGAGAACCACGCGACGGCCACCTGGTCCCCGCTGGCGACGACCGATGGTCCGTTGACGGGACACCCCGCGATTTCCCAGTTGTCGGCGTACAGCCGTTCACCGGTTTGCCAGCGGCCTTCACGAAAACGAGTGATGTAGATGTCCCGAATTTCGTCGCTCGTCCGGTCCCGGTAGACCGCCACGGGACCGCCGGCGGCGATGGCGATGTCGGTCTGGCAGCAGTCGCACACCGAGTCGTCAACTTCCTGTTTACGCGTACGGTCTCCGTCGGGCGTAATGACGGCGGACCGCAGGGTCATCGCCGAATCCGGCGTGTTGCGTCCGTCGAGCCAGAGCAGGGAAGCTCCATCGGGGCCAGGCACTATTGAGACGAACCCGTGCTCAGTTGGCGTGCCGTCCGCATGAGCGGTCACGGCGTCATCCCAGGTCCTGCCGCCGTCATGTGACTGTGCCACAACGACGTCGTAGGAGTAGGTCTTGGCAGCGCTGTAGCGCAACCAGTGGGCGATCCAGCGATTGGGCGTCAGCGGTGTTACCGACGGCAGGTCGGCCCAGTTCACGAACATCTTCGCGTCGGTGACGACGTCGACGGCCGGCTGGAACTCGCCATCGAGCAGGGCGGAGTACCGGAGGGTAGCACCGGACTTTGCGGGCTCCATCCAGCTGAGCACGAGTTGTCCATCAAAGCCCGTGGCAAAGCGCGGTCCGGAAACCTCCCCGCTGGTCGGCGTTGCCACGACCGCGGGCGCGCCGAAAACCGGGTTCTCGGCCTTGGCGCAGGCACCAAGAACGGTGACGATGACGAGACAAGCAACCGCGGAATTGGTGCGCATCGAGCCATTATGCAAAGGCCGGTAACGTATGTATACTGCGCGCCTGCTCGCCGGTGTAGTATCTTACGCTGCACCAATTGATCATCGAGGCTAGGTGGCAGAGTGGTTATGCAGCGGCCTGCAAAGCCGTGGACGCCGGTTCGATTCCGACCCTAGCCTCCATTTTTTCCTCATGCCCGGGTGGCGGAATTGGTAGACGCAGCGGACTTAAAATCCGCTGTCCGCAAGGACGTGCCGGTTCGAGTCCGGCCCTGGGCACCACACCTTCGGAATCCGACCTGTTTCACAGGCAAAACCACGACTGGTTAACACTTTTCACATAACGATGTTGTGTTCGCTGGCCATGGCGGTCTCGCGATGCCAAAACAGTGCTTCGTTTTCGGAGACCTGTCATGGCTGCCAGCGCAAAAGACAATGTGAGTTACCGGCTGCTGAATCGTCTCAGCAACCTCGTGATCTGCAGCAGTTGCCTGCGAGCGGGCATCGTTACGCCCGTGCCGCAGATTATCTCGGGTCGCCATTCGCTGACGAACGAGTGTGCAGAATGTCGCGCCAAGCACCCCGAGCGCCAGGGGCATCGCCGCAAGCTCGCCAAGCTCCTGACCATAAGTCGCTAAGCGCGCGCCGCGGGTGATGCATCGTCCACTGGACGGTGCGACAATGCTTGCTCATGGCCAAACTGTATTTCTATTACTCCTCGATGAACGCAGGCAAGTCCACGAACCTGCTGCAATCCAGCTACAACTACAAAGAGCGCGGCATGCGTACCATGGTGCTTGCCCCGGCATTCGACGATCGCTACGGGGAAGGCAAGGTCACGTCGCGTATCGGGATAGAGACCGACGCGATCACGTTTTCCAGTGACACAAACCTGTTCGACCTGGTCGCTGCTGAGGTCGAAGAAGGGCCCGTGCATTGCGTGCTTGTCGACGAGGCCCAATTCCTGACACGCGACCAGGTGTTCCAGCTCAGCGAGCTCACAGACCGCCTGAATATCCCGGTGCTCGCCTATGGCCTGCGTACGGATTTCCAGGGCGAGCCGTTCGAAGGCAGTAAGTACCTGCTGGCGTGGTCGGACAACCTCAAGGAGCTCAAGGCGATCTGCGATTGCGGTCGCAAGGCGACGATGGTGTTGCGCCTCGATGAGAACGGCAATGCCGTCACCGAGGGTTCGCAGGTGGAGATTGGCGGCAATGATCGCTACGTCTCGATGTGCCGCAAGCACTTCAAGGACGCGTTCTTCGAGTAAGTTCTCTCAGGTTTTCAGGGTAGGCAGGTTTTCGCTGGCCGCCGGCAGCAACTCGGTATTTTCCCGCGCCAGCAGGTTTCGCATATCCTCGAGCGTCCTCATGATCGCCGTATCGGCGAATTCCTCGCCGCTAAGTTCGCCACGGGTCGTGGCAAACGGATCGCTGAACTTGATTCGATGGTGACCGACCGTAATGACGTCGTCGTGCAGCAGTACGTGATTGGACACGCGCTTGGAGTTCACGAATGTGCCGTTGGTACTGTTGAGATCCATCAGGAAGGTTGTGCCGCCATGGCGCACCAGCAACGCGTGGTGGCGACTGATAAACCGGCTGCCGATTGCGATGTCGTTGTGGTCTGACCGACCGACCAGGATCCGCGTCTTTTCCATCGTCAGTTCCTGGATCACGCTGCCGTTATTCGTGACGATGAGTTGCGGTGGCGCCGTGGACAGTGACGCAGCGGGCTGCGCGAGTATCTCGGCGCTTTCGTCCCAGGTACCCTTCGGCAGAATGGGGTGCTCGATGTCCTCGGTGGCGACGGGCAGGCGGTCCGTCTTCGCCAGGGC
Organism: uncultured Gammaproteobacteria bacterium; assembly: GCA_963698895.1. Classification (GTDB taxonomy): domain Bacteria; phylum Pseudomonadota; class Gammaproteobacteria; order Steroidobacterales; family Woeseiaceae; genus UBA1847. The sequence goes on along the minus strand of CAVOSO010000003.1, from coordinate 594,614 downwards.
CAACAGTGCAATGCGGTCGATGATGCCCGGCCAGCCGCCTGACGCCCGCCAGAGTTCGTCGCACGTCGCCCGTGGAAAGATGAAGGCTGGAAACTCAGCGCCTGCCGCGATGAGCTTTTCATGCAGGTAGTTGTTGGCTTCGTCCGGGGTCATCGGACGCAGGTGAAAATCATGCAGAATCCGTTTCGCCATCGATTCCATCGCCGGGGCGTCCATGATGGTCTTCAGGGAGCGGTCGCTGACCAGCACGATCTTTAGCGCGCTGGTCTGGCGCACGCGCAGCGCGGCCAGTTCGCAAAGCACGCGCAGGGCGCTGGGATTCAGCTCGTGAGCATTCTCGACAATCAGGAGCGGCGGTTTGTCGGATGCGGCCTGCTGCAGCGCAAACACGCGTACGAGCCCCAACAACTCGTTGGCGGAACTCAGGTCTATTTCGTAGCCGAACTGTCGCAGCATGGCGAGCAGCAGGTTGGTGGTGTTGAGCCGATTGCCGTCGACCAGGGCGATCGCGCAATCCTGTTCGATCGAGTCGACGAAACTGTGGATGAGAATCGACTTGCCAGACAGCGCAGGACTCTGCAGCAGGGAGAGCCCGGTCGGGTGCTCAAGGGTTTCCTTCAGCACATCCAGTGCCGCACGCTGCGATTGATACGTTATTATCGCCAGCGGTTTCCCGTGCGTTGGGAAGGGTTGTTCAAGCAGGCCTGCCGCCGCTAGATCCATAGGTATAAACTCGCAATCGTTAAGTTGCGCAAATATTGGTATTGTCCGGTTCCGGTCGTCGTCTGATTGAGTACTCGACCGGGTCGATCAGTCTAAGGTCGGCTTCAGGTTATTGTAAACGCGAATTTGGTGACTCCTTGTGTATCAAGGAGCCGCACGCGATTGTTTGAAACAACATAAATTAAACGTTTTAATTAACTGATTAACAAGGATGTTTTTCCGTGATCGACAAAGCGTCTCCTACAAGCGACAGAGCGTAAGGCATTGACTCATAAGTTAACGGGCGACAACCTGACTTTGATCCGTGGTGAGCGCTGTCTTTTCGAGGGTCTTTCGTTTGCGCTTGAGAGTGGCAGCCTGCTGATTCTCGAGGGACGCAACGGTTGCGGAAAGACGAGCCTGATGCGCGCGATCGCGGGCATGCTGAGCCTCGAGACGGGCCGCATCTACTGGAATGACACGCCGGTCGAGAAGCAACGGCAGATCTTCCACGGCTCGCTCGTGTGGCTCGCGCACCGTACCGGCCTCAAGGGTGACCTGACGCTGGTCGAGAATCTCGGTTTCGAGCGGTCGCTGCGCCTGCAGTCGGGCAGGGATGTCGAGGAGGTCTATGAGCGGCTCGGTATATCCCGACTCAAGAAGCTCGTACTGCGATCCCTGTCGGCCGGCCAGCAACGCCGGGTCGCGCTGGCCCGCATGCTGCTTGCTGACGTACCGCTCTGGCTGATGGATGAGCCGTTTACCAACCTGGACCGGCAAGGCCGCAAGCTGGTCATGGAGCTGGTTGAGGAACACCTGGCAGGCGGCGGCATGTGTGTTATGGCGGCGCACCAGGATGTAGAGATCAATGCGCCGGTCACCAAGGTGCAGATCCAGTGAACCCGGGCGATATGACAGAATCCCAGCGAGAAATCCCCGGTCTCTTCAGTGGCCTGGTCGCGACCGCGAGGCGCGACCTGCTGCTCGCCTGGAAGCGTCCCGGCGACGTCCTGAACCCCCTGTTCTTCTTTGCGATGGTCTGCACGCTGTTTCCGCTGGCCATCGGGCCGAGTGCGGAACAGCTCGAGTTCAGCGGCCCCGGCGTCCTGTGGGTGGCGGCCTTGCTCTCCACCCTGTTATCGCTCAACTCGCTGTTCCTCTCGGATTACGAAGACGGCAGCCTCGACCAGTTGCTTGTGAGCCCGCAGCCGCTGCCGGTACTGGTGCTGGGCAAAACGCTGGCACACTGGCTGACCAGCGGTCTGCCGCTCGTCTTTGTGTCGCCGATCCTGGCCATTACGTACCGCATGCCGTTGTCCGTCGTCAGCGTCATGATGCTGACGCTCGCACTTGGCACGATCAGCCTGAGCCTGCTCGGTTCGATCGGCGCCGCGCTGACGGTCGGCCTGCATCGCGGAACGGCCCTGCTTAGCCTGCTTATTCTGCCGCTGGCCATGCCGGTGATGCTGTTGGGTGCAAATGCAGTGGCACTCGCCGCCAATAATGATGTCTATACCACCGGTATCTGGGCGCTCGCCGCCTATGCGATCGGTTCATTGAGCCTTGCACCTTATGCAACGGCCGCCGCATTAAGAATTAGTAACGAGTAGAATCCGCCTATGTGGAAATGGTTTCATCAGCTGGCTTCACCGCCACATTTTTATCGAATATCCGCCATCCTGTCGCCGTGGCTCATGGTGCCGGGCCTCATCCTGATCGCCTATGGCGTGTATGCGGGGCTGTTCCTGGCACCCATGGATTATCAACAGGGCGATGCATTTCGCATCATCTATGTCCATGTGCCGTCCGCGTACCTGTCGATAATGGCGTACATGATCATGGCGACGGCCGGGGGTATCGGGCTCATCTGGCGCATCAAGCTGTCGCACGCCGTGGCCGCCGCCGCGGCACCGCTGGGGGCCGCGTTTACGTTCCTCGCGCTGTGCACGGGCGCGATCTGGGGCAGGCCAATGTGGGGCACCTGGTGGGAGTGGGGCGACCCGCGCCTGACGTCGGAACTCATCCTGCTGTTCCTGTACTTCGGTTACATGGCGCTGCGCAGCGCGATCGATGACACCGCCAAGGCCGACAAGGCCAGCGCCGTACTCGCGCTCGTCGGTATCGTCAACGTGGTCATCGTGCATTTCTCCGTGGAATGGTGGAGTTCATTGCACCAGGGGCAGACGGTGTTCAAGAAAGGCACCATGGATGCGGACATGCGCATTCCGCTGTTTGCGATGCTGCTCGGCTTTACGCTGATGTTCGGCTCGCTGCTGTTGCGGAGAATCCGTACAGAGGTGCTGTACCGTGAACGCCGCACCCGTTGGGTGAAAGAGATGATTCTGTCGCCGCAGGGGGGTGCGTAATGGACGGTTTAGCGATGGGTGGTTACGGCGCGTACGTATGGAGTTGCTTCGCGCTCGCCTTTGTAATCGTTGTGTTCTCAGACTGGCGTGCGCGCCTCAGGCATAAACGCGTTTACCGGGATATTGAAGTGCGCCTCAAGGCGCTAGAGGATCGTAAATGAAACCAAGACAGCAACGCATGTTGGCCGTTGGACTGGCCGCGCTTGGCATCGCAATTGCTGCAGGACTGACACTTCGGGCTTTCCAGGACAACATGATGTTCTTCGTGGAGATCTCGGACGTCGTCAAAGGCAATCATCCGACCGAGCGTAATTTCCGCATCGGTGGCCTGGTCGTCGGTGGCAGTATGCAACGTGACGAAGGCTCCCTCGATGTCAATTTCGAAGTAACGGACACCGCCTGTACGGTACCCGTGAAATACACGGGTGTGCTTCCGGACCTCTTTCGCGAGGGCCAGGGCGTCGTGGCGCACGGCCGCCTGAACGATGACGGCGTATTCGTTGCCGAAAAGATCATGGCAAAGCATGACGAAGACTACATGGCACCCGAGGTAGCGGATTCGTTGTCCAAACATCAGCAGGACATACAGAAGGCCGTGGTCAAGGGTTCAGCGGAGTGCGGCACCAGTGATTCCTGAGATTGGGCAATTTGCCCTGATACTGGCCCTGGCGCTGGCCGTCTGCCAGACCGTTCTCCCCCTTGTCGGTGCCCATCGTGGCAACGCCGCCATGATGGGCGTGGGACGGACGGCAGCGACCGGGCACTTCGTGTTCGTTGCTATCGCATTCGCCTGCCTGACGTACGCGTTCCTGACGGACGATTTCTCGGTCCTGTACGTCGCGAATCACTCGCAGCTTGCCTTGCCGACATTGTACAAAGTCTCGGCAGTCTGGGGCGCTCATGAGGGTTCGCTCCTGTTGTGGATCCTGGTGCTGGCGGGCTGGACCATCGCGGTGGCCTATTTCAATGCCGATTTGCCGGATGCGTATTCGGCACGCGTGATCGGCGTGCTCGGCTTCCTGTCGGTCGGTTTCCTGCTGTTCGCGTTGTTGACGTCGAATCCCTTCGATCGGCTGATCCCGGCCGCCGCCGACGGCGGCGACCTCAATCCGCTGCTGCAGGACCCGGGTCTCGCGATACATCCGCCACTGCTGTACATCGGCTATGTCGGTTTCTCGGTTGCCTTTGCGTTTGCCATTGCCGCGATGATCAGTGGTGACCTCGACCAGAAATGGGCACGCTGGACACGCCCCTGGACGACGGTCGCGTGGCTGTTCCTTACGCTCGGTATCGCACTCGGCAGCTGGTGGGCTTACTACGAACTTGGCTGGGGCGGCTGGTGGTTCTGGGATGCGGTAGAGAACGCGTCGTTCATGCCCTGGCTCGTCGGTACGGCCCTGATCCATTCGCTCGCCGTGACCGAGAAACGCGGCTTGTTCAAGAGCTGGACGTTGCTGCTGGCGATCTCGGCATTTTCCCTGAGCCTGCTGGGTACCTTCCTCGTGCGTTCGGGCATCATCGTTTCGGTGCATGCGTTTGCCACGGACCCGACGCGCGGCTTCTTTATTCTCACGTTCCTCGCGGTCGTCGTGATCGGCGCACTCATCCTGTACGCCTGGCGTGCACCGTCTCTCGATTCGGACGCCGGTTTCGGCCTGCTGTCCCGCGAGACCTTCCTGTTGCTGAACAACGTCCTGCTGGTTGTGGCTGCGGCCCTCGTTCTCATCGGGACGCTCGCGCCGCTGGTGGTCGAGATGATGAACGGTGGCAAGATCTCGATCGGTCCGCCGTGGTTTAACATCGCGTTCCTCGTGCCCACGCTGCCGTTGATCGTGTTGCTTGGCATGGGCATGCACACGGCATGGCGCACGCAGAAGACGGCATCGTGGTGGCGGCTGTTACGAATACCGGCGATCGTTTCCCTGGTACTTGGCATCGTCATTCCGCTGTTTATTTATGGCCGCGTCAGCATCCTCCTGGTTGTCGGCTGTTCCGCGGCCGCCTGGATCATCATCTCGTCGCTGATCCAGCCGGTGCGTTCGCTGCTGCGCGAAAAAGGGACTGCGGGCATTCCGCGTTCGGCACTCGGCATGTCCGTGGCGCATCTCGGCATGGGCTTGTTCGTCATTGGCGTCACGGTCGTTTCGGCCTTTGGCATCGAGTCGGACCAGGCGCTGCAGCCGGGTGAATCCATCGAGGTTGGCGGTTACGAATTCCACATGGTCGGACTCAGCAATGTGCGCGGACCGAACTTCTCCGCGATCGAAGCCGAGATCGAGATTCGCCGTGACGGCGAGTTCGTCGATACGATTCGGCCCCAGAAACGCCAGTACCTCGTGCAAAAGAGCTGGATGACCGAAGCCGGCATTCGCGCCGGCCTGGACAAGGACCTGTTCGTGGCGCTGGGCGACCAGCTCGGCCAGAATTCCTGGAGTGTCCGGGTGCAGTACAAGCCGCTGATCCGCTTCATCTGGTTGGGCGCACTGGTCATGGCGCTGGGTGGTTTGATTGCGATCAGCGACCGCCGCTACCGGCGCAGCGGTCGTGAGGCCGAGGCGAGGACCAGCGCGGCGGAGGCGGCGGCATGAATCGCTTTGTCTGGCCACTTGTCGCGGTAGCGGCGCTGCTGGTATTCCTCGTGATGGGGCTGAAACACGGCGACCCCCGGGCGCTGCCGTCGCCGTTTATAGGCAAACCGGCGCCGCAGTTCGAGCTGCCGACGCTAAAGAACCCGGAAGTCACTATCGGCACTGCGACGATGGCGGGCGACTACGCGCTCGTCAACGTGTGGGCAACCTGGTGCGTCATGTGCCGCGCCGAGCACCCGTTCCTGCTGGAGCTGGCGGCGCAGAAGGCGATCCCCATTTACGGCATCAACTGGCGTGACTCGCGCCTCGAGGCCATGCGCTGGCTCGACGATCTCGGCGACCCGTACCTCGCCTCCGCCTACGACGAGGATGGCCGCGTCGGTATCGACTGGGGTGTGTATGGCGCGCCCGAAACGTTCCTGATCGATCCGCAGGGCACGGTAATCTACAAGCACCTGGGTCCGCTCGACCGGGTGATCTGGCAGCGTGAATTTGAGTCGCGCATCAACGGTGGAGGCCCGGGGAAATGAAACGTCTCTTCGCACTGGTTGCAGCAGCGCTACTCGTGTCATCCGCCTTTGCCATCGACCAGGGCAAGCGGTTCGATGACCCGGAACTGCAGGCACGCTACGAAAAGCTCATCTCCGAAGTCCGTTGCCTGCAGTGCCAGAACCAGAGCATCAAGGACTCGAACGTAACGCTGGCGGCCGACCTGCGCCGCGAGATTGCGCGCATGATCGACGAAGGGCAGACCGATGAGCAGATCGCCGAATTCCTCGTTGTGCGGTACGGCGAGTTCGCCCTGTATCGACCGCGGACCACCGGCAAGACGCTCCTGTTGTGGATTTTTCCGTTCCTGCTTGTGCTGCTCGGCGGGTTTGCGCTGGCGCGCGTTGTGAAACACCGGATGTCGTTGCCGATTGACGACGACATCACTCAAGAGGGGCAATAGCGTGACCTTCTGGACCATTCTTATCGTACTCTGCCTGTTGGCCGTCGCGTTTGCGGCCTGGCCGTTGTATCGCGAATCACACCGTCTCACGCCAGGTGTGGCGACGGTCATCGTCTTTGTCGTCGCGCTGTCGGTGATCATGTATGACCAGATCGGCAGTCCGGGTGCACCGTCGGGCCGCAGCGGCGCCGGCGCCGGCGGCAGCGATGCCGAACTTCCCGGCATGGACGAAGCCGTTGCCTCTCTGCGGCAGCGCCTCGACGCCAATCCGGAGGACATCGCGGGCTGGAAGATGCTCGGCCGGACGCAGATGGCCATGCAGGACTTCGTCGGGGCCGTCGAGACCTATGAACACACGATGCAGTTGGAAGAGGGCAAGGATGCGCAAACCCTCGTCGACCTCGCTGTCGCTCTGCTGAACCGCGACGGAACGGCCATCGAGGGCCGTCCAGAGACCTTGTTGGACAATGCACTGGCGCTCGATCCCAACAATCCTGCGGCTTTGTTTTATTCGGGTTTCGCAGCCGCCAATCGTGGCGACACCGAGACGGCCGCTGCCCGCTGGGAGCGTCTCCTGGGCTTGAATCCGCCGGACAACATCCGCGGTATCCTGGAGCAGCGCCTCGCCGAATGGCGAGGAGAGGCGATGCCGGCACAACCCGAGATGCCACAGGCGGCCGCAGCGGCGACCGAGTCCGTGCCGGATGATGCCGTTATTTCGGCGACCGTCTCGCTGTCTGCTGAAGCCCTCGCGGCGATCACGACAGATGCGAACGTGTTTGTCATCGCGCGCGACCCGGCCGCGCCCTCACCACCGATTGCTGTTTCGCGTCACCGGCTAAGCGAGTTGCCCATGCTGGTTTCCCTGACCGATGCCCAGTCGATGGTGGCAGGACGTAACTTGTCCGCGTTCGCGGAAATCGAATTGCTGGCGCGCGTCTCGTTGTCCGGCAGTCCTGCCGCGGCGTCGGGAGACTGGTTTGGCTCGATGATCGTGCGGCCTGCGCAAAACAACTCGGTGTCCCTGACGATCAGTCAGCAAGTCCCCTGACACGTTGGCGGTCAAGCCCGATGCATCGGAGCGCATGTGCTTTGCCTGTGGCAAGGACAACCCGATCGGCCTGCACATCACGTATTACGTCGACGGTGATACCTGCACGGCCGAATTCACACCTGATGAAAACCACCTGAGCTGGGAAGACACGGTACACGGTGGCATTATCTACTCGGCCCTGGATGACGTTACGGGCAACATTCCGTATCGGCAGGGTCTTAAGGCGCATACCGGACGTTGTGAAATACGCTATCGGCAACCGCTTCGAAAAGGACAGACGGTTCTCCTTCGGGGATGGACCGAAAGACGCAAGGGTCGTCTCATGATCATCCGTGGCGAAGCGCGGCGGAAATCCGACAATGAGCTGGTTGCCGAGTGCACGGCCCGTTTTCTCGTGGAGCAATGAATGGCTTTACCCCCTTTACTCGCTGGCAAGTTACGCCTGCCGCTGATCGGCGCACCGATGTTTATCGTCTCGGGGCCGGAACTCGTGGCCGCACAGTGCAAGGCCGGCATCGTCGGCTCGTTTCCGGCGCTGAATGCGCGGCCCCAGGAGGTGCTGGTGGAGTGGATTCGGCAGATCAAGGGCGACCTTGCCGAGTACGCCGCAGCCAACCCGGATGAGCCGGTCGCGCCGTTCGCCGTCAACCAGATTGTGCACCCGAGCAACCCGCGGCTGCAGGCCGATATGGAAGTCTGTGTTGCGGAGCAGGTGCCGATCATTATCACGAGCCTGAGTCCGCCGCGTGACATCGTGCAGGCGGTGCACTCGTACGGGGGGCTCGTGTTTCACGATGTCATCAATCTGCGGCATGCCCGCAAGGCGGTTTCCCAGGGCGTCGACGGCATCATCGCCGTCTGTGCGGGCGCGGGCGGTCATGCAGGGACGCTGAGTCCATTCGCGCTCATCGGTGAGTTGCGCAAGGAATTCGATTGCACGGTGATCCTCTCGGGCGCGATTTCGCGCGGTGACGATATCCTGGCAGCCAGGGCGATGGGCGCGGATCTCGCCTACAGCGGCACCCGCTTTATCGCGACGGAAGAAGCGCGTGCGGTGCCTGACTACAAGGAAATGATCCTGGAAAGTACCGCCAGCGATATCGTCAATTCATCGCTGTTCACCGGGGTCAAGGGCAATTATCTCGGCGGCAGTATTGCACGCGCCGGAATGGACCCTGGCAACCTGCCCGAGGGCAGCAAGGATGACATGGATTTCAGCAAGGCCACGGCGGCTGATGCGAAAGCCTGGAAAGATATCTGGGGTGCCGGGCAGGGCGTTGGCAATATCCACGATATTCCGGCGACGAGGGAGGTCGTGTTGCGCCTGGAGCGCGAGTATCGCGACGCCCTGGCGCGGGTGAACGCGGCTTGAGCGTGCACCCGATATTCTGGTCCTACGTGTTCGTGGCCGTGGGCGGAGCGCTTGGGGCCATGGCGCGTTTCTCGCTGAATGTCTTCCTGCAGCGTGATGTTGCATTCCCCTGGGGTACGCTCGGCGCGAACCTGCTGGGCTGCCTGATCATGGGCATGCTCGCGCACCTGATTGCGCATTCGTCCTGGTTCAACGACGCGGGGATCATTCCAGACCAGTATCGCCTGTTTTTTGCCATTGGTTTCTGCGGCAGCTTCACCACGCTGTCAACCATGGTGATGGAATTGAACACGATGCTGCAGCGCAACGAGTTGTTCTATTCGTTCACTTACCTGTTTACGACACTCGTCGGCGGCTTCGCCTGTTTCTACCTGGGCTTCGCTATCGTGCGCTCGCTTCGAGCAGCGCTGTAATCCGTTCGATCCATTCTTCGTGTTCGGGCTTCATCAGTGCCGAGCGCAAACACGTAACGGATGCGGAATCGATCGTGACGTCCGGCGCATACGCGGAAAAAATCCCGGTCGGCAACTCGACCAGTGCAAGGTGCAGTTCTTTTTTCGCCGCTGCGTCGAAAACCTCACGCGCCCGTCGTGACGTCTCACTCGTCGTACCGGCATTGACGGCATAGACGACGATATCGAGCTCGGGCTCCATGAGCGGTGTAAACGAGGTGCTCTTGTGGAGTTCGAGCCAAAGCGCGCGCGCTGCGCGCAGCCCGGCGTCGAGACCGGCCGCAAATTCTCCACCCCGAACTGGCGGCAGAAGCCTGTGGGTTGCCCACAGGGCAACGGCGGATGCGCCCGCACGCGAGCATTCGAGCGTGATCTCTCCCAGGTGCATGTCACCCGAGCTGAAGTACGTATACGGCGATTCGTGTTTGTACAGCGTGCCGACTGAGGGGTCACGAAACAGGATGCAGCCGCACCCGTAGGGTTGCAGCCCGTGCTTGTGAGGATCGATGACGATGGAGTCGACCTCCTGCAACAGGTCGTGATGCTTTTTCTGATCCGCGCCCAGTTCCGCGGCAAGGCCGAAGTAGCCACCGTAGGCTGCGTCGGCATGCACACGAAAATCGTATTGCTCACGCAAGGCCAGGATGTCCGCGAGCGGGTCGATGGCGCCGAGGCCTGTCGTGCCGAGCGTCACGACGACCGTACCGACATCGCCCGCGGCGAGGCACTTCTCCAGGGCAGGGACGTCCATCCGGCCCATGGCATCGGCTGGTATGCCGGCAAACGGGAGGCCGAGGACGTCGGAAATGCGGCTGTGCGTGTAGTGTGCCTGCTCGGACGCGACGATGCGTTTCCCTGGATTGAGGCGACCGGCAACCCAGAGCGCCTCGAGGTTGGCCATCGTGCCGCCACCGGCGAGATGACCCAGCGGTTGTTCCCAGCCGAACATCCGGCCCAGGTCGACGATGCATTCCTTTTCCATCGCCGAGCTCGCGCGGCCCCCGTCCAGGGCGTGGTTATTCGGGTTGATATACAGGGCGAGCGCGTAGGCCAGGCGAGCGACCGGGTGCGGGGGCTTAAGCATTTGCCCGGCATACTGGGGATGAAAATACGGGTAGTTGTCCTGCATGCGCCCGGCCACTTCGGTGAGCACGGCGGCAGTGCGCTCCGCGTCGAATGACGGTGTGAATTCCGGCAATACGGATGCGCCTTCTTCGAGAGTTGCCAGCGCATCGCGCAGCAGCTCGAGTTCCTGCTTGTTGATCATCGCCTGTTCCTGTTCCCGTTGCCGCGCAGCTTACCGTAAACTGCGGGCATGGACCTGATTGCACTGGCTGTACCCTTTTTCCTGCTGGCAATAATCATCGAATTGTTCGTGGACTGGCGCAAGCGGACCGGGTACTACCGGAGCAACGACGCGATCAACAGCATCAGCGCCGGGATGCTCGACACAACGCTTGGCTACTTTACGAAGATCCTGCCGCTGCTCGGCTGGGGCTTTGCCATGCAACATCTCGCCGTGTTCGACATGCCGCTCGCGTGGTTCGACGCGTCGGCGCAGGGCATCGCCCTGTGGGTCCTCGCGGCCCTGGCGTGGGACTTCTGCTACTACTGGTTCCATCGCTTCAGTCACGAGATCTCCATCCTCTGGGCGGCACACGCCGTGCACCACCAGAGCGAGGACTACAACCTGTCAACGGCACTGCGGCAGACGAGCACGGGCTTCCTGTTTGGCTGGATCTTCTACCTGCCACTGTTTGTCGTCGGCTTTCCGCTCGAGGTCCTGCTGGCCGTCAATGCGGTCAATCTCATCTACCAGTTCTGGGTACACACGCAACTGGTGCGACGACTGGGTCCGCTCGAGGCGGTGCTGATGACGCCGTCGCATCATCGTGTCCATCATGCGCAGAACGAACGTTACATCGACAAGAACTACGGCGGGATGTTGATCGTGTGGGATCGCCTGTTCGGCAGCTACGAGCCGGAGAGCGACGACGAGCCCGTGGTATTCGGCGTGCGCAAACCACTGGCCAGCTGGAATCCGATCTGGGCAAACCTGCAGGTCTACGACTACCTGTTATTCGATGCGCGCAAGGCACAACGATGGCGCGACAAGATCGGGATCTGGTTCCGCCGCACGGGCTGGCGCCCGCCGGACGTGGAGGCCCGCTACCCGAAACAACGCACCGACCTCGCGCATTTCGAAAAGTACGATCCGCCGGTTGCAGCCGGCATACGGCGCTATACCGTTACCCAGTTTGCGCTGGCCATCGTGTTTATCCTGTGGATTGGCGAGCTCTACGTGTCCGGTGGTGCGCGGGCGGTGCTGATTCCCTGCGTGGCCTTGTGGCTGTTGCTGCTGTCGCTCGGCTGGCTGAACCAGGGCAAGGCGGCGGCAGGCAGCGTGGAGCTGGTCCGCCTGCTGGTCGTAACCCCGGTCCTGTTGCTGTTGGCGCAACAGGCAGGGATGGTCATTAGCCCGGTCATCTGGGTGGTCGCCGCGCTCTACATCGCCGGCTCGGCCTTGTGGCTCGTGTTTGTGCGGCACAGAACCGAAGCTTTTGCCTGACGAGGACGAATTCATGAACAAACGCCAGAACATTACGACCGGCGCCCCCTGGGAGGCCATGGTCGGCTATTGCCGGGCCGTACGCGTCGGTGCGCATGTTGCAGTATCGGGCACCGCACCCGTCGGCGACGACGGCCAGGTCGTTGGCGTCGGGGACGCCTATGTCCAGGCGAAGCGCTGCATCGAGATTATCGAAAAGGCGCTTGGCGAAGCCGGCGGTAGCCTGGCTGATGTGATCCGCACCCGCATGTACGTGACCGATATCAGCCAATGGGCAGCGATCGGCCGTGCGCATGCTGAGGCGTTCGGCGATATTCGCCCGGCCTCGGCGATGGTCGAGGTCTCCCGCCTGATCGATCCGGCGATGCTCGTCGAGATCGAAGCCGATGCCATCATTGCCGACTAGCCGTCTTTTCCCGGGGAGCTAGCGCGGTGCCACGTCGCAGAACCGACATCTCGGCAGCCGAGGCGCGACGTATCGCGCTGGCCGCGCAGGGGTTTGACAAGTCTCGGCCCAGGGCTCCCGACGATGCCCGACATTACCGGCGCGCCATGCGCCACGTCGGCGTGCTACAGCTCGACTTCGTCAACGTGCTGGTGCCGGCGCATTTCCTGATTCTGTGGTCGCGGCTGGGTAACTACGACCAGTCACGACTCGAAAAGTATCTTTACGACTCGCGCGAGTTCACCGAGCAGTGGGCGCATGAAGCGTCGATCGTGCGTGTCAGCGACTGGCCCCTGCTTGAACATCGACGCCGTGCCTGGGCGCCATGGCGGCGTGATCCGCTAAAGACGCTGGATGATCCCGACGCGTATCTGCAGGACATCCTCCACCAGGTCGAGCGGGCAGGTGGCGTCACCGCCAACGACCTTCCGGCCGCAGCCAGTTCACCCAGGCGCAATCCGGGAGACTGGCATCGCCCTGTGCAGCGCTGGGCACTGGAGCATCACTTCGGGCGCGGCAAGCTTTGTGTGCAGAGGAGACTGGCGAACTTCCAGCGCGTGTACGACCTGCCGGAACGCCTCATCGATGAGGCGCATCGCAACAGGCGCGTCGCTCAGGAGGACGCTGAACGCCAGTTGCTCAAGCAGGCCGCGGCATCACTTGGCATCGCGACGCTGCGAGACCTGGCCGACTTCTACCGCATGACGCCGCGCGACGTGGCGCCGCGTATCAACGAGCTGGTCGACGAAGGCAGTCTGACGCCGGTTGCCGTGGAAGGGTGGCGGGACCGCGCTTACCTTTCGGACAAAGCGCGGTTTCCGCGCAGCATTGGCGGAGCGTCGTTGCTCTCACCCTTCGACCCGGTGGTGTGGTTCCGGCCGCGCGCGGAGCGCCTGTTTGGTTTCGAGTATCGCATCGAGATTTACGTGCCCGAGGCCAAACGCCGATGGGGCTACTACGTGCTGCCTTTTCGTGTCGGGGATCGTATCGTCGCGCGCGTGGATCTCAAGGCGGATCGCAGGGAGAAAGCACTACTGGTCAAGGCGCTGCACCACGAGCCTGCAACGAATAAGGCGCAGACCGAGTCCGTCCTCAACGCCGAACTCGAGCTGCTGGCTGCATGGCTTGGCCTCGAAGCGGTCCACTATTCCTGATGTTTGCGTTGTGCCGGAGGTAGGCGTCGACTGCGTTCTGTGAAAAACTAGGGCGATGAACAAATCTTTAGCCTTGCTGGCAATCATCGCGCTCACCTTACTGACCTCGGGCTGCGCGGCACGTCCGGAGCTGCTTGCCCGGGACCGTAGTAATCCGGAAGGCACCGACCTGTCCGGCCTCTGGGTCCTGCGCGGCGATGGCCACGAGAGAGACAGGCGGCATCTCGATCGCGAGGACGGTATCTACCTGCCGCCCGCGACTTCGTCCCGCCGCGGCCAACAAGCGCCTCCACAGACCCGCAGCAGGGGGCGGGCAAAAGGGCCGTCGGTCCATGTTTTTCTCGAGTACGGCCAATCCCTGAAAGTCACGCAGACCGAACACGGCCTGTTTGTCAGTTTTGACCGCGCCGTGGTCGAGGAATACACGTTTGGCGAGAACCGGACCATTTCACTCGGGCCTATCGAGGCGCAGAGAGTCTCGGGATGGGAGGGCCCGGCGTTCGTCGTGGAAACCATGGACGATCGTGGCGCGGTACTCACGGAGACGTGGACGCTCGCTACGGATGGGCAGGAGCTGGTCCGCGAGATCGGTATCGTCGATGACGACGAACTGCTGTACACCATGAGGCAGGTGTTCGAGCGGACGTAAAAGAGGGCGGTGGCTCTTTGGTTGGCCCGGCGGGAAGGTAAGGCCTTCCTCAGAGCCACCACCCAGGGTGTCTAGTCGTTCATCTCGAAGCGGAAGCGATAATCCACTCCCGTTGCGACCTGCGGCACGCCATTCACGACGGGTGCCTTGAAGCGAAAGCGCTGCGCTGCCTTGATTGCCGCTTTCTCGAAGATCCGGTCACTCGAGGCCGTTACCTCGATATTCGTGACCTGGCCGTTGGTCATCACATCGAAGCGCACATCGACCCAGCCCTCGAGCCCGCGCTGCTCCGCGATGGCGGGGTAGGTGGGCTGCACCCGCACGATGCTGATCAGGGGATTGTCCGGATCTGCAAGGCGATCAATTCGTGTGTCGATCGGTCCGGGGCCGGCCGGCCTGACCGGAATGTAGAAGCCCGCTGTGCCGCTCGCAGGCGCCTTGCCGATGGGTGGCACCGGCGCCTTCGTGAGAGTTTCCTTGTCGATCAGGGATTCGGGCGGCGGTGGTGGCGGCGCGTCCCGCTCTACGAGGATCCAGGGAACGATGGCGCGGGTCCTGACCTCGCTGGTTGCCCCCGGCTGCAGGTCGATCAGGCCCTGCATGGCGTAGAGCAGGGCGAAAGTCATCAGGGTCCCCGCGGAAACGGCAGATGCGTATCTGGCAAACATGGTGTCACTCCTTTTTCGTTCCCGCCGGGTTAGATACCTCGAATCACAAGGTATATGATACATACCTAGAACCACAAAGTAAGCCTTGTTATACCCTTTAGTTCGAGGTATAGTCCCCCGATGGCTAAGAGCAACCCTCCCTTCATGAGTGGCGTCCCGGAGCTACTCCTGCTCAGGCTTCTCGACAACCGTGAGATGTACGGCTATGAGCTGGTCCGGGCGATCAAGGAAGTCACCGGGGAGGCCATCTCGCTGGGTGAGGGCGTCATCTACCCGGTACTGCACAGCCTGGAGCGCACAGGATCGCTGAAAGCGCGACGCAAACCCGTCGGGGGACGCACTCGCGTTTACTATTCATTGACGAGACAGGGCCGCGGCCGCCTTGCTGACCTGCAGGAGGACTGGCGGCGGATTCAAGGCGGCATCGAGACAGCACTGGAGAGCCCCGGTCATGCGTGAGCCCGATTTCAATGCTCTGGCAGAACGCCTGCTGCAAAGCGGCATCGCACCCCGTCACGCGCACCGCACGGTGAACGAGATTCGCGACCACTACGACGATCTTGTCGACGCGGCCGTGGACGGTGGCATTCCCATTCGCGAGGCCCGTCAGATGGCCACGCGGGAACTTGGCCGGATGGAAGACCTGGTCGCGCAGATGAGTGCGCGCAGGGAGCTGAAAACCTGGGCATTCCGTTTTCCCAGGGCCGCGATCGTCGTGTATCCGCTGGCGTGCCTCGCGGTGTTGCCGGCGGTTCCAGTCGCCGCAGGGATCGCGAACGCGTCGCTACTGGCAAGATGGGGGGCGAGCCTGCTGGCCGCGGGCGTATTGACGGCAGCCCTGCTGCTTGTGTTGCAGCTCTCGATTCTATTCGGCTAGCCCGCCTGGCGGGAACGCGGCGCTTCAGGTCGGGCTGTAACTCGTCAACGCCGCCTGGAAATTCAACTTCCCCTTGCGATGCTGCTCGATGACGACGGGCAGGTAGTCCAGCTCGGGCGCGCACCACAGCGTGGTCACGCGGGACGAACCTTCCTTCTGGTGCTGAATACCGACCGCCTTGTAAGTGCCGGCCCGGGTCCGGATCTCGCGCGTACCGATGTTGCGGACGTTGGCGATGCGCATCTTGTCCACGTCGAACAGCACGTAGGTGTCGCTGGGCTCGCCGTTGAGCAGATCGTGCATAAGCTCATACTGGATGGAGACATTGTCGTAGGCGATGCCGTCGAGCTGCAGCAGTACGTTCTTGTCGCCCACGGTGCCGCTGGCCTGGTTGGTCGACCAGTCGAACTGAATGCGGGTCTCGGGATCATTCCGGATCGTGTCGATCTCGTGGAAACGGACAGGCCTGACACCGTCCGCGGCGGCCGTAAACTCGGAGCGGACATCCATACGTCCACCGTGAAGTTTCGCAAGACCCTTGGGCTTGATGACATGGGTGGCGACGTAGCCGTTCGCGGTCGCGACCAGTTCGGTATTGAGCTGGCCGGAAAGGATGCTGATCTTGACGTGATATTGCGCCCGGTGGGGCGTCAATTCGGTCGCCTCTGCACTGGCCACGGCCAGCAGGGCCGCTGCAGTGAGAATGAGCGCAATGTGGTGCAGCAGTTTCACCGGACGACCTCCTCAGTTCGCCTTGAGAGCGTCTTCGGAGTCTCTCATAAGGGACATGACTGCTTCCTGAACGCGCGCCCTGACGGGCTCCAGGCCGTCCAGCGGGATTTCCCGCGGTATCGGGATCGGCTCGCCGATCGCAATAGCGACGCGGGCAAAGGGCTTGGGAATCATGAAGTCGTCCCAGCGATTGAGATACCAGGCCCGGTCGGCGGCGCAGCCGATCGGGATGATCGGCACGCCGGCAATGCGCGCCATGAGCACGGTTCCGGCCTTGAACTCGTACTTGGGGCCGCGCGGTCCATCGGCCGTGGTGACGATCGAGTAGCCGTTTTTCATCATGCGCTGCTGGTCGCGCAGTGCGAGGGCGCCGCTCTGGTTGGCGGAGCCGCGAATCACCTCGGCACCCCAGGCACGCGCGATGCGTTCGGGCACATCGCCGTCCACCGAGCCCGAAACCAGGAAACAGGCCTTGAAGCCGCGCCGGATCCAGGTACGGATCAGGGTGGAGCCGATCACATGATGCTGGTGCCAGTAGGCCGGGGCGCAGATCGCCTTGTTGCCGATGTAGGGTTCGATATGATCGGCGCCGATGACCGGTTGAAAGCGGTAGGTCGACGTCAGGAGCCGGATCAGCCCGCGGAGTACCGGCAGGCCGAGAAAGTAGTACAGACGCCTGCCCGGCGTCATGCGACGCCGCGACGACGTACTGCGGCGCGACTCGACGGAGTCGTAGTGATTGGGGGACTTGTCGTTCAAGAGCCGGAGTTTGCAGTATCGAATCTCTGCGGGTCAATGTAAGATTGCGCCTGCATTTTTACTGCCACCCCTGTGGTTCCAGTACTCTCATGACCGAACCCCAGCCCGATTACAGGCGGCCGCCCGGGCCCGACCAGCCAGTTACCCTCGGTATCGACGCCGAGACCCTCGCGACCCTGCAGGCACTGCAGCAGGAGTACGGCGACATGGTCAGCATGGTGCAGCCGAACGGCCGGCTCGCGTATTTCGTGAACGATGCGGTCGAGGTTCGCCGGATCCTGGCGCGTCGTCACAGCAAGTATCACAAGGGGCCGGGCTTCGAACGCGTGAAGATGCTCCTCGGAAACGGGCTCATCGTGAGCGATGGCGACGTCTGGCGCCGCTCCCGCACGATGATCCAGCCGGCCTTCAGCCGGCAAAACGTGCACCGCCTGATGACCGTGATGGTCGGCTGCACCGATCGCCGCGCCGCGAGCTGGGCCGAGGCGGTCGAGCAGGGCGAAACGATCAACATAACCGAGGAGACCAGCGACTTCGCGCTGGAACTCATCCTGATCAGTATCTTTGGCGACGACTACGAAGAGCGGATCCTGGCGGAAGGCGAGAACCCGTTCGCGTTCCTGAGTCGCGATTCCACGCGCGACCTCAGCGTCGTGCTGAAAGTACGGCACCTGCGCGAACTGCTCATGAGCATTATCACCGACCGACGGGCGGGCCGCGGCAGCCAGCATTTCGACTTCCTGTCCATGTATCTCGATGCGACGGACAAGGAGGGCAAGAAGTTCAGCGACGCCGAGTTGCTCGACGAGTTAATGACGCTGATCGTCGCAGGCTTTGAAACCTCGGCGAATACGCTCAACTGGGTGTGGTACCTGATCGCGAAGCATCCTGACGTCGAGGCGAAACTCATCGACGAAGCGCAACGCATCCTGCCGAACGTGTCGGCGGTCACGGCCGAGAACCTCGCTGCGCTGCAGTACACGCAGCAGGTGCTCGAAGAGGCGCTGCGGCTGTACCCGCCAGTGTGGCTGTACACGCGCCGCTCGCACGCCGCAGGACGACCTGGAGCACTACGACGTGCCGCCGGGTACCGACATCTACCTGTCGCCTTTCATCCTGCACCGGACAGCCCACTACTGGCCGGAGCCGGAGCGTTTCGATCCGGGTCGTTTTGTCCTGGACGACACACCGAAAAAGGACCGGCCGTATTTCCCATTCTCGCTCGGACCGCGGCGCTGCCTCGGTGAGTATTTCTCGTTTCTCGAAATGAAAGTGCATCTCGGATTGTTGCTACCGCGGTTTCGCCTGCAGCTCGTCGACGAGGCCGAGCCACAGCTCGAACTCGCGATCAACCTGCGTTCGGCCGAAGACATCCTGATGCAGCCCTCCACACGCTAAGGACCCCATGAAGCTTTACGACACCATGATCGACCTGCTCGCGGATGTGAAAGACCGCGACCGGGAAATCCGTTTTATCGATGGCGAGAACGACGAGACCGTTCTCAGCTTCTCCGGCCTGTGGGACGAGGCGCTGGCCATGCTTGGCGCCCTGCAGCAACGCGGGATGAAGCCGGGCGATGAGCTGATCATCTTCAGCAAATCCAACAAGAGCTTCGTGGTCGCGTTCTGGGCCGCCATGCTCGGCGGCATCGTGCCTGTTCCGGTTGCCGTGGGCATCAGCGATGAGCACAAGCTCAAGCTGTTCCGCATACTCTCGCAACTTGAGAACGTCACGCTGTTTACCGAATTGGACCTGCTGCAGCGCCTGCTTGATTTCGCCAAAGAGCGGGGGCTGCCGGACATTTCGACGCTGCTCGAGACGCACGCCGTGCTGATGAGCGACGTGAAACCCGACGCCCACGGCGAGCTCTATGACGCCACGCCCGACGACATCGCTTTCATCCAGTATTCGTCAGGATCGACCAGCGATCCGAAGGGCGTGGTACTGACGCATCGCAACCTCTGCGTGAATATCCGTGCCATCGTGGAAGGTGCGGACTGGCGTGACGACGACCAGGCGCTGAGCTGGATGCCGCTCACGCATGACATGGGCCTGATCGGCTACCACCTCAGCGTTCTCGCCGCCGGAATGAATCATGCCGTTATGGATACCAGCGTGTTCGTGCGGCGCCCGCTATTGTGGATGAGCAAGGCGAGCGAACTGCGCGCCACGCAACTGTGCAGCCCCAATTTCGGCTACAAGCATTTCCTGAAACTGTTCGTGCGCAAAGGGCTCCCGGATATCGACCTGTCGTCGGTCAAACGCATCCTGAACGGGGCAGAGCCGATCTCCTGGGACCTGTGCGAGGAATTCCTGGATGCGCTTGCGCCGCTCGGCCTGAAACGCAACACCATGCTGCCCGTCTACGGGCTCGCGGAAGCGACCGTCGGTGTCGCGTTCTCCGCTGTGGGTCCCGAATACGGACGCGTCGTCATGGATCGCCACAGCCTGCAAATCGGCGAGACTTTCCGGCCGGTCGACGAGACCGATCCGGACGCGGTCAGCTTTGTCACGGTTGGCAAGGCGATTCGCGATGTGGACATTCGCATCACGGACGACAACGACGCCGTGCTCTCCGCGGGGCACATCGGGCACATCCAGCTGCACGGCCCCAGCATGACGGCAAGGGTGTACGGCGATGCCGAAGCGACCGCGGCACTGTTTACGGGCGACGGCTGGCTGCGCACCGGGGACTGTGGCGTCTTTGTCGATGACAAGCTGGTCATCACGGGCCGCCAGAAAGACATCATCATTATCAACGGGCAGAACTACTACCCGCACGATATTGAGGAAATCATCGCCCGTGTCGATGGCCTCGACCTCAACAAGGTCGTGGTCGCCGGCGCAACCCCGAAGGGCGGGCAGACGGAAGAGCTCGTTGCCTTCATCCTGTACCGGCAGGATCTCGATGCCTTCAAACCGATGATCGACGCGGTCCGTGACGTTGTTGGCGAGCAGACGGGTATCGCGGTCGATACCGTGATCCCGGTGCCGCGCATTCCCAAGACGACCAGCGGCAAGGTACAGCGCGGCAAGCTGCTGGAGGCCTATTTCGACGGGGAATTCGACGCTGTTCTTGGCGAATTGCGGCCGTCCGAGGCTGCCAGGGAGTCCGTCGATGAGGACCCGCTCGTCGCCGAACTCGAGCAGATTTGCCGTGAGGTCGCCAAGGACCGCAAGATTAACGCAGATGACAACCTCTTCGAAGTCGGTGTAAGTTCACTGACGCTGACCGAAGTGGTCCTGGCGATCGACGAGAAATACCCGGGCAAGCTGGATATCAGCGACTTGTTCGATTATCCGACGCTGCGTGAAATCGCGGCGTTCCTGCAGAGGGACACCTGATGACTTATGCACGCATCGCCGGAACAGGCAGCTGCCTGCCGGAGAAGATCCTGACCAACAAGGATCTCGAAGGAATGATGGAGACATCGGACGAGTGGATCCGCGAACGGACGGGCATCAAGCGCCGGCATGTGGCCGGGGACGATGAAACGACAAGCTCGTTGAGCCTCATTGCCGCACAGCGCGCGCTCGAGATGGCTGGCGCTACCGCCGACGAGCTGGACCTGATCATCGTCGGTACCTGCACGCCGGACAAGATCATCCCCGCCACGGCGTGCATCGTGCAGCGGCAGCTCGGCAACAAGGGCGCCGCGGCCATGGATGTCAACGCGGCATGCAGCGGATTCCTGTACGGGCTGGACCTTGCGAACCGCTACATGCAGACGGGCGGCGCCAGGAAAGCGCTCGTCATCGGCGCGGAAACCCTGTCGCGTATCACGAACTGGGACGACCGGACGACCGCCGTGCTGTTTGGCGATGGCGCAGGGGCTGCCGTGCTCGAGGCCAGCGACGAGCCGGGCATCAGGGCGACGCATATCCACTCAAACGGTGAGTTCGAGGACCTCCTGCAGACCACGGGCGGCGTTTCGCTGGGCTTCGACGCGTCCTGCGATCGGGACAAGTACATCAAGATGCAGGGCAACGCTGTCTTCAAGCGCGCTGTCGCGACGTTCGACAGCATGGCGCGCGAGACAATTGCCGACCTTGACGGGCATATCGACGACATCGACTGGTTTATTCCACACCAGGCCAATATGCGCATCATCACGGCGGCGGCCAAAAAACTCTCCATGCCCATGGAGCGCGTCATCACGACGGTGGACGAACATGCCAACACGTCGGCCGCATCGATCCCCCTGGCGCTCGACCAGGCAGTGCGGGAAGGGCGTATCAAGCGGGGCGAGACGCTCCTGATGGCCGCTTTCGGAGCGGGCTTTACCTGGGGCTCGGCGATGCTCAAGTTCTGAGCTGCCTTTCCTGTTGCGGCGAAATCGGGCTTGAACTTTCGTTATAATCAACATTAATTAAAGCGTTTAACCCTATGTATAAAAAGGGAAGTGTCTCATTAGTGCCGGAATTAAAATAGCGCAAGCTGCCTTGTGCGGCGGCCTTCTCAGTGTCCTCCTGTTGGCCCTGCCTGCCTCGGCGGAAGAGCAGCCCGATCACCTCGGTGCAAGCCAGATCCGGCAAATGGTCAACGCCCACGCGCCAGAAGCGCTGGCGCTGTACCGGGAGTTTCTCGGCCTGCCTAACGATGCCGGGTACCCGGAGCAGATCACGGCGCTCAACGGCTGGGTGCGCACGGCGTTTGAAGCTCGCGGATTTCGTACCCGGCTCATCCCGACCGGCGGCAGTCCCTCGGTGTACGCCGAACGCCTGTCCGAAGGCGCCGGCAGGACGGTCCTGATTTACCTGCAGGCCGACGGGCAACCCGTGGATCCCGCGGCCTGGCACCAGCCGGATCCCTACAAGGCCGTTCTCAAGGCGCAGGACGCCAATGGCGACTGGGAGATCGTCGACTGGGGTGCGATTCACGGTGCGCTGAACCCCGACTGGCGAGTCTTTGCCCGCTCGGCGTCGGACTCGAAGGGGCCGATGACGCAGTTCCTGATCGCCGTCGAGTTGCTGACGAGCGTCAAACCCGACCTTGGCTACAACCTCAAGGTCCTGATCGACACGGAAGAAGAGCTGGGGTCGCCGCACCTGGCGGCCGCCGTGCGGGCGCACAGCGATCTGCTGGCCGCCGACATGCTGCTGATCTTCGACGGACCGCCGCACGCCTCCAACCGGCCCACCGTGTCGCTCGGTGCGCGGGGAATCGCCACCGTCACACTGACGACGTATGGCCCGCGGGCAGCGCAGCACAGCGGGCACTACGGCAATTTCGTACCGAACCCGGCGCTTGCGCTGGCGCAGATTCTCGCGTCGATGAAGTCGCCGGACGGCGTGGTCGTGATCGATGGATTTTACGACGGGGTGTCGATCGATGAAGCCACGCGCAAGCGGCTGAAAGCCGTGCCGGATGATGAGGTCGCCATCCTGGCGTCGATGGGTCTTATTCGAGCGGATGCCGTCGCCGGCAGCCTGCAGGAATCGTTGCAATACCCGTCCCTGAACATTCGCGGCTTGTCGGCGGCATGGACCGGCGCCGCGGCGCGCACCATCATTCCGCCGACCGCTGTCGCAGAACTCGACATCCGCCTTGTCGAGGAATCGGACCCGGTGCGCCTGATCGGGCTCGTCCGCAAACACGTAGAAGGTCTTGGCTACACCGTCCTCGACCATGCGCCGAGCGCCGAGGAACGCATGCAGTATCCGCGCATCGTCAGCATGCAGCATGACATATCCTACGGCGCGTTCCGTACCGATCCGGAGGCGCCGCCGGCGCGCATGGCCAGGGCCGGGATGCGCCATTTGTTCGGCGAGGAGCCGATCGTGCTGGTCACCATGGGCGGCTCTATCCCCATCGCGCCGATTATCGATGCGCTCGGCCTGCCGGCCGCCACGGTCCCGACCGTCAACATCGACAACAATCAGCACAGCCCGGACGAGAATCTGAGGATCGGGAATTTCCTGGAAGGGGTCATGATCCTGATGTCCGTACTGCAGGAGAGCCCGCCCTGAGGCCAGTTGGCCGCGGCCGGGCATCGGACTTGACATAAGCACCCGAATACATCGTTTTGGTCCGATTTTAGTGTGATCCAGTTCACACTTTGGCGAAGACACGGTCTCTATACTGCGACACATGGCCTGTCGCTGAACAGAGACACATCAAACGATGGACGAAAAGATGCAAAAGGAATTCAAGGACATACCGCTCTCAGAGTCGAATGTGTCACTGCGGCTAGCCGATATTCAGCGGCGTTGCTCCGAGCTGCTCCAGGAATCGGAGTCTGAGCTCGAGTTGTCGCTTGAAGAGCCCGTGGCCAAGGGCGAAGGCAGCAACCCCTACAACCGGGGCTAGTCCTGTCCCGCGGAGCGCTCCACAGCGTCATTGTGCATGCGGTGCATCAATCGTAGGCGCCATATCCAGATAGAAGCAATCATCAGCGCCGCGACCGGCAGGGCGGCAACCGGGTATTGGAGCACCAGGAAGTCATAAAGCCCATGAAGTTCCGCAGCCAGCAGGAATCCCAGTAACGTCGGCATGACGATGGATTCTCTCGCCAGCCACGCACGGGTTATCCAGTGAGCCCAGATTGACGCGAACAGCATGTGAATGACGGGGCCCGCAAAGCCCCGGGCGGCTGCTTCCAGGCCGGTCAGGAAATCGAGGTAGTGATAGTTTTCGACGGTCGCGTAGCCCAGCGCGATGAACGATGCATAGATAATGCCGTCCAGCGGTTCGTCGAAGGCGCGTAGCCGAATGACGATCAGCAGGAAGGGGAGCAACTTGGCGAGTTCCTCGATCGGGCCGATCGCAAGCATCGCGTAAAAGAACAGGGCGATGCTGTCGCTGTCGGCCAGGGCAACGGCATCGAAACGCAGTCCGAGCGGCTCCAGCCCCAGGTACATTGCTTTCGACAGGCCGGCGGCAACGATACCGAGGCCAAAACAGAGCAGCAGGTTGCCAGGCGGCTCAGGCAGGTGCCTGTCCTTGTGGTAGAGATACGCCGCCCAGAAAAGGATGGGGACGATCACCGGCAATGTGAGCAGTCCGTGAGGCATGTGGTTATGATCCGCCTATGGCCATGAGTAACACCTTTCTCTACGTTGTCACCGTTCTGATCTGGGGGTCGACGTGGCTCGCGATCGAGTACCAGCTGGGCGTGGTTGAGCCCGAGGTATCGATCGTCTATCGCTACCTGATCGCCTCCATGGTGTTATTTATCTGGTGCAAAATAAAGGGCTTACCTCTCGCTTTTAAAGCAAAAGATCACCTCTGGTTCGGCCTGCTCGGGCTCTTGCTGTTCTGTCTCAACTACATCATGACCTACCGCGCCCAGGTGCACATCACCTCGGCGCTGGCCGCGATCGCGTTCTCGATGATGTTGTGGATGAATATCCTGCTGTCACGGGTCCTGTTTGGCACTCGCGCCGGCTTGCGGGTACTCGTGGGTGCGCTGCTGGGTATCGTCGGGATCGTCGTCCTGTTTGCACCCCAGGTGCAGTCTGTTTCGCTCGATGACGCGGTGTTCTTCGGTTTTTCGCTGGCATTGCTCGGCGCGCTGTCGGCATCGTGCGGCAACATGGCGTCGCAGGCGTCGCAGAAACGGGCGCTGCCGGTGGTACAGGGCAACGCGTGGGGCATGTTCTATGGTGCGATGTTGACGGGCATCGTGGCCGTGGCGAGTGGGCACGATTTCAATTTCGACGGGACTTTTACGTACATCGCGTCACTGGCCTATTTGGCACTATTTGGTTCCGTCGTCGCGTTTGGCGCATACCTCACGCTGCTCGGCCGGATCGGCGCCCACAAGGCCGGTTACGCCACGGTCATGTTTCCAGTGGTCGCCCTGATCCTGTCGATGGCATTTGAAGGGCTGCGACTGGACGGGTCGATCGTCACTGGTACATCGCTGGTCCTGCTCGGAAATCTGCTGGTTCTCAAAAAAAGTCCCTGATTCCCCGGCGGCCGGCCCGCTCATCAGGGAGAACAATCATGCAAGGCCGCAACCCCATTGAGGACCTGGCTCACCTCCGTCACGAGTTTGGCGAGCACGGCGGGGTCAACATGTCCATCGAGGCGAGTTCGACATTTACAGTAATCGATCCTGAGACCATGCCGGCCCTGTTCCAGGGACGTGCGGGCCCCGACAAGGGGTGCTACCTGTACGGGCGTCATTTCAATCCCACGGTCCACAACCTGGGGCGGCAAATGGCAGCGCTGGAAGGGACCGCGGCGGGGTATTGCACGGCAAGCGGCATGGCGGCGATCTCCGGCGTCATCATGTGCCTGTGCAACGCGGGTGACGAAGTGGTCGCATCCAACACCATCTACGGGGGCTCCTACGCCTTCCTGCACGATTTTTTGCCGGCCAAGGCGGGCATCAAGACGCATTTCGTCGACATTACCGACACCGCGGCTGTAGCCAGGGCCGTGACCGACAAGACCCGTCTGATTTTCACCGAGAGCGTGTCGAACCCGACGCTGCGTCTCGCGGATATTCCGAAACTCTCGGCCATCGGCAGGGAATGGGGCATTCCCGTGGTGGTCGACAACACGTTCAGCCCTTTGATCCTGCGCCCGTCGATGCTCGGTGCCGACATCGTCGTGCACAGCATCACGAAATTCATCAGCGGCGCATCGGACGTTATCGCGGGTGCCATCTGCGGCAGCGAAGAATTCATCGGCGAACTCATGGACCTGCACATGGGACCCCTCATGTTGCTCGGCCCGACAATGGACCCGAATATTGCCTCGAGCATCAGCCTGCGCATTCCGCATTTGCCGTTGCGCATGGCCGCGCACAGCGAAAGGGCGCTCGCGTTTACCACCAGGCTGGAGGAGCTTGGCCTGAACGTCTGTTACCCGGGATTGCCCGGTCACCCGGACCACGCCTTGTTCAACGAGCTCCACCACAAGGAATACGGGTACGGTGGAGTCTTCACGCTGGATGTCGGCGCAGAAGAGACGGCCAACGCCCTGATGTCGTGCCTGCAGAATGAGCAGCGCTTTGGTTACCTGGCAGTGAGCCTCGGCTACTTCGACACGCTGATGTCCTGCTCGGGATCGAGCACCTCGAGCGAGATGACGGACGAAGACAAAGATACCGCCGGAATTTCGCCGGGACTGCTACGAATTTCGATCGGCTATACCGGCACCCTGGAACAGCGCTGGACGCAATTCCTGGCCGCGCTGGAGAAGACCGGCCTGGTCGGGAGCTGATACAACGACGGAACGTTCCGCGCCAGCCTCGGTCTGCAATAACAGGGCACGCACGGGGAGGGAATCATCATGAGACGGCCGCTTGCTGCGCTCCTGGTCCTGGTTTTTCTGACGTCCTGCGGTGGTGGGGGTTCCCCAGCATCGGTCGCACCACCGGGGCCACCAACGCCCACGCTTGCCGAGCAACTGGCCGCTGACCTCGACGGTCTGCCACTGGATGCGTTTTACGACGAGTCTTACAGGGCGCTTGTCTACCGATCGCCGGAATCCATCGTCTGGCAGGCGCTGACCAGCGTCTATCCACTGGCTGACGCCACGCTCGATGATTTCTCGGATAACTACCGGCGCGAGACGGTAACGCTCTACCAGGTTGTACTGGACGCACTGCGAACCTACGACAGGGCGAGTTTGTCGGATGAGCAACGGCTGACCTACGACTTCTACGAGTGGTTCCTGCAGGACTACATCGAGTCGTTTGATTTCATCTACTACGAATTCGCGGCGACGTATAACTTCAACGGCGTACAGGATGGTACTGAGCGGTTCTTCACGGATATTCACCCGGTTGCCTCGCTCGAGGATGCGAACAACTACATCGCGCGACTGAACGGGGTCCTCGGCAAGTTTCGCGACGTCGTCGATTACCTGACGCTGCAGAGCGGTGCGGGGATCGTCGAGCCCGTCATTACCATGGACGCTGCAATCTTCGGCCTGGGGCGCATCGCCGATGCCAATCCGGCCGCTGTTTCGTACTACACGAGCTTCGCCGACAAGCTGGAGACGGTTGCCTCGCTCAGCGACGCGCAGCGGCAGAGCCTGCGCGACCAGGCGCTGGCCGCCGTTCGCGACAGTGTCATACCGGCGTACCGGGAGTTGCGCTCCAGGTTGCAGAGTCTGCGGGCCAGTGCACCCACGCGAATCGGCGTTGGGCAGTTTCCTCGCGGCGGCGAGTACTATGCGAATCGCCTGCGCCACCATACAACCACGGATCTGACGGCGGTCGAGATACACCAGCTTGGGCTCGATCACCTCGAGCGGATTCACCAGGAAATGCGGGTGATCTTCGACCAGCTCGGCTACCCGCAGAACGAGACGCTGCAGCAGAGCTTTTCACGGGTTGAGGCCGACGGCGGCATCATACCGGCGGCCGATGTAAGGGATACCTACGAGGCGATCATCCAGGCCGCCGAACAGGATCTCGACCAGGCGTTCGATATTTTTCCGTCCGCCAATGTCGTGGTCGCTGAAGACCCGTACGGCGGCTTCTATATTGCGCCGAGCTTCGACGGCACTCGACCCGGCGCTTTCTATGCGGGTACGCAGTTCAGCGAGGCGTGGTTCCGGATGCCGTCGCTGGCCTACCACGAAGCGATCCCCGGGCATCACACCCAGATCGCAATCGCCATGGAGCTGGACGGACCGGCATTTCGCAAGACCGAACGCTTCACCGCGTTTGTCGAGGGCTGGGCGCTCTATGCGGAGCGGCTGGCCCTGGAACTGGGCTGGTACCAGAACGACCCGTATGGCAATCTCGGCCGGCTCCAGTACGAGGCACTCCGGGCTGCGCGCCTGGTCATCGACACCGGCATCCACAGCCAGGGCTGGTCGTTCGAGCAGGCTGTGCAATTCAACATGGAGAACCTGGGTGCAAGCCGCGGCGCCTCGGAATCCGCCGCCGGACGCTACAGCGTGGTTCCCGGACAGGCCACCGCTTACATGATCGGCATGCTGCATATCCTGGATGCCCGCCAGCGTGCGCAGGACCAGCTGGGTGCCGAGTTCGATCTGCGGGAATTCCATCGCGTGGTGCTCACCAGCGGCGGTGTTCCGTTGCCGTTGCTCGACGATGTGGTCGATACCTGGATAGCGGGAAAACTGGCAGCGCTCTAAAAGACATCGCGCGGGATGGGGGATCATTGTAAAGTTACAGCACTCGTCGCCGGAGTTCGCTGATTTCCAATGAAATTTCTTCTCGCATTCATCATCCTGGTCATTGCCGCCGCGCTTGTCCGCAAACTCCTGCGTTTCAAGACGCTCGCACCCCTGCTGCCGCGCAAGTACAACTTCGGCAAACGGCGTGACACGCTGCGGGAAGTTCTGAGGCTGCTCGACGAACGCGGTGCGAGGGTCCTGCTCGAAACCGGCGTCGCGCGCATGGGGCTCGAGAAATCGAAGGGCGACGGTGCGTCGACCATCGTGTTCGGGTTGTGGGCCAAACAGAATGACGCTCACCTGTACTCGGTCGATATCGATCCTGAGGCTACGCAACGTGCGGGGCAGGCGGTTGCCGAAATGGGTCTCTCGGACAACGTCACCCTGGTGACGTCGGATTCGGTTGCCTACCTGGACGACTTCACCGAAACGGTGGACTTCCTGTACCTCGACAGCTACGACTATCATAAGACCGACACGGCGATCCAGACCGCAAGCCAGGATCACCATCTCAAGGAGATCAAGGCGATCGAAGGTTGCCTTAACGACAAGACCGTCATACTCATCGACGACTGCGACATGCCGAATGGCGGCAAGGGCAAGCTCGTCATCGAATGGCTCACCGAACGCGGCTGGAAAGTCCACATGTCCGAATACCAGGTTATTCTCGTACGGGCGACCTGATCCCGTGACAGAAACGTCCCCCAGGATCCTCGGCAGCGTAGCGGTCAGTGTTCTCCTGATCGCCGGCTGCGGCGGGGGCGGCGGCGGAGTGACGGCGCCACCACCACCTCCCGGCCCGGTCATCGAGGAGCGGACGGTCGACCTTGAGAACTACGTTGGCAGCTCGCTGCGTTACGTTCAGAGTTTTTCGGAGGGCTATGTCGTTCCGGACGGCGCAGCGCTCGGCCAGTTCGATGGCCTGGTCAGGGACCTGCTGAACCGGGACCTGGACGCGGTGCTCAACCAGGCGGCGGCCATCAACTTCAAGCTGGTCAGGATTTTTGACACGGGTGCCGGCAACAACGAGCTCTATTGCCTCGAGGAAATCACGCTCAGGGGGCAGGGGTTCTACTGTGTCGATTTCGATTCCGGCAGCACGCACCATGTGTCGGTTCCACACCCTCTCTATGACAGCAACACGAACGTCGAGTCTGTGACCGTCATGCGGGATACGGGCGCGCGCTTCCTCTCGATATCATCGACTCACCGTTGTTCGAACGCGGCGACATCGGCGTGCTCGGGAACGACCTCGGTTTGCGGGGGCACCGGCGCCTACAAGGTCTCGGATGTTGCGCACACCGTGGATTCGTTCTTCTATCGTTTCGGAACAATCGTGCACGACAACAACCCTGCAACCCGCACCGTGCAGTTGCACGGTTGCGGCTCCGGTACCTGCCCGGCGAACTACGACAACGGAGACATCGTCGCGCGGCTGAGTGCCGGGACGACGGATGATCTGGCCGCCGTTGAGCTCGTCAACAGGCTCAATGCGGAGCTAAACGACGAGCTGGCGCCGTTGCTGCAAGGCGTATCCCTGAGCTGTAGTGAGCCGTCCAATGACAAGCAGCTTTGCGGCACGACGAACACGCTCGGGCGATATGTCAACGGGCAAGCGAGCCCTTGCCAGAACAGCGCAAGCAGTTTCGCGGGCTCGCGCTGGTTGCACCTGGAACAGAATGCCAATCTGCGTCGTGACGATGGCGGTGGGGATAGCGTAACCCCCGGCACCCTCGTTAACGCACTCAACGACGCACTCTAGGGGGAAAGCACAATGAAGCGAATCGCCACGGCGCTGGTCGCGCTGGTTGCCATCGAACATCTCTACATCCTGGTGCTGGAGATGTTTCTCTGGACCAAGCCCGCAGGACTGCGGGCGTTCGGGTTGACGCAGGAATTCGCGGAGCAATCGGCCGCGCTCGCCGCGAACCAGGGCCTGTACAACGGCTTCCTCGCCGCGGGCCTGATCTGGAGCCTGCTGCGCAAGGAGGGTGGTTTTCCCTTGCAGGTGTTCTTCCTGTCATGCGTTATCGTCGCGGGTGTATTCGGCGCCATCACGGCGAAGCCATCGATCCTCTTTGTGCAGGCATTGCCGGCATTGGTGGCCCTGGTTGTCGCATGGCTTGCGCAGCGATCCTGAGTAGTGGTTTCTGATGTCGTCTGAATTCATGCTCATAGCTCTGGTCCTGTTCATGGGCGGCGTCATTGCGGTGCCGATCGCATCGCGACTCGGGCTAGGCTCAGTACTCGGTTACCTCATCGCCGGTATCGCGCTAAGCCCCGTATTGCGCTGGGCCGGCACTGACGTCATTAGCCTGCAGCACTTCGCCGAATTCGGCGTCGTCATGATGCTTTTCCTGGTCGGGCTGGAAATGAGCCCGAGAGCGCTTTGGGACATGCGCGCGCGGATCTTCGTACTGGGGGGTCTCCAGGTTGCCGGGACGACACTGCTCGTAGCGGCCGTCGCGCTACTGCTCGGTCAACCCTGGACCGTAGCGCTCGCGATAGGCATGGTCCTCGCACTCTCATCAACGGCAATCGTGAATCAAACGCTGAGCGAAAAAGGTTTGCTCCGCTGCGACGGCGGTCACGCGAGCTTCTCTGTCCTGTTGTTCCAGGACATCGCGGTCATCCCGATGCTCGTGTTCATCCCGCTACTCGCAATGCCGGAGTTGCGCGAGGCGCTGACGCCGGTTGCGGCCTCGGGTCACGGCGCCGGCGATCACGCGGGGCTGAACCTGAGCCTTGTCGACGGCCTGGTTGGCTGGCAGGTCGCGATAGTCTCGTTTGCCACGATCGCAGCCGTTGTCGCCGGTGGGCACTTCCTCACGGATCCGATCTTTCGCTTCGTGTCGCGCACACGGCTGCGAGAGCTGTTTGTCAGCACCGCCCTCATGCTCGTTCTGGCGATCGCGCTGCTCATGACGATGGTCGGGCTATCGCCGGCACTCGGTACGTTTCTCGCGGGGGTCGTGATGGCCCGCAGTGAGTATCGCCACGAACTGGAAAGCGACATCGAGCCGTTCAAGGGCATCTTTCTCGGCGTCTTCTTTATCACCGTCGGCGCGGGCATCAACTTCACGTTGCTTGCCGACAAGCTCGGCACGGTTCTTGGGCTGACCTTCGGCATGATCCTCCTGAAGGCACTCATCCTGTATGGCCTCGCGCACCTGTTTCGGCTCAAGGCCGGCGACAAGTGGCTGTTCGCGCTCGGCCTGGCCCAGGCCGGCGAGTTCGGATTCGTGTTGCTCTCTTTCACAGTTGCCAACGCGGTGGTGCCGGCGGATATCGCGGCCATGGTCCTGCTGGTCGTCGCGCTTTCCATGCTTCTCACACCGCTCCTGTTCATCCTCTACGATCGCGTCATCGCGCCACGATACTCTTACCGGGAAGAGCGTGAGGCGGATGCGATAGATCCGACCGCTAAGATCATAATTGCCGGGCACGGGCGGTTCGGCGGCATCGTCAACCGGGCGCTCAGTGCAGCCGGTTTTGCAACGACCGTGGTCGACTACAGCTCCGATCAACTGGAGCTACTGCGCAAGTTCAACCTGCGCGCGCACTTCGGTGACGCTACTCGTCCGGACCTGCTGCGCGCCGCAGGTATCGATGATGCGAAGGTGCTGGTCATCGCGATCGACGGCAAGCAGGCGATTACGCAGCTTGCGCGCTATATCTGCGAGAACTACCCGAACGTACATGTGGTCGCGCGCGCGTACGACAGGATGCACGTCTACGATCTCTGGTCGGTCGGTTGCCGGGATATTGTTCGCGAGACGTATGACAGCTCGCTGCGGGCAGGGCGCTCAGCCTTCGAGGCACTTGGCTATGACAGGGAGCAGGCCACGCAGTTGATGCGGGAGTTCGAGACCATCGATCGCAAAATGATGGTGGACCTCGCCGACGCATACGATATCGATATTCCCGCCACTGAGAACGAGGCCTTTATGGCGCGGTATCGCGAAATGACGAGCGAGTGGGAGCACGAACTCAAGGGCCGCATGGACTTGACCAGACCCGGCGAAGACTAGTCTTTCGCGGCGGTAAGCCTGTCCAGCCACTTGGACGATGGATTGGCAAGGAGGCGCTCTAGCCAGGACCAGGCCTCGTCCACCGCCGCCTGAGCAGTTGGACCCAGGCTGTCGCCGAGACCGAACTGCTGTCCGGCAATGTGCAGAAGAAAAGCCGGTGGCGGGCTGTTGCCAGTCGACGCGCGGTATACGTTCAGGAGCGCCTGCGGAGAGATTTCGTGTGTTGAGAAGTTTCCGTCTTCGCTCGCGGTAATTCTCTCGAGCCAGATACCGTCTTCGATAGCCACGCTGGCGTCGACAAACACCAACGGCGTCGCGCCATCGAAGTCCATCACGTGCTCGATGTTGAGCTGAAAATCTTCTACGACGACCAGTTCGGGAAGACCCAGGCCTCGCAGCCTCTCGGCAATGAGCGGGCCTATGCCGTCGTCGCCGCGACTGGCATTGCCCCAGGCGAAGATGATCAGTGCCGGCTCAGTCGAATCTTCCATCGCTGTTCTTCTGCAGACGGTCGAGCAGCGCGCCGCGTTGATCGCGCAGTTCGACGATGAGCGGCATCTTGCCGACAGCGTGTGTTGCGCATGAGAGACAGGGGTCATAGGCGCGTATCGCGACTTCGATATTGTTCAGTAGCGGTTCCGTGAGTTCCTTGCCGTTCAGGTATTCGGTCGCGACGCGCTTGATCGATTCGTTCATGGCCTGGTTGTTGTTCGTTGTCGATACGATCAGGTTGGCTTTGCGCACCAGGTCGTTCTCGTCAACCTCGTAGTGATGGATCAGTGTGCCGCGAGTAGCTTCGATAACGCCGATGCCCGAACCCGTGCGTTTCTGTCCGCGGTTGATCAGGTCAGTGCCGCGAATACCCCGATCCATGAGCAGTTCACGGATCTTCTCAGCGCAATGCAGAAGCTCGATCATTCGCGCCCAATGGTAGGCGAGCGGAGCGTGCAGCATTCCGCCGTCGTCGGTGCTGTGCTCCTTGAAGAGCAAGCGCTCTTCCTCGGCCATTGGGGAATCGATGTAGTCGCTGTTGTTGACCCTGGCCAGCGGGCCGACACGATACCAACCGACATCCTTGCCGAGCTCCGTCAGGTACGGGAACTTCATGTAGCTCCAGTTCCTTACTTCCTCCCGGATATGCTGGTGATACTCCTGGTCGCTGACCTGGTCGAAGATGAGGTTTCCCTCGGGGTTTCGTGCCCGGAGTTTACCGTCATAGAGTTCGAGCGCACCGTCCGGTTTGACGAGGCTCAGGTAGTTGGATGGCATCGTGCCGAATTGGCAGCTCATCGGCTGGTTCGACAGGTAATACTCGCGCGACAGTTTAACGGCGGCCTTGGCCCATTCGGTAACATCGTCAATATCGGCAAGCAGTGCATCGCGCTCGGCGGCCGAGATTCGCTTGTTCATGCCGCCCGGTACCGCGCCCGTGCCATGGATACGCTTGCCACAGATGGCACGGATCACTTCCTGCCCATACTTGCGCAGTTTTACGCCTTGCAGCGCGATTTTCGGGTGAGCCTCGATCACGCCGACAATATTGCGTTTCGTCATATCGCTTTCGAAGCCGAATAACAGGTCGGGTGACGAGAGATGGAAGAAATGCAGTGCATGGCTCTGCAGTATCTGGCCGAAATGAACCAGTTCCCGCAGCTTCTTGGCGGTAGGCGTCAGGTTCTCGGCGCCCACGATCCGGTCGATCGCCTTGCCGGCTGCCAGGTGATGGCTCACCGGGCATATTCCGCAGAGACGCTGCACAACAACGGGAACGTCCCAGTAGGGACGGCCCTGGATAAACCGCTCGAAGCCGCGAAACTCGACGATGTGGAGGCGCGCCTCCTGGATGATGTTGTCGTCATCCGCCAGTAACGTCACCTTGCCGTGTCCTTCGACGCGGGAGATCGGTTCGATTACGACTCGCTTCAGGCCATCGCGGGTTTTGCTGTTTGCTGTTGCCTTGGTCATGGATCCGCTGTCTCAGTCAAAGTAGGTAAGGTCATAAGGCAGGTCGGGCGCTCGGCCATCGATGATATCGTTAAGAATGTGCCAGAAGGCATCCGCCGGGGGAGGGCAGCCCGGCAGGAAGAAGTCCACCTTGACGACTTCGTGGATCGGACTGACATTCTCAAGAATGTGCGGCAGTTCATCGTCGGTCGGAATCCGGGGATTCTCCAGACCGATGCCGTTGATGTAGGATTCCTCGAGTAACTCCCTCACATCCACAGGGTTGCGCAGCGCCGGCACGCCGCCGTCCATTGCGCAGGCCCCGACGGCGATCAGGATCTTGCAGCTGCGTCGAAATTCTCGCAGGGTCTCGATGTTCTCGGTATTGCAGACTCCACCTTCGATGAGCCCGATATCGACGTGCTTGCTGCAGGTCTTGATGTCGTTGAGCGGTGAGCGGTCAAACTGAATATGCTTAATGAGATCGACGATCCGTTCGTCGATATCGAGAAAGGACATGTGGCAACCGAAGCAGCCCGCGAGCGAACAGGTGGCAAGCGAGATTTTCTCGCCAGGCTCTTTCACGAGTTCGGGCAGCTTCGCCGGGCGGATCTTGTTGCTGTGCACACGTCGGCGGTCATAATCCCGCTGCCCGATCGGTTTGGTAAACGCCTGGCGCTTCTTGATAATGCAGCCGACCGGGCACACGTTGGCGGCCGCATCGTCAACGGTCAGGCCGGCATCCTTGAGCAACCCGGAATCCGAATTGATCGCAAGCTTCTTGTTATACGAGCGCCCCGTGATGCAAAAGACATCCTTGCCATCGGTGTCCCTGGAGGCGCGCACGCACAGCTCGCAATAGATGCACCGGTCCCGGTTCAGCAGGATATCCGGATGGCTGGCATCCGTTTCCCGGCCAACCGAGAAAATGGGGAAGATCAGCGCCGTCATGCCGAGCTGGTAGGCCTGGTCCTGGAGCACGCAGTTGCCGCTGTGCTCGCAGGACGGGCAATGGTGATTTCCTTCGACAAACAGCATCTGCGCGAGCGCGCGCCGCTGTGAATTGAGCGCCTCGGTATTGCTGACAACGACCATGCCGTCTGCGGCCGGGGTCGTGCAGCTCGATACCTGCCGCCCATCGATCTTGCACGTGCACATCTTGCAGCTACCGTTGGCCGCGTAATCAGGGTGGTAGCACAGGTGGGGGATGGAGATGCCGGCATCCTCAGCGGCCTGCATGACTGTCTGGCCTTCCGCGAATGGAATCGACTGCCCGTCTATACGAATTCTGCCTGTCATCGGTTACCAGCCTCTTCGGCAACGATTTGTCGCGATCTTTCTATAGCCGCGTCGACGTCGAATGCCGGTTGGTACTCCACATCCTCCATGCGGCGCTTGAATGCATCGGGGAATTTCTCGTACGTTGTCAGTATGGGAACAGCAGCGCTCTGGCCAAGTCCGCAATGGCTGGCCTGCGTCATCAGGCGATTCAGTCGCTGCATCTGCTCGATATCCAGCCGGGCACCGTGACCGTCGGCAATCTTCTTTACGACGTGCGCCATCAGCTTGGTGCCCACGCGACATGGCGTGCAGAAGCCGCAGCTTTCGTGAGCGAAGAAGTCCGTGAAGTTCCGGGCAACGTCGAGCATGTCCCGCGACTTGTTGAAAACAATGAATGAGCCGCCGGTGTTCGAATCGTCGAACGACAGCTCCCGCCCGGTTTCGTCAGCGGCGAGGAGGGTGCCGCCCGGGCCGCCCACCTGGATAGCCTGCACATCTTGTGCACCGCACACGGCCAGCGCTTCGCCAACCGTCGTTCCGACCGGCAACTCGTAGATGCCAGGCGACTTGCAGTCACCGCTGATGCTCAGGAGTTTCCAGCCGCGCGGCGCATCCTCCTGCTTGAAGTACTCGGGACCCTCAGCGGCAATACCTGCCGCGTATGCAAGCGTTTCGACGTTGTTAACGACGGTCGGGCATCCGCGGTAGCCGTTGGTGACGGGGAAAGGTGGCCGCACGCGTGGGATGCCCCGTTTGCCTTCGAGAGATTCAATCAGGGCCGATTCTTCGCCGCAGACATAGGACCCGGCGCCCATGATGATCTCGATGTCAAAATTTATGCCACGGCGGCCGCAAATATTGCGACCAAGCTTGCCGGCATCCCGGCGGCGCTGAAGGCGACGTTCAAGTCGTGGACGCAGGAACTCATATTCGTGCCGAAGGTAGATGAACCCCTTCTGGGCGCCAACGGTAATGCCGCATACGGTCATGCCTTCGATAACGTTGCAGCCCTCCGAGTTGAGCAGCGCCCGATCCTTGAACGTGCCGGGCTCGCCTTCGTCGGCATTGCAGATGACGTAGCGATCTCCGGATCCCGCAGAGCGGCAAATACCCCACTTGCGGTGCGTCGGGAAACCGGCGCCACCGCAACCTCGCAGACCGGCTGCCTTGAGATCGGCGATAACGCCGTTGCTCCCGATTTCGAGAGCGCGTTCGATGGCCGAGCCGCGGCGCACCGTCATCTTGAGCAAGGGGCCTTTCCTGTGAATCGCATCGTTAATAACAAACCACTCTAATGGCCAGTCCTCCACTGGCGTGCGGTTCAAGATCAGCCGGGCTATTTCGCGGGCCCGTTCTTTGTCGACACGATCGATTGCAATGCCATTGACAAGAATTGCGGGTCCCCGCTCGCACAAGCCGGTACAGGAAGTGAAATCCACGGTAGCGAGGGCGTTCTTGCCGGGAGCACCGGGTGTAATGCCGAGTTCGGCGCACAGGACGG
This sequence comes from uncultured Gammaproteobacteria bacterium, assembly GCA_963698895.1. GTDB lineage: Bacteria > Pseudomonadota > Gammaproteobacteria > Steroidobacterales > Woeseiaceae > UBA1847. The sequence continues at coordinate 557,410 of CAVOSO010000003.1, read as the reverse complement.
CAGCGCTTTCGCGACTGCCCAGCATATGGTCCGTGATACTGTCGCTGAAGTAGATGTCGTAGTTTCCACGGGGCCGGTAGTGGAGGAAGCTGTAGAAGTCGATCAGCGCATACAACTTCGTTCGTGGCAGGTTCAGACTGTCCGCCACGATTTCGATATCGGAGTCACTGATGAAGTTCTTGTCGAGCTGCAGTTTGCGGAGAATTTGCAGCACCATGCCGGGGTCGCGGCGATACGCGGCCAGCTGTTCGCGTACGACAGCGTCAGATTCAGAGGTCAATTTGAGCGCCTTTACGACAGGATGGGTATGCCTGATTCAGAATGTTATGCCCCGAAACGGCGGCGGCTACTGTGGAAACCCGCTATATTCTGTGCCCATGCGAAACGTCTTTTTTCTGCTGCTTTTTGCCGCTGTGTTGGCTTCCAATGAGGCGAATGCACAGACAACGATCCACCAGTGCAAGGGCGCCGATGGCGGTGTCGTGTATTCACAATTGCCGTGCAAGGACGAGGTGCCCACGAAGAGCGTTGAGCCGGCGGAGAGTGAGGAAGCGGCGCAGCCGGAGAACGCAGTGGCCGAGCCACCCGAGCCTGACGCCACGCATGGGGATGCGCAAACGGGGGAAAGCAGGTCGGCCTGCAAGAAGCGTTACCGTGACGAGATCGACCTGATCGATGCCGAAATCCGGCGCGAGTACACGCCCGAAAAAGATGCCGAATACAAGCAGCGCTTGCTCGCGCTGACCCGCAAACTACGGGAATGCTAGCCGCACGGCTCAGGCCGCTTCGGCTTTCGCGTACCTGAACTTTACGATGATCTGCGTGTTGTCGCCGATATTCGTCTTTATCGGGCACAGCTCGGCAGCATTCTCGATGCGCCGCCTGTCGACGGCCGAGAAATGGTGCGGAATATCGATGACGTAGTGAATTGCAGCGACATGCGGGAACGGTTCGGCGACTTCCTTGAAGCGTACCGTCACCGTGGTTCCGCTCAGATCCAGCTTCGCGCGATTGGCGACCATGCCGATGGACAACAGCATGCAACTACCCAGGCTGATGCTGAGCAGGTTTGCGGGCGAGAATTCCTCGCCGTCACCCGTGTAAGGGCAGTCGACGGAAATGATCTTGTGCTGCGGGTCTTTGACAGCAGTGACGTGGTGATCGGAATCGTAGATCAGCTTGACGGTGTTCATGCTCTACTCCGTATCGCGTCTGCAAGGGACGCTGCTAATAATTTGCGCCCGGCGAGAGGTCCTGACAATTCGGAGTTGCCGCAGACCGGTTTATTGGCCATCCTGTTGTCGAAGCCAACAACCGGGGAATGCCGAAGATGTCGGGAGTAGAGGGCCGAAATGCGCTGGTCACCGGAGGTGGTCGCGGGATAGGGCGTGTCGCCGCCGATCTGCTCGCCGCTCGTGGCGCAAATGTCGTGTGTGTGGCAAGGAACGTCGGCGAGTTGGGCGATACCGGCCACGCGTTCGTCGTCGCGGATCTGGGAACGCCGGAAGGTTGTCAACAGGCGGTGAGGGGAGCCGAAGCCCACCTTGGTTACATCGATATCCTGGTCTGCAACCACGGTATTGGCTCGGCCCATGAACGCGTGATCTGGGAGCAGGACAAAGACGCGTGGCAAGAGACCATGCGGGTCAACCTTGACGCGCCGTTTCACCTGTCGCGGCTGGTCTTGCCCGGCATGATCGACAGACAGTACGGCCGACTGGTCTACACGGGCTCAACGGCAAGCCTGGTACCGGAATACGCCGGGAGTGCCTACAACAGCTCAAAGCATGGCTTGCTGGGCCTCATGCGCTCCGTGGCTGTGGACGCGGGCGAGTTCGGCGTTACCGCCAACGCGGTTCTGCCGGGCTGGGTGCGAACCGAGATGGCGGAGCGATCGGCACGCCATGAGGCGCGGGATCGCGGCATTTCGACGGATGACGTGTGGGCGGAACGTGCGGCCTTGTATCCACCACGGCGTGTTGCGACGCCGGCAGAAGTGGCCGCGGTCATTGGTTTCCTGGCATCGGAGGAGTCGAGCGGCGTTAACGGGGAAGCGATCCGGGTTGCCCTGGGGAGTACGGTTTAGTCGGTCCGCTCATCGTCCCGGGCGGCCCCACGAAGGTAAAGGTGCAGTGCCCAGGCCGAAATTGCGAAACAAAGCAGCGCGCCGCAGCCAAAGACAACGCGCCCGATCGACACATTGGCGTCGCGAGACACGAGCGGCAGGCCGCCGGAGAAGCCCTCTCCAGGCGCGAAAAACGCGACCCACGAACCTATCACGCCGAAAGCAAAACAGAGCAGCGCAGCAAGCAGGTCGTTGCGGCGAGTGCCGGTGCCGGCCAGCGCCATGCAGCCTGCGATGACAAACACGATGCCGCAGAGCGCGATAATCGTGCGTGGCGCGTCGCCTGATTGCCGCGCGAGTCCCGGTATAACCTCGGTTGCAACCACAAACAGGAACACGCCGAGCGCGATACTGACCGAAGCGATGCCCAGGCGTTGTCGCGGTGTTGGCTGCATGGCTCAGGGCACGAGTGGTGCGAAAGGCTCGCAGGTGATCTTGCCTTTCGTAATGGTCAGGAAGCTGGCTTCCGGCACGGCAACCCAGTCGGATTCCAGGTCGCTCAACGGCTCGGAGACAATAGCCCGCGCGTCCTTCGAGAAACGACCTGCTGCCGGCGCGATTTCCATCGTGACGTCGCGACTTGCGCTGTGAAACAGCGAGCGCGATTTACCCGCCGTCGAGTAACGTACGGCGTAGAGTGACTCGCCATCGCTAACGCCCAGCGTCATTTGCAGCGCATCTGTCACGTTGTGTTGCGCTGCAACGTGCTCCACCAGTCCCGCCATGCGCGCCAGTCCAGTCTTTACATCGCTTTGCATGCCGAAACTCAGCGAGAGCAGAAACATGAGTTCAGAGTCGGTCGTCCCCTGGATCAGGTGATACAGCTCCGGTGAGATCGCGAACGCCAGGTCGCGTCGCAGGCGGTCATACTCGTTGATAAGACCGTTGTGAAGGAACAACCACTTTTCGTGAGCGAACGGATGACAGTTGGTTCGCTGTACCGGGGAGCCGGTCGTTGCGCGAACGTGCGCAAGAAACATCGGAGACTCAATTTGTGCGGCCAGCGCCTGCAGGTTGGTGTCATTCCAGGCGGGCCGAATATCCTTGTAGACGCCTGGCACATCGCGCGTGCCGTACCAGCCAATACCGAATCCGTCGCCGTTGGTTGTATTGGTCGTGTCCAACGCGCGCAGGCTCTGGTCGATGAGGGAATGATCCGTCTTGAACAGGACTTCATCGAGAAAAATGGGAGCGCCAGAGTAGGCCAGCCAACGGCACATACGGTGAATCCTCAGGGTTGCGAAGCTGATTGCTGCCGCAAGTCTGAAGTCTTAACTCACCATTGGCAAATGGAGGTCGCTCAGGCCCCGGTTACGAATCGGTCCCGGGCACGAGTTGCCAGACGTATTTGCGCCGCGGGCTCCACGTGTCATCGAGGATATCGAAGCTCTCGGAAATGTGCGTCGTGGCATCGGGGAACGAACTGGCATGGCCAGTCTCACGTGCCGTTCCATCCGGAGCGTAGAACGTCTGCCGGGACTTCGTTGTCTCGCCTTCGCGCCACGACGTGCCGATGCCGACGACGCCACCCCATCCAAACTGCTCCAGCACAGAGCGCCTCTCTTGCGGATGCCAGTATTGCCGGAACTCCCAGAAATTGCCGGTCTCAACACCGTCCTTGATGCCGAACAGGCGACCCGTCATCGTCACCCCGTCAAACGAGGACGACCACACCATGCCGTAGGCCTCGAATGGCTCATTCTCATTCTTGTATGCGGAGTTGTCGGTAACCCAGCGCCCGCCGTTCGCTGTGAGGGTGGCAATTTCCTCAAGGAACCAGGCTGGTGGCGTCGCCGGTGACGCCTCGTCACCGGCGAGCGCGGCCGCGGGGATAGCGAGAAGCAAGAATAGCCGGGCGAGATTAGTCTTCATGGGTCTGCTCGATGCTGTTGGGTTCCTCATTCCGACCGTTTGCCGCCCGATTGGTTCGTCCCGGTTGCGCCAGGTCCCGGTCGACACTTTACGAGTGTGGCGTCGAGTCAGGTACACTCTAGACTATTGTTCGAGAGGCCGTCCCATGCCCAAGAAGATAGCGCCCACGTCAGTCCTGCTTGTTGTTGGTGTCCTTGCACCACTCGGCGGCGGTTTGCTGCGCGCGCAAGTGGACCCGGCACATGCCGGTCCGGTAATGAACTACCACCGGGTAAACGACCGGCTCGTCACAGGTGGGCATCTCCTCGACGGTGGCCCGGCGGAACTCAAACAGCAGGGCGTGAAAGTCGTAGTCGATCTGCGTGACGATTCACCATCCGGCGAGAAGCAGCGCTTTGCCGAGCAGGGCATCGAATGGATAAATATTCCGGTTGAGTGGCGTGACCCCAGGAAGGCCGACTTCGACCGCTTTGCTGAAGTCATGCAGGAACACCAGGACGAACACGTACTGGTGCAGTGTGCGGCGAACTACCGGGCGTCAGCGATGACCTACCTCTATCGGACGGTCATTGAGAAGGTCCCCGAGGAGGACGCCGCGAAAGACCTGCGGGCGGTTTGGGATCCCAGCGAGAATGACACCTGGCGAACGTATCTCAGCGACATTAAAGAGGCGGCCGGTCAGGATTGACCGCTTAGTGCCGGCGTTCGAGATCCCGGAAGCCCTCGAAGAACCAGTGCCGGATGGCGAGAACCATCGACGTGCCGTGGCGCTCACGCGCCGGGATCTTGCGTTCGTCCCAGGACGTGTCGTCGAACAGCTCGCCAATCGCTTTGAGCTTCTCGATGAGCTGTACCTGGCTTTTTCGGGAGAGCATGCCGTTCTTCACAATGCGAATTGAGCCGTCGTCGCGGAAGCTGTGCTTGAAGAACTCCGTTTGCACGCGGCTCGTAAAGAAGCGCTCGATGGGGCCGTTCTTCCTCCAGGCGAAATTATTGGCGATCAGCAGCCGGACGCGATCGCCGGGTTGCAGTTCGATGATCTTCATGCGATCGAGCCGGCGCAGGTAGCGCAGGCCATCCTGCACGGAAATATCGTAACGCTCGAGAATCTCCTCAAAGGTCCAGAAGTTGATCAGGCAGTAAGCGACCAGCAACAAGCGGATGTCGGACACGATCTCGTGCTCGTAGTCTTCCGAAAGTTGCTCGAGCATCGGTTGCTGTGACTCGCTGATATTGACGAGCTCGCCAATGTCGAGCTCGAGCACGGCGCAAATCTCATCGAGTCGCTTGAGCGAGAAGTTGCCGGTCGAGAACATGTGCTTGACGGCAGACTCGGACAGTCCGAGCTCGGCCGACAGCCCCTTGTAGGTAATCCCGCGTGCCTTGAGCTGCCGCTTGAGTGCGTCAATGATTCGTATCGAAGTTGTCATAACGGGACGAATAGTATCAAAAAATAGCACTCATGGTGTGCGATAAGTAACTTTTTAGAAAAAGGTTGTGAATACTTGTACTTACTCCTAGGCTCGATCCTGCACTAACCATTCGCTTAAGGAGTCATCATGAGCCTGATACGTAGAATCTCTGCAACACTTACATCGTCGGTCGACCGGGCTGTCAGCCGGGTCGAGAATCACGACGCCATCGTGAATGCCGCACTGCGTGACACACAACAGGCGGCCGCGCGCTCACGGGTTCGCCTGGAGCGGGTTCGCAAGGACGGTCGCGCACTGAAGACCCGTCATCAGTCACTACGGGATGCCCATGCCCGCTGGACGGAACGTGCGCGGACCGTCGCTGCCACCGATGAAGCAAAGGCGCTGGAATGCCTGCGTCGGCGCAAGGACTGCGAAGCGCAGATTCGCAACCTCGAGGAGTCGATCGAGAAACACGAGGAACTCGAGAGCCGCATCGCCGAGCAGGTGAAAAAGATCGAAGCCCGCATCAGCGAGGTCTCGCACCAGCGCAACATGATGCGCTCGCGGCAGTCTGTCGCCGAGGCCATGCGCACGATTCATAACATCGAGGGCGTTTCCTACGGAGAGGTCGAGGAGACCTTCGATCGCTGGGAGATCAATCTCGGCGAAACCGAAATCCTCATGGGTGCCTGTTCGTCGGTGGACCGGCTCGACTCGGAATTCCAGGTCGAAGAAGACACGGAGGCTCTGCGTGCTGAACTGAGCCTGCTTCTCAAGGATGAAAAGGGGAACTCGTCATGAACACTCGCGTCGCTAATCAGTTCGACGACGGCTACCATGCCGATCTCGGACCCCAATTCGTGCCACGAAAGTCGCGCATCGATGTCGATCGCATCATGAGTTCGATCAGGAACTTCGCCACGGTATCGGAGGCGTTGCGCATACTGGGCGCCGCTGTCCTGGTAGCCTCCATGTCGCTCTTCCTGATGCAGGGCTGGAACGACGGCAACGACATCAGGCGTTACCTGATGTTGCTCACGCAGACGGGGTTGCTGGCTACGGCCGGTTTTGCATTGAGCCACGGGCTCAAGGAGGCGAAAGGAGCCCGGCTCTTTTTCGGGCTGGCGCTCGTGTCCATCCCGGCGAACTTCACGATCCTCGGGGCACTGCTGTACTCCGTGTTCCAGTGGGACGCTGCGCTGACCACGTACCCGGGCTATGCAACCTGGCAGATCGAGAACGTCGCCAGTACCGGCATTACCCTCGCAGGTGCGATGGTCGTGCTGCTGCCTATCACGATGTTCTGCTTCGCGATCATGGCGCGGCATTCGGCCAAGACCCTGTCGTTGCACTTCTTCGCGTTGAACATGCTGCTGTTGCTGCCTATTCGCAGCTCGCTCGCGGCGGGTGCGGTGGCGCTGGTCGGTACGATGTACGCCCTCTATGTCGTTCGCAAGGTGATCGGCAAGGACACGGCGTTGAAGACGGCGGAGGGCAAGTTTGCCCTGATTACGCTATTCATTCCGGCCGGTATCGTCCTGTTCCGCAGCATGTACTTCTACGAGGTAGATAGCCTGTTGGTTGCGATGCTGTCGTTGGCGGCCTACCTGTCTGCCCGCCAGGCATCGTTGTTCCCGGAGAGGAGCGCACGTGTGGCCCTGGTACTCGAGATGCTGTCTGTACCGTTTGCCCTGGTATTTGCAGCCGCTCTGACGAATGCGCTGATTCCGGCCATAAGCTGGGCCTGGATTGCGCCGACGTTCTCGGTCGCCTACGGCCTGCTCGCTACTGATGTCGTGCGCCGGACAGAGAGCCGCAAGCTTGCTGCGTTGATCGGGTTCTCGGTGAGCTTCTTCATCGCGTGCAGTTTCATCATCAGTGTCGCGGCGGAGCAGAGTGCGCTCACAGCGTTCCTGAGCCTGATCGCGGGCGGCTTGCTGGTGATGTCCGGTATTGCCATGCGCAATCGGACCGCTACAGTCGCGGGCATCATGACGGCGATCGCGAGCGTCCTGTTCGGGTTCGACGCGTTGCTGTCACTGGTGCTGCAAAGCAGCTGGATAGACCTCGCGATATTCGGTGCCTGTGCGATTACGCTTGGGTCCGTCCTCGACCGGCACGGCGTGGCGATCAATCTGCGCCTCGCCACCTGGTTCGGGGCCGTTCCCGAGCCCGAGGAGGTAACTGCTCTGGATCACTAGCGAAACAGGTTAGGTGCAGGGCGGCCGCCGCGGTCTCACGATCGCGGCGGTTTTTTTGTGGATTCGGGGCGGTTCGGATAATGTATTTGTCATTTATTTCAACAGGTTATACTGACTACTTCCAGTTCACTTCACATAATGCAGAATTAGGCCTAGACTAAGACCAATAACGATAAGCAAGAAAATACCAAGAAGAACCCATAACGGCCCAATCTCCGGGGCTTAAAGTGAGGTCTGACAATGAGCGTTAAATCAACCGCGCAAGACGCAGGTATTGCGGTCGCGCCCGATGCCCGGTCGCCAATGCACCGGCATCTGGTGGCCAAATCGAGTCTCGATACCGCGTTCGAAGAGCAGCGCAGGATTGCCCTGATGCTCGGGGCAGACAGTGCTGAGATCGGCCAGGTAATCGGGTCGTTTATCGACGGTCTCGACGAGCGAACGACGTCGATAAGAATCCGGCACCCGCAGGAGAACGCCCTGGCGGCATTTGCCGAGATCAATCGTGCGATTGGCTTCGACCCCAAGGATCTCACGCTCTCCGATCTCCAAAACGTGCTGACGCTGTTCCTGGAGTACCAGTGCAATCACCGCCACCGGACAGTGCTCTGTATCGAGAAGGCGGACCAACAGTCGAAGTGGTTGCTCGATTGCATTTCACGCCTCACCAAGGCGACCGGCTCGTCGCAAATAGGGCGCAGCCTGATGGTCATCTTGTCAGGCGCCAACCGCCTGAACGACATACTGCGGAACACGGCATTCGATGGTCTGCGCAAGGAGGCCGGCACGCCGATCCGGTTGGGTCCGATGTCGATTTTCGAGACCCGGGAGTTCATGAACCGGATATGCGCCACCATGGGTCATGGCGACATCCAGGACCTGTTTGAATTCGATGCCGTTGAGCGGCTGCACAACCTGAGCGGCGGCACCCCCAGTGCGATCGCGAAGCTGCTCCGTGAGTGTCTTGCCATCGTTGCGAAGAACGGTGTCGGGACGGCGAGCCGTCAGATCGTCAGTGCGGCGGCACGCAGGTTGCGTGCCGACCTGGCGCTCGATGCGACCATCGTTGCCCCCGGACCGGTGCTCGTGCCGTCCCTGGCCGAACCCCGGCGGCGGCTGCTGATCCAATGCCCCAACAAGCCGCCGCGGGAGTTTATCCTGAAACCCGGGCGCTTCATGATCGGGCGCTCGGCCACGGCCGACCTTTGCCTGCCCAGCCCGAAAGTGAGTCGGCGTCACGCATTGCTCATCGTTACCGCCGACCTGGTGCAGGTACTCGACCTCGGCAGCGTGAACGGTGTGTACGTCGGCGCAGAACGCATCACTGAATTCGAGGTCGACCCGGGCACCGTGCTGCGGCTCGCCGACTGTACGCTCGAGTTTCCCGTCGACTAGCTCACCTAGTCGCCGAAGTAGTACTGGAAGCCGATGGATATCACGTCCGTGTCGACGTCATCCAGCTCGTAACGGCTCCAGTCGCCAACCAGCGTGAGGTTGGGTGAGATATCGACGCGCGCGCCGGCCCCGTAATACGGGTTGTCATCTTCCGGCACATCGATGGAGAAGCCGTCGACGATGACCTCGGCATCCCAGAAGAACACACCGGCACGGCCGAACAATGAAAACTGGTCGGTGATCGGCAGTCCCAGGGTACCGCCAAACGTCCAGCCTTTGGCTGAAAGCCGCGTCAGCGATGAGACCGGCCCAATGACCACGGTCTCGTCCAGGTCGCCGAAGTCCTGGTAACCCACCTCCAGGCCGAGGAGGTCGCCGAACTGAACGCCGCCGACGAAACGGTACGCCGTGGAGTCGGTTTCCAGACGCACGCCCTCGAAGTTCTCGTCGATGGTCGTGGCGCCGATGCTGGCGCCGAGATACGGCCCGCCGTCGGCCGCTGCCGTGCCGGTGGCCAGCAATGAGAGTACGGCCAGGCTGCCCAGCCATTTGTGTCTTGAGTCCATGAAACACTCCTTCCAGTTGCCCATACGAAGTTGGGGAAACGCCATTAGGCAATAGCAAAGCTGAAAGGAGGCTGAAGGGCTGCGCGAATGGTGTCGGAAAGCGGGTTGGGAGGCGGGGTGCCTGACCGGGCGCAATTCTTTTACGTGTGGGTAATTAGGACCATATTTGACAAACCTGGTCCAGGTAGGGCAGTTTTCCAGACAGGCGGCCAGGTGGTGGCGACGGCAGCGGTGATACGCGTATGAAGACGAGCATGCGGCTCTTTGCCGGTTCGGTATTACTGGCGATTGCGGTCTATCTCGCCTGGTCCTGGAGCAGTGGCAACACTGCTCGACGGGACCTCGACAAGTCGGGTGACTTGGCTCCCTCAAGTGTCGCCGGGAAGGAATCCGGCACAGACCTGGCGAGCGAGAGCGATCCGCTCCTGGAGGAAGACCTGAGCCGCCAGGCGATCGACTGTCAGCTCATCGAGGGACGGGATAACCAGCAAGACCGACTTGCGGCGGTTGTAACTTCCGATCGAACGACATCACTGGTTACCGTGGTCGACGGGGACGGCACCCTTCTGTCAAGAGATATCCATTTCAGACCAAACTCGGTTAACGTGGTACGGCGTTCTGATGGAAGTATTTTGCTTGGCATTGGTGATACTCGGAAAAACTCAAAAGAGTTCCGCGATCCAGGTTCCGCAGAACCCATTGTTGTTGCGCACAACAATGAAGTTCTCTTCGAGAGCGACAAGGCATTCGAATTTGGACTGGCAGGAGATGGCTCGTCTTTCTATGTAGTGGAACCTACTGCGGCGGGTAACTTCGCGAATGATTGTGCGAAACATCGATGCCGGCACAGAAAATCATTTCGATCTTGGGTCCATGTGGGCGGCAAACAACGATGAGCTCGCCTACCACGCCGCGTACCTGCCGACGAATGAGGCAGTAATGGTGGCACCGAGTGACCCCGCTACTCCCGGCGAACGATACTTCTTCTCTTCTTCCTCAGATAGGGTGACGACGATCACGCCTCCGAGTTCGCCCAATCACGTGGCTACGACCTTCCTGTCTCCGGATAGCGCTGTATTGGTGCGCCGAATCGGCGACAACCGGTACCTGGTTAGCCGAGCTCAGCTTGCTCCCGAAGCATCGGCTTCAGACGAGAAGGGCTGGAATCGCGAACTGGCGTTGGATCAGTTCTACGGTCGCGTGTCATTGTCGGACGACGGCAACTGGATCGTGCTCCATGCCTGGCGAACTGTTGTACTTTCGACCGCTACAGGCAGTACCGTTTTTCAATGGCCTGTGGCGGGTGACAGGGACGAGGAGGAGCGGCGAATCTCCGGTAGTCTGCCGGCGGATACGATTGATGATGGCGACCTGGGCGCTGTAACCGGCGTCTCGATAAGGAATGGTAGGTTGCTCTTGCACCGTACAATGGGTCTGGACGCCTTCTCTGATTGCCACAACCAGGCTGATCCCAATGAGTGCATGGCCAATGCGAGACGGGAAGTCAGAGAATACCTCGACGTATTCGAGATGTCGGATATCGATGTCGACTCCGGCCCCGATTTTCGCATGGAGCTATCCGACCAATTTAGGATGCAGTGAAAACGTCCCTTCCGTCGGCACGCTGGCTACCGTCGATGGGCGCGTTGTGTACCAACAGCGCGGCTTCACCGGCAACGAAGTCAGAGAATAGCAAGGACAACGCCCGGCCCTGGACAAGCCGGGGCTCAGCGGCGCCTGTTGTCGATGCGGTGCCAGGCACGCGATGAGTGTCGCTTCTGACGCCAGCCATGGTAGGGGTGGGCATCGAGAAGCCGATCGTTTTTGAACAGCCACACGAGAACGGCGCCGGCGACAAAGCCACCGATATGTGCCCAGAAAGCGACGCCTCCGCCGGTGGCGCCGATGCTGCTGAATCCGCCCAAGACTTGCAGAGCCATCCAGTAGCCCAGCATGAGCATGGCCGGGACGGCAACGGTCGAGGCGTAGAACCCAAGGAACACGAACAAGTGCACGTGGACGCGCGGGTACAGGATGACGTACGCACCCATAACACCACCGATAGCGCCGGAAGCGCCAACCATGGGTACGGGAGACGAGGGGTTGGCCAGCATTTGCGCGCCGGCCGCCGCGAGGCCACACAACAGGTAGAAGATTGCAAATCGTACGCGACCCATCGCGTCTTCGACGTTGTCACCGAAGATCCACAAGAACCACATATTCCCGATGATGTGCATCCAGCTACCGTGCATGAACATCGAACTCACGACGGTCGCCCACCGTCCCTGGCCTCCGACGGGGCACACCAGTTGTTGCCTGGTCTCTGCGAGATCAATGCTGCCGAAAACATCGGCGGGGATAAGGCCGAACTGACAGATTGATCGCATCAGTTCCGGATCGCTACCGAATCCCTGCAGAAAGACCCAGCAAAGCACGTTGATGCCGATGAGGGCATAGGTCACGTACGGGACCATCAACTGGGGATTTTCGTCGCGAATCGGGAACATGATTTGTCTGGATTTCCTGGTATTCCAGTGGCTGCGCTGTACGCGATCTTATCCGCTTAAAGGGAGGCGTGCACCAGCAGCGATGCAAACGCCAAGCTCATCGTCGCGGCGACGGCACCTAGTCACAAGGGCGCGCCGGCCAGTTTAGGGCTAGAATGAACGGAATCAGCGCGCGCTCGGGTCATTCGCCAGGACTGCTATTCCAGGAGGTATGTCAATGCTCAGAAATATTGGATTGGTACTTGCTCTCGCCGTGTTAGCTCTTACCGGTTGCTCAAAGGTTGAAAGCGACTGGAAAGCAACAACCGATGACAATTCGATTGCCGCCTACGAAGCTCACCTTGCGACGTTTCCCGATACCCCGCATGCCGCCGAAGCCCGATCGGCGATCACGGAGTTGGAGTGGCAGGCCGCGGACGGCGCAGGCACGATCGAGGCGCTGGAGCAGTTCATCGAATCTCACCCGGACGCACCTCAACTCGATGCGGCGGTAACGAGGCTCGAGGAGCGGCGGGCCGCGGTGCAGGAAGCGGACCTGGCTGACATGGCGAGCAAGCTGCGGGCATTCCTGGACGGTGATGAAAGTGCGAACGTGATCGCCATGATCGGCGGCCAGAAATTCACGCCCCGCACACAGCAGCCGCAGACCGGTATCATCGTGCATGCGGGTTCGGAAATGATGGCGGTGATCGGTGGCGCAGTGAGGGTTGCCTACACGGCCGGCGACAACAACACGATCGCCTCGGTCGAAGATTTCATGTTCGCGATCGGTGCTCCCATCGAGATGACGAACGGCAACAGGTACACCTGGCAGGACGGGGGCTGGGTAGCCGAGTGATTTGCCGAGTCGGGTAGCACCACTCCCAAGTTGAGCCCAGGGCCACCTTCATCACCCTGGGCTCGGTGGGGCCGGCACTGATTGCCGGCACTGGCGGTTAGTGCGAACCGGCCGCGAGTTCTTCTGCGCTCCGATGGCCATCACGATCTTGATCGGCCACGGCGTCTTTGTGGCGGCCGGAAAGCGCCGTTCCTGTGCGACAATTGGCTCCTGTCAATCTGGAGACCGCAATGACGCCCAAATACATAGCCGTTTTCGTGCTTGCGACTTTGAGCAGCACGCCCGCGTGGTCAGATGTCTTTATCGGACTGGATGTCGGCATCGGGGATCTCGATATCGACAACCTCAGTGTCGCGCCGGACTTCGAGCTAACCTCGGTATCAGACTCGGCTGCTGCCGCTCACCTGGCCGCCGGTTACGAGTTCGATAATGGTTTCCACATCGTGGTTGGCTTTGACGAGATCGATTCCATTGAATTCATATTCATTGGCGATTCTGTTGATCTGAAAGCGCTCAAACTCGGTGCCGGTTACTCGCAGCCCATTTCTAAACGGTTTCGCGCCGGGGGCACTGTAGGGCTGGCCTCGTGGGACCTGGAAGCACGTGAGTCGATCTTGTTCAATCCCGGGCCAGAAGCCACCGGTGGTCTCGACGACACCGATATCTACGTCGACTTTGGCATCGAATGGGTCATCAACGAGACCTTTCGTGTGCCATTCACGTTCAACTACAACGACTACGACTTCGGTGATGCAACGATGTGGCGCATCGGCGTCCGGGTGCATTTCCAGTAGCCGAACATCGACGACTATTCCATTCGCCACGTGTCAGTCCCGCCTCGGCCAGCATGTCGTCGATGGACACGTCGAGGAAGCAACACCGATTTTAAGGAGAAGTCGCGACTTCAGCGGCTACCATGATGTCGCCGGAGCAATGGCTCGGGGAGGGTGCAGGCCACTGGCATCCTCACTTGATGTTCCGGGTGCCGTATCTCGAGAACGCCGATGTGGGTGGGAATCCGCCGATGGGCGTGCTGCCATTCGTTGGCAGCGATTCGGGCAGCCGCGCATCCGTTTTGATCGTGGCCGTACCGCCGCTCGCGCCAACACCACGCAACTGACAGTGCGACCTGTGACACGCTGCGCCCACCGGGAGATCGCTAGACTGAGAGAATGAATTCCGAGGTACATCCCGCTGTTGCGGCACTGGTCCTGGTCCTGACTGTCGCGGCCGTTGGCGTGTGGATGTGGGGCTCCGGTGTTGCCGCCAGTTTTGGCGGGCCTGCGGAGCTGAACGTTGGCCCTGACGGTCACAGCTACGTTCAGATCCAGAACTACCTTGTCGAGCACGATGCGCGCGGCGCGTACCTGAAAACACATGAGCTCGAGGCAATGGGCGTCGAGCTGTTCCTCGGTGGTTACGCGTTCTTTTCCAATGGCGATGTCCTGTTGCGCCGCGGCCCCGATCCGCGTTCGTTCTTCGACAATCTTCGCGCGTACGGGCGAGAAACCAATCGGACGTCAATCGCTCCGGAGGACCCCGCTAGCGGGATGTTTCGTTGCCGACTGGACGATTTTGCGTGCGAACATTTCGGGGAGCCGCGGCTCGATTTCAAAGCGGCTTACGGCGTCTTTGTCGACTGGCAGACTGACGAGGTCTACATCAGCGATACCACCCGGCACTTGCTGCGCAAGTACTCATCAACGGGTGTCGAACTGGCACAGCAAGCCGGCGGATTCGAGTTTCCGAACCAGTTGATGGTGTTCGACGGGCAGTTGCTGGTCGCCGATACCAATCATCACGTTATTCGCCGCCTGGAGCCGCAATCGTCGACTTTTGGAGTTGCCGTGGACAGCATGGACGTCGTGCCGGCAGCCGCGAATACCGCGCGACAGATCTGGCCCAGCCATTTTGCGCGTGTTGGCGAGCAATGGTGGGTTAATAACATGCAGACCGGCATGAATCACGGAGGGATCTTTGTTTTCGACAGCGACTGGCGCTACCTGCGGCGCCTCAAGTTGCCGCCGGAGGCTGATCCGATCTCGATCCTGGCAGTTGGCGACGTGGTCTGGGTGAGTGACTGGAACAACGATCTCGTCCGGCGATTCTCGACGGCTGGCGAACCCCTGGCCAGCCTGGAATCGGCCGGCCTTGAGTCGATTCTTGATTCATCAAGGCAGGAGCGTCGCAAGTACACGATGCTGAGCTATACCGGGGTTGCCGTGGTTACAGCCTTGTTGCTTGGCTTGCTGGTACGCGCATTCGCACTCAGCATGAGCAGAAGCAGGTAATAGCTGACTCGAGATGGCCAGCGGCGTTGTCAACGGGCCGCGGAGAGTCGGCTTTCTCGGCCCTTTACGCGGCGCCGGTAGGGCGCGAGGGCACTGAGTAACAGCCAGTCCGGAAAGGAAGACGTCAGTTGGCGAGGGCCGGCGAGGCGTATCTTGCCAGTGCGAATCTCCTGCCGAAGATCGCGAAACCCCCGCCACGCCTCGACGAAGCACCGCATGTCCGAGCGCACGACGAGGTCTGTCTCGTAACCCGGGTCTTTCAGACACATGTCGACTTTGCCGTCGTTGTTAACCAGCCAGAATCGTCGAAACTTGGTGGGGGTTCCCGAGAACTCGAATTCGACAACGGTCCGACCCGCGGGCATGGCATCGGTATTCATTCTAAGCGACATGCTCCAGGCCAGGAACGCGGGATCCAGGTCGTCCATGGCCATGTCGCGCGACCAGTGTTGTCCCCAGATCGCCATCTTGTCGATGAGCTCCGTCAGGTCCAGGGCCGCTTCAGTCGGTTCATAGCGGTAACGGTTTTCGTTGCGCATCTTGCGGCGCACGAGGATTCCGGCGTGTTCAAGTTCGGACAGGCGGGTTGAGAGCAGGCTGGGCGAAATTCTCGGGATACCCTGGTGAATCTCGTTGAAGGTCCTGCAGCCGTCGAGGAGACGGCTGATAACGAGGATCGTCCACCGCCGGCACAGCAGCTCAGAAGCTAGAGCCAGTGGGCAGTATTGCCCATAACTCGATGAATTCCCGTTCTTTTTATTCACGTTTCCAACCCCGAAACTTACTACAGAAAGAAGAGTAGCCCATGTGCTGAACGGGGGCTAGGGTAGTTGCCTGCCACCAGAATCCGGAGAATTGCCGATGATCGCCACCAGAACCACATTCGGACTGGCCTGTCTTGCAGTGTGCCTGATGGGTACGGCCGTGTACGCAGAGGATGCGACGCTTGCGACCGAGTGGAACGACACCGTGCTCAAGATCGCCGAGGCCGAAGATGGTTTCATGACGCTGAAAGGACTTCGGACAGTCACCATGATGCACCTCGCCATGCACGATGCTTTGAGTGCGATCCAGGGTGACTACGCGCCCTATGCGTACAAGGGCGACGTACCCGGAGCAAATCCCGTCGTCGCAGCCGCCGAGGCCGCCTACGTGGTGGCGGCAGACCAATATCCCGAATATCGCGACAATTTCGCGGCAGTACGCGACAAATGGCTGCAAGATATTGCGGCCGACGCAGCCCTGCAAACCGGCGTGGCATTGGGTGAGGCTGCAGCCCGCGCCATCCTCGCCAGCCGCAAGGGCGACGGCTGGGATGCAGAGGCTGAGTATCGCTGGCATCCCATGGCGCCGGGCGTGTACGCGGAGTTTCAAGAGCACAGCGGCACGCCGCAAGGCTTTATCTTCGGTGCGGGGTGGGCCAGGGCCCGGGGCTTCGCACTGGAGCGCCCCGATCAGTTTCGGGTGCCGCCGCCACCCGACATTGCGAGCGAGGCCTACACGCGAGCCTATGACGAGGTGAAGGAGTTTGGACGGTTCCAGAGCATGAGCCGGACGCCCGACCAGACGCACATCGCGTTGTGGTGGAAGGACTTTGCCGAGAATTCGCACAACCGCCTCGCGCGTGACCTCATCGAAAAAGAAGACCTCTCGATGCAGGAAGCCGTGCGCTTGCTGGCACTACTGAACATGGCGATTTTCGACGGATACGTGAGTAGCTTCGACAACAAGTTTCACTACAATCATTGGCGCCCCTACACCGCCATACGCTGGGCGAAGAACGACGGCAATCCGGATACCCTGCCCGAGGCAACCTGGACGAACACGCACCGGCATACCTATGCATTTCCATCC
Organism: uncultured Gammaproteobacteria bacterium; assembly: GCA_963698895.1. Taxonomy (GTDB): domain Bacteria; phylum Pseudomonadota; class Gammaproteobacteria; order Steroidobacterales; family Woeseiaceae; genus UBA1847. The sequence goes on along the minus strand of CAVOSO010000003.1, from coordinate 540,346 downwards.
TATCCGTCGGCACACGGGACAGCGTGCGCCGCGGCCATGACGGTATTCAGCGATGTCTTCGGGGCGGAATATGCCTTCTCAATGCGGATTCCGATGGTGGATGTGGCGGGGCCGTTCTCCGGCAAGATCGAGATGCATCCGCCAACGCGAGACTTCGACAAATTCTCCGACGCGGCGATGCAGTGTGGCCTATCGAGGGTCTATCTCGGGATTCACTTTCGCTATGACTCGGTTGAGGGCGTGCGTCTGGGCGAGGGGGTTGGGCGCAACGTCCTGGACAACTACCTGGGACGCAAGTGAGGCAGTCGCGCATGCCACATGGCTTGAATCAGGCGGACGCGGTCACTCCGCGTCGGCCTGCCGACCGCGCCAGTCCGATTGCTATACACTCAAGAACCCGTTGGGTTAGCCGGAATCCAGAGGTTTCACAGTACTATGCGTGGCAAGCTTCGATTACTCCTGTTTGGCGTCCTGGCAGCAGCCTTGGCTGTGGTGACCTGGCAGTTCCTGTTTCCGGCGCCGGCCACGCTCACTGAGCCGGCAGACTACGGTCCGGCACCGCAATTGGTGGAGCCTCGCACGACCCTCGTGCCGATAGTCAGGCCGGCCAGGGCCGTCGGCTGGCCTGCGGGCCAACTGCCGTCGCCCGCCAGTGGCTTGGAAATTAACGCCTTCGTGAGCGGCCTGGATCATCCGCGCTGGCTGTATGTCTTGCCGAATGGCGATGTGCTGGTCGCCGAGAGTAACGCCCCTGACGGCTCCGGCCTGTGCAGCGAATTCAAGAAATTCGCAGCGGCCCTGGTGCTGAATTTCAGCGGTGCGAGAACGCCCAGTGCAGATCGTGTAACACTGCATCGTGACACCAACGGGGACGGTATAGCCGACGAATCGCACGTGTTTGCAGCGGGACTCCATTCGCCCTTCGGTATGGCCCTGATCGACGATCACCTGTACATCGCGAACGCCGACGCGTTGCTCAGATTCCCCTACCGGCAAGGACAGACGGCTCTGGCGGGGTCACCAGAGATAGTCGTCGAGCTACCGTCCGGCATGAACCACCATTGGACGAAGAACCTCCTTGCCTCCGCAGACAATCGCAGCTTGTTCATTACGGTTGGCTCCAACAGCAATGTGGGCGAGTGCGGGCCAGATGCCGAGGAGGGTCGCGCGGCGATTCACCGCCTGGATCTTGCAAGCGGCGAACTGGAGCTGTATGCACATGGTCTGCGAAACCCGAACGGCATGGCGATCGAGCCGTCGACTGACATGCTCTGGACGGTCGTGAACGAGCGAGACGAGCTAGGCAGCGACCTGGTCCCTGACTACGCCACCACGGTGCGCAAGGGCGATTTCTTTGGCTGGCCGTATGTGTACTTCGGCGACAAGCCGCAGCCCGACCTGGATCCTCGCTGGTCACGTAGTCATCCGGTCGCAAAGACTCCCGACTATGCTCTCGGAGCGCATACCGCATCGCTGGATATCGAGTTCTCGTACGCAAGCGCGCTACCCGAGAAATGGCGGAGCGGCCTGTTTGTCAGCCAGCATGGATCATGGAATCGGCATCCTGTGTCGGGGTATCGCGTTATTTACATCCCGTTCAAAAACGGAGCCCCGAATGGCGAGCCCGAAGAGGTCGTGGGTGGCTTCCTGGACGCGGATGGAAATGCACGCGGGCGCCCGGCCGGCATGGCGCTCGACACAACCGGAGCCTTGCTGATCGCCGATGATGTCGGCAATGTCGTGTGGCGGGTGAAGTAGCCGCCGCCGGCTCGGTTCAACGCGGCTCGCGCACAACTCATCGCAGGTTTTCTGGTGCAAATCGGGCGACTTGGCTAAAGTATTGGGCCGAACACTTTCCGGAAGCGACGATGATGCGAAAATTTCTGACGACGACAATCCTTATGCTCGCAATGAGCGGCGCGCAGGCGCAAACCAGCCTGCCGTTTGAGGTCACGACCGTTACGACGTTTGACGAGCCGTGGGCCATGGCGTTCCTGCCCGACGGGCGACTGCTGGTGACGGAAAAGAAGGGGCGGCTTGTAATTGTCACCGCAGACGGACAGCCAATGGGCGCCGTTCGTGGCTTGCCGGACGTGGACTACGGCGGGCAGGGCGGCTTCGGCGATGTCGTGCTGCACCCGGATTTCACGAGTAACGGACTGGTCTACATCAGCTACGCGGAAGGTGGCACCGGCGGCACGCGCGGTGCGGCCGTCGCCCGTGGTGTGCTCACCCTGGCGGAGCGTGGCGGTACCCTGTCCGACCTCGAAGTTATCTGGCGGCAATACCCCAAGGTTGTCGGCTACGGTCACTATGGTCACCGCATTGCCTTCGACGATGAGGGATATCTCTGGATATCCTCGGGCGACCGCCAGAAGTTCACGCCGTCGCAGGACATGCAGAGCACAATCGGCAAGATCGTGCGCCTGCACGACGACGGTTCTATCCCGAAGGACAATCCCTTCGTCGACTACTACAGCGTCGACGCTTTCGTCGATAACGAAGGTGTGTATCCCGAAATCTGGTCACTGGGGCATCGCAATCCCCTGGGTATGACGTTCGATCTCGAAGGGCGCTTATGGGTGGCGGAAATGGGTCCGAGGGGCGGTGACGAGTTGAATCGCATCGTGCGCGGCGCCAATTACGGCTACCCGCTCGTTTCGAACGGTGAGCACTATGACGGTCGCCCCATACCCGACCACGACACGAATCCCGACTTCGAAGCGCCGGTATTGTGGTGGACGCCAACGATCTCGCCCGGGAATATCATGGCCTACAGTGGCGACGCTTTTCCGAAGTGGCGTGGCAATCTGTTCATGGCCGGGCTGTCGTCGCGGGCCATTATCCGTGTAGAGGTTGACGGTGACGAGGCGGTCGAGGCCGAGCGCTTCCCGATGGGTGCGCCGCTGCGTGGCATCTACCAGGGCCCGGACGGTGCGCTGTGGGTGATTGAGGACGAATCTCGCGAGGGGCAGGGGCGGCTGCTGAAACTGACGCCCAGGTAGTGAAGGTCACACGTTTGGATGCTGCACTCGCGTGCCTACTGAGTGCGCTGTGCAGCAATGCACTTGCCAACGGCGGCGAGAATGTCGAGCCAGCCGACGCTGTCAGCGAAATTATTGTAACGGCCACGCGCCTGGACAAGGCGGCACGCAGCGTGCCCGCGGCAATCAGCGTTGTGTCGGGCGCCGAAATACAACACGCAAGACAGCAGCTAGCACTGGACGAGGCGCTCGCGCGCGTGCCCGGCGTTTTCTTTCAGAATCGCTACAACTTTGCGCAGGACCTGAGGATTGCCATTCGCGGCTTCGGTGCACGGTCCAACTTCGGTGTGCGCGGCATCAAGATCCTGGTGGACGGTATACCCGAAACGCTGGCCGACGGGCAGAGCCAGGTGGACAGCATTGACCTTGCCTCGGTACGGCAGGTCGAAATCTTGCGTGGACCGGCCTCTGCCTTGTACGGCAACGCGGCTGGCGGAGTGATCAGTATCTCGTCCGAGCAGGGCAATGCGGAGCCGTATGCCGAGGCGCGTGTTGCATTGGGGGACTATGGTTACCGTAAGTACCAGGTCAAAACGGCCGGAGCGGCTGGGCGGCTGGACTATCTCGTCAGCCTTTCCGATTTGCGTATCGACGGCTATCGCGGGCACAGCGAGGCCGAGAACAGGCAACTGAACAGCCGCTTTCTGTTTCGCTTGAGTGCCGACACGGAAATTGGCTGGGCGCTCAGCGCCACCGATCAACCGGTATCGAACGATCCCGGCGGACTGTTGCTGGCCGAGGCCGATGCGAATCCGCGCAGTGCCCGCGATCGCAACGTTGATTTCAAAGCCGGCGAGACGCTCGACCAGCAAAAGCTGGGCATCAGTTTCAGGCACTCGTTCCCCGATGGTGGCGAAGTTCGGGCGCGCAGCTACTATCTCGAGCGTGATTTTCTCAACCGCCTGCCATTTGCAGACGGTGGCATGGTCACGTTCGATCGCTCATTCGCCGGCGGTGGCATCAGTTACACGCGGGACTTCCGGCTCGGCGACGTACGTCATCGGGTGGTCGCCGGCCTTGATCACGACCGGCAGCGAGATGACCGACAACGATATGACAATAACAACGGTATCCAGGGTGCACTGCGGCTGGATCAACTCGAACGGGTTACGAGTACGGGGATCTTTGTGCAGGACGAAGTTACCGTGTCGGACCGGCTCGAGGTGACGCTGGGATTGCGCTACGACGACATCGAGTTCGATGTTGCCGATGCGTTCCTTGGCGACGGCAACGACTCCGGTACGCGTTCGATCGACGATGTGAGCCCGAGCATCGGGTTTCTCTATGACCTCGGTGCCGGTCAAAACGTGTACGGGAACATTGCAACGGCCTTCGAAACACCGACATCCACCGAGTTCGCCAATCCTGATGGCAGTGGCGGATTCAATCCGGACCTGGAGCCACAAAAGAGCACCAGCTATGAGCTGGGTCTGCGCGGTGATCTCATGGAGAGTATCCGCTACGAGTTGGCCACATTCAGGATCGACGTCGATGACGAGTTGATTCCGTTCGAGATTGCCTCGAGTCCAGGCCGCGATTTCTTCGCCAACGCAGGCAGGTCTGAACGGCGCGGCATCGAGCTGTCATTTAACGCCATGCCAATGCCAGGCTTGAACCTGGCATTGGCTTATACGTGGTCACGATTCGAGTTCGACAGTTTCGTTGATAGTGCCGGCAATGACTTCGCGGGCAACACGATACCGGGAATACCAGAGACATTCGTGCATGCCGACGTATCGTACGTAAACGAATCGGGGTTTTTTGCAGCGGTCGATGCGCTGTATACGGACGAACTGTTCGCGGACAACGCCAATGCGGCAAAGGTTCGCGGCGCGACCGTGGCGAACCTGCGATTCGGCCTGACAAAGACTGCTGGCCAGTTTGCGTTCGAGCCGTTTGTCGGCATCAGCAACGTTTTCGACGCGGACTATACCGCCAATGTTCGTATCAATGCCTTCGGTAGCCGCTATTTCGAACCGGGGCCGGATCGTAACGTTTACGGGGGTGTGTCAGTGCGGATTCGCTATGCCGATTAGTGCCTGCCCACCGGACGTCCGAGCTGGACGCAGCTGCAGCCAGCTACTACGCTTGGATAAGAGAATAAGAACAAGAGTGGTGGGAAGCAATGAACTGGAAAGCAATCATTCTCGGTGGCCTGGCGTATTACGCCACGGCATTCGTCGTGTCCATGGCAGGCGGTGTTTTCATTCATGAAGGGATCCTCGATGCCGCTTACCAGGCCACGGAGTCTTTCTGGCGGCCAGAGCTCGTCCAGGATCCGCCCGATATGGCCACATTGATGCCCATGTGGATCGCGACGGGTATTCTGACGTCCTTCATCCTCGCCGGGATCTACATGCTGTTTCGCGGCGCGCTGAGCGGCCCGGCATGGCAGCGCGGCCTCAAATTCGGCGTGGCCATGTGGCTGTGGGGCGCATGCCTGATGGCGGCCTGGTCGGGCGTATTCAACCTGCCGAGCAAAATCTGGATCTGGTGGGGCATCGATGCGGCGATCTACACGATCATTGGGTCGATCGTCCTCGGCATCGTGGCTCAGAAGCTGGCGCCGGCCAACTAGCGGCGCAAAGGCTTCGGTCCGGCCGTGCGATGCCGGGGCACGATGCGAACGATGCGCCCAATGAACAGACGGCGCGAGCTTAGAGTACGTAAACGAGGACGTAGGCTGTCAACAACACCGCGATCCAGAGCGCGGTTGTGCCAATCGACCAGGCCCGGGCAAACACACCCGCCTGGGTGGGTCGTGAGCCGAAGAGAGCTTCGGCCCTGAGGCGCAGTGCATCAAGCCTGGCGTTAATTCGCGTTTGTACCGCGGTGCCCAGTGACGCACCGCCCAGGTAAATAGCGCGAGCGATGCGGAACAGCAGCACACGCCACAACCAGTCGGTATCGAGGCTGATAGTGAGCGTACGTTTCATGAGTGGCAGCAACAGGAAGAACGCGAGGCCGGAGAACAGCAACAGCTGCAGGTAGAACAGTACCTTGCCAGCCGTGTACGGCACGTATTCGACCGGGTAGGGCAGGTAGGCGTACAGTAAATCCGGGAAGACACCGAACAGGATGCAGAGCACGCTTAGAAGCACCATCGCGGCCGCCATGTTCCAGGGTGCGTCTTTCGGTCGCAGTCCTGAATCTTTCTGGAAAAAGACAAACCAGGGGAACTTGATGCCGGCGTGCAGGAATACACCAGCCGACGCGGCGGCCAGCATGAAATAGACGAATACGAGGCTTTCATCCGCGGCGGCCTGCGAGATCATCGTCTTTGTCGTAAAGCCCGAGGTAAGCGGGAATCCGGAGATGGCCAGGGCGCCAATAATGCCGCAGACCGCCGTTAGCGGCATGGTCCGAAACAAGCCACCGAGATCCGTGCACTTGGAAAAGCCGGTGCGGTAGACTACTGCGCCCGCGCTCATGAACAGCAGCGCTTTGTAAAGAATGTGTGCAAAAGCATGGGCCGCCGCACCGTTCAGTGCCATTTGTGTGCCGATGCCAACGGCACAAACCATGAAGCCCACCTGGTTGACGATCGAGTAGGCAAGAATACGGCGCACGTCGTTTTCGAGGAGCGCGTAGATGATGCCGTACATCACCATGAACAGGCCCACGCCAATTAGAACCGGTTCTCCTGGGAACAACAGTATCAGTGCCAGCACTGCAGTCTTTGTCGTAAACGCGGAGAGGAATACCGAGCCGGTCGGACTGGACTCCGGGTAGGCGTCGGATAGCCAGGCGGATACGGGCGGCGCCGCGGCATTGATGAGTATGCCGATCAGGATCATCCACGTATCGAAGTTAGTGGCCAGCATCGGCTGCACATCAATCGATCCCGTGTGTATCGCAACCCCTTCGATACCCACCTTCAGAATAACGCCGCCGAGAAGGTGCATGATCGCGTAGCGAATGCCTGCCGCTCGCGATCCCGGCGTGCCGCCACACCAGACAACCACCGTGGAGAACAGCGCCATCAGTTCCCAGTAGAGAAAAAAGGTAATCAGGTCCCCGGCAAAGCTGACGCCGATGGCGCCTGCTGCGTAAGTATAAGCCGCCGCCAATTCGTACCACTTGGCCTGACGAAACGCGTACAGGCCGCCGCCAAAAGCCATCAACGCGAAGATTGTGGCAAACAGCCTGCGCAGCGGGCTGCCTTCGATGGGTTCTATCGGATACTCGAGGAAAGTAACCGTCGCGACAACACCGTCAGGAATCTGCCAGATCGCCCACAAAGCCAGTAGCGGTGCGCCAAGCACGATCAAGGTGCGCCAGTGCCCGCGCACGATGCCGATGAGGATCGCGCCAGCGACCATGATGAGCGCCGGTGGCCAGACGTCAAACATGGCGGTCTCCCTGGCCATCTTCTTCGTCGTCTCGATGGGCGTAGTAGTCCTCATCTCGTTTCAGGAAGACGCCAAGCGCCTTCGCGAACAGCACCATGGCGAGGCAGGATAGAAAGCCGAAGACGGCCCCGAAGCCGAACCAGCCATCCACACCGAAGTAGCCTTTGACGTAGTAAACAAATTGAGCGGCGACGGTCAGGGCGAGTACGATGGAGAATGCCCACCAGAGCTTGCGAATCGTTGCCGGGCGCACCAGCCAGTGTAATTTGTCGTCATTCATGAATACGCCTTCACGAGTTGTCCTTCGAGCTCGAGAACCGGGCCATTGAAAAAGAAGAAGGCGAGCGTCAGCGCCGCCGTGATCATCAGCGCCAGTACCGCGGCGAACGGCGCCTCACCGTGCTCCTTGACCGGCGGTTTGTCTTCCTTGAGGAACCAGGCCGTGAAAACAATCGGCAGGAAGTACGCTGCGTTCAGGGCCGTGCTCGTTATGATCGTTACAATTGCTACGTAGTTGTCGGCCTCGAAGGCGCCCGCCAGGATGTACCATTTCGAGACAAAGCCGCCAGTCGGTGGTACGCCGATCATGCTCAATGCGCCGATCGTGAATGCTGCCATCGTCCAGGGCATGCGCCTCGCGATGCCGCGAAGCTGATGCAACTCGGTCTTCTTTGCAGCCGTGTAGATGGCGCCAGCAGCGAAGAACAGCGTTATCTTTCCGAAGGCGTGCGCCACGATGTGCACGGCTGCTCCAACCTCTGCCAGCGGCTTGAGGATAGCGGTTGCCATGACAACGTAGGAGAGCTGGGCGACAGTCGAGTAGGCGAGCAGGCGCTTGAGATTCTGCTGCCGCAATGCCACAACGCTGGCGGCGATGATCGTGAATGCGGCCACGTATACAAGCCAACCGCTGCTCGGCTCGGCAAACAGGAAGTCGATACCGAATATGTAGACAATGACCTTGGTGACGGTGAAGACACCGGCCTTGACGACCGCGACAGCGTGCAGCAGAGCACTGACCGGCGTCGGTGCGACCATTGCCGCAGGCAACCAGCGATGTACCGGCATAACAGCCGCTTTGCCCACGCCAAATACGAACAGGCCGAGCAACAGACCAACAGCGGGTCCGGCTATCTTGCCTTCCAGGATGCCGCCCGGCGTAAAGGTGCCGGTCCCTGCGACGAGGTAAATCCAGATGATGGCCGGCAGCAACAAGCCGATCGACGTCGTCAACAATATGCCGAGATAAACGCGCGCCGAGCGCACGGTCTTTGCATCGCCTTTGTGGGAAACCAGCGGGTACGTCGACAGCGTCAGGATCTCGTAAAACAGGAACAGCGTGAACAGGTTGTCGGCGAACGCGATGCCGATGGCAGCGGCCAGTGCTATGGCGAAGAAGATATAGAAGCGTGTCTGGTTCGCTTCGTTGTTGCCGCGCATGTAGCCGATCGAGTAGATCGAGTTGACGATCCAGAGACTCGATGCCAGCGCTGCGAACAGCATGCCGAGCGGCTCGACGCTGAATGCGATATCGATGCCGGGCACGACTTCCGTGAGAAACAGCGAGGGGCGGCCGCCCTGCATGAGCTGAGGCACCAGGCTCCAGACCGTCCAGGCCAGTGCGGTCGCGGTCACGAGCGTCACAGTCTCCCGGGCATTGGGGCCGATGCGGCTGGCCGCGGCAATACCGATGGCGCCAAGCAGCGGCAAGACCAGCGACAGCAGAATGAGGTTGCTGCCGCTCACGGCAGGTGCTCCAGCAGTGTCTCTGCGGCCGAGGATGCGAGCGTAACCGGCACTTCGGGAACCAGGCCGAAGTATAGATTGGCAAGCGCGGCCGCCCAGGTGACCGCAAGCATCGTCAAGGGGGCCTCACGGACCGCGGAGAGATCGGCGAGCGGCTCGGCAAAGTAGAGCGCTTCGACGACGCGCCAGATGTACACGACCGCCATCAGCGAACTGATGACAAGCACCGCAACCAGTGCGATGCCGATAGGGCCTTGTTCGAGTGCTGCCGTGATCAGGTACCATTTGCTGATGAAGCCGGCGGTGCCTGGAACGCCGATGAGGCTGAAGCCGGATACGATAAACGCGGCGGCCGTCCATGGCATGCGCTTTGCCACGCCTCCCAGGTCCGATAAGCGAAGCCCCACGCAGGACGTAGCAAGGCAGCCAACGGCGAGAAACAAGGCGCCTTTCGCCAGTGCATGATTAAAGAAATGGACGGTACTTGCTGTAAGCCCGGCGACGGTGACGAAACTGGCCCCCAGCAGGATATAGCCGATTTGCGCAATTGATGAGTAGGCCAGCAAGCGCTTGATGTTCTTCTCGAAAAGCGCGACACCGGACGCAATCAGAATCGCCAGCACCGCGAGCGGCATCAGGAAGTAGGTGAATTGCACATCGTGGCCGGCAAGATTTCCCTGGAACACGAAGAAGTCGAACCGCAGCAGGAGATACAGCGAGACTTTCGTTGAGCACGCGGCGAGGAACACCGTGACGGCGTTGGGGGCATACGTGTATGCGTTCGGCAACCATACATGCAAGGGAAACACGGCGGCTTTCAGCGCAAGGCCGATGGTGATAAAGCCCGCAGCAACGAGGATGGGTCTCTGGTCCGCAACCTCGTGAATCCTGAGTTCCATGTCCGCGAGATTCAGCGTACCGGTCATCAGGTAAATCAGGCCAATGCCGATCAGGTAAAACGTGGCGCCGATAGTGCCCATGATCAGGTATTTGAATACTGCGGGCAGGGCGCGCCGATCCGAGCCACCGGCAATAATGACGTAGCTTGCCAGTGACGAGATCTCCATGAAGACGAAGATATTGAAAGCGTCCGCTGCGACAGGGATACCAGTAAGGCCAGCCAGCGCCAGCAGCCAGGCCGTGTAGAACAGCGGCTGACGTGATGCGTCGATATCGGCATCCACGCTTCGGCCGCCGGCAATCAACGCAACGCTCGACGCACCGGTTACGATGACCAATAGCAAGGCGCTGAAGCGATCGACAGCCAGTTCAATGCCGTAGGGTGCCGGCCACGAGCCCATGCGATAGGTGTAGGTGTGGCCATCGAGCACACCGATCGTCATCACGATTGCAATCGCGAAGGCGAACAGACTGGCCGCTATCGCCGCCGCGCGTGCTAGCCCACTGGGTTTGAGCAGCATGACCAGCGGCGCGCTGAGCATCGGCACTATGACCTGGAGTGCCGGCAGATGGTGCGCGAGATTACTCACTTGAGGTCGCGCTCCTGGATTTCGTCCTCTTCGATCGAGCCGTACTCTTCGTTAATGCGCACCACAATGCCGAGCCCGAGGGCCATCGTCGATATGCCCACGACAATTGCTGTGAGGATAAGTACCTGCGGAAGAGGATTGGAGTACAGCGAGACACCGTCCTGGAAGATCGGCGCGGTGCCACCCTCTACTTTGCCCATCGTTATATAGAGCAGGAAGACCGCTGCCTGGAAAATCGACAGGCCGATGAGCTTCTTGATCAGGTTGCGCTTTGCAATAACCGCGTAGAAGCCGATCATCAACACGATGGCGAATACCCAGTAGTATACAAGCCCGAGTATTTCCATTAGATCTTGCCTCGCGCAGCAAACGCGTGAAACACGCACAACAGAACGCCGGTCACGGTTATGCCAACGCCGAGCTCGATGAGGATGATGCCAATGTGCTGCCCGGCAATCGGATCAGATGCCAGCACGGAATAGTCGAGAAAGTTCCCGCCCAGGAGCATGCTGGCAACGCCGACGGCACCGTAGAGAAGCGCGCCACCGGCAACGAGCCACTTGAGCACACTCATGGGCAGAGCTCGCAGCGCCTGGGCTTCCCCTTCGAGGAGAGCATAAAGAATGACAGACGCCGCGACGATGGCACCGGCCTGGAAGCCCCCGCCAGGGCCATAGTCCCCGTGAAACTGAACATACAGCCCGAACAGGAAGATAAAGGGAATCAACATGCGCCCGACGACGCGCGGAACGAGGTAGTGGCGGAGGCCCTCGTGGGATACTTTCAAGGCCTGCGAGTCTTCCGGGCGCGTTCTGGCACCTGCACTGAGCAGGAACAACACACCGATGCCTGCGGTGAGCACAACGAAGACTTCCCCGAGCGTGTCATAGCCGCGAAAACTGGCCAGAACGGCGGTCACTGCATTGGGTATGTCGATCAGTTCCGGCGTCTTTTCCAGGTACCAGGGTCCGACATGCTGATGCACCGGTGCTGCTGGATCCCCAAATCGCGGCTTGTCAAAGGTGGCGTAGATCACCAGCAGTGTTGTGATGCTGACGACACCGAGCGCGAGCAGTCGATTCGTCGAGCTGCCACGCTCGCGTTCGCCAGTCAGCGCAAGGGCGCCTAAAAACAAGACGGTCGAGATGCCTGCACCAATGGCGGCTTCGGTCAATGCGACGTCCGCTGCATCAAGGAGAAAGAAATTCGCAGCCATCAACAGGCTGAATATGCCGGTAAGAATGACGGCCGCGAACAAGTCGTCGGTACGCACAATGGCGAGCGCCGTAATTACCAGCAATGCAAGCAAGAAGACGCCGAAGAGAATAATGATCATCGGGAGTCTCTCCTGGGCTTGACCGGTCCCTCTTTTGGCTGCAGGCCGGAAAGAATCGCCGCGCTGGCGAGAGCGTTCGACGCCGTTGGGCTTGTGATTAGCAGGAACAAGAGGATGGCCGCAAGCTTGATCGTGGCCAGCGTCATGCCTGCCTGCAGCATGATGCCGCCGAGGACCAGCACCGCGCCCATGGAGTCCGTGAGACTCGCCGCATGCATGCGTGTGTAGAGGTTGGGCATGCGCAATGCGCCGAGACCGCCAATGAACACAAACAGGCCGCCCGCAGTGAGGAAGATCCAGCTCAGAATGTCGATAGCCATGGCCATTGTCGTTATTTGTCCAACTTTTCCTGGGCACTTTCACCGCCTGCGCGCCCACGAATAAACTCGAGTACTGCGATGACGCCGATGAAATTGATCAGCGCATAGACCAGCGCGAGGTCGAGAAAGTCCGGCCGGCCGTATAGAAAGGCAACTACGGCCAACAGCAGTACCGTCTTGGTGCCGAACATATTTGCAGCGAGCAGGCGGTCGTAAATCGTCGGACCCAGCAGGGCCCGCACCAGGGCCAGCGCCATCGTAACAAGCGTTGCTATGGTTGCGGCGTAATACATGGCTAGTCCCTTCTCAGCGCGGCAACGCGGCGATCCATTTCGCCTTTCAGCAGGTCATCTGCGCCGGCCTTCGTCAATGCATGCACGGTGATTTCGCCCTTATGGACGTCGAGGGAGAGCGTTCCGGGTGTCAGCGTAATCGAGTTGGCGAGGATTGCCTGATCGACGGGGTGCTCGCAGCTTGCTTTGAGAACGACTACCCGGGGACTGATTGGCAAGCCAGGCGTCAGGACAATGCGCGCGACATCCAGGCTGGACTTCACCACTTCCTTAGCGAGCCACAACCAGTAGCCGATCAGGCGCCAACCTGCACGCAGTGCGAAGACCTCGGTCTGGAAATACGCCATGCGATGCTTTATGTATATCGTCAACAAGCACGACAGCACGCCGAGCGCGAGCAGCAATGGCTTGTAGATGCCCGACCACAGCAGCCATGCCGCGAGCAACGGTATTAGCAGCACCAGCATGCGGGTGATTGTTTGAGAGGTACGGCTCATTGCGGTGGCTTATTTATCGCTGTCCGGGTCGCAGGGGTACTCGCGTCGCAGCGTTGTGAAGACGGCGTCACGTGCCAGCAGGTCCTTGTCAAGAACCAGGCGGTTGGCGAGGTCATCAACCACCTTTTCAACGACTTCTTCCAACGTGTCCGGCTCGCCGAGGCAGAAATCTGCATAGACAGTCGGACCGCGACGGTTGATGCGGCTGCCAATGCGAGTGCGGATAGCCCGCTCGGAATAGCTCTCATCCCGGTCTACTTCCGTCGCTATATTCTCGAGGACGCGAGCGTCAGTTGCGACCGCGCCGTCGATGAAGCCCTGCACGTAGCGTACGCAGAAGATCGCATCTTTGCCATCGGGATCTTCGTGGTAGAGCGCACAGTGCGCGGCAAGCTCCGGCGTGGACAAGGGCTCAACGCTGTCCGCGCGATCGGACCACAATGTCAGGATGAGGGCGGCTAAGAGCAGTGTTCTGAAAATCATCAAGGAGTCTCCAGCTAGTTGTTCACCGATGAGGACTGCTGGAGGATTGTCTCCAGGAGTTCACCGACGGTGCAGTGTTCTTCGATCGTATGGCGCAGGTGGGCGTCGGTATTGATGACGTAATGATTACGCCGGCCTTCCCTGGCGCGCTCCAGCACGCCGGCCTGTTCGAGCTCGCCGATGAGCCGAAAAGCGGTGCGCTCGGTAATGCCAACTTTGTCTGCCACGTCGCGCAAGCGTGCATCCGGATTGTCGGCTAGACATACGAGCACATGCGCATAATTGCTGAGGAAGGTCCAGGTTGAGAGCAGCTCTGTCACGGCGAAACGTCTCCACTAATCTTGTGCGCGTAAAAATATGACAATCGAGACCGGAAAACAATAACTAGATACGAGAAACCAGAAAAAAATGTCATATAGCGTCAGGTTTGCCCCGCATTCCTGTCCCTGCGAGGTAACGAACCGCCGCGCTGGCGTCTGTCCCCGCATTTGCCAAAGCAGGGCACGCCGCCTACCATTTCACGCATTCCGCGCATTGTTGATGCCGGGTCGTATTTCTCCGAGGAGCCCCCCTTGCCAGGATCCAGCCTTTTCACACTGCTTGATGACATTGCGACCTTGCTCGACGATGTTGCAGTCCTGAGCAAGGTTGCGGCGAAGAAAACGGCCGGCGTGCTCGGCGACGATCTTGCGTTGAACGCGGAACAGGTGTCTGGAATCCGGGCGAAGCGTGAACTGCCGGTTGTCTGGGCAGTGTTCAAGGGGTCGGCGCTCAATAAGGCGATCATGGTGCCTATCGCATTGTTATTCAGTGCCTTTACGCCCTGGATAATAATGCCCCTGCTCATGCTGGGCGGTGCGTATCTCTGTTTTGAAGGATTCGAAAAAGTCGTACATCGGTTCCTGCACGCACCAGCCGAAGAAGCAGAGCGCAAAGAGCGCCTGAAGGCGGTCGCTGACACCAAAGTCGACATGGTTGCGTTTGAGAAAAGTCGGATTCGCGGTGCGATCCGCACTGACGCTATTCTTTCGGCGGAGATCATCGTTATTGTCCTCGGCACGGTGCAGCAAGCCGACCTGGTGACAAGGATTACGGTGCTGTCTTTCCTCGCCGCTGCGATTACCGTCGGCGTCTACGGCCTCGTGGCGGGCATCGTCAAGTTGGACGATCTAGGCCTTCATTTGATTGAGAAGCAGGACAGCACGCGCCTGGCGGGCTTTCAGCGCTGGCTCGGCGCATGGATATTGCGGGCCGCGCCGAAGTTCATGACCACACTGTCAGTCGTCGGGACCGCCGCCATGTTCCTGGTCGGAGGCGGCATCCTGGTGCATGGCTTGCCGATAGTGGCAGAGGGCTTGCACATCGTTGAAGCCTGGGCACACAACTTGCCCGCGGCCGGTGGACTTGCTGGCGTTGTCGCATCGATGCTCTACAACGGCCTGTTCGGCCTTGTCGCGGGTGGCGTGATCGTCGCCGTTTTCCTCGGGGTCAAGCGGTTGTTGCCGAAACGCGCGGTTGCGCAGTAGCGGGGATACTCAAAGCGGGCCTGACGGCAGGTCTACGCATATCCCAGAATTGACAAAATGTCGGCGTACGCCATTATTGCGCTGACCAAGAAAAACATCCGATCCAGGGGGGAACATCATGCCAAGTCACATTCGCATCGTTATCTTCTTGCTGCTTGTAGCAGTCTCCGTTACCGCCGTTGCCAAACCCATGAAAGCCCCGGGCCTGGAAAACCCGGTAAAGGTCATCCGGGATGTCGATGGCATTCCACACATTTTCGGCAAAAGCGAGCACGACGTTGTCTTCGTGCAGGGCTATGTGCATGCGCAGGACCGTTTCTTCCAGATGGACGTGTCGCGGCGACAGGGCAGCGGCACACTGGCCGAGTTGCTGGGTGCACCGGCACTGGCAAGCGATGTCCAGTTGCGCACCTTCGGGCTGCGCCGTGCTGCAGAACGGTCCTTGGCGGCACTGTCTCCCGAAACCGTGGCGGGACTGCAGGCTTACGCGGATGGCGTGAATTTCTTCTTAGCGACCCAGCCGCTGCCGCCTGAGTACGGCGTACTGGAAATCACGCAGGCGGAACCTTGGACGCCGCTCGACAGTGTCGTGGTTGGCAAGCTAATCGCGTTCGGCCTGTCGTTCGATCTCGATATCGGCAATACCGAGGCCCTGCTCAGCTATCAGTTTGCCGGCGGGGCGCTTGGTTTCGACGGCAGCGCACTGTTCTTTGAAGACTTGTACCGCACACAGCCGTTCGATCCGGCAGCGACGATTCCGGACTCGCTGGCCGCGGCTGTACCGGGCAAGACAAAGCCGGCGAAGCACGCAGAAAAAGCACAAACGCCCGCATCGATCGGGCGACGATCTGCGGTTTCCCGCGCTCCTGCCAGCCAGCTTGACCAGGCGACCAAGGAACTCGTCGAGGAATACATCGAACGGGTTGAAGACGTTCCCCTGTTGAAAAACGCGCTCAAGTCGCGCGACAAGCCGACGGGCAGTAACGAGTGGGCAGTCGCGCCGAGCCGCAGCGCAAGCGGCAAGGCCTTGCTGGCCAACGACCCGCATCTCGCGTTGAACACGCCCGCCACCTGGTACCAGAATCACCTGCGGGCGAGGGCGGCCGGTATCGATGTCGTGGGCAGCAGCTTCCCGGGTGTGCCCTATGTCGTGCTCGGGCAGAATCGACGCATTGCCTGGGGCGCAACCGTGAACCCGATGGACGTCACCGATACGTTCCAGGAACAGGTCGTTCCCGACATGAGCTCGCCGAGTGGTCTCAGCACCCTGTACCAGGGCAGCCCGGAACCCCTGATCCCGATACCCGAGGCATTCAGCTACAACGTCATTGGTGATGGCGTGCCGGACAACACGGAGCTGGCACCTCCGAATGGCACGGTGGGTGGCGTGTTCATCCCGCCGGTCACACTGATCGCACCGCGACGCAACAACGGGCCGATCATCAATATCGACATGGCGACCGGCGTTGCGCTCAGCGTTCAGTACACGGGCTTCAGCCCCACGCGTGAATTCGATGCGTTCCGCAGTTTCAACTTCGCGAAGAATCTCAAGGACTTCACGAATGGCCTGCAATTCTTTGATTTTGGCTCGCAGAATTTCTCGTACATGGATGTAAGGGGCAACATTGCGTATTTCACGAGCGCTGAGATGCCGATTCGAGAGGACCTGCAGGCCGGCTTCATCAACGGTCTGCCACCGTACCTGGTTCGTAACGGGCAGGGCGGCAACGAATGGCTGCCGGTGCAGAATCCGCAGCCGTACCAGGCCGTCCCGTATGAGATCCTGCCGTTCGACGAGATGCCAAAGCTCATCAACCCGGTCAGCGGTTATTTCATCAATGCCAACAACGACCCGACGGGGAACACGCGGGACAACAACGCGTTTAACGAGATGCGACCCGGTGGCGGCATTTTCTATCTCAACCCAGGGTACGCGATCGGCACCCGCGCCGGCCGCATCACCCAGGCGTTCGAAGAACGGCTGGCAGCGGGTAACCTGGACGTCAAGGACATGCAGGAAATCCAGGCCGACGTCATACTGCTCGACGCGCAGGTTTTCACACCGCTGATCCTCCAGGCGTTCGAGAACGCAAACTCGAAAGCGGCCAATCCATTGCTGGCTGCGCTGGCCGCCGACCCGCGCGTTGCTGAAGCGGTCAAGCGCCTGCACCGCTGGGACTACTCGACACCAACCGGTGTAGAAGAGGGCTATGACGCCAGCGATAAGAACGGCCAGCGCGACGCGCCGTCGACCGAGGAAGTCGAGCACAGTATTGCCGCGACGATCTATTCCGTCTGGCGCGGCCGAATGATCGCCAACACGATCGACCAGGTGGTGGACACGATTGGTTTACCGCGGCCGCCGAGCAGTCTGTCCATGACCGCCTTACGCAACCTGTTGGATCAGTACGACACGCAACTCGGTTATGGCGCGTCAGGGCTCAACTTCTTCAACGTGCCAGGCGTTGACGATCCATTGGCACGGCGCGACATACTGATCTTGAAAAGCGTGCAGGATGCCCTCGATCTCCTGGCCGGTACGCAGTTTGCAGATGCGTTTGGCGGTTCGACTGATCAAAACGATTACCGCTGGGGCCGTCTGCACCGCATCGTGCTGGATCATCCGCTCGGCCCACCGTTTGACACACCGCCGGCAGGCGGAGCGTTTCCAGCCTCGTTCCCGGATCTTGCCGGATTGTCGGTCGACGGTGGTTTCGGCGTCGTCGATGCCTCGAGTCACTCCGCACGCGCGGACAGCAGCAACGACTTCATGTTCGGCAGCGGCCCGTCACGCCGGTACGTGGGCGAATCGAGCCGGTCGCCAAGCGGCATCCGCGGATACACGGTATTGCCGGGTGGCGAGAGCGGCGTGCTGGGCAGCCCGCTGTATGCAAACATTCTTGGACGTTGGCTGACGAACGACTATTACGATATCCGCCAACGCGTCAAAGATGTGAAGCAAAGTGCGGCCGCGAAACAGATGTTTGTGCCATCCCGCAAACACGCTCACGACGATGACGCTGATTCTGACTAAGCGCTAGTGGTCTTTGAATAAAAAAAGCCCCGCAGTGCGGGGCTTTTTTGTTGGGACAAGGCCGGACGTCTATCTGACCTTGGCAGCTCGTCTTAGCTTGCCGTCGTAGACGCGTGACACATCGCAGCTGAATTGATCGCCAACGAGTTCCATTCTCTTGCGCCACAGCCCGCCATTGCCCACGAGTTCCAGATCAGCGCCCAGTGACGCATAATTTGAATGTACGCCGAACAATTTGAAGTCAAAGGTATCCTCACCGCCGCCGCCGTACGTAGGCCACCATTGGTACATCGCACCTTTTGAGCCACTGTCGCCGAGCAGCTTCGCCCAGGCCGAGAGTCCTGCAGCAACCGAGTCGTACGTGGCGCCTTCTTTCATCGAGCAGTTGGTGAAGGTGATGACACCCGTGTCCTGCGGGGCAGCGTCATCCTCAGGCTGCAACTTGTAGGCTCTCGACACAAATCCGACGTGGCCGTTGCAATCGAGTACCTTGTTGAATTCGGCCATGATAGCGCCGCCGGTGGCATGGTAATTATCGCGCCCCTGGCCCATTGCATTGCCGTCTTTCCAGGCTCCCAGCCAAAGGACATCGAAGTCCTGCTCATCTGAAAAGTACTGGGGCGTCAGCGTCCACGCCACATAGTTGTCGGCTTCGTTTTCGTCCATGTAGGCGCTCCACTTGCCGGCAGCGGCATCGAGGTCTTTCGGCCCTTTGCCTTCGTTGTAATTGCACGCCCAAAGTTCGGTCGGTACAAATCTGGCAAGTCGATCGTTATCCTGTGCCTCGACATTGCCGGCGCAGACAAGCGTGAGTATTCCTGCTGACAATATCGTGATTATCAATCTGCTCATGACTCGTTTCCCCTTGTTATCGTTTTATAAATGCGCTGCGGCAACCGGGCGGTCTTGGTGTTCTTCAGGAGGTCTTGTATGACTTCTCGAAGCTCTGCAGACCCAAGGCCTTTCATCTTCAACGTTGGCTGCGTTCAGTGCTTCTTATTCCTTCGAGGCATGAGTGTAGGTAGTTACACGTACAAATACCATTCAAATATAAGTAACATCACTTATAAATCGCAACCTAATGATTCTTATCGGATTTTCTTTCTAACGATGGTCTGGCTGCTCACCAGGGTCGATAGTGGCTTTACCATAGCGGGCGTCCGGTGCTGTGAGGTCAAGAAATGAACGAGCCGCGACTCAGGAGGACGGTTCAATGACTGAAGCAATTCTCATTCGTGCTCCGCGGGACGTTCCATCCGCGGCCATCGTTCCCTTTGTTCTCATGACTTTTGCAATAACCTGGGGCCTTGTAGGGCTTTACATCATTCGTCCGGAAGATGCCGCTGCCTGGTTCGGCGAGATCACGGGGCGGCATCCGGTTTTTTATCTTGCCACCTGGGCGCCGGCAATTGCGGCATTTCTCGTCGTGCTCAAGAGCGGCGGAGTTTCCGGATTCAGGGCTTTTCTGTCACGACTTTTGCTGTGGCGGTGCTCGATGGGCTGGGCAGCATTCCTACTGATTGGCGTGCCAATGACATTCGCAGCTGGCTCCTTGGTGAAAGGCAATCTGCTCTCTGATCCGTTCCCGTTCGACAGCGTGACCGCAGCGCTGAGCGGGATGGCCTTCATGCTATTTCTTGGGCCGGTCGAAGAGTTCGGCTGGCGTGGAGTTGCACAACCGATCCTGCAGCGGCATATGGCGCCGATCTGGGCGGGACTATTGATCGGTGCTGTCTGGGGACTCTGGCATATCCCGGCCTTTTTCCTGAGTGGGACGGTCCAAAGCGGATGGAGCCTCACACCGTTTCTTATCGGCAATATCAGTCTGGCGGTGATCGTCACGCCGCTGTTTAACGCATCTCGAGGAAGCATCCTGTTGCCCGCGGTATTTCACTTTCAGCTCATCAATCCACTCTGGCCGGATGCGCAGCCCTACGACACCTATTTCTTCGTGCTGGTTGCAATTGCCATCGTCTGGCAGCATCGCGGCATCATGTTTACTCGGTCGGATGCGATCACCCAGGTCATTCCTGAATCCGCTGGAACCCCGCGATGATGAGGATGAATACGACGACCAGTCGTTCTTCTTCGGGATGGGTTCTCGCCGGCATGATGGTCGTATGCATACTCGCGTCTCCGGCAGTCGCGCAATCGATAGACGTGGCGAAACAGTTCCAGGACACTCTGGATAGCTTCCAAAGAGAGTATAAGTTTCCGGGCGCGACCGCCGCCTACGTCTTGCCGGATGGGCGTGTGGGCACCGCTGCCACGGGCCTGTCAGACGTTCGAACCAGTGCGCCCATGACATGCGAATCCCGGATGCTCGCGGCAAGTATCGGAAAGACATTTGTCGGAGCTGCAGTGCTTGCGCTTGCGCATGAAGAGCGCCTGGGCCTGGATGATCCGATTTCGGATTGGCTGGATGACCGAGGCTGGTTCACCCGCTTGCCCAATCACAACTCGATTACCATCCGGCACCTGCTGACCCACAGTTCCGGGTTGTCGGACCATGTGCACAGCTCTGCGTTTCAGGCCGCGGCATCGGAAACGTGGCAGGGGGCTGAAAACCCGTTTCCACCAGAGGCTCTGATCGCCTTCGTGCTTGACCAGGCGCCGCTCTTCAAAGCCGGGGAGGGTTGGTCGTATACGGACACCGGGTATATCCTGCTGGGACTGGTCATCGAAAAAGCGACGGGTCAGGATTACTATGAGGTGATCCAGACGCGGTTCATCGAGCCGCTAGGTCTTGCCCAAACGGCTCCTTCGAATCGGCTCAACCTGCCGAACCTGGCAACGGGTTACATGAGTGACGAGAACCCGTTCGGTTTTCCTCCGGAAACGACGACTGTCCCTGGCGTGATGGCATGGAACCCGGGTGTCGAATGGACCGGCGGTGGGCTAGTAAGCACGTCTCGAGACCTGGCGGTCTGGGGCGCTGCATTGTTCAGCGGCCAGGCCATGGCGATTCCTTATCTCGAAGATTTGCTCAGCGCGGTACCCATCGACGCGGGCAACCCCGACGTGGCGTATGGCTTGGGCGTCGCCATCCTTCGCGGCGGACCATTGGGTTCGGTATACGGCCATGGCGGCTGGATCCCTGGCTACAGCTCAAGCCTGCGCTACTACGCCGACCACAACGTTGCCATCGCGTTCCAGGTCAACACCGATATCGGGATCGCCGACAACGCCAGCCCGGTGGTGCGAATGCTTGAGCAGAAACTCGCTGAGGTCGTTGTCCAGGCGCTCGTCGCAGGGTAGGGCGTAGGGCGCCAAGAACCACGAATACACTAAGGCCCAACTTCGTTTCCGAAGTCAACTCCGAACTCTTGAATCACTGCCGGGCAGTGAGATCTAGCGGAAGTACCACCGAGCGCCAAGACTAAACGTGTCCGTATCACCGGCAAAGTCGAGGCTCACTCCGGCCGATACCTGGTCCGTAAAGTAATAGTCGCCTGCCAATTGCAGATACGTGTCGCTGTTGTCCAGGTTGATGTGATTCACGGATCCGCGGATCTCGAATTGCGGCGCCAGGAACCCTCGAGCGCCTGCCGAAAACGCGAAGCCCGAATCGTCGGCGTCACCGCCTGGTGTATCCACCTCGGCCCGAACCAACCGGAGTGTGCTGAACAGGTCGAAGTCGTCCGAGTAATTCCACACGTAACCCCCACCGATCTCCAATAGCGTTGAATCAACGTTATTGTTGAAATCCAGTAGCGTCAGGGCACCAACGAGAATCCACGGTCCATCGAGCTCGTAGGAGCCGGCCAACCGAAAGCCATCACCACCACTGGTGTCGACATCGACAAAACGAAGCTCTGCAAAGGAATAGCTGAGATCACTTGGGAGCCGTTGCTGATTTGTTTGCGCTGCAGCTGTTGTCTGAATTGACAATGCCGCTAGTAGTAGTAGAAACTTTTTCATCAATTCGCCCTATGTCCGTTGCCTAGACTTGTATAGCCGGAGGTCGGTGACTTCCCGGCACGGCGCGAATCCTAACGCCGCACTTCTTCCGATGTCTAATTTCTGCCGCGTAGGCCGTTGCGGTTTCCCCACAACTCCTCTATGAGCCTGTTTCTGCAGTAGTTTTTCCCGAGTCCAGGGTGTCTCTGTTTGGCGTCAGGACCCATCATCGAACGAGAATACGCGCGAGGCATTCGGGGACGGTAATGCGCCCCCATTCTTAGCAGCGCTCAGAAGTAGAAGTTATGCGGCACTGGCTAACTTCTGATCCGGGATTAATCCGCCAAGCGCCATGTGTGGATCTGGCGGAAGGAATTAGTCGATGCAGAAGTTGGCCTAAGCCATGAAAAAATGGCTTCGCAACAACTAGCTACCCCGTAACGCAGTCATAGCTAGGGCCATCCAGCCGAGCATAAAACAAAGCCCGCCTACCGGCGTTATTGCACCCAGCCATCGCACACCGGTAAATGTCATCAGATACAGGCTGCCGGAGAACAGGAGAATGCCAAGGGTAAACAGCCAACCTGATGCAGTGGGCAAACTACCTGGCCAACGTCTCGCAGCCCAGGCAACGGCGAGCAATCCAAACGCGTGATACATCTGATAACGAACACCGATTTCGAACACAGACAGGAGGTCTTCGGTCACCCGGGATTTCAGCGCGTGAGCACCGAATGCGCCGAGACCTACACCGATCGCCGCGGCGATTGCTCCAACTGCAAACCAATTTGATTTCATTGAAGACTCCCGATTCGTCGCAGCACAGTGTAAACGAATTGCCGTCTTGTCATTCATCGTTGATGTACCCAACTACGTGGTATGCAACGTCGTGTCAAAGCGTTGGGAAGGGTGGTGAGCACGCAAACTATATGCAAATACCTAGAACTGAAGAGGGAAGGGCAAGCGGCAAGTGCTGACCCTTTCTTCGCGCTCAGGTTGAGCGGCTGCTTTTCCCGAAACCGGTCGCTCGAACGTCTGCTTTAGGGAAGTCGCGAGGGGCTGCAGAACGGCCAGTAGCGGACCCTCAACTCCGATCGGTACCGGCGTCGGGAAACCGCGCTGAGAATTGCCGTGACGTGACGAAGCCAAACGTCGGCATGACCACAGCTAGCCCCATGTAACTCCAGCCGGCCAGGCCGACAAGCCGATCCGGCACCGTCACCGCGAGTATCAATGAGACGAGGCCAGAGCTACCGACAATTGACCATGCTAGGACTTCGTACCTGGTCAGAAGTCGTTCCTCAGGTGTCAGCGCCAGATCGTGAGCGCGCCGAAGTGCGTGCCAGTTCAAAGATACCACGCAAAGGTTCGACACGAAAAAACCGACGCCATAGATCGCGAACAGGCCCCGAGCCTTGCTGACGTCGTCGATGTAAAACTCGCTAGGCAGCCAGCCATTGGTCAGAGCGCTCATGGCCGCCGTCGCCATCGCGCGCAACGGGTAAACATAGACGAGCAAGACGAAGATCAATGCCAGGCTGACGAGGGTCGCAAATGTCGTGTCCAGCCCGAAGCGTATCGACCAGTTGCGATGGGCGATCCAGAACATTGCCAAGATGCAAAAGGCGAATAGAAACGCCGGCGAGGCACGCAACGCGATCATGAGCTCGTCGTAACTCTGAGGTACGGCGTCGAAGGAGATAACCAGCAGAGTCAACGCGAATGCGAAGGCCGCATCAACGAAGGCTTCGAGCCGTGTCGTATCTTTGCCTCGATGGTAGAAATGCCCCGATTTCTCAAGTCCGTTTAGAGGGTCGTCTCTACTCACTTTCTGACAGCCATGTTCGCTCCCAATCGTCACATGCCCGTCTTCGCTAGTGGGCAACGAGGGTCTGGTCTGGTTCAGTAGCGGAAATTGTACCTGAAACCAGGTAACTGGCAGCTACCGACCAGGACCGGACGCCAGCGTCTCCTTCGGGTCATCTGCGGAAAGTTTACCTGAAATCACGCGACTGGCGGCTTCCAGGGGCATAGCAGCCTGTCGAATCAGACGGACACGACCGTCTCAGATCGGCCAAAACCGGTCGTTCATTCGAGTCCAAATAGTCAGGCCACACGTCGAATGCCTTCAGTACTTTGACCATGAGTTCGCAGTCTTCACTTGCATATATGCTAATGCTGCTACCGACTTCTAATTCGGGGACCAGCGCGGAGACCACTGCATACTGAGCGTCGTCGGAAGTGACGCACATCCCAACTGGCTTCCAACGCTGCAGATGTGTACCCAAACAGAATTGCCGTTCGTCATTCACGCTAACTACGATTCGCCCAGCCGACGGATCGTCGCAATACTCGTTCGCCATCGCACAAGTTACCGAAAGCGTCATACAGACAACCGCAAATCGGTGTCGCAAATGTTCATTAATTGCCATCGATTCTGTGTGCTCGCGGATATTCCTGACCGGCCGGTATGGGTCATTTGCAGACCCCCATGATACCCCGAAACCGGCCGTTTGAGCGGCTGGTATTGAGGGTAAAGCGGACCTCGCCATTCGCCGAAAGCAGCCATTCGTGAGCGGCAAGCTCTAAGAAGCAATCTGGGAGCTCAAGCGGCAAGTATTGGCCGGTTCTTTTCCCTTAGGTGGGGCAGGGCGCCAAGATTTCGGCAGAAGTTAAGAATGCCAGGAGGGGCCGGCGGAAATTTTGGGTAGAAGAGCAGCCGTTTGTAATTTGTTTATTCCTAGCTTTTGAACGGCCGGAATTTGGTGCTGGGTAGACACTCGTGTTTCCGTGGTCAAATTGTCCGCAGCGTGAACGTCTGTTCGAGACCTTGCTGCGGCACCGATTTGCGCGTGGTGCTGCAAGCCGGACGAAAAATAAGAGCTTTTCCTGATTGACGCTCGAAACATCTATGGGAAGATTCCAACTTCGAAAAAGGCAAACTTGGCCAAAGCCAGGGACGCAAAGCCACGGATCCTTGCTTCTTCCGCGACCATCGTACGCCACGGAGAACCCAAAGATCGCCGGGCTGCCGATTGTCACAAGGAGACGATTGTGCGGCACGGGAAACGGCGGGATCTTCGGGCAGCTCTCTTCATATTTCTTCTCTCCGGATCTGCTCTTGCGGTTCTGACATCATCCGGTAATCAAATGTGGCACCTGGGCCGACCAGGCGTAGCTGGCACGCCTGCCAATTTCGACAGCTTTGGCACGAGTGTTGCCAGCGGCGATTTTGACGGGGACGGTTACGATGACCTGGCAACAGGTATTTCGGCCGACTGGGGATCCGAGATCGGCGCGACTGTGGGCTATGCCCCGGGATGGGTGTCAATCATCTACGGGGGGGCAGGCGGACTCACGTCTGCACGAAGTCAACTAATCGACCAGAATGACCTCCCGGTCGACGACCCAGCTGAGGACGGTGACAGGTTTGGCTATGCACTTGCCGCGGGTGATTTCAACAATGACGGAAGGGATGACCTCGCTATTGGCGCACCGGGCGATGAACACGACGCAGGAGCATTTTGTGCTGTTCGGAAGTGCCGACGGTCTCCAGACCCAAGGGGCTAAGCATTTCGCCCGCCACTGCTGGAACGTTCTTCAACTCTGTAGCCAGCCAGATGCTATGAACTTCGACTCAACCTTCTATGGCGATGCGCTCACCACTGGCGACATCAATGGCGATGAGTTCGCGGACCTGATCGTAGGTGTTAGTCATATACGATCACCTTGATGCGATCGAAATCAGCCTCGGCGGACAATGGACTTTTGAAGGCTTCGTAGACGTTGGTGTATTAGAGGTGTTCACGGGCGGTGCTCGAGCGGGCTATCAGGTGTTCCGCATGAGCGCAGGATTCCTTACTTTGAAAATGAGCTTGACAGCGTTATCGAAGGCTGCGCACTTTTTCCGTCATGCTCCTATCGGTTTGGCTTCTCTCCGTTGCGGCTGGCGATATCAACGGTGACGGCTTCGATGATGTCGCGATCGGTGCACCCGGTTTCAATTACGGGGTGATCTCTCTTTGGGCACCGCCCTGGACGTGATGTATGCGGCTCAAGCGATGGATCGAGACCGACGGTACGCAAAGATGGGATCAGAATTCAGACGACATCGCCGGCGGTGCGGAGCTGAATGACAAGTTTGGCTCATCGCTGGCCATCGGCGATTGCGACGGAGATTCTTTTGGCGACCTGGCGGTTGGCACACCAATGAGAGCGTAGGACGGGGTTCTCGAACGCCTCTCGCCGGAATGGTCAACGTCATATACGGACGAATTCTCGGCCTAGCGCCGAGCGGAAATCGGAACTGGCACCAGGATTCCAGTGGGCATCGCTGGCAGTCTCCGAAACCGGCGATACGTTCGGCTTTGCTTTGTCGGCTGGCGACTTCAGTGGCGACGGTATGCCAGTGATGCGGTGGGTGTTCCGACGCGAGAACATCACTGTCGACGGACTTTTGCGGATTAATGTTTCAAAAACTGATGCAGGCATGGTCAACGTGATCTATGGTTCGCCAACGGACTCATTTCCACAGGCGACCAAGGGTGGCACAAGATCGGCCATCGATCGCCGGCGCTGTCGAGAATTTCGATCATTTCGGGTGGTCACTTGCCAGCGGCGATTTTGACGGCAATGGCGCAGCGGTCTTGCGGTGGTGGCGCTGGAGAAGACATAATGACGATGTACTCGACTGGAACGAAGGCGCTGTGAACGTCATTTATTTACGAGTACCGGGGCTGGGCACTGGTTGCCATACGCCGGAGAGGACCAGGCTGTCTTCGTGCACCGCGATCCGAGATCGGTAGTCATACTCGATGGAACCGGGTCGTATGATGTAGACGGCGATGAGATCACGTATGCATGGCAATGGGACGCAAGATCCAGACCGGAGAAACGCCTTCGTTTGTTTCCCAATGGGAAGCCCATGAAAATCTCTGGTGGTCTCCGATGACACGTCGGAGTCGCTCCCCGATACCGTAAAAATCGATATTGACGACGTGGCTCCGGCGATTTTGTGTCCACCGGGGATGTTTTGACCGAAGCAACCGGGCCGGTCGGAACGAGTATCGCTCTCGGGACACCGACGGTAGAAGGCGGTGAGTGCGCCGGTGTGACTATTTCTTCCGATGAGCCTGCGCAATTCCCGATCGGGGTCACGCAAGTCAACTGGCTAGCCAGGAACATCGATGAAATGCTCTGACCCCGCTTCTGACAACTACGTCAACTTCGAGGCGAAGTCGCGTGCAAACTCCTGACAGCGATAGTGAACACGGGCTCCCCCCTGCTGCCGTCACCACACCGCCTACCGCCCAAGTAAGCGCTCCTGCATACGGGCCGACCGCTTGATATCGGTATGGCCATGCGACCGATGCCGTCGGTGTCGTAGAAATATACAACGACGCACCTCCGGTCTATCTGCAGGGTTCCACGACCGTGACTTGGTATGCGGTCGATGAGGCGGGCGGCAATATCGGTAGCGATCACGCAAGTGGTGGTTGGCAGGAAGAGGGGCGGTGGAGCGGTCAGAGTCTGTGGCTTCTCTTGCTGCTCGGTGTATTGGGTAGACGCCAAAGCAAATTATGGCGATAGCTCACACAGGTTGCCGTTCAGGTGGGGCAGGGCGCCAAGAAATGTGCTATGCAAAGTTAAGACCCAACTTCGAGTCAGAAGTGAAGGGCCAATCATCACGCAATCTTCGGGAAACCAGAAACGTCGCACCGCGCTCAATTGCCAGCCGATAACTTCCGAAACGACGGTGTCTCCGGATCCGAGGTCGCCGCAGTTTGCCATGAATATTACGCTCGGCGAGACCCTTCGGGCGGTCCTACCCATTCATCATACGTTAGCGCAACCGGAATACCGTCTTGCAGGGAGGTCGTTGGGCTCATGTCAGCGAAGTCTCGAGGATACCGTCATGGGTTGCGCTGCGTGGAATCCAGGCAACGTAGCGGTCCAGGTTGACGATCATGTCGGTCGTTTCTTTCCATGGCCGGATTGTCAGCCGCACGCCGCTTGCGCGCCCGGTGCGCTCGCGCGTGACGCGCTGCGGTTCGGTGTAGAGACCGATTCCCACTGATGCTGCAGCGTCGCAGACGATCGGGATTGTGTATTCCTTATCAGCCACGCGGATAGTGGCTGTACCGTTTGCCGATTCCACGGCCTGGGCACCGGCACTGCACAGCAATAGTGCAGGTAGCATCTTTAAGTTTGCCGATAGTCATGATCAACCTCGCGTGGGGGCAGGCGCATGGCCGACTATTCTAATACAAGGAGACCAAGACGACGCTCAGGACTTGCCTCGTCAGTGAACACGCCCGAAGTGAAGCGAAGTGCGGGCCAGCATCCGTTCAAGGCCGCTATGCGAAGGGCGTCTGCCTATCGAGATGGCATCCGGCTTCCACATGCGAATGTCGACAACGCTGTGCGCATGTCCTCGTTGGGATGCACGGCGCAGTAGGAATCATGCCATCGCTGAACGCTGCTTCGCCATTGTAATTCGCACCCGCACAGTCGGGCATGTACTCACGAAGCGCCGCCGCAAATTGGTAGCCCGCCGCGCCTAGCACCATCATTGCCTCAGCCTTGTCCTTGTCCGAGCCGTTGTATCGCCGTGTCAGGTCCGCGCATGTGGAATTGATGAACTCCCTCCGCCATCCGGTATCCCTTCTCCGTCTCCTCCTGATAGTTCCGCAGTGCATCCCTGACGCCACGCGTCGCTGCCCGGTCGATGGGGCGCCGGTTCCTGTTGGTGATGGAGGTACTGGCCTCCACGCCGTAACAGCAGCCGTACGGTGTCCTCATGACCATCGGCAGCCCGCGTAATGCAGGGCGGTTCCCCAGGACCTCGTCCGGTCCGAGATTCGCGGTTGACGTCCGCGCCGTGATCCAGAAGGATCTCGATGATCTCCGTGTGTCCGTAGGTCGATGAGATGCCAAGCGCAGAGAAGCCCTGGCCTGTCTTCAGGTCAGGTTCTGCGCCATTCTCCAGCAGCATCCGAACGATACGGGCATTGCCCGAACCGGATGCCACGAAGAGTGCGTGCATGCCTTCCGGCCCTACCAACGTGTTCGGATCGACGTCCGACTTCTCGAGGAGCGCCTGCACCCGGTCGGACTGGCCGTTGGCTACGGCCCTGAGGAGTTCCTCACCTTGTTCCTCCTTCGAGCCGGAGCAGGCCCCGATGCACATGGCCGTGACGACCGCAAGCAACGCGAGCGTACAGGACGAGTTTTCAGCTGCAGTTTGGCGCAGGTAACGTATGGCATTCACGACGTACCCCCTCTCTTCGCAATTCGGTTGAAATCACTTCCACGAGGGAATACTACCTGAAACGCATACCCGAAATGGCTGAAGGCACGTTGCAGCTTCAGAACACGCAGGGAGCGCCGGCCTGGCATCAAGTCGAGTAAGGATGCGTGTTGTGCCGAGCGACAATTCGCGAATGTGTTATCCGTAAGCCAGCCGGGCACAGACAAGGTGACGAACAAGACGTTCTTGCGACGCTTGTGGACGCGTACGAAGCAAAACACTTTCCAATGTATTCGCCGGATCCTGTGGAAGCCAGTCGATTCAGGATGGAACAGCTTGGACAGGAATAACCCGAGCGAGGGTTTCGGAGGTATTGAACAGACGACGGCGCCTGTCGTTCAGGATGATCAGGGCCTTACAGGAAGCGCTCGATATCCCTCTGGAGCTCTTAACGGCAGTGACGCCTGATCCGACCTGATCTGATTAGTATGCGCATAATGTATATTATGTTAAATCATATATATATCCAGGATAGAACCACACCCCCGAGGGCCCCTCTCTTCCAATTCAGGCCGTTTCAGCCGCTACACGCATTATCACGGCCGTCCACGTTCTTTGAGCCAGGTCGCCAAAGTGAATGCCGATCCAGCGGAGAATGTGAACTCTGGTTCCAACCCGTTCTATTGGAGGCGCATCGTGCAAGACATCTTCTGGGGTCTAGCAATCAACATTGGCAAAGGCGCGCT
This sequence comes from uncultured Gammaproteobacteria bacterium, assembly GCA_963698895.1. GTDB lineage: Bacteria > Pseudomonadota > Gammaproteobacteria > Steroidobacterales > Woeseiaceae > UBA1847. The sequence continues at coordinate 510,330 of CAVOSO010000003.1, read as the reverse complement.
AAGCATGATGGGACAGAGCTCAGAGCAGTAGCTGTGCAAGCCGGTTGAGCGGGATCGCATCCACGGATACAGTGCTTAACCATGCGTACATTCCTCGCCTTGTGTGTTCTCACTTCGGTTGCCGCATGCGGACTCGGCGATACTTCCCCAATTGATAGTCCTGTCGCTACGTCTGACATCGCTCAGGACGAGACGCTGGTGTTTTTTCGCACAGCGGGCTGGCTTGACGAGAGCGCCGGGGAATGGCATTTGCCCGTCCACGGCTGGGTCTACGAGGCACAAGACAGTACAGTCAGGAAGGCTCTGTTTGAGGGCATTCTTGAGGAGAAATACGATCTTGTCGTCGACGACAGCAACGAATCCAACTTCTCGAAGCGCCTGAATCTTCTGATCGCGGACAACGAACGCGGCAAGCAAATAGTCATCCAACTGGCAGGGCGCGTGTTCGAATTGCCGCTCACCAGCGAGAACGGCCATTTTGAGACGATTTTGCGCGTCTCAGAGGCCGAAATCGGGGGATTTGTGCAGGCAGGGCGACTCCCCTACTCCGCGGTGACCCGCGCGTCAGAGCGACGCTCTTTCAACGGTGAAATCCGCCTGCTTTCGCCCACAGGGCTGTCGGTTGTCAGCGATATCGATGACACGGTCAAGATATCTAACGTCACCGACCACAAACGCCTGCTCGAGAGCACGTTTCTCCTCGATTTCGCCGCGGCGCCTGGCATGGCCGCCCTGTACAAGACCTGGGCCGCCGAGGATGCCAGCTTCCATTTCGTCTCCTCGAGCCCCTGGCAGCTCTACACGCCGCTTGAGGCCTTCCTCGATGAGAACGGCTTCCCCTGGGCCACGTTCAGCCTGAAGGCCGTGCGCTTTCGGGACGAGACGCTGTTCGACCTGTTCAAAAAAGGTACAGAGACCAAGCCCGCCGCGATCAAGGCGATCCTCGAAAACTATCCCAAACGGGAATTCATCCTGGTGGGCGACAGCGGCGAACAGGACCCGGAAGTCTATGCCGCGTTGCTGCGCGACTACCCGGATCAGGTCAAAAAAGTCCTCATCCGGAACGTCACACAAGCCGCGCGGGACGACGCGCGCTTCAAGGCCCTGTTTGAGGACGTAAGCCCCGATCGGTGGGACCTTTTCGAAGACCCCGGCCAAACCCATGCTCGCGACCCTGACTGACGACGTCAAAGGGCTGCTGAACGCAGCCACTCAGCTGGAAGAGGACGCCCCTGCCCCGGCGGTGCTCGATGCCATCGTCGCACGCGGCGAGTTTCGTCCTGCCGAGGACGAGGCGATGGGCTTCTGGTTCGCCCGCTTCCTGACGGCCCGCGAACACCTGTGGACAACCATCAACGAGGTTCGCGATGTGCTCGATGATCCGACGAGGCCGGATACATCGGTGCAAAAACTGAAGTACTTCCTGGTCGGTTACGCGGCCATGTGCATCCTGATTCGGATCGATCGCGTCGTGCTGTTCCGCGTCGGCAAACACAGCCTTGTTCAACGCAAGCTCAACGAGGCCTTTCCGGAGTTCCGCATCCCGCGCAAGCAATACACCAACATCTTTTCGGGATTCGTGGATCAGGGCAATGTGCTTGCGATACGCGATGCGATGCACTTTGCCCACGGGCACCGGCGCGAGCTACTCGCATTGCAGGACGATGCTCACGTTGGCTTCATCGTCCGCCAACTCGACACACTGGAAGCGGCTCTGAATCCGAGCAAGCGCAGCCATATTCGGCGCGCATGGGCGTACGTCAGTCACAAGTGGCGGCGGCGCGGCGTCGTTAGTGTCGAGAACGTCTTTGCCAAAGTACTCGAGGGCTTCGGCCGCGTTGCGTCGGAATTCGTCGACCTCGAACACAAACGTGTCACGCCCGATGTCCTGAAGTCTGTCGAGGCATTCCTGCGTCCTGGTGATGTCATTGTGACGCGCCACGCCAAGGCACTGACGAATCTCTTCTTCCCGGGGACATGGCCGCATGCTGCGTTTTATGTCGGTACACCCTCGCAGCGGCAGGCAGCCGGAATCGTGGCCGATGACGACAAACTGCAGCGTTGGACAAGTGATATTTGCGTGCTCGAGTCGCGCAAGGACGGCGTGCTTCTCCGGCCGCTCTCAGAGACCCTGCTGGTCGATGCGTTTGTCGTGCTGCGCCCCGTGCTCTCAGCCGGGAACATCAGGCGCGCCGTGGAGCGAGCCCTGCTTCACGAGGGCAAGAAGTACAACTTCGACTTCAACTTCTTCAACTCCGACCGCGTGGTTTGCACCGAGCTGGTCTATCGAGCCTTCGACGGCCTCGAGGACATTGAATTCACTTTGACCGAACGCGCCGGGCGCAAGACCCTGTCTGCAGAAGACCTGCTCGACTACGCGCTGCACACCGGGACGTTCACGCCGGTTGCGATATTCGGTGTCGCAAGCTGCGAAGAGGCTGTGCTCTTTGGCGACAAGGTCGGTGAGGCGTTGACAGCAAGCTATCGCTGAAGCACACCCTCGTTTGGAACCTGGCAAACATCCAGCACGGCCGGCGGTTTGTTGATAAACCAGGCTGCCGTTCGATGTCGTCGTGCCTCGAGCATGGCTGCGAATTCCTCGCTATTCGTGTCGGGCACGGTAACAGGCAACCGTCCTGCCACGGGAATATCCGCCAGGACTTGCGCCGAGCGAATCAGGGTTGCGTCAGTGAGGCTCTCGATCATGCCGGCTGTTTCGGCCGGGCCGCGTTTGATGCGCTGCACAACGTTCATGCCGTAGACTACGCGTCCAAAGGCGGTGATGTTGCGCTCCAGGTAGCGCGGTGCCTGCCCGATCACGATGTAAAAGTCAGTGCTGCCGGAGTCTGCGGCATCACCTCTGGCCAGTCCGACGATCCCGGGACAGTGGGCGATCCAGAGCTTTCCTGCATCGAGGTCGCGAGCAACCGGGAAGCCATCGACGAACCCGGTTTCCGGCGCGAACAGGTCTCCTTTTTGTACCGCGACGAACGGAATGTCCTCCAACCATTCGAGGTCGAACTCGGCCGCCACCGTCGGCTCATCATTTTCCTCTCCGCTCATGTCGCTGCCGTCGCCACCCTGTGCCACGAAACCGTCGATCACGCGATAAAACGGCTGGCGGTCATAGAAACCGGCGCGCACGAGGCGCTTGAACTGACGGGTGGTTTGCGGCGCGAACCGCGAGTTGAGCTCTATGACAATGGTTCCATCGTCGACCTGAACGACAACGGTGTTCTCAGGGTCGGTTGGCCGATACTCGGCTTGCGCGACGGCGACAAGAAGCAATACGAGCATTGCCGATGCAATTGATAGTTTCATTTCATGCGTACCTCTAGAAACGCCACACAACGCCGAGCGATGGCACCAGGGGCAGCCAACTCGCTTCTTTCGCCAGCAAGGATGGCCCCAGGGTATCGGTGGTAACAGCGTACTCCGTGCAACAGGGATTCTCGCGGTTGTAGGCATTCGAGACTTCAGCGAAAACCGTCAGCTCACCACGCCGCAGCGCAAATTCCCTGCTCGCACGCATATCGAGCTGATGAAAGACAGAGTAGCGACCCGTGTTCAACGGCGTCGTTGAAACCTGGAGCACATGTGTACCGTCCGGAACGGGTATTTCCTCCGCCAGCAGTTCGGTCTTCGGCCAGCCGGTATGCACCTCGCCCGCAGCGCTGAAGTCCCACCTGCCCCACTGCCAGCTTACCCCGGCCTTGACGGCATGCGACTGGTCCCAGCTGCGCAGTACACGGCTGTCCGCCAGCGTATCGCGTACCTCGGACCAACTGTAGCCAAGCCACCACAACAGTTGCTCGCCGGAGTCACCGTTGGTTACACGCAGTTCAGCGCCATGCGCCTCGGCCGACACCGGGTCAATTCGATACCGGTCGAACTGGATCTCCGGTAACAATGTCAGGGTGTTGAACGCGTTCTCGAAACGCGGTCGCAGCGCGCGAAAGCTCTTGCGATAGTACGACACGTCAACCTGGAACTTCGCGCCGAAGCGGCGCTTGAAATTCGCCACAACATGTTCGGCGCGTTGTGCGGCATAGAACCTGTCGAGTCCGTCACTTGCCTGCAGTTCGTTGATTTCCTGTGCTTGCGAGAACTGTCCCCAGCCGATGCGAATCTCGGTCTCGTCATTCGGTAAATACAACAGGCTTAAACGGGGGCTCGACTGCTCGTCGTCGCGCGCCGTCGTATAACTCTGGGCATCCCAGCGCATGCCCGCATCGATTGCCAGCGTTGGTATCGGCCGCCAGCGATATTCCACCCAGACTGCGTACTGAGCACCCTTGGGTGTGGCCTCGATATTGCGAACGTCCACCGGCTGATTGCCGAGGATGCTGTCGAACGGCGCGGTTACCGCCTTGGTGGACATGAATGCGTAGCGCGCATCCTGGTGCTTGGCGTCGATGCCGAAACTCAACATCCATTTCTCGCTCGGTGCATAAACCCAGTCCTGCTTGAGCCCGGCCGAGTCGAATTCCCGTGTGTCATCAATGGTGCCGGCGACGATGCCCGGGAGCTCCAGCGTGCCGGTGCGCCGATTGGAGATGTTGCTGAAGGACAGCACGGTAGTGCTTCGCAGGACATCGCTCCAGTCGGCGTCCCATCGGAGCCAAAACACAGTGTTCTCGTAGCTGGCGTTCGCAAACTCACCGCGGTCTTCGTCATTAAGCGTCAGTTTGTCGTGTGATTTGAGGACGTTAGCGCTTACTCGAAGCCGCCGATTGAACGCCCACCCGATGTGCCCGATGTAGTCCTGGTAGTCCGGACTGCCGATGCTCGGATCGATCACGTCGGCGATGAGGTCGAGGTTGCCGCGGCGAGCGGCGAACAGCCAGTCGCCCTTGTCGCCGCCGCCGAAGGTGCCGAGGGACAATGCGGAAGTGTTGAAGAAGCTGAGCGACAATTCAGTCTCGACATCCTTTTGCGGAGTTCGCAAGCTGATGTCCATTACACCGCTCATACGATCGCCGTAGCGCGCAGGGTATGCGCCCGTAAAAAAGTCGATGCCGTCGATGGCGTTCGAGTTGACGATGGTGGCGACGGACTGAAAGTCCTTCAGGTGAAAGGGCTCGTAGAGCCGCAGGCCGTCCAACAGGAACAACACCTCGTTAACCTCGCCGCCGCGGATGTGATTGCGGCTCGAGATGCCCCCACCCGACGTGCCCGGAAGCCTGCCCGTTATGCGCACGGCCTCCTCCGCGGCAGCCGGCACGCGACTCGCCAACTCCCTGTCGAGGTAGGTCTGCGTTCCCGACTGCATGTATTGCAGTCTGTGCAGGCTCGATGTGACCACGATCTCCGGGAGCGGCACCTCCACGGCCCGGATTGCGGGTTTGGCGACAGGCGGCGGTGTCGTTACGCGCACCAGCCATGTTCCCACCGGGCCTTTGCTGAGTATGAGGTCGTGAGCACCAAGGACCTCGGCAAGCCCGGCGAGCGGGTCGGTCAGGTCGGGTTCCGAGAGGATCAACAGGTCGTCGGCAACGACATCGCTGCTGTAGATTAGCGGATAGCCCTGCCGGACGAGCTCATCGAGCAGCTCGACGACGGCACGTCCCTGCCAGTCGGATGACGCGAAGGCGACGATTGGCAGGCACGCGAGTATCGAAACCCACCAGCGACGAGGACCCGGATTCATTCCGGAATACTAGGGCAAAGCCTGCCGATCGCCAATGCGTGAAATCAGGTAGCCTACGGCCGGGTTGACTGTGCCAGGACGACCTTGTCCAGTTCGATGCGGTAATTCAGCGTCGTCGTGGACAAAATGGCCTCGAGAGCCTCGTCGGGTGTCATGCCGCTAATCGAGCCGTGGACATCGGTGCGCATGGCAAACATCCGCGATTCATCGGACTCGAAACGCAGTTGCCGTCCCGTTTCCCGCGTCGCCCAGTTCAGGAAGTCGAGCAATGACTTGTTGGTCATGTCGAACTCGGGCGTCAGGCCCACGATCCAGTCCCAGTACTCATCATGAGTATCGAGTTCGGACACGGACGCGCCCTGCCCTTGCACGTAGGTCAGGCGCTCTCCCATTTTCGCGGTCACGGCAGTGGCATCGTGCGTCAGCTCGACGCGCCCTTCACGCACGGCAACGTCCAGTTCGCCATCACTTGCGGCAACTGCGAACTGGGTTCCAATATCGCGAACCACGCCGTAAGGCGTATCGATGACGAGACCGCCGTTGCGGTAAATGAACTGCCCGCTGTCCGCGTAGATACGCCCACTCAGCAGCGTAAAGCGGTCCGGGCCATCGACCTGCAGGCGCGTATTCTCATCGATCCTGAGCGTGGCATTGCGTGCCAGCAGCAGGCTAAGGCCTTCCTCGCTGTCGGTCTCGAGAACGTCGCCGGGGTATACCGCGGCACCCTCTTCGTAACCCGCTTTCGACATTGCTGGCGCAACGACGCCCGCCACCGTCGCGACCGAAACCGGAGCAGGCGATTCCGGCTGTGACAGGAACAGGAACGCAAGCACCGTCGATGCGGCAACACCGGCCGGCAACAGCCAGCGGCGGAGTCGCGCCAGCCTCCAGCTCCTGCGTACCTCGTTGTACACCCTGTCGGCCTCGGGTGCCTTGGTGCTGGCTTGCCACTCCTGTTGCACCCGGTGGTAGACACGGGACTCGATGGCAAGCGGAATCTCCGGTCGCTCGCCTGCCAATCGCAATAGACTGGCGAGCGTTTGCTCGTCGTCAGCGTCGTCGATTTTTGTCTTGTCGTCGGTCATTTCAGTCCACGATAAAATTCGGTTCTATATTCCAGATCGCGCGAAAACGTTCTTTGAACGCGGCGCGCGCCCGGCTCAGGATCGATTCAGCCGCTTTCTCGCCAATGCTCAGGCTGCGTGCGATTTCCTGGACACTGTGCCCCTGGATGTATTTCATCTCGAGGGCACTCGCATAATTGGCTGGCAGGTGTTCAAGCGTGACGCGCACGAAATTGGCGATTTCGTCACGACGCCGAGCCGACTCCGGCCTGCCATCGTCCATTCCGACTGTCTCAAGCGCCGCCTGCACAGCCGGATGGTCTTCGATCGGGATATCTTCGTGAATCTCGAGATTGCGTTGCCGAAAAACGGCGTTGGTCTCATTGCGGCAAATCGCGCACAGCCAGGAGAACAGCAGCGCCTCACCCCGGAAACTGCCCATCTTGCGTACGACGATGCACATCGTGCGTTGTACGATCTCTTCGGCCAGCCCTTCATCGTTGTTAACACGCGTCAGCGTAAAACGATACAGCCGCGGAAAGTACTCCTTGAAGAACGCATCGAAGGCCCCCTGATCACCGGCCGCCACTCGGGCGGCCAGTAACCGGTCTTGCTCTACTTGGGGGATACTTGTCGTCACTTACATTCCATTTAGAGGCGGGGAGGACCTCTGCAGGGTTAGAGTACGTCCCGCGAAAAATCCTTCGCGGGAAGATGATACAGGGATTTCTGATAGGCCAGCGACGACCAGACCGAGTGCGCGAGGGCCCTGCGTGCAAAGGCTTCATCCACCTGTGGCTCCTGGATCAGGCGCCGGTCGATATACTGGAACTGGCTCACGGGCTGGTCCCGCTGCATGACGATGACCTGGTCGCCCTCCATGTACGCCTGGCTGGTATTGAACTGCATTATGGCCCGCCCGGGGCCGCTGCTGTTCACGGGATCTGTAAGATCCCGGCCGATCATCGGATGCTCGCTCTCGATACCAATTAGCGACAGGAGCGTCGGCCCCAGGTCTATCTGGCTTGCAACGGTCGCAATTCGCGCCGGTTTGATCGACCCACCCAGGATAAGACCGGGCACGTGGAAGCGATCGACCGGGATGATCTCACTGCCGTACACGCGTGAATTGTGGTCGGCAACGACGAGGAACACCGTGTCCTCCCAGTAGGCGGAATTCCGGGCGAGCTCAAAGAAGCGGCCCAGCGCGTGGTCTGCATACTTGACGGCGTTGTTGACCGTTTCCTTCTCCGGGTCGAAAAGTTCTATTCGTCCATCCGGGAACTGGTACGGCGAGTGATTGGACGAGGTGAAGACGACGCTGAAAAAGGGCTCCTCACGGCCCTTCTCGAATTCCTCGTGGGCGCGTTCCAGGAGGTCTTCATCCGACACGCCCCACGAGCCCACGAATACCGGTTCCGGGTAGTCCTTTTCGTCGATGACCTTCTTGAAGCCGTTGTTCATGAAGAAACGGCGCATATTATCGAACTGCGCCTCGCCACCGTAGATGAAACTCGTCGTATAGCCGTGACCGTTGAGCAATTCGGCCAGCGTGAAAAAACCTCGCTGTGACTTGGGTAGCTTGACGACACTGCGTGCCGGTGTGGGGGTAAAACCGCTGACTATTGCCTCCAGTCCCCGAACTGACCGGGTGCCGGTCGCAAACAGGTTCTCGAACCAGATGCCCTCCTCCGCCAGCGCATCGAGATTCGGCGTCAGCGGCAAACCGCCCAGCGCGCCCACGAATTCTGCGCCCAGGCTCTCCTCGATGATCACGACGAGGTTCTTTGGCGCCTCTGGGTGGGGACCGATGTGCTGCACATGCAGTGTCGGAATATTTGCCTGCGAGAAACTGTCTTTGCCGACATGCATTTCATGGCGGATAATTTCGATGACCTCGTCGTCCTGCATCTCCGCATAGCGGATACCGCCATCGCCCTCATGACGTGTCTCATAGATGGCATACAGCACCGCGTAAATTGAGTTCAGCGCCAGGTCGTTAACCAGAGGGTCGCTCGAAAGCGCGACCGTGCTGGGGTTCACAGGCCGGTGATCGAGCGTTGACCGGATCATCCCGGCACAGACAATCAGCATCAAGGGCATGAGCAACAGTGCCGGCAGAATGCCGGTGGCCGGGACGGCCTGCAGAAGTGACCGGAACTGCCGTTTGAACGCCACGCCGAGAATCGAGAGCATTGCAAAAGCGACCATCAGCGGGATCTTGTAGGCAGCCCATAGCGTTGCAGCGACCTCGCGCGGATGATCGAGATACTCGACGAACAGGATATTCGGGCGAGAATCGTACTGCTCGATGAACGACGGCGTACTGACCTCCATGAACACCGCGAGAAGCAGTATGGCCGGGAGGTAGATGCTGAGAAAGATCCGCCAGGTGGGCAGCAGCCGCTCGGTGGAGGCCAGGATAGGAAACAACAGGATCGGTATGACCAGTGCCAGTCCGAGCAGCACGAGGTCGAAGCGCAGGCCTTGCAGGAAGATTGCGCCAAGCATGTCGGTTTCACTCACCCGGTCCCATTGCCACAGCACCAGCAGAACACGTGCCGTACTCAGCAGCACGAGCAGGCGCCACGCAAAGGCATACAAGGGTTCGATGGCGGCCAGAAGGCGTGGCACGGGTCCGGGTTTCCTGTCAGGCATCTCAGAAGCTCTTGCGGGTTGAAACGAGGAACTGCACGCCATCGATGTCCTGTTGCCCGGCGAGCGGGAACGCCACATCGACGTGGATCATGCGGCCGAGCCCGGAACGGGTACTGCCGAGGCGCAGTCCAAAACCGACGTCGGACAGCCAGGTGTCGCCGCCCTCGCCGAGAGGGCTTTCGCCCCAGGCACGGCCAACGTCGGCGAAGGCAGCAGCACCCACCCGAAACAGTCGAAAGGGATACCAGTCCGTAAAGATGCGCTGTTCCACGCTCAGCACGGCACGCTTGTCCCCGGACTGGAACCTGAGGGGGTAGCCGCGCATACCGGTGTCGCCACCCAGCGGGAGGAATTGCTCAAGATCGAGATTGTGGCCGTACGTCCCGCCAAGACCGACGTACAACAGGCGCCGCTCCGATTGCCTTTTGTAGTATTTGGCGCTCACGCCGACACGCATGTTTTGTGCGCCGTCACGCTCCAGGCGGGCATCCATATCGGTCGCGAGCAGCAACGTGCTCCTGCCCTCACCACCGAACCCTCTCTGCGCCTGGGCGTTGATCAGCCATGCATTGCGATCCGAGCCAAACTCATGACGTGCCAGCCCGACGCGTGCGCTGAGTCGCGTACCCAGGAAGCGGTCTTCGACACGGTGGATCTGGTCGTAGTTACGTGACTTGTCGTAGTGGTCTTCGATGATCTCGATCCCGACAAAGGGGTAAATGAGGCGACGATCTTCCAGTAAGGGATCCAGTGTCGGGAGCGTCGTGTCGAGACTTGAATAGCGCTCGTCATCGACGGCTGCGCCGACTGTCAGGCGCCGGGCCCAACCGTCGCGCAAACCCCTGGAGCGGCCGAACCAGAACTCGAACCCGCGGCTTTCGAGGCGATACTCGGTGGCAAGCTCGCCTTGGACGTATAGCGACTCGACGCGGTCCCGGTCGTGCACCGCGACGCTTTGTGCGGACGTACTGTTGAGTGCATAGAAAGGCTTACCGAAATTCAGTCCGTACTCGTGACCGTCACTATTCTGTGCGAACAAGGCGGCCAGTCCGTACCACGACTGGCCGAGGTTGCGGTCGGACAGTTTCAGCAAGGTCGAGTCACGGTCGACATCCGAGCTGTACTGGACCTCGACGGCGGTACCTGTACCGAGGAGATTCATTTCCTTGAGACCGACAGCGGAGTTCGATGTGCCGCCGGAGCGCGAGTAGGCGATTTTCGGCATCAGGGTCCAGACGTCACTCGTGGTCACGTCGACGTCCACAGTGCCATCCTCCCGCGGGTGTGGCCGGACCGATACGGTCTGGATGTAGCGATTGCTGCGCAGGATGCGCTCGGATTCCGCGACGGCCTGTGGCGAGTAGTTGTCGCCAACGTCGAACAGCAACTGCTGCCGGATGACCTCCGGTCGTGTGCGTACGTGCAACTTGTTCGCCAGGCGATAGAGTGCACGGTCCTCTTCGGGCTCGTTGGGATCGAAAATGTTGTTGCTCGTTATCGAGATCGCGCCGATAAGCGGAAATGCGCCACCCGGGTTCCCCATCGGCTCGGGCTTATCCGCCTTTGCCGGCGCACTGAGCAGCACCACGCCCGCGAGTAAAGCCAGCGCGTGAAGCGCAGCTGTTCCCGCGCAATGAGTCATGCGGCTTGTATTGACCATCGACTACCCCCGATTGGCTGCCAGTTGGGGGTTAGAGCGGAAAATGGGAAAAGTCCTTCGCACCGTGTCGAAGGATTTTTTGCTTAGAACACTCGTACGTACAGTTACAACGACTGCGGAGACGCCCAGTGGCTACGTTTACATCCCGAGATCATTCGGCTTATCGCCGCCTCGTGGCGCTGCTGCTAAGCTTCGTGCTGGCCTTGGTGCCGCTTGCTTCAGCCAGCGCGCAGTCGGTCGGCGAGACGCTGCGCGATTTTGAGGCCAGGTGGGCGCATGCAGTGTTCGAATCGAAAGGCCGCGAACAGGCACGCGCCTTGTCGAAGTTACTCAAGGACACGCGGGAGTTTGCGCGGTCACATGATGACAGCCCCGACGCGGCAGCATGGCACGGCATTGTCGCGCACGAATGCCTTCGCGCAGGATGCAAGTCGGCGCAAGGCAGCCTGCGCAAGGAAGCACGCGATGCACTGCAAAAAGCGGACTCGCTCGACCCGTACGTTCTTGACGGCCGTGCGGCCGCTCACCTCGGGGCACTCTATGCCCGGACGTCGTCGAGCTTCGGCGGCTTCGGCAGCAGCGTCAAAGGTATCGGTTACCTGTGGCGCGCCCTTGTCATCGATCCCGATTGTCTCGACTCCAACTACCTGTACGCCGAATTGCTCGTTGAGGAAAAGAACCTCGCGGAAGCGCGTGACATATTGCGTAAGGCGATGGCCACGCCGGCCAGGCAAGAGCATTACGTAGCCGACCGCGGCCTGCATCGCCAGATTCGCGACTTGCTGGCAGCCGTCGAATCCAGGTTGCTCAAATCAGGCTAGCCAGCCGCTCACACCGGCCGCACGACGATCGGTATCCACATGGCCGATACGCATAGGTTATGCTGCCGAAATGCTGCTACGCGCCCTGCCCCTGATCGCCGCGTTGACGCCGTTGATCGGGATCAACATCGCCTACTGGATAGGTGCAAGCAATGACGTTTTGCCGTCGTGTAATCCCTACCTGGACGGTTGCACGTCGATCAGTTCGACCGGTCGTTATCCGCCGGGCGATCGCGTTTTCCGGGCGACGCTGTTGCCGCAGGCTACCGTCCTTGCGTTCACCTGGTACTTTGCCGTGCTCTGGCTCAAGTCGTTGCGGCCGGACTCCCGGGCCGGTAACACGATCCTGGTTGCGGGTATCGTCGGCGCCATCGCCCTGGTGCTGTACGTCTCGTACCTGGCGAGCAACGATCCCTTCTACGAGATCATGCGCAGCTACGGCGTCTACCTGTATTTCGGTGGCACAGCGTTGGCGCAGCTCGTTCTGTCGCTGGCTCTCGAGCGTTCACTGATGCAACGGGCGATGGTCTGGATGACCGCGACCCCGTGGGCGCTCGGCATCGTCAACTTTGCCCAGAAAGAGATCCTTGGCAGCCTGAACAGCAACGAGAATCGCATCGAATGGATCGCCTCTTTCCTGATGCAGGCCTGGTTTCTCCTGCTGTGGGTCGAGTGGCGGAAGACGCGCTTCAGCGTGTCCGTGAACGCACGCTAGCGAACAAACGGATTCGAGTATTGCGGATCGCGAAGCACTGATTCGTCCGTCAGCGAGTGCAGGAACGCCACCAGGTCGGCCCGCTCCTCATCTGTGAGTTCGAACCCGGTTACGAATTCCGATTTGAACGGACTCAGGCGCCCGTCACCGGCGTATTCGCCCTCTTCGATCAGTCGCCCGCCGCGTTCGTAGTTTCGTATGGCTTCCTCGAGCGTGGCTACGCTGCCGTCGTGCATGTACGGCGCGGTCACGCCAATGTTGCGTAGCGAGGGGGCCTTGAACCGCCCCATGTCCCGTCGGTCTCCGGTCATGTCGAACAAGCCGGTGTTGTCGGCTGGGTATGCGCCGCCCTCGTCCAGGTTGTAGAGCCCGGTGTTGTGGAAGCCGACGCTGGCAACCCTGCCGTTCGCGTGCGTCGTGCTGTCCGTGAAATTGAAGCCGCCGTGACAATGAAAGCACTCGAGGCGCTCCGAGAAGAAGAGTTCCATGCCGCGCTCCGCTGCCGCGCTCAGCGCGTCCGCCTCTCCGGCAAGATAGCGGTCGTAAGGGGCATCGAAGCTGTTGATAGTCCGCACGAAGGCCGCAATTGCGCGGACCGCGTTCAGCAGGGAATGCGGATCGGCATCTTGCGGGAAGGCGCGCCGGACGAGCTCACTGTAGTTGGGTTCCGCGCGCAGCAGCTCCGCGACACGCCGCTCTCCGTCCTGCAGGCCCATCTCGACCGGCCGATCGCCCAGTAACGGCGTGAGCGCCTGATCCTCCAGTCGATCCAGTAATGGATTGGCCCAGGTCAGTCGGCTCGCGTAAGCGACATTAACCAGGCTCATGGAGCTGCGTGGATGAACCTCGCCCGTAGAGCCTGTCGATCGCGCAACGCCGTCGGTAAACGCCAGCGCCTGGATGTGGCAGCTCGCACAGGCCATGGTCCGGTTCCCGGAGAGCCGCACGTCGTAAAACAGCCAGCGCCCGAGTTCGACTTTGGCAGCATTCATGGGGTTGTCCGCAGGAACCTGTGGCGGGGGCAAATCGGGCGGCAGCTGCCAGTCCCACGACGTATCCCGCGATACCCAGATGGCGGCAAGTGCTGCCGCCGCCACAGCAGCCAGCAGGATCGGCGTCTTTCTCATTCCGCCGAAAATACGCGCTGTGCGCCGTTTTGTTTACCGCTTGCGAATTCGATACCCAGTGCCGCAAACGGCGCCACACAGGCTGCTTCCGGAGGGCCTGACGAACAATCGGATCCGGCATCATCGTCTAGGTCGATATCCGCAACCAGCGCCGACAGATCGACATTGACCGTGTCTACGCCAACCTCAAAGTCGGGCAGGTACACCTCGATGCGGTTCGGAAACCTGCAGGCGGCAATATTGCCGACGGTCCCGTCGCAGCCGGCACTGCCCGCATGAATCCAGAAACCGTCCGTCGCGGTACGTACGCCGGCCCGGAGGAACTTGTAGCCGGATCTCCAGTGCCAATGCATGTCGGGGTCGTCCAGCGGTGGCTTGGCAGTCAGGGGATTTTCATGATTCAGGCGAAACGGGACGCCCACGGTAAAGCGCAGGCCCCTGTATTCTCGTGCGGTGGCCACCCCAAGAACGTGGTCCGAAGTGCCGCTTGTGCCGTTCTGGCAAGCGCCCGCGCCGTTCTCCAGGTCGATCAGCGCGACGGCATCGTTCTGCCAATCCATTTCCGTCGCGAAACGGACATCGTGTGCCTGCCCCTGATCGTCAACGAGTTGGACATTGCTGACATAGAATCTCAGGTCCGAAAGCGCGGCACCGTCGCTGTTGCAATCGATGGCGCTGCCCTGCCAGGTCGCGGCAAACGGTATGTTTACGGGATAGTCCCACTGGCTGCAGGAGGCGCAGGCCAGGGCCACGAACACCGTGGCGATGCGTCGTACGAACAAGTTCAGGTCGCTGCTTTGCTGACTTCGGCCAGGTCGTCCTGGTTGGCCGGGGCGCCACCGTCTTCCGTGTCGGGTGCGACTGAATAATCGAGGACGCCGGTTGCGATCAGGTCGGTCGACGCCTGTGCGATCGACAGCTCGGTCTCGACTTCGCGGATCTTCGCTTCCGCGTGCACGTTCTCGGTGGCGCGTTCAGCGAGTTCTGCGCGCAGTTCGCGCGTCTTCATGACCGAGTCTTTGAGGTCTGTTCTCACGCGGTCGAGCTTCGCTTGCTGCTCCGAGATCACAGTGTCCCTGCGTTCAATACCGATCGTGGTTTCCTTGAGCTGCTCTTCGAGACGCTCGAGTTCCGTCCGGGATTTATCGGTATTACCGAGGGCAATGCGCAATTCCGCCTCGAGTTCCCGGATCCGATCGTCGCGCGGATCGCGCTTTTTTGCCTTGCGGCGTGCCCCCATATTCGAACTGAGCGACGACAACAGCCACCCCAGCAGAAAGGCGCCGGCCGTGTACAGGATCAGTTCTTGCGGTAGCTCGACAAACATCGGTTTATGATTATTGGGAATCGTCGTCTATGAAAGGACGGAGTTCTCACTCTGGAGCCCCCGCCCTGCGTCGTTGAGACCATAGATGGTCGGAGCGTAAAAGGCAATTCTTTATTAAAATCTTTTATAAACATAAACTTAAGTGTATTACTTAAAGTGCTCTATCACTTATCGACGGCACCAGCTAAGCAGGTCCTGCGCCGCAAGAAACGTCTCGGCGTCCTGGCCTTTGAGCATCGCCAAGGTACTCATCATGCCCGCCTGTGTGCAGGTATCCGCCGCAACCGTGACGGAGGACGGGGCGTCCGGTATGGGCCAGCCTGTCGTCGGATCGAGTATGTGACTGTATCGCACCCCGTCGCGCAGCAGGAAACGCCGCGCATCGCCGCTTGTCGCGAGGGCGCCCTGGCGAAGTTCCACGAGCCTGTCGGCGGAATCGGCCGCGGGGCCTTCAATGCCCACCTTCCAGGCGCTGCGGCTTCGTGGCGGCCCTGTCACGGCAAGGTCGCCACCGAAATTAATCATTGCCGGGATCGCGGATGCGTCACTTGCGAGGGACGTGCAACGATCGACGGCGTATTCCTTGCCGATGCCACCGAAGTCAACTTCCATGCCGGGCTCCAGCGTGAGGCACCCCCCCGACCAGGTGGCGCGCTGCCAACCGATACGGCCCAGCACCGCGTCGATCGCCTCTTGCGCCGGAATCCTGTCGCTGCCGTCAAAGGTCCAGACCGCTCGCAGCACGCCGGACGTAATGTCAAAGCGCCCGTCGCTGATCTCAAATAGCGTGGCAGCGAAATCGAGCAGGTTGCCGGTCTCTGTATCGACGTCAACCGGCTTACCATCCGCCGTGTTGATGCGCTGGATGATATTGCCGTCTAGATAGCGGCTGAACTTGTCCTCGATGCGCCAGGCCTCGGCCGAGACCAGCGCGGTCAGCTCGGCCGCGCTGGCCTTGTTCCCGCCGTCGATCAATACCTCGCAAGGGCTCCCCATCGCCTGGAAGCGGCCCGCCCAGCCCTGTTCCGCGGCGACGAGCTGAACCTGCCTCCCGGGCCGGGGTGTCGCCATCGCTACCGGGAGAACCGGTAACTGAACTGCACGATCAGTGCGTTCAGGTCCGGGTAGTTATCCCTCAGCACCTGGTTGCCGATAAGTTGTTGGGTTGGCACCGTGCCCGACTGGGTGTACCACTCAACGCGAATGCTCATGTCATTGTCATTGCGGGTCTTCCAGCCGTATTTCACGCCGGCCGTGATCGCATCGAAATTGCCGAGACGATAGTCCGACGAAGCGAATTGCGGCAGCGGTGCGGAGTCGTCGATGCTCAGGCGATAGAACTCAGCCTCCGTCTGCGTGTAGTAGCGCAGGTGAGGTTCGATATATCGCGTTTCTCCAAGCGGCCATCGGTAACGCACATCGAGTGTATGGGAATCAATCTCCCAGTCATCCGTCATGTACCGGTAGGACGCGTCGAGCACTTTGCCGTTCATGAAGTACTTCGCCTGTGTGTACAGACTGTGCTGGGTGCGCTCATCGGGCCGGCTCTCAAACAGGAACTCACCGCTGGGCCCGCCGTTGATGCCCGGAGTGCGCGGTAAGGTATCCCCGGTAATGCCATCCACCACACTCAGCACCTTGTACGGGTTGTTGAGATACCCGTCGGACTGGCTGAGCGAATAGTTCATTTGCACGAGCAGGTTCTTCGACAGGACCTGCGAAACACCCAACACCACATCCAGTACGTCTTTGTCCTGGTCCCCTGCCCGATTGCTGGTGTCGCCAACGTCAAGCATGCTGGTAAACGGCGTTGGTGCGCCGCCAACCGGCTCTATGCTGTCGCTGGCGAACGCAAGACCGGCCGATACGGTTGTGTTGCGGTTATTGAAATCATGCGCATAGCTCGCGTTCACACCCGTGTGCAGGTAGTCATACTCTTTCGATGCACTGAGCCCGACACTGAGAAGGCCCATTTCGCCGGCGGGTTGCTGCCAGCCGGCCGTTACCGCCACCCGGGTGTCCTTGAACGTGTCGTCGAGCGGGAGTTTTCCAGCGGGCTCGCTGTAGGCGCTTATACCGGACGGGCGCGTGAATGACTGCGGGCCGTCCTGGCGAATCGCCCCACTGGGTGTCGCCCCGGTCAGCGCGTCCACGGTGAGGCCCAGAGTCAGCGAGCGATCGTCGGCAAAGAGACGGCGAATAATGGACTTGAAGCTGGTGTCCATAACCCGGCCTTCGTCCTCACCGTAGTACAGGAGCGACGTGTTGAAGTCCCATTTCGGCTCTTCCCGGGCGTCGACGGGTGTGACCGCCGTTGTGCCGAGAAGTGCGCAGGTTGCCGCCGCCAGCGTCGCTGTGACGGAGCGTTCGTTTTTTCTGGTCGATGCTGTCATGTCAGTTACACCCACATCCGCCGCCGCCGAAGCCACGGCCGCCACTGGAGGCTTCCTTGCTGAAATAGATGTGATCGTCCGTCGCCGCCTCGAGCGGATCGGTCGTCAACTGCATGTCTTCACGCGCCAGGATTTCCCGCTCCCAGGGCTGTACGCCCATCGACGAGCAGCCGGCACTAACCAGCAGGACGAAAATTATCGCTATGTACCTTTTCACTGTGTTTCTCCCAACGCCTCGACGAGAATTGCTTCGTACTCGGCCTCTTGTTTGACCTTAAAACCGCGATGACTGGCCCGTAATTCGCCGTCACGCCCGATAACAAATGAGCTCGGCATGGCTTCGACGCCATACTCGGTCGCAAGTACGGCGTCTTCGTCGAAATAGATGTGGAAATCCGCAGGAATTTCGTCCAGGAAGTCCATGGCGTCGTCCCGGCTGGCATCAAGGTTGACGCCGATGATCACCAGTCCGTCCGGCCCATATTTGTTGTGCATCTCATTGAGCCAGGGGAAGGAACGGCGGCATGGCCCGCACCAGGAGGCCCAGAAGTCGAGAACGACGACTTTGCCGGCATGATCGGCGAGGTTCAGTTCACTCAGTACGGGCTCTTCCGCCTGAATGGCGGGCGCAAGCGCCAGGACCAGCGCCGCGAGCGTCGCTTTGATAATTGCTGTCACTTTCAATGTTCGCATCCCTGCAGTTTCTTTCGGATTCGGTGCACTACTACGGGGTTAGAGTACGCTTCTCAGGAAATCCTTCGCAAGAATTTTACGACGCGATCCGGGAAGTCCGTAAACAGGCCGTCGATGGACAATTTGTCGACGGCGAAAGCGAGCAACGCGTCGAAATCTCCAAAGCCCGGCGGCAATGCGTCGCTGCGAAACGTGTAAGGATGCACAACCAGGCCCTGCTCGTGTGCGCGGGCCACGAAGCCGCTGTCCCGGATCTGCCCGTCGCGCCGACGCACCTCGTAGAGGCGATTGAACCAGGGACCGACACCGTCCACGGTCCTGGCGAGCGATGCCAGCCCTCGCTTCGTGCGCATCGCCGCAAAATTCGTCTTCTCGGGCGTCCAGTCGTCCTCCCCGATGAGCTGCACGAGTTTCAGGCGACAACCCAGCTGGTGACGAATGCGCTGTACTTCGGTTTTGTCAAAACACTGCAGGTAGGCCGGCGCTGCGTGCTCCTCGTAGCCAAAGCGTGCCAGCACGTCGAGTACCAGCAGTGAGATATCCACCCCTTCCCCGCGGTGCCAGGCCGGATTCTTGATTTCGGGGTATATGCCGACCCGCCGTGCACCATGCCGGTTCAGGTGAGCAACGAATGCCAGTTCGCGTTCGAGAGAATGGACACGGAAGTCCTCGCCTGCAGAGGGGAATCGTCCCGGGAAGGCCGGCTTGCCCTCGTCATCCGTCCGTTCGTGCGCCCTGAGCGACTCAATCTCTGCCAGGTCGAAGTCGCGCGCGTAATAGCGGCCGTCATCGCGTGCTCGTCCCGGGAAGCGTGCCGCGACATCGGTCACCCGATCGAGGTGTATGTCGTGTACCACGATCAGGCGGTCGTCGCGCGTCGCGACAATATCCTGCTCGAGATAGTCCGCGCCCATGGCATAGGCCAGCGCCTTGGCCGGCAACGTGTGCTCGGGCAGGTGCCCGGACGCGCCGCGGTGCGCGATGACGACAGGCCTCATTCAATAGGCCCGTTCTCGTCGAACCCCGGGAAATCGAGAACTTCCCAGCGCGCCGTGTCTTCACCGCGTGCCTGGCGTTTCAGGGCATCGACCATCTCTCGATCGTTCCACTCGATATGCTCGGCGCAGCGCTCGATCAGTTCCGGCGGTGTCTCCTGTATGCCGCCGAAAGACCGGATCGTGATCATGCCGATATCGTTGGCCTCGGCAACGTCCATCATGAACCGGGTGAGGTCCCTGTTCTGCTCGAACGTCGTGGGTAGCACGAACATTGCCTCCGCCGACTTTATCTGCCTGATCAGCTCGTCCTTGAGTTCCTGGGGCCCACCTGTGGTTGGCAGGTTCTCAGGCCGGCTGACGTTGACGTAGTAGAAACGATCGACGCTTTCGAGGAATTCGAAGATGCGCAGATAGTCATCGCTCTCGTCAAAACAATGCGTCGCGAATACGCGGATCGGATTACTTTCAGACAAGAAAAACTCCTTTCACAGCAGGATCTGTCGCTAGTTTAGCCAATTCGGGCCGAAGCCGCCTGCACCTGTTCCCATAGTATGGGCGTTTCGGTATCGTAGCGGCGCATGCGGCTTCTTTTATACAACATTCGGTACGCGGTCGGCGGTGGTGCAAGCATGCGCATGCCCATTCCGGGCGCGGGCTATGTACTCGGAAACCAGGCGGTTCTGCCGGAGATCACGCGCTTCATCAAATCCGTCGATCCCGATGTTGTCGGCCTCATCGAGGTCGATACGGGCTCGATTCGCAGCCGCAACGTCAACCAGGCGGAGAAGATCGCCGCTGACCTGAACATGAACACCTCCTACGAGACGAAGTACGGGGAGAAATCGTTCAACCAGATGCTGCCTATCGTTCGCAAACAGGGCAATGCCTTCATGGCGGCACCGCGTGTACATGGTGAGCGTTTTCATTATTTCGATACCGGTATCAAGCGCCTGATCATCGAACTCGAGATGGACGACTTCGCCATTTTCCTCGTTCACCTTTCCCTGAAATACCGCCACCGTCACTTGCAGCTACGACGCCTGTACGACCTGATCCAGGACACGAGCAAACCCGTCGTTGTCGCCGGCGATTTCAATACGTTCTGGGGTGAGAATGAGATCTACCTGTTTATGAAGGCGGCAGGCCTGAAGTCTGCCAATGCCGAAGGGATACCGACCTACCCGAGTCGCGCTCCGCGCAAGGAGCTCGATTTCGTGCTCTACCAGGATGGCATCAACGTTACGCATTTCGAAGTCCCCAACGTGCGCCATTCCGACCACCTGCCACTCGTTTGCGATTTCGAGCTGGCCTGATACACGAGAGATCATGATGCAACACTGGAAACTGGATACCGACAAGGCCGGGATCGCCTGGCTGTGTGTCGATAAAGCGGACGCGAAAGCGAATGTCCTGTCCTCGGAAGTCCTGATGGAGTTCAACGACGCGATGGACGAACTGGCCGCCGCCCCACCCCGCGGTCTCGTGTTGTACTCCGGCAAACCAGGCAGCTTCGTGATGGGCGCCGACATCAGTGAATTCACGGGCATCAAGACCGCTGAGAAAGCCTTTGAGCTAACCCGTCTCGGCCAGCAGCTCTTCGACAAACTCGAGAACCTGCCGTGTCCGACGGTCGCGGTAATCAATGGCATCTGCCTGGGCGGCGGACTCGAAATGGTCATGGCCTGCGACTACCGCGTCGGCCCGAAGGGCGACAGCCGGATCCTCGGCCTGCCCGAGGTTAAGCTCGGCCTGCACCCGGGATTCGGCGGCACCGTGCGCGCCGTGAACTACTGCGGCGTGCGCGCCGGGATGCAGCTCATGCTGACGGGCAACCCGGTTGATTCGCGCAAGGCGCTGAAGATCGGCCTGCTGGACCGCATCGCCGGCGACGACGACTGGCGCGCAGTCGCCGAGGAACTCATCGCGAAGCGGCCGCCGAAACGCAAGGCGCCGCTCGTCGATCGGCTCATGAGCCTGCGCCCGTTGCGCCCGTTGGTGCGCAATATGCTGATCAAGCAGGTTGCCGCCAAGGCGCGCAAGGACCACTACCCCGCCCCGTACGCGATGATCGATCTCTGGGCGAAACACGGTGCGTCGGTCAGGACCGGCTACATCGCCGAAGCGAAGAGCTTTGGCGAGATGATGATGACCGATACATCACGCAACCTCATCCGGGTCTTCTTCCTGCAGAGCAAGCTCAAGAAACAGGGCCACAAGACCGACAAGGCTGTCACACACGTACACGTTGTCGGTGCCGGCGTGATGGGCGGCGATATTGCAGCCTGGTGCGCATTGCGCGGGCATACGGTGACCTTGCAGGATCGCGAGCAGAAATACATCGACCCGGCGCTGGAGCGCGCGCAGAAGTTGTTCGGTAAGAAAGTCCGCGATGACCGGCAGCGAGAAGAGACCGCTGCAAGGCTGCAGGCTGATGTCGATGGCGACGGCGCGGCTGATGCGGACCTCATCATCGAGGCGATCTACGAGAATCTCGAGGCCAAGCAAAACCTCTACAAAACGCTGCAGGCGAGAATGAAACCCGGTGCCCTCCTCGCGACGAATACGTCGAGCATTCGGCTGGAAGAACTGCGTACCGTACTGGACGAGCCAAAGCGTTTTATCGGCCTGCATTTCTTCAACCCGGTGGCGATGTTGCCGCTGGTCGAGGTGATTCGTTGCGAAGACACGGATCAGGAAGCGATGGATATCGGTTTCGCCTTTACGAAGGGTATCGGCAAGTTCCCGCTCGAATGCATGAGCGCACCCGGATTTGTCGTCAACCGTGTTCTGGCACCCTACATGGGCGAAGCAATGGCTCTCGCGAAGGAAGGTGTGCCGCTCGCGGAGATCGACAGGGCCGCTGTCAGGTTCGGCATGCCCATGGGGCCGATCGAGCTTGTCGACAGCGTGGGACTGGATATTGCGCTGCACGTGGCCGGCATCCTCACTGCCGGAACGGATCGGGTCATGCCCGACACCGATGTGGCAGAACTGGTCGCCAAAGGGCATGTCGGGCGCAAGTCGGGCCAGGGATTCTACGGTGGGAAGACGGCAAGGCCGTGAAGCCGGCTGCGGATACACGCGGTGTCCCGGACGACATTGAGGACCGCCTGATCCTGCCGATGGTGAACGAGGCGGTCGCCTGCCTGGCCGAAGGTGTCGTGGCCGAGCCTGACCTGCTGGATGCCGGTGTTATTTTCGGTACCGGATTCGCGCCCTTTCGGGGTGGCCCGCTGAACTATGCACGCGAGCGCGGCGTTGACGCCGTCGTGGCAGCCTTACGGCAGCTCCCGGAACGCTACGGTGAGCGATTTGCGCCACACAGTGGTTGGTCGGACCTGTGACCGCCGTCACGAATGCGAAAAAGGCTGTCGGGAAACTGTGCGTTGCTTCACGATGCGCGCGTTAGAAGGTACCGGAAGTTGTTGAATTGAAGGTAGAATACGTTCTTGACGTAATACTAACTCCAACAGCGCGATACTCAGGGATCTCAACAGGATGACTAATGGCGAGTGAGCAGGTAAGCACAGAGCTGCTCAGAGGATTTTCACCGCTTGACGGCCTTAAGCGCGACAACCTTGCGGCGCTGGCTCGCAAGGTGCAGATCCGCGAGCTGTCGCCCGGGCAGATTGCTGTTCAAGGAAGGCGACACCGAGAAACGCACGATCTACGTCGTATCGGGCACCCTGGAGTTGGTCGATCAGGCGAAGGTCATCGGCAAGGTGGAAGGCGGCAGCGAGATGGCGCGCAATCCCGTCGCGCCGGTTTACCCGCGCCGCGTCACGGCCAGAGCGCGTGATCGCGTGCAGTTTATCTCGATCGACAGCGACCTGCTCGACGTCATGCTGACCTGGGACCAGACCGGTACCTACGAGGTATCCGAGCTGCAGGGCAAGTCCGACCAGGGCAGTGAAGACTGGATGACGATGCTGCTGCAGACCAAGGCGTTTCACAAGATTCCGCCTGCGAATATCCAGGCGATCTTCATGCGCATGCAGCAGATCAACTATCGCGCCGGCGACGTGATCCTCAAGCAGGGTGCGGAAGGTGATTATTTTTACGTGTTGATTCGGGGTGCCGCGCTGGTCACGCGTGAAACGCCGCTCAGCAAGGAAGGTATCAAGCTTGCGGAATTGCATGTCGGCGACACCTTTGGTGAAGAAGCGCTGATCTCCGATGCGAAACGCAACGCGACCGTCACGATGCAATCGGACGGCGCCGTCATGCGCCTTGGCAAGGATGACTTCAAGAAGCTCCTGAACGAGCCCATGCTCGACTGGGTATCCGTCGCACAGGCCGAAGAAGTCGTGCGCACGGGCGGCCAGTGGCTGGATGTGCGCTTGCCCAGCGAGTTCGAAAACCAGCATCTCGACGGCGCGATCAACATCCCGCTCTATTTCATTCGCCTCAAGATATCACGCTCGACAAGAGCAAGAAGTACGTGGTGTGTTGCGACACCGGACGCCGTAGCTCCGCGGGCGCCTACATCCTGAGCGAACGCGGCTACCAGGCGTACGTGCTGCAGGGCGGAATCGCGAACTCCGGAAAAGTCTGATCACATGGTGTGGGTGGGCTTGTCGCCACCCAGCGCGCCGGCCAGGTAGTTCTCGATCTTCTTCTGCGTGTTGCCCTGGTCCTGGTCGGAAAACTGCACACCGATACCCGCCGTGCGCTTGCCCTGCGCGCCCTTCGGCGTCATCCAGATGACCGTGCCGGCGACCGGGATCTTCTCTTCTTCGCCCATCAGGTTCAGCAGCATGAATACCTCATCACCCAGGCGGTAGGAGCTGTTGGTCGGGATGAACAGGCCGCCGTTGATCACATAGGGCATGTACGCGAGGTACAACGCGCTCTTGTCTTTGATCGTCAGTGTCAGCAGTCCTGGTTTGCTCATCTCATTACCTTGTTTCGTGGCTATTGGCCGGCCAGCATCAAATTCATTCCATCCGTGGGCGTATCCTGCCCGCAATCCTGCAGGCCACCTGCCCAGTCAATGAGCAGGCTCTCAAACGTCAGCTGGACATTGAATGAGCCGCCTGGCTGCCCTCGCAGCCCATTGATTATGTCTAGATAGCAGAAGAGATTTCGCCTGTCCATGCGGCGTACCACAGAATCCTCAATTGCCAGCCCGGCGGCGTGCTCACGGCCTGCCGAACTGGCGATAACCGCGAGTTTGACCTGTTGCGCAAGCCAGTTTAGAACAAATCCAGGCCCGATCTTGGTCCAGCGGGCAGCAACCTCGACCACGGAGCCTGAACCACGCCCCAGGGCATTGCAGGTCGCGCGCCATTCCCGCACCTGTCTCGAGGTCCTCCAGTGCGCCGATCGCGCCCAGCGGCGCCCCACCGGCCGCCCGGAGCGCCTCGCTCCATGGCGTGCCCGGCTGCAGCCGATCGAGCCACGCCAGGGCTCGTGACCTCTGCAGGCGGCGCAAGGTCGATACGCTGGCACCGGCTGAAAATCGTCGCCGGGAGCTTGCCCACTCGATCGGCGACGAGGACCAGCAACGCGTCGCCGGGCGGCTCCTCCAGGGTCTTCAGGAGGCTGTTGGCCGCGCTCACGGTCATGGCATTGGCCGGCTCGATGACGGCGACCTTGCTGCCGCCCTCGTAACTGGTCAGTGTCATTGCGTTCACAAGTTCCCGCACCTGGTCGATGCCGATCGATTCCTTGTCCTCGAGGGGTGCCAACCAGTGCAGGTCAGCGTGCTCGGGAATCGCGCCCGGATGCACGGGCAAGGCCGTTGTCTCCATGCCCAGCGTTCTTGCCGCGACCCAGCGTGCGGCTGCACGCTTGCCGATTCCCTGCGGGCCTGCCAGGAGCACGGCATGAGGGACCCGCCGGTGCTGTATACGGTCGTTCCAGCCGTCGACGAAGTGTTCGAGCCAGTCAAGTTCCATGGGCTTCATTCGCTCAGGAGCTGGTCGGTCAACGCGGCAACGTCCGCCTTGACCTCGTCGATATCGCGCGTGGTGTCGATGACAACAAACCGGGCCGGCTCTCTTGCCGCGATCTGCAAATAGCATTCGCGCACGCGCTGGAAGAAATCGTGCCGCTCCTGCTCGAAACGGTCGGGGGCACTGCGCTTGCCGGCCCGCTCCAACCCGATCTCCACCGGCGCGTCCAGCAACAGGGTGAGGTCGGGCCAGGTATCCCCGTGAACCCAGTCGGCGAGACTATCGATGGTTTCCATCGGGATGCCCCGGCCACCGCCCTGGTACGCCCTGCTGGAATCGGTGAAGCGGTCGCAAACCACCCAGGTACCGGCCTCAAGCGCCGGGATAATGACGTTGTTCACATTGAACGATCGTGCGGCAAACATCAGCAGCACTTCGGCGATCTCCGGGACCGGTTCGTCACCGCGATGAGTCAGGATGTCGCGTATGTCTTCGGCAATCGGCGTACCGCCGGGCTCCCTGGTTGTCAGTACCTTGTGCCCTGCCGCTTCGATACGCTGGACGAGGACTTCGATGTTCGTCGACTTGCCGACGCCTTCGATGCCCTCGACGGTGATGAATTTGCCACGCCTCATGTCAGCGCCCTTCCCGCCGGTTTTGCCGCAGGCGTCGCAGGTATTCCGCAACCGCAGCGTCGTGCTCATCCTTGCTTACCGAAAACTTGTGGCTGCCGTCGCCAAGCCCCGTCGCCACGAAATACAGCTCCTTGCCCTCTGCCGGGTGCAGTACGGCGTTGATTGCTGCGCGGCCTGGCATCGCGATGGGCGTTGGCGGCAGGCCGCGGCGCGTATAGGTGTTGTATGGCGTGTCCGTCCGGAGGTGTTGCCGGGTCAGGTTGCCGTCAAACCCCGCACCTATACCGTAAATCACGGTTGGATCGGTTTGCAGGCGCATCCCCTTTTCCAGGCGCCGGGCAAACACGCCGGCAATGCGTGCACGTTCATCCGCACGCGCGGTCTCCTTCTCGACGATGGATGCCAGGATGAGCGTCTCGTAAGGCGAACTGACCGGTATCACGTCGCCCCGCGACTGCCATTCTTCGGCCAGCACGCTTTGCATCAGTTTGTAGGCCTGGGTGAGCAGCTGCCGGTCGCTCGTGTTGCGCGGAATGCGGTAGGTCTCCGGAAGAAACAGGCCTTCGGGGTGCGTTACCTCAGCGCCGAGTGATTCGAGAAACGCCGGCCAGTCTTCGTCCGTGAGCGATGGCACGATGGCTTCATTGGCATGCAGCGCCTTCAGGAGGTCGCGATGGTTCCAGCCTTCGATGATCGTGAACGAATACAGGCGCACGGAACCGCGCAGGAATTGCTCGAGTAGCGTGCGCGGCGTGGCACCGGGTTCGAGTCGGTACTCACCCGCCTGGATACCGCCGGCCTCGCCACTCTTGCGGGCATACAGGCGATACCAGAAGTCGTTTTCAATGACGCCCTGCTCTACCAGTTTCGATGTCACTGTTGCAAAGGAACTGCCGGGCGCTATCTCGAAATTCGCGCCGCCTTCGGGCAGGGCGACCGGCGTGTCCATGAAACGGTTCATCTTGTATACACCGCCAATCGCGACGAACGCGAGCAGTCCCACGGCAACCAGGCCTGCGAGTGCGATGCGCCTCATACCCGGCACTCTTCTATGCCGTGTTCGGCCAGCCGGTTCATGACTTCGCGTGTCAACGGGCCGACGGGCCATTTGTAGTTGCCGCAGCGGTGCACCGGTACGGCGCCCATCTGGCTGTTCGTAATGAAGACCTCGTCGGCTTCCGCGAGGTCCACCTCGGTGAGATCACAGATGTCGACGGCGCGTTCCTCTTGCTCCAGGAGCTCAATGACGAGGCGCCGCATCGTACCCGCAACGCCGCAACGCGCCAGTGAGGGCGTCCGCACCCGATTGTTCTTGACAATAAACACGTTGCTGATGGTACCGCAGATCAGGCGCCC
This sequence comes from uncultured Gammaproteobacteria bacterium, assembly GCA_963698895.1. GTDB lineage: Bacteria > Pseudomonadota > Gammaproteobacteria > Steroidobacterales > Woeseiaceae > UBA1847. Next base: position 483,336 of record CAVOSO010000003.1, on the reverse strand, counting down.
GTCCGCATCCAGCGTGAGGCCTTCGAACGCGCCGGTGGATTGACACTCGGAACTCGCGAGCACCTGCTCAATACGGTTCAAGGTCTTCAAACCGGCCACCGCCGAGCCGGTAGCGAGGCGAGTCTCGCAAAGCATGGTTGCAACCCCATTGACATAGGCCGGACGGTTCAATGGTGTGGACGGGAATACCCCGATGTAGATCTCGCCCGGGGTCGGCATGGCCCTGCCATACCCGCGCAGCGAACTGCCTGCCGTGATGATGAGCTTTGCAATACAAGACGATTGGTCATGCTTGCTGCGCGTCAGCGCCGCGTCGAGATCCAGCTCGAGCGACGCCGGTGGCGGTTCCAGTCCGAGTCTCTCGCAGCCCGCACTCAGCCTGTCCAGGTGGTATTGCCATTGCCGCGGCTTGCCCTGCCGTATGGCAATGGTTTCGAACAGGCCGTCGCCATACTGAAAGCCACGGTCAGCCGGATCGACCGCTTGTGTGCGGCGATTGACTTCGTACCACTCGCTCATCGTGAAATTGCGCGCAACATACCTTCTGCCTTGGCCCGCGTCTCGTCGAGTTCGGCGGCCGGATCGGAGTCTGCGACAATGCCTGATCCGGCACGGAAGGTCACGCTGTCGTTGTCTTTCACCATGGTGCGAATCAGGATGTTCAGGTCCAGGCTGCCATCACGATTGAGATAGCCGAACGAGCCCGTGTAGGCACCGCGAGGCCCCTGTTCCAGCGCGCTGATGATTTCCATGCAACGCACCTTGGGGCAGCCGGTAATGGTCCCGCCCGGAAAAACGGCGGCGATCGCCTGCCCCGGCGTGATGTCGTCTCGTAACCGTCCCTGCACGTTGGACACAATGTGGTGAACGTGTGCATAGCTCTCGAGCACCATGAATTCACTGACTTCCACCGTACCCGGTTTGCAGATTCGGCCCAGGTCATTGCGCTCGAGGTCGATCAGCATCACGTGTTCGGCACGCTCCTTCGGATGTGCGAACAGCTCGGCCGACAGGCCGGCATCCTCGCCGGAGTCCGCTGAGCGTGGCCGTGTGCCTGCAATGGGACGCGTGGATGCAATGCCCTCGCGCACCTGCAGCAGGCGCTCCGGGGACGACGAGATGATCTCGTAGTCACCCCACCGCGCCATACCGGCGAACGGTCCGGGATTCGCTGTGCAGAGGGACGCATAGATGTCGCTGGCATTGGTGCCGGGGGCGACCCTGGCCAGCCATTGCCGCGACAGGTTGGCCTGGTAGACATCGCCAGCGGCAATGTATTCCTTGGCGGCCACGACAGCACCCATGAACGCGCTCGGCATCGTCTTCGGTGACGGACAATACCCTGGCCGCGGCAATCGGTGTACCCCGATCCAGGGCTTCGATGTCTGCGAGCAACTGTTCCCGGTCCACACAGTCCGGCGTCTCGCAAACCAGTTGGCACGTCGACAGTTCGTGATCGTAGATGAGCGCTGTCGGACAACGAACGGCAAATGCGGCAGGCAGCGCACTGTCCGGCACGAGCGACAGCCCGGGCTCGATCTCTGCCGCCAGCTCATACCCGAGGTACAAAAACCAGCCGCCCGTGAACGGCAAGTCGACCTGCCGTCGTTCGGTACGCGCCTCACGCCAGGCCCGATCGAGTGCCTCGAGGAAGCCTGCGCCCTCTCCCGCGACGAGGGTTTCGCCCGGAGATGCAAACAGGATGTCGTAACGGCCGAGCGCGCCGCCGGGTGCGGTACTTTGCAGCAAAAATGGATATCGCGCCGGGTGTTCGCGATGCAGTTGCCGCAGGTCGCGAGGACCTGCGATCTCGCGAATGAGGTCAGTCAAAAGCGCGAAGAATCAGGCTTCCGTTGGTACCGCCAAAACCGAAGGAATTGGAGAGCACGGTTTTCACCCTGGCATCGCGTGCGACCTTGGGCGTGTAGTCGAGATCACACTCGGGGTCCTGGTTTTCCAGGTTGATCGTTGGCGGTATGACCTGTTCCTGGATCGCCTTGGCACAAAAGATCGCTTCGGCAACGCCAGCGGCGCCCAACATGTGGCCCGTTGTCGATTTCGTCGAACTGATCATGAGTTTGCGGGCGTGGTCGCCAAACGCGCGCTTGATCCCGACGGTTTCGCCGATATCACCGGCCGGCGTCGAGGTGCCATGTGTGTTGACGTAGTCGATGTCCGCCGGCGCGATACCGGCATCGTGTATGGCGGCGACCATGCACTTGCGCGCGCCCTCCCCATCCGCGGGCGGCAGCGTGATGTGATACGCATCGCTGCTCATGCCGAAGCCAACCAGTTCGGCGTAGATCCGCGCGCCGCGTGCCTTGGCATGCTCGAGTTCTTCGAGTACTACCGTTCCCGCGCCATTGCTCAGTACGAAACCGTCACGGTCGACGTCGTAGGGGCGACTCGCACCCGCCGGGTCGTCATTGCGTGTCGACATCGCGCGTGCGGCGCAAAAACCCGCCATTGCGAGTGGTGTCGTCGCATGTTCGGAACCGCCGGCAAGCATCACTTCGGCATCGCCATGGACGATACTGCGCGCCGCGAGTCCGATGCAGTGCGTCGAGGTTGCACAGGCGGTAACGATGGAAATATTGGGGCCCGTAATATGCTGCATGATGCTGACCTGGCCCGAGGTCATATTGATAATGCTGCCCGGAATAAAAAACGGCGAAACCTTGCGCACGCCACCTGCGAGCATCTTGCTGTGATTGTCTTCGATGGTCTTGATACCACCGATTCCAGCGCCCATGGCCACACCAACGCGGTGGCCGTTTTCCTCGGTGATCTCGAGGTTGGCGTCCTTGATGGCGTCTATCGTGGCGGCGACGCCATAGTGAATAAAAGGATCGTTCTTGCGCTGATCTTTCCCGGACAGGTAGGCATCGACATCGAAACCCTGCACGAGCCCGGCGATACGCGTGGGGAACGCACTGGCATCGAACTCCTCGATGAGGGTCGTTCCGGGATTGCCTTCGCAAACATTCCGCCAGGCATCATCCAAGGTGCTTCCCACCGGTGAGACGATTCCCATTCCGGTGATTACGACGCGTCGTTTGCTCAAAGATCTATCCGTCAGTTGATGGCAGAACTGCCGTTCAGAACTGAAATCGAGGCGCGGCGATCGCTCGCCGCGCCCGTATGCTTAACCCTCGCTCTGGCGAGCGGTCACAAAGTCGATTGCCTGCTGGACCGTAGTGATCTTTTCGGCTTCCTCGTCAGGAATCTCTGTTTCAAATTCCTCTTCAAGTGCCATCACCAGCTCGACGGTGTCGAGCGAGTCCGCGCCGAGGTCGTCGACAAAAGAAGCATCGTTGGTCACCTCGTCTTCTTTAACACCGAGTTGCTCTGCAACAATACTTTTTACTTGTTCTTCGATACTACTCATAGTCTTCATTACTCCTGGAAAGACTCATAAAATGCACAAGGGCCAACCTTTTCCGTCTGACAATACCGCTCGTCAGTACCCCCGGATTTACTCTAAGTCCTTGATATTACAAGGTACAGCCCGTACGTGGGGGGCTATTGTATGTGAATAATATTCGGCAATCTACCGCCTTTTACGCCATGACCATGCCGCCATTTACGTGCAGCGTCTCACCGGTTATGTAGGCGCCCCCCGCCGATGCCAGAAACAGCACCGCATTGGCAATGTCTGCGCTGTCGCCGAGCCGCCCCAGCGGCACCTGTCCAAGCATGGCCTCCCGGTTTTCCTCGGGGAGGTCCTTGGTCATGTCGGTGTCGATAAACCCGGGTGCGACCACGTTTACGGTGATGCCGCGAGACCCGATTTCCCTGGCGAGCGATTTCGAGAAGCCGATCATCCCGGCCTTGGTTGCTGCGTAATTGGCCTGGCCGGGATTGCCCATCACGGCCACGACCGAAGCGATATTGATGATCCTGCCCTTTTTGGCCTTCATCATCCCGCGCAGGCAGGCCTTGCTCATTGCGTACAGCCCGCTCAGGTTGGTCGCGAGAACGTCATCCCACTCCTCCTGTTTCATGCGCATCAGCAAGTTGTCGCGCGTGATGCCGGCGTTGTTGACGAGGATTGACGGCGCACCTTCATGCGCCTGCACGTCCTTGATCGCCTCCTGGACTGAGTCCATATCGGCGACGTTCAGGACGATGCCCCTGCCCTTGTCACCCAGGGCCGCCGAGATGCCGTCCGCGCCCCCCTGGCTGGTGGCGGTACCCACCACCTGCGCACCGGCAGCCGCAAGTGCCGCGGCGATCGCTGCCCCGATGCCTCGTGATGCACCGGTTACCAGCGCGATTTCGCCCTCGAGGGCATTGGCATTAAATAGCTGACTCATGAACAGTCCTTTTGTTGTCTGTGGCACCTTGCGGGCGTGCCGCGCATTATATAGCCGCTCTCGGCTCGTCTCTACGCCATAGCAAAGCGCCGCCAAGCGCACCGCCAATCGCGCCATAGAGGTGAGCATCGACGATGACTGTGCCGCCCGACGTCGCCTCGGAGCCCGGCAACGGCGCGCCGCTGAGCTGTTCCCAGGCAAGCTTGGCCAGCACGAAGCCGAGCAACACCATGCTCTCCTTGTCCTGCTGCCGTATGCGACCGTACAGGCCGGCAACCAGCAAGCCGTGCACCAGCCCGGACAGTCCGACGTACCAGCTCAGTTCCGGGTAAAGAAACCAGAACCCCGCGGCGATGGTCGTGGCCGTGATGCCTGCCACGGCCAGCCAGCGGAGTACGTCGAAACTGCCGCCAACCAGCCAGGCCACGAGCGCCAGGCCCGCCAGGTTGAGCCACAAGTGGGTCCAGCCGAGGTGAACGAAATGATTGCTCAGGAGCCGCCATAGCTCGCCGCCGGCCACGCCATCGCGGGTATAGGCCAGCGCCTCGCGGACCGGCTCTCCGCCAGCCTGCAGTCCAATGGCAACGAGGCCCACGGTGAATGCCATGACCCAGAATTGGCGATTATTTGGACTTCCCGCAACTTTGTGTAACCCCATGTTTGGTATACTGACGTTTACGCTAATTCAGTGTCAATTCAGCGAATTGCGTTCGTTGCAGTTCGCGCGGAGCATTACCAAGTGAAGAAACGGTTGAATACGCCAACGCGCCCGGTGCGCCAGGCAGGCTTTACACTCATTGAGATCATGGTTGTCGTGATCATCATCGGCATTCTTGCCGCGATCGTCGCGCCGAATGTCATCGGCAATGTCGACGTCGCCCAGGTCACCAAGGCAAAAGCCGATATTTCGGGGATCGAGAACGCGATGAAGTTCTATCGTCTCGATAATTTCAAGTACCCATCGACAGAACAGGGCATCGAAGCACTGGTTACACGGCCGAACGATCCCATGGTCAAGAACTGGAAGCCAGGCGGCTATCTCGACAGCATGCCCCGGGACCCGTGGGGCAATCCCTACGAATACCTGAATCCCGGGAACCATAAGGATATCGACATCTACACGCTCGGTGCGGATGGCCAACCGGGTGGCGAGGGCCTGAACGCTGACATCGGCAACTGGGACGACGACTAGTTTTTCGCCAGGCCGGGATCCCGATGTTTGCCAAGCGACAATCTCGCGGCTTCACTCTCATAGAGATCCTCGTCGTTATTGTTATCGTCGGGACGGTACTCTCTATCGTCGTGCTGTCGATCGGTATTGTGCCGGAAGACGAGGAACTCAAGACTGAGCGCACGCGCCTCGCGGCACTCATGGAGACCGTCCAGGACGAGGCCATGATGCAGGGCCGGGAGTTCGGTATCGAGGTCATGACGGCGTCTTATCGCTTCGTCGAATTTGACCCGTTTACCCGCGAGTGGACGGAAGTGTCCGACGACGATCTTTATCGCCTTCGCAACTTACCGGATGGCGTTGAATTCGAACTCTATATCGACGACAAACGCGTTGAGCTGAAGAACGATCCCCAGGCAATTACCAGCCCCAACGGCCAGGCGCCCACCGCTGGCGCCAAGTCGTTTGCACCGCATCTGTACGTGTTCGCGAGCGGCGAAGCCAGCGCTTTCGAGCTGCGCCTGGTCCGCCCGCTGAGTCGCAAAGAGCTCATCATGCGCGGCGACATTCTCGGTGAAATCACGTTTGGTGAAGACGATGAGATCTAGGGGCTTCACTCTGCTCGAGGTGATGGTTGCGCTGATTATCGTGGCGCTTTCCCTGTCGGCATTGACGGCCAGCATGAACCAGATGATCGATGCTGCCAGTACGATGCGTGACCGAACGCTCGCCAGCTGGATAGCGCAAAACAAGATCGCGGAAATGCGCCTTGCGAATGTCATACCCGAAGTAAGCGCTACCAGCGGTGAGATCGAGTACGGCAACGCTGAATGGGAATGGCGCGCCGTCGTTTCGGAAACGGGGATCGAAAATTTCAGGCGCATCGACGTGACGGTGTCCCACTACGGTGACGACTACGTTGTCATCGCCGTAACGGGCTTTATCGGCGATCCGGTGCCGATTGGACAACGCAACGGAATCTTCCGATGAGGCGCCTACGCGGACAGAGGGGATTTACCCTCATTGAGGTCATGGTCGCACTGGCAATTTTCGGCGTCCTGACGGCCCTCGCCTACGGCGCGCTCGCGCGGACCCTGAGCAATGCTGAGATGCTCACCGAGAGCATGGATCGCCTGCAGAGCCTGCAACGCACCATGAGCTTCCTCACGACCGAATTACTCCAGACCGCACCCCGATCCATCCGCGCCGACCTCGGCCAGTATGAGCCGGCACTGATCTCGAGCTTCGCTTCGGATTTCGCTCTGCAGTTGACCCACGGCGGCTGGCCGAATTCCGCGGGCGTGCCGCGCAGTACCCAACAACGCACGGCCTACCGCATCGAGGACGGCGACCTCATTCGCTATCACTGGAATGTCCTTGATCGCACCGTGAATAACCTGCCGGTCACAACGGTGATGATGACGGACGTTGACAGCCTCACCTTTCGTTTTCTCCAGGTGAACGGCGAATGGACCGATCAGTGGCCGCCACTCAATATGCAGACCTCCTCCAACACGATCGCACTGCCGCGGGCCGTGGCCATCTCCCTCGTGTTGCCCGATGAGGGCGAATTGACTCGCATCGTCGAGGTGGCGCCATGACCCGGCTGCGCGGTGTAGCGTTGATCACTGCCTTGCTACTGACGGCACTGGCCGGTTCGGTTGCAGCGGGTCTCGCCTGGGACAATGCGCTGGATGTTCGCCGGACCATGGTACTGCTGTACCGTGACCAGGCGATCCAGGTCGCCGTCGGATCCGAAGGCTGGGTGCGGTCGATCCTGCGCGAGGATGCGCTGCAAACGCAGACAGACCATCTCGATGAGGTCTGGGCGTCGGAAATCCCGGCATTGCCGATCGACTCGGAGAACGTCCAGGGACAGATATACGGTCAGCTCGAGGACCTGCAGGGTCGCTTCAATGTGAACAACCTGATCGACACCAACGGCAACGTAGACCAGGCCTACTTCGAGCAGTACCAGCGCCTGCTGGATGCCCTGGCCCTGGACCCCGCCCTGGCCGGCGCCACGGTCGACTGGTTGGACCCCGACCAGAACGAAACCATCCCGGATGGCGCGGAGGATCCGTTGTACACGGGCTACGTTCCAGCCTATCGCACGGCTGACAGGCCTATTTACAACATCACCGAGCTTGCCGCTGTGAACGGCATGGATCGGATCAGCTTTGAAATCCTGGTGCCGCACGTGACGGCCCTGCCCGGCCGTACCCCGGTCAATGTCAATACAGCCAGCGTGCAGGTGCTCCAGTCGCTCGGGCCGAACATCGACCTGTCCACTGCGGAGGGCCTCGTCGACGTACGCAAGGATGGCGGCTTCGCGGATATCAGTGGTACCTTCGCTCCGCTCGTTGCCCCGGACCTCGCACAGGCCGGATTCAGCGAGTCATCCGAGTTTTTTCAATTGAAGGCCGTCGTTCAGATTGATACCGTTCGCGTTAGCCTTTTCACCGTGTTGCACCGGACCTCCGGGTCGGGCGAAGTAACACCCATCCTCCGCAGCCTGGGAACTATCTGACATGGCAGAGTTTGTCGTCATCCGACTCGGTCGAGACCACGACCCGATGGTCGAGTGGATCGTGGCCGATGACAACGGCACGCGGCTGAGTCAGCCGATGCGTGGGGCGCTTGTCGATGCGGCGCCCCAGGTCCAGGGGCGACCCGTCATTGTGCTTGTGCCAGCGACCGAAGCGCTGACGACGACCGTCAACCTGCCGGCACGCGGCAGCGCGAGGCTCAACGCAGCCCTGCCCTACGCACTCGAGGAACAAGTCGCCGTCGACATCGAAACGATGCACTTTGCCGCCGGGGACAAGCGCGACTCCGGGCCGCGCCCTGTGGCCGCGGTGTCACGCGGGCAGCTCGACACCTGGCTCGCGCAGCTCGGTGAGGCCGGCATCGTTCCCTGGAAGATCGTTCCCGAAAACTACGGGCTTGCGCGCATTCCCGGCACGATGAGCGTGCTCATCGACGATGACTGCATCATGTTCAATGACGGCGAGGACACCGAATTCGTCCTGCAGGGCGCTGACCCGAGCGACGCCCTCGTCGCCGCCGGCAAGCTGGACGATCACACGGATGACGATGCGCCACCCGAGCCATCGGGACACCTGATCGTGTATTGCAATGCCGCCGACGAAGCACGCTTCTCACACGACTGGATCGCGTTGCGCCGCGAGTTGCACAGCCTCGATATCAACCTCCTGCCCGATGGTGCACTGCCGCGACTTGCCGTGACCGTGGCCAGCGGCCAGGGCGTCAACCTGTTGCAGGGACGATACGGTCCGAAAGCGGACTACGGCTCGTGGCTGCGCCCCTGGAGCAAGGCCGCAATCCTGTTGCTGGCACTGACGATCATCGGGTTTGTGGGCAAAGGCGCGGACTACTATCGCCTGGTCCAGGAAGAAGCATCGCTGCGCGCCCAGTTCGCGCAGGAGTATCGCCAGCTGAACCCGAATGCGTCGGCCGAGATCGTGGATCCGCTCGCCGTGGTGAGCTCGATGAAACGGGCGATGGGTACATCGACGGTGCCACAGGTGTTCCTGCCGTCGCTGCAGGAGCTGGCCAACGCCATGGAGCAACACTCGACAGCGAAGGTTGAGGCCGTGAGTTACCGTGCAGGCATCGTTGACGTCAGGGTCGTCTCCCCCGATGTCGAAACGGTCGGCAATATCCAGGAGTCCATCAGCGCCTCGGGCCGTTTCCGAGCATCGATCCAGTCGACCGACAAGGTTGCGGACCGCATCAACAGCCGAATCCAGATTCGCGAGGCAGGCTCATGAGAGACTGGTACGACAACCTGGAAGCACGTGAACAGGTCTTTGTTCTCGTCGGTGCTGTTTTCGTCATTATAGCCCTGATCTACTACTTGCTGTGGGCACCGCTCGACAGAAACCACCGGCAGATGGCGGCGAGCGTGGACAACTGGGAGCGGTCGCTGGCGGAGTTACGTCCGCTACGGGCGATGGTCGCATCCGGTGGCACGCAGTCCTCCGGTGCGGCGGCAATAAGCCAGCAGCCGCCGATCATCATCGTTTCCCAAACCCTCCAGAGCCGCGGCCTGGAGCAGTACCGGCGCCGCAGCACGCCGACGCCGAGTAACGGTGTTCGCGTGGAATTCGAGGAAGTCGCGTTCGACGATCTCGTGCTCTGGCTCGGTGACCTGAGCGACAATTACTCGCTGCACGTGCAGGCTGGCAGTCTGTCGGAAGGCAACGCAGAGGGCGACGGCCGCATCAATGCTTCCCTGACACTGGAGCGTGGTCTTTGATTCGTCGTACCCGCGGGCTCATTCTTGTCGGCATACTCACGGTCGTTGTGGCGTTGGTGATTACGTTTCCTGCGCGTGTGGCCTACCAGTTGCTGTCTGCGCCGTTCGTCCAGATGAGCGGCATCCAGGGTACGGTCTGGAACGGTAGTGCGCGCGAGTTTTCGACGAATGGCGTCTACCTGCGCGACCTGACATGGCGCATTCGACCCCTGCGGCTGCTTGCCGGCAAGGCGTACTACGAGGTATCCGGATCGCCGGTTTCCGGGTTCTTTGAAAGCAATGTATCCATCGAGCTGGGTGGCTCGTTGACGCTGACTGACCTGTCCGCGTCAGTTCCCTTGCAGATGTTTGAGGCTGCGTCAAAAGTTACGGGCTTGCGCGGCAATGCAAGCCTGCAATTCGAACGGCTCGAGCTATCCGCCGGACGCGCGACGGCAATGGACGGCAAAATCAATATCGCGAATCTTGGCGTGCCGTTTCTCAGTAGTGAATCGTTGGGTGGCTACAGCGCCGAGTTCTTCACGCAAGAGGGTCGCATCGTCGCGAGCGTCGAGGACACAGACGGCGTGGTTGATCTTGCGGGCAGCCTGCAGCTGAATCCGGACAAGACTTATGCATTCCTCGGGCAGGTCGTGCAGAAGCCGAATACACCGACGAGCCTCAAGAACCAGCTGCGCTACGTGCCGGCCAACGATCGAGGCCAGCATGAACTGCGTCTCGAAGGCCGCTACTAGACCTCGATAAATTCCTGCAGCAGCGGAAAATACAACGCACAACGCGGTTGCTTACCAGCATAGGCGGCGTACAGTGCAGCGTATTTCTGCAGTTGCGGGGCGTAGCGCGCAACTTCGGCGTTAAGGAATCCCTGCAGATTGCCGCCTTCGTGCGTACTGGTCTTGTAGTCGATAATCCAGTGATCACCATCCTCATCGACACGCACCCGATCGAGCACGACCGATTCGATGGCGCCTTCGTACTGCCCGGTCAGGGCAAACTCTGCATACCCTTCCCCCGCGAGTATCCAGCGACCTTTCCTGTCATTCAGGATGCCCTCCAGTGCGGCGTGCACGCGCCCCGTGATCCCCGCCTGCAGGTCGCTGCCTATGCCCATTTCGCGCAGCCAGCGACCTGTTACCTGTCGCAGCCTGTTGGAATCGGACACGTCGATATCGGTCCGTCCTTCCGTTAGTACCTGTAGCCAGCGATGCACGACGGTGCCGGCGATGCGCGCCTCGGTGCCGACCCAGTAGAACTCAACCTCTTCTTCAGGCGCCTCGGCATCGGCATCCAATGGCAGGGCGACCTGCAGTGGCAGGATTTCGGGCGGTCGCCAGGGTCGCTCGAAACGGCGTAGTCGGGGCACGCCCCACGGCCGCTCGTCGTCGGTGTCGGTGATCTGCGCTACATCAAAGGCGTTTGCGAAGTCAGGCTCGACGGCCGGCCAGAGCATGCGCAGCAGGCTGTTCTTCGCGGGCGGCTTGTAACCATCCGCGGTCGCGAGAGTATGACCCAGCAGGTGAAGAGTCTTGCGCGCGCGAGTACAGGCAACGTACAGGAGTCGCGCTTGCTCATACCTGTCCTTGGTGTTGTCCGTCATCTCAATAAAACGATGCACGGGGTCGCTTTCAATGTCGACACGCGGACCGACCGGGCTGATGATTTTTCTTTCCTCACCGTGCTCGCTCGGCAGGTCGAACCAGGACAAAACACTGCGGCCGCTACGACCCGGCAGTCGCCCAAGTCCGTACAGAAGCACGTGCTCGAATTCCAGGCCCTTGGCCTTGTGCATCGTCATGACCTGCACGCGCGCCCTCGAAGTCGTCGACACACGCTCGAGATCGAGCAGCGACTCCAGCGCGGCGACATCGTTGAGCGAGCCGTGTCGCTCGTGTTTTTCCAGCACGTCCAGGTACCGGTACACGTTCTCGACAGCGAATGCGTCGGCGAGCAAGGCAGGTCCGCCCAGTGCGAGCCAGCAGTCCTCGACAAGGTCGCGCAACGAACCGGCAAGACGTGGAGCCACGAGCCTCGCAAGAACGGGCATCGCTCGCCGAACGGCATCCTGCCCGGCAGCGGACAGCGACGCGATCCTGCGATCATCGGCAAGCAGGTCGAGAACAATTGCCTGCGTATCTCCCGCCACGAGCGCGTGCAAATCGGTCCAGTCCAGGCCTATCCAGGGTGCGCGCAGCAATCCCAGCCACGCTATGCGATCGCCGGCGTGCGCGGCGGCGCGCGTCAGCGCCATCACTTCGATGATCTCGGGAAGATCGGTCAGCTTGTCGATCTCGATCGCGCGGTAGGCGATTCCCTGGTGGCGGAGCGCGGCGAGTAAAGGCGGAAGCTGATTGCGCCCGCGCACCAGGATAGCGATTTCATCGTCGGGGTGGTCTCTCAGGGTATGCTCAATAACGCGACACCCGACCTCTGCTTCAGCCTCCTTGTCGGCCCCGAATACCGGGTGCACAACACATTCGCCGACGCCTCCCTGCTCCGGGACACCCAGCGCCTCCGAGTACGACACCGATCCGCTGCCGGGATCGTCCCTTGCAGCAAGCACCGACGGGAACACGGCGTTGAACCAATCGACGAGCTTCCGGCCGGAACGGAAGTTCCTGCGCAGCACGAGCGGTTCCAGCGTTACGGCCCCGATGCCGTGCTGCCGTGCGAGCAGGAACTGGCCCACTTCGGCATTGCGGAAACGGTAGATGGACTGCATCGGATCGCCAACGCAGTACAGCGTCCTGCCATCCCCTTGCTCCCAGCCGCCTGTCAGCGCCTCGAGCATTCGATACTGTGCGCTCGAAGTATCCTGCATCTCATCCACGAGCAGGTGACGGACCTGGTAGTCGAGGAGCAGCGCAACGTCGCCGGGGTCCTGTGCCGTACCCAACGCATCGTCCGCGGTGATCGCGATGTCGATATGATCGGCAACGCCCTGTTCGGCAAACAGTTGCTTTAGCTCGGCGCTTGCCAGCGGCAGCAGGCGAAACAGCGCCAGTAATACTTTCCACTGCTCATTGCTGTAGCGAACCGGCGGCAAAGACCTCACGGCATGCAGCAGCTCAGCCAGGTCATCGCGCCCGGCGAGGTCAGCCAGCAGACCTTTGATGGTTTCCTTCTGCGCCTTGCCTGTGGGAGGAAAACCGAGGCGCTTGTCCACCTGCTTGCGAAACGTACCCGCCAACGTCAACAGCAGCTCTGCGATCCCTTGCCACTGCCTGACGGCAGCCACCTCACCTGGCGGCAGATCCGTCAGCCCGGCCAGGCTCGCCACAGGATGCTCGGGATTGCCCTCCTCGAGCAGGTTGCCAGCCGCGTAGTCGAACAGGTCGGCAAGCGCGTGGCGGGCCGCCGCCGGAAATGCCGCCGCGGTTAGAGCCAGGTGTTTACCGACCGCGATCTCGAGGTTTTCCTCGAGTGTACAGCGCAACACATCGGCATCCTGCGGTGACAGGCTCCCGCTCCCGGTAAACGGCAACCATTGGTCCCTGGTGCCCAGCATGCGTGCGACATAGTCGACGTAGATGCCGGTGTTGTTGTCCAGGTGCCCGAGAACCTCGGTCGCGACATCGTGCGCAGGGCCCTCCATCGCGACATAGTCGAGCGTTGCTTTCGCCGCGGCGCGATGCAGCGCGATGAGCTCCGCGTCGACCACGATCCGCACGCCACTAGCGCTTGCCGGCGAAGCGATCGGCCGTGAGCGCGCTATCGACGCGTTCAGGGAATCCAGGGTCTGGATCCGCATGCGTCGCGGGTTGGCGAGAAGGTCCCAGCCTCGTGCGGCGTCGCGTTGCAGGGCTGCCGCGGCCAGTTCCGCGGTGCGCTGCAAATGCGCTTGCTCGGGCCAATCGTCGCGCCGCATACGCCGCAGCGCAGCCAGGACGCGATGCTGCATCTCCGCGGCCGCTTTTCGCGTAAACGTAATGGCGATTATTTCTTCCGGTTCGTCAACGCAGGACAGGAGACGGAGATAGCGCTGGATCAAGAGTTCGGTCTTGCCGGAACCGGCCGGTGCCTGCACGATGAACGAACGGGATTCATCCAGCGCATCGTTGCGTGCGGACAAATCGTCGTCGAGCAGGCGTTGCTCAGAGGTCATTGCGCAGCTCCGTGAACCGTGTGAGCAGGTTCAGGGGCCTGGCATCGGCCAATGCCTGGGTCAGGTCAATACGCACGTCACCTGCGGTGAGTTCCTCGCACGCTCGGCGCACGGTATCCGACCAGCCTGCCAGTTGCGCCGGCCATTCGTCGGGATCTGTATAGCCCACGCCCGCGCCGTTGAACCCCATCGTTCGCGAGTCGACATTGACGAGCGCCAGTGCCGCGACGGGTTCCTCGACAGCGCACGCGTACGCCACCAGTTGAATCTCCCGTGGCGAGCCGCTTGTCGTCAGCAGTTTCTTCTCGGCGCCCGTCTTGTAGTCGAGTATTGCGATACGTTCGTCGCCCAAGCGATCGATACGGTCTACGCGCAGGTTGAGTCGCACGCCTGCCTCTGCAAATTCAATGCTGCGCTCGACGCTGGCGACGACAAAGGCGTCACGGGCCGCATCGATGGCGAGAAAGTCATGAAGCAGTCCCGCAACCCGCCCGCGTTCCATGGCCAGCAATGCCAGCAATACGCGGTCTGCATCGCGCTCATGGCGCGAGAACGCGAAATCGACCGCGCGCGCAATTCTCTGGTCAGCATCCGTCCAGCTTGCCAGCTCGTCGCGCGACGGCTTGTCGAAGTACAGCTGGTAAAGCGCATCGTGAATCAGATTGCCACGCAGCAGGGCCGGCAAGCCGTCTGCCTGCTCATCGAGCGCCCTGACACCGAGTCGTCCGCAAAGGAACGCGGTAATCGGGTCGCTCAATTGATTCTGGATGGTCCCCGCACCGCCCGAGAGCTGTTCGTCAGGGCCGATCGGCGGCACGCGATCCGCAACGTCCGGAAGCGGTTCGGTACCCGCGATAGTGGCCGCGAACAGGCCGGGATCGTCACCGGCATCGAGTTCGCCGATCGTGTGCTCCGGCAACAGGTCGCTGGGCATCTGCTCGGCGTCATCTTCGGTAAGCGGGTAGCTGCATACCGTGTCAGCTGCGGCAACGCACAGATGCGTGAGCAGGCTCCGGGCATACTCGATCGTGTCCTCCGGGACGGCGTCAGGCATGCCGGCTTTCTCCTGGAGGCGCCGCGACACGAGCACGGACGCGTTGCCGGCCGGAGGCCACTGCGCGGCCGTAGCACCGGTAAGCCACAGGGCGTCGAATTCCAGCCCGGACGCCTCCAGCGGGCCCATCAGGTGCACGCAGGCGTGGTCCGACTCGGGTTGAAAGACGGTGTCTGCCGCCATGCTGTCAAGCTGGTTAAGTGCCATCTCGAGCGACATATGCGAGCTGACGAGATCCATGCGAGCGAGCTCGTTCAGCAGTTCGCGCCAACGATTGACGAGCTGAAACTCCGCGCTGCCAAGCCTTTGCTTGCCGGGCCAGCCGGCCGCCTTGAGGTACTCGTCGATGGTCACTGCCCAGTGTGCCGGTGAGGCAGAAGCGTCCAGGTCCCTGCGGATCCCGGTAATAGCAGCCACACGCTGCAGCCACTCCGATGCGTCTTCCGCTTCTTCCTTGCCGCGCAATGCCGACGTGATCATCGATGGCGACCAGTTGCGGTCCGGAAGCTTGCGCAAGCGCAGTTCGAGTCGCGCTCGCCCACCTCCCGAGCCCGCCACGATAAGAGGCGACCTGAGCAGCTGCGATACCTCGGCCGCCCTGAGGTCCCTGACGCACCAGCGCAACCAGAGCAGGCCGATTGACACCACCGGGTAGCTCGCCAGTTTGCGGCCATACGAGACGTTCAGGGCGTCAGCCAGCTGCTTCGGACCCAGGCGATAGCCGGGCATGAGGCCTTCGCGCACGAGCGCCGCCATGCGGCTCGCATCGCGTTCCAGTCCGTTGACGACGATCGCCACTCGTTGCGTCGGGTCGCGCTCGAGTCGCTTTCTTGCCCAGGCACCCGCGGCACGCAGCTCGGCGTCGCCTGTGTCGTACGCAACAAGTTGCGGCCTCGCGGTACGCTCGGGTGTCGGCGCATTCGCCACCGGGCAGCCCGCCTCCTCGAGACACTGGCGTATGCTCGCCGTTGCGGGCTTGTCCCGGTCGTAGCCGGCAAAGGTGAAGCGCCCTTTTACCGCCACGCGACCGTTTGCGATGAGCTCCGCAACCCGGGCAGCGAGACCGGCGTCATCGATCCAGGCTTCGCGCTCCAGCAGGCCCTGGTAGCGGCCGGCTGCCGCCGCGAATACCTTGTGGTCCCAGCTCAGCGCAGTGCGGGCGACGTCCCGAATAGTGACGTTCCAGTCCGCCAGGCGCTGCCAGGTGTCACGAGAGAGCCGCACCAGGTTGCCGATGCCGACGGATTCCCCGCCAAGTTCCTTGCGCAGGCAGCGATCCCAGAGGATCTTGCTGTGATTGCTATTGATGCGGGTTGGCAAGCTCTCCTGTTGCTCCGCCGCCCGCATTTGTTCATCCAGCCAGTCCGGCCAGGCATGAATATTCGGCGTCGGCCATGCCAGGACCCCCGCGTCGACCTGGCGTCGTGCGTATTCCTGCTGCAGGACGCGAGCGAGTCGCCGGTTTGCCGTGATGACCGTTGCGGTCCCGTCAAGTGCTCCCGGCAGCCAATCGTACATGTTCAGGCGTATGCGGCCAGGCAATTGTCGATACGATCGAAGACCAGGCTGATCGTCTCGGGGTCAGGGAGGGTCGTCACACGAAAATGGTCCGAGTAAGGCGTGTTGAAGCTGGTTCCGGGCGCGACGAGCACATGCTGCTTCTCGAGCAACTCGAGCGCGAAGGCCTGGTCATCCAGCTTGCCGGCAAATCTCGGGTCCAGGCGAACAAACGCGTACATGGCCCCCATCGGCTTTTGCAGGCTGAGATACTCGCTGGCCGCTACCCTGTCGATGATCGCCTGGCGCGACTGGTACAGCCGTCCACCCGGGCTGACCAGCTCGGCGATGCTCTGGAAGCCGCCCAGCGCTGTCTGCACCGCCCATTGCGCCGGCACATTGCTGCACAAGCGCAGTGCCGCGAGCAACTCCATCGCTTGCAGGTAATGCGCTGCGCGCTCGAGATCACCGCTGAAGACGCACCAGCCAACGCGGTAACCGCAAGCCCGGTAGATTTTCGACAGCCCTGAGTAGGTCAGGCAGACCGTGTCCCTGACCAGGGTGGCCATCGGGATAAACTCGGCGCCGTCGTACACCATCTGGTCGTAAATCTCGTCGGAGAGGACCACCAAACCGTGGCGCTCCGCAAGCTCGACGATGGCCTGCAGGGTCGCGCGGCTGTAAACCGCACCGCTGGGGTTGTTCGGATTGATCACGACAATGGCGCGTGTCCGGTCGCTGACAAGTCGCTCCATGTGGGCGATGTCGGGTGCGAAGCCCTCGTCTTGGCGGCAGGTATAGTGCTTTGCGACACCGCCATTCAAGGTGACGGCGGCGCTCCAGAGCGGATAGTCCGGGCTTGGCACCAGTACCTCGTCACCGGGATTGAGCAATGCACGCAATGACAGGTCGATCAGTTCGCTCACGCCATTGCCGATGAATACCTCATCGGCCGTGACACCCTGAACGCCACGGTTTTGCTGTTGCATGACCACCGCCTCGCGCGCCGGGAAGATGCCTTTCTGGTGACAGTAAGGCTCTGCCTGGGCCAGGTTCTCGATCATCGCAAGCCGCATTGTCTCCGGTGTGCGGAAGCCGAACAGTCCCGGGTTGCCGATATTCAGGGAGATGATTTCATAGCCCCGTCTTTCGAGTTCAAGGGCATGATTGGCGAGCTGACCCCGGATCTCGTAACGGACGTCTTTGAGAGCCGCGCTGGTCTGGATTAGTTGTTCCATATGGGGACTGCAGTCGTGTGTGTGGGCTAGATTGCGGCGTCTGTTCGGAGCTCTGCAATCTTCTCTGCAGAGTACCCCAACCAATCCCGCAAAACCTCCTCCGTGTGTGCACCGAGCAATGGCGGCGCACTCGCGTATTGTACGGGTGTCGCGGTGAAGTTGACCGGGTTTGACACGGTCGGCACCGCATCCCCCGCCGCATTGGTCAGGTGCCGGACAAGCTCCCGCTCTTGTGCGTACGCGTCGCTCAGAACCTCACCGATATCGTTGATCGGCCCGGCAGGCACACCCCGCGCTGCGAACGCCTGCAGCCAGTGCGCCGTGGAATTCGCTCGCAGCCGGTCCTGCAGCAGGCTGACCAGCGCGGCCCGGTTCTCTATGCGAGCGGCGTTCGTTGCATAACGCGTTTCCGTCGCGAGCTCCGGCGCCCCGACGACGGCCATGCAGTCGGCAAATTGACGGTCGTTCCCGATCGCGAGCATCAGGTCGCCGTCGCTTGTTGCGAAAGCCTGGTAGGGAACCAGGTTCGGGTGCGCGGTTCCCATGCGGCCCGGCGGCGTGCCGCCAACGAGGTAGTTCATACTCTGGTTGGCCAGCCATGCGACCTGGCTGTCGTACAAAGGCACCTCGATGCGTTGCCCGCAACCCGTAACCGCGCGCGCGGCCAGCGCCGCGAGCACTGCAGTGGTTGCATACATACCGGCCATGATATCCGCGATCGCAACACCGACTTTCTGGGGGCCGCCAGGTTCACCCTCCGGGGGGCCGGTGATGCTCATCAATCCGCCGGAGGCCTGGATCATGGCGTCGTATCCCGGCTCCGTCGCCCGGCTGCTGTCCCGGCCGAACGCGGAAATCGAGCAGACGATAAGCCCCGGATTTGCCGCCATGAGTTCGTCCGGGTCGAGACCACAGCGCCGCAATGTTCCCGTCTTGAAATTCTCGAGCAAGACATCGGCCTTCCCCGCCAGGTCGCGAATGACCTGCTGTCCGTGTGCGGTCGAGAGATCGACAGTGATCGACCGCTTATTGCGGTTGGTGGACAAGAAGTACGCGGATTCGCCACCGAGCCAGGGAGGCCCCCACTGGCGCGTATCGTCGCCACTGCCCGGCCGCTCGACCTTCACAACGTCGGCACCGTAGTCCCCGAGTAACTGCCCGGCCCAGGGCCCGGCGAGCACGCGACTCATATCGAGGACGCGCAGGTTTTGCAGTGCAGTCTTCATGGCCCGCACAGGTTACCCAAATCCGGCGCATAAAAAACCCGGCCGACCCAAAAAAGGTCGGCCGGGCGGGTCCGCACGGAGATTGCGGATTGCGTGACGTAGTCTGCCCGCGATTACTCGCTGGCGTCTTCGTCCAGCTCTTCAACCTCGGCGCCACTAACATCCTGTGGCGCCGGGGTATGTTCGATTTCCGGCTCTTTCTTGCCGTACTGAATCAGAAGGTGCTCTTCTTCTTCCTGGGTCAGTTGTTGAATGGACGCGATGCGAACCGCACCAAAAACGCCATTCATTCCGTCGTCATACCGGATCCCGTCAAATCTGGCACACACTCGACTCGTGGTCGTGTCGAAGTCGATATAAAGACTGTGTCGAAGGCCTTGAGCGCGACGCCGCAGAACGACGTGGTAATTTCGGCCTCCGGAGGCCTCGATGATGAGATTCTGCTCATCAAGAACGGTGTATCCTCGGATACTTGGCTTATGGATGCAATCGTTGCGACCGGTCGAGGGCTCGTCGACCGCCTCGTCCGCCGCGTCCGGAGTCGCTGCACATGCTAATAAAACGCTTGAAATAGCTATTATAAAACATTGTTTTAAAAGCATTATTAACACCTCCTGTGTTGTGGTTTAGACGCGACAAACTGGGTGGCAAGAATACCGTTCCCTACCCGGATTAGACCGCAATCCGAGCTTAAGTTTACGCCAAATCCGCAGCTCGCCGACGGAATATTCAGTCTTCGCCGCGCCCGATTGGGCGTGCCGGGTCCCGAATCCATTCACTCCAGGAGCCCACGTACAGCCGTGGCTCCCTGAAGCCCGCCTCAAGCCCTGAAATCGCCAGGTGGCAGGCGGTCACCCCGGATCCGCACATCACGCTCCAGTCTGCCCCTCGATCGCCGCCAAGGGCCCGGTTCAGCAACGCTTCTCTCTCGGCCAGTGGCCGCCACCGGCCCTCTTTATCAACGAAATCGGCAAAGGGTGCGTTGACCGCACCCGGCACGTGCCCGGCGACCGGGTCTATCGGCTCATGCTCGCCCAGGAACCTTGCCCTGTCCCGCGCATCCAGCAGCTTGCGCTCGCGAATACCGCCCGTATCGGCGGCCAGTTCCCCGGTCGTCAGTACCCGTGCATCGTCGGGCGTTGCGGTGAAGTGTTTCGGCTCATGATGCACAACGACCTGTTCGACAGGGAGTCCCTGTTTCACCCACTGTGCGAACCCGCCATCGAGCAGCCGCACGGCGCGAAACCCGAGCCAGCGAAGAATCCACCAGGCGCGTGCAGCCACAGCGCCGTGCGAATTGTCGTAGACGACGACAGTGTCATTGTTGCCGATGCCCTTCTGCCCCAGCGTTGCAACGAGCTTTTCGATATCCGGCAATGGATGGCGCCCCGTGTCAGCGCGTACCGGGCCAGCCAGGTCTTCATCGAGGTCAAGGAACACTGCACCCGGTATATGTCCCTGTTCGTAACTCCGCCGCCCGGCGGTAACGTCGGCAAGGTCGAAACGGCAGTCGACGGCAATCCAGTCGTTCTCGGCAATTCGCCGATGGAGTTCGGAGGCCTCGATCAGTATGCGTTCCTGTGTCATTCCATAACCGTCCCTGCTCTACCGGATTTCACGTACTTGTACACGGTCGCCTAGTCTTGGACAATACCGGTCCGGCGGGATTCACCCGCCCATTCCACCGACACCCGGGAGTCATACAGTGGACAAGATCATCGTCGGCCTGAAGCGCGTTATTGACTACAACGTCAGGATTCAGGTCAAGAGCGACGGCAGCGGCGTCGAGACAGACGGCGTCAAAATGAGCATCAATCCGTTTGACGAAATCGCTCTTGAAGAGGCGCTACGCATCAGGGAGAGCGGCGGAGCATCCGAGGTTATCGCGGTCTCCATTGGCACGTCCGACGCTCAGCAACAACTTCGCACGGGCCTTGCCATGGGCGCCGATCGTGCCATATTGGTCGCGGTCGACGGGGAGATTGACCCGCTGAGCATTGCGGGTGTCTTCAAAGCACTCGCAGAAAAGGAAAACGCCGGGCTCGTGATCCTCGGGAAACAGGCCATTGACGGCGACAACAGCCAGGTACCCCAGATGCTGTCGGCGTTGTGGGGACGTCCCCAGGCAACCTTCGCTTCCGGAGTGACGATCAGCGGTGACACGGCACGCGTCGTGCGCGAGGTTGACGCAGGTCTCGAGACGGTGGAGGTCGACCTTCCGGCCGTTCTTTCGGTTGACCTGCGCCTCAACGAACCACGTTACGTGAAGCTCCCTGACATCATGAAAGCGAAGAAAAAGCCGCTGGACGAAGTTCCGCTCGCCGACCTTGGCGTCGCGGCCGGCCCCCCTATCAGGGAACTCTCCTGTGCGGCGCCGGAAGGACGGCAACGTGGCGTCACCGTCGACAATGTCGCGGGACTGGTAGCAGCACTCAAAGACAAGGGGCTTGTGTAATGGCCAGGATACTTATCGTTGCCGAACACGATGGTTCGGACCTCAACTCCAGCACGGCCAAGTGCGTGACATGTGCCGCAGCCATTGACGGATCGGAGATCGATGTCGTTGTGCTCGCGGCGGATGCGTCGGCAATTGCCGCTCAAGCCGCTGAACTGGCGTCAGTCAGACGCGTATTGACCATTGAACGAGCAGAGAACGACAAGCCACTGGCCGCCGTGCTGGCTCCCCAGATTGCCTCGATAGCCGTTGACTACAGTCACGTTCTGGGCCCGTCGAGCACATTCGGCAAGGACCTGATGCCTCACGTCGCCGCCCTGCTGGGTGTCAACCAGGTGAGTGACATCATGACGGTTGAGGGCAACTACACGTTCAAGCGCCCCGTGTACGCCGGAAACGCGATCGTCACGGTCGAAGCGCCTGAGGGCAGCATTGTTGTAGGGACCGTGCGCATCGCGTCCTGGCAGGCTGCTGCGACAGGCAATTCTGCACCCGTTGAGTCCGTTACGACGGCGGCGGAGCTGCCCTCGCACACGCGCTATATCGGCCTCGAATCGGCGGTATCCGACCGACCTGACCTGCAGACAGCGGCTCGCGTCGTTGCCGGTGGGCGTGCACTTGGCAGTGAGGAGCAATTCGGGCTGATCTACAAGCTGGCAGATGCACTTGGCGCCGGTGTTGGCGCATCCCGGGCCGCGGTCGATGCCGGGTATTGCCCCAACGACATGCAGGTCGGCCAGACCGGCAAGATCATCGCTCCGGATCTTTACATCGCCATTGGAATATCGGGCGCCATTCAGCACCTGACCGGTATCAAGGACGCCGGCACGATCGTCGCGATCAACAAGGACGCGGAAGCGCCGATATTTGAAGTCGCCGACATCGGGCTGGTCGGCGACCTGTTCCAGGCTGTGCCGGAACTGACCGAAGCGCTCAGCTAAAGCGCAGCCAGGATTGCTTCGGCTTTAGAGACCTCGAACTTCGCGGGGGCCTCGACGGCGACGTGCGTTGCAATGCCGTCATCGACGATGATGGCAAATCGTTGGCCGCGCATTCCCATACCGAACGAGCGGGCGTCAAGTTCGAGGCCCAGCGCCCGGGTGTAGTCGCCGTTGCCATCGGCCAGCATCTGTATCTTGTCGTCAACGCCACGGTCCCTGCCCCATGCGGACATGACGAAGACATCGTTGACGGCCATGCAGGCAATCGTGTCGACGCCCTTCGCAAATATCTCATCCGCGTGATCCACGAAACCCGGGAGGTGGTTCATCGAGCAAGTTGGCGTGAACGCACCGGGCACGGACACCAGCACCACCTTCTTGCCGGCAAACAACTCGTCCGAGGTGATCGAGCCTGGTCCCTTTTCGGTCATTACGCCGAAACTGCCCTCTGGCATCGTTTCGCCGACAGCAATCGTCATGATGGTCGTTTCCTTATTGTCAGTAGTCGTTTTCGGCAACGTGGACGACGAGCCCGTCGAGATCTTCGGAAACCTCGATCTGGCAGGTGAGCCGGCTGTTGCTCTTTCGTTCAAAGGCCGCATCCAGCATGCTGTCTTCCATGTCATCCATGGCTGGCAGCTTTTCGAGCCACGCTTCTTCGATATAGCTGTGGCAGGTCGCGCAAGCACAGGCGCCCCCGCATTCGGCCACGATGCCATCGATGTTGTTGTTGATGGCCCCTTCCATGACAGAGTAGCCGTTCTCGACGACAACCTCGTTGCGGGTGCCGTCAGGGGAGACGTAGGTGATCTTGGGCATTACTGGTTCCGGTATGTGCAGTGGCGCGAAATAATAAGGGCGTTGACCGGCTACGGTCAACGCCCCATTTATAGCTTGCCGGGCCTTAGACGCGCGCTGCGGCGCGCTTGGCTTCGAGTTCCTGGCGTTTCTTGCGCGCAGCCTCTTCAGCGAGACGAATCTGGCGATTGCGCTCGACCTCGGCGTCGATCACCTGGATCCACTGATTCGCGGTACGCTGTGACCGTGGCGCCTTTGCCGCCGCGTTGAAGGCGGCCTTTGCGTCAGCGTAGCGACGCAAGTTGTAGAGGCACATGCCGAGAGAAATCTGGATATTGTCCGGATTCTTCAGGCCGCCTTTCCGTATAGCGGTGTTGGCGGACGTCACACAATCGCCGTACTGGCCGACATTGAGAAACGCGTTTGCCAGGCGCAGGTCGAGTTCGCCGTCACTCGAGAGCTTGGCCGCTGCCTGCAATGCCGGGATCGCTTTCTGTTCTTCCATCGACAGCATCCAGGCCTGGGACAGCAGGCGATAATTCTTCTCGTTCTTGGGGACCACACCGGCATCCATCTTCTCCTGAAGGAGCGTGGCGGCCTTGTAAGGCACTTCCGCCTGGAGATAGAGCTGCGCCATTGTGACGAACTCGGTGTCCTTGACGAGCATGCCCTGGGTGTGTGCGGCGTCGTAGGCGTAAATCAGCTTCTCATCCTCGCCGAGCTCCGTGTACGCGCCGGCCAGCGACTTCCAGTAACGGGCTTTCGGCCAGTTCTGCAGCAGCGTTTTCTGGATATCGCGCACCTTGCGGTAGTCCTCTTGCTGGAAATACGCGAAATTGAGGAGGTTCCACCAGTCTTCCTTGACGGGCTTGCCGCGCTCGTTCGCGACCCGCATGGCGTTCTCAATCGGCGGGATCATCTCTTTGAAGCGATTGAGGTTGTAGAACAGCTGGGCCTTGAGAATGAACGGCTCGGGCGCAGGATTCGATTCCAGCACGAACCACTTGTCCAGCGTCGTAAGCGCCTTTGCGTAATTTTCCTGCATGGTCAGAAGCTGCGCCATCGTATAGGTCGTCTGCTTGGCCATCTGCGGCTCAAGCGTCGGCAGTGCGAGCATTCTTTCGTAGGTACGGATCGCGTTCGGAATATCGTCGATGTTGTAGTAGACGAAACCGATATAGTTAAGGACGTTCGCCTGCTCGTACTCGGTCAACTTGTCCGGGTTGTAGAGGTTGTTGAGCGTACGCAGCGCCTGCTGGTATTCCTTGTTATCAACCATCTCCTGGGCGCTCTGGATGCGCTCATAGACCTCTTTGCTGACAGCCTGTGCCTGCTTGGTCTTGGTGTTGTCCGTATCGGCGTCAGCCGACCCGGACTGTGCAGCAGCATTGCCGAAAGCCAGCACGCTGGCCAGGAGCGCCAGGCACAGTTTCTGAGTAATTCCAAAATTCGATTTCATTTCAATGATTCCTCATGAACGGCATCCCGCCTTTGCATGCAGAGCTCTAATCTTCGAGCTGGAATGAGATACGTGTCTTGACACCCGGTACGCTGACGGGAACACCATCCACAACGCGCGGTTTGTATTTGAACTTCAGAACTGCACGAATTGCAGCGCGTTCAAACAGGCTGCTGGTTGACTGAATGACAATCGGATTCTCAACCGAGCCAGTCGTGGTGACCGTGAAAGACAGGTCCACGAAGCCTTCCAAACCACGAGATAACGCCCGCGCCGGATAAACCGGTGCAACGCGTACGATGGGCAGGTAGTCGCCTTCCGCAATGTTCATACCACCTGGCCCGCCGATATCCGTGTTTGCCGATACGGTCGGCGGCGCGACGTTGATGGTCGGTGCATCAGGATTGACGTTGTCCATATCCTGAGGCGGGGTTTCCGGTGGGGTTTCCGGCGGTTTGGGCGGCTTCTCGGGAATGATGTCCTCGACATTGAGGTTCTCGTTACGCTTAACGCGCACAAACTCGAGTTTGTGGCGTTCGCGCGGATCCGTGAGAGCCTGCTTGCCGGTTACGATCAAGAGCTGCATGACAAACAGCAGGCTGACTGTTACGAGTGAGCCGACTACTATTGAAATTACATAACGACCTAGCATGGTCCTGTTCTCCTCAGCAGAATCGCCGCTTCGCTTGCCACCCGCCTCGTGTTAATTACGACAGACATACGCGCCCCGGGTTCCTATTCGTTGTCCGAGGCAATCGCGACGTTGGTCACGCCAGCCGCCTTGGCGGCTTCCATGACGATCACCAAGGTCTCATGGGTCGAGCCCTCATCGGCCTGGATCACGATTGAACCTTTCGGGTTTTCGGCGTGCAGGCGCTCGATGATGCCGCGCACGGCACGTGGGTCTCTTTCCTGGCGATCGATCCAGATCTCGTTGTTCGGGCTGATCGCGATCAGGATGGCCGCGTCTTCCTGTTTGTCGGCCGTCCTGGTGTTGGGCCGCTCAACCTGAATCCCCGCTTCCTTGATGAAGGTCGCAGTCACAATGAAGAAGATGAGCATGATAAACACGACGTCGAGCATCGGCGTCAGGTTAATCTCATTTTCTTCCTCTTCGACTTGTAAAGAGCCGTGTCTTCTAGCCATTTCTTGGTCCTTTCATATCCCGCCTGTCTTGTGGACCCCTATCGCGAATCTGCGATAGAGATATTGTAGACGCCAGCGAGGCGTGCCGAATCCATAACTTCAACGAGCATCTTGTTTGACGACTTGTTGTTCGCCTGGATAACCACCGACCCGTCAGGGTTTTCGGCATGCAGGCGCTCAATATTGGCGCGTACGGCACGGGGGTCAATCAGGCGACGGTCAATCCAGATCTCATCGTTGGCATTGATCATCACAAGGATATTGGCATCTTCCGGTTTGCTCTCTGTCATCGGGGCGTCGGGACGGTTTACGTCAATGCCGGCTTCCTTGATGAACGAGGCGGTTACGATGAAAAAGATCAGCATGATGAACACGACGTCGAGCATCGGCGTCAGGTTAATCTCGTTTTCTTCCTCGTCGAAATGGATGTCATCCAGATGTTTTCTCATGGCGAAAGTCCCCTAGTGATCCATCGTGAGCGAGTCCTCGAGGAACTCGACCTCGTGGGCTGCGCGACGGCTCAGCAAAGTGATTAGCAGAACGCCCGAAAGCGCTCCGACCATTCCCGCCATTGTCGGTACCGTGGCCTGGGATACGCCGGCTGCCATCGCACGCACGTTGCCCGAGCCGGACACCGCCATGACCTGGAACACACTGATCATGCCCGTTACCGTGCCCAGCAGGCCGAGCAGAGGGCACAGCGCAACCAGGGTCTGGATTACGTTGATACCTTTGGTGGACGCTTCACTAAAACGCGAAATCATGAGTTCGCGGATCTGTTTCGCGTTCCAGGACTGGCGCTCTGGGCGCGACTCCCATTGATCGTGAATATCACGTGACATCTTCCTCATCGAGGAACGGAAGAAAATAATCCGCTCCACGATCAACACCCACATGAGGAAGATGGTCACCGCGATGGCCCGGAGAACCGGGCCACCGAGGTTCATGAAGTCACGAATGGCTTCTATTGCATCAGCAAGCCAAAGCATGGCGACTCCTCGTTGTTATTTCGACCGCTCCGAATGCTGCGCAACGAGGCCAGCACTCTGGGACTGAAGAATGTTCACGATCTTGCGGCTCTTGCCGCTGACAACCGTGTGCAACAGTACCATCGGGATGGCAACTACGAGACCGAGTACCGTGGTCATGAGCGCCTGCGAGATACCACCTGCCATCATCTTCGGGTCGCCAGCGCCATACAGCGTGATGACCTGGAAGGTCTTGATCATGCCGGTAACCGTACCGAGCAGACCCATGAGCGGCGCCACGGCCGAGACCACCTTGATAAACAGCAGACCCTTCGTAAGATTCGGCATCTCCTTGAGTGCCGCCTCCGAGAGTTTGAGCTCGATCGTCTCCGTGTCCGCGCCACGGTTTGACTCGTAGGCAGCGAGAACGCGGCCTAGCGGGTTGTCCGTGCTGGCCGTGTCGCTCTTGAGCTGTGCCTTGACCTTGCGGTCAGCGGTCGACAGTGCGAGCCAGCGCATAACGGCGATGAGCAGGCCGATCAGACCGAGCGCGATAATGCAGTAACCGACGATGCCGCCCTGTTCAATACGATCCTTGATCGTGGGAGACTCGACCAGCAGCGCAAGGATGCCGCCACGCGTCACGTCGACGCCGAACGGAACAACTTCACTCGGTCCTGCATCCATGAGGTCGGCCGTCGTGCCGAAGTACTTGCCGTCAGGCTGGCGAAGGAGCTCTGAGATCGTGCCGTCGTCATTGAATTCCAGGTAGCCAGTGTCCGATGCGAGGTTAAACGCACCAACGCGGACGACTTCCATCTCTTCCTCGGTGCCATCGGCACGCGTGACGAGATGATTGAAGCGAGTGACCTTGCCGGACTCGACAACTTCCTGCTGCAGCAGTGCCCAGAGTCGCTCGATTTCCTCGATTTCCGGAATACTGCTGGCACCGGCCAGCTTGCTGCCGAGTTCAACGAGGAACTTGTCGCGATCCGGGTATTCGACGTTTGTCAGCGATGCTGCAAATCGACCCTGCGCGTCACCGGCAACCGTCTGCAGTACGCCGAGCAGCTCTTTGAGAGCGCCCATGCGCTCGTCGAGCGCCTGGCGTGCCGTGATGATGCGCTGCTGGTTCGCGGCGAACTCATTCTCGAGTTGCGAGGAGGCGTTTTCCTGGCGCGTGCGTTCTGCGCGGGCCTGGTTGAGCAATGACTGTTGCTGGTTCTTGGCCTGGGCAAAGGCAGCTTCACGCTGACGCGCTTCGCGCGAATCACGTGCCTGTCCCTGCTCGATGAGTCGCAGCAATTCGGACATGGAGGCCGCAGCCGCTTCGTCCTGCTGTGCGTTCGCCGTGGCAAATCCGAGACTCAGCAGTCCGGCCGCAATAATGAGTGTAATGCGTTTCATTTATGAAGCCTCCGCTGAAGGAACGGGGATAACGATAAGTTCGGGGGCGATCAGCTGGCGAGCCATGCGCAGACCCTTGCGAACTTCGTTACGGGCAGAATTATCGACTTCCCAGCTACGCGTTTCGTTGTTCCAACGACCGGTAATCTTGGTGTCGTCCGACTGGAAATAGAGGCCTATACGACCGATACGCAGCATGTTGAATGAACGTGTAGCGCCATCGATAGTGAGCGACTCTTCATAATGTTCCGAAGATGTGCCGTAGTCGTTCTCGATCTGGTAGGCCTCCATCACCTTGCGGAATTTCTCGGCAACGGTGACATCGGAGCGCTCCATGATCGCCTTGAGATCCGCAATACGCTTCGAACGTTCGGCCATCAGGAATGGGATATCCAGCTGCACCGACTGGTCGAGGCCGTCAATCATGCGTGTCATCAGAGGAAAGATCTGGCGGTTGATCACATCGACCCTGTCCATGGACAGCGCGATGTCTTCCAGGGTTGCTGTCTGACCTTCAACCTGAGCCTTCATCAGGCGGTTGTAGACCTTCAGTCCGTCGATTTCCTTGTTAATAGCCCGGTACTGGTCTTCGAGGGAACGAGTGCTTTCAACAATGTTGTTGATTCGCTCCTGCGATTGTTGAGCCAGGTTCAACCGACGTTGATCAGCCTGCAAGATCTGATCGACGGTCTGGGCGAAAACGCCGCCGGAAATCGTCAAGGCCGAAACCGCAAAAAATGCGGCGGCAAGACGCCGACTGCTGCTTATGCACCGTTTCATGAACGCTCCTTAAAGGTCGTTGTGTTGCGAAAAGTTATGGAGAGGGATGCAACGTATCCGTTGAATACATGCACAAATGAAAACCGGCGACACGGTTGTGTCACCAAATGCGCACGCGGCCCTCTCCACTTACGCCGCGCGGCGTTGAATTTTGTCGGAACCCCTATCTTCTCTCTCTAGTCTTTGGCTATCCTGAGTTGCCCCAGGCTTCCCCGCCATTTATTCCTTTTCTATACCAAGGTCCCCGGTAGGTATGGTCGCAAGAATAACACATGCTTCAGACAGTGCCAGTCCCTGAAAGAACATAACGTGCATGCGCAGGAATTTGATTTTGCGCGACCTTTAATCGCCACCATCACGCGGCATTTGCCGATACGCGGCGACGGTTTTCGCCACTCGATCTCGAGCGTATTTCAGGGCCCAGTAAAAGGTACAGCGCGGTGGAGCGTACCGCAGGTGAATACCGCTTTTGAATTAATATGTTAGCTAATATTCTTAACACGACTTATTTAGTGTCACTCGTAACCGTCTAAGAAGCGGTTGACATCATTCTGGCCTTACAACATTATTCGCCGCTATGGACAACTTCGTACTCGTGCTTGTTTCGCTCTCACTGCTTCTCCTCGGGAGGCAGAGCGGGTAGCGCGTATCCATTACACGGACATCGTAAGCCCCGCATCCCGAAGGATAGTGGGGCTTTTTTTATGACATTGATCAAGGCACAGGAAACACCATGCAAATGTATTCGGAAGCCGATGTAGATATCACCGTACTCGCAGACCAGAAGGTCGCCATTCTCGGCTATGGAAGCCAGGGCCGCGCGCACGCGCTCAACCTCAAGGATTCAGGTTTTAATGTCGTAGTCGGCCTGCGCCAGGGTGGCGCGAGCTGGCCCAAGGCAGAAGCCGATGGCCTGACCGTGCAGGCGCCCAACGAGGCCGTCAAGGGTGCCGCTGTCGTCATGTTCCTGACCCCCGACATGGTTCAGAAGGCGCTGTACCAGGGCGTGGTCAGCGACATCGATAAAGGGGCCCTGCTCTTGTTTGCGCACGGGTTCGCCGTGCACTACGGCCAGATTGAGCCACGCGCCGACCTGGATGTCGGCCTGATCGCACCCAAGGGCCCGGGTGGGCTCGTACGCCGCCAGTACGAAGAAGGTCACGGCGTACCCTGCCTCGTGGCAATCCATCAGGATGCGACCGGCAAGGCGCTGCAAAAGGCGCTCGCCTACTCTGCCGGTATCGGCGGTGCACGAGCAGGGGTCATCGAGACCACGTTTGCCGAGGAAACCGAGACGGATCTTTTCGGTGAGCAGGCCGTGCTCTGCGGTGGCGCCACGGAGCTCATCGTGGCCGGCTTCGAGACCCTTTGCGACGCAGGCTACCAACCCGAGGTTGCGTACTACGAAGTAATGCACGAGCTGAAGCTGATCGTCGACCTGCTGCACGAAGGCGGTCTCGCGAAGATGCACAAGTTCATCAGCGACACGGCCGCCTGGGGCGACATGGTTTCCGGTCCCCGCGTCGTCAACGAGTCGTCTCGGGCGGCGATGAAGGCCGTGCTGACGGATATCCAGGACGGGACCTTCGCGCGCAACTGGATCGCCGAGAACGAGAACGGGATGCCCGAGTTCAAGCGGATGATGCAGGCGGACCTGGAGCACCCGATCGAGGCCGTTGGTAAGGACCTGCGCGGCCGGATGGACTGGCTGTCCGAGTAACCACGAAGGAACACCCCGGAGGAAACGACAATGTCCGATACGCATATCAAGATTTTCGACACGACCCTGAGGGACGGGGAACAGGCACCTGGCTGCAGCATGACGCTCAGCGAGAAGCTACGTGTTGCGAAAGCGCTATCGGAGCTCAAAGTCGACATTATCGAAGCCGGGTTTCCCGCGGCGTCGCCGGGTGACTTTGAGTCGGTGAAAGCCATCGCCGAACGCAATTTCGGCCCGGTGATCTGCGGGTTGGCACGCTGCAACCCCGCCGATATCGAAAAAGTCTACGAGGCGGTGAAGTATGCCGACAAGCACCGCATCCACGTCTTCGTGGCGACCAGTGCCATTCACCGGGAGCACAAGCTCAAGATGGCCAAGGAAGAGATCATCAGAAGTGCCGTTGGCGCCGTCAAGCTGGCTCGGGAATTCGTCAATGACGTCGAGTTTTCACCCGAAGACGCCTCGCGGACCGAGCTCTCCTACCTCGCCGAGGTGGTATCGGCGGCCATCGAGGCCGGTGCGACGACGGTCAACATCCCGGATACGGTTGGCTACACCGTGCCGGAGGAATTCGATCGTCTGTTCCGCTACCTGAACGAGCACGTCGCACGGATCGATGAGATTACATTAAGCGTGCATTGCCACAACGATCTCGGCATGGCCGTTGCCAACAGTCTTGCAGCCGTCCGTGCGGGTGCACGGCAAATCGAGTGCACGATAAACGGCATCGGCGAGCGCGCCGGCAATTGCTCGCTTGAAGAGGCCGTCATGGCCATCAAGACCCGTGCCGAGTTCTTCGGCGTGGAGACCGGCATCGACACCACGCGTCTTTACCCGACGTCTCGTCTTGTCTCGAGCATTACGGGCATGCACCCACCCCGCAACAAGGCGATTGTCGGCGAAAACGCGTTCGCACACGAAGCCGGCATCCACCAGCACGGCATGCTGCAACACGCTTCAACCTACGAGATCATGCGCCCGGAAGATGTCGGGCTGGCCAAGTCCAACCTGGTACTTGGCAAGCACAGTGGTCGCCATGCGTTTCGTGATCGGCTGCTGGAGCTGGGTTTCGAACTTGACGAGTTTGAGACGAATCGCGCGTTCCAGGAGTTCAAGAAACTCGCGGACAAGAAAAAAGATGTCTACGACGGCGACCTCGAGTCCATCGTGATGAACGCCGGCGCTGCATCTTCCGGCCCCTGGACCTTGCAGTCACTCGAAGTACAGACACATACCGACCAGCCAGCAACTGCCGCCGTCACCCTCATCTATGAAGACGGCAAGGAAGTCAGTGAGTCCGCGTATGGAGACGGGCCGGTGGCCGCTGCCTTCCAGGCGCTTGAGCGGGCGACCGGCGTCGAGCTCGTGCTGCGGAACTTCGAGCTGCACAGCGCCTCGATTGGCGAGGACGCACAGGGCGAGGTTACCGTGACTGTTGAATACGACGGTAAGAGCTATCGCGGGCATGGCGCCAGCGTCGATATCGTGGAAGCCGGATGCCGGGCCTGCCTGGAAGTCATGAACCGCATCCTGCGACGCCAGGACCGGGACGGAGCGGACGCGACCGCCGGTGGCCCGACGCGCGCCACTATCTGATCACGAAGGCAACATCGGAAACGAAGCATTGAGCACTCCTTTGACCCTGTTCGAAAAGGTATGGGCGGATCACGTCGTCGTTGAAGAGACCGTGGATACGCCGGCGGTCCTGTATATCGATCTGCACATCATTCACGAAGTCACTACGCCGCAGGCATTTTCCGTCCTGCGCGAGAACAAGCTCCCGGTTCGTCGCCCGGATCTGACATTGCCGACGTTGGACCATTCCACGCCGACGACGCCCGTCAACACGTTCAAGGATCTGCTCGTCGCCGGTGAAGGCGCCGCAAACCAGGTTCGACAAATGGAGCGTAACTGCGAGGAGTTCGGACTCGATTTGCTCGGCTATGGCAGCGGCAAACGGGGAATCGTGCACGTCATCGGGCCCGAGCTTGGGGCTACGCAGCCGGGCAAGACGATCGTCTGTGGCGACAGTCACTCCAGTACCCACGGCGCGTTCGGTGCGCTGGCTTTCGGTATCGGGACGACGGAGGTCGGACATGTCCTGGCAACGCAGTGCCTGTTGCAACGCAAGCCAAAGACGTTTGCCGTGAACGTCGAGGGAGCGCTGCCTCCCGGCGTTACGGCCAAAGACCTGATTCTTGCGGTCATCGGCAAGATCGGTGTCGACGGCGGCACCGGGCATGTCATCGAGTATCGCGGTGATGCGATACGGGCGCTCTCCATGGAAGAGCGTATGACGATCTGCAACATGTCGATTGAAGGTGGTGCCCGGGCAGGAATGATCGCCCCGGACGAAACGACAATCGAGTATTTGCAGGGACGGCCGCGGGTTCCGCAGGGCGCTGCCTGGGATGCGGCGGTCGCCCGGTGGCGGACGCTGCGCACGGACGACGGCGCTGCATTCGACAAGTCCGTGACCATTGACGCCAGTGCGCTTGCACCCATGGTCACGTTCGGGACGAATCCCGGTATGGTCATCGGCATCGATGAGCCTGTTCCCGAAAGCAACGATGCCAGCTTCCGCAAGGCACTGGATTACATGCAGCTGGTGCCCGGCACACGCATGACGGAGGCGCCGGTCGATGTTGTGTTCGTAGGAAGCTGCACCAACGGCCGCCTCTCGGATATCGAGGCGGCGGCACGCATTCTCGAAGGAAGACAGGTTGCCGACGGTGTGCGCATGCTGGTCGTGCCAGGTTCCGAGCAGGTCAAAGCGGATGCGGAATCGCGGGGACTACACAGGATCATCCAGGCTGCGGGCGCCGAGTGGCGCGAAGCCGGCTGCTCGATGTGCATAGGCATGAATGGCGATATCGCCCAGCCCGGCCAGTTGAGTGTCAGTACGAGCAATCGAAATTTCGAAGGACGCCAGGGTGTCGGTGCGCGCACCGTGCTGGCGAGTCCGGCCACGGCAGCCGCCTCGGCGATCGCCGGGTACATAGCCGACCCGAGGAAGTACTTATGAAGCCCGTGAGAATCATCCGGTCAAAGACCGTGGTGCTGCCAAACAGGGACATCGATACCGATCAGATTATTGCCGCTCGTTTCCTCACCACAACTTCGAAGGAAGGCCTGGGTCAGAGCGCCTTTTATGACCTCCGTTACAACAAGGACGGCAGCGAGAAAGCCGATTTCATTCTCAACAGGCCAGAGTCCAAAGGCTGCGGCATTCTCGTCGCAGGCAATAATTTCGGCTGCGGGTCTTCTCGCGAACACGCACCCTGGGCGCTGCTTGACTATGGCTTCGAAGCCGTCATTTCCACGGAAATCGCGGACATCTTTCGCAGCAATTCACTCAAGAACGGGCTCGTCGCCATCGTGGTCGATGCGGCGACACATAACTGGCTGCTCGAAAACCCCGGCGCCGATGTGACTATCGACGTGGAGAGCACGACAATCGCACTACCGAATGGCCGCACTGTCGATTTCGAGATCGACGGCTTTGCACGCTATTGCCTCCTCGAGGGAATCGACCAACTGGGCTTCCTGAGAAACCAGCTGGACAACATCGAGCATTTTGAGGAGGCACGCACATGGAAGCCCTGATCACCCTGCTTCCCGGGGACGGTATTGGACCGGATGTCACCGACTGTGCCCGGAAAGTGCTCGACGCCGTGGCGCAGAAGTACGACCACCGCTTTCAGTACAACGAGGCCCGGATTGGCGGCGCTGCGATCGATGCGACGGGAGACCCCCTGCCACCCGCGACCATCGAGAAGTGCAAAGCCGCCGACGCCGTTTTTCTCGGCGCGGTAGGCGGTCCGAAATGGTCGGACCCGAACGCGAAGGTTCGACCTGAACAGGGGCTGCTGAAGCTGCGTTCGACGCTTGGCGTCTACGCCAATATTCGCCCCGTCCGGATTTACCCGGAGCTTGCCGCCGCGTCACCGATACGGGCTGAGATTCTCGAGGGTGTCGACATGCTCGTGATTCGCGAACTGACCGGCGGGATCTATTTCGGCAAGAAGACACGTACCGACACCACGGCAAGCGACCTTTGCGAGTACTCGGTCGGGGAAATCGAGCGCATTGTCCGGGTTGCCGCCCGCCTCGCCGGCGAACGTCGCGGCAAGCTGTGTTCGGTGGACAAGGCCAACGTCCTCGAGACGTCGCGCCTCTGGCGCGAGACCACCAATCGCGTGGTGGCGAGCGAGTTTCCTCAACTGGAACTCGAAACACTCCTGGTCGATGCCGCGGCCATGCACCTTATCAGCCGCCCCGCCGACTTTGACGTCATCGTGACCGAGAACATGTTTGGCGACATCCTGACAGACGAGGCCTCAATGCTGGCCGGCTCGCTCGGAATGCTGCCCTCTGCGTCGCTGGGCGACGGCTCAGCGGGGCTGTACGAGCCGATTCACGGCTCGGCACCGGATATCGCGGGTAAGGGAATTGCCAACCCCTGCGCCGCCATCGCGAGCGCTGCCCTGCTGTTGCGCCACAGCCTCGGCCTGGACAGGGAAGCGACCGCCATCGAACAGGCCATCGCCGCTGCCATCACGGCCGGCGCGAGGACTGCGGACATTGTCGCAAAGGGTGAAGCACGCCTGACAACCAGTGAGATGACGGCGGAAATCATCCGTCACCTTGCCTGATCCCGGCGGACCGGCACAGCCGATTCGCGTCCTAGCAGGCAGCCGCCACAACCGGTTTCAGGGTCGTCGCGGTCCGCGCCGCTTCAAGCGCGCTCACGATATCTTCGACGAGGTCCTCGGCGCCCTCCAGCCCGACTGAGAGGCGTATCAACGTGGCGGTCACACCGGCAGCCGCCTTGCGTTCCTCTGAGACCGGCGCATGTGTCATCGATGCAGGATGGCACACCAGGCTCTCGACGCCACCCAGAGACTCGGCCAGCGAAAAGTACTTGAGATTCTCCACGAACGCGCGCACCGCGGGTTCGCCACCGTCGATTTCGAAACTGACCATGCCACCGAAGCCGCGTTGTTGGCGCTTCGCGATGTCGTGCCCCGGGTGGGTTGGCAGGCCCGGGTAGTAGACGCCGGCGACGTTGTCCTGTTCGCAGAGGACGTTCGCGATAAGTGCCGCGCTCTCTTCGTGCTGACGAATTCGCGGGTACAGCGTCCGGATGCCACGGAGCGTCAGGAAACTGTCGAAGGGCGCTCCCGTAATACCGATGACATTCGCCCAGTAAGCGCACTCTTCGGCGAGTTCCGTTGTTGCCGCGACCAGCGCGCCACCGACGACGTCGCTGTGACCATTGATGTACTTGGTCGTGGAATGAATGACGAGGTCGGCACCGAACTCGATCGGGTTCTGCAGCGCCGGGGACAGGAACGTGTTGTCGACGGCAAACAAGGCGCCACAATCTGTCGCTATCTCGCGGATGGCAGCCAGGTCGGAAATACGCAACACGGGATTGGAGGGTGATTCCGTCAGGATGATTTTCGGCCTCAACGCCGTGCAGACGGCACGCAGGGTGTCGAGCTCGGTCTGGTTGACGAACTCCACGTTGAACAGCCCTTTTTGAGATTGCTGGTCGAAGAGCCGGTAGGTACCGCCGTAACAATCGTGCGGGGCAATGATCGTATCGCCGGGTCGCAGGAATTGCGTGAGCACCGTCAGCGCACCCATGCCTGATGCCGTCACGACCGCACCCGCACCACCCTCGAGTTCGGCAAGGGCCTCCGCGAGACCGTCGCGTGTCGGATTACCGGAACGCGTGTAGTCGTATTGGCGAGGATTGCCCAGTCCGGCGAACGTGTAGTTCGACGACAGGTGCAACGGCGGCACGACCGCGCCATGCTGCGTATCGGATTCGATAGACGCACGGACTGCGCTGGTGGCTTTGCTTACTGAGGAAGTCATTGTCGGTCTCCGCTAATAGTTCCGTCGTTCTCATCGGAACCCTGCGAAGCCCGCAAGGGAGGGAATTTGCTGCCCTGCACCGTCTCAGGTGTTGCAGCAACCCTCATCTTTCGATATCCGCTAAGGACATCGCAGGAGTTGGCACCTTTTCGGAATGGTTAGTTCCGCTGGTTGCCCCGGCGTCGTCGGGCCTATCCCTCGACCGGTCTCGATGAGTTTCAGCGAGTGTATGGGGCTCGGGTGATTCGAGTCAACCCGCTGGCGCAGAAATTTGAATTCGACTGAAACTAATTAAATCAAACCCTTGCATAGCATCGCGACTTGTACTAATGTACTAACGCATTAATACATTGGAACACCGATGAAGCCCAACCGCAACGAAACCGAACGCCAACAGGCACGCGCCGAAGACGCGCTTTTCGAGGCCATTATCAGTCTCGAGACCGTCGACGAGTGCCGCAATTTCTTCAGGGATCTCTGCACGCCGGCCGAGCTGCAGGCCCTGGTCGATCGCTGGCAGGTTGTTGAGTACCTGGAGCAAGGGCTCCCCTATCGCCGGATTCACGACCTGACCGGCGTCAGTGTAACCACCATCGGTCGCGTTGCCCGGTGCCTCAGCGACGGTTTCGGCGGCTATCGCACCGCGATCAACCGCATCCACCCCTCCCACTAAGGACAGCCTCATGGAACCCTCCGAGCAGCGCATAAAGATTGCGGTGCAAAAATCCGGTCGCCTGACCGATCACTCAATCGATCTGCTCGAACGCTGTGGCCTGAAGATCACGCAAGAGCAAGGACCAGCTCATCTGCTACGGCGAGAACATGCCTATAGACCTGCTGCTGGTGCGGGACGATGATATTCCCGGGCTCGTCAGCGACGATGTCTGCGATCTTGGCATCGTCGGCCTGAACGTGGTCGAGGAAAAGCGCCTCGAGTCTGAGCGCGCAGGCCAGGCGGCGCAGTTCAAGCAGGTCTTTCAGCTCGATTTCGGACACTGCCGGCTATCAATTGCGGCGCCCCGAAGACGCGCCGTACGTGGGCCGAAGTCCCTGGAGAACACACGCATTGCAACAAGTTATGTCGGTCTTCTAAACAGATTACCTGAAGTCCAATAACGCTATCAGCCGCAGAGGCCGTCTACTTTTCCGGTGCCGTCGAAATTGCGCCGAAACTCGGTCGGCCGAGTTCATCTGCGATCTGGTGTCAACGGGCAGCACGCTTAAAGCCAACGGCCTGGTGGAGAAGTGAAGTCCTGCTCGAAAGCGAGGCCGTCGTCATCCAGACCCGCGAGCCGCTTGGCGACGAAAAGCAGGCCCTCGTGTGACAAGATTCTGCAGCGGCTCGATGGCGTCCTGCAGGTCCGCGAGAGCAAATACATCATGCTGCACGCGCCACGAGTCGGCGCTCGCCGAGATCCGTGACCTGCTTGCCGGGCGTCGGAGGCGCCGACCGTAATGCCGCTGGAAGGCAGTGACGACAAGGTCGCGGTCCATGCCGTCTGTCGCGAGAACGTGTTCTGGGAAACGCTCGAGAATCTGAAAGCGGCCGGCGCAAGTTCACTCCTCGTCCTTCCCGTCGAAAAAATGCTGGCCTGATGCGTATCCCTGTACATACATGGTCGACGCTGAACCGTTGCGGACCGCGACGCCCTGCTGCGCCGCCCTGCGCTGGCGATGACGAGGCTGTCGCGCGCGGCACAGCGGCCATCATCGAGGCCGTACGCGAGATGGCGACGCTGCGCTGCGCGAGTTGACGCGCCGCTTCGATGGCGTCGACATCGAGTATTCCGCGTGACCCCGGAAGACATTGCGGTCGCGGAAGCCAGCCTGACTCCGGCACAGCTGGCCGCGATCGACCTTGCGATTCGCAATGTGCGCGGTTTCCACGAGGCACAGCGGCCCGCGCCAATCTCGGTTGAGACGATGCCCGGCGTGCGCTGCGAGCGCATCAGCCAGCCGATCGACGCCGTCGGGCTGTACGTGCCGGCGGGCACGGCACCCTTGCCGTCGGCTGCCATCATGCTTGCAGTTCCTGCGACGATCGCGGGCTGCCCGCGAGTGTCCTGTGTACGCCACCTCGTCCCGACGGTACCGCGGACCCTGCCGTGCTGGTCGCTGCCCACGAGCCGGTGTCGAGCGATATCTTCAAGGTTGGTGGCGCGCAGGCCATTGCCGCCATGGCCTATGGCACCGAGTCATCCCGAAAGTCTGCAAGATTTTCGGGCCCGGCAATGCCTGGGTAACGGCGCCAAGACCCTGGTCAGCTCCGATCCGGCCGGCGCCGCGATCGATATGCCCGCCGGCCCGTCGGAAGTGCTCGTAATCGCTGACGAAGGCGCGAGTGCCGAATTTGTCGCCTCGGACCTGTTGTCGCAGGCCGAACACGGTCCGGACTCACAGGTCGTCCTCCTGACAACGTCCGCTACGCTGGCCACGAAGTCGCCGCAGAAGTCGAGGTCGCAGCTCTCGAGCCTGCGCGCGCCGACGATTGCCGCCGCAGCACTTGAGCATTCCCGCATCTTTCTCGTTGACGCTATCGAGGATGCCGTGTCCATCAGCAACCGCTATGCGCCCGAACACCTGATCCTCCAGGTTGCCAAGCCGCGCAGACCTGTTGCCGGGTATTCGAAATGCCGGGTCGATATTCCTGGGACCATGGACCCCTGAGTCCGTCGGCGACTACTGCAGCGGCACCAATCACGTGCTGCCGACGTATGGCTTTGCCCAGACCTACAGCGGTCTCGGTGTCGATCAGTTCCTGCGCCAGATGACCGTGCAGGAGCTGACGCGCGAAGGCCTGGAAAATCTCGGCGCTGCCGTGGTCACGCTCGCCGAACTTGAGGGCCTCGATGCACACGCCGCCGCCGTCACCCGGCGCCTGGGAACGGACTCGTGAGTATTACCCGGCTGGTCCGCCCTGAACTGCGGTCCCTGCATGCCTACGATGCCGCCGAGCAGGTCGACGACACGATTCGATTGAACGCCAACGAGTCGCCACGACGCAGCACGATCGGCAACTTCAGGCGCCCGCTCAATCGCTACCCGGAAGTGCGTCCGCAGAACCTGCAGTCGGCGCTGGCCAGACGATTTGGCTGCGAGCCGGAGCAGTTGCTGGTAACGCGGGGATCGAGCGAGGCGATCGACCTGGTTATACGCACGTTCTGCCGGGCCGGGACGGACAGCATTCTCGTTACGTCCCCGTCGTTTTCCATGTACCGCCACTACGCCGAGATCCAGGGAGCGCAGCTGGTCGAGGTAGAAACCCGCGCCGCGCAGGATTTCGCCATCGACGTCGATGCCATCCTGGCGGCGTGCAGGGACACGACTCGCCTGATCTTCGTTTGCTCACCGAACAACCCGACAGGTACCGTCCTGCCGCGCGCCGAACTCGAGCGTCTCCTCACGGCGCGTGGCGAAGCCTCGGCAATCGTTGTGGACGAGGCCTACATAGAGTTCGGCGATACACCCTCTGTAACCGAGTTACTCGGACGCTACGACAACCTGCTCGTACTGCGGACGCTGTCCAAAGCGCTTGGTTTCGCCGGAGCGCGCTGCGGCGCGGTCGCCGGACCCGAAGACGTCATCCGCATCCTGAGCGCGGTGCAGGCGCCCTACGCGCTCGCAACGCCTGTCGTTGAGTGTGTTGAAGATGCCCTGGGACAAGACCAGCTCGAACTCGCGGAAGAGGTGGTTCAAGAGACCATCGCCGAGCGCGAGCGGCTCGCCGCGGCCCTTCTGCGCTACGACTTCGTGCACAAGGTCTGGCCGAGCGACGCGAATTTCCTGCTGGTCCGGTTTGCCGATGCCGCGACAGCCATGCGGCACTGCCAGGCGAACAATGTGTTGCTCCGCCACTTCGGTGGAAATCTCGAAGACTGCATACGCATCTCAATCGGCAGCCGCAGCGAGAACGACCAGTTGTTGGGCGCGCTCGACACGTTAGGGGATAACGGCCATGACTGACAAAGTCCTTTTCATCGACCGCGACGGTACCCTGATCGTCGAGCCCGAAGACTTCCAGGTGGACGCCCTGCACAAAGTACGGCTCGTGAAGGATGTGATTCCAGCGCTCATCGAAATCGCGAAACACGGTTATCGCTTTGTCATGGTGAGCAACCAGGATGGCCTGGGTACGGACGCTTTCCCGCAAGAGCAGTTCGATGCGCCTCACGAGCTCACCATGAGCCTGTTCGAGTCACAGGGCATCGTGTTTGACGAGGTCTTCATCTGCCCTCACCTGCCCGCCGACAATTGCGACTGTCGCAAACCAAGGACGGGCCTGCTAACCCGGTTCCTGGCTGCCAACAGTATCAACCTGGCGGCCTCGGCCGTCATCGGTGACCGGCAGACAGACATGGAACTTGCAGAACGGATCGGCGTCCAGGGAATACTCACCAATTGCGC
This sequence comes from uncultured Gammaproteobacteria bacterium, assembly GCA_963698895.1. Taxonomy (GTDB): domain Bacteria; phylum Pseudomonadota; class Gammaproteobacteria; order Steroidobacterales; family Woeseiaceae; genus UBA1847. The sequence goes on along the minus strand of CAVOSO010000003.1, from coordinate 442,486 downwards.
GGACCAAGGCGCACTGACGTGGCCCCAGATCGTCGAGCGACTCTGTTACTCCGACCGTACGGCCACGATTGAGCGCAACACGAACGAGACCCGCATCCGCGCATCCGTGAATCTCGACACCACGGCCAATGTCAGCATCCACACCGGCATCGGCTTCTACGACCACATGCTCGAGCAAATCGCGAAGCACGGTGGCTTCAGCCTCAACCTGTACGCCGACGGCGACCTCGACGTCGACGAACACCATACGGTGGAGGACACCGCAATTTGCCTGGGCACTGCGCTGCGCGAGGCGCTGGGTAACAAGTACGGTATCGGCCGCTACGGATTCCTGTTACCCATGGACGAGAGTGAGGCCGAGGTTGCACTGGATATTTCCGGTCGCGCCGCATTCGCGTTCGACGGCACGTTTCCGCGCGACAATGTGGGCGGGCTCTCAACGGAAATGGTCGAGCATTTCTTCCGCTCGCTTGCCGAGACCCTGGGGGCGGCGCTGCACATCAAGGTCAGCGGCGAGAACACGCATCACATGGTCGAAGCGTGCTTCAAGGCCGTGGGCCGCGCGTTGCGGCAGGCTATCAGGCGCGACGGCACCGACCTCCCCTCAACCAAGGGGCTACTGTGACGCGGCTGGCGATTATCGACAGCGGCGGAGCGAACATCACCTCGCTACTGAGCGCGTTCGAACGCCTTGGCGTCGCGGCGGATCTCACCACCGATGCGGATGTGATCGGCGCGGCCAGCCACGTACTGCTGCCCGGCGTCGGCGCGGCACGCGATGCGATGACCCGCCTCAATGACGCCAAGCTCGTGCCCGTCATCAAGGCGCTCACGCAGCCTGTCCTCGGCATCTGCCTGGGTATGCAATTGCTGTGTGAGCGCTCGGAGGAAGACAACGTCGAATGCCTCGGCATCATTTCGGGAACGGCCCGCAAATTGCCCGTCAGTGAGGCCCACCCGGTCCCGAATATGGGCTGGTGTGCGACCGCGATACGCACGCCCCACCCGGTCGTCGCGGGCGTGGAGGATGGCGCGCACTTTTATTACGTACACAGCTACGCCCTCCCGGTTTCCCCGTACACGATTGCAACGGCTGTGCACGCCGGTCCGTTTGCCGCGATGATAAGCAAGGGGAATTTTGTCGCGGCCCAGTTCCATCCCGAGCGGTCCTCGCAAGCCGGCGCCCGTATCCTGTCCAATTTCCTGGAGTGGCAACCGTGAGAATCATTCCCGCCATCGATCTCAAGGACGGCAAATGCGTACGCCTTCTCAAAGGCGACTTCGCACAGACCACGGAATACTCGAGCGATCCGGCTTCGATCGGACGCCGCTTCTCGGCCCTGGCCGTCGACGACCTGCACATCGTCGACCTGGACGGCGCGCGGTCGGGCACCCAGCGCAATGCACAGATCGTTGCGGAGATAGCACGAGAATCGGGCCTGTGTGTCCAGCTCGGGGGCGGTATTCGCGACCGCGGAAGTGTGGCCCACTGGCTCGCGCACGGCGTAACGCGTTGCGTGGTCGGGAGCGTCGCGATTAACGAACCGGGGCGCGTGAAAGAATGGATCGCCGAGTTTGGTGGCGATGCCGTGGTACTCGCGCTTGATGTAAAGATCGACGATGCTGGAACGCCCGTCCTCACAACGCATGGCTGGACCGAAGACAGCGGCGTGTCGCTCTGGGATTGCCTCGATACATTCAGCGATGCAGGGGCCATCCACGTCCTGTGTACCGACGTATCGCGCGATGGCGCCATGTCCGGCCCGAACTTCAAACTGTACGCGGAAATTCTGCAGCGTTATCACGCCCTTCAGTTGCAGGCGTCCGGTGGCGTCCGCAACATGGACGATCTCGAGATGCTGCGCGAAATTGGACTGCCAGCCGCAATCACCGGCCGAGCGCTGCTTGACGGTGAGATCACTGAAGAGGAGATTGCAGCATTCCGGCAAAACGCATAATCCCCTGCCTGGACGTTCGTGACGGCGTGGTCGTCAAGGGCGTGCAGTTTCGCAATCATCGAATTGTCGGTGACATTCTCGACCTCGCGGCGCGTTACCGCGACGAAGGTGCCGATGAGCTCGTGTTTTATGATATTACGGCCAGTCCTGACGATCGCACAGTCGACAGGAGCTGGGTCAGCAGTGTCTCAAGGCTCCTCGATATTCCCTTTTGCGTGGCGGGAGGTATCCGCAGTATTGCGGATGCGGAAGATGTTCTTAACAAAGGTGCGGACAAGATCTCCATCAATACGCCGGCGCTTGCCGACCCGGACCTGATCACTCAGCTCGCAAGACGGTTTGGCACGCAGTGCGTTGTGGTGGGCATCGACAGTCGCGCCGAGGATGCCGACTGGTTCGTCTACCAGTACACCGGCAGTCCGGACAGAACGACTGCGGCGCAACGCAGGACACTCGACTGGGTCCGGGAGGTACAGGCGCGTGGCGCGGGAGAAATCGTGCTCAACTGCATGAACCAGGACGGCGTGCGCTCGGGTTACGATTGCGGGCAACTTGCCGCCGTTCGCGAAGTTTGCGACGTACCGCTGATTGCGTCCGGAGGGGCCGGCGCGCGCGAGCATTTTCTGCGTGTTTTCGAGGACGCGCGCGTCGATGGCGCCCTTGCAGCCAGTGTGTTCCACAGCGCCGAGATCCCGATACCGGAACTCAAGCATTACCTGGTACAGAACCGGGTAGACATCAGACTCTAAGGACAGCAACGTGAGTAAACCTGACATCGCCTTCATCGCCGAGCTCGAAGAGATTGTTGCGGCCCGACTCGCCTCCGGCGGAGACGAAAGCTATACCGCGAGACTTGCCGCCGCGGGGACGAAGCGCATCGCCCAGAAAGTCGGGGAAGAAGGTGTCGAGCTTGCGCTTGCGGCGACCGCCGGGTCACAGCAGGAGACGATCGATGAGGCGGCCGACCTCGTGTACCACTTGATCGTCCTGCTCGCTGAACGTGGCCTGAGCCTTGAAGACGTCGCGACCCGGCTCGAAACCCGTCATGCGGGCTGAACACTATCGAGAACTACGTATTGCCGACCGCTGCGCGTCGATCGATAGTCTTATCAGGCTGAAAATCCCGAGGAATACCTGATGAGCTCATTCCACTGGTTACGTGCATTCCTGATTCTGCTGGCAACCTGCGCTGTCATTATTGTCTTTTCCACGCCTGCGCTTGCGGAAAGCCATGGCAAACACGGCAAGCATCAATGTCCGGAGTACGCCGACATCGACGCCAACGCTGACAACGCGGTCACGGCCGAGGAGTTCTACCAGTTTCGTGCAGCACGCATGTCAGAACGCGCGGCCGAAGGCCGCAAGATGAAGAACGCGAAGAATGCCCCGTCGTTCGAGGACCTGGATCTTGACGGCGACGGCAACCTGTCGGCCGACGAATTTGCCGAGCATCACGCCAATTGCCCGATGATGAAAAAGCGGAAAGCGGCCGCTGCGGAAGACGAATAATCGCGCCCTAGGCAGCGCTCTTCTCGAGTGCCCGCTGGTTGGCCGGCCGGGCCAGGCACCGATCGGCATAGGCGCCAAGATTCCTGGTGTCCGGCAGCATGTTGAACAGGCGCAGGAATATCGCACTTGAGCCGAGCATGACATCGGCCGCGGTGAACTGCTCGCCGAGAATCCAGTCTCTGTCCTCCAGAGCCTCATCCCAGGTGCTGATCATGAGCTCGAAATCGCCCCAGCCGTTGCGGAAGCGATTCGACTCAATCTTGTTGAATTTTTCGGACATGGCAGGCTCGACAACAGCAGGCGTGTATAGCGTCCAGTAAAGAAACCGGCCGCGCTGCGGATCGTCCGGCAATGGCGCGAGGGAACCGGCACAGTAGCGATCGGCAAGGTAAATGCAGATCGCCGCGGACTCGGACATCGCGACGTCGCCATCGATGATGGCCGGCACTTTCCCCATCGGGCTGGCCGACAGGAACTCGGCACTGTCGGTGCGATCCGGGCTCGCGATATCAATGCGCTCCATCTCGTAGTCGACACCGGTTTCTTCAAGCATCCAGATCGCACGTTGCGCGCGCGTCTGCGGGGCCCAGAAAAGTTTCATATAACGATCTCCTTTGCGACCTCACGCATGTTGTAGTTCGAGCTCATGACGTAACCGTATGCGCCTGTATTGGCGATCAGGATAACATCGCCTTCTTCGCTGGGCGGTAACAGGCGATCACTGCCAAGCCGATCACCGGTCTCGCAGATCGGCCCGACAATGGTGACCGTCTCGCTCGGTACCTCATCGGCCCTCGTCAGGTTCACTATCTCGTGGTAGGCCCCGTACAAGGCCGGGCGAATCAGGGAGTTCATGCCGGTACCGACACCGATGTAGCGCATTTCGCCTTTACCTTTGGTTTGCGTGACCCGGGTAAGGAGCACGCCGGCGCACGCAACGATGTAACGGCCCGGCTCGAGCCAGAGACGATATTGAGGATACTTATCCTTGATCTCGGCCAGGGTCGCATCGACGGTCGCGAGGTCGATCGGTTTGTCACCGGGTTTCTCCGGGACTCCAAGCCCACCGCCCAGGTCAATCGTCCTGACCGCGGGAAACCGCTCAGCAACCTGCACAAGCTCACCGGCCACCGCGCGCCAGTTGTGTGGATCGAGAATCCCGCTGCCACTGTGTGCGTGAATGCCAATCACTTCGGCTCCCGCCGCTTCGACCAATCGCTTGAGTTCGGCGACCTCGAAGCGCGGCACGCCGAACTTGGAATGCACGCCCGCCGTCTTCACATGCTCATGATGGCCGCGGCCCTGCCCGGGATCGATGCGCACGAACAACTTCCGACCTTTGAAAAGCTCCGGCCAGGCCTGCAATGGAAACAGGTTGTCGAGTGTGACCTGGAGACCCTGTTGCAGTCCCCAGGCATACTCCTCGCGCGGTGCAAAATTGGGCGTAAACAGGATGCGTCCGTGATCGAGGTCAGGAATTACCTTCTCGAGCCACGCGACCTCGCCTGGCGATACACACTCGAAATCGACACCGCTGGAATAGATTGCCCTGAGCAGGTCCGCGTTGGTATTGGCTTTCATCGCGTAGAGAACGCGATCGACGTTCTGCAGACCAGTCAGGCTGGTAGCTGCCGCGATGACGCTGTCTCGATCGTAGACGTAAGCATTCGCCTCCGTCTCACTCAATGCCAACAGCTGGTCGCGTTTCCGTATCCACCACGTGTCGGCCGCATGTGCCACCGGTATCTTGCCCGCAAAAAGACGTTCCCAGCTCGCTCCGAATACCTGTGCCGCCCCGGTCCTGGGAATGATCGATGCATGCAACTTGCTCACGAGGCGCGGACCCTGCTCCCTGTCGATCACGAAGCTCAGGTTAAGGTCGTTCGCCGCCTGTGACACCAGGTGGATACGCTCTTCCTCGAAGACCTGCAGCGCCGGCGCCAGCCGCGGCATGATTGTCCTGATCTTCCGGCCCACGAGGCTCACGGCCGTGCAGTTCGGGATGACGCTGACCCGGCAAAGCTCCTCCAGGTCATGCACCAGCGACTTCTCCACGTCAAGCGGGAACATGCCGTCACTCGTATCGACCGATACGGTTACATTGGTTTCCGATGTCGATACCAGGTCGACCGATACACCGTTGTCGGCGAATACAGTAAAGGCCCTCGCGAGAAAACCAACCTCATGCCACATGCCAACGGTGGTCATGGAAACCAGCGTCAGGCCGTTGCGGATACAAATGCCCTTGACCTGTGGCTCGACTTCTACGGTCACGGACGAGATCGCGGTACCGCTGATCTCGGGATTCGTGGTACTGCGCACAAATATGGGAAAGCCGGTCTCGCGCGCCGGCGAAATACAGCGCGGGTGCAATACCGAGCTCCCGGCAGACGCCAGTTCCTGAGCCTCGTCGTAGTGCAGCCCGATCAACAAGCGCGCCGACGGCACGACCCGCGGGTCCGCGGTAAACAGGCCCGGCATGTCGCTCCAGATTTCGAGACGCCGCGCCGCGAGCTTGCCGGCGATGTAGGCCGCCGAAATATCCGAGCCACCGCGGCCGAGCAACACCGTCTCGCCCGATGCATTTCTCGCGATGAAGCCCTGGGTAAGCACAACGCCACCCTCGGCTTCGAGTTTCTGGGCCAGTTCTTCATCGCGGCTGTAGTCACAGGTCGCTGACAGGTAGCTGTTCGCCGGGTTGCGCCCCGGGCGCGACCGGCTGGTCAGCAGATCGCGGGCATCCAGCCACCGGACCGGCACGGCCTGTTTCGCCAGGTAGGCCGCGCCCAGGAGGGTTGCCATGATTTCGCCGAGCGCCATGACCCGAACGCGAACGCGAAAACTCACTTCCTTTACGAGCCGCACACCCGCCACCAACTGCTCGAGTTCGTGCAGTTGCTCGCCGAGGATCGTTTCGCCATCGAGACCCAGACTGGATGCAAGCGCAATATGCTGTTGTCGAATCTGTGCCAGGATGTCCGCCGGACTACCCGCCACGGCGGCGGTCAGAGCATGCTCCAGCGCATCGGACACGCCACTTAGGGCGGAGTGCACGATAACAGGACGCAGTCCTGCTTCGAGTCGGGCCCGAACGAGCCGCGCGATAGTCGCCCAGTTCTGCGACGTTGAGACGCTGGTGCCACCGAACTTCATGACCACCCACGGTGACCCTGCGACATCGTCGGATGCTCCGAGCCTGGCGCTGTCCGCGAACTCGGCTTCTCTAATGATCTCGCTCATTCAGATCCTCTGGGGAGATGGCAAAAAAAAACCCGCGAGGAGATTCCCGGCGGGTCTGCTGACAATGTCCGAACTTTATTACTAGCCGGTACAGTTGCCATTCGCACCCACGCGCCTCTGGCGCGCCATGTGTTTTAAGTGTTTTTCCATACCGAACGAGTCGGTAAGTTGGCACTTCGCGTGGGTGTGGGAAGAGAGCATCGTCGCAGTAAAACGGACCTTGGGGCTCAGGTCAAGTACGACGAGCGATTCCGTAGGGTCAGATCTCGTCGTCCCGGATCATTATTGCGATATTGGGCGAGAGGTTGGCGGGCCTCGACTCCATGTCGACCGCCAGTTTGACCACAAACGCCTCGTCGCCTTCGGCAACAGAATCCTGCACGAGCGGAATCAGCAACCGGGCAGATCGCTGGCCCGGGCCGAACGATATTGAGTAGGTTCCCGGTGCGAAATAGTCCTCACCCTCGGTGGCGGTGATGTCTTCGACGGTGTAGCCGACGACCACCGATGAGTTGTCCGGGTTGAGACGAATGATATCGATCTGTACCGCGGGGTCCGCCTCGCTGACGGATACCTGGCTGCTGGTGAAGGCGATCGTGTTGTCCGGCAATCGTCCTTCGAAGGCTCGCCGGTCGTCGTCCTCCAGTATCACGTTGATTATCGCCAGCTCGGACGAGGCCGTGTCCGCGAGACGCAGGCGCAAGGTCGACTGCTGGTCTGCCTCCTGGCGCGAATCCGACGCGGTCGTCAGGGTAATGCGGGCGCGTTCCTGGCCCCTGGGAAAGACCAGAGCGCCGCCGTTCGAAAACGCGTACTGGCCGGAACTCCATGGGGAACGACTCCCGCTAAAGCCCACCTCTTCGAGCCGCAGTGTCAGCGGTGCGCTGAGGTCTCCCTCGCGTACGAAGTCGATCAGTACGGGATCGCCATCCTCCCGCAGCAGAACACGGGTGGGATCGGCCGCCGTACGGTCCAACGCGAATCTTACGATCGCGGTCGGCGGCGGGAGTGTAGAGAAGTCGACAAGGTTCGGGTCCGGCCTGACCGGCGCGGGCTCGTCCTCGGCTTCGGTAAGCATTTCCTCCACCTCGACTTCCATGGCCTCGGGTGCCGGCTCCTCGACCACCGTCGGCGCAATCTCCAACTCGGGCGCGGCCTGGACGTCCTCAATGATCAATGCTGCTTCAGGGTCGGGACCCTCGATATCGATAATCTCGTTACTGCCCTGCAACTGCGCAAGCCAGGGATCGAGGTAACCCATCTGTTGTGCACCGATGCCCACGAGCCCGAGCGCGACGACCAGGATGGCTATCCACTTGCCGGGCGATCCATCATCATCGACAACGAAACGCTCTGGCACTTCGATGCTGATGGTCTTCTCACTCGTTTTCGCGGCGCAGCTACCGAGTGCATCGAGGAACTCCCTGACGGAGGTGAAGCGAGCAACGCGCGAGTAGGCCAGCGCCTTCTTGATAACCTTCCATTGCTGATCACTAACGCCCTGTGGCTTCTGCGGTGTCATCCCTTCCTGGGATGCCTCTGCCGCATTGCGGGGACCGAATACGCGGAATCCCGCGATCAGTCGATACAGAAGGCACGCCAGTGAGAACACGTCATCGGCCGCAACCGGCTCTTCACCACCGAGTACCTGCATGCTTGAGTATGCGGGTGTCAGCGCGCCAAGTACGCCGGGATCGAAATCGTTGTCGAGCTGCCGTTGACGAACGCGCGCCACGCCAAAATCGAACAGTTTCGCATCGCCATTCGGCATGATCATGACGTTGCCTGGCTTGATGTCGGCATGCACGATGCCACATCGATGCGCGTAGTCGAGCGCGTCGCCAACTTGCCGGACGATACGGAATGCGGCACTTACATCAATGCTTCGGGCGTCCGCCGAATCCAGGATATCGGCGAGCGTGCGGCCGTCGAGCCACTCCAGGATGAGGAAATAGAGGTCGTCGTCACGATCGAGATCGATGAACCGCACAATATTCGGATGTAGCAGGCAGCGCGTTTTGGCTGCCTCCTGTTGCAGAGCTCTTAAGGCGTCACCGTCCTGGGCAAGCTGCGGGGACAGGACCTTGATGGCAACGCTCGTTTGCTCCGCGCCCGCCTCCGCGAGCCGCCGGTCGAGCGCTTTGTACACTGTGCCCATGCTGCCACCCGAGACCTCCGCCTGTAACAGGAACCGGTCCCGGAGTACCGAGCCCACCTGGACGCGCGTCATGGTCTTTTTGAACGGCAGTGCTTCCGCCGGGATTACCGTCGTTGTGCCAAAGTCGTCACCGTCACCGGCGGTTGCCGGCCTTTCCTTTGTGGCCTGCGGTACCGGGGCCGTGGGAATACCGGACTCCCTGTCCTCGTCAAGTATCGCCCGGGTCGATGTGCCCGCGGGTTTTTCTTCGGTCACATAGCGATCGAGCATCGACTTGACGAGCTGAAACGTCTCCTTGCGCAACGCACCGGATTCGTAGTGCTCCTGCAGGACACTCCTGATCGTCGCCTCGCTGCCGCCACTGGACGACAGCAACCTGCCGATGCCCTGCTGGATATCGGCAAGCATGTCGACGTCGTCGGACGTCGCCTCCAGCCTGTCATCGAAATTCGAAAGCTGGTTGGCGAACGTATCGCGGATCTTGTCAGTCTCGGCACTCATATTTACAGACGATTTTACCGGCATTATCAAGCCTGGATCCGGAACTGGTCGTCAAATTACCTTGCCCGGATTGAGGATATTCGCGGGATCCAGCGTCTTTTTTAGCTGGCGCATCAAATCGAGCTCCGGCCCGGCCCGATACTCGGCCAGCCATGCCCGCTTGGACTGCCCGACACCGTGCTCAGCGCTGAAGCTGCCACCAAGCTCCCGCACGAGGTCATAGATACGCCGGGTGACCCGATCGCCCTCTTCGGCCCAGGCCTCAGCGCTAAGGTCCCGCGGCAGAACGACGTTGTAGTGCAGATTGCCATCACCGACATGACCGAACGCAACCAGTTTCGCCTCTGGATGAGAGGATGCCAGTATTTCATCGCCTCGTGCGAGAAACGCCTGCATTGCCGACAACGGCACCGAGATATCGTGTTTGAGCGATTTGCCATCCTGCCGTTCGGCTTCCGCAATCGAATGCCGAAGGCGCCAGAGATCGGCAGCTTCTTTTTCGTTCTTGGCGATAACCGCGTCAAGCAACAAGTTGCGCGCGGCGGCATCGGCCAGGACATTCCCGAGTAAATCCGGACGACCCCCTGTCGCCGTTTCCAGCAGGACGTACCATGGGTACTCGTCATCGAAAGGCAGCCGCGCGTCGGGAATGTACCGGGTGACGAGGCCAAACACTCTCTGCGAAACCAGCTCAAAGGACTCCACGCGATCATCGAGCGCCGCCTTCACGACGCCCAGCAGCTCCACGGCAGCACCGGCGCTTTCGATGCCGATCAGCGCTGTCGATAGCTCACCCGGATCCGGGTACAGCCTGAGCGAAGCCGCTGTAATAATGCCGAGCGTCCCTTCACTGCCGATGAAGAGCTGTTTGAGGTCGTAGCCGGCCGTGTCCTTGCGCAAGGATCGCAGGCCGTCGAGCACCGTACCGTTGGCCAGGACGACTTCGAGCCCGAGCACGAGTGCGCGCGCAGTGCCGTATCGACCGACATTCATGCCACCGGCATTCGTCGCGATCGTGCCGCCCACCTGGCAGGTACCCTCGGCACCCAGGCTCAGCGGCAGGTATCGTCCTGCCTGCCTGGCGGCATCCTGAGCATGTGCCAGGATACAGCCCGCCTCGACTTCCATCGAAAAATTCCGGGCATCGACCTTGCGTACCCGGTTCATGCGGCTTAGCGACAGCACAACCTGCTGTCCTGAATCGTCCGGAACCGCGCCACCGCACATGCTGGTGTTGCCACCCTGCGGGACAATTCCCACACCGTGCTTCGCACACGCTTTGACGATTGCGGCGACGGCTGCCGTCGAACGAGGCTTCAAAAGGACCAGCGTGCGGCCAGTGTAAACCCCTCGCCACTCGGTCAGATGCGGTTCCAGTTCGATCGGATCGGTTGACCATCCGCCGGGACCTGCGATCTCCTTTAGCTGTTCAAGCAATTGCGTCATCGAATATGGCCTGTTGCTCAAACGTTCCCCAGTCAATGTTGCTGCCACACATCACGAGCACGACGCGCCTGCCCCGCAATGTCCCTCGCAGGGGCCACAGAAGGGCCGCGGTGCTCGCCGCGCAAGCCGGCTCGACGGCCAGTTTCATGCTGCGAAACAGGAAGCCCATGGTGCGACGTAGTTGCTCGTCGTCCACCAGTACCAGTTCATCGACATTTTCTTCCGTGAGGGCAAACGAGTACGGCAGGGCGAACGGTGCACCGAGGCTGTCGGCAATCGTGTCGACCTTGTCAATTGCCTCGGGTTTACCGGCCGCACGACTACGATGCATCGAGTCCGCCCCGACCGGCTCGACACCGAAAATATCGCAATCAGGCCGAAGTTGTTTGACGGCGTTTGACACGCCGCCAATCAAGCCACCACCGCCGATCGGCACAACGAGCGCGTCGAAATCCGGCACCTGCTCACAGATCTCGACACCGATCGTGCCGGTACCCAATGCAATGGTCGGACCCTCGAAAGGATGCACAAAGTAGCGGCCTTCCTCCGCCTGGATGCGCTCTGCCTCTGCGAATGCTTCATGTGCGTCGTCCACGAGTACGACCTCACCGCCGAATGCGCGACAACTCTGAATCCTGGACGGATTGGCGGACCCGATCATCACGACCTTGGCTGTCGTGCCAACTATCCTGGCGGCAAAGGCCGTGGCGATCGCGTGATTTCCCGCGCTGACTGCCGTAACACCAGCCCGAAGTTGCCGGTCCGTCAGACTGTGCAGGGTCGCCAGAGCGCCGCGTGCTTTGAAGGTTCCCGTGCACTGCAGAAACTCCAGTTTCGCGTAGACTTCGGTTCCACCCCCCAGCAAGGCCTCGATCGCTGCGCACCGGAGCACAGGCGTCACCACGGTCTCGTCTGCAAGTCGTTCACGCAACGCGTAAATTTCTTTGATGTGCGGGCCTTTCGGTGCCATATGTTATGTAAACTACCACAGCGTTATTCAAACACTTGCGCTGCTCAAAAGAGTTCATTACGTTGGTACGAGCGAACTGTGGCAGAGAATCCACGATCGCGAAAGTCGTTGTGGGGAATCGAATGGAATTAGACGAACTGTCGAAATCCGGGATTCGGCGAATAACCGATTATTCACCGTACCTGGATCAATTGGCCGGACTGGCTCAGTCCATGGGCCTGCGGCAGCGTAGTAACCTGTCACACCTGGAAACGGCGCTCCGGAGTCACTGGTCGCTCGGCCAAAACAGCATCCTGAGCTGGACGCCACTCGACCAGGGCGTACTGATCCTGGTCGTACCGCACTATGCGATCGCGGAATACACGAGCCCACGGGCAGACAACCGCCCTCCCCGGGTATCTCCGCATTTTATTACGGAGCTCATCTCCGGAGAGCGGCAACTGACCATCACGCAGATGCAAAAGGTCTCCCGGCTGCTGGATATCGAGCCGATAAACATCCGGCTGCGCGAGCCGCTGGTGGGTAACAAGATCGAAACCCAGATCATCGAGGGAATGATCCGCAAATTCGGCATCAACTACGTACCGAGCCGCGCCGTAACCTTGTTCGATATCGTCGGCTTCAGCCTGTTGACGCCGTTCGAGCAGATGACCCAGTTGAATAGCCTCGCGTATTCCCTGAATTCAGCACACGCGAAGATGCTGGAGCAGGATGTCAATATCGACTTTGCGCGTTCGTCGAGTGGCGACGGGTTCTACATCTGGAATCGCGACCAAGGCCTCGAGGCCAGCGTCAATCTCTATCATTTCATGCATATCGTCCTCGCGGACAACGCAATCGCCCGCAGCAAGTCCGCGACCAAGGCAGTGCCGCGCCTTCGCGCCTGTTTCCACGTGGGCAGCTGTTACGAATTTCACCAGGCAGAGGGTCTGAACCCGACGACACATGACTTTATTGTCGGTGACGTGACGATTGAACTGGCCCGCATGATTGACGCCGCGCTACCTGGTCAGATCCTCGTGGGCGACTTCATGACGAGTATCGCATCGCATACCGACACCGGGACACTTAAGGTGGACCCGAATGTTGACGCCGTGACCTTCCTTGAACGCGCCCAGGGCAACCTGTCGCAGCTCAGCGGCATGGACCTCTCGGGCGAGCGCGTAACCGCAATCAAGTGTTACCTGACCGGTGAACATATCGGTGGCGGACAATTTAATATCCGGCGCCTTACCATCAAGGACAAGCACGGCCTGTCACGCGTCGCCTTCAACGCGAAGGTGAATATCTACCGCGAATCCGCCCAACCCATCTTGCTGGGCATCCAGGATCGCAAGCTGCCAATGGCCGCACCGGTCTGAACGAAGTCGATCGCATGCAGAGAAACTTCCGGGACTGGGGCGGAAACCTGGTCGCCTTTGCCGTCGTAATCCTCCTGAATATCCTCTCGAATGCTCTGCCTATCAACGGGCAGACCAAGCCGGAGATCTCGGCTAAATATCCGTCGCTGTTTACACCCGCAGGCTTTACGTTCTCGATATGGGGCGTCATCTACCTCGCATTGCTCGCGTTCGTCGTCTGGCAGGCGCTGCCGGCACAGCGCACGAACGCAAAAATTGCCCGCCTGTCGACCTTATTCCAGGTCAATTGCCTGATGAATGCCACCTGGATCGTTGTCTGGCACTACGATCTGCTCGTGCTTTCCCTGATCATCATGCTCGTCATCCTCTCGACCCTGGTTCTCATCTATCGCGGTCTGCTCACTGAAATCGCAGACGCACCTTTTGCCGAACACCTGGTCCTCTATCTGCCGTTCAGCCTCTATACGAGCTGGGTCTGCGTCGCGACCATCGCGAACGCCAGTGCCCTGCAGACCGGCAACGGCTGGGACGACATCTGGCTTACCGCGATCCAGTGGGCCCTCCTCAAGCTCGCCGTCGCCGGTGCGATCGGGGCCCATGTGGTCCTCAGGTATCGCGACCCGGTATTTGCATCGGTCATCGTGTGGGCGGCCTACGGTATCTCTGCAAAGCAGTCCGCAATACTGCCGGTTTCGGGAGCGGCGTCGATGCTGGCATTATTGATGGCATTCCTGGTTGCTATGGAGTTTGCAGCCAGGGCGTTTGAAACAATCAAGAAGAGGAACTGAAATGGCAAACGAGGGATACCACGAGCCCGTGGAAGAGCTCAGCGATGAAACGCGCGACATGCACCGTGCCATCACGTCGCTGATGGAAGAACTGGAAGCGGTCGACTGGTATAACCAGCGTGTCGACGCGTGCAAGAACGACGAGCTGCGAGCGATCCTCGCGCACAACCGTGACGAGGAAAAAGAGCACGCGGCCATGGTGCTGGAATGGATTCGCCGGCAGGACCCGACCTTCGACAAGGAGCTGAAGGATTTCTTGTTTACAGAGAAGGCGATTGCTCACGAGTAGGCGCGAAAAAAAAGCCGCTCACCGGAAGGGAGAGCGGCCTCGTTTTCATTAATTGGTCGGGGCGAGAAGATTCGAACTTCCGACCCCCACAACCCCATTGTGGTGCGCTACCAGGCTGCGCTACGCCCCGACCGTGGTCTGCAACAATAACAGACGGCGGCAATGATACTTGCCACTGCTACAGGATGGAAGAAGTGATTTTTAGCGGCGCAGAATCTTAAGAACTTGTTCAAGTTCCATGCGTATCTGCTTGATTATCTGCTGACTTTGCGTCACATCTGACTTGGCATCGTCGCCGGTCAGGCGCTGCCGGGCACCCCCGATCGTGAAACCCTCGTCATAGAGGAGACTCCTGATCTGGCGAATGATCAGAACGTCCTGACGCTGATAGTAACGGCGGTTGCCCCGACGCTTTACAGGTTTCAGTTGCGGGAACTCCTGCTCCCAATACCTGAGTACGTGCGGCTTGACCGCACAAAGGTCGCTCACTTCGCCGATGGTGAAGTATCGCTTCCCAGGAATTGGAGGTAGTTCGTCGTTATTCCCCGGTTCCAGCATATGCTTCCACTCGGGCCTTTAGTTTTTGTCCTGGTCGAAATGTCACAACGCGACGTGCGCTGATCGGAATCTCTTCCCCCGTTTTCGGGTTTCTGCCTGGACGTTCTTTTTTATCCCGAAGATCAAAATTCCCGAACCCGGAAAGTTTGACTTGCTCCCCAACTGCGAGTGATGCGCGCAGCTCCTCAAAATACATATCGACCAACTCGCGAGCTTCTCTTTTGTTGAGACCCAGCTCATTGAACAACGACTCGGCCATGTCTGCTTTGGTCAGTGCCATCGGGAATCAGTCTCTTAAATACGCAGCGAATTTATCTTCTAGTTTGGCGATCGCGGCAGCCATTGCGGTGTCCGCATCATCGTCAGTAAGGGTGCGGGATGTTTCCTGCAAAATCAAGCCTATTGCGATGCTTTTTCGCCCTGCTTCTATTTTATCACCCCGGTAAATGTCAAATATCCTGACATCCCGAATCAGATCCGGAGCGGCCTCGGCGACCGCGTCGACAACTTCGGTGGCCGTGACTTTCTCATCGACCACGACGGCGATATCGCGGCGGATTGCCGGGAACCTGGAGATCACATCGGCCGACGGCACCGAAGACGCGAGTGTTTTTTCGACGTCGAGTTCGAAAACGTAGGCCGGTTTCTTCAGGTCATAGTCCTTCGCAAGGCGCGGATGCAACTTGCCGACCAAACCGATGACCTCGTCGCCGCGGCGAATTTCGGCGGCCTGCCCGGGCTGTAACGCCGGATGTTCAGTTGCCGCAAAACGCACATCGGACATGTCGCCTGTGAGCGCGAGTACGGCTTCCACATCCGACTTCACGTCAAAGAAATCGACGTTTTCTGCCCTGGCGCCCCATTGCTCCGGCACAACCGGCCCGGCAATAAGCCCGGCGAGTCGGACGACCTCTTCGTGCGCGTCCAGCGTACCGTGGTAGGAACGACTCGCTTCGAACAGCCGCACACGATCCTGCTGACGAGCCATGTTGGTGGACGCGGCGGCCACCAGGCCCGGCCACAGGGAGGCCCTCATGACCGAGAGTTCCGACGAGATCGGATTGGTCAGCACGAGCGCCGAATCGCAGCCTGTGAATTTTGCGTTCGCTTCGGGATCGATAAAGCTGTAGGTCACGATCTCCTGGTAGTCCCGCCCGATCAGGGTCGCGGCCGCACGCTCCGTGTCGATCCGGGACTCGGTTACGGTCTCCAGCGGCGATTGCGCCGCGAGGGTCGTCTCGGGGATCGAATCGTAGCCATGGATTCGCGCGACTTCTTCAATCAGGTCGACTTCGTATTCGATATCGAAGCGATGGCTTGGTGCGGTAACGCTCCATCCATCCGGCGTCGGCGCGACCTCAAGCTGCAGGCTTTCGAGGATCTGCGTGACTTCGGCAGCATCGATTTCAAGACCCAGCAAGTGCGCCAGGCGGCTCTTGCGCAGGACGATCGTTGCGCGCTTTGGCAGATGCTTTTGCGAGGAATCGACGACCGTTGGGCCCGCCTCGCCGCCCGCGATTTCAAGCAGCAATTGCGTGGCGCGCTCAACAGCACGACCCTGCCCCTCCGGATCGACGCCACGCTCGAAACGCAACGACGCATCGGTGTGCATGCCGTAATTTCGCGCCCTGCCGGCCATGAAATCCTGGGGCCAGAATGCGGCTTCGAAGAATACATCGGTCGTCGTAGCCGATACGGCCGTGCTGAGCCCGCCCATGATCCCGGCGATACCGATGGGGCCGCTGTCGTCGGTGATGATCAGCGTGTCATCGCGCAGCTCCATTTCTTTTTCGTCCAGCAGCGTTACTTTCTCGCCCTTTTTGGCAAGACGCGGTCGGATCGGACCCGTCAGGAGCGCCGCATCGTACGCGTGCAGGGGCTGTCCCAGTTCCAGCATGACGTAATTGGTGATATCGACCACGGGCGAAATGCCTCGCAAGCCGGCTCGGCGCAGGCGCTCGACCATCCAGAGGGGCGACTTCGCCGCAGGGTCGATACCGCGGATGACCCGACCCGCGAATCGCGGGCATCCCGCAGGCTCGACCAGTTCGACGGGATGGGTGTCTTCAATCGTGGCTGCAACCGGAGCGACGCCGGGATTCCTGAGCGCAGCGCCCGTCAAAGCCGCCACATCCCGGGCAATACCGAGGACGCTGAAACAGTCGCCGCGATTCGGCGTCAGGTCGAGATCGATGATCGCATCGGGCAACGCGAGCAGATCGACAAGTGGCGTGCCAACCTCGGCATCGGCGGGCAGTTCCATGATTCCGTCGGACTCGTCGCCAAGTCCCAGCTCGACCGCCGAGCACAACATGCCATTCGATACCACACCGCGAATTTTCGCTTTGCGGAGCTTCAAGCCATTGGGCAAGGTAACGCCCGGCTTCGCCAGCGGGGTCTTCAGGCCCTGACGAACGTTCGGCGCCCCGCAGACGATATCGATGAGCTCATCACCTCCGTCCGTCACCTTGCAGATGCTCAGTTTGTCCGCGTCCGGGTGCTTGCCGCATTCGACGACCTCGGCAACGACAATGTCGGCGATGCCGGCCCCTTCGTAGTCAATGGCGTCGACTTCGTGCCCGAGCATGGTCAGCTGATGACCGAGTTCTTCAGTCGTCAGCTCGGGACTGACCCACTCACGTAACCAGGATTCTGCAATCTTCATCGCGCTTACCTGAACTGCTGCAGGAATCGAAGGTCGTTCTCAAAGAACGTACGCAGGTCCGTCACGCCGTAGCGCAACATCGCGAGGCGCTCGATCCCGATACCGAACGCGTAGCCGGTGTATTTTTCCGGGTCCACGCCGGCCGCTTCGAGGACGTTGGGGTGCACCATGCCGCAGCCGAGGATTTCGAGCCATTTCCCTTCGCCCCAGGACACGTCAACCTCGGCCGACGGCTCCGTGAACGGGAAATAGCTGGGCCGGAAACGGAGTTCGGCCTTGCGCTCGAAATACGCCTCGACGAATTGATGCAGAACGGCTTTCAGGTGAGCGAAACTAATATGCTCATCGATAACGAGCCCTTCGACCTGGTGAAACATCGGCGTGTGTGTCTGGTCGGAGTCGCAGCGATACACACGGCCCGGCGCGATAATCTTGATCGGCACGCCTTCCTTGACGATCGAGCGAATCTGCACCGGCGACGTATGCGTTCTCAGGAGTTTGCCGCCCGGGAAATAGAACGTGTCGTGCATGGCACGCGCCGGGTGGTTGTCCGGAATGTTCAGGGCCGTGAAGTTGTGGAAATCATCCTCGATCTCAGGGCCCGAACGAACGCCGAACCCGGCATTCTTGAAGATTTTCTCGATACGCAGCATGGCCCGCGTCACGGGATGGTAGCCACCGATCGAGGCACCCCTTCCCGGGAGCGTAACGTCGACCGCATCGGCTGCGAGCTTCGCCTCCAGTGCCGCCGCCTCGAGCGCCTCGCGACGCGCAGTCAGGCGCGCCTGCACTTCCTGCTTGGCCTGGTTGATCTCCTGGCCGGCCGCCGAGCGTTCCTCGGCAGGCAAAGACCCCAGGGTCTTCAGACGCGCCGTGATTTCGCCTTTCTTGCCGAGGAATGCGACCCGGACCGCGTCCAGTGCGGCGAGGTCGTTCGCTGCATCGATATCCGACGCAGCCTTGGAGATAAGGTCGCTCAGGGAGGTCATGGCTGTCGGAACAGGCCGGCCGGGCTTCACCCGACCGGCACAGTCGATTTTAACTGGCAGCTTGCTGTTCGAGACCCGCCTTCGCGGCTGCGGCAATCGCACCAAACCCTTCCGGATCGTGGACAGCGATATCAGCCAGGACCTTGCGGTCGACCTCGATCTCGGCCTTGTGCAAACCATTGATCAGGCGGCTGTAGGACAGGCCGTGCAAACGCGCAGCGGCGTTGATACGCGTGATCCACAGCGAGCGGAACTGGCGCTTGCGCTGACGGCGATCACGGTAGGCGTACTGTCCTGCCTTGATAACGGCTTGCTTTGCCGTCTTGAATAGTTTGGAACGCGCGCCGTAGTAGCCCTTCGCTTTACCGAGGACCTTCTTATGGCGGGCTTTGGCGGTTACGCCACGTTTTACTCGTGCCATTTCTCAATCTCCTCTTAGCTGTACGGAAGCATGCGCTTCACGGCCTTCACATCGGCATCTGCGACTTGCAGCGTGTTGCCGAGTTGACGTTTACGCTTGGACTTCTTTTTCGTAAGAATGTGATTGAGATGGGCCTGGGAGCGCTTGAAGCCACCCTTGCCCGTCTTCTTGAAGCGCTTGGCGGCGCCCCGGTTCGTCTTCATCTTAGACATTGTGCTTTCCTTTTTTGGCCTTGCAACGTACCTGAACTGAGAATCAACCCAGTTGTCGCGGCAGGCGGATTAATGACCCGAATCCGGGTCGTTACTCGCTTTTTATTCGGTGCGGTTGCCTGGCGCCTAGTGTTTCTTTGGCGCTATGACCTGGACCATCTGCCGCCCTTCCATCTGGGGCATCTGCTCGACCGAACCGTACTCTTCCAGGTCATCTCTGACCCTGGCCAGAAGCTGCGCGCCCAGTTCCCTGTGCGCCATCTCCCGACCGCTGAATCTCAAGGTGACTTTCGTCTTGTCACCGTTCTCAAGAAACTCCTTGAGCTTCCTGAGCTTGATCTGGTAATCGCCTTCGTCCGTTCCCGGGCGGAACTTGATTTCCTTGACATGAACCTGCTTTTGTTTGCGTTTCGCAGACTGGTTTTTCTTGTTCTGTTCGAACAGGTACTTACCAAAATCCATAATGCGGCATACCGGGGGCTCCGCCATCGGGGACACTTCGACCAGGTCGAGCCCTTCTTCTTTGGCCAAACTGATCGCTGCCGCGATACCCATGACCCCGGCCTGTTCACCGTCCGAGTCGATAACCCGCACCTGGGTGGCCTCGATTTCATCATTGCGCCTTACGCGCTTTGTAACTGCGATACCCAAATCCTCCGCAAATTCAACATCTTAAGCCGCACTGACCAACGGGAAACTGCCGCGGTCACAGCGGGAACGCGATTCTAATAAGCCTGCGCGCAGGAAACAACCTCGGAAACCCTAATTTTCTTAAAAAAATCAGGTGCTTTTTCCGAGAATGGTGGGCGATGCGGGTTTCGAACCTGCGACCTCCACGATGTCAACGTGGCGCTCTACCCCTGAGCTAATCGCCCTTGCTCTCGAAGGGACGCGTAAGATACTGAACGGATTGTGCGACTGCAAGGCCTTTCAGCCCGCTTTTGCACCACTGATTCCGAGCCCCAGGGCACGAATCGAGTGGATCTCGTCGCGCAGCTTCGCCGCCTCTTCGAATTCCAGGTCCCGGGCGTGCTTGAGCATCCTCTTCTCGAGCTTCGCGGCCCGCTTCAGGAGCTGCTCCGGACTCATTACTTCATAAATCGCGTTCTTGTCCGCCGCCTTGCTACCGCTCCTGCCCGGCACCGGGTAAGCGGACTCCATGACGTCCGCCACCTGCTTGACGATCGTCTTGGGCGTGATGCCGTGTGTGTCGTTATAGATCACCTGCTTCTCGCGGCGCCGGTCGGTTTCGTCCAGGGCTCGGCGCATGGAGCCTGTAATACGATCGCCATAGAGGATTGCCGTGCCGTGCAGATGCCGCGCAGCGCGCCCGATCGTCTGTATCAGCGAACGCTCCGAGCGCAGGAAGCCCTCCTTGTCCGCATCCAGGATCGCGACCAGGGAAACCTCGGGCATGTCCAGGCCCTCGCGAAGCAGGTTGATGCCGACCAGTACGTCGAAAGCACCGAGCCGCAAGTCCCGAATAATCTCAGTGCGCTCGACGGTCCCGATATCCGAGTGCAGGTAGCGCACCGCAATGCCGTGTTCCCGCAGGTAGTCCGTCAGGTCCTCAGCCATGCGCTTCGTCAGGGTGGTGATGAGCACGCGCTCCCCATTCGCCGTGCGCTTGTTGATCTCGGACAGCACGTCGTCGACCTGCGTGCCTGCCGGCCGCACCTCGACGGCTGGATCGATCAGCCCGGTCGGACGAACGAGCTGCTCGACGATGTTGTCGGCGTGTTCTTTCTCGTAGTCGCCCGGCGTCGCCGAGACATAAATGGTCTGTGGCGACAGACCCTCGAACTCGTCAAAGCGCAGCGGCCGGTTGTCGAGCGCCGACGGCAGGCGGAAGCCATACTCGACAAGGGTCTCCTTGCGCGAGCGGTCTCCCTTGTACATCGCACCGAGCTGGGGCACCGTCACGTGACTCTCGTCGATAATCAGCAGCGCGTTGTCGGGCACGTAGTCGAACAGGCACGGCGGCGGCTCGCCGGGCTCCCTGCCCGACAGGTAGCGCGAGTAGTTCTCGATTCCGGAACAGTAACCAAGCTCCCTGATCATCTCTAAATCAAATAAGGTTCTCTGCTCAAGCCTTTGTGCTTCAAGCAGTTTTTCATGCTCGCGAAGGTATGTCAGCCGGTCCTTAAGCTCGACCTTGATATGCTCGCAGGCCTCCAGGAGCTTCTCGCGCGGCGTGACGTAGTGTGTCTTCGGGAAGATCGTAAAACGTGGCACGCGACGCACGACTTCACCGGTCAGCGGATCGAAGTACGCAATCGACTCCACCTCGTCATCGAACAGCTCGATGCGTACGGCGTCGCGCTCGGACTCCGCCGGGAACACGTCGATCACATCGCCCCGCACCCGGTACGTGCCCTGGGAGAGCTCCAGCTCATTGCGCGTGTACTGCATCTCCGCAAGGCGCCGCAGGATCGTCCGCTGGTCGATACGATCTCCCCGGGTGACATGCAGCACCATACTGAAATAAGCCTCGGGATCACCGAGACCGTAAATCGCCGAAACGGTCGCAACGATAATCGCGTCCGGTCGCTCGATCAGCGCCTTGGTCGCCGACAGTCGCATCTGCTCGATGTGCTGGTTGATCGACGCGTCCTTCTCGATAAACGTATCCGACGACGGCACGTAAGCTTCGGGCTGGTAGTAGTCGTAATAGGACACGAAATACTCGACGGCGTTGTTGGGGAAGAACTCCCGCATCTCCCCGTAGAGCTGCGCCGCAAGGGTCTTGTTGGGCGCGAGGACGATCGCGGGGCGTTGAGTACGCTCGATGACGCTGGCGATCGTGTACGTCTTACCCGATCCCGTCACCCCCAGCAGGACCTGCCGTGCAAGCCCGTCATCCAGCCCCTCCGCAAGCCCGTCGATCGCGGCGGGCTGGTCGCCGGCCGGCGAGAAATCGGCAACCAGCGCAAACCGGCCTCGATCTCTATCCGGGGTATTGGGGAGGTCTGTTGTTTCACGTACCATGGCGTTGCATACCTAAGGGGCAATCGAGTGATCTTACCAGTTTCAAAACGTATGGCTTCCGTGAAGCCCTCTCCCACCGGCGCTGTCCTCGCGCTGGCGTCCGAACTGCGCGCGGCGGGCCGGGACCTGATCAGCCTGGGCGCCGGCGAACCCGATTTCGATACACCGTCGCACATTCGTGACGCGGCCATTGCCGCTATCAACGCCGGGCAGACGCGCTACACACCGGTCGACGGCACGACCGAGCTCAAAACGGCAATTCAGGCGAAATTCTCCCGGGAGAATCAACTGGACTACGCGCTGTCACAAATCGTGGTTACCTGCGGCGCGAAACAGGCCCTCTTCAACCTGTGCCTTGGCCTGCTTGGGCCCGGCGATGAGGCGATCATCCCCGCGCCGTACTGGGTTTCCTACCCGGACATGGTTCGACTCGCGGGCGCGGAGCCCGTCATCATCGATTCGGGGATCGACCAGGACTTCAAGATCACGCCCGAGCAGCTGGATGCGGCCATTAGCGACCGCACCCGACTCCTGATCATCAACAATCCGTCGAACCCGACCGGTGCCTGTTACACGCGGGCCGAGATGGGCGCACTGGGCGCCGTTATCGAGAAGCACCCCGCCATCGTCGTGCTCTCGGACGACATCTATGAGCACATCCATTGGGCGGCTGACCCGTTTGTCAGCTTTGCAACGGCCTGCCCATCCCTGCTGGATCGCACGGTCACCGCGAACGGCGTTTCGAAAGCCTACGCCATGACGGGCTGGCGCATCGGCTATGCCGCTGGCCCGCAGGAGCTCATCACCGCGATGACGACCGTGCAGAGCCAGAGCACGACCAACGCCTGTAGCGTGTCACAAGCAGCGGCTGTAGAGGCGCTCAACGGCGACCAGTCCTGCGTCCGTAAGATGGCATCCGCCTACCAGGCACGTCACGACTATTTCGTCGCGGCGCTCAACGAGATCGACGGCTTTGAGTGCCGCGCTGGCGAGGGTGCTTTTTACGCGTTCCCCAGGGTCCAGGCGGCTCTGGACGCAAGAGGGATGAAGGATGATATCGAGTTCACCGAGTTCCTCCTCAACGAGGCGGACGTGGCCTGCGTCCCTGGCTCGGCGTTTGGCGCCGCCGGCTATGTGCGCTTTTCCTTCGCCTGTTCGACGGAGACGCTGCAAGAATCCATAAGACGTATAAAACGAGCGCTCATGGGTTGACAAGCACCTGAGGCTAGACCAAAATCGCGGCCCGCACCTAAGGGTGACCAAAATTCCCCGATAGCTCAGTTGGTAGAGCGATTGACTGTTAATCAATTGGTCCCTGGTTCGAGTCCGGGTCGGGGAGCCAAATTCAGAAAAGCCCGCTTTTTAGCGGGCTTTTTCTTTGCCGGATCGTAATCCGCACCCCATGAGTTGAAAGGCCGTGGTGTAGAGCACCTCATCGCCCTTGTGGATAGTCAGTGTCATCACACCATCCACCCGGTCTTCCTTGGCAAGATTGATGCGCGTGACGAAACGTTCGCCAAATACGACGTGTCTCGACCAGCGATAGCGGGTATCGCCTTCCGGGCGCTCCGAATGCGACCAGCGCACGTCCACGCGCGGCTGCTTCGCGTGAATCTCGACGCTCCGGTCCAGGCGGCTCTTCTTCTCGAGCTCCGGCCCGGGGTTCAACCAGACACCAATTTGCTTGGTTTCGTCACAATCGACGGGCAATGGCCCGGCCGGCGAATCAGGCGGCCGTAACTCATCGTTATAGAGATACTCCAGACCGTCTTCGCCCTCGATCGCATACGCCCTGAACCCGTAGTCGTAGTCCGTGCTTACCAGTCGACCAACTGGTTCGAACGACATTTCGATGTCCTGCCATGGCGGCGGCGCCCGGTCGGCGTCAGTCGCACAACCGGTTGCCAATACAACGACAAGACTCGTATACAGGCACTTGTAGATCATTGCCTTCTCAATCCTCGCGCAAGTCGTCCCAGACCGTCTCGTCGCCGGCGCGGTAAGCGATTTCGCGATCGAGAATATCGACAATCTCATCTCGCGAGAAACCATGCCTGGCGTCCGTATTCAGGTCGAGCAAATCGGAGACCAGGGACCACGTTATCCAGCCGGCTGTGCCTTTTTCCGGAACCACCAGGTAATGATCCCGGGGCACATCGGCGGATAACGCATGCTCTATCGCCTCAGCAACCGCTAGAGGTTCCGGCGCGGTCGACTTGAAGCCGGGGGCCACCCGTTCGCGGCAATAGTCCACGTGTTCCTTCATCAGATCCGCCCAGTACTGTGAGGCCGCGGAATCCGCCTTGGCCAGCATGCGCTTGCAGCGCGTCAGCCCGATCGCAGAGCTGTAGTTGCCGGGCTCTATCGCCGAGACTTCGACACCGGTGGCCTCCATCTCCTCCGACAGCGCATCTGTGAATGCCTCGAGTGCGTGCTTGGTCATGCTATAGGGGCCATAGGCCGGGCCCGTGCCGATTCCCGACACCGAACTGATATTTACGATGCGTCCCTGCGAGTCGATGATGAGCGGCGCAAATGCTTTAGTCACACTGAAGACCCCGCGCACGTTGACCGCGAACAGGAAGTCGAAGTCTTTGTCGTCGAACTCTATCAACGGCCCGACAACATTGACGCCGGCATTGTTCACAAGGCCCCAGAGTCCCCGCCCCTCGGCGCGAATGTGTTTCACGGCCGCATCGATTTCTTCCTGGACCGTAACATCGAGCCGAATTGCCTGGACGTTCTCGATCTTGTTCAACGCTTCGATGTCGGCCGGTTTACGAGCACCGGCATAGACGAAATAACCGTTGGCCGCGAGCCTCTCTGCCGCCATGCGCCCGATGCCCGTCGTGGCCCCCGTGATCAAGACGGCTTTCTGATCGGCTTCGTCGGCCTGCACCTGTGCCAGGCCCGTCAAGGCACACAAGGTCACTAGTAAGATAACGAGACGTTTCATTTAATTTCCCCTGTTCAGCGGTGCAGATGGTACTTGGTTGAGTTGCCGGTGCTCGCGGCGATGAAATGTCACGTCCAGCGCGATCTTCAGAAGCACCAGGATCACGAGGCCTGCCAATGGCTGCCCTTTCTCGATCAGGAAGAAGCCACCGAGAATCAGCGCAACGTGAGTAATTGCCATGCGCTTGTACGGCAATCCCATCGCCTGCATCGGCGATAGTCGCTCGTGCTCATTCCGCCCCATGTAGTTCTCAACGAATGACCAGCCGTGCGACACAAACAAGGCCGCTATGGCAACCCAGCTGAGATTATCGAGAACCAGTCGATAGTAGTCCTCGGGCTGAGGGTCGCTGCCCAGATCCTCCATGTGCCCAGAGTACATTCCGAACAACACCATGAAGTGGCCAAACATGAAGCCGCCATAATGCACGAGGAAGAACAACGGCAGGAACAGTCCTTCGCGAATCTCGTCGTTCTTCGACGCGACGACCAGCCGCGCTATACCAAATAGCCCGATGATGACGTTCTCGCACCAGAACAGGAGCAGCAGGAAGAACACATCCCAATCCCACAAGAAAACACCGGCGAGTGGCAACAGGTTTGCCGCGACCAGCAGTATGAGTGACCAGCGCCCGGTCATTGGCTCGTCGAAATCTCGATCACGACGTTCCACAGGTACTGCACGAGCCCAATGAACGCCGCTTCCTCGATGCGTTCGTTGTCACCATGCGCACCGAAGCCACTGTTTATTTCGTCGATGGATCGTGCGGGTCCAATGCCGTAGGCCTGCATCCCCCTGGCGCGAACCTGCGCCATGTCCGTTGCACCAGTCGACATGATAGGCAGGACGGTCGCGTCCGGGTACATGCGCAAGGCGACCTCTTCAAGAACCTGGAACATCTCGTTGTCGATCGCTGACGGTGGCGCAGCAGGCCGATATATATGCTCAGGCACTATCTCGACACGAGGATCGTCGATAACGGCCGCCAGCTTCGCGTAGAACTCGTCGACATTCTCATCGGGCAGCATGCGAATATCGATAATCGCCCTGGCCTCCGACGGGATGACGTTGCGACGAAAGCCAGCGTCGATGACAGTGGGCACAACCGACGTGCGCGAAATCGAATAATGGTAAGGGAAGGTTTCCAGAAAGTGCCGCTGGATCGCGTCGCTCTCTTCCTGGTTCTCGACATTCAAGTAACGCCACGCATCGTCCGGTGCCGATATCTCCGCCAGGCGCCGGAAGTAAGTGCGTGTCGTCTCGTTGAGGCGCACCTCGGTCTCCCACTCGCCGGCTTTGGCAATTGCGTTGGCAAGTATGGTTACCGCATTTTGCGTCGTCGGCACAGAACCGTGTCCGGGTTTACCCCGTGCGATGAGTGTTACGCGACGCGGCATCTTCTCGGTTGTCTCGATCCCGACGGTGCTGACTTTGCCGGCCCTGATAACGGACTGACCACCCTCCGCCAGTGCATACTCCGCGTCAATCTTGTCGAAGTGATTGTCGACCATGAAGTTGATGCCAACCTCAGGCGTACCTTCCTCGCCGGACTCAGCGAGAAAGATAATGTCCCGCTCCAGGTCGACGCCGTAGCGCTTGAGTAACTTCAGGACGATCAGCGCAGCTGCAACGTTATCCTTATCGTCGAGCGTGCCACGGCCATAAATGAACCCATCTTCGCGATTGCCGCTGAATGGATCGGCGTACCATTTGTCTGGCTGCACACCGACGACATCGGTATGGCCCATGAGCAGAATTGGACGCTTGGTGCCGTTACCCGGAATTCGGGCAACCAGATTTGCTCGCGACTCTTCCAGCGCGAAGACCTCCGATTCGATACCCTCTTTCGCGAGTTCGGCCTCCAGGTAGTCGACGACGAGCGTCTCGTTGCCCGGCGGATTGCTCGTGTCTATCCGGACGAGTTCGACCAGGTGCCGGATCGCCTCCTCACCCGCCACGTCCCAGTCGACCAGGTAGGACTGCTGCGCGTTTGCCGCCGTGATCGAACACAGCAACACCAAGCCGCTGATTATTCTCATGTATTTTTCGCCGCGGTTGTGGGATACCCGGGTAGGATAGCCCCTCTGCCGGAACAACGAAACACTGACACGTCCAGGACGCGCTGCCTGGATCAGGATAAGGGGAGTAACTAGCTTGCGAGAAGACTCTTGAGATGCTCCCGGAAGCGCTCGCCCGTATCCGGGTGTTTGAGGCCGTAGGCAACGGTAGCCTGCAAGTAGCCTAGCTTGCTGCCGCAGTCATAGCGCACACCGTCAAACGAGTACGCGTAGACGGCCGATTCGTCGAGCAGGTCGGCAATTCCGTCGGTAAGCTGGATCTCACCGCCTGCGCCCCGCCCTGTCTTCTCGAGCTTGTCGAAGATCGCCGGTGTCAGGAGGTAACGGCCGACCACGGCCGAGTTCGAGGGTGCATCCTCCGGCGCAGGTTTCTCAACGATCTGCGTGATGCGATTCCGGTCCGACTCATCGACAGCGACGATGCCATAGCTCGACGTATGCGCCCTGGGTACCGTCTCGACGGCGACAACACTGCCCCCGTGCTTGGCGAATTCATCAGCCATCTGGGCAAGGCACCCGGGCTCGCCCGCAATCAGGTCGTCGGCAAGATGGATAAAGAACGGTTCATCACCGACCGCGGGGCGCGCACAAAGCACCGCGTGGCCCAGGCCGAGTGGCTCTCCCTGGCGAATATAAATACACGATACGCCTTCAGGCACGATGCCACGAATCGACGCAAGCAGGTCGTGCTTGCCGGAATCCGTCAGAGACTGCTCGAGTTCGGCATCGGTATCAAAATGATCTTCGATTGCACGCTTGGATGCCCCTGTTACAAAAACGAGTTTTGTCGCGCCGGCCGCGATCGCCTCTTCCACCGCGTATTGAATGAGCGGTTTGTCCACGATGGGCAACATCTCCTTCGGACTTGCCTTGGTGGCAGGAAGGAAACGGGTACCGCGACCCGCTACGGGGAATACTGCTGCTCTGACTTTTTGGCTCACGAGCCGCTCCGGTAACAAGGAAGGCCCGCATCATAGCGAAAACCGTATTACCAAGTCATGACGACCGTCACGTGTGCAAACGAGAGCCAGGTCCGCCGCGCGGCAGACCCGGCCCGCTGACGCCACAGGCTTCCTATTTCTTGTTCCCGGAAACCTTGATATCCGCCCGATTCAACTCAACGGTCCGCTCCCCGATGCCTTTGACCAGTGACAGGTCGTCGGCGCTCCGGAATGGACCGTGCTTCTTGCGGTATTCGACAATCGCCCTGGCCTTGGACAGGCCCACGCCTTTGAGTTCTGCCGAGATCGTCTCGGCGTCGGCCGTATTGATGTCGACCTGGCCGGCCAGCGAAGTCAGTGGTGCCATCAGCAGCAGTGCCAGGGTGGCGGTACTCAGGATTCTCATGATTTGCTCCTTAGGTTGTGAGGAATCAAGGAGCATAGAAACGCGTGCCGACGACGTCTGCGGGCAAAACCGGGCTGTTTACTGCGTAATGCTGTGCTGCAGGACCGTGTCGAACTGCACGCGCGAGGTCGGGCGCTGGGTTTCCCAGTTGCGGCAGCTGGGACACTGCCACAGAAGGCGCTGACTAGAAAATCCGCATTCCTGGCACTGGTAACGCGGGGTTGCCGCTGCAAGCTTGGACAACGCACCGCGAACCTTGGCGAACGCCGAGTCGTTGTCACCTTCTTCCTTCGAGAGTCGCTGTAAATCGACAAACTCCCCGAGGGTCGGTTCATTGAGCATGTACTGCTCGACGCACTCATCGATCACCGGTATGCCGCCGATATCGTTCACGATCGCCGTATAGGCAACGAGTGACGCCATTTTCGGATTCTTGGCCAACAGGCTCTTAAGCGCGCTCTCGAGCTCCTTCACCTGCTTCTCACGCGTGTAGATCGCCACGATCTCCGGCAGGGCTTCCGCGATCAGGTACGTGTTCTCGTTGATGATGCGGTGGTAGAGCTTCAGCGCCGTCTTGCTGTCATCGGTATCGCGCGCAATGTGCGCCCGCGTCAACGCGCCGCGCATCGTGCGCGGCCGACCGGCTTGCGCATTCTTGACGTACTGGCGCGCCGCCGTGTAGTCACCCGCTGCCGCCGCAGCCTCGGCCAGCTCGCAATAGTAATGTGCGATTTGCAGCGCCAAAGACCGCCCTCCCAGGACCTCCAGGCGCTTCCCCGCATCGATGGCCTTCTCCCAATCGCGCTCCTGCTCGTAAATGCCACGCAATGCCTCGGTCGCCTGGACCTGGAAGCGCGACCCTTCGGACAGGCGCACGAACAGCTTTTCAGCCCGATCCAGCAAGCCGGCAGCCAGGTAGTCCTTGGCCAGCGAGTACAGCGCCTGGTCTCGTTGCTCGGATGCCAGGTCCGGCCGCGCGATGATGTTCTGGTGAATGCGTATGGCTCGGTCCACTTCGCCCCGCCGGCGAAACAGGCTGCCGAGAGCAAAGTGCGTTTCGATCGTCCTGTCGTCGACCCGTACCATCCGCAGAAAATGCTCGACGGCCTGGTCCGTTTGCTCATTCAGCAGGAAGTTCAGGCCCTTGAGGTAATCGATGTTCAGTGGCGGCGGCGGATCCTCGTCGTCGCGCTCGCCGAACCGCCCGATGACCCAGCCGGCTGCAGCCAGTAACAGGAACAGCCCGGCAAGAATGAGGGCCTTTTCAGTCGGCATCGCTTAGCGGCAGGTTGCGGAGGCTGGTGAGCTCGGACTCGGAGACGCGCAGCAAGCGCCGGAGGTTCCTTCGTTCATTGATCAGTCGAAAGACGAAAGCGGTCATGCACAGCATGCCGAACAGGGTGCCGATAAAGAAGACCCCCGCGAGGGTCATGGAAATGGGCCATGTCTGTTTGACAAAGCCGAGATCGAGTTCGAGCTCCCCGGTATTCATCGCGGTAAAGGTGAACATCGCAACGAACAGGATGACGATCAGGATAATCAGCCCGACACGTTTAATCATGTGCTTACTCCCGGCGAAGCACCAATGCAGCAGAAAGGGTGATTCTAACTCTTAATCGGGAAATGGCGACTTTCATCCACGCGTTCGCGCAGGTCTTTGCCCGGTTTGAAATGCGGCACGTACTTGCCGGACAGGGCAACCGCTTCACCGGTCTTGGGATTACGTCCGATACGGGGTGGACGGAAATGCAGGGAGAAACTCCCAAAGCCACGAATCTCGATGCGCTGCCCCTGGGCCAGCGAATCGCTCATCAGGTCCAGCATATGCTTGACGGCCAGTTCAACATCCTTGGCTGGAAGGTGTTTCTGCTTGCGCGAGATGGCTTCTATCAGTTCAGATTTTGTCATTTCACCTTATTCCGTATCGCCGAATTAGCGTAACCCACGGATATTAAAGGCAATAGTAGCCCAGACCAGCGGGTCTGGGCTACCCTTTTTACTTATTATTTGCTTTCGCCGGACATTTTTTCCTTCAAAAGGTCGCCGAGCGTGGTGCCCACTGGTGCCGCGGCAACGTCAGACTTGTAGCTGCTGACTGCTTCCTGCTCCTCGTGGACTTCCTTCGCCTTGATCGACAACTGTATCGACCGGTTCTTGCGATCGACATTGGTGAATTTTGCCTCAACCTCTTCACCAACCTTGATCATGGTCCGTGCGTCCTCTACCCGGCCACGTGCCAGTTCCGAAGCGCGCAGGGTTCCGAAGATCCCGTCGCCCAGGTCGACCGTGGCGCCGCGTGCGTCAACTTCCGTGACCGTACCCTTGACGATCGAGTTCTTGGGGTTGGCTGCGAGCCAGTTCGAGAACGGATCTTTTTCCATCTGCTTGATGCCGAGCGAGATACGCTCGCGCTCGGAATCGATGGCAAGGACACAGGCCTCGATCTCCTGACCTTTCTTGTAGTTCCGCACGGCTTCTTCGCCAGGCAGATCCCAGGAAATGTCGGAGAGATGGACGAGACCGTCGATGCCGCCTTCGAGACCGATAAAGATGCCGAAGTCCGTGATCGACTTGATCTGGCCGGTAACCTTGTCGTTGCGGTTGAAGGTAGAAGAGAACTCGGCCCAGGGGTTCGATTTGCACTGCTTGATACCCAGCGAAATACGACGACGTTCCTCGTCGATCTCGATGACCATGACTTCCACTTCCTCGCCAATGGTTACCACACGAGACGGGTTGACGTTCTTGTTGGTCCAGTCCATTTCGGAAACGTGGACAAGACCTTCAACGCCATCTTCGATTTCAACAAAGCAGCCGTAGTCTGCAACGTTCGTAACCTTGCCGAAGATGCGGGTCTGCGGCGGGTAACGACGCGCGAGATCCTGCCACGGATCGTCGCCAAGCTGTTTCATGCCCAGCGATACACGCTGCCGCTCACGATCGAACTTGAGGATCTTGACTTCGATTTCCTGGCCGACTTCAACAATCTCGGAAGGATGCTTGACGCGCTTCCAGGCCATATCGGTGATATGCAGGAGACCGTCGATGCCACCGAGATCGACGAACGCGCCGTAGTCGGTGAGGTTCTTGACGACACCTTTGGCGGTATTGCCTTCCTGCAGATCTGCGAGGAGTTTCTCACGCTCTGCTGAGTACTCTGTTTCGACAACCGCACGGCGCGACACAACGACGTTATTGCGTTGCTGGTCGAGCTTGATGACCTTGAACTCAAGGCTCTTGCCCTCGAGGTAACTCGGATCGCGGACCGGACGAACGTCGACAAGTGAGCCCGGCAGGAATGCGCGGACGTTGTCGATTTCGACCGTGAAACCGCCTTTTACGCGACCGTTGATCACGCCTTCGACAACTTCACCCGCCTCAAAGGCTTTCTCAAGATCGATCCAGGTACGTGCACGTATCGCTTTCTCCCTGGAAAGCTTGGTCTCACCGAAGCCGTCTTCCACGGCATCGAGTGCGACTTCGATTTCATCCCCTACGGCGATTTCGCCTTCGCGCTTGTCGTTCTTGAACTGTTCTATGGGGATTACGGCCTCAGACTTGAGACCCGCACTGACGATTACAACATCGTCATTTACCGCGACAACGGTACCGGTGATGATCGATCCCGGCTTTATTTGTTGACTGGCAAAACTCTCTTCAAATAACTCAGCAAAACTTTCAGACATGTTATGAAAACCTACGGGAGAAATACTCCCACCCATTAGCGTCGTGTCACATCCTGTGACTGACGGTCATTACAAAAAAGGAACGAACATCCTGTTCGATCCCGTCCATGAATCCTTCTAAGGTATTTAGAGGCTGGCGACCCAATCGAGTACAGTTTGCGTCACTGCTTCGACGGACTGGCCCGAGGAGTCCAGAATCCTGGCATCCTTTGCGGGCCTCAATGGCGCCACCGATCGCTCGGAATCACGCCGGTCACGGTCCTCTATGTCCCGTGAAAGGGCGGCAAGGCTAACATCCAAGCCCTTGTCTTTCAACTGCTTATGACGCCTTCGGGCCCGCTCTTCGGCACTTGCCGTCAGGAAGATCTTGAGGGTCGCGTCCGGAAACACGTGAGTCCCCATGTCACGGCCGTCGGCGACCAGCCCGGGGGGCTGCCGAAACGCCCGCTGACGCTCGAGCAAGGCCTGACGGACCGCCGAGATCTGGGCGACTGTGGAGGCGCCGGCGCCCGCTTCCTCGGTCCGGATCAGCGCCGTGACATCCTCGTTCGCGAGCCATATCTGCTCGTCGCCCTTGTCATCGCTGCCAAAACTGACGTCCAGGTCATGGGCCAGCTCCGCGAGTCCCTGGGCATTTTCGAGGGAGACCCCGGAAATCTGGGCCGATAAGGCGACCAGCCGGTACAGCGCCCCGCTGTCCAGCAAGTGATAGCCAAGGGCCTCGGCCACGCGCCGGGCGATGGTGCCCTTCCCGGACCCGCTCGGGCCGTCGATGGCGATAACCGGGACGTCGCGTCTACGATGCATCCAGGACCTCGATCTCGCCGCCCAGCCCCGCCATACAGTCCTCAAAGCCGGGAAACGACGTATCCACATTGTCCACGTCGCGAACAATAACCTCGCCATCGGCGATAGTCCCGGCCATTGCGAGGGACATCGCGACCCGGTGGTCATGGAAGCTTTCTACCTCACCACCACGGAAGCGCCCACCGTGCACAACGGCGCCATCCTCGGTCTCATCCACCTGGATTCCCAGGCGCCGCATGCCGTCGGCCATGGCGCTGATGCGGTCACTCTCTTTAACCCGCAGTTCGCCGATTCCGGAAAACGTCGTCTTGCCCTTTGCCGCGGCGGCCGCCACGAACAGGGCCGGAAATTCGTCGATCGCGAGCGAGACCAGCGCCGGATCGACGGCACCGCCCCGCAGCCGGGAGGACCGGACGCGTATATCCGCCACGGGCTCTTTACCCAGCAACCTGGGATTCTCGAGCGTGATATCGGCTGCCATCGCCTGCAGAATGGCGATGACACCGGTTCTTGTCGGGTTTACTCCGACATTTTCTATAAGAATATCCGCGTCTTGTGACAATAAGCTACCAAGGATTATGAAGGTTGCAGATGACAGGTCCGCCGGCACGTTAACCTGCGTCGCGCGCAGCACCTGCCCGCCTTCGAGCGAAATCCTCGGCCCGGATGTCGCGACGGTGACGCCCATCGAGCCCAGCATGCGTTCGGTGTGATCGCGCGTTACCGCGGGTTCGGTGACGCTCGTCGTGCCGCTGGCGTAGAGGCCCGCCAGCAATATCGCGGACTTGACCTGGGCGCTGGCGACCGGCAGGTCATAGTGGATGCCGCGTAGCTTCAGGCCACCTGAAACCTGGAGTGGCGGCGTACCGTCGCAATCGCTCTCGATCGCAGCACCCATCGCGGTGAGCGGCTTTATGATCCGCCCCATGGGCCGACCATTGAGCGAAGCGTCACCGGTCAGCACGCTACTGAAGGACTGGCCGCTCAACAGGCCCGCCATGAGGCGCATGGCCGTTCCGGAGTTGCCGAGGTCGATATCGCCTGGCGGCGCACGGAGTCCATGCAGCCCAACACCGTCGATGACGACATCGGTTGCCCCTGTCTGCCTGATCTCGACCCCCAGCGAACGCATGGCCGCCGCGGTCGCCAGGCAATCGTCGCCATTGAGAAACCCGCTGACCTCCGTCCTGCCCTTGGCGACACTGCCGAGCATCAGGGCCCTGTGCGACACAGACTTGTCACCGGGTACCGTTACCCGGGCGTCCCGCAGCTTGGAGGGTGTGATTCTGAAGTGCATGAACGAGTGTCGCCTGTCAGCCAATCGCCTTGGGATAGGCGCCCAGCACCTTGAACAGCGAAGCTCTGCGCTCGAGGTCAGCTAAAGCCTCTGAAACCGGCGCCTCCTCGGCGTGGCCCTCGATGTCGATGAAGAACACGTAGTCCCATTTGCGACGCCGCGAAGGCCGCGACTCGATGCGCGTCATGCTGATGCCATGCGTAGCAAGTGGTTGCAGCAGGCTATGCAGAACACCTGCCCCGCCAGCCGTATCGCTGGTCGACACCAGCAGCGTCGTCTTGTCCTCGCCGCTTGCCGCCAGGAGTTTGCGGCCGACAACAAGAAAACGTGTGGCATTGTCAGGGCGATCCTCGATGTTATTGACGAGGATCTGCAATTCGTACACGTCGGCCGCCACCTCGGGACCGATCGCGGCCGTGCCGTCTTCATCCCGCGCCCGCCGCGCGCCGGCCGCATTGCTGGACATGCCGATCAGTTCCACGTGCGGCAGGTTCTCCCTGATCCAGCCACGGCACTGGGCCAGCGACTGTTCATGGGCACAAATACGCTCGATGTTCTCAAGACCTTTCCGGCTACCCATCAAGTGCTGCTCGATCTTGAGCTCGATCTCCCCGGCGATTTTCAGCGGCGACGTCAGGAACATGTCCAGGGTGTTGTTGACGGAGCCTTCCGTGGAATTCTCGATCGGCACGACACCGAAATCCGCCGCACCGCATTCCACTTCCTGGAAGACCTCGTCGATCGTGTGGAACGGCAATGCGCGCACGGAGTGCCCGAAATGCTTGAAGACGGCCGTCTGCGTGAAGGTGCCTTCGGGGCCGAGGAAACCGATCTTGAGAGGCTCCTGCTGCGCCAGGCAGGCCGACATGATTTCGCGAAACAGGCGGAGCATTTCCTCATCGCGCATGGGCCCCTCGTTGCGGCCAAGGACATTGCGCAGAACCTCCGCTTCCCGCTCGGGACGGTAGTAGTCGACGGCAGAGGCCAGCTCGCCTTTGGCAACCCCGACCTGCTGCGCGATCTTCGCCCGGGCGTTGATCAGCCCCTGGATGCGTTCGTCGATCTCATTGATCTGATCGCGAATCGCCGCCAGGTCCAGATCGCCACTCTTTTCGTCCCCACCTGCCATGCTTGTCCTAATCGAAAACCCTAGGGGTTTCCTCAGGTTACAGGCTTGCCGAGATTTCGCAACGTCAGAACACCCTCGATGGCCCGGAGTTGATCGAGCAGTGCGTCGGACGGCTCACCGTTTACATCGACGATGGTGTACGCGATACCGCCAATCGACTTGTTCAGCAGGTCTTCGATATTGAGTCCTGCATTCGCGATGCAGGTCGAGATCTGGCCCACCATGTTCGGGACATTCGCATTCGATACCGTGATGCGCCAGGCATCCAGGCGCGGCAACCTGGCTTGCGGAAAGTTCACCGAGAACCGGATATTGCCGTTCTCGAGGTAGTCCTTGACGTTGTCGGCGACCATCACCGCACAGTTCGCTTCTGCTTCGCCCGTGGACGCGCCAAG
The DNA here is from genome assembly GCA_963698895.1 of uncultured Gammaproteobacteria bacterium. GTDB lineage: Bacteria > Pseudomonadota > Gammaproteobacteria > Steroidobacterales > Woeseiaceae > UBA1847. Next base: position 406,738 of record CAVOSO010000003.1, on the reverse strand, counting down.
GTGCGGCAGTGCCACGACTTTCGGATGCGCTATAAGCTCAGGTGTCGGGAAATCGCTGACAAAGGCGTGCAGTCTCCCGCTATCGAGCGCCGCTATCGCAGCGGCGTTGTCGACAACTCCGCCTCGCGCGAAATTAATCAGGACACCGCCCTTGTTCATCAGGGCAATGCGGTCAGCATTGACGATGTTCTTCGTCGCCTCGATCAGCGGCACGTGAGCCGTGACGAAATCCGCGTTCTGGAACAACTGATCCAAGGTCTCGGCTTGCGAGACACCCGACGAGAGTTGCCAGGCATTGCTTACCGTGATCGCGGGGTCAAAACCAATCACTTTCATGCCGAGCGCCAGTGCCGAGTTGGCGACCTCGACGCCGATGGCGCCGAGGCCGATCACGCCAAGCGTCTTGCCGGGTAGCTCAAAGCCCACAAACTGCTTCTTGCCGTTCTCGACCGCTTTTTTGAGGTCATCGCCGGTTTCCTTGAGCGTCTTTACGTACTCGCTTGCCTGGGCGAGGTTGCGTGCACCCAGCAGCATCCCGCCGATGACCAGCTCCTTGACGGCATTGGCATTCGCACCCGGTGCGTTGAATACCGGCACACCGCGTGCGGCGAGCTTGTCGCAAGGAATATTATTTGTGCCTGCCCCGGCCCGGCCGATCGCAACCACCGTCGCCGGGATTTCCATCTCGTGCATGTTGGCCGAGCGCAGCAGAATGGCATCGGGATGCGCTATCTCGGACGCAACTTCATAGCGTTCACGCGGCAGGCGCCGCAGTCCCTCTACGGCGATGTTATTGAGTGTCAGAACCTTGTACATGATTATCCGTTCGCCTTTTCGAAATCCGCCATGAAGGCGATAAGCGCGTCGACAGCGTCTTCGCCGACCGCGTTGTAGATTGAGGCCCGCATACCCCCGACCGAGCGATGGCCCTTCAGGTTGGCGAGCCCCGCGGCAGCCGCTTCTTCGAGAAACTTCTTGTCGAGCGCGTCATCGGCCAGGATGAAAGGCACGTTCATGCGGGACCGACAGTCCTTCGCCACGGGGTTGCTGTAGAAATCGGAGGCGTCAATCGCGGCATAGAGCTTGCTGGACTTGCGATCATTGATTTCAGCCATTGCGGCAACACCGCCCTGCCGTTTGAGCCACTGGAAAACCAGGTCGGCCACATACCAGGCAAACGTCGGCGGCGTGTTCGTCATGGAGCCCGAATCCGCATAGGATTTCCAGGTCATCAGGTGCGGATTGTCAGCACGCGCACGATCCAGCAGTTCGTTGCGAACGATAACGAGCGTGATACCCGCCGGGCCGATGTTTTTCTGCGCCCCGGCATAGATCGCGCCAAACCGACTGACGTCTATCGGCCGCGACAGGATATTGCTGGACATGTCTGCGACCAGGGGCACGTCGCCGCCCGGGATAAAGTGGAATTCGACGCCGGCGATCGTCTCGTTTGGGGTGTAGTGCAGGTAGGCCGCGTTGTTCGAACGCTGCCACGTCGATTCATCGGGAATGTACGTAAAATTCCGGTCCGAGGCATCGGCGGCAACGTTCACTGTGCAGAACTTTTTGGCTTCGCCCGCGGCCTTCTTGCCCCAGCTGCCGGTGACGATGTAATCGGCGGTATCGCCGGGAGCCGAGAGATTCAGTGGCGCCATCGCCATCTGCAGCGTCGCGCCGCCCTGCGGGAACAACACGCTGTAATCATCGGGAACCAGCAGTAATTCGCGCAAGGTCGCCTCGGCGCGGGCCGCCAGGGCCACGAAATCGGCGCCACGATGGCTGACTTCCATGACCGACATACCTGAACCAAGCCAGTCCGGCAGATCGTTGCGAATGGTCTCGAGTACTTCAAGCGGCAGTGCGGCAGGACCAGCACTGAAATTATGAACGCGTGACATTGCGTTGAGGTTCCTGAGTGAGAGGCTTAGGCGATGATGAGGATAGCGGGCGTATTGTTACGATTTGGTCATCAGATTGCATTACTTACGATCGTAATTATTCTTCCTCGTCCTCGATCGATTCAATACGTGCTAACCCAACGAGTCGCTGATCGCTCTCGACGCGAATGAGGCGTACACCCTGGGTATTGCGTCCCATGACCGAGATATCGCTCACGCCGGTTCGCACGAGCGTACCGTTTGAGCTGATCAGCATGATCTCGTCGTCTTCGCCGACCTGTATGGCACCGACAGTCCTGCCGTTGCGCTCCGTTGTCTGGATCGCTATGACACCCTGCCCGCCACGCCCCTGCACCGGAAAGTCCTCCGCCGGCGTGCGTTTGCCGTAGCCGTTTTCTGTCGCCGTGAGAATCAGTCCATCTTCGAAGATGCTGAGCCCGATGACCTCATGACCGTCGGGCAGCTTGATGCCGCGCACGCCTGCGGCGCCGCGACCCATCGGCCGAACGTCCGATTCGGCGAACCGTATGGCCTTGCCGTGGCTGGCGACCAGCAGCATCTCGGCATTGCCGTCAGTAATGGCAACGTCGACCAGTTTATCGTCGCCGCGCAGATCGATGGCGATAATGCCACTCGCACGCGGTCGCGAGAACTGGCTCAATGGCGTCTTCTTGACCGTTCCCGCCGAGGTCGCCATGAACACGAAGTGTCCTTCGGCGTATTCCTTGATGGGCAGCACGGCATTTATGCGCTCCTCCGGCTCGAGCGGCAGCAGGTTCACAATCGGCTTGCCACGCGATCCGCGGCTGGCCTGCGGCACCTGGTAGACCTTCAACCAGTACATCTTGCCGCGGCTGGAGAAACACAGGATCGTATCGTGCGTGTTCGCGACGAACAGGTTGTCGATGAAGTCCTCATCCTTGACCTTGGTTGCGGAACGACCGCGGCCGCCACGCTTCTGGGCCTGGTAGACATCGATCGGCTGGGCCTTTGCATAGCCGCCATGTGACAAGGTCACCACGACCTCTTCCTGCGGGATCAGGTCTTCAACACTGAGGTCCGAGTGGTCCTGGACGATTTCCGTCCGGCGCTCGTCACCGAACGCGTCACGCACGTCCGCGAGTTCATTGCGAATGACCTCGAGCAGCAGATCGGGGTTCGCCAAGATATCAGAATACTCTTTAATTTTTTCCAATATCTCTCTGTATTCTTTAACTATTTTATCCTGTTCCAGACCGGTCAGGCGATGCAGCCTCAGGTCCAGGATGGCCTGCGCCTGCACGGGCGACAGGCGGTACAGGCCGTCCACAAGACCACTGCCAACCTCCATGCCATCGGGACGCGTATCGGTGCTGCCGGCGCGCTCGAGCATGGCGGTGACCTCACCGGGCTGCCACGCGCGCTCGATCAGACCGGTCTTGGCCTCCGCGGGCGAGGCCGAGGCCTTGATCAGTGCGATGACCTCGTCGATGTTGGCGAGCGCCACCGTCTGCCCTTCCAGGACGTGAGCCCGGTCACGAGCCTTGCGCAGGTCGAATATGGTCCGGCGCGTAACAACCTCGCGGCGGTGGGACAGGAACGCCTCGAGAACCTGCTTCAGGTTCAGGAGTTTCGGCTGCCCCTCGTGCAGCGCCACCATGTTGATGCCGAACACGCTTTGCATCGGTGTCTGCTTGTAAAGGTTGTTGAGGACGACATCACTGACTTCGCCCTGCCGGAGCTCGATCACGATCCGCATGCCGTCCTTGTCGGACTCGTCGCGCAGCTCGCTGATGCCCTCGATACGCTTCTCGCGGACGAGATCGGCGATCTTCTCGATCAGGCGCGCCTTGTTCACCTGGTACGGCAGCTCGGTGACGATGATCGCTTCCTTGCCGCGCTTGTTGATCGTCTCGACTTTCGTGCGCGCACGAATGTGCACACGGCCGCGACCCGTGCGATAGGCGGAATAGATCCCCTGGGCGCCGTTAATGATGCCGGCGGTCGGGAAATCGGGGCCCGGGATGTGCTCCATGAGCCCGGGGACATCGATGCCCGGGTTTTCGATCAGCGCGAGGCAGGCACTGATGACCTCATTGAGGTTGTGCGGCGGAATATTGGTCGCCATACCCACGGCGATACCGGACGAACCATTAACCAGCAGGTTCGGGAAGCGGGTCGGCAGCACGCCGGGTTCATGTTCGGTTTCGTCGTAGTTGGCGATGAAATTGACGGTTTCCTTCTCAATGTCCGCCATGAGTTCATGCGCTATCCGCGACATGCGGATTTCCGTGTATCGCATGGCCGCCGGGTTGTCGCCATCGACCGAGCCGAAGTTGCCCTGACCATCGACGAGCATGTATCGGAGCGAGAAAGGCTGTGCCATGCGGACGATCGTGTCGTAGATGGCCGAATCGCCATGCGGATGGTATTTACCCATCACGTCACCGACGATTCGAGCGGACTTCTTGTAGGGCTTGTTCCAGGCATTGTTCTGTTCGTGCATAGCGAACAGGGCACGACGATGCACGGGTTTGAGACCATCGCGAACATCGGGCAGGGCCCGGCCGACGATGACGCTCATCGCGTAGTCGAGATAGGACTGCTGCATCTCATCTTCGAGGCTTACGGACAGCAATTCCTGGGCTACTTCAGACATACGACCTCAATTTTTTTGACTCAAAATCCGAGCCCGGCCCCGCCCGGGTGAGGCGGAATCCAATGGTCAAATTCGTTCGGGTTTTGAGCGATTAATCTGGAGGTAAATACTACCACAGACGGGCTCGAAACAGCAGTTTTTCAACGGGCTAAAAAGCCCTGAAACGCAAGGCTGGCGCTGCCCTGTGCGACGCGTATACTGCGGCGACTATGCAGCACTGTGACACCCTGATACTGCCTCGCTGGTGCATCCCTGTGCACCCGGCCGGGCAAGTCCTCGAGAACCACGCCGTAGCGATCACCGATGGGCGAATCGTGGCCGTGATTCCGGCGGCCGAAGCCAGGGCCGGGTTTCAGCCCAGCGTGCTCGTGGAACGCGAAAATCATGTCCTGATACCGGGGCTCATCAACGCCCATACCCATGCCGCGATGACCCTGTTTCGCGGCCTTGCGGACGACATGCCGCTCGAGGCATGGCTGCACGAAGGTATCTGGCCCGCCGAGCGGCGTTGGGTCAGCGCCGAGATGGTCCGTGACGGCACAGAACTCGCTATTGCCGAAATGATTCGAGGTGGCATCACCTGCTTCAGCGATCAGTATTTCTACCCGGAGATCGTCGCTGAGGCCGCCGTAGACCTCTCGATGAGGGCCGTGGTCGCCACACCCGTGGTCGATTTTCGGACCGGCTGGGCCAGGGACGCCGACGAATACCTGCAGAAGGCCACCGACCTGGTTCACGACCCCTATGCCGACCACCCGTTGATCACGACCGCGTTCGCTCCGCATTCGACCTTCGCCTTGTCGGACGAGTCGTTCAACGCCTTGCGTGTTCTGGCCGACCAGCTCGATGTTCGAGTCCAGATCCACCTGCACGAGACCGTGACCGAGGTCGAGATCTCTCTGCGCGATACGGGCAAGCGACCCTATGAACGGCTACTGGACGCCGGGCTGGTCAATCGCTCCTTGCTGGCCGTGCACGCGGTCCACATGAGCGACGAGGAAATCGAGCGTTTTGCCGAGGCCGGCGTCAGCGTCGCGCACTGCCCGAACTCCAATCTCAAGCTGGCAAGCGGCATCGCGCCGATCAAGAAATATGCCGATGCCGGCCTGAATATCGGGCTCGGTACCGACGGCGCTGCCAGCAACAATATGCTGGACATGTTCTCCGAGATGCGGATGGCTGCCCTGCTCGCAAAGAACTCCGCGAGTGACGCCACGGCGGTCACGGCAACAGAGGCATTGCACATGGCGACCCTGGGTGGGGCGGTGGCACTCGGTATAGAGCAAACCACGGGTTCCATTGAGGCCGGAAAATGGGCGGACCTTGCGAGCGTCAATCTCGGCACGCTGAACAGCCAACCCGTCTACGACGTCATCTCACAACTCGTTTACGCCTCGCGCGCAGACCAGGTCGCGGACGTCTGGGTCGGCGGCCGGCGGCACCTGGAGAATGGCGAATTTGCCCATATCGATACGGATGCCGTGCTGGCCCGCAGCAACGAGTGGCGCGAGCGCATGACAGACGCCGGCGAAATACAATAGGAAGGGCAATGACTACGAGCACAACAAGCAATGTCGATCAGGCGGAACTGGCGAAATTCAATTCGCTGGCCTCTCGCTGGTGGGATACCGAGGGTGAATTCGGCTCGCTGCATGCGATCAACCCCCTGCGACTCGACTGGATACGCCAGTACGTCAAGCTGGCAGGCTGCAAAGCCGTCGATATCGGCTGCGGTGGCGGGATCCTCGCGGAGTCATTGTCGGCATCGAATGCCACGGTAACGGCTATCGATATGGCCGAGGGACCGCTGGCCGTCGCCAGGCTGCACCAGCTCGAGTCGGGCCTTGAGGTCGACTACCGACAGGCCACGGCCGAGGCGCTCGCGGCTGAGGAGCCGGGCCAGTATGACGTGGTCACCTGCCTGGAGATGCTCGAACATGTGCCCGATCCGTCACAGGTCATCCGCTCCTGTGCCGAACTCGTGAAGCCCGGCGGTCATGTGTTCTTCTCAACCATCAATCGCAATCCCAAGTCGTTCCTGTTCGCGATTGTCGGCGCCGAATACGTACTCAAACTCCTCCCGGGCGGGACACATGACTACAGCAAGTTCATTCGCCCGTCGGAACTCGAGCAATGGGCCCGCAAGGCTGGGCTGGAGCTCAGGGCCAGCATCGGCATGCACTACAACCCGCTGACAAGAGAGTACTCCCTGGGCCCGAACCTCGACGTCAACTACCTGATGTATTACCAGCGCCCCGCGAGTGAGTAACCTGACACAGATGCGGGACGGCTACTTCAGAGCCGTATTGTTCGACCTCGATGGCACGCTGGTGGACACCGCACCGGACATGGTCGCCGTCCTACACACCATGCAGGCGGCCTATGGCGTCGAGCTGGTTGGCTACGAACAGGGGCGTTCCCAGGTTTCGAACGGTGCCATCGGCTTGTTGAGCCTCGGTTTTCCGGAGCACGCGTTCAGCTTTGGCGATGACATGCACATGGAATACCTGGACCGCTATGCCGAGGCGCTGTGCGAAGGCTCCACCGTGTTTACGGGACTCGATGCGCTGCTCGACACACTCGATGAGGCCGGTTGCCCGTGGGGCGTGGTCACCAACAAGCCGGAGAGACTGACCAACCCCCTGCTCGAGGCCCTGGGGCTTGCGGAGCGCAGCGCCTGCACGGTGAGCGGCGACTCCCTGCCGGTACGCAAGCCCGACCCCGGCCCTCTCCTTCTGGCCTGCGACATGGCCGGCGTCGACGCGTACCGGTCGATCTACGTTGGAGACGCTGCCAGGGACATCGAAGCCGGATTGCGCGCCGGTACGGCCACGATTGCAGCAGGCTACGGCTACATCGCCGATGACGACGATCCACGTGAATGGGGTGCGGACATCATCGTGCGGGATACCGACGAACTTGCCCAAATCATCCTCAAAGCGGTTAATCTTGGTACCTGATGATCTCTGTCACGCTTGATCCCGTTTACTACGAGGTAGGACTGCCCGCGCTGGGCATCGGCCTGCTCCTGGGCGTGCTCGTCATGTGGCTTGTCGCTCGACGCCGCCGCAAGGCGCTGCTCGCAGAGCTCGCGAATGCCCAAAACAATCTCAAGAACCAGGAAGCCCTCCAGGCCGAGCGGGAGGCTGCGTTTGAGCTTGCCAATGCAAAGCTGACGCAGGCCTTTGCCGACATTTCGAATCGTTCCCTGCGCGCCAACAGCGACACGTTCCTGAAGCTTGCCGAGCAAAACCTCGAGTCCCGGCAGGCGAAAGTCGAAAGCAAGTTCGAACAGCGGGAAAAGGCCGTCGAAGAACTGGTCAAACCGATCCAGGAAGCCCTGCACGCCTCGCACCGGCAGATCTCGGAGCTCGAGAAAGCGCGAAGCGAGGCCTACGGCGGCATCAAGAGCGAGCTTGAGTCGATGCAGATCCACCAGAAATCGCTCGCCCAGGAAACGCAAAACCTCGTCAAGGCGCTCCGCCGGCCGGAGGTGCGTGGCCAGTGGGGCGAAATTACGCTGCGCCGGCTCGTGGAACTTGCCGGCATGGTCGAGCACTGCGATTTCGTCGAGCAGGTGCACACCGCGGGCAACGACCAGACCATCCGGCCCGACATGATCGTGAACATGCCGGATCACCGTCAATTGGTTGTCGATGTGAAAACGCCGCTCGACGCTTACCTCGCCGCCGCCGAAGCGCAAGACGATGTGCAACGCAAGCTCGGCCTCGAACGCCACGCCAAGAACGTGCGTTCGCACATCCGGATGCTGTCATCCAAAGCGTACTGGAAGCAGTTTGACGAAAGTCCCGAGTTCGTCATCCTGTTCATCCCGGGGGACCAGTTCCTGAGCGCCGCGCTGGCCGAGGAACCGGACCTGATCGAATACGCGTTGTCGCAACAGATCATCCTTGCGACCCCAACCAGTTTCGTTGCGTTGCTCAAGGCTGTCGCCTACGGCTGGCGTCAGCTGGCCCTCGCGGACAATGCCAAGGAGATTCGGATTCTCGCCGAAGACCTGTATGGCCGCCTGGGCACGTTCGTAACGCACATGAACCGGGTTGGACGACAGCTCGCAAGCAGCGTAGAGACGTACAACAAGGCAGTGGGTTCCCTCGAACGCAGCGTGCTACCGGGTGCCCGGAAATTCACCGAGCTTGGCGTGCATGGCAAGAAGGAAATCGAGAAGCTCGACTCCCTCGAGCCCGTACCGCGAACCATGATTGAAGGTAATGACACTTGAGCATCGATCCACGGTCGTACACGTATCCTGACGACATCCTGCGTGACCGCATCATCCTGATCACCGGCTCCAGTGACGGTATCGGCAGGGCTCTCGCCCTGCACGCTGCGAAGCTGGGCGCACAGGTCATCCTGCACGGCCGCAGCGTGCAGAAGCTCGAAAAACTGTATGACGCGATCGAGGAGCTGGAGGGGGCCCCTCGCCCTTCGATCGCCGTAATGGACCTGGAGTCGGCCAACGCCGAATCCTATACCTCCCTGGCGCAGAGCATTGAAACGGAGTTCGGTCGCCTCGATGGGCTCGTGCTGAACGCGAGCATCCTCGGCGAGCGTTTTTCGATCGAGCAGTACGATGCCGTGCTCTGGCAGAAGGTCATGCACGTGAACGTTACCGCGGCGTTTGCGATGACCCAGGTTTTCCTGCCCCTGCTGCAAGAAGTCTGACGATCCGTCGGTCATTTTCACGAGTAGTGGCGTCGGTCGTACCGGCAAGGCTTTCTGGGGTGCCTACGCTGTGTCCAAGTTCGCAACGGAGGGGCTTTCACAGGTCCTGGCCGACGAGCATCGGCAAGGCAAGCTTCGATCGAACTGCATCAACCCCGGCGCGACCCGCACGAACATGCGCCTGGCGGCGTACCCGGCCGAAGACCGGGACCTGCTGAAGCGTCCGGAGGAGATCCTCGCGCCGTACATCTACCTGCTGGGCCCCGACAGCAAAGGCGTGACCGGCGAGAGCTTCGACGCTCAGTGATCGTCGTCTCTTGCCTTTCTTGTGGTGGTGAACCGGGCTGTCCGGTGGTTTCAGGCCACCGGCGATGTACAAGGACCTGACCTGGGCGGGCGTCAATGCCTCGTACTTGCCACGGCGCAGGTTACGCGGTAGCTGCAATGGTCCGTACGCCACGCGAATAAGTCGACTCACCTCGTAGCCCACAGCGTCCCAGAGGCGCCGTACTTCGCGATTGCGTCCTTCCCTGAGCGAGACAGTGAACCAGCGGTTCGCGCCTTCTCCACCGCCCGGTTCGATCGTATCGAAATGCGCGGGGCCGTCCTCCAGGGTCACGCCCTTCTTCAACGATTCCAGTTCGGCCTGCGTGGGATCCCCATGCACCCGGACCGCGTACTTGCGCGTGATCTCGGCCGACGGATGCATCAGCGCATTCGCCAGTGCCCCGTCTGTCGTGAAGATCAGGAGCCCTGTCGTGGTGAGATCGAGGCGCCCAACCGCTACCCACCGTGCGCCTTTGAGCTTCGGCAGGGAGTCGAATACGAGCTTGCGACCATCTTCATCTTCACGCGAGGTAACTTCGTCACTCGGCTTGTTGTAGACGATATGGCGATGTGGCTGTGCGATACCGCGGATAGACAGTGGCCGGCCATCGAGTGCTATCCGCTCCGTGCCCTCGATAGGCTCGCCGAGCTCGGCCATGCGCCCATCGACAGTAAGGCGTCCTTCCCGGATCCAGGTCTCGACTTTGCGGCGTGAGCCATGTCCGGCAGCCGCGAGGACTTTTTGAATTCGCTCAGGCAACAGGGTCCGGCCATTCGTTGACGACGAGTTCCTCGTCCGCATCGCTCTCCGACTCTGCCACGACCGGCTCCTCGACTATCGGCTGCAGCTCCGGAAGCTCTTGCACGGCCTCTGCCTTGGCGAGCGCTGCGGCCACCTCGTCTTCGTCGGGGTACTCTTCGCCGTCATCGTCTTCGGGCTCCTCCGGGTAAAGCACCGGGAGATCGGAAACCACTGACTCGGCCGTCTCCTCCGCACCTGTTACGGCCTGGTCCTCCACTTCAGGGAGATTGAGCTGAACGCGCAGGCTCTCCCAGTCAGAAAGGTCCGCGAGTGGCGGCAAGTCGTCGAGCCTTTTCAGGCTGAAGTAGTCGAGAAACGCTTTTGTTGTGCCAAACATCGCGGGCCGGCCTGGAATGTCGCGATGGCCAACCACCCGTACCCAGTCACGTTCGAGGAGCTGGCGAATAATGTTGGAACTGACGGACACGCCGCGAATCTCCTCGATGTCACCGCGTGTAATGGGCTGGCGATACGCGATGAGCGCCAGCGTTTCGAACAATGCGCGGGAGTAACGTGGCGGACGCTCTTCCCAGAGCTTCTGCAGCCGCTCGGCCATCGACGACTTGACCTGCATGCGGAAACCCGACGCTACCTCTGACACGACGATACCGCGTTCTGCATATTCTTCGTTCAGTGTCGCGATCGCCTCGCGGATCTCGGCCTTCTCCGGCGCTGTTCGTCCGTCGAACAGGCCCTTGAGCTGGTCGATACTCAGGGGGCGGCCGGCGGCAAGCAAAGCCGCCTCTATAAAATGCTTTATCTCTGTTGCTTCCATTACGCGTCTTTCTCGAATCTATTCCTGGGACTCAGCATCAAATGCCGCATCGTCGTCGGTCACCAAGTGGACAGTCGACGCCGCGCGAACATGCAGCGGCGCATAGGCATCCGACTGCACCACTTCAATCATTGACTCGCGCAGCAATTCAAGGATCGCGATGAACGTTACCGCGACCCCCATGCGACCTTCTTCCGGATCGAAAAGGCTGCCGAAACTCGTGAAGTTGCTGGCCTTTATGCGTGACAGGATCTCGCTCATACGCTGCCGCACCGAAAGCGGCTCACGATGCATCTGCAGGTTGGAGAACATCTCGGCACGCTTCAGGACATCGTGGAACGCGAGCAACAGCTCTTTCAGCGTGACATCCGGCAGCTTGGTGACAACTTTCCGTTCCGGGGCATCGGCGCTGGCGACGAACACGTCTCGCTCCAGGCGCGGCAAGTCGGAGATGTCCTCGGCGGCTTTCTTGTAGCGCTCGTATTCCTGCAAGCGGCGCACCAGCTCGGCACGCGGATCTTCCTCTTCCTCTTCGTGCGATTCGGGGCGTGGCAACAGCATGCGCGACTTGATCTCAGCCAGCATGGCCGCCATCAGCAGGTACTCGCCGGCGAGCTCCAGCTGCAACTCTTTCATCACCTCGATGTACTGCACGTACTGCTTGGTGATCTCGGCGATCGGGATATCGAGAATGTCGATATTCTGGCGGCGAATCAGGTAGAGAAGCAGGTCCAGGGGACCCTCGAACGCTTCAAGGAACACCTGCAACGCGTACGGCGGAATGTACAAATCCTGCGGCAACGTCGTGACGGGCTCACCGTCAACGATGGCGAAGGGCATCTCGCCCTGTGCAGGGGATTGTTTTTCGTCCTGATGCGGCTTGGGGGCGTCTTCAGGGGTCAGGACTGTAAGTTCGGGCTTCATACGACTTCCGGCAGCGATCCGCGGCATTCTATCGCATCTCTTGAGAATCAGGTGAACTGACTGACGTCGCCACGACCGACACGCAGGATCTCAACCGAGCCGCCCGAAAGGTCGAGAATGGAGGTGGGTTCCAGGCCTGTCGGCCCGCAATCGACGATCACATCCACCTCATGACCAATGCGCTCCTCGATCTCGGCCGGGTCCGTCAGCGGCAGATCCTCGCCCGGCAAGGAGAGCGTGGAACTCATGATGGGCTCGCCCAGCTCGGCAAGCATTGCGCTGACCAGCTTGTGCTGTGGAACGCGGATGCCGATTGTGCGCCGCTTGGGATGCTGAACCATTTTTGGCAGCTGCCGCGTAGCCGGCAGGATGAAGGTGTATGGGCCCGGGGTGAGTGACTTGACCAGGCGGTAGGCCCAGTTGTCGACACGCGCATAAACGCTGATCTCCGAGAGGTCTGCGCAAACGAGTGTGAAATTGTGGTGCTTGTCGGTGCGGCGAATACGGTGGATTCGATCGATCGCCTTCTTGTCACCGATGCGACACCCGAACGCATAACTCGAATCCGTCGGATACGCGATGAGCGCGCCGTCGCGGATCCTGTCGACGATTTTCCGGACCCGGTGGGGCTGCGGATCCGACGGGTGAATTTCTATTAATTTGGCCACGCGCGGATTGTAGGCGAGCTTCGCCCTCGCGCATAGCCCGGCCATTGGGCTATCATTCGCGGCCACCATGAACATGATTTTCGAATTCTTCCCGCTGCTGCTGTTCCTGGGGACACTGCTCCTCAAGGACATCTATGCCGCTGTTGTTGTCCTGATGATCACCATGCCAATCGGCCTGGCCATCAAGAGCCTTCGCAGTGGTTCGATCGACAAGATGTACCTGTGGTCGACCGTCTTTGCCCTGGCGTTCGGCGGCCTGACGCTGTATTTCCGCAACCCCTACTTCACTTACTGGAAGCCGACGGCGTTCTACTGGGCCGTGGGTTTCGCGTTTCTGCTGAGTACCTGGGTCGGCGAGAAACCGCTTGCCCAGCGGTTCTTTGGCCTGGTCGAAGGTATGAACCTCGAGAAGATAACGCCGCCGCAGTGGAAGAAGCTCAACCTGGTCTGGGTGCTGTTTTTCATTGTCGCCGGACTGCTGAATATCTACGTGGCCTACAACTACTCCGAAAATACCTGGGCGACCTTCAAAGTGTTCGGTCTCATGGCATTCACGTTTGTTTTCATCGCGGCTCAGACGTTCTGGATCGCAGGCATCATCGGTGACGAAGACACCGAGGCGGATTAGCACCATGTGGTACGCGATCATTAGCGAAGACGTTGAGGAATCACTCGAGAAGCGCCGGGCGGCGCGTCCGGACCACCTCGCCCGCCTGACAGCGCTCATCGACGAAGGGCGCCTGCTGATCGCCGGCCCCCACCCTGCCATCGATGCGCCCGATCCCGGTCCGGCCGGATTCTCAGGCAGCCTGGTCGTCGCAGAGTTTGATTCGCTGGAAGACGCCAAAGCCTGGGCGGATGCGGACCCCTATGTCGCAGCCGGCGTTTACGACAAGGTGACCGTGAAGCCCTATCTGAAGGTTCTCCCATGAACAGCGACAGAGTGAGCAAGATTGAGAACCTGCTAAGGGACGCATTTGCGCCAAGCTATCTGCTGGTAAAGGACCAGAGCCACCTGCACGCCGGGCATGAAGGCGCCCGGGATGGGCGCGGGCACTTTGATGTGACTATCGAGTCAAAGGCCTTTATTGGAAAGCGTCCGCTGGCCTGTCATCGCATGGTCTATGACGCGGTGGGCTCGCTCATGGAGACCGATATCCATGCTTTGCGTATTCAGGCAAAAGCGCCCGCTGAATAGTCCTTTCGGCGCACGTATTCGTATATCATGCGCAAACTTCGCTATAAGGAAACACTATGATTTTTTGTAAACCTGCCGGGGAAGCCCGCGCCAAGCGTATCGCCGCCCTGGTCGGTGCCGTCACTTTAACTGTCTCAGGCTACGTGTCGGCACAAGACGATACGGCGGTCAGCATCAGCCCAGACGTCTTCAACATGTACCTGGAATCGCGCATTCAGAAACCCGCGGACCAGGCGACGGCTGAGGAAGCTGCTCTTGTGCGGGAAGAACTGACAGACATCTATCTGTTGTCCGATGAGCCGCGTGCGCAAGCACTGAAGGAAAACCCCCGCCTGAAGGCACAGATTGAACTTCAGACGCGGGCGATGCTCGCTCAGGCCGTAGCCACCGACTTCATAACGCGCAACAGCGCGACCGCTGAGGAGATGCGCGCGCTGTATGACGAGCAAATCACACTCGCTCCGCCGACCGAGTACAAGGCGCGTCATATCCTGGTTGAGACTCAGTCCGCAGCCACGGATTTGATTGCGCAACTCGAGGATGGCGCTGACTTTGCCGAGCTTGCGACGACCAATTCGACCGGACCGTCGGGGCCGTCGGGTGGCGACCTGGGCTGGTTCTCTCCGGACCGTATGGTTCCCGAGTTCTCTACAGCCGTGCAGGCACTAGCAAACGGCGAGTTCACCAAGGCACCTGTTCAGACCCAGTTCGGCTGGCACGTGATTCTTCGTGAGGATTCTCGTGAGTCCCCGCCACCACCGTTTGAGAGCGTCACCGATGCGCTGAAACAGCAGGTCGAAAATGAAAAGTTGCGCGAATACATCCTCGGGTTGCGGAAACCTGCAGCGGAGTAGGTCGGACTTAACTTAATACACCGAATTTGTTCAGCTTGGGGCGCCAGATGGCGCCCTTTCTTATTTGGGCAATCGAATTGTGAATCTGGTCACACCACTAATCCGGGAGCAACTCTAGTATTACTCGCGAGTCGTCCCTAATCGCTCGGGGATGGCTCCTCCAACCCTCGCATCTCCTTTCATAGGTTGATACGAGAAACTAAGTCGGCAGGGACGCCGACTTTTTTTTGCCTGCACGAAACGCAGGCAAAGAAAAAGCCACCAAGGGTGGCTTTCTCTTTGTTAAGCGAAAGAACGGGCGATGAGCGAAATCGCACTCGCTCTTTCAACTGATCGCCTAGCGCAAACCGCCCGTCCGATCAGAAACCATTACGCCATTCGATACAGGACGCGTTCCAGCGAAGCTCCAAACGACATCTGCCGGAGCCCCACCTGCACCCAGGCTGGCGGTGTAGTCAATTGTCAACTCACCCATCTGGGCGGTGCCGGCAGCGCGGTCAACTGCGCTGAGCATTCCTGTGACAAATACTTCCGTAGCACCCGGGACGTACTGCGTGTTTGATACCGACACAACATCCGCGTAGAGCCAACCAGGCCCTACTACCGACCCTTGCACTGAAACGAAATCACCGACGTTCATGCGGGAAAGTGCGTCATGTGAAGCCATAACGATCTGACCCATCGATTCGAAAACACCATTCACAGTGTCGATTCGGTCTACTGGTCCTGCGAGGACATCACCCGCATCTATTCCCAGTGTGTCATTCGCGTCGATGCCGAGACTACCATTCGAATCAATGCCGAGGCTGCCCATGGAATCAATACCTAGACTGCCATTTGAATCGATGCCGAGACTGCCGTTCGAATCAATACCTAGACTGCCGTTTGAATCGATGCCGAGGCTACCCATGGAGTCAATACCTAAACTGCCATTTGAATCGATGCCAAGACTGCCGTTCGAATCGATACCGAGGCTGCCGTTCGAATCGATACCGAGGCTGTCGCCATCCGTTGAATCGAATACCCAGAGACTGCCGTTCGAATCGATGCCGAGGCTGCGCCATGCGAATCAATACCCAGACTGCCATTTGAATCGATGCCGAGACTACCATTCGAATCAATGCCGAGGCTGCCCATGGAATCAATACCTAGACTGCCATTTGAATCGATGCCGAGACTGCCGTTCGAATCAATACCTAGACTGCCGTTTGAATCGATGCCGAGGCTACCCATGGAGTCAATACCTAAACTGCCATTTGAATCAATGCCAAGACTGCCGTTCGAATCGATACCGAGGCTGCCCATGGAATCAATACCTAGACTCGCCATTTGAATCGATGCCGAGGCTACCGTTCGAGTCAATACCTAGACTGCCGTTCGAATCGATACCGAGGCTGCCCATGGAATCAATACCTAGACGCCATTCGAATCGATGCCGAGGCTACCGTTCGAGTCAATACCTAGACGTGTCGTTCGAATCGATACCGAGGCTGTCCATGGAATCAATACCTAGACTGCCGTTCGAGTCGATGCCGAGACTATCGTTCGCATCATGCCGAACTGCCGTTCGAGTCGATGCCGAGACTGCCGTTCGAGTCGATGCCGAGACTGCCGTTCGAGTCGATGCCGAGACTGCCGTTCGAATCGATGCCGAGACTGCCGTTCGAATCGATGCCGAGTGTTACCGCGCCGCTATCCTCTGCCAAAGCGGAGTTTGCAGACACAATCAGCGTCGCTCCCAGAGCTACAAGTGCTCCGGCGCTTCTTGCAATACGCATTGTTTTCGCTCCTAATTTATTACTCCAACCCTATTGCTGACGTACTTGCTTCACGACCTCCAATTCGATCAACACTTACTTGCTCAGCAATATCTCTCCCTTCAAATACTTTCTTCGCCTATACCTCTTTCCTTCAAAAGTAACTGAAGTGTTCCAAGATCACCCTGATCCTCTACATAGTGAACCATGTATAAACCAGTTTCCTTTCTTTCCTCGCCCGGTTTGTTCAGATCTCTGCGAGACGAAAACCAGACATCTAATTCCTCCAAAAACTGCTGGCCGTGTTGTCGAATGTACTCGTCAAACAGAGTCTAGCACTTCGTCAGTACAGCCATCATCGGCGTAAGACCATTCGGTCAAAGTGACGATCGCGCTCTTCCTTCCTTATCGATGTTCTTCGCCGCAGTCGAAAACACTCTATATCCAACATCTCCAAGACGACTAATCGACGACGGCGAAAGCTGCGAATGTGTGTAAATCCTGCGATTTACCGCCTTGTACCTGCCCTCTATTTCAACTACTGACCCAGATTCAATAAACTGATTTAGCATCTGCCGAGGCGCCATATCACCGCTGTACTGCCTGACCAATTCTGTGAAACTCGGCTCTGTTTCCTTCAGCAGCTCTCGTAAGGAAGTTCAAGCGGTATTCCGTATGGTCCCTGAAATGTTGGATCCGAATACCAGCCTGTCAGACACCCTTGCCGGCCGAGAGTACGTTTTTTCCCTAGAGTCGCTCGTCAACGCGCGGTCTATGACGTTCTTGACCTCTTTTCTGGTCAATCCTGTAAGAATCGCCACACGCGACTTGTTAACTTTCCCGTCCGTCTCAAAATGCCTAAGCGCAGTCTCAACATAGACTTCTTTGGCCGTCTCAGAAAACTCCGCATGCGTGACCCCCTGCGCAATCAGAAGGCGTACAAGCGGCTTAAACATAAGCGAGAGAGCCCGCCTGAGATGGTCTTTTACTTCTTGCCCCATTAAAGGCCACTGTTCCTGCGCAATATGTAAAGTATCTTGAGAAAGCGCACTGTGCAACCCTCGGAATGCCACTATAAATGGGCATTCCTCACCAACTGTGACCGGATCATCAGATTATGTCAAGGCGTTTGGTGATGATTGCGCAAGGCTGCAGGCAGCTATCTTATGTAACCTTATTGTTTTAACGACATCTTGATGCTTCCGTACTGCGATCGTGCAACGACAGGGAGCGAGTCATGATACGGATTAGCTAGCGAAACTGAGAAGAGTTCAATAGAAAACAACAGATCCCAGTTACGCAATGTCCAGGCCGAGGAAACTGCTTTAGCCGCGACAATATTTCTTCAAGTGCGGACTACCAAGTGTACTCTGCATTCTCGTCTCTCTCCTCAAAATAAAAGACCCCAACAGCAACAGATGTCTTTTCCGCCTTTCTCAGCATCGGAATCATGTAAGGGTCTCATAGGCCATGAAGAAATCATCAAATGACTCCGCCATGTCTGACAGTCTGTCATAGCTTATTCGCCGAAGACGACTTCAGATCACTTCGCCTGATAGTCTGGAATACGCCGAGAACTGGGCTCAGCCTGGTCGGCTCCGTTTTACTTAGCACAGTTTCGCACATGGTCGACAGTAGCGGATAGACCAGCATGGACAAGTGACGGTAACAGATTCTCTGTCTGGCCTTCCGGCGATGACACTTCGCCTGATCACTCTAAGATCACCATTCTCGTCCTCAACTACACACCGACTCGCTTCAGCTCTGTCCGCATTGCGCCAGCGGCACATCACCACCAAACCTCTTTACCAACGCCGAAAACGAATGGTCGCCCTCCGTCAAACGGCAACACGGCTGGTTCTCCCCTTGCTATCGAGAATATCGTCTTCAGCATGCCAACGATGAAGTATTTCGGCAATAGGCGTTGTCTTTACCTTCAGCGATCGGCTCCCCTGTCTTCAAGCTATACGTCTCGAATTCGCGTACTTCTTTTCTAGTCAGACCCGTCATCACCGCAACTCGCGAAATATTTGTAGGCCTTCCTCGAATACCAAACTCCGTTGAAGCCACATCGACATACGACTGTCTTCACAATCTCAGTGAACTCGCTTACGCCGATGCCATACCGCAGCAATATTTTGACGATTGGCCGTAGGAGCAGAAGGAATGCTTCCGATGACTTGTTGTTTTAGTTTTTCTTGCATGGGCCGCAATATATTGATCGGAAAGGTGAATCGCCAGAGAAATCACGAACATGGGAAAAATCGCCCAAGTCTTGACATGGCTTGCCGACGACCACCACATCTGTAACTGGGCAAACCACCTGGAAACACGATGCCAGGTCTGGCAGCGCGTCGGAAAAGGGCTCGCGGCCTACGGCTTGAGCAGCGCCCTGAGTCCATCGAGATCGAGGACCTCGACCTCAAGCTGCTGAGCCTTCGTGAGCTTCGATCCCGCTTTCTCACCTGCCAACAGATAGCTGGTCTTGCTGGACACGGTACCGGTCACCTTGCCGCCATTCTTTTGGATCAGCGCCTTCGCTTCGTCTCGCGTTATGCCGGGCAATGTGCCCGTGATGACAAACGTCTTTCCTGTAAACGGGCCGGCTTCCGCCACCATCGTCGGGTCCGTGTCCTGCCAGTGCACCCCGTGATCCTGAAGCTGGCGAATCACTTCCAGATTGTGCTCTTCACGCAGAAACTCGCGAATGCGCTTTGCCACGATCGGACCGACATCGGGTACCTTGACGAGTTCCTCTGCGCTTGCTTCGAGGATCGCCGGCAAGTTCCCGAAGTACGAAGCGAGGTTCTGGGCCGTTGCCTCGCCAACCTCTCGAATACCAAGCGCATACAAGAACCTCGATAACGACGTCGCCTTGCTCGCCTCGATTGCGCGGACCAGGTTCTCGGCGGACTTCTCCCCCATGCGCTCCCGCTCGGCGAGTTCTTCCCTGGTCAGTCCGAAAATATCCGACGGGCTCTTGATGCGATCCTCCTCGACGAATTGCTCGATCAGTTTTGCGCCGAGACCCTCGATATCCATTGCCCGTCTCGACACAAAGTGCTTTAGAGCTTCTGTTCTCTGTGCCTTGCAGAACAGCCCACCCGTGCAGCGAGCCACCGCCTCACCGTCTTCCCGCACTACGTGTGAGCCACAAACAGGACACCGTTCCGGCAGGCTTACGGGCTTCGTCTTCCTGGGTCGTCGGCTCTTCACAACACTGACGACTTCCGGAATCACGTCGCCAGCCCGGCGAACAATGACGGTATCCCCTACCCGGACATCCTTTCGATGCAGCTCATCGATATTGTGCAAGGTGGCGTTGCTGACGGTAACGCCACCAACAAAGACAGGCTCGAGTCTGGCGACAGGGGTAACGGCACCTGTTCGCCCAACCTGGAACTCGACATCGACAACAGTGGTTAGCTCTTCCTGCGCGGGGAACTTGTGGGCGACTGCCCATCTTGGTGCGCGGGCGACAAACCCGAGTTCACGTTGCATGGCAAGGCTGTCGACCTTGTAGACAACGCCATCAATATCGTAACCGAGGGAATCCCGCTTCTTGGCTATCGCCGCATAGTACGCGAGGCATCCGTCGACGCCCTTTACAACCCTGCGTTCAGGGCAGGTCTTCAACCCCCAGGCCTGCAATTGCTCGATAATCTCGCTGTGACGGTCAGGCAAATTGCCACCCTCGACCAGTCCGACCGAGTACACATACATATCCAGCGGACGCTCCGCGGTTAACTTCGGATCAAGTTGCCGCAGGCTTCCGGCGGCCGCATTGCGCGGGTTTACAAAGGTCTTCTCGCCGGCCGCCCGCGCCTGCTTGTTGTAGGCCTCAAACCCGGCACGCGGCATGAACACCTCGCCGCGGACCTCCAGCGTGTCAGGGTAGCCACCACCCAAAAGCCGCAATGGTATCGACTCAATGGTTCGTACATTGTGAGTAATGTCTTCCCCGGTTGTGCCATCGCCTCTCGTCGCCGCTCGCACCAGGACACCGTGCTCGTAGAGCAGGCTTACGGCGGCACCGTCGAGCTTCGGTTCGGCCGCGTACCGCAGATCGACAGCCCCATCCTCAAATTCGAGCTTCTCGGCCACACGCCTGTGAAACTCGCGTAGCTCATCTTCGGAAAAGACGTTATCCAGCGACAGCATGGGTAACCGGTGCCGCACAGACTTCAATGCTTCGCTGGGTTCCGCCCCGACCCGCTGCGTGGGCGAATCGACGGTTACGAGATCGGGATATTGCTTCTCGAGATCCTGCAGCTCGCGCATAAGCCGGTCGTATTCCGCGTCGGGAATCTCGATATCATCGAGGGTGTGGTATCGGTAGTTGTGATACCGAATCTCATCACGAAGTGACTCGACTCTTGCCCGGATTGTTGCCGACGCTCCCATGAAATCCAGACAAGCCGCCTCAGACGTGCATGGCGCTGTGCTGGTATTGAATGATCTCTTCGCGCATGTAGCGTTCGCGCTGGATACTGAGCGTGCTGCCGGACTCGTCCAGCAGTTCTCCATCCAGGGACTGGGTAAGCGCACGTGCCGCGGCCATCATGAGGTCGAAACTCTCGACACTATCGACCGGCCCGGGCAGGACCATGAACAGGCTGATCCCGGGTATCCCCTGGTCCTTGATGTTCGCGAGATCAAAACTGCCGGGCTCAACCAGGCTGGCAGCGCTGAATATGGTGCGTGATTCGTCGTTGCCGTCGTAACGGTGAAAGATGCCGAACTTGCCATGACGAAGCCCGATGCCGCGCATGCTGAGAATCAGTTCGTCGCCCGGGAACGGTTTCTTGTCCCGCCCGACAAGACGCAGCGTCACGATCTTCTGCGGCGCTTCCGGGAGTGACGGTTCGGGCGGCTCGTCTTCTGCGATCGCCGGAGACCCATCTGGCTCGTCTGCGTCGTCGCCCAATGTCGGCTCAACACGTACGCCCGGTGACTCAATGGGCTCAGCGTCGACCGGTTTGCTTTTCTCACGACGGCTGTAGATATAGACACCGGCGATTACCAGTAGTCCAAAGAGCAACAGCAACCAACGTAAACCGTCCATTTCCACGACTCTGAATCGTCTTTAGCTTGCCGCCATCTTCACAGCTGCATCGAGATCCACCGACACGAGTCGGGACACACCCGGCTCCTGCATCGTGACGCCGGAAAGCTGACGAGCAAGTTCCATCGTCACCTTGTTATGCGTGATAAAGACGAACTGTACCTTGTCCGACATCTCGCGAACGATATCGCAGAACCGTCCGACATTGGCATCATCAAGCGGCGCATCGACCTCGTCAAGCATGCAGAACGGCGCAGGATTCAACTCGAAGATAGCGAATACCAGCGCTACGGCCGTCAGCGCCTTCTCGCCGCCAGACAGCAAGTGAATGGTGCTGTTCCGCTTGCCTGGCGGACGCGCCATTACGGTGATGCCCGTGGAGAGCAGATCGTCACCGGTCAATTCAAGATACGCATGACCACCACCGAACAGTTTCGGGAACAACTTCTGGAAGCCGTCATTGACATTGTTGTAGGTCTCACGGAAACGGGTTCGCGTCTCACGATCGATCTTGCGGATAGCCCCTTCGAGCGTTGCCAGCGCATCATTGAGATCCTTCATCTGCGAATCAAGATACTCCTTGCGCTCCGACTGCTCCTTGAACTCGTCGATAGCGGCAAGGTTGATCGGACCAAGCCGGTCGATACGCGCACGCAACTTCTCGAGTTTCTCCTCCCAGGAATCGACACTGGCCGCTTCGTCCATCTCCTCGAGCAGGGTCTCGAACTCGAAATCGGTCTGCGCCAACTGCTCGGCAAAGCCCTCACGGCGCACGCGTAACTCCTGCACAGCCATCTCGGCTTCGCTCACCCTCTGTCGAGCGGCATCAACCGCCTGATCGATCTGCATGCGGGACTGGTCGAGTTCGCGCAGCTCATGCTCAACCTTCTCGACCTTTTTCCGGGAAGCAGCCAGCTCTTCTTCAACTTCCAACCGGGTCCCGAGGAGTTTCTCAAGCGTCGCCTTGTTGTCGACTATCGGCGTTTCACTGTTGGTCAACTGCTCGCGAATCTCGTTCTCCCGCGAACGGAACTGCAGCAATTGCCGTTCCATTCGCTCGAGATTCTGCGCGGCGGACTCCTTGCTGTTCCTGCGGCTTTCGAACTGGATGGTAATGTTCTGGACTGTCTGTCGATCCTCGTCAGCCTGGGCGCGAACTCGCTGCAACTCGCTGCGCAACTCCTCACGCTGCGACTCGAGGCTTTCTTTTTCGGCTGCAAGGCGCTCGATCGTCTCAACAGCCTGTTCGTGCAGCCGGCGCGACTCGCGCAGCTGTTCCTCGGCAGCGATCTTTTCCCGGTCGAGTTCAGAGACTTCTTCGAACAATGCCGCTTTGCGCGCGTTCGCCTGGTCGACCTGGTATTTCGCCGATTCGAGCGCCGCCTTGACCTCGGAATACTCGTTCAGCAGCGCAGACGCATCCTGCTGCAAGGTTTCGCGGCGCTCCTCGAGCTGAGTCAGCCGGATGCGGCCGTCCGCAAGCAGCTTCTTCGCACTGTCGAAACGCGCCTGCATCTCACGCATGTCGGACTTGAGGCGGCGCATGTCATGTTCGCGCGCCAGCACACCCGCCTTGCCCTCCTTGTCCCGCGAGACGCGCAACCAGTTGCTACCGAGCCAGATACCGTCGGCGGTCACAACCGACTCGTCACCGGAAAGCCGTTCACGTATCGCCAGGGCCTGGCTGAGCGAATCCGCATACCGGACGCCGGACAGCATCTCCTGAACCGCGGCTGGAGCACCATTGACTTTCGATGCCAGCGTGTTTTCCGTGCTCGGCGACCCGTCTTCCTTCGAATACTCGCGAAGTACCGTCAGCGTGCCGGAGCGCAGGCCCGCGATGGACTCCGTCACCGGCGTGATATCGGCAACGCACACTGCCTGCAGGTAATCGCCCAGCACTGTTTCAACGGCCTTATCCCAGCCGTCATCGACACTGAGGGTCTGCGCAACGCGCTTGTTGCCCTCGAGCCCGGCGCCCCTCAACCAGTCCTTGATACCCTCGTCGCCTTCGCCCAGCGCCGCCTGCTGCAGGGCTTCGAGTGAGGCAAACTTGCCTTGTGCCGCCTGCAATGCCGAGCGCCGCTCTTCCACCAGCCGCGTCAGCTTCTGATCCTGCTCGCGGAGCTTGCGAATCTTCTCGCCAATATCGGTGAGATGGCGCTCAAACTCATCGCGGGCCTGGCGCTTCCGCAGCTCCTGCTCGATCAGCTCGTCGTGCTTGACCTGAAGCTCTTCAGGGCTCGCATTGGATTGCGATTCGTCGATCTTGCGACGTCGTTCGGCAAAGCTCTGCAAACGGGATTCGATCTGTTCCGCGCGCGAATGCTCGACGTTCTGCTGCTGAATCGCTGCGTTGTACTGCAGTGAGTGCTCGTCCCACTGCTTCTGCCATTCCGCCAGCGCCTCGTCGGCCCGTTGCAGCGACGCCGACGAGGCACGTTCACTCTGCCGTGCCTGCTCGAGACCGGGCACGAGCTCGCTGAGCGTCAGCTCGAGCTGCTCGATCTCCGTCTGGTCCTGGTCGATATGCGCCGCAATTTCCCTCGCACCCTGGATCGCCTGCTCGAGGTCGTTCTCCTGCCGTTCACGCAGCTCGCGGGCATGTTCGATCGACTGCTCGAGACGCGCGATCTCGCCGCCGACCTTGTAGTAGCGACCCTGCACCACGTTGAACTCATCGGTGCGTTCGCTTTGCCGTACACGAGCTTCTTCGAGAGCTGCCTCGAGACTGCGCTGTTTGGCGATGGCAGCTTCGAGCGCCGTCTTGCGCTCCGACAGGCGTGCTTTCGCTTCTCCACCGTGCTCATCGAGATCCCTGGTGCGCAGCGCAAGCACCTCGGCCGACGTGCGCCGCTCATTTGCCTTGTACTTGCTGTAGCGTTCCGCCGTCTTGGCCTGGCGATCCAGATGCTTGATCTGCTTCTCGACCTCGTCGAGAACGTCGAGCAGGCGGTCAAGGTTTTCCTTGGTGTGCTTGATGCGATTCGAGGTCTCGCGGCGGCGTTCCTTGTATTTCGAGATACCGGCGGCTTCCTCGATGAAGACGCGCATGTCTTCCGGCTTCGCCTCAATGAGCCGCGAGATCATTCCCTGCTCGATGATCGAATAGCTGCGCGGACCCAGACCGGTACCGAGAAACACGCCCGTAACGTCCTTTCGCCGACACCGCGTGCCGTTCAGGAAATAGCTGGAAATGCCGTCACGACTGACTTCGCGCCGAATCGAGATCTCAGCGTACTTGGCGTACTGACCTTCGAGGGTCGTATCGGTGTTGTCGAACAGCAATTCGACCGAAGCGGCTCCGACCGGCTTGCGCGAGCTGGAGCCGTTGAAAATCACGTCCGTAATCGAGTCGCCGCGAAGGCGGCTCGCCGAGCTTTCGCCCATTACCCATCGCACGGCATCAATTACGTTCGACTTGCCACACCCATTGGGCCCAACGACGCCGACCAGGCTGCTGGGAAAGGTAATAGTTGTGGGGTCGACGAAGGATTTGAAGCCAGCGAGCTTGATCTTGCTTAATCGCATGCGTGGTCTACGCCATATCCCGTCATAAAGTCGGTTAGTGTAATGGAATTGAGGGGCGATTTCCCCAGAAAAATAAGACTTCCATGCCGCCTCAGGCAATGTATAATCCCGGCCTTTTCTGTCCCCGGCAGGAGTCAAAAATGCCCGCAAAGAAAGCCGCGAGCAAGAAGCGGAAAACTACGTCAGCCTCTCGCAAGAAGGTTGCCGCCAAAAAGACCACGACTAAGAAGAAAGTCGCGAAAAAGAAGGCCGTGAGCAAGAAAAAAGCGCCATCAAGGAAGGCGCCATCCAGGAAGAAGGTCGCCAAGAAAAAGGTGACCAAGAAGAAGGTTGCCAGGAAAGTCAGCAAAAAGAAGCCTGCTACCAAAAAAGTAGCCGGGAAAGTCAGTAAGAAGAAGCCTGCCGCCAAGAAAGCCAGCAAAAAGAAGCCTGCTGCCAAGAAGGTCAGTAAGAAGAAGTCTGCTGCGAAAAAGGTTGCCAAGAAAGTCAGCAAGAAGAAGCCTGCCTCCAGGAAAAAGGTGGTGAGCAAGAAGCGGACGCCGCTCAAAAAGAAGGTCCCGACTAACCGGGCGGCAGCCAGGAAAGTGCCGGCACGGCGCGTCAAACCACGCGGCGACATGCTGTCAGGCCCCATCCATGGCATTGACCCGTACAAGGCCAAGCGCGGCGAGGAGTACATGAGCGACGAACAGCTCGAGCACTTCCGCAAGATCCTGACGGCCTGGAAACGCGAACTCATGTACGAGGTCGACCGCACGGTGCATCACATGCAGGACGAGGCGGCGAACTTCCCCGACCCGAACGATCGGGCCACACAGGAGTCCGAATTCGGCCTCGAGCTTCGTACCCGGGACCGGGAGCGCAAGCTGCTTCGCAAGATCGATTCGGCGCTGCTGCGCATTGACGAAGGCACCTACGGCTACTGCGACGAGACCGGTGAGGAAATCGGGCTGAAGCGCCTGGAAGCGCGTCCTGTAGCGACGTTGTGCCTCGAGGCACAGGAGCGGCGGGAACTGGCTGAGCGCCAGTTCCGCGATCGGGACGATCGTTACCGGTAAGCACTACGTCGGCCGGTTCGCGCCCTCGCCGACCGGCCCGCTGCACTTCGGCTCGCTGGTTGCCGCTGTAGCCAGCTATCTGCAAGCCAGAGCCCATGACGGGCTCTGGCTTCTTCGTATTGAAGACATCGATCCGCCGCGCGAACAACCGGGTTCCTCGGACCTGATCCTGCGGGCTCTCGAAGCCTATGGGTTCACCTGGGACGGGGACGTGCTCTTTCAGAGTCAGAGTGCCACGGCCCACATTGCTGCACTCCAGACCCTGCTCGACAGCGCCCAGGCCTATCCCTGCGGCTGCTCGCGCAAGGACCTTGCGGACGCCCCGCGAGGACCGCTGGGCACCATCTACCCCGGCATCTGTCGCGCTGGCTGCGATAAGGATCAGACAGCGATTCGGGTCCGCACCAACGACGACGCGATCCGCTTCGAAGACGGCCTACAGGGGATGCGGACCCAGCATCTCGAATCGGAATCCGGGGACTTCATCATCAGGCGGCGGGACGGCCTCATCGCGTACCAACTGGCGGTCGTTGTCGACGACGAACTGCAGGGCATCACCGAGATCGTTCGCGGGATCGATATCATGGACTCGACAGCGCGCCAGATCTGGCTGCAGCGGCTCCTTGGGTATCGGACACCGCGCTACATCCACCTGCCCGTGGTGACCCACCCCAACGGGGACAAGCTCAGCAAGCTGACCGGGGCGCCCGGAATCCCGCTGGACAATGTTCGACCCGTGCTGGTCGCCGCTTTGGAGGCGCTGCAGCAGGCACCACCCGCCGACCTCGCTGCATGCCAGCCTGGCCGACATATGGCGATGGGCCGTTCAGAACTGGAAACTCGAACTCCTGCAAGGGGTTACGGCCATATCGATCGACTCCATTTCGGCAAATATCTTGACAGCAACCCCATCTATGCCATAGCTTCAGACCTGCAACGGGGATACGCTCCCCCGCCCCCTGTTGCAATGCCTGAAGGGGTAACACTCCACGGCGGGCCCCCTGCGCAAGCGGGGGGCCATTTTTTTGGCCACGGATCGCCATAAGCCGCGGAGCACAAGGATCTGTGTGAGCCGCGTTTACCGACCATGATAATCAACAGCGAATTCACGCCGGCCGGCTGGCTCAGTAATCGACACCTGCAGACCATCTTCCCGTCTTTTCCACGATCCTGGGGTCCGCGACCTGTGCTGCGCCGCCAGGAGCTCGAGCTTCCGGACGGCGACGTAACCGCCGTGGACTGGGTCGTTGCTGGCGATGTCCTGCCGCCCACGGCCCCGTTGCTGGTCATTCTCCACGGCCTGGAAGGCTCGGCGGATTCGTCGTATGCGCGCATGCTCATGAGCTCGGCACTGGAGCGAGGCTGGCGCTCGTGCGTACTCCATTTTCGCGACTGCGGTGACTATCGAAACCGCCTGCCGCGGCGCTATCATGCTGGGGAAACCAATGACTTACGCTACTTTCTTGAGAACTTACATCGTTTTCCTGCCGCAGCCGAAAACTCGGGCCCTGTGCTGGCGGCAGGCTACTCGCTCGGCGGCAATGTGCTGCTCAAGTACCTCGGCGAGTCAGGCGATGACACGCCCCTGAGGGCGGCGACGGCGGTCTGTGTACCCCTGAATCTGCACGAATGTGCCGAGGCCCTCGACCGGGGTTTCTCGCGCATGTACCAGCGCTACCTCCTAAAACGCATGAAGCGCTCTGTGACGAACAAGTTTAATCGGCATACCGCCGCATTCGACTGGGACAAGGCCATGAGTGCACGGACGTTTGCGGAATTCGACGACTGGGTAACCGCCCCGCTGCACGGCTTCGCGGGCATGCAGGACTATTACGACCGCTGCAGCTCGGTCCATTTCCTCAAGTACATCGAGCGGCCGACATTGATCATCAATGCGCTCGATGACCCGTTCATGACGCCAGACGTCATCCCGAGCGAAGATGCCCTGTCAGATTCCGTGACGCTCGAGGTCGCCGAAGGCGGTGGCCATGTCGGTTTTATCTCGGGCGGCACGCCGTGGCGCCCGACCTTCTACCTGCCGGAACGGATCACCGGCTTTCTCGAGCCGTTCGCCGCGATACCGGGTCTATAAAAAAAGCCGCTCTTCAGGAGCGGCTTTTTTATTGGGTCCAGCGAGTCAGTCAGGTTGGAGAACCCTTAACAACAGAGCTCTGCCCCCCTGCAACCATCAGGCGGCGTCAACTTCCTTCATGGAAAGCCGTACGCGGCCCTGGCGGTCTACTTCCAGGACCTTGACCTTGACCACATCGCCTTCTGCCAGCTTGTCACTGACCTTCTCGACGCGTTCGTTCGAGATCTGTGAGATGTGAACCAGCCCGTCTTTGCCCGGCAGGATCGTGACAAAGGCGCCGAAGTCCATGAGCCGCGCAACCTTGCCCTCGTAGATGCGACCAACCTCGACGTCAGCCGTGATCAGCTCGATGCGGCGAAGCGCTTCCTTGCCGGAAGCCCCGTCAACCGACGCGATGCGAATCGTGCCGTCGTTCTCGATATCGACAGATGCACCGGTTTCTTCGGTGATCGCACGAATGACCGCCCCACCCTTGCCGATGACGTCGCGAATCTTCTCAGGGTCGATCTTGATGGTCATGATCGTCGGAGCCCACTCGGACATTTCTTCGCGAGGCGCGCGAGGACCTTGTTCATCTCGCCCAGGATGTGCAGACGCGCATCGCGAGCCTGATCGAGCGCCGTGCTCATGATCTCGCGCGTGATGCCCTGGATCTTGATATCCATCTGCAACGCCGTGATGCCACTGTCCGTGCCGGCAACCTTGAAGTCCATGTCGCCGAGGTGATCTTCGTCACCCAGGATGTCGGTCAGAACCGCAAAATCGTCGCCTTCCTTGACGAGGCCCATGGCAACACCGGCTACCGGCGCCTTGATCGGCACGCCGGCGTCCATGAGTGCCAGGCTGGTGCCGCAAACCGAGGCCATCGAGCTCGAACCGTTCGACTCGGTGATCTCCGAGACGACACGAATCACGTAACCGAATTCATCCAGGTTGGGCATCACGGCCTGGATACCGCGCTTGGCCAGCTTACCGTGGCCGATTTCGCGGCGCTTCGGCGAACCGACAAAGCCCGTCTCGCCCACGCAGAACGGCGGGAAGTTGTAATGCAGCATGAACGGCTCTTTACGCTCGCCTTCGATGGCGTCGATGATCTGCGCGTCGCGGCCCGTACCCAGCGTCGTAACGACGATGGCCTGGGTCTCGCCACGCGTGAAGATGGCTGATCCATGGGCACGCGGCAGAACGCCGACCTCCACATCGATCGGCCGTACGGTGCTCTTGTCGCGACCGTCGATGCGCGGCTCACCCTTGATTACACGCCGGCGAACAATGTTCTTCTCGAGCTTGGAGGCAGCGTCCTTGACGTCTTCGGCAGACCAGCGAGCGTTCTCACCAGAGGCCAGCGCTTCAACCGCCGCGTCCTTGGCCGCACCTACGGCTGCCTGGCGTTCCTGCTTGTCCGTGATGCGGTAGGCATCAGCCAGCGCGCCCTCAACAGCGCCTGCAACAGCGGCCGCGAGTTCCTCGTCGGCATCCGGCGCCACCCAGTCCCACGCAGGCTTGCCGACTTCGGCAGCCAGTTCGTTGATGGTTTCGATAGCGACCTGCATCTGCTCGTGACCGAACATCACGGCGCCAAGCATGACTTCTTCCGACAGGCCCTTGGCCTCGGACTCAACCATGAGAACGGCATCCTTGGTGCCAGCGACCACCAGCTCGAGGTCACCCTCCGCAACGGCGGCGACGCCCGGGTTCAGGACGTACTCCCCGTCCTTGTAACCGACCTTCGCGGCAGCAATCGGCCCTGCGAACGGCATGCCGGAGATAGCCAGCGCGGCAGAGGCACCGATCAGTGCAGGAATGTCCGGGTCGACATCCGGATTCAGCGACATGACAGTCGCAATGATCTGCACTTCGTTGGTAAACCCTTTCGGGAACAGCGGCCGAACCGGACGATCGATCAGGCGACAGGTAAGTATCTCCTTCTCGGCAGGACGCCCTTCGCGCTTGAAGAAGCCGCCCGGGATCTTGCCCGCGGCGTAGGTCTTCTCCTGGTAGTTGACGGTCAGCGGGAAGAAGTCACGACCGGGATCGGCGGTCTTCCTGCCAACTGCGGTGACCAGGACGGTCGTTTCGGCCATATCGACGATGACTGCACCGTCGGCCTGGCGGGCGACTGCGCCCGTATCAATGGTTACTTCGTGTTCCCCGTATTGGAAACTTTTTCTTGTCGATTTCACGATGATTTCTCTGATTGAATATTCTTGAGACAACAGCAACCGATGGCGTACCCGGCTAAGGGACGACACATCGGTTACAGACTGCCTATTGGATTCGCTCGCTTGATTAGCGGCGCAGACCGAGCTTCTTGATCAGCTCGCGGTAGCGGTCCTGGTCCTTCGACTTCAGGTAATCAAGCAGCTTGCGGCGCTTGTTGACCATCTTCAGAAGGCCCTGACGGCTGTGGTGATCTTTCTTGTGCTCACCGAAGTGCTCGGTGAGTTCTGCAATTCTTTTCGACAGCAGTGCGACCTGAACTTCCGGGGAGCCCGTATCGGCTTCACCGCGTGCGTGTTCGGCAATAATGCCCTGCTTTGCTTCACTGGAAAGTGACATTTCTCGATAACTCCAATTTCTCTATGTATAGCCCTTTTTTGAGCGCGGTATTCTAGCGCCTAGGAGGACCTATTAACACCCCAAATTCTTAAATTTAAGGGGTTTTTTCCTGTAGTTGAAATACCCTGCGTGGCGCCAGCACTCCGTCCCCGGAGATCTCGCCCACGCCCAAAAACTGCTTGCCTGCCCCGTACACCCGGACAAGCCCTTTCTTACCCTCTGCGGCCACCTGTAACGCCTGGCCGCCGCTAAACTTCAAGCCGTCGGCTGCGCCGACGTCAATCGCCTCCATGCTGACCAGCGCCTCATCCGGAGGCAACAAACCGGCCCTGAGCGCTTCCCTGTCCTGCTCCGCATCGGCCTCCACCGTCGCGAGGTCAATCATGTCGCTCGACCTGAAATCACCCACCGACTCGCGGTGCAGCCGCACCGTGTGCGCGACCGTTCCGGCTCGCTTGGCGACATCTTCCACCAGTGTCCGAACATAGGTACCTTTCGAGCACGACACGCGAAACACCAGGCGCGTCCCGGCGGCCTCCAGAAGCTCAATCCTGTCGATCCGTATCGGTCGCGGCGCTCGTTCGACCGTCTCTCCCTGGCGAGCGAGCTCATACAGGCGTTTGCCGTCTTTCTTCAGCGCCGAATACATCGGTGGCACCTGCATGGACTCACCCACGAAGCCCTGCAGAATGTCGTGCCATTCCCCGAACGTGAGCTCCGGCACCTCTGCGGTTGCGATAACCTCGCCGCCATCCGCATCGCCGGTGCTGGTCGCTTCACCCAATCGAGCGGTCACGCGGTATGTCTTGTCCGCATCCAGCAAATAGGCGCAGACCTTCGTCGCCTCGCCGAAGCACAGTGGCAACATGCCGGTCGCTGACGGATCCAGGCTGCCGGTATGCCCGGCCTTCCTGGCATTCAACAGTCGCCGCACCGTCTGCAGCGCCCGGTTTGACGTCATCCCGGGCGGCTTGTTCAACAGCAGCAAGCCATCCACCGTGTCGTACCGGCGTCCTCCACCGCGTGCCACGCCGCTTACTTCCCGGCGTCGGAGTTCAGGGCACCGTCGATCAGGTCGCTGATGCGCTGGCTTTCGGCAGCACTCGCATCATGCTCGAACCGTAATTCGGGTACGTGGCGAACCTTGATCAATTGTCCCAGCTTTCCGCGCAGAAACCCCGCAGCCTTCTCCAGGCCGGCCTGCACCGGAGCCGCATCGGCATTCGGGTCAAGCATGCTGTAGTACACCCGCGCAACGCTCAGGTCACGTGTCAGTTCCACGGCTGTCAGCGAAACACCTTCCAGCCTCGGGTCCTTGGTCTCGAAGCGCAACAATTCGCTGAGCGAGCGCAGCACCTGGTTTCCCAGTCGCTGGTTTCTTGTAAATTCGCGTGGCATGGCTTTATCACTCGACCCCTAGTCGAGCGTACGAGCAACCTCAATGCGCTCGAAACACTCAATCTGGTCGCCGACCTTCACGTCGTTGTAGTTCTTGACGCCGATACCGCACTCGGTGCCCGCGCGAACCTCGTTGACGTCATCCTTGAAGCGGCGCAGCGACTCGAGCTCGCCCTCGTAAATGACCACGTTGTCGCGCAGGACACGAATCGGATTCGAGCGCTTCACGTATCCCTCACTCACGATGCAACCTGCGATATCGCCGAGCTTCGGCGAAGTGAAGACTTCCTTAACCTCGGCGAGACCAACGTGCTGCTCGCGAACTTCAGGAGCCAGCAGGCCGGTGAGCGCCTGCTTCACGTCGTCGATCGCTTCGTAAATGATGCTGTAGTAGCGGACATCGACGCCGGATTCCTTGATCGCGGTACGTGCCGTCGCATCCGCGCGAACATTGAAGCCAATGATGAATGCGTCGGACGCAGCCGCAAGGTTCACGTCCGTTTCCGTGATTCCACCGACACTCGAACCGAGCACCTTCACTTTGACCTCGTCGTTCGACAACTTCGTCAACGAGTCACGCAGTGCCTCCGCACTGCCATGTACATCCGACTTGATGATGACCGGAACCGTCGACAACTGGCCTTCACGCATCTGGCTGAACATGTCGTCGAGCTTGGACGCCTGCTGTTGGGCGAGTTTCGCTTCCCGTGTCTTGGTCTGGCGGAACTCGGCGACCTCACGGGCCTTGCGATCGTTCTTGACGACCAGGAAGTCATCGCCCGCGCTCGGTGTCTTCGACAGGCCCAAAACAACGGCCGGAGAAGATGGACCTGCTTCCTGGATCGAGCTGCCGGTCTCATCGAACATGTTGCGAACGCGGCCGTACTCTTCACCCGCGATGATCATGTCGCCCTGCTGCAGCGTGCCGGACTGGACCAGCAGCGTGGCCACCGCGCCGCGGCCCTTCTCGAGACTGGCTTCGATGACCAGGCCCTGCCCCGGCCCTTCGGCTACGGCCTTGAGATCCATTACCTCGGCCTGCAGCAAAATCGCGTCTAGCAATTGATCGATACCTTCGCCTGTCTTAGCGGAAACGTTGACGAACTGCTGCTCGCCGCCCCACTCCTCCGGGATGATCTCGTGATGCGAAAGCTCGTTCTTTACCCGCTCGGGGTCTGCGTTGTCACGGTCGATCTTGTTGATGGCGACCACGAGCGGCACGCCCGCTGCTTTCGAGTGCTGGATGGCCTCGATGGTCTGTGGCATTACGCCGTCGTCGGCTGCCACCACGAGAATGACGATATCCGTCGCCTGGGCGCCGCGCGCGCGCATCGCCGTGAACGCGGCGTGTCCCGGGGTATCCAGGAACGTAATTTTTCCCTTGTCGGTTTTGACCGAGTAGGCGCCAATGTGCTGTGTGATACCGCCGGCCTCGCCTGCCGCTACCTTGGTGTGGCGAATGTAGTCGAGCAGCGACGTCTTGCCGTGATCGACATGCCCCATGATCGTGACAACCGGAGCGCGTGGCACGGGCTCGCCGTCAGTCTGCACCTCGTCGGCCAGCAGCTGTTCATCGATGTCGGATGACGAGATCGGCTTGGCGATATGGCCCAGTTCCTCGACGACCAGTGTCGCCGTGTCCTGGTCGATGACCTGGTTGATCGTCACCATGGCGCCCATGTTGAACAATACCTTGACGACTTCATTGCCCTTGGTCGCGAGACGCTTGGCCAGCTCGGCAACCGAAATGCTCTCGGGAATTTCGACTTCGTGGACAACCGGGGCCGTTGGGCGTTCGAAGCCATGCTGCGAATCCCCACCCATCGATACCGACCGACGCCGCAGGGGCGCCTTGCGTTTCCGCCGCCCGCTCTTGTCACCGGCAACATGCAGTTCTTTGCGGCCATAGCGCGTTTCGCCATGCCTGGGCTTGGGCTTTTCCTTGTCCTTGCTGCGCCGTGCGCGAGCGTCTGCCTCGGCTTTCTCGAGCCGGGTCTTCTCTTCGGCTGCGTCGACGGCTGCTTTCTCTGCGGCCTTCCGGGCCTCTTCCTCGGCGTTCTGGCGAGCTTTTTGTTCTTTTTCCTGGGCTTCCTGCGCCGCCTTGACTGCCGCTTCCTTCTCTGCCTTGACGCGCTCGGCCTCGCGCGCCTCAGCTGCGATCCGCTCTTCTTCCGCGCGACGCTCGGCGTCTAGCGCTTCCTGTTCTTCCTGGGCCTGTTTTTCGAGGACGTCACGCTTGATATACGTGCGTTTGCGGCGAACTTCGACATTCACCGTGCGCGAGCGACCTTGGCTGCCCGACAACCTCAGCTCGGACTGAGACTTGCGTTTCAGCGTAATCTTGCGCGGCGCCGCGGCCGTCGCCGGCGTGTCGTCCTGGCCATGGCTGCGACGCAGGTGCGTCAGCAATTCAAGCTTCGCATCATCGCTGATCTTGTCGTCAGAACTACTCACCTTGATGCCCGCTTCATCGAGCTGCGTCAGCAGTTTCTCGACCGGCACTTTCAGTACTTCAGCAAATTGTGCAACTGTCACATCAGCCATACATTAACTCCGCTTTCCCGGCATTTACGCCTGCTGCTCTTCCTCGAACCAGTGCGCGCGTGCCTTCATGATCAAGGCGGCCGCGACGTCTTCGTCCATTTCACTGATTTCAAGGAGATCGTCCGTTGCCAGTTCCGCGAGATCCTCACGCGTGACAACGCCTTTACTAGCCAGCGTAAACGCAAGCCCCTTGTCCATGCCCTCAAGACTCAACAGGTCTTCGGCAGGTTCGACTTCGTCAATCTTCTCTTCTTGTACGATAGCTTGCGTGAGGAGTACGTCGCGCGCACGACTCCGCAGCTCTTCAACGATGTCCTCGTCGAACTCCTCGATCGCGACAAGCTCCGCGGTCGGCACGTAAGCGACTTCTTCAATGGTCGAGAACCCTTCCTGTACGAGGATCAAGGCCACTTCTTCGTCGACATCGAGTTGCTTCGAGAACAAGGCAATGAGCTCTTTCATTTCCGACTCGCTCTTCTCTTCGGCATCTGCCGCCGTCATGACATTCAGCTCCCAGCCCGAGAGTTCGCTCGCGAGGCGAATATTCTGACCGCCGCGACCAATGGCCTGCGACAGTTTGTCCTCTTCAACGGCGATATCCATGCTGTGCTTGTCTTCGTCGACAACAATCGACACAACTTCTGCCGGGGACATGGCATTCACGACAAACTGCGCTGCATTGTCATCCCAGAGAATGATGTCCACGCGTTCGCCGGCCAGTTCGTTGGAAACGGCCTGCACTCGTGAACCTCGCATGCCCACACAGGCACCGACTGCGTCGATGCGGCTGTCGTTGCTGCGCACCGCAATTTTGGCGCGCAGGCCCGGATCGCGAGCGGCGGCCAGGATGTCGATGAGTCCCTGACCCACCTCCGGCACCTCGATCTTGAAGAGTTCGATCAAAAACTCCGGTGAGGTACGCGTCATGAACAGCTGCGGGCCACGTGGCTCCGAACGTACCTCGGTCAGCAGCGCCTTGATACGGTCCTGAGGACGAACGGGCTCCCGCGGCACCATGTGCTCGCGCGGTACAAAGCCCTCGGCATTACCGCCAAGATCGATGTAGACGCCATTGCGATCAACGCGCTTGACCAGGCCGGAGAGCATCTCGCCCTCGCGTTCCTTGTATTCTTCGACGACCTGCTCGCGCTCGGCCTCGCGTACCTTCTGGACAATGACCTGCTTGGCGGTCTGGGCCGCGATACGCCCGAATTCGACCGATTCCATCGGTACCTCGACGTATTCACCTGGCTTGGCGTTCTCGTCAATGTCGACGGCGTCGATCATGCGCAATTCGCGATCCGGCTCTTCCAGTTCGGTGGATTCGTCTTCGAACACCAGCCAGCGGCGCCACGTGTCATAGTCGCCCGTCTCGCGGTTGATCGCGACACGAACATCGATGTCCTCGCCGTGTTTCTTCCGCGTTGCCGATGCCAGTGCGGCCTCGATTGCCTCGAATATGATGTCTTTTTCAACGCCTTTCTCGTTCGAGACAGCGTCAACGACCATCAAAATCTCTTTGCTCATTTCCTAAAACTCCACAATCCCCGGGGCTTTACGCCACCTCGGGCACCAGCCGAGCCGTATCGATCGTCTTCAGCGGCAAGCTGTGCGACTCTCCATCGACCTCGACCACAATGTTCTCTTCATCCGACGACACCAGGGTGCCGCTGAATCGCCTGCGTCCCTCAATCGGGAAACGCATTTTCACTTTCACGGTTTGACCTTCAAACCGTTGAAAATGCTCTACTTTTGTCAACTTCCTGTCCAATCCTGGCGACGATACCTCGAGGCTGTAATTGCCCGGCACCGGATCCTCAACATCGAGAATCGCGCTCACCGCCCGGCTGACCTTCTCGCAATCTTCGAGATCGATCCCGTCCGGCTTGTCGATAAAGGCCCGGACCAGACCACCCTTACCGCCCAGGCGGACCTCGAGGTCCACCAGTTCGTAGCCCAGTCTCTCGACCGTCGGCTCGAGCAATTTCGCCAGTTCTTCCCCTGTCATCGTCTAACCATTTGTTTCTAAAACAAAAAATGGGCCAATGGCCCATTCGTACTCCGCGCTCTGTCGTTGTCATCAGACAACAAAAAACCCCTCAGCGGGGCCTTTATCTACCAGGGTCCTGGTAGCGATGGGTCCAAACTGCAGCCCCACTGGTGCGCTGGCGCGGGATTATACGGTATCCGTCGCAACGAAAAAACCCCTCAGGCACGCCGATTTAGCAGATCTTTTTCCAGGGCATCCGCATCGATCGCCGCGATGCCCAGCGAGTCTCGCAAATGGGTGAGCAATACCCGCTCCTTCCCGCTGATGCCGCCTGGCAAAGCGTCTTCCAGCGCAGCTTCGTAGACCTGCAGCTTCCGAAAGGCCGCGTACTCCGGGGTATTCTCGGTATTCGGCATGGCGACCGATGCAACACGCTCTGCGAATCGCTGCAGCGGGGCCAGGAAGAAGACCAGCATCGCGGATGCCAACAAGCCGATCCAATTGCCGAGTTCGGAGGCGAGAACCCGGTCCGCGCCCTCGGTGACCAGGTAAAACACGGCCACGAAGGCAGCGGCAACGGTCGACTGCCGGAGCGTCCAGCGAATGCGCAGATCGATGTCGAAGAGCTGGGTGCGGAGGATACCGTATGCGATCAGCGGCACTGCCAGCAGCGTCCCTAATGCATAGACAATATAGATCGGGCTCGATGCATCGGAGTCGACCACCTCGTATCGCCCCATCTGGATCATTACGATTGCTGCCCCGTATACAAAGCCCCAGCAGATGTCGCGCACGCCAAAGGCAATGGCAAACGAACGGGCGCGCGCCCGAGTCGCACCGGATTGAATGTGCCAGGCATGAATCGACGCCACCAGCGCAAAGCCAAACAGCAGACTGAGCAGCAGATAAAGCAGCGTTGCACCGAGCCACAATGGCGTGAAAAATACGGCGAAGAAGAGCGCGATCGAGACAAACGTGATGCCGAGCTGCACCTTGCGCCGCTCGAACGGACGGGTAAGTTTTGTCTGGAGAGCCGCCGCGAGAAACGGCGGATACAGCACCAGCATGGCGCAGTCACCGAGCGTGTGCACGACCATCTCGAACCAGACCCAGTTTGCGTACCACACACTGCCGCGAAACGATTCGGTCAGGAAGAGATCAATGTAGCCGGTCGAAATGAGTGTAACGCCCTCGACAACGAGCAGCAGCGACAGCTTGCGGGCGACACCGCCCGGCATGCTGGTCCGGAACAGTACGACCGCGAGACTCCAGCACAATGCAACGGCGGCAAGCGCAAAAAAACCGATGGAACTGAACTGGAACATCGGCCGATTCTATATCAATTGTGATAGCTTTAGCGCGTGTAGCCCGGGCTGACAACAACGAATAAGAGAGGCGCCAAATGATCTACATCGCCGTGGTATCCCTTTACGTTCTGATGCTGCTTGGCATCAGTGTGTACAAGAGCCGCACCGTCAAGACCGACGAGGACTTCATGGTCGCCGGTCGCGGCGTTCCGGTCTACATGCTGGTCGCAACACTGGTTTGCACGTGGATTGGCTCCGGCAGTTTGTTCGGCACCGCGGGACTGACCTTCCGGACCGGGATCTCGGAACTCTGGTTCTCCGCCGGCGCGTGGGTCGGCATCCTGGTCGTCTACACGATTGCGGCGCGCGTCAGGAAGATCGCTCAATACACCCTGACCGACCTGCTGGAGAAGCGCTACAGCCAGGTCGCCAAGGTCCTGGGCACGATAACGATCATCGTCGCGTACATGGTTATCGCGGGCTACCAGTTCAAAGGCGGCGGCCGCTTTATCGCGATTCTCTCGGAGGGCTCGATTTCCCCTGAGACCGGCATGATCATCGCAGCGGTTCTCATCGTCGGATTTACGGTACTTGCGGGCATGGTCTCGATCGTATCGATCGATATTTTCAACGGCAGCATCATGCTCCTCGCGATGGTCGTGACATTGCCGTTTGCCATCATGGGTCACGGCGGCGTCGATGCCGTCATCGCAACGATTCAGCAACACGAGCCCACGCACCTGTCGATCATGGGCGGGCACGACTTTGTCTGGGTGATCGGCATCGCGCTACCGACTTTCCTGCTCCTCATGAGTGAGTCGAGCATGTACCAGAAGTTTTCCTCGGCGGACAACGCCAGGAATGCCCGGCGTGCGGTGATGGGCATGTTTATCGGTGTGGTGGTTGTCGAAACGCTGATGATGCTCATTGCCCTCGTGGGTTTTGCCATCTACGCCGACGACCCCCGCTTCTTCCTCGCGGACGGCAGCATCAACCGGGCGATGGCAGAGGAGATTATCCTGCGCATCGGCTTCGAGCAGTTACCGGTCGTCATCGGCTCGTTGCTGCTCGCCGCCGGCGCGGCCATCGTCATTTCCACAGGCAACACGTTCCTGATGGTGACATCGACCAACGTCACTCGCGACATCTTCCAGGCGTTCTTCTATCGCAACGCAACCTCATCCCAGGTCGTGTGGATTCAGCGTGCCTGCATTGTCGGCATCGGTGTGCTCGCGTACCTGATGATGAGCCAGTTCGAGACGATTCTCGAAATGGCGCTGATGTCCTACACCATGATCGGCGCGTCCCTGGCACCACCGTTGCTGGCCGCATTCTTCTGGAAGCGCGTGACCCGGATAGCGGGCGTGCTCTCGATTGCATCCGGCATGTTGACGGTCATCACGATTGCGGTGCTCAATTCGGTATTCAAAGGGAGCGGCACAGAGATCCTCGGCTTCGCATTCCCGATGAATACAGACTACATCGCGATTCCGGCCGTGATTGTCTCGGTTACAACCCTGGTCGTGGTCAGCCTGCTGACACCGAAGCCGCTGGAAAGCGACTGGCAGGAATTCATAGGGGACAGAGCTGCTACAGCCGAGTAGAGAAACTCCGGAGTTCACACGATGACTATCCGCGGCCTGATTACACCGATACTGACGCCGTTCAACAACGACCAGTCGATTGCGATGGACCTCTACGTGGCCCACGCCAAGCGAATGTTCGCCGAGGGCTGTGCCGGTATCGCGCCGTTTGGCACGACAGGGGAAGCCCTGTCGGTTGGCATCGACGAACGCATTGCGGCGCTGCGGGGATTGATCGACAGCGGCATCGACCCGGCGCGCGTGATACCCGGCACGGGGCTTTCAAATGTCGCGGACACGGCCCGTCTGTCGCGGGCATGCATGGACATGGGTTGCGCCGGCGTAATGACCCTGCCTCCGTTCTACTACAAGACCGTCACCGAGGATGCGCTGTACCGGTATTTCGCACAGCTCATCGGCGCGATTGGCCCGGATGTGCGCATCTATCTCTACCACATCCCGCCCATCGCGATCGTCGGCATCCCGCCTGCCCTCGCCGCTCGACTGCACGCGGATTTTCCCGAGCAGGTCGTCGGCATCAAGGACAGTTCCGGCGATTGGGCGAACACGCGCGACCTGCTCACGATTGAAGGTATGACGGTCTACCCGGGATCGGAACTGCCCCTGCTCGACGCCCTCGCGCACGGGGCACCTGGCTGTATCAGCGCCACAGCAAACATCAACGCGAAAGCCATCAGCAATGTCATCATGCTCTACGACCGGGGTGACACGGCGGCTGCAGCTAAATTGCATGAGGAAGCAGGACGTTTCCGGGTATTGGTGCAGGACTATGGCCCGATACCGGCACAGAAACGTCTGCTGGCTATTGCCACCCGGGATGAGCGCTGGGCGAACGTCAGGCCACCCTTGACCGCCATGTCCGACGAGAGCGGGCGCGAACTCGCAGCCATTCTGAAGCGGGAATTCGATTTCGAGGTTTCAGTCAGCAGCGGCTGAAACGCCAGCCCTGACCAGGGAGGGCGTCAGACCTGGCGGCCGCCGCGGGCGGGCAACCTGCTCCCACGCAAAGCCAAGCTCAATGAGACGCCCATCTTCGAATGGACGCGCAAGCAGCTCGATTCCCACGGGCAGGCCGTCGGGTGTGAATCCTGCGGGAAGCGTAATGGCAGGAAAACCGGAGTGTGCTGCGATATGGCACAGGCTTCCTGTCTGGCGTTCTCCGATAAAGTCCGGTTTGACCCTGAGCGTCGGGTAGACCAATGCATCCAGGTCGTGCTTCGCCATTACCGCGAGCAACAGTTCCGCAAGGCTCTTCCGCCTCTCCAGTCTGACGAGATATTCGCCCGAGTTCTGCTCAGCCTTTTCGGATCGCCTGAACCGCTCTTCCAGCGCTGGATGGAAGCGCCCGCTCTCCAGAATCTCTGCGAGGGATTCGACAGGTGCCTGAGATACTTCGAGGTAGGCGTTCAGGTCGAACTTGAACTCCATATCAATAACACTCGTCGACTTGC
Source organism: uncultured Gammaproteobacteria bacterium (assembly GCA_963698895.1). Lineage (GTDB taxonomy): Bacteria > Pseudomonadota > Gammaproteobacteria > Steroidobacterales > Woeseiaceae > UBA1847. The sequence goes on along the minus strand of CAVOSO010000003.1, from coordinate 365,612 downwards.
GAAGTTCCTCAAGACCCTCAACCTGAATTTCAATGACTTCAGCGCCATTGTCGCCCATCAGCCCAACCGCCTGCTGGACGACGTCTGACACTTCTGCGTAAGGGCCGGAACGCTCGAGGTAATCTGTCAGGACTCCGAGGCGCGCGCCCTCAAGCGCATCGGGGTTCAGGAAGTCCAGGTACGATTCGGGAACATGCCCGGTCGCGACAGTCGTCTGCTTGTCCGCCGGATCGACTCCTGTTGTGATACCGAGAACGATCGCAAGGTCAACCATGCTGCGCGCGAGTGGTCCGCCAACATCCTGCGTGTGCGACAGTGGAATGATTCCGTCGCGACTGGACAGGCCCTGGGTTACGCGGAGTCCGTACAGGTTGGTCGTTGCCGCCGGTATGCGAATAGACCCGCAGGTATCACTCCCCATCCCCACGGCGGCAAAATTTGCAGTCACCGCCACCGCCGTACCGCCACTCGAGCCACCCGGATTTCGCCGCGGGTCATAAGGATTCAAGGTCTGCCCGCCCAATGAGCTGATCGTCTCGATGCCGCGGGCCAACTCATGAAGATTGGTTTTTCCAATAATCACCACGCCCGCCTCGCGAAGTTTGCGAACCTGGTACCCGTCCCGCTCCGGCACAAACCCTCGCAGCGCTAGCGAGGCGCCCGTGGTCGGCATGTCATGCGTGTCGTAGTTGTCCTTGAGTACGATGGGTATACCATGTAACGGGCCACGTGCCCCGCTGGTCTTGCGCTCACGGTCGAGCTCCGCCGCTTCCTCTACTGCACGGGGATTAATGTGGATCATCGCACTCAGCTTCGGCCCCTTCTTGTCGAACGCATCGATGCGCTCAAGGTACTGACGAACGACTTCCTGCGAGGTGATTTGTCCCCGGTCCATCGCCGCTTGAAGCTGCGGGATCGTTAGTTCGTAAACGCTAAAGTCACCTGCGAACATGGACACCTCCCTCCAGACGCGGAAGAAATTTCCACCCATTACTTTGCCAACATCCTCATCGCTGTATCCGCGGTCCAGCAGTTCGCTCGCGATCGCATGAAACTTCGCATCGCGATCAAACCCTTTGACGTACGTGGACACTCCGCGGAGATCCGAACCGATACCCGCATGGTCTATACCGCCGACCTCGATGACGTGCTCAATGTAATCAACCATCTCAGCGACGGTCGCGATATGGCGCCCGTGTGGCCAAATGCCCACGACTCCCCCGTTTTCAGCAATCGCGCGAATCTGGTCGTCTGTCACGGCACGATCATGATCGGTGTACCGGCGCACACCCCCGTGGCTGAATATTACCGGATGAACAGTCGTCGCCAGAATGTCACGTTGTGTCTCGGCATTAGCGTGTGCCATGTCGATGACGAGACCGAGGCGGTTGGCTTCACGAACAACCTCGCGACCGAACTCTGTCAGGCCACCCGGTGAGTACGGCCACGTCTGAACATGACCAAGCTCGTTGTTGCGAAAGTGGACCAGTTGGATCAGGCGCAGCCCATTCTTATGCATCTCGTAGAGGTTCTGGATTCGACCCTCAAGTGCGTCTGCGCCCTCGAGTGCCGGCATGATCGCGACCTGGTTTGTCCTGCGCGCGTCTGTTACCGAGTCGGGCGTATCGGCGTGTACCGCATACCCCAGTTCAAAGGTCTTCATGAGTCGCGACAGCCTGTCCGCAGACAAGGCATATGTCTCGCCCGGTTCCGGCCGATACCTTCCTTTCTCTACCTTGGTTCCGTCGCGCTTGAAGTAAGAACCGTCGTACGCCATGTCGCTGCTGATATTTGCAACAACGAGGTCCATCGTACTCCGCCGGTAAAGCTCGATCTCTTCGGCCGAAATGGATTCGACATTGGCCCGATGAAAGCGGCTGGGGTGCGCATGCATATCCGCAAACACGGCGCCCTCATGAATAGCCAGTATTCGTGAGTCTGAGGTCGGCGCCTCCAACACGGGCGCGGACGTGCACGCCACCAGAAACGGCATGTACATAAGGGACATCAAGTAACAACGAAGTTTCATCTGCAGGCTTCCTCTGAGAGCAAGTCAGTATCCTTTGTCCAGGTCGATGACAAACTTTAGTGGTTCACCGTTGCTGAAACGGCGATAGTTTTCCAGGAAGATCGGTGCGATCAATGACGGATGGCTGATCGCCGCTATGTGCGCGGTAATCGTCAGGTTCGGTGCACTCCAGAACCGGCTGTCCCCCGGCAGGGGTTCTTCATTGAATACGTCGAGCGCCGCGCCAGCCAGTGCGTCACTCTCCAGCGCGTCGACCAGTGCGTCATCGTCAATCACATTGCCACGACCTACGTTGATGACATACGCATGGGAAGGGAGCTTGCCGAGCGCTGCCCTGTCGAGCAGCCTGTCGGTGCTGTCGGTCTGGGGCAGCGTTGTTACGAGGAAATCGAGCCCCACCAGGAAATCGTGGAGTCGCGAAACCGGCTCGACATGGTCGAAGTCAGGTGATGGCGCGCCGGACCGGCTAAGGCCCGTCACTCTCATGCCGAATGCCCTGCCAGTGCGCGCCACGTGGGCGCCGATCGAGCCGGTGCCCATCACACCAAGGCGTTTCCCCTGCAAGACACCAGAGGGCGCCGGGTACCATTCGCGCTTGCGCTGCCTTGCCAAGCGCTCATGCACCTTCAGCTTATACGCAAGGAGGTAAGCCATGACGTACTCGGATATCTGCGGCCCAAACACATCCTTGACGCCGGTCAGGATGTAGTCCCGGCGAGCGATGTCGCACAACGGCTTTACGCCGGCCCAGGTGGACTGCACCCAATCGACCGCCGGTAGCTCCGGCAAAATGGCCGCCACGAGGTCGGGATTGCCAAACACAATAGATTGTCCGCTATAGCGGTGCAGTGCTTCCGCCACGGTCGTGCAGGCTTCAACCGCAATATCGATATCGCCGGCGCGCGCAATCTCCTCGGCGAATCTCTGCGCAGCTCCGCTGAGGACCAGGCAGCCGCGCACTATTGCCGCCCGCGGCTCGTCCAGCGATCAACCAGCACCGCTGTCGACATCTGTGCGAGTACGTTGACCGCCGAACGCATCATGTCCGGAATCCTGTCGATACCGAGGATAATCGCCAGGCCGGCCACGGGAACCCCGACCGCGTCCAGCGCAGGCGCCATCGTAACGACGCCGGACGATGGCACGGGCGCCACGGTCAAAGAGACCAGGAAGGTTGCAAGCATGGCCGCGCCCACGGCCGCCATGGGCACGGGCACGCCGTACAGGTAAGCGAGGAAAACAATCGCCGCGCCCTGGAACAGTGCACTGCCGGGTCGATGCATGGATGCACCCAGCGGGACCAGGAGGTCCGCCACCGTTTTCGAGACTTTCAGGTTCCTGGTGGTTTCCTCCAGCGTCACGGGTATCGCTGCCGCAGTACTCGTCGTCGATACCGCAACGGACATGGCTCCAAAAGCACCCGACAGGTAGCGGACAGGATTGATACCGGCGACAAAGTAGACCAGCGGCAATGTGACGAGCGCGAGAAACAGGACAAGGCCGACGAAGACACAGATGATGAATATGCCCAGCGACACCAAAAGGTCCCAGCCGAGCTTGGCGGTGACCGGGGCCACCAGGCCGAACACGCCGATAGGCGCCGTGTACAGAATCCACCAGACGAGCTTGATCAGGGCTTCACTGGCGTCCTCAGCGAGGTTGACAAGACGTTCGCGTCGCTCCGCGGCGAGGGTGCCGGTGGCCGCTGCAACCAGCGCGGTGAAGACGATCAACGGGAGAATCTGCCCGCTACTCGCAGCGGCGAAGGGATTCGCCGGGACCAGCCCGACGAGGAAATCCACGATACCCTGGAGTTCGGGAACGGATGCCGCGCCCGCCTGTGGCATCTCGATCTCGGTCGCGAATCGCAGGCCTATCGCCATGGTCCCCATACCGATAGCGATCGCCGGAATGAGCGTCATCCAGTAATAGGCCAATGTCAGCCCGCCAATGCGACCGAGCTTTCGCGGATCCCCAAGGCGCGCGATGCTCGTGAAGATCACCGTGACGATCAAGGGAATCACCACCATCCTGATCGCGTTGATGAAGAGTGTGCCGAACGGCGCGGATCCCTCGGCAAGAGCCAGCAACCAGGCGTTGCCACTCGCTGATGCGCCCAGCCCGACGATGAGGCCGAGGACCAGGCCCGCGGCAATGGCTACGTGCAACATCTACTCACTCCTCTGCGAGGTAATCGATACATCCAGACCTGCTCCAAGATATGAGGCTGCGTATTCAATCACATGTTCCGCCGCAACGGCGTCTCCCGTGACGACCATAGACAGATTCCGGCCTTGCCCATGGCCCACATCTTGCCCAAGGCCCGGGCAATAGGCGCCTGGGTCAATAAACACAACATCCGGAAATATCGCCTGCAGATCGACCAGCACCATGGGGAAACACGTGCACGCAAGTACGACGACATCCGCGGCGCCGATGGCGGATCGAAGCCCCGGGGTCAACGATGCATCCTTCTGACCATGCCACGCTTGCAGCCGCGCAATTTTTCTTTCGAGCTCGGTTGCGGCGACCGCATCGACGCAGCTGCCTGGGACGATACGATTGAGGATCTCGGCGTAAACGCCCTGGCTCGCCGTAAACTGTGTGCCGACAATAAGGACCTTGCGATCCGCGAGACGCTCCGCTTCGGCCTCGACCATTGCCTGAAAACAATCGACCATCGAAATGACGCTGGCCGGACTCGGGAAGCGGGCCGATACGGGCCGCAACTGGTGATACCTGATCGACAGGGTATTACACGCAATAACGAGTGTGTCTGAGAATGCAGCCGCTCGACTCAGCCAGCGATCGACGACTTCGGCTATGGCGCTATCGTGCTTCACACCCAGCGGGTTAACCGAGTAGTCGGCCAGAAAAATTGCGTTGCTCGCCCTGCCCGACTCCCACAAATGCCTGACGACGGACAGCCCGCCAATACACGTATCGGCAACAAACACGGGCTTTGTTTCGGGCTGCGCGACTATGCTCTAGGTTCCTCTGCGCAGAACTTTGCCAGGGAATGTGTCGGTACGTACCCCGGCATCGATAACAGGTACACCACCAACGATGACATGGGAAAACCCGGTCGCGTATTGATGGGGGTTTGCCCAGTCATCGTTGTCGTCCACGGTCTCGGGATCGAAGATGACGATGTCGGCCGTCATGCCCTCAGCAAGGACGCCCCTGCTCTGCAGGTTGATTCGGCTTGCGGGCATACCACTCATCTTGTGTATGGCCTCTTCCAGGCCCAGGACGCCCTCCTCGCGTACATACCTGCCCAGCACCCTTGGAAACGTCCCGTAGTTGCGCAAGTGAGGAACGTTTTTCCCGAACGGCACCGCGGAGCCATCCGATGCGATGCTGGTGAATGGCGCCTGCATGATTCGCCGCACGTCCTCCTCCACCATCATGTGGTAGATCGCGGAACCGCCACCGTCGTAAAGGATGTCCATAGCGACTTCGGCGCCGTTCTCGATCGTCGGCTCCCGGCCGTTCATGACGACCACGTCGGCCATCGTCTTGCCCGCGTATTCGGGATGGCTCGGGAAGGAGGCGACGGTGATGCGCGACAGGTCGCCGGCCGCCCTCGCGCCATTGAGTATCGCGATAGCCTCTTCCTTAATCCGCGCACGCGTCGCAGGGTCGTCGAGCCGCGCCTGGAATTCTTCCTTCGTACCCGCCCTTGCCCAGGCCGGCAGGATATTCGCGAGACCGGTACTACCGGCCGTATAGGGATACTGGTCGACCGTAACGTCAAGACCTTCCGCGCGGGCGGCCTCGACCAGGCCCAGCGTGACGGTGCTGTCTCCCCACATCGTGTTGTCCGCCACCTTGAAGTGGGAAATCTGTACAGGTAGTCCGGCCTCGCGCCCGATGGCAATTGCCTCCTCGATCGCGTCGACAATGAGATCGAACTCACTGCGCATATGACTTGCGTAGATACCGCCTTCGGCCGCAACGACTCGAGCAAGTGCAATAACCTCATCGGTTTCGGAGTACGTACCGGGCAGGTAGATCAGCCCCGTCGACATGCCGAAAGCGCCGTCATCCATGGCCGCTTTGACGAGCGCATTCATTGCCGCCTGCTCGGCCGTCGTCGGCACCCGGTTGTCGTTCCCCATCACGGCTTCGCGCACCGCGTTGTGGCCAATGAGGAGACCGACATTCAGCGCGATGCCGGTCTCACTGACTGACTGGAAATACTCGTCAAGGTGCACGGGCGAGTTTCCGCAATTACCGGTCAGGATGGTGGTGACGCCCTGGCGAAGATAGTTCTCGACACCCGGGTTGTTCTGGATATTGCGATCCGCATGATTGTGAAGGTCAACGAATCCCGGTGAGACGACCGAACCCCTTGCGTCAATAACCCGGGCCGCTGTGGCGCCCTCGAGGTCGCCGATCCTGGCAATGCTCCCCCCGAGCACGGCGATGTCACCGGCAAATGCCGGTGCACCGGTGCCATCGATGATGGTGCCGTTGAGAATCAGCAGGTCATAGGCAGGCTTCCGTGCCGGCTCCGAGACGCAGGCACTGGCTGCAGCAACAAGCCACAGGAGAAAGACAAGCCTTGAGTATCGTTTCATCATCGAAAATTGGTGGTTATGATACCTCTAAATCCGTGGCGCTTTGGTATACACCGGTCGCGTACGCCAGGAAACCTAACGGAACCATGAGCTCCTTATACTCCGTCACCTCCCACAAGCGTGAGAAGTTCCCGCCATTGGACAAGAACACCGCCTGCGAGGTCAGGACGAGAACCAACGCGTAGACGACAACGATGCGGGTGCCCTGATCGCGACTACGCCGAGCGAACAGAAACAAGGCGATGCAGGCACCGAAAAACGCGACTTGCGTGAAAGCTACGTTCCACATGTCGAAATTGTAAGCGCAGGCCAGCGCACCGATCAGCGCTACAAAAGGCCTGGGGAACACCAGCCCTATGCGTGTATTGACAAGTGCCTCGGCAAACAGCAGCCGCAGTACAGGCAGCACTACGAGAAAGATAAATGCGCCGAAGTAATAGACATTCTCTACGCGGTTGGTCGCGAAATTATGAAAATTCAACTCGCCCTGTTCGTTGCTGCCAAACAAGTCCGGCGCACTTAAGCCAAGTTGTCGCTGAAACCAGGATACTTCCTCCATTGCAATCACGAAGAGCACCAGTGCGATCAGTGCGAGGGCGACCTTTGCCTGCGACGAACTCCCGTTCCGCGACCTGCTCGTTGCCAGTGCAGCCAACAGCACTCCGCTGCCGCCAAGCAACAGGAGAACCGAGCCCCACTCTACCGGGCCATCCTCCAGAGACCAGTCACTGAACTGCGCCGGATCAACCAGGAACAGAATTACGAAGAACGTTGATACGCACAGTCCAGTCGCGATTAAGAGTTTTTCGGTTCGAGAGCCCAGCCGAAAATAGTGCTGCGACCCACGCGCCCACCCCGAAGTCACTCCCAGCGCGATGAGTACCAACGACAGGAACAGGACTGCGCTGCGCAACAGATACCCGGGCGAAACGTCCGGCACATGCTCTCCCAGCAATCCGTACCGGGAACGCAGCAGGTCGAAGCCAAGAACTGCTACCAGGGCGACGATACCGGCCAAAATCATGCCTGCCGGCAGCAGCCGGTTCCCGAGACCTGATCGTTGCACTCTTTTCCCCTCTTCCCCAGTCGTGGCTGGATTTCGCATGAGATTCGATTGTAATAGACTTCAACGGGCGACTTCTTCACATACTCCCATAATTTCCCAGGTCGGCATCCTCTATGGCACCTAAACTCGAAATCGGCCCCAACCACGATCCGGCAGCACTGGGCGGGATACTGCAGGAGAAAGGCTGGTTACAGGTCCCTGACTTCTTCACGCCGGAAACGGCCGAATACCTGCACAAGATACACGTGGAGAACCAGGACTGGTCGCTCGCGTACAACGACGGCGACAACTACTACGAAAGCCCGATTCGGGAGATCCAGGCCGCTTCGCCACAGCACCGTCAACAGTTGATGAACGGCATCTACGCCAGGGCCCGCACCCAGTTCCAGTACGTGTTCTACCAGTACTACATCAGCCAGGCGATCGAACTGGGGGAACAACCCGGGCATCCGATGCACCAGTACCATGAGTTCATCAACAGCGATGAAGTTCTCGACTTCATGCGAACCCTGAGCGGTGAACCTGCCGTCCGCAAGGCTGACAGCTATGCCTCGAACTACTCACCCGGACATTTCCTGACAACTCATGATGACCGGCATGCGAGCCACGACCGCGTGGCTGCCTTCGTCTTCGGCATGACCAGGACCTGGGACAAGAACTGGGGCGGTCACCTGGCGTTCTTCGACGATGACGGCAATATCACCGACGCTCTTATACCCAGCTTCAATACGCTTAATATTTTCCTGATACCGCAAATGCACTCCGTGCAGCTTGTGTCTCCGTTCGCCGGAGCGAATCGCATCAGTTACCTGGGTTGGCTCCACCGCTAGTTTGTCCGCCTGGGGTATACCCGCACCCATCATCTTCCACGACGTCCCTCTGGTCGCGGCATGGCGAGGGCCGTATTATTGTTCCTCACTAACGCTCAGGAGTGATCGCGTGCGCTTCGCCAAGTCATGGGTACCTTTAGTCCTGCTGCTAAGCACGAATGCAGCCGCGCAGGTGCCGGATACCAACTGGGCGTACACGGATCCGTACCGTGACCAGATGCTGTACTTACACGCGCTGGTCAACTACTCCTACGATGCGCAATGGCAAATCGGCTGGCAACGTCAACAGCTTGCCGGCAATGCTTTGCGCATCAATACCGGCAGCGTCACCTCAACAGAGCTACTGACGGACACGGACCTCAACATCAACGAGGCATTGAACGACCGGTGGCGCTTCCATGGAAGTTTCCGGCGCACCGGCCTCCGGCAGTGGTCGAACCAGGAAGAGCGGCTGCTGCTGGGCCTCGAACGCTCGATTCCTGGCAATTCCGCTGTCTACATGGCCGTAAACCCTGAGTTCAGTAAAGAGTTCATCGATGTCGCTGCCGGGTACACGCTCTACCGCGACGATCGTCAACAATACGTGCGCGTCGGCGTTTTGCTCGAAGACATCAACTACGAAACCAAGAACGAGCGCGGTGGCGAGTCCGAAGAGAGCCCGGTTGCGCTGCAGTGGCTGGTGCGGCTTGCACTGGTGCACGACTGGTATCTTTACAGCGAGGGGGAAGTAGGTACTGGTTTTGAGCGGGCGTTCACCGACGCAACCCTGTCGCCTGACCTTGCACGCCATGATCGTCAAACGAACACGGCCCAACTGCGCGTGTCGCGATCGGCCGAGGACGGCACCGTCTGGTCCGCCTGGCTGGACTGGTACGACTTTAACGAAGTCATGGAATTCCGGCAGGCAAGTTTCAATTACGAGTACAACAACACGCAGCTTGTTATCGCCGCGGAACACATTCGCGTAATGCGCGACCGTCACCAGGTGCGCCTGCTTGTCCGTCATGTGCAGCAAGAAGCCAGCTCGCGAGGCTTCAATGAACATGACTACGATCGAACGGACATACTGGGCGGCGCATTCTATGAGTATCTTTGGCCCAATAGCGGTGCGACATTCGGCTACGCGTTCGGCCAGCCCGATATTGCGTTCCGGGCACCCGACCCCGTCGAGAGCTACAACCTGGACGACTACCGGGACAAGCTCATTGCCGGGTGGCGCTACGACTTCTCGGGTCGCGCGCAAATACATCTGTCCGTCAGTCACGAAGTCAGCGCACACGGATTCGGCGGAGGTTCCGTGCGATTCCAGATGTTCTTCTGATCGTTGCTGGGCCAGGCAAGATTGCCTGTTCCATTTCTATCGTGAGCGAGTCGCCGATGCGCCTATCGGTTCCGCCAGTGAACAGCCTTCTCGGTAACAATAGTATCCATCGGGATGTCATGGTCCTGGGGAAAGATGGACTCCAGCTGGCCAGACTCGTACCCGACGCCAACGGTGAGTGGCTTACGTGAGAATTCAGCCAGGGTTCGATCGTAGTATCCGCCGCCATGGCCGAGCCGGTGACTTTGCCTGTCGAAGCCGAGGAGCGGAACAAACAGGATAGAGGGACTGACCAGAACGCGGTTCTCCGGCGTGGGGATTCCCCATGCGCGATCGGTGCACATTCTCGTACCCTCGTCCCAGGCCCAGAATTCGAGGGGCGCATTCTTCTCTACGACAACCGGCAACGCGACATTGATTCCCCGTTCTGAGTACGCACGCATTAGCGGCCTGAGATCGACCTCTCCTTCAAGCGGCCAATAGAATCCGACGTCGGAAGCAGAAAATTTGGGCTCCTTGTCTATTTGCTGAATGATCGCCGTTGCGGCAAGTCTGCGCTGGTCGCTGCCGAGCGATTGGCGCATCTCGACGAGTCGCTCCCGATGTTGCCGCCGCCATCGCTGCACGGACTCCCAGTCGTCCGCATGGGGCTGTGGTTGAAAAGATGCGTCAAGCTCGTGCAGGTAACACGGTGATGACGCGTAGGGTCGAAGCTCTTCGGCATCATCAGGCGTTTTCTTGTTGTCCGTCATGTGCTTACCGTGCCCCATTACCATGGCAGGCAATAGTGCCACACATTGACAAGGAGCCGCGATTGCCCAATATTCGGCCTTCTCGCTTCCCCGAGCAAACCTGTGACTCGATTCACAATCAATGCCCTCGACGCATCGAATCTACGCGGCGACCTTTTCGGCGGGTTAACGGCCGCCGTCGTTGCATTGCCCCTCGCAATTGCGTTTGGCGTCGCTTCGGGAGCCGGCGCAGTCGCAGGGCTTTACGGTGCCGCATGTGTAGGCCTGTTTGCGGCCCTGTTCGGCGGGACACCCGCCCAGATATCCGGGCCAACCGGCCCAATGACCATTGTCTGCGCCTCGATATTCACGCTGTATGCCAACAACCCCGCAGTAGCGTTTACGGTGGTAATGATGGCCGGCGGATTCCAGATCCTTTTTGGCATCCTGCGGCTGGGCCGTTACGTCAATCTAATGCCTTATCCAGTTATTTCAGGCTTCATGACGGGCATTGGCGTAATTCTGATCATCATGCAGCTTGAACCAATCCTTGGATATCCCAGCCCGGGCAATGTCGTGAACGTGATCACTGTCTTGCCGAATGAAATTCTGGATCCAAACTGGCACGCAGTCGTTCTTGGCGTATTCTCACTATGCATATGTCAGTTTACACCTGAGAAGATCAACCGAATCGCTCCCGCGCCCCTGATTGCCCTGGTGCTTGCCTCGATTCTGGCCACTCAGTTACCTGAGGCTTCTTTGCTTGGTACCATACCGACTGGAATGCCGCACTGGCAGCTTCCGTCAGTGCGTTTCGAGGACCTTAATAGCATGCTCGTCTCTGCCGCGGTTCTCGGTGCACTGGGCTCCGTCGACAGCTTGCTGACGTCTCTTGCCGCCGACAATGTGACGCGGACCTTTCACGATTCGGACAAGGAACTGGTTGGCCAGGGCCTCGGCAATGTTGTCGCAGGCGTATTCGGCGGATTGCCCGGGGCAGGCGCTACGATTCGTACTCTGACCAATGTCAAAGCCGGTGGGCGCACGCCCGTCTCTGGTGTGGTGCATGCTGTAACCATTGGTCTCGTCGTACTCGGACTTGGGCCTGTATTGGCATTTGTACCGCAGGCAGCACTCGCCGGCATCCTGATCAAGGTCGGCCTCGACGTCATCGACTGGCGCTTCCTTAAGCGTATGCTGCATGCTCCGAGAGTTGACGTCGCATTGATGGCGGTCGTGCTGATCTTGACGGTTCTCGTTGACGTTATCACCGCGGTGGCCGTCGGAATCGTTATTGCAAGCCTGGTCTTTGTAAAAGAAAGCGCCGAGTTACAGATCGAATCGATCAAGGCTTTGTCGGATCCGGGCCACGCGCGCTTCTTGTCTGATGAAGAGTCCGAGTTGTTTCGCCGGTGCGACGGTAAGCTTTTGTTTCTCTACCTGTCCGGGCTCATGAGTTTTGGCGCAGCGAAAGAGCTAAGCCGGGCCGTCGGCGTCTCCGAAGCATTCGACATAGTGCTAATCGACCTGCACGACGTACCCAAGGTCGATGGCAGCGCCGCACTGGCCCTGGAAGAGATCGTTGACCGGGGTGTATCGGCGGGAAAAGAGGTTCTCATGGTAGGCCTGTCCTCCCCGGTGGCAAGGCTACTGGGCCAAATGGGAGTACTGGAACGTTTCCGGGAAACGACGAGGTTCACCACACGGCGCGAGGCACTGCGCTATGCCGCAGAGAAGCAAGATATTTTACTCCATCGATAACGAGAGTATTAGAAACGTTGGCCGAACGACTGCCCGGCTTCATCTAAAATCGTTCGTGCTCCGGCGATCAGCCTCTTCGGAACGCACATGATCTTTTTCGGCTTTTCGAGGACATCGAAACCAGTTCGGCAATCTCGCGGTAGGTGAAGACATCCGGTCCACCGACATCGAGCTGGCGTTCCCGGCTCACCAGAGCGTCTACAAAGACGTCAGCATGATCCGCCCCGTGGATGGGGTTGATCCGGTTTGCGCCGTTGCCAAAGAGTTAAACGCGCTAGGTCAACCCGTCTTTCTGGCGCGTGATTCCTACCGATGAGAAGACGATGTCGATGTCATTGCAGAGGCCGTTGAGAGAAGCCGGGTCGGTCGCCTCGCCGATGAATAGCTCATCGGCATACTCCTCGACAGGAGCCAGACTGGCTGGGTTACGACCGAGCGCGCGGATCCAGTAACCTTTCGACTTTAACGCCTTGACGACGAACTGACCAAGATGCCCTGTGGCGCCAGCAACCAGGACTTTCTTCATGCCAAATCACCAAACGCGGGTCCATATCCGCTCGTTTGATTATCCTGGGATTCAGGGGCGCTGCGTCGATTCTGGGATGTACTTAACGGCGTGCTTGCTGTCTTCGTCATCCCTGCCCTGCTCGAAGGACAGCTCGCGCAATGGTCGCCCAATGATTGCTCGACGAACGGCATCTGCCTGGCTTTCGCCGACCCATGGGTGCATTTCCGAATCGGGAATGACGATACGACGCTTCATAAGTAAAAGCGTAGCAGCAATGCTCACGAGAAGATACGAAACGCGTCACGGTTCAAACGAGGGCTAAACGGGCACAGGATAGACTCGAATCGCCTTAGGGCGATCGTCACCCCTGCGGCGCGCCCGGCAAGCCGGCGTCCAAAACGCTGGCGCGTTTTGTTGAACAAGATTCCCCTCCTGATCCTCCACTCCCAAAATAAAAATGCCGGACCCGATGAAACCGGGCCCGGCATATTTATTTGGTAGCGGGGGCAGGATTTGAACCTGCGACCTTCGGGTTATGAGCCCGACGAGCTGCCAGACTGCTCCACCCCGCATCGGCAGGTGGAGGATACTAATGGCACCCTCCCCCTTTGTAAAGGATATTTAGGGATTAGTTTGTGGCCCGGATCCAGAAATGCCCTTGACGCCCCGTGAGCGGGTACTGACCGCCCTCCAGCACGAGGAACCAGACCGCGTTCCCGTGGTTATCGGGGTCAGTAATGCCACCGGGATCAAGATGAAACCCTACCGGGGAATCAAGCAGATAGCGGGTATCCAGGCCCCTGACGAGTACCTCTACGACTGGCCGGAACTCGGCACCGCTCTCATCGACGAGGAGACGATGCGCCGGCTGCACAGCGATGTCCGTGGCGTGCTCGACCTCGAGCCCGAAGCCGTACGCCGTCGCAATGCCGAGCGTGAGCCTCACAGCAATTACATCGACTCCTGGGGCAGCGGCCAGTTCGAGATCGAACCCGGTGAGTGGTTTCCGGGCGTCCATCCGCTAGAGGAAGCGAAATCCGCTGCCGACCTGGATGCGTACGCCCACTGGCCCGATATGGATGACCCGACACGGGTCGCTCACGTTCGCGCCGCTGCAGAACGGCTGGCCGTCGACAACCAGTACGCCATCCTGGCAACCCCGTGGCTGCTGTTTCCGTTCGAACGGGCCTACGCGATGCAGGGTATGGAGACCTTTCTGCTCAACATGGCGATGGACGCCGACTTTGCCCGCGAGCTGATGGAGCGCATTGCCCGCTACTGCAAGCGATTGATGGGTCACTTCCTCGATGCACTCGGTGACAACGTCGATATCATCAAGATCGGCGATGACCTCGGCACACAGGAAAGCCTGATGATCTCGCCCAAAATGTATCGTGAGCTCCTCAAGCCGATCCACGCCGACTTCATCAGCTTCATAAAGGCAAGAACGAAAGCCAAAGTGTTGTTTCACTCCGACGGCGATGTGGCCCCGCTGATCGACGACTTTGTGGAGATCGGCGTCGACATACTCAACCCGATACAGACGTCCGCAGGAACCATGTCAAACCTGCCTGCGCTCAAGAAACGCCATGGCAGGAACATCGTGTTTTGCGGCGGCATCGACAGCCACCGGATATTGCCATTCGGCACGCCCGCCGAGGTACGCAACGAGGTGAAGCGCGTGATCGAGATTCTCGGACCGGGCGGAGGGTACATGCTCGGCGCCGTCCATACCGTCATGAATGACGTGCCACCGGAAAACGTACTGGCGATGGTCGACGCGGTCGAGGCGTTCGGCTACTACTAGGTGCCCTGGGCTATTACCTGGATACAAATGGCGAGCAGCCAACCCGGTACGATGCCAAGGGCCAGGACTGCGAGCGAATTCAGGGTCAGGACGAGGCGCGTATCCGTACTGGACTGCAACACCGCCTGGTCCTCCGCCTCCTCGAAGTACATGTACCAGATGACCCGCAGGTAGTAGTACGCGCCGATCACCGAGGCCAGGACCATCAGGACGGCGAGCCCCGTCCCGCCAATCTCGAGAACGGCGCTGATCACGTACAGCTTCGACAGGAAGCCGACGAACGGCGGCACACCGGCCATCGAAAACATCAGGAACAGCATCATGAGCGCAAACCACGGGCTGCGTGCATTCAGGCCCTTGAAGTCACTCAGCAGTTCGGCATCATAGCCACGACGGCTCAGCAGGATAATGATCCCGAACGCACCCGCGGCCGCCACAACGTACGTCAGGACGTAGAACAGGGCCGAGGCGTAACCCGCTTCAGTGCCTGTGTAGACGGCGATGAGGATGAAACCGACGTGCGCGATCGTGGAGTAGCCGAGCATCCGCTTGATATTCGTCTGCGCGATGGCAATGAAGTTACCGGCAAGAATCGACAACACGGCGACGAACATGATCATCGTGCTCCACGTGTCGTGCAGGCTGCCAAGGCCGTCGACGAGCACCCTGAACAGCAATGCGAGGGCCGCGAGCTTTGGCGCCGTTGCGAGGTACAACGTGACCGGTGTGCGGGCACCCTGGTAAACGTCGGGCAACCACATGTGAAATGGCACGGCACCGAACTTGAACGCAATGCCGACGATAAGGAATGCGAGGCCGAACCACAGCGGCAGGTTGTTCAGGTCCGGATCGGCAGTCAAGGCCGCCGCAATCTCGTGGAACTGCAGCGACCCGGTAACGCCGTAGACCCAGCTGATGCCGTAGAGCAGCGCACCCGACGCGATGGCGCCCAACACGAAGTACTTCATCGCCGACTCGGCCGAAGTCACATTGTGGCGATCTATTGCGACCAGCGCGTACATCGAAAGCGCAAGTGTTTCGAGACCGAGGTACATCGTGAGCAGGCTGTTCGAGGACATCATGATCATCATGCCCAGCAACCCGAACAGCCCGAGCAGGTAGTACTCGCCCTTGTGCAGGTCGTTGGCGCGCAGGTAATCCCGTGCGTACAGGAAAGACACCGCGACAAACCCAACCGCACCGAGTTTCAAAAGCTGTGACAGCGGGTCGCTGACGTAGGCGCCGTAGAACACCACGGTTCGGGCCTCCGGCGCGGTGGCGTATAGCACGATGCCCGTAATCACGAGCGACAGCATGCTCAGCCAGAACGTCACGATCCGGTTCTCTTGCTCGATAAACAGGTCCGCAATCATCACCACGCAGATCAGACCCAACAGGGTCATTTCCGGTGCGGCTGCTATGTAATCCATCAATTCCATTTCAAGATCCATCAGAGCTTCGACTGCCCGACCTGTTGCATCAGTTGTTCAATTGTTGTGTTCATCATGTCGACGAGTGGCGCCGGCCACAGTCCGACCAACAGCACGCTGACAGCCAGTATGGCCAGGACGATGAACTCCCGTGAATTCACATCGGTGAGTTCGGCCACGTTGTCATTGGCGACCTCGCCGTAGAGCACACGCTTGACCATCCAGAGCGTGTACGCGGCGCCGAGCACCAGGGTGGTCGCCGCCAGGAATGCGAACCAGAAATTCGCCTTGAAGCTGGCCACGATGACCATGAACTCGCCCACAAAGCCCGACGTGCCCGGCAACCCGGCATTCGCCATGGAGAACAGCACCATGAACGCCGCGAATATCGGCATCGTGTTCGCCACACCGCCGTAATCCGCAATCTGGCGGCTGTGCATGCGGTCATACATGACGCCGACACAGAGGAACATGGCACCCGAGATCAGGCCGTGCGAGATCATCTGCACCATCGCGCCTGTCATACCGAGGCCCGCCCCTGTGTCTGCGGCAATCCACCACAGCAGGAACATGCCCAGCGTAACGAACCCCATGTGGGCGATCGAAGAGTACGCGATGAGCTTCTTCATGTCCTTCTGCATCAGCGCCACGAAACCGATGTACACGACGGCGATGAGCGACAAGGCAATCATGAGGCCCGAGAAGTAGGCGCTGCCGTCCGGCACGATCGGCAGTGAGAGACGCACGAAACCATAGCCACCCATCTTCAGCATGATGGCAGCCAGGATCACAGAACCGCCGGTTGGCGCCTCAACGTGGGCGTCGGGCAACCATGTATGGACCGGCCACATCGGCACTTTGACCGCGAAGGCGACGAGGAAGGCCAGGAAGATCAGCTTCTGTGCCGTCATCCCGATGGGTACGTTCATGAATCCGAACAGGTCGAAGCCACCGGTCTGCAGGTACAGGTAGATAAACGCGACCAGCATCAGCACCGAACCGAGGAACGTGTAGAGGAAGAACTTGAGGGTCGCGTAGATCCGACGCTCACCGCCCCAGACACCGATGATGAGGAACATCGGGATCAGCATTGCTTCCCAGAAGACGTAGAACAGCAGGCCATCGAGTGCGCTGAACACGCCGATCATGAGGCCCTCGAGAATCAGGAACGCCGCGAAGTACTGCGCGGGACGATTCTTGATGGAATCCCAACCGGCGATAACGACGAGCGGCGTGATGAACGTCGTCAACAGGATCAGCGGCGCGGAAATGCCGTCGACGCCCAGGTAGTACCAGACGTTAAACGTCTCGACCCAAGGTACCCGCTCGACGAACTGCATACCCGGTTCGGCATTGTCGAATGCCAGGTAAAGGGCAACGCTTGCGAAGAACGTAATCAGCGTAAATGCCAGCGCCGCAAACCGCATGAGCCTCGCCTGCCCCGATTTCGTGTCACCGCCGTCGCCAATCGCGAGCAATGCCAACCCGCCGGCGACAGGCAGCCAGATGAGAAAACTCAGTAAGTAATTCGAGAGCACTGTCCTACCTAAGCCAGATGAGCCAGCCGAGCAACATCGTCAGGCCGATAATCATTGCGAATGCGTACGTATACAGGTACCCGGTCTGGATCTGGCGCATGATGCCGGCCAGCCGACCGACCGCGTTTGCCGTGCCGTTCACCAGGAATCCGTCGATAACGAGCTCGTCACCCTTCTGCCAGAGGAACTTGCCGAGGCCCCGACCACCCGCGGCAAAGCCCTTGATGTACAGGTCGTCGAAAAAGTACTTGCGATCGAGCAGGTTGTAGAGGGGCGTCACCTTGTTCTTGATGGTCTCGGGAATGTCCGGACGCTTGAGGTAGAGGAACCACGCGACGAACACACCGGCTGCCGCGAGCCAGAATACCGGCGTCATCACGGAATGCAGAAACAACGCCTCACTGCCGTGCCAGATCGTCTTGCCCAAGTGCGCAAGCACGTCATGCGCCGATTGCACGTGGATAGCATCACCGAAAAAGCCACCGAAGAGTACGGGACCGACGGTAAACCAGCCGATGATCGCCGACGGAATTGCGAGCAGAATCAGCGGCCCCCACACAACGACCGGTGTCTCGTGCAAATGCGACTTGGTTTTCGCGTCCATGCGTTCCTTGCCGTGGAACACCAGGAAGAACATGCGGAACGAATAAAGCGCCGTAACGAACACGCCCAGCAACACACTCAGGTAGGCCACCCAGTAGGTGAACTGGTCACCTGCTGTCGTACCCTGGTGCCAGTGCGACTCTTTTACGGCTTCGATCAGCAGGTCCTTCGAGAAGAAGCCCGACGAACCCGGGAAGCCGATCAGGGCCAGCGAACCGACGAGCGCGGTCCAGTAGGTGATCGGCATGTACTTGCGAATGCCGCCCATCTTGCGGATGTCCTGCTCGTGGTGCATCGCGATGATGACGGAGCCGGCCGCGAGGAACAGCAGCGCCTTGAAGAACGCGTGCGTCATCAGGTGGAAGATCGCGGCGCTGTAGGCCGAGGCGCCCAGGGCCACGGTCATGTAACCGAGCTGCGACAGCGTCGAGTACGCCACGACGCGCTTGATGTCGTTCTGCACGATGCCGAGCAGGCCCATGAAGAACGCCGTCATCGCACCGATGATAATGACGAAGCCGAGCGCAGCCGTCGACAATTCGAACAGGGGCGACATGCGCGCCACCATGAAGATGCCCGCCGTGACCATCGTGGCCGCGTGAATCAGTGCCGATATCGGCGTCGGGCCTTCCATCGAGTCGGGCAGCCAGACATGCAGGGGTGCCTGTGCCGACTTACCCATGGCGCCGATGAACAGCATGATGCAAATGGCCGTCATCGCATTCCACGGACTGCCCGGCATTATCTCAATCGTCTGCCCGGCCACCGACTCCGCAGCGCCGAATACGGTCGCGTAGTCGAGCGAACCGGTAAACATGACCACCCCGGCGATGCCGAGGATAAAGCCGAAGTCACCGACGCGGTTGACGAGGAAAGCTTTCAGGTTGGCGAAAATCGCCGACTCTCTCTTGAACCAGAAGCCAATGAGCAGGTACGACACCAGGCCAACCGCTTCCCAGCCGAAGAACAGCTGCAGGAAGTTGTTCGACATCACGAGCATCAGCATCGAGAACGTGAACAACGAGATGTAGCTGAAGAAGCGCTGGTAGCCAGGGTCCTCATGCATGTAGCCGATCGTGTAGATATGCACTGCCAGCGAAACGAAAGTCACGACGCACATCATGAGTGCCGTCAGGCGATCGACAAGGAAGCCGACCTCCATGCGCAAGCCGTCTGTCACGGCCCACGTGTAGACACTGATATTTTCAGGACCCGCCCCACCCCAGTACATGTTCTTGAGAACCAGCAGGGACAGCACGCAGGAGACGCCAACGCCGAGAATCGTAACCCAGTGCGCGCCGGCACGGCCGATCTGCTTACCGGCGAGACCGGCAATGATCGCTGCCGCGAGCGGTGCCAATACGATTGTCAGGTAATAGCTGTACATATCAACCCTTGAGCGTATTGAGTTCCTGCACGGCGATGGAGCGCCGATTGCGGAACAGCACAACGAGAATAGCGAGGCCGATCGCCGCCTCTGCCGCGGCTACGGTAAGAATAAAGAACACGAACACCTGCCCGGTGTCGTCCCCGAGGAAGCGGGAAAATGCAATGAAGTTGGTGTTGACCGCCAACAACATGAGCTCGATGCACATGAGCAGCAGGATCAGGTTCTTGCGATTGATAATGATGCCCACGAAGCTCAGTACGAACAGCATTGCGGCAACTGTCAGGTAGTGCTCGAGCCCGATCATTGTTTCTTCTCCGCGTCCATCTTGACCACGCGGACGCGATCTTTTGCCTTGACCGCGACCTGCTTCGCTATGTTCTGTACCTTCAGACCAGGGCGCTTACGCATCGTCAACGTAATGGCCGCGATGATGGCCAACAGCAAGATGACGGCTGCGATTTCGAACGCATAGACATGCTCCGTGTACAGCACAGACCCCAGCGCCTTGGTATTACTGTAGCCCTCCGGTGTCACCGCAAAATCGGTTATCGCATCCTGCCCCTGGCTGCGAAGCCAGATCACATTGATCAGTTCGATCGCCATGACGAGTGCCAGCGCGATTCCGAGCGGCGCGTAACGAGTCAGCCCCCGCCTCGCTGCCTCGACGTTGACATCGAGCATCATGACCACAAACAGGAACAGGACCATAACGGCGCCGACGTAGACGAGCACCAGCACGATCGCGAGGAACTCCGCCTCCGCCAGCAACCAGAGAATGGCCGCGTTGAAAAACGTGAAGACGAGGAACATGACAGAATGCACCGGGTTGCGTGACAGGATCACGCCCAGCGCTGCACCGAACATGATGGCCGCAAAAACGTAAAACAATATGGAATGCAACATCATCGTAAGCGCCCTACCGATACTTCGCGTCGGCTGCTTTGTCGGCCGAGATCATCGCTTCGTATTTCTCGCCAATCGCCAGCAGCTTGTCTTTGGTCATGATGTTCTCGCCCGGCGCTTCCATGTGGTACTCATGAATACGAGTTTCAACGATCGCATCGACCGGACAGGCTTCTTCACAAAAGCCACAATAAATGCACTTGAACAGATCGATGTCATAGCGTGAGGTGCGACGCGTACCGTCATCACCCACACCGGATTCGATCGTTATCGCCAATGCCGGGCACACCGCCTCGCACAGCTTGCAGGCGATGCAACGCTCTTCGCCGTTCGGGTACCGGCGCAAAGCATGCAGCCCGCGGAAACGATGTGACTGGGGCGTCTTTTCCTCGGGGTATTCCAGCGTGACGCTCTTGCGGAACCAGTTGCGCTGGGTCACCGAGAGGCCCTTGAGCAATTCCCAAAGGGCGAATGTCTTGATGTAACTGAAAAGCTGATTCATCGATTTATGCGCCCAGGTTTGACCATGGACCGACATGGAACCAGGCCATCGCACCTTCGACGGCAATCCACACGATCGTCACGGGAATAAATACTTTCCAGCCCAGCCGCATGATCTGGTCATAGCGGTAGCGCGGGAACGTCGCGCGCAGCCAGAAGAAGACATACATGAAAAACGCCATCTTGATGAACAGCCACGGGAAGCCACCACCAAAAAACCACCCGATCGCCGTCAAGTCATGATACGGCTCGAATATCGCAAGCCCTTCGAGCGGCGATGCCCAGCCTCCAAGGAAGAACACGGCTGTCAGCGTGGAGATCAGGATCATGTTGGCGTATTCAGCCAGGAAGAACAGCGCGAAGGCCACGCCCGAATACTCGACGTGGAAACCGGCGACGATTTCCGACTCACCTTCAGCAACGTCGAAGGGCGCCCGATTCGTCTCGGCGACGCCAGCGATCCAGTAGACCACGAACAGCGGGAGCAACGGCCACAGGAACCACTGGCTGAAGCCACCTGCCTGCGCATTGACGATGTCGCCAATATTCAGGCTGCCGGCCGCCATCAGGACGCCGACGAGCGCAAAGCCCATGGCGATCTCGTAGGCCACGATCTGCGCCGCCGAGCGCATGGCGCCAAGCAGCGCGTACTTCGAGTTGGTGGCCCAGCCTGCGAGGATGACACCGTAAACGCCTATCGACGTGAGCGCGAGGACGTACAGCAGACCCGCATTGATGTCCGCGATGACAAACCAGTTGTTCATCGGGATAACCGCCCACGCGGCCAGTGCCGGGGTTAGCGAAAGCAACGGCGCGATGATGAAAATGAACTTGCTCGACTGCGACGGGACGATGACTTCCTTGAACAGGAGCTTGAAGACGTCTGCAAACGGCTGCAGCAGACCCCATGGGCCTACCCTGTTCGGGCCGACGCGCGCCTGCATGCTGCCGATGACCTTGCGTTCGAAGTACGTGGAGAACGCAACACAAAGAATGACGGCGATGGTGACGACCAGGATCTTGAACAACGTCGTGCCGAGATACTGCACAACGCCCGGAAGCGCGAGCCACCACGCGACAGACGCATCGACCATGTTGGTGACGAAGTCCGGCATCAGTCGCTTCCCTCACCAGCCGCACGCCGTGCCTCTGGCGTGAGCTGCAATGCCGTTGCCCGGCGCACGAGGCCATCGACCGAATACAGCGGTGTGTCGATCTCATCGTCGGGATTATCTGCACCCGCGAGAGGCTGGCTACCTGCCGCGCCGGAGAACGACTCGGGCATGACATTGCCAACCGCTTTTCTGCACTCGGCCAGTACGTCCTCGCTGGTCACGTAGTCGAATCCTTCCGCGCCGACGAGGTTGCCCAGCACCCGAAGTACCTTCCACGCCGGCCGCGACTCACCGACCGGGGTCGCCACCCCGCCAAAGCTCTGCCAGGTGCCCTCGACATTCACAAAGGTGCCCGACGTCTCCGCAAACGTACCGATTGGCAGCAGCAGGTCTGCGGCTTCGAGCAATGCGTCCGACACGAAGGGCGTCAGCGCCACGACGAACTTCTGGTTTGCAAGCTTGCTGACGGCGTCGTCGACTGCGTGCAGATCAGCGTCCGGCTCGACGTTCAGGAGCAGTACAGCGTCAAGACTCTCGTCGAGCATCGCGCCCGCATGCAGGCCATTGCCGCGCTGAGGCAATACGCCCGCGAGGCTCAGGCCGGCACTGTTCGCACCCGGTGAGAGCATGCCGAACTTCGCGCCCGTCCTCGCAGCGATACCGGCCGCGAGCGAGCGAACCGCGCTGAATGCACGATGCCGCCCGGCAATGTTGCCAAGCACGACCAGTGCGTTTTCGGCCTTCGCGAGAGTGTCGACGATCGAATCGATCTCGTTCCCCGACAACAGCTCGACCAGCCCGGCACCGGAAACGTAGTTATCGATGTCGAAGAAATACTCGTGTTTCCTGCTGCTCACGAAATTCACGCTGGCACCGGCAAGGGCCGCTTTGCGAATCCGGTGCGCAAGAATCGGCGCTTCCTGGCGGATATTGGAGCCAATCACGACAATCGCATCGTGCTTCTCGATATCGGCGATGTCGCAACCGAGCCAAGGGAATGGCGGATCATTCTCCTGGTCCGAAAAGTCCCTGCGCTCAATCCGGTGATCGAGGTTCGCGGTTCCAAGGTGCTGCGCAAGCCGCGCCAACAGGTGACCCTCTTCAACGGTCGAACTCGGCGAGGCGATCAGACCGAGCTTGTTCGCATCCCTGAGCGCATCGGCGGCAAACTCAAGCGCATCTTCCCATCCAAGATCGCGCCACTCGCCGCTTTCCCTGATACGCGGTTGCATAAGACGATCCGGTGAGTAGATGGCC
Source organism: uncultured Gammaproteobacteria bacterium (assembly GCA_963698895.1). Taxonomy (GTDB): domain Bacteria; phylum Pseudomonadota; class Gammaproteobacteria; order Steroidobacterales; family Woeseiaceae; genus UBA1847. The sequence continues at coordinate 342,239 of CAVOSO010000003.1, read as the reverse complement.
TCGTAACTGAAGCGGTCGCGATCTGCAATCCACGACTCGTTGATGGCTTCGTTCGTCCGAGGCACTACGCGTTTGATCGTGCCGCGCAGAACGTGTGTATAGATATTCGATCCGACGCAATCGTGCGGGGCAACCGTAGCGCGCTGCAACATCTCCCAGGCACGTGCGCTGTAGCGGTAGGGCTTGTTGTTCAATGCGCCGACGGGACACAGATCGATGATGTTCGCGGACAGCTCGTGATCAATATTCTGTTCGACGTAGGTGGAGATAACGACGTTCTCCCCACGCAGTGTCGTGCCGAGCTGCGGTTTTCCCTGGATCTCCTCACCAAACCGGACGCAACGGGTACAGTGAATACACCGGGTCATATCCGTGGAGACGAGCGGTCCGATGTTCTTGTCTTTCACGACGCGTTTGCCGTCGTTATAGCGTGACACATCGCGTCCATAGCCCATCGCGAGGTCCTGTAACTCACACTCGCCGCCCTGATCGCAGATGGGGCAATCCAGTGGATGATTGATCAGCAGGAACTCCATCGTCGCCTTTTGCGCAGCAATGGCGCGCGGCGACTTCGTAAAGATCTTCATGCCCTCGTTCACGGGCTGCGCACAAGCCGGGATCGGCTTGGGAGCGCCCTCGATGTCAACGAGACACATGCGGCAGTTCGCCGCTATGCTGAGCTTCTCGTGGTAGCAGAAACGCGGCACATAGGCACCGATTTCGTCGGTGACCTCGATGACCATCTGCCCCGGGCGCGCTTCGACCGGCTTGCCATCGACCTCAATGTTTACGATGTCGTTACTCATTGCCGTTACGCCGCCGCATCCGCAGCGCCATCGACGATGCTGCGTCCTTTATGACGAACCATGTATTCAAATTCATGATAGAAGTGATTCAGGAAGCTCTGCACAGGCCACGCAGCGGCATCACCGAGTGCGCAGATCGTGTGACCTTCAATCTTGTTGGCAACGTCGACCAGCTTTTGAAGATCGTCTTCCTCGCCCTTGCCTTCCACAATGCGCGTGAGCATGCGGTACAACCAGCCGGTCCCTTCCCGGCAAGGCGTGCACTGCCCACAGGACTCAGCCATGTAGAAACGGGAAATGCGGCGCAGGACCCTGACCATGCACGTCGTATCGTCCATCACCATGACCGCGCCGGTGCCGAAGGACGATCCTGCCTGCTGCAGCGAACTGTAATCCATCGTGCAATTCATGATCACGTCTGCCGGCAAAACCTTGCACGACGAGCCGCCGGGAATAACAGCCTTCAGCTTGCGACCTTTCCAGACGCCCCCGCAGATATCGTCGAGGAGCGTCTTGAAGGGAATACCCATCGGCAACTCGTAGTTGCCAGGCTTTTCGACATGCCCCGAGACCGAGAACTGCGCGGTGCCACCCGAACCTTCCGGACCGAGTCCGGCGAACCACGCCGCACCCCTGTGAATGATCGACGGCACGCTCGCGATACTCTGGGTGTTGTTAATGGTTGTCGGCTTGCCGTACAAGCCAAAGTTGGCCGGGAAAGGCGGTTTGAAACGCGGCCGTCCCTGCTTACCCTCCAGCGACTCGATCAGTGCCGTCTCCTCGCCGCAAATATACGCACCCGCGCCGATAAACCCGTGGATATCGATGTCGATCCCGCTGCCCTGCACGTTCTTGCCGAGCAAGCCCGCCTCGTAAGCCTCCCGGACCGCCGCTTCGAAACGCGGGAAAGGCTCGTCCATGAATTCACCGCGCATGTAGTTGTACGCGACCGTCGCACCCATTGCGTAGGCCGCAATGGCCATACCTTCCACGAGGCTGTGCGGATTGTAGCGGAGGATCTCGCGGTCGTGACAGGTGCCGGGTTCCGACTCATCCGAGTTGACGACGAGGTACTTCTGGCCGTCGTAGTTCTTCGGCATGAAGCTCCACTTGAGTCCGGTCGGGAAACCCGCGCCACCGCGACCGCGCAGGCCTGATGCCTTGACCTCGTCAATCACTTCTTCCGGCGACATCTCACCGGCGAGGATCCTGCGCCATGCCTTGTAGCCGTCGTGTTTTTCATACGTGGCCAGTGTCCAGGGCTCGGCGTCGCCGAAGGTCCTGAAACAAACGAGATTCTGCTCAACGGCCATTATTCGAGTCCGTCCAGGATGTCATCGACCATGTCACTAGTCAGGTTTTCAAAGTACTTGTGATTGACCTGCATGGCAGGCGCACCGCAACAGGCGGCAATGCACTCTTCCTCGCGTTTCAGGAAGACTCGACCGTCGTCGGTGCTCTCTCCCAGCTTGATGCCGAGCTTGCTCTCCACGTGCTCCACGAGTTCGTCGGCACCGCGCAACATGCATGCCACGTTGGTGCATATCGATACCTCGTTGCGACCAACCGGCTTCGTCTGGAACATCGAGTAGAACGTCGCCACTTCGTAAACCTGGATCGTCGGCAGGCTGAGATAGTCGGCAACCGCATTCATCTGTTCGGCGGTCACGAAGCCCTTGTTCTCGTGTTGCACGAGGTGCAATGCCCGAATCACGGCGGAGCGCTGTCGATCCGGCGGAAAACGCGTCTTCCAGTCGTCAATCTTCTCTCTTACGTGAGCCGACAGTTCGTAACTCATCGATCCACCTCACCAAACACGATGTCCTGCGTGCCGATCACGGCAACAACGTCTGCAAGCATGTGACCTTCGACCATTTCCGACATTGCAGAGAGGTGCGCAAAGCCCGGTGCCCGAATCTTTACGCGGTAGGGCTTGTTCGCCCCATCCGAGACGATATAGATACCGAACTCACCTTTCGGATGCTCAACCGCCGCATACGCCTCGCCTTCCGGCACACAGTAGCCTTCCGTGAAGAGTTTGAAGTGATGAATGAGCGACTCCATATCGTCTTTCATCTCAATGCGTTTCGGCGGTATCACCTTGTGGTCATCCGCGATGACCGGCCCGGGGTTGTCGCGCAGCCACGCGATGCACTGCTTGATAATCCGGTTCGACTGGCGCATTTCCTCGACGCGCACGAGATAGCGGTCGTAGCAATCGCCGTTGACGCCGACGGGAATATCGAAATCCAGGCGATCGTAGACATCGTAAGGCTGCTTCTTTCGCAGGTCCCACTCAACGCCGGAACCGCGCAGCATCGGGCCGGAGAAGCCCAGTTGCATCGCACGATCCGGTGAGACCACCCCGATATTCACCGTACGCTGTTTCCAGATACGGTTGTCGGTTAGCAGGGTTTCGTATTCGTCGACGCATTTCGGAAAGCGGTCGCAAAATGAATCCAGGAAGTCCAGAAGCGAGCCCTCGCGATTGGCATTCATGCGATCGAGCTCCTTCTGGTTGCGGAACTTCGATTCCTGGTACTTCGGCATGAAGTCCGGCAGATCGCGATAGACACCGCCCGGGCGATAATACGTTGCGTGCATCCGCGTACCGGACACCGCCTCATAGCTGTCCATCAGGTCCTCTCGCTCGCGGAAGCAGTACAGGAACATGGTCATCGCGCCGATATCGAGCCCATGCGCGCCGAGCCACATCAGGTGATTCAGGATGCGCGTAATCTCGTCGAACATGACACGGATGTACTGCGCCCGCTCCGGAACCTGGACGCCAAGCAATTTCTCAATCGCCATGACATAGGCATGTTCGTTACACATCATCGACACGTAGTCGAGACGATCCATGTAGCCGATGCTCTGGTTGAACGGTTTCGATTCGGCGAGCTTTTCCGTCGCACGATGCAACAGCCCGACGTGGGGATCTGCTTTCTGAATCGTCTCGCCTTCGATCTCCAGAACGAGGCGAAGCACACCGTGCGCCGCGGGGTGCTGGGGACCGAAGTTCATCGTATAGCTTTGAATCTCAGCCATCGTTCGCGTCCTTGAGATCGGCTGCATAGCGATTGTCATCGCGAATCACGCGCGGCACGAGCGTGCGCGGCTCGATGCTGACAGGCTTGTAGACGACCCGTCCTTCGTCTGCGTCGTAACTGACTTCGACGTTGCCCATCAACGGGAAGTCCTTGCGGAACGGGTGCCCAATAAACCCGTAGTCGGTCAGTATCCGGCGCAGATCGGGATGTCCGTCAAACAGGATGCCGTAGAGGTCGAACACCTCGCGCTCGAACCAGTTCGCGCCGTTCCAGATATCGACGACCGAATGGATAATCGGCGGGTTACTCGTCCCGGTAAACACGCGCAGTCGCATCCGCATGTTGTGCTGCAGCGACAGCAGGTGATACACGACGGCGAAACGCCGGGCATCGAATTCGTCGGCTTCGTCGAGGATGACCGGCTGGCGATCGACGCCACGGCTATACCCGCTGTCCGTTGCCTCGTTCGTCGTCCACTCATCGCTACCGTAACTGAGGTAGTCGATGCCGCACACGTCCATGAGCATCTCGAAACCGAAATCTCCCTCGTTACGCAGGGCCGTCGCGATCTCGGTCAGATCGTCTTTATCGAGCTCGTAGGTCAGCTCACCGCAGGTCGAGGGAATCCGGCGCATTTGCTCACCGAAGCGCTCGTAGATTCGAGCAGCCAATTTCTCGTAGCGTTCACTCATTATCGTTTCTTATCTGGCTATCGTGCTCGTACGTCGAATCTTGTTCTGCAATTGAATCAGCCCGTAGATGAGAGCTTCCGCCGTCGGCGGGCAGCCAGGCACGTAGACATCCACCGGTACGATGCGGTCACAGCCGCGTACTACGGAATAGGAATAATGGTAGTAACCGCCGCCGTTCGCGCACGAACCCATCGAAACTACCCAGCGCGGCTCCGGCATCTGGTCATAAACCTTGCGCAGCGGGGCAGCCATCTTGTTGGTAAGCGTTCCGGCCACAATCATGCAGTCTGACTGGCGTGGGCTCGGCCGAAAAATGATGCCAAAGCGATCGAGGTCGTAACGCGCGGCGCCTGCCTGCATCATCTCGACCGCGCAACAGGCTAGTCCGAACGTCATCGGCCACAGCGAACCGGTACGCGCCCAGTTCATGACCGAGTCGACCCTGGTTACGACAAATCCTTTCTTCTGGAGGCTACCGCCCGCAGCCGCTGCGTCTGCGTCCGCGGCGTTAACCTGAGGTTCCGCTAATCCCACTCGAGAGCCCCTTTCTTCCATTCATAGATAAAGCCCACTACGAGTATGGCCAGGAACAGGGCCATTGACAGCAGGCCGAATTTGCCCACGGTATCGAGCGAAACCGCCCAGGGAAACAGGAACGCGATCTCAAGATCGAAAATAATGAAGAGGATCGCGACCAGGTAGTAGCGAACATCGAACTTCATTCGCGAATCGTCGAAGGCCTCAAAGCCGCATTCGTAGGGAGAGAGTTTCTCCGCGTCTTTTTGGCCCTGGCCGATAAGAAAACCCAGGACGAGAAGCAGCACGCCAATTCCTGCGGCTACACCGAGAAAAACCAGGATGGGAAAGTATTCTTGTAGCATGTTCGCCCGCTTGCTTGGCGCCCGATTTCATTTACGACGTCGCGCCTGAATCAGCGCGCGATTGTAGCAGTGTCTGAACGTCCGGACATACCCCAAAATCGGGACTGAGCCGGACATCGCATCGCCCAATTGACGGCAGCCCATACGAAAACCGGCCTGCAGCCCTAAGGCGACACAGACCGGTTCATTATTTGGTGCTCTGGGCGAGACTCGAACTCGCACGGCTTGCGCCACTGCCCCCTCAAGACAGCGTGTCTACCAATTCCACCACCAGAGCAGGTAGGTCCTTCAGTTTACTCCTGATCGTCGGCCGCTTCTTCTTCCAGGGCCGGCAGGTCAACCGCATCTTCGACGAAGTCCTCGGCTGCTTCCAGCGCAGGCAGATCGTCAGATACCGGCATCTCGTCACTGAGCGCGGGCACCTCGTCCGTCGCGGTCTCAACGATCGGCGCATCCTCGAGCAGGCTCGCCGGCGTCGACGTAGCCTGGCTGCTGAGATAGGCCAGCGTCAGGCTGCTGATGAAGAATGCTGTAGCGCATACCGCCGTGGCGCGTGAAAAGAAGCTGCTTGAGCCGCGTGCACCAAATACCGTGCCAGACGCGCCAGCACCGAATGCCGCACCGGCATCTGCTCCCTTGCCACGCTGCAACAGCACCAGCGCGATGATCAGCAAGGCGATCAGCGTGTGCGCAATCAGTACAGCTTTTTGAATCGTGTCCATTGAATAACCAACTCGTTGTCTAGTTCCGGGCTGCCGCTTCTGCGATCGCCAGAAAATCTTCTGCTTTAAGCGACGCGCCGCCAATCAGGCCGCCGTCAATATCCGGCTTGGCTAACAGTCCGGCCGCATTTTCACCCTTCATGCTGCCGCCGTACAGTATTTGTACGCCGGCGGCGATACCTGCATCCAGTGCCTCGAGCTTGCCGCGAATGTGGCGGTGCACATCCTGGGCCTGCTCGGGCGTCGCGGTCATGCCCGTGCCAATGGCCCAGACCGGCTCGTACGCAATCACAGCCTTCGCAAAAGCCTCAACCCCGACGACATCCAGCACCGCATCGAGCTGCGCGTCGATTACTCGCTCCGTCGTACCGGCTTCGCGCTCCTCCAGCGTCTCACCGACGCAGAGTATGGGTGTGATCCCGGCCGCCTGCGCCGCCTGGAACTTCGCGGCCACCTGCTCGTTAGTCTCACCATAGAGCGCACGTCGCTCAGAATGGCCGATAATCGCGTACGTGCAGCCGAGATCGCGCAGCATTCCCGGCGAAACCTCACCGGTAAAAGCCCCTTTCTCGTGCTCCGAGACGTTCTGTGCACCGACGCTGACCAGCGACCCTTTGGTCTGCGCCACGACCGACGCAAGGTACGGATACGGGGGGCAGACAAGCAGGCTGAATCCGCTGCCTTCGGGCACACCAGCAACGATCCCGGCAACCAGCTCCGCATTGGCGGCGTTGCTACCGTTCATTTTCCAGTTTCCAGCAACCAGAATGTCACGCATATCGGTGTTTCCGCAGGCTTAAAAGGCGCGCAAGGATACCGGGCGAAGCCCCGCAAATCAACGCATTATTGGTGTTCAGGCAGCGGCTTCGGCGACAACCGTGGCAAGACGCTTCGCGAGCGAAACCACCTGCTCCCTGTCTTCACCCTCTACCATGACCCGGATCACGGGTTCTGTCCCGGACGCCCTCAATACGACGCGCCCCCTGTCCGCAAGCTCTCCCTCCGCCGCCGCGACCGCATCCTGGATGCTGGTCGACGTATCTGGATTCAATGGGCGGTCGGTGCGCACGTTCAGCATGGTTTGCGGATACCTGGGCATACCGGCGACCAGCTCGGACAGGCGTTTGCCCGTTTCCTTCATGATCGCGAGGATCTGGAGCGCGCTGATCAGGCCATCACCCGTCGTGGTCTTGTCGAGGACCAGCATGTGCCCGGACGTCTCGCCACCGATGGTGCCGCCGGCACTGCGCAGCATCTCGAGTACGTAGCGATCGCCGACCGCCGCTCGCCTGAAATCGATGTCCCGCGCGCGCAGGGCGTGTTCGAGGCCCAGGTTACTCATGACGGTACCAACGACAGGACCGTTCAAGATGCCCTTGTCCTTGCGAGCCATGGCCAGGACATAGAGCAGCTGATCCCCGTCAATCAGGTTGCCGCCCTCGTCCACCATCAACACGCGATCCCCGTCACCATCGAGGGCAACGCCGACGTCGGCCTTGACGGCAGGAACGGTCGCCCGCAGCAGCCCCGGCTCTGTCGAGCCACAGCCGGAATTGATGTTCTTGCCGTTGGGCGAGCAGCCGATCGGGATGACCTCGGCCCCCAGGTTGGCCAGCGCGCGCGGTCCGACCTTGTACCCGGCCCCATTGGCGCCATCGAAGACGATCTTCATGCCCTCGAGGTCGATACCCTGAGGCATGCTCGCCGCACAGAAGTCCTGGTAACGAGTGCGCGCGGTATCGATGCGCTTCGCCTTGCCCAGCATCCTCGATTCAAGCGTGATAGCCGGGTTCTCGAGCTGCTTTTCGATCTTCAGTTCGGTTTCGTCGGTCAGCTTCGAGCCCGAGCGATCGAAGAACTTGATGCCGTTGTCGAAGAAAGCGTTGTGCGATGCGCTGATAACCACGCCGAGATCCGCATCGAACTCCTGCGTCAATCGCGCGATACCCGGCGTCGGCAACGGACCGAGCAACAAGACATCCGCTCCGGCGGCAACAAACCCGGCCTCGAGAGCGGATTCGAACATGTAGCCCGAGAGTCGTGTGTCCTTGCCGATGACGACCGTGCCGCCCTGTGGGACCAGTACCTGCGCCGCTGCGCTCGCGAGCCGCATGGCGAAGTCAGCCGTCATTGGATCGCTGCCGACCGTTCCCCTGACACCGTCTGTGCCGAAATAGTTTTTGCTCATTAGCTGTTCCCTGGCGCTAAGCGCCCGCCTCTGTAACTGCCTGTACGACTTTGAGTGCATCGACTGTGGCCCGGACATCGTGCGCACGCACGATATCAGCACCGTTCATGACTGCAATTACCGCCGCGGCAACGCTGGCGGGCAGCCGCTCTGAAACGTCCCTGCTCGTCAGCTCACCGAGTGTCGATTTCCTAGACAGGCCAACCAGTACGGGCCGCCCACGCACGCGCAATTGTCGCAGATTTGCCAGCAACTCGACATTGTGGCGGTGTGTCTTGCCGAAACCAAACCCGGGGTCGACGATCAGCAACTCCTCCACGAGCCCGGCCGCGACGCACGCGGCCACGCGCGACTCGAGGAACCGGGCCACTTCGGCGACCACATCGTCGTATTCGGGAGCCACCTGCATGGTGCGCGGCTCACCGCGCATATGCATGAGGCACACCGGCACCTGCAGATCCGCGGCGGCCTGTAGAGCCCCCTCTCCCTGCAGGGCATACACGTCGTTTACGAGGCACGCCCCGGCCGCAACCGCCTCGCGCATGACCGCAGCCTTACTCGTGTCGATGGAAATGGGCAGGTCTGTAACCGTCCGGACTGCTTCGATGACCGGAATCACCCGGTCCAGCTCCTGGGGGCCATCGACGCTCCTGGCGCCTGGCCGCGTGGATTCCCCGCCAATGTCGAGAATGGCTGCACCGTCGCGCGCCATCGCCGCTGCCTGTCGCAACGCTGTATCGGGCTTAACAAAGCGGCCACCGTCCGAAAATGAATCCGGCGTAACGTTCAGAATGCCCATAACCGCGGGCACCGGGAGATTCAATGGGCCCAGTTTCAGCATATCTGGAAGGGCTGGCTAGTGCTCGCTTGCCGGTCCGCCGATCGGGCCGGTTGCATCGACCTCTGCCGTGGCCGACCCATCATCACCCTTGGTGGAATCCGTGGTGTCGTCCCAGTCCTCTGGAGGCCTTGGCTCACGGCCTTCCATGATGTCCTTGATCTGGACTTCGCCGATGGTCTCGTACTTGACGAGCGCCTTGGCCATGGCGTGCAGTTTGTCGACATTGGCCTCGAGCAGGTTCTTTGCCCGCTCGTAGTTGGTGTCAATGATGCGCCGCACTTCCTCGTCGATTGCATGCGCGGTATCGTCCGACACCTGCTTGTGCTGCGTCACCGAGCGACCCAGGAACACTTCGCCGTCATCTTCGCTGTAGGTCAGCGGTCCCAGGCGGTCCGACAGGCCCCACTTGGTCACCATGTTACGGGCGATTTCAGTGGCGCGCTCAATGTCGTTCGATGCACCGGTCGTCACTCCGTCCATGCCGTTGATCATTTCTTCAGCAATGCGACCACCAAAGAGGCTCGATATCGCGCTCTCCAGCCGTTGCCGCGACATGCTGTAACGGTCTTCCTCGGGCAGGTACATCGTCACGCCAAGTGCCCGGCCACGCGGGATAATCGTGACCTTGTACACCGGATCGTGCTCCGGGACCAGGTAACCAATGATGGCGTGACCGGCCTCGTGGTAGGCCGTATTAAGTTTTTCCTTCTCGCTCATGACCATCGAGCGCCTCTCGGCACCCATCATGATCTTGTCCTTCGCCTTCTCGAACTCGTCCATACTCACGACGCGCTTGTTGCCGCGTGCCGCAAATAACGCCGCCTCGTTCACGAGGTTGGCGAGATCGGCGCCCGAGAATCCTGGCGTGCCGCGCGCGATAATGCCCGGGCGAACGTCGTCCGCCAGCGGCACCTTGCGCATATGCACTTTGAGGATCTGCTCGCGGCCGCGCACATCCGGGAGCGGCACCACCACCTGCCGGTCGAAACGACCCGGGCGCAGCAATGCCGGATCGAGGACGTCCGGGCGGTTGGTTGCCGCGATCACAATGATGCCCTCGCTGCCTTCGAACCCGTCCATCTCGACCAGCATCTGGTTGAGCGTCTGCTCGCGCTCATCGTGCCCGCCACCCAGACCGGCACCACGGTGACGCCCGACGGCGTCGAGTTCGTCGATAAAGATAATGCACGGCGCCTGCTTCTTGGCCTGGTCGAACATGTCGCGCACTCGCGATGCGCCCACGCCAACGAACATCTCCACGAAATCGGAACCCGAAATCGTGAAAAACGGAACCTTGGCTTCGCCGGCGATGGCCTTGGCCAACAGAGTCTTACCCGTACCGGGCGGACCGACCATGAGTACGCCCTTGGGGATCTTGCCGCCGAGGCGCTGGAACTTGCTCGGGTCCTTGAGGAAATCGACGACTTCCGATACCTCGGCCTTCGCCTCCTCGACACCCGCAACGTCGGCAAACGTCACATTGACCTGGTCTTCACCCAGGAGGCGCGCCTTGCTCTTCCCGAAGGACATGGCACCACGGCCTCCACCGCCCCCCTGCATCTGGCGCATGAAGTAGATCCAGACGCCGATCAACAACAGAATGGGGAAGGAACTGATCAGCAGTTGTCCCAGCAGCCCCTGCTTCTGCGGCTCGGCCGCAGAGATCTTGACGTTCTGTTTCATCAACTCGCCGATGAGGACCGTATTGTCCGTCTCGGGATTGATCGTGTAGAACTGCAGGGAATCGGAGCTGCCATAGCGGATCTGCTGCCCGTCGAACACAACTTCAGACACATTCCCGGATCGCAATTGCGCCTGGAACTCCGAATAGTCTCGTTTCTGGGGCTGCCCCGGGTTGACGGTCGACAGACCCTGCACCACCGACAGCAAAACGACGATGATGACAATGAATACAAGTACGTTTTTAGTTAGATCATTCACGATTCAGACGCTACTACAAAGAGAAGTTTCTCGCTACCAAATAGACCTCACGGCTACCAGGGCGCGAGGCCATGGGTTTGATGACTCTTACCCGCTTGAAAGAGTTCCGCGCATCGCGCACGAAGGCATCGAAGCCTTCACCCTGGAACACCTTGCAAATGAAGCTACCGCCGGGCTTGAGGACCTTGCGCGCCATATCCAGCGCTAATTCCACAAGATACATGGAGCGCGGCTGGTCCACCGCCCGGGTTCCGCTGATATTGGGGGCCATATCGCTCAATACAAGGTCGGCGCCCGCCTCGCCTACTGATTCGAGCAATTGTGCAAAGACTTCATCGTCCTCGAAATCGCCCTGGATGAACTCGACCTCGGGCAGCGCATCCATCGGCAGCAGGTCGACGGCCACGATACGGGCCCGCCCCTTGAGCGTCTCCGTGATGTACTGGCTCCAGCTACCCGGTGCGGATCCGAGGTCCACGCAGACGATCCCGGGCTTCAGGAGCCGTTCTTTCTGCTCGAGCTGCTCCAGCTTGAAGACGGCGCGCGAGCGCCAGCCTTCCTTGCGCGCCCTTTGTACGTAGGGATCCTTCTCCTGGCGTTCCCGCCAGCCGCCACTGGATCGTCTAGGTTTGCTCATTAAGACCGATCATCCTGCTACACTTCGCGCCCATGAATCTCAGCGAACACCAGAAAAAGTACCTGCGCGGCCTCGGCCACCATCTCAAGCCAACGATCATGATCGGGGATGCCGGCCTGAGCGACGCTGTAATGGCCGAGTACGAGTCCACGCTCGATCACCATGAACTCATCAAAGTGCGAGTTCGTGCCGGCGATCGCGACGCGCGCGACGCGATCATCGAAAAGCTCTGCAGTGAAAGCTCGGCAACCCTGGTACAGCGAATCGGTAACGTTGCCCTGTTGTTTCGACAAAACCTCAAGAAGAAACCCGAGAAGCGCATTCGCGTGCCGTCCCGGTAGACCTCACTCGTAGCGCACTTCCAGCACTTCGAAGGTCTTCATGCCATCCGGTGCCTGGAATACGATCTCATCGCCTTCGTTCTTGCCGATTAGCGCCCGCGCGATCGGTGACGTAAACGAGATCATGCCCTGCCTGATATCGGCCTCGTCCTCACCCACGATCTTGTAGGTAATCTCCTTGTCCGATCCCTCATCGAGGATAACCACGGTCGAACCGAAAATAATCTTGCCGCGTGCGTCGATGGTCGTAACGTCGATGACCTGCACATGCGACAACTTGCCTTCGATATCCTTGATCCGCGCCTCGATGAAGCCCTGCTGTTCTTTCGCCGCGTGATACTCGGCGTTTTCCTTGAGGTCGCCATGAGCGCGCGCCTCGGCAATCGCCTTGATTACCTGGGGCCGGTCTTCGCTCTTGAGCTTCTTGAGTTCCGCCTGCAGCAATTCATGGCCGCGCGCTGTCATCGGCACCTTGCTCATGCCACAACCTCGTTATGCAGGTCCTGGAGCCGGTTGACCTCAATGTTGTCGAGGTACTCGATCGCCCGGCATGTGGCGATAGCGGCGCCGAGCGTCGTGTAGTACGTCACTCCGCGGCGCACGGCTTCAGCGCGAATGGACTCTGACTCGTTGATCGCCTGTTTCCCTTCTGTCGTATTGACGATGAAATCAATCTCACCGTTCTTGATCATGTCCACAATATGAGGACGGCCTTCGCGAACCTTGTTCGCACGACGGCATGATACACCAGCTTTTGCGAGTTCCTTGGCGGTCCCGTGGGTCGCGACCAGCTCAAAACCCATGTCGGACAGGAGCTTGCCGAGCTCAATGGCACCCTGCTTGTCGCGTTCGCGGACGCTGATCAACGCCGCCCCCTGGCGGGGCAGCACGACGCCGGAGGCCAGTTGCGCCTTGGCGTAAGCCTCGCCAAAGGTACGGCCAACACCCATGACTTCGCCGGTTGACTTCATTTCAGGCCCCAGGATCGGGTCGGCACCGGGGAACTTGATAAACGGGAATACCGCCTCTTTCACCGAGAAATACTCAGGGACCCGCTGATTGACGATACCTTGCCGGGCCAGCGTCTCACCCACCATCACCTTCGCCGCGATTTTCGCCAGCGGAATACCGGTTGCTTTCGATACAAACGGTGCCGTGCGCGACGCGCGAGGATTCACCTCGAGCAGGTAGACAACGTCGCCCTGAATCGCGAACTGCGTATTCATGAGCCCGACCACCTTGAGACCCTTGGCCAGCTTGATGACCTGCTCCTCAAGGACTTTCTGGATCGCGGGGCTCAGACTGAAAGGCGGCAGCGAGCAGCCCGAGTCGCCGGAATGCACGCCAGCCTGCTCGATGTGCTCCATGACGCCGCCAATCAGGACGCGTTCACCATCGTAGATGCAGTCGACATCGACCTCCGTTGCGAGATCGAGGAAGCGATCCAGCAGCACCGGACTGTCGTTCGAAACGTTGATTGCCGCATCCATGTAGGCCGCCAGGTCCTCATCGCTGTGGACGATTTCCATGGCTCGTCCGCCGAGGACGTACGAAGGACGCACAACCAGCGGGTAACCGACCTCAGAGCCAAGTTGCATTGCCTGTGCCTTGCTGCTCGCAACCCGGTTTGGCGGTTGCTTGAGCTGCAACTCGTTGACGAGTCGCTGAAAACGCTCGCGATCCTCGGCAAGGTCAATGGAATCCGGCGATGTCCCAATGATCGGGGCGCCGGCCGCTTCGAGATCGCGGGCGAGCTTCAAAGGCGTTTGCCCACCGTACTGGACGATGACGCCCTTAGGCTTTTCCTTGTCGATAATCGCCATGACGTCTTCGAACGTCAACGACTCGAAATACAGGCGATCCGAGGTGTCGTAGTCCGTCGAAACAGTCTCGGGATTGCAATTGACCATGATGGTCTCGTACCCGGACTCCCTGAGCGCCAGTGCCGCATGCACGCAGCAATAGTCAAACTCGATTCCCTGTCCGATGCGATTCGGTCCGCCACCAAGGATCATGATCTTGGCATTGTCGGTCGGCTCGGCTTCGCATTCTTCGTCGTAGGTTGAATACAGGTAAGCCGTGGTCGTGGCGAATTCCGCCGCACAGGTATCCACACGTTTGAAGACGGGCCGCACACCCAATTCGAGGCGTCGACGGCGCACTGCCTTTTCGGCCACACCGGTCACCTTCGCGATCCGCGCATCCGAAAACCCTTTGCGCTTGATCGCCCGCATGAGCGATTCATTGAGGCCCGGCAGGCCGGCTTCGCGGATCTCGTTCTCGATATTCACGAGGTCACTAATCTGAATGAGGAACCAGGGATCGATCCCCGTGACATTCGCCACGTCTTCGAACGAGTAGCCGTGCCGCAGTGCGTCCGCGATGTACAGGAGCCGCTCCGGACCCGGCATGCGCAACTCCTGGCGCAGGTGATCCCGGTCGAGATCTGTCGCGATAGGCCCGCAGACTTCGTCAAGGCCCGAAATCCCGGTTTCCAGGCCACGCAGTGCTTTCTGCAGCGATTCCTGGAAGTTGCGTCCGATGGCCATGACTTCGCCAACCGACTTCATCTGGGTTGTCAGGCGGTCGCTTGCCCCGGGGAATTTCTCAAAGGTGAAACGCGGCACCTTGGTCACGACATAGTCGATGGCAGGTTCGAACGAGGCCGGCGTCAGCCCGCCCGTAATCTCGTTTTTCAACTCATCGAGCGTATACCCCACGGCAAGTTTTGCCGCGACCTTGGCGATCGGGAATCCCGTCGCCTTCGACGCCAGCGCCGAAGATCGCGATACACGCGGGTTCATCTCGATAATCAGAACGCGTCCGGTTTTCGGGCAAATGGCAAACTGGACATTCGAGCCACCGGTTTCGACGCCAATCTTGCGCAAGACGTCGATCGATGCGTTCCGCAGTCGCTGATATTCCTTGTCCGTGAGCGTCTGCGCCGGTGCCACCGTAATGGAATCACCGGTATGCACACCCATCGGATCGAAATTCTCGATCGCGCAAACGATGATGCAATTGTCGTTGCGGTCACGCACGACCTCCATCTCGAATTCTTTCCAACCGATGACCGACTCTTCGAGCAGCACCTCGGTCGTCGGCGACATCTCGAGCCCGTGCGAGACAATGCGTTCGAACTCTTCCAGGTTGTAGGCTATGCCGCCACCGGTTCCCCCCATCGTGAATGACGGGCGAATGATGGTCGGGAAACCGATGCCCCGCTGTTTCTCCAGCGCTTCTTCCAGGGAGTGCGCGATTTCAGCGCGAGGACTCTCCAGTCCGATTTCACTCATGGCCTTGCGGAACAGGTCCCTGTCCTCGGCCATATCGATCGCCTCGCGCGAAGCGGCGATCATCTCAACCTTGTATTTCTCGAGCACCCCGTGTCGCACCAGGTCGAGGGCGCAGTTAAGTGCTGTCTGGCCGCCCATCGTCGGCAGCAGCGCATCCGGCCTCTCCTTCGCAATAATCTGCTCGACCGTGCTCCAGTGGATGGGCTCGATGTAGACAGCATCCGCCATTTCCGGATCGGTCATGATCGTCGCCGGGTTCGAGTTGACGAGAATGACCCGGAAACCCTCTTCCTTCAGGGCTTTGCAGGCCTGGGCTCCCGAGTAATCGAACTCGCAGGCCTGGCCGATAACGATCGGTCCGGCGCCGATGATCAGAATACTGTCTATGTCTGTGCGTTTAGGCATGAGTTGTCTTTGTCAATCTCAGGTCGAAAGCTGGGCTTTCAGGCCGGTCTTCTTCTGCACATCCATGTGCTCGATGAAACGCTCGAACAGCGGCATCAGGTCGTGTGGTCCGGGGCTGGCTTCGGGATGCCCCTGGAAACTGAATGCCGGGCGATCCGTGAACGCGATTCCCTGCAGCGTTCCGTCAAACAGCGAGCGATGCGTCGTCTCGACGTTCTCGGGCAGCGTCGATTCGTCGACCGCGAATCCGTGATTCTGGCTCGTGATCATTACCTGGCCCGTGCCGAGGTCCTGAACGGGATGATTCGCACCGTGATGTCCGAACTTCATCTTCTCGGTCTTTGCGCCGGCCGCGAGGGCCAGTAGCTGGTGGCCAAGGCAAATGCCGAACACCGGGATGCCTTTGTCCAGGAACACCCGGATGGCCTTGATCGCATAGTCACAGGGCTCCGGATCGCCGGGCCCGTTGGAGAGAAAGACGCCATCCGGCGACATCGCGAGCACTTCCTCGGCACCCGTAGTCGCGGGTACGACGGTCATGCGGCAGTCGAGGTCGGAAAGCAGGCGCAGGATATTGCGCTTGACCCCGAAATCGTAGGCCACCACGTGGAATGGCGCGACCCTGCGACTCATGATGCGCGGCGGCTTGCCAAACGAGGTGCCATGGCACCATTGATAGGGCGCGTCGGTCGTAACGAATTTGGCAAGGTCCATGCCGGCGATGCCGGGAAACTTGCGTGCGTGTTTGACGGCTGTATCGATCTCCTGCTTGCCGGTCATGATGCAGCCGGACTGGGCGCCCTTCTCGCGAATAATGCGCGTTAGCTTCCTGGTATCGATGTCCGCGATCGCGACCGTATTGCCCTGTTTCAGGAAGTCGCTGAAGGATCGCTCCGCGCGCCAACTGCTGGTCAGCATCGTACTATCGCGGATGATCAGACCCGACGCGTGGATCTTCGATGACTCCATGTCATCGCTATTCGTGCCCGTATTGCCGATGTGCGGATAGGTCAGAGTGACAATCTGGCGGCAATAGGAAGGATCCGTCAGGATTTCCTGGTAACCGGTCATGGCGGTATTGAAAACGACTTCACCGATCGTCTGCCCGTCGGCTCCGATCGACGTACCGTGAAAGACGGTACCGTCCTGCAGTGCAAGTATCGCTGGAGTGCTCAAACGCGACCCTCATTAGTCAATCTGAAAGCGACCACTTGCAGGCCAGCGCCGTTGCGTCTGTTTTAGATGCAACAAAGCGGAAGGACGTGGCCTTCCGCTTGTGAGTTCGCTGACCGCCCAGCGATCCGGCGTAGTTTACTGAAGGTCGGTTGCGTGCGCCACACCAAACGAGCCGTTTTTTGCGGTTCAGGCGTAAATAAATCAGCTTCCGAGAAGCACGTCGCGCATCCGGTAGCGCCCGGCCGGTCTCCCGCTGATCCAGCGAGCAGCTCGAATGGCGCCAGCGGCGAAAACCTGGCGTGTCGTGACGCTATGCGCGAAGGTGAGTGTCTCCGTCGGCGAGCGCATCACGACGTCATGATCGCCGGGTACCTCGCCGCGCCGCTCGCTCCTGAACCGGACCGAACCGGTGCCCGGCTCGCCACGCGCTGCAGCCACTGCTTCGCCCAGCTTGAGCGCGGTGCCGGAGGGCGCATCCTGCTTGTGAACATGATGGACCTCCGAAATCTCGACGTCGAAGCCCATACCCAGGAATTTTGCCGCTTCGCGGACCGAGTGCTCGAGCACGGTCACGCCCAGGCTCATATTGCGGTCGTAGACCACCGGGACTCCAGCCGCCACATCCGTGAGACGCCCCAGCTGAGCCTCGTCGAGCCCGCTGACCCCGCAGACGAGCGGTTTGCCATGCTCCTCAACGGCACGCAATACGTCCATCGTGCCGTCGGGCAGACTGAAATCGATGACCACATCGGCATCCCGAACCAGCGCGTCCAGATCATCGCCGCGACCCCAGAGACCGACCAGTTCCATGTCATCCTCGGATTCGACACCGGCGGCAACAGCTTGACCCATGCGTCCTGTGCCCGCGATGACGACGCGCATCATTGGCTGATGCGATCGAAGAAGCGCTTGACCGTGTCGAGCCAGCCCCCGGCTCTTGGGCTGTGTTTCTCACCACCCCGCCGCACTGACGCGTCGAACTTTTTGAGCAGTGCTTTCTGCTCGTTGGTCAGGTTGACCGGGGTCTCGACCGCCACCATCGCAAACAGGTCACCCTGGCGCGGATCGCGAACCGTGGTCACACCCTTGCCTCGCAGCCGGAACACCTTGCCGGACTGCGTGCCTGCAGGAACTTTCAGCGACACGTTGCCGTTCAGGGTGGGTAGCTCGACCTCGCCACCAAGTGTCGCGGTCGCAATGCTGACCGGGACTTCGCAGGACAGGTTCGATCCTTCGCGTTCGAAGATCTTGTGAGGATTGACGCGGATTTCGACATACAGATCGCCGGACGGTCCGCCGTTACGGCCGGCTTCACCTTCGCCCGACAGACGAATTCGATCGCCGTCGTCGACACCGGCAGGCACCTTGACCGCCAAGGTACGCGTCTTGCGAACCCTGCCGCGGCCATGACAATCCAGGCAGGGATCGGAAATCGTCGTGCCAGCGCCTTTACAGGCGGGGCAGGTTTGCTGGATCGAGAAGAATCCCTGTTGCATGCGGACCTGGCCAACGCCGCCGCAGGTGGTGCACTTGACCGGGTCGCTGCCCTTCTTTGCCCCGCTGCCGCTGCAGCTGTCGCAGATCACCTGCGTGGGAACGTCGATCGTGACGTTGTCGCCCGCCACCGCTGTCTCCAGATCCAGCCTCAGCTCATAGCCGAGGTCCGCACCGCGAAACACCTGCGGGCCGCCGCCGCGCCGTCCACCGCCAAAGATATCGCCGAATACGTCGCCGAAAATATCGCCGAAGCCCTCAGCACCGAAGCCGCCGTGCCCGCCATGACCGCCACGCAATGCATCGTGGCCGAACTGGTCATAGGTCGCCCGTTTCCGGGGATCCTTCAGAACCTCGTAGGCTTCCTTGGCTTCCTTGAATTTTTGCTCGGAACCATTGGACTCGTCCTTGTTCCGGTCGGGATGGTGCTTCATGGCAAGACGGCGATACGCCTTCTTGATCTCGTCAGGCGACGCTGATTTCGAGACCCCCAGTATTTCGTAGTAATCGCGTTTTGCCATGTTTTCTCAACGAGCTGATGGGCCCGAACCGGACCTTCGGCAATGCCGAAGGTCCGGTTCGACCGCTAGTCCCTGTGGTGGGTTAGTTCTTCTTGTTGTCCTTGTCGACTTCCTCGAACTCGGCATCGACAATATCATCATCCGGGGCCGCATTACCCGATCCACCTTCGGCACCGGCACCGGCACCCTCAGCCGCCTGTTCAGCATACAGTTTTTGCGCCAGGTTGCCGGATGCTTCACCAAGAGCAGCCGTCTTCTTCTCAATCTGCTCCTTGTCGTCACCCTCCAGTGCTTTCTTGACATCCGCAATGGCGTTCTCGATGGTCAGGCGCTCCTCGGACGTCGCCTTCTCACCCATTTCTTTGAGCGTTTTCTCCGCCGCATGAATCAGGCTGTCTGCCTGGTTGCGCACGTCGACGAGTTCGCGGAATTTGCGATCTTCCTCCGCATGGCTTTCGGCGTCGGAGACCATCTTCTCGATCTCGTCATCCGACAGGCCACTCGATGCCTTGATCACAATATTCTGGCTCTTACCGGTCGCCTTGTCCTTCGCGGACACGTTGAGGATGCCATTGGCATCGATATCGAACGTGACCTCGATCTGGGGCAAGCCTCGCGGCGCAGGAGGAATATCAGTCAGGTCGAAGCGGCCCAGCGACTTGTTGTCAATCGAACGCTCACGCTCGCCCTGCAGGACGTGAATCGTTACCGCCGTCTGGTTGTCGTCCGCCGTCGAGAATACCTGTTCGGCATTGGCCGGAATGGTGGTGTTCTTCTGGATCAGCTTGGTCATGACCCCGCCGAGGGTTTCGATGCCCAGCGACAACGGCGTCACATCGAGCAACAGGACGTCCTTGACGTCTCCAGACAACACGCCACCCTGGATGGCCGCGCCGAGTGCAACCGCTTCGTCAGGGTTGACGTCACGGCGAGGCTCCTTGCCAAAGAAGTTCTTCACTTCCTCAAAGACCTTCGGCATGCGGGTCTGGCCGCCGACGAGAATGACGTCGTCGATTTCGTTGACCTTGAGGCCGGCATCCTTGAGCGCGACCTGGCACGGTCCGATGGTGCGAGCGACGAGCTCGTCAACGAGTGACTCAAGCTTGGCACGTGTCAACTTGATGTTGAGGTGCTTCGGCCCCGTCGCATCCGCCGTGATATACGGCAGGTTCACTTCGGTCTGCTGCTGGGTGCTGAGCTCGATTTTGGCTTTCTCGGCCGCTTCCTTGAGGCGCTGCATGGCCAGCGGATCCGCCGTGATGTCGACGCCGCTTTCGCGCTGGAACTCGGACGAAAGGTATTCGATGACACGCATGTCAAAATCTTCACCACCGAGGAACGTGTCGCCGTTGGTCGCCAGGACTTCAAACTGATGTTCGCCGTCTACTTCAGCGATCTCGATAATCGAAACGTCAAAGGTACCGCCACCAAGGTCGAAGACAGCAATCTTGGCATCGCCGCGTTTCTTGTCCATGCCATAGGCGAGCGCCGCTGCCGTGGGCTCATTGATGATGCGCTTGACGTCCAGGCCCGCGATCTTGCCTGCGTCTTTCGTCGCCTGGCGCTGCGAGTCATTGAAATAGGCGGGGACCGTAACGACCGCCTCTTTGACCTCTTCTCCGAGGTAATCCTCGGCGGTCTTCTTCATCTTCATGAGGACGCGCGCCGAGATCTCCGGCGGAGCCATCTTCTTGCCATGCGCCTCGACCCAGGCGTCACCGTTGTCCGCCTTCGTAATCTTGTACGGCACCATCTTGATGTCGCGCTGTACGACATCGTCTTCGAAACGACGGCCAATGAGGCGCTTGATGGCGAACAACGTGTTGTTCGGGTTCGTCACAGCCTGGCGCTTGGCCGACTGGCCAACCAGCACCTGGTCGTCTTTCGTGAAAGCGACGATCGATGGCGTAGTGCGATCGCCTTCGCTGTTTTCTATGACCTTGGGTGTATCGCCTTCCATCACTGCTACGCAGGAGTTGGTGGTACCAAGGTCGATACCGATAACTTTACCCATGATTCCTTGCTCCAAAATCTGTCGGAAATTCGTAAAACTGGCTGTAAGGTGGGGCCGTGTTGAGGCCTTTCAAGCGTCCTGGTCCCTAATTACTCCGCCGCAACAATCACCATGGCCGGCCGCAAAAGCCGTCCATTCAGCGTGTATCCCTTTTGCACGACCGAGACGACCGAGCCGGGCTCGACGTTGCCGGCCGGCTGCATGCTGATCGCTTCGTGGATCTCAGGATCGAACGGCTCCCCCGCCGGATCCACTTCTTCGATACCGAAACGTTCCAGCGTGGTGGTCAACAGTTTGAGCGTCGCATTGCTGCCTTCGAGCAGGCTTTCGACCGTGGCGCCCTCGACGGCGAGCCCCATCTCGAGGGTGTCCTTGACGCCGAGCAGCTCCTTGCTGAAGCGTTCGAGTGCAAACTTGTGCGCATTCTCGACATCCCGGCGTGCGCGCTTGCGAACGTTCTCCATTTCGGCCGATGCCCGCAGGTAGCGCTCCCAGTTCTCATCGGCCTTGGCCTGCAATTCAGCCATCGCCGCCTCAACGTCGGTGGCCGCAGCGCCAGACTCTGGCCCTGCTCCTGCCTGCGCGGCATCGTCCTGCGCAACGGTTTGCGCCGCTTCCGCTGCCTCGTCGACGACCTCTTCGGGGCGCTCTGCGTTCATCTGGTACTCCAAATCAATGACTTAGCCGCAGAAGACGCGACTAACTTCCGTTCACGAAAAATTCGATGTGCGCAGTTTGGGGACCAGCGCAGAAATATCAAGCGGTTGGCGGGAATTTTTTGGCTAGCTGTAACTGCCCTGGCCGAGGGCTGTCTCGAGCAATCTTGCCGTGACGTCGACGATCGGGACGACCCGGTCGTAGGCCATCCGCGTCGGCCCGATGACCCCGAGCACGCCGATGGTGTGGTCGTCTACCTTGTATGGCGCGGTCACGACACTGCAGTCGTCGAGTATCCCGTAGCCGGATTCCTCGCCAATGAAGATACGCACACCATCGGCATTGATGCTGCGATCCAGCAGGTCGAGAATCAGGCGCTTGCGGGAAAATGCCTCAAACAGCCGGCGCAGTGTTTCGACATCCGACAGCTCCGCGAAACTCATCAGGTTGGTCTCGCCCGCGAGTACATACTCCTCGTCGGGGTGCTCGGCCTTGTCCATGGCCGCATGTGCCACGGCGATGATGTCGTGCATTGCCTGATTCATCGAGTCCCGGGTGTTGTCGAGATCTTCCAGCAGTTTCTCGCGTACCGTGTGCAGGTCGGTGCCCGCGTAGTGCTCATTGATGAAATTCTGCGCCTGCTGCAGCTCTGACGCCGTGTAGTCACGGTCGGTATGCAGGATCCGGTTCTGCACCTCGGTGTCATTGATGACCAGGATGACCAGCACACGCTTTTCTGACAACGGCAGAAACTCGATCTGGCGCAACGCGATCCTGGGCACGCGGGGAACGGTGACCACACCCGCCATGTGCGTGAATTCCGACAACATGCTGGACACGGTGCTGACAAGAGCGCCCGAATTCTCGAACTCTCCCTTGAGCTGCTGGCGGATGCGTTCGATGTCGCTGTCACCCGGCTGCCGGTAGCGCACCAGGGTATCGACAAACATCCGGTAGCCGCGCGGCGTCGGCACGCGGCCGGCCGAAGTGTGCGGTGCCGAGACGAGCCCCATATCCTCGAGATCGGACATGACGTTGCGGATCGTGGCCGGGCTGAGATCCAAACCCGAGTCTTTCGACAGTGTTCTGGAGCCGACTGGCTGCCCGTCGCGGATATACCGCTGAATCAACACGCGCAACAGGTGTTGGCCGCGATCGTTAGGTAAGGATTTGGAAGCATCTGCCGACATTCGAAAGAAACGCTAGCAACGGCTTGGCGGTCGGTCAAGGGTCTGCAACAATCCAGCCATGGACACCCAATTCCGGAATATCGCCCTCGTGGGCCGACAGACCGACAAACGCGTTGCCGAACCGATGCGCATGTTGGCGAACTACCTGACTGACGCCGGAATTCACGTCGCCGCGGCAGAGACACTGGCGCTGGAATTGCCGGTGACGCGCATCGCCGAGGAGGAGCTCTGCAACAACGCGGATCTTGTCATCGCGATCGGTGGCGACGGCACGATGTTGTACGCCAGCCGCCTTGCCAGGACAACGGGGACACCAATCCTGGGTGTAAACCGGGGCCGGCTCGGCTTCCTTGCCGACATCACGCCAGACGAAATGATTGCCAGCGTGGAACAGGTGCTGAAGGGTAATTACCTCAAGGATTCACGCCTCCTGCTCAAGGCACGCCTGGAATCCGCGAGCGGCGAAGACGCGATCGAGTACGGGCTCAATGACGTGGTCGTCCAGCGCCGCGGCTCCGGCGGCATGGTCGACTTTTCGACGAATGTGGCCGGTCAGTACGTGAACACGCATTCGGGCGACGGGCTCATTTGCGCAACTCCGACCGGTTCCACGGCTTACGCCCTGAGCTGTGGCGGCCCGATCATCGAACCCCAGCTCGATGCGGTGGCGCTTGTGCCAATTTGCCCACATACGCTGACCGATCGGCCAATCGTCATCCCGGCAAGCCAGGAGATCGAGATCGTGCTGCTCAAACGGGACGATTCTTTTGCGGAAATAACCGTTGATGGCAGTCATATCGGGACGTTGCGTCCGGGTGACACCCTGAGGGTTGCCGCGGCAAGCCAGCGGATTACATTGCTGCACCCGCCCGGCCACGATTTCTACGGCATTCTCCGCTCCAAGCTCTTCTGGGGGCGCGACAGCCGCAGGCGCGGCGACCAGGCATCGGAATCCTGACATGCTGATGAGCCTGCAAGTTCGCGATTTCGCGATCGTCGACCGGATCGATATCGAGTTCTCGCCCGGCATGACCGTCCTGACGGGCGAAACCGGCGCCGGCAAGTCCATCCTCGTTGACGCGCTCGGCCTCGTTCTGGGTGAGCGCGGCAATGCACAGCTCGTCCGCGACGGCGCCAAACGGGCGGAATTCGCAGCCGAGTTCGACCTTGGCGCCCTCCCCGCCGTTGGCGCATGGCTCGAGGAGCAGGCGCTCGATCTGGACGGTGACTGCCTGCTGCGGCGCGTCATCAATGCCGACGGACGCTCGCGCGCTTTTGTCAATGGCAATGCCGTGCCGCTGTCACAGCTGAAGGCGATCGGTGAATTGCTCCTCGACATCCACGGCCAGCATTTTCACCAGTCGCTCGCCCGGCGCGACATTCAGCGGGACCTGCTCGATCACTACGGCGGGCTTCTCGACGCCCGCGCAGAGGCGGCAACGCACTACATCGAGTGGAAGTCCCTGTCCGATCGTCTCCTGGAACTCAGCAGTGCTGAGGCCGATCGCGCCTCGCGCCTCGACCTGCTGTCGTTTCAGCTGCAGGAACTCGACGCGCTTGCTCTCGCGGCAGACGAGGTGGCCGAGCTCAACAATGAACGGCAGAAACTGCAACACAGCGGCAAACTCGCAGAAGGCGCCAATGCTGCGCTTCTCGGCCTGTTCGACAGCGATACGGGCAATGCGAACAGCCAGATCGCCGATGCACTGCGCACGCTGAACCCGCTGGCAGACATTGACCCGACGCTCACGCCGGTACTCGAGATGTTGAATAGCGCGAGCATCCAGGTTGGCGAGGCGGCTGACACGCTGCGACGTTACGGCGAAGCACTCGACTTGGACCCCGCCCGGCGCGACTGGGTGGAGGAGCGCCTGGACGCTATCCAGACGCTTTCGCGGAAACACCGCGTAACGGCGCAAGAGCTTCCGGAACTGGCCGACCGGCTGCGCACCGAGTTCGACGATCTCAGTCATGCCGAAGAGCGCGGCCGCGAACTTGAAGAGCAGGCGGCAGCCGCCCGGTCTGAATTCCTGCAACGTGCCAAGGGGCTCTCGGCCGCAAGACACGAGGCAGCCGCCGGATTCCAGGCCGCCGTCACGGCAGCCATGCACGGCCTCGGGATGCCCGGAGGCCAGTTCGAGGTAGCGCTGCAGTCACTGGACGACAAGGATGCCAGGCCCTGGGGAATGGACAGCATCGAGTTCCTGATCAGCGCGAACCCGGGACAGGCGCCGCAGCCTCTCGCCAGGATCGCCTCCGGCGGCGAACTGTCGCGCATGAGCCTTGCGATCCAGGTCATCGCCAGCGACGGCAGCGCCATTCCGACCATGGTGTTCGATGAAGTGGACAGCGGTGTTGGCGGCGGTGTGGCGGAGATGGTCGGGCGCAGGTTGCAGGAACTGGGGGCAAACCGGCAGGTACTCTGCGTCACCCACCTGCCGCAAGTGGCAAGCCTCGCGGATCAGCACTTTCGAATCAGCAAAGTCACCGACGGCAAGTCCACACGAACGCGCGTACAGGGTTTGAGCAAGGATGAGCGAATCGAGGAACTCGCGCGCATGCTGGGCGGCGTCGAGATAACGCGCAAGACCCTGGCGCATGCGGCCGAAATGCTGGCCGGTGCACGCAAGAAGCGCGCCTGAGGCCTAGCTGTCGTCCTCGCTGCCCTTGTTCTTAACGTAAAGGACAAGGCTGTGATCGATCAGTTCGTAGCCGTATTTGTCGGCTATTTCGTGCTGCAGGCGCTCTATTTCGTCACTTACAAACTCGACGACGTCGCCGGTTTCCACGCACACCATATGGTCGTGGTGCTCGCCATCGTCCAGTTCAAAGACCGAATGACCACCCTCGAAATTATGGCGCGTCACGAGGCCGGCGGCCTCAAACTGGGTCAGGACGCGGTACACGGTGGCGAGACCGATATCCTCGCCCGCCTTCAGCAACTGCTTGTAGATATCCTCCGCACTCATGTGGCGCGACCGCATACCCTCGAGGATTTCGAGGATCTTCAGTCGCGGGAGCGTGATCTTCAGCCCGGCTTTGCGAAGGTCTTTTCGTTGCTGCATGAACAAACTCTTTCAAGGTATGATGCGCGCCTATTATGACGCAGGTGGCAGCCGGACTCTATGACTAACCGCAAATGGATCGTTATTCTCTTTATGACTATCGCACTGGCGATCAGTAGCGGCTGCGTCTATCGCGCGTCGATTGCGCAGGGAAACCTGATCAAGGAAGAGGACCTGGCGCAACTCGAAGTGGGCATGACCAGGAACCAGGTGCGGTTCCTGCTGGGCACGCCCATGATCGACGATCCCTTCAACAAGCAACGCTGGGACTACGTCTATTACCTCAAGTTGCGCCGTGACGATGCCGCGTTCAAGCGCTGGGTCACCGTGATCTTTGAGAACGATGTGGTCAGCGAGATCCGTAAGGACCAGGAACTAAACCCGAACCTTTAGCCGTCGCGCCTCGCGCGGGTCTATCTCCAGCGGCCTGAACAGTTCAATCCGGTCGCCTTCCCTGGCCACATGGCTGCGCTCCACGGGCTGTCCCCAGATACCGGCCTGGAGCGCATCCAGATCCTGCCCGGGAAACTGTCGCGAAATACCGCTCGCTGCCAGGACCTCCGCCACCGTGGCTCCGTCTGCCACCGCGACGGACAGGAGCACCTGCCGCTCCGGTAGCGCAAAAACCACTTCAACCTGCATAGATCTTTGCGGCCTGTTGCGTGAATGAGTCCACCAGTGCGTTGCAGGTGTTCTCGAAAAAGCGCCCGAAAATCACATCGGTTGCCCTGTTTTCAAACTCGAACTCGAGATCCAGTGCCACTTTGCTCCCTGCATCCCCAAGCTGCTGAAAGGTCCAGCCGCCCGACATGTGGCGAAACGGCCCGCCCACCAATTCAATGCCCAGGAATTCGTTTGGCGTGAAGACATTGCGCGTCCGAAATCGTTTGCTGATGCGGCCGCGGTGCAGTTCGAGCGAGGCTTCGATGAAGTCCTCGCCACGAATGTGCACCTCGGCGTCATTGCACCATGGCAGAAAAGACGGATATTGCTCGACGTCCTTGACGAGCTCGTACATCTGGGCCGCCGAATATGGGACCAGTGCGCTGCGGCTGACCTTACGCATTACATTCGCCGTGCTTTGGCTTTAGTTACAGAACGGCGTTGGCCAGCACGAACAGAATGCCGATAGGCGCGATGAAGCGTGCGAGCACCCGCCAGGCCTTGAAGATACTACCCGAGCTACCCAGTTCATCCGAGGTGGAATTCCGGCACATTACCCATCCCGCAAACACGGTGATCAACAATCCACCCAGCGGCAACATGACGTTGCTGGTCAGGTAGTCGACGTTATCGAAAATCGTGCCCGCCAGGAACGTTACGTCCGAGAGCACGTTGAACGACAGCACCGAGCCGAAGCCGAGGATCCAGATCAGCAGCCCGACGAAAACACTTGCCTGGGCACGTGTCTTGTTGAACCGCTCGACGATCCAGGCCACGGCCGGTTCCATCAGGCCGATGGCCGACGTCCAGGCCGCAAACGCCAGCAGGACAAAGAAGATCGTCGAGAAGAACACGCCGCCCGACATCTGCCCAAAGGCAAGCGGCAGTGTGTTGAACACCAGGCCGGGCCCGTCGGCGGGCGTCAGTCCGTTCGCGAAGACCAGCGGGAAAATGGCGAGGCCCGCGAGAATCGCGATGCCGGTATCGGCGGTCACGACCGCCGCGGATGCGCCGGTAATCGACGTTTCCTCGGGTAGGTAGGCGCCATAGGCCATGACCGCACCCATGCCGATACTCAGTGTGAAGAATGCCTGGCCCAACGCGGCAAGCACGCTACCCCAGGTCAGTTTCTCGAAGTCCGGCGTGAACATGAACGCCACGCCCTGCCCGAAATAGCCCGAATTGATCGAGTACCCGAGCAGCACCAACATCAAGACCAGCAAAGCCGGGACCATGAATCGCACCGCCTGCTCCAGCCCGCGCTCGACGCCTCGCGCAACCACGAAGATGGTGAGCGCCATGAAAATCGTGTGGCACAGGCCAATCAGGCGCCAATCCCCGACGAATGCGCCGAACTGGGCGCCTACTGCTGCGGCATCTGCCCCGGCGAATACGCCCGTCGCACTCTTGACGACATAGGCCAGCGTCCAGCCCGCGATAACGCTGTAATACGAGAGGATCAGGATGCCGGCCACCACACCCATGCCGCCAACCCAGCCCCATTTGGGCGAGCTACCCTCTTCCTTGCCCAGCAAGGTCATGGTCGCTACCGGGTTGCGACGACCCCGCCGCCCGATCAGGATCTCCGACATCATCACCGGCATGCCGATGGCGATAACGCACAGCAGGTAGACCAGCACAAAAGCGCCACCACCGTTCTGCCCGGCGATGTACGGAAACTTCCAGATATTGCCGAGACCAACCGCGGACCCGGTAACAGCCAGGACGAACGCCATGCGTGAAGACCAATGGCCGTGCAGTGAGCTTCGTTTGCCGTCGCCGGCCTGGTTGCTGAGCATGCTGGATCTCTATTCCCCGAAGATTCGGGCGATTCTTATACAAAAGCCCGTGCCATACAACGCTTTGCCCGTATAATCCGCTCGCAAACAAGGGCTTCCACCAATTCGTTATGGGCAATAAGAAGACAAAAAAACCGGCTGGCGACGTCATCGCGGTCAATCGACGTGCACGCCACGACTACTTCATCGAAGACCGATTCGAGGCCGGACTGGCCCTCGAAGGTTGGGAAGTGAAGAGCCTGCGGGCGGGCAATGCCCAGCTCACGGAAGCCTACGTGCACCTAAAAAATGGTGAGGCCTGGCTTGTCGGTGCCCATTTTGCACCGCTGAAGACGACCTCCACGCATATCAAGGCCGACCCGACCCGCGCTCGCAAGCTATTGCTGCATCGCAATGAAATCGATCGACTCACCGGCGCCGTCGAGCGCAAGGGCTATGCGCTCGTGCCGCTCGACCTGCACTGGTTCAAAGGCAAGGCCAAGCTCAACATTGGCCTCGCCAAGGGCAAGAAGCAGCACGACAAGCGAGTGGACCAGAAGGATCGAGACTGGCAGCGACAAAAAGAACGGATCTTAAAGCACTAGTTATTAATCAATACGTTACACTATATACTTAAAGTATATTATATTTATTGAGTTGAGAAATATCGATCCTTTTGATTGTTTTCGCCCGATAAGCCCCTACACTAGACGCTACACGGGGGTGACATGGCTTCGACGTGGGTCGCGAAACTCCGAGTGCATGCCGAGGGACAGAGTACCTCGTAAATCCAACTGTAAAACTTATAGTTGCCAACGACGACAACTACGCTCTAGCTGCTTAAAAACCAGTTTGAAGCCTTCTGCCCGGTACGTGCCTGTGCGTCCGGTTCACAGGAGTCACCGACACAGGACCGCGGCAAGGGCATGTTCTGGGCTCGAACCGTTAAATCCTTACTGAACTGGCTGTGAGTTTTCCCTGCCCGTCGGGTAGCCCGCAGTGAGATTAATGACGGAATAAGCATGTAGACCTCGTGGCAGAGGACTTGCGGACGCGAGTTCGATTCTCGCCACCTCCACCAACAACGAACGAAGCCGCCCAAGTGGCGGCTTTTTTCATGGCCTGTGATTGTGGCATCGAACCGCGCAGCGAGTTCAACCGAGGCCGCAACGCGGCCGACAGACGCGCGCAGCGCGCCCCGAAGGGGTGAGGCACCGCAGGTGGCTCATCCATTCTCGCCACCTCCACCAATATAAGAATGGGGTTGCCCTTCCGGGCAGCCCCATTTTTATTTGTGCGGACGGTGCAGATCGGACTCGCGTAGCGAGTCCGGCACCATCACCGATATACTGTCGCAATCCGCTAACTACCGATCGATACAGATGCCCACCAGGATTCTGCTCGTGCGCCACGGCGCCACGACCCTGACCGCCGAAGACCGCTTCGCCGGTTCTTCAAACGTAAACCTTTCCGAAGAAGGCCGCCGGCAGGTCACGAGCCTCGCCCAGCGCCTCGAGAAGGAGCCGCTCCACGCCATTTACTGCAGCCCGCTCGACCGGACTGTTGAAACGGCAACGATACTGGCTGCCCCCCATGGCCTGACGCCGGTGCAGGAACCCGGCCTGCGCGAGATCGATTACGGGCATTGGGAAGGACTCCGTCGTGCGGAGATCGAAACCGAATTCGCCGACGAATACGCGGCCTGGCAGGAAGACCCGTTCACGATCGGACCGCGCGACGGCGAGTCCGGTGTCAACGTTCTGAATCGCGCGCTGCCGGTAATGCGTCGTATCGTCGAAGACAATCGCCACAGCAACGTCCTCGTCGTTGCCCACAAGGGCGTCAACCGCATCCTGATCTCGAGTCTGCTCGGTTTCGACGTGCGTGGTTACAGGGACAGGCTCGACCAGAGCCCGGCGGGCCTCAGCATCCTCGACTTCATGGGCGACGTCCACGCCCGACTGCGCCTGTTGAATGACGTATCGCACTACGAGGGCGTACCGCCGCGGATTCTGACCGAACGCCTGTCCGCATGGTGGGGCACGCAGCAAGAATCCTGAGCTAACGCCCTCCCCCGGGGACCTGGCAGCGAGCGACCTGGCCGCCTGCCAGAACCCGGGGCAGGCCGAGCCGCCTCAGTCGTCCTTGAAGATGCCGGTCGTCAGATTGCCGGACGTATCGATGGCACCCCGATACATGCCCGGCGTGTTGTGTTCCATCGCAATGTTGCCGTCACCGTCGATACCGATAACGCCGCCTCTGCCGCCGAATTCCACCAGCTTTTTGTGCACGACCTCGTCCACCGCCGCCTGCAGGGAGGCGTCGGTGTAGCGCATGAGCGCGGCTATGTCATGGGCAACAACCGAACGGATGAAATATTCCCCATGTCCTGTCGCGGACACCGCGCAGGTTGCATTGTCGGCGTAAGTGCCGGCGCCGATGATCGGGACGTCGCCGATACGACCAAAGCGCTTGTTGGTCATACCTCCCGTCGAGGTGCCCGCGGCGATGTTGCCGTCCTGGTCGAGCGCAACCGCGCCGACCGTCCCATACCGGAACTGCGGCGGAGGAAGATCGTTGGCAGAGCTTTGTTGACGCTGTACCTGCTCCAGCTGCTGCCGGCGAAAATCGGTCGAGAAATAATCCTCGTCGACGAGATCGAAGCCGAGGGACACCGCGAATTCTTCCGCCCCTTCACCGGTGAGCATCACGTGTGGAGAATCCGTCATTACCCGGCGCGCCAGCAAGATCGGGTTCCTGATATGGCGCACGCCCGCAACCGTGCCGGCATTGCGTGTGCGGCCGTCCATAATAGCGGCGTCCAGCTCGTGTCCGCCCTCGCTATTAAACACCGCGCCGTAGCCGGCGTTAAACAGTGGTGAATTTTCGAGGACGATAATCGCTGCCTCGACCGCGTCTGTCGCCGAAGCACCCGCCTCCAGCCTGGCATGACCCGCCAGCAACGCCCGCTCGAGCGTCGCGCGGATCTCTCTTTCTTTTTCAGGACTCAGGTCGGCGCGCGTCATCGTACCGGCCCCACCGTGGATAGCGATCGCTACGGGCGGTGCGTCGGCGGCGGGGTCGCCGAATGACGCGGCAGCGCAGGCAACAAGAAACAATGCGAGTACGAATCTCACGACAGACCTCCTGCACACCGGTGCAGCAAACGTTATTCGGCTTCGAGCAGCTTCTGGACGACAGGCTCCAACCCGGACAATCCTGCCGCCTTGCCGGCCTCCAAAGCCTTGTCGACGTCCCCCGTCTCCTCGTAGGCACTCAACGCGAACAGTGCGCCTACACGGTTCGCACTGCCGCAATGCACCAACACGGGTTCGTCATAGCCATTAATAAGATCCTGCAACGCCCTCGCATTGGCGAACGTGATGCCATCGCGGCCGATCGGGAGACTGACATAGTCCATGCCCAGGCCCTCGACGACGGCCGGTTCATCCATGCCGCGATCCTCACCTGCCGTGCGCAGGTCGATAACCGCGGCATAGCCCTGCTCCGCAAACACCTTGAAGCCTGCCTCATCCGGCTGGCCCGCGGTACTCACACCGTCAACCGGCTGCACCTGCCCGAGCTCTACAACGGCATCAAGATCAACCTTCAGATTGTTGACAGCGCTGTGTTGCGTCCCATCGGCCTGGGCAACCTGCGCCGCAAACACCAGGCACAGGAAAAGGGTGAATCGTTTCATGGTCTTAACCGCTCTTTGTGAAGTCTATTCGGCAAGTGTCAAACGGCTGTCCAGCTCAACGCCGCGGTCCGTGAAGTGGACGTTGAGCGCCATCCGCTCGTACATTTCGCCAGACGATACCATAGCGTCGCGGATCGCCGCACGAATCGCCATGGGCAGTTCTTCGCTGTCTCCGGATTCGTTCCCTTCCATGGCCGCCTGTCCGACAAACTCGTAATACCGCTTGGCATCGAACGCCATGCTCATGAACGGCTTGTTATCAACAACGTCAGCCTCGAGCATTGCCTCAGCATTCGCTGCAGATCCCTCTCCGAGCGAAACGGCAAGGCCAACGCTCGACAGCGCGGCGAACGCCTGGTCGGCGATTTCAGAGAATTGTGGCAGGTCGAGAAGTTTCGCTTTGCCATCCGGCAACAGGTTAAGTGCAGCGATTTCCGGGCTCATCATGGCCGCCATCGCGACCAGCGTCTCGGCGTTTTCGACAGCGAACAGGACACTTGCATCGACCGATGTCGGAGGCGTCTGCGTCGCGACATCCATACCCTCGATGTTGGTCACGTTTGCAAGGAAACCCCGGAAGCTATAGACAACCGGCGGCACTGGCTGTGCAAGCGCCGCCCTGCCCTGTGCAACACCAGCCTGAAGTTCTGCAAGCAGTTCGCACTCAAAAGGCGTCTCTTCCATGGCGTCGAGGCGGGCCTCGTAGAAATTGCGCAAGGCCATCGGGTCCAGGCTCATGCCGAAAGAAAACAGACCACCTAGATCCGGTCCCAGGCCCGGCACCGGCGCCGGCAATGTGGCGAGTCCCGCCGCGATGTCATCGCGGAGTTCTACAACCATGCCCGTATCGATGTAGTCCTTGTTGACCGTCTTGTAACCCATGACGATTCGCGGCGCGATGCGTGCAAGGCCCATGAACTCCGCCTTGCACTGCTCTGAGAATTCGGAAGCGTCGTATTCGGCTATCTCCAGGAGATCCGTATTCTGCCCGCCTGGGTCGCCAACGAACGTAGCAGCGATCCGCTCGACATCGATAAAGCTGACGAAGTGGTCGGTGTAGCCGTACTTCTTGCTTATCGCCGTCAGCGTCTTGCTCTTGGCCATATTGTTACGCGGCTTCGTGAGACCCAGCGTGCGGGCCAGTCTCTCTTCACCAAAGACACCAGGCACCAGGGCGAGCACGACGTCGTTTTTGAGCGTCGCGATGACAACCCGGAACTCGTCCATCTCGATGTACCGGTAAACGGCTCCCCGCACCTCGGCCGTCGGCAGTCCCTCACCCGCTTTTGCTTCGATACGCGCGACCGCCGCGTCGAACTTCTTACCGTCCGCAAGGGCGAGGCGCATCACCGGCAAGACGCCATCGCCATACGCGGCAAACAACGCGTCGCGACCGATGCCGGCATCGCGCAGCCCCTGAACGCTCATGAGACCCAGGATTTCGTTCACCAGCTCCTGCAGCGCCTCCGCTTCTTCGGCACCGCCCTCTTCCAGGCTCAGCTCGTGCATTTCTTCGGCCATCTGGTACTGAATGATGCGCTTGTAGGCGGACAGCGTTTTGTCGATGGCCGGCTCCATCTTGTTCATGACCTCATCGGGCATGGGCCGGGTTACCGCCATGACGTAGGGTGAGTCGTCAGGAATGTACTGCAGGAGCTCATTGGCTTTGCGCGCGGCATCGGCATTCGAGGCAAACAGCACGATCGCGACGGCGACAACGCAGGTGGCAATTCGGGCGAGGTAGTTCATCTTGAGTCTTTCCTTCAAAAAGATCGGTCGAAGTGTACAGCCGTAGTGCGAATTATCAGTGCACCCCGTCACACACGGTAAATCCCGCAGCGCTTTGGCCGCGGGCTCATTTCCTTCTCGAAGACGAGTTAAGTTGTGACGCCTGACGGTCTGGTGGGTCGCGGAAGCCGCGTGCCGTCTTGAAGCCACATTAACAAGGTACACTGCGCGGATGCAACTCTCTGACATCACTGAAGCGGACCTCGCCGCCGTTCTCGCACTCAATGAAGCGTCGGTGCCGAACGTCAATAGTATCGACCTCGAACAGATGCGTTGGTTCGCTGCCAATGCCTATTATTTTCGGGTCGCGCGCATCGAAGGTCGATTTGCCGGATTCCTTGTAGGCCTCCGGCCCGGCCTTGCCTACGGTAGCGAAAACTACCGCTGGTTCTGCAACAACTACGCCGACTTCGGCTACGTGGATCGCGTTGCCGTCGATGCCGGCGCACGCCGGTCAGGCGTCGCTTCCCGGCTCTACGAGGATTTCGCCGACCGGCTCCGCGGCCAGGTCGAATGCATGACCTGCGAAGTGAACATCCGCCCTGCGAACGAGCCCTCGATGCGTTATCACGAAACTCATGGTTTTGTTCAGGTGGCAAGCCAGGAGACCGAAGGCGGCCTGAAGAAAGTCGCGTTACTGGAGAAGAGACTATGAAAGAGCCGCGCAGCACACGAACCTACGACGTGATCGTATACGGCGCGACGGGATTTACCGGGAAGCTCGTCACTCGATACTTATTGGCACGGTATGGCCTGCACGACGACCTGCACTGGGCCATTGCGGGGCGCAGCGCCGGGAAGCTGCAGGCCCTCAAGGACGACCTCGGCGCTACCGCTTCGAACCTGGATACGCTCGTCGCCGACAGTGCCGACGATGCGGCGCTCAGGGTCCTCGCGAAACAGACACGCGTAGTCCTGACGACCGTCGGGCCCTATGCGTTGTATGGCTCGAAACTCGTCGCGGCGTGTGTGGAAGCTGGCACCGACTATTGCGATCTTGCCGGTGAGGTGCAATGGATTCGCAAGATGATCGATACCCACCAGGATCGCGCAGCGCAAACCGGTGCGCGCATCGTGCATTGTTGCGGCTTCGATTCCATACCCTCTGACATCGGCGTCTGGTTCCTGCAAGACCACGTGCAAAGAGAATTCGGCGCGACGTGCAGCAGTATTGCCCTGTTTGTCAAAGCCACGAAAGGAACAATGAGCGGCGGCACGATGGCGAGCATGATGAATATCGTGCAGGAAGCGAGAAAGGACCGCTCGGTAGCAAAACTGATGGCGGCTCCCTATACGCTGAACCCTGAGGGGGAGCGCGAAGGCCCTGACGGCTACGACCAGCAAAAGGTCCTTTTTGACCGGGATGTCGATGCCTGGACGGCACCGTTCATCATGGGCAGCATCAATATGCGCGTAGTGAGACGCAGCAATGCCGTGGCCGGGTTTCCCTATGGGCGTGACTTCCGGTACCGGGAAGCGATGCTGACAGGACGGGGCATCGGCGGCTGGCTGAAAGGCACGGCGATAACCCTGGCGCTCGGTGCGCTGATGCTCGGCGTCAGTATGGGCCCAACTCGCAAGTTCCTGCAGCGCTTCGTCTTGCCGAAACCGGGCGAAGGCCCGTCGCCGGAACTGCAGGAAGCCGGGTTCTTCAATCTCATGCAGATCGGCAAACTGCCGGACGGCCGAATCCTGCGTTCGCGCATAACCGGCGACCAGGATCCGGGTTACGGTTCGACCAGCAAGATGCTTGCCGAATCAGCCGTGTGCCTGGCAAAGGATGCCCTCGAGGCAAAAGGCGGCGTGTGGACGCCCGCCTCGGCCATGGCCGCGCCACTCATGGCGAGGTTGACGGAGAACGCCGGTCTGACGTTCGACGTTGTCGACTAGTGGCCTGTCGCCCCTGAGTAGTGCAGCGCGGGATCGTATTTCTCCCCCGCGGTTACCCTCGTTGCCAGCCGGTTGCGCGGCGATGCAACCGGGCACGTCGAGAAATCGTTGAAGGCGCAAGGCGGGCTGTATGACTTGTTAAAATCGAGAATAGTCTCGCCACCGTCAACGCCGGGATCATCTACATAGACGAAGCGCCCGGCGCCATAGGTTTCGCCGCGATTGGTTTCGTCACCAAATACAATAAACAGCTTGTTGTCCGACGAAGACTGAACCTCAAGGTCGTAGACCGCGCCGTTCAGTTCGAATTCGAGGACCCCGGGCGAAACAGGAAACTGCTGAAAGCCCTCGATAACGGTATCGACCGCGATGGTCCGAGGCTCGTCGTATTTGCGCAGGGTCGCCACGACGCGTTGCGACGGATCGATGTCGTAGTACGGCAAGGGCCCGAACGTGTCCACAAAGGGGTGCGCGTAGTCCCGGATACGTACCGCGAGCTTCCCGCCGCGCTCGATGACACTCCACGCCAGCGAACCGTGAGACGCGAGAACGCCCTTGCCCGTCGTGTCGGCCGGCATCATGAGGTCGCGGACGGCGACACCTTCAGCCTGCACCTCGACCCCGTCTTCGACCAGCAGGCGCACGCCCTCATCGCCGACGCTAAAACGCGCCGATGCGGGGGGCCGCTGTGGCTGGCACAACAATGTCATTCTCCGCGCCCGAGCCTATGGAATACACGCCGGGCTGCAGCCAGTGAAGGCCGATCTGGTTCAGGTAACCTGTTGGCGCCAGGAGTCTCTCGAGTCGCCCTTTGCGCCAGTCCAGTATTTCCTGTTCATAGGCGACGAGGTCCAGATCCGCACCCGCACGCCCACAGGCCGCCAGTAACAAGGCGGCCGCCAGAATTCCTGATTGTTCAAATACCCTGCTCATATCTTTCCCATATCAATTCACAGAACGGGTCTCTATAATCCGCCGCCACTCATCTCAGCGCAGTACCCAAATGTCTGATATTTCAAAACTCCGCAACATCGCGATTATCGCCCACGTCGACCACGGCAAGACCACGCTGGTGGACCAGATGCTGCAACAATCCGGGACCCTGGGTCCCCGTGCTGACGTACCCAATCGCGTCATGGACTCCAGCGACCTGGAACGCGAGCGTGGCATCACTATCCTGTCGAAGAACACTTCCGTCAACTGGCAGGACTACCGGATCAATATTGTCGACACTCCGGGACATGCCGACTTCGGCGGCGAGGTCGAACGCGTGCTGTCGATGGTCGACAGCGTATTGCTTCTCGTAGACGCCGTTGAGGGGCCGATGCCGCAGACACGGTTCGTGACCCAAAAAGCATTCGCACAGGGTCTCGTACCCATTGTTGTCATCAACAAGATCGATCGCGAGGGAGCGAGGCCGGACTGGGTGATCGATCAGACGTTCGACCTCTTCGATCGCCTGGGCGCGACTGACGAGCAGCTGGACTTCCCGATCATCTATGCGTCGGCGCTCGAAGGTTATGCCGGCGACGACTCCGACGTGCGCGGCGGTGACATGAACCCGCTGTTCGAGACTATCGTAAAACACGTGCCCCACCCTGACGTCGATGCGAACGGACCGCTGCAGCTGCAGGTATCCAGCCTCGACTACGACACCTACGTGGGCGTGCTCGGCATCGGCCGTATTCGACGCGGTACGCTCAAAGCGAACTCCTCGGTCAGCGTCGTTGCGCCCGACGGTTCCTCGAGGCGTGCACGTGTACTCGAATTGTTCGGCTTCCACGGTCTGGAACGCATACGCGCTGACAGCGCGGCCGCTGGCGACATCATCGTATTCAGTGGCATCGACAGACTCGGCATCTCGGACACGCTGTGTGACCCCGAGCATGAAGAGGCCCTGCCGGCTCTTAGTGTCGACGAACCGACCGTCAACATGACGTTCCAGGTCAACAAGTCGCCGTTTGCAGGCCAGGACGGCAAGTTCCTGACCAGCCGCCAGATTCGCGAACGCCTCGACCAGGAACTCAAACACAACGTCGCGCTGCGGGTCGACAACACGAGCGATCCCGACAAGTTTCGCGTCTCGGGACGCGGCGAGCTACACCTTTCGGTGCTCGTCGAGACCATGCGCCGCGAAGGCTTCGAACTGGCCGTGTCGCGCCCCGAAGTCATCATGCATGACGTCGATGGCGTCGAGCACGAGCCTTGGGAACAGCTGACGGTCGACTTTGACGAGGAATACCAGGGCGCGGTCATGACGCGACTGGCCGATCGCAAAGGCGAACTGCAAAACATGCTGCCCGATGGCAGAGGCAGAATTCGTCTCGACTACAGGATTCCGACGCGTGGCCTGATCGGTTTCCGCACCGAGTACCTGACGGCAACATCCGGCACCGGCCTGATTTACCATGTCCTCGACGAGTACGCACCGCGCGTCCGGGGTGCGATCGCCCAACGCAACAACGGTACCCTGGTCTCGATGGTCCAGGGCAAGGCCCTGGCCTACGCGCTCTTTAATCTGCAGGAACGCGGCAAGCTGTTTATCGGCCATGGTGCGCCCGTCTACGAGGGCATGATCATCGGCATTCACAAGCGCCAGAACGACCTCGTCGTTAATCCGACCAAGGCGAAGCAGCTGACGAATATCCGTGCTGCCGGCACGGACGAGAACCTGATCCTGTCGCCGCCTCTGAACTATTCGCTCGAGCAGGCACTCGAGTTTCTCGACGACGACGAGTTGCTGGAAGTCACCCCGACCAACCTGCGGCTGCGCAAGAAGCTCCTGACCGAGATCGACCGCAAACGGGAATCCCGCCAGAAAGCGTCGTGAGCGATCCGGCCACGCTGGCGTTCGCCGACCTGCAGCCCGATGACATCATCGCAACGCTCGACGATATGGGTTTTGCCTGTGATGGACGTTTTCTCGCGCTGAACAGCTACGAGAATCGCGTCTACCAGATCGGCATCGAAGACGATGTACCGGTTGTGGCCAAGTTCTACCGGCCGGGTCGCTGGAGTGACGAGGCCATCCTCGAGGAGCACGCCTTCGCAATAGCCCTCGACGCGCAGGAGATTCCCGTCGTGCCGCCACTGGCGCATGCGGGCTCGACCCTGCACCACGCCGGCCACCACCGGGTCGCCGTATACCCATGCCGCGGCGGTCGGGCGCCGGATCTCGACAACTACGAACTGCAGACGCAGCTGGGTCGACTGGTCGCGCGCATTCACCTGGAAGGTGAAGTGTCGCGGTTCCAGCATCGGCCAGGTATTGACATCGATAGCTATGGCACCGAATCGTTCGAGTACCTGCTGGACAACGACTTCATCCCGGATGATAACCGGCCCGCCTACGAGAGCATTGCCGAACTCGTGCTGGACGGCGTCGAGGCGTGTTACGAGCGTGCCGGCGCAATTCGCGAGATCCGTCTGCATGGCGACTTTCATCCCGGCAACGTGCTCGTAACGGAAGACCAGTTGCACATTGTCGATCTCGACGATGCCCGCCACGGTCCGGCTGTTCAGGATTTGTGGATGTTTCTGTCCGGTGACCGCGAGGAGCAGCAACCGCAACTCAAGGCGCTGCTCGAGGGCTACACGGCGTTTCGCGCATTCGATGCGCGAGAATTGCATCTCATCGAAGCCCTGCGCAGCCTGCGCATCATGCACTACGCGGCCTGGCTGGCGAGGCGCTGGGAAGACCCGGCATTCAAAGTGGCGTTTCCCTGGTTCGACAGCCGCCGCTACTGGGACGATCACGTGCTCGCATTGCGAGAACAGGTCGCCCTGATGCAGGAACCACCGCTGGAGTGGCTGGACTACTAGCTGCGACCCGCGATTGCGGCCCGGTCTAACGGGATGGCAGGCGCTGCTTGCGCGGCACGGGCTCGAAGCGATCGATCCAGCGCGAGAAGGTAGCGCGGCTGAGCTGTTCGAGTGGCTTCACCGACGTATCCGCCTGCACGCTGATCTGCGCCGGATCGACACTCCCCTCTTCCTCCTGCAGCGTCGCGCGATGTGCCGGCACGGACAGCCAGCGGTCAATAAGTGGGCGGTTTGCCTCGAGATGGAACTGGAATCCGTAGGCATGCTCGCCGAAACGGAACGCCTGCACGGGACTGGCCGCGGAGGTCGCCAGCAATTCCGCCCCGGGCGGCAGGGCGATGCCGTCCTCGTGCCATTGAAAAACCTCCTGAGTTGGCGCAAACGTACCGAGGACCGGATCTCGAAGTCCGGCCTCAGTCATTTCGATGTCGTACCAGCCGATTTCGCGCACGGCATTGCGGGAGACGCTGCCACCCAGGGCCTTGGCCAGCAATTGCGCTCCCAGGCAGATGCCAAGTATCGACAGGTCGCGAGAGACCGCTTCCCGAATGATGTCGACCTCGGTGATCAGGTTGGGATACGTGTCGATCTGGTCCGAGTTCATGGGCCCGCCGAGGACGATCAGGGCCTCGTAGCCATCCAGGCTCGGTCGCGACTCTGGCTGACGGCCAAAATTGACGTAACGAATCCGGAACCCGGAGTCCTTGAGCAACGGGTCGAGGGTGCCGAGCGGCTCATACGGCACATGCTGGAAGACGAGCACCTTCGGCCTCGCCATCAGGTCATCACTAAATCAGTTATTTGCACTGGCAGTAAGGTATCACTAAAGTTCATTGGGCTAGAAAGCAGCATTTCCGGGAACTTAGGTGCGAAGGAAGGGCTCTTAACCTAGCAGTTGACGAAACTCGCGCGGATTCTACCTACTTGATCCAGGAAATACGTTACGCATCGCTTGCCGGCATGGCCGCCATCTTTTTGGCCGGTTGCGCGTCAACCGTGACGATGGAGATGCCGACCATCCCGGAGCCGCGCATCGAGAAGATTCCGGTTGATGTCGCGGTCCGCATACCGGCCGAATTTGAGAGCTTCGTCCATGTCGAAGAGGTGCTGGGCAAGAGCTCCTGGACGATCGACCTTGGTCGCTCGAACGCCGCGTTCTTCACCCAGCTGTTTGGCCACATGTTCGACTCGCTCGTGGTCCTCGGCCCTGACGATGACGCGAGGGACTACCAGTTTGATGCCCTGATCGAGCCGTCGATCGATGGTTTCGAATTCTCTACCCCGGGACAGAGCCAGTCGGACGCTTTCGCCGTCTGGATTCGATATCGTATGTCGGTGTATGACAGCGTGGGCAACCGGGCGTCCACCTGGACCGTCAACGCCTACGGGAAGAGCCAAAAAGAAGGTCTCGGCGGTGGGGATTCGCTGAAGCGAGCCGCCATCCTGGCGATGCGCGATGCGGCGGCGCTGATTATCATGCAGATGGAGAGAGTCACGAATATCAGCCAGTTGGCGAACGGCCCTCTCGATCCTGCGTCATTGGAGCCCGATCCAGCCTTCGCCGGCACCGAGCCGCAGAGCGACGAGCCGGCCAGTGTGATTGGTGTTTTCGCAATCGGAGGAATTGACGATGCGACGGAATAAGTTCCTGCTGGCACTTGTCGGTCTTGGTCTGGCCGGCTGCGTTACTTCTCGCGTTGAAGATGCGCGCGAGAACGTCACGGGTCTCGAGGATGGCCAGTCAGTGGTCATCATGACCAAGAGCTACCACCAGGGCAATGAAACCGAAAAAGACTACCTGACCTGTGTGGAGAAGGCTCTTGGTTCCGGCTCGAAGAGGATCAAGGTCGTACCCCACCAGCAATTCGTCGATCGCCTGTTCCCCTGGTTCGAGCCGCGGACGGCACCGGCAGATACCAAGGGATTGCCGGCGCTTATGGATCGACCCGGCGTAGCGGATGCCGTAAAGGCGATGGGCGTACGCTATGTCGTGTGGCTCGATGGGGACACTGAACGCGTGGCGGAAGGCGGAAGCCTGTCCTGCGCCGCCGGGCCAGGCGGCGGCGGTTGCTTTGGCTTCGCGTGGTGGCAAAACGACGCAGACTACGAAGCCGCTGTCTGGGACCTCGACGGCAACGAATCAGCCGGTACGGTCTCTGCGGACGTCAGTGGCACGTCGTTCCTGCCGGCCCTCGTGGTGCCGATTCCGCTGATCGCGCGTACACAGACGAAGGCCTGCAAGGGCCTCGCGCAGCAGTTGCGCGCGTTTATCGTCCAGTAGCCCCTGCTAATAGGGCCGACCCGCCCGCAGCAGTGCTGCCCGGTAAAACGGCGCATCCAGCGACGCCACGGAGACTGAACGCCCCGACTGCGGTGCGTGCACAAAGCGTCGTTCACCCAGGTACAGGCCAACGTGGGCCATCTTCCCCTCGATACTGAAGAACAGCAGGTCCCCTGCCCGAAGTTCGTTGCGCCCGACCGGGCTCACTGCAGACCACAGCTGCCCCGTTGTGCGCGGCACACTGATGCCCGCCTGCCGGTAGGCGTACTGCACGAGGCCGCTACAATCGAATCCATTTGGCGTAGCGCCGCCATAGCGGTAGGGAACGCCGACCTGGTCGAGGGCTATTGACGCCGCCCGGTGACCGATCGTTGGTCGTGCCACCGGCACGGTCGGCTTCGCGGCCCTCTCGTGTTTGACCGGCACCGGTGCGGGCGGATTAGCACCACAGCCGGCCAGTGCCAACACTGTGATTGCTAAGGATAAAACCCGAATAATATGGCCCGGCTGCGCTATCATCTGCGTCACTTGAACTTCCACTCCAACAAAGAGCATAGCCTTCGGCGCCTTAATCCGGTATGAACTGCTTCTCAGCTTTCCCCAAAAACCCCTGTCGCGGGACCGTGCTGGCCGCAATGGCCTTGCTCATGGCCTGTGGCGTCCCGGCCTCTGAATCGGCCGACCGCAGCAACCATCGCGAGTACAGCCTGCACTACACGCTCGTCCCCGACCCAGCGTCATCAACGGTACTCGTGGTGCTGCAATTAAAGCAGCCGCGGGACCTCGTGCGTGAGATCGCCTTCGCTGCCAACGCCGGGATCACCGATGTGAGTGGCGACGGGGACTTGCTCATCCGCGATCAGCAGGTGCGCTGGCTCCCGCCTGCGGACGGCGGCACGCTGGAGTGGCGTGCGCTGGTACGGCATGAACGCGGTGACGGCGCTTTCGATGCATTGCTGACCGCCGACTGGGGTATTTTTCGCGCTGAGG
Organism: uncultured Gammaproteobacteria bacterium; assembly: GCA_963698895.1. GTDB lineage: Bacteria > Pseudomonadota > Gammaproteobacteria > Steroidobacterales > Woeseiaceae > UBA1847. Next base: position 299,410 of record CAVOSO010000003.1, on the reverse strand, counting down.
ATGTAATTCCCCGCGCGCGAACGAGAACCCTCAAAGGAGCCGAATCGCGCACGACGCTCGACATCGACCTTCCGGCAGGCTGGTCCGTCATCACGGAATATTCGGCGCTGGAGAAACCGATCGTCGTGCAGCGTCCTGAACGCCGCTTCGACGAACCGACGGGATGGCTTGCCATGGGCCGCCTCGGCATCCGTCGCGAGACCATTGCCGGTACGCGTGTCGCCATCGCGGCTCCGCAGGATCAAGACGTGCGACGCATGGAGATGCTCGCGCTCCTCAACTGGACGCTTCCGGAGCTGACGGAGATCCTGCCCGATGCCCTGCCCCGCCTGACCATCGTCAGCGCGGGTGCGCCGATGTGGCGCGGCGGACTGTCCGCGCCGGCGTCGTTCTTCATGCACGCGGACCGCCCTTTGATCAGCGAGAACGCCACCAGCCCGTTGCTGCATGAAGTCATGCACGCGGCGCTGGGGCTCCGACCCCGCGAGGGGAGTGACTGGATCGTTGAGGGCCTCGCGGAGTACTACAGCATCGAGCTCCTGCGCCGTGGCCACGCCATTACGGCGAGCCGGGCGAAAAAGGCGTTCGCCCTGCTGGAGAAATGGGGAGCCGAGAGCAGCAGCCTCTGCGGTACGGCATCGACAGCGGCGACGACCGCGAGAGCCGTTGGCGTGTTCAGGGACCTGGATCGCGAACTCCTGAAAAAATCCGCAGGCAAGATCGACCTCGACACCCTCCTGCCAGTTCTCGTAAATGCAGAGATCGATCTCGACAGCCTGGCGGCGGCTGCGGGCGAATTGATTGGCTCAACACCGGACGCACTTCACAGCGACAATCTCCCCGGCTGCCGTACTATGACAACTACCAGCCAGGACCAATAAATCACAGCATGGACCGACGCCACGACCTCGAACTCGTTCTTCGATCACGAACACCTATCGTCGTCATCGAATCGCAGGACGAAGCAACGCATGCTCGAGTTGCTGCAATCAATTACGATCTCGCGCGCAAGCCAGTCGTACACGCCGCTCTTTCGCTGGACGATCACCGACGGCCTGCAGCGTATTGACATCTCGCTGGAGCCGCAGGCAATAAACGCGCAACCGACGGACGTCCTCAAGCACATCCGGGCCGTCTCGAAACCCGGCATCTACGTCTTGCTCGATTTCCATCCGTTCCTCGACGACCCGTACATGTGCGCCTGCTCAAGGACATTTGCATCCGCTCGGCAGAAATCAACCGGCAGATCGTGCTTATCAGTCACACTGTCAAGATTCCACAGGAACTCGAAGAGCTTCTGCGCACGGTTCGACATGGCGTTGCCCTCGGAAAGCGATCGCGCAACGATCGTGAAGCAAGCCGCAAACGAATATGCGAAGGACAACCCGGGAGCCCGCGTCAAAGTGGACCCCAAGGCGCATGAACTCTTCCTGCAAGAATCTCGCGGGACTTGACCTGGGCCGATACCGAGCGACTGGCACGCAACGCGATCTACCAGGACGGCGCCATTACGCACAGTGATCTGCCCGATGTCATGCAGGCCAAGTATGAGCTGCTGAATCGCGGCGGTGCGCTGCAGTTCGAATACGACACGGCACGTTTCGACGACGTCGGTGGTCTCGACCCGCCTCAAGGCCTGGCTGCAACAACGACGCCCGGCGTTTCGCGGTGACGAATCGCAGCACACCTCGACGTACCGAAAGGCATTCTGCTCCTCGGCGTTCAGGGCTGTGGCAAGAGCCTGGCCGCGAAGGCGACCGCGGGAATATTTGGTGTCCCGTTACTGCGCCTGGACTTTGGCGCAATCTACGACAAGTACCATGGCGAGACCGAACGCAAACTGCGTGAGTCACTGAAAACGGCAGACGTGATGTCGCCCTGCGTACTCTGGATTGACGAGATCGAGAAAGGACATCGCAGGACGCGGCGGCGAAACCGGAACCACGCAACGGGTCCTCGGCACCTTTCTCACCTGGATGGCCGAGAAGAAGCAGCACGGTCTTCGTGGTCGCGACTGCCAATGACATCAGTACGCTGCCACCGGAACTCGTGCGCAAGGGGCGTTTCGATGAAATCTTTTTTGTCGATCTCCCGGCCGACAACGTCCGGACCTCGATTCTCGCCATCCACCTTCGCGAATCGCGATCAGTCCACTCAGCAACTTCGATCATCCCGTCTGACCGCCGCAACCGACGGTTTCTCCGGCGCCGAAATCGAGCAGGCCATCGTATCGTCACTGTACGCGGCGCACGCTCAGAACGAACCGCTCGCAACCGACCACATCCTGGCGGAAATCAAACAGACCCGACCGCTCTCCGTCGTCATGTCCGAGCGTATCGCCGCGATGCGCGACTGGGCAGCCGGCAGAACTGTGGCCTGCGACTAACAGATTTAACTTAAGTTGTTGATTTTATCGGCCCAACCGATTGAGGAGCCGACGCTGCATGATAGACTGGGCGGATGGCTAGTGAGAAAAACAACATCAATGAATTAGTCGCAGATGACGACGACCAGACGGCCGAACTGGAAGCTGTAACCTTCCGCCAGGAGCACCCGATCCGGGGTGAGGCTCCGGCGGAGTCCGACGAGCACACCAGCGATTTTACCGAACATCGCAGCGGCGACGCACAGACCATCGGCAAGCTGCAATACGATATCGAGCAGTTGCGCGCCAAGTGGCTCGGGCTCGAGGCTGAGATTTCGGCTCGCGAAGAGCTGAGCAACAAGCTCAATGCCGACATTGATAGCTTGCGCGAGACGGTGTCGCGCAAGGAAAAGCTGCTCAAGACCCGCGACCGCAAGATCAAGGCACTAAAAGCCGAGATCCGGAGTCGTGACGAGAGGCACCGACTGGTGACGGCCGAACTCAGAAACGAGATCGCGTCGACTCGACAGGCGGTTCGCGAAATCCCGGAACTGCCCTTGTCGGCGCACGTTCAGGACACGATCGCAAACGACGAGAATCGGCTTGCTCGCTCTGAAGCGTATGCCGACGCACTGCGGCGCAGGCTGCAGGACGTGCTGTCGCTTCAGGAAGACCTGCAGAGCGAACGCGATCGCCTCGCCGGCGCCCTCGCGGAAACCGTTGACAAGAATCGTCATCTTGAAGAGGCGCTTGCGACCGCAGCCGACGACAAGATGCAGCTTAGCCAACAGCTCGAAGCAATTGGTGAGAAACATGCCGAGGAAATGCGCATGCTGCGCTTCGAGCTGGGCGAGGCCCAGGAAACCGTTGCGCAATCCGAGATTCTCAACAGCCAGCTTGCGTCCGATCTTGTCGACACACGCGGCTTCAAGGAAGAGCTCGAGCGCATGCTGTGCGACAGCGACGAGCAATCGAACACACGCATCAGCGAGCTCGAGAAAGAACTGGCCAAGATGACCCGCATTGCGAACGACTTCGAGCAAAAGCTCGACGCCCGCAGCGAGGCTATCAACGTCTTACTGGCTGAACTCGCACGCAAGTCCGAGCAGATGGAGTCCATTAACGAGATCGGCGATGTGATCTCGGATATCGACGGGCGCATCTCGGAGCAATTTGACGATGTCGACGACGAATTGCCACCGACGCAGAAATCAGCAGACCGTGTTACCCGGGTACTGGTCGGCAAGATCGGCAAGCAACTATTGCGGTTCCCGTTGTTCAAGGATCGGCTGACGATAGGTCGGACCGAGGACAACGACATCCAGCTCAATGCCGCGTACATCAGTCGCCGTCACGCAGTCGTCCAGGCGGACAACGATGCGACGAGAGTCATCGACTGGGGTAGCAAGAACGGCGTCTTCGTCAACTCGAAACGCGTCACGGAGCACTTTTTGAAAAATGGCGATATCGTTACGATCGGCAATGCGCATTTCCGCTACGAAGAACGGCCAAAACGCGACGCCTGATCTGTGAGCGCAATCACGCCTTTTTCTTTCCGATCGGTCTAAGGTTCGCTTATAGGCCCAGTAAGCGAGACAGCACGATGCTCAGCACGACCGCAGGGAAGCCGGCCAGACTGACCGATACACAACAGGTATCACGCCAGACGGGCCATTGGATCTCGAAGAAGATCTGGTTACCTAAACTCTTTTACGATGTCCTGCCCTATTTCTATCTTGGTGCCGGATTCCTGGCTTTCTTGTCGACGCTCTACATCAGCGAGTGGTTCTGGATCCTGCCGCACTACCTGCTGTTTTCGGCCGCGTGTATTCACCTCGGCGTCGTCGTGTTCCGTCGCCGCCGTCGCGCAGCCAGTAACGACGCTTGACCTGAACAGCCTGCTAGGCAACGATAACGGCCCGTTTCAAGAGGCCGCGCGTCGTGACCGAAGCCACAGGTAAACAAACCCGCCCCAAGGGCCAGTTTCTCAAGAAGGAAGCCGCGGTATTCGCAGTGCTTCTGTTCGTTGGCCTGGTGATCCTGCCGATAGCCGTCTGGTTCGTTGGCAAGGCCGTATTTGGAGCCTATGGCGGGACTGGATATACAGAGTTCTTCGGCACCCTGAGCGGCAAGATTCGCAATGGCGACCCGGTCGCGTGGTTTCTCGTTCTCTCGCCCTGGCTGGTCTGGCAGATTGTTCGATTGATGTTTCTGGGCTGGCGCGCAACTTCCAAACTGTGATCCGCATCACAGTTCCGGGCTATCCGGCTATGTAACGCGTGCGTGGTTTGTAGAATATCCGCAGTCGTTAGTGCATCCTCTTAGGTCACAGGTTCAATTCAGAATCGATACGAAACACCGGTTACCCAAACATGCTGGAGAGACTGAAAAACTGGTTAAAGACCCGCTTCTCTGACGCGGAGCCAGCGCCGTCGCCAAAACTTCAGAAAGCGGGCGCGCATCCGGCTCCACGCGTTCGTCCGCAACAAAAAGTCCCCCGCAGAAACCCCGAGTTCGTTGACGCGGACGAAGACCTGTCAGGTGAGATCGAGAGTATCGGACCCGGCAAGAACGTCCTCATCCGCAACAAGTTTGTACGGGAAGACACCGGAACTCACGAGACTCTCAAGATCCTGGACGACTCGCTTGTCGACTCCGGCGAAGAACCGGGTCTTGACCCCTATAATACAGGCGGCTTCGATCGCTCAAAGAATTGGGACCGGCGCTTCGGCAAATAGTATGATTCGTATGTGACTATGCGAATCTCGTTTGAACTTGACGACAACGACCTCAAGCACTTCCGCCTGATCATGGAGGAAGCGCGCAATGCGGCGCGTCGTATCCCACCCGAGGACATCGTCGCGGCTGCCGAGGACCTGCTTCATCAGGTCCCGCAATCGGATGCGCCGGGTTTCATACGCGAACGCCTCGAGCGGCTGCGGCTAATGATCGGCATGCTGTCAGATATCGAATGGCGTCTCCCGCACCAGGAAGCCAAGCGCGTGCTTAATGCCCTCGCCTATTTCGCCGAACCCGAAGACCTGATCCCGGACCATATTCCGGGGCTCGGATTTCTCGATGACGCCATCATGATCGAGCTCGTGATGCGAGAATTGAAGCACGAGATGGAGGCTTACCAGGACTTCTGCGACTACCGGGAGCGCCTGTCCCAGAGCGGCGATGGATCCACCGCAAACCGCGAAGGCTGGCTGAGCGCCCGTCGCAAGGAACTCCAGGCGCGGATGCGCCGCCGACGGGGCCGCGGCTCTCGCCTTCTGCGCTAAGCGCAGACGGGGAGCTTCTTCACGGCCAGAAGTAGTATCCCGTCGCCAACAGACCAGCCCACATCGCAAGTTGCGCCCAATAGCGCGACGCGTGGTTTTTTGCGAGCGTGTAGAAACTTAGGGCAGAGATCAGGGTCATACCGAGAAAGACCGACAGGCTGTTGAGCAGAGGGTCAAATTCAGCCTGCAGACGCGGGTATTCGTCACCGAGGACCAGCACGACGATAATGACGGCCGTCAGGCTGAAGGTAATCGCGAAGCAGGATCCAAGGATGATCAGCGTAACGACGGACAAAGGACGCATGTATTATTTTCCGAAGCGGGAAAGAAAAACCGCACAGTATTGAAGAATATGACGAATATGCCCTTGATCCAAGGGCGTCGGACCACTAGCCTAGCCCACAAAAGGCTATGCTGAAACCTCTTTGGCAAGATTGGAGATTGCTTTGACGAAACACGGAAACCGCCGTATCAACTGGCTTGCAGGACTTGGATTCGTCCTCGCGTCGGCGCCTCTTTTCGGCAGCAATGCGGCGCTCGAGCAGAAGAGCTTTCTGTTTCCAGAGCAACGTCACGAGAAGATCGGGGAAATCGTTACGCAGTTTGTCCAGCAGCAACACTACAACCACGTCGCTGTCGACGATGAGTTGTCGTCCCGCGTACTGGACCTGTTTATCGAATCGCTCGACCAAAACCGCATGTACCTGCTGAAAAGCGATATCGAGTACTTCGATACCTATCGCCATGAGCTGGATGACCTTGTCAAAAGCAAGCCGCTGGACCCGGTATTCGAAATGTACGAGGTATACCAGACCCGTGTACGCGAGCGCCTGACCTTTGCCCTGGAGCAGCTGGAGGTCGAACCGGACTTCACAACAGACGAGACCTACCAGTTTGACCGCTCCGAGGAGCCCTGGGTTGAGACGTCGGCCGAACTCGATGAGATCTGGCGCCAGCGTGTCAAGAACGACGCGTTGAACCTGGCCCTCGAGGACGAGCCCTGGGAGAAGATCCAGGACGTTCTCGGCAAGCGCTATCGCGGCTACCTGAAGCGCCTGAACCAGTTGAACAATGACGACGTGTTCGAGCGCTTCATGAATTCTTTTGCGCACGCGCTCGACCCGCATTCCAGCTACCTGTCGCCACGCAATTCCGAGGAATATCGAATTCAGATGAGCCTGTCGTATTTCGGTATTGGTGCGTCGCTGCAGACTGATGAGGATTTCGTGAAGATCGCCGGGATCATTCCGGGCGGCCCCGCCGCGATCGACGGCACTCTGCAGGCTGAAGACCGTATTACCGGTGTCGGTCAGGGCACTGACGGCGAGATTGTCGACGTCATCGGCTGGCGACTGGACGACGTGGTAGACCTCATCCGCGGCCCCGCCGACTCTGTCGTCCGACTGGAAATTATCCCGGCCAATGCGTTGCCTGGCAGCCCCAAGAAATTTATCGATCTCACGCGCGGCCAGGTCAAGCTCGAGGAACAGGCCGCCAAGAGTGAAATCGTCAAGATCAGGCGCGAAGGCCGTGAGTGGTCTATCGGCGTTATCGACGTCCCCAGCTTCTACCGCGACTACCGTGCGCTGAGCAGCGGCGACAAGGACTACAAGAGCACGACGAAGGACGTGCGCCGTCTCATCGCGGAGCTTGAGAAAGAAGGCATTGACGGCTTGGTCATCGACTTGCGCGGCAACGGTGGCGGACACCTGACCGAAGCGACGGCCCTCTCCGGCCTGTTCATCGACAATGGCCCGGTCGTACAATTGCGCAATGCCAACGGCCGTATCAGTCGGCTCGACGATCCGGACCCTGTTCCCCGCGTCGCCTACAGCGGCCCCCTGGCCGTCCTCGTCGACCGCTACAGCGCGTCTGCGTCAGAGATCTTCTCGGCAGCGATCCAGGACTATGCGCGTGGCGTCATCGTCGGCCAACAGACCTTCGGCAAGGGCACGGTTCAAAACCTGTACTCGCTCGACCAGTATGTCCGCAGTGAAGATGACGCCGGCCTTGGTCAGCTGACGCTGACGATCGGCAAGTACTACAGGGTGACGGGCGAGAGCACCCAGCATCGGGGAGTCAACCCGGACATCGAACTGCCATCGCATATCAACGCCAAACTGATCGGCGAAAGTGCGCGCGAGACGGCGCTGCCCTGGGACACGGTGCAAACCACGCGCTTCCGTGCGGGCAAGCCGCTCCAGGGAATGATCGAATCCCTGACTGTCGCGCATGCCGAGCGTTCCAAGGACGACCCGAATTTCCAGTTCCAGCTGGAGTCTATCCAGGCCGCCGAGCAATTCCGGGCGCAAAAGACGATATCGTTGAACATGCAGGCCCGTCGCGCCGAGCATGAGAACGAGATGCAACGGCGCATTGACCGCGAGAATAACCGGCGTGCCGCTTTGGGACTTGAGCCCATCGAGAGCCTCGATGATATCGAGGAAGAGGATTTTCCGGACATACAGCTCGACCAGGCGGCCGGTATCGTCACCGACCTCGCCACGTTGCGGGAACTGGTGCCGGAAACACCACCGCGGACAGCCCGCGTGCAACCCTGATGCCCGGGGTTGACCGACCGGGTCGCGGTGTTATACTCGACTATAACACCTAGCTGATTGCGATCAGGCAATCATCGATTTGGAACAGGCCATGTCAGCAGGCAAACCACAGCCAAAGCACGGCACCATCGCAGCATCTGCGGCGATTTTTGTGCTGGCCGGCTGGTTTGCCACCCCCGTTTCAGCAGCGCCTGACCGCGACCCCCTGTGCAGCAGCAAGACCGGTGAAGCCACCCTCGAGATCAGCACCGAAACCATGTCGACGACGATAGAGGCCGTCTCTGACGAGCATTTGCTCAAGCCCCGGGTCGCGGCCGCCGCTCGCAAGGTATTCGCGCAGGCCGATAACAAGGTTGATAACGAGGAAGCGGTCGACGATCAGGTCGAAGAGGACGAAGCGGAAGCCCCGCGCCTGCGTCCCATCTCTGACAACAAGCTGGTGCCCGTCCGGCGCCAGATGTATCGCAGGGATATCTGAAGCTCCGGGTCGCGCTGCTAGCGACTCAATACCTTGGCCACACCGAAGTAATTCTCGCCGAGAATATTGACGTCCGATTTATGTACGACGCCGTTCCGGTCGATGTCGAAAACGGTCGCTACCGAGCCAGGGACCGGCACTGCATCATCGTCGTGCCGGAACGTCGCATACTCTGCAATCATCTTTGCACGTTTCTTGAGCAAGTCGGCACAGTCGTCGGCCCGTTCGACTTCCTCCTTGCGACCGACGAGCCTGTCCAGTAACTGGTCACACTCGTACCGGGTGCCGTAGTTGACGGCCCCCACACTTCTTTCGCTGGACTCTTTGGCCAAGTCAGCCAGGTTGTCTTCGGCGAAATCGAGGTAGAGCTGCTGGACGAAGGCGAGGATCAAGAGATTGATCGAGCGTTTCGCGGCAATGTCCAGACCCTGGTGAGCCGGCGGATCCAGCGCCTCGACACGTTCGAGCTCGAGCAGCAAGTCCTGTTCCTTGCTCTGCGCTGCGGCGAGGGCGGACTCGAGATTCTCGACCTGCGTGGCTTGTGAGCGTCCCCGCAACATCTTGGCGAAACCACCCATCGATAGCAGCTTATGGCGTTCCGCCTGCAGCTGGTCCTCGAGCATCTGGACGCGTAATCGCTGCTCCCCGACCCTGGCCTGCACGGCCTGGGTAGATTGCTTGCGTTCTTCGTTCCAGGCTACCAGCGCTTTACTGTGCACGCGTTGCTCGCGTTGCTGTTTCAACTGCTCCGCGAAGCGCTTGATCTTGACCTCGCAGTGCGCGGCAAGGCGTCGCATCTGGTAGAAGACCACCACGTTATGCACCCACTCGGGATCCAGCAAGAGTGACTCCAGGTGATTCAGCTTTTGCTGTACCCGCTCCGTGGCGCCCTGGTGTGCCTTGATGCGGTCCTGCAGCTGGTATTTCTCGTTGCGCAGTGCCGCAAACTCTTTCTTCAACTCCACACGGTTGCGGAACAGGTCAATGAGCTTGTCATTGTCCTGTGGCGGGTGTTCCTGTTCGCCTTTGAAGATTGTCGTGATACCTGCCACGGACCGCCTCTTTACATAATCCTGCACTTGCGCGCCGATATATCGCGCGCTATTGAACGTAATAGTCTCAGGAGCAAGGGCGGGAAACGCTGACTGAATCGACAGTTTTAGCGATCGAGGATCAGGTGTCCCTGCTCGGCAAGGTAGTCGAGCCACTTGTTCAGGACGACGTTGAGACGCCACCTTCGATCGAGTTCCTCACGATGTTCGAGCACAAGCTTGCGCAGTTGCGCATGGCGTTGCGTGTTGCCCATCGCCAAAACCTCCGCAAGCTGGCCATCCAGGTAGACGCGCACGGCCATGTCGGGATCGGCACACAGGCCGTCGTCGGTTTCGAAGTGATAGGTCAGCGACAGCGTCACGGTGTACCTGCAGCGCTCCAGGATCGCGACATGCAGATCGCAATCGCCGGCCACTCGTGATCGAAAACAACCGTCGACGCGATCGATCTCCGGGATAAGGCGGCATAAACGCAGGTAATTGCTCTCATACAGGGCCATAAGGCCCACGAAGCTGCCAGGCTTCGCAGCCGTCTCAGGTACAAGGTATGAATCGAGCAACATGCTGCCAATATAGCAGTACATGGCGCGCAATATCAGGGTCGAACTCTGCGCTCTACCCCGGTACTATCCAGTATTCGGCTCGCGATTTCTTCGATCGAAAAACTCGTCGTATTCACATTCGGAATACCGTAGCGCCGAAACATCTTTTCCGACTCCCGCAGCTCGAATCGGACCTGTTGAGTGGTCGAATAATGGCCGTGTGGCCGCCTTTCCCTGCGAATATCGCGCAGCCTCTCCGGCTCGATCGTCAACCCGAACAGCTTGTGCTTATGTTCCAGCAGGAAATCCGGCAACGTACCGGTCTCCAGCTCGTCCTCTGTCAGCGGGTAGTTTGCCGCATAGACACCGTATTGGAGCGCCAGGTACAGGCACGTGGGCGTCTTGCCCGATCGGGATACCCCAACCAGGATTACGTCGGCTACGTCGTAGTTGCGACTAACCCCACCGTCGTCATTGGCCAGCGCGAAATTGGTCGCCTCGATTCGTTTCATGTAGGCATCGATGTCGCTCACGCCATGCGCACGCCCGGACAGGTACTCGGGTGCCGCACCCAGTTCATCGGCCAATGACTCCAGGAAGGCGTCAAAGATGTCGAGGTGCAGGCCCATCGATTCCTTAACAATCTTGCGCAAATTCGGCTGCACGATTGTCGAAAAAACAATGGGATGAGGTGCCCCGTTCTCCGCGGTCGCGTCGATTACCCGCACCGCTTCGCGCGCCTTGTCTTCAGTATCTATAAATGGCAAAGTCGTTTGGCGAAAATTCTGCCCGGCAAACTGCGTAATCAGACTGTGGCCCAGGGTCTCCGCAGTGACACCCGTTTGATCCGACACAAAAAATACGACGCGCTCAACCATCGGTGGGATTGTCCCATGCCTGCCGGGGAACACAAGGGAGTAGGACTTGGAGCAATATGTCATCAAGCTCGCTGAGCTTGGCATGGACGACGTTGAGACCGTCGGCGGCAAGAACGCCTCACTCGGTGAAATGATCAGCAATCTCGCGAACCTCGGCGTCTCGGTACCCGGCGGATTCGCCACCACCGCCGCTGCGTATCGCAAGTTCCTGGCCGCCGATGGACTCGACAAGCGAATCCACGGCCTTCTCGACAACCTCAATGTCGATGATATCGATGCACTGACCAGCGCCGGCGCCACGATCCGTGCCTGGATACTGGAGACTCCCCTCCCCGACGACCTCATGCGCGATGTGCGGGCCGCCTGGGAGGAAATGAGCGCCGGCAAAGACATTGCCGTCGCCGTTCGCTCCTCCGCCACGGCCGAGGATCTCCCCGACGCGTCATTCGCAGGTCAGCAGGAGACCTTTTTAAATGTCCGCGGCCTGGAAAACATGGTCGACGCCATGCACCAGGTGTTTGCTTCGCTGTTTAATGATCGCGCCATTGCCTACCGGGTTCACCATGGCTTCGACCATGCCGATGTCGCGCTCTCTGCCGGCGTCCAGACGATGGTGCGCAGCGACGTTGGCGCATCCGGCGTGATGTTCACGCTGGACACGGAAACCGGTTTTCGCGACGCGGTATTCATTACGTCCTCCTGGGGACTCGGCGAGACCGTGGTCCAGGGCGCCGTCAACCCGGACGAGTTCTATGTCTACAAACCCGCGTTGGCAGCCGGACTGCGCCCGATTCTCAGGAAAAACCTTGGCAGCAAGACGATCAAGATGGTCTACAGCGACAATCCTGAGCCGGGCAAGACCGTGGACACCGTCGACGTGGACGAAAGTGACAGCCTCAGGTTCTCGATTTCGGACGACGACATCATTGAACTCGCAAAGATGGCCGTAACGATCGAGAATCACTATGACCGGCCCATGGATATCGAGTGGGGCAAGGACGGCAACGACGGCAAGCTGTACATCCTGCAGGCGCGGCCGGAGACGGTACAAAGCCGCAGCGGGAGGTCTATCCAGCGTTTTACGCTCAAGGACACGGGCGAAGTCATCATTACCGGCCGCAGCATCGGCCACAAGATAGGCGCCGGCACGGCCAAGGTCATCCGGTCTGTCGCGGAAATGAATCGCGTCAAGGCCGGCGATGTTCTCGTGTCCGACATGACGGACCCGGACTGGGAGCCCGTCATGAAGCGCGCCTCTGCCATCGTGACCAATCGCGGCGGGCGGACCTGCCATGCGGCGATCATCGCCCGCGAGCTGGGTATCCCGGCCGTGGTGGGTTGCGGCGACGCGACCGAGAAGATCCGGGACGGTTCCGAAGTCACCGTGAGTTGCGCCGAGGGTGACGAGGGTTTCGTGTATGAAGGCAGTCTCGACTTCGAGGAAAAGAACATCGAACTGGACGCACTGCCCGAAATACCTGTCAAGATCATGATGAACGTTGGCAACCCGGATCGCGCTTTCGACTTCGCCAACATTCCGAACCGTGGCGTTGGCCTCGCGCGCCTCGAATTCATCATCAATCGGATGATCGGAGTGCACCCGCAGGCTCTGCTGGACTATGCGTCACAAGACGCACCTACAAAGGCGGCCATTGACGACCAGATGGCCGGCTACCCGGATCCTGTCGAATTCTTCGTCGACAAACTCGCCGAGGGCGTCGCCACTATCGCGGCGGCGTTCGCGCCCGAGCCCGTCATTGTGCGGACGTCGGACTTCAAATCCAACGAATACGCGAATCTTATTGGTGGCGCGCGTTACGAGCCCGATGAAGAAAACCCGATGCTCGGTTTCCGCGGGGCCTCACGCTACGTATCGGAGAGCTTCAAGCCCTGCTTTGAGCTGGAGTGCCGCGCATTGCGGCGCGTGCGCGAAGAAATGGGCCTGACCAATGTGCAGATAATGATCCCCTTCGTGCGTACCGTCAGGCAGGCAAAGGATGTCATCGACCTCATGGCATTGAACGGTCTCGAGCGCGGCAAGCACGGCCTGAAGGTCATCATGATGTCGGAACTGCCGACCAACGCCCTGCTGGCGGACCAGTATCTCGAACACTTCGACGGCATGTCGATCGGGTCCAACGACATGACGCAACTTGCGCTGGGCCTCGACCGGGATTCGGCACTGGTTGCCGACACCTTCGACGAACGCGACGATGCCGTAAAAGCGCTGCTGGCGATGACCATTTCTGCCTGCAAGGCGCAGGGCAAGTACGTGGGTATCTGCGGCCAGGGACCTTCAGACCATGCGGACCTCGCGCGCTGGCTGCTGGACCAGGGCATCGAGAGCATGTCGCTCAATCCCGATACGGTTATCGAAACGTGGATGTTCCTGGCCGGCGAAACGGTCGACTGAGTGCGGCGTGCGTCAGAAACGGTCGTAACGTGAGCGACGCTGCCAGCGAATGCGCGGCAGCCAGATCCCGAGGATTATCCCGACCAGCAGCACGAGGCCGCCCGACATGAACCAGTAACGTGTCGTCTGGCCTGCCAGTACACGGTTTTCCTGCTCCAGCGTATCCGCGCGAATTTGCGCTGCCGTCAGCTGGTCCATCAAGGACTTGTTCTGGTCGTTGATCGCCAGCACGTTGGCAGCCGTTCGCCTGATCTCGGCCAGCTCTGCCTCAACCGCGGCTTTTTCCCGTTCGAGCGTCGCTATTTTCTTGCTGGCCGCATCGTACTCACCCTTGATTGCATTCAGCTGCGAATCCAGCGTGCTGCCCCGGGAATTCGCATTGGTAAGCTGGCTCGTCAGTTTCTCAAGCTGCTCGCGGGCACTCGCCTCGTTCATCAGGTAACGCGTCAATACCCACCCCTCGGTGCCGCCCTGCGTCCGCACGTGCGTGTAACCGGTTTCGGCATCGCGCTCGATGACTTCGAGACGGGTGCCGCTCCCGACCGAGAGGCGAATGGCATTGCTCGTACTGGGCCCTGAGCGCAGTGTGATTTCGAACTGGTCCGTAACCCATACCGATTCAGCGACGGCGGCCGGGGCGACAAATGCGCACAGAACCAGTGCGATGCTAAGTAGTCTTTTCATGATTCGGCAACTATAAGACAAGCGTTTAAATCCTTCCAGTTAATATTCAGGTAAATCAGTCGCTTATCGGAGACAATTTGGAGGAGTTCTGCTCCCAGTTCCGGCCGTCGAATGGCGTGACGTTGACACCCGCAACCGTCGCCTCGTCGAGGCAGCGGACGTTCACGCTAATGCCATTGGGATGCGAACGCGGCACATAGAAGGACTTCACGCCACAGACGCTGCAGAAGTGATGTTTTGCTACCCCGGTATTGAACGTGTAGGTCGTCAGCACGTTGTCGCCCTGCAACAGCCGAAAGTCACTGGCGGGGACAATCAGGTGAAGGAACCCGGACTTGCGACAGATACTGCAGTTACAGTCGGTTGCGTCGATTGCGGCCGGTGCATCCACCTCGAACCGTACGCGCCCGCAGTGGCACCCGCCGGTATGCGTTGTCATGACGTATCTCCTCGCTGCCAGACCACGACGTTATTGTTCGACGGCACCGCGTAGAAGCGCACTCGCCGCAGACCGGCGGCGTGTGCGAAATCACCAAGGGTCTCCAGGTCACGAATACCCATCGACGGGTTTCTCGCCTTGAGATTCGCGTCGAAAGCAGCGTTGCTCGGCGAATTGAATCGGCTGTCCTTCCTGAACGGGCCGTAAAGACAGAAGATGCCGTCATGCCGCAACGCCCTGCCGACCAGCAGGAACATTTTCCGCACGGCATCGATATCCATGATGTGTGCCGTGTTCGCTGAAAACACCGCGTCGTAGGCGCCGGCCGCCACCGACGCCTCGCGAACATCCATGGACAAAGGCGGCAAGACATTGTCGGTACCGGTAGCCGCGATCCAGGCCCGGATGCCGGCGTGATTCTCGTCAAGATCGCTGGTCTGCCAACGCAGGTGCCCGAGGTGCTCGGCGAACAGGACAGCATGTTGGCCGGTTCCCGAGCCGATTTCCAGGACGCGGGAGGCACCAGAGAATTCGCGCTGCAGTATCTCGAGTATGGGGGCCGCGTTGCGTGCCGCGTACTCGGCAAACCGTGTCTCAGGCATCGCTACCGACAGGGTCCAGCGCGTCGGGATTGAGCAGCTTCTCCCGGTACCAGGCGAGTTCCTCGATGGAGTCCCTGATATCCGCGAGAGCGAGATGTTGTGATTCCTTGACGAACCCCAGTGCGACGCTGCTCGCCCACTGCTGCGCCAGGATCTTGAGCGTGCTGACATCGAGATTTCGGTAGTGAAAATAGGCTTCGAGTGTCGGCATCTCACGCGCCAGGAAACGACGGTCCTGGCAGATGCTGTTGCCGCACATCGGCGACGCGCCCTCATCCACCCAGTCCCGGAGGAAAGCGATCGTCGCCGCTTCCGCCTCCGCCGTGTCGACGTCGCTCTCGAGAACACGCGCAGTCAAGCCGGACTTGCCGTGTTGCCGCGTGTTCCATTCATCCATGCCGGACAACGTTTCCCGGGACTGACGAATCGCCAGCACCGGCCCTTCGGCGAGCTCATTGAGATGCTTGTCAGTCACTATCGTCGCAATCTCGATAATCGTATCGTGCGTCGTACACAACCCCGTCATCTCGAGGTCGATCCAGATAAGATTGCTTGCACGATCGTTAGCGGGTGTGGTCATGGTTCACGCAGTCTATACTCCCGCCATGAAACACGCCACGGTCATAGCCACCTACAGCCGGCGCATGCGCCTGGCACTTGCCGACGGGCGTGAGGTGAATGCGCGCATCAAGGGCAAACGAATCAAGCCCGTCTGCGGCGACAAAGTCGATGTGGAGCCGATAGAGAACGAAAAGGACTGGCTCATCACGGGCATTGCCGAACGGCGCAACGAGCTCTCACGGCCGAACATGCGTGGCAAGGTAGAGGTACTGGCTGCCAATCTCGATTACCTGGTTGTGGTGGCCGCGGCAGAACCCAGGCCGGACTGGTTCATCGTCGATCGCTACCTGTGCGCGGCCGAACTCATGGGCATCGATGCATGCGTGGTGTTTAACAAGAGTGATCTCGGTACTTCGGACGTTCGCTACGAGCTGGATACCTACTTCGACATTGGCTATGACGTGGTTGCCTGCAGCGCGCTGACCGGGGAAGGCATCGATAACGTTCGCAAGCTACTCGCGACGCACTGCGCGATCGTTGTCGGTCAGTCCGGCGTCGGTAAGTCCAGCATCATCAACAGACTTATCGGCGATGACGTGCAGAAGACATCCGAGGTTTCCGACAAGTCGAGGGAAGGTCGGCATACTACTGTCAATTCAGCGATGATCTCGCTGCCCGGCGGAGGTGTGATCATCGATTCGCCGGGCGTACGCGACTACGCACCGGCGCTCGAGTCGTCGACAGCAGCGGCACAGGGATTTCGCGAAATCCAGGACGCCGCCGGGGAGTGTCGCTTTGCCAACTGCCGCCACTTGCGCGAGCCGGGCTGCGCCGTGAAAGAACGCTGCGAAAACGGTGCAATCAGCCCGCGGCGTTACGAGAGCTACAAGCGCATCGTCAACCTGACGGAGCAGCTCGCCGAAGGTCGCTACTGACTAGCCCGGCGGCCAGTCCAGTCGTCGGCCGCCGAGTACGTGCAGGTGAATGTGAAAGACGCTTTGCCCTGCGCCTTCGTTGCAGTTCATAACCGCACGATAGCCTTCGTCGGCGATGCCTTCCGCTGCCGCGATGTGCCGCGCGGCCGAGTACAGACTTCCTATGATCGCCTCGTCGTCCACATCGATATCGTTGATTGTCGATATGTGCTTGCGCGGAATGACCAGCGCATGGATCGGCGCTTGCGGGTTGATGTCGCGGAACGCCACAGCCGTGTCGGACTCGTAGATCAGTTCGGCCGGAATCTCGCCCTCGAGAATCTTGCAGAACAGGCAGTTGTCGGTGGACATGGTTCTCTTCCCTCAGTCAACAGTACGGCGACCGTAGAACGCGTGTGACAGCGTGCCGCCGTCGACATACTCGAGTTCGCCGCCGAGCGGGACGCCATGGGCGATACGACTCGCCTTGACGTCACGTTGCGCCGCCAGGTCGGCGAGATAGTGTGCCGTCGCGTCACCTTCGACGGTCGGATTGGTGGCAATAATGAGCTCGGTCACTTCACCCTGAGCCAGCCAGTCGTCCAGCTGGCTGAGGCCGAGCTCTTCGGGCCCGATGCCGTCGAGCGGTGACAGGTGACCCATCAGCACGAAGTACAGTCCCCGGAAACCGGTCGCGTCTTCCAGTGCCATAACGTCGGCCGGAGACTCCACGACGCAGAGTTGAGTGACGTCGCGGCCCGGGGCCGAACAAATGGAACACAGCTCATGCTCAGTGAACATGCGGCAACGGCTGCAATGGCCGATACCCTCAACAGCTTCACCGAGGGCTACCGACAGCCGGGTGGCGCCCTCGCGATCACGCTCCAGCAAATGAAACGCGATCCGCTGCGCGGATTTCTGCCCGACGCCCGGCATGCAGCGCAGGCCATCGATCAGGCGAACCAGTAAGGGTGAATAGGACATCGGGACCTAGAAAGGCAGCTTCATACCGGGCGGTAAGCTCAAGCCCGACGCCATACCCGAGAATCTTTCCTGCACCGTCTTCTCAACCTTGCGCACCGCGTCATTGAACGCAGCGACCGTGAGATCTTCCAGCATTTCCTTGTCGTCGCCGATCATACTGTCGTCGATCTCGACTTTCTGTACCTGGTGCTGGCACGTCATGACCACGCGTACCATCCCGGCGCCCGACTCCCCGGTTACGGTGATCGAGGCCATCTCTTCCTGGGCCTTCTTCATATCGGCCTGCATCTGCTGTGCCTGCTTCATCAACTGGCCAATGCCACCTTTCATTCATGCTCTCCGTAACGTCAATCCGTTATTGTCAATCCGTTTGCGGCGGATTGATCAGCTCGATCGAATCCGTTTTGAGTTCCGCGCCAAACATGTCTTTGAGGGCCTGCACGTTAGGGTCGGCCTCGAGCGTTTGCCGCGCCGCCTCCAGGCGCTCGTCGGCCATGCGTGATTCTTCCTGCACAGGCGTCTCGCCTGTCTCTGCACCCAGGGCAATATCCACCGCGAGCTTCTCGCCGAAATATTCGGACAGCCGGGCGGCCAGCGCATCCCGCCGTTGCCGGGTCAGCATCGACTCCGAGCGCGGATCGAGCCCGAGGTAAATCGTATTCCCCTCGCGTCGGTCGTACGCACAGTTGCTGGCCAGCAATCGTGCCGCCCCGCCAAGGCCCAGCTGGCCCACCAACGTGCTCCAGTCCGGATCAACCCATGTGTGTGTCGACACGGCCGCTGTGGCCGCGCTCGCCGCGGCTGAGCGCGTCTTGGCTGCCGGACGCTTATCGGTTCGGGAGCTGCGCGCCGCACTGCCGCCAGACGCGGTCCCGCCCTCGGCCGCGGCGGCCGGCCTGAACGCCAGCATGCGCAACAGGGTCATCTCCGCCCCGCTGCGCGGGTCCGGTGCCAGTTGCAGATCGCGCCGGCCCAGGATGGCTACCTGGTAGAACAGCTGTACATCGGCTGTCGGTAATGCCTCGGAAAGCTCCGCGTACTCCTGCTCGCTCAGGTCGTCCTCGCTGTCGCACGTGCCGACAACCTGGTAGACGGCAATCCGCTGCAAGTCCCTCGCGAGGTCCTCCAGCAACCGCGAGTAGTTGGGAAACTGCTCGTCGATCTCACGAATGGCATCGATGATGCCCTTCGCGTCATTGTCGGCGAGGAGGCGCAGCAGTCGTACCACGTGGTCCCGATCGATCGTGCCAAGCATCGTCGCGACCAGTGGCTCTTCGATCTTGCCGCCGCAATACGCAATCGCCTGGTCGAGCAGGCTCAGCGCATCGCGCATGCTGCCATCGGCAGCTCGGGCGATGGTCGCCAGTGCGTTGGTCTCCGCCTCGATGGATTCAGCCTCGCAAATATGTGCCAGGCGATCCGAGATCAGTCGCGGGGTCATGCGTTTGAGGTTGAACTGCAGGCAGCGCGACAGGACGGTCACGGGCAGTTTTTGCGGGTCCGTCGTCGCGAGCAGGAATTTCACATGCGGTGGCGGCTCTTCGAGCGTCTTCAAAAGCGCATTGAACGAACTCTTCGACAGCATGTGCACCTCGTCGATGAGGTACACCTTGTAACGCCCCCGAGCCGGCGCGTACTGGACGTTGTCCAGCAGATCGCGAGTGTCATCGACCTTGGTCTTCGAGGCCGCATCCACCTCGATCAGGTCGACAAAGCGGCCCTCATCGATTTCCAGGCAGGCACTGCACTCGCCGCAGGGTTCCGACGTGACGCCCTTCTCGCAGTTCAGCGCTTTCGCCAGGATACGTGCGATGGTCGTCTTGCCCACGCCGCGCGTGCCGGTAAAGAGATAGGCATGGTGTAAGCGCCCGGAATCCAGGGCATTGATCAGGGCCTGGAGCACGTGCTCCTGGCCAACGGTATCCGCGAAGTCTTTGGGCCGCCATTTGCGGGCCAGGACGAGGTAACTCATAGAAGATCGGCTGCCTGTGGGGCTGATTCCGGACGGACAAGTGTAACGTAAAGTGGCCCGCGCCAGCCTCTTCCCGGCACCCGGTATCACCGCTACCGTTGCTCCCTTCCGGGCCTGGCGGAGTTCACGGCTGACCGTCGCGGGAAAGCCGACGCGGACCGGCGGCGATTATCGCCGCTGGCCCGCGTCAATACAACGAGAGATGGTCGATTTGCCGTTTAGCCCCAGAGATGGCGGTCTTTTTCAATGACTTGCGAGGATGACCCCACGATCAGGGGATCGGGCCCGCGTACCACGTGCTCGTTCTTGCCCGGGTAGTCGAGCTGGGACAGGAAGTGCTGCATGCAATTGAGACGAGCCCGTTTCTTGTCGTCGGACTTCACGATCGTCCAGGGCGCGTCGGCCGTATCCGTATAGAAGAACATGGCTTCCTTGGCCTCGGTGTATTCATCCCACTTGTCCTGCGACTCCCGATCGATGGGGCTCAGTTTCCACTGCTTTAGCGGATCGCCGAGGCGTGAATTGAAGCGCCGTTCCTGTTCCTCGTGGGTCACCGAGAACCAGTACTTGAAAAGGCGGATTCCGGAGCGCACCAGCATACGTTCCAGGTCAGGCACCTGGCGCATGAACTCGAGGTATTCGAGCGAATCACAGAAGCCCATGACCCGTTCGACGCCGGCGCGGTTGTACCAGGAGCGGTCGAAGAACACCATCTCGCCTGCCGTTGGCAGGTGCTTGATGTAGCGCTGGAAGTACCATTCCCCCATCTCGTGTTCTGTCGGTTTTTCCAGTGCCACGACGCGCGAAGCGCGGGGGTTCAGATGCTCCATGAAGCGCTTGATCGTGCCACCCTTGCCCGCCGCGTCACGCCCTTCGAACAGGATGACCATGCGCTGGCCCGTTTCCTTGACCCAGCTCTGCACCTTCAGCAACTCGACCTGCAGCTCCTCCTTGTGTTTCTCGTAGGAGGCCCTGCGGATCTTCGTCTTGTAGGGGTACTTGCCGTTGCGAAACAGATCCTTGATCTGCTCGGGGCTGTGCCGCATTTCGTTGAATATATGAGACGGAGACGAAGTGTCGATTTTCTGTTGGGCGGCCGGCTTGGCCATTTCGACAACAGTTTTCACCTTGCCTGCTTCTTTGTCGGTCATAGGAGCGCTCACTGCGGCTAATAATATTTCGGTATTTTCAGCCTATTTCCGGCCGATAAGAATAGGGAAAATACACTATTGCCAGCCTTTTTGGCCAAGCACGAAAAAGGGGCCTCGAGGCCCCTTCTCCGCACAGACCTGCGATTGCAGGGCCTGTCAGGTCGCGGATGCTGCGGCGATACTGGCGATCGAAGCATCCAGCGTTGCGTCAAATTCCTCGTCAGACTGCTGCGCACTGAGGCCTTCGGAAAGGGCCCGTGAAAAGCTTGCGACCATGCCGTTCTGGCGCGCCAGGCGGGCATTCGCCTCGTCGCGAGAATAGCCGCCTGACAGGGCAACGACGCGGGCCACGTTCGGATGCGCGACGAAATCGGCATACAGGTTGTCCTTCTCCGGCAGCGTCAGCTTGAGCATGACGATCTCATCGTCACCCAGCCCGTCGAGGTGCGCCTTGATCTCGGCGTGCAGGATGTCCTCTGCCGCTGCCTTGTCCGGGCAGTGGATATCGACTTCCGGCTCGATGATCGGCACCAGGCCGGCTGCCACGATACGGCGACCGATGTCGAACTGCTGCGCGACAACAGCCTTGATACCCGCTTTGTTCGCTTCCTTGATGACGGAACGCATCTTGGTACCGAAGATGCCAGCCGCGCGGGCCTTCTTGAGCAGCGCATCCAGATCCGGCATCGGCTTCATGAGCTGTGCACCATCCACGACGTCGTCAAGGCCCTTGTCCACCTTCAGGAAGGGGACGACGTTCTTGACTTTCCAGAGGTAAGCAGCAGTCGACTGGCCTTCGACCTGGCGATCCATCGTGTTCTCGAAAAGGATCGCACCAAGAATACGATCTCCCCCGAAGGACGGGCTCGTCATAATGCGTGTCCGCATCGCGTGTACGACGCCGAACATTTCTTCATCGTTCGACCAGGCGTCCGGCGTCACGCCGTAAAGACCCAATGCCTTTGGTGTACTGCCGCCACTCTGGTCCAGTGCAGCGATGAATCCGGGTGCGTTCTTGATCTTCTGGAGTTGTTCTGCGTTGCTCACGATAGCCTCTGATAGTGGTGTTAATTCGGGTGTCGAGGCGCGATTCTACAGCATCTTGCGCTGTCGGGGGATGCGTAAACCCGCCGTTCAAACGCCTGTTGGCGAAAAATAGGACGTCGCCGGATTGCTGTCTATCGTGACAAGCACCTAAGTCAACCAAGACATACGCGTATTGGCAGCATCCTGCGAGAAGCGCACCGTGCGAAAGGTACAAAAGCGACGAGGAAAGGTACACGATGACTGACACGAAATACCTGTTCCAGCGTAACAAGACCTGGTGGGTCAAGGTGGCTGTGCCTCGCCTCCTCCGCGATACCCTGGGCTATGACCTGCGCCGTTCCCTGCACACGCAGGATCTTGACGAAGCTATTGCGGCACGCGACGCGGTTGTTCTCGAATTGCGCGAGGAAATCGAAGAGGCGCGTCGCGGCCCGAAGCACGAGCGCGCGTGCCGCAAACCGGCCTTCTCCGATGACGAGCGCGGCTTTCTCATCAAGCGCCGCGAGGACTTCTCGGACGTCACCTTCCTGCTCGAGGTAAATGCACCGTTGCTCGCAAAAGCCGCGAAACCGGGCCAGTTCGTCATCGTGATCCTGCACGACCACGGCGAACGCATCCCGCTCACCATTGCCGATTTCGATCGCGCCAGGGGCACGATCACGCTGGTCATCCAGGCGGTCGGCAAATCCACCCGGGAAATGCAGCAGCAATGCCGCGCCGGCACGTACCTGCATGCACTGGTCGGCCCCATGGGATACCCGAGCGAACTAGACGCCCGCAAGGTGATCTGCGTCGGCGGCGGCCTTGGCGTCGCGCCGATCTACCCGCAGCTGCGAGCCTTCAAGGAAGCGGGTGCCTACGTCGTGGGCGTCGTCGGTTTTCGCAACAGCGACCTGGTCTTCTGGCAGGACGAGTTCGAGAAATACTGCGATGAGCTGATTATCTGCACGGACGATGGCTCGGCCGGGATGCAGGGTCGCGTGACCGCCGGTCTCGAGAAGGCCCTGGCACAACATCCTGACACGGAACGGGTTATCGCGATTGGCCCGCCCGTCATGATGCAGGCCTGCGCCGAGACGACCCGCCCTCTCGGCATTGAGACCATCGTCAGTATGAATCCGATCATGGTCGACGGCACCGGCATGTGCGGCGGGTGCCGCGTAACCATCGGCAACGACATCAAGTTCGCCTGCGTCGACGGGCCCGAATTCGATGCGCACAAGGTCGATTTCGACGATCTCATGCGGCGTCTGAAGCGGTTTCGCCGTGATGAGCAACAGGCTACGGACAACTGGCAAAAGGCGACTGTGTAAGTGGCTAAGAAGACGATACGAAATATTCCGAAGGACCGCGCCGAGATGCCGGTCCAGGACCCGGTCGAACGCACCCATAATTTTGACGAAGTCGCACTCGGCTTCGGGCTGGAAGACGCGCTGCTCGAATGCGAACGGTGCCTGATGTGTCCCAATCCGAAATGCGTGGCGGCGTGTCCCGTTGCCATCGACATTCCCGGCTTCATTCAGAAGATCTGCGACAAGGACTATCGCGGCGCCTACGACATTCTCACGGAGTCGACGCTGCTCCCGGCCATCTGCGGACGCGTGTGCCCCCAGGAAGACCAGTGCGAAGGCGTTTGCCCCGTCGGCGCGAAATACGAGCCGGTGGCCATCGGCCGCCTCGAACGCTGGGTCGGTGACCAGGCCATCAAGGCCGGGTGGCGGAATGTACCTTACATCGAACCCAACGGCTTCCACATCGGCATCGTCGGCTCGGGCCCGGCCGGCATGGCCTGTGCCGCGGACATGGCCAAGGCCGGATGCGAGGTCACGATCTTCGAGGCGCTGCACGAGGCCGGTGGCGTGTTGCGGTACGGCATCCCCGAGTTCCGCCTCCCCAACGAAATTCTCGATGCCGAGCTTGAGAACCTCAAGGCGCTGGGCGTGAAGATCAAGTGCAATACACTGGTTGGGCGCCTGTTCACGATCGAGCAGATGCTCGACGAACTCGGCTTCGACGCCGTCTTTATCGGCACGGGTGCCGGCTACCCGAGCTTCATGGGTATCGACGGCGAATCGCTTAACGGTGTCCTCTCCGCCAACGAGCTGCTTACGCGCTGCAACCTGATGGGCGCGACGGACTTCCCTGCCAACGACACGCCCCTCGGCCTCGGCAAGCGCGTGGCTGTCATCGGCTCCGGCAATACCGCAATGGATGCGCTCCGGGTCTCCCTGAGAGCCGGCGCGGAAGAAGTCTATTGCCTCTATCGCCGCACGCGTAAGGAGAGTCCAGCCCGCGTGGAAGAAGTCGAACATGCCGAGGAGGAAGGCGTGCGGTTCGAGTGGCTGACTGCGCCCATTGAAATTCTCGACGACGGCGACGGCAATGTCAGGGCGTTGCGCTGCCAGCGCATGGAACTCGGCGAACCCGATGATTCCGGGCGCCGCCGGCCCGTACCCATTGAAGGCAGCGAGTACGAGTTCGCTGTGGATACCGTCGTCTACGCCATCGGTACGAACGCAAACCCGATCATCGGTCAGACCTCGAAGATTGCACTCAACAAATGGGGCTATATCGAGACTGACGAGCGCTTGGCAACCTCCATGGCCGGCGTTTACGCAGGTGGCGACATTGTCACCGGCGCGGCAACGGTCATCCTGGCGATGGGAACCGGGCGCCAGGCTGCACGCAGTATGAAAGCCTACCTCGGCATTCGCGATTCCGACCACGTCTACGAGACGCCGACAGAACGAACTGACACGATCTTCGGCATCGACCCCAACGAAAGATCCCACGTACGCATCCGCGTCGCATAGGACATACACAATGGCAGTAGCGAAGAAGAAACGCACCACAACGCCAGTCGGGAAGCCGGCCATTGAGATCGACGAACACATCGTCGAGATCCTGAGCGACTCGGGCGAAGGGGCCCAGAAATGCGGGCAATCCTTTGGCGCGATCGCCGCCCGCCTTGGTTACGGTATCTGGACGACCGAGATCATACCCGCGGAAATTCAACCACCGGCGCGCAGCGTCGAGGGCGCCAGCGGCAATCGCATCAGGGTAGCCAGCCGCCGCCTCACCAATGGCGGCGACGAAACCGACCTGACCATCGCATTTAACGAACAGGTGCTCCTCGGCAGGCTCCGTGCGGACCAGTTGAAACCGGGCAGCACAATCCTGCTGGAGGACATGTGGCGCCATAGCGATGACCCCGGTATTGCAGCCTCCTACGCGAGAGTTTTCGACGAACTGGTCGCGCAGGGTTTTGAGGTCTGCGAGGTACCGATGCAGGCCGAGTGCCTGAAGATTGTCAGGGACCCCCGCCGCGGCAAGAACATGTTTGTGCTTGGCCTGCTTTGCAGCATCTACAGCCTCAGCACGGATGCCGCACACGAACAGGTGCGCTTTATTTTCGGGAAGAAAGGCGATCTCGTCATTGCATCGAACCAGAAGCTGGTCGATGCCGGCTTCGCCTGGGCGGAGAAGAACCTCAGTATCAAGTTCAAGATTCCGGCGACACCGCCCGTTGAACCGCACGTTGTCGTCAACGGCAACACGGCCCTCGCGCTTGGCGTCATGGCATCCGGCATGGAAGTCTGTGCCATGTACCCGATCACGCCTGCAACATCGGCATCGCACTACCTCAGCGATGTCTTCGAAAAAGTGGGCGGTGTGGTGCACCAGGCAGAGGATGAGATCGCAGCGGCCGCATTCGCCGTCGGTTCTTCCTATGCCGGCAAGTGTGCCGTCACTATTACCTCCGGGCCGGGCTACTCGCTGAAGCAGGAAGTACTAGGCCTCGCTGTAATGGCGGAAATCCCCCTCGTCGTCATCGACGTGCAGCGTGGCGGCCCGTCCACGGGCCAGCCGACGAAACCCGAACAGGGCGACCTCCTGACAGCCTGTTTCGGCAGCCATGGCGATGCACCCAAGGTGGTCATGGCCGCCAGCGACATCGAGGATTGTTTCTACTCGGTTATCGCGGCGCGCAAAATCGCAGAAACCTTCAATACGGTGGTCGTGCTCTTGAGCGACGCAAACCTGGCAACGGCACAGCAGCCGTTCCCGCGCCCCGAGCTCAGCAAGGAATGGCTTGCACCGCCGGTCGACCAAAGCCCCGTCGATCCGGACTACCTGCCCTACAACTGGGATTCTCGCAGTGGTCAGCGGCAACGCGTCATCCCCGGTCAACCGAACGGCATGCATACGCTGACGGGGCTTGCGCATGACCGCACGAGTGGCGTGGCCTACAACCTGAAGGTCAACAAGGAAGGAATGCGCCACCGCAGCCTCAAAATCGCCGCGTTGCAGAAGACACTGAAGACACCGCAAGTGTTCGGCGACGACAAGGGCGAGCTGCTGGTTGTCGGCTGGGGCAGCACGCGGGGCTCCATCGAGGAGGCAGTGCAGCGCGTCAGGGCCGACGGGCACAGCGTTTCCTCCCTGCATATCAAGTTCCTGCAGCCAATGGCGTCAGGGATCAAGGAAATCCTGCATCGTTTCGACAAAGTGCTTGTTGTGGAAAACAACTGGGCGGACTCGCTGGACGATGAGCTGATCGACGAAGAGAACCGGCGCTACTCGAACCTGGGCTGGCTTCTCAGGGCCAGGTGCCTCGTCGACGTCGACTGCTGGGGCGAGGTCGGCGAACAACCCATCAAGCCCGGCACGGTAGAACGCGCGATTCGCGAAAGGCTGGACAAATGAGCACCAAAGCAAACGACTTCCTGCGCGAATCGGCACGCGTCGAACACACTCTCGAAGACTACGCCGGCTGTACCCCGCGTTGGTGTACAGGTTGCGGCGACAACGCCATACTGGCGGCCGTTCAGCGGGTCTGCCGCGAGGAACAGTTGCCTCTCGAAAAAATTGTCTTCGTGTCGGGTATCGGCTGCTCCAGCCGCTTCCCGTTTTACATGGGTACCTACGGATTTCACGGCCTGCATGGTCGCGCGCTGCCGATCGCCGAAGGCATCAAGATGCGGCGCCCGGATCTCAATGTGTTCGTCAACACAGGCGATGGCGATTGCATGAGTATTGGCACCGCGCACTGGGTACATGCGACGCGCTACAACATGAACATGACCGTGATGATGCACGACAACAACATCTACGGTCTTACCAAGAACCAGGCTTCCCCCACCTCCCCGATCGGAACCCGCAGCAATACGACACCGCGCGGCACGGTTCTGCAGCCCTTCGATCCGTTGCAGGCAACATTGGGCATGTCCAACCTGTCGTTTGTCGCCCAGGCACCGGACTGGATACCGGAAGTGCTCTACCAGATCATTCACGAGGGCTTCAAGCACCGGGGCTTCTCGTTTATCCGCATTTTGCAGCGCTGTCCCGAGTTCCAGGACAACCGGTGGGAACCGTGTATTCAAAACCCGGCCAGCCTGCTGATGCTGACGCACGAGAACGGCATCCAGCTTTCGCCTGCGCTGGCCCGTGTCTACAAGCAACAGGTCGAGCACGATCCCGCCAACCTTGTCGGTGCACGCGAAATTGTCGGCACGAGCGAGCAATTGCCCGTTGGCATCCTCTACAGGAACCCGGATGTGCCCTGCTACGAGGACATGCGCAAGCCGGACCAGCTGTATACACCCGAACTCATCAAGCAAGGTCTTGATGAGGAACTCGACAAGTTCACGATTTGGCCACGAGATTAAGCATGAGCGTCGAACTGCAGGACCTGATCAACTTTCACCTGACCGGCCAACGCCGCACTGCTGCTCCTGATTTTTCTGAGACGCGGTTTTGCCCGGCACTGCTCGCGCCGTACCGGAATCTCAGCGAGTTGCGCTACGATTTCCCGCTCGTTTTGCTGGACGATGAGGATTCCCCCGCGTTTGCCGACACGCTGACAGGCATCATCAATCGCCTGCTCAGGGACATCGCGCCGCAAGGCAACGCCGGCGAACAACTGCGCCGGCACATACTTCGCCTCGAGAGCCGCATTCGCGAGTTGGTCGAGAACGGCGCACAAGGCTCGCTCGGCGAACTGTGGCAGACCGCGGAAAAATCGCTCAAAGCGGAAGCCGGTAAAGCAGAACGAGAGCCGCTGGGCGACAGCCTCAACACGGCCCGCTTTGCGTTGCGAAGCAGCGGTGTTGTGGTCAGATGCGACGATCGACTCCCCGAGAGAGCGCTGACGCATGCCTGGCAAAGGCATGAGCATCGACGCGCTCGCGGTACCCTGGCTCGCCTGTCCACGCTGACGATTCGGCTGCGCAACATGCTGCGCGTTGACGATCTCAAGACCAGTAACTCGAGGACGCCGTCAGAACTCAAGAAAACCGTCGGCAAGCATTTCAAGGACGCGTTCGACTTCGAACTGATGGCCGATGTGCTCGGCGATTCCACGCCGCGCAATCACCTGCCGGCCGAGCGCCGCGCACGCATTCGCGAGGTGCTCGGCATGCTCGAGAAACAGCGCTTCTTCGGGGAGGATGCATACCGCTTCCTGTTCGACAGCCTGCCCACGGCACTCAAGGCCTACACAGACCGGCTTCCCGAAATGGCCGAGGTCGTCAAAGCGATGAGCATTGCGGAACTGGAGTGCGACAACGCTTACAGCCCGGAAAAACACGATAACTACTTCGAGCGTTTCGGACCAGACGCGCTGGCACCCGAAGACCTGGCATTGTTCCCGACCTATCTGGTCACCCTGCATGAGGACGATTGCAGCACCCTGGATACGGCCAAGCTCATGGAAATTGTGTCGTGCGACCTGCCGATCAAAGTCCTGCTGCAGGTCAGCGACGCATTGGGTACCCGGAAACCGTCGAACCTGGAACTGCACGCGGGCTCCTACGTGCAACAACTCGCACACACGTTGATGGCGCCCGGCAGCGCCTTTGTCCTGCAAACCACGGCGGCGTACCTTGCCCGCCATCAGGACCAGATTGCGCAGGGCCTCGAATACGAGGGAGCTGCGATCTTCAGCGTGTTCGTGCCCTCTGCCAATGACGAGCAATGCCTTCCCGATTACCTGGTCGCAGCCGCGGCACTGGAAGCACGCGTTTTCCCCGCGTTCAGCTATGACCCTGCAAGAGGCGCCGGGCTCATCGACCGCTTCGACATACGCCATAACCCGGAATCCGGCAACGACTGGCCCCGCCGGGAGCTCTGCTACGAAGACAATGAGCTACAGTCCGTTCGTGAGGACATCGCTTTCACGCCGGCTGATTTTGCGCTGACCTGCAATGAGCTCAGTCAGCACTTCACGGTGGCCTCCGGGGACTTCGACGCCGGCAAGCTCGTGCCGGTGGCCGACTTCCTGGCCTTGCCGGCCGGGGAAGCGTTCGACAAGGTGCCGTTTGTCTTTGCCGTTGGCGAGGACAATCGCCTCGTCCGCCTCGTCATCGACGAGTATCTCGTGCGCCGCGTGCGCCGCAGCCTCGAGCGCTGGCACGCATTGCAGGAACTGGGCGGCGAGCACAATTCCTATGCCGCGGCGGCACGTGCTGAAGCACAGGCAGAGATACCGGTCACAGACGTGCCACCCGTCCCGGAAGCACGGGAAGAGCCGGCGGAGGCCGACCAGATGGAAGCGGAGGCGGAGGCGCCGTCCGATGAGCCTGCCGGCGATGCGTCGGTCGACGACGGCGAGCCGTACATCGAGACACCGCGCTGTACCACCTGCGACGAATGCACGAATCGCAATGACCGGATGTTCGCCTACGACGACAACAAGCAGGCGTACATCAAGGACCCCGACGCCGGCACTTACCGCGATCTCGTTGAGGCTGCCGAGTTGTGCCAGGTGTCGATTATTCATCCCGGGAAGCCTCGCAACCCCGCGGAAAGCGGCCTGGCTGAGCTGATTGAACGCGCTAAGCCGTTCCAGGCCGGGCCGGATTGACCGGCGCAGCCGCTCTTTGCGCGATGGCGCGAACGCTGCCCCGGAACAGGAATGCGTGCACGGGAAGCGTCAGGTACCAATAAAGCAGGCCCCAAACACCTGCCGGATGCCAGTAGGCGTGCATCACGATTTCGCGCTGCTGTCCCTGATCGCCGATGCGAAATTCGAGCACCCCTGCCCCGGGAGCCTTCATCTCGAGAAGCAGTGTCAGTTTCTCTTGCGGTTTTACGTCGATAACACGCCACGCGTCGACGACATCACCGACCCTGAATCGACCAGGATCACGGCGACGGCGACGGAAACTCGGCCCGCCCGCCAGCCAGTCCATGGAACGCCGCAACCACCACAGAAAAGGCGCGTAGAAAAAATCTCCGCGGTAGCCGAATTCAGAAACACGCGCCCAGATTGCCTCCGGGCTCGCCTCCGATACCGTCTTTTCCTGAACTTGCTTGGCATAGAAGCCGTACTCGGGACGAAAGCTCTTGCAATTGCTCGTGCCCTGGGCCCAATGCGCGGGTATCGCGTGTTTCTGATCGGCATTGAGCGCTGCCGCGGCGGCCGCATCGAAATCCAGCAGCGTCTGTGGGATAAGGGCTGCAAGTCGCCGATCCTTCGCGATGACGTCCTGCGACAGGCCCCCGATGAGCGCCCGGGCTACGCTGGTCGGCACCGACGTCACCAACGCCAGCCAGTAGGACGAAAGCCGCGGCGTCAGCACGGGTACCGGAATGATCAGGGGTCGCCTGCCAACGCTCCGGCCGTAGCGCCGCATGATCTCCTTGTAAGTCAGTACATCAGGACCGGCGACGTCGTACACCTCGCCCGCCGTCTCACTGAACTTCGGCACTTCGGCCAGGTAACACAACAGGTTCGACAAGGCGATCGGCGTGGACTTCGTGGACACCCATCGCGGCGTAATCATGACCGGCAGGTGATTGACGAGATCGCGAATGACTTCCCAGGCTGCCGAGCCCGGCCCGATGATCATCCCGGCACGGATCTCAGTCACGGGCACGCTGCCCTGGCGCAGAATCTGGCCAGTCTCCTCGCGCGAGCGCAGGTGCACAGACTCGGGGTTCTCGGGCGTCAACCCCCCGAGGTACACGATCCGCTCAACCTGCTGCCGCGCCGCGGCGGCGGCGAAATTTCGTGCGGCCTCTGCATCCAGTTCCGGAAAGGACTTGCCCGCCGCCATGGAGTGCACGAAGTAATACGCCGTCGCGACCCCCTCAAGCGCAGCGTCCAGGCTCGCCGCGTCCAGAGCATCGGCCTGGCATAGCTCTGCGCCGGTCCATCCGCGGCCCTCCAAGACCTCCCTGTTTCTCGATGAGGCGCGCACGTGTCGCCCCTCGGCCAGCAGGTATTCGACTAGGTTTGTGCCGATGTACCCGCTTGCGCCGAATACCAGGTCCGGTCCCTTTTTGTCGCTCACCATCATCGTCCTCGCAAGGCTGTTACTACTTGTTACACACTAACGGTGTATTCCCGATCCGCAGCAAGGCAGGATGAGTACCTGCCCTGCGCTCGTGTGCGCATGCGGGCACCGAATTCACACTGGAGACAGACATGCGATTCTCACTTGGAGCACTCATCCTGATGACGATTTCCACACCCGTTCTGGCCGATACCTCACTACTCGATCAGGATTTTCGGCGCCTTGCCTCCGATGAAACGATCAACCTCGCCGATACCTACAAGGGCAATGTTCTGCTGGTCGTAAACACGGCATCGAAATGCGGCAATACTCCGCAGTATGACGGATTGGAAAAGCTATACCAGACCTACGGCGAAGATGGACTCGTCGTCCTCGGGTTTCCATCGAACGACTTCCTCGGCCAGGAGCCGGGCACAGAGGAAGAGATCCAGGAGTTCTGCCGGCTGACGTACAAGGTCAAGTTCCCGATGTTCGAAAAAGTCACGGTCAAGGAAGGCAAAGCGCACCCGTTCTATGCTCAGCTCGCCGCACAGGCGGGGACGTACCCGACCTGGAATTTTCACAAGTACCTGATCGGCCGTGATGGCGCGCTGATCGCCGAGTTCAGCCCGCGCACACAGCCGGACGATACCGACCTTGTCGCGGCAATCGAGACGGCACTGCAGCGCTGAGCACGTCGTGGCAAGCGCTGCTCAGCGGTCGTTCGCCGGTGGCCAGCTGACTTCGACGAGCACCTCGTTGCGGCGCAGGAACCACGGCGCGAAAGGGCTGTTGTAGCGCGCGAAGTACGGCATCCCGGCAACCTCCACGCCGTCCGCCTCCAGGGCTGCCAGGAGCTTTGCTTTATTTGCGAGGTATTTCTTCTCGCTCCAGCTTCCTGAATAGCGGCGCGCAACGATCACGCGCGCCGGTTTCTCGACCAGCCTGATGCGGGAGTCGAGTGGTTGCGGCAGCGTGTCCATCGAGTACTTCGACTCCATCACGAAGGCGAAGGTGTAGGCGTCGCGCTCCGCGGAGGCTGGTTCCGAGAGTACCGGCGCGGTCATCCGCATGCGCTCACCGTCACCGGCAGGTCGGGTGCTCACCGGTGCCGTCATGGCCATTTTCACGCGGGGCTCGTTGTCGCCGAATATGTAGCCGGCCAGAATGCGGAACGCCGTACCACCGGCGTCATCCATCGGTCCCTCGACATCGACCTCGGCCACGATGAAGGGCGCGTAGCGGCGAACCTCGTAGTCGTCGGCAACGTGCAGGACCTCAAACGAGGGTTCTTCAATAGCCATGGCGGACTCCGCAGCCACAAGCAGAAACAATAAAACGATTCGAAAGCGTATCAATGCTGTCTCACTCCTGTCATTTGCTAAATTAGTACTCGATGACCTTTCCGTCCCAGGCGAAACATCGGCCAGTATTTGCCGCTTCCAGTGTGTCGATAACCTCCAGTAAACGGCCTACCGAGTGAGCGGGCGAAAAAAGCTGGCCATCGGGGACTCGGCGCTGGAAGGGCTTCGACAGATCGGTGTCGACCGTTCCCGGATGCAGGCCGACCACGACACACTGCGGCATCCGTCGCGCTTGTTCAATCGCAGCCGTCTTCAGCAGCATATTCAGCGCAGCCTTGGAAGTACGGTAGGAAACCCAGCCGCCGAGGCGATTGTCGGCAATACTGCCGACCCGCGCCGACAATGCGGCGAAAACGCTTTTCGCGTCGCGACGCATCTTCGGCAGGAAGTGCTTGGCGACCAGCGCAGGCCCAACGGTATTGACACGGATTACGTCCAGCAGCGATTCCTGGTCGATATCCGCGATACTTTTCTCCGGCTGAATGCTCACATCGTGCAGGATGCCTGTCGCGATGACAAGAAGATCGACGGGAGCCGCTTCTGATATGGCGGCCGCGGCATCGCGAATGGACTCCTCATCCATAAGGTCGATACGGCCAGGCCGGACTTTCGGGCTCGGGAACGCCCTGCATTCGCGCGCGAGCGCATGCACGTAGCTAACCGTACCGCTTGCGCTGAGCTGGCGCGTGAATTCCGCGCCGATGCCACCGCTGGCGCCGATCACGACGACATTGGCGCCGGGCGCGAAGCTTTTCAGGGATGTCATTGGAAGAGACCTCTGTGCACGCAGCAGCCCGCACATGACTTGGGTGACGACTACCCTATCAAGCCGCGAGCGGGCGGAGGTTTCAAGACTGTGTACATTTGTTTCCGCTTGTACCAGCATGGCCGCTACAACCAAGGCCCCGGAAGGAGCCTTTAACCGCAATCGGCGAGAAAACAAAACGGCCCCACAAGGGGGCCGCGTCATTGACCGCCGGTGGCGCGAGTCTGCCGCGGTCGATGCTATCCGGCGCCCTGCGCCTGATATCCGCAATTTCCCATATATCCACAGGCTCTGATCCGCGTGTAGGATCAGACCAATGCCATGGGGGAGTGAAACGTGGCCCATACAACACTAAGAACAAATTACTCCGATCTGACCGACAGGCTGAACCGTTTTCCACAGGGCGCGCCTCCTTCCGATCTCCTGTTCAAGATCCTGTCGATGCTGTTCAGTGAGGAGGAAGCTGGCCTGGTTTCACTGATGCCCATCAGACCATTTACCGCAAAAAAAGCCAGCCGTATCTGGAAGAAAAACCTCGCCGAAACTCAGAACATACTGGATGCGTTGGCCGACAGGGCCATCCTGGTTGATTTCGAGCAGAACGGTGAAACAACTTACGCGTTGCCGCCACCAATGGCCGGTTTCTTTGAGTTCTCGCTGATGCGAGTCCGCGACGATATTGATCAGAAAGTGTTAAGCGAGCTCTTTCACGAGTACATGAATGTAGAGGAAGACTTTATCAGGGAGCTGTTTACTCGTGGCGAGACGCAGTTAGGGCGAGCGTTCGTCCAGGAACCCGCCTTGTCCAATGAAAATGCGTTGCATGTGCTGGATTACGAACGAGCCAGCGAAGTCATTGAGACGGCAAGCCATATTGGCGTGGGACGCTGTTACTGCCGGCATAAAATGGAACATATGGGCAAGGCCTGTTCCGCACCACAGAATATTTGCATGACCTTCAACACCACCGCGTCCTCGCTGACAAGACATGGTGTTGCGCGCGAGATCGACAAAGAGGAATGCCACGACTTATTGCAGGAGGCCTATGACAACAACCTGGTGCAGTTCGGCGAGAATGTGCGCGAGAGTGTCAATTTTATCTGTAATTGCTGTGGCTGCTGTTGTGAGGCAATGATCGCCGCACGCCGTTTTGCAGTTCTCAACCCGGTGCACACGACGAACTTTATTCCGGTCATTGACGAAGAAACCTGCAATGGCTGCGGCAAATGCGTCAATGTCTGCCCGGTCGACGCGATGACCCTGGTATCAGCCCATGATCCGGACAAGCCCCGGATGAAAATTGCGAAGTTGAACGATGAGATTTGTCTTGGGTTGCGGCGTGTGTATACGCAGCTGTAACAAACACGACAGCTTGTCCTTGGAGTCGCGTCCGAAGCGAGTGCTTACGCCATTGAATGGAACACACCGGGCAGTGGTCATGGCCATTGAACGCGGCAAATTGCAAAACCTGATTTTCGACAACCAGGTCTTATGGAGCCACCGCGCCATGGCAGGGATATTGGGTGTGATCCTGAAGCTGCCGCCAGTCAAGCAGGTCTTGGCCAGTGAACAGCTCAAGTCCCGCTACCTGGAAACGTTAATCAGTTATGCAAGGCATTAGGCAGCGCCGACGCGAGCCGCGCTCGGCGAGCAGACAAGATGGGACCACAGACGAACTGCCGGTCACGAAGCCCTCTGCGCTCGTCGACCGGGCCGAACGAATCAATTTCGAGGCCCGTCGCCCGGCAGTAGATCCCACCAAGTCCACCCGCAAGTCGCAAGGTATGCTGCAGACTGGCGTTGGTCGCCTCTGATGCCATCAAGCGCAGTACATGCCCGTCAGTCGCCAGCGCTCCCGAACATCGCCTCCTGGCTGAGTTCACCCTGGAAGTCGAACGGGATTTTCTTACCTCTGAAGCGGCCCAGCTCGAGACTACCGCTCAACTTGTATTTTAGCTCATGCGTTCCGGGTAGCCTCAGGAGCTGGCGCATGATCTGCACGAAATCGAGGCTGGAAACCGTGACCGCAAACCGGTTGGGATTGACCTCCGACTCCACGAATCTCACGACAAACGAAAAAGAGGCCACAAGGGCCTCTTCTTCTGTTCACTGGCGGAGAGAGAGGGATTCGAACCCTCGGTACGGTATCACCGTACACTCGCTTTCCAGGCGAGCACCTTAAACCACTCAGCCATCTCTCCGGATTTTCGTGTCGCTCGCGATTCTACAGGGTCGGTGGCTGATCGTAACATCTGCCCTCTGGAATCTTTGGCGCATCAGGATCCGCCTTGGGTATCGGCATCTCGGCGAACTCGTTGAGCTGGTCCATTCCCTCCGGTGCAACCACACGTTTGCCGACCTCGCGATTCTGGTACAGCAAATCATCGTTGCACTGAACCACGAGGGAATCCGCGCCTCCGCAAGCCGACAGCAGTGCACCGAGCACCAGAACAGCCATTAACCGGGTTTTCGTCATGTCGTCTTCTCCGGATCGACGCCTGCCTGGCGCATCGCCGATCGCATTTCATCATGGTACTGGCCGGAAAATGGCGTCAGCGGCAAGCGGATATGCGGCTGCATCAGCCCCATCTCACTCACTGCCCACTTCACCGGAATCGGATTGGACTCAATAAACAAAGCCTTGTTCAGCGGCTGCAAGCTGTCGTCCAACGCTTTGGCATCCTCGTCCTTGCCCTCACTGGCCAGGCGGCACAATCTCGCCACCTGTGCCGGCACTACGTTACCACTGACCGTCACGACACCATGACCGCCCTGTCGTATGAACGGGCACAATGTAAAGTCGTCGCCACTGTAGAGCATGAAATCATCATCCACCAGCTCTCGAATCCGGCGCAAGCGCTCGAGGTCGCCTGTCGCTTCCTTGACGCCGAATATATTGCCATGTCTCGCAAGCCGGCCAACCGTCTCGGGCAACATGTCGGCGCCTGTTCGACCGGGCACGTTGTACATGAGCAGTGGCTTGTCGAGACGATCGGCAATCGCCGAATAGTGCAGGAAAATGCCCTCCTGCGTCGGCTTGTTGTAGTAAGGGACAACAGCCATGTAGGCCGCGATCCTGGGCTCCGCAACCGCCCTGGACAGCTCGATCGATTGCGACGTGGAATTTGAACCCGTGCCCGCGATGATCGGAATACGGCCGTCGGCAATCTCGATCGAACGCCCGATGAGCTCAATATGCTCGGACCGCGTCAATGTCGGCGACTCGCCCGTTGTGCCGGCGATGACGAGACCGCTAGACCCCTGCTCAACGTGAAAATCGACCAGGCGCTTGAGACTCGCGTAGTCGACCCGATTATTGCCGTCAAAGGGCGTAACGAGGGCGACCAGGCTACCGTAAAACAACAGACAATCCTCGCCACAAATGAGGCGGCGATGTTACTGTTCATATGCGGTGCTGGCAAGGACTGTCGGCGTGCGCTCCCGGCCACTGGAAACGGCGTCAGGATGAGCCTCGTCATTCGTGGGAACACTGTAAGGAAAATTCTAGATAAATGTCACAACTTATTGTTATTTCAGCTATTGGCTCTGATCGGACTGGCGTTGTTCAGGCGCTGAGCAAAGCCGTTCTCGCGTGCGGCGGCAACATCGAGGAAAGTCGTATGACGACCCTCGGATCGGAATTTGCGATGCTGTTGCTGGTTTCGGGTAACTGGCATCTGCGTAGCCGCCTCGACCAGGAACTGGAAAAACTACGCGGGTCAGGCGATCTGCAGATTTCGATCAAGGAAACCGACGCGAAGCCCGTAGCGGCAGATCGTATGCCCTACCTGGTGGATGTCCTGGCGCTTGACCAGCAAGGCATCGTGTTCAACCTGGCGGATTTCTTCGCCTCGCGCGATATCGAGATAGCCGACGTCGCGACACATAGCTACGCCGCGGCCCACACGGGTGCTCCCATGTTCTCGGTGCAAATGACTGTCAACGTACCGTCGTCCATACAGGTAGCCCAGCTGCGAGACGAGTTTCACGAATTGTGTGAAAATCTGAATCTCGACGCCGTTTTCGACGCCGCGAAACCTTAGACGTCTTCGCAGGCTGATAGCACCGGAGAATTGAATTGAGCGCACCCCGTATTAACCGAGTCGTCCGTGACTTCACCGCAGCCGCCACCGGCGACCAGGAGATCCGTCTCAAGGACCTGCGTGGCAGGAACGTCGTCATTTACTTCTACCCGAAGGACAGTACCCCCGGGTGCACCACGGAGGGGCGGGATTTCAGCGCATTGCACAGCAAGTTCAAACGGGCGAACACGGTCATTTTCGGTGTGTCCCGTGACAGCATCGCATCGCATGAGAAGTTCAAGGCCAAGCAGGGCTTTGCGTTCGACCTGCTCTCGGATCCCGACGAGAAATTGTGCAAGCAGTTTGACGTCATTCATGAAAAGACCCTGTACGGGCGCAAATTCATGGGCGTTGTACGCAGCACGTTCCTCATCGACGCCGCTGGCAAACTGCGGCAGGAATGGCGCAACGTAAAGGTTGCCGGACATGCCGACGAAGTGCTGGAGGCCGCCAAAGCCCTGTAATCGACGGAACGCGCGCCTCTCGCCGTAGTCCGAAGATAAGTCACCCATGTTGTTGAGTCCCAGATGAACTTCAGCCCCTGCAAACGCCTTTCTGTCCTTGTCGCGCTAGGCATGCTGGTTTTCGTCGCTGGCGCGGGCGCCGACGACATCAAGTTGCCCGACATGGGAAGCCCCGCTGACGCGATTCTGAACAATACGGACGAGGCCAGGATCGGCCGTATGATCATGCGGGATATCCGCAATAGCGGGCAGGTTGTCGAGGACCCGTTGATTACCGAGTACCTCAATGACATCGGCAGCCGTATCGCGGCACAGTCCAACAAGGGCGATCATGATTTCACGTTCTTCGCGGTCCAGGACGACCGTATCAACGCATTCGCCCTCCCCGGCGGGTATATCGGCGTGCATACGGGCCTGATCGAAGCCAGCCGGAATGAGGATGAACTCGCCGGTGTCATTGCTCACGAGGTTGCTCACGTGACGCAGCGCCATATTGCGCGCGCGATCCATGCAAACTCGCGACAGAACCTCTTGACGACGGCCATGATGCTCGGGGCCATCATCGTCGCCGCCGCAGGCGGGAGCTCAGATGCGGTGCAGGGCGCCATGGCAGTCGCACAGGGCACCGCAGCCCAGCAGCAGATCAACTTCACACGCACCAACGAATACGAGGCGGACCGCGTCGGGATTGCCGCCCTGGCTGACGCCGGTTTCGATCCCCACGGCATGGCATCGTTCTTCGAAGTCATGTCCCGGCAGCAGACGTCGAGCCCGGAAATGCGCGCCCCCGAATTCATGCGCACGCACCCGGTGACAACGGCCCGTATCGCCGAAGCCCGCAATCGCGCCCGGGAGTATCCGCCGGTCCGGAATGAGGACTCCACGGGCTATGGTATCTCGCGCGCCCGTATCATCGTCGCCCGCTTCGATACTGCCCAGGAGGCGGTGGCGTATTTCGAAGCTCGCGACTACGAAGCGCAGACGGACGTGGAGCGTTACGGCCGAGCCGTCGCGTATCAGCGTGCCGAGGACTACCTGGGCGCCCTGGAGATCTTCGAAGAACTCCTCGAGAAGGACAAGTCGGTCATCGCTTACCACATTGGTCTTGGCCAGACGCTCGTTGCCCTGGACCAGACCAGCGATGCCATCGAGACCTTCGAGCGTGCCCTCGAGTTGTTTCCGCGCAATATTCCGCTCGTGATCGAATATGGCGAGCGGCTGCTCGAGATGCGTCAACCCAAAAAGGCGCACGCGCTGCTGCTGGACCTGATGAACAACGTGCCGCCAACGCCGGAGCAGGTGCACCTGATCGCGCGGGCGGCCAGCCTGGCTGGCGAGGACGCGGAAGCCTACTACTACCTGTCCGAATACCGGCTCATGATCGGTGATCTGAATGGCGGTATCAGCTACCTGCAGCAGGCACTGCGTCTGCCGGAATTGCAGGAGATCCAGCGGGCGAGGTTCGAGGCGCGTATCAATTTCATCCAGGAATTCATGAGCGAAGAACAACTCAAGCAGCTCCGCTCGTCACGCCAGCTCGGCCTGGCATGGGATAGCGCCCGGCAATGATACGCGTGCCGGCTATCCTGCTTCTGCTGTTCGGTACCAGCGGTTGCGCCACAGTGCCACCGGGAGACCGCGTCGCTCACGACCCCTGGGAAGGACTCAACCGGAGCATGTACGCCCTCAACGACGCCGTTGACAGCGTCACGCTGAAGCCCGTCGCCAAGGGCTACAAGAAGGTCATCCCGGAGCCGATACGCGATGGCGTGAGCAACTTCGCGCGCAATCTCGCAACCCCGCGGAACTCCGTCAACAACTTCCTCCAGGGCAAGCCGTCGCGCGGCTTCAGCGAGCTGGCACGATTTCTCGTCAACAGCACGATTGGCCTCGGCGGGATTTTCGATGTCGGCACCGCCAGCGGCATTGAGGCGCATCGTGAGGACTTTGGCCAGACGGCGGCAGTCTGGGGCATCCCCAGCGGCCCCTATGTCATGGTCCCGTTCCTGGGACCGCAGACACTGCGAGATACCCTCCTGATGCCCGCCGATATCGAACTTGACGTTTTGCATCACGTGGACAGTTCCTCGGTACGCGATCGACTCTGGGTGTTGCGCATCATCGACCTCAGGCACCGAGCGCTCGCACTTGAAGACCTGATGAAGGACTCGAAGGATCCCTACGTAACGCTTCGCGAGTCCTACCTGCAGAACCGCGAATTCGAGGTATACGATGGCAACCCGCCCTTCGAAGAGGACGATGAGTTTTACGACGACCTGGACGAATTACTCGAGGAAGAGGATTACTAGGGTTCTCCGTCAGGCGCCTCGATAAAGCCTGCCCAGCGCTCCCCGCGTGCTAACAGCGGCTCCACTTCGGTTGTCCTGGCGATGGCCGTTATTTTCTCCGGCATCCCGGTGAAACGGATCTCCCGGACGCT
The DNA here is from genome assembly GCA_963698895.1 of uncultured Gammaproteobacteria bacterium. Classification (GTDB taxonomy): domain Bacteria; phylum Pseudomonadota; class Gammaproteobacteria; order Steroidobacterales; family Woeseiaceae; genus UBA1847. Next base: position 259,089 of record CAVOSO010000003.1, on the reverse strand, counting down.
GTGGTTCGCCCACGTGACCCACTCAAGCAACAATGCCAGGCCTGCGGAGTCGCTCTTCGTGACTCCAGAGAGATCGATCTCGAGCTGCGTGTGCTCCTCGAACGGAGCTTCACTGGCCCTGAGGATTCTCTCGGCGGTATCGAACGTCATTTCGCCGCTCAGGGCGAAGCGACCGTCGCCAAGATCCTCAATGGTGAATTCACTCACTGGTCCTGCTCGACAACCGCAATTCCCGCCTCGTTTTCGAGCCTGGTAATGACGGCGTCGAGGCTGGACGCCCGAATTTCCGAATCCAGTTCGGCGCGGAAATTGCGTACGTAGGACACGCCTTCGATGACAACATTGAAAACGAGCCACCCCGACTTGCGCTTGACCAATTCGTAGTCGACGGCAACTTTGCTGCCATCATCCAGCGTCACCGTGCTGCGCACCCGGGTGCGTTTCTCACTGCCACCGCCACGATACGGGAGAACCGTAATCATTTCCGGGTCGAACTCCAGAATACCGTCCGCGTACTTGCGCAACAGCGCCCGGTAAAACGCCTCGATGAAACGCGTCTTCTGCTCTTCACTGGCGGTACGCCAGTGCTTTGCGAGCACCACTTGTGCCGCAAAACGCCGGTCGAACCGCGGCATGAGAATGCCGTCGATGATCCTGTAGAGCTCCTGACGATTCTCTGCCAGCTCCTGCGTGCGGCCCTCAAGCTGTTCTGTCAGCAATTTGACCGAACTCTCGATCACGGCATTCGGCGAATCGTCGGCACTGGCCGAAGACATACCCAGTATCAGAAATACGATTGCAAGCAAGCATTTGTGCATCTGCTTTACTCCTCGTCGCTCGATCCGGCATTCACGAGGAACTTGCCGATCAGGTTCTCAAGAACGATTGCGGATTGCGTGAACAGGATTTCGCTGCCGTCCTCCAGGTACATGTCGGAACCACCGGCCTGCAGGCCGATGTACTGGCTGCCGAGAATACCCGACGTCAGGATACTGGCATCCGAATCGTCCGGGATCTCGTCATACTTCGAGTCGATGACGAAGCGCACAACCGCCTCCAGGTTCGTCGAATCAAAGGACACTTCGGTCACTCGCCCAATCGTCACGCCCGACATCGTTACCGGCGCGCGGGTGCGCAGGCTGCCGATATTCTCGAATCTCGCCTCGACCGTGTAGACAGAATCTGCCTGGAAATCGTCGCCGCCCGTCGTCTGCGTCGTCAGGAAGAACAATGAGCTCATCCCGAGCAACACGAACAAGCCGGTGCCTATTTCAACTGAACGAGTTTGCCGCATACCAATTCCTCAAATCATCGCCGCGGTAATCATGAAATCAAAAACGAGGATCGTGATTGCCGTGATTACCACTGTACGTGTTGTTGCTCGCCCAACGCCTTCCGCCGTTGGCACTGTATTATAGCCTTCCCATACCGCGATCAGGCTCGCCGCGACACCGAAGACAATGCTCTTGAGAATGCCTTCGTTCACGTCGGCCGGCTCAACGTTGAGCTGAATTTGCTGCCAGAACGAGCCGACGTCCACCTGGAACAGCTCCACGCCGATCAGGTGAGCCCCGAACATGGCGATCGCGCTGAAAATCGCAGCCAGGAACGGCATGGCGATGACGCCACCGAGAAATCTCGGTACCAAAACGCGCCGCACCGGGTTTACCGCCATCATCTCCATTGCCGACAACTGGTCGGTCGCTTTCATCAAGCCGATTTCCGAGGTCAGCGCCGTACCTGCCCTGCCTGCGAACAGCAATGCCGTCATGACCGGGCCGAGTTCCTTGACCAGCGCGAAAGCCGCCGCAACACCGGTCCAGTCCTCCGCGTTGAATTTCGACATGTTGGAGTAGGCCTGCAACGCGAGAACCGCGCCAACGAAGAAACCGCAGACCATGATGATGACGAGGGACTGGGCGCCGGTATTGTGTACCTGCTTTACAACCAGTCCGAACCGCGTCGTAAGTATTGACGGCGAATGCTGGGCCAGCCGCAGGAAGAACAACTGGAACGCGCCGAACGTCCTCAGGAATTCGACGAGGTTGTTCCAGAGGTCGCGCATCGACTCTCTCATTCGGCGTCCCGTCCGAGCAATTGCTCCTCGTAATCCGGAGCATCAAAGTGAAACGCCACGGGGCCATCGGCCATACCGTGCATGAACTGCCGAACCAGCTCGGAATTGGCAGTGGCCAATTCGTCCGGGCTGCCCGAAGCGGCCACCTTGCCGTCCGAGAGAAGAAAACTGCAATCGGCCACGGTCGAGATTTCTTCAACGTCGTGGCTGACGATAATACTCGTGATGCCCAGCGCATCATTCAGACGACGCACGAGACGAACGATAACGCCGAGCGAAATGGGGTCGAGGCCGACAAACGGCTCGTCGTAGATCAGGATCTCCGGGTCCATGACCATGGCGCGAGCTAGCGCGACGCGTCTTGCCATGCCACCGGAGAGTTGGGCCGGCATCATGTCGGCAGCGCCACGCAGACCCACGGCATGCAACTTCGTGAGAACGATGTGGCGGATGAGCCGGTTGGTGAGCTTCGTGTGCTCACGAAGCGGGAATGCGACGTTTTCGAAAACGTTGAAATCGGTCAGCAGCGCGCCATTTTGAAACAGCATGCCAAAGCGCTGGCGCATCTGGTACAGCTCGGACTGGTTCAGCGTCGCAATGTCCACGCCATCCACGTAGATAGCGCCCTGTTGGGGGATCAATTGCCGGGTTATCAGCCGCAAAAGCGTTGTTTTTCCCGTGCCGCTCGGGCCCATCAGCGCCGTGATCTCACCGCGCTTGATGTTCAGATTCAGCCCGTCAAAGATCGCGCGCGGCCCGCGAGAATATTTGAGATCACGAATCTCGATCAGGTTTTCGGAATAGTCGCCCAATGAATTTGCTGCCAGGTCCGTCTGTGGCGCGTAGGATAACCCATTAAAATCAAAAATCGCGCAGGAATTCTCTTGAAAGTGTAGCCCGTGGACTTAAATAGGACTAAAATAGTCCCTTATTCTCCGGCAAGCCCCTGCGAATGCTCCGAATCAGCAAACTCACCGACTACGGCACCGTCCTGCTCGCCCACCTGGCCGAACACCAGGTAACCGTGTGCAGCGCCGCCGACGTCGCCCAGGCGACCGGCGTCGCCTTGCCGACCGTCAGCAAGCTGCTGAAATCACTCGCGAGGGCCGGCCTGGTCACCTCCACTCGAGGCTCGGCCGGTGGCTACCGGCTGGCGCGTCCCCCGCAGCTGATCAGTGCGGCGGATGTCATCGATGCCCTGGAAGGGCCGGTCTCGATCACCGAGTGCAGCGCCAGCGACGGCGACTGCGAGCACGAGGGCATCTGCAGCGTTGGCGGCGCATGGCAACGCATCAACATCGCCATCCGACGGGCACTGCAGGATGTAACCCTCAACGATCTCTTACGCAGCAACAGCCCGGTGCCGACATTTCGCTTCGCCGGCTTACCTATCAACGTGGAAAACAATGGCGACTGAATCAGAAAATCTCGAGAGTCTCGTCAACCGGCGTTACGAGCACGGTTTCATCACCGATATTGCGACGACCAGCCTGCCTCCGGGTCTGGACGAAGACACGGTACGTGCGATTTCGGCACGCAAGAACGAACCGGACTGGCTGCTGGAATGGCGCCTGCAGGCGTATCGCCAGTGGCTGGAGATGAAGGAGCCCGAGTGGGCCCATATCCACTACCCGAAGATCAAGTATGACGAGATCTCCTACTACGCGGCGCCAAAGTCAGACGACGATCGCCCCAAGAGCCTGGATGAGGTAGACCCTAAGCTGCTGGAGACCTACGACAAGCTCGGCATTCCACTGCATGAGCGTGCTCGCCTCGCCGGTGTGGCCGTCGACGCCGTGTTCGACAGCGTATCGGTTGCGACGACCTTCAAGGACAAGCTCGCCAAGGCCGGCGTCATCTTCTCGTCCTTCTCCGAGGCGGTCATCAAGCACCCCGAACTGGTCAGGAAGTACCTGGGAACGGTCGTGCCGCGCCGCGACAACTTCTTCGCCGCGCTGAACTCGGCCGTCTTCAGTGACGGCTCGTTCGTCTACATACCGAAAGGCGTCCGCTGCCCGATGGAATTGTCGACCTACTTCCGGATAAATGCAGCCAACACCGGGCAGTTTGAGCGCACGCTCATCGTTGCCGATGAAGGCAGCTACGTCAGCTATCTCGAAGGATGTACCGCGCCAATGCGCGACGAGAACCAGCTGCACGCGGCCATCGTGGAACTGGTCGCCCTCGATGACGCCGAGATCAAGTATTCAACGGTGCAGAACTGGTACCCGGGCGACGAGAACGGCGTGGGCGGCATCTACAATTTCGTGACCAAGCGCGGCGACTGCCGCGGCAGGAATTCCAAGATCTCCTGGACACAGGTGGAAACAGGGTCTGCCATTACCTGGAAATACCCGAGTTGTCTGCTACGCGGCGAAAACTCTGTCGGCGAGTTCTACTCGGTTGCCGTCACCAACAATCTGCAGCAGGCGGACACCGGTACGAAGATGATTCACATCGGGCGCAATACGCGCTCGACGATCGTCTCCAAGGGCATCTCGGCAGGACGCGCCCAGCAGTCCTACCGGGGGCTGGTCAAGATCCTGCCGCAGGCGGCGGGAGCGCGTAACCACACCCAGTGCGATTCATTGCTCATCGGCAAGGAGTGTGGCGCGCACACCTTCCCGTACATGGAAATCAAACACCCATCTGCCAAAGTCGAACACGAGGCAACGACGTCGAAGATATCGGCGAACCAGCTGTTCTACTGCCGGCAGCGCGGCATCTCGGAAGAAGATGCCGTCAACATGATCGTTAACGGCTTCTGCAAGGAAGTCTTCAAGGAACTCCCGATGGAATTTGCCGTGGAGGCACAGGCGTTGCTGAACGTCAGTCTCGAAGGCGCCGTCGGCTAGGAATAGACATGCTCGAAATCAAGAATCTGAAAAGCCGCATCGGTGATACTGAAATACTGCGAGGCCTCTCGCTGCACGTAAAAGCCGGCGAAATACACGCCATCATGGGGCCGAATGGCTCTGGTAAGAGCACGCTTGCACAGGTTGTCGCGGGCCACCAGGACCACGAAGTCACCGGCGGATCCGTCACGTTCAAGGGCGTGGACCTTTTGGAACTCGAACCCGAGGAACGCGCCCGGGAAGGCATCTTCCTGGGATTTCAGTACCCGGTTGAAATTCCCGGGGTCAACAACGCCTACCTGCTCAAGGCCGCATTGAACGCCAAGCGCAAGCACCAGGGGCTGGGCGAGATCGACGCGTTTGAATTCCTGAAACTCGCCAAGGAGAAAATGGCGACCCTTGGAATGGACCCGAAGTTCCTGAATCGCGGCGTGAACGAAGGTTTCTCCGGCGGCGAAAAGAAACGCAATGAGATCCTGCAGATGGCGATGCTCGAGCCGGAGTTGGCCATCCTCGACGAGACCGACTCCGGGCTCGATATCGACGCACTCAAGGCCGTTGCAGAAGGCGTGAATTCCCTGCGAGATCCGGATCGAGCGATCATTCTTGTCACACACTACCAGCGCCTGCTCGACTACATTGAGCCGGACTTCGTCCATGTTTTGTCGGCAGGACGGATCATCAAGTCCGGTGACAAATCCCTGGCCTTCGAACTGGAAGAAAAGGGCTACGACTGGGTGCGTGAGGCTGCCAACGGATGACACGCCTCCCCACCGACAAATTGCAGGCCATCGTCGACCGCCTGCCGACGACGCGCGATGAGGACTGGAAATACACGGACCTGTCGCGTGCACGAGAGATAACGACGCGCTGGCTCGATGCTGGCGGCGCCACCGTCGCCGCCGAGATCGCCGACGATATAGCACGCATTACCTCGTCAATTGATGCGACGTGGTTCGTAATCGCCAACGGGGAATTGCGCTCTTCCGGACGCGATACCCGAGGTCACTGCCGTACGAGTGGATGCAGCGCCAGTCGCTGAAAATGCGCTCGCTGAACTCAATACGGCGCTATTGCTCGACGGCCTGCGCGTACGCATTGACGGAACGCCAGCGAAGCCGGTGGGCATTCTCCTGATCGATGGCGCAGCCGACGCAGCGACCTCGCAGTCCTATATCGACGTGGAGTTTGCCGCACATGCATCGGGCGAACTGATCGAGTACCACGTGTCGCTCGGCGCAGCAGATCACTACGCCAATGCGGTCGTCAAAATTGCAGTCGGGGACAATGCGGCGGCCAGGCATGTACGTATCCAGGATCGCGACCTCAACCACGTACAGACGGGAATTACGCACGTTAGCGTGGGTCGCGACGCGAGATTCTCGTCGGCCGGTTTCGACCTGGGTGGCGGACTCGTCCGCAATGACCTCCTGATAGATATCGCGAACCCCGGTGCCGAGATTTCTTTCGACGGCCTGTACCTGGCCGGCGACGGACAGCACATCGACAACCACACGCGCGTCGATCACCGCGTTGGCCCGGCCACCTCGCGGCAGGAATATCGTGGCATCCTGAACGGCAAGTGCCGTTGTGTATGGAACGGCAAGGCGATCGTGCACGAGGGCGCGGACGGCACGGATGCAGACCAGGCGAATCACAACCTTCTCCTGTCGGAAAAGGCGGAGATCGACGCCAAACCCGAACTCGAGATCTATACGGATGACGTCAAATGCAGCCACGGCACCACGGTCGGTCAGCTTGACGAGACCTCCCTCTTCTACCTGCGCACCCGCGGGCTCGACAAACAGCATGCGACCCGGATATTGATGCACGCGTTCGCGGCGGGACTCGTCTCCCGGATCCCGGTCGAGGCAGCAAAAGCGACGGTCGGCGAACTGGTCGAGGCGCGGCTCGCCGTGCTGATCAACACGGACGAGGACTTCTCCTGATGGGTGCACCCGTAAGGACCATCGCAGCGGCAGAATGGCGAGCGGATTTCCCGGCGTTGAACCAGTCGGTTCACGGCCAGCCGTTGGTGTACCTTGACAGCGCAGCCTCCGCGCAGCAGCCCGGCGTGGTGATTGATGCCGTTGCCCGCTACCAACGAGAAGACCACGCCAATGTGCACCGCGGCGTGCACACGCTCAGCCAGCGTGCAACAGAAGCCTACGAGGGCGCGCGCGACAAGGTCCGCGAGTTCATTAATGCGGCCTCACGCGCCGAAGTCGTTCTCACCAGCGGCACCACCGAGTCGATTAATCTCGTCGCGCAGAGCTTCTGCCGCCCTCGCCTTGCGCCGGGCGACAAGATCCTGATTACGCATCTCGAGCACCACGCCAACATCGTGCCCTGGCAACTGGTCTGCGAACAAACGGGTGCAGAGCTCGTTGTCGCACCGATCAACGACAAAGGCGAGGTCGAGCTGGACAGGATGCTTGAACTCATCGATGACCGAGTATTCCTGATTGGTATCGCGCACGTTGCCAATGCGCTCGGCACCATTTGCCCTCTCGACGAGGTCATTCAGCAGGCCAGGCAGCGCGGTATCCCCGTGCTCGTCGACGGGGCGCAGGGCGTCCCGCACCTGGATGTCGACGTGCAGGCACTGGGATGCGATTTCTATGCGTTCTCCGGACACAAGATGTTCGGCCCGACCGGCACAGGCGTCCTCTACGGACGTGAGGAACTGCTGGAGTCGATGCCACCCTGGCAAGGTGGCGGCGACATGATTCTCGAGGTCAGCTTCGACAAGACGATCTACAACGAACTGCCCTACAAGTTCGAAGCGGGCACACCGAACATTTCTGGCGTTGTGGGACTGGGCGCGGCGATCGACTACCTGCAGGCCATCGGCATGGTGAACATCGCCAGTTACGAGCAGGAATTGCATGATTACATGGTTGCCGAGTTGAAAAAGGTCGAGGGGATTCGACTGATCGGCGAGGCACGCCACAAGGCAAGCGCACAGTCGTTCCTGATCGACGACATTCATTCACATGACCTCGGTACCATCCTCGATCACCAGGGCGTCGCCATACGTACCGGTCACCACTGCGCCATGCCCCTCATGCAGCGCTTCGGCCTGTCGGGCACCGCGCGCGCGTCGCTTGCGTTCTACAACAACCGCGACGATGTCGACCGGCTTGTCGCCGCGCTCGACAAGGCCAAAGAGATCTTTGCATGACGGACAGCGCGCGCGACATGCAGGACCTCTATCGCGAGCTGGTACTCGACCATTCTCGCAATCCGCGCCATTTTGGGCGGCTCGACGATGCGACCCACACCGCTGACGGCATCAACCCGCTGTGCGGCGATAAACTGCGGCTCTACCTGCGCGTGAACGACGCGGGCAATATTGAGTCGTCGAGTTTCGAGGGGAGCGGCTGCGCGATCTCTGTAGCCTCGGCATCGCTGCTTACCGATGCCGTTACCGGCCTGCCCGTCGAGCAGGCCCGCCGCTGCTGTGCCGCTGTTGCCGAGCGCCTGGCCGGCGACGGGAGCGCCGAGCTCGCGAACAACCTTGAGAAACTGAGAGCGCTGGACGGCGTCCGCGAGTACCCGTCCAGGATAAAATGCGCAACGCTTGCCTGGCACGCATTGCGTTCAGCACTGAATCACGACGCCGTACCGGCCACCACGGAGTAAGTTGCAGCATGTTCGGTCACACCAATGAGCCCGTAAACCTCATGCGCGATGTCAGCGCCGTCATTATCCCGGCTGGCGAAGTCGTAACGCTGCGCGAAGGCACCGAGGGATTCATCACCCAGGCGCTGGGCGGCAGTTTTACCGTGTACGTCGAAGGCAACCTCTTTCGAATCTCGGGCGCCGACGCCGACGCTTTGGGAAAAGAGCCCGTGCCGCCGCCGGCGATACCGGAAAACGCCACCGACGAAGACATCGAGAGCGTGATCTGGGAACAGCTCAAGACCTGCTACGATCCGGAGATCCCCGTTGACATCGTTAACCTCGGATTGGTCTATCGCTGCGATGTCACCTCACTCGGCAACGGCGAACGGTCGGTCAGCGTCGACATGACGCTGACCGCACCGGGCTGCGGTATGGGCGATGTGCTGGTCCAGGACGCACGTGAAAAAATAGCCGTCATACCGACGGTGTCCGACGTTCACGTGGAGCTGGTATTTGACCCGCCCTGGAATGTGGGCATGATGACCGAGGAAGCGAGGCTACAAACCGGCTTAATGTAAGTTTTAAGTGCAGGCTTTAATATCTTGAAAATACTGACAATTGTCCGTCATGCGAAATCCAGCTGGAGCAACACTGGCCTGCCCGACGCCAAGCGCCCCCTGAATCACCGCGGCAAGCGCGACGCGCCTGTCATGGGCCGGCGTCTGCAGAATCACGGGATACGTCCGTCGCAGATCGTCTCGAGCCCGGCCACGCGTGCCTGGACGACGGCCAAGATCATCGCCCGCGCCATCAACTACCCGCGCGAATTCCTGCAGAAGGACGACCGCCTGTATCTTGCGTCACTCGACGAGATCCTGGACGTGGTCGTCGCCCAGGACAACAACTTCAATAACCTGATGATTGTCGGCCATAACCCCGGCCTGACGGATTTCGTGAATTACCTGGTACCCGGGCTGACGCACAATCTCCCCACGGCCGGCGTGGTGTCCGTCGAGATCGACCGGGATGACTGGTTCCTGTACGAACGGCCTGAAACCCGGCTGCTCGTCCACGACTGGCCCAAGAAACCGGTCGCCTAGGCTAACCCGCAAAGCCCCCGCGGCCGTCCCCACAGGCTGCCTTGAAGGCTTCGAACGGCTCACGCGCCCGATCAACGCAGTTCGACAAGGCAATAGTCCCGGTTGATATTCAGCACTGCGGTACGTTGACCGCCAGTCCGCCCTGGGAGGTCTCCTTGTAATGCGACGACATGTCCTCGCCGGTCTGCCGCATCGTCTCGATCACCTGGTCAAGCGTCACTTTGTGGGTTCCGTCGCCATGCATGGCAAGCTTGGCAGCGTTGATTGCCTTCACGGCGCCCATCGCATTGCGCTCGATACAGGGAATCTGAACGAGCCCGCCAATCGGGTCACAGGTTAGCCCCAGGTTGTGCTCCATGCCGATCTCGGCCGCTTCTTCGATATGGTCATTGGATCCGCCGAGCGCCGCGGCCAGCCCCCCGGCCGCCATCGAGCACGCAACACCGACCTCGCCCTGGCATCCCATCTCAGCACCGGAAATGGACGCGTTGACCTTGTAGAGTATGCCAATTGCGCCGGCCGTCAGCAGGAACGTCCGCATACGTCTCGCGTCAGCCCCCGGAACGAAGTCCGCGTAAAAGCGCATGACAGCGGGAATAATCCCCGCAGCACCGTTGGTTGGCGACGTGACGACGCGACCTCCAGAGGCGTTTTCCTCGTTCACTGCGATCGCGTAGACGTTGACCCATTCCATCGCATCGAGGGCCTGGGGTTCGCCGCGACTCGAAAGCCTGGTGGCCAGTTTGCGTGCGCGGCGAAGGACGGACATCTGCCCGGGCAGCACACCATCCGTGCTCATGCCGCGATCGATACAGGCATTCATTGCCGCCCAGATTTCGTCCAGTCGCCTCTCGACGTTTTCTGCGGTGTCCCAGGTCAGCTCGTTCCGAAACACGAGCTCGGCGATGCTGAGATTGTTCGACGCCGCCAGCTCCAGCAGCGACGCGCTGGTCGAAAACAGCAGTGGCGGCTCCCGGTCGTGTCCCGCCGCCTCGGGCTCGTCATTCCTCGCGATGAAGCCGCCACCGACCGAGAAGTAGTTGTCTTCCCGCAGGGTTGCACCGTCGGCATCGAGCGCACGAAACGTCATGCCGTTGGTATGGCGATCCAGTTCGCGCTCGAGGTTGAACACGATGTCCGTCCCGGGGTCGAAATCGATCGCGCCAATACCCGGAACGTCAATTCGCTTGTCCGCACGAATGATCGCGAGGAGGCCATCGATCGCGTCGGCATTGATCGTCTCGGGCCTGTGGCCGGCGAGGCCCAGCAGGATGGCCGAGTCAGTGGCGTGCCCCTTGCCTGTCCAGGCGAGAGACCCGAACAGGCTTACGTCGATCCTGGCGACAGGCAGCCCCTCGATACTGTCGACGAACGCGCGCGCCGCCGTCATGGGTCCCATGGTGTGGGAACTCGACGGGCCGACGCCTATTTTGAAAATGTCGAATACGCTGACCGCCGCCATCAATCGGAGCCCAGCGTAAGAAGGCTCGCGTTGCCGCCGACCGCCGAAATGTTGTTGCTTAACGTGAACTCGGTACCGAAGCGCTGCACGTAGTTCGGACCGCCGGCTTTCGGCCCGGTACCGGACAGTCCCCTGCCACCGAACGGCTGCACGCCAACCACTGCGCCAATCATGTTGCGGTTCACGTACAGGTTGCCGGCACCGCAATTCGCGGCAACGCCGGCCACCCTGGAATCGATGCGGCTGTGCAATCCCATCGTCAGTCCGAAACCGGTCGCATTCACGGCGGCGAGCATCTTGTCCAGGTAACGGCTCTTGAATTTGACCACGTGCAGCACCGGACCGAATTGCTCTTCGGTCAGCGCGCCGATATCGTCGATCTCCACGAGCGTCGGTGCGAAATAGGTTCCGCTGCGGGTTTCCTCGGGTAGCGTGCATCGATGTACGATTCTCTGCTCCCTGGCCATGCGCTCGATATGCGCATCCAGTGTGACCCTGGAGGGATCATCGATGACCGGCCCGACATCCGTCGACAAGTGCCGCGGGTCGCCGATGACCAATTCATCCATGTACCCCTTGAGCAACTCGAGCGTACGCGGTTCGATCTCGTCCTGGACGCACAACAGGCGTAACGCCGAACAACGCTGACCGGCGCTGTTGAACGCAGAATAGATAGCGTCGTGCACGACCTGCTCGGGCAATGCCGAGCTATCGACAAACATGGCATTCTGGCCGCCCGTCTCGGCAATCAGCACGCCAATCGGGCCATCGCGACTCGCCAGCGTCTGGTTGATGGTCCGAGCGACTTCCGTCGAGCCGGTGAACACCACGCCCGCTACGCGCGGGTCGGCAACCGCCCTGCCGCCAACCAGCCTGCCGCTGCCAGGAATGAAATGCAGGATGTCCGCGGGCACACCCGCCTCGTGCAGCAGCTGCACCGCGCGGTATGCCACCAGCGGTGTTGGCGCGGCCGGTTTGGCGAGCACCGCGTTGCCCGCAGCGAGCGCCGCCGTAACCTGGCCCGTAAAAATAGCCAACGGGAAATTCCACGGACTGATGGCGATGAACACACCGCGCCCGCGCATCGTGTAGGTATTGCGTTCTCCGGTCGGCCCGGGCATCACGATCGGATCGCCAAAGTGCTTTCTCGCCTGGGCACCGTAGTACCGCATGAAGTCGACAGCCTCACGCAGCTCGGAAATGGAGTCAGGGATACTCCTGCCGCCCTCCATGACGCAAAGGCGTAGAAGCTCGTCCTTGTGAGCCTCAAACAGGTCGGCAGCCCGGTTGAGAATATTCGCCCTTTCGTGACCGCCCAGGCGATCCCAGGCCGGTTGTGCCGCGACCGACAGTTCGATAGCCCGGTCAATATGTTCTTCGGATACCTGGTGGCAAACACCGACGACTTCCGAGGTGTTTGCAGGGTTGACCGACGGATCCTCCCTGCCGTTTACCTCTTGCCCGCCGATAATGGGCCTGCCCGTTATCGGCTTCTGGCTTGCTGCGTGAAGATCAGTCAGCAGCTGCCGGCTGACGCTGCGGTCGGCCAGGTTGATGCCTCGCGAGTTATCGCGTTCCGGCTGGAAGATATCCGCCGGCGCCGGTATCCGGTCATGCGCCGCGTAGTCATGCTTGGCTGCCAGCTCAAGCGGGTCCGCGACGATGTCCATTACGTCAATCGACTCATCGGCGATCTTGTTGACGAAGGAGGTGTTCGAGCCGTTCTCGAGCAGCCGCCTCACGAGGTATGGCAGGAGATCTTCGTGGTTGCCGACGGGCGCGTAGACGCGGCATGGCCGATTGTGCTTCTCCGGGTCAACGACCTCGGCATACAGCTCCTCACCCATGCCATGCAGACGCTGGAACTCGTAATCGCGGCGCGATCCTGCGAAATGCAGGATACTCGCGAGTGTGTGCGCGTTGTGCGTTGCGAACTGCGCGTAGATTTTTTCGCCCGCGTCGAGCGCGGCACGCGCCGCCGCCAGGTACGACACATCCGAATGCGACTTGCGCGTATACACGGGATAACTCTCGAGCCCCTGTTCCTGTGCCCACTTGATCTCGCTGTCCCAGTACGCACCCTTCACCAGCCGCACCGGGATACGCCGACCGACATCGCCGGCCAGGTCGATCAGGAAGCGCATGGCGTCGTTACCACGCCGCTGGTAGGTCTGCAGCGCCACGCCGAAGCCGTCCCAGCCGTCGAGTGCCGGGTCCCGGTAGACGCGCTCAAAAATGCCAAGCCACAGCTCGAGTCGATGCGCCTCTTCGGAGTCGATCGTCAGGCCGATGCCGACTTCCTTCGCGTGCAGAGCGAGTTCCCGCACGGCGGGCAGCAGCTCCGCCAAGACACGCTCTTCGTGAGAAAACTCGTAGCGCGGGTGCAGCGCCGACAGTTTCACCGAGATTCCGGGCGCTGAGAAAACGTCCGGGGCGTCGACCTGCGGACCGTCGGCGATACTCTTGATACCCGTGTGGTAGTTGTCCAGGTAGCGCTGCGCATCCGCCGCGGTCAGCGCCGATTCGCCGAGCATGTCGAACGAGTAACGGTACGGCAGGTCGGTGCTCTTGAGCGCGCGTTTCAGCGCCTCGCCGATCGTGCGCCCCATGACGAACTGGTGCCCCATGATCTTCATGGCCTGGCGCATCGCGCTACGCACTACGGGCTCACCGGCACGCGTGACCAGTTTACCGAGCAGCCGCGCCGGACTGCGTCCCGAGATCTCTTCGAGCGTCAGTATCTTGCCCGTCAGCATCAGTCCCCAGGTTGAGGCGTTGACGAACAGGGAATCACTGGTTCCAACATGGTCCTGCCACTTCGCCGACGTAATCTTGTCCGCGATCAGGCGATCGGCCGTGTCGGCGTCCGGAATCCTCAGCAGAGCTTCCGCGATGCACATGAGCAAGACACCTTCATCCGACGACAGGTCGTACTGCTGCAGGAACGCTTCAATACCCCCCTCATTCTCAGTATTCTTGCGGACGGCACGAACCAGTTGCGCCGCCGTATCCAGGATCTTCCTGCGCGCGGACTCACCGGGATCCGCCAGCGCGGCAAGCTCCCGGACAATCGTCTGCTCGTCTGCCAGGTATTTGTCGTTGATGTAGGGGATGCTGCCGGGATGCGCAGCCGGTTGGTCGATGAAGCTCATAAGACACTCCGTACGTCCACGTCGAGTGGATTCGTGTTATTGCCCGCAGGCGGGCCTGAGGCCGGCGATTATAGGGTATTAAATGCGAGACCGGCACTCGTATTGACACGGATTTTCAGCCTTTCCCGCGATTCCTGTCGCGCAGCATACGGCGCGTATGTTTGTCCGGTCGGCCAGGCGTTGTTGGCATCCGCAGGCGATCGCTGCGCAGGTCACCAAGAAGGCTTTCCCGCGCGGCGATACTCTCTTCGGCCTCGCTGTAACAGGCCCGTGCCTCGGCCGCCGGTCCGCGCCGTGACGGAATATCCACGACCGTCAGTTCGTAGGTAAGCTGGTTGCGGACTACCCGAATCCGATCGCCGATCGTCACCTTGTTCGAGCTGCGCGATCGTTCCCCGTTCAAGCGAATATGCCCGCCCGACACTGCGGCGCTTGCCGCCGAGCGCGTCTTGTAAAAGCGCGTGAACCACAGCCATCTGTCGAGCCGCAAGTTGCGGTCAGCCACAGTCGATCTCCTTCTTCCTGCTGATATACTTTGCGTCCAACCACCCAGAAGAGCAATCCCGTGCCCGCTAAATTCCTCTCCTCGCTCGCCGAGCAAACCGAAGCCCTCCACGGCGAAGGCCTGTTCAAGAAGGAACGCCTGATCGCCGGACCCCAGCAAGCTGCTATCGAGGTCAAGTCCAACGGCGGCACCAGGGAGGTACTGAATCTCTGCGCGAACAACTACCTCGGCCTCGCCAACCATCCGGAAGTCATTGCCGCGGCGCACAAGGCGCTCGACGAATTCGGCTATGGCATGGCCTCCGTACGCTTCATTTGCGGCACGCAGACGATTCACAAAGCGCTCGAGGAACGCATCAGCGCGTTCCTGGGTACAGAGGAGACCATTCTCTACCCTTCGTGCTTCGACGCCAACGGCGGCCTGTTTGAAACACTGCTCGGCCCTGACGATGCCGTGATCAGCGATGCCTTGAATCATGCCAGCATCATCGACGGCATCCGCCTGTGCAAGGCCGCGCGTTATCGCTATGCCAATGACGACATGGCGGACCTGCGCACACAACTCGAAGCCGCAAGCGACGCCAATGTGGGGCTGGTTGTAACCGATGGCGTGTTTTCGATGGACGGCACGATTGCCGACCTGCAAGGCATCTGCGACCTGGCCGAGGAGTTCGACACGCTGACCATGATCGACGACTGCCACTCGGCCGGGTTCATGGGCGAACATGGCAAAGGGACGCATGAGTACCGCGGCGTCATGGGTCGAGTGGACATCATTACCGGCACGCTCGGCAAGGCACTGGGTGGCGCGTCGGGTGGCTACACGTCCGGCCGCAAGGAAATTGTGGGCTGGCTGCGCCAGCGCTCCCGCCCCTACCTGTTCTCTAACTCGGTAGCGCCAATGATCGCCGCGTCGTCAATCGCTGTACTCGACCTGCTCGAACGCGACAACTCGCTGCAGCAACAGCTGCACGAAAATGCGGCCTATTTCCGCAACGAGATGACGGCGCGTGGCTTCGACCTGAAACCCGGCGAGCACCCGATAATCCCGGTCATGCTGGGCGACGCGAAACTGGCAACGACGATGGCGGATAAACTCCTCGAGCGCGGCATCTATGTTATCGGTTTCTCGTTCCCGGTCGTACCCAAGGGTCAGGCCCGTATTCGCACGCAAATGTCCGCTGGCCTGACTCGCGAGCAACTCGACAAGGCGATCGACGCCTTCACGGATGTCGGTCGTGAACTGGGCGTTATCAGCTAGGCTTGAATCAAGGACACGATAATGAAAGCACTGGTCAAGGCGAAAGCAGAACGCGGCATCTGGATGGAGGACATCGAGAAACCGCAGGTCGGCCACAACGATGTATTGATCAAGGTAAAACGCACCGCGATCTGCGGCACCGACATTCACATCTTCAAGTGGGATGACTGGGCGCAGGCGACAATACCCGTGCCAATGGCGGTCGGCCACGAATTCAGCGGTGAGATCGTCGACAAGGGGATCGAGGTCATGGGCTTCGAGATCGGCGACCGCGTCTCCGCTGAAGGCCACATCACCTGTGGCGTCTGTCGCAACTGTCGCGCAGGCCGCAGGCATCTTTGCATGAACACCCTCGGTGTCGGCGTGAACCGTCCGGGTGCGTTTGCCGAGTACATCTCGGTCCCCGCATTCAACGCGTTCAAGCTTCCGGATGCAATTTCGGACGAGATGGCCGCCATTCTCGACCCCCTTGGTAACGCCACCCACACGGCATTGTCGTTCGACCTTGTCGGCGAAGACGTCCTCATCACCGGCGCCGGCCCGATCGGCATCATGGCCGTCGCCATTGCTCGCTACGCGGGCGCTCGCCACGTCGTGATTACGGACGTCAACGACTATCGTCTCGACCTCGCGCGCAAGATGGGTGCAACCCGCGCGATCAATGTCACGACGACGACCATCGACGACACGACGCAGGAACTCGGCATGGTCGAAGGCTTCGATGTCGGCATGGAAATGTCCGGCAATCCGCAGGCCTTCCGCGACATGCTGCGCACCATGCATCATGGCGGCAAGGTCGCCATCCTCGGTATTCCCCCGAGCGACATGGCCATCAACTGGAATGATGTCATCTTCAAGGGGCTGATCCTGAAAGGCGTGTACGGTCGGGAGATGTTCGAGACCTGGTACAAGATGTCGAGCATGCTGCAGAGCGGGCTCAACATGGAGCCGATCATTACGCATCATTTCGATATCGACGAATTCCAGCCGGCATTCGAACTGATGGAGTCCGGCCAGTCCGGTAAAGTCATCCTGCATTGGAACTGATATGAGCCACACGAATCGCAGCTTCGCTTTCCTGCCTGCGCTAATATTGTCGCTGGGCATCGCGGCAGCCGGCTATTTTGTCGGCCAGACGATGTATAACTCCAGCGTGGGTATCAACACGGCCGAGGTCAAAGGCCTGGCTGAACGCAGGGTCGAGGCCGACCGCGCGTTCTGGCGTATCCAGTACACCGTATCGGGCCGGGACGAGGCTGCAATCCAGGCGTTGTACGAGAAATCCAAAGCCGACCGGTCGAAGATCGTGGGGATACTGCTGGAAAGCGGCTTCGAAGAAGCGGAGATTACGCCCGGAGTTGTTGACTACAACCACCAGGAGTTTCGAGACGACGACCAGGTCCTTGTCGAGGAACGCTTCTACCTCACGGGTTCAATCGAGGTCGAGACCGACAAGGTTCGGCTCGTGTCCGAGGCGCGCTCCAAGCTCAATGAGCTCATCGCGCAAGGTGTCGACATTCGGAACAATGCACCTTCCTACTACTTCACGGGGCTGAACGAGATCAAGCCCGAGATGCTCAAGGAGGCAACAACCAACGCGCGTTTGGCGGCAAACGAGTTTGCGTCGAATGCCGGGGTCGACGTCGGCGGTATCCGCTTTGCCAGGCAAGGTGGATTCATCATCAAGGATGTCGGAGAAAACTACTCCGACACGATGAAGATCGAGAAAGATGTACGTGTAGTGACGACTATTTCGTTTTATCTCACAAAATAGTCCTGAGTCGTTCTATTTACGTGCTCAGACTCCTAGGGCAACTGTCCGGTTACGAAGAAATACGCTACGAGCAGTGTCAGTAGAACGACTGAAACCGGGATCTTCTGCACGGAAAACATGACCCATATCCTTTTGGTAAGCCATATACAGTGTCGGCGGCTCGGCGATCCTGGGTCCTTCGTGGCGTAGCGAAATGCGTCGCGGAGGATGCGAGGACCCGTGGCTTTGCGTCACTGGCTTTCGCCAGATTTGCCCTTTCGCGACTCTAGTATGCAACAGGGGTAGGAAGTGTCAATTCGGAAAAGTGCGTAGGATAGCGGTCAATCCAGCTCGCAAAAACAGTGCGCATACATGCCTTTGGGATCGTTGAATCGACGAATGTCAAACAACAGCTCCTGCATCCGATCGGCGAATACCTCGACCGACGTGCGTGACCTGACGAACGCGCCGGGCTCGATTCCTGCCACCTGCACGATCGTCAGGAAGTCGAGAATCATCTGCTCTGTCGCGGTCAGCTGTTTTTCGATCAGCTTCTCACCGTACTCACCGTCGGCCAGCCCTGCCAGTTCCGCAGCCGCGATGATCGCATCCTCGAGATCCCCGAGCTGATCGACCAGCCCGTTCTCGAACGCGTCGTTGCCGGTCCACACCTGCCCCTGCCCAATGGAGTCCACGTACTCCTTGTCGAGCTCACGGTTCTCGGCCACGCCGGATATGAAGTCGTTGTAGCCGTCCTCGATGACCATCTGGAAAAGCTGCTTGGTGTGTTCGCCCATTTCGCGATCACTACGCAGTTCGCCCGCCCATGGAGTGGTCCCTACCCCGTCGGTCGCGACACCGACCATGTCGAGCGTTCGCTGAAATGTCGGCACCATACCGAAAATGCCGATGGATCCGGTCACTGTCGCCGGACTTGCGAGCACGCGGTCCGCGACGACGGAAATCCAGTAGCCGCCAGACGCCGCGACGCTCCCCATGGAAGCCACAACGGGCTTACCGGCTTCCTGCAGCGCCTCGATCTCCTGGGCTATCACCTCGGAGGCGAATACGCTGCCTCCCGGGCTGTCCACCCTGAGCACGACGGCTTTGACTGACTCGTCCGTCAGCGCTCGCCGCAGCAGCAAGGCTGTCGACTCACCGCCAATGGTTCCGGGCGGCTGCGAACCGTCGAGGATGTCGCCGGCCGCGACGATTATCGCGATATTCTCTGACTTCACGCGCCCCCCTCCCAGGAGCCGCGCCTGCCCAAGGTAGTTAGCCCAACCCACGGCGGCATACATGGAATCGTCATCAGCATCGACGCCAACGTAGCCTTGCAGGACCTCGCGCAACTCGGCACGCCCGAGCAGGTCATCGATCAGACCATGGTCGAGGGCGGCTTGCGCAATATCGCCGTTCGCATTCGCGACGTGCTGCACCATGTTTTGCGCGTAGTCATCAATTGCGCCTGGCGCAAGGCCGCGTGCGGAGACAACGTCATCCTGGTACATACGCCAGAACTGCCCGATCAGGTGCAGTCGCGATTCTCGATCTTCCGGCGACATGTCCATACGCGTGTAGGGTTCAACGAAGGACTTGTGAGTACCGACCCTGAAGACGTTCCAGTCGATGCGCAACAGATCGATCGCGTCTTTGAAGTAATTGCGATAGGCGCCATAACCCTGCAGGTAAACAATGCCTTCCGGGTGCATGTACACCTCGTCGGCATGGGCCGCCAGGTAATAGGCCTGCTGTGAGTAGAAGTCGGCGCTCGCAACGATACGCTTGCCTGTTTCCCGGAAGCGCGCCATCGCCGCGGCGACACGTTGCAACTTGCTGAGTCCGGCACTTCCCAACGCCGAAAGCTCCAGGTGCACGATCTCGATGCGATCATCGTCGCGTGCAGAATCCAGCGCTTCAACAACATCGGACACCAACGTCTGGGGCACCGGCTTTTGTGTCAGTTGGGCGGCAGCACGGTCATAGGGATCGCCCGCTACCTGTTCAACCAACGGGCCTGCCGGCTGCAAGAACAGCGCCGCACGCTGAGGCACGAGGTGCGGAGCGTCACCGGAGATCGCGCCGAAGAACAGCAGGAACAAAAACAGCAGCAGGAACAGATGCAGGACTTTACGCAGCCCATCGGCGCCGCGCCAGATCGCGCCGAAAAAGCGCACCACGAAGTTGCCATTACTCATACGTAATTTCCTTAACAGCATCGCCAACGTAGCTGATGCGATAAATCTTGCCCGCGTAATCATCGCTAACGAGCAACGAACCGTCTTCCTTTACGATCAGATCCACGGGGCGACCGGAGACCGACTCTCCCTGCAGCCAGCCAAAGGCAAACGGCTCGTACGATACGGCTGTATCTCCTTCCAGCCGCACCAGCGAAACGCGATAGCCTATCTTCTTGGACCGATTCCATGAGCCGTGTTCCGCGATAAAGACCTGGTTTCGGTACTCAGGGGGAAACATGTCCCCCGTGTAAAATTTCAGGCCGAGGGGCGCCACATGCGGCCCCAGTTTCTGGACCGGCGGCGTGTAGTTCTCACACTTTCGCTCTTTACCGTACTTTGGATCGAGGATCTCGCCCGCGTGGCAATACGGAAACCCGAAGTGCAGACCCCGACGTGAAGCACGATTCAGCTCACAGGCCGGCAGGTCATCGCCCAGCCTGTCTCGCCCGTTGTCTGTAAACCACAGGTCATTGGACTCCGGGTGCCACGTGAAGCCTACGGAGTTGCGAATGCCGGAGGCGTAGGTCTCACGCCCGGACCCGTCCGGATTCACTCGAATGATTTCAGCGTAGCCGTACTCATCACACACGTTGCAGGGTGCACCAATGCTGACGTAGAGCTTCTTGTCCGGACCAAAACCGATGTAGCGCCAACCGTGATGACTGTCCGATGGCAGGTCGATGTCGAGAATTTCACCGGCTGGCGCATCATTGAGGTGCTCTTCAATATTCTTGTAGCGATAAATGCGGTCGATTTCCGCGACGTACAGGTCGCCTTCGTGAAACGCGATGCCATTCGGCGTACGCATACCGCCAAGCAGCTCAATGGTGCGCGTGGAACCGTCCGCACGCTCTACAACGGCGTACACGGAACGACCCTGACGAGTCGACACGAACAGCGTTCCCCTGTCCCCCAGCGCGAGGGAGCGCGCCTGGGGCACGTCTGCGTATTCCTCGATAACGAAGCCAGCCGGAAGCTGTACGTCCTCGAGTGACGCGACCGCGAATGGCGCAAACGCCAACATGAACACACCGAATACGATTTTATGCCGCACGTTACACCTTTTCGCTTAGTCACCGGAAAGGAATACAAGGGACAATTCCGGCAGGAATGTAATAAGGATAACCGACAGCATGAGGATTACCAGGAACGGGAATGTCGCTGAGTACACATGCATGATCGGTTTGTTGAATCGGTAACTCGCGATGAACAGGTTCAGACCGACAGGTGGCGTCAGGTAGCCGAGCTGCATCGCCGCAAGAAATACGATGCCCAGATGCACCTCGTTCACACCGAACCCGGCGGCGATCGGCAGGATCAGTGGCACGACCAGGACGATGGCAGAGAAGATATCGAGGATTGCGCCGAGCACAAGCAGGAACAGCAGGAGCAATACGAGGAACGACGTGGGGCTGCTGACGAGCTCGGCCACGAATTGCAGGAGCTTTTGCGGCACTTCGGCATCGATCATGTAGTAGGTCGACGCCAGGGATACGCCCAGGATCATCAGGATGCCACCGACGAGCACCATCGACTCGCGTATGACCCGCGGCAGCTCACGGAACGGGATCTCGCGATTGATAAGTACCTCGGCGATGAACACGTACAGGGCTGTGATCGCCGCAGCTTCCGACACAGCGAAGAAACCGGAGTAGATACCGCCCAGCACGACAATCGGCAGCGGTAACTCCCAGATCGCCGCTCGCAAGGCGCTCCCAACCTCGCGTATCGAGAACGAACTCAGCGGCTTGCGGTTATCGCGATTCACCCAGATGCTGTAGCCACCGAGCATCACCAGCATGATCAGGCCCGGGAGAATACCTGCGCGGAACAGGTCATCGATGCTGACCTCGGCAACGACGCCGTAGAGAATCAGTGGCAGCGACGGTGCGAACAACAGGCCCAGGCTGCCAGATGACGTAACCAGTCCTAGATTGAATCGATCGCCGTAGCCGTCCTGCTTTAGGGCCGGGTAAAGTATCGCGCCCAGCGCAATGATCGTGACACCGGATGCGCCCGTGAAGGCCGTGAAGAACGCGCATGCGGCCAGGCAAACCAGGGCCAGACCGCCCGGCATCCAGCCAAACAGGGCACTCGTAAGACGCACCAGCCGACCCGGCGCCTTGCTCTCGCTGAGCAGGTAACCCGCGAAGGTGAATAGAGGAATAGCCGTCAGAATCGGCATCTGCGAGATGCTGAGCAACTCCAGGGCTATGGTCATCAACTCCGTGTCGTTGTTGTGGAAGCCGACCATCGCGCTCGTGGCAATAATCGTGAACAACGGGGCTCCGAGCACCGCCAGCACGATCAACAACAGGCTCACGAAAATCATGACGCTTCCTTGGCCTGTTCAGCGGTGAAGATGCCAAGCAACAACTTCGCGACGCGCACGAGAAACTGGTAGCTGATCAGCAGGAAGGCGAGCGGCACGATCGCGTGGGCAATCCACATCGGGACATCGATTAGAATCGTATCGCCCCAGCTCACTTCCTCGCGCACGAGACGGTAGGCCTGCCAACCGATCACGGCACAGACGGCGGCGGCAAACAGATCGACAACGACCTTGATCCACGACACGATGTTGCCGCTCAGGATGTGAGTGATCAGGTCGATGCGGATGTGCTTGTTGTCGCGGCAAGCGGCTATCGAACCGACCATCGCCAGCCAGAGGACGATCATCTTGACCAGCTCATCCGCCCAGGCAAGGCTGAACGTGCTGCCCAGTAGCTGCCGATTGACGATCTGGGCGACGGCGACACCAATCATTGTCGCCAGCAGAACGACGAGCGCAGTGTTCTCGGCAAACCGCCCTGCGCGATCCAGCCTATCGAGAGTTTTCTTCAATTTGCCGCTGTTGTCTGGCCGTTACGATAGTCGGCGGCGTGCCGCATCATCTCTTCGTACAGCGCCATCGTGAATGCGCCGTCCCGGCCCAGCTTTTCCGTCGAGACCCTCGTTACTTCGCGAACCTTCCGGTATTCATCCAGGTCGAACGGCGTGCTTTCGATGCCTGAATTAAGCAAGGCCTCAAGTGCCCCTTGATTATCAACAAGGTTCGACTTGTCGAAATCCCGGTAAGTGCGCTCCATGACTTCACGCACGATTGCCTGGTCCGCCGGATCGAGCTTGTAAAAAGCACGCTTGTCGATCGCCATGAAACCCAGGGTGTAGACGAGCGGCAGCTCGACGACATACTTGACCTTGGTGTGCCATTGCAGGACCAGTGCCCCGATCGGTGACATGCCGACGATATCGATGAGGCCTGTTTGCAGCCCGGTGAGCACATCGGTTAGCGGCAGGTTGACCGGCGACAGGGACATGGCCTCCATCGACGCCCGACTTATCGTGTCGCCGTCGGGTACCCATACCTTTTTCCCTTTCAGATCGGCAAGCGATGTGACCGGTGTGTTCGACATGAGGATTGCAAATCCCCCGGCCGCGAAACCGAAGTTAACCCAGCCTGCGTCTTCGAGGCCCTGCTGCAGCTTGGCGTCCATTTGCTCGCGCACATAAGCCGCCTCGTCTTCCGAATCGAACACCATCGGCAAGCCGTAGAGATTCAGGTCCGGGTACTGGGACGACAACGCCGTTGGTGTGAACGCTCCACCTTGCAGTGCGCCGATGCGAATACGGCTGAGCACTTTCTGGTCATTGCCCATGACGCCCCCGCCGTAGTACTTGATCTGTACCCGACCCTCGGTGCGCTCTTTGATCTCCTTGGCACTCGCCCGCATTTCCGTCATCCATTGGGAGCCTTCCGGAGTCACAGTAGCGATCTTCAGCGTCGCTGCGTGCAGCGGCAGGCTAAAGCACAATACGAGGATTGTCAGGACCAGTCTTTTCATCGTCATCTCGTTCAGAAATAGTCATCTGCTTCGGCCAGCAAGGCCGCTGCTTGTTCTTTTGCGAGCACGTTGCTCAGCGTAAATCCGTCTTGCGCCGCGTCCGCAGCGATCACTTCGTTGAGCAACCGGTCGTGCAACTCACGCTCATACAGCAGCTTTGCGTAGCCTCGCGCATACTCGACTTTCGCGCTCAGGTCGCGCCCGTCGGTCAAGGCAATCGCCTTCTCGAAATACTCGCGAGCTTTTTCAGGCTCGCCTCCGAGGGCCGGCGGTCGCAGGGTCAGCAATATTCCCATATAGGTGTAAACGGCGCCGTTAACTTCGTCGCCACTTATGTCCAGATAGCGATTGAACAACGCCTCGATCTGCGGCAATTCAGCCAGCGAGTTCCAGTCCGAACTGTGAGCTCGCAAGTAAACCAGGGACACGAAGCCGTAGGTGTAAAGAATCTCGCTATGCCTGGATTTGATGCCATCAAGCGTCGCAACAAATTCGTCATAATTGTTGTCCGGCCAGTCGCAGGACGGCGTGTAGGTTTCGCACATGGCCGTGAATGCGTAGCGGCGCGCTTTTGTCGTCAGCCGCGACGCGCGCAATTCGTCGTCCGCGAAGATCGCACCGTAGGACGCGTACAACGTGGCACCGGACGCCAGGAGATCGGGATCGTCGGGATGGTTACGAATCAGGCTGTCGATTGTGACCATGAAGGTCGGCAACGCGGCCTTTGCCGTTTCCGGGTCGTCCTGGTCGAGAATAGACGCGGACAGGCTGTCCGTGAAGCCGCTCGTCGCTGAGGAAACCAGCGAGGCACAGCCACTCAGCGTAAAGACGCAAACGCCAATGAGCAGTGCTTTGTTCATATGTCCACGGACCCCACTAAGAGTAATTGGTTCAGCTTTTGTCGCTGGCCCGCAGTATATCGGAATGCACCCCGGCGATGACTCCGCCGGGGTGATGAATTCCTGATGAAAGCTAGATTTTTTCCTTGATGCGCGCTGCCTTACCGGTACGACCACGGAGGTAGTACAGTTTGGCGCGGCGAACGTCGCCACGGCGCTTGACGGCAACGGAGTCGACGACCGGGCTGTAGGTCTGGAACACGCGCTCGACACCTTCGCCGTGCGAGATCTTGCGAACCGTAAATGACGAGTTCAGGCCGCGGTTGCTCTTGGCGATCACAATGCCTTCAAACGCCTGCAAACGCTCGCGATCGCCCTCCTTGACCTTCACTTGTACGACGACGGTGTCGCCAGGAGCGAATGGCGGGATTTCCTTTTCCATCTGCTCTTGTTCGATCGCTTCGATAATTTTGCTCATGGTCTCTGCTCTTTCAAAAATTCGTCGAGCAGCGTTTGCTGCTCGTCATTCAATCCAAGTTTCTCGATCAGGTCCGGGCGTCGCATAAAGGTGCGACCCAGGGCCTCTTTCAATCTCCACCGCGCAATCTCTGCGTGGTCGCCGGACAATAATACGTCCGGCACGTTACGACCATCGACAAGCTCCGGCCGCGTGTAATGCGGATGATCCAGCAGTCCCTCCATAAAGGAGTCCCGGGCTGCAGACTCATCATCGCCCAGCACGCCGGGCAACAATCGAACAACGGCGTCGATCACTGCCATCGCGGCCACCTCACCACCCGAAAGCACGAAATCGCCCAGCGACAATTCCTCATCAACCTGCGACTCGATGAATCGCTCGTCGACGCCTTCGTAACGGCCCGCAAGTAGAATCACCCCGGGCAGTTCGGCGAAGCGTTTCGCCATTGCCTGATCGAATACCCTGCCCTGCGGCGAGAGGTACACGAGCGGGCTGCCCTCGGGTGACCTCGCTCGTGCGGCGGCTACGGCCCCGGCCAGTGGTTCGTACTTCATCACCATGCCCGGGCCTCCGCCGTACGGTCGATCGTCCACCGTGCGGTGCACATCGCTCGTATGGTCACGCGGATTCTCAATATCCAGCGTTACCAGACCGCGGCGTTGTGCGCGTCCCACGACGCCGTACTCGGCAATCGTCGCTACCATTTCCGGAAACAGGCTGATGACATCAAAATGCACTGTATCAGTCCCATTCCCAGTCGACCCTGATCTCGCCGCTGGCGAGGTCAACACCGAGTACTACCTTGTCCATGACGAAGGGAATCAGTCGCTCCGCTTCGCCCTTGACGACCATCACGTCGTTGGCGCCAGTTTCAAGCAGGTAGTCCACCCTGCCCAGTTCAGCACCATCCCGACCCACCACGCGCAGACCTTCCAGGTCCGACCAGTAGTAGTGGTTACCACCGGTCTCCGGCAGGTCCTCTCTCGGCACGCCAATCTCGGTGCCGATGAGCCGGGCTGCCGCGTCGCGATCATCGTATCCCTCGATTCGCGCGATGACGGTCTTGCCATGCCGCTGACCCTCAGCGACTGTCGCTTCCTGCCATCCGTCTTTCGAGCACAACAGCCAGCGACCGTAATTCAGTACCGCTTCACGCGGTTCGGTGTACGAGTACACCTTGACCCACCCCCGGACTCCGAACAGGCCGGCAATGCGGCCCAGGATGACGGGTTGAGTCGTGACGCCCAATCAGTTCGCCGTTGCTGCCTTGCGATGCTTCTTCAGGAGGGAGGCAACGCGATCGCTCGGCTGTGCACCCTGGCTAATCCAGTGATCCACGCGCTCGAAGTCAATTCGCAGATTCTCCTCGTGCTCGCGGCCGACCGGGTTGAAAAAGCCAACACGCTCGATATACCGGCCATCCCGACGATTGCGCGAGTCGGTAACGACGAGATGATAGAAAGGACGCTTTTTCGCGCCAGCGCGCGAAAGTCGAATACTAACCATTACATTTCCGTATCAAATTCAAAGGAAGGCAGACATGCCTTGACTCGGGCAGGCCCGAGTAGACGGCGCATTGTACGGGTTTTGTGCCAAATGTGAAGCGTTTTGCCGGCCAAAAATCCCGTGTAATTCAGCACCTTGGAGCTTGCCACGCAATTTTCGTCCGGGGTGGGCCCGATTTGCCCGAAAAATCCGCGATTTCAACGAAATCCGGGTGGCATTCCGCCGGGGGGCATCCCGCCGCCCGGCAGGCCCCGCAGCATCTTCTTCATGCCGCCTCTGGACATCTTTTTCATCATTTTTTCCATCTGCAGGTGCTGTTTCAGCAGGCGATTGACGTCCTGGATCTGCTGGCCGGCACCCAGCGCGATGCGTTTCTTGCGCGAGCCATTGATCAACCGGGGAAACTGCCGCTCGCCCGGCGTCATGGAGTTGATGATCGCGATCTGGCGTTTGATCTTCTGTTCGTTGGCGCTGTCCTGCAGCGCGGCCGGATTGACATTGCCCGGCAATGGCAGCTTTTCGAGCATCGAGGCGAGCCCCCCCATGTTCATCATCTGCTCGAGCTGGTCCTTCAGATCCGACAGGTCGAAGCCCTTGCCCTTCTTCAGTTTTTTCGCGAGCTGCTCGGTTTTGTCCTTGTTGACCTTTTGCTCGATCTCCTCGACGAGGGACAGTACGTCGCCCATACCCAGGATGCGGGACGCCATCCGGTCCGGGTGAAACGTCTCGAGCGCATCCGTTTTTTCGCCAACGCCCATGAAACGGATCGGTTTGCCGGTCACCTCGCGCACGGACAGCGCAACACCGCCCTTGGCGTCACCATCGGCCTTGGTCAGGACAATGCCCGTCAGCGGCAGGCTCTCGCCAAAGGCTGTCGCCGCATTGACCGCATCCTGGCCGGCCATGCTGTCAACCACGAACAGGGTCTCATGCGGTGCGGCCCTGGCATGGACCTCCCGCACCTCGCTCATCATGCTCGCGTCAACATGCAGTCGGCCGGCCGTGTCCACGATCAGGACGTCTGCGTGCGAGCGGCGCGCTTCATCGAGCGCGCGGTCCACGATCTTGACGGGCTTGTCGCTTGCGGAACTCGCGCAGTGCAACGCACCCACTTCACCTGCCAGGGTCTGCAGCTGCAGGATGGCCGCGGGGCGGTGTATGTCGACGCTGACGAGCATGACCTTCTTCTTGTCGCGCTCAATAAGGCGCCGCGCCAGCTTGGCTGCCGTCGTGGTCTTGCCGGCACCCTGGAGCCCCGCCAGCATGACCACGACCGGCGGCTGGGCCTTGAGGTCCAGGGGCACCGTGTCGCTTCCCAGGATCTGCACGAGTTCCGCGTGAATGATCTTTACGAAGGCCTGGCCCGGGGTCAGGCTCTTGCCGACCTCCTCACCCAGCGCACGTTCCTTGACGCGTTCGATGAACGTCCTGACAACAGGCAGCGCGACGTCCGCCTCGAGCAGCGCCAGTCGCACCTGTCTCAGCGTGTCCTTGATATTGGCTTCGGTCAACCGGCCTTTGCCGGTGATTTGTCGTGCGGCGTCTGACAGACGCCCGGTCAGATTGTCAAACATGGGCGGAGTTTAAACTGTCAGGATGGTTCCGCGCGACAGCATCTGGATGTTTTTGTCCGG
Source organism: uncultured Gammaproteobacteria bacterium (assembly GCA_963698895.1). Lineage (GTDB taxonomy): Bacteria > Pseudomonadota > Gammaproteobacteria > Steroidobacterales > Woeseiaceae > UBA1847. The sequence goes on along the minus strand of CAVOSO010000003.1, from coordinate 230,756 downwards.
TGCCGCTTTGACAACCTGCTTGTAGATCCGCTCCTCTTCGCCGGGCTTCATCCCGGTCAGCCAGATCTCGGGATCGTGCTTCAGGCGCCGCAGATCTTCGGTCAGGGACCTCGGCGTGTAGTGGCCGGATTCCAGGGCGAGTGCCGCCATTTCATCGGGGAACGACACTTCGATAACCAGTACACGCAAGTCATCGCAGGCGTTGAGGACGGGCCACAGCGTTTCGTTGGTTCGGGTATCGCCGCTCACCGCGAATGCGCCGCCTGAGTTTTGCACCGTGAAGCCCAGCGACGGCACGGTGTGCATGACGTCAACCGCGTAAAAGTCCCGGTGCCCGATGGTAATCGTGTCCCCGGGACCGGTAACGTGCCAGCGCAGCATCGGGTTCTCCGGCGTCGGCAGCTTTGTGAAGTCCGGCCAGATCACGCCGTTAAACAGGTGATCCTTCACAGCGCGCAACGTTTCTTCGCGCGCGTAGACGGTCAGCGGCACTTCGAAATTCTCGTCGAACACCCTGTCCGCCAGCATGGGCAGCCCTGCAATGTGATCGAGATGCGCGTGCGTGAGGAAAACGTGACGAATTGAGTCGATATCGGCCAGTTCAAGATCGCCTATACCCGTGCCCGCGTCGATCAGCACATCGTCATCGATAAGCAAAGCGGTTGTCTGTGCACCTGCACCGATCCCGCCACTGCAGCCTAGTACGCGAATTCGCATGAGGAGGGTTCTCTTAATCTGGTGCTTGTGGGATGATCTCAAACTAGGGTATTGCCTACCGGGTTTCTGTGTCTCAAATCACAATTCTTTTCCTGTATTTATTGGCTGCCGGGGCCTTTATAGCCAGCCGGCTGCCCCGCTTTGATGCCCGCTCGAGCCCCCTTTTTGCGGTAGCCGCCATTCTTGTGGCCACGGGCATGGTCGTACATGGCGAGGCTTTGTTCGGCCTGATCCTGCCAGCCAACGGCTTTGACCTGTCCGTCGGCAACGCCGTCTCGATGATCGGCCTGGAACTGGCGGTTATCGGCCTCATTGCGGCTATCGAACCGACACTGCGAGGCATCAGTGGCGGCCTGATCCTCCTGGCTGCGCTGACGGTGTTGCTCATGGGCTCGTCGGGAGACCCATCGCAAGGACATGCCCTCGCGTGGCAGGTTCGTGCGCATATTCTGGTCGCCTTGCTGTCGTACGGGTTACTGACAGTAGGTGCGCTGGTGGCGCTCTACGCGCTCGTTCACGAGCGTCGCCTGCAGGCTGCAAAACTGTCTGCGGTGAACCAGCTGTTTGCGCCACTTGAGACCACCGAGAAGTTACTGTTCGGTCTGGCGGCCGCCGGATTTGCCGGCCTTACGCTTGCGATCGTGTCCGGCTCCTCCTTCGTCGACGATTTGATCGACCAACATCTCGCTCACAAATTTCTCTTATCCCTGTTGGCATGGCTTATCTTCGGCGTGCTGCTCGCCGGGCGTTTCTACCGTGGCTGGCGAGGTAAGCAGGCTGTGCGCCTCTATCTGGGAGGGTTCGCGGTCCTCTGCGTGGCCTATTTCGGCAGCCGGCTCATTCTCGAGGAAATTTTCCATCGTAGCTGGGGCTGAGACACCGGTTCTTGACTCGCCGTAGGCGGGCTGTTGAACTGCAGTTGTTCTGACACTTTCGGAGGTGCCCTTCTTTGGGCGATGACGTTCCCTTAGCAGGTACTATCAGCCTGCTTTTGCTGTTGCTGATGCTTTCCGCCTTCTTCTCAGGCTCGGAAACAGCACTTATGAGCCTTAACCGCTACCAGTTGCGGCACAAGGCCCGTCATGGCCACCGGGGCGCGCGCCTTGCGGAGTATCTCCTCGGACGGCCCGATCGACTGATCGGCCTCATACTGCTCGGCAACAATCTCGTCAATTTTTACGCTGCCTCGCTGGTAGCCGTGTTTGCATTCAAACTCGGCGGCGAACCGGCCGCGGCCCTCGGAGCCGTAGTGCTCACGCTGGTCGTGCTCGTGTTTGCCGAGACCGCTCCGAAGACCCTGGCCGCGATGCACCCGGAACGCGTGGCGTTTCCCGCAGCGCTGGTCTACTACCCTTTGCTCAAGATCACCTATCCGCTCGTATGGCTCACCAACCTGTGCGCCAACGGAGTGCTGTTCCTGCTAGGGGTGCGCTCCAGCAACAACGAACTGCAAGCGCTCACGCGGGAGGAACTACGAACCGTGGTGCACGAAGCGGGGTCGCGCATCTCCGGCCGGTACCGGGCCATGTTGCTGAGCATTCTCGACCTGGAGCAAGTCACGGTCGACGACGTGATGGTGCCGCACAATGAAATCGTCGGCATCGATCTTGACGACGACGATGAGGAGATCGAGAAGACGATTTCAAACAGCGAGCACACGCGCCTGCCGGTTTACCGCGACAGCATCGACCAGGTCGTCGGCGTACTACACCTGCGCAAGCTCGCCAATCTCGCGTCAACGGAATTGACGAAAACTGCACTTCAACAGCTCCTGACGGAACCGTATTTCGTTCCCGAAGGAACGCCTCTCAGCAAGCAACTCGTGCAGTTCCAGCGGCGCAAGGAACGCACTGCGCTGGTCGTTGATGAATATGGCGATATCCAGGGCATTGTCACGCTGGAGGATATTCTTGAAGAGATCGTCGGCGAGTTCACGACCGACCCGGCAGACGATATCGACGATGTGGTGTCGGAAGGATCGGATACGTTTATCGTGGACGCGACCGCGAATATTCGCGAATTGAACCGTTCGCAGGAATGGGACCTGCCGACCGACGGGCCCAAGACACTCAACGGCCTGATCGTGGAACTCCTGGAGACCATACCGGCACCCGGTACCTGCCTTGAAGTCAACGGTTACCCGATCGAAATCGTGGAAGTAGACGACAACCGGATCCGTACGGTGCGCGTCGGCCAACCCATGGTCGAGAAATAGCCTACCAGGCTGCGTCCAGCGCGTCGGCAAGGCGCCTTACGCCGATCACCTCGATACCTTTTGGTGGCCGTTTCGGCACGTTGCCGACCGGGACGATTGCCTTGTTGAAGCCCTGCTTGGCTGCGGCAGCGATGCGTTCGGTGCCAAAGCGCACGGGCCGGATCTCGCCGGCGAGGCCGATCTCGCCGAAGCACACCAGCCTGGCCGGTGCCGCCCGATCGCGAAAGCTGGAGACGATCGCCAGCAGCGTTGGCAAATCAACAGCCGTCTCGGCAATGCGCAGGCCGCCCACGACATTGACAAACACATCCTCGTCGCTGACCGCAAGGCTGCCGTGCTTTTGCAGAACGGCAAGCAGCAATGCCAGGCGATTCTGGTCCACACCCTGTGCCAGTCTCTTCGGGTAGTTGCTGCTGCCGTCAGCGACCAACGCCTGGATTTCCACGAGCAACGGCCGGCTGCCCTCCCAGGCCACCGAGACAATGCTGCCGGGTTCGTCAACCGATTCGCGGGACAGGAAGATGGCCGAGGGGTTACTGACCTCACGAAACCCCGTTTCGGTCATCGCAAAGACACCCATCTCGCCGCTCGCACCAAAGCGGTTCTTCACCGAACGGATCATCGTGTAGCGACTGGATGGGTCGCTTTCGAAATACAGCACCGTATCGACCATATGTTCGACGACGCGCGGGCCCGCTATCGCCCCCTCTTTGGTCACGTGCCCGATAATGAATATCGACACTTCGTTCTGTTTCGCGAATTGCACGATACGTCCGACGCCTTGACGCAACTGCGCGACAGACCCGGGAGCCGACGGCAGGTTCTCGCTCGTCATTGTCTGGATCGAGTCGATGACCAGGACCCGCGCGCTGCAGCGCCGCGCCTGCTCGAGGATATTTTCGAGCGACGTATCCGCCAGCAGGTTCATTGAGGCCGCGTCGAGACCCAGGCGTATGGAACGCTGTCCGATCTGCCGTAACGATTCCTCGCCGGTCGCATAGCAGAGCGGCAAGTCCCGCATCAGGTTCGCCGAAACCTGCTGCAGCAAGGTGGACTTGCCGACACCGGGATCCCCGCCCAGCAGGACGACCGCACCCGGCACCAGTCCCCCACCGAGTACGCGGTCGAATTCGCTGAAGCCCGTCGCGTGACGGGCCTCGATACCGTCCGGAAGCGCCGCCAGTGTCGTCGCCGCCTTGCCCGGGCCGCCAGCGGGCCGCGGTGTATTGATGGCAGTCTCTGCCAGCGTGTTCCAGGAGGCGCACTCGGGGCACTGCCCCGCCCACTTCACGCTGAAAGAGCCGCACTCCGAGCAAACGTAGGCAGTCTTTGCCTTGGCCATAGGCTATATGTCTTTGTTTTAAAGAATTTATCTGTCAAGTAAGAGCGAATCGGCACGACCGCGTGGCAAATTATTGTTAAATTCACGCGATTCGGTACAGGCCAATGATAGCACCGCCTTTTGGGGCGAGTATTACATAAAAAATGCCAACCCTATCTCATTACGGAACGACGCATTTCCTTATAATTTTGCCCTTATAAACAGGGACCTGACTCGCTTTGAAGACGGCAGAAAATCAAAAACGCAACCGCATAATCGCGCTCAGCTTTGTCAGTGTGCTTCTGCTGTTGATGTATGGCCCGCTGGCACAGTGGTTCATCTCTGCCGACCGTGTGCTTTACGATCAGTTGGCGGGTAGTCGACCCGCCAAAGCACTCAGCAACGCCTATATCGTGAGCATCGACGCTGCTCGTTCATCGCAGGACGAGGTGATCGCGGAGTACGGCCAGGTCATCGAGAAGCTGAATGCGCTCAATGTCAGCCGTATCATCTTGCCGAATCCACCGGAGATCCCGGCTGCCGCGGATCTGCCTGGCTGGTCTCCGCTGCTGGCATCTGGCAAGCCCGTATTCGTCCCGCAGCATCACCGCTTTGCACAGATCTCGGGTAGGAGCGGTGTCGTCCAGCATCTCGCCGACAGCGACGGCGTACTGCGTCGCTCCAATCTCTGGCACTTCAACGGCGGAGCCATGTCTCCCTCACTGTCACTCGCGATCGCGTTCGAGAGCTCCGCCACCGCGACCGCACCGCGCATGTCCAGAACAGATGACGCAGTGTACTTCTCCAGCTTCGAGAAGATCCCGCGTTTGGCGGTCGCCGACGTCTTCAAGATGAGGGACGACGAACTATTGGGGGCTGCAACGGTATTTGTTGATACGGACAAGGAAATGGTCGGCTCCGTCGAGGTCCTGCCGTCAGGCCAGTTCGTCACGTATGCCGAGATTACAGCGGCCCTGCTCGCCGACATAGAACACAACCGCATGATCATTGCACCGTCCTGGGTTCGCGCAATGGAGTTCCTGCTGCCGGCGCTACTCGCGATTGTTGCCATTTTGTTCATGCCGGAAAGAAACCGCAAAGAGATCCTGGTTCTGACGGTCGGCGGTGTGCTGGCGCTGGTGCTGTTCGAAGGCCTGCTTCTCTATGCGCTGCACGCGCGCATCGACCTCGGTCGACCCATCCTGCTCTTCATCGGCGCGGGCATACTCAGCGCATACCTGGTTGCGGATCTGAAGAAGGCATCCGTCGATGCCTTCAAGAAGGGCTCGGATTTTCTTGCGGCAGGACGTCTCGAGCCCGCCTTCGCCGAGTTTCGCCGCTGCAACCCCTCGGAGACGGTTGCGGCTGTCATGTACAAGCTGTCGCTCGCATTCGAACAGCAGGCCAAGCCCGAGCGTGCCGAAGCGGTACTGGAATGGATGAAACGTACCCACAGCGCCACGGCGCGAAGTAATGACGACACGCTGACGGCACGCAAGCTGACGGGGGCACCGCAGCGCCTCGGGCGCTATGTGATCGAGAAACGGATCGGGCGTGGTGCCATGGGCGCCGTCTACCTGGCAAGGGATCCGCGCATCAACCGTGCGGTCGCCCTCAAGGCCATTCCCATCGAAAAGGAATTTGAGGACGAGGAACTCAAGGAAGCACGGCTTCGGTTCTACCGTGAGGCTGAGTCAGCCGGTCGCCTGACGCATCCGAACATCATCACCGTCTTTGACGCGGGCGAAGACAAAGGGCTTGCCTATATCGCCATGGAATACGTACCCGGGATCCCGCTACGGACCTTTACCGACCCGAAGAAGCTGCTGGCGCCGAAGCGTGCACTGGAACTGGCCGCAGCCACCGCCGAGGCCCTCGACTACGCCCATAACCAGGGCGTCATTCACCGTGACATCAAGCCTGCCAACCTCCTGTACAACCCGAAAGAAGGGTCGCTCAAGATCAGCGACTTTGGCGTTGCCCGCATTACCGACAACAACAGCACCAAGACCGGCATCGTCCTGGGTACGCCGATGTACATGTCGCCGGAACAGCTTGGCGCAGAAAACCTCACAGGGCTATCGGACTTATTCTCGCTTGGTGTTACCCTGTACGAGCTTTTGGTAGGTGAGGTGCCGTTCAGCGCATCGAACATCGCTGTACTAATGACAAAAATAACGACTGAAGACCCCGCACCGGTTTCATCCCGGCGCGCAGGCATACCACCCAGCGTTGACGCCGTGCTGGCCAAAGCTCTGGCCAAACGTCCGAACGATCGCTTTTCCTGCGGCGCCGAAATGGCGATTGCGCTGCGGAATTGCGCTCGAGTTTCATAAAAGCATAAAGAGCGATAAGAACCCTGACGATGAGCTTGCGCGGAAAAATTGAATTTGCCGAATTGACCGATACGGGACGCGTTCGTGAACACAACGAGGACGCGATCGGTTCGAATCCGGATATTGGCCTCATGGTCCTGGCGGACGGCATGGGTGGCTACAACGCCGGCGAAGTCGCCAGCGGCATCGCCGTGCAGATTGTCACCGAGCTGGCAACCGAGGGCGCGGCCCGGGAAGAGCTCAACGACATCGACCCACTCAGTGGCTTGATGCGACAGTCCATCATCCTGCGCGATGCCGTCTATCGCTCGAACAAGATTATCTACCAGACCGCCCAGAGCCAGACGCACTGCGAGGGCATGGGCACCACGATCGTGGCCTGCATGTTCTACGACGACAAGGTTTCCATCGCCCACGTCGGCGACTCGCGCGCCTATCGCTTGCGCGGCGGGGCGCTCGAACAGATCACCCTTGACCATTCCCTGCTCCAGGAGCTCGTCGACCGCGGCTTCTACTCCGAGGAAGAGGCGCAGCGCTCGACGAATCGCAACTACGTGACCCGGGCGCTTGGCGTCGAACCGACCGTCGAAGTCGAGGTTCGCGAGTACGACGTATTGCCGGACGATATCTATCTGCTGTGCTCCGATGGCCTGCCGGACATGGTCGAAGATGACGATATTCACTTAACTATCAGTACTTTTAATGCTAGTCTTGACGTAGTTGGTCAACAGCTTATTGACTTGGCCAACGACCACGGCGGACGCGACAACGTGTCAGTAATGCTTGCTCAGGTTAAGGAAGCCTTCCCGGCAAAAAAGGGCCTGATAGCGAAGATTGCTGGTTTGTTCCGTCCGTAAGGATGCACTGGTCTAAGAGCGAGAAAACATGGCACGTTTAATTCTGAGCCTGGACAACCAGGTCCTGGCTGAATACAACATGACCAAAGAGCGGTACACGATTGGTCGTCTGCCCGACAACGATGTCCGCATCGACAATCCTGCAGTCAGTGGCCACCACTCGCTCATCATCAATATTCTCAATGACTCCTTCCTCGAGGACCTGAACAGCACCAATGGCACTTACGTCAATGGCAAGCTGATCAAGAAGCATGCACTTCAGCACGGCGATGTCATCACGATCGGCCATCATCAGTTGCGCTTCTCTGACCAGCAGGCTCCGGAAACCGAGCAGGACGAATTCGAAAAAACCATGGTCATCCCGACCGGTCAGCAAAATGCCGACCAGCTGGCCGCGGCCGAGCGCCTTGCCGATCGTGCCGTCGCGGCGGCGGCAGCAAATGAGGTCAGGGATGATGTTGCGGATTCGGTGAAGCTTGATCCGGAAGAGGCCGCAGCGCTGCAAGAAGAAGCACCCCGCGCACCGAAACCAGAGAAGAAGCCGGAAGAGAAGCCCAAGGAAGCCGCACCACGCGTTTCCCATTCGGCGACGGCCACCGGCATCGATCCGGCGCATATCCCCAACGCATTGCCACTCGCGAAGCTACAGGTACTGAGTGGTGCCTTCGCCGGCCGCGAACTCGAACTGACCAAGGCGTTGACGACCCTTGGACGTCCTGGGGTTCAGGTTGCGGCGATCACGCGACGCGCCGAGGGCTACTACATCGTGCATGTCGAGTCGGGCAAGGAAGGCGACTTCCCGCTCGTCAACGGCCAGCCCATCGGACCACAGGCTCGCAAGCTCACTGACAACGACGTCGTGCAGCTGGCCGGCGTCAAAATGGGGTTCTTCGCTGCCTAGGCGGCGACGCGAGGGCGCGCAGCCCGCAACCTACTGGTACCCGTCGTCCGGGTAATTGCTGTACGTATCCGGCACCCAGTTCTCGAACTTGGTATAGCGGCCGACAAACGTCAGCGGGAAATCACCGATCGGACCATTTCGTTGCTTGGCAATAGAGATGTCAGCGATACCCTTGCGGGGCGTATCCTGGTTATAAACTTCTTCACGATAGATGAAGACAATAAGGTCGGCATCCTGCTCAATGGCACCGGACTCACGAAGGTCTGACATGACCGGTCGCTTGTCGGTGCGCTGTTCCACACTGCGATTGAGCTGCGATAATGCGATGACCGGCACATTGAGTTCCTTGGCAAGGGATTTGAGGCCCCGCGAAATCTCCGAGATCTCGGTCGCGCGATTTTCCTTGGTACCTTCGACCTGCATGAGCTGCAGGTAGTCCACTACAACCAGGTCCAGCCCGTGTTCTCGCTGCAGTCGCCGTGACCGGGCCCGAATTTCCGTTGGTGACAGACCGGGTGTGTCATCGATGTGAATAGGCGCCTCGGACATGAGCTGCACGGCCGTGTTGATACGCGACCAGTCCTCGTCGGGGAAATTTCCCGTACGCAGATGGGTCTGGTCGACCCGGCCCAGCGACGAAATCATGCGGAACGCGAGTTGCTGCGAGGGCATTTCCATCGAGAATATGGCCGTGCTCTTTTTCGATCCTATCGCCGCATTTTCTGCAATGTTGATTGCCAGGGTAGTTTTGCCCATCGACGGGCGTCCCGCGATGATGACGAGATCCCCACCCTGCAGGCCGGCCGTCAACTTGTCGAATTCGTTGTACCCGGTCGAGATGCCCGTAATGTTGCCTTCGGATTGGTGCAGCTCGTCAATGCGATCCACCGTCTCCGGGAGAATGTCCTTGAGCGCCTTGAAACCCTTGCGCCCACGACTACCCTTCTCGGCAATCTCGAAGACCATGCGCTCGGCATCGTCGAGGACCTGGGCCGCAGACCGGCCGTCCGTCGCAAACGCGCTGCCACTGATCTCGTTGCCCGCGTTGATCAGGGCCCGCAACATCGACCGTTCCCTCAATATCTTCGCGTAAGCGCGGGCGTTGGCCGCGCCGGCCGTCTCATTGGCGAGCATGGCGAGATATTCGAGCCCCCCCGCCTGATCCAGCTCACCGCGGTTATCGAGGTGCTCCGATACCGTGACCACGTCGCAGGGGCTGCCATTTTCAATCAGGTGGGCAATGGCTTTGAAAATGAGGCGATGATCTTTGCGGTACAAGTCGTCAGCGGACACGACATCCGCGACCTTGTCCCAGGCCTGGGCGTTGAGCATCAGGCCACCGATAAGAGCCTGCTCGGCCTCAATGGAGTTAGGCGGCACCTTGAGGCGCTGCTCGGCGCCCCCGCCTGCATAGCCGTCGTCCAGAGCTCGGACCATTTATCGGTATCCCCTGCCAGTAAAATCCCTGGCTAAAAGGTAACACAGCCGACGGCGCACCGTCGGCTGCAAATTCTGGCTACTCTTCGCCGACAACCTTGACGAGCACTTCGGCTTTGATGTCCGTGTGCAGGTGCACACCGACTGTGTACTCACCGAGCTCCTGGACCGGACCGTCCGGCATCCGGATCTCGGAGCGCTCAACGTCGACCTGCACGGCAGACAGTGCCTCGACGATGTCGATGGGACCTACCGAGCCGAACAACTTACCTTCCGAACCGGCATTGGCGTGAATGACGACCTCCAGGCCTTCGAACGCCTTGGACCGATCTTTGGCCTTGGCCAGCTCTTCGGCCGCGGCTTTCTCAAGCTCGGCACGGCGGGCTTCGATTGCCTTCATGTTCTCGGGAGTCGCCAGGGCGGCTTTGCCCTGCGGCAGCAGGTAGTTGCGGCCATAGCCGGGCTTGACCTTGACGAGGTCGCCAATGCCACCGAGGTTTTCAACGCTTTCCAACAAAATAACGTTCATATTTCGAACCTTTACGCTTTTTTCATCCGACGCCGAAAGCCAAACCAGGCGTCCATGTATCCAACAACTGCCAGCGCCGTAATCATCAAAACCTGCAACAGCGGCACCAACACATAAACTGCAACAACGGCGCCCGGCGGAATCAGCTTCTTAGCGTGCATGAAGTGCACGATCGCCAATCCCTGTATCCAGAACGCCACGAACATGACGAACGCAACGTTTTGTAGCCAGGTCACGCCGACCACGACCGCCAGTAATGACACCAGCGCCATAGTGAACGCGATAACACGCCCAAAACTCAAATCGCGAAACCAGCCATAGTCGCTGGTTTCAGTGGGCAGCTTCTTATACAGCCCGTATCCGAGCAGCAAACCCGTGACGTACAGCATCCAGAACGCGAGCGTCGCCGATACTGTCATCACCTCGGCATTGAGCAGCTCTTCATTCAACGCCAGGCCACTCTGCCTTGCTACTTCCGCCATCAGGTCCAGATACGGCTGCCAAAAGGCCACCGGATCCGCGATGACGACGTAAAACGCAATCATCATCGCAACGGCAACGATGACCGACACCTGTACCGTCAGCGTCAGCGACCGCGTGCTCAGAAGAACGACGGCCAGTAACACAACCGGCACCCACGTGCCTGCTATCAGCATCACGGCCGAAGCCATGGACGCGCCGAACAACAGCGATGCCGTCAACACCGCGGCCCCTGCGACCAGGGCTTCAATTATGGCCTGGCGTGTACCTTGTGCCAGGACCAGCAGCACCATGACGACACCGCTGGTAAGCTGCGGCGCAGGCAGTAACAGCGTTACAGCCAGCGCCAGTATGGCGTTCTGCGGCCTGGCAACAAGCCACGTCGCGAGTGCCGCCACTTGAATATACGACCCGCGGCTTCTAGTGCCGGTCGGTGTAAGGCAGCAGCGCGAGATAGCGCGCGCGCTTGACCGCCGCTGCCAGCTGACGCTGGTAGTGGGACTTCGTGCCCGTTATGCGGCTCGGCACGATCTTGCCTGTCTCGGTAACGTAGGCCTTGAGCAGGTTCAGATCCTTGTAGTCGATCTCCTTGATGCCCTCAGCGGTAAAACGGCAATACTTACGCCTGCGTGAATATCGGCTCATGTCTGGTCTCCTCAGGCGCTGCGTGCTTCAGCGGATTCGTCCGAATCCTCTGCCGCGGTTTCAGTTTTAGCAGCTTCGGCATCGTCTGCCGCAGCTTCGTCGTTCTTGTCTTCGGCAACAGCGTCTTCGGCCGAAGCCTCTTCAGCAGCCTTCTCTTCAGCTTCTGCTGCCTGCCGCGCTTCTTCCTGCTCGGCACGTTGTGCGGCCTCGGCGGCAGCCTTGGCGTCACGACGCTGCTGGGCTTCCTTTTCCTTGGCCTTCTCTTCGGCCACGGCAACAGCCATGGGCGAAGCTTCTGTAACTGCTTCGTCGCGAGCGAGAACCATGTGGCGCAGGACGGCGTCGTTGAACTTGAAGGCGCTCTTGATCTCGGCGATCACATCGAACGGGCACTCAACATTCAGCAGCGCATAGTGTGCTTTGTGGATTTTGTGGATCGGGTGCGCCAGCTGGCGACGGCCCCAATCTTCCGAACGGTGAATTTTGCCGCCGGCTTCGGTAACCATGCCCTGGTATTTTTCGACCATGGCAGGAACCTGTTCGCTCTGGTCCGGATGGACCAGAAACACGATTTCGTAGTGTCTCATTGTCTTCCCTTATGGATGAAATCGCCTGGGTTATTCCAGGGATTACAGCTACCCGGCTATCCGGTGCAGCAAGGTTGTTCCCGGCCCGATGGACGGGGACGCGAATCCTACCGAAGGTCCTGCCCCATTACAAGGATCGCTGACGGGCGATTTCATACAGGCAGATACCCGTAGCCACGGAAACGTTCAGGCTGGAGACGACACCCTGCATGGGCAGGCTGACAAGCGTGTCACAGCGGCTGGCGATGCCCTTGCCGAGGCCGGTGTGCTCGCGCCCCATGACCAGTGCCACGGGGCCGCTCAGATCGGCCTCATAGAGGCTGGAATCGGCCTTGTCGCTGGTGCCGACACGGCGCACGCCATAGTCACCAAGCCAGGCCAGCACCTTGCCGACGTTGCCGACCGGTACGAAGGGCAGCTGCTCGGCCGCCCCGGCCGCCACCTTGCTGACGGTCGGTCCGAGGCCGGCCGCGCCATGCCGCGGCACGATCACGGCGTCCACGCCCGCCGCATCCGCGGTGCGCATACAGGCCCCGAGGTTGTGCGGGTCCTGCACGCCGTCAAGGACCAACAGCAGCAGCGGCTTGCCGCTTTCCAGCCGGGTCTCAACCAGCGTCCGCAGCCCGCTTTCATCGAGGACCGTGCTGCGGCGCACTTCCGCGACCACTCCCTGGTGACGGGCCTCGCCGCTGATCTGCGTCAGCCGGGCGCGATTCGCGGCCTGGATTTCAATGCCACTCTGGCGCGCGGCCTTGATCACGGCTTCCACCCGCGGATTTGCCGTCTGGTACTCCGCATAAATGCGGCGAATGTCGGCCGACTCTGCCGCCAGTAGCTGCTCGACGGCCCGCAAGCCGGTTATGTAGTGGGATTTGCTCATGACCTGCCCATCACCCGGACTTGCGCTGTCTTTTCTCCGCCAGTCGGAAGTCGATCCGCCGGGTGTCCATGTCGACCTTGTTCACCTGGATGCGCAATGCATCGCCGAGCCTGTATTTCCGCCCGGTGCGTTCTCCGACCAGGCTCTGGGAGCCCGCGTCGAACTTGTAATAGTCGTTCGTGAGACTGGTGACATGCACGAGGCCATCGATCATGCAACTCGGTGATCTGGACGAATACGCCGAAGTTCGTAACACCCGTGATGACGCCATCGAATTCATCGCCAAGGTGGCCTTCCATGTACTGGCACTTGAGCCAGGCCTCGACCTCCCGCGTCGCCTCTTCCGCGCGCTTTTCGTGCGCCGAAGTAATGGTCCCGAGCCGCTCCATGTCGCGCCCGCTGTAATCGTACTTGCCGGGCTTGCCGCCGCGCACGATGTGCCGGATCGCTCGATGCACCAGGAGGTCCGGATAGCGCCGGATCGGTGACGTGAAGTGTGCGTAGGACTCGAGCGCGAGGCCGAAGTGGCCGATGTTCGTCGGCGTATACTCTGCGTGCGTAAGGGAACGCAGCATCGTCATCGATGATCGCGGTGGCGTCGGGCCGCTCGGCGGTCTGCCGGATGATCTTCGTAAAATCGCGCGGCTGCACATGGTCCGAGTGCGGCACCTTCAATCCCAGGGAAACGAGGTAGAGCCGCAACTCATCGAAGCGGTCCGGATCCGGCTTCGCATGCACGCGATAGAGCCCTGGGATCCGGTGACGTTTGAGGAACTTCGCGGCCTGCACGTTGGCGGCAATCATGCACTCCTCGATCAGTCGATGCGCATCGTTGCGTGGCACGACTTCGATGCGATCGATCTCGCCATCCCGGTTGAGCTTGAACTTGGTCTGCGGGAGATCGATTTCGATAGCGCCGCGACGCCGCGCGCTTTCGCAAACGCTCTGTAAAGGGCATGCAACTCGCGAATCGATCCCTGCAGGGCTTTAGGCACGGATGACGTCGACGTGCCCTCGAGCAGCGCATGACCTCGCTGTAAGTAAGCCGCGCCTTGGAACGCATGACGCCTTCGAAGAACGCGGATCGCGTGACCTTGCCTTCGCCATCCACCCGCATTTCACAGACCATGCACAGCCGATCGACCTTGGGATTCAGCGAACACAGCCCGTTGGACAGAACCTCCGGCAGCATCGGCACGACGCGGTCCGGGAAATAGACCGACGTACCGCGACGAGTCGCCTCCGCATCCAGCGCGGAGCCGACGTCCACGTAGTGCGCGACGTCGGCTATCGCAACCAGCAAGCGCCAGCCGCTGCCGGATTCTTCACAGAAGACGGCGTCGTCAAAATCTCGCGCATCGGCGCCGTCGATCGTTACGAGGTCGACGCTGCGCAGGTCGACCCGGCCCTGCTTCGCCCTGGCAGGCACCGAATTGCCAAACTTCTCATCTCACCGAGCACGGCCTTTGGCCACTTGAAGGGAATGGCGTTCGAGTGAATAGCGATGTCCGTCGCGATGCCCTTTTCGCCGGGCGTACCGATGACCTCGACGATGCGGCCGGTCGCCTGCTCGACGTGGGTCGGGAAATCGAGAATGTCCACAACGACCATCTGGCCGTGTTTTGCGCCACCCGCACCGTCTTTCGGAATCAGGATGCGGTGCGAGATCTTCGGATTGTCCGGAATCGACGAGGCCGATGCCACGTTCCCGAATGAACTGCCCGGCGACCTGGCGCTTGCCCCGATCGAGCACTTCGACGAGCTCACCTTCCGCCCGCCCGCGCCGATCCAGACCGTTGATGCGGATCGCAACGCGGTCGCCGTCGAACAGGGACCGCATTTCGCGCGCCGACAGGTAGACATCATCGCCTGCGCCATCGTCACGCACGACGAAGCCAAAGCCATCGCGATGCCCGCTGACGACGCCCGTCACGAGATCGAGCTTTGCCGTCAGGCAATACTCGCCCCGGCGATTCTCGAGTAGCTGCCCGGTGCGAACCATGGCGTGGAGCTTGTCCAAGAGCAGGGACCGCATGCGCTGGCCTTTCAGGTCAAACGCTTTGAGGATCGCGTCCGCCTTTTGGGGCTTACCTGCTTCTGTCAGGAAATCGATAAGGTCGTTCGGGCCCGGGATCGGGTGCTTGTAGGACTTCGCCTGGCGGGATTTCGTTTTCTTCTTCGGATTTCGAGGCAAGTGATGCTGCTCCAGTGTCTTGCGTGAATTGTCGTTTGACAGGCGGCGGCCACATTCAGTAAAGTGCGCCACCCGCAGGAACTGCAATTGTACGCGGTTCTCGCTTGCCCAGGTGGCGGAATTGGTAGACGCGCTAGCTTCAGGTGCTAGTTATCGCAAGGTAGTGGAGGTTCAAGTCCTCTCCTGGGCACCAATTCTAAAAAGAAAGGCCTCCCGAAAGTGAGGCCTTTTTTTATGCCTTCTCCAGGTCGTTCTTCTCGAGGTAAAGGAACATCGCGGCGGACATCCCCGTTACGCCGAACAACATCGACATCACGACGATCTGGTATTTGGCGGCGACCATCGGCGAGACACCGGACAGGATCTGCCCCGTCATCATTCCGGGCAGCGACACCAGCCCTACCGCAAACAGCGAGTTGATGATCGGGATAAGCGCCGCCTGCATCGCGATACGCCGCGCTTCCGGATAGCGGCTGCCCCTCGCCACCTCGGCCTGCACCCTCTCCCCTGCCAGGCTAACCGTGGTCATGGCGCCGGCGAAAATCATGCCGGCCAGCGGAATGAGGTACCGCGGGTCGAACCAGGGCTCGATGCCGATGACCGCCTGGCTGACCAGTACAAGCGTCAGGACACCGCTCGAGGAAATGGCGATGAAGGCATTGCGGTAGACCCGCGGTGACTTGTGCTTGAGGGGCTGCATCGAGATCCAGCTCGACACGAGCAGCATGAATCCGAGAACGGCAAGGACGACGCCAGGCTCACCTGTTTCGAAAATGTAAACCAGCACATAGCCAATGAGCAGCAGCTGAGCCAGCATGCGCAGCGTCGCATAGATGCCGTTGCCGACACCCGCGGACCATCGCCACATGATGGCGAGCACGACGAGTGTCGGCACGAAAGCCAGGGCGAGGCCCTGCCAGGAGATCGACTGTACCGCGGCGTTCATTGCTTATTTCCTTCGAGTGAGTCAGGGCGCAGTATACTTTGCGCCACGTGAATCAACGTCATGGGAGATCAGGATGGCCATGTTGTACGCAGGACTATTACTCTGGTTCGTGACCCACGCGTTCCCCTCCGTTGCGCCGGCCAGGAGGACCGCACTCGTGAAGTCGATGGGGGAACAGCCCTACCGCGGGGTGTTTTCCCTTTTCATTCTTGCCGCAATACTCCTGATGGTATTCGGCTGGAAAGGTGCGACCCCGACCGCTGTGTATTCGCCGCCGATGGGGCCCGGACTGCTGAGCTCCCTGCTGGTGCTTGCCGGATTCGTGCTGTTCTTCTCCTCGCGCGTGGATGGCCATATCAAGCGGGTCGTACGACATCCGCAAATGGCCGGTACCCTGCTCTGGGCCTCTGCACACCTCCTGACCAACGGTGACAGCCGCTCGCTCGCCCTGTTCGGCACAATGGCCGTCTGGGCCGTGTTCGAAATCCTCATGATCAACCGCCGCGAAGGTGCATGGACAGGCTCTGCGACCGCCTCGGCCAGGTCGGACCTGATCGCCCTCGTCATCGGAATCCTTGTTTTTGCGGTGGTTGGGCACTTTCACCAGGCGTTGTTCGGCGTGGTCCCCATCGCGGTCTAGAAAGCACTTTCAGGTAGTTAGCGCCGTTTTCTGCGGTTCCTCAGGATTTCCTAAGGAACCCATTGCATTCGCTCACGCGAGCGTCAGTTTCCCGGAGGCGCCGTTGGCTAGATTCGACTTATCGGAACCGGAGTCGAATCATGGGTACCTTAGGAAGTGCCGCCACATTCCTTGCTCTCGCATGCTGTGCAGGAGGCTGCGCCACCACCGCGAACGGCGATCAGTCACCACTGACCCGCAAGGCAGCGGGTCTCGGGCAGGCAGGCTGGCTCTATGCTCGCTCGGTATACGAGAACCCGATCAACCGCCCGGTATCGCACGTCGCTTCGCTCGGCTCGCTTACGGTCAAATCGACCGCTGGCGCACTGCGGCGCGTCTCGCTCAACGCGTTCGAAATGCCTGCTCTCGACGGACCCGTCCCTGCCGTTGGCCGGCGGGCGCCAATGGATCTTGCGGCCTTTGAGACCCTGCTCGACAGGACCACGGGAACTCGCCTTGACTCGGGCCGGATCAGGTTCCGCGTCGATGGCCAGGACTATTTTGCGCGTCTCATGGAAGCCATCGAGCAGGCACGTGAGACGATCGACATTCGCACCTACATCTTCGACAACGACGACTTTGCCGTCGCGATGGCTGACGAGCTCCGGGTGCGCGCGCAGGATGTCCGCGTCCGCATCATGATCGACAGCCTGGGCAACGTGCTGGCGACACAGGCCGACCCGGAGTCCCTGCCTGACACGCACAACCATCCCTTGTCCATGAAGCGCTACCTGGAGCAGCGATCCGACGTCAAGGTCCGCCAGGTTACCAACCCGTGGCTCACCAGCGATCACACCAAAACCACCATCATCGACAGGAAGATCGCTTTCGTCGGCGGGATGAACATCGGTCGCGAGTACCGGTACGACTGGCATGACATGATGATGGAGGTGACGGGCCCCGTCGTGGACCAGCTGCAGTTCGAATCCGAGAAGGCCTGGTCACGCAGCGGCCCGCTGGGCGACTTCGCCAACGCATGGCGTTTCGTGAAGGGCAAGCAGGAACACGCCGATCGTGACGGTTACCCGCTTCGCGTGCTGCAGACCAGGAATTTCAACTCGCAGATTCACCGGGCCCAGATCGCCGCGATCCGGAATGCCCAGAGCTATATCTACATCGAGAACCCCTACTTCTCCGACGACCGAACTCTCTTTGAGCTCGCCAGGGCGCGCCGCAGGGGTGTCGACGTTCGCGTCATCATTCCGGCGCGGGGTAATCACGGGCCGTTGAACGCCAGCAACAAGGTGACGATCAACACTTTGCTTGAGCATGGCATCCGCGTCTACGAATACCCCGGCATGAGTCACATCAAGGCCGCTGTCTACGATGGCTGGATGTGCGTCGGGTCGGCCAACTTCGACAAGCTCAGTCTCAAAGTGAACAAGGAGCTGAATCTCGGCAACATCCGACCCCGCCACCGTCGATGCGCTGCTCAGCAAGGTGTTCGTGCCGGACATACTGATCTCGCGGGAAATCACGCGCCCCGTCCTGGTCTCGGGAGCGACCTACTGGGCCGAGATTATGGTAGACGAGTTGATGTGAATGGGACTACAGTGCATGGTAAGTATCGATTCAGGCGTGAGGAGCAAGCATGCAACTGACGTTACTTGGCGGCGCGATTGCGATAATCGTCCTATGGCTCATTTTCCGCCGCCGGTCACAGACCAGGCAATCGCCGGAGCCCGCCAAGTTCAAACCTACAGGTAGTGGTGACTCGACGTACCACGCCGTGTCGATCAAGTTTGATACGCATGCCTGCGCCGCCGCGAAGGAAATGAGCGGCCGACGCTTTCTGTCGAGTGCCGCTCCCCGACTACCGCTGCCGGAGTGCGATGCCCTGGAGTGCCGCTGCCGCTTCGCCCACCACGAGGACCGTCGTGCCGGCAAGGACAGGCGCAGTCCGTTCGCCGCGCCGGGCTATGCGGGAGGGACGGGATCGTATCAACAGGAACGTCGCGAAGTTCGAGACCGGCGCAAGGTCGACACCGATCCCGACGTTTTCTAGCTCGACGTCCTAGTAGCCGTAGTCGGCGACCGTGCGCTGGTAGCTGTCCAGATCCGCCTGGTACTGCGCGCGCTGCTCATAGAGGTCCCTGATTTCCGATTCGAGCCTGCCCGTGTCCTCCGACAGGTTCTTCAGCTCGGCAAGCAAAATAATGCGCTGCTCAGTCGTGGTTTCCCGGTCGATCAATGCGGCCTCGGCGTGAAGAATCGCGTCCTCGACGCTTTCCAGTTCGTGCTCTTTCGCGCTGATACTCGAATTCGCATACGACACGTTGCTCCTGAGCGTGTGCAGGTGATGCCCGACGTTGTAGGCATCGAGGAAGTTCCCTTCGAGGTTTGCCGGGCAGACGCCGTAGTAGCGGCCACCGCCGGCACCAACAGAGAATCCGCGCCCGGGCTGGCAATACTCAACCAGGCCCTGGTCACGACCGTCCTGGTAGGAGCCAAAGTCGGCAGTGACACCGTGTTTGGCGCAGGCCTTGCGATGCTTCGAGAATTGATCGCTGGTATAACCCCTGGCGCCATCCTCGTAGCCGATTGCCGACCAATCCGTGGCCATGCACTCATCGCTACTCATCGATGCGCAGCCGCTCATGAATAGCATGGCGAGCGCTGCCCCAATCACTTTCAATCTGTTGTCCATGGCGTTCTCCGGTTCAGTATTGCCTTGTCAGACATAATCCCGACGTTATCGCGTTGTCCCACGTGCCGCCGTGATGACATTCACATATAAGGGGAATTGCCTGAATCGGAGCTGAAAAATGAGGGCTTCCTGCGAGTTTCAGTTTGCCAGTGTGACCTGTATCACAGAGTGCCGGTGCCCTGACCGATACGCTGCACGAACGGGTAAAGGATTGTCGGGAACAGATCAGCATGGAAATCGACGCAATTAGCGGAGCGGCCACCGTAGCATTGGCGAGTGCAATCCTGTTCCTGCTCGTCGCCAAGTCCTGGAACGCCGTCAGCCGCAATGTCGGCTCCACACCCAGCTTCGCCGACCGCATCATGCACGAGGCTGCGCAGCGCTTTCGCGACGAACTGGAGCGCCTGTCGCGTTCGCAGTCCACCTACCTCAGCAGCATCCTCGTCTTCCTGGTCTTGTTTGGTACGGCCTACATCCTGCAGGCGGAGCACCTGTTCGCCGGCTACCCGCGTGGCAGCTCTACTTGCAGATCGCCTTCCTTTCCCTGGCGACCGGACTGTCGCCTGGCGCCTTGGTCGTACGATCCTGGCCCGCTACCAGGTAAAATTTCTGCGCGACGCGAATGTCGCCATCGGTCATCAGCTGCAGCAAGATCTCAACGGGCGCCAACCGCGTTTTTCACGACATCCGTACGAGCGCCGGCGTCGTCGATCACGTACTCGTCGGGCAAACCGGCATCTACGCCGTCAATGTCGTCGCACGTCGCAGCAACGGGACGGGACTGCGGTACTCAGCGAACACGAGCTGTCGTTCTCGAACAGCGACAACGCCATACCGATTGTCGAAATCTCGGCCAGTACCGCCCGACTCGAGAAGGAAATCCGCCAGCTGCTCGGCCACAAGATTCGCGTTCGCTCGGTCATCGCCGTGCCCGGCTGGGACATCGGTGAACAGGCCAGCGACGGCACCTGCTCGTCAACGAGCGCACCATCGCCATGCTGCGTGGCTGGAAGGACCAGTCCGACTACCTCATGAACGAGGACGTTGCCCTGCTGCAGAAAAACCTCACGGCGCGCTGCCGTCGCAGGTAGGCGCTACGCCTTGCCCTGCGTCGCTTCCTGGAGTTGGCGCTGCGCGTCAGCAAACTGCCTTTCCGCCTTCTGCAGGTAGGTCGCTGCCTCCTCGTCGTAACCATCCGCTGACGCAGACCAGACCCGGTTTATGTAGCGTTCGCCGGCGGCGAAACTGCTCATGATGTCGGCATAGGCCTGCAGGCCAAACAGGTGCACCATGCTGCTGCGCGCATCCGCAAATCGTCGTAGGTCATCGCGCAGCTTGAGATCAATCTTGTCTCGCAGATCTGCGCCTGCGTGTCACCGTTGTCAACGATGTCGCCCAGATCCCGGACGACGTTCTGCTAGCGACTCACGCAGTTCGCCGCGATTGAGCTCGAGCACCTCGTCGGAACGGGCATGCGCTGACGCCTGTCGTCTTGACAAGAACGAGTCCGAAGCAAGGCCGCCGACTGCCAGCAATCCCGAAGATCGTCCAGTTAACTGTTGCACAGTCAAGTGCCGTAACGAAGGCGCCCGCCAGAAAACCGGCCGCGAGCAAAAAATAGCCTATTTGTTTCATCATTCTTCTCCTCGCCTATGCCGTCCAGACGATGGCTAGAGCATTGCCCACGCCGACCAGAGCCTCACCGACGATGAGCCCGGCCGCAATCGGAATGCCGACCTCCTCGCTCCAGGTCTTACCCTTGAATGCGATCTGATAATTCACGGCCAGCGTTCCGAGCGAATACGTCAAGCACGATATTGAACGGCAGGTAGAAGCCGAGACCAACCGTAATGCCGAGCCCGCCCATGACCGCCGACAGGATGCCGCCGAGGACCGCTCCCGCCGCGTACTTCTGCGTCGGTACGTCACCGCCCATGATGCCGTCGATCGTGCTCGCCAGTGCCTGCGCCTGCGGTGCCGGCAGCTTTTCGCTGCCGAGGCCGTACGCATTCGTTCAGCACGAAAATAACGCAAGATTACGACGATCGGACCCAGCCATGCGCCGGCGAACTGGCCGATCTGCTGCATGCGTGGCGTCGCGCCAACCAGGTAGCCGGTCTTCAGGTCCAGCATCAGGTCCGTTGCCTGCGACATCGCGACACAGGTCGCTGCGCCAACCATAATGGCCGCAATGATCGAATCGCCGCGCTCCATGCCGAGCCTGCGTCACGATGATCAGCAGCGTGATGCCGACCAGCGTCATGCCGGACAACGGCGACCAGTTGGTGCGGCCAATCGCTTCCGAAAGTATGATGCCGGACATCCATATCCAGAGAGTGCCGAGCAGTGCCATGGCGATGCCACGAACAAGGCCGACCGACTCGACAGAAGTGATCGCCATGATACTCAGGAGGATCGCCGCGCCAACGATCGCGAAGTACAGCAGCTTGATCGGCATCTCGTCGCCGGACGCCCCAGTCTGGACCTTCGACGCCTTTTGCATCGACTTGATGGCGCTGACGATCAGCGGCGAACGCGAGGATGACGCCCATGATCGCACCGCCGATCAGCATGCCGATACCGAGTGGTCGATACAGCTCAGACGCAACGGGCCGGGCGTATTGATGACGTTTGCCTGCTTCGTCGAGCGGAAACGCTCCGGTCGCCGCCAGCATCGGTGACAAGAAACCAGTAGGCAACAAAGCCGCCGATGATGAATGCGACGCCGCCACGGCCTGCGATGAACCCGACTCCGATCGTCATCAGCGACAAGTACCAGATGCCATTCATGTACGCCGGCATACCGATGATCGACCCAAGATCCCAGTTGTCGACGTCGGTAGTGAGACTCGCCCACTGCGCACGCCGCGCTGATTAACGCCGCAATCAGCAGAATATACTGCCTTGCGAACTCCGGCCCCCGGCGACTTCAGAATCGTCGCTACCGCGACACCGCCCGGGTAGGTCAGCCGCTCGTAGTCGATCATGTGTTTCCTGAGCGGAATGATGAACGCGATGCCGAGGAACGCGCCGGCAATACAACCGAAGGTCAGGATCACCGGATCGAAACGGTCACCGAAGCCGAGGAGAAATATTGCCGGGACCGAAAACATCATTCCCGATGAGGCGCCGTTCACGCCCGATGCGATGGTCTGGACGATGTTGTTCTCGATGATGCTCTTGCGCCGCAGCATGCCGCGCAGGATGCCGAAGCCGAGAATGGCGGCGAGTTCGGATCCTTCGATCGAGAATCCCAGGATCAGGGCCGCGTAACCGATCGAGACGGCAATCATGCAACCGATAATCCAGCCGACGATTAATGCGACCCAGGTGAGCTCCGGATAGGGCCGGGCTACCGTAGATGGTGAATTTTCCACCCCACTCCCCTTTTGTTATTTGCGCGCCAGACTACCACAGTGGTTCGAGACGTGCCGCCAGCTGGTCCTTCTCGATCACCTCTGCGAATTCATCGGCCATCGCCTCGCACGCGGCAACACATTGCTTCCAGATGCGCACGCGTTCGGCCGGTGCATAGTTCACGAAATCGGTCCGGTCCGGGATCTTGCCGTTGGGCAGCCCGGCGACGAACTCATCCGACGGACTGATCAATATCGTGCGGTCAACGTTACCTGGCTGTGGCCTGCGCCACTTGAGTCGCTTGTCGAACCAGCCCGGCACGATACGGCCGTAGAAATGCGGAAACAATGTCAGTCGCTCTTCTGCGCTGTGTGGCAAATCGAGATGGTAGTCGATGACACCGCCATCGCGGTAGATCCCCGGCCTCGCACCGGCAATGTCCGGAACCCCTGAGAGCACGAGCGGTATCGAGCCGGTCGCGATAATAGCGTCACGCAAATTGTGGCGGGATAATTCGACCTGTTGCAGCGGAAACCCGGTGGCGTCGAAGAACGGCGGTACGTCTCGTTTGTCGTAGAACAACGCGCGCTCGAACGACCAGCCAAGGGTCGAGCGGCTGGCCGCGTTCAACAAGGCCGTGCCCACCAGGCCGAAGGCCAGCAATGCCTTGTTTTCGGACGCAAGAATATGGCGGCTACGAACCGTCATGACATGCGTGCGGAACAACGGGTTGTCGAGAATTTCCTCTACGCCGCGCTCGCCGAGCACGTGGTCGAGTATCTCTCGTGACTTGGCCGTAATCTCGTGTACATCGGGCTTTTCGCTGTACTCCTGCTCGACGTACGCCTGCTCGAAGCGCTCAATGGCGGCAAGCGGGTCAGCCTGCCCGTAGCACGCAAAGCGCCACGAGCCGATGGAACTCCCGATCAGGTGGACCGGGCCGACCAGCCTCGGGACGACCGTGTGGAGAATGGCGCGATCGAGCTGGCTGAGAACCAGCCACTTGGCGCCGCCGGACGCGCCGGCAAGCGTGCCCACCGACGATATGTCAAAGCCATGCTGGCGCACGGATTTTAGGGCACCCGCGCCCGCTTTGAAGGTCAAAGAGAACGATTTCACAGTTTGTGGGTTTGTGGGGGAATATTTGCGATATGAATGGCTATTATAGGCGTATCTTCAGGCCAACGGTTCGTCACATGACCCGACATTCCCTGCCTGCCATCGCGGCGGCTCTCTTCCTGTCATGCAGTAGCTCGGCCATCGCCGACACGGATGAACCACCCCTGTTCGTCGGTCCGGGCGGGCTGGATGCAGGCAGCTGCCTCGAGGCGACGTCGCCCTGCCAGACCATCGGCTTCGCGCTGCAGCGCGTGGGCAAGAACGGCCGCATCCGAATTGCAGCGGGCGAATACACGCTGAGCGATCCCGGGGACGTGTTTTACCTTGTCAGTGGTGCCATCGACGTGCTCGCCGACCCGGGCGCGACGCTCATCGGTGTCCCGCATGATTTTGCCGACGACCTGGCCTCCCGCGGTTTTCGTGTCATTGCGGACGCCAAGAGCCTGAGCCGAGAGACGGCGAGCAAGCTTGCAGGCACACGCACAGCCGTCAGTATGAATGCGTTCGCAACCGCCTGCGTCGGCGGCTCGGCCGCCGGCTTTCCCTGCGACAACGTCGACCTGCAGGCACATATTGCCGATCGAGCGTCGACAGCGAACGGTGCAGACATCTGGGGTTTTGTCGATCTCAACACGAATCGCGAATACGCCATCATGGGCTACAGCACCGGCACCGCGGTTTACGACGTTTCCGATCCCGAAAACCCTCGCGAAGTGGGTTTCGTCGACGGACAACGGACGACCTGGCGCGATATCAAGGTCTACCAGTACTGGAGCGCCGCTGACGATCGCTGGAATGCCTACGCGTACGTTACGGCCGATAACGCGTCGGACGGACTGTTTATCCTCGACCTGACTCGCTTGCCGCACAAGGTTACGCGCGCGAGTTACCCAAGCGACTTCGCGGAGGCACACAACCTTTACATCTCGAAGACGGACTTCGCCACCGGCCTTGCTCTGACCGACGACACGCCGGTCCTGGTGATCGCGGGCTCGAATCGGAGCGACGGACGATTTCGCAATTACGGGCTCGACAATCCGGCATCGCCGTCTTTCATCGCTACCCCCGGGACACCCGCTGGGCAACCGGCCGGCAATCGCCTGTACATGCACGACGCGGCCTCGATGACGGTGACCGACACCAGGAAAGACACGCAGTGCGCCAACGCGTCCGGCTCCGCATACTGTGACGTGTTGTTCGACTTCAACGAGTCGACACTGGATATCTGGGACATCACGGACCCTGCCGATCCTGTCCGGCTCAGCCAGACACCCTACAGCAACGCCAGCTACTCGCACTCCGGCTGGTGGTCCGAAGATCGCCAGTACGTTTTCCTCCAGGACGAACTCGACGAGCGCGACAGAGGACTCTCGACGACTTTGCGTGCATTTTCCATCGCGGACCTCAGAAACCCGACGCTGGCGGGTACGTGGACGGGACCCACTCGAGCGATCGACCACAACGGCTTTGTGCGTGGCAATCGCTATTACATGTCCAATTACGCGCGCGGCCTGACAATCCTCGACATCACGAACCCGGCGAGTCCCGCGACGGTCGGTCGCTTCGACACATACCCGGCCAGTGACGCAACCGGCTTCCCCGGCGCGTGGGGCACCTATCCATTTCTGCCCAGCGGCAACGTGCTGGTCAGTGACATTGACAGTGGCTTCTACATCGTCTCGGACAACACGCTGGATGTTGCGGAGGGCACATTGGCCTTCGCTGCCGCGTCTTTCGGTGCCGACGAATCACAGGCAGCCAGCATCCCGGTGCAGCGCTCCGGCGGCTCGACGGGCGCCGTGAGCGTCAACTGGGAAGTGTTTGGCGCGAGCGGCTCCCTGGCCGATGTCAGCATCGCGAGCGGCACATTGAACTGGCCGGCTGGCGATGCTGCCGACAAGTTGGTCAGCCTGGGGCTGAACAATGACGGCGCTGCGGAGGGACTCGAGCGCATCATAATCAAGCTGACCGCGCCGGCCGGCGGTGCAACACTGTCGTCGCCAAGTCTTGCCAGCCTGTACGTGAGCGATCCGGGCAGTACGTCAACCATTGGCTTCTCGACCGATCGCGCAGAAATCGCGGAACGTGGCTTTGGCACGGCGGTCGTCGTCGTACAGCGAAGAGGCAGCGCGATCGGCGCTGCGTCGGTTGAGTTCGCCATCACTGGCGGCACCGCGGCCGCAGGCAGCGACTACACGGGCCCGGCCAGCGGCACACTGAGCTGGGCCGACGGTGACGCGGATCCCAAGTGGATCGAATACACGATCGCCAACGACGGCACCGGCGAAGCCGATGAGTTCATAGAACTCACGCTGAGCAACGCGACCGGTGCGATGCTCGATGCGAACACGATGTTGCGCGTTGATATTCTTGACGGCAGCGGGTCCAATGCGGCCCCGAATGCGGTGGCCGGTGCCAACCAGACGGTAGGCATTGGCACACTGGTTACCCTGAACGGGACGAGTTCGAACGATCCGGACGGCGATACTTTGACGTACAGCTGGACGCAAACGATGGGACCAGCGGTGACGCTGAACGGCGCCAATACCTCGAGCGCGTCATTCACGGCCCCGGCGGTGACCTCGGATACGTTATTCCGCTTCAACCTTGCCGTGACCGACCCATCCGGCCTCAACGACTCTGCGGATGTAGCCGTGACGGTAACGGCCAACGCCCCGGGAAGCGGCGGCGGCGGCGGTGGAGCGATTTCGCTGTGGCTTCTGGCGCTTCTGCTACTCAAACGGATGCGTTTTGATAATCGTCTGCTCGCGATCCGGCCCCGTTGAGATAATGTCGATGGGAACACCGGCCAGCTCTTCGATCCGGGCCAGGTAAGCTTGTGCTTTTTCCGGCAGGTCGGCGAAGTTGGTAATGCCCACCGTCGACGACTGCCAGCCCGCCCATTCCTCGTAGATCGGCTTGCACTCGGCGAAGCGATCGACGACGACCGGCAGACCTGCGATCGGCTGCCCATCGATCGAATACCCGACACAGATCTGGATGGTCTCCAGTTCGTCGAGAACATCCAGCTTGGTCACGCACAGTCCGGAGACGCTGCTATTGACGATTGAGCGCCGCAACGCAACAGCGTCAAACCAGCCACAACGTCTTGGCCTGCCCGTTGTCGCACCGAACTCGGCACCCACCCTCGCAATATGCGCGCCCTGCTCGTCAAAAAGCTCCGTGGGAAAGGGTCCGGCGCCAACCCGGGTTGTGTAGGCCTTGACGATGCCCAGGATGTAATCGAGATTGCGCGGTCCGATACCGGTACCCGTACTCGCCGCTGCGGCGACGGTATTCGACGACGTAACGAACGGGTACGTGCCGTGATCGATATCGAGGAAGCTGCCCTGCGCACCCTCGAAGAGGATGCTCGTGTCGGAATCCGCGAGATCCTGAAGGATCTGCGTGATGTCGGCCGTGATCGGCGCAACGATCTGTGCATACTCCATCGCCTCGTCCAGAGTCCTGGCGAAATCCACGGTATCGGTGCGGAAATAATTCTTCAGAAGGAAGTTATGGTAATCCAGCACCTCACCCAGCTTGGACGCGAAGTTCTCGCGCACGAAAAGGTCGGAAACCCTTAGTGCCCGACGTGCCACTTTGTCCTCGTATGCAGGTCCAATACCACGGCCCGTCGTACCGATGGCACCCGCACCGCGGGCCTTCTCGCGCGCTGCATCGAGCGCCACGTGTGACGGCAGAATCAATGGGCACCCCGGGCTGATTCGCAGGCGCTCATAAACCGGCACGCCACTCTCGATCAGTGCATTGGCCTCAGTGACCAGCGCGTCCAGCGCGAGCACCACGCCGTTGCCGATCAGGCATTGCACACCATCGCGAAGGATGCCGGACGGGATAAGGTGTAGAACGGTCTTCACGCCATCGATGACGAGCGTGTGCCCGGCATTATGGCCGCCCTGGAAACGTACGACAGCCGCCGCGCGATCCGTCAGCAGATCGACAATCTTCCCTTTGCCCTCGTCGCCCCACTGCGTGCCGATGACAACAACGTTCTTACCCATGATTTTCCCGTTTCAAATGGTGCCGGCGCTCAACCGCGCACAACGAACAGCACTGTAAGACCAATCGCCATGATCACCAGGCCGATATTGCGGATGTGATTGTCACTCAGGCGCGTAATTTCCGCCACCATCTGGCGGTATTTTTGCGGTGAGATGAACGGCAACATGCCCTCGATAATGAGCACAAGGGCGATTGCCGTGAAAATCTCAGTGGCTATCGTTCACCGTCCGACTGGTTCAGGTAGCGGAAGAACTCGTTGTTCGGATCCAGGACGAGAACGTCACCGTGTTTGCCAATGGCATTCTTGTACGCGTTGATACTGCGATAGAACGCATAGAACTCAGGGTCTTTCATGTACGAATTGGCGTAGATCTCGGCAGCTCGGGCGTCACCCTCACCGCGAATGATCTGGCTCTGACGATCGGCATCGGCGAGGATCACCGTACGGTCCTTGTCCGCCGTCGAGGTGATGAGCGCTGCAGCCTCGCGCCCCTCCGCACGGGTCTGCGCGGCAAGCTGCTCGCGTTCGGCCCGCATTTGCTCATAGACAGACTCACGGACCCGCGCAACGAACTCAACCTGTTTCACACGAAAGTCCACGAGTTCGACGCCCAGCCCCTCGGCCGTCGGACGGGCCAGTGCCAGCATGTCGCGCATCAATTCCATGCGCTCTACGGAAATAGCCTCGCGCGTAGAGCGTTTACCGAACTCGGTCACCACGGAGTTCTTGATGATCTCACGCAGGCGATCCTCCGCGACCTGCTGCAAACCGCCGGTCGACGTATAGAAGCTGACCTCGTCAACGATGCGCCACTTCACGAAGAAATCGACCGTCATGTTCTGGCGATCCAGCGTGAATACTTCCTGCGGAGCGTCGTCGATCTTGAGGATTCGCCGCGGGAACTTGCGAACGGTTTCGATGACCGGGATCTTCCAGTGAAGACCGGGGCTGTAATTGGCCTCCCGCACTTCACCAAAACGCAGCTTGATGGCGAGATCGCGCTCGTTGACCGTAAACGCCGCGAGAAAGACGATGATGACGATCAGGCCGACGCCCAGCATTGTTCCAACACCTTTGTTACCCATTAGCGTGACCCCCTCTCGCGCGCGTCTCGTGGCTCCTGTCGGGCATCTGATTCAGTCCTCGTCGTAGCCGCATCCGGATCGTTGTTCTGTTCGGCAGCCGGGAACTGGATACCCGACCGGTTCATGATCTCGTTCAATGGCAGGTACAGCAGATTGCCGCCGCCATCGGTGTCGATGATGACCTTGGCCGAATCGCCATAAACGCGCTCCACGGCTTCGATATAAAGGCGATCCCGCGTCACCCGGGGCGCCTTCTGGTATTCGGTCAGCAGCGCCTCGAATCGAGAGACATTACCTTCGGCCTCGGCAATGACGCGTTCGCGGTAGGCCTCCGCATCCTGCAACACCCGTTCGCGCTGTCCTCGTGCCTTCGGTACGATGTCGTTCGCGTATTTTTGTGCCTCCTGCTGATAACGCTCGCGATCGTTGCGTGCGCGCTGCGTATCGGCAACAGCCTCTTCCACAGCCGACGGATAATTAACGGTTTCGATATTGATCGACGTCACGGTCAGGCCCGCGCCATAGGCGTTCAACGTGGCCTGCAACTCCTCGATCGTCCTCGCCGGGATTTCTCCGCGGCGCTCACCGATCAGTGACTCGAGCGTACTGGTCCCGACCACGCCTCGGAGCGCGCTTTCCGTAACGTCCTGGAGCGTCTGCTCGGGGTCTTCGACCAGGAAGCTGAACTTCACCGGGTCCGTCCGTCGGTACTGCACGGCAATATCGATATACACGTACCACTCGTCGGCCGTCAGCATCTCGGTCGAGTAGTTGAAATCGTTCACCGCCTCGATATTGACGACATCGACGGTTTCAATGGGAAACGGGTAGTGCCAGCGCAAGCCAGGCATGGTTACCGGCTCTATGTACTCACCGAAACGCTGTACGACCCCTCTCTCGGCCGCGTCGACCCGGTACAGGCCGCTAAGCCCCCAGGCGATGACCAGCAGCACGATGAGCGCAATGCCGCCCGCACCGCTACCGCCGCCGCGATTGCCGCCACCCAGGATGCTGCCAAACCGCCGTTGCCAGTCCTGCACGATCTGATCCAGATCGTTGGGCTGTTTCCCTTCACGTTTCCAGGGGTCTTTACCGTTTCCGTCTTCGTTCCACGCCATAATGTCATTCACTCATTAGCTGCAGGTGCCGGTTGCTTCGCAGCGACCGACGCCAGGTGTTCCTCGGCGAGATTTTCATGCTTCAGGAATCGCCGCAAGTCCTTTTCTGTCATTTTCAGTTCGAGCATCCAGCCGCCATCTTCGAGAAGCTCCTCACTAAGGACAGCGCCAAGCTCAAAAAGTTTGGCACGTTGCCGGCCCTGGGCAGGCTCCAGGTGTATGTGGCGATGCACGGTTTCCTGCTGTAATTGCCGGGCGATGGCCTCCTTGAGCAGGTCGAGCCCCTCTCCCGTGACAGCCGAAATCCACACTGCGCGCCCTGCACCCTGCCGGTTGTTCCTGACGCGCGGTTTCCTTTCCAGCTTGTCGATCTTATTGTACACCCGGATCTGCGGTACCTGGTCGGCATCGAGCTGCTTGAGTACCGAGTTGACCTGCCGGATCCGCTGCCAGCGGTTCGGATCACTGGCATCGATCAGGTGCAGGATCAGGTCTGCTTCCCGGGCCTCCTGGAGGGTCGACCGGAACGCGGCGATTAATTCATGCGGCAAATCCCGGATAAACCCGACCGTGTCGGCAAGCACCACGGGATCGCCGTCCGGTAACTCGAGTCGCCTGACCGTGGGATCCAGTGTGGCAAACAGCTGGTCCTGGACGTACACGCCGGCGTCGGTCAGGGCATTGAACAGCGTCGACTTGCCGGCGTTCGTATAGCCAACGAGTGCAACCGTCGGTATCTCCGCGCGCATGCGATTGCGGCGATTGATCTTCCGCCGCATGTCGACATGTTCGAGCCTCTCTGTCAGCTGCCGAATGCGCTTGCCAACGAGGCGCCGGTCCGTCTCGAGCTGCGTTTCGCCGGGACCGCGCAGGCCGATACCGCCCTTCTGGCGCTCAAGGTGAGTCCAGCCGCGCACCAGCCGTGTGGACAGGTGCCGGAGTTGTGCCAGCTCGACCTGCAACTTGCCTTCGAAACTGCGGGCACGCTGGGCAAAGATATCGAGAATCAGCCCGGCGCGATCCAGTACGCGACACTGCAACTCTCTCTCGAGATTGCGTTCCTGGCTGGGACTCAGCGCCGCCGAGGAGATCACGAGTTCCGCGTCATTGTCCTTGATCAGCTTGCGCAGGTCGTCGAGCTTGCCCTTACCGATAAAGAAACGGGGATCGGGCCGGCGTCGAGAACTGACGAGCTCACCGACAATCACTGCGCCCGCGGACCGGGCCAGCTCGGCGAACTCTTCGCGTTCAGATTCGTCAGGTAATCCGTCGGTACTTGCGTGGACCAGCACGGCTTGCTCGCCACTTTGCGGTCGTTCAAACAATCACGACCTCCCGGATCGGACTCTGCAGTGAGGACTTACTCGTCACCATCTCCCGATTCGTCACCCGGCAACGGCAGCCGAACGTTGCGCGACGGAACGACTGTCGAAATAGCGTGTTTGTAAACCATCTGGTTTACGCTGTTCTTCAACAAGACCACAAACTGATCAAACGAATCGACCTGTCCCTGCAACTTGATGCCGTTGACGAGGTAAATCGACACGGGAACTTTTTCCTTGCGCAGGATATTCAGGAAGGGATCTTGAAGTGTTTGCCCTTTAGCCATATTGGGTCTCCTTATTCTTATTCGTTTTGAAAACCGCGCCCCGGTGGCGCCGGGGTGCCCTAACGGCGGTCTTCAGCCTAAGCGTTTAAAAAGTCTATCACAGGGACTGCGCCAGAAAAGCCGATATGGCATCGATTGCGCCGGCTTCAAGGGGATCGACGCGGAAAACATTCGTCTCGGACCGCAGCCAGGTAATCTGCCGTTTCGCCAGCTGCCGTGTTGCAAACAATGCCCGGTTGCGCGCCTCTTCCAGGCTGTATGTGCCATCGAGATGCTGCCAGAACTGGCGATAGCCGACCGAGCGCATGGCCGGACAATCGGCTGTCACCCCCGGCCTTGCCCGAAGTCGCTGCATTTCCTTGAGAAAACCGTCGGCGACCATGCGGTCCAGTCGCTGCGCTATCCGGTCATGCAAGATTGATCGCGGTTCGATGTTCAATCCGACCTTGAGGTACTCGATGTTGTCTCTCGGTGGCGCGGACGTACGCTGCCATTCTGACAATGGTTTACCACTTGAACGATAAACCTCCAGCGCGCGCTGGATGCGCTGCCGGTCATTCGGCTTGATGCGCGCCGCCGCCGCCGGGTCGATCGTCTCGAGTTCGGCATGCATGGCCGGCCAGCCCAGCTTCCCGGCTTCGGCATCAATGGCCTGCCGGATCCGGTCGCTGGCCACCGGCAGCTTCGCGAGCCCCTCCGTGAGCGCGCGGAAGTACATCATCGTGCCGCCGACCAGCAGGGGGATGCGACCCGCCGCGAGGATATCATCCATTTCCCGGTACGCATCGCGCACAAACTCACCGGCGGAGTAGCTCTCTTGCGGTTCGCGAATATCAATGAGGCGATGCGGCGTGCGTGCGAGCGTATCCGGATCGGGCTTGGCCGTGCCGATGTCCATGCCTCGATATACCAGTGCCGAATCCACGCTGATGACGTCACAGGGGAAACGCTTGCACAGGCTGATGGCAAGGTCGGTCTTGCCCGTTGCCGTCGGACCCATCAGAAGGATCGCTGTCCGCTTCATGCTCTGGATCAGCGGCCGCGCAGAAACAGGCGGTCGAGTTCGGCCATCGTGATAGTCGTCCACGTCGGGCGACCGTGGTTACACTGGTCAGCACGCTCCGTGCGCTCCATTTCACGCAGCAAGGCATTCATTTCGTCAATGCTGAGCAGGCGGTTGGCGCGAACCGAATGATGGCAGGCCATGGTGGCAAGATAGTCGTCGCTCGCGTCGTCGATTCGATTGCTGCGCCCGGACTCGGACATGTCCGCGAGGATATCGCGCAGCAGCGATTCGACGTCGGCATTGCGGAGCAGCGCCGGCACTTCACGAACGGTGAGCGTCGTCGGCCCCGAACGATCGACGACAAGACCCAATTGCTCGAGCGCCGCGCCCGAGTGCTCCACGAGGTCCGCTTCACTCTCCGCGACCGAAAGGGTCTCGGGGACCAGCAGCGGTTGCCGCACAAGATCACGGTCGTCAAAGCTGCGCTTCAGTTTTTCGTAGGTTATGCGCTCATGCGCAGCGTGCATGTCGACAACCACAAGGCCGTCCTTGTTTTCGGCCAGGATGTAGACGCCGGCAAGTTGCGCCACAGCGAAACCGAGCGGCGGTATCGCGGCCGCGTCTTCGGGCACGTCGGCAAGTGATGGCGCCGTTGCCATGGCACGATACGTTGCCAACGTTTCGCGCACAGCGGATCGGGACGGGCCATGCGGCAACGGCATCGACCCCTGGTTGAATACCGCCTCCCGCGTCATCGGGATCGGCGTGACATCATGACCTCCCGGCCGGGTCTCTTTGAGTGCGACTTCCACAGCCTGCGCTACCACGCCATGCACGCGGCGGCCGTCACGAAACCTGACTTCGTGCTTGGCCGGGTGCGCGTTGGCATCCACACCTTTCGGGTCCATCGTCAGGTTCAGCACGTAGGCAGGATATCGCCCATGGAACAGCACATCGCGGTAAGCGTGCCGTACGGCATGTGCCAGCGTCTTGTCGGCAATGCTGCGGCCGTTGACAAACCAGTACTGCAGGTCAGGTTGGCTCCGGTTGAACGTCGGCAGCGCCAGCCAGCCGGAAAGCGCGATACCCTCCACTTCTCTCTCAAGATAAATACACTGCTCGGCAAACGCGTCGCCGCAAATCTTCGCGACTCGCGACCGGTGTGCCTCCTCGTCCTTTGCCGCAGGCAGTTGCAGGACCGTGCGCTGGTTATGCGTAAACGTGAATGCAATCTCCGGGCGTGACAAAGCGAGTCGTCGTATCCATTTCTCGATGTGCCCGAACTCGGTCCGCTCCGTCCTCAGGAAGCGGCGACGTGCCGGTGTGTTGTAAAAAAGATCGTGGACCTCGACCGTCGTACCCTGCGGATGTGCGGCGGGTACCGGATCGCTGATGGCGCCGCCATCGGCTTCGACTTGCCAGGCGGTGCTCTCAGCGACCGAGCGTGAGCACAGGGTCAGCCGCGCGACCGACGCGATGCTCGGCAATGCTTCGCCCCGGAAGCCGAGCGACGCAACGGCCTCGAGGTCGTCGAGACTCGAGATCTTGCTGGTCGCGTGCCGGGACAGCGCGAGCCCCAGTTCGGTTTTGTCGATGCCCTTGCCGTCATCGCGAATGCGGATCAGCTTCTGCCCACCTGCAACGATATCGATCTGCACCGACTGCGCCCCGGCATCGAGGCTGTTCTCGACGAGTTCCTTCACGACCGAAGCCGGCCGTTCGACGACTTCGCCTGCGGCGATCTGGTTGACCAGGTGACTCGGGAGCTGCTGAATAGGCATGACAGAAAAATGGCGCCAAAGGGGCGCCATTTTTTCAGATCAGGAAGGAAAAGTCCCCTACCCGCCGGCGAAGATCGGAATACTCAGCGTCTGGCCGACGCGAATCTTGTCGTTGGCGAGCTTGTTGGCGCGGCGAATATCCGCCGCCCGCACGTTGTAGCGCGCGGCAATTTCCGACACCGTGTCGCCACGCGCCACGACATAGCGCACCTGTTTGGCCGGCTGGCGCCGGAGGTCCATCGCGATCCGCGTGTCAGGCGGCGGATTGGTGTAGAAATAGTCGCGAACACCGGCAAGAATCGCGCCCGCGAGTTTTCCCTGGTATTCCCTCTGCCGGAGCTTCTTCTCTTCTCCGGGGTTCGATATGAAACCGGTCTCGACCAGGATTGACGGCACTTCGGCGGACGTCAGTACCGCCAGGCTCTTTTCCTTGACCTTGTGGCTGTGCATCTTCGCCACCCGGCTCAACTGCTTGCTGACGCGATGGCCGACGTCATTGCTGGCACTCAATGCCGCGTTCTGCGACAGGTCGTACAGGACCGACGCCAACACCGGGTCCTTGTCGTTGAGCACCACGTCGCCAACCTTGACGGTTTCCCGGTTGCGGCGAGACAGGGTCTCACGCGCCACCCGGTCCGCCCGATCCAGGTTGAGAGCGAATACCGAAGCGCCGTTCGCGCGCGTATCGCCGAACGCGTCGGCATGAATCGATATAAACAGGTCCGCATCATGACGCTGGGCGATCAGCACGCGGTCTTTCAGGTTGATGAACACGTCCCTGTCCCTGACCAGCACGGCACGCATGCCCGGTTCGGCATTGATGCGGCGGGCAAGCTCTTTGCTGACCGAGAGCACGATGTCCTTTTCCTTGGCGACGCGACCGGACGAACCCGGGTCGTGACCACCGTGTCCCGCATCGATGGCAATGACGATATCCCGGCCCGGCTTGTATCCCTCGGACGCACGTTTGACCGTCGCCGGCCCCCCGGCCGCCTGGAGGTCGATGACCAGCCGGTCACCGTAGGACGCATTGGGACCGGCCGTGAATGTCCGGGAACGCACTGCGGTATTGAGATCCAGGACGACGCGCAGCTGACCGTCCGCACGCACCGCGCTGCGGATGGAACGCACAGCGCCCGCGCCCTGTGGCATCGAGGTCAGGGCCTGTGCCAGGCGGCTGTCCTTCAGATCGATCACGAGTCGATCGGGGCCGCGAAGGGTGAATATGGTGTGCTCCACGGACTTGCTCAGGTCCAGTACGACCCGCGTCTTGTTACTTTCTGACCATATACGGACATTCTCGACCGTTGAACCCGCGAATGCCGCGGATGCCGCGGTTGTCAGCAGCAGGAGCAGCGCAAAGCTTGTGAATCTCTGTCGGAGCATCATGGCGAATCGCGTAGCCGGAGTACGTGGATTATGTCGGGTGAGTATACAAACCTCTGCACAAAATCCAAAGGTTTTCGTTGAGAAATTATGGGGATACCCCCCCTTCTTAATCTACTCACTTATAGCTGGCAGGTGCCGGTGACCGCATCGAGGACAGCGGCTACTTCTCGCGCGCGTTCGCTGAGCGGAGTCAGTGCCACGCAGCGGCCCTCGCCGTCGTAGGCGAGGTGGATGGCGAGATCCGCCTGGGCCATGAGTCCAGGCGCCCGATCCGGCCATTCGACGATGCGGCAGCCATCGTCGAGCTCGTTCCAGCCGAGGTAGCGAAGTTCGTCCTCGCTGGAAACACGATACAAATCAACATGATAGATGTTGCCACGCGGCAGGCTATAGGGCTCCACAAGCGTGTACGTGGGGCTCGGCACCGCGCCGGTGTGGCCGGCCGCCTTGATAAATGCCCGTGCGAGGGTCGACTTGCCTGCCCCCAGCTCCCCGGTCAGAAGCAGGGTCCAGCCCGCCAGGTCTCCCGGGATTGCATCGAGCAATTCCCGGCCAAACGCGGTCGTGGCCGCCTCGTCAGGAAGAAACCGCGTCATGGATTCAGTACGCCGCGCAGTTCGGCCATGAGGTCGGAGGCCAGCATGCCGCGCTCGCCGGCCAATGCCGCACGGTCACCCGCGCGCGCATGGACTTCGACGCCGATTGTCGCGGCATCCTGCAGCGACAGGCCCTGGGCGAGGAGCCCGGCAATAATGCCGGTCAGGACATCGCCCATGCCCGCTGCGGCCATGCCCGGGTTACCGGCCGTGCAGAGGAACGGCACAGAATCCGTCGACACCAGCGAGCCGGCACCTTTCAACACGGCCGTACCACCGTAGCGATCCGCAAGCAGCGCCAGCGTGGCCGCTCGATCGGACTGGACGTCAGCCGTGGTCGTGCCCAGCAACGCGGCGGCCTCGCCAGGGTGCGGCGTAATGATCCTGTTTGCGG
Organism: uncultured Gammaproteobacteria bacterium; assembly: GCA_963698895.1. Lineage (GTDB taxonomy): Bacteria > Pseudomonadota > Gammaproteobacteria > Steroidobacterales > Woeseiaceae > UBA1847. Next base: position 193,904 of record CAVOSO010000003.1, on the reverse strand, counting down.
CCCGGCCTGGTTGTTGCGCGAGGAGATTCAGCCCGTCGGCGTCCCAGACTGCAGGCAGCGACGGCTGCGCCACGCACGCAAACATCGTGCGCGACCACTCCGTCTGGCCGAGGCCAGGACCGAACGCGATGACGTCGGCTTTTTTCAGCAGCGGATCCAGTTCACTGGCGCTGGCGACGGCGTAGGACATGAGCTCGGGCCGGGTTGCCACAAGCAGCGCCGCATGTGACGGATGGGTCGCGATGCTCACCCGTCCGGCACCCGTCCTCAGCGCCGCCTCGCCGGCCAGCCGCACGGCGCCGGGCATGCCTTCTCCCCCGCCGATCACCAACACGTGGCCGAAGTCACCCTTGTGTGCGCCGCGGGGCCTGGGTTTCAGGGCGGATTCAAGCTGCGCGTCGCCGACGCGACGGTAGGCCGGCTCGACACCGTCACGATAGTCCGCCGGTATGTCGAGGTCGGCGAAACGAATCGCACCGCAACAATCGGCTGCATCGCCGAGAAACAGCCCGGGCTTCAAGCCTACAAACGTCACCGTCACGTCCGCACGGACAGCCGTGCCCAGCACCTTGCCCGTATCGCCATGTACACCGGTCGGGATATCGAGGGCCAGGACCGGCGCCGGATGCGCATTGATCGCCGCAACCGCCTCGGCGAAGGTTCCGCCCACGTCGCGTTCGAGTCCGCTGCCCAGTATCCCGTCGACGATCAGGTCGGCCTCAGCGTCGAGATCGCCGGACCAGGGCATGACGACACCGCCCTCGGCTGCGAAGTCCCCCCAGGCCGTTGCGGCATCTCCTGTGAGTTTGTCCGGGTCCACCAGCGTGAGCACCGACACCAGGACGCCCTCGTGGGCGGCGAGGCGTGCCATGACGTAGCCGTCGCCAGCGTTGTTCCCGGCACCACAGACTACCTGCCAGCGCTGCGCGTCCGGAAACAGCGCCCGCGCTTCGCGCACGGCGGCCGCGGCGGCACGGGTCATGAGCGTATAGCCCGGAACCCCGTGGTCTTCGATCGTCGTCCGATCGATCTCGCGCACAGCGGCCACGGCATATAGGTTAGTGGGCAACTTCTGCATCGGCACGATTATACTGATCCAGCCTCGGAAACTACCTCGCGAACGTACATTGACCCAATCTGCAGACCAATACGGCAATACCGCAATGGCGTCGCTCAAGTCGGACATCGCCAGCTGGAGTCGTGAGCTGGGCTTTCAGCAGACCGGTATCAGCGATATCGATCTCTCGCTCGCGGAATCGCGCCTGAACGACTGGCTCGCGGAACGCTTTCACGGCTCCATGCACTACATGGAGCGGCATGGCAGCAAGCGCAGCCGTCCGGACGAGTTGGTACCCGGCACGATTCGCGTGATTTCCGTGCGCATGGATTACCTCCCCGAGGACCAGGAGGCCATGCAAGCGCTCCTCGATCACGATTCGCGCGCCTACATCTCCTGCTACGCCCTGGGCCGGGACTATCACAAGGTCATGCGCAACCGGCTGCAGGCGCTTGCACGCCGCATCGAGGAGCGCATCGGCAGGTTCGGTTACCGGGTGTTCGTCGACAGCGCACCGGTACTGGAAAAGCCACTCGCCGAGAAAGCCGGCCTGGGTTGGATCGGCAAGCATACGAACCTCATAAATCGAAACGAGGGTTCGTGGTTCTTTCTCGGCGAGCTGTATACCGACCTCCCATTGCCGGTCGACAGTCCCGAAGAATCACACTGTGGAACCTGCACGGCATGCATCGATGTCTGCCCGACGGCCGCAATTGTTGCGCCCTACTCGCTGGACGCGCGGCGCTGTATCTCGTACCTCACGATCGAATCTAAAGACCCGATCCCGACCGAGTTTCGCAAGGCGATAGGTAACCGGATTTACGGTTGCGACGACTGCCAGTTGTTCTGCCCCTGGAACAAGTTCGCGACACGCACGACAGAGCAGGACTTTGCACCACGCCACGATCTCGATTCCGCCACGCTGACCGAACTCTTCGCCTGGGATGAGGCGACGTTTCTGCAGAACACACAAGGAAGCGCCATTCGGCGGATTGGTCACGAGCAGTGGCTGCGCAACGTCGCCGTTGCGCTCGGCAACGCGAAGACCTCACCGGAGGTTGTCGCCGCCCTCGAATCACGGCAGCATGACGCCTCCGCCATGGTGACCGAACACATCGCCTGGGCGCTCGCACAACACACACAGGATTCACCGGAGAGCAACAATGTTTGAGGCACCCAAGTCCGCCTACCTCGTGCCATTCGACGGCAGCTTCAAAGTCGCACAAGCAAGCACAACGCCACTAACCGACGGCAAGCCTCACAAGGGCAAGCATCGGCGCCAGCGCACGGAAGACCTGAACAAGTTGCAGCGCGTCCTCGCCGCCGGTGACAAGCATTCGGTCCTGCTCATCTTCCAGGCAATGGATGCAGCCGGCAAAGACAGCACGATTCGCTCGGTTATGCAGGGTGTCGATCCATCCGGCTGCCAGGTCTTCAGCTTCAAGAAACCCTCGAACCTCGAGCTCGATCACGACTTCCTCTGGCGTACAACATGCCGCCTGCCGGAACGCGGCCGCATCGGCATTTTCAATCGCAGCCAGTACGAAGAAGTGCTCGTCGTTCGTGTCCACCCCAAGATCCTCGAGTACCAGAAACTCCCGGGCAAGATCGACCTGGACTCGATCTGGGACGATCGCCTGACATCGATTCGCCAGCAGGAAGAGCATCTCGCGCGCAACGGCACCGTTATCCTCAAGTTCTGGCTGAACGTCTCCAAGGACGAACAGAAGCGCCGCTTCCTGTCGCGTCTCGACGAGGCAGACAAGAACTGGAAGTTCGAACCCAACGACGTAAAGGAACGGCGCCACTGGGACGATTACATGCGGGCCTACGAAAGCGCGCTGAACGCCACATCGAGGCCGTGGGCGCCGTGGTATGCGATACCGGCGGACAACAAGCCATACATGCGGGCGCGAGTGGCGGACACGATTATCGACGCATTGCAGAGTATCGGCCTGCAGTATCCTGAACCGTCCGCCGCAGACCGTGCCGAGTTCGCAGAAGCACGAAAAGCGCTCGACGACGACGAATAGTGACGCAGTTCACACGCAATCTGTGGTCTGGTCGGCAGTCCCCCACTGCCAATCACGCGAAAATGCCCGGATGCAGGAAACACTCGCAATAAATTCTGACTACAAGAGGTCATTGCTCAACAGCCTCGAGCTTTTCCGCGGTGTTGACCCGGACGACGTGCAACAGCTGCTGGAGCGTTGTGACCGCCGCGACCTCGCGGAAGGCGAACAGTTGCTCTCGCCGCACGAGAAAAACGAACACGTCTTCATCGTCTTGTCGGGGAGCGTGAACGTTCACGTTGGTTCGCCGGATGCATCACCTATCGCTACGATGGAATCCGGAGAATGCGTCGGCGAAATGTCGATCATCGAGGACCGCGACCCGTCGGCATTCGTCATCGGTGCGGAAGCAACACACCTGCTGGTGATTCACCAGTCGATACTGTGGGAGATGGTCGATGCGTCGCATGCGTTTGCCAAGAACCTGCTGGTCGTGCTCTCCGAGCGTGTGCGCAGCCACAATCGAGTCATTGCCAATAACTTTGGTGAACTCAAGAAGTTCGAACGGCATGCCACGACGGATGCACTTACGAACCTGGCCAATCGCCATGCGATGGAAGAAACATTCCCGCAACTGATCGCCCATTGTCTCGAGAACGGCGAACCGGTCGCGATGATGATGATCGATGTCGACGACTTCAAACAGTTCAATGACATGTTCGGCCATATCGCCGGTGACCGTGCGTTGTCCGCCGTGTCAAAGATCCTGCGCACGCAGTTTCGCCCGCGCGACCTCTTGGTGCGCTACGGCGGCGACGAATTTGCCGTGTTGCTGCCGGCCGTCACAGCGGAACAGGCGCAGGCTATTGGCGAGCGTGTCAGGCAATCGGTTTGCGGTGAAACCGGCGATAGCTCCGATTCCCTGATCCAGATTCCGCTCAGGATCTCGATGGGCGTCGCAGAGCTGGAGGCGCAGGGAACCCTCGACTCCCTTATTCGCGCAGCCGACAAGGCACTCTATCGCGCCAAGCATGCGGGCAGAAATACCGTCTCCCTGTAGGTCTAGATCGAAACGACGATATTATCGATCAGGCGCGCCGGACCGAGTCGGGCCGCCGTTAGCACGACCAGCTCATCGCAGTCCCGGTCAGGGGTTTCAAGATCGAGCGCACGACGGATCGCGAAATAGTCAACCTCGAACCCGGCGGCAACGAGACGCTCCACCGCCGTCGCCTCGAGCTCCTCGAAATTTCGACGTCCGCTCTGTAACTCCTGCCCCACAAAACACAGCGTCTGATACAGGATCGGTGCAACCTCGCGTTCTTCGTCACTCAGGTAACCGTTACGCGAACTCAACGCGAGCCCATCGTCGGCCCTGACCGTTTCTCCCGTGATGATGCTGACGGGCAGACTCAGATCTTCGGTCATGCGGCGAATGACGAGCTGTTGCTGGTAGTCCTTTTGTCCGAACACCGCGACGTCGGGCTGGACGATCGCAAACAGGCGAGCCACGACGGTGGTGACGCCGTCGAAGTGCCCGGGACGCGTTGCGCCGCAGAAATTCTCAGTCAGACCCGGCACAGACACTGTTGTCGCCTTTTCCGGGCCGAACGGGTAAATCGTCTCGACATCCGGCGCGAAGATCATATCGGCCGCCGACTTCTTCAGGCGCAGCTTGTCACGCTCCAGCGTGCGCGGATATTCATCGAAGTCTTCGCCGTCCGCGAACTGCGTCGGATTGACGAACACGCTGACCACGACGCGCTCCGCATGTTCGCGAGCCAGCTCGACGAGGGACAGGTGCCCCGCATGCAGACCCCCCATGGTCGGCACAAGTGCCACATGTTCGTCGAGTTGGCGCCACTCGGCGATTCGTTCGGCGAGTTCCTGCTTGGTATGAGTAACTAACACGTTGTTTTTGACCTGCTAAGAGAAACAATGCTCCGGCTCGGGATAGGTTCTTTCCTTGACCGCGCGGACATAGGACTGCAGTGCCTTGAGCGGCGAGTCGCAGCCTTCCTGGAAGTTCTTGACGAAGCGTGGTGTGCGCCCCTGTGTTATATCGAGGATGTCGTAGAGCACGAGGATCTGACCATCGACATCGGGTCCCGCGCCGATCCCGATGACGGGTACGTCGAGCGCCTGCGTTACCTTCTGCGCCACCTCATTCGGCACACACTCGAGCAATACGATGTCAGCCCCGGCATCCTGCAGTCGCTGCGCCGCTACCAGCATCTCCCGGGCTTTGTCGGGCTCCCTGCCCTGCACCTTGAATCCCCCGATCTTGTGCACCGACTGGGGTTTCAGTCCCAGGTGCGCGCACACGGGAATATCGTGACGGGCCAGGTGTTCGACAATCTCCACCTGGTCATCGCCACCTTCGAGTTTGACCATCATCGCACCACCGTCCTGCATCAGGCGAACCGCGTTGTCGAGCGCCTGGTCCGGCTTCGTGTAACTCATGAACGGCATGTCGGCGACGAGAAACGCGCGCCGCAGGCCGCGCGCAACGGTCCTGCTGTGATAAACGATGTCATCCACGGTTACCGGCACCGTCGTATCGTGCCCCTGGATAACCATGCCGAGCGAATCTCCGACGAGCACAAGGTCGGTGCCCGCCGCATCGACCAACACCGCAAAACTGGCATCGTAGGCCGTCAGGCAGGCGATCGGGTCGCCATCGTGTTTCATTTTGCGCAGTGTCGAGACATTGACCGGTGGCTCCGGCATGCCGCGTTGTTCGAGCTGGGTGTACATTGACTGGTACCTGTCAGGCGAGTGCTGCGGCCACCGGGTTGAAGAAATGGCGACCGCCTGTAGTGCGCTCTATTTGCTGGAATAGCTGATCGTAGTCGGCATCATTATTCACCGGATCGATCTGCGACGCATTAACTATCAGCAAAGGCCCGTCATCATAGGCGTGAAAGAAACGGGCATAGGCATCGGTCAGTTTCTCGAGATACGCGCGCTCGACGTAACGATCACAGCTCGCATTGCGCCGCACCAGCCGCTGCATCAGCGCATCGACGGAGGCCTGCAGGTAAATGACCAGGTCGGGTACGGGCGCCTCCACGGCCAGGTTTTCGGCGATCTGGTCGTAGAGCTTGAGTTCTTCGGCATCAAGATTCAATTCGGCGAACAGGCGGTCCCGCGTAAACAGGTAATCTGAAATACGGACATTCGAAAACAGGTCGGACTGGCGGAGGTCTTCGATCTGGCGCGCTCGCGCAAACAGGAAGAACATCTGCGCCGGCAAGGCGGCCGAGCGACCATCCCGGTAGAAGCGCTCGAGAAACGGGTTCTCTTCCACTTCCTCGAGCACGAGGTCGGCAGACAGGCTCTCGGCCAGTCGCCGGGCCAAGGCGGTCTTGCCCACGCCTATCGGCCCTTCGATCGCGATGTAGCGAGATGCATTGGCTGAGCTTTGCAGCGGTCTAACTGACACAGGCGTCCTTCACGCGATTCGGGAAATCCCGGGTTCGTTCATATTGACCGGAATGTCGGCCACCCTGCCTAAATCAGGGATAACGAGGTCCGGGGCGATGTCTCCAAGGGGCAACAATACAAAATTTCGCTCGCCGATGCCCGGGTGCGGAAGGGTAAGTTCCGGGCTATCGATTTTCTCGCGGGAATAGACCAGTAGATCAAGATCGATCACGCGGGGACCCCAGCGCGTCGCGCCCCGCTCGCGCCCCTGGCGCGTCTCGACAGCTTGCAACGCCTGCAGCAAAGCCGCGGGCGACAGGGTCGTCAGGATCGCCGCGACCGCATTCACGAAGTCCGGTTGCTCGACACCGCCGAAGGCTGCCGAACGGTACAGCGACGACACCGCAACCAGGTGTATGCCAGGCACCTCGGCCAGCAATGCGGCCGCGGCTTCGACCTGGCGTGACGGTCCCTGCAGATTACTGCCGATACCGATGTAGGCCGGGTACCAGTGCTGGCCTGGCGTCACGAATTCTGGGCCGGGTTCTTGCGGCGGCGGCGCCGGGGACGGCGTTTCTTCTGCCCCGTTGGCTCGCCAAGCTGGAAGCTGATCGCGCGCTCTTCTGCCGACTGCGTCTGCACATCGGTCCAGAACCTGGCAGTGTCCTCACTACCGATTCCGGCTTCGGACAACAACAGCATGAAATCGTAGGCCGCGCGGAAACGCCGATGCTCGAGCAGTTTCATCGCGCGCTTGCCGCGCTTGGACTCGAAACGCGGCTGCAGTGCCAGCATTTCACGCATGGGCACCGTGAAACGCTTCGGGATCGAAATGCGCCGCTGTTGTTGAGCAACAACCTCGTACGCCGCCAGCGCCAGTGACTGCGACTCCGACATCTTTTCTTCGGAGCGTCGGATCTCCGCCAGCTTCTTGATAGGCAGCCAGAGGAATACGGCGAGCAGAAACATCGGCGTAACCGACTTGCCCTCTTGCACGCGGCGATCGGTGTTCTGAAGAGCGGCGCGCGTAAACCGCATGACGTCAGCATCGGCCTCGAGTTCTTTGGCGGTTGCCGGAAATATCTCCCTGAAAAGGCCATGGTCCCGCAACAAGTCGAACGTGCGCTCAGCGTTGCCGGCTTGGAACAACTTCAGGAATTCGTCGAAAAGACGTGCCGCGGGGACATTGGTAAGCAGGTGCGAGTGGTGATCGATCGACCGGATGACCGGCTCGTCGATGTCGAATCCGAGCTTCGCGGCAAAGCGGACAGCCCGGAGCATCCGGACCGGGTCTTCTCGCATGCGCGTCTCGGGATCGCCGATCAGGACAATCCGCTTTTCCTTGATATGTTCGAAGCCGCCCGTGTAATCCCAGATGCTGAAATCGGCGATGTTGTAGTACAACGCGTTGCAGGTGAAATCCCGGCGCCACACGTCCTCGTCGATAGAACCGTAGACGTTATCCCGCAGGATGCGCCCCTCGTCGTCGCTGTGGTGGTCTTCGTGATCGAGCGTGGCGGCCGCACGGAATGTCGCAACCTCGATGATCTCGCGGCCAAAGCGCACATGCGCCAGCCGAAACCGCCGACCGATAAGGCGGCAATTGCCGAACAGGGCTTTGACCTCCTCCGGGGTCGCGTCGGTGGCGACATCGAAATCCTTGGGATGCAATTCCAGCATCGCATCGCGCACACAGCCCCCAACCAGGAAGGCCTGGTAGCCGGCTGTGTTCAATCGATACAGAACCTTGAGCGCGCTCTTGGAGAACTCGGCCCGGGTGACGTTGTGAGCGGCGCGGGGAATGATGCGTGGTTCTATCGACCCGTTATGCGGGTTCTTTTTCAACAATGGGTCCGTCTGAAGCTTATGAATTGCGCTGTATGATAGCAGCCCGCGGCCCCGTGCCACAGAATCCGGCAAATATCGTCCGGACAGGCCTTGAGCATTTCTTCTTTGGTCGTATAATACCCGCCCGCTCGAGCTGTCGAGTGCCACTACGCTCCCTTCGTCTAGTGGTTTAGGACGCCGCCCTCTCACGGCGGTAACAGGGGTTCGAATCCCCTAGGGAGTACCAAACAAAATAGAAGAGGCCCTTGTGGCCTCTTCTTTTTGTTTGGCAGTTCCTCTGGAGGATTTGGACAGCTGGTTCGAGTCGAGGCCAGCTTCGCTGGCCGACAGACGCGCACAGCGCGCCCCGCAGGGGTGAGGGCCGCAGGCCCGAATCAATCCCCTAGGGAGTACCAAACGAACAAAGGGCCCGCTTTATGCGGGCCTTTTTTCGTTTACTATTTCCTTGGGAGGACTCGCAGTATGGCCAGTTACCTTGGATACGTTCTTCTTGGCGCAGGAGCGATTGCGTTTCTGATCGCCTGGTTCAGCAAGTCGCGCAAGTCGATGCCACTCATGTTCGTCGCCACGATGATGGTCATGGGTGGCCTGGCGATCCTGCAGTTCCTCGGTACGGAGTCCCCCGCCTACTAGAGGACACGACTCGGAGTACCATCAAACCGGGCGGGCGATTCGCCGAACATGATGGCAACGTCATTGGCGACTGAAAGCCGCAGATTCCCGCCCCTGTCGTTCTCGTCCAGGCGTACCCGGGCGACGCCTTCCAGGAACGGCTTGCGTTGTGCAACGTCGACAAGCGCGAAGGTGAGTTGTCCTTCCTTGTAGACGCACATGGGGCGTCGGCTCGCACCGGCAAACCCGCCGTGCATGAGGTTTGATTTCCGGCCCGTGTAGTCCTCGTACCGGGGGCAGGAATTCCGCCTGTTCGGTGGGCGACTGACCTCCTTGAGGTCGATGGATACGATGATCAGAAGATCCGGGTCATCGGACTTGGCGAGGCCCCTCTCCTCCAACTCGCTAATGATGGCCGAGTGAAAATAGCGCGCCAGGTCGCCAGACTGGCCAGCGCTTGCCATGCCCTCGTACCTGGCAATATTGAAGGTTTTGTAGGCAGCGAAACTCAGATCGTCGCCATGGTTGGACTGGACCCTTGGATTGATCGCGCATGCCGCTAGCGACGCCAATACCATCAAGGGCAACACGATCCTGACTATGCTGGTCATCATGCGATTCTACACTCTTCGCCTGATTGCGCACTGCGTCGTTGTGTTCCCCGGATCTTAAGCCTACAGTCTCGGCCCCTGCCTCTAGCGGAGAACGACTTGTCGAACCTGACACTGGACAAGATTGAGCACGAACTGAACCTGCTGAACGCCAACCTGGCCGAAGCCAACGATATCGCGACGCTTTCACTCTTCCCGGCGATGCCCGCGGATCTGGACAACGAAAGCAGGAAGGCGTTAAGGCGCCTTCGTGACAAAGTCATGGAGCGAGCCAGGGTGCGCGCCGATACCTAGCGCGAGAGCTTCTTCCCGCTCCAGGGACAGAAATTCCATGAAACGTGTGCGGGTTTTCCATTGGGACACAGCCGCGGTACGAACAGTGAGTCCAGCGGCAGATCGAGCTCGACGCTGGACGGCACGTCATTGTTCATCAACTGGACGCGCAGCACGCCTTTCTCGTAGGGCGACACCATGCGGTTCCCCTTCTTGTCCACATCCGGTAACGGGAAGAAGTAGAAATTCTGCCCGAGACTTCCCATCGCCTGTGCGAGGATCGGCCGCATCTGGTCGAGCATGATGCGCAAATCGGGATCGGAAGGCAGCGTGTGCGAGATCGTCTCGACATCGCCGTTGGCGCGCACATACTCGACCTTCAGGCCTTCCATGATCTGGTCCTTCTCGAAAAACTGAAAAGACCCAAAGGGCGATACATTGGCCTGGACCACGGCCAGTACCGAGTGGTTCCTCAGCACGCCCATGACCTGTTCGATCTGTGCTTCGGGGACCCCCGACTCCTGCCGCAAGCTGACTTCCCAGAATTCCGCGGGTATCCACCAGACGAGACCGATCTCGCTCACACCACCGGTCATGACCTGCCCTTCGACGGTCAACGCGTTGAGGTCTACTTCGGTGATTTCCTTTCGGTCAATCGCGTGTGCGAACGAGGCAAACGACAACGCGGTAAGGGCTAGCAGCAATCTCACGGCCTTCTCCCATTGGGTCGACCGTCTGACTTTAAGTGTTACCTGACCCCGACTGCAACGTTATTTGCCCGTAGTGCCGCACGCATTGCCAGCCGCATCGACTCCACGCTGAAGATGCTGCGGTCTGCCGCAGTGCCATCCGGCATGGCCCGTATGACGGTTTTGCTGACCGCCTGCCACACGGTTTGTGAAAGCTCCCTGCCCCGTGGCTGGCACTGCTCGATAAAGCCGCTTAGACAGGTATCGACACTCACGTCGAAATCCCCATGCCACTCGACGTCGCCGCCAACCACGCGCATCGCATCGGCGAACGCCTTGCTGACCGCTTGCGTAGTACTGGTGCATACCATGATGCCTGGTTCGAGCATGCCGGTGTGTGCCAGGTCGGCACCGGTCATGCCCCAGCGCGATGCCGTCACCTCCTGGTAAACGATATCATTGAGTACCGCGCAGCCATTGGTCGGCGGCGGCAATTCGCGAGCCTCGGTTGCGGCGCTAACAATTACCAGCAGTGCAAATATCCATTTCGCCATTGATCCTCTCCTTGTGGTTCATGAAACGACAGGAAGATGATCGACGGCGCCGCCGGCACTCGCCAGCGGCGTATCTTGCGACTTCGTCGACTTACGTCAGAGCAGCCGTATGACGGCGACCACGAGCGCCCAGATCAGGAGCACTGCGGACGGGATGAAACTCATCGTGAATCCCGGGCTCCTGGAGCCAGGGTCCTTGAGGTACTCGGCACGATAGAGGAAGCGGCCGACGATAAACACGAGCCCGAGGGCGGCACCCCACAGCGGATTCGCATATTGCGCGTGGATCCACAGGGCGGGCAGGAACACGACGAGCTGTTCCATCGTGTTCATGTGCACGCGGTTCATTCGCTCGAACTCTTCGTGCCCCGTGGTTGCAGGGCCCTGCACGCCATGCTTGACGCGCATCCCGCCAACCTGGATGCCAAACAGCACGTACTGGGCCAGTACGAGAAACGTAATGATGACAGTTGCTTCCATTCCCAATCCCTCTTGTTGATATGATCGACACCATGACCACGACCGCCACCGGACAGACAAGCGACAGCTTCCTCGAAAGCATCTTCGGGCCGAAGCGCCACGAAATCGTCGCGGTCGTGTGGTCGTTCGCCTATTTTTTCTGCGTTCTGTCTTCCTACTACATCATACGGCCAGTTCGCGAGGAAATGGCGGTAGGTGGTGGACCGAACACCATCCCGATGCTATTTATCGGCACCTTCATCACGATGATCTTCGCCACTTCGATCTTCGGCTGGGTGGCATCACGTTATCCGCGGCGGAGTTTTCTGCCCTGGGTCTACCTGTTTTTTATATCGAATATCCTGATCTTCTGGGTCGTGTTTGCGCAGGCAAGGGATACGGGCGCGGACTATGTCTGGCTCGGACGCGTGTTCTTCGTCTGGCTCAGCGTCTTCAACCTGTTTGTCGTGTCCGTCTTCTGGAGTTTCATGGCGGACATCTACACGCGCGAACAGGGCCGCCGCCTGTTCGGGTTCATCACGTCCGGCGGCAGTATCGGTGCGCTGATCGGCGGCCTGATAACCAGCTCGCTCGTGACCAACATCGGTTTCCAGAATTTGCTGCCGATGTCGGCCGCCTTGTTGTTGTTTGCCGTGTTCTGCATCGGTCGGCTGAAGAACTGGGTGCACCACGAACATGAAGACGAGATCGAAGGGACCTTCGAGACCGACAAGCCGCTCGGCGGTAATCCCTTCGCAGGTATCACGCACCTGTTCTCATCGAGGTATTTCCTGGGCATCGCCCTCATGTCGCTCGTCGCAAGCTTGCTCGGCACGGCCCTGTACATGTTTCGAGCTGAGCTGATCGGGGTCGCGATTCTCGACCCTGACGAACGCATTCGGTTCTTTTCCAACATGAATAACGCGGCCAGCGCGATCGCGCTGTTCGCGCAGATGTTCCTGGTCAAACAGGTGGTAACGCGATTCGGCATCGGGCGCTCGCTGTTCCTGTTCCCCCTGGTTTCGATCATCGGGTTCGTGGTCCTGGCGATTGAGCCCACACTCATGGTGGTCGCGATCCTGGACGTGGTGCGCCGTGGCGTTGGGTTCGGCTTTGCCAAGCCGTCAACGGACATGCTGTATTCGGTCGTAACCCCGGAAGAGAAGTACAAGACCAAGAACGCCATCGATACCGCGATCTACCGTGCGGGTGACGTGGTCGGAACCTGGACCATCAGGCTGCTGTCAATACTGGGACTCGGGATCGCGGGCATCGCGGCCCTGATGGTGCCGGCCGCCGTCATTTCGGCCGTGGTCGCGCTGTGGCTCGGGCGCGACTACAAGCGCCAGGCTAAAGCGCTCAAGATTAGCGGAGTGGAATAGAAACTATGTGGAATCGTCGAGACTTTATCGCTGCCGGCGCCATGCTGGGTACCCTGCCCCGCATCGCGTTCGCAACTGGTGACGCAGGCATGCTGTCCAAACCAATCCCCTCGAGCGGCGAGTCGCTGCCGGTCATCGGGCTCGGCACCTATAACGTGTTCGACGTCGACAGCTCGCCCGACGCGATCGCCGCCCGCAAGGAGATCGTCCAGCGCCTAACCGAAGCCGGCGGCAGCCTGCTCGACACATCGCCCATGTACAACCGTTCGGAACGTGTGATCGGCGATGTCATCGCCGCGGGCGTCGATCGAAAGAACGTATTTCTCGCGACCAAGGTCTGGACCGACGGGCAGACGGCGGGAGCGGCCCAAATGCAGCGCTCGGCGGAGCTCATGCGCACAGACGTCATCGACCTGATGCAGGTTCACAACCTTCGCGACACGGCCGTACACATGCAGACGATCCGCGAGTGGCAGGACCAGGAGCGCATTCGCTACAGCGGACTGACGCATTACACGGCCGGCGCGCACGAAGCGCTCGCGCGGGAAATGAAAGCGTTCAAGCCGCAGTTCATCCAGATCAACTATTCGCTCGGCGAACGCGAGGCCGAAAATCGTGTGCTGCCATTGGCCGCAGAACTCGGCATTGCCGTACTGATCAATCGGCCGTTCCAGGCCGGTCGGCTGTTCCGGGCGGTCGCGGGTAAGGCGCTGCCGGACTTCGCCCTGGATTTCGCCGACAGCTGGGGACAGTTCTTTTTGAAGTTCATCGTCAGCCACCCGGCCGTGACCTGCGCGATACCGGCGACCAGCAAGCCCCATCACATGGCTGACAATCTCGGGGCCGGTTTCGGTAATATGCCCGACGCAACCATGCGCAAGCGCATGGCCGATTACTTCTCGAGTATCTAGATTCATGCAGAACACGGGCTTGCTGCGCCGCTTCGCGGCGATTCTCTATGACACCCTTCTGATATTTGCGTGCCTCGTAATGTTGGCGATCCTCTCCACCACTTTTCTTGGCGGCGAAAGCGTCTACGCAGGTGGCCCAAAGTACGTGATGGCCTACAATGGCGCACGATTCCTAATCATTTATCTGTTCTTTGTTCTGTACTGGACGCGCATTGGCCGAACTCTCGGCATGCAGTCCTGGGGCCTGCAACTTGAACCCGGAGAAGGCGGGCGTGTGTCTCTATCCCAGGCCAATATTCGCTTCTTTGCCGCCCTGCTGTCCTGGGCGCCCGCCGGCCTCGGATTCCTCTGGCAACTCTGGGACAGGGACAAGCTGACCTGGCACGACCGGCTCAGCGGTACGCGCCTCGTCTACTACCCGAAACCGGGGAAAGCGAAGAAACAGGCCGGCTAACGAATCCGCGCGAGCGCAATCGCCGTAATCGCACACAGCACGGCGAGCGGCAACCAGTTGACGATCGCCGGATCCAGCTTGAAGACCTGGCCGGAGTTCGCGAGCGTCTCGCTGGCCAGGTAGTACGCGAGCCCGACGACGACACCGAGCATCAGGCGACCACCCGCGCCACCACTGCGCAATGACCCGAACACGAACGCGAGGGAAAGCACCGGCATGACCAGCACGGTCAGTGTGCGTGAGGCGCGGTACCAGATCTCCGACTCGTATTGCGACGCGTCGAGGTTATTGCGTTTCAGGTAGTCGATGTAGACCAGCAGTCCCCGCGCCGACAGGCTCAGCGGCTTGGCCAACGAACTTCCCAGTAGCTCGGCATTGACCTCAAAAGATTCGACGGCCACGGAGGATTCCACGACCTGCACACCATCATCGCGGAACCGGGTTTCGCGCAGGTTGTGCAGAATCCAGTTGTCGTCCTCGTCGATGCCCGAATTTTCTGCCAGTGCGATCGACGCAAGCCGGTTGTCTTCATTGAAGCGGAACACGTAGATCGAGCCGAACTCGAACTCGGTGTTGACGCGCTCAAGATGCAGGTAGACGGAACCGTCTTTCACCCAGGTGTCGTTACCGAGATCGTCGTCCTTCTGGTAACGCGCTTCCATGCGCATGTCCCGCGCGTAGAAATCAAGCGGCGGCCCGATGAACTCGCCGAGCAAACCGGTAAAGATGAGCAGTACGAACCCGGAAATGGCGGCCATGCCGGCCAGCCGCTGCACGGAAAAACCGGCGGATCGCATGACAATGATTTCGCTGTTGCCGGCAAGCGCGCCCAAACCCAGCAAGGAGCCAATCAGCGCGGCGACTGGCAACATCTCGAACGCGAGATTAGGCAGTCGCAAGGCCGTGAACAAAATGGCCTGCGGTGTCTGGTAGTCGCCCTTCATGTCGTCGAGCTCTGCGATGAATTCAAAAAGGCCCGCCAACGCGAGCAATACCACCAGCACGAGAGCGGTGCTCGCGAGGATCGTGCGCAGCATGTACTGGCTCAGGAGGTTCATCGAAAGATTCTCCGGTGCCAGCCGTTCTGTAAGGCGAGCAGCACCAGCGTGAACAGCAATACGCAGCCATGCACCCACCACAGTCCGAGCACCGGCGGGATAGCCGCTTCTTCGGTCCAGGCTTTCGAGGCGCTCAGCAGGTTAAAGTAGATGATAAATACGAGCAGGCCGATGGCGATGCGCCCATAGCGGCCCTCTCGCGGCCGACTCCTGGCGAGTGGCACCGCCAGCAGCGCGAGGAGTATGGTCGAGATCGGCACGCTCAGGCGCCATTGCAGTTCGGCGACGTGCTGCAGCTCGTCCGAGGCCATTAACCGGGCAAACGACATAGCGCGGGGACGTGGATTCGACGGCTTCAGGCTTGGCAGTCGATACGGGATTCCGTGTTCCAGGAACTCCACGACTCGAAAGTTGCCCGTGCCAGGCACACCCTCGTAGCGACGCCCCTCGTGCAGGACCAGCATGCGCGTGTCCGGGTCATCGGAGTCGACCTGCTCGCCACGCTTTGCGACGACCACCTCGACGCCGTTTTCTCCAACCTGCCGCTCGAGGAAGACCTTCTCCATGTGGCCCTCGGCCGAGATGCTCTCCCCGTAGACGACGGCCCGCTCGGGACCGATCACGGTGAAGCGCCCCGGCTCGATGCTGGCCAGGTCCGCTTCGCGACGGGCCTCGGCACTGATCATCTCGATCTTGTTCATCGCCTGCGGCGTGCCCTCTATCGACAGCCAGGCAACGCCCAGCGCCAGGGGAAACAGCAGCCAGAGCAACGGGCGGTACACGCCCGACGGACCCACCCGGCAGGCCATCATGGCCGGCATCTCCGAATCGCGGTACAAGCGCCCCAGGGCCAGCATGACGGCGAGAAACAAGCCGATCGGCACAAGGACCGTCAGGTATTGCGCCGCGGACAGCCCGATCACGTCAAACGCCGCGTTTCTGGGCAATTTGCCCTTCGCCACGTCACCGAGCACGCGCGCAAACTGGTTGGTCAGCAGGATCATGAGCAAAATCATCGTGACCCCGAGCCAGGTCAGGGCGATTTCGCGAAAAATGTAACGGTCGAGAATGCGCTTCACGAGAGGGGGGATGGCGTAGCTGCGGTAGCCCGAAACGGTTAGACTACCGCATTGTTTTGCCCATGACAGCCCTGCAGAAGAATAAGGCGACCAAGGATTTATGGAATATTTTACGACGACAAGCAAAGCCTCAAGGCGTGCAGCCGATTGCATCATTGTAGGTATATACGAACGCAACAAGCTCGGTGCCGGTGCCGCCGACGTTGATACCGCAAGCAACGGGCACCTCGCAGCGCTCATGAAGTCAGGTGATCTCTCAAGTACGCCCGGACGTTGCGTGGTCCTCACCGCCGTACCCGGGGTACGGGCGAAGCGCGTTGCCGTGGTCGGATTGGGCAAGAAAGGCGAACTGGACGGTACGGTCTTCAAGAAGGCCGTTGTCGCCGCGATCAATGCGCTCGAGGGCAGCAAGACCCGGCAGATACTCAACACACTCACACTGGAGTCCGTGAAAGGCTGCGACGTCTACTACCTCGCGCGGCACTCCGTTGAAGCAATGAGCGACGCGCTGTACCTCTTCACGGAGATGAAGAGCGGGCGCAAGAAAAAACCGCTGCCGCTCAGCAAATACGGGCATGCCGTTGCCACTCGCGGTGACGCTGCACGGGCAAGCCGGGGTGCGGAACACGGCGATGGCATCGCCAAAGGCGTGCGGCTTGCGAAGGACCTCGGCAATCTGCCGGCCAACGTCTGTACACCCAGCTACCTGGCGCGCGTCGCCAGGAAACTGGCGGCCGGCAACGGCAAGCTGACCACGCAGGTGCTCAGCGAAGCGGAGATGAAGCGCCTTGGGATGGGGTCGTTGCTGTCGGTTACTGCCGGTACCGCCGAACCCGCAAAGTTGATTGTCATGAAATACAAGGGCGCCGGCAACGAAAAGCCCGTCGTACTCGTCGGCAAAGGCGTGACCTTCGACACGGGCGGGATTTCGCTCAAGCCCGGGCCCGCCATGGACGAGATGAAATACGACATGTGTGGCGCGGCGAGCGTCCTCGGCACGATCGCGGCCGTGGCCAGCATGAAGCTGCCGATCAATGTGAACGTCGTCGTTCCCGCCGTCGAGAACATGCCGAGCAGCAAGGCAACGAAGCCGGGCGACATCGTCAAGAGCATGTCCGGACAGACCATCGAAGTCCTGAACACCGATGCGGAAGGACGGCTCATCCTGTGCGATGCGCTGACCTACTCGCGGCGCTTCAAGCCGGCCGCGATCATCGACGTGGCCACCCTGACGGGTGCCTGCGTGATCGCGCTGGGTGCGCACCGCACGGCAATCATGAGCAACAGCGACGCGCTCCGCGAAGAAATTTTCGCGGCCGGTGACGCGGCTGAAGACCGTGGCTGGCCGATGCCGCTCGGCGAAGAATACGCTGCCCAGCTCAAGAGCAACTTTGCCGACATGGCCAACATCGGCGGCCCCGGGGGCGGCGCCGTTACCGCCGGATGCTTCCTCGGCAAGTTCACGGACGGCATGACCTGGGCGCACCTCGATATCGCCGGTACGGCCTGGAAGTCCGGCACCAAGAAGGGCGGCACCGGCAGACCCGTGCCCATGTTGTCGCAGGTGCTCCTGGCACGCTGCGGCGCCCTGCCCTGACACACGGACCCGCTCCCGCTATGGCCCGGGTGGATTTCTACGTGCTTGCCGCGGCCGATGAGCGTGCGCGACACATGCTCGCCTGCAAGCTTGCAGAGAAAGCCTGGCGCCTCGAGAACACCGTCTATATCCACGCGAAAGACAGGGCTGACGCCGAACGACTCGATGAGTTGCTCTGGACTTTCCGCGACGGCAGTTTCGTCCCGCACGGCCTTGCGGGACGCAACGACGGCACCGAAGTATCACCGATCATGATCGGCTACGACGGCCAGGGAATTGGCGTGCGTGACCTGCTGATCAACCTGTGCGATGAAATACCCGCGTTCGTCGAGGGTTTCCCCCGCGTCGCCGAACTTGTAACCTCCGACGAAACCTGCCGCCAGGCGAGCCGCAAGCGCTACGCGACGTACCGCGACCAGGGTCACGAACTCACTACGCATAATTTATAGATGGACAAGTCCTACCAACCCAAAGACATCGAACAGCGACTCTATGAGCGCTGGGAAGAGAAAGGCTATTTCGCCCCCCAGGGCGACGGTGAGCCCTATTGCATCGTCATTCCGCCACCCAATGTGACGGGCACGCTGCACATGGGTCATGCCTTCCAGGACACCATCATGGACGCCCTGACGCGCTACCACCGCATGCAAGGCCATCGGACGCTCTGGCAGCCAGGCATGGATCATGCGGGTATCGCCACGCAGATGGTGGTCGAGCGCCTGCTCAATGCCGAAGGTACGTCGCGGCGCGATCTCGGCCGCGAGAAGTTCGTGGAACGCGTCTGGCAATGGAAAGACGAGTCAGGCGGCCAGATCGCCAGGCAGACACGCCGCCTCGGCGCATCGGTCGACTGGAGCCGGGATCGCTTCACGATGGATGAAGGCCTGTCCGAAGCTGTGCGTCATGTCTTCGTGCAGCTCTACGAAGAAGATCTTATTTATCGAGGCAAGCGTCTCGTCAACTGGGACCCGGTACTGCACACGGCCCTGTCGGATCTCGAGGTGCTTGCCGACGACGAGGCGGGCAATCTCTGGCACTTTCGCTACCCGCTCGCATCGGGCGACGGCCACCTTGTGGTCGCGACGACGCGCCCGGAGACCATGCTCGGCGACAGCGCCGTCGCCGTGCATCCCGAGGACGAGCGGTACAAGGATCTCGTTGGCCAGCAGATCATCCTGCCGATCGTGGGCCGCGGTATTCCGATCATTGCCGACGACTATGTCGACCCCGAGTTCGGCACAGGCTGCGTAAAAATCACGCCCGCGCACGACTTCAACGACTACGACATCGGCAAGCGGCACGACTTGCCCATTTACAACATCCTGACCGACGATGCCGCGCTCAACGACGAGGTGCCCGAGGCCTACCGGGGACTCGACCGTTTCGTCGCCCGCGACAAAATCGTTGCGCAATTCAAGGAGCTTGGCCTGCTCGAGAAAATCGAGGACTACACGGTCAAGATCCCGCGCGGAGACCGCTCCCACGCCGTGGTCGAGCCTTACCTGACGGACCAGTGGTACGTGAAGATCGAGCCGCTCGCGAAACCGGCGATCGAGGCCGTCGAGACGGGACGTATCAAGTTTGTTCCCGAGAACTGGTCGAAGACCTACTTCGACTGGATGTACAACATCCAGGACTGGTGCATCAGCCGCCAGCTCTGGTGGGGACACCGGATACCGGCCTGGTATGACGAGGCCGGCAATGTCTACGTCGGCCACGACGAAGCTGCCGTTCGCGAGAAGCACGGCCTCGGCCCCGGGGTCGCATTGCGCCAGGATGAAGACGTTCTCGACACGTGGTTCTCGTCGGCACTGTGGCCGTTCAGTACGCTTGGCTGGCCCGAGAAGACCACTGCAGTGAAGGAGTTCTACCCGGGCAACGTGCTCGTCACGGGCTTCGACATCATCTTCTTCTGGGTCGCCCGCATGATCATGTTCGGCATGAAATTCATGGACGACGTGCCGTTCCGCGAGGTCTACATCCACGGCCTGATCCGCGACCAGGACGGCCAGAAAATGTCGAAGTCGAAAGGCAACGTCCTCGACCCGCTCGACCTCATCGACGGCATCGACCTCGAGTCGCTCGTTGCCAAGCGCACGGCCGGAATGATGCAGACCCACCTTGCGCCCAGGATTGAGAAAGCCACGCGCAAGCATTTCCCCGACGGCATCGACGCTTATGGCTGTGACGCCCTGCGCATGACGTTTGGCGCCCTCGCGACGACGGGGCGTGATATTCGTTTCGATCTTGGCCGCATCGAGGGTTACAAGAACTTCTGCAACAAGCTATGGAATGCCGCCCGGTACGTGCTCATGAACACGGCAGCCCTGGATGACGGTGACATGGAATTCAGCGCTGCGGATCGGTGGATTCGTGCGCGCCTCGACGCCACGACGCGTGACATGCACAAGCACTTTGGCAGCTATCGCCTCGATCTTGCCGTGCAGGCGATTTACGAATTCACCTGGCATGAGTTCTGCGACTGGTACCTCGAGCTGTCGAAGCCGGTCCTGCAGGCGGACGAATCGTCAGACGAACTGCAGCGCGGCACCCGCAGGACGCTCATCGACGTACTCGAAGCCTTGCTGCGCCTGCTGCACCCGCTGATTCCTTTCGTCACCGAAGAAATCTGGGAACAGGTTGCCGAACGTGCGGGTATCGATGGCGAGACGATCATGCTGCGGCCTTACCCCGAGGCATCCGACGATGCGGTCGACGACGATGCCGTCGCGGATATCGAGTGGGTAAAACAGTTCGTCCTCGGAATCCGGCAGATCCGTGGAGAAATGGATATTTCACCGGGCAAGCCGCTGACCGTAGTCTTGCAGCATGCCAGTGAGTCCGATCGACGGCGCGCGGCGGATCACGCCCACCTGCTGAAGCGTGTCGGGCGCGTCGAGGCGATCTCGGTGCTGGCGGATGGCGAGCAGCCGCCACCGGCAGCCACCGCGCTGCTCGGTGACATGCGCCTGCTCGTGCCAATGAAGGGGCTGATCGATGTCGATGCCGAACGTGCCCGCCTCGAGAAACAGAAGGAAAAGGTGCGCGCCGAGCTGGCCAAGGCCACGGGCAAGCTTGCCAACGAGAATTTCGTGAACAATGCGCCGCCGGCCGTGGTCGAACAGGAGCGTGAGCGCGTGCTCGATTTCGAGAAAACGCTCACACAACTGGAAGAGCAGCTGCGAAAACTAGACGAGCTTGCTTGACGCGGGGCGCTGTACCGATATGGTGGCCCAAGCCGGATTAATCCCAAGGACCACCGCATGCAACGCTCCACAACCATCGAAACCTTGCCAGCAGGCCGCAACGCGCAGCACGCGGTCGTCGACCAGGCGCGCGCGGCGCTCGGGACGATCATTCTCGGCAAGGACAGGCAGATCTCCCTGGCGCTGGCCTGCCTGCTGGCGCGCGGTCACTTGCTGATCGAAGACCTGCCCGGCCTTGGCAAGACCATGCTTGCGCAGGCGCTGGCGCGCGTCCTGGGCCTGAGCTTCCGTCGCATCCAGTTTACGAGTGACCTGCTTCCCGCCGACATCGTCGGCGTGTCGGTCTTTCGCCAGGAAAGCGGCGAGTTCGAATTCCAGCCCGGCCCTGTCTTCTCGCAGCTCATTCTCGCCGATGAGGTGAACCGCGCAACGCCCAAAGCGCAAAGCGCGCTGCTCGAGGCCATGGAAGAGCAACAGGTATCCGTCGATGGCCACACGCGGGAGCTGCCAACCCCATTCTTCGTCGTCGCCACGCAGAACCCCGGCGACCAGATCGGCACCTTCCCGCTGCCGGAGTCGCAGCTCGATCGTTTCCTCATGCGTGTCGAAATCGGCTACCCGAATGAAGCAAGCGAACGCGAGTTGATCGCCGGTGTCGACCGTCGCTCCCTGCTCAAGGACATCAAAGCCGTCACCGGGCCGGACACGCTCATTGCCCTGCAACATGCGGCGCGCGAAATACCCGTTACCGATGCGCTCGTCAGCTACATCCAGGCACTGGTCCGTCACACCCGCGAGTCAGCGGATATCGATATCGGCCTGTCGCCGCGCGGCGCACAGGCGCTGGTCGCCGCAGCACGCGCGCACGCGTTCGTAGAGAATCACTCTGGCGTTTACCCCGATGACGTGCAGGCGGTGTTCGCGTCTGTCGCGGGCCACCGACTCAAACCAGCCGGCAGCACTCGATTCCGCAGCCCGGCAGAGCTATGCCAGCATGTCCTCGATTCCGTGGCCATTCCCTGATCCGCGCGGGCTAGTCACGTCGCTCAGGACGCGCGCCAACCAGCGCGTGCGGCGCTGGGCGCGCAAGCGCCAGGGTACCGATCCGGACACGACGACCTTGGGCTCCGGGCGCGTCTACATTCTCCCGACCGGGGTGGGCCTGCTGTTCGGCCTCATGGCGTTCGCCATGCTGCTCGGATCGATGAACTACAACAACAACCTGTCGTTCGTACTGACGTTCTTCCTGATCGGCCTGGGTTTTGTCGCAATGCACCAGTGCCAGCGCAACCTGGTTGGCCTCGAGCTGACATTTGCGGGCGCCGACCCGGTATTCGCCGGCCAGTCCATGCGCTTCCGCATCGCCGTTACCAACCGCTCCAAGAGTGCGCGCTACGGCATTCGCCTGTATGCACCGGATACCTACAGCGACGTCCACGATCTCCAACCCGGTGAGAGCAAGGTCTTCGTCCTGCCGGTACCGACCGACAAACGTGGCTGGATCTCCCTTGACCGCTTCGGCGTCCGCACCCTGTTCCCGTTCGAGCTGTTTCGTTCGTGGGCCTGGTTGCACATGGACATCCGCGGCCTGGTGTATCCCGCGCCTGCGAACGATGCGCCGCAGCCGCCACCGACCATGGTGGCGCGCGGACACCGGCAGCACGACGCCCGCGGTGAGGAAGACTTCGCGGGCCTGCGCCGGTACCACGAGGGCGACTCGCCACGGCACGTCGCGTGGAAGGCCTATGCGCGCAGCGGGCAGCTACTGTCCAAGCAATTCGCCGGTGCCGACACGAGCAGCCAGTGGTTCGACTTCGACGAGATCGCCGACGTCGACGTTGAAAAACGCCTGTCGATCCTCACCCGCTGGATCGTGGATGCCGACCGCACGCTCGAAGACTACGGGCTCCGGGTGCCGGGCAGCGAATACGACCCCGCGCATGGCGAGCGGCACCGGCAAAAGTGCCTCGAAGCACTCGCACTGTTCGCGAGCGGGGACGCCTGATGGCCAGACCCCGCGGCACAGACGGTTCACTGTTGTCCAGCCTCCCCTGGACGCTCGCCGCGCTGCTGATCTCGCTCGCGCCCCACGTGCCGTTCATCCCGCTGTGGATCACAGCGGCATTCGTCGGCTGCGCGGTATGGCGTTACGTGATCGAGAAACGCCGCCTGACCTTGCCCGCGACCTGGCTGCGCGCAGCGCTCGCGCTGGGCTGTTTCCTCGGCGTGCTGGCCACCTACGGAGCGATCAGCGGTGTCGGACCCGGCTCCGCCCTGCTGGCGATCATGGCATCGCTCAAGCTGATGGAGACGCGCAAGCGCCGCGACCAGTTCGTCTTGTTGTTCCTGTCGATCTTCCTCGTGATGTCGTCCCTGCTGCGCGAGCAGTACCTCTGGTCGCTGCCCTACATGCTGGTGGCCATCCTCGTGATCATGACGGCGTGGCTGCGCATGTCCGCCGACCGGTCCCAGACCGCACGCCAGAGCTTCGCCACGGGCGGCCGCTTGCTGGCGTACGCCGCGCCATTGGCGATCGTCATGTGGGTGTTCTTTCCGCGCATCTCGACGCCCTTCTGGGCAGTGCCGATAGACACGAGCCAGGCGTCCTCCGGCCTGAGCGACACGATGAGCCCGGGCGACATCAGCGAGCTCTCGATGTCCGATGCCGTCGCCTTCCGCGTAACGTTCGATGGCGCCATTCCCGAGCCGCGGGATCGCTATTGGCGCGGGCTGGTACTGACGCGCTTCAATGGCCGCACCTGGTCCGGTCGCGAACCGAGCATCAGTCGCAGCGCACGCGACCAGATCCAGTTCGTCGGCAATCGCATTGACTACGAAGTCACCCTGGAACCAACGCGGCAACAGTGGTTGTTTGCCCTGGACATGCCGTACACATGGTCCGTGTCGCAGAGCTTCATGGGGCCGGAACAACAACTGGCCCGCAGCACCCCTATCGACCAGCGCATCAACTACAGCGCGACGTCCTACACGGACTATCGAGTCCAGACCGACCTGTCACGGCAATACCGGATCTGGTACTCGGGGCTGCCGGAAGGCAGCAATCCGCGCACGGCCGCGCTCGCGCAGCAGATGCGCGCAGCCGCCGGCTCCGACAGGGCCTTTGTCGAGGCGGTCCTTAAGAAACTCAACGAGGAAGAGTACTACTACACGCTGGAGCCACCGCCGCTGGGCAGTAACCCCGTCGACCGTTTCCTGTTCGACAC
The DNA here is from genome assembly GCA_963698895.1 of uncultured Gammaproteobacteria bacterium. GTDB lineage: Bacteria > Pseudomonadota > Gammaproteobacteria > Steroidobacterales > Woeseiaceae > UBA1847. The sequence continues at coordinate 169,452 of CAVOSO010000003.1, read as the reverse complement.
TCGCCGAGGCTTCTGCGAACACTATGCATCGGCATTCTCGGTCATGATGCGCAGTGTCGGTATCCCGACGCGCATCGTCCTTGGCTACCACGGTGGCGAACTCAACCCGATGGGCGGCCACCTCATCGTGCGCCAGTCCGATGCGCATGCCTGGACCGAAATATGGCTCGACGGCCTCGGTTGGTATCGCATCGACCCGACGGCTGCGGTTGCGCCCGAGCGCATCGAGATGAGTGCCAGCGACGCCGCATTCGACGGTATCGGCGCAAGCTGGGGATTCGCTGCACCGTCACGACTCCTGCACCAGCTGACGCTCACCTGGGATGTACTCAATGCCAAGTGGAACGAGTGGATTCTTGGCTACGGCACCCAGACGCAGAACTCGTTCATGAAATGGCTCGGCATGAATGAGCCGAGCTGGCGCAAGATGCTGCTCACGCTGGTTGGCCTGGTCATCGGTATCGTCATGCTGCTCAGCGTCGTGATGATGTTGCGCTATCGGCCACCGGCCAAGGACGCCGCGGCAATCCTGTACCAGCGATTCATCAGGAAGAGCGGGCTCGAAATCCGGACCGGCGAAACCGCACGCGTATTTGCCCAGCGCGTACAGGCGTCCGGCGCGATTCCGCCGGCAAGCGTGGCAACGATTACCGAGTCATATCTCGACGCGCGCTACGGCCAGGGTGGCGCTGTTGCCTGCGAGCAGTTGAAACAAGCAGTTGACGCCATCGCCTAGACGGCTTCCGGCGGGTGTTCGCGCACGAGCGTCAACAGGAAGGCGCCCGCAAGAAACAGCGGCATGAGCACGAGCAGGACCCATTTGGGGTTGTCCGACAGCATTGCAGTAACGGCCACCATTGCGGGACCCAGTACGTGCGCGAACTTCGTCGTCATGTTGTAAAAGCCGAAAAACTCACCTGGCTGACCGGGTGGAATCAAAGACGCGTACAGCGAACGGCTCAGACCCTGAACGCCGCCCTGCACACAACCGATGATGATCGCCATTACGAGGAACTCCTCGAAAGTGTCCATGACCACACCCCACATGCAGGCACCGATATAAACGGCCAGCGCGAAGTAGATGCCTTTCCTGGGCCCGAAGCGATGTGCGGCGAGGCCATAAAGCAGGGTTGCCGGGAACCCGGCGAAATTCGTGATGAGCAGGGCAAAAACCAGGTCCTGGTCGCCGAAACCAAGACGCTTGCCGTAATCCACCGCCATCACAATAATCGTGAACACACCACCGACGTAAAGCCAGTAAGCCGCGAGGAAGACCGCGACGTTGCGATACTTGCCGATCTCTTTCAGCGTCGCCTGCAACTCGCGGTAGGCTGCCCGCACGGCCCCGCTCGTTACCTCTATTGCACTGTGCTTCTCGGGCACGAAAAACAGCAGTGGAATGAGGAACACGAGCCACCATGCGCCGACGGAGACGAAGGCCAGGTTGAATGCCTCTGTCGTATTCTCGAGCCCGAAGGTTGCCGGCTCCTTGACCATCCAGAGATGCAGGCCCAGCAGCAATGCACCACCCAGGTAGCCGAGCGCAAAACCCAACGCAGACACGAAACTGTAATAGCGTGGCTCGGTAACGTCGATCAGCAGCGAATCGTAAAACACGGTTGACGAGTAGTAGCCGATGGACGCCAGCAGGTAGACGCCCAACGCCAGCTGCCATTGTCCCGCACCGACGAAACCCAGTGCGCCGGTCATGACTGCGCCGAGCAACGCGAGGACAAGCAGGAATTTTTTTCGGTACCCGCCGGCATCCGCGATGGTGCCGAACAGCGGTGCTGTCACACACACGACGACACTCGCCGCGAACGTGATCCACGCTAGCCGCGCCGTAACGTCGGCGGCGTCGCCATCGGAGCTCCAGTGATTGCGAAGCACCAACGGGAACAGGACAGCCAAAACACTGAGCGCAAACGCGGAGTTGGCCCAGTCATAGAGTGCCCAGGCAATGGACTTGCGAGTGAGTGCTTTAGTGTTCACGCGTCTCGCGGAAACCGATATCCGGCCAGCGTTCCTCCGTCAGGTTCAGGTTCACCCGGGTAGGAGCAATGTAGACGAGGCTGTTGCCATGATCCAGCGCAAGGTTGTCATGCGCCTTTTTTTCGAAGTCACCGAGCATCTTCGCGTCGTCGCATTCGACCCAGCGGGCAGTGGCCACATTGACTGCCTCAAACTGGCATTCGACGTTGTATTCGGCGCGCAAACGATGCGCTACTACATCGAACTGCAACGGACCGACCGCACCCAGGATCAGGTCGTTGTTCCTGAGCGGCTTGAACAACTGGGTCGCCCCCTCTTCGCACAACTGGGCCAGCCCTTTTTGCAGGGCCTTGAGACGCAATGGGTCCTTCAGCACGGCGCGGCGAAAAATCTCCGGCGCAAAGTTCGGGATGCCCGTGAACCGGATTTCCTCGCCCTGGGTGAAACTGTCACCGATGTTGATCGTGCCGTGATTGTGAATGCCGATAATGTCACCGGCATAGGCCGTTTCCGCATGCTGGCGATCAGCCGCCATGAACGTGATCGCTTCGGGAATCTTCATCTCCTTGCCCGTGCGCACATGCATGACGCGCACCCCCTTCTGGTACTCGCCCGAGCAGATACGCATGAACGCGATGCGGTCCCGATGACCCGGATCCATGTTTGCCTGGATCTTGAACACGAAGCCGGTCAGCTTGTCTTCTGTCGGATCGACGTCGCGTTGCTCGCTTGCATGCGGCAAAGGCGACGGCGCGTACGTGACGAACTCATCCAGCAACTCCTTGACGCCGAAGTTGGAAATCGCCGACCCGAAAAATACCGGCGACTGTTTTGCCGCCAGGTAGTCTGCTATCGAGAGCTCGGGACACGCGCCTTTAACCAGTTCGATTTCTTCCCGGAAGTCGTCAGCCATGTTGCCGAGCACTTCGGTTGCTTCATCGGAGTGCAAACCGTCGATGCAGCGAATCTCTGCCGCTTTTTGTCGGCCGACTTTTGCGTACAGGTAAATCTTGTCCTGCAGCAGGTGGTAGACACCCTTGAGGCGGCTGCCCATGCCGATCGGCCAGGTGATCGGCGAACACTGTATCCGCAGCACGGACTCGATCTCATCGAGCAATTCGATCGGTTCGCGCCCTTCGCGATCGAGTTTGTTGATGAAGGTCATGATCGGCGTGTCACGCAGACGACACACCTCCATCAGCTTGATGGTCCGTGCCTCGACGCCTTTTGCACAGTCGATAACCATGAGGGCTGAATCGACGGCCGTCAGCGTCCGGTACGTGTCTTCGGAGAAATCCTCGTGGCCGGGCGTGTCGAGCAGGTTGACCACGTGACCCTTGTACGGGAACTGCATGACCGATGAGGTTACCGAGATGCCACGCTCCTGCTCCAGCGCCATCCAGTCGGATGTTGCGTGGCGCGTCGCCTTGCGACCTTTCACCGTACCGGCGAGCTGAATTGCGCCGCCGTACAGCAGGAGCTTCTCGGTCAGCGTCGTCTTACCGGCGTCCGGGTGCGAGATGATGGCGAAGGTCCGCCGCCTGCGGACCTCTTTTTGGATGTCTGGCATGGGGCTAGTCTTCTATGACAAGTTTCTTGGCGAGCACGGCAGCGTCTTCGCGACCCTCGTTCGCCTGGTAATATGCGGGCCGGTTGGCCACCTGGTGAAATCCTTTCTTCCGGTAGAGCTGGATTGCCCGCTCGTTGGAGGGCCGGACCTCGAGGAAGATCTCCCGCACCGACGCCGCTCGCGCACGAAACAGCAATTCGTCGAGAAGCTTCTCGCCGTAGCCGTGCGAGCGAAACTCCGGATCGACGCAGATGTTGAGGATGTGCGCTTCCCCGGCAGCGACCGACAACACACCGTAGCCCGCAACCCGGTCGTCACGGACGAGGACGATGTTCTGATACCCGGCGAGCAGGCAGTCGCGAAACACACCGTGGCTCCAGGGGAATTCGTAGCTGCGCCGCTCGATGTCGGACACCATGGCCAGGTCGTCGTGCTTCATCTCGCGGACCACAATCGGGGGCTGTGCAACCGGCATGATCATGCGCCAGGCCCTCCGGCCAGGCGCGCGGCGAGACACAGGTCACTCCACGACTTGTGCTTTTGCGATGGGCTGCGCAGCAGGTAGGCGGGGTGGTAGGTCACGACGAGCGGAATACCGCCGAGGTCATGCGGACGGCCGCGCATGCGGCCCACCGGATCGTCAGTACCCAGCAGGTTCTGTGCCGCAATCTTGCCGACGGCCAGGATGATCTTCGGCTGGATCAATTCGATTTGTCGCTCGAGGTACTCGCGGCAGGCGGCAGCCTCATCGGGTTTCGGGTCGCGGTTATTCGGTGGACGGCATTTCAGGATATTCGCGATGAACACACTGTCCCGGTTTTGCCCGATCGCGAGCAACATCTGATCCAGCAGCTTGCCCGCCCGTCCGACAAAAGGTTCGCCACGGCGATCCTCTTCGGCACCCGGCGCCTCGCCAATAATCAGCCAATCGGCCTGCTGGTTACCGACACCGAAGACCGTGTTGCTGCGACTCGCCGAGAGTTCGCAGCGCGTGCACGCGGCGACGCACTCGCGCAGCTCCGGCCAGTCGAGGCCTGCCGCACCGCCCGGAGCCACGGCTTCGGTGCTGGCAGCAATATCCGTCGGCCCCCCCACGTCACGCGGCAGCCAGACGTCAATGCCCATGGCCTGCAGGTAGGCCCGTCGTTGCTGTTCCGGGTGGATCATTGCGCTAGTTTGCCACTATGGGTGGGGCACCGCACCAATGAGGTCGGTGCCCGCGACAACCCGCTGGCCCACGGTGACGAGGACCTTGCCGTCAATGGGCAGGTAGAGCTCTGCATAGCGTGCCAGGCGAATGTAGGCGCAACGCCCCCCCTGGCCGACGCGATCACCCAGTCGCACAAAGGACTTTGGGGGCAGGCCGAAGCGATACTCGTGAAACTGCAGTACGACACTGTTGCCCTCGTCCGTTTCGACCCATAGCGCATTGGCGGGACACTCGGGCCCGACGCCTTCGGCGCGGGAATGGAGATCCATGATCCTGCCTTCGATAGGGCTGCGGGCCGTGTACGTTCCGAAGACATCGACACGAATGCGTACGCGATACGCTTCGCCCTGGACGACGCAGCGGTCGGTCTTCTCGATTTCGACGACCCGGCCGTCGACCGGGCTGACGATACCGAGGGCCACCGGCGGGACGTCACGCTGCGGGTCCCGAAACACGAGGAACAAGAACACGAAAAGACCGAAGGGAATCAGGGCCAGCCAGGGATCGCTGTAGCGCAGGACGAGCACGAACAACGCGACCACCAGGGCCATCGGCAGCAGGCCTTCCTGGGCGACGAATGGGTTGCGCTGACCTCGCAAAATGCTGTCCTGGGCGGCGAAAAAGAACGGACCATCCCTTGGATCGGCCTTGTAGTCAATACGGGGTGTCCATATCCCCGCAAAGTGCCCGAGAAATGGTTAGAATGCGCCGCTGAAAGACACAAGGTTCTCAATGTAATGCGATTTTCGGATTTTGCGCTGACAACGCTCAAGGAAGTGCCTGCGGAGGCGGAGATTGTCAGCCACCAACTCATGCTCCGGGCCGGCCTCATTCGCCGCCTGTCCTCGGGCCTGTTCACCTGGATGCCGCTGGGCCTGCGCGTGTTGCGCAAGGTCGAGGCCGTCGTGCGCGAGGAAATGGACCGCGCCGGTGCACTTGAGCTGTTGATGCCTGCGGTGCAGCCCTGCGAGCTCTGGCAGGAGTCGGGTCGCTGGGACCAGTACGGCCCACTGCTGCTGCGCATGCACGATCGCCATGAGCGCGAGTACTGCTTTGGCCCGACGCACGAAGAGGTGATTACCGACGTCGCGCGACGCGAGTTGCGCAGTTACAAGCAGCTGCCCGTGAACTACTACCAGATCCAGACGAAGTTCCGGGATGAAATTCGGCCACGCTTCGGCGTCATGCGCTCGCGCGAGTTCATCATGAAGGATGCCTACTCCTTCGATATCGACCAGGCCGGCCTGCAGAAGTCGTATGACCGCATGCATGCGGCCTACACGGCGATCTTCGAGCGTCTCGGCCTCGAGTTCCGCGTGGTGGACGCGGACAGCGGCGAGATCGGCGGCAGTCGGTCGCAGGAATTTCATGTCCTGGCCGATTCGGGTGAAGATGCCATTGCGTACTGCGATGCGGACAACTACGCGTCCAACATCGAGACCGCCGCCACGTCCCGGCCGGCTGTCGAACGCGCGCCGGCGACGGCCGAGCTGGAAAAGATCGCTACGCCGGGTGTAAAGACCATCCAGGATCTTTGCGAGCTGCTCGAGGTCGCGGCAGAGCAGACCGTCAAGACGCTGGTCGTAGACGGCACCGACGGCCCCGTCGCGCTGGTCTTGCGCGGCGACCATGAGCTGAATGCCGTGAAAGCACAGAAACTGGACGGCGTTGCCTCGCCGCTCACCATGGCCGACACGGGAACCATCATCAAGTCGCTCGGTGCCGAGCCCGGCTCACTGGGGCCGGTTGGCATGACGCTGCCCGTCTACTTCGACCACGCGGTCGCCACACTGGCCGATTTCTGCTGTGGCGCGAACGAATCGGGCTTCCACTACAAGGGTGTGAACTTCGGGCGAGACCTCGACGAGCCGGCGACCGTCGACCTGCGTAACGTGGTTGCGGGCGATCCGACGCCGGGCGGCTCGGGAACGTTGAGCATCGCGCGCGGTATCGAAGTGGGCCATATCTTCCAGCTCGGGTCGAAGTATTCGGAGGCGATGAAGGCAACGGTCCAGGCCCCCGACGGTACCAATGCGCTCATGGAGATGGGCTGCTACGGCATCGGCATTACGCGCATCGTTGGCGCCGCTATCGAACAGAACCATGACGACAACGGCATCATCTGGCCCGGTCCGCTGGCGCCGTTCGACGTCGTGCTGGTCGCGATCAACATGCATCGCTCTGACGCGGTCCGAAAAGCGGCCGAAGCGTTCTACCAGGAGCTCACTGACGCCGGTCTCGAGGTCTTGCTCGATGACCGCGATGTGCGGCCGGGCGTGAAGTTCGCCGATGCCGAGCTCATCGGCATTCCACACCGTGTGGTCATCGGCGAGCGTGGCCTGGCGAGTGGCAAATTCGAGTACCGCCATCGTCGCGACGCCGAGTCGCGGGACCTGAAACGTGAGGAAGTTCTCGAAATCGTCAAGGTTTAGCCTATAAGCTAATGATTCCTATGATTTATGTCGGATAAGCTCCTGAACATGATGCTGCGTCGAACGCTCGCCACAATTCTGCTGCTCTGCGCCGCGCAGCTTGCCTGTGCCGCGGATCCGGCAGCGGATCCGGAATTGCGCGAGGCACTCCGCAAGGCCGCAAACGAAGCCCCGAGCTTTACCGACCGCTTTCACGCCGAAGTCTGGCTCACGGACATGTCGCGGCGCCTTGAACGGCAGGTAAAGGATCCTGACGAGCGCATCGAACTGCTCACACTGGTACACATGGAGGCCAAACGCGTCGGGCTTCCGCCCGAACTGATCCTGGCCGTCATCGAAGTCGAGAGCAATTTCGACCGATACGCCGTATCGGTGGCAGGCGCCCTCGGCCTCATGCAGATCATGCCGTTCTGGCTCGACGAAATCGGGCGCCCTGACGACAACCTGCTGCACACCGACACCAACCTGCGCTATGGCTGCACGATCCTTAAGTTCTACTACGACAAGGAAAAAGGCGACCTGCGCCGCGCGCTCGGTCGCTACAACGGCAGCCTGGGCAGGCGCAAGTACCCGAACAAGGTCATCGATAAGCTCAGCAAGAAGTGGTTCCAGTCCTAGCCGATCGAGAAATCCGCAGGCGGCGACTCGCTGCCCTGCCCGGACGACGGCACCTCGCTGGAAATGACCGCGCTGACGTTCGCCAGCGGCGGCCCGAGGTGCAGCCAGGCTTCGAGCGCGTTGAGCGCATCGGGGGACCCCCATGCCAGAACGTCGACGTTGCCGTCGGGTAGATTGATTGCGTAGCCGGTGATGCCCAGGCGTTGCGCCTCGCGCCGCGTACTGTCACGAAACCAGACCCCCTGCACACGGCCTTGCACCGTGAATCGTCGGGCGTACCGGTTCATTGCGGGCTTACTTGTCCTCGGCCGATGCCTCGCTGGCTTTCAGCGCATCGAGCGCTTTCATTTTCGCCTGCTTGGCATCGCGCCGCGCCTCGCTGTAGGCACGATTGTTCAGAGCCTGCTCGGCACTTTCCAGGTAGTCCTCGGCCGCTTTCAGGTGAAAAGCAGCGCGTTCCGCGGCACCCGCTTCCCGGGCCACGGCGATGGCCTGGCGCGCATCGCTCATCTCCTGCACGGGCGGAGCCGTCTCGCACGCCGCAGCGTGGAGCAGTACCGCCAGCAGCAGTCCCTTGAGAATCGTATTAAATCCAGCGAGTTGCACGTTTCTTCTTATAGTTATCTGAGATAAGGAAGGTCGCCCAAATTAGCAACTGCAGTGGCTGGTCGTCAAGCGATTCCTGAGCCTGACTCATTTGCCCGACCCTGCTAGAGTGCGCCATTCCTGGATAATCAACTGTCTGTCAAAGAGGCAAACATGTCACTTAGGATTTACCACAACCCGCGTTGCTCCAAGTCGAGGCAGACACTCGACATCATCAAGGAAAGCGGTATCGAGCCCGGTATTGTGCTCTACCTCGAGGCAACGCCGACGGCCGCCGAAATTCTCGACCTGGCCGGGAAACTGGGCAAGCCGGTCGCGGAACTTCTGCGCCGCGGCGAAAGCGTGTTCAAACAGGCAACGGACCTGCCGGACCTCGGTGACGATGCCGCCCTGGCGGCCTGGCTCGAATCGCACCCGATCGTCCTCGAACGCCCGATTGTCGTGGACACCCGGAGCGGCAAGGCCGTGATCGGCCGCCCCCCGGAAAATGTCACGGCGTTGCTGCCCTGATGGCCGATATTCTCGTTCTCTACTACTCGCGCAACGGTGCAACCGAGGCGCTGGCGCGGGAAGTCTGCAAGGGCGTCGATGCCATCGACGGCATGTCGGCGCGCCTGCGCACCGTCCCGAGCGTATCGGCCGTTAGCGAAGCCGTCGAAGCCGACGTGCCGGCGTCGGGACCGCCCTACGCGAAGAACAGCGATCTCGAAGAATGCGCGGGACTCATCATGGGCAGCCCCAGCAACTTTGGCAACATGGCCGCATCGCTCAAGCACTTTCTCGACGGCACGGTCGGTGACTGGTTTCGCGGCGTCGCCGTCGGCAAGCCTGCCGGCGTATTTGCGTCCACCGCCTCATTGCACGGCGGCCAGGAAACGACATTGCTCAGCATGGCAATTCCGCTCTTGCACCATGGCATGATCGTTGTTGGCCTCCCCTACACCGAGGAAGCGCTGTCGACGACGACCACGGGGGGGACGCCTTACGGCCCCACGCACGTAACGTGGAATCGCAAGCCCGATGCGTTGTCTGACGAAGAGAAACAGCTCGCACAGGCACTCGGCAGGCGTGTTGCCGACCTGGCCCGGCGTCTCGCGGACTAGGCGTCCTTTAGCTGTTGCAGTACATCGCGGACGAACGGAATCGTCAGGCGACGTTGCGCACGCAGTGCTTCGAGATCCAGCTTGTCCAGCAGCGCATAGAGGCTGCCCATGTCGCGGCGACTGCGCTTTAAGAGGTAAGCCGCAGTATCGTCCGGCAGCTTCAGGCCGCGATGCCGCGCACGCAATTTGAGCGCAGCGACACGCTGCTGCTCGTCAAGGGTCTGCAGTTGAAATACGGGGAGTCGCGACAGCCGACTAGTGAGGTCGGCAAGGTCGAAACCGCACTCGCGCGGTGCCGAGCCTGCTGCGACAATGAGTTGTCCGCCGGTCTCCTGCAGTTCGTTGCAGAGATTGAACAGCGCGACCTCCCAGCCCCGGTCGCCTGCCACGCGGTCTAGGTCATCGATACAGACGAGTTCGCGCGCAGCCAGCCCGTCGAGTATCACGGGGCCGGCATCCGCGAGGTCCAGGAGCGGCAGATAAACGGATCGGTCACCGGCCCGGTCACACACCGCCTGCAACAGGTGCGTCTTGCCGGTCGACGCGGTGCCCCACAACCAGCATCCCTGGTCGCCGTCGCCGGCGGCGATGTCCGCGAGCGTGGCGACCAGCATCTCGTTGCCGTCGTCGAGGAAACTCGCGAACACGGCGTGGTCCGCAAGGCGAAGTGGAAGGACCAGCTGGCTCATCAGAGTTCGATTTCTACCCTGGCCTCGGGATGTTCCTTCAGGTAGCGGTGATAGGCGAAGCGCACGAGCACCGACAGGACAGCGGCGGCCGGCAACGCGAGCAGGATGCCGAAGAAACCGAACAACTGGCCACCCGCCGCTACGGCGAAAATGACGATGACCGGGTGCAGGCCGATCTTGTCGCCAACGAGCTTGGGCGTGAGGACCGAACCTTCGATGAACTGCGCGATCGAGAAAGTCGCAACGACACCGACGAGCTGCCACAGGGGATCGGGCTCCAGGGCAACGGTCAGGCCCGCTATGCCAATACCGAAAACGAAGCCGAGATACGGCACAAAGCTCACCAGCCCCGAGACGACGCCAATCGCGATCGCAAACTTGAGGCCGACGATACCGAGGCCGACCGAGTAGATGGTGGCGAGTGCCAGCATGACGAGCAGCTGGCCGCGCAGGAACGCACCGAGAACCTCGTCGGATTCACGAGCGAGCCGGAAAACGGTTTCCCGCTGGCTTTCGGGCACGAGCGCTCCCAGGTGCACCATGATCGAGTCCCAGTCGCGCAGCAGGTAGAAGGTAATGATGGGAATCAGGAACAGGCTCAGAACGGCGGCTGCCAGTGCGCCGCCCGATTTGGTCACCGAAAGCAGTACCTTGCCGCTCCAGCTCCCGAACATCTCGCCGTACTTGGCGAGGAATGGCCCGACACCCACGTCGGCGCCGGATTCGATATTTGCCCAGCCGAGGATGGTCGGCAGCCAGACTTGTTCCACTTTCTTCGCGATATCAGGAAGCGCATCGAAAAGCGCACCGACCTGCGCACTGATCAGGGGACCGATCAGCAGGATAAGCAGGGCGAGGATGATAAAGGTGATGAGGAATACGGCCGCTACTGCCAGCGTGCGCGGCATCTTCAGCTTCTGCAGCCGGTCGGCCAGCGGGTCCCCCATGTAGGCCAGCAGGGCCGACGCGACGAACGGCGTAAGCACCGGCGCGAGAAGGTAGAACACCCAACCCGTCAGGACGACGGCAATTAACCAGTTAAGCCTGAGACCTGCTTGCATGTCATTCCCCTGCCCGGGCGCGTCGCGACCAGGACCAAACGTAATCGACACCACTGATCACTACCGTGATCGAGAATAGAGGCGCCCAATACGGTTATTGTAATCTTGTCGGGCCAGTCAAAGCCCGCCCGGCTCAGCACGAACAGTACGAACAGCATCTGCAGCGCGGTGTTCAGCTTGCTGATTCGTGTCGGTTCGCCCGGAACCGGTTTCACGAGGAAATTGTAAGCCATCGCGCCGCCGACGATGACGAGATCGCGCAGAATCACGATGGCGGCCAACCAGACCGGTATGTGTTGTGTGACGGCCAGCGTGATGAACATGCCCGTGATCAGCAGCTTGTCCGCGGCCGGGTCCAACAGGCCGCCAAGACGCGTAGCCCAGCCGAAGCGCACCGCGAGATAGCCGTCCAGTCCGTCAGAAAACCCGGCGATAACAAACAGCGCCAGCGCCCAGCCAAAGTCGCCTTGCAGAATAAGGAGCAGGATGGGCGCCACGAGCGCGATGCGCAGCAGCGAGATCGCATTGGGTAGCCAGCTGAAGGTCATCGCGGTCGTACTCAGTCTTCGTAGAAGAACTCAAGCGCAGCTGCAGTCTGCAGCGGGTCTTCCGGCACGGTCTCGACGAGTCCGCTAAAGCGCAACGCGCGGCTCAGGCGGTCGGCGCCGCCGCGGACTTCTACGCTGTAGGTCACCCGGTCGCCTGCAACCTCGGTGACGGTGAAGCGCTCGATCAGCGCGATGTCATCCAGGACCTCGTGGACACTGCCGTACGCGTCGATCGAGACGATGCCCGATACAGCCAGTGCCACAGTCTCCAGCGGCACGTCGCCGCCGATCGCGAATTCACTGGCGAGCAGGTCGGCCACCTGGCCGACAACCGCCTCCGGCGTCCCGTTCAACGAGGACTCGGTACCGCTGAAATAGTAGGTCCAGCGCCCGGACTGCCCGGATGACGGTCGAATGCGCCCGATCAGGATCGAGCTTGCGTCATAGCGCTCCGAGGCGTTGAGGATCATCTCGTCGAAGCCGCCCCAGACATCCGCGAAGGTCACCATCTGCAAATCCGTCGTGTCGAGCAACGGAAACACGAGCGGCAGGCCGCGGCGCGCCGCACTATCCAGCACCCGCGTGCGCAAGAGTCGATTACGATCGATCGAACGGGATTCGCCCTCGGTCCGGTCCGGATCGTCGGCCGAAACGATTTCGCGCTCGCCCTGCCCCCAATCGACGGCAAGCCAGACCAGTGTGAGGGGCCTGTCGGAGCCCCAGACGGTCTCGCCGGCGTTGCGCAGCACCTGCTCGATCGCCCGTCCATCGAGAGACACCCAGAGAGTGTCATTCGCCCCGGGCCTGAATTGCATCACGAATGACTCCGGACGCGGAAACAGCTCCTTGACCGCCGCGTCATTCCGCGCAAGATCCGAGCCGGAAACGCGCATCAGGATCTCCTTGAGCGCCGTTTCGTAGGCATCGGCCCTGGGATCGCTGGCATCACGGTTATAAGGTACCTCGGCCGTGTATAGGGACGGTACCTCGACAGCCGGTGCAGGTATGCTCAGCAATACCAGCCCCAAAAAGACAACGTGCCGGCACCAGCCGGCCGGATTCGAACTACAAGATTTCACAAGGGTGGTTTCCCCGATTGGCCCCAAGCACTATTATATCGCCCTCCCAGAGTATGCCACTCCACAATGAGCAATAAACCACTTACGTACAAAGACGCCGGCGTCGACATCGATGCGGGCAACGAACTCGTCGAGCGCATCAAACCGTTTGTGGCGAAAACCCGCCGGCCCGAGGTGCTCGCGGGTATCGGTGGCTTTGGCGGTTTATTCGCCCTGCCGCCCGGCCGCTACAACGAACCCGTCCTCGTCTCCGGCACCGACGGCGTCGGCACCAAGCTGATGCTGGCCCAGCATCTCGGGGTCCACGACACCATCGGCATCGATCTCGTCGCGATGTGCGTCAACGACGTTCTCGTGCAGGGGGCGGAGCCGCTGTTCTTCCTCGACTATTTCGCCTGCGGCAAGCTCGACAACGAGGTCGCCAGTGCCGTGATCTCGGGTATTGCCGACGGTTGCCTGCAGGCCGGCGCGGCGCTGATCGGCGGAGAAACGGCCGAAATGCCCGATATGTACGCGCCCGGCGAATACGATCTCGCCGGCTTCACGGTCGGTGCGGTAGAGCGCAGCGAGATGCTCGATGGCAGTAAGATCGCCGTGGGCGACGTGGTGATCGGCATCGCGTCGAGCGGCCCCCACTCGAACGGCTACTCGCTGATCCGCAAGGTTCTGGATCGAGCCGGCGATGCGCACATTGATGGCGTCCCGGCGGCCGAACGCCTGCTGGCACCAACGCGCATCTACGTCAAGTCCGTGCTGGCATTGCTGCAGCAGGTTGACGTGCACGGGCTCGCGCACATTACCGGCGGCGGTATCACCGAGAACATCCCGCGCGTGCTGCACGGCGACCTCAACGTGGCCATCGACACGACCTCCTGGGAACAGGGGCCCGTCTTCGATTTCCTGCAGCAGCACGGCAATATCGAGACGGCCGAGATGCGCCGTACCTTTAATTGCGGCGTCGGCATGGTCGCCGTCGTCAATCCGGCCCAGGCGCCCCTCGCGATCGACCTGCTCAATGACCGCGGCGAGCAGGCCTGGCAGCTGGGCACGGTCGATCCCCGGCAAACGGGAAGTGCAGTACGTCTGATGGCTTGCCGAACCGCGATCCTGATCTCCGGCTCGGGCACCAATCTCCAGGCGTTTATTGACCGGGTTGCGGCGGGTGACCTCGACCTCGATCTGTGCCTCGTGTTCAGCAACCGGCCCGACGCGTATGGGCTGGAGCGCGCGCAACAGGCGGGCATTCCAACAGCTTGTCTGCAGCATGGCGACTACGACGACCGCGAGTCCTTCGACCGGGCAGTCGCCGCGACCCTGGATGAATACACGCCACAACTTGTTGTACTGGCAGGCTTTATGCGCATCCTGAGCCCGTGGTTTGTCAAGCACTACGAAGGCAGGATCCTCAACATTCATCCCGCCCTGCTGCCCAAGTACCCCGGACTCCATACTCACCAGCGCGCACTGGATGCCGGCGATGAATGGCACGGCAGCACGGTGCACTTTGTCACCGAGGAACTCGACGGCGGACCGCGCATCCTGCAGGGGCGCCTGCGGATCAATCCGGGCGAGTCTGCCGATGAATTACAGGCCCGGGTTCAGGCTGTCGAGCACCGGATCTACCCCGAGGCCGCCGCGTTGGTCGGCTCGGGTCGTGTTATCTTTCACGAAGGCAAGGCGACCGTCGACGGCGAGCCCGCGGCGGAGCCTTTACTCCGTTCCTACTAACGCCCGGAGAAGACTATGAGCTGGTTCATCATGGCCCTGAAGAAGTATGCAACCTTCAGCGGACGCGCACGCCGCAAGGAATACTGGTTTTTCGTGCTGTTCTACGTCCTGATCAGCATCGTCGCGACCCTGATCGACGCAATGACGGGCAGCTTTGACCCGGCGATGGGCATGGGCATGCTCGGTTTGCTGGTCGCCCTCGCGCTGCTTATTCCGTCGCTGGCCGTCGCCGTGCGCCGGCTGCACGACACCGACCGCAGCGGCTGGTGGCTTCTCCTCTGCCTGATTCCGCTGATCGGGGGCATCTGGTTGCTGGTCCTCCTGTGCCTGGACAGCACGCCTGGCGACAACCGGTTTGGGCCGAATCCTAAAGAAGAAATAAGGTGAGATTTAGCCAGTAAGCCTCTGTTAATAAAGTCTTTTATTCCAGAACAATGCTTAACTAGGCTTTCGGCAACGTGACGCCCGTCTGGCCCTGGTACTTGCCGCCGCGATCCTTGTAAGAGGTCTCGCAGGGCTCGTCGGATTCCAGGAACAGCATCTGTGCAACGCCCTCGTTCGCGTAGATCTTCGCGGGCAGCGGCGTCGTATTCGAGAACTCCAGCGTGACATGCCCTTCCCACTCGGGCTCGAGCGGCGTGACATTGACGATGATGCCGCAGCGCGCGTAGGTCGACTTGCCCAGGCAAATCGTGAGCACCGTTCTCGGGATGCGGAAGAACTCGACCGTGCGCGCCAGCGCGAACGAGTTGGGCGGGATGACGCAGACATCGCTCTTGAGATCGACGAAGCTCGTCGCGTCGAAGGCTTTGGGGTCGACGATGGCCGAGTTGATGTTCGTGAAGATCTTGAACTCATCGGCGCAGCGCACGTCGTAGCCGTAGCTCGATGTTCCGTAGCTGACGATGCGTCCCTTATCGTTCTCGCGTACCTGGCCGGGCTCGAACGGTTCGATCATGCCGTGCTGCTCGGCCATGCGCCGAATCCAGCTGTCTGCCTTGATGCTCACGTGGCTTTCTCCACGACGATGCTGCCGAACTTGGCGCTGTGGTCCACCCGCTCGGCGGCCAGGGCAGCACCCACGTTCCAGGCGGCCTGCCGGTAGGACGCCGCGATCGCCGAATCGGGCTCGGCCACCACTGTCGGCCTGCCCGAGTCGGTCTGTTCACGGATACGCCCGTCGAGGGGCAAGCGCCCGAGCAACGGCACCTCGAAGTCCTCGACGATCTTGTCGGCGCCGCCGGCACCGAAAATGGCGTCCTCGTGACCGCAGTTCGAACAGATGTGCGTCGCCATGTTCTCGATGACGCCGAGAACGGGGATGGCAACCTTGCGAAACATGGCCAGGCCCTTGCGCGCGTCCAGCGTCGCGATATTCTGCGGCGTCGTCACGATAACCGAGCCCGCGACCGGTATCTGCTGTGACAGCGTGAGCTGAATGTCGCCGGTGCCGGGTGGCATGTCGACGATGAGGTAGTCGAGATTCTCCCAGTTCGTCTGCATCGCAAGCTGGGTCAGGGCCGATGTCACCATCGGCCCGCGCCAGACCATAGGCTGGTCCGCCTCGATGAGTGCGCCCATCGACATGAGCTGCAGGCCATGAGCCCGCAGCGGCATCATGGTCTTGCCGTCCTTGCTGTCCGGTACCAGGCCGACCGTACCGAGCATCTGCGGCTGGCTTGGTCCGTAAATATCGGCGTCGAGAACGCCGACGGAGGCACCCTCGGCGGATAGCGCCAGCGCCAGGTTCGCCGCCACGGTCGACTTGCCGACCCCGCCCTTGCCGGAAGCAACGGCAATGACGTTTTTCACGCCGCCGATGGGCTTGAGATTGCGTTGCACGCCGTGCCGCGCGATGCGCGTCGTCAGCCGGATCTCACCCGCGGTCAGGTCCGACCTGGCGCTAATCGCGTCGGAAATCTCCTGCCGGATCGCCGCATGCGCACTTTCACACGGGAATCCGAGTTCGATCGTCGCGCTGAGCACGCCTTTCTTGACGGCCACATCGCGGCTGCGCGCGATCGCGCCGAGCGGCCGCCCGACGAGCGATAAGTCGATAGAATCTAATAACTTGCTGGCTTCTGAATTTGTTGACACCGTCACACTTCGCACGTCTGCATTAGGTAAAATTTCCTCATGAGGTACCGGCTTCGGCCGGCGAATCGGGGGCACATTGTACTGGCCGGAATCTGCTGAAAGCCAGCGCTGGCGGGCAATGTGCGCACTTCTATGTGGCATAATGCCGCGTCGACGCTTAGGGCAAGAGCGAAACCGAGATTGGCGATAACACTTAAATCACTGGCAATCGTAGCCGGCGCAGGGATGCGGCGATGAGTTTCCTCGCGTCATTCCGTGCTGACCAGGTGCTGTCGCAACTCCTCGCCGAGCCCGATCCGGCTTCCGAGAATGCGCAAAAACTCGTCGACAAGCTCAAAAAGGCCGGCAACAAGGCGGTGCCCAAAATCATTGATGCGCTCGCCCTGTCCGACAAGTCCCACACGATGGTGCTGGTCGACGTCCTGGGCTCGCTCGTCAACGACAAGAACCTCAACCTGTACCGTGAGGGCCTGGCCGACGGCAATGAGCGCGTTGTCTCCGGTACGGCCTGGGCCCTGTCCAGCAGCACCGACTACAACGCGAACAGCCTTCTCGAATTCTTCGAGGACGAAGAAGTTTCCAAAGCAGCCCTGATCGAAATACTCAGGGTTCACAAGCAGGACCTTTCCGTGCACGAACTCCTGCAACGCGCGTACGAGTGCGAGCCCAAGGAAACGGCCGCCATCTTCAGAATCATCCAGGACACGATCAAGCCGGAAATGGTCGGCGACCTGATTGCCCGCATGGGCGGCAAAGACCCGGTGATCAAGATCCACCTCATGCAGCTGCTCGCCAAATTCGACAAGCCGGAGATCAACCAGGCGCTGGAAATGCAGCTCAAGGACCCGAACAAGATGGTCCGCGGTGCCGCACTTGGCGCGCTGAGTTCGCGCGGCGGCAAGATCAATGTCGCGAAAGTGGCCGAAGTATTGACCGACCCCGACCTCGACGTGCAGAGCAAAGCGGTTGATGTACTGATCAAAGCCAAGCACCCCGATACGGTCAAGCACCTCGTCAACGCGCTCAAAGACGAATCAGAATACGCACGCCGTGCCGCTGTCGAAGTCCTGAATGAAATCGGAGACGAGTCGTCGGTCAAGGATCTGCTCAATGCAATCAAGGACGACGACTGGTGGGTGCGCTCACGGGCCGGCGACGCGCTGGCGGAGATTGGCGGCCCCCGGGTTGTCGATGCTGTCGTGAGCCTCATCGGCTCCGAAGACGAGGAAATTCGTCGCACCGCGATCGAGATCCTGAATGCGACCAAGAGCGACCGTGCGGAAGATCACCTGATCAAGGCCACCGACGATTCGGACTGGTGGGTGCGCGAGCGCGCGATCGATGCGCTGTCGAAGATCGGCAGCACCAAGTCACTGCCGAAACTCGAGGGCATGCTCGGGCAAGACCCCAAGACCGATACCGTGCTGATCCGGGCGCTCGGCAAGCTCGGCTCGTACAAGCACATCACCAAGATCCTGCCGATGCTGCAGCGCCCGGAGCGAGAGGTGCAGCTGGAGGCCATCAAGGCGATCTCGCACCTGACCAACGACTCTCAGGCCGAGACCGTCCGCGTCCTGTTGAAGAAGATCAAGCAGTCCGAAGATCTCACAATCATCAATGCCGCGGACAAGGCGCTCAAGGACCTCGACGACCGCTTCTCGCCGACGGTCATGGAACAGAATGCCCGCGCCAAGAAGATCGCGGAAAACACCAAGACGATGCTCGTCGACAACGAGGATCTCGAGAAGCTGTTGCAGCAGGCCAAGGAAGAAAGTGCCGTTGCTCAGGCGGATGCCGACGGCGACATCGTCCCGGCCACACCGGCCGCAGCGGCCGCGGTCTCTCACCCGATCCTCGATATCTCCAAGCTCAACCCTGGCGATATCATCGAAGGTCGCTACAAGTACATCGAGAAAATCGGCAAGGGTGCGTTCGGTACCGTACTGCTCATGGAAGACGAGGTCGTCGACGAACAACTCATTCTCAAGTTCCTGAACCCGAACGTGTCTTCTGACGAAGAGATGATGAAGCGTTTCGTTCACGAGCTGCGCTACTCGCGCAAGATCACACACCGCAACGTCATCCGCATCTACGACTTCCTGCACTTGCAGGGTTGCTACGCGATCTCGATGGAATACTTCCCGTCGCACACCTTGTCCGGCGAAATGCCGGACAACAAGCCGATGCCACTCGAAAAAGCGCTGCGCTACTCCCGGGATATGGCGACGGGCATGGCCGTGGCCCACCAGGCCGGTGTCATCCATCGCGATCTCAAACCGGCGAATATCCTCGTCAATGACGAGGGCCTGTTGAAGATCGTGGACTTCGGCGTGGCAGCGGCGGCCAGTAGCGGCGATACGCAGCTGACCAAGACCGGTTACGTCATCGGCTCGCCGAAATACATGGCGCCGGAGCAGATCCTCGGCAAGAAAGTCGACGAGACCGCCGACGTCTACAGCGTCGGCGTCATCATGTACGAAATGTGTACCGGTATACCGCCATACAGTCGTGGCGATCACATGTCGGTCATGTACCAGCATGTCCAGGGCAAGGCGAAGGACTGCCAGGAGATCAATCCCGAGCTGCCGGACGATTTCGCCGCCGTCATCGTCAAAGCCATGTCTGTCGACAAGACGAAACGCTACCAGTCGATGGAAGAGCTTACAGACGCGTTAGATACCGTTAAACTCTGAGCCGCATATGGCACGCATAGACGCATTCCTCAAGTTAGGCCTCGCCCAGGGCTGTTCCGACGTCCACCTGGCCGTCGGCGTTCCGCCGATGCTGCGCATGAACGGCGACCTGATGCCCATCAAGTTTCGCGAGCTCACCGACACGGAACTCGAGTCCTACCTGCACGAGATCCTGACCAACAAGCAGAAGGAGCGGCTCTTCGAAGGGCACGATCTGGACTTCTCCTACGTCGGCGAGGAAAGCGGACGCTTCCGTGTGAACGTGTTCCGCAAGGCAACCGGAATGGGCGCCGTGTTCCGGTATATCCCCCCTGATGTACCCACGCTCGATCAGCTTAACGTCCCGCCCGTACTCAAGGACTTCTGCGATTACCACCAGGGCATGGTGCTGGTCACCGGCAGTACGGGCACCGGTAAGTCGACGACCCTGGCCGCAATGATCGACCACCTGAACAAGACCCGGAACCTCAATATCATCAGCCTCGAAGACCCGATCGAGTTTGTTCACCCCAGCAAACAGAGCCAGGTCATCCAGCGCGAAGTAGGCACGCATGTCGTGAGCTTTGCCGATGGCGTGCGCTCGGCCATGCGCGAAGACCCTGACGTCATTCTCGTTGGCGAGCTGCGCGATGCCGAGACCATTTCGATGGCAATGACGGCCGCCGAAACCGGCCACCTCGTGCTCGGCACGCTGCATACGACCGGTGCCGTCAAGACCATCGACCGTATTATCGACGCCCTGCCCGGCGAGCTGCGCGAACAGACCAAGGGTTTCCTCGCGATGAGCCTCAAGGCCGTCGTGACCCAGGTGCTCGTGAAAACGCCCGATGGGCGCGGTCGTCGGGCCGTCCTCGAGATACTTGTCAACAATCGCGCCATTGCCAAGCTGATCACAAGCGATCAGACGCACCAGATTTCGTCACAGCTGCAGACCGGCAAGGACCTCGGTATGCAGGTGATGGACCAGGCCCTGCTCGATGCGATCGCCGCCAAGGAAGTCGATCCCGACGATGCGATCCGCTTCGCGAACGACAAGAAGAAATTCCAGCGCTTCGTGACCGATACCGACATGTTCCCGACGATCGACATCGGCGACGGGTCGAAGGTATCGCCATGAAGAAGATGGACAAGTTCCTGCAGGCCGCGCTGCAGCAGAGCGCCTCGGACCTGCACTTCCTGTCCGGCGATCCACCGCGCGTGCGTGTGCATGGCGGATTGAAGAACCTCATGAACGAATCCCTGACCCTGGAATTCGTCAATGACGCGGTCTTCGAAATCATGGACGGCGCGGCGCAGAAGACCTTTGAGCGGCAGGACGCGGCGGACTTCGCTTACGAAATTCCGGGCGTTTCGCGCTTTCGCGTAAACGCATTCCGGCACCTCAACGGCATCGGCGCGATTTTCCGGGCGATTCCTTCTTCGGCCATGTCACTGGAAGAGCTGGACATGCCCAAGGTCGTGCACCAGCTCTGCAAGTACACGTCGGGCATGATTCTCGTGACCGGCAAGACCGGCTCTGGCAAGTCCACGACGCTCGCGGCAATGATCGACGAAATGAACCGCCGCATGAAAGGTCATATCCTCACAATCGAAGACCCGATCGAATTCGTCCACAAGGCGAAAGGCTGCCTGATCAGCCAGCGCGAGGTCGGCGTCCACAGCCCGAACTTTGCCGAAGCGCTGCACTCGGCCCTGCGTGAGGATCCGGACGTCATCCTCGTCGGCGAAATGCGCGATCTCGAGACGATCAGCATTGCCGTCACGGCGGCCGAGATGGGTATCCTGGTTATGGGCACGCTGCACACCAACGGCGCGGCCCAGACTGTCGATCGCATCATCAACTCGTTCCCGGCCGACAAGCAGTCGCATATTCGCACGATGATCTCGACCTCGTTGCGGGGCGTCATATCCCAGCAACTGTTGCCTACGATTCACCGTCCGGGTCGCGCGGCGGCACTCGAAATCATGATCAATACGTCGGCGGTCGCCAACCTCATCCGCCAGGGCAAGCTGGACCAGCTCGAAACGGCCATCCAGAGTGGCGGCGCATCCGGCATGCAGGCAATGGACAAAGCACTGATGCGACTGGTGGAGAAAGGCTGGGTCTCGGGCTACGAGGCCTACCTGCAGGCCAACAACAAACACATGTTCGAGAAAGTCAAAGACATGGACTCCTAGGAGCCAACCGGCCCAAATACTGGCATAATCGCGCCCCATGTCAGACAGTCCACGAAAAATTCTCGTAACGAGCGCACTGCCGTATGTCAACGGCTCGCCCCATATGGGCCATCTCGTCGAATATATCCAGACGGATATCTGGGTGCGCTTCCAGAAGCTCCGCGGTCACGACTGTATCTACGTGTGCGCTTCCGACGCCCATGGCACACCCATCATGCTCAAGGCTCGAGAACTCGGTATCACACCGGAAGAGCTTACGGCCGGGTATTCAGCCGAGTTCATCCGGGACTTCGCGGATTTCGGCGTCGAATTCGACAACTTCCACACGACGCATTCTCCCGAGAACGAGGAAATCGTCGGCCGTATGTATGCCGCGCTGCGCGCAAGCGGCGACATCTATACGCGGACGATCGAGCAGTCCTACGACGAGAAAGAAGGCATGTTCCTGCCGGACCGTTTCGTCAAGGGTACGTGCCCGCGTTGCAAGAGCGAAGACCAGTATGGCGATGCCTGCGAGGTGTGCGGGGCAACTTACGCGCCCGAAGACCTGATCGACCCGGTATCGGTGCTGTCCGGCACGGCACCCGTCAAGCGTGAGTCCGAGCACTATTTCTTCAGACTCAGCGAGTACGAAGACCGGCTGCGTGAATGGATGACCGTTGCGAAACTGGACAGGAACGTTGTCGCCAAGCTCGATGAGTGGTTTGAGGCCGGCTTGCAGGACTGGGACATCTCGCGCGACGCACCCTATTTCGGCTTCCGCATCCCGGGCACGCAGGACAAGTACTTCTACGTCTGGCTCGACGCACCCGTCGGTTACATGGCGAGCTTCAAGCACCTCTGCGACCGCACGAAAGGCCTCGAGTTCGACGACTACTGGGGAGCCGACAGCAACGCCGAGGTGTATCACTTCATCGGCAAGGACATCATGTATTTCCACACGCTGTTCTGGCCCGCGGTACTCAAGGGCGCGGGTTTTCGGACGCCAACCAGCGTGTATGCACATGGCTTTTTGACCGTGAACGGGCAAAAGATGTCGAAGTCACGCGGCACCTTCATCAAGGCCCGCACGTACCTCGACAATCTCAATCCGGAATTCCTGCGTTACTACTACGCGGCGAAGCTCGGACCGACCATTGAAGATATCGACCTGAACTTCGAGGACTTCATTGCGCGTGTCAACTCCGACCTGGTCGGCAAGCTGGTCAACATCGCCAGCCGTTGTGCGGGCTTTATCAACAAACGCTTTGGCGGCAGGCTGGCCGACACGCTGCCGGACCCCGACCTTTTCGACACGTCGTTTGCCGCGGCGGCCGCGCAGATCGCGGAGTTTTATGAGTCCAGGCAGTATTCAAAAGCCATGCGACTGATCATGAGCCTGGCTGACACGGCGAACCAGTATATCGATGAACACAAGCCGTGGGTCATGGCGAAGGACGAAAGCCAGCTCGCCAACGTACAACTCGTGTGCACGCAGGGGATCAACATGTTTCGCAGCCTCATGGTGTATCTCTCACCCGTGATTCCCCGCGTTGCCGCCGATGCCCGCGTTTTCCTCGACGAAGGCAGCTGGACCTGGCAGGACGCATGCACGCCGTTGCTTGGCGTAACGCTGCCCAAATTCAATCCCCTGCTAACCCGCGTCGAAGCCGATCAGGTAGCACGCATGGTCGAACAGTCAAAAGAGAGCACGCCAGTGGCCGCAATCGAAAAAGAAAACGAGTACATCAGCATTGACGATTTCGCAAAGGTCGATCTGCGCATCGCGAAGATCGAGAAGGCCGAACCCGTTGAAGGTGCCGATAAGCTCCTGGCGCTCACGCTCGATGTCGGTGACGGCAAGCGACAGGTCTTCGCCGGCATCAAGGCGGCCTACGATCCTGAGGCATTGCCTGGCCGTCACGTGATCGTCGTTGCCAACCTTGCTCCACGCAAGATGCGCTTCGGCGTCTCGGAGGGCATGGTGTTGGCAGCCGGTCCGGGCGGCGAAGATATCTTCCTGTTGTCACCCGATGACGGTGCAAAACCGGGTATGCGCGTCAAGTAGTCGTCCCGGCGCCGTAACCCGTACAATAGAGGTATGACCGAACTCTTCGTCATCCTCATCAGCACGGTACTCGTCAACAACTTCGTACTGGTGCGCTTCCTGGGGCTCTGCCCGTTCCTCGGCGTATCCCGAAATCTCGAGGCAGCGATGGGTATGTCGCTGGCCACGGCTTTCGTCCTGACCTTGTCGTCTGGCACGGCGTACCTGCTGCATGAGCATGTACTGGTCCCGCTCGACCTCGAGTACCTGCGCACCGTCAGCTTCATTCTCGTCATCGCTGCCAGTGTGCAGTTCACCGAGATCATGGTGCGCCGCATGAGCCCGATGCTCGACCAGGTGCTGGGTATCTACATTCCGCTGATCGCGACGAATTGTGCCGTGCTCGGCGTTGCATTGCTCAACGTGCAGCAGGCCAAAGGCTTTGTGCAATCCGTCTTCTACGGCTTCGGCGCGTCGGTGGGTTTCGCGCTCGTCCTTGTCATGTTTGCGGCCATTCGCGAGCGGCTCGATGCCGCGGACGTCCCGGCACCCTTTCGCGGCACGGCCATTGCGCTGATGACCGCCGGTATCATGTCGCTGGCATTCATGGGTTTCTCGGGCATGGCAAGGCCCTGATGGCCCCGTATGTGGATCGCCATACTCACAATCGCCGGAATCGCACTTGTCGCAGGCATCGCGCTGAGCATCGCCCACGGCCGACTGCCGGCCAGCGAGGGCAACCTCGTGGAGCAGGTCAACGACCTGCTGCCGCAAACGCAATGTGCGCAATGCGGCTACCCGGGCTGCCGACCCTACGCGGCCGCCGTTGTTGATGGCTCGGCGGCGATCAACCTCTGCCCCCCGGGCGGTGACGCCACGGTACGCCGACTGGCACGATTGCTTGGCAAGGACCCGCTACCCCTGGCCGCAAACCTTGCACCGGCCGTCGCGGTTATCGATGAACCCGCCTGTATCGGCTGTTTTCTCTGCCGCAACGCCTGCCCGGTGGATGCGATCGTCGGCGCTCACCAGTTCATGCACACGGTTATCGAAAGCGAGTGCACGGGTTGCGAACTCTGTATCGCACCCTGCCCCGTGGATTGCATCACGATGAGGCCCTTGCCGTGAGTGCGCCAACCTATGACCTCGGCAAGCTGCACGGCGGGCTGCGGCTGGAGGGGCACAAGAAAGCATCAACCGCGCAGCCGATCCTGGACGTACCCCTGCCGGCACAGCTCGTACTCCCGATCGAGCAGCATGTTGGCGCGCCGGCACAGCCGGTGGTCGGCGTCGGTGACCGCGTGCTCAAGGGCCAGCTCCTCGCGGAGCCCGACGGTGAACTCGGTGCCCCCGTCCACGCATCGTCCTCGGGCACGGTCGTCGCCATCGAAAGCTGGCCCGTATCACGACGCAACGGCGACAAGGCGCCGTGCATCGTGATTGAGTGCGACGGCAAGGACGAGGCATTGCCTACGACCGCCAGCACCGAGTACCTCTCCCAGGCCCCGGCCGATCTGTTGTCAAGAATCCTCGATGGCGGCATCGTCGGCCTGGGTGGCGCTGTATTTCCGACGGCGCAGAAGCTCATGCAGGCACGTACCGGCGACATTGAGTTCCTCATTCTCAATGGCGTCGAGTGCGAGCCATACATCAGTTGCGACGACGTACTCATGCGTGAATGTGCGCCAGCAATACTGAGCGGCGCAAAGATACTCATGCATGCGCTTCAGGTAGACGCATGCTATGTCGTCGTTGAGAGCGACAAACCCGAAGCCATCGCGCGCCTCGGCGAAGCACTCGCCGAACTCGGCGACGATCGCATCGTGCTGAAACAGGTGCCGACGATCTACCCGTCGGGTGGGGAAGACCAGCTCGTGCAGCTCGTGACGAATCGCGAGGTCCCCAGTGGCGGCTTGCCGACGGACGTGGGCTGCGTCGTCCAGAACGTCGGTACGGCAGCGGCGGTGCATGACTGGATCGTCAGACAATCAGCCGCTGATCTCTCGCGTGACTACCGTGACCGGCGACGGTGTCGTGTCGCCGGTCAATGTCCGCGCGCGCATAGGTACGCCGGTCGAAGAAATCATCAGGCACGCGGGCGGCTACACAGCAAGCGTCAAGCACCTGGTCATCGGCGGCCCGATGACCGGCCAGTCTGTCACGACCGACGCGGTGCCGCTTGTCAAGGCGAGCAACTGCGTGCTGGCCCTCTCGGAGCCTGCAACGGCAGGTGACGAACTGCCCTGCATTCGCTGCGGCGACTGTGCCGCCGTCTGCCCGGTCCGGCTGCTGCCGCAGCAGTTGTTCTGGTACGCGTGTGCGGACGATGAACAGAAGTTGCGTGAGTTCGGTCTGCTCGACTGCATCGAGTGCGGGTGCTGCGATCTCGTCTGCCCGAGTCACATCCCCCTGACCGCGAATTTTCGTATTGCGAAGGGCCGCATCCGTGAACTTGCCGATGAAAAGGCCCGGGCCGAACGCGCGCGCCAGCGATTCGAAGCGCGCAACCGACGCCTCGAGCGGGAACAGCTTGCGCGCGATGCCGAGCTTTCTCGCCAGAAAGACTCGGCAAAACGTGCGGGCCCTGCCGCGATCGCCGAGATACTGAAACGCAAGCAGGAATCCCGGGATGATTCGGCGTGAAGTTTGAAACACGCGAAGCGCCGTACTGGTCGCCGCAGGCGAGCGTTGCGTCGATGATGCTGCAGGTCCTTGCCGCGCTGGTACCCGCGGCGATCGCGCACGTCTGGTTTTTTGGCCCCGGCTTCGTCTTCAACCTCCTGGTTGCGGGGATTTTCGCCGTTGCCGGCGAGGCCGTCGTGCTAAGGGTGCGAGGCAGGCCTGTCGAGGTCGCATTGACCGACTACAGCGCGCTGGTCACCGCCGCCCTGCTCGCGTTCGCCCTGCCGTCGCTGACGCCATGGTGGGTTACAGCCACGGGCGCGCTGTTCGGTGTCATCGTGGCCAAGCACCTTTACGGCGGGCTCGGATTCAATATTTTCAATCCGGCGATGGCAGGCTATGTCGTTATTCTCGTGACATTCCCGATGTACCTGAACCTCTGGACCGCTCCACGCATGGGCGATATCGACTATCAGCAACTGAGCGTTCTCCAGACCCTCGTCTTCACACTGACCGGCAACCTGCCCGAGATGCTGGGTTTCGATGCCGTCAGTCGCGCGACCCCGCTCGACGTGATGAAGTCCGGCCTCAACAACATGTCAACGGTCACCGAGATTCGCGCCAACCCGGTGATGGGTGACTTCGGCGGCCGCGGCTGGGAGTGGATCGGCAATTTCTTCGCCATCGGCGGATTCTGGCTGCTCATCCGCAAGATCATTCGCTGGCAGATTCCTGCGGGTGTCGGCCTCGGCCTGCTCGGGCCCGCGACGATCATGTACCTGCTCGATCCGGGCAGCAGTCCCGGTCCCGGCTTCCACCTCTTCGCCGGCGCCACGATCCTTTGCGCGTTTTTCATCGCCACCGACCCGGTGTCTGCCGCGACGAGCCCGAAGGGGCGATTCATCTACGGTGTCGGCATCGGTTTTCTGATCTGGTGCATTCGCCGCTGGGGCAGCTACGCCGACGGCGTCGCATTCGCCGTGCTGATCATGAACATGGCGGTACCGGCAATCGACTACCTGACGCGCCCGCGCATCGTCGGCCATCGCAAGGGAGCGGACGCCGATGGCTGAGAGCTCCGTCATGAGGGGCGGTTTGACGCTGGCCGGTATCGCGGCAATCTGTACCGCGCTCGTCGCTATCACGTACCAGGTCACGAACGAACGCATCGCCGCAAACGAGCAGGCATGGCTCGAGCAGAGCCTTGCGCCGGCGCTGTCCGGCCTGAGCTTCGACAGTGGCGTCAGCGAGTCAGTGCTGACCATACCCGCGCCGCACGCGCTACCCGGTGCGGACGCCGCCATCGTATACCGCGTGTATTCAGGTGAGTCGCCGGTCGCCGCCCTGTTCGTCGTGAGCGCCCGGGACGGTTACGCGGGCGCCATCCGGTTGCTGATCGGCATCGATGTCGATGGCAGGGTAACCGGCGTTCACGTGCTGGCGCATCGGGAGACGCC
Source organism: uncultured Gammaproteobacteria bacterium (assembly GCA_963698895.1). Classification (GTDB taxonomy): domain Bacteria; phylum Pseudomonadota; class Gammaproteobacteria; order Steroidobacterales; family Woeseiaceae; genus UBA1847. The sequence goes on along the minus strand of CAVOSO010000003.1, from coordinate 141,743 downwards.
GGGGCTCGGCGATCGGGTCGAGTCGGGCAAGTCCGACTGGGTGCGGCAGTTCGACGGCCGCTCGCTCAGTGACCCGACACCAGGTGGCTGGAGGATCAAGCGAGACGGTGGCGAATTCGACCAACTGACCGGCGCATCCGTCACACCGAGGGCCATCGTCAAGGCGATCCAGGAAACCCTGCAATACTTCGACGCGAACGCGGCGGCCATCTTTGCGGCAGAGGCCGATGCCCCGGAAGAGGTTGGCGAATGAACACGCCCGACAATACGCGCTTCGTGGATCGCCTGAAGACCGGCCTCTGGTACGAGAATCCGGGCCTGGTCCAGTTGCTCGGCCTCTGCCCTTTGCTCGCCGTGACATCGACCTTCATCAACGGTCTTGGCCTCGGTATCGCCACGCTGTGCGTGCTTATCGCCTCGAACGGCCTCGTATCCGCGACCCGGCGCTGGATTCGCCGGGAAATACGCATCCCTATTTACGTGCTCATCATTGCGAGCCTCGTGACCTGCACCGAGTTGATCTTCAAGGCCTGGTTCCCCGTCCTCGATCGTTCCCTCGGCATCTTCATTCCGCTCATCGTGACCAACTGCGCCATTGTCGCGCGGGCAGAGATCTTCGCCTCCAGGAACCCTGTCGGTACGAGCCTGGTCGACGGACTTGTCATGGGCCTTGGCTTCGCCCTATTGCTCATCGCGATTGGCGTCTTTCGCGAACTCGTCGCCATGGGCTGGCTGCTCGCCCTCCTGCCACCTGGCGCCTTTTTCAGCCTCGCGCTGGCGATCGCGGCCAAGAATGCGATCGACGGCAAGCAGAAATCCCGCAAGCCGAATCGGTAAGAAGAATGAACAAGGAAAAGCGCACAGCAATCTACAGCACCCTGCGCGAGCGCATGCCCGCACCCACGACGGAACTCGAGTACGTCAACCCATTCGAGTTGCTGATCGCCGTTATTCTCTCTGCGCAGGCAACGGATGTCAGCGTCAACAAGGCAACCGCAAAGTTGTACCCGGTTGCGAACACACCCCAGTCCATACTGGCGCTGGGTGTCGATGGCCTGAAGCCCTATATTCGCACGATCGGCCTCTACAACAGCAAGGCCGAGAACATCATCAAGACCTGTCGCATCCTGATTGAACGGCACGGCGGAGAGGTTCCGCGTACCCGATCGGAACTCGAGGCATTGCCCGGAGTCGGAAGGAAAACGGCCAATGTCATACTGAATACCGCGTTCGGTGAACCGACGATTGCGGTCGACACGCACATATTTCGCGTTGCGAACCGCACCGGCCTCGCAAAAGGAAAAACGCCTTTCGAAGTGGAGAAACGGCTCGTCCGGCTCACACCCGATGAGTTCAGGAAAGATGCGCACCACTGGTTGATCCTGCACGGCCGCTACGTCTGCAGGGCCCGCAAACCGCTATGCGGGGAATGCCCGATCCGCGAGTGGTGCGAGTTTACGAAAAAGGAATTGCCATGATTTTCGGCCAGGACCGCAACGAGTTACGCCAGATGTATGCCGATGCGTGGCGGAAATACTGCGACAAGACGCCGTTGACACCGCTGGAGGCGCAGATTGCCGACGTGGTGGCGCTGCATCCCGAATACCATGGCGATGTTGCGGGTGAGAACCTCGCTCGCGACTACACGCCGGATGGCGGCCAGACCAACCCGTTTCTGCACATGGGACTGCATCTCGGTATTCGGGAGCAGGTGGGTACCAATCGTCCCGCCGGCATCGCAGCCATCCACAGGGCCCTGTGCGCAAAGCATGGCGACGTGCACGCCGCCGAGCACGCGATGCTCGAGTGCCTCGCCGAAGCCCTGTGGGAGGCCCAGAGTAACAACCAGCCACCCGATGAGGCGCGTTACCTGGAACGCCTGAAGCAACTGTAATAAATACCGACCGCTCGTGGTCTGGTCAGATAACGATTATTGTGGACGTCGTAGGGGACGTTATGAGTGACCGCCAGTCAAAATACCCGGTACACGGTGCAGGCCTGGGCTTGCGCCGCCCGATTGCCGACCAGCTGATGGCGAATCCGCCGGCGGACGTCGACTTCATGGAGGTTGCCCCGGAAAACTGGATTCACGTCGGCGGCAAGCTCGGCAAGAAGCTGCGCTTCTTTACCGAACGTTACCCCTTCGTCATCCACGGCCTTTCGCTCTCCATTGGCGCGCCGTCGCCGCTTAACGAACAACTGGTCAGGGACATCAAGGACTTCATGTCCGAGCACAACATCCGCATGTATTCGGAACACCTCAGTTATTGCGGTGACGACGGTCAGCTGTACGACCTCATGCCCATTCCGTTTACCGAGGAGGCGGTCAGCTACGTCGCCGGTCGCGTGCGCCGCGTGCAGGACATTCTCGAACAGCGCATGGCACTCGAGAATGTCAGCTTCTATGCCCCGATCGATACGTCGATGACTGAACGCGAATTCCTGCTGGCCGTCGTCGAGGAAGCGGACTGCGACCTGATGCTCGACATCAACAACATCGTGGTCAACAGCATCAACCACCGCTACGACGCACGCGAATTCCTGCGCGCGATGCCGGCGGACCGCATTCGTTATTTCCACCTCGCCGGTCATTTCGTCGAAGACGAAGACCTGCGCATCGATACCCATGGCACGCCCGTCGACGAGCAGGCCTGGGCCCTGCTGGAAGAAGCCTACCGCCTCTACGGTCCCGTTCCGACGCTGCTCGAGCGCGACTTCAACTTCCCGCCGATGGAAGAGCTGCTGGACGAGGTGCGCCGCATCAAGCACCTGCAGATCGCGGCCGAGCGCAAGGACGCCGCCAATGGCTGACTCGCGTTCCTTCAAGGACAAGCAGTACGCTTTCGCGGCACATATCCGCGATCCCGAGCATGTCGCCGCGCCGCAGGGAATCGAACCGCGGCGCATGGCGATTTACCGCAAGTTGTTCTTCAACAACCTGTACAACCTGCTCGCCACGTTCTTCCCGGTCATGCGCAAAATCCACTCCGACGCCCAGTGGCGCCGCTTCGTTCGCGGCTTCATGCAACACCACCAGTCCGAGACGCCCTACTTCCTCGAGCTGCCCCGGGAGTTCCTGGCCTACCTGCAGGACGAGTTCGAAGCGAGCAGCGACGACTACCCGTTTCTGCTGGAACTCGCCCACTATGAATATGCCGAGCTCGAACTCTCGGTATCGGACGAGGAGACCGACCTCGACGGTGTGGACCCGAACGGCGACTTGCTGACCGGCGTCCCCGTGAAATCCTCACTCGCACGCGCCTATGCCTACCGCTTTGCCGTGCACCGGATTTCGCCGAGCTTTCTGCCCGACGAACCGGAGCAGCAGCCGATTTATCTCGCGCTGTACCGTGGCAGTGACGACTCGGTCGGCTTTCTCGAACTCAATGCCGTAACGGCGGCACTGCTGGATGCCATTGAATTCAATACCGACAACAGGACCGGCGCGGAACTGCTAAGGGCGCTCGCCGCCAAAATCGAATACCCCGATCCCGACGCGCTGGTCACGCACGGGTCCCATGCATTGCGGGAAATGCGGCAGCTGGAGATTCTGACCGGCACCCGCAGCCCCGCCTGAAGGAGAAACCTGTGAGCGCCCTGATCAACCTTGGAAACCGCATTATCGACAAGCTCGATCCGGCCGGCGCCTGGATTGCACTACTCCCCATTCGCCTGCTCATGGCCTGGGAGTTCGGTCGCGCCGGGCTGATGAAGTACAACGGCACCAACTGGTTTGCCAACGTCCAGGATAACTTCCCGTTCCCGTTCAACGTGATTCCGGTCGAGATCAGCTGGTTTCTCGCAACCTGGGCGGAGATCCTGGGCGGCCTGTGCCTCCTGCTGGGCCTGTTTACACGCTTCTGGGCGTTCAGCCTCATCGTCCTGACCATCGTCGCCATCGCCGGCGTGCACTGGCCCGAGCAGTGGAACTCGCTGGCAGAATTGTGGCAGGGGTACTCGATCACGGACAACGGTTTCGGCAACTACCGCATCCCGTTGTTGTTCTTGGCCATGCTGTTGCCACTGGTCTTTGTCGGCGGTGGCAAGTTGAGCCTCGACCACATCCTGTTCCAGAGACCGGGCAGGCGCTAGGGCTCCCGCTATACGTCGCGGCCGCGGGCCACACGCGGCGAAGTGACTGATTTGTCTGCTAGAATCGGGTGAGGCAGTCAGGCATCAGAGAGTCATACTATGCGCTCAGGGCAGCGTCTCAGGCGCGACATTGGTTTCTTTGGCGCCGCATTCATCGTCCTGAACGCCGTGGTAGGCGCGGGCATCTTCGCATTGCCCGGCAAGGTCGCGGTCAGCGCCGGCCTGTTCAGTCCCTGGTTGTTCCTCGTTGTCGGCGTGCTGTTCCTGTCCATCGTACTGACGTTTGCCGAACTGGCCAGCTACTACGATCGCACGGGCGGACCCGCGCTGTACGCGGAAGACGCGTTCGGTCCGCTGGCCGGGTTCAGCACGGGCTGGCTGATTTTCCTCGCGCGCATGACGGCGTTCGCCGCCAACGCCAACGTCATGGCGGCCTATCTCGGATCTGTCTCCGATGTCTTCGCCACCGAACCGGCGCGCATCGCCATCATCACTGTCGTGACGGTCGGCCTGACCTGGGCCAACGTCATGGGCGTGAAGGACGGTGTCCGCACGATGGGCATATTCACGTTCCTGAAGGTCGTACCGCTGCTCCTGCTCGTCCTGCTCGGCTTGCAGCACGTAAGCGGTGCGACGCTGTTGCCTTCGAGCTTCGACATTGCGGATCCGGGCAGCACCACGCTACTCCTGATCTACGCCTACGTTGGCTTTGAGACGGTGGGTATTACGGCGGGAGAAACCCGGAAACCGCGGCGCAACATCCCGATTGCGCTGGTACGGACGATTCTCGGCACCGGCGTCCTGTATTTCCTGATCGTGCTGGTCTTCGTTTCCGTCATCGCGCCCGGCGACTACGCCGACGCAACGCTGGTCGACGTCGGCCGGCAGCTCGCCGGTCCCGCGGGTGCCCTGGTGATCGCTCTCGCAGCCGTCTTCTCGATCGGCGGTAACCTGGCCGGGTCGATACTCGGTGCGCCCCGACTGTTGTTCTCGCTCGGCGAGAGCCGCCTGCTCCCGCAGTGGTTCGCACACGTTAATGAGAAATACGCGACGCCGGATCACGCCATTGTCGCGATGGGTGCGATGGCCCTGGTCCTGGGCCTGTCAAGCAATTTCGTGGATCTCGCGATCGGCAGTTCGGTGGTACGGCTGCTCGGCTATGTCATCTGTATCGCGTCCCTCCCGATCATCAGGAACAAGGCGACGGCGAAACAGAGCGAACGAGTCTGGCGGCTGCGCGGAGGCTACACCATCCCGGCCGTTGCCCTGCTCTTGTGCCTGTGGCTGATACTGCAATCGAAAGGCGAGGACTGGATCAAGGTGTCCGTTCTCCTCGGCATCGGTCTCGCTCTCTACCTCGCAGAAAAGTGGTACTACGGACATAATGCCAGGCAAGGAAAGGGCGAGTGAACTAGCCCTTGCGCTTCTTGGGGATATAGAGGTCCGTCAGGGTCCCTTCGAAAGCTTCCGCCGAAAAGGCCACCGTTTCCGACAGTGTCGGGTGCGGATGAATCGTCATGCTGATATCCGCCGCGTCGGCGCCCATTTCGATGGCAAGGCCGATTTCCGCGATCAGGTCGCCCGCACCCGGCCCGACAACCGCCCCGCCGATTACGCGCTCCGTCTTCGGGTCGAACAGCAGCTTCGTGAAGCCCTCCGGTCGGCCCAGTGACAAGGCACGACCGCTAGCGGCCCAGGGGAACTGCGCCTTTTCGTAGTCGATGCCCTGTGCCTTCGCGTCCAGCTCGGTCAGACCCACCCATGCAACCTCGGGATCGGTGTAGGCGACCGACGGTATCGTCCGCGCATCGAAGTAGCTCTTTTCGCCATGCGCAACTTCGGCCGCAACCTTGGCTTCGTGCGTCGCCTTGTGCGCGAGCATGGGCCCGCCGGCAAGATCACCGATGGCGAAGATGTGCGGCACGTTGGTACGCATCTGCTTGTCGACTTCGATGATGCCGCGCCCGTCCACGCGCACGCCGGCGTTTTCCGCGTCCAGCTTGTCACCATTGGCGCGACGGCCGATCGCAACGAGTACCCGGTCGTAGACGCCAACCGACGGTGCATTGTCACCTTCGAACGTGACCTCGATACCGGGCACCGTAGCCCGCATGCCGGTGACCTTCGTCTTCAGCATGATGCTCTCGTAGCGGTCCTTGACCACTTTCGTAAACGGCCTCAACAGGTCTTTGTCGGTCCCGGGCATCAGTTGGTCCATCAACTCGACGACGCTGACATCGGTGCCCAGCGCGCTGTAGATGCAAGCCATCTCGAGGCCGATAATGCCGCCGCCCACGACCAGCAGGCGCTTGGGAATCGGTGCCAGCTCGAGCGCGCCCGTGGAATCCACAATGCGGCGGTCGTCTGGCAGGTTGGGCAGCATGATGGGCTCCGAGCCCGCCGCGATGATGCATTTCTCGAAGTCGATGGTCTCGTCATTGTCGAGACTGAGGCGGTTCGGCGATACGAATTTGGCCGACCCCTGGATGACACGTACCTTGCGCTGTTTCGCCATCGTCGACAGGCCGCCGGTCAACTTGCCGATGACCTCGTTCTTCCAGTCGCGGAGTTTCAATGCATCGATCGACGGTTTGCCAAACACAACGCCGTGTTCGGCCATCGCCTCGGCCTCGTCGATGACCTTCGCGGCATGCAACAGGGCCTTCGATGGAATACAGCCGACGTTCAGGCAGACGCCGCCGAGTACCGGCCAACGTTCAACCAGGATGACATCCATGCCGAGGTCGGCCGCGCGAAATGCCGCCGTGTAACCACCCGGTCCGGCACCGATCACGACAAGCTGTGCCGCATGCGTAGCCGCAGCCGACGGCTGTACCGCCGCGACGATCTCCGGCGCCGACATCTTGCGAGTCTCTTCGATGTCCTCGACCGGTACGTCGTCGGCCGATGCCTCGAGCGTCACCAGCGGATCGCCCCTGGAGACGCGGTCCCCGACCTTGACGTCGACGGATACGATCGTGCCTGCCTGATCGGCCGGGACATCCATCGTCGCCTTGTCCGTCTCGAGCGTAATGAGCGGATCTTCGAGCGCTACGACGTCGCCGGGCGCTACCACGACCTCGATGACTTCGACGTTCTCGAAATCCCCCAGGTCGGGAATCGTAAGCTTGACGGCCATCAGGGAATCGCCTGTAGCAGCGACTCGACATCGGCCATCTTCTGGCCGAGGAAGGTCGTGAAGCGCACCGCCTGTGCACCGTCAATGACGCGGTGATCGTAGGAGAACGACAATGGCAGCATCAGGCGCGGTTCGAACTCGGAGCCGTTCCAGACGGGCTGCATGCTGGAGCGCGACACGCCGAGGATCGCGACTTCAGGCGCATTGACGATGGGCGTGAACGCGGTACCCCCGATGCCACCCAGGCTCGAGATTGTGAAGCATGCCCCCTGTAGCTGATCAGCCTTCAGCTTGCCTTCCCGCGCCAGCGCCGAAAGCTCACCGAGTTCGGCCGCGAGTTCGTAGACGTCTTTCTTGTCCGCATCGCGAATGACCGGGACCATGAGGCCGTTCTCGGTATCCGCCGCGAACCCGAGATGTATGTATTTCTTGAACACGAGGCTCTCGCCGTCTTCCGACAACGATGCATTCACTCGCGGGAACTCCTGCAACGCCGCGACGCAGGCCTTCATGATGAACGCGAGTGGCGTCAGACCGATGCCCCGCTCTTTCGCAGGGCCTTTGAGCTGCTGGCGCCGGGCCTCGAGATCCGTGATATCGGCAAGGTCATGCTGAGTCACGTGCGGGAGGTTGATCCAGCTTGCCTGCAGACGCGGGCCCGAGATTTTCTGGATACGCGTCAATGGCTGCACATCGATCTCGCCGAACTTGGCAAAGTCGACGACCGGCGTCCTGGGCAGTGCGCCACCGGCAGCACCGGCCGGCGCCGTCGCCTGGCCCGTGAGGATCCCCTTGACGAACGCCTTGACGTCATCATGCAGGATGCGGTTCTTGATGCCACTGCCCGTGACCTGCACGAGGTTGACGCCAAGCTCACGCGCCAGCTTGCGCACCGACGGACTGGCATGGGCTTTGGAGAAGCCTGCCTCGTCGATGGCAGGCAGGGATTTCGGCGGGGCCTGGGTCGCCGGTGCGGCGTTTGCCTGGTTGGCGGCTTTTGCCGGGGCGGCCGCTTTTGCCGGGGTTGCCGCTTTCGCGGGAGCTGCGGCTTGTGCGGTGGCCGCTTCAGGCACGGCTGCCGCTGCTGTCGCCAGCGCATCGATGATGGCAAGCGATGACCCCTCCGACACCTTGTCGCCAACCTTGACGAGCACCGCATCGATCGTTCCCGCGGCAACAGCCGGCACGTCCATCGCCGCCTTGTCGGTCTCAAGCGTGACCAACGGGTCCTCGACCTCGATCTTGTCGCCGGCGCTGACGTGCACCTCGATGATCTCAACGTCCGAGAAATCGCCGAGATCCGGCACCACCAGTGTCTGTTTACCGGCAGGCTTCGGGACCTCGCCGGCTGGCATGGCGGTGTCGCCGGCCGGTTCGGGCGCGCTCGATAGGGTCGATTCGACGGTATCGCCGGCCTCTGTCGTCAGTTGCCCGATCACATCGCCGGTGGACACGGTGTCGCCGACACCAATCGTCAGTTTTTCGACGACACCTTTCTCAGGCGCCGGGATATCCATGGACGCCTTGTCGGTCTCGATCGTTACAAGTCCGTCTTCGCGCTCCACGGTGTCGCCGCTGCTCACGAGTACCTCAATCACCTCGACGTTCTCGAAATCACCGAGATCAGGGACCACTATGTCGATTGTCTTCGCCACGTTCCTGCCCCCGACTACAATGTCACCGGATCCGGACGATCCGGATCGATGCCGTATTTCTTGATTGCCTCGGCGACCGTCTTCGTATCCAGCACGCCGTCGTTGGCGAGGGCGTTGAGCGCCGTAATCGTGATAAAGCGCCGGTCGACTTCGAAATGTTCACGCAAGGGTTTGCGGGCATCGCTGCGGCCGTAACCGTCGGTGCCGAGCGAGGAGAAATGACCCGGTACCCAGCCCTGGATCTGGTCGGCGACGATCTTCATGTAGTCGGTTGCCGCAACATAGGGTCCGGGACGGTCGCCAAAGCACTGCGCAATCCAGGACTTGCGGGGTTTTTCTTCAGGGTGCAGGTGATTCCAGCGCTCGACTTCGAGCGCGTCGCGCCGCAGTTCATTGAAGCTCGTCACGGACCAGACATCGGCGACGATGCCAAAGTCGTCCATGAGCAATTTGGCAGCGCCTATGACTTCGCGCAGGATCGTTCCCGAGCCCATCAGCTGCACGCGAATCTTGCCCTGGCTGATGCTGATGTCCAGAGGGTACATGCCGCGCAGGATGCCTTCCTCGACACCTGCCGGCATCGGCGGATGCTCGTAATTTTCGTTCATGCAGGTGATGTAGTAGAAGACGTCCTCCTGCTCACCGATCATGCGGCGCAGCCCGTCCTGCACGATGACGGCCAGCTCGTAGGCGTACGTGGGGTCATATGACCGGCAATTCGGCACCGTCGACGCCGCAACGAGACTGTGTCCATCCTGGTGCTGCAGACCTTCGCCGGCCAGCGTCGTGCGCCCTGCCGTGCCACCGATCAGGAAGCCGCGCGTCTGCATGTCGCCGGCGGCCCAGATGAAATCGCCGATGCGCTGGAAGCCGAACATCGAGTAATAGATATAGAACGGCACCATCGGCACGTCGTGATTCGAGTACGCGGTGCCCGCCGCAATCCATGAACAGAGGGCGCCGCCTTCGTTGATGCCTTCCTCGAGAATCTGGCCCGTCTTGTCTTCGCGGTAGTACATCAGCTCGCCCGCGTCCTGCGGCTCGTACAACTGGCCTTTGGACGCGTAGATACCAACCTGCCGGAACATGCCCTCCATACCGAAGGTACGCGCTTCGTCAGGCACGATCGGCACGATATGTTTGCCGATCTGTTTGTCGCGCGTCAGTGCGGTGAGCATGCGTACGAACGCCATGGTCGTCGATGCTTCGCGCTCACCCGTGCCTTCGAGTTGTGTGCGGAACGTCTCGAGTGGCGGCACGGGCAGCGAGGTCGATTTGGCACGCCGTCGCGGCAAAAAGCCGCCCAGAGACTGGCGACGCTCCATCATGTACTCGTACTCGGCGCTGTCCGGCGCCGGCTTGAAGTAAGGCACGCGGTCGCCGATCTGTTCATCGCGGACAGGAATATTGAAGCGATCGCGGAAGGCCTTGATCTCCTCGAGATCCATCTTCTTCTGTTGATGCGCCGTATTCTGGCCCTCGCCCGCGGTTCCCATGCCGAAGCCCTTGACGGTCTTGGCGAGGATGATGGTCGGACCACCCTTGTGCTTCATGGCCGCGTCGTAGGCTGCATAGACCTTGAGCGGATCGTGGCCACCGCGATTCAGGCGCCAGATTTCGTCGTCGGACATGTTCGCAACCATTTCCGCCGTCTCCGGGAACTTCGCGAAGAACGTGTCGCGCACGTACTTGCCGTCCTTGGACTTGATTTTCTGGTACTCGCCGTCGACGGTCTCTTCCATGACCTGGCGCAGTTTGCCGGAATGATCATTGGCGAGCAGCGGATCCCATTTGGAGCCCCAGATCACCTTGACAACATTCCATCCGGCACCGCCGAATGCCGCCTCGAGTTCCTGGATGATCTTGCCGTTGCCGCGGACCGGGCCGTCAAGACGCTGCAGGTTGCAGTTGACGACGAAGACGAGGTTGTCGAGGCCCTCGCGCACGGGCATCGTGATCGCGCCCATCGACTCCGGTTCATCCATCTCGCCGTCACCCAGGAAACACCAGACCTTGCGATCCGACGGCTCCGTCATGCCCCGGTTTTCCATGTAACGCATGAACCGGGCCTGGTAGATCGCCATCATGGGGCCAAGCCCCATGGACACGGTCGGGAACTGCCAGAAATCCGGCATCAGCCACGGGTGAGGATAGGAAGACAGGCCGCCGCCGCCGACTTCCTGGCGGAAACGGTTCAGGTCTTTCTCGGCGAGGCGACCTTCGAGAAAGGCACGCGAGTACACGCCGGGCGCGGAGTGTCCCTGGATGAACACCATGTCGCCTTCCTGCTTGTCGCTCGCGCCGCGCCAGAAATGATTGAAACCAACCTCGTAGAGCGTCGCCGACGAGGCGTAGCTCGAGATGTGGCCACCGTATTCGGTCGTGATCCTGTTGGCATTGACGACCATGGCCATCGCGTTCCAGCGGATGTAGGCTTCGATACGGCGCTCCAGCGAGCGGTCGCCCGGGTACTCCGGCTGGCGAGCTGTGCCAATGGTGTTCAGGTAGGCCGTATTCGGGGTGTACGGCAGGTAGGCACCCGAGCGGCGGGCATAGTCGATCATGTGGTTGAGCAGGAAATGGGCCCGCTCCGGACCGTGTTGTGACAGTACGGAGTCGATCGACTCCAGCCACTCGCCCGTTTCCGTTGGATCAATATCGTCGAAGGGATTGAAACTGCTCATATTTTCTCGGCCCGGCCTTTGCCCAGGTTGGTCTGCGCTGTGCGTGAATTACGTGGTGCGTCCTGCTAGGATGCCCGCAACCTTGCACGGGCCAGATGGATCGCATATGGGGGCGACATATTCGGTGTTTGTGGGACAAGGGTCAAGCCTGACAGGGAGTTAATATTTCGATGCAAAAGATCCGGCCAGAGATGCATGATCTTCGTATATATCAAAAGCTTGGGCGGGTTGACGCGAAATCCCTGGAAAGCGTCGATCAGTTACTTTTGATACTACCCGCGAAGCCTGCAAAGTCGACCTTCGCCAAGCTGCCGCAGGGTGCGAAAATGCTGGCTGTCTACGGCAAGCACGCGGCAGGATCGACGCCCGCCTTCATCACGCGACTCGCGAATGCGAGGCAGACGCTGGTCGTCGCCGGTACCATCGCGGCCGACGCCGATGCGTTCGAGCAACTGACCCTCGGGCGCAAACTCGTTGCGGCTGCAACCGACCAGAAAGCCGGGAGCCTCGGCATTTGCGCAATGGGCTTCGACACTGACGCCCAGGCTGAACTCGTCAAGAACGTCCTGGCCGCTGCGCTGGCGGCCGCGTTTCGACTCCCGGCCTTCAAGCGCGAGCCGGTACCGGACAAGATCAGGACCATCCGCTTGCTCGGCCTCGACGAAAAGCTCGATACGGCGCGCGTGGAAGCCGAGGCCAGGGGTAACAACCTCGCCCGCTGGTTGACGACGCTGCCCCCCAATGTCCTCGATGCCCGTCATTACGCGGATCTGACCAAAACCATGGCGAAAGAGCATGGCTGGCAATACAAGCGTTTTGGGGTAAAGGAGCTCGAGAAACTGGGCTGCGGCGCGTTTCTCGCCGTGGCACAGGGTAATGACAACGACAGTGCCAGCATCGTGCGCCTGCGCTATCGTCCCGGAAGCCGCGATGCGGCCGTTGACCTGAGCCTCGTGGGCAAAGGCATCATATTCGATACCGGCGGCACCAACCTCAAGCCCTTCGAGTTCATGCTCGACATGCACAGCGACATGCAGGGCAGCGCGGTGGCGCTCGGCACGCTGCTCGCCATCAGCGCGATGCGCTTGCCGCTCGCCGTCGACTGCTGGCTCGCGATCACGGAGAACCGGACCGGTCCCAACGCCTACAAGTCGCAAGACGTGGTGACGGCTGCAAACGGCAAGACCATCCAGACCGTGCACACCGACGCCGAAGGCAGAATGGCACTCGCCGATACGCTGGTGCTCGCGAGCCGCGAGAAACCGGGCATGATTATCGACTACGCAACCCTGACGGGCAGTTGTATTCGCGCCCTGACGTCACGCTACTCGGGCGTGTTCACCAACCGGAGTGAACTGCACCCGGTCCTCAAGCGTATCGGTCGCAACAGTGGTGAACGCGTCTGGCCCTTCCCGATCGGCAAGGAGTTCATGGAAGACCTCAAGAGCAATACGGCCGATTTCCTGCAGTGTTCGCCGAAAGGCATCGGCGACCACATACTGGCGGCCAGCTTCCTCGCGGAGTTCATCGAGAACGATGTGCCCTGGGTGCACATCGACCTGGGCGCAGGCGACAACGCAGGGGGCCTCGGCCATATCCCTTCGAAGTTCACAGGTTTCGGCGTACGGTATACGATGAATGCCATTCTCGATGAGAACCTGCTCAAGGCTAGACCCTAAGTGTCGAATGAAATCAGAATGGCGGACCGCTTCCGCGGTTTCCTGCCGGTCGTCGTCGATGTCGAAACCGGCGGGTTCAATGCGAAGACTGATGCGCTGCTGGAGATCGCCGCCGTCTTGCTCGAGGTGGACCCCGGTGGATTCCTGAGGCGCAGCGAAACGATCCGCTATCACGTCAAGCCGTTCGAGGGTGCCAACCTCGAGCCGGCATCGCTCGCGGTCAACGGCATCGATCCCGACCATCCGTTGCGCCCGGCGATTGACGAGCGCGACGCACTGCAACGCACGTTTCGTGAGGTCAGGCGTTCGATTCGTGAGAACCGCTGCTCGCGCGCGGTGCTCGTCGGCCACAACGCCCATTTCGACCTCGGCTTCCTGAACGAGGCCATCGCACGCTCCTCGATCAAGCGCAACCCGTTTCATCCGTTCAGTTGTTTTGACACAGCCACGCTGTGTGGCGTCGCGTTCGGGCAGACGGTTCTCGCGCGTGCGGCGATTGCGGCCGGGCTCGGCTGGGATGAAACGCAGGCCCACTCGGCATCCTACGACGCCGAACAGACTGCCGATCTCTTTTGCGAGATCGTTAATCGATTCCGGGATATCTTCGAGACGTCGCTCTGCAACGCCCCGCCGCAGCCCTAGAAACAGGCGCCTGTCTATTCGTCGAGAAGTTTCTTGAGCTCACCCGAGTGGTACATCTCGACGACGATGTCGCAGCCGCCGATCAGCTCACCTTTGACGTACAGTTGCGGGAATGTCGGCCAGTTCGAATATTCCTTCAGACCCTCACGAATTTCCGGATCCTCGAAAATATTCACAAAAGCGTACGGTTTGCCGATCGCATTGAGTGCCGCGACCGTCTGCCCCGAAAAACCGCACTGCGGAAAATCGGGCGTGCCTTTCATGTACAGAAGAACATCGTGCGAGCCAAGCTGCTCTTCAATGCGTTCTTTAACGCTCATTCTTATCTATTCCTCAACATCAATCTGGTTAGTGACCGTCTTCACGCCGGCTGTGCTTCTCGCAAGGTCAAAGGCCTGATTGCGCGCAGCATAACTGTCGACGGTGCCTGAAAGCGTGACCCTACCGTCATAGGCACGGACACTGATAGTAAACGGGCTGACGATCGTGTCTGCGTCGTACTTCGCCCTGATCTTACTCGTTATGGCAGTATCCGACGCCATGACGCCGGGTTGTCGCTCATTGCCACCGGACTCGTAACTGCCGCCCGTCGATCCACCAAGGACCAGGGCCGTGCAGCCGCCAAGCGCGGTCAAAAGCAGCAGAATCATCGCGTGGCGCATTGAACCCCTCCAAACATTGGCGCGATTGTACAGCCATCCCTATAATACCGACAGCCTAAAACCGGAGAAACGAACAATGAACCCCCTCAAGACTATTGGCGGTACGATCATCGCGGGCTTCGTCCTGGCTGTCATTATCATGTTTGTGACCAAGGGCGACCACATGGTTGCTGGTATGCCTGCACAGTCGATTACGATCTGGCTGCACGTGTTGTCCGGCATCACCTGGATCGGTCTGCTGTATTACTTCAACTTCGTACAGGTCCCCGCCCTCGGCGAGGCAGCCGGCGACGAAGGCGGCCCGGGCGGCGCCGGCATCGCCAAATATGTTGCTCCTCGTGCACTGGCGTGGTTTCGCTGGGGTGCGCTGGCAACGTGGCTGACAGGTGCCGCATTCCTGCTTCACAAGGGGCAGCTGCACAACGCCTTCATGCTCGGCCTCAACACCGACCCGGTCAATCAGTACGCCATGACCATTGGCGTCGGTGCCTGGCTCGGTACGATCATGCTGTTCAACGTCTGGGTATTGATCTGGCCGAACCAGAAGAAGGTACTCGGCATGGTTGAAGCCACGGCGGACCAGGTTGCCAAAGCCAAGAACATCGCGTTCCTGGCATCGCGCTCGAACACGCTCATGTCCATCCCGATGATCATGAGCATGGTCGGCGCGGGACACGGCTGGGCCCTGTAAAGCGACTTGCTTCCCGACCAGACGAAAGCCTCCATCGGCCCTGGCGTCGCGGCAGCTCTTGCCGAGGATGTCGGGGCCGGTGACCTTACGGCATCCCTGATCGATGCCGATACTGTCGTGGGCGCGACCATCATCGCGCGCGAGTCACTCGTACTTTGCGGCGAGGAGTGGGTTAACGAGGTGTTTCGCCAGGTCGACGAGAACGTCATCATCGACTGGTATATCGGCGACAGCGGCAGCGCCGAAGCTGGCGACGTCATTTGCAAACTCGTTGGCCCCGCGCGAGCCCTGCTTACCGGCGAGCGCACGGCGCTGAACTTCCTGCAGACCCTGTCCTCTACTGCGACAACCACCGCCGCCTACGTCGAGGCGGTTGCAGGAACGGGGGCGCAGGTGCTCGACACACGCAAGACCATTCCCGGTCTGCGGCTGGCGCAGAAATATGCCGTGACCTGCGGTGGCGGCGTCAATCACCGGGTAGGTCTGTTCGACGCAATCCTCATCAAGGAAAACCACATCAAGTCCGCCGGCAGCATAAGCGCGGCACTGCAACGCGCGCACGACACTGCGGCCGACGTGCTTATCGAAGTGGAGGTCGAAAACCATGACGAGCTGCTCGAAGCGCTCGATGCAGGCGCGAGCCGCGTGTTGCTCGACAATTTCTCGATCAAGGCACTGCGGGAAGCCGTCGCGACAAACCAGACCTACGGCATCGTCGGCGCCGAGCTCGAGGCATCCGGTAACGTGACGCTGGATACGATTCGTGAAATCGCCGAAACCGGCGTGGACTATATTTCGACAGGCGCGCTGACCAAGAACATCAGGGCGGCGGACCTGTCAATGCTGTTCCGGATCGACTAGGCAACCGCGCGGGTAACGCGCTTGGGCTCGGACACGCCATAGCCTTGCGCGTAATCGATGCCCATGCCTTTCAGCATCGTGATGATCTCTTCATTCTCGGCAAACTCCGCAATCGTGCGCTTGCCCGTCAGATGACCAATCTCGTTAATCGACCGCACCATCTCGCGATCGATCGGGTCATGCAGAATCTCTTTCACGAAACTGCCGTCGATTTTCAGGAAATCCACGGGAAAGTGCTTGAGGTAGCCGAACGACGACAAGCCGGTGCCAAAATCGTCGAGCGCGAACATGCATCCCAGCTCCTTGAGCGCATTGATAAAGCGATTCGCTTGTGAGTAACTCGCGATGGCGGCCGTTTCGGTAATTTCGAAACAGATCTTGGTGGCATCGATACCGCTCATCTGGAACTGGTCGACGACAAACGGGAGGAACTTCTCGTCGCCCAGGCTCTGGCCGGACAAGTTTATCGAGCAAAGAGCCAGCCGCTCGCGCTCATCGGCTTCCGATACGAGCCAGCGAAATGCACTGCGTATCACCCACCGGTCGATACTCGGTGTAATGCCGTAACGCTCGGCCGCCTCGATGAACAATCCCGGTGAAATGATCCCGCCATTTTCGTCGCGCATGCGCAGCAGGATTTCGTAGTGGGCGCCCTCTTCCTCCGCCTGCAATGGCAGGATCGTCTGGCGAAACAGTTCGAAACGGTTTTCCTCGAGCGCGTTGTTGATGCGCGCCGCCCACTGCATTTCGCGGCGACGCCGCATGAGATCGATGTCGTTTTCCTGGAAGCTGTGGATACGATTGCGCCCGGCCTCTTTTGCCGCCGAGCACGCGCTGTCCGCGGCCGTCAGCAGCGCTGCCACGTCCTCGTTGTCGGCAGTGATCGGGACGACACCGATGCTGACACCCAGTCGGAACGTCCGTTCCTCCCAGACGAACTTGTACTCGCCAATCGCCATGCGCAGCGTCTCGGCCGTATTCATCGCCTCATCGAGGCTACAGCTCTCAAGCAGCACACCGAATTCATCGCCACCCAGGCGTGCCAGCGTGTCGCGCCAGCGGATCTTGGATTTCAGCAGCGTACCGAGCTGACCCAGCAACGCATCGCCGGCACTGTGACCACAGGAGTCGTTCACGATCTTGAACTGGTCGAGATCGAGATACAGCAACGCGTAGGACGTCTCACGGGCCTTCGCGCTCTTGAGCGCGCGCTCGACGCGATTCTCGAACTCGGCGCGATTGACGAGACCGGTGAGGATGTCATGGCTCGCGTGATAGCTGAGGCGTCGGTTCAGGTCGCGCGACTCACTGACGTCGTGGAACACAAGGACACCGCCGGTGACACTCGCCTTGCCATCACGAATCGGCGAGGCCGTGCTCTCGATGTACAGCTCGTTGCCGTCGCGACGGATCAGCAGTGTCGGCCGTACCGACTTGATGGCACGGTCCCTGCGAATCGAGACGGCCAGCGGGTTCTCGAGCGGCTCGCAGGTTTCTTCGTGGAAACCACGGAAGATTTCATCGATCGGTCGACCGCTGGCGTCATCCACTTTCCAGCCAGTCAGCTCTTCGGCAACCGGGTTGATGTACTCAACATTGCATCTCGCGTCGGTCGTAATAACGCCATCGCCGATCGACTGCAGGGTAATTTGCGCGCTCTCTTTCTCGCGAAACAACGCGTCTTCGTAAAGCTTGCGCTCGGTAATATCGACTTCGACGCCGAGGAGTCGAATCAGGCGCCCGTTCTCGTCCACCACGCATTTGGCACGGCTCTTCATCCAGCGCCAGTCACCGCTCTGGTGGCGCATGCGATGCACGGACTCGAAAAACGGGGATTTGCCCTCCAGGTGCTCGCGCATGCGTGTCTGCACACGCGCGATGTCGTCCGGGTGCACGAGGTTGTACCAGTCGAGGATGACGTCTTCGGCATCCGGATCGTACCCGAGCATGGTTTTCCAGCGGCGCGACAGGTTGATGCGCTTGGTCTCGCCGTCAAAATCCCAGATGCCGTCGTTCGCCGTCATGGCGATCAGCGAGTTGCGTTCCTGCAATTCGTCGAGGATTTCCCTGTCGCGAACGCGCTCGAGTCCTACGGCCAGGGAAGAGCCGAACAGTTTCATCAGGAGATGCAGGTTGGCGTCCCAACCGTCGACCGTGTGTTCGTCGGCGATGCCCAGGAAGCCGGCGATTTCGCCGTGCACCGAGAAGCCGATAATCAGCGCGGCACCGATATGCAGTTCGTGCAGGCGCTCGAGGTCGTCCTTGGCGGCTTTCGGTCCGCTCAGCGTGTCTGCAACCTCAACCACGCGCAGGTGGCCAAGACGCCCACGCAACCACGTCCAGTCCTCGAGTTTTTCGCCGGCCAGCAGGCCCGGCTGGCATTGTGAGAAACCCGTGCTGGATGACATGACGGTCTCAATCGACCGCCCGCTTTCGTCAATGAGCGCAATGAAGGCCGCATCGACGCCGGTGGCTTCCGGCAGCTCGTCAACAATGGCCTGGAGTTGTTCTTCGTAACGCCCCGCCTCGAGGCTCTGGACGGCCACGGCAATCTTGGTCTGCAATGCGTCAACGGCGCCGCGCGTGCGCTCGCCGGCGCGCGGTTTGCGGTGTCGGATTCCCGTGGCGGTCGTGGTGTCGGACGGATTCGTCATTACGGGGCAACATTTTGACACGATGCCAAAGGAATACAAGCTAAGTTCCTGTATTTTTTTGAGTTCTCCGGATATGCACAACTTGACATAAGCCGCATCGACGTTATCGCGTCAACCATTTCGCCTGAATCCCGTTATAGCCCTGAACCGAGACTTGAAGAGCACAAGGAGATTGCCATGAAACTCGCGTACCAGGGACTGCTGCTGACAGCGGCCCTCATCCTGACAGCCTGCGGCGGCGGTGCCGGATCCACCGCCGTTACAGATCCGATGCCAACCGCCCAGTGCGACCCGAATGACCCGGCGACGCACGCAGAGTGCGGCACCGTACTCGTTGCCCTGACTGATGCAGACGGCGATTTCCTCAACTACACGGTCGATGTCCTGTCGCTCGAACTGGAAACAGCCAACGGCCGCATCGTCGAGACACTGCCGCGCGCGACGCGCATCAATTTCACTGACTACGTCGACCTGACCGAACTGGTAACGGCCGCCGCCGTGCCGCCCGCTATCTACGTTGCCGGCACGATTCGACTCGACTACACCAATGCGGAAGTTTTCGTGGAAGCCGGAGACGCTTCCAAGGAAGCTGTCGTCAGGGACGTCGATGGCAACGTCCTGACCCAGACCGAACTCAGGATCGAGCTTTCGAATCGCGAGCGCCTGATCGTCACTCGCGGCCGGCCCGCGCTGCTGCAACTCGACTTCGACCTCGCGGCATCGCATACCGTCGATATCGTGCCGACCCCGGCCGAAGCCGTGTCCGAGCAGTTTATTCTCGCGGAAGTCATGCCTGTCGACGAAAAGGACATACGCGTTCGCGGCCCGCTGGTCAGTGTAAGCCAGGACGACATGACCTACACCGTGGCGATACGCCCTTTCCACGATCTCCAGGGTGATTTCGGGCGCCACACGATCCACGTAACCGGCGAAACGGAATTCGAAGTGAACGATGAGATGTATGTCGGGCTGGACGGCCTGCGGGCGCTTGAAGCCGCCGGCCCGGGCACCCCGACCGTCGCCGCAGGCACGCTGAGTGTTACAGCTCGCGAGTTCACCGCCAATATCGTACTTGCCGGCTCCAGCGTCCCGGGTATCCACCGCGACGCCGTGGTTGGCAACGTCATCAAGCGTGAAGGCAACTTCCTCACGATCCGCGGCGCCACGATCATTCCTGCGGATCGCCGCGCACACTTCCACGACGACGTCGTCGTCGAAATCGGCCCGGACACACGGGTATTCCGCGACGGCCACCGCCTGAGCGATCTCGGTAGCGACGCGATATCGATCGGCCAGCGCGTGACCGTTCGCGGCTCGCAGCCGACACCGACGACCGACGCCGCGGCACCCCAGATCCTGTTCGACGCGACCCAGGGCGTGGTGCGTATGCACCTGACCCGCCTCAGCGGTATCGTCAACACGGTCATGCCGGGCCAGACCGACATCACGTTGCATGGCATCGACCGCCGCCGCGTAGAGATCTTCGACTTCACGGGCACGGGCGCATCGCCCGACCTCGATGCCGATCCTGATAACTACGAGGTTGCAACCGGCAACATGACACTGGCGAACTTCGCCGCCGGCAAGGCGATCGTCGCGAAGGGCTTCCCGAACGCGTTCGGCGCCGCGCCACCGGACTTCGCTGGCCGCACCGTCATCGACTACACGGATGTGCGTAGTGCGCTGGGTATTGGCTGGGGCGCTGAAGGTACGGCTGCGCCGTTTGCGAGCATTGGTCCCGACGGCCTGACGCTCGATAACGACAACGAAGACATCGACGTGCGCCACTACATCAAGCAAGGCCCGGTCCTTATCGACCTGACTGCGCTGAATTCCGACACCGTTATCGTGCCGCACGCGTCCAACCGGCAGGCGTTCTATATCAAGTCGGCCGACAGCATGCGCATGTACTCGGATTTCGCCGACTTTGTCGTCGATCTCAACGCAAGCCTCGACGGCGCTACCGTAGCCCGCTCGATGCATGCGCGCGGCCAGTACGACACCGACAGCAATGTCTTTACGGCCTACAAGATTGGCGTTTACCTGATTGAGCCAGTGAATTGAGATAAGCCCTCAACTCCCCCGCGAGACTTATCATTTGGCTCGGCCCCGCCGCCGCAAGGTGGCGGGGCTTTTTTTCTAAAGGCGCCGTACCCGGCGAGGGATCTTCGCCTGGCTCTACCAGCGCAGCGGAGCGACCACTCCCTCGAGCGGCCAGTTCCGGAGCCTCGCCATCGCTGCGAGGTTATCGACGCGATCGCCCGGGTCAGGATGGGTAGAGGTATACGCCGCCACAGCGAGCCCTGAGCGATCTGCGCTGTCCCAGCGCTCGAACAGCCGCCATGCCTCGTTGACATGCCCGTATTGCGTGTAGACGAGCTCCAGGCCGAACTCGTCGGCCCGCGACTCCTGCTTGCGACTGAAACCACGCAGGGTGATGTCAGCGACCCGGATACCGAGGCCTGACTCGTCGTTCCCGACGGTCGCCGCGAAAAACATCGACAACACGATACCTCTGCCAAGCGCCCGCAAGTGATCGCGATTCCTGAAATGCCCCAACTCGTGCCCGAGAACGAAGGCCAGCTCGTTCTCGGATTCGACCTCGTCGAGCAATCCTTCGGTGACGACAATCAAGCCGCCGGGCAACGCCATTGCGTTGGCGATCCGGGAGTCATCGATCTCTACCCGGAAGTCGTAAGGTGTATCACCCCAGTGGGACGACAGGCGATCGACCAGCAGCTGGGTCTGATTGAGACGCTCGTCGTCCGGCGAGACCGTGACGAGATCGTCGGGCAACCAGTTCTCGAACAGGGCGACCTCCTTATCGACGGGAATAAAAAACAGCGCGATCTCGATAAGGAAAATCAGCACAAGCAAGATGGCCACGAAGATGATCGTCAAGCCGACGATAAGCGTGCCCGCCTCGACCAGTGGATGCGTATCGGAAACGTTGATTCCCTCACGCGGTTGGCGCGGAACGAATCTCACGATGGGCGTGCAAACCTCGAGGCAAACCTGACTGCCGTACCATAGGCGAGCATTTCTACGCCCGCCGTCCTCTTGCCCTCACCCGACGCATTCGCAAGACGCGAGGTTTCGAGACGCACATTGAAGATCGCATCGTAGCCGTCTCTTTTTGCACTTTCGATCATGCGCAGCATGGCTTCCCGGCGCGCACGATCAAGCAGCGGTTCGTACGTCTTGATGCGTCCGCCAACAATCGCGCGCAGGCCTGCGATGACGCGTTTGAAGTAATCGAGAGACACCACGACGCTGCCGCTCACGAGCCTGCCTGAACCTGCATTCCAGTCCTGCGGCATGGTATCGAACGACACTACGGGGAATGCAACGTTCTCGTTCTCGCGCGTGCGAATGCTGCGAAAGTGCCTGCGCTCGATCCACGTACCGGTAAAGTAGGCCAGCAAAAGCAGGATCAACGGCAAGCCGAAGTTCACGAGCATATCCAGTATGTCAAAGAACCCGGTGTCCACGTCACTCGACCCGTACGGCCGTGCCATAGGCAAACAGCTCCGCGGCACCCTGGGCAATAGAACTGGTGGCAAAACGCACATTGACCACGGCATTGGCGCCCATCGACTGGGCCTGCTGGATCATGCGCTCGGTTGCCTCGTTGCGTGAATCCTGCAGCAACTCCGTATAACCGACCAGCTCGCCGCCGACGATATTCTTCAGTCCGGCCATGATGTCGCGCCCGATATGCTTGGCACGCACGGTGTTGCCCGTCACGACACCGTAAAACTGGACGATCGTGCGCCCTGGGATGGTCTCCGTGTTACTGATTTCCATGAATGTCCCTCGTTAGTAATCCTGGCCACTATGGTAGCACCCGTCGTGCAACCGTTTCCCTGATGACAAGCATCTGTACTACTCACTCAGCGCCGGACAATCACATGAACCGTACAATGAGGGCACCTGTATTGGGCACCGCTGCGGCCATAGCAATAACGACCGCGATGGACGCTTCCGGGTATTCAATGTTCAGCGCATTGCCATTGTTCCCGTTAGCGGGGTTCTTCTGGTATCTGCAAAAGTTCTCGGGTGCGGAGATGGGACTCAGCTGGGGCGGCCGGCGCGACTACGGCTGGGCGCTGGCCTACCCCCTTCTTGTGCTCGGCGGCATGGCGGTCATTGCCTTGGCAGCCGACGCCGTCGACGTCAGCGAGACCGATTGGCGCAGGACCCTCACCAACGCAGGCCTGATGAGTAGCACAGGCATCATCATGACGCTGATCACCGAAGAGGGCTTCTTTCGTGGCTGGCTCTGGGCCAGCCTCAAACGCGCGGGACGTTCGGACCGGTACGTTCTCGCCTGGACCACGATCGCATTCACCGCGTGGCACATTTCAGCGATCTCGCTCGATACCGGATTCGACGTCCCGGCCGCGGAAATTCCGGTCTACCTGGTCAACGCGACGATGCTCGGCACAGTCTGGGGAATCCTCAGGATGAGGTCCGGATCGGTGCTTGTACCGGCCGTCTGCCACGCCCTCTGGAACGGTCTCGACTATCCAATGTTCGGTTTCGGTGAGAACAGCGGCGCGCTCGGCATACAGCAGACCCACCTGTTTGGCCCTGAGGTCGGGGTTGTCGCAATCCTGCTGAACGGCGCATTCCTGCTATGGATCTGGCGGAAATACGGCGGATCGGGAACGAAATAAAGCACGCTTTTCATTGACTTGTGCCCAATTCGGTCTACACTCCCATCAGCCGAGCTTTTCGGCTTTTTATTATTTATTAGGAAATTATTGTGTCCAGAACTACCGGAACCGTTAAATGGTTCAACGAAGCCAAAGGCTTTGGCTTTATTGAGCAAGAATCAGGCCCAGACGTATTTGCGCATTTCAGCAATATCTCGGGCGATGGCTTTAAGACCCTGGCCGAAGGCCAGAAGGTCGAATTCACTGTCACGGACGGCCAGAAAGGCCCCCAGGCTGAGAACATCGTAGCCATCTAAGCCTTACCAGGTTAGAGAGGAAGGGCGGACCTTGCAAAAGGTCCGCCCTTTTTTATTGCCTGGTCGATTCAGGGGACCAGCCCGCGCGCTCGAACTGCCCCGGCTCCTGCTTCGCGAGGTGCACATAGGTCTCCCAGCGACGATCCACTGTCTCCTGGGCCATCTGCATGAGCCGTTCGGCTTCCGCCGGATTGCTCTTGGTGAGCACCTTGTACCGGTTTTCGTTGTAGGCGTATTCGCGCAGGGGAATCGTCGGCCGGGTGGAATCCAGCACGAACGGCTTCTGCCCCGCGGCGCGCAGCGCCGGGTTGTAGCGAATCAGCGGCCAGTAGCCACTCGCCGTGGCCAGTTGTTGCTGCCTGAGGCCGTCCTTCAGATCGTAGCCATGCGCAATACAGTGGCTGTACGCGAGAATCAGCGAAGGACCGTTGTATTCCTCGGCCTCACGCATCGCGAGCAGCGTCTGCTGCGGGTTCGCACCCATCGCCACCTGGGCCACGTACACGTTGCCGCTGGAGATAGCCTGCAAAGCCAGGTCTTTCTTGCCGATGCGCTTGCCCGCGGACGCGAACTTGGCCGACGCGCCCAATGGCGTTGCTTTGGACATCTGTCCACCCGTATTCGAGTAAACCTCGGTATCCATCACCAGGATATTGACGTTGCGGCCGCTGGCCAGCACGTGGTCAAGACCACCCGAGCCGATGTCATAGGCCCAGCCGTCACCACCGACCAGCCAGATACTGCGGCGAATCAGGTGATTGACGATCGACAACAGGGCCGTCGCTTTCTTGTTCTCACGGCGAGCGGTAATTTCCTCGAGGCGGCGGCGCAGCTGCTCTACCCGGCGCCGCTGGCGTCGGATTTCACTACCTACGCGCTGCCCCGCATGGACGAGGTGATCGGCAAGTTCGTGACCAATCTCTTCCCTGAGTTCGGTGACGAGTTCCTTGGCGAGTGTCATGTGATGATCGGCTGCAATGCGCATGCCCAGCCCGAACTCCGCGTTGTCCTCGAACAGCGAGTTCGACCAGGCTGGCCCGCTACCCTCGGCGTTCTTCGCCCAGGGTGTGGTCGGCAGGTTGCCGCCATAGATGGAGGAGCAGCCGGTCGCGTTCGCGACCATCAGGCGCGGCCCGAACAACTGGGACAGGAGCTTGACGTAGGGCGTCTCGCCGCAGCCGGCACACGCGCCCGCAAACTCGAACAACGGCTGCAGGAACTGGGCACCGCGAACCGATGAGAAATCGACGGTCGCGCGATTGTTGTAACTGAGCGATTCGAAAAATTCGATATTCGTCCTGCCCTGCTCGAGAATCGGACGCTTGTCGGTCATGTTGATCGCACGGACTTCGGGGTTATCCTCACTGCGCACCGGACAGGCGGTGACGCAGAGATTGCAGCCTGTGCAATCCTCCAGGTACACCTGCAGCGAGTAGCGCGTCTCCGGGAAACCACGCGCCGATATCGGCGCTGACGGGAATCCCTCGGGCGCCTCTTTGAGCACACTCTCGTTGAAGAACTTTGCGCGAATGACGCTGTGCGGGCACACGAATGCGCAATTGCCGCACTGGATGCAGAGGTCCGGTTCCCATTGTGGAACACGATCCGAGACATTGCCCTTCTCGAACATCGTCGTTGCGCTGGGATATGTCCCATCGACCGGCAATGCACTGACCGGCAGCTCGTCGCCATGGCCACGCATCATCTGGGCCGTGACTTCGCGCACGAAACGCGGCGCGCTGGCAGGTACGACATCGTCAAGGGTGCGTTCACTCGTGGCCTTTGCGGGCACGTTCACCTGGTGGAGGTGATCGAGAGCCGCATCAACGGCCGCGAAGTTCTTGTCGACAACCGCCTGTCCCTTGGAGTGATACGTCTTCTCGATCGCTTTCTTGATCTGTTCGATCGCCTCGTCCCTGGGCAGCACGCCCGACAGGGCAAAGAAGCACGCCTGCATGACCGTGTTGATGCGCTTACCCATCCCTGCTTCGCGCGCCACACTCGTCGCATCGATCACGTAGAACTGGATCTTGCGGTCAATGATCGTCTGTTGCACCGACTGTGGCAGCTCGTCCCAGACTTCGTCCGGTCCGAAGGGGCTATCGAGCAGGAAGACCGCCCCTTCCGCAGCGTCCTTGAGAATCTCGATCTTGTTGACCTGGTCGAACTTGTGGCACGCGATAAAGTTCGCGGACTGGATCAGGTAAGGCGAGTGAATCGGCTCAGGCCCGAAGCGCAGATGCGATACGGTACGCGACCCGGACTTCTTCGAGTCGTAGACGAAGTAGCCCTGGCAATAGAGGTCGGTATTTTCGCCGATGATCTTGATGCTGTTCTTGTTGGCGCCGACCGTGCCGTCCGCACCAAGCCCGAAGAACAATGCGCGAGTGGCATTCGTTCCTTCAATCTGGAAGGACGGGTCGAACTCGAGACTGGTGTGCGTGACATCGTCATTGATACCAATCGTGAAGTGGTTCTTCGGCTCGTCCTTGAGGAGTTCCTCAAACACGGACTTGACCATCGCCGGCGTAAACTCCTTTGAGGACAGACCGTAGCGACCGCCGATAACGCGCGGCATCGACGCCCGCTTACCGGCAATCGTGGCTTCGGCCAGTGCCGTCATCACATCCTGGTACAACGGCTCGCCGGTTGCCCCGATTTCCTTCGTGCGATCCAGCACCGCGATCGATTTCACGGTGTCCGGTAACGCTGCGAACAGGTGTTCGTTCGAGAAAGGCCGGAACAGGCGCACGTTCACCATGCCTACACCTTTGTCCGGCAAGGCATCGATCGTCTGCATGACGGTCTCGGCACCCGAGCCCATCAACACGATGACGCGCTCGGCCTGAGGGTCGCCATAGTAGTCAAACAGCTTGTACTGCCGACCGGTTAGCGTTGCAAACCGATCCATCATGTCCTGGACGATGCCCGGCGTCGCGGCATAATAGCTGTTCACGGTCTCGCGACCCTGGAAGTAGACGTCCGGGTTCTGCGCCGTGCCGCGAATGAACGGATTGTCCGGATTCAGTGCGCGCCGGCGATGTTCGTAGACCAGGTGATCGTCGATCATCACGCGCATCTCGTCTTCGGAAACGAGATCGATCTTGCTGACTTCGTGCGAGGTACGGAAACCGTCGAAGAAGTGAATAAACGGCACGCGGGCTTTCAGCGTTGCCGCGTGGCTGATCAGGGCGAGGTCCTGAGCTGCCTGTACCGACGAGGCGGACAGCAGCCCGAAGCCCGTCGTACGAGCCGCCATGACATCCTGGTGGTCGCCAAAAATCGACAAGGCTTGCGCCGCAAGCGAGCGCGACGCTACGTGAAACACCGTAGCCGTGAGTTCGCCCGCGATCTTGTACATGTTGGGCAGCATGAGCATCAGGCCTTGCGAGGCCGTGAAGGTCGTCGTCAACGCACCCGACTGCAGCGCGCCATGCGCGGTACCAGCGGCACCCGCCTCACTCTGCATTTCGATAATGTCAGGCGTCTGTCCCCAGATATTATGCTTGCCGAGCGCCGACCAGACGTCGGCTGATTCTGCCATCGGTGATGACGGGGTAATCGGATAGATCGAGCAGATCTCACTGACCGCATAGGCAACTCTCGCTACGGCCTCATTACCCTCCAGTGCACGTTTCTCAGTCATGCTTGCGCCTCTTCAGTGGCCGGCTCATCGATCATGTCGATCGCGTGACACGGACACTGTTCGTAACACACGGCACATCCCGTGCACTTGTCGAAATCAAATTTGTAACGCTTGCCCTTACCCAGCTTGATGATCGCATCCTGCGGGCAGGCGCCGTAACAACCGTCACACTCGAAGCAGTTGCCACACGACAGGCAGCGCCGCGCCTCGAACAGCGCTTCTTCTTCGCTCAGATTCTGCAAAACCTCGTCAAAGCCCTTGCCCCGTCGCTCGATCGGCAGACGCGCCTGCTCTTTCCGCGGCGCATCGGTGCGATACCACAGGTGCAGGCGCTCATGCCCGATAATCTCGTTGCGCGGTCCGCGCGTGTACTTGGCATTGTTCAGGAACGCATCGATATGTCGCGCTGCGTGCTTGCCGTGACCAACGGCAATCGTCACCGAGCGATCGCTGGGCACCATGTCACCACCGGCAAAGATCCCGGAATGGCCCGTCATCATGTTGTCATCGACGACAACCGTGTGGTCCCATTCGAACTTGATACCGGGGACGGACTCGAGGAAGGCTGTATCCGTATCCTGCCCGAGAGCCAGGATCAGCGAATCGGCTTCGAGCTCTTCGAACTTGCCCGTCGGTTGTGGGCGACGATTCTCGTCGAGCTCCATGATCTCGACCTTGAACGTCGACTTGTCGATCTCGTTGATCGTTCGCAGCCAGTTGATCTTGACGCCCTCTTCCAGCGCCTCGTCCGCCTCGAAGTCATGCGCCGGCATGCTGCTGCGGTCACGCCGATAGATAATCATTGTCTCGGCACCGAGACGCTTCGCCGTCCTGGCCGCGTCCATTGCCGTGTTGCCACCGCCGTAGACGGCGACTCGACGACCCAGGAGTGGCGCCTCACCTTTGTTCGCCTTGCTCAGGAACGACACGGCATCGAGGATCTTGCCGGCATCGCGGTTCGGGATTTCGATCTTCTTGCTGATGTGTGCACCGACAGCAACGAAGATCGCGTCGAACTTGCCCTCTTCCTTTTCCTTGAGCACGTCCTCAACACGATGATTGAGCGTAATCTTCACGCCCATGTTCTCGATGCGAGCGATCTCGGCCGCCAGTTCGGCGCGCGGCATCCGGTACGCCGGGATACCGAAGTGGATCATGCCACCCGCTACCGGCCCGGCCTCACGAATCTCGACCTCGTGACCAAGCCTGGTCAGGTGATACGCGGCAGAAAGCCCGCTCGGGCCCGCGCCGATGATCAGGATCTTCTTGCCGGACTGCGTTGCCGGTGTTTCAAACTGCCAGCCTTTCTCCAGCGCGAGGTCACCGAGGAATCGCTCGACGGCGTGAATACTGACCGTGCTGTCGGTATGGATGCGATTGCAGGCATCTTCACACGGGTGATAGCAAACGCGGCCATGAATCGATGGCATCGGGTTGTTGCGCACCAGTTCACGCCAGGCCGCTTCGTACTCGCCGTCCTGGGCAAGCGCAAGCCATGCCTGGATATTCTCACCGGCGGGGCACGCATTGTTGCAAGGTGGAAGAAAATCGACGTACTGGGGACGTCGCGTGCGCAGCGCTCCCGTACCTCGGCCGTGGCGCGTCAGGTCCGCGCGCTGTGTCAGGTCGTTGGTATTCATAGTCGGGGCCAATACTAGCTGCCGGGTATCGCAGCAGCATCAGTACTATTACTATCTGAATGTGACTTGCCGAATCTTGATTTTTCTGTGCTTTTTACCGTTAACTTGCGCACTCTCGCCGACGGCAATCGGTAACAATTGCAACGATTGCCACGTGCAGGAACGGACGGGGTTTTCGGCTGCACACGAATTCGCCACGGACAACTGCACGATCTGTCACGGTGGCGATGGTGCCGCCGTTTCTGCAAACGCCGCGCACGAGGGCATGACCGGTTTCCCGGGTCTCCTCGGCAATGCAGCCAGGGCATGCGGTAGTTGCCACGCCGACAGGGTTGCGTCGGTTGGCGAGAGCCTGATGCACACGGGTCATGGCATGGTCGACGTCACGCGTCGGCTCGTGGACGGCAACGCCGGCGAGCACGCAAGCCTGCAATCGCTCGGCCACGGTCCGGCCGACTCGATGCTGCGCAAACTCTGTGCAAGCTGTCACCTCGGGCAGGACAAGACTGCCCATTCCCTGGACCCGGTATTCGATCGCGGCGGTGGCTGCCTTGCCTGTCACATCAACGCCTACCCCGAAGACGCGCACCCTGCCTTGACGGTCGATGTCTCCGACGCACGCTGTTTCGGTTGTCACTCGCGCTCCGCGCGAATTTCACTCAGCTACACAGGGCTCGGTGAAATCGATGCCGCGGCGGCGGCGCGGAAGGAGCCGCAACTGCGGTTGCCCGATGGTCGCCACCTGGAACGCAAACCGGCGGACGTGCACTTCACTGCCGGCATGACCTGCACCGCGTGTCACAAGGGCGCCGACATCATGAGCGCCGCGGGTAATGCCCGGCACCAGCGCGACGCTGTTGCCGCGCGATGCGATG
This sequence comes from uncultured Gammaproteobacteria bacterium, assembly GCA_963698895.1. Classification (GTDB taxonomy): domain Bacteria; phylum Pseudomonadota; class Gammaproteobacteria; order Steroidobacterales; family Woeseiaceae; genus UBA1847. Next base: position 111,848 of record CAVOSO010000003.1, on the reverse strand, counting down.
ACTGCCACGCGATCGAGCATGCAGCAGGTTCGGTGCACGACCCCGAGCACGCGCGCCTTGAGTGCGCCACCTGCCACAGCCAATGGGTACCGCAGTGTTTCGGCTGTCACATGGAATACGATCCTGGCGGAGTCCAGTGGGATCATGTCGAACAGCGGGAAACGGCGGGACGATGGCACGAACGGCGGTCTGATTTTCGTAACGAACCCGGCGCGCTCGGGGTCAACGCGCACAATCGAATCGAGCTGTTTACACCCGGCATGATCATGACGCTCGTGCACCCGGACTGGGACAGTGAGAAATTTGTGCGGGCATTTGCACCGATCTCCCCGCACACCATCGGCCCGGCCCGTTCCTGCGAGTCCTGTCATCGCTCGAGTGTCGCATTGGGGCTCGGCGAAGGAACGATCGAGATGCGCAACGGTACGCTGCAGTTTACGCCGACGCGGCCATCGCTTCGCGATGGCTTGCCGGTCGACGCATGGACGAACGTTGACGGCAGCCTTGGTGGCCTCGCCGCGCGACCCGGGCAACGGCCACTCGACGAAGAAGAGATGGAAACGATACTCGCGGCGCCGCTGGACTAGCCGCCGCGGTCAGCAGCCCTCCGCGGGCGGGGGCGGCAGTTCCTCGAATGCCTCTTCGGACGCTTCAATGACCGGCGGCACGAACGGCTTCCTGGCCGGTAATTCGGCGGCACCCGCTCGTTCTCCGACGAAGTAGCAGCTGTAGGCACGTTGCTCCGACACCTGCAGGCTCTCACCGTCGAGTGCTGCGGCCGGGATATCGGGATTGAGGATTCTTTCGTGCCAGGCCCGGTATCCACCAACCAGCAGGTGAGCATCGAATCCCGCCAGTCGCAGCAATACTGCTGCCTTGGCCGCATTTTCGGAGCCATTCGAATACACGAGGAGCATTCGATTCGTGGGCAAGCGTGCCAGGGTTTCCTCGGCGACGATTTGCGCGATCGGGATGTTCTCCGCGTCGCCTATCCGGCCTTTGTCAAAATCCTCGGCAACGCGAACGTCAATGAGCTTGAAGTCACTGCGCCCTTCGATCAGCCAGGTCGCCAGTTCCTCAACGCTCGCGCGGTCGTCCTGCCTTGCCGCTGCCTGGGCGACGGCATCCATCGAAATACCCGGTTCTCCGGATGGACCGCACGCCGTAACGGACGCAACTGAAAGGGAAAGCAACGTGGCTTTAAGGGTTTTCTTCATGCAAACGCTCCAGCAATTCTGAACTGTATTGGGTTTCATAGTGTGTCCAGGTGCTCTCCTGCCCGGCGTCCAGCACAACCTGCCGCAACGCATACCCGCCGACGATCACAAGAACCGGCGCGAGCATGGCCAGCGACTTGCTGACGCCCGCTATTTCCAGCACCTCCAGCAGCAAGGGTATCAGGAGGCCAATGGATACGAAAAACAGCCAGAACTCCAGTGTATAAGGACCGCCCATGATACTTTGCAACGCCACGATATGCTGGCCTGACCCCGAGGCAAGACTGATCAGCATGAGCGCCACCAGGCCGATCTCGGCCAGGATCAGGATCAGGTCGATCCGCGTGAACAGGTCTTTCTCGGCATGCTTTTTCGCAGCGAGAACAACCATGGCCGCCGCCGTGGACATGCCCGACACCAGGAACAGGATACCGAGCACGCCGGAGTTCCAGAACGGTCGCGCGCCGAACGCACTCAGCAGGATACCCGTGTAGATGCCGAGCGCCACGGCGAACGGTATGACCGACAGCGCGATCTGCATGCGCTTGCGCTCGCACCAGTCCACCAGCGACTTACCACTCGCAAACCTGTCTACAAGGGACGCGAGCGCCGGGTAGCCTGCGCGAATCGTCGACAGAATCTGCAGTACCGATATCGGGTAGACCACGATAAGAATCCAGGCGCCCCAGGACATCGGCGATGTGATCTTGAACGCAGTGTAAAACCTGTAGACATACAGCTTGTGCTCGAGATCGAGAAACAGGGTCGTCATACCGATCGACAACAGGATGGGTGCAAACAACGCAAGGCGAGTCGCCGTGAACGGCGCCACCTGTTCCTTGCCGCGGGCAATCGCCAGCGCCGCGAAAATCATGACACCGGCCGTGAGGCCGCCCATGAACAGGTACATGGCCACTTCCCAGGTCCAGATATGCAGACCCGGGTCGATCAGCGCATTCGACCTGGCCGTGACAAACAGTTCTTCTGTCATTGTTCCAGGCCCCTATACCAGGTAATAGACATTGGGTTCATTGCCCGTCTCGGGTTTGAGTACCTTGTGGTCGCGCGTCTTCAGCAACTGGCTGACCTTGCTGTGCGGGTCATCCAGCGTACCGAAATACATGCACCCGGTCGGGCAACTCGACACGCAGGCCGGATCCAGGCCTTTCTCAACCCGGTGGTGGCAAAACGTGCACTTGTCGATGTAGCCATCGGGATGCATGACGAGACGCGCGTCATACGGACAAGCCGCTATACAGGCTTTGCAGCCTGTGCACTTCTCAGGCTCGACGAGCACGATATTCGTACTCTTCCAGAGGTGACTCGCACCCGTCGGACACAACGTGACGCAAGTCGGGTTCGAGCAATGATTGCAGCGCTCTGAGCGGAACTCGGTCTTGAGGTCCGGATAGGTGCCACTCGTCGCCTCGACAACCCAGTCCCTGTTCAGCCCTTGCGGAACGTTGTTCTCGGTCTTGCAAGCGACAACGCAGTCGCCGCAGCCGATGCAGGTGCGCGTGTCGATGACCATGACAAAGCGCGTCATGCCGCACCTCCTGTTGCCGACGGCTTGATGAACGTGACGAAGTTACCGCGCATGCCGGTCCCACCCATGATCGGATCGACTTTCACGTTGGTCATCAACTCCGAGTCGTCGGCACCGGCACCGGCCGTCAGGCGCAGGCGTTTCGACTTGTGGCCGAAACCATGCGCCATGAAGACTGAATCGGGCCCGATGCGCTCCGTGACACGCACCCGGATCTTGCTGCTGACCGCGCCCTCGTAGGACGCGAGTTGCACATATTCGCCATTCTCAAGTCCGAAATCACTGGCCACGAGCGGGTTGACCCAAAGCTGGTTTTCCGGGGCGAGCTGGAAGAGCAACGGGTTGTTGGTCGTCTTGCCGAACGTATGCGCCGGCATGCGCCCGTAGTTGAGTCTGAAGAAGCCTTGCGGGACAGGTTCCGGCGGCGTGTAGACCGGCATCGGGTCAAAGCCCTTGTCGGCCAGCTGCTGCGAGTACAGCTCGATCTTGCGGCTGGGCGTAAAGAAGCGCGCACGTTCCCCCTTGCGAAAATACAGCGGCCGCTTGCGCGGAAAATTCTTGACCCCGATCTTTTGCATTTCTGCGAGCGAACTGCCGACTTGTTTAAGCTCCCAGTCGAGCTTGTCGGCGTAGTCCTGCCACGGGAAATAGGCACCCAGGCCAAGCCGTTCGCCAAGCTGCTTGGCGATCCACCAACCGGGCTTGCTCTCGTACCGGGGCTCGAACGCGGGCATGCGCAGCGCCAGCGACGGATGCCGCTCACCGGAATTACGAATGTCGTCGTAGCGTTCGAGGTAAGTGCACTCCGGCAGGATGACGTCGGCATAGCCCGTCATTTCGGATGGCATGGTTTCGACGACCACGACGAGGTCGAGCGAGTCGGCCGCGGCGCGCAGTTTCGCCGCCACGCCTGGAATCGTCTGCGGCAGGTTGGTGCCGTACACCATCCAGCCCTTGAAGAACGCATCGTCACCGATGGACGCTTCGATGACGCCGTTCGTAACGCCCTGGCTCGCAAACGGCCATTTGCCCGGGTAAGCATCGCCGGTCCGCAGGCGCGGTGTCGGGTACTCCGGTAACGGGTAATGCGGCATAGCCACTTTTTCGGGGATGTAGAAACCGCCTTGCCGGTTCCAGCTACCGAGCAGCGCGTTGAGTATGGCGATCGCGCGGCTGCGTTGCGTGTCGTCGCCGTACCAGGTCGCGTGCCGGCCCGGGTGCACGACGGTGGCCGGGGCGGCCTTGCCCATCTCGCGGGCCGTTTCGCGGATCATGTCGGGTCGAATTCCCGTCTCGAGGAATACCCACTCGGGCGTGTACTGCCGCACGTGGTCCACGAGTTGTTCAAAGCCGACCGTGTATTGCTCGACGTAGTCCTTGTCGTAGAGTTCCTCTTCGACAATGACATTCATCCAGCCGAGCAGCAGCGCGATATCGGTGCCGGGCTTGATGGGAAGCCAGTGTTTCGACTTACCCGCCGGCACCGAGAACCTCGGGTCGACGGTGATCAGCGTCGCGTCCTTGTTGATCGCGTCCGTTAACGTCTGGACCTGGGCGTTGTGCAGGTTCTCACCGATGTGCGATCCCAACAGCACGATGCAGCGTGCATTCGCCATGTCGGTGCGTTCCGGCGAGCTGACGGCTTCGCCGAAGGTCAGGCGAAAGCCAACATCGCGTGGACCGCGGCATTGTGCAAAAGCCGGTTCGGCGTGACTGTCGGAACCGTAGGCACGCAGGAGATGCAGGAAGTGATGACCGCCCGCGCCGTGATGCAGCAATGCCATGCGCTCCGGGCCCACCGTTTCTGCGATGCCCTGCATCTTCGTCGCGATGAACTGCAAAGCCTCATCCCAGGAGACTTCCTTGAAGGTCTGGCGCCCGTCGACCGTGACGCGCATCAGGGGTCTCTTCAACCGGTCGGGATCGAGGTAGGCGCCTGGCCCGCCCGTGCCGCGCGTGCAGAGCCGGCCACCGCTGTGCAGATCGTCCGGATTGCCTGTGATTTTCCAGAGCTCACCATCCTCCTTGTAGACATCACCGGCACATTTCCAGAAACACATGTCGCACACGGTCGGCGTCTTGCTGACTGTACCCGTACCCGGCAGCGGCTTGCTCGCGCAGCCGCCCAGCATGAGTGCGGGCCCTGCCACAGCACTGGTACCCAGCAACGATGAAAGCTTGATGAACTCGCGACGTTTCATGGGGCAACCTCGCTTATGCCCGCGCGCGGCACGATGTAGTACGGCGTTTCGACCGTGTCATCGATGAACGACTCGGTAGGAAAGAACGCGAAGACGATGCCGATCAGGACAGCCGCTACCACCAGTGCGCCCTGCAATTTCATGAAGGGCCGCGCTTTCGTCAGCGTGTCTTTCTGGCCCCAGACGAAGTCCTGCACGAAAATCATGGCAACCGTACCGACCACCGCGATGATCACCATGATCAGGACCATTGGACCGAGGCCAATGCCCAGCCACTGGTCGAGCCGGAACGCGCCCAGGTAGTTGCTGTTGTAGAAATCGCCCCAGACCGGAAAGAAGTCGCCGAACACGAGACTGCCGATCAGGAAACCACCGACGAACACGATGCCGTCGATCTTGCCCGTCGCAACGGCGGCAATCGCCGTACCCGGGCAGTAGCCACCGATGACCATACCGACGCCGAACAACACGCCGCCGACCGCCATCGGCAGGAGATAGGTCGGCAACATGTAGACGAGCGAGATATCCAGTGCGCCGATGAGGCTCAACCCCCAGAGACCGACCATGCCGGTCACGATGGCCGAGAACATGACGACCGGCACGCCCACGTCCTTGAAATAGAACGCCCAGGCGATGCGGCGCGAGTCGGTGAAGCCCGCGTGAAACAGCGCGAAGCCAAATACGAAACCGATCGGGATCGCGAGCCACAGATTGACGGCGGCCGAGATGACGCCCGTCTTGGCAAGAGGAAATCCTAGATCCATTGTTTTCTCACAAACCAGGCGACCAGCCAGCCACCGACAAATACACACATGAGGAAAGCCCATGCACCCACCGAGAGTTCGGCGCCGCCGACGAGGCCCTGCCCGCTGGTGCAACCGCGTGCGAGGCGCGCTGCAAAACCGGAGATGACGCCGCCGACCAGTGCCAGCATCAGGCGGTTCCGGGGCGAGATGTTCGGTCCGCGCAGGACCTCGAAACGCAACTCGCCGGTGCGCCAGGCCGCCACGAATGCACCGATGAGCAAGCCGACCAGCAAGAACACGACGTAGTCATTGAGCGGGTGAGCGCCATCGGCAAAATAGCTGCCGAAGTACGCGCTTTGCTCGGTTGCCGTCGGGAACAGGCCGTGCTGAACCCAGGCGACCAGGCGCGTCATCGCCCCGCTCGCACCGATTCCGCGGCCCGCAACAACGAACGCGAGTAGCATGCTGATACCAATCAGAATGCCCGCTGGGATTGGCGGCCAACGTGTCCCGAACTTCATCCTGTACTCCTTAACATGGCCGAATTCGGCGAGTTGGGGCGACTATACATTAGTAAAACCTAATTTAAAGGCAGTAGTTTCCCGTATCTTTAAAAGTTTCCACTGCAACTAATATTCCCTGTTATGAAGACGATCATCGAGCCCTTCCGTATCAAGATGGTCGAGCCCATCAAGCTCACCACGCGCAAAGAACGCGAACAGCTGATTCGCAAGGCACACAACAACACCTTCCTGCTGCGTGCCGAGGACGTCATCATCGATCTCCTCACGGACTCCGGCACCAGCGCCATGTCATCGGATGCCTGGGGCGCGCTGATGCGCGGCGACGAGTCGTACGCGGGCGCGCGCAGCTGGTACCGGTTTCGCGATACCGTAAAGGACATTTTCGGTTTCAAGCAGGTCATTCCGACGCACCAGGGGCGTGCTGCCGAGCACATCCTGTTCGGCGTCATGGTGAAGCCCGGGGCGCTGGTCCCGAACAACACGCACTTCGATACGACGCGCGGCAACATCGACTTTGTCGGCGGCAAACCCGTCGACCTGCCCTGCAAGGAAGCCAGTGACCTCGACTCCGACTTCCCGTTCAAGGGCAACATGGATACCGAGGCCCTGGAAGCGCTGGTTGCCGAGCATGGCCCTGAGAAGATCCCGGTCATCATGATCACTGTCACCAACAACTCGGGCGGTGGGCAGCCGGTCTCGATGGCGAACATCCGCGAGGTGAGCCGTATCGCACGGGAAGCGGGCATTCCTTTCTATATTGATGCCTGCCGATTCGCCGAGAACTCACACTTCATCAAGCGCCGCGAAGAAGGCTACAAGGATGTCGCCACGATAGAGATCGCGCGCGAGATGTTCAGCTATGCCGACGGCTGCACGATGTCGGCCAAGAAGGACTCGTTCGCCAATATCGGCGGCTTCCTGTGTACCAACGATGCCGAACTTGCGAGCCGGGAACGGAACATCCTGATCATGACAGAAGGGTTTCCGACCTACGGCGGGCTGGCCGGCCGTGATCTCGAAGCGATTGCCGTCGGTTTGCGTGAGACGCTCGATGAAAACTACCTGGACTACCGCCTGCTTTCGACGCGCTATGTCGTAAGACACCTTGTCGAGGCCGGTATCCCCGTCATGTCACCTGCCGGGGGCCATGCCGTGTACCTCGATGCGCGTCGCTTCCTCCCGCACATCGAGCCCCTGCAGTACCCGGGCCAGGCGCTCAGCGTGGAGCTGTACATCGAAGCCGGCATCCGAACCGCCGAAATCGGCACCGTGATGTTTGGCCTCGACCCGCAAACGGGCGAAGAAAAACCCGCACGCCTCGACCTGTTGCGCCTCGCGATTCCGCGCCGCGTCTACACGCAAAGCCACATGGATTACGTGCTCGAGGCGATTCAGCGGGTCTGGGAACGACGCGACGCGATACGCGGCATGAAGATCGTGAAAGCCCCGCAGTTCCTGCGTCACTTCACGGCGCATTTTGAGTGGCTGCCGGCCGACGGCTCTAAAAGCCCGTAATCGAACCGGGACGCGCTCGCAGCAGTTTGAAGCGGTGGAAACCGAGCCTGACGTAGGGCTCGAGCGGGAAGTCGACCATGCCGTGCATTTCGCGGGCTTTCAGTTCCTGGGAACACAACGGACCTGGATCGAGGCCCTTGTTCGCTTTCGAGGTCGCGACATAGCAAATCTTCGACGGACAGGTCAGCGCACAACCTGCGTTGGCGAACAGCGTGATCTTGTCCTTGTCTTCGAGCGCTTCGAGGAACGCGAGATCCTCGTTGGCACTCATCGGCAAGACGACCGAGTCGTACAGTTGCCAGGCTTCCCTGATCTTTTCGCGGGACTTCAGGTTCTTGATCACGCTCGCGTCGAGCCGGTAATCCGGAAAGTCGTCACGTATCCACCGGGCCAGATCGTCGTTCGTGCAGATTATCGAGTTGCCGGGCCGGTGATATTTTTTCAGCAGGCGCTTGTTCTGCAGGTACTCATCGCGCTCCGCGTAGTGATTCGTCATCGGCAGGCGCACACCAATACCGGCGTTGTTGAGCTGGAAGACATCGCGCTCGGACAACTCGCGGTTCACGAACACGCGACCGCCGTACAGGGAACTGTGCTCCACGAAACCGAACAGGCTGTCGATTTCCCGCAACGGGATGTTGCCGTAGTTCTTGCGCAGGTACGCGAAGACCGGGACGCCCGGCGGCTTGCCGCGCGCAGAAACCGTGTAGGTGGCCGCAGGCGGCGGCAGGGGTTGCGCCTGGGTAAAAATACGGTCGTCGCCGACCGCCGCTATTTCAACGTGCCTGTTGCCCGCGGACATACGCTCTCATTGCGGAGGGATCTTCGTCGCCTGCCAGGCAACGACTTGCCAGGTGCCGTCCCGCCTCAGAAATGTTCCGGTGTTGTAGTAGTACATCACATCGTTTTCGGCGTCCTCATTCGTAGGTGTACCTACCAGCTTGAATGCGACGACGGCCACGTCCCCGTAGACCCTGACGTCCACCTCTTCACCCGTGTACACCATCGGCAACTCCGCGTCGCTCGGTGTCGCAGACTCCGCTTCCTCCGTCTCGTCGTAACCCGCGAGGATGTCGGCCTTGCCAAAGCGCAGGCCGGCGGACGAGGTGTAGACAAGGTCGTCGGCCCAGAAACTTTCATGCGCTGCCTTTGTGTGCGAATGCGCCAGGAAATGATGCAGCATGCTACTGAGTTCCTCGACGTCCGATGCAGCGGCCGTCTGTGCCAGAAATACCAGCGCAAGAGCCAGGACAAGTTCCTTCATCATGTTGATTTCCCTTCCATAATTGCGGGCAGCCTACGCGTGCCTGCGGCATCCGCGTATTTGGTGAGCCGCTCAATTCCGGTTCAATTGCCGTGGGTACGTGCATCCATAATACGTGAAATTATCGGGAGGAAACTGCGCATGTCCGACCTGTTTCGCCCGATTGGCGTGGACCAGCTCGCAAAGTGGCTGTTCACCGAACTCGAGACCCGGAATTCGGCCTTTGGGATCCCGAAGCAACACCTCTTCGTACCGGACCCGTCGGCAGCGTATCGTGCGCAGGTCTTCGGGGAGACGCTCGACACGCCCTTTGGCCCGGCGGCCGGGCCGCATTCCCAAATGGCACAGAATATCGTCGCGGCGTGGCTCTGTGGCGCGCGCTATGTTGAGCTCAAGACCGTCCAGACCCTCGACGAACTCAACGTCAGCAAGCCCTGTATCGATATGGAGGACGAGGGATACAACGTCGAGTGGTCACAGGAACTCAAAGTTCACGAATCCTTTGACGAGTACTTGCGCGCCTGGGTGCTGATTCACGCGTTGCATCACAAGTTCGAATTCAAGGGCAAGACGCCCGTGATGTTCAATCTCAGTGTCGGGTACGACCTCGCCGGGATACAGCAACCCAACATGCAGTGGTTCCTCGACAACGTCGCCGCGAGCCCGGAACGAAAAGCCGAGATCGTCGACGCGGTGGCACGGTACTACCCTGCCGTTCGCGACATCGACATCCCGGACCGGTTCTCCGACAACGTCACGCTATCAACCATGCATGGCTGCCCGCCTGGCGAGATCGAGAGCATCTGCGAGTACCTGCTGCGGAAGCGGCGCCTGCACACGCTCGTCAAATGCAATCCGACCTTGCTCGGGCCGGCGCGTGTTCGCAGGATCATCAACGAGGACCTCGGGTTTGCCGACGTCGTCGTGCCCGATGTCGCGTTTGAGCACGACCTCAAGTATGACGACGCAGTACCGATGCTGCGCAGGCTGCGCGCCGTCGCAGGCGACAGCGGCCTGGCGTTCGGCGTCAAGCTGTCGAACACGCTCGAGGTCGAGAACCGCCGCAAAGTCTTCAGTCCGGACGAGAAGATGATGTACCTGTCCGGTCGCCCATTGCACGCCATCACGGTCAACCTCGCGGCCGATCTTGCCGAGGAATTCTCCGGCGACCTGCCGATGTCGTTCTCGGCCGGCGCGAGTTGCTTCAACGCCGCGAACCTGCTGCGCAGCGGCATGCAGACGATCACGGTCTGCTCCGACCTGCTGAAGACCGGTGGCTATCTGCGGCTACTCGACTACGTCAGGGCCGTCGACGGTATCTCACCCGATCCGGAGAACGCCCTGGCACATCTGCGGCGTTATGCGTCGAGCGTGTGTAGCGATCCCGACAACATGAAAGCCGAATTCATAACGTCGGGCAGCAAGACGTCCCGCGAGCTCGGCGCTTTCGATTGCATAGCGGCGCCGTGCGTGGATGCCTGTCCGCTCGAGCAGAAGGTTCCCGACTACATGGCAGCGGTGCGGCGGGATGACATTGCCGGGGCCCAGCGGGTCGTGCATGCAGACAATCCGCTGCCCTGCACGCTCGGGCGCATTTGCGATCACCTGTGCGAACAGGCCTGCGTGCGCACACATCTCGACGAACCGCTTGCGATCCGCGACATCAAGAGATTTATCGTCGACCGCGAACGGGAAGTCGCGCTTCCGCCTGCCGGGGACGGACCTGGCCCGAAGGTGGCGATCATCGGCGCGGGGCCAGGCGGCCTAGCGGCGGCGATCGAGCTGGCGCGTGGCGGCTGCAAGGTCGAGATCTTCGAGGAACAGGCCTATGCCGGCGGCATGGTCGGCGGCGTCGTGCCGGAATACCGGCTGCCAAGAGCGGTGTTCGCAGAGGACTATGCGACGCTCGAGGCGCTGGGTGTACCTGTCCATTTCAACGTGCGCGTAGGCCGCGACCTCACGCTTGCAGAACTTCGCGAGGACGGTTTCGAGAACATTCTTATCATGGCCGGCGCCCAGCTCGGCCGAACCCTGGCGCTGGACGGCGCCGACGCCGATGGCGTCCTCGATGCACTGCAGTTCCTGCGCCTGTCGAAGGAACAGCAGGCTCTGGATGTCGGCAACCGGGTCGGCATCATCGGGGCTGGCGATACGGCCATGGACTGCGCGCGGGTCGCGTGGCGCCTCGGCGATCGCAAAGTCACACTGATCTACCGGCGCACGATCGACCTGATGCCGGCCGACCGCGAAGAGATTACCCAATTGCTCGAGGAAGGCATCGACGTCCTCGAACTCGCGCTTCCCGAGCGCCTCGTCACCGGGAACGGCAGGCTGCAGGCACTCCACTGCAAGCGCATGCGGCTGACGGACGCGCGCGACGCGTCCGGCCGCCGCACGACCGAGGTCATACCGGATTCCGGTTTTGACGTACCGATCGATACGCTGATTCTCGCGATCAGCCAGCACGCCGTGCTGGACTTCCTGGATGGCGAGCCGATCGCGATCAACGAGCGCGGCTATATCGCTGTGGACCCGGTCACCTTCGAGACCTCCCTGCCCGGCGTCTACGCGGGTGGCGATGTCGCCAATGACGGCCCCGCCACTATCGTGAAAGCCGCCGCCGCGGGCAAAGCCATCGCCGCCAGCATCCTTAAGCAGTCGGCACCCAAAGAGGTGACTGGCACCGATTCGGGTGGCACCGATTCGGGTATCGAGATGGCGGGGATGCTGCGACGGCGAAGTCACCGGGTACGGCGCGTGCGGGCGCCGGAGTTGCCCGTTGCACAGCGGCGGAATTTCCGCGAGGTCATGCTCACTTATTCCCGGGAGCAGGCGCGGGCGGAAGCGGCGCGCTGCCTCGATTGCCATACATTCTGCAGTATTTGCGTCGGCGTCTGCCCGAATCTCGCCCTGTTCACCTACCAGACGGAGCAGCGCGACCAGCGCTTCCAGGTCGCCGTACTTGCCGACCTCTGCAACGAGTGCGGCAACTGCACGACCTTCTGCCCGACGGCAGGTGCCCCTTACCGCGACAAGCCCCGCCTGTACGTCAACAAGGACGACTTCGAGGCCCAGCAGGACAACGCCTTCATGATTTTCCACGATGGCGACGACTGGGCTATCGAGGCACGCTATGGCGGCGTGACACAACACATGGAACTCAACGACCCGCTGGATGCGTCGAACCCGGAGCAAGCCGCTATGCAGACACTACTAAAAGGCGTGCAGCGGTCGATGCCCTTCCTGCCGGTACACGAGGCATGACATGAAATCCCTCCTGATCACCAATGGTCATCTCGTCACTCTCGACGCGAACAATCGCTTCATCGAGAACGGCAGCATCCTCATTGAGGGCAATCACATCATCGACGTCGGCCGTTTTTCCGCGGACAAGTACAAGGCGGACCGGACGCTCGACGCACGCGGCAGCCTCGTCATGCCGGGCCTTATCAACGCCCACCATCACCTCTACTCCACCTTTGCGCGTGGCTTCACCCCGCCCGGCCCGCCGGCCACGAATTTCGAGGAAACGCTCAGGAACCTCTGGTGGAAGCTCGACAAGGCGCTCGACGCAGAGGACGTTTACTACTCAGCCCTGCTCGCCATCATGCAGGCGGCCAGGGCCGGCTGCACGACGATCATCGATCATCATGCGTCGCCGTCCTGCGTCGATGGCAGTCTCGACCAGGTGGAGCGTGCGTTCCGCGAGGTCGGACTGAGTGGCTGCCTGTGCTACGAGGTGTCGGACCGTAATCGTCCCGGTGAAGGCATCGAGGAAAACGAACGCTACATACGCAAGTGCCAGGATGCCGAGGACGACCAGATGGCGGCCCTGTTCGGCCTGCATGCCCTGTTCACCCTTGGCACCCGGACGCTCGATCGCTGCGCCGAAGCAGGTCATGCACTCGGCGCCGGCTTCCACGTACACGCCGCCGAAGACGAGATCGACGTGCAGACGACGATGGAGCATTACGGCCGCGGCATCATGGATCGCTTTCTCGACTTCGGTATCGCAGGCTCGAAGACGATATTCGTGCACGGCGTGCATTTCGCGTCTCGCGAACTGGACCTGCTGCGCTCGACGAACTCGATGCTCGTCAACAACCCCGAGTCAAACATGAACAACGGCCTCGGCGTCGCACCGATCCTCGACATGCTCAAGCACGGTGTCCTGGTCGGGGTCGGCACCGACGGCATGTCATCCCATATGATCTCGCAGGCACGGGCAATGTACCTGCACCAGCGCACCTACCATCGCGACCCGACGGTTGCTTTCGGCGAGGCCTGCGAAATCCTGCTCAGGAACAACCGGGAGATTTGCAACCGGCTCTTCCGCGAGCCGCGTGGCATGCTGGCGACCGGCCAGCTGGCGGACATCATTGTTCCGGACTATGTGCCGTTTACGCCGCTCTCGGCCGAGACCTTTTACGGACACCTGTTATTCGGGCTCAGCTTTACGCGGGTGCGCACGACGATCTCGCGCGGCGAGGTTGTCGTCGACGAAGGCCGCCTGCCCCACCTCGACGAAGACCGGATCCGCGCTAAGTGCGCCGAGAGATCTTCTCGAATCTGGTCGAGGATTAGTTAGTAACAAATTGAAAAGGTTATTTTTTTTGACCACAGCATGGAACAAGTACTACACGCCTCATACGGTCGCTGACGCGCTGGCCATCCTGCAGCGCTATGCCGGCCGCGCACGTGTGATCGGTGGTGGTACCGACCTGCTGGTCGAAACCCGGCGTGGCCTGCGGCGGCCGATTGACGCCATCGTGGACGCCACCCGGATCGACGGACTCGACAGCGTCTCGGAAGACGGCGACTTCGTTGTCATCGGTTGCGGCGTTACCCACACCCGTATCGTGAGCGATCCGCGCATTGTGCGTTTCGGCCGCTGCCTGGCCGAGAGCTGCGGCGTGATCGGCGGCCCGCAGGTGCGCAACACGGGAACGCTCGCCGGCAATGTGGCGCATGCCCTGCCCGCCGGCGACGGCACCATCGGCCTGATGGCGCTCGGCGGCGAGGTCGAAGTGGCCAGCACTGATGGCACGCGGTGGATGCCGGCCAAGGACACGTTTGCGGGCCCGGGTCGCAGTCATATCGACCGCCACCGTGAAATCCTCACCCGGCTCAGGTTCCGCAAGACGGCTGGCGACGAAGGCTCGGCCTTTCACCGCGTCATGCGGCCACAAGGCCTGTGCCTGCCGATCATCTCCATGGCCACGCGCCTCTGCCTCGTCGACGGCACGATTGCGGCCGCCAGTATCAGCATGGGCCCCGTGGGTCCCGTGCCCTGGTTTGCGGAGCCGGTCGCCGACGTCCTCGTGGGCGCACCCGCCGCAGAGGATGTCTTCAGGAAGGCCGCCGACGCCGCGCTCGGGAACATCAGCTTGCGCACGAGCAAATACCGTGCGACCGAGGAGTACCGCGAGACGATGATCCGCACTTACCTGCCGGTCATCCTGGCCACGGCGGCACGCCGGGCAGGACGTGCGTCATGAGCCGCCTGCAGATGACGGTCAACGGCCGCCCCGTCGACATCGAGGTTGACGAGTCGCGCTACCTGTCCGACGTGCTGCGCGACGACCTGGCGCTTACCGGCACGAAGATCGGTTGCGCCGAGGCCGAATGCGGCATCTGCACGGTGCTCGTCGACGGTACCGCGGTCGTCAGCTGCGTCTACCCGGCGTTCAAGGCCCAGGGCCGGCGCGTAGAGACGATCGAGGGCCTGGAACAGGATGGCGAATTGCATGCACTGCAGCAGGCCTTTCTCGATCATGGCGCGGTCCAGTGCGGCATTTGCACGCCGGGCCTGATCATGACCGCCAAGGGATTGCTCGATCGCAAGGCAGCGGCCGGCGACGTCGTGACCGAAGCCGACATACGTACTGCCCTCAAGGACTCCTACTGCCGCTGCACGGGCTACCAGAGCGTCATCAATGCGATCCTGCAGGCGTCAGGCCAGGACGTCCCGCCCTACCTTCCCGAGACCCGGGCTCCGGGAGCATCCGTCGGCAAGCCGCGGCCGAACCCGAACGCCCTTGCGAAAATTCGCGGTACCGCGCGTTTTACCGACGACTACCGTTTCCCGGGCATGCTGTTCGCACGCACGTTGCGCGCCCGGGTGCCGCACGCGCGCATCATCAGTATCGACGTTGCCGCGGCACGCGAACTCGACGGCGTGCACGCGGTGCTGACGCACGAAGATGTGCCCGGCCGCAATGCGCACGGCGTGGTCAGTGTCGACTGGCCGGTCCTGTGCAGCCGCAAGGTCCGCTATGCGGGCGACGCCGTTGCCATCGTCGCGGCGGACAGTGAGGACATTGCCGCGGCAGCGCTCGCCCTGATCAAGGTCGAGTACGAAGAATTGCCCGCCGTAACCGACCCGATCGCCGCCCTGAAAGCCAACGCACCGCAGGTTCACGAGGAGCGTCCCGACGGCAACCTCCTGAAGCACATCAAGGTCCGCAAAGGCGACATCGAGGCCGGTTTCAAGGCGGCGGACGTTGTCGTTGACCTGACCTACCGCACACCGACGACCGAACACCTGTTCCTGGAACCCGAGTGCTCCATCGGTGTACCGGCCGGTTACGACCCCAGTCGATTTGGCGGCATGTGCGACGCACTCGCGACATGCGGCGAGACGGCGAAACACAACAAAACGACAATTTACGTCGGCAGCCAGATCCCCTACGCCGATCGCGACCAGGCCGCGGCGGCTCTCGGCAAGCCGGCCGACAACGTGCGCGTCGTCGCCACACTGATGGGCGGTGGCTTCGGCGGCAAGGAAGACATTACGGGACAGATTCACGCCGCGCTGCTCGCCGAGGCAACCGGGCGCCCGGTCAAGATGCTGTACTCCAGGCAGGAAAGCCTGCTCGTGCATCCCAAGCGCCACGCGACGATCATTCGCATGCGCACGGGCGCAACACGCGACGGCAAGCTGACGGCGGTAGAGGCCACCCTGTATGGCGACGGCGGCGCGTACGCGAGCCTGAGCGAAAAAGTGCTCACGCGCGCAACGACCCATGCGTCCGGCCCCTACGACATCCCGAACGTCCGCGTGGACTGCTTTGCCACCTACACGAACAACGTACCCGCCGGCGCGTTTCGCGGCTTTGGCGTCACGCAAAGCTGCTTCGCCGCGGAAAGCAACATGGACATCCTGGCCCGGAAACTCGGGCTCGACCCGGTCGACTTCCGGCGCCGGAATGCGCTCGAGGTGGGTTCCACGACGGTCACGGGACAGGTCATGCGCGAGAGTGTCGGCCTGCTCGAGTGTATCGAGCGGGTCGACGCCGATATGCGCGAAGGCGACTTCCGCTGGACCTGGGACGAGGGCCACAAACGCCTCGCCTGGGGCCTGGCCGTCGCCTACAAGAACACCGGGCTCGGTGGCGGCGCACCGGACAAGGCGACCGCCGAGGTCGAAGCCTGGCATGACGCCCAGCGGGGTCTGCTCGCCCAGGTTCGTATCTCGTCTGCCGAAATGGGCCAGGGATTACCGGGCGTGCTCGCCGCGTGCGCCGCCGAAGAGCTGGGTATCCCGGCAGAGAACGTGAGCGTGCTCCTGGGCGATACCGATGTCTGCCCGGATGGCGGGCCGACGACGGCCAGCCGCCAGACCTTCGTGAGCGGTAACGCGGCCAGGCTCGCGGCGCGCGATGTGGCTGCGAAACTGGCTTATGCGCCGGGAACCCGCGCGGTCGCACGGCACGAATACTGGGCACCGGCGACCCAGCCGCTGGGGACCGGGGGCGATATGCATGTCGCCTTCAGCTTTGTTGCGCAGGCCGCACTCTGCGAAATCGACCTGCGTACGGGCGATGTCCAGGTCCGCAGGATCATCGCTGCGCACGACGTCGGCCGGGCCATCAACCCGCTGACGCTCGAGGGCCAGATTGAAGGGGGCATCGTCATGTGTATCGGCTATGCACTCACCGAGCATTACATCCAGGAAGACGGCATCCCCTGGACCAATGTCATGGCCCGCTACAAGACACCGAGCATCACGCACGCGCCGCCGATCACATCGCACATCGTCGAGCACGAGCTCTCGACGGGCCCGTTCGGCGCCAAGGGAATGGGCGAGCTTCCCAGCATCCCGACGAGCCCGGCGATTACCAACGCTATCTACAACGCAACGGGCGTTCGCGTTCGCAGCCTGCCTGTGGACCAGGACAGCCTGTTGCATGCCATTCGCGCGGGAGCGACCGAGGTTGAACTCGGTTGGGGCGACCGCGAACCCATCCCCACAATCGAATTCGGAGGGGAACGTTGAAACTCGTACCTGACATCCGCGACGACGTGCGGCAGAAGAGCAAGGCACGCGCGCGCCGGCACAACATCGTCCTGCCGACGTTCGCGCAGCAGAAAGACCCGACCCTCGTCCCCGACTCGATCAGGTCGCGGCTGCAGGACGTCGGCCTCTGGGATATCGACCCGGTCAACCTGTTCCGCATCACCTGGAAGAACGAGCCGGTCGCACACGGCGGCGGCTTCGGCGAGGGCAACTGGATCGAGTTCCCTCCGGCGCTGACCGGCGTCGACGCCACGATCGTCGGCATCGTCGGCAAGTGGTTCCCGACCGGCGCGCACAAGGTCGGCGCGGCCTACGGCTGCCTCGTGCCGCGCCTCGTGTCGGGCGCATTCGACCCGACCACGCAGAAGGCCGTCTGGCCCTCGACGGGCAACTACTGCCGCGGCGGCGCCTACGACTGCGCGCTGCTGGCCTGCCCGGCGGTCGCGATCCTGCCCGAGGGCATGAGCCGCGAGCGTTTCGAGTGGCTCGAAGGAAATCGGCACCGACGAAATCATCGCCACGCCCGGGCACCGAGTCGAACGTCAAGGAGATCTACGACAAGTGCTGGGAGCTCCGCGAAGAGCGCGGCGACGGCATCGTGATCTTCAACCAGTTCGAGGAATTCGGCAACGCGATCTGGCACTACCAGATGACCGGCGTCGATCGTCGAGGAGATCTTCGAGCAAGCACTACGCCGACGGGCAGCCGCCTCGCCGGGCTACGTCAGCGCCACCGGCTCGGCCGGCACGATCGCCGCGGGCGACTACCTGCGCACGCAGCACCCGGACCTGCGCGTCGTGGCGACCGAGGCGCTGCAGTGCCCCACCCTGCTACCAGTTCGGCTTCGGCGAGCACCGCATCGAAGGCATCGGCGACAAGCACGTGCCGTGGATCCACAACGTGCGCAACACCGACTGTCGTGGCGGCCGTCGACGACGAGCAGACCATGCAACTGATGCGCCTGTTCAACGAAGACGCCGGGACGAGCGTGCCTGCGCCGCGAGGGCGTGGACGACGGACACGCTCGCCGCGCTGGGCCAGCTCGGCATCTCCGGCATCTGCAACCTGGTCGCCGCGATCAAGACCGCGAGCTACTACGACATGGACGGCCGCGACGTGATCTTCACGCCGCTGACCGACTCCATGGAACTGTACGTCGTCGCGCATGCAGGAAATGGACGACGCAGCATGGCGCGTACAACGACCGATCTCGCTGACCAGCACTACGGCCGCTACCTGCAGGGCGCGACCACCGACCACGTCCGCGAACTGACCTACGTCGACCGCAAGGCCCTGCACAACTTCAAGTACTTCACCTGGGTCGAGCAGCAGGGGCGCAGTTCGACGAACTGCGCGAACTCTGGGATCCCGACTTCTGGCGTGAAGTGTTCTCACAGGATGTCGTTGACGAATGGGATCGACTCATCGATGCGTTCAACAGCGACGGAGGCAGCACATGAGCAGCACGTACTACCAGGATGCGATGGCGGTGAAACCCGACCTCGTCAAATTCATGCAGGACATCATCCGCATCCCCTCGCTGAGTTCCGGGGAAGGCGCTGTCGTCCAGCGTATCAGGGAAGAAATGCTGCGCATCGGCTACGACGAAGTGACGATCGACCCGATGGGCAACGTCATCGGCCGCATCGGCTCGGGACCGAAAGTCATCGCATTCGACGGTCACGTGGACACGGTCGACGTGGGCGATCCGGCGCTCTGGGACCGCGACCCGCATTCCGGCGACATCGAGGGCGATATTCTCTACGGCCGCGGCACGAGTGACATGAAAGGCGGAGTCGCGTCGAGCGTCTATGCCGGCGCACTGCTCAGGAAGCGCGGTGTCCCGGACAACGTGACCGTCTACGTGACGGGCACGGTGCAGGAAGAGGACTGCGATGGCCTCTGCTGGCAGTACATCGTCAATGAAGACAAGCTCCGGCCGGACCTCGTGGTCATCACCGAGCCCACCAGCCTGCGCATCTACTACGGCCATCGCGGCCGCATGGAAATGGAAGTCCACACCGCCGGCATTTCCTGCCATGGTTCGGCGCCCGAACGCGGCGACAATGCCGTGTACAAGATGGCCGGCATCATCGCCGACATCGAAAAGCTCAACGAAGAACTCGAGCCACGTGAGCCACTCGGCAAGGGAACGGTAACCATCAGCGAAATTCGCTCGACCTCGCCGAGCCTCTGCGCCGTGGCCGATGGCTGCACGATCCATCTCGACCGCCGCCTGACCGTCGGTGAAACCGAACAGTCTTCGGTCGCGGAGATTCTTGCCCTGCCGTCCGTCAAGGCCGCCAACGCGACCGTGACCGTGCTCGAGTACGCCGTTCCGAGTTACACCGGGCTCACCTACCCGACCCGCAAGTACTACCCGACCTGGGAGATGCCGGCAGACGGCCCCGAGATGCAGGCCGCGACCAGCGCCTACCGCGACGCCTTCGGCAAGGAGCCCGAGATCGGCCACTGGACGTTCAGCACCAATGGCGTCGCCACGGCCGGCATGCACGGCATCCCGTCCATCGGCTTCGGCCCGGGCCACGAACACTTTGCACACGCCCCGAACGAGCAGACCGAGATCGAGCACCTCGTATGCTGCGCGGCCTTTTATGCAGCCCTCGTCGATGAATTCGCGAAGGACTAGAAACAGGAGATACACGATGACCCGCGAAGCCAAGCCCATACCCGGCCACATGAAAGGCCGCGACTGGCTCATGACCCAGGACTGGTCGGACGACGAGATCGAGCTCGCGCTCGATACGGCCGACACCCTCAAAGACGAGTTCAGAAGCGGAGTACCGACGCTGCATCTGCCGCACAAGAGCGGCTTCCTGATCTTCTTCGACAAGTCCACGCGTACACGCAACTCGTTCGAGGCCGGCATGACACAGCTTGGCGGCCACGCACACTTCATCGATTCGGAAACCTCGCAGATCGCGCACGGCGAAAGCCCGAAGGACATGGGCACGATTCTCTCTACCTACGGGCACGGCATCATGATTCGGCACGACCTGGTGCCCGGCGAAGGCCAGACCTACATGCGCGAGGTCGCGCAGCACGCCTCGATCCCCGTCATCAACATGCAATGCGACGTAGACCACCCCTGCCAGACGCTCGCAGACCTTATGACGATTCGAGAAGAGTTTGGTAAAGACCTGAAAGATTTAAAGATAGCTGTCTCCTGGGCTTATGCCCCCAGCTACGTGAAACCGATGTCCGTGCCGCAGGGCCTGATCATGCTCATGACGCGATTCGGCATGAATGTCACGCTCGCTCACCCGCCCGAGTACACCCTCATGGACGAACCCATGCGGATTGCGCGCGACAACGCGGCCCGCTCCGGCGGCCGTTTCGAGGTCGTGGACAACATGGCGGACGCGTTCGCCGACGCGGACATCGTGTACCCCAAGAGCTGGGGCGTGGAGTCCCTGTTCAGCCAGCCCGAGGAAGCCATGAACGTCGCGCTGCAGTACCGCGACTGGATCTGCGACGAGGCCATGATGGCCCGGGCAAAAGAGCGCGCGATCTACATGCATTGCCTGCCGGCGGACCGCAACTACGAGGTCACTGATGCGGTCATCGACGGCCCGCAGTCGCGCGTATACCCGGAAGCCGAGAATCGCCTGCACACGGCCAAGGCGCTCATGGCGCTGACCATGTGACCGCCATGACGAGTAACAACCGACCATTGATTGTCATTGCCATCGGCGGCAACTCGCTGATTCGCGACGCCGAGCACATGGACGTCCTGGACCAGTACCGCACAGCCGGGCAGACGGCCCGCCACATCGTGCCGCTCGTCAAAGCGGGTTATCGCGTCCTGGTCACTCATGGCAACGGCCCGCAGGTCGGCTTCATCCTGCTCCGCTCCGAACTGGCTCGCGACAAGATCCACCAGGTCCCACTGGCCAACTGCGTCGCCGACACGCAAGGGTCGATCGGCCTGCAGATTGCACAGAGCCTGCAGAACGAGTTCCTGCACCAGGGCCTGGAACAGGCGGTAACGGCCATCGTCACGCAATGCGTCGTGGACGAGCAGGATCCGAGCTTCACCGCACCGAGCAAGCCGATCGGACCATTCATGAGCGAAGAGGAAGCACGGCAGCGCGAACGGGACGAAGGCTGGGTCGTCGGTGAGGATGCCGGCCGCGGCTGGCGGCGCCTCGTACCCTCGCCGCAACCGCTCAGTGTCATCGAGCTGCCGGCAATCCGCAGCTTGCTGGATAGCGGCCAGGTGGTCATTGCCGCCGGTGGTGGCGGGATTCCGGTCGTGTTCCGCGAGGATGGCGAGCTGCGGCCCCGCCCCGCCGTCATCGACAAGGATGCCGCGTCTTGCCTGCTGGCGCGGGAACTCGGTGCGTCGGTCTTCATCATCTCCACCGATGTCGACAAGGTTGCACTCAACTTCGGCACCGACAAGGAGCGTGACATCGACCGCCTGACGGTTGCCGAGTGTCGCGAGCATCTCGCGGCCGGGCATTTTGCGGCCGGCAGCATGCGGCCGAAAATCGAAAGTGCCGTCAGGTTTCTCGAGGGCGGCGGCGAGAAAGTCATCATTACGCAGCCGCACAACCTGCGCGCCAACCTCGACAACATCTACGGCACTCACATCGTGCCGTAGAGGACTGAGCCCATGAACAGTTTCCGCTGCTTCGCCTGCGACAGGACCCAGCCCGCCGACTTCTCGGGCTGGGTCTGCCCGTCCTGTGGCGGCAATCTCGACGCCGTCAACGACCGCGAGACGATCCTGCAGCAGATACGGCAATCACCATTCGACACGCCGCGAATCCCCCTGGAGATCGGCAACACGCCCCTCTACGCCGCTCCGCGACTCGGGCATTCGATCGGTCTGCGCAACCTGTACCTCAAGGACGACACGGTCAACCCGAGCGCATCCAGCAAGGACCGCGCCAGCGCCGCCGTCGTGCTGCAGGCGCTGCATGCAGGTGCCGATATCGTCTCGGTCGCGAGCACCGGCAACGCCGGCTCGTCGCTTGCCTGTGTCGCAGCGGCAGCGGGAATCAAGGCCGTGGTCATCGTTCCGGAAAGCGCACCGGTTGCCAAGCTCACGCAGGCGCTGGCCTTCGGTGCGACCGTGCTCGCTGTGCGCGGCACCTACGACGACGCGTTCGACCTCTGCCTGCAAGCCTCCAAGCGATTCGGCTGGTACAACCGCAGCACGGGCATCAACCCGTACACGCGTGAGGGAAAGAAGATCTGCGCGTGGGAAATCTGGGCGTCCCTGGAGGGCCGCGTGCCCGACCGGATCGTCGTACCGACCGGCGACGGCAATCTCCTGAGCGGCATGTGGAAAGGCTGGCGGGAGCTGCAAGCCGTTGGCCTTATCGACCGCCTGCCGAAAATCGATTGCGCGCAGTCAAAAGGCAGCGATGCGATCTCCCGGACCGTGCGCGGGATCGGCGACAGTCGTCAACCCGACTGGGCCTCACTCGAGGTAGCTGCCGTCGAGGCGCACACGGTTGCCGACTCCATCTCCGTCGACCGGCCGCGGGACGGGCTGGCCGCTGTCCGGGCCATTTTCGAGTCCGGCGGTATGGCGGTGACTGTTCCCGACGCCGAGATTCTCAAGGCGATCCCCGAGATGGCTGCGGCAAGCGGCGTATTCGCGGAACCGGCGGCCGCGGCAGCGTGGGCAGCGGTCAAGCGGATGGTCGCCGAACGGCAGATTGCACCGGACGAACTCGTGGTCTGCCTCGTGTCGGGCAACGGCCTCAAGGACATTACCCATGCGACAGAGGCTGTCGGCAGACCGAACGTCATCGACCCGACGCTCGCGGCAGTTGAGTCGGCGCTGGCGTCAGCGCGAGGATAAGGACAACAGCGCGTCCCGGCGCTGCATCAGCGCCTGCAGTCGCGCCTTGTCGAGCACATTGCCGAGCTCCGCGCGCAGCGTCTTGTCGTCGAGCGCCTGCAATGCCGCCCGCCACTCATCACCTACGGCCAGGCCAACGTCCACGATACCAGGCGGCAAGTCGCCGTCGGTAGCGAACGCCGCATTGTGATCGACCAGCATCAACGACCAGTCTTCGCGGTCGTACACCATTGCCGACGGTGAGCGAACGACGTTATGAATCAGCGCGTCGAATACGAGCATCGCGTCTATCTGCTCCTCGACCGGGCAGATAGCGGCAGCGCCCTCGCCTGCCGCCACGCGCTCCCGTTCGGTCAGCGTTACGCCAGGCAGGAATTGCAGCGTGCCGCGCCGGCCATCGATCGTCCGGCGCACGGTGACAGGGACCATGCCGAGCTGCAACTGGCGGTCAAGCCGATAAGCCGCAAACTCAGGCGCGAAGCGCGACTGCCCGGGCAGCGTCCGAAAGGTCGCAAGAACTGCCAGTTTCCCGTCGGTCACCTGCACGAGCTTCCATTCTGCACCCTCGGCGAGCACATCGAGGATATGACCCGTTGCGAGCATTTGCGCGAGGTCTTCCTCGGTCAATGGCGCATCGCCGAGACCAACTTTGAACGGTTGCTCTACGGGCGCGACGCGCCGCCTGCCCGCTTCTGTTACGACGCTCGCCTTGCCGCTCTCGAAAATCAGGGCATGGCCGCTGCCGCCGTAGACGTGGCTCAACATGCCTGTGTCTATTTCGAACACCCGGCCACCGAATCTCTGTTGAACCTGCCTCGTGGACGTCGTTGTATGACCGATCACGAGCCGGGATGCACCGACTTTCTGCAATGCGGCGTCGAGCTGTTCGGACTCGACAAAGCGATTGCACATGGCACTTCCGCGATACCAGGTTGGCCCGGCCGGCTTGTGCAGCGGCGACTCGCTGAAGTCGATGAGCTGCTGTGCGGTTGCCGCAACTGCTGGCTGCAGCGACCCGGCATCCAGTAATCTCGCCAGCGCTTTCGGCGTCTTCCGAAAGCTATCCCAGGGAGTCAGCACACCCTCATCGACCAGGGCTTCGAACGCCTGCACGTATCCTTCGAGGTCGCCCTTGAGCTCGCCATTGATGCTGGCGAGCCCCTGCTCACCAACAAAGGCTGGCGCACCTCCGTGCACGAACGCAATGTCATTGATAACGATCATGAAGGGCTTCGTGAGCAACCACTTGCCGTAGTAGCCATTGCTGCGGAACGCGCCGCGGTGCCCGAAGTAGCCGGGTGGTGCCAGCTTGTCGAAGTCCTTGCGCAGGGAGACCTCGTTCGACCAATCCGGCTTGCCGTGACGGAACCTCTGGTACCAGCGTTCGCGTTCCTCGGCCGACTCGATATCCCGGAACGCGGCGTATTCCTCGTCGACCACGTAACGCAGGTCCCCGATCAGGTTCATGACTTCGTGGTTGCCCAGCAACTGGTGCACGCGCCCCCCGGCCAGCGGCGCTTCCTGCTCCAGTCGCATCATCAGGTCCATCACGCGACGCGACTCCGCACCCCGATCCACCAGGTCTCCGGTGCTGACCAGGTGCGTCTTGCCGCCGCTCCAGGCCAGCTTCTCGTCGATGACCCCAGCTTGCTGCAGCGTCTTGACCAGCGCCTCGTAGGCGCCGTGAACATCGCCTACGGCGACGATCCGTTCGACATCAGGGAAACGCCACTCATCCGCAATCGCAAACGTAAGCGGCAGGAACCCGCAGGCAACAAGAAGAACAAGCCTGCAGACCAGGCTGGTTCTTGTCCTGACGGACCTGCCTGCCTCGGGCGCGTTGTCTCCGGTGCATGACTTCACGTTTTTCGGATTCTCCTGCTTTTTCATGACATCCGTCTTCGGATCCGGATTGTTAGCCGGCAGCGCCCCAGAGTATAGCGCCGGGTTGAAGAATGTACCTAAGCCCAGTGTGGATGTTGCGTATGTATTGGAGGGACGCCGGGCGTAAGCTGAGCATGTCAGGGTGCGTTCGTTGCACGTCAGGGAGCAGGACCATGACCCGGGAAGTCTCCATCCCCAACGGCGCGGAGTTTTTCGAAATCCGCTTCGAATCGATCGGTGGGCTAGGCGCCCACGTTGCTGGAAAAATCGTCGCCAGCGCAGCCGTTCTGCGAATGAACATGAACGGCTCACACTTCTCCTCGTACGGCTCCGAGAAGAAAGGCTCCGTCGTACGTTCATTCATTCGACTTGCCCCGGCCGACAAGGCGATTCGTACGAGCGCGCCTATCGAGGAGCCGGACGTGATTGTCGTGTTTCACAGCGGCTTGCTGGCCCACCCGGCTACGCTGTCCGGCCTGAAGGCCGACGGCGTCCTTATCTACGCCGGCCAGGAAGGTGACGTTCCCGAAGGGCTGTCACGTGTCCCCAAAACCGCGACCGTGATTCGTGTGGATGCCCAGAAGATTGCGATCGCCGAAAAGTCGCGCGAGAACGCCGTACTGATCGGCACGCTGGCCGAAGCGATTCCGCTGCTCGACCGGCGTGCTGTAAGGGATGCGCTCGACGCCACCTTCGCCGGCAAGAACGAGGCCGTGGTCAAGGCCAACGGTCGTGCGTTCGATCGCGGGGCTGATGAAGTCGAGATTATTGAGAACATCGGCCAGTGCGACGGCGCTGTCCCGACGATGTCGTCCAGCCCTGTATGGGGCTATCGCACGGCACCGATCGGGGGTGTGTTACCGACGCCGGGCAACACGGCGCATAACGACCTGCACACCTCACGCACCGGCTGGATGCCCGTCCTCGACAGGGACAAGTGCATCGACTGCGGCATGTGCGACATGGTCTGCCCCGATCTCTGTCTCGTCTGGTCGACGCATACCGGCGAGGACGGCAAGCCGCGTGTAAAACTCGACGGCATCGACTACCAGTATTGCAAAGGCTGCATGCGTTGCGTCGAGACCTGTTCGACGGCAGCAATGACGCGCGAAGCCGAAGTGCCTGGCAAGGCCGACGAGCTGCGGATCCCCTTGTTCCCGGACCTCAGGAAAGCGGCAGGAGAAAAACATGCTTGATTCAGTGGCGGTATCCCGTTCAGGCCCGGTTGCCCAGGTTCACGATTTCAAGAGCGGCAATGAGGCTGCAGCGCTGGCCGCACGCGACATCGGCTTCCATGTCATGGGTTATTTCCCGATCACACCGTCGACCGAGGTCGCCGAGACCCTGTCGAAGATGCACGCCGACGGCGAACACGAGATTGTCATGATACCCGCCGACGGCGAGCACGGTGCCGCAGGCATCTGCTATGGCGCAGCGCTCGGTGGCGGGCGCGTTCTCAACGCAACGTCGTCGCAAGGTCTGTTGTATTCACTCGAACAGCTTCCCGTTCAATCGGGCACGCGCGTGCCGATGGTACTCAATGTATCGACACGCACCGTGTCGGGCCCGCTGGATATTCGTTGTGACCATTCCGACATCTATTTCGTCCTGAATGCCGGCTGGATCATCCTCATGGCTCGTGATCCGCAGGCCGCTTACGACATGAATTTCTGTGCCGTTCGCATCGGCGAGCACAAGGACGTTCGCCTGCCCGTTATCGTTGCCTACGACGGCTTCCTGACGAGCCACCAGAAGCGGCGTATCGAGAGATTCGACGACCCCGAGGCCGTAAAGGCGTTCCTCGGTGAACGCGAGGATCCTTACAGCGCGCTCGATCCGGACCGCCCGGTTACCTTCGGTCCGTACATGAACGACCCGGACCTGATCAACAATAAGGTCCAGCAACACCAGGCCATGGAGGACGCGCGGCGCGTTATCCCCGAAATATTTGCCGAGTTTGCAGCTTTCTCGGGACGCGACTACCGCACTGTCGATGCCTACCGCATGGACGACGCTGACGTTGCGCTCGTCCTGCTCAACACGGCTGCCGAGAATGCCAAAGGCGTTGCCGACAAGATGCGCGAGCAAGGTCACAAGGTCGGTGTTGTCTCACCCAATGTTTTGCGGCCGTTCCCGACCGATGAAATCCGCAGGCTCCTGAAGAGCGTTCGCGCCATCGTTGTCGGTGATCGCGGTGATTCTTACGGCGCTGAAGGCGGCAACCTGTCGCTTGAAGTTCGTGCTGCTCTGCAACAGGACCCTGACAACAGAACCCTGGTCATGAGCCGTATTTACGGCCTTGGCGGCAAGGACTTCTATGACGCGGATGCTGAAGAGTTTTTCCACGAAGCGCTGCAGGCGGCCGAAACCGGCAAGGTCGAGGTCCCGTTCGAGTATCACGGCGCCTACGCCGGCGACAATGCCGCGGGCCCTGCCCCGGGGCTGCCACCTATCAAGTCCGAAGAAGTCTCCAGGGGCATGGCACGTGTTACGCAGAACCCGGAAACCAGGCGGCTCGAGGTCGAACTAAAGCCGCTCTGGGAAATGACCACGACGCCGTCGCGGATTGCGCCGGGACACGGTGCGTGCCCGGGTTGTGGCTTCTTCCCGATGCTGCGGCAGGCATACAACGTGCTCGAGGGCAATGTGGTCGTCCTGTTCCAGACCGGCTGTGCCATGGTCACGACGACGGGCTACCCGAAGACAGCGCATCGTATTACCTATATCCATAACCTGTTCCAGAACGGCGCGGCAACGCTGTCCGGACTGGTCGAGATGTACCACGAACGCATCCGTCGCGGTGAAATCCCGGCCGCACCGGAAGGTGAAGACACGACCTTCATCATGGTCACGGGCGACGGCGGTATGGACATCGGCATGGGTGCGGCACTTGGTACCGCGCATCGCAATCACAAGATGATCATCCTCGAATACGACAACCAGGGGTACATGAATACCGGCTCCCAGCTGTCCTACGCAACCCCGTTTGGCCATCGCACCTCGACCAGCGAGGTCGGCAGCACGGACTCCGGCAAGCGTTTCCATCACAAGGACACGCCGCAGATCTTTGCGGCCTGCAACCTGCCCTACGTCTTCACCGCGAGCGAAGGCTACCCCGAAGACTTCATGCGCAAGATATCCAAGGCACAGTGGTACGCGCAGCGCGAGGGTATGGTCTACGGCAAGGTCCTGTCATTCTGTCCGCTCAACTGGCGTACCCAGGACGACGCGGCACAGGATGTACTGCAGGCCGCAATAGACTGCTGCTTCTTCCCGCTGTATGAAGTCGAGAAAGGTCACACGCACCTGACGTATGACCCGGACGAAATCGGTCGCCGCCGACCCGTTGGCGACTGGCTCGGCATGATGGGCAAGACCAGGCACGTCCTCGCCGACGAGCATGCCGACCAGCTCGAGATGACCGAGAAAGAGGTCGACAAGCGCTGGCGCAAGCTGAAAATCAAATCCGAACACCCGGAGCTGTAAACGATGGCAGAGATTCTTGAAAAACGTCCGCTGACGCCCATCACCAAGCTCTACAAGGTCGACGCGCCGCTGGTCGCGAAGTCTGCGAAGCCCGGACAGTTCGTTATCGTCCGCGTTCGCGACGGCGGCGAGCGTATTCCGCTCACGATTGCCGACTATGATCGCGACGCGGGCACACTGACCATTGTCGTGCAAGAAGTTGGCACCACGACACGCTATATGGGCCAGCTCGACGTCGGCGATGACATTCTCGACCTGGTCGGCCCGCTCGGCATGCCGCTCGAGATACCTGTTAAAGGCCATATCGTGGGTATCGGTGGCGGATTTGGCGCCGCTGCGCTGCTCTGCCTCATGCGCGAATTGCGTCAGCGCGGCGACACAACAACGATTATCAACGGTGCGCGCGAGAAAGACCTGCTGATTCTCAACGACGAACTCGCCGACGTCTGCGACAACCTTGAGCTGTGTACGGACGACGGTTCCGCGGGATTCCATGGTCTCGTCACCGAGCGCCTCGCCCAGCTTATCGATGGCGGCGGTCCGGGTCGCCCGGACATGGTGGTCGCCATTGGCCCGATGCCAATGATGCGTGCTGTCACCGAGACCACTCGCGGCAAGAACATTCCGACGCTCGTATCGCTCGACCCGCTCATGATTGACGGCACAGGGATGTGCGGAGGTTGCCGTGTCACGATCGACAATGAAGTGAAGTTCGCCTGTGTTGACGGCCCCTTCTTCGATGCCCACCAGGTCGATTTCGAAGAAGCCGTCAGACGCAACAAGATGTATGTCAGGCAGGAAGATGAGTCGAAAACCCTTTCCGCCTGCCGCAAACTCGCTGTAGGACAAGACTGATGCCTGTAAAGCGCGTCCAGAAGACACCTATGCCCGAGCGCGACGCCGTCCTGCGTTCGCATGATTTCGAAGAAGTGAACGAAGGCTACGGCATTGCGCACGCCCAGTTCGAAGCTGAACGTTGCCTGCGCTGCCAGGACCCGATCTGTATCGACGGCTGCCCGGTTCGCGTACCGATCCCCGAATTCATACACGAGGTCGCCAAGGGCGACATGCGAGCGGCTGCCGAAATACTGCGCAAGTCGAATCCGCTGCCGGCTGTTTGCGGGCGCGTGTGCCCACAGGAAGTGCAGTGTGAAGAGCAATGCTCGGTCGGTATCCGCTTCAAACCCGTTGCGATCGGCTACCTCGAGCGCTTCGTCGCTGACTGGGAAATGGCTCAGCCGGCCATCGAGATCAAGGCGCACCTGCACCAGGACGAGAAGGTCGCCATCGTCGGCTCCGGACCGGCAGGTCTCGTGTGTGCGGGTGAGCTCGCGCGCCTGGGCTACCCGGTCACCATATTCGAGGCTCTGCATGCGCCGGGCGGCGTGCTCCGCTATGGTATCCCCGAGTTCCGTCTGCCAAAGAACGTGCTCGACTGGGAGATTGAGCAACTCAAGAAGCTCGGCGTCGAGATTCAATGCAATGTGATCATCGGCAAGACGATCACGATGGACGAACTCATGGGCGAGATGGGCTTCTCGGCCGTGTTTATCGGCACCGGTGCAGGCTTGCCGAGCTTTATGGGCATTCCGGGCGAGAACCTCAACGGTGTCTACTCGGCCAATGAGTTCCTGACGCGGGTCAACCTGATGCACGCCAACGATTTTCCGAACGCCGATACACCCGTCATGGTCGGCAAGCGCGTCGCTGTTATTGGCGCCGGCAACACGGCCATGGACACGGTGCGTACTGCACTGCGCGTGGGCGCTGAACACGGCATGATCGTTTACCGCCGCAGCGACCAGGAGATGACGGCACGCGTCGAAGAACATCACCACGCCATCGAAGAAGGTGTGGAGTTCCACTGGCTGACCAACCCCGTCGAGGTGCTTGGGGACGAGGATGGCTGGGTTACAGGCCTGCGCTGCGTTCGCATGGAACTGGGAGCGCCCGATGATTCAGGACGAGCGCGGCCAGTGCCGATCGAAGGATCCGAATTCGTGATACCGGTCGACAACGTGGTGCTGTCGATCGGCAACAAGCCTAATCCGTTGCTGCTGCAGACGACCAAGGGCCTCGAGTCGAATAAATGGGGGTGCCTGGTGGTTCATGACGGTACGTCCGAGACTTCGCGAGACCACGTCTTCGCAGGAGGTGACGCCGTGACCGGCGCAGCCACAGTCATTCTCGCGGCCGGTGCGGGAAAAACCGCCGCAACCGAGATTCACGAGGATCTGCGCGCAAGGATTTGAAACCTTCAGGGCCAATCACGCATCTAATAATCGTGTAACCTAGAACGCACCCGCACGTGCGGAGTCCTGAATGCCCCTGATAGCCGAACTTCGACGCCGAAACGTCTTTCGCGTTGCCGCTGCCTACCTCGTCGTGGGCTGGCTGCTGACCGAGGTTCTTACCACCATACTGCCGACACTTGGCGCTCCGGAATGGGCAGCGCGAGCGGTTATCCTGATCTTTGCGTTCGGCTTTGTTCCTGCGGTGGTGCTGTCCTGGTTCTTCGAGATCACGCCCGATGGCATCAGGCGCGACCGGGAAGCGGACCATACCGACCCCGACAAGCAGCGCCAGGTCCGCAGGGTCGACCAGGTCACTATCGCCACTGCCGTGGTGCTGATCATCTTTATCGGGTTGTTCAGCGCCCGTTACACGGCGGACGATCCCACGCCCATTGACCTCGGAGTCAGCGCGGCCTCCGTGGCTGTCCTGCCCTTCGAGAACATGTCGGGCGACAAGGACAACGAGTACTTCTCCGACGGCCTGACCGAGACCCTGCTGCACATGCTTGCCCAGATCCCGGATCTCAAGGTGGCGGCGCGCACGTCGAGCTTTGCGTTCAAAGGCCGGAACATGAGCATCCAGGAGATCGCATCGGCACTCGAGGTCGCCCATATTCTCGAGGGCAGCGTGCAGCATGCCGGCGACAAGATTCGAGTGACGGCACAGCTTATCCGTGCGAGCGACGGCTTTCACATCTGGTCAAAGAACTTCGACCGGGAGTTCACCGATGTTTTCGCGATCCAGGACGAGATAGCCACACAGGTCGGCTCCGCCCTGTCGGCGTCCCTGCTGGGCACCAGCGAGGAGACGCGGCTCGCCGGCATCACGACGGAAGACGTCGACGCCTACGAACTCTACCTGCAGGCGCGCAAGGCACGTGCGACGTATTCCTACGGGGGACTGCTGGCTGCGGAGAACCTGCTGAAGGGCGCCCTGCTGATCGACCCGGACTTCATTGAGGCCAAGTCCGAGCTCGCGAACAGCTATGTGCACCAGGCCGAGACCGGCATGATGGACGTGGCAGCGGCCAACGCCGAGATCATCGCCATCACGAACCAGGTGCTGGCCGTGCGTCCCGACGACCCCGTCGCGAAGGCGACCTCACTGTATGCAAAGGCACTCTCGCTTGTGGCACGCGGCGACCTGGCGGCGATGACGGACCTCGTGGCCGAGCTGGAAGCCATCGTGGAGAGCGCGCCGCAGACCTTGGAGCCGCGCCTCCTGCTGGTGCGGGCCTACACGGCGATCAAGCAGAACGAAAAGTGCCTGCCAATTCTCGAAGAGGCGCTGGCCCAGGACAAGTACAACCCGGCGCTGCACTACGAACTGGGTATCGCCTACATTCGCCTGCACCGCTGGGACGAGGCAAGAGCGGCGCTCGAGCGCTCGCTCGAACTCGAGCCGAACCAGCCCAACGCTTACACCTACCTGGGCGCCATTGCCGAACACGCCGGTGACTACGTAACAATGGTGAAGAACCAGCTCAACGCCATTTCGGTCGATCCCGAGGATCACGAACTGCCGGGCCTGCTGGCGCTGTTCCTGTATCGCTACGGCCTTGTCGAAATCGCCGACGATTTCCGCAACAGGGTCCTGACCCTCGCGCCAACCAGCACCATCGCCTACCAGATCGAACTGGCACGGGCGAAGGCCATTGGCGATGTAGACGGAAGTATCGAAGCGGCGCGGCGCGCGCTTGAAGACAACATCGAGGACCGCCGTTTTGCGTTTGGCGGCGCCGTCCAGCACCTGGTCAGAACGGCTGTCAGAACCGGTACGGTAGAGGAAGAGATGGCCTGGATCGAGGAACAACAGCCTGGCATCTTCGACGTCGATGCGCAGGTCGCGCCGTTACGCTATCGCAATGTGCAGGGCGTCGCGTTCGATGGGTGGGTGCAGTATTTGCCTGCAGAGGAAGTGCAGCGCCGGCTCGATGTATTGCTCGACTATGCCGCCGCGATGGGGCAGGACCCCACCAGCGATCCGGCGACCCATGTCGGTATCCTCACATTGCGCGGTGATGTTGAGAAAGCTGTCGAGGTCGCCCTGCGAGACTTTTTCTCGCGGCCGGTCGCCCTCACGCCCAACTGGCGAGAGATGCTGTCGCAGCCCCATTACGCCGGCGTCGTTGCCGACCCCCGGGTCCAGGAGGCCATGCGCCGCTGGGAGGCCGAGGAGACGGAGCTACGCGCCAGCGTCGAGTCGTTTTTCGCCGACCTTCACGCGGCGATGTGATCGCCTGACCTCACCGTTTCCGCCACCAACTCGGCCAGCTGGCCATCGGCAGGCTTGAGGCTGTAGCCAATACGCATGTGCGGCTTGTCGATGTCGATGAGCCGGGTGAGATCGATCGGGGTGGCGACCAGCACGAGATCGCAATCGACGGCATTGACGGTTTCTTCGAGGTCGCGAATCTGTTTGTCGCCATAGCCCATGGCCGGCAACAGGTCGCCGATATCCGGATATTTCTCGAACGTTTCGGCAATTTCACCGACCGCAAACGGCCGCGGGTCCACGAGTTCGCCAACGCCGCAGAGCGTGGCGGCCATGATGCCGGCGCCGTAGGGCATGCCACCGTGGGTCGTGGTGGGGCCATCCTCGATGACGAGTACGCGCTTGTCGGCAATCGCGTCGGGATCCGGTATGTCGAGTGGCGATTCACGCAGCAACACGGTGGCTGACGGGTTGATACGGCGCGCGTTCCCACGCACCAGCTCGACCGCGGCCGGGTCCGCATGACCCACCTTGCCGATCAGTATGACATCGGCGTGCCTGAAGTTGGCCGTGCCCGGAAAATACGTCAGCTCGTCCCCCGGACGATGCGGATCCGCCACGCAAATCCACAGATCGGGTTTGAGGAACGGCGTATCGTTGTTGCCGCCATCCCAGACGATGACATCGGCTTCTTTCTCAGCCTCTGCAAGGATCGCGCCGTAGTCGACACCGGCATACACGACGACGCCGTTCGCGATATGCGGTTCGTATTCCTCACGCTCCTCGATGGTGCATTCCTGCGCCTCGAGGTCGTTGTAGCTTGCAAAGCGCTGCACCGCTTGCGCGACGAGGTCGCCGTAGGCCATCGGGTGGCGTATGGCGACGGTTTTCAGCCCGAGATCGCGCAGGATATCGGTGATACGCCGTGACACCTGGCTCTTGCCGCAGCCCGTGCGGACGGCCGTGATCGCAATCACCGGCTTGCTCGAGGCGAGCATGGACGCCTCGATATCGAAGGTCGAGAATGCAACGCCCCCGGCCTCTACCCGGGCCCTCATCGCGTCGATATAGGCATTACTGACATCGGAATAGGCGAAAATGACTTCGTCGACATCCCCGCTGTCGACAAGTGCGTCGAGTTTCTCTTCGGGAACGATCGGGATGCCGTCAGGGTACAGCGACCCGGCGAGTTCGACGGGATAGCGGCGATCTTCGATATGCGGGATCTGGGTAGCGGTAAACGCGACAACGTTGAAATCCTCGTTGTCACGGTACATACAGTTGAACACATGGAAGTCGCGCCCCGCGGCGCCCATGATCACAATATTTCTGCTCACGGCAGGTCTCTCCCTAACGGCAATGGGTCGATGCTACCCAGAGCGCCGGGAGGCGCGCGATACGCGCTTCTACCTAACGCAGTTTCCTGCGAGAAACCCGTATACAAAACCGCTCAGAAAGGCGTAATTTCTGGCCTGAAAATGCCTGTCGGAGGCCATCATGTCTGTTGCCAAATTCCCTGAAAAAGACCTTCCTGATCAAGAACCTGCCGCACTGCACCGCGGCGTGAAGATTCTTCATGACCCGGTACGCAACAAAGGTACGGCTTTTACCGATGCCGAACGTGAGGAGCTGAAGCTCAGGGGCCTGTTACCACCGCGCGTGCACACCATGGCGGAACAGGAACTGCGCGTGCTGGGCAATATTCGTGCGAAACCGACGGACCTCGAGCGCTACCTGTACCTGATCGCCCTCCAGGATCGCAACGAAAACCTGTTCTACCGCGTGGTGATGAACAATCTCGAAGAGATGATGCCGATCATCTACACGCCGACCGTTGGCAAGGCCTGCCAGGAGTTCCAGCACATCTACAGGAAGCCCAGGGGCTTCTATGTCTCCCTGAAGGACAAGGGCAGTGTCAAGGAGATCCTGCAGAACTGGCCGCACAAAAATGCCCGCATCATCGTCGTGACTGACGGCGAGCGCATCCTGGGTCTCGGCGACCAGGGCGCACAGGGCATGGGTATCCCGATCGGCAAGCTCTCGCTCTACACGGCCTGCGCGGGCATACCGCCGACCGAGTGCCTGCCTGTCATGCTCGACGTGGGCACCAACAACGAACAACTGCTGAACGATCCGTTGTACAACGGTATCGAGCGGCATCGCGCCCGCGGCAAGGAATTCGACGAACTGTTCGATGAGTTCGTGCAGGCCGCGAAAGAGGTCTTCCCGGGCATCCTCATCCAGATCGAGGATTTCGGCAACACGAACGCATTCCGCCTGCTAAGAGACTACCGCGAGAACACCTGCCTCTTCGACGACGACATCCAGGGCACGGGGGCCGTCGCCGTCGCCGGCATCATCGCGTCCATGCGTATCACGGGCCAGCAACTCTCCGACCAGAAACTCCTGTTCCTTGGCGCGGGTGAGGCGGGTATCGGTATCGCCGACGTCTTCATTGCGGCACTCAAGGAAGAAGGCATGTCCGAAGCAGACGCTCGCCGGCATTGCTGGTTCGTCGACAGCCGCGGCCTGGTCTGCAACGAGCGCGAAAACCTCGCGGAACACAAGCTGGCCTATGCCCATGAGCACGAGTACATCGACAACCTGCTCGACGCCGTCAACGAATTGCAACCGACGGCGCTGCTGGGCCTGTCAGGTCAGCCGCAGACGTTTACCAAGGAGATCGTCGAGGCGATGTCCGCAATCAATGAACGGCCGATCATCTTCGCCCTCTCCAACCCGACTTCCATGGCCGAATGCACGGCCGAGCAGGCGTACACATGGTCGGAGGGCCGCGCGGTATTCGCGAGCGGCAGCCCGTTTGATCCTGTCACGTACGGCAACCAGACGTTCGTACCCGGACAGGGCAACAATGCCTACATCTTCCCGGGCGTTGGTCTCGGCGTCATCGTCAGCCGGTCACGGATCGTCACCGATGAGATGTTCCTGGCGGCGGCGCATTCGCTCGCCAACCAGGTCAAGGACTCCGATATCGAGCGTGGCCGCGTGTATCCACCGTTGTCAGCCATTCGCCATGTCTCGGCGCACATCGCTGCGGAGGTCTGCAAGATGGCCTATGACAACGGCTTCACCGACAGGGAGAGGCCGGACGATATCCTCGCCGACGTTCACGCGTACATGTACAAGCCGGTGTATCCGCATTATGTGTAAGATCGCCGGGTGACCGGCGAGACACTTGCAGAATCCCTGAATAGAAGCTGCCACTGCATCAGCGTGGATCAGGGCAGTTTACGGCAATCGCTCGAGACCCGTATGGGCGGGCCCGGCGCGTACGCCCGCCTGCGGGAAACCCGCCCCCACCTGCTTGCCGATTCGCCGGTTTTCATCTCGCACGATCATATCGCGCAGATGGAGGCTGTGATCACCGCGGTCGAGCGGGTCGCGAATCTCGGCAGCTACCAGGATTACGTCCTCCGCTGGGCCCCTGCCATCGCTCGAAAAAACCACGGTCCGCACGGCGTCTTCTTTGGCTACGACTTTCACCTGACCGTCGACGGGCCGAAGCTGATAGAAGTCAATACCAATGCCGGTGGCGCCCTGCTCCTGCTCCATGTTGCCGGCGCACAGCAGGCCTGCTGCCAGGAAGTGGAGAACCTGGTCGTCGGTCGATTCGAAATCCCTGACCTGGAACGAGAGTTCATAGCGATGTTCCGCAAGGAATACGCAGCACAGTTTCCTGGCAAGACACTGCGCTGCGTCGCGATTGTCGACGAAAATCCGGCGGAACAGTATCTCAGCCCCGAGTTCGAGTTGTTCAGGCAGATATTTGAGCAGCATGGCATCGCAGCGATCATTGCCGGGCCGGACGAATTTTC
Source organism: uncultured Gammaproteobacteria bacterium (assembly GCA_963698895.1). Lineage (GTDB taxonomy): Bacteria > Pseudomonadota > Gammaproteobacteria > Steroidobacterales > Woeseiaceae > UBA1847. The sequence goes on along the minus strand of CAVOSO010000003.1, from coordinate 74,982 downwards.
CCTGCGCAACGAACAGCTCCTGGCCGGCGAGAAAGTCGTCGATCTCGTCTACAACCGGCTGACGGACTTCTACATGCAGGCACCCGTCTGCAAGACACTGAATACGGCCTGTGAAGACGGTGCCGCGGTGTTCACTCCCGGTCCGCGAACGCATGCCCTGTACGCCAACAAGCGCAACCTGACGGTTCTCGGCAATGAGCGGTTACTGGTTGAACTGGGTGTGGATGAAGACACCGCGTCGACACTCGCACGCAGCGTGCCGACCACCGAACGTGTGACGGGCGACAATGCCGACAACCTCTGGGCGCGGCGGCGCCGCTTGTTCTTCAAACCCAACTGGGGGTTCGGCAGCCGGGGCACCTACGATGGCGCGAAACTCACGAAGAAGACCTGGGCATCGATCCTTGCAGCCGACTACGTCGCGCAGGAACGCGTCCCCCCAAGCCAGCGGCTGCTGGTCGTCGATGGCGACCACGAATCGATGAAACTCGATGTTCGCTGCTACGTCTATGACGGCGAAATCCAGTTGCTGGGTGCTCGCCTCTACCGTGGGCAAACGACGAATTTCCGCACTCAAGGCGGCGGGCTCGCAGCCGTGTTTACGACGCCAGACCTCTAGGCGGCTCAGGTCAGTCGATGTACGCCACCGCCGAGGATGTGTTCGACACCCGCCATGACCTCCGGTGTGAACTTGTCGACGAATTCGAGTGCCTTCATGTTCTCGTGGACCTGGCTCACGCGGCTGGCGCCCGTGATTACCGAACTCACGTGCTCGTTCTGCAGGCACCAGGCCAGTGAAAACTGGGCTAGCGTTGCGCCCATGTCTGCAGCAATCGGCTCCAGGGCCGCAACCACAGCGAGGCGCTGCTTGCTGGTCAGGCCCTCTTTGAGGAATTCGTAGCCCTCGAGTGCGCCGCGGCTGTCCTTGGGAATACCCGCCTTGTACTTGCCGGTCAGCATGCCCGAGGCAAGCGGGCTCCAGGTGGTCGAGCCGTAGCCGTGGTCCTCGTAGACAGCATCGTATTCAGGCCCGAATCGATGCTGCTCGAAGAGGTTATAGACGGGTTGCTCAACGATGGGCTTGTGCAGGTGGTGCCGCTCGGCGATGCCGATCGCCTCGAGAATCTGCGCAGCCTCCCACTCCGACGTACCCCAGTACAGGGCCTTGCCGGCCCGGATAATGTCGTGCATGGCCCATACCGTCTCCTCGATGGGCGTGGTCGTGTCAGGCCGATGGCAATACAGCAGGTCGACGTAATCCATGTCGAGTCGCCCGAGAGACCCGTTGATGGCCTCGGTGAGGTACTTGCGATTCAGCGTATTCGTCTCGTTCGGGCCGTCGTGCAGGCCCCAGTACAGCTTGGTCGACACGAGGTAACTGCCGCGGCGCCAGCCGAGCTTCTTGAGCGCCTTGCCCATGATCTCTTCCGACTTGCCGCCCGCGTAAACCTCGGCGTTATCGAAGAAGTTGACGCCCGCGTCGTACGCAGCGCCCATCATCTCCGTGGCGTCCTTGACGCCGGATTGGATATGAAACGTAACCCAGGAACCGAGCGACAATGCGCTCACCTGCAAGCCGGAATTGCCCAAATGGCGATAGATCATTGGTATGCCCCCCAGGGCATTGAGTTCGAGAGCGTATCCGCTGCAGCTTGCCGCATGTGCTAGCGGAGTTCCAGCCTGTCCCTCGCGATCTCGCCATTCGGTGAGAGCACGTAGTGCTCGAGGTCGAAACCAATGTAGAAGCTGCCGGTCTCCTCCGGGTTCTCAGAGACCTTGATCTCCTCGGGCAGGATACGCCGTTTTACATACTGGCTGAGCAGCGTAGCGATACTGGGTTTCTCGGCGGCAATGATGATGTCCATGGCGAACTCCTCTCAGGCATTCCTTTGCAGTTCAGGTACAGAGTAGGCGCGCCTCCCTTAATGGGTCATGAAAAATCCATGAATCCCGCCTGAACGCGCGCCGCTGCCACCTTCTGCGCTCAATACCGGATATTACCTACGCCCGGAGCCCCTCGATCGGTTGAGGTCCCCGCCCGATCAGGTAGTATGGAATGGCAGATGAGAGGAGAAAGCCAATGCAACAACAACTCATAGAAGCGCTTCTGTATCCCCGCAAAATGGTCGAGGACCTGGTTCAGACCGGGAACTACGCTCACAAGAACATGTTCGAGGCCACCGGCGAACGCTGTAATCATTGCGAGGGCACGGGCAACTGCGGTTGGGAACACTGTGTGGAAGATTTCCAGCAGCTTGGCCAGAAGACCGAAGAAGCCCTCAGCGTGTCATTGCGTGAAGGAATCCGCTTCATTGAATCGCTGCACAGCCATTTGCGGCACGACGAAACCACCTGTACCTGCGAGACCTGCAACTGGATCAGGAACGCCGAACACCTGCTGGAAGAATGCGAGCATCACCTCCCGCACGTCGACCCACAGGGCGTCGTGCATCCTGAATAGAAACCCATAACCGTTAGCGAGAAGCGCCAGACTGCACACATCCCTTATTGCCACCGCTTTCTGTAAGCAGTACTTTTTCCCTGGAGGGAGGAAGGAGTGAGCCATGAAAGCGGTCGGAAATGCCCTCTTTGTGGCATGTACCGCTGCTGTGCTGTGCGTGGGTTGCGCAGTTTCCCCCGAAGCTGAAAACCGGCGTGCGGCGGTTGAAGCGGACATCGCCGACATCCTGAGTATGCAGCTCGACCCCGCCGAACTCGGCGAGCCCAGGCGCTGCCTGTCCGATTCGGACTACCGACATTTTCGTGCATTGGACGACCGGCGCATCCTGTTCGAGGGCCGGCGAGGCAAGCTGTGGATCAATACGCTGCGCACGCGCTGCCCGGACCTTCGGTACGGGGATATTCTCGTCGTTCGAACGTTCAGCGGCAGGCGGCTGTGCGATGCGGATTCGTTTGAGGTAGCCGACTGGTTCGACTGGCCCTGGTACCGGCGTTGGCCGTGGCGCTGGGGCGGATCCTGGGGTGTTGGCATGCATTGCACTCTTGGACAGTTCCAGCCGGTAACCGAGGCCCAGGTGCAGGCCATCGAAGAAATCCTGGAGTCTCGCTAATCAGCCGACAAGGAGGCATGTCATGAAAAGACGATTCATACTGACGTTGTTGTTGGGATGCGCCTTCACCCTCGGCGGCTGTGATCCGGATGCACGCATGTCGGAACAGGGCTTCAGGCTGCCGGACGGTGATGCCAAGGCCGGGCGCGAGACCTTCATCTACATGCAGTGCACCCAGTGCCACACGATCGAGGGCGAGGAGTTCGAGGAGGTCCCGGGCGCGGAGCCGCCTTTCGTGCAACTGGGCGGCACCGTGACGCATGTGAAAACCTACGGTCAGCTGGTCACGGCGATCATCAATCCGTCACACCAACTGGCGCGTCGCTATGCCAAGGACGTTGTCGCCGAGGACGGCGAGTCCAAGATGTACAACTACAACCGGCATATGACGGTCCAGGAACTGATTGATCTCGTCATGTACTTGCAGCCGACCTACGACGTGGTCGTGCCGAAGTATCGTTACAGGATCTACCCGACGACGTAGCGCTACTCGGTGAGCTTCAAGCGCTGCTCATAGGCATCGCTATAGCGCCGTATGTTCCAGGTGCCGAGCTTGTCGCCATTTTCGAACTCGGCACCGCGCGCGGTGACCTCTATCATTGCCTGGCCGATCTGCGTCGCCTTGACGGCCGCCCCCAGCGGCGCAAAGAACCCATAGAGCATTCGCTGGCCGAGGTGTGCTTCTTCCTCGGTCGGCCCAATGTAGTCCGGACGATACGCGATCACGCGCAAACCGGTCCCCTCGGCAAACCCGAACAGGGTCTTTTCCGCCCGGATCTTCTCCCGCACCCACATCATGCCCGAGTCCTCGGAGATATCGCTGGAACTGATGAAGTGAAACGAAATGCCTGGCCGGGTGCTCACGCTGGTCCATTCCTCGACAAACCGCCGCGGGAAATCCGTATGGATCCTGCGATACGTCGCTTCGTCGGTGCCACGGGCTGTAATGCCGATTGCCCAGTACACGACGTCGACATCGGCCAATTGCGCGTGAATGGGTGCATAGTCGAGATAGTCCCTGTGCAGCGTCACCTGCACCTTGCCCGCGGCTACGCCCTCCTCCATGCGCGGCGTAACACGCCGCGTGAATACACGGATCGTCTCGATTTCGGGCGCGGCGAGCGCGGCTTTGAGGATACCGTCACCCGTGGTGCCACTTGCACCGAAGATGGCGACGGTTTCGAAGGCGGCGGGCACGCCCGTGAAAGTCTCGATCGAATCGTCGCGCATCGCAAGGCTAAGCGCGCCAAAAGCATAGAATGCAACCAGCAGTCCGAGCAGGCCCAGGAAGATGGTACGGATACGTGGACGTTTCATCCTGCCTACGGTACCTGTTCCGAGGCGCAATTGTTAACTACACTGGCGCGGTGATGAAGATATGGGTCGATGCAGACGCGTGCCCCGGCGTGGTGAAGGAGATCCTGTTCCGTGCCGCCGCTCGCACTGGCGTGCCGCTGACGCTGGTCGCCAACCAGCCTCTCTCCACCCCCTCCCCCGACAACATCACCTCCATCCAGGTGCCGCGCGGATTTGACGTCGCCGACGACGAGATCGTCCGGCGCGTAACCGCCGGGGATCTCGTCATTACCGGCGATATCCCGCTCGCGGCCGAAGTCATCGAGAAAGGTGGTCATGCGCTGAGCCCGCGCGGCGAGATGCACACCACCGAAAACATTCGTGCCCGGCTCAACATGCGTGACTTCCTCGACACGATGCGCTCCAGCGGTGTCGAGATGGGCGGCGGACCCGCCGCATTCAGCCAGCGGGACAAGCAGAACTTCGCCAATGAGCTGGACCGGTTCCTGACGAAACATGGCTGAGGAACAAGCGGCCACGGCCAGTTTCTTCACGCGGTTCCTGGGCGTGTTTGTCTACAGCCGCCGGGCACTCGAGCTCGTCTGGACGACAAGTCGTGGCCTGACTATCGCGCTCGCGGCACTCACGCTCGTCGCCGGTGTGCTGCCGGCGGTGATCGCCTATATCGGGCAACTGATCGTCGATGGCGTAGTCGCGGCAATGGCGGCCACCAACCCGGACACCTCGCACGTACTCTGGCTGATTTTCCTCGAAGCGCTCGTCGTAATCGCTGTCGCCGCCAGCCAGCGCGGCATTTCCGTGAGCCAGTCACTGCTGCGCGCCCTGCTCGGCCAGCGGGTCAATGTCATGATCCTGGAGAAAGCGCTGACGCTGCAGCTTGCCAATTTCGAGGACTCGGAATTCTATGACAAGTTGACACAGGCGCGCCGCGAAGCCTCGAGCCGCCCACTCAGCCTTGTGACCCGGACCTTCGGCCTTGTGCAAAACGCGATATCCCTCACGAGTTACGCTGTCCTGTTGTACGCGTTCTCTCCCTGGGCGGTTGCCATCCTGATCGGTGCGGGCCTGCCGTCGTTCTTCGCCGAGGCAAAATTCTCAGGCGATGCGTTTCGCCTGTTCCGCTGGCGCTCTCCGGAAACCCGGATGCAGATGTACCTCGAGACCGTCATTGCTCGCGAGGATGGCGTCAAGGAGGTCAAGTTGTTCGGACTTGGTCCGCGACTCCTGCAACGCTATCGCGATATCTTCAAGAAGCTGTTTGTCGAAGACCGGGCGCTCACGTTGCGCCGTGACGGCTGGGGTTTTGTACTTGGCCTGCTGTCCACAAGCGCGTTCTATGGCGCGTATGCGTGGATCGTCATCACCACGATCAACGGTGGCATAACGCTCGGTGCCATGACGATGTACCTCGTGTTGTTTCGCCAGGGACAGACTGCCGTCAGCGCGAGTCTGTCGGCCATTAGCGGCATGTACGAGGACAACCTCTACCTTTCCAACCTCTACGACTATCTCGGACAAGCCGTGCCAGCGTACCAGGGCGAAGCCGTCCGCGGACCGGAGCCGAGTCGCGGCCTGGAGTTCCAGGGTGTTTCGTTCACCTATCCGGGCGCGAAGAAGAAGGCGCTCGACAACGTCAGTTTCCAGATCGCGCCGGGCGAAAGCCTCGCGCTGGTTGGCGAGAACGGTTCCGGTAAAACAACCCTGATCAAGCTGCTCACGAGACTGTACACACCAACCCAAGGCAGGATATTGCTTGACGGACTGGATCTGCAGGACTGGGACGTCGACACCTTGCGCGAGCGCATCGGCGTTATCTTCCAGGATTTTGGCCGCTACCAGTTTTCCGTGGGCGAGAATATCGGTGCCGGGGATGTGCGCCATATCGAAGACGCCGATCGCTGGGCCACCGCCGCCGCAACCGGCATGGCCGCCCCGTTCATCGAAGAGATGCCCGACGGCTACAACACGCAACTGGGCCGCTGGTTCAAGGGCGGGCGCGAACTGTCGGGAGGCCAATGGCAGAAGATCGCGCTGTCGCGTGCCTTCATGCGCAGCGAGGCGGATATCCTCGTACTCGATGAGCCGACTGCAGCGATGGACGCCGCGTCGGAGGCGGCGATCTTCGATCATTTTCAATCGCAGAGCGATACGAAGATGACGATTCTCATTTCGCATCGATTCTCAACGGTCCGCGCGGCCGACCGCATCATCGTGATCCACGATGGCAAGGTGCTGGAACAGGGTAATCACGAGAGCCTGCTTGCCGAGAACGGGCAGTATGCGAGCCTGTTCAGGTTGCAGGCGAAGGGATACCAGTAGCTCACGCGGACTCAGCTCGCTAAGATACCTGCTGCTCTGGATCGCAACGCATGCCAGGAGGCAAGCAATGAATATCACAGTACTGGGCGCCGGCGCCGGCGGCACCGCGGTCGCGTTTGATTGCGCATCGCACGGACATGAAGTGCGCCTGTTCGACTTCCCGCAATTCCCTGACAACATCGCGATGGTTGCCCGCCAGGGTGGTATCAAGGCCGAGGGCGATATCGAGGGTTTCGGCAACATCGCGTACTCGGGGCATGACATCGACGATGCACTTCAGGACGCCGAACTAATCTACGTTGTGGGCCCAGCGTACAGCACCGAGCCTTTCGGGGCGGCTGTCGCGGGCAAGCTGCAGGAAGGACAAACCGTCATTGTCACGCCGAGTTCCTGTGGCGGCGCACTGGCGTTCAAGCAAGCCGCCGGCCTCGATGTCAGTGACGATTCCATCCGCGTCGCCGAGACGTCGACGTTGCACTACGCCGTGCGCCTGACCGAGCCGGGAAAGATCCGTGTCTTCCTCAAGCTCAAGGCAGGCAACCTGTTGGCTGCCCTGCCCGGCAAACACACACCGGAAATCCTGCAACTTGTTGCCGACGTGTATCCGAGCATGGAACCCGCCGACAGCGTGCTGCAAACCAGCCTGCAAAACGCCAACCCGATCATCCACCCTGCCGTGACACTCAGCAACGCGGCACGTATCGAAATGACAGGTGGCGACTTCCTGTTCTACGAAGAGGGCGTCAGTGATTCGGTTGGGCGCCTGATAGAGGCGCTGGACAGGGAGCGCATTGCAATCGGCAACAAGCTCGGCATCACGATCCTGCCTGACCCCGAGATGGGTATGCGACAGGGATACATGCTCGAAAACAATTACGGGTCCGGCTACCGCAAGGCGCCCGGGTTCCTGGGAATAGGCGCACAACCGCAGCTCAATCATCGTTACCTGCACGAAGACGTCGGCTACGGCCTCGTTTTCATGTCCGCACTCGGCCGCCAGGTCGGTGTTGAGACCCCGGGCATGGACGCGGTCATCAAGCTTGCTTCGATCCTGATGGCGCGCGGTTACCGGGATGAGGCATTGCGGACGCCGACTACGCTTGGCATCGCGGATTACTCGGTCGAGGACCTGCGCACTCTGTAAATACACGTCAATGGTGTAGAGTTGCGCGTCATGAAACGCTCAGTCACGCTTGCGGCCGTAGCGGCCGTCGTCGTCGCAGTTGCCGTTGTCGGCATTTACCAGGTGCGGCTTGCAATCAAAGATACCGAACGCGCGGAAGCCTGCTACGCGCAACTTGGCAAAGTGCTGCAGAGTGGTGTCGACCCCACCATCGTCTACCGGCAAAAGCTCGGCGAACTGCAGACGCTCGTCGAGCAAAGCCTCGTTGCCCGCTCGGAGATGCTGGTCATCGCCAATCGCCTGCGCGTCGACAAGGATGCGCCGCTCTCGAGCCGGGATCTCGTTACGCTGAAAAGTGGCACGGAAGCCTACCTCAACATGCGCGAACGCCTGTACAACATCGCGAACGCCTACGAGTGTGCGATCGATGCGGACGAAACGTTGTTGCAGGCGTTCGAGATTACGCCCGAGCTGCGCCTGCGCGCGCTCATGCTCTCGCTGGGCGCCGCATTGACCCTGTACGACAACTACCTGCTCGGCGTTGTGCATTTCGAACAGGATGATCGACTGCGTCGCGTGCTCAACGACCCGGACATGGGCTTCGGTCTCGTCGCCAACAAGCTGGCCGAAGCGACGCTTGCCGCGAACTCGGTCGAGGTTCGACATCGCGCGAGACGTGCCATTGAATTCTACGAACAGGAGAAATCGTTGTTTGCCGGCGTGGACGAAGACTCGGACGAGGCCTACCTGATGCAGCTGATCGAGAGCAGCCCGTCGTACAACTACGTCAGGAAAGTCCGGGTCGGCGAGATCGCGAGCAACAAGTTCGAGGTGTTCGGGCGCCTTGCGATCGACAACACGGCTGAAGGCGCCGCCACCGGCATGGACCTGCTGAGCGGCCTGTTCGGCAATACGGTCGGATTGTACGAGTCACGCAAGGGCAAGCTCTACGGCGATGAGGAAGTGCGGCTCAGGGTCCTGGAACAACTTCAGCCGCTCGACATCCTGCTCGAGAAAACCCCGTTCCGGCTGACCGACAAACTCATCCCCGGCCACTTCGGACACGTCGCGATCTGGACCGGCTCACAAGCCGAGCTCATCGACGCCGGTGTGTGGGAAGAACTGCTCGTCCAGCAGTATGCCGAGGACATCAACGGCGAACGCCGCATTGTCGAAGCCTTGCGCAGTGGTGTGCAGCTGAGCCGCCTGGAAGAGTTTCTCAACGTGGACGATCTCGTCGTTCTGCGCCCCGTGTTCGATGACAGCACGCGGGACGAAAACACCCGGGAGGCGCTGCTCATGGCGTTCCGCCAGGTCGGCAAGAAGTACGACTTCAACTTCGATGTCAATACGACGGACAAGATCGTCTGCTCGGAACTCGCCTACATCTCCTTCCCGGCCTTCGACTGGCCGACAGACGAAGTCCTGGGGCGCCACAGCATCAGTCCGGACAATGTTGCGCAGATGGCATGGAACAATGTGCCGCTGCGACTTGTGATGTTCTATCACGACGGCGAGCTCGTTCCCGAAGAGGAGCACGTCGAGAAAATGCGGGAGCTGATGTCGAACTAGTCAGGTCGCCTGCTCCAGCTCCTCGCTGGCTTCGAGCCACTCCCATTCCAGGGATTCGACCGCGGTCTTTGCCGCCGCCTGTTCCTGCACGAGCTGGGTCATTTCCTCCTGGCGCCCCGGGTCGGTGTAGATGGACTCGTCCGCAAGGCGCTCCTCCAGCTCTGCAAGCCTGGACCTGCTCGCGGCGAGCGCTTTTTCCACTTTCCGCACCTTGTCATGCAGCGGTTTCAGGAGTTTCCGGCGCTGCGCCTGTTCCTGCCGAAGCTGTTTCCTGTTGACGCTTTTGGCCGGCGCATCCTGCCATTTCGCTGCGACCTGCCCTGCCTTTTCTTCCTGTTCCCTGAGCCAGGCCGGGTAGTCGTCGAGGCTGAGATTGAAGCGATCGACGATCCCGTCATGAACGATCAGCAGTTCGTCACAGACGCTTCGCAACAGGTGGCGATCATGTGAAATCACCACCAGCGCGCCGGTGTACTCGATCAGTGCGACGCTCAGTGCCTGGCGCATCTCGAGGTCGAGGTGGTTGGTCGGTTCATCAAGCAGCAAGAGGTTCGGACCCTGCCGGATCATCAGCGCGAGGACCAGCCGGGCCTTCTCGCCGCCCGAGAACGGCGCAACCGGTTCGAAGATACGGTCACCGCTGAAGCCGAAGCGCCCCAGGTAGTTGCGATGGTCCTGTTCGCGATCGCCAGGGGCAAATTCCCGCAAATGGTCGATAGGACTGTTCTCGGGCTGCAGCAGCTCGAGCTGGTGCTGGGCGAAGTAGCCGATCTTCGTGTCCTTGCTCAGCAAGCGCTCGCCCGCAAGGAGCGTGCTGCCCGTGGACAGGGCCTTGACGAGCGTGGACTTGCCGGCGCCGTTCACGCCCAGCAAACCGATGCGGTCACCCGCCGACAGGTGCAGGTTGATGTTGTCGAGAACGACGACTTCACCGTAGCCGACTTTCGCATCAGTGAGGCCGAGCAGATGCTGCGGCTGCTTGTCCGGCTCCATGAAATGAAAGCGAAACGGGGAGTCAACATGCGCCGGCGCGATTTCCTCCATGCGTTCGAGCATCTTGATGCGACTCTGCGCCTGGCGCGCTTTCGACGCCTTGTAGCGAAACCGGTCGACATAGCTTTGTATGTGCCTGATTTCTTTTTGTTGCCGAACGAACATCGCCTGTTGTTGCGCAAGCTGCTCGGCGCGCAGGGTCTCAAACTGGCTGTAGTTACCGGTGAACAGGTGGATCGACTCATTTTCTATATGCGCAATCCGCGTGCAGACCTGGTCGAGAAAGTCCCTGTCGTGCGAGACGACCAGCAGGATCCCCTCGTAGCGCGTCAGCCAGCGCTCGAGCCAGAGGATAGCGGGGAGGTCGAGATGATTGGTCGGCTCGTCGAGTAAGAGAATGTCCGAACGGCACATGAGGGCCCGCGCAAGATTGAGGCGCATGCGCCAGCCGCCGGAGAACTCCCTGACGGGTTTGCTGTACTCATGCGCCGCGAAGCCGAGGCCGTGCAGCAGTCGTGATGCGCGCGACTCGGCCGTGAAGCCATCGATCGCCTCCATGCGCTCGTAAAGGAGATGCAGGTCGGGCTTGTTCGCATCAGCCTCGCCCGCGGCAATAGCGGCCTGCACCTCGCGCAGTTCCCGGTCGCCGTCCATCACGTAGTCGACGGCCGCGCCACGGCCATGCGGGCTTTCTTGCGCGACATGGGCGATGACGTCTTTCGGGTCCAGCACGAGCTCGCCGTCGTCCGGTTCCAGTTCGCCGAGGAGCATCGCGAACATCGACGACTTGCCACAGCCGTTGGCACCGATGACGCCCATGCGTTGCCCGGCATGAATCTGGAAGCTGGCGTTTTCGATCAGGACCTTACGGCCGCGACGCAGCGAGATGTTGGTGAGGGCTAGCATGACCCGCGCGATTATAGGCGTATACTCGCGCGTTTGGCGCCGCAAGTGACCGGGGTGAACCATTGAAACAGGATTATTTGCAGATGAAGGTGCTCGAGCTGGCACCGCAGGTCTATGTCTCCGGGCAGGTGTTCGAGGAAGACCTCAAGCTCGCAGCAAAGCAAAATGTTCGCAGCATCGTGAACAACCGCCCGGACAACGAAACCGTGGGACAGCCCCGGTCGGCCGACCTCGCGAAGGTTGCCGAGGAACTGGGCATGACGTTCGTGCATTTCCCGCTCGAGTCCAGGCGCATCAGCCCGGAAACGGCTACCGCGTTCGCAGAGCTCTGCGCAGGGCTGGAGAGACCGCTCCTGATCTTCTCCGCCTCCGGCGTGCGCTCAACGAAAATATGGGAAATGTCGGAGTAAGTGGTACAGTTCGCGCCCCGTCGCCCCGCTGGCCATTCCCATGAGCAACCCCCCGTCCGAAACGCCTTCGTTTCGTGAGTTAAACCTTGCCGCCCCCCTGCTCGAGGCCCTCGACCAGATCGGCTACGAAACGCCCTCGCCCATCCAGGCGCAGGCGGTCCCGCACCTCCTGGCCGGCCACGACCTCCTCGGCCACGCGCCGACCGGTACGGGCAAAACGGCGGCCTTCGCACTCCCCCTGCTTTCGCGGCTCGATATGCAAAGCAAGCACGTGCAGATCATGACCCTGACGCCCACGCGCGAACTCGCGATCCAGGTCGCCGAGGCGTTCCAGCGCTACGCGTCGCGCATCAAGGGCTTTCACGTTCTGCCCATTTACGGCGGGCAGGAATACGGCGGGCAGATCCGCCAGCTACGCCGCGGCGTGCAGGTCGTCGTGGGTACGCCCGGACGCGTCATGGATCACATGCGCAAGGGCACACTGAAGCTGGACAAGCTCCAGGCGCTCGTCCTGGACGAAGCCGATGAGATGCTGCGCATGGGCTTCGTCGACGAGGTGACATGGATCCTCGAGCAGACGCCGAAAGACCGGCAGATGGCATTGTTCTCCGCGACCATGCCCAAAGAGGTCGAGCGCATTGCGCGTCGCCACCTCAACAATCCGCGCGAGATTTCGATCAAGGCGAAGACGGCGACGGCAGAGACCATTCGGCAGCGCTACTGGCAGGTCAGCGGCTTTCACAAGCTGGATGCGCTGACGCGCATTCTCGAAGTCGAACCCTTTGATGCGATCCTGATGTTCGTACGGACCAAGACCGCGACCGCTGAACTCGCGGAGAAATTGGAAGCTCGTGGCTACCGGGCCGCGGCGATGAACGGTGACATGGCACAGGCACACCGTGAGCAAACGGTTGAGCGGCTCAAGCGGGGTTCGCTGGATATCCTGGTGGCAACCGACGTGGCCGCGCGCGGTCTCGACGTCGATCGCATCAGCCACGTCATCAACTACGACATTCCCTACGACGCCGAGGCCTATATCCACCGCATTGGCAGAACGGGTCGTGCCGGACGCACCGGCGAGGCGATCCTGTTCGTGGCGCCACGCGAACGGCGCATGCTGAGCACCATCGAACGCGCCACGCGCCAGAAAATCGAGCAACTCGAGTTGCCGACGACCGAGACGGTGAACAACAAGCGGATCGCCGATTTCAAGCAGAAGATCACGGATACGCTGGCACTCGATGAGCTGGCGTTCATGCAGAACCTGGTCGAGCAGTACCGCAACGAGCACGATGTTCCGGCCGTGGATATCGCTGCAGCGCTCGCGCAGCTGCTCATCGGTGACAAGCCACTGCTGCTGAAGCCGGACCAGGCACGCAGGGAACGGCGCTTCGAGGAGAAGTCAGCCGGCGGCAAGCGCGACAAGCCACACGGCAAGCGGCCGCGTGACAAGGCGCTGCCGGAGCCGGACTCCGACAAGGAACGTTACCGGATCGAAGTCGGCCACGAGCACGGCGTGAAGCCCGGCAACATTGTCGGCGCCATCGCCAATGAAGCCGGCCTCGATGGCGATCACATCGGGCATATCGAGATCGACCAGAACTTCAGCCTCGTCGACCTGCCCGTCGGCATGCCCCGCGATATCTTCATGGACCTGAAGAAAGTCCGGGTCTGTGGCCGGCCGATGAAGATCACGAAGGCAGGCGGGCCGAACAAGCCGGCACGCAAGAGCAAGCCGAAATCCAGGGCCAGGCCACAAACCAGGCCACCAGCCGGGGCCAGGCCCGGCAAAGCCCGGAAGGCCAAACGCTAGCCAGGCCCGGCCCCGGGGCCACCGCAAACGCTCCTCACGGATGCTATGCTTGGAAAAAGCGAGTCGAAGGGGTGGCATGCCAAATTCAAACCTCTTGCACGGCTTCTACCTTGGGGACCGTTTCGTAGAACCCCTGAAAGGCCAGGTCCTGGGCCAAGCCGAATCCAGACACCTGCCGCCAAAGGCGGTGGCGGTGTTGTTATGCCTGGCCAGGGAGCCTGGCGCGCTGATCCCGCGCGACAGGCTCGTCGAACAGGTCTGGGGCCCCGGCCAGGGCAGTAGCGAAGCACTCAGCCACGCTGTCAGCGAAATTCGCCACGCGCTCGACGACCACGTCGACAATCCTGTTTTCATCCAGACCGTGCCCAAGCGCGGTTATCGGCTTATCGTCGAGCCCCGGAATCGAGGACTATCGACACGTCGACCGTCGTCATCGGGGCGGGAGACAGCGCGAAGCTCGACGACATCGGACTCTTTCGAAAACCTCAAGCAGCGCGGTGTCATCGAAACCGCACTCGCGTACCTGGTCGTGGGCTGGTTGCTCATCCAGGTCGCGGACATCGTCTTCGATCAGTTGCACTTCCCGGAATGGGCAGCGACCTTCGTTACCGCCCTCGTTATTGCAGGATTTCCGATCGCGATCGTTCTGTCGTGGTTCCTCGAGTTTCGTGACGGGCGCGCGATCCTGGACCCGCTCTCCGTAGCCGCCTCGCGCCGGCGCCGTTTCAGTCGCACCTACCTCTCGGTCGTCGGCGCACTGGCCGTGGCCGCGATCGGCGTCTATCTCTACGACCAGAGGTTCGGCCTGCCCGAAGCAGACGTTGCCGTTACGCCTGCAACACCCCTCGAGGTTCGCATGCCGCCCGTCGTCGAGAACTCGTTCGCCGTGCTGCCCTTCGTCAACCTGGATGGCAGCAGCGAGACCCAGGTATTTGCCGACGGTCTCGTTGACGATGTCATCACGCAGTTGTCCCGCGTTCCCGGGCTGCGCATCGCCGCCCGCGGCGATTCATTTTCACTGGCGCCCAACAGTGCGTCGAGTACCGTTCGCAACCGGCTGCGCGTTGAAATGTATATCGAAGGCAGCGTCGAGATGGCGGAAGACAAGATGCGGGTCACCGTGCAGCTCATCGACTCGGAGAGCGGTTTTCATGTCCTTTCCCGGAGCTTCGATCGGCCTCGTGAGGATTTTTTTGACATTCGTGACGAGATCACGAGCCTCACCGTCGCGAACGTTCGCGTCGCACTACCGGCCAGGATGCGTGACAGCGCGTCGCTGGGCGTCGAGGACCCTGCACTCGATGCCTACGTGCTCTATCGCCATGGCATCGAAGACTCGAGAAAGCCGATAACGACCAGCACCATCGCCTCCGCGCTCGGCTGGTTCGATGCAGCGTTGTCGGTCGATCCTGAATTCGCGGCGGCCTATGCAGGCAAATGCGATGTCTACGTGAGAGGGTATGCGGAAGTCGACGATGCGGCGTTCATTGACGACGCCGAATCGACCTGCCGCACCGCCCTCTCGCTGAACCCCAATCTTGATGTTGTGCATATCGCTCTCGGCAACCTGTACCAGGCCACCGGCCGGAATGAAGACGCGGTGCTGGCTTATCAACGGGCGCTCCAGCACGACCCGCCTAACGTCGATGCGTTGGCCGGTGTCGGTCGAACCTTCCTGCGGATGAAACGGACGGATGAGGCCGAAGAGAGCTTGCGCAGCGCCACCGATATTCATCCCGGAAACGCGAGTGCCTACAACACGCTGGGCATGTTCCTCTACCAGACCGGTCGATTCGCGGAAGCGGTTGAGCAGTATCAGTACGTCGTGTCGCTGGACCCGGAAAACGCGCGCGGATTCGGCAATCTCGGCACGGCTCACATGATGATGAACAATTTCGCTGCCGCTGCGCCCGCGTTTCAGAAGGCGATCGACCTCCAGCCAACCAAGCCGGTGTACAGCAACCTCGGACTCATGCACTACTACCTGGGCAATTTCGACGCCGCGATCGAGAACCATCGGCACGCCGTGGAGCTGCAGCCCGGCGACCACCTCGCGAGGTCAAACCTCGGCGACGCGTTGTGGGTGGCTGGCCGGAAAGATGAGGCGCTACGCCAGTTCGGCGAAGCAGGGAAACTGGCCAGGCGCGCATTGGAGGTAAATCCGAAGGACGCGTTTACGCTGATGGACCTGTCCTGGATCAACGCGATGCTGGACCATCGTGAGGAAGCCCGTTCATTGATTGATCAGGCGCGCGCTTTGGCGCCGGACGACCCGTATTCACACTACTACGATGCGTTGGTTTCGCTGCGCGCTGGCCAGCGAGACGCCGCACTGGCAGCGCTCGCGGTGGCGGTCGACAAAGGGTACTCACGGCAGCTACTGTCTGTTGAGCCACACCTTGCGCCACTGAAAAACGACCCGCGTTTCGCGGCAATTGTAAATGCCGGATGATTCCGCAGGACTTTGAGAAGAACAGCAAGACAAGGGGACTGGTCATGAAGAAACATTTGCTTTTGCTCGTGGTTGCCATCGCGCTTGGCGCCTGCAGCTACAACGGCAAGCCTCGCAAGAACGAATTCAACAGCCCGCTGTGTGGTCCGGTCAAAGGCTTCACGGTGGGCTACGTCATCTACGGTGACTCGAAGCTGGTCATGATCCCCATCTCGAAAGTGCGGTCCAATACAGCATTCGTTGTCGGCCTCAAACCGCTGGACGGATTCGAAGCCGCCAACGTCATCGTCAAGGGCACGGGCGCGGCGGCATGGATCGACGCGCAAGGCAAGTATTCCGACCCGAGAGTGATGCCCTATCCGGAACATGCGTTCGAGGTCGGGTGCGTACCTGAGGCGGCCGCCGGGACGACTTTCAAATTCGAGGTAAAAGTCGAGATGGGCGACGTCACGAATAGCCTCGACCCGCGCGCCGAAGTGGTCCTGTGGTAGTGCTACTGCCTAGTTGATGGCGGTTACCGGCACAGCGGCGTTCGCATGCTCCGCGAAGAAACGCAAGGTCTTCTCGAGGACGTAGGTAATATTGCTGTTGTTCTTGAAGGAGTGACCCTCGTTGTCGATGATCACGACTTCCGCATCGTTGCCTGAACGCTGCAGCGCCTCCTTGAATTCAAGGGCCTGTTCTTCGGGAACAGTGCTGTCTGACGCGCCGTGAAACGCGATTACCGGTACGACCAGCTTGTCTATGTTGTACATCGGAGAGAGGCGCTTGAGCGCTTCCTTCTCCCGCCTCGGGTCACCGACAGCCGTCTTCCAGTACTCGTACGCGAAGTAGGCATCGTCTTTCTTGTAGTGCTTGAGCTGCGCAAGAATGTCGACTGGGGCCGACCAGGACACGGCCGCCGAATAAAGACCCGGATACCTCACGGTGCTCATCAGGGCTGCATAGCCACCGTAGCTGTGCCCGAAAATAAAGACGTTGCCGGGATCGGCGAAGTTGTTCTGTATCGCCCAGTGCGCGCCGTCGGCGATATCGTCGATCATCACCGTGTCGAGATTGCGTATTCCCGCGAGCAAGTGCTCCCGGCCATAGCCCGTGGAACCGCGGAAATTGACGCGCAGGACGTTGTAGCCGCGCGTGGCGAAGAACTGTACCCAGGCATCGAAATACCACTCGTCCCGAACGAACGGCCCGCCATGCGGCAGAACCACGAGTTTCTTCACTTCGGCGCCAGCGGTCGCCGGGTTGAGGTAACCGTGGATGGTGTGTCCGTCGCGCGCCTCGTATTCAACGAACTCGGTCTTTGACAGCACGCTGCTGTCGAGCTCCTCATTGGCGATGGCAATGGTGAACAACACCTTGCTTTCAGGGTGGAAAATGGAATATCGCCCCGGGTCCACGTCACTGTAGGAATAAATCAGCAAGGTTTTGGCGTCATCACTCCAGTCGAAAATCCGGTTATCGTGATTGGGCCTGTGCTCGTCGATAAGGTCCTGGTATTGCTGGAAGCGCTCGTCGAACCAGATGGACCTGGCGCGCTCCTCTTCGACGCGAAGACCCACCACTTTCTCGCTCGCGTCATCGAACAGGACAAAGGTACTCTCTATGTGACCGCCCCCGATGTCGTACTTGTCGCTCGCATAGAGATCCTCGACCACCCGCTTGTCCCTGACGTTGTACTTGACGAGTTTGAACCGATCGCTGTCCCGATTGGTAGCCATGTAGATGTGGTCATTGTCGTAATCGAAGGACTCGAGGCTGACCCGCTTGGTCAGGTACGTCTTTCCTGTATGGCCGAGGGTATTGGCGCCGTCCTGTGAGTAGTCATCGTAGATTTCCCATTCCTGCGTGTCTTCGTTCAAGGCCAGAAACTGCAGCTCGTCTTTCTTGTAACGAACGCCGAGGCGCACATCGCCGTCGCGATCGATCGTCCAGTAATCGACATCCAGCTTCGGTTCGAAAACGAGCTCGCGTTCTTCGCCCGTGTAGATATTGACCTTGACGATGGCGGGATCGCCGTCCACGTTCCAGGACTGTGCCAGGATGTGCTCGGGATCGTCACGCAGCAGGTGCTTGACGCTCCAGGCTCGCAGGTTTTTCCGGAAACTCCTGCCGCGATCTTCGTCGAAGGCGCTCAGCAATTTCAGGTGGTTGGTACCGTCGGTGTCGACGGCGAAGACCTCGCTGCCGCGCGTATAGACGATACGGCGATTGGTCAGCCACCGCCAGGAGCGGGGGCGCGAGTTTCCAAAGGGCAGGTCCTCGATCTGTTTCCCGGTCTCCGTGCTGTGCACGACCATGTAGTAGCCGCTCGGCGACCACTGCATGTAGGCGACCTTCGAGCCATCCGGCGACATGCCGAAGAGCGTGTTTCTCGTTCGCTTGAGCAATACATGGATGGGCGGTGGTTCCGCCGTAGCAGCGTCCACCGTGACTGCAGTCTCGGTGCCGGTTTCTTCTGCCTGAACGGCACCCGCAATGGCGAGCATCGTCACCGCGGTGAGCGCAGTCTTTCTTATTCCTGACATTGGCCCGGCTCCCTACCAGTCCTTGAAACGCGAATTGCGTCGCGGCGCACAGTATAGCGACATTCGATCGCCAACAGGTCTGCTACAGTTATTAAATGCGCGGCTTTCTTGTTCTTGTTTTCGGCGCCCAGCTGGCCGCCAGTATGCCGGATCCCGACGAGGCGGTGATCGCCTGGACGGTCGCAGGCGAATTTTGCGAGCCGGAGACGGTTCTGCCCCTCCCCGACGACACGTTGCTTGTCTCGAATGTCTGCGACTTTCGCAAAGCCGGTAACGGCTTCCTGACATTGCTCGGCGGCACAGGCGAGGTTATCGACTGGCGTGTCGTCGAGGGTCTCGATGCCCCGCTCGGCATGGCGCTCGTCGATGGCCTTTTGTACGTCGTCGATAACAACCAGGTACGGATCCTCGAGTGGCCTGGTTACCAGGCCAGGGAGATCATTTCCCTCGAAACGCAGGTTGCGAACGATATTGCCGTGGCAACGGATCACACGCTCTATGTCACGGATACGGCACGGGGCGAAGTCACCGTCATTACACCGGGTCGGGAGCAATCCCTCCTGGTCGGTGCGGGTGCGTTCAGTGGCGCCAATGGCCTTTATATCGATGACAGGGTCTTGTACGTCGGCGGTGAGCGTTTGTGGCGCGTCGACCTCGAGGACTCGACCGTGAGCACGATCGGACCTGCATGGCTGGCCGACATCGACGGCATCGAAATGGAAGCGGACGGTACTTTGCAAGTCACGCCGGTCGGCGGCCCGCTGGTCCGACTGGGCACCGAGATACAGGTGCTTGGCGGCGACGGCGTCAGCAGTGCCAATCACGGTTACGCCGAGCGCCTCAAGCTCGCGTTGATCCCCACCGGCTTCGACAACACCGTCCTGGCGATACAGCTCGCTGACTGAGCTAGACTACGCGCATGCTCACCATTATCGGCGCCCTGCTCGGCGCACTCTTCGGCGGCTTTGGCGGCCTCCTGGTCGGCGGATTCATCGGCTACATGGCCGGCCTCGCGATCCGGCATTTTGTCGTTGGCAGCCTGCGGGTCACGCAGTCGACCCTGCTCGACACGACGTTTTCCATCATGGGAGCGCTGTGCAAGGCGGACAAGGTCGTGACGCGTGCCGAGATCAACGCCGTCGAGCAGATCTTCACAATGTTCAGGCTGCAGGGCGAGACCCGCGAGCAGGCAAAAGCGGCATTCAACCGTGGCAAGCAAGCGGATTTCGACCTCGACGCCGCCGTCGACCTGTTCGGGGAAATCAGCCGCGGCCGTGGGCCGCTCCTGCAGCTGTTCCTGCAGGTGCAGTGCATGGCAATAGCGGCAGACGGGCGCGTCGACCCGGCCGAACACGCGATGCTCGTGCGCATTGCCCTGCGGCTGGGCCTCTCGGAGGCGGACGTCTCACAGCTCGAGGCGCTGCTGCGAACCACCACGGGCGGGCCGTCGGCGCCAGGTGGACGGCCGCAAACGGATCGACTTGCGGATGCGTATACCGCCCTCGGCCTCACGGCCGCGGCAACACCAGCCGAGATCAAGCGTGCTTATCGCAAGCTGATCAGCCAGAACCACCCCGACAAGCTGGCATCGCGCGGGTTACCGGAAAGCATGCGCCCGGTTGCCGAGGAACGTTCGCGAGAACTCAACGCGGCCTACGACCTGATCAAGAGCGCACGCTCCGACGTGCGGTAACGTCCTGGTGGTCAGTCCGCGACAACGCGGTTGCGTCCCTCACGCTTGGCCCGGTACAGGCGGGTGTCGGCCTCGTTGAGCACGGTCCGCCGGCGCGAGTTGCTCGCGATGGCAGCGATTCCAAAGCTGATGGTCACCTCGACATTCGCTGCGATATCGGACCAGTCGGCATTCTCGATCGTGCGCCGCAATTCCGTGCACACCTCGCGGGCATTCCTGAGATTGGTATCCGGAAAACACAGCAGGAATTCCTCGCCGCCGTAGCGGGCCACGAAATCGGTATTCCTGCATCCCTCTCCCAGGATACGCGCCACGCGCGCCAGCACCTGGTCGCCAACGGCATGCGAATGCTCGTCATTCACACGCTTGAAATGATCGATGTCCGCAAGCGCCAGGGCGCCCGGGCGCGCAGTGCGATGCGCGAGGTTCACCTGCTGCTGCAAATAGTCGTCCGCATGGCGCCGGTTGGGGAGCCCGGTCAGCTTGTCATGCGTGGCCTGGCGCTCAAACTCCTCAGCTTGCAGGCGCAGGTCCGCTGTCCGTGCTTCGACCAGTTTCTCCAGTTGGTAGCGCATGCGCGCGTACTGCATGATGACGAGCATGCCCGTCACCAGCACGAACAGCAGCAGTGCGAAATAGGCCATCGAATGCTGCGTCATGGCCACCGCAAGCACGATACCTGCTGCACCCGACGTGAACTCGACCACGGCCGTAAAACGGTTGAAGACGGTACCGGGGTCCCCGTTCCTCAGGGAGACCATGAGCATCATGCCGAGATCGTTGATGACCTGCATCGCGACAAGCAGCAGGAACAAGATCAGGATCGTCGAGAGGTCGAGGACTTCAAGCGGCAGCGGGCCGCCGAGGCGCTGGTATAACAGGCCGGACCCGAGGATGACGACGATCATCAGCCCCGAGTTGTGAATGGCCGCGAGGGCGACAGATCGTAATGGCACCCCCAGGCGCAATCGGTGCCATGGGTAGAGGAAAGACGCCAGCCCGTTGATCAACGCCGCACCGACCGGCCCCAGCACCAGTATGCTGGCCACCTGCGCCACACGATCGAACGAGACGTGACCGAACACCGGGTGCGGGAAACCGGTTGAGATCGCGAACAAGCCAAAAATGAAGAAAAAGCCGACCGTGCCAGGATCCTGGGCCCAGACCGAGAATTCCGCGTCCCAGGCCGACATCGCCAGGGCGGCCATCGCCAGGGCCAGGAGCAGGACGGAGTAGACAAGATCCGGCTGCCACCCGCGTGTCACGGCCTGGCTCGTCGCATTTGATGATTGCTCACTCACAGCACCGAATTATGCCCGATCCGGGCCCCCGGTTATGTGACGGGTATCCGCCCGGAGCATATGGGCCGTCGGGCGCCTCGCTACCTGAGCCGTACGAAAACGGTGGCCCCGCCGGAACCGCCGCCGGTCTTCTCGTGGCGAACCTCGAGGTAGGACTGGGCCTTGACGAGGTCGACGAGCTTCCTGAAACCGTAGTTGCGGGAGTCGAACGAGGGGTCGTTCTTCAACAGCATCGTGCCGACCGTTCCAAGGTGCGCCCAGCCGTCGTCGAGGGCGGCCTTGTCCACCGCCTCGCGCAGCTTGGCCTTCGGCGACGGGACCTTCGACTTGCCCGTCCCGGCCGCGGCTTTGGGCGGGTTGAGGATATCCGTGTAGATGAACTTGTCGCAGGCGGCGACGAAGGGCTGTGGCGTCTTGCGCTCGCCAAAGCCGTACACGACCAGCCCCGCCTCGCGGATGCGGGCCGCGAGCGGCGTGAAATCACTGTCTGACGACACGAGGCAAAAGCCGTTGAGACCGCCCGTGTGCAGGAGGTCCATCGCGTCGATGATCAGCGCCGAATCGGTGGAGTTCTTGCCCTTCGTGTAGGCAAATTGCTGCACGGGCTTGATCGCATGCGTGTGCAGCTCCTCTTTCCACTTCTTGAGCTGCGGCGTAGACCAGTCGCCGTAGGCGCGCTTGACGCTGGCCGTGCCGTATCTCGAGACCTCCTCGAGCAGCTCGTGAATGGGGGACGCCTGGGCGTTGTCCGCGTCGATCAGAACCGCGAGCTTGTCGTTGTTGGTTGAATTCATCGTAAAATGCTTCTCTCCGGCTTGGATGCCCGCATGATACCTTGTTATCTGCATCCGGCGCTGTCCAGCCGGAACGAGCGACGGTAACACCGATGCCGACCCTCGGTTATTCCGAATTACCGGTATTTGCAATCTGTGGGCAAATGTCACTTATCCACAGGTTTATAAAAACATCCAAGTTCTGACCAGAGGATAATCCAACATGAACGGTCAACTGAGAAGCGCATCCATAGGACTGCTGCTGTCCACGATTGCGCTCAGCTTTCCAGCAGCGGCTTACGAGTTTCAATGGGGAGATGTGGAGGGCAGCTTCAACTCGCAGATCTCGCTGGGCGCCAGCTGGCGCATGTCCGACCAGGACGCACAACTGGTGACATTCGGCAACGCGCCGACGTATGGCGTGGCGTCCACCGGTACCGGCGACGACGGCAACCTCAACTTCGACGACGGCGACGTCTACTCGATGATCCTGAAAGGTGTTCACGACCTCGAACTCCGCAAAGGCGACTTCGGGCTGCTGCTGCGCGCCAAGTACTGGTACGACGAAGAACTCGCCAACGGCAAGCGGCCACACGGCAACTCTGCCAACCTGTACACGCCCAACGAGAAGCTCAATGACAGCGGTTTCGACGACTTTGCGCAGGCCTCCGGCATAGAACTGCTGGACGCCTTCGTCTACGGCACGTTTTACCTGGGTGAGAGTGGGATGCCGCTCGACCTGCGGCTGGGCCGCCAGGTGGCGAGCTGGGGCGAAAGCACCTTCATCCAGAACGGCATCAACTCGATCAACCCGATCGACGTATCGGCATTCCGTCGCCCGGGCGCCGAAATCAAGGAAGGCCTGTTACCCGTTTCGATGTTCACGATGTCCGCGGGCCTGACCGACGCCATCAGCTTCGAGGCGTTCTACCAGATCAAGTGGGAAAAGACCGTGATCGACGGTTGCGGCACCTACTTCTCGACGGCCGACGTCGCGGCCACGGGCTGCAACGTCGTCACGCTGACGGGGCTGGCCAGCGACCAGGCCAACATGCAGGGCGGACTGTTTATCACGCGTCGCCCGGACATCGAGCCCGACGACAGCGGCCAGTTCGGTGTAGCATTCCGCTACTTCGCAGAGCAGCTCGCAGGCTCCGAGTTCGGCATCTACTACATGAACTACCACAGCCGTATTCCTTACCTCGGCGGCTTCTCCTCCTCGAACGAGCAACTGGGTGGTCCGCCCAATACGCCGTTTATCCCGGGCAACCCGCTGGGCGGCAACCCGCAGTACTTCGCCGAGTTTCCGGAGGACATCGAGCTGTTCGGCCTGAGTGTCGCCACCAATCTCTGGGGCTTCGCGGTGTCGGGCGAGGTCAGCTACCGCCCCGACTTCCCGGTGCAGATCAATACCACCGAGTTGCTGCAGGGCGCCGTGGGCCTGGCACCCTGGTCGACGGTCACACCCATTATCCTTGCAGTCGGACCGGGCGCACCCGCCTCGGGCTACGACCTGCTGCCGGTGACACAGGCACAGGTCACGTTCATCCGCTTCTTCGACCAGGTGCTCGGCGCCAGCCGCCTGTCATTCGCGGCTGAATTCGGCGCAAACTGGGTCGGCGACCTGCCGGAGCAGTCCGTGCAGCGCTATGGCCGTTCACCGACGTTCGGCATGGGCTGGTTCGAGCCGATCCCGCTGCCATCGCCACCGCTGCCTCCGGGTCAGTTCATCACCTGCGAGGCCGGCAATGCGCTGGCCGGAGTCGCGCCGCCGAATACCAACGCGAGAAATTGCACGACCGACGGCTACGTGACCGACTCGTCGTGGGGCTACCGCGTCCGCGCGGCACTCACTTACAACGATGTCTTCTCGGGCGTCAACCTGACACCGCGGCTTGCATGGTCGCACGACGTCGATGGATACTCACCCAACAGCAACTTTACCGAAGACGCCAAGGCGCTGACGCTGGACCTGACCGCCGAATACCTCAACCGGTACGCGGCGACGTTGGCATACACGACGTTCTCGGGCGGTGATTACGATACCATCAAGGACCGCGATTTCCTGTCCTTGTCGCTCTCCGTCAGTTTCTGAATTGAATATGAGGGGCATAAATAAAATGAGAACTCTTACAAGAATTTCGATGCTGGCGGCGCTCGGCCTGGTGGCCCAGGGCGCGTTTGCAGAAATCACACAGGCCCAGGCCGACAGCCTGGGCGGTCCTGACCTGACACCGGTCGGCGCCGAGCGCGCCGGCAATGCGGCCGGTACGATCCCGGCCTGGACCGGTGGTCTCGGCAAACTGCCGGCCGGCTACGTCGAAGGGCAGCCGCTGGTCGACCCGTTCCCGAACGAACAGGCGAAGTTCACGATTACGGCGGCCAACTACGAGCAGTACAAGGACAACCTGTCACCGGGCCAGATCGCGTTGCTGAAACGCTACCCTGACACGTTCCGCATGCCGGTC
The DNA here is from genome assembly GCA_963698895.1 of uncultured Gammaproteobacteria bacterium. Taxonomy (GTDB): domain Bacteria; phylum Pseudomonadota; class Gammaproteobacteria; order Steroidobacterales; family Woeseiaceae; genus UBA1847. Next base: position 50,243 of record CAVOSO010000003.1, on the reverse strand, counting down.
TACGAGACCCATCGTACGGCGGCGTACCCGGATGAGCTGTACGCCGACTACAAGAAAGACGCCGTGACGGCGACGACCACCGACGGCGGCAACGGCCTTGCGAACGTCGATTCCTACCTGCCGTTCCCGATTCCTGACAACGGCATCGAAGTCGTCTGGAATCATATCCTCCGCTATCGCGGTGGCAGTGTGCGGCGCGTGTATGCGCAGATCCCCGTGCAGGCCAACGGTGCGTTCAGCCCGGTCGTCCTCGATGAGCAGCTGACGTTTGCCAACTACCTGCCGGGATCCCCGGAGAACCGCCTGTTCTACTTCAAGCAGGCGATCAAGGCACCCGCGAGGCTCGAGGGTGACGTGCTGCTCGTGCATGAGAACATCAACCAGATCGTTGAGCCACGCGCGGCATGGATCTACAACGCCGGCCAGCGTCGCGTACGCCGCGCACCGGACGTCAAGTACGACGGACCGGGCACGGCCTCGGACGGCCTGCGGACCTCCGACGATCTCGACATGTACAACGGCGCGCCGGATCGCTACGAATGGAAGCTCCTGGGCAAGAAAGAGCTCTATATCCCGTACAACGCCTACAGGCTCCTCGACAAGAATCTCAAGTACAAGGACATCGTACTCAAGGGCCACCTGAACCCCGAGTTCCTGCGCTACGAGCTGCACCGCGTCTGGGTTGTCGAAGCCACGTTGAAAGACGGCCAGCGGCACATCTATGCACGGCGGACCTTCTACGTCGATGAGGACACCTGGCAGATCAGCATTGCCGACCTGTATGACGGCCGTGGTGAGCTCTGGCGCGTTCGCGAAGCACACAACCTGTCGCACTACCAGGTCAAGGTGCCGTGGTACGCACTCGAGACCTCGCACGACCTGATCTCCGGTCGTCACCTGCCACAGGGCCTCGACAACGAGCTCAACGGCTACCAGTACCAGTGGGACTACAAGGTCACCGAGCGTGAGTACACGCCGGCGGCCCTGCGTCGCTCAGGTGTTCGCTAGCCGTCAACGGGTACCCGGGACCGTCGCCTCACGGGCGGCGGTCCTTGCCTGCCTGCTGAGCTGGCTGGCGGCGATCCCTGCCACCGCCGCCGAATACGCCCTGCTCCCCGCGCTGAAAACGGATCGCGCGCTCGAGGGCCTGCTGCTGGATGTCGCGCACAACGGCAAGCGCCTGCTCGTCGCCGGCGAAGCGGGCCACATCCTGTTTTCGGACGACAGCGGCCAGAACTGGGTGCATGCCGATGTTCCCGTATCCCTCGCCATTACGTCGGTTGCCTTCGCCGGCAAGGGGCAGGCATGGGCCACGGCCCATGACGGCTACCTGCTGCGGTCGACCGACAATGGCACGACCTGGCAGGTCAAACTGACGGGGTCGGATGTCGCACGGCTGTCGGTCGGCGCCATCGAGGAACGCGTGGCCGTACTGCAGGCCGCCGTCGACGACGCAGCGCCCGAAGACCAGGAAGAACTGGGGTGGGTGCTGGATGACGCGATGTTCGCGCTCGAGGAAGCCGAAGGCGCTATCGATGAGGGCATGACGTCACCGCTGCTGAACGTCTGGTTTGCCGACGACACCGACGGCTATGTGGTCGGCGCCTACGGTACCTTCCTGCGCACCCGCGATGGCGGCAATAGCTGGACCGTCTACGGCAACCGGCTCGACAATCCTGACAACTTCCATCTGTACGACATTGCACAGTCCAGCGCGGGCACGCTGCTCCTGGTGGGCGAGGCCGGCACCCTGCTGCGCTCAACGGATGGGGGCAACCAGTGGGAACGTCTCGAGACGCCCTATAACGGCTCTTTCTTCGGCACTGTCGCCAGCGGCGATGGCAGCCTGCTGGTCTTCGGCCTGCGCGGCAACGTATTCCGGTCGACCGACGAAGGCACAAGCTGGACAGCCGTCGATACGGGCGACCAGCGTACGCTGATGTGTGGCACGGCTGACGGCAGCGGTTCCGTCGTCCTCGCAGGCGCCGCAGGTGCGGTGCTGCACAGCCGCGACCACGGCGCCAGTTTCCACGTCGTTCCCACCGAGGGCAATAAAGTCTACAGCGGCGTCACGACCGCCCAGGACGGCAGCACCCTGCTCGTCGGCTTTGGTGGCATTTCTATCATGGCAGAACACGACGATGACTGAGACGCAACGCGATCCGACTGGCCTGAACGGAGCCCCTGCACCGCTCGCAGAGCGACTGCTGTTCGAGAATCGCGTCGCGGTGATCGTCGTCTTCGTGCTCGTCACCCTGTTCCTCGGCTACCAGGCCATGCAGCTGCGACCGGACGCCAGCTTCGAAAAGATGATCCCGACGTCGCATCCGTACATCCAGAACTACCTGGACAATCGCGCCGATCTCGCGAGCCTTGGCAACTCGATTCGCATCATCGTGCAATCGACCGAAGGCGACATCTTCGACAAGGACTTCCAGGAAGCGCTGCGACAGATCAACGACGAGGTTTTCTATATCGCCGGCGTCGACCGTGCCGGCCTGCAGTCCATCTGGACACCGAACATTCGCTGGAGCGAGGTCACCGAGGAAGGCTTCCGCGGCGGCACCGTGATTCCCAGTGACTACGATGGCTCCGAGCAATCGCTCGACCAGCTCCGCGCCAACGTATTGCGCTCGGGGCAAGTCGGCCGCCTGGTCGCCAACAACTTCCGCTCGGCGACGATCATCGCACCGCTGACCGACACCAACCCCGTGACGGGCGAGCGGCTCAACTACCGGGACTTCTCGGCGAGCATCGAGCAACTGGTTCGCGACAAGTACGAAAACGACCGGATCAAGATCCGCGTGACGGGTTTTGCAAAGATCGTCGGCGACCTGATTGAAGGTGCCGCGCAAGTCGCGCTGTTCTTCCTGGCCGCGTTCATCATCACCAAGGTCCTGTTGCTGCTGTATTCGCGCTGCTACTGGGCAACGCTGATACCCCTGCTCTGCTCAACCGTCGCTGTCGTGTGGCAGCTCGGCCTGCTGCACACGATGGGGTTCGGTCTCGATCCCTACTCCATGCTCGTGCCGTTCCTCGTGTTTGCGATCGGTATCAGTCACGGCGTACAGATCATCAACAACGTTGCAGCGCGCTTCTTCTTCGGCGTTGGCGCATTGTGGTCGGCGCGGCGCGCATTCCGCGCCCTCTACATCGCCGGCTTCATCGCACTGATCTCCGACGGCATCGGCTTCCTGACGCTCAGGGTGATCGAGATCCCCGTGATCCAGGAACTGGCACTCACGGCCAGTATCGGCGTCGCCGTGCTGATCTTTACCAACCTGCTCCTCATGCCGGTCCTGCTGTCCTACACGGGACTCACGAACTACTGCATGACCTACGTCAAGCGCAGGCAGGAGAATCCGTCCCGCCTGTGGCCGTTCATTGCCCGCTTCGCCAAACCGCCATTCGCGCCGATCACCGTCATCATCGGTATCGCCCTGTTTGCGCTCGGCATTTACGGCGGCAAGGACCTGCGTATCGGTGACCTGGATCCGGGTGCGCCGGAGCTACGGCCGGATTCGCGTTACAACCTCGACAACGCCTACCTGACCGGCAACTACTCCACGAGTACGGACGTATTCGTCACGATGGTGGAAACGCCGCCGCAGGCTTGCGGCGATTACACGACGGTCGCCGCGGTCGATCGCTTCCAGGAAGTCATGCTCGACACCCCGGGCGTACAGTCCGTGATCTCGCTCGTGAACATCTCGAAGCGCGTCACCATGGCGATGAACGAGGGCAATCCCAAGTGGCACGCGCTGAGTCGCAACCGCTACATCCTGAACAATTCGCTGGCGCTCGTGCCGAGCAACCTCATCAATACGGATTGCAGCATGGTGCCCGTGCTGATCTTCCTGGATGACCACAAGGCCGAGACACTCCAGGCCGTGGTGCGCGACGTCGAGGCATTTGCCGCACAGTACAACAGCGACGACGTCACCTTCCTGCTGGCCGCCGGCAACTCAGGCATCGAGTCGGCAACGAACATCGTCATCAGCAAGGCCCAGTACCAGATGCTCGCGCTGGTCTATGCCGTTGTCATGTTCCTGGTATTCATCACCTTCAAGTCGTGGCGCCCCGTGCTGTGCATCGTGCTGCCACTCGCGCTGACGTCGGTCCTCGGCCAGGCACTCATGGCCTACCTCGGCATCGGCGTGAAAGTCGCGACCCTGCCCGTCATCGCGCTCGGCGTCGGCATCGGTGTGGACTACGGTATCTACATCTACAGCAAGATGGACACCTACCTGAAGCGCGGCATCAGCGTGTTCGAGTCCTACGTGAAGACCCTGCAGACGACCGGCATGGCCGTTGCGTTCACGGGTATCACGCTGGCGATCGGCGTCGGCACATGGATCTTCTCACCGATCAAGTTCCAGGCCGATATGGGCCTGATGCTCACGTTCATGTTCCTCTGGAACATGCTCGGCGCGCTGACCCTGCTGCCCGCGCTGGCGCACTATCTCATCAAGGTGGAAGCACCAACGGCAGGCTGATCTCGACGCGCAGACCCTTCTCCGTATTGCGGGCCCTTATCGCCCCGCCGTGCAATGCCGTTGCGCGCGCGGCGATGGCCAGGCCCAGCCCGCCACTCTGTTGTGCAGTGTTGGCCTGTCGCGCCGTTGCCCGATAGAACGGCTCGAAGATGCGCTCGAGCTCGTCGTCCGGCACGCCGCCACCCTGGTCCTCAATGCTAATCAGCGCCTGCGAGTCGTCGACCCTCAAACCAACCGTCACGTTGCCGTCGTCACGGCTGTGCTGCAGGGCATTGCGGATGACATTCTCGATACAGCTACGCAGCGCGTTCGGGTAGCCGCTCAGCGTGCATTCATCGCCCGGTTCCAGCTCGATCCTCACCGCGGTACCCTGGTGACCGTACTCATAGCGCACGTCATCCACCACCGAGCGTAACAAGTCGTCGAGGCTGACCGTCGACCGGCCCTCGTGAAAATCCGAATCCAGCCGCGAAAACTCGAGGATGCGGCCGATGAGTTCATCGAGTCGCTCCGTCTCCCTTTCGATCCGGTCGAGTTCGACCAGGTCGCCCGTTTTGCGGCGCGCCAGCTCGAGCGCTACACGCAAGCGTGCCAACGGGGACCGCAATTCGTGCGACACGTTCCGCGTGAGTTCCGTTTGCCGCAGCCAGGCGTGCTGCAGCCCGTCGGCCATGCGGTCGAAGTCCTGGGCAAGCAGCCCGATTTCATCGTGCCGCTTGCCGACGTACTCCGCGACACGCGTGTCGAGATTGCCGCCCGCGATGGCATTGGCCGACTCGCGGAAGCGGCGGATGGGCCGGGAGATCGTGCGCGCGAGCAGGAACGAGACGATGGCGCTGATGAGTAGCGCGAGCGTCGCCAGCGCCCCCCTGCCATTGTCCACCAACCAGCGCGTCGTGACGCTCCTGGCGGGTAACACGAAGACCGTATAGACCCGGTTGTCGGGAGCCACCAGTTGCGTAAACGGACGTGCCGGGCGGATGTTGCGGGTGTCATGCCGTGGCGGCCGGCGCCGGCGATCCGGATCCGCGAACCGCCGCATGGCAACCCGCACGGGCGCCGGTAATTTCCGGCCGAGGAGGTCCTTGCCGTTGTCGTCCAGGATGTACACGAGCGACTCGGTCGCGCCGGGCAGTGAGCGCAACCACCGCGTAAGTCCCTCACGGCCGTCCTCGTTGAGCGCCGCGCTCGCCTCCATAACCGCGTCGCTGTCTTCGAAGTTCTGCATCATCTCGCGCGTGCGCTCGGCGTACCAGAAGCCGAGCGCAGAGGCTGCGACGATGGTGATCACGATGATCGACCAGAACGCGACGAAGATGCGGATGAGCAGGCTACGCATCCGGGCGCCCCTGATCGTCCACGAGCAGCAGATAGCCGACGCCGCGCTGGCTGCGAATGGACGGATTATCCACGCCCGCACTCGAGAGCTTGCGGCGCACGTTGCTCACATGCGTGTCGATGCTGCGGTCGTACGGCATGTAGCGTCGGCCCAGCACCTGTTGCGTGAGCTGCTCCTTGGGAACGACCGTGCCGGGCGACTCGGCCAGGCAGCGCAACAGTTCGAACTCGGTGCCGGTCAGGCGTATCGACTCACCGCCCGCGCTGACGCGCCGCGCACGCGCGTCCACTTCCAGCGCACCGACGCTGAGTGCACCGCCACGTTTCTCGTCGGGCCGGGAGCGCCGCATGATGGCCTTGATGCGCGCGAGCAGTTCCCGCGGGTTGAAAGGTTTGGAGAGATAGTCATCGGCCCCGAACTCGAGGCCGAGAATCCGGTCCACGTCGTCGCCACGCGCCGTGAGCATGATGATGGGTATGTCGCTGGACCGCCGGACTTCCTTGAGAACGTCGATGCCGTTCATCCCGGGCAGCATGATGTCGAGTATCAGCAGATCCCAGGTACCCTGCCGCAGGGCCTGCAAGCCGTCCTCGCCGCTGAGCCGGGCGCTGACGTCCAGATGATCAGGTGCGAGGAACTCTTTGAGCATTTCGCCGAGCTCCCGGTCGTCATCGATGATGAGGATCTTCGAATCGGTCATGGGAGACATCATCGTGGATCAATCCCGCGCCCGCTGCAATGCGGGAAACACCATCCTGACAGTTCTTGACACTCCTTTGCACGGCACTGACGTAACTCCATACGGGACGCCGTACTCTACGCATCACACCCAGCGACCTGAGGAGAACACCATGAGATTCAGCAAGACCGCACTACTGGCCCTTGTATCAACGGCGATGCTGTCCGCGAGCGCCTTCGCGGGCGACGACGACGGACGACGCGGCCCTGGCCGGCATTTCGGCGGACCGGGCTTCGGGATACCGGACCCGGGCATGATTTCCGGCCGTATGGCCGACCGTCTCGGCCTGGATGAGACCCAGCGTGAAACCGTGAAAAACATCATGGAAGCGGCGCAACCCGAAATGAAAGCACTGCGCGAGAAGCTGCGCGCAAACCACGATGCACTGCAAGCGCTGGACGTTGGTGATCCGGAAGTTCAGAACATCGCGGCATCGAATGGCGAGCTCGCCACGGAGGCAACGCTGTTGTTCTCACGCGTTCGCGGCGAGATTCATGCGGTGCTGACCGATGAGCAACGCGCACAGCTTGCGGACATAAAAGAAGACCGCATGGAGAAACGCAAGGAACGCGGAGAGCGTCGGCAAGACCGGCGTTGATGTGTCGGCCGGCGGCCACGGTCCTCCCCCTGCCGTGTGTCGCCGGTCTTTTACCGGGTGGCGCCGATTGGCGCCACACCCCCGTAGGCGACGCCGGTCAGTTGCGCCATGTCCATCTTGAACGTCGTCAGGTCGTCAACCGAGAATTCGCTCAGATGACGATGCCCGGCAGCACGCGCCAGCACCGTCATCAGCTCTACGGACGCTGAGAAGAAGCGCTCCAGGCGCTCGGCGGCGATGTCGACCGGCAGGCGTTCGCGAAGATGCGGCTTTTGCGTGGCAATACCGACCGGGCAATTGTTGGTTTGACAGGCACGCATACCCAAACAGCCGATTGCCTGGATCGCGGCATTGGATACAGCCACCCCGTCTGCCCCCAACGCCATCGCCTTGGCGAAGTCCGCCGGATGCCGCAGGCCGCCCGTCGCAATGAGCGTAACGCCGTCTGCACCGCAGGCATCGAGGTGCCGTCGAGCCCTGGCCAGTGCGGGTATCGTGGGCACCGAGATGTTGTCCCGGAAGATGAGTGGTGCAGCGCCCGTGCCGCCACCGCGACCGTCCAGGATGATGTAGTCGACGCCAATGTCGAGCGCCGCGTCGATGTCTTTCTCGATGTGTTGCGCCGAGAGCTTGAAGCCGACCGGGATGCCACCGGTCTTCTCACGCACCTCGCCGGCGAAATCCCTGTATTGACTCAGCTCGGTCCAGTCCGGGAATCGTGCCGGCGAAATCGCCGGCTGCCCCTCGTCCAGGTTGCGCACCTCGGCAATCTTGCCCTGCACCTTGTTGCCGGGCAGGTGTCCGCCCGTGCCGGTCTTCGCGCCCTGCCCGCCTTTGAAATGAAACGCCTGCGTCTTTTCTACCTTGTCCCACGAGAAACCGAAGCGCGCCGACGCGAGCTCGTAGAAGTAGCGCGAGTTCGCCGCCTGCTCTTCGGGCAGCATGCCGCCCTCGCCCGAACAAATGCCGGTACCGGCCAGTTCCGCACCTTTGGCGAGCGCAACCTTCGCCTCTTCAGATAGCGCACCAAAACTCATGTCGGAAACAAACAGCGGTATGTCGAGGCGCAATGGCCGCTTTGCGTTCGGCCCGATAACCAGGTCGGTGCCGACCTCGTCCTCATCGAGCAACGGCAGCTTGTGGAGCTGAGCGACGACGAATTGCAGGTCGTCCCACGTCGGCAGGCTGCTCCGCGGAACACCCATGGCCGCTGATGGACCGTGGTGCCCGACTTTGCTCAGGCCCTCGCTCGCGAGTTTGCGAATGAACTTCACGTGGGGCTCATCGCGGATGCCCGTCGGATCCTGGTAGGCACCCTGGTAGGCATCGCGCTTGTATGGCTGCGGGTGCTTTTTGGCCCAGGCCGCAATCTCGTCTTCATCGACGAGAACCTGTCCCTTCTCCACCCAGGCGTTGAACCGGGGCAAGGTCTCACTGTTGTTGTATTCGCTGACGCCGGTATCGAGTCGGTAGTCCCAGCCGTGAAGGCCGCAGATCAGGTTGTCGCCGTCGACATGACCATCCGCCATGAGCGCACCGCGATGCGCGCAGCGTCCGTACAACACGGTGACAGCATCGTCATAGCGAACAATCACCAGGTCGACGCCTGCGACCAATGCGGCGGCCGGTTTGCGGTCTTCCAGCTCGTCCCACTGTTTGATTCCGATCTTGTTCATTCGCGAGCGCCCCACGATGCGTGCTGTGGCAGGCCCTATTGCCTGACAGGGCATCCTAATACAGCCGTGTGGATCGACCAAATGAGCGCCACGCAATCATTGATGAAACTACCTATGCACTGTCGCGCCGATCCGGCGCGGCGTTCCGGTAAAATCGGGGTGTGGACAGAATCGAACTTCTGGACTCGGGTTTTTTGTACCTCGAAAGTCCCGAATCACCGATGCACATCGCCTGCCTGAATCTCTTCGAGTTTCCGGCGCGCGTGCACCGGCGCCGCTTCATGTCCGAACTTCGCGAAGCCTATTGCTCAACCACAGAGCTTCGCAAGCCCTTCGCTCATCGAGTGACTCACGGCGCGCTGGGGCGCTTCGGCCCGCTGTACTGGGAGCCCGACCCGGACCTCGACCTCGATTACCACGTGCAGCATTCGGCCCTGCCGAGTCCGGGCGGATACCGCGAGCTGTTCGCACTGGTCTCGCGACTTCACGCCAACCTGCTCGACCGTAGCCGCCCGCTCTGGGAGGCCAACCTGATCGAAGGCCTCAAGGACCGCCAGTTCGCCGTGTACACCAAGGTGCATCACGCGACGATCGATGGCGTTGCAGGCGTGCGGCTGACCGAAGGCGGTTGCTCGACCGACCCTGCCGCCCGCATGCACCTGTCGCCGCTGTCACTGGAAGCGCACGAAGGATTGAAAGCACGCCATGGCAACCACCGTGTTGTCGAACCCGCGCCGAGCGAGTTCGAACTCAAGACGATGGCAGAGTTCTTCAAGACGCAGTTCGACACATCGGCGCATTTCCTTGGCGTGATCAAGAACTATGCGGCGACGTGGCTGGGTATCGGCGAAGGCCTCGCGGTACCCTGGCGGCATGTTCCGCATACGATGATCAACACCGAGGTTTCGAGTTCACGACGCTTCGTGGCCCAGTCATGGAGCATCGATCGCATCCGGGCTGTCAGCGAAGCAGCCGACGTCACCATTAACGACATCGTCCTCGCGATGTGTTCGGGTGCACTGCGGCGTTACCTCGAGGCACAGGGCGAACTCCCCGAGCACTCACTGCGCGCACTGGTGCCGGTGTCCGTCCGGGATAAAGACGATTTCGATTCGTCAGTTGCGATCAGCTACATCATCGCCGACCTCGGCACGCGCCACGAGGATCCGGCGGACCGGCTCGAAGCAATCACGGAGTCGACGCGTGCCGGCAAGGAGATGCTCGGCCAACTCACGCGCCGGGAAGCCGCCCTGTACGCGACCCTGATGCAGACACCACTGTTTATCACCAGCATGATGGGCGTCGCCGACTGGTTCCCGCCGGTCAGCACGGTCATCTCGAATGTCCCGGGCCCCAGCGAGCAGCTTTACTGGAACGGCGCTCCCTTGCTCGGCTCTTATCCTGTTTCTGCAGTCTTCCACGGCTTCGCATTGAACATCACGTTTGTCAGTTACCACGGCAACCTCGACTTCGGCATCATCGCCTGCCGCAGTACGGTGCCCCAGGTGCAGCGTCTCATCGACTACCTGGAGATGTCGCTGGCCGAACTTGAAGAAATGCTGTAGGCCGCGACGAAATATTTACCGGAGAACATCATGTCGAAATCCGACCGAATTCCACGCGACAAGAACAACGATCACACGCGCGAGATGGCCTCGCAGCGTGCGGCTTTCATTCAGGCAATGACGGGCCGCACAATGGACACGGTATCGAGTTACACGATCGATCCCGCGGTCACCAACGGCAACATCGAGAATTTCATCGGCACCGCACAGATGCCGATCGGCATCGCGGGGCCGTTGCTCATGGACGGCGAACATGCCAAGGGCAATTTCTACATTCCGCTGGCCACGACCGAAGGAACCCTCGTCGCGAGCTACAGCCGCGGTATGCGTGTCATCAGCGAATGCGGGGGCGCCAAGACCACGGTTGTAAAGCACTCGATGCAACGGGCGCCCGTCTTCCTGTTCGACAATGCGCTGGAGGCACGCGAATTCGGCAAGTGGCTGGACGAGCACATCGATGCGATTCGTGGCGTCGTCAAGGCATCGGTGGACGTGCCCCGACTGATCGAAATCGAGAAATACATCGTCGCCAAGATGCTGTACACGCGGTTCTGCTATACGACGGGCGACGCGGCCGGCCAGAACATGACCGGCAAAGCTACGCTGTACGCCTGCGAGTGGATTCGCGCGCATCACCCGGCGAAACCACGCTACATCCTGTCCGGCAACATCGACACGGACAAGAAACACTCAAGCATGAACATGATCCAGACACGCGGCAAACGCGTCGTCGCGGAGTTTGTCCTGAAGAAGGAGGTGGCAAAAGAGCTTCTTCGCATCGAACCGGAATGGTTGTACAGGTTCCGGCAGATCGCAGGTATCGGCACGCACTTGTCCGGCGCAGTCTATAGCGGCGCCCATTCCGCGAACGGTATTGCTGCGATGTTTATCGCCACGGGCCAGGACGCGGCAAACGTTTCTGAATCCCACGCGGGGATGACCTATTTCGAGTTGCTCGACAACGGGGACCTGTACTCGTCGGTGACACTGCCGGCATTGATCTGCGCGACTTACGGCGGGGGCACGGGTCTGCCGACACAACGTGAATGCCTCGAGATGATGGACTGCTACGGCGACGGCAAGGTGGACAAATTCGCCGAGATCATCGCGGCTGTCGTACTGGCTGGCGACTTGTCGTTGTCGTCCGCGATACTGGCCCATGAATGGGTCAGCAGCCACGAGAAGATGGGGCGCAACCGCTAGCATGGAGATCCGTCGAGACCACGAGTACACGCATGGCACCGATGCCGTGTATGCGATGTTTACGGACAAGAAGGCGATCAGGGCAAAACAGAAGGCGCTGGGCGCGCGGAATATTCGTATCGAGAAATGCAGGAAGAACGCGGACGGTGCGGCCGTGAGCTTCGTCCGCGAGTTGCCGGCCGACGTGCCCGGCATTCTCAGCAAGTTCCTGCAGCCCTGGAACACCGTGGAGCAGTCCGAGGAATGGCGTTGTTACGACGACGCTGTGTATGAGGCGGACCTCGTCATCGATATCGCCAATGTCCCCGTCACGATTACGGGAACGCTGCTGCTGGAACCGCTGGACGACGGCTGCGTCAACCACGTTCACATGACCATCGACTGCGGCATTCCGTTCGTCGGCAAGACGCTGGCTGAGTTCGTTGCGATAGACTGCAAGCGCCTCATCGCCGACGAGTACAACTACATCAGCGATCGACTGGGTTCTGCCTGATCGCGTCCGCGATCTTCTCCGCGATCATGATGGTCGGTGCATTGGTGTTGCCCGACACCAGCGTTGGCATTATGGAGGCGTCGACGACGCGCAGGCCCTGCACGCCGCGCACCCGGGCGAACGGGTCGACGACGGCGGCTTCATCCGAGCCCATGCGGCAGGTTCCGACAGGGTGATAAATCGTGTCACCACGACGCCTGATATCGTCGATCATCTCATCGTCATCCGCAGTGCCGTCCACATACATACCTGGGCCGATGACGCGTTCGAACGCGGGCGCGTCCAGGATGCGGTGAATCAGCCTCGCGCCTTTCAGTGTGCGCTCCAGGTCGTCGCCCGCAGTCAGATAACGCGGGTCGATTCTCGGCGCGGAGCGCGGGTTGGCATCGAGCAGCGTCACGCTGCCGCGGCTCTCGGGGCGCAGCACGCAGACATGGCAGGAAATGCCGCCAAGGAAATGCTTCTTCCTGCCATGGTCATCGACGATGCCCGGCACGAAATGCAACTGGATGTCCGGTGCCGGCTCATCGCTCGACGTGCGCAGGAACCCGCCAGCTTCGGCCAGGTTCGAGGTGAGCGGGCCGGCACGACGCAGGTAGCGAAAGAGATCGGGAATCGCGCGCAATGCCCTCGCCAGCGTGAATCCCATCGCGTGTACAGAGGTCACTCGACGGATCACTGTGTAGTCGAAGTGATCCTGCAGGTTGTCGCCCACCCCTGGCGAAGCATGCACAACCTCGATGCCATGTTCTTGCAGATGAGCGGCCGGACCGATGCCGGAGAGCATCAGGAGTTGCGGTGACTGCAGTGCGCCGGCCGCGAGCAGTACCTCCCGTTTGGCCCGCAGCGTCGCCTGGCGCTCGCCGGTGCGGAACGCGACGCCGACGGCGCGTTTCCCTTCGAAAACAACCTTCTCAACGTACGCCCCGGTGACCACTTCGAGGTTGCTGCGACTGAGCACGGGCGTCAGGTAAGCGGCGGCGGCGCTGCACCGGCGGCCTTCTCGCTGTGTCACCTGGTAGAAACCCACACCCTCCTGCGACGTGCCGTTGAAATCCTCGTTGGCCGGCAATTCAAGTTGACGCGCGGCCTCGATGAACATGTGGCTCAACGGGTTTCTGTAACGCAGGTCACTGACGGCCAGCGGCCCGCCCGTGCCGTGGAACGCGTCCTCGCCACGCTCCTGGTCTTGCGACTGCCTGAAGTAAGGCAGGACATCCTGGTAGGACCAGCCGGTCGCGCCCGCCTCTGCCCATCGATCGTAATCCGCCGGCACGCCCCGGATGTAGACCATGGCGTTGATCGAGCTGGAACCACCGAGAACCCGGCCCCTGGGCTGGTAGCCTCGTCGGCCATTTAGCTGCTGTTGCGCGATGGTCTCAAAGCACCAGTTGGTCTTGTTGTGCTCGCTGAGTAAAGAGAAACCCATCGGCATGTGAATCAGCGGATGGCTGTCCACCGGGCCTGCTTCGATGAGGCAAACGCTAATCGCGGGGTCTTCACTCAGTCGATTAGCCAATACACAGCCGGCCGATCCTGCACCGACAATGATGTAATCAAAGTGATTCATGACTACTGCCAGAATAGCGACTCTATCCGATCCCGCCATTGTAGCGCTTCCAGCACCCTGCGGCGATCCGCGTGAGACTTCGAAAATTGCGAGGATTCCGGTCGATAAAATCGACTGGTCCGTGGTTCTCCCTCCCTATAGAATCCATGCACGGTCGATTGTAAAGCGATAGGCACTTATACGTGGACCCCGTAATTCTCTTCTTCGGCCTCGGTGTGGCGGCCGGACTCCTGCGCTCGGAGCTCCGGCTGCCACCCGCTATTTACGACCTGCTGAGTACCTTGCTGTTGCTCACTATCGGTCTGAAAGGCGGCGTCGAACTCTCACAACAGTCCTTCACGAGCATGTTGCCGCAGGTCGTGGCCGTGCTGGTGATGGGCTTCACTCTTCCGTTGCTGCTCTACCCTGTCATACGGCGGCTCGGGCGCCTCGGCCGGCCGGACGCGGCTTCCCTCGCCGCGCATTATGGGTCTGTGAGCGTGGCCACCTATGCCGTGGGCATCGCCTATCTCGCCGGCCGCGAGATCGTCGTGGATGCACAACTCCCGCTGTTCCTCGTGCTGCTCGAGGTACCCGCGATTGTTGTCGGCATTATTCTCGCCCGCAAGAACGATACGAATCTCGCCTGGGGCAAGGTGGCCCACGAAGCGTTTCTCGGCAAGAGCATCGTATTGCTCGTCGGTGGCCTGCTGATCGGCTGGATGTCCGGCCCTGCAGGATTGGCACCGCTCGAGCCGCTGTTCTTTGATCTCTTCAAGGGCGTGCTTGCGCTGTTCCTGCTGGAGATGGGCCTGATCGCCGCGGCGCAGGCCCGTACGGTCCTGCAAAACGGCGTTTTCCTCATCGGCTTTGGGGTGCTCGCGCCAGTGCCGCTCGCCACTGTCGGCGCATTGCTTGGCGCAGCGATCGGTCTGTCCGTCGGTGGCACGACCATGCTCGCGGTACTGGCTGGCAGCGCATCGTATATTGCGGCACCTGCCGCCATGCGCATCGCTGTGCCGGAGGCCAACCCGTCGCTGTCGCTGGCAGCGTCGCTCGGCGTAACCTTCCCCTTCAATATTTTTGTCGGTATTCCTGTTTACTATTCGATCGCCCAATGGGCCCACACACTCGGAGCCTGAACTGATGGATTCGAATCACCGTAAGCTCCTGACCATCGTCACCGAGGCCGTGCTCGAGACGAGTATTACCGAAGTCCTGGACGAGCTCGGTGCGAGCGGCTATACGATTGTCAACGCCCGCGGCCGTGGTAGCCGCGGCATACGCGATGCCGGCTGGACGTCCAGCGGCAACATCCGGGTCGAGGTCGTGTGCGATGCGGCCCTGGCCGAACGTATCGCCGCAAGTGTTCGTGACAAGTTCTACGCCAACTACGCGATGATCCTCTATATCGGCGATGTCACAGTGCTCAGGCCCGACAAGTTCTGACGCATCCCGGGCCTGGCGTGCTGTCTAATCGTAGCTAAGCTCGCGCGTCTTGCCCCAGAACACCCGGTAAGCAAACACGGTGTAGGCGAGGATCGCCGGCAACGTTATCACCACGCCCCAGAGCACGAACAGCAGCGAGTTGGTCGCGGCGGCGGCCTCCCAGATCGTGATCTCATCGATGACCAGGTAGGGGAACAGGCTGAACGCCAGTCCGGCGAACGCGAGGAGGAAGATCGATACGGCGAACGCAAACGGCTGCCACTCACGGCCGTCGATCTGCTTCGCAAGTTTGCGCAGACGGAAATGACAGGCGAGGATCAGCGCGATCGATATCGCCGGAATCTGCGACAACAACAGGAACTGCGGAAACGCGAACCACTTGTCGAAGACGCGTGTGCTGATCAGCGGCGTGGCGATGGACACGGCCGCGATACCCGCCGCCGTCAACCACAGGGCAAGCCGCGCCCAGCGCACCGCCTTCCTCTGCAGTTCGTCCTCGCTTTTCATGATCAGCCAGGTCGCTCCGAGCAGTGCATAGCCGGCAACGACGCAGATGCTGATGAGCACCGAGAAGGCATACGCGCCGACGCTGTGCTCGAAGCCCGTAATGTAGTGCCCGAGCATGAAACCCTGCGCCAGTGACGCGAGCAGCGAACCGCCGAAGAAGGCTGCGTTCCAGAGCGGCCTGTGCGGCTCGCGCGCCTTCACGCGAAAGTCGAAGGCCACGCCGCGCAGTATGAGGCCGACGAGCATTGCCGCCACCTCGAGGTACAGCGACGAGAGAATGACGCCATGCGCCATCGGAAACGCCACGAGCAGGATGCCGACGCCCAGCACGAGCCAGGTTTCGTTGGCATCCCAGAAGGGGCCGATCGAGGCGATCATGAGGTCCTTCTCTTTGTTATCGGCCCCGTTCAACAGCACACCGACACCGAGGTCATAGCCGTCGAGCACGACGTAGATGAGCATGGCCAGCGCCATGAGCCCTGCGAATACCACCGGAAGCCAGAAGTCCATGGTCATGCTCCTGTCGGCTGCTGCAGCGGGTTGTCGAGCCGCTCGCTTTCACGCGGTATCTGCCCCACCGCGGCCTGTGCCGCGAGGTAGAAGACCACGGAGACGTACGCGATGAGCAGCACGAGGTACAGCAACAGGTACGTCGTGAGTGAGACAGCAATGGGCGCTGCGGGAACCGGGCCGACGGCCTGCGCCGTCTTCAGCACACCCTGCACGAGCCAGGGCTGCCGGCCGATCTCGGTGACATACCAGCCGGCCACGGTCGCGACCCAGCCGGAGAAGGTCATGCCCACCAGCACGCGCGCGAGCCAGGCCGGCGCCGCCCTGCCCTTGCGCATCACCCACGACGCCGGCCCAGGACACGAGCAACATCAGCATGCCGACGCCGACCATGATGCGAAAGCCGAAGAACACCGGCGCAACCGGCGGGTGGGCGTCCTCGAAACTGTTGAGACCCTGCACGAGGCCGTTGGGATCGTGCGTCAGGATCAGGCTCGCGCCTTTCGGTATCGCGATCTCGAAGTGGTTTTCGCGATTCGCCTCATCGGGCCAGGCAAACAGCAACAGGTCGGCGCCCTCGGTGTCGTCCCAGAGCCCTTCCATCGCGGCAACCTTGGCCGGCTGGTGCTCCAGCGTGTTCAGGCCGTGCAGGTCGCCGGCAAGAATTTGCAGCGGGATGAGTATCGCGGCAAGCCAGGTAGCAACGCGCAGCGCAACGCCATTGGCCTTCGACGTATCGCCACGCAGTTGCCGATACGCGGACAGCCCGGCAACGACGAACGCGGCCGTCAGCCCCGATGCCAGCATCATGTGCACGATCCGGTAAGGCATCGACGGGTTGAAGATGACGTCCATCCAGCTCAGCACAAAGGCCTGCCCGTCACGCATTTCGAATCCGGTGGGCGTCTGCATCCACGAGTTGAGCGCGAGGATCCAGAACGCCGAGAGCGACGTGCCGATCGCAACCATCCACGTCGAGAGCGTGTGCACGCGGTTGCTGACGCGTTTGCGGCCGAACAGCATGATGCCGAGGAACGTTGCTTCCAGGAAAAACGCCGTGAGCACTTCGTAACCCAGCAGCGGTCCCGCGACATTGCCGACGGTCTCCATGAAACCCGGCCAGTTGGTGCCGAACTGGAAACTCATGGTGATGCCGGTGACCACGCCCATCGCGAAGGTCAGTGCGAACACTTTCACCCAGAAGCGATACGCCTCAACCCAGTAGGCGTCGCCCGTGCGATCCTGTTTGGTCTTGAAATACACGAGCAGCCACGCCAGCCCCATGGTGATCGTCGGGAACAGGATGTGGAACGTGATGTTGGCGGCAAACTGCACTCTTGCGAGGGCCAGGGCTTCCATGCGTTAGTCCTTCTAGTGGCGTGTGGCTTTGGTCGGGGCTTTACTGCTGCGGCGCGGATCGAGCAGTTGCTTGATCTTGCGGCCGAGCTTCAATAGGCGCATGAGCGTCTTCGGCGGCAGGCCGTTCATCTCATCCACCCAGTTGTTGAGCAGTTCAACGAGGTCGTGCATTTCCTGCATGCGTTCCCGCGCGTAGCGGTCCTGCGCCGAGGCCGGCTCGTCGAGCAGGGTGTCGCGCAGCATCGACAGCGTCGGGTCGATCTCGCGGCGCCGGCGCTCCTCGGCCAGCACGCGGAACACCTCCCAGACGTCCTTGGGCGTGGTCCAGTACTCGCGGCGATCGCCCGGGACGCTCGCCGGCTGCACCAGGCGCCAGGTCTTGAGCTCCTTGAGGCCCATGCTCACGTTGGAACGCGAGATATTGAGCGTTGCGGCGATCTCGTCGGCATTCATGGGCTCCGGGGTCACATAAAGGAGGCCGCACATCTGCCCGAGGGTGCGGTTCAGGCCCCAGCGGGAGCCCATTTCGCCAATGTGCATGACGAAGCGCTGTACGTAAGGTGACATCATTCAGACTTTTCAGGAATTCTTGAAATTAGACACAGTCTAAAGCTAGAGTTCCCAAATTGAAAGCGGCCTGTACCAGGGCCAGTGCTGCTAGAGTTGACCCTACCCGGCCTGCGAAATAACCTGCCGAGCCAACGGACCCGACCTATGCGCGCAATCCCTGTTTCACTGCTTCATGGACTACTGCTTATGACGCTTGTCGTACCGCCAGAGGGCGCCGCCGCAACGCCTGCGAACGAGATCCTGCTCACCGACTTCACGTCGACCAGCACCGACTTCGGCTGGTACGTGGTCAACGACAATGTTATGGGAGGACGGAGCGAAGGCGACTTCTCTCTTGAGCAGGGCGAGCTGCATTTCACGGGCAAGACGAACACGAACGGTGGCGGTTTCAGCTCCATCCGCACCTCCCCCATGGTGCTCGATCTGTCGAGCAACGCCGGCATCCGCTTACGCGTACAGGGCGATGGCCGGCGCTACACGTGGCGGCTGACGACCGACGCACGCTGGCGCGGCAGGCAGGTCAGCTACTGGGCTGACTTCGAGACGCAGGACGGAACGTGGACGACGGTGGACATCCCGTTCGGCCGGTTCATTCCGAAGTTCCGCGGCTACCGGCTGGATGGGCCGGCACTCGACTCCGGGCAGATCACGGGTATGGGCCTGATGATCTACGACGATCAGGACGGGCCCTTCGAGTTGCGCATGCGTGCGGTGTACGCCTACTCGACGCCCGGCGAGACTCCGGATCCGGAACCGCAACCCGGCCAACCCTAGCCCACGTTACGCCGTTGTGTGCTCTTCCAGGAACGCCTCGGCTGCTGCAAAAATACGCGTGCGCCGTTCGCTGTCGAGGCGATCAAGCGCCCTGGGCATCAACGCAAGGCGGGGATTGCCGCCGAAAAAGTCGCGGTGTTTGTCGATGAAGCGCCAGTAGAGCCCGTCGACGATGTCGCACCAGGGGCCTTTCTTGTAGTCGCTCATCTTGAGCAGGTAGTTCGAGCCACAGATGTAAGGTTTGGTGGCAAAGATGCCGCCGTCACTGAAGAGCCCCATGCCGTAGACATTGGGACCCATGACCCACTCCGACGAATCGACGAACATCTCCATGAACCAGCGATGCGCACTTGCTGGCCTGATCTCGCACAGCGTCATGAGATTGCCGAGGACCATCAGCCGCGGTATGTGATGCGTCCAGCCAAGTCGTTGTGCCGTGCGGATGGCATCGTCCAGCGGTGGAATGCCCGTCGTACCGTCGCGCCAACTGGTGGCCATTTCGCGTTCGTGTGACCAGAAATTCGTGACGTCCTGCTGCTCGCTGAATTCCCGGTAAACGCCGCGCACGAACTCTCGCCAGCCAATGACCTGGCGAATGAAGCCTTCGAGGCTCTGCAGGGGAACCTCGTCGACGCGGGCGAGCGCAGCGTCGATCACCTCGCGCGGTGTGAGCAGGCCGAGGTTGATACAGGGACTCAGCACACTGTGAAAAACGGTCTCGGAGCGCGAGCTTATGGCGTCTTCGTACGGCCCGAAATCGTCCAGGCGATGGGCCACGAAATCGGCGAGCCAGTCGCGTGCCTGGCGGCGTGTGACCGGCCAGCAAAACTCCCGCGCATCGCCGGGGTGATCCGGAAACTCACGTCGCACCAGCGCGATGACATCCTGTGCATGCGCGCCGGGTGCCGCCCAGGCCATTTCCGGCGGTTGCACATTGCGCGGCAGCTTCTTGCGGTTGTCTGCATCGAAACTCCACTGCCCGCCCAATGGCCTGGAGTCTGCGTCCAGCAACACGTTCAGGCGACGGCGTTGCTGCTTGTAGAAATCGCCCATCAGCAAACGCGACTTGTTGTTGGCGAACGCCGCAAACGTGCTGCGCGAGCAACAGAACATCGGCGACGGCAGCTCGTCCCTCTCGAAACCATTGTGGCTCGCGAAGCTGACGAGCCTGCTCTCCATCGGCTTGTCCTCGATTTCAAAGTGCTGCAAGCGCGTCGCGCCGCAACTTCGCATCGCGGCCTCGAGCTTGTCCTCGTAACTGCCCGCCTCTGAAGAATCCAGCCGATGATAGGTGACCTCGTAGCCGGCTTTCTCGAGTTCGTCCGCGTAGGAGCGCATCGCGGCGAGAAAGAGCACGATCTTCTGCTGATGATGGCGGACATAGGTGCAAAGCCCCAGGTCTTCGGCCATGAAGACGGCCGTCGTATCTGCCGGAGGCAAATGCTCCGGCGCGAAGAGCTGGTTACCGAGAACGACCAGCATGTGCGGCGCCAGTGACAGTCACTGGGCTATGACGATGAGCAGCGACACAACGGCGATCGTTGTCGCCGTTGTGCGCACGCGGAAATACGTTGCAGAAATAGCGTCACTGTTCCTGAGGCGCAGATCGATGAGCAGGAGTACCACGAACGCGGCGACCTGCATGCCGAGCGCTATCTTGATATCCGCGCCAACGTAGGCAAACCAAGCGGCCAGGAATATCGCATTACTGATGATGAACAGGTTGAGCGAAGGTATCGAACGGCCCGAGAGGTGGGTTCCCCAGTGAGCACCGGCAAGAAAGCAGACAATCGCAAGGCCGTAGGAGGCCACCATCTGTGCCGTCGAACCCACCAGCGGCAGCGAGTCATGGCCCAGCCACGGCAACAACGCACCGGCAATGAAAGGAATCGTGCCGGCGAGCGCCAGCGCTGTGTACAACCGTGTGTCCTGAATCATGCGGCTACTGTACCGCGACCTCGATCGCGTAGTCGACACCGAGCTTATTCGTATCGCCGGCCCTGGTGCTCGATCCAGCCGCCGGGATGGCTGCCGCGCGGATCGTGGTGCGTCCAGTGAATCACGCCGCCCCGGTCGTTCCATTCGTACTCGCCGTAGAAGGACACGGTATCGCCCACGCTGATCGACGGCACGCGCGGTGCCAGGTCGATATTGTGCGCAATGAGTACCGTGCGACCCGCTGCGACCTCGACAATAAAGCGCTGGTGACGACTGCCATTGTTGTCGTCGGCCAGCACGCGCGTGACCCTGCCACTGCCGCGAACCTGGTCGCCGGATTGCCAGTCGAAACTGGCGCTTGCCGGCGGGCTCGTTGCTGGTGAACTCGCTGCCGAGCCTGGCTCAACCGCCGAATACTGCTGAGCAAAGTAGACGACAGCGACGATCAGTAATGGGAGTAGCGTCTTTTTCATCTGGCGTTCTGCATACCAGGACTGCTACCTGTGGCGAGGTAAGGACATGCGGCCTTACTTGCAGCTCGTGTACGGCAGCTCGGCACGCTGCTCGATCGGCGAGATATCACCGTTGTTCTTCTCGAGCGTGAGCGTCACACCATCGCGCGGGGCCAGGCTGACACGAGCCTCCACGGGCGGTGAACTGTGGAGCTGCACGCGGTAGTCACCCTCGGGCAGGAGCATGATGCCGGCGGACCCGAGCGAGCCGCTCGCGACCTCGGTGCTGCCCGTGGTACACGCTGAATGACGTGGCGACCGTCTCGGCCAGTGCCGACTTGAGCTCTTCGGCACTGCTCGCTGTGACGTAGCGTCCGCCGGAAGCGGCCGCAATAGCGCGCAGGCTCGCCGCGTCTTCGTCGGCTGCGCTTCCCAGTCCAAAGCCGATCAGGTGCACGGTGATGCCCTGCTCGCGAAGCTGGCGCGCCGCCATCACGGGATCGCCGCCGCAGCTTTCGATGCCATCGGTGACCAGCACCACGATGCGGTCGTCCTGCGAGGCTTCGAAATCGCGTGCGACCTGGTTCAGCGCGTAGGCGATCGGCGTCTGGCCCATGGGTCGCAGCCCGGCGATCGCCTGGCGAATGTAGTCGCGGTTATTCTCGCGAAACGGTACGAGCAGGCTCGAGTCGGTGCAGTTGTTCTGCTTGGGTGCGCTCGTGGCGCCATAGGCGCGCAGCGCGAGCTCGAGATCGTCCGGGAGCCAGTACGTGACCTCGTCGAGAGTCGTCTTGGCAATGTCCATCTTCGAGCGGCCTGCAATCTGTCCCCACATGCTCTGCGAGGCGTCGACGACGACTTCCACGGCACGGTCGTTGAGTGACAGTGCGGGCTTGCCGTCTTTACGCGCCAGGACTTCGAGCGCGGCGCAGCTCATGTCGCGCACGTTGACGAGGATCTCCGACGCCTGCGTGTCACCGTCGAGACTCGTCGCAAACGCGACGATGCGGTTCTCACCCATCGCGACCGGCACGCTGCCGGCGAACGTTCCGCCGGCGAGACGTGCGGGCACCGGCTCCGAGCCGTTGACGCTGAGCGTGACGCTGTCGACGCCGGTCGTGCGCAGGTTCAGGAACGCCTCGGGCAGCTTGCGCGGGTCGGAGACAGGAATGAACGTACCGCCCGTCGCCCAGGCAATCGTGTCCATGATCTTGCCGCCTTTCGTGTCCTGCCCGAGCATCAGTGTCTGGATGGGAATGCCTCGCCGGGTGGCCTCGACGGCGGCATCGTAGGCTTTGTTCTTGCTCGACATGCCATCCGTAAACAGCATGATGACTTTCGACGATCCGGGACGGCCGTTACGCTCGAGCTCGGCCAGCGCCGACGTGATACCGGCCGCGATGTTCGTACTGCCGGAACGTGGCAGCGTGCGCAGCGCCTCGATGACCGCCTCGCGGTCCGATGTCATTGACTGGGCGATCTGGCTCTTGGCATCGAAACTGACCACGCCGATCTTGATATCGCTCTTGCGCGAGAGGTTCTGCACGAGGCCAATGGCGCCCTGCGCGCGGTAATCGGCCGGATCACTGCGGCGCAGGCTGCTCGAGGTGTCCACGACGAACATGATGTCGAGGTAGCGCACGCCGCCGATGGCCGAGGCGATGCCTTCGACTTCGACGCTCGTGGCGCCGTCTTCCACGGTGTAGCCGGAGGACGGCGACTGGATTTCGACCTGGAGCCCGGTATCGGCGGCCATGGCAGAGCCTGCCAGCGCCAATACAAGGAAAAACAATGCGTTACGCACGAAATCACCCACTTATGTTTAATACTGCACTGGTTACGTTACTCCAGTAAACGCGCCCTGGGAAGTGTCGGCATACAGCGCGAGCGGGCAGTTGCTTGCGTGCCGGGTCCGGACCGCGTCGCTGACATCAGAAAACGTAGGAAACGATGGCGAGACCCTTGATCACGACATCGTCGTCGACGATGGGGCTGGCCACGACTGAGTCTTCGAGACGCTCGCCGGCGACATTGACGATGACGCGCCAGTTCTCGGACAGCTCAATGAAGACCCCGAGGCCCGCCTCGATGCTGGTCGTGCTGCCGAGCCGATAGGCCGGCCTGTCGGGCGTCGCGGCACTTTGCGGCACGCCGAAGTCATGATTGCTCATGTCGCTGCCGAGCCAGTTGTATGCGATCTGCGGGACGAACACCGTGTTGCGCCAGGGGAAGCCGCGCGACAGTCGAACGTTGGCCATGCCGCCGCCGATGCGGTCCAGCACGTCGTGTTGGTAGAGCAGTTCGAGTTCGAAGCCCTCGGCGATCTCGTACTGCAGGCCGAGGCCACCGAGCAATGTGCCGTCGCGGTCGCCGAGCCCCGCCAGCGCTTCGCTGTCGTCTTCTTCGTAGACGCCGATACGATACTCGGCCGCGGCGGCGAGGCGCAGTTTGCCACTGCCGACGAGGCCGTAGCGCAAGGCGGGCCCGAACCATTGCAGGCGCTCGCCGACGTAGGTCACGGCCGGGATTACCTGCGATGTCGTTGCCGATGAGTCGAGGTACGGATTACTGCGGCCGATCACACCGACGCCAAGCCCGAACCGGCCGCGCTCGCCCAGTACCCGGTAGAGCGCCATGTCGATCTGCAATGGCGCATCGGCCGGCATGTCGAAGCTCGCGCGTGCAAAACTTGGCGGGCCTTTCGGCTGGTAGGCGTTCGAAATGGCAAGCGGTTCGCGCGGAATGCCGATGAAGTTCTTGTCGATCAAGCCGTTCGCGTTCTCGTCGAAATAGACCAGCACGGCGATCCTGCCAGCCGGGACACCGTCGAGACGATACAGCCCGTCGCCCACCGCGGGCAGGAAGATTTCCTGCGCCGGGTCACGCAGGTCGCCGAACGTGTCGGCGGCGTCGTAGACCTGGAAGACCAGCGTGCCGTCGTCAGGCGCGTTGGCGAGTCGCAGTTCGAGGTCGGCCGCATCGGCAACGGACGGCACGAGGCCGACCGCGAACACGAGGAACAGCCCCACTGCCGCGCGTCCCTGTGCGACGCGACCGGCCAGTGGCGGCTCCGCGTCGTCGGCATCGCGTGACGAGGCCATGGCGCGCCAGTCGTCGATGATGACGGCGACCGCGGGCGTCACGAACAGCACCATGAAGCCGGAGACGACGATACCGAAGCCGAGACTGACGGCCATGGGAATCAGGAACTGGGCCTGCGGGCTCTTTTCGAACAGCAGCGGCGCAAGCCCGAGCGCCGTAGTCAGCGTCGTGAGTAGCACGGGCCGGAAGCGGCGAGCCGCGGCGTCGGCTGCCGCCTGGATGGGCGTACTGCCGTCTGCGCGGTGCTGGTTGTAAAGATCGACGAGCACTACGGAAGCGTTCACGGCGACACCGGCCAGTGCAACGATGCCGAAGATGGAAATAAACGACAGCGCGAAGCCGAGCACGAAGTGCCCGAGCACGGCGCCCGCGACACCGAGCGGAATCGCAACGAGGATCGCCAGCGGCTGGATGTACGAGCGCAGTTGCGTCGCGATGAGCGCAAAGATGATCAGCAGGACGACGACGAACGCACTGCCCAGGGTCGCAAGATCCTCGTTCTGCTCACGCGCCGAGCCGGCCCGCACCCAGCGCAGCCCCGGGTATTGCTGTTCGAGCGCCGGCATCACCGAGGCGAGCACGGTCTCGTTCGCGATATTGGGCGTCGATATCGCTTCGTCGACGTCCGCGCTCACGGTCACGATCCGGCGCCCGTCGATACGCTCGATGGATGAATAGGCGCGGCTCTCGTCGACGCTTGCGACCGTCAACAGGGGCGCACTCCCACCGCCTGGCAACTGCACCCTGAAGTTATCGAGTGCATCGAGGCTCGCGCGCGTCGATTCCGGGTAACGCACATAGACACGAATCTCTTCCCTGCCCCGTTGTATACGCTGGACCTCTTCGCCGAAGAAACCCTGGCGTACCTGGTTGGCGATATCCGCCTCGCGTAAGCCGGCAGCACGACCCGACGCCGTAAGCTCGAACACGAGCTGGCGCTTGCCGAGGTCGAAACTGTCTTCGACCTGGTTGACGCCATCGATGAGCGCAAGCTGCTGCTTCAGGTCTTCGGCCGCGGCGACGAGCAGCGCCTCGTCCTGGTGTGCGAGCTCGAACTCGATGTCGGACCCGAACTGCACAAAGCTCGATGCAAAGCGACACGCGTTCGGCGCCTTCGATCGTACCGACGCGGTCGCGCCAGCGACGTTCGATTGCGGCAGCCGTCGTCGTGCGCTGGCCAAACGGCGTAAGCTCGATGCGCACCTGGCCGATGTTCTCCTCGCCGGAGAACGTCGACTGCCCGCCGGGGCCGCTGTTCCGGGAAGCATTACCGCCGCTTGTGGACGTGACTGACACGAACAGCGTTTCACCGGTCTCCTCCTTGATCTCCTCGGCGACATCGTACGCCGCGGCGGTCATGCGCTGAATCGCCGCATCGGTGCGTTCGAACGGCGTGCCGTCCGGCATCGTCAACGACGCTGACAGGCTGTTGCCCTCAACGGCGGGGAAAAAGATGAAACGCACATGGCCGCTTTGCAGCAGGCCGATGCAGAGAATAAAGAACGCCGCCGCGATGCCCACCGTGGCGTAGCGCCACTTTGCCGCCAGCGTGACACCGGGCCTGACCAGCCGCTCACGCAGCCACTCGACGCCGGCACCGATGCGCGTTTGCAGGCGCTTGATGGGGCCACGCGACCAGGCCGCTCCATGACTGAGGTGCGAGGGCAGGATGCAAAACGCCTCGAACACCGACACGAGCAATACGCTGATGACGACAACGGGGATGGCGCGCGTAATGTCGCCGAACGTGCCGCCCGTGATCAGCAGCGGTGCGAATGCCGCGACGGTTGTCAGCACGCCAACGACGACCGGCGCGAGCATGCGCTGGGCACCGTGCCGGGCAGCGACGTCACCGGGCACGCCGCTTTGCTGTTCGGCATCGATGTTCTCGCCAATGACGATCGCGTCGTCCACGACCAGGCCGAGCACGATGATCAGGCCGAACAGGGAGATCATCGTGATCGTGACGCCCAGTGCGCCGAAGAGCATGATGCCGCCCATGAACGCCGTGGCGATGCCGGCGCTGACCCAGACGGCGAGACGCAGGTCGAGCATCGAGCACCAGGAACAGGAACACGAGCGCGAAGCCGAACGCGCCGTTCCTGAGCAGGAGGTTCACGCGCTCGCGCAGGAGCTGGGTCTCGTCGCTCAACTGGACGAGTTCGATCCCGGGCGGCGGCGTGTAGCCCGCCAGGAATTCATCGACGGCCGCTTTTACCTGCAACACGTCTTCGGCCTCGGCGCGCGCCACTCTCACGAACACGGCGGGACGGCCGTTGTAGATGTTGTTGAGCTGCTGGCGGACGAAACCGTCGTTGATGTCGGCGATGTCGGCCAGCGTGATCAGCGAACCGTCGGGCAGTGTGCGCACGACGACCGACTCGAACGCCTCCCCGGTCTGGCGCTTCTGGTTGGTGCGCAGCAGGATCTCACCGGAGTCGGACGCGATCGAACCGCCGGCCAGGTCGAGCGAGGATCGCCTGACCGCGGTGGCCACCTCGGCAAACGTGAGGTCGTAGCGCCGCAAGGTCTCTTCGCTGACCTCGATGGAGATCTCGAGGTCCCTGTCCCCCTCGAGCGAGACCAGCGAGACGCCGCGTTGCGTGAGGAGATCGCGTTCGATGTCCTCCGCCGCGCGTCGCAGCGTCATCGGGTCGAGATCGCCGACGACGGCCAGCGTGACGACGCCGCCGGTCGGTTTGGGGGCGACGACAACGGGCTTTTCGGCGTTCTCAGGCGGAAAGTCGCTGAGGCGGTCGACGGCGGATTCGATATCGTCCTTGACGAGCTGCACGTCGGCGAAGTCGCTGGTTTCGACGACCACCCGGCCGACGTTCTCGGACGCCGTGGAGTTCACGCGCTTCACGCCGTCGATACCGAGAACGGCCTCCTCGACGCGCCGGGTTACGCCCTCTTCGACCTCGGCCGGCGTGGCGCCGGGAAACGGGACCGTCACCACCACGGTGCCGGGCGATATCGTCGGGAACACCTGGCGCTGCAGGTTGACGGCCGACAGGGCGCCGCCGACCAGGAGTACGACCATCAAGAGGTTGGCCGCAACCGGGTTGCGGATGAACCAGCCGATCAGGCCGCGATCGTTAGCGTGATCCACCAACGACTCCCCCGGTGGAGGCAAGCCCGGTACGGATGACACGCTCGACCGGCAGGCCGGCGCGCACGTCCGCGGGCGGTATGGTGACGACGCCGTCCGCCGCATCGAATGCGCTGACGATCAGGGCGTCGCCCTCGCGGCCCAGGATCTCCACGCGCCGCTCGGCAAGCTGCTCGTTGTCGACGACCCACAACTGGTCGCGCGACGTTAGCGACCCGGGTGGCAGGCGGTAGGCGTTGCTGGTCGGTATGCCGTCGATCTCGATCTCGACGAACTCGCCGAGCGTGAGGGCCGCAGGATTGTCGGAGGCGATGTACAGCGTGCCGAGGCGCGTACGCTCGTCAAGCGACGCTGCCTTGCGCAATACCTCGCCTTCGATCGCGGGACCGCCCGGGGGTTTGATCAGCGCGCGTCGACCCTCGACCGGGCCGATGCGCTGCAGCTCGTCGGCCGACACGGGCACCGAGATCTCGAGGCTGTCGATCGCGAACACCGAGCCTACCGCGGCGTTGCTGCCGACCACCTGCCCGACATCGAGGCGCGTCTCGAGGACGCGCGCATCGGACGGCGCACGCACGACCGTGCGCTCCAGGGCGAGCCGGGCCGCAGCGCGGGCCGCTTCGCCACTCTGGATACGCGCTTTGGCTGCATCGATCTGTGGCGTGCGCGCGATCAGCGCCGGGATTTCACGATCCGGGTAGTTGCGATTCCAGACCTCGCGTTCAGCGGCCCCTTCGGCCTCGAGACGCGCGAGTTCGCTGCGCGCGATCTCGATCTCGGCCAGGGTGCGCTCCACGGCGAGTTTGTAGTCAGACGGGTCGATGACGAACAGCATGTCGCCGCGGGTCACCGTGGCGCCCGGACGGAATGAGGGGGAGACTTCGACGACCCGACCGGTAACCTGCGGAATGATGCTGGTGACGGTCCTGGCGTCCACGACCCCGTTGAGCTTGACGCGCGGTTCGAACTCGATCGGCAGCGGCTCGATAACGGAAACCGCGACCCGGCCGGCAGCAGCCTGCGGCCGCACGTCGGCCGTGTCCGGCTTCAGCGAAGCCGACAACAGGACCGCCGAGCCGACCACGGCGATAACAAATACGAGCTGAAACGCGCCCGCGTGGCGACGAAGCAAGGTTTTCATAGAAGGACCCTTTGAATTCAGGGTCTTAGGATGACGGATTTCGGCTTTGAAGTGTGTATCGAGTTGTAACGGCCGGGAGGCCGTTACGCCGTCTGAACACGCCCTTCTAGAGGTTGATGGTCCTGACCGAACCCGCCTGGAACGTGGCCTGCATCTGCCCGTTGCTGGCAGCCGCCCGCTGCTCGACCTTTTGCCGCAGCGCAACCATGTGATCGGCGTGCGAATTGCCCGTGTCATCGGGATTCGTGTTGAACCAGAGCTTGAAGTTGTCGCCGACTTCGTCGTTGCCCGAGCGTTTGCTCGCAGGCCCGATGCGTGAATCGATCACGGCGTCGACGATACGCGGATCCGGGTTGTGGCTGTGGCCGTTGCCGCAGAAGATGTAATGGTTTGCCGTGATGCGCTGGTAGTGCCTCAGTTCGGAGTTGTGCTCCGACCCGTGGTGCGCGATCTTCAGGCAATCCACGTGCAAGCCCTCGCCCGGCTGCAGCAAGTCGGCATTCTCGAGACCCGACTCGACGTCGTCCATGTGACCGTCGCCGGTGAGCAGGCACGTCTTGCCGTTCGCATCCTCGACGTGCAGCATGATCGAGGCGAGATTGGGCTCCGTGACGTTGCCGCGATCGCCCAGGTCCGACAGCCCGAACTCTTTGGCTACCGCCTCCGTGGATTCGAACAGGAACGTCGCGTCCGTCTCGGCCAGCCGGCTCTCGTCGCGTTCCATGCGCTTGCGCAACCTGAGGACCTGGTCGCGACGCGTCTTGAGCCAGTTGTCCCAGAACTTCCTGAGTTCGCGGATCTCCGCCCTGGTTGGACCGAGGACATCGATGGTCAGGCTGCCGAGCTCGATCGGGTCCGACCCGCTCGAGCGCGTGACGAACTTGCCGTCCCAGAGTGTGTTGAGCGGAATATTCAATTGCTCGGCGCTGATGCGACGCGAGACCTCGATGCCCTCGCCCACGCTTTGCGCGAGATCGCGATACCAGGCGCCGAGTTGGCGCAGCTCCGCCTGCGGGTGCCCGGAAAGAACCTCGCCGGACAAGGCAAGGAACCGCTCGATGGCGCCGCGGTTCTTGGTCCGGGTGTCGAAGAACGCGTTGTGCCAGATCTCCGAGATGCCGGGTAGTTCGGGTTCGTCGGGCGCAAAGGCCGGGTCGTTCTTATGACGGAACACGCGCCAGTCGATCATGTTCTGGAGATAGGCCAGGACGCCGCCGATGTGGTCCTGGTCGATGTGCGAGACGCAGAGGAGATCGATGTCCCGCCCGTCATTCGCGAGCCGCGGCAGGGCATGCTGGCGGAACGAGCCGCCGATACCGCCATCGGACAGCAACCGCGTGCCGTCGGTCCCTTCGAGCAGGAGACAGTCACCGTGCGCCGACTGGAAGAGTTCAATTTTCATGGCCTCAGGTCCTCCCGGTCGAGGACGAGCTTCGCTTCCTCGATACAGCGCTCGATCTGGATCTTCCCGAAACCGGCATCGTTCTGCCATTCGTAGGTGCGCAGCGGCAGCGGGTACGCGGTGCGGCGCAGGACCCCGCAGATCTGCGCGGCCGTCAGTTTCGGTTCGTGTGAGAGCATGAGCGCCGCGGTGCCGGCCACATAGGGGCTCGCCATCGAGGTGCCCGACATCTCGATATACTTGTCACCGTCGTCGAAGCCGCTCGCGGCAAGAATATCGGTGCCCGGTGCACAGATATCCGGCTTCTCGCGACCGTCGCGCGTCGGCCCCTGGCTGCTCGTGACATTAATGGTGTTCTCCCTGCCGTCGCAATTGCCGACGCCGATCACGTTGTTCGCGCACGCGAGCGTATTGATGGACGAGTTGTCGACATTCGATGAGCGCGTGAAGAAGGACGGGAAGCGCCAGTACTCCTTGTCGCCAACCCGGCCGATCTTGCGCGGGTCGTCGCGCTCGATCCAGCCGTCATAGCGGCCATCGCGAATATCGCGGCCAATCAGGCGAATCGTCCAGACACCGGCCCGCACGCCCTTCACGACCGTCGACAGGAACGGACTCAGGAAGATGGAGATGGTGTTGTGCCCGTTATCCTCGTGGTAGAGGTCGTTGTAAACGCTGTAAAACGAGCCGTCGTCGAGCATCTGGTTCTCGAGATACTTGGCGGGCTCGACGACATCGAGCCAGTCACCGCCGGGCGGCTTCAGTTGCACGGCGAAACGATCCTGCGGCGGATACCAGATCTCGAGTTCGTTCTCGGACACGTCGGCAATGCCGTTGCCGACGACCTGCCAGTGAATCATCTGTTCGAGGCCGTTTGCCTCGATGCGCCCGCTCGTGTGCACGCGGCCCACGATGTAACCGATGTCGCCGTCGTACTCGGGTTCGCTCTGCCCGGCGTTGCCGGCCGATACGGAAAGACACCGCCCTGGCTCGGTGAGCGCCGAGTCGATCCAGCGGCAGATCGGCGCACTGCCATCGTGCGCGTGGCCGTTGGTCCCGAGACTGATGTTGATCGACACGGCGTCGTAGCCTTCCATGGCGCCGAGCTGATACAGGTAGTCGACGGCATGCGCGATGCGCGTTGAATCGTAGAACGACAAGCGCCGCTCGTAGTCCGAGTCGGGCAGGGAAAGCAGCACGCCCGCGATATCGAAGCCCTTGGCGACGCCCGACTTGCGCCCGGCCGCGATACTGGCCACGTGGGTCGCGTGTGAATGCCGGCTACGTTGCGATTGCGGCTCGAGGTCGTGCACGCCGACTCCAACCTGCGGTGCCTCGCGAATCGCCGTTTCCATGTCCTCGCGCGTGAATTCGTGACCGTAATTGAAGCCGCTCGGAGGGCTACCGACCTTGCCCATGTCCCAGATACGCAGGAACTGCGTCTTGCCGTCGACGACGAAGTCTTCGTGCGCGAAGTCGAAGCCACCGACATCGATGATGCCGACCAGCACTTTCGAATTGCCCTTGCGCTGTGCTGCAGCGGCCACATCGGCAGTGACGCTCGCCGGTGAACTGGACACTTCGCCGAGCGGCACGTCGGGGACGTGCACCGTGTCGCCAAAACCGATATGCGCAACCAACGAGTGCGCCGCCAGCTTGTCGATCTGGTTCATGCGCACGGTTGCCGTGGCGGCCCGGCCACGCTGGCGGTAGTCGCGCAACTGGATGCCGGGGAACGGCTGCCTGCGCAGGCTGAGGTCCGTGTCTTCGGTGAGGGTGATGAACACGTTGGCCTCGACGCCTGCCGCCAGCCCGTCCAGCGAACCCCTGGCCGCGGCCAGCGTCTTCTTGTTGCTGGCGGCGAGCAATTCCCTGGTGGACCCGCTGAGCGACGCGTCACCACGCACGGCCAGCGGACTCACCCGGTTGGCAGCCGCCTGCGAACTGACGCGCAGCGAGGCCGCGTGTTCGGCCCGGATCGTGTTCACCGTCTGGTCGCAGTTCGCGACGAGGCGGACTTTTGGTGATACGCGGAGCGTGTTTTCTTTGAAGACTTTGGTCATGGTTGCTGCCTACTTCTTGGGCCATAGCCTGGACTTGGAAACTGCCCACCTGAACTGTCCCGAGAGCGCCAGCGAATCGTCGCCAATTGACCCAAACTTGTCACCAATCGCGAACTGGATCCAGAGAGACTCCGCAACTCGAAACTCCGCGCCGATTAGTGCTGTCGTGTAGTCGTCGTCGCTATCGCCAAGCTCGTCTCGCTTATCGACATACGCCGCTTCGACAAGGAACGCCCGCTGATCATCACCCAGACGGTATCGACCGCCAATCACGGTCTCGTCCATTACGAGATAACGGCCCTCATTCGCAGGATCAGGGCTGACAATGTCGTCACTGAATCTCGCATGAGTAATTACGGAACCGGGTCCAGCAGGGAACGTATACGAAACCCAAGCCGCTGCACCGGATTCCTGCAGATCGAGTATCTCGCTCTCGTGGTAGGCGATGCCTAATTGAAGCTGTGGAGACCGAGCCGAGTCCCTGACGTGCGCTTCCATGCAAGTGGTTGCTGCATTCTCAAGAAACCTGTCGCGGTCCCCGTCAAACCACTCTTGCATTGCTTGTTCCGCTTTTCTCTTTTCAATCTCATTACCCGATGTAGCAGCTGCGCTAGCCTCTTCCCTGAGTTTTCGTCCGCGCCCATCGGCCTCGTCCCAAACTCCAACCTGTGCATATGCGAGACATTCGCTGATCGACTCGGACGATATCGGATCACGCCTGTCGATAGGCGTAAATGAAATCCCGATCGACTGCCGGTCTGTTTTGTCTGCGGAATCAGATCCACTTGCATCTGCAAACGACAACGCCATGCGCGCTAGCCAGGGGTTGTTTGCGTAGTCACCGAGCGTGAGTTTCGATCCTTTCGACATGAGGTATGGTCGAAACTCGAGAGCCAGCCCCTCCTGACCGTTGCCATTGGCATCATTACCAACGAATATCGCTGTAGCCAGTTCGGCTGGGGTGTCAGGGTTGATGACGTTTTGCGGTGCGATACCCAGGATTGCGAATGCTGGTGTATCAGGTACGTCGAGATTCAATCGACCAACCAGGTCCGCAACCTCAACTCCAAGTTCCTCCAGCTTGTCGGCGTCACTCTCCTGGGCAGGTGCTGCTGCCGACATCGCGATCGCGCAAACGAGGACCAACAGGCGAACCCAGGTCATGACATTAGCACCAGGGGCACAAAGACGCCGAAGCCCTCGTGACGGTCGCTGTCCTTGGCAGAGATCTTTCCTTTCACGTTGTAGAGAACATCCGGCTCGTAATCGGCCTGATGGATCTCGACGATCAAATGGAAATCTTGTTCTTTCTTGCTGACGTTCCATAGATCCACAAATATTTCCAGCACGTTTCCGTCTTGCTCGGTAAACCGGGGAATCACGTATCTGTCAGGTGTGCCGGGGTCATCAGGTGATTCTGGCAAGTTGCGCCCGCGCCGCAACCAATCCGGCTCGGAATTGCGCCCGGGCAACAGGATCTCGTGTCTTTCGGTGACAAGGCCGCGTGTTTCTATGTAGACCTGAGGGTCCGGGCTCGCGGGGTCGAGTAGCACTCCGTCGTGGATATAGAGCATTGAACATCCTCCGGGGTTTTCTTTAATTATAGACTCGGAATCCTTACTTGGAATTCAGTCCAGGCTCCTTGCGAGTATCGTTGGTTTCCAGACTTCTCATTGATGCTGTGCTTATCAGTGGCCAGTCAACCATTCACTCAACTTCCCTACAACCTTGGGATTCGAGAAGAAGCTGCCATGATGTACGCCCTCAGCGGCCCCTAGCTCAAGTCGGCGGTCCACCGAGATGGGGAACATCTTGTCGCCGTTCTTTTCAAATACGCCGTCCGTCGGAACAACGAGATCATTGTGTTCCTTAAAGATTCTATCCATGAGCTTGTCCTTGGCCCATGGTTTGAATTTCTTGTCCGTCGGTTCAAAGTTCGCCGCTATTGCACGATATAAAGTCGATGTACCCGGTCCGCTATTGAGGTAATTCCTTACATAGTCTCCAGTCGGGTCCATTGATGCCAGGCCCTCCAGCCCCTTGAGTGCGCCGACGGCAAGTTGTTTGACAACCGCAACGATTACTTCAAGAACGTCGGTGATGGCGTTGTCGGGCAAGACGCTGAGGATGTTTGTATGTGCGTCGACGAAATCGCCCATGTAATCCGGGTCTGCCAACGCGGTGCCGCGATTCGGGCTTGCAACGAACACAACCTGGTTAACATTCAGTGATTTCCCGGCGAGTGGCAAGCCAGACTGGCGCTCGGCCAGGTTTCGAGCGACGTGCCCGCCACGAGAATGGCAGACGACGTCGACATCCAGTCCCAGGCCTTTCGGCATGCTCTGCGTGAAGAACTTGGCATTGTCCGTTGGATCTTCGGACAGCGTCTTGTGATCGAAAGCAAATACCCGACCTGAGTAGCGATTATTCAGTTCGTCGACAAACTCGGGTGTCAGCTCGTAGAAACCAGTGGAAGCGCGGCTAAACGTCCCATGGATGAATAACAGGGAGCGTCCCTCCCCCAGCTTCTGCCAATCTGATTTCGCAAGTCGTCCGGCGCCGTTTTTCCGATAGGTTTCACTGGTGAACAGCCGTATGTCGTAAGGGCGCTTCTTTTGCTTCCCATTTGCCCGCGAAGAAATCGCCGACCTTGCCGATCACATCGTCGAGTACGAACGAGAGCACACGTATGACTTTCTTACCCAGCCACCCCAGGAACCCGCGAGTCCCATCGGCCGATATCGCTTCCGGCACGTAGCCGGGAATGACAAACGTTACGGTTGTACCGCCACGTGTTGTGTCGACACCTCCGTCATCGGCAACTGGGAGTTGCCACGAGGCCAGGCCGTTTTCGTCTGTAACGATGGCGATCTGGCCCCAGCCGTCACCGGCAGCCGGCACCTTGATCTCAATGCCTTTCTGACCAGGTGCCATCGAACGGCTGGTCACTGGGGACGCGGTTGCTTCATCACTAACCCCTTTGATCTCGATGACATAATCGATGCCGACTCCGTGACTTTCGAGTGCCTGGCCGAGGGCGTCGTTGTCAAGGGTCTGCGATCGACTTTCTCCCGGGACTGGTATCGATACCGAGACGTGTCCGGCAATCCCGGGCGAGCGAATTGTAATCTCGTCAAATTGACGTTCGTTACCGGTTGGATCGAGTGGACCGTTGTCTAGTTCCTGCATGGTCTGAATCTCCTGCTACATGTTCGATTTGGGCAAGTCGATCTTCATACGCATGTGCGGATGTCCGAAGAACTGGTACGCGAGGCTGAGCTTGGATTTCGTGTTCGTCTTATACGTAGAGCGCTCCTGCTGCAACAGCTCACCCGGCGCATTGGTTTTTCTCTATTACTTTCTTGTAGAAGTCCACAGCGAGCTTGCCAGCTTCTTTGTCGTCAACGTTCCACAAAGACGCAATTACGCCACCAGCACCTGCCTTAAGAAACGCTGCAGCTATCCCGCCGTAGTCACCGAGCATCTCGTCACCCTGTCCGAGCTGGCATGCGTTAAGAAAGATAAACGGCTCGTTCTTGAAATCCGCAGCGCGGACATCTGTCGGTGTAAGGGTAGTGCCATCTACGAGAACGACCCCGTCTTTGTTGCCCGTCATGCTCCAGTTGCCGTGGACCGCAAAGTGAATCAAATCGACTCCAGGATCGTCTTGCAGCCACGTCGCTAACTGGCTGTCCGCATTGACCTTCGTCGCGTGGTAACTCGCAATCAGATCCTTCGCCTCTTGCTCCGCACCTTCGAGTTTGTTCCAACTTTTTGTCTGAGTGTAGTCGCCCGTCACGACGGCCATTGACTTCACCGTGACTTCGATTGGCGGAGGATAAGCAGGAACAAAACTGCCGTTAACCTCCTCGTACCCGAGCACCCAGCGGCCGACGACGAACTCCGCGCCCAGGAATCCTTCGGTCGCGCCGTTCGCGTCAAGTTTCAGATACGCGAGTTCCCAGGGAATATATGGCTCATCGGAAACGATCAGCACAGTCGGTCTCTTTTTCGAATTCTTGGATTGCTGCCAGAGTTCCAGGAGCTTGCGCCGCACCCAAACCGGTATCTGCTCGCTGATCGTCTTACCGCTACCGACCATCAGTGGATCGAGAGACTTCCCGCCTGGGTTTGCATTGACTGCATTCATGAAGTTGCGGGCCCATTCTCGCGGCTCATTCCCAATACTCGACTTGTACTGAGATTCTTTAGCGGGAAGAGTGACGTCGATATCCGTGCGCGGTGTCAGGAGGTGCCAGACAAGCGTGCCATGATCTACCGTATTCCCCTTCACAATCGCAATCGTCAGGTCCGGTACAGGTACGCCAGGCGGCATAGAGAAATCGAATCCGTTGACGATGCCGGTCATGTCGTCCTCGGCCACGCCTTCGCTTACCTTTATTACACGCGTTGCCGAGCCGATGAGTTGCCCATCGATTGAATAATGCGCCATCAGCGCACGCTCCGCATCAAATTCGTCATCAGCCACAGCGCGCATGTGAATGTCCTTCGATGGATACGGATTCGCAACAGTCACATTGAGTTCGACAGAATTCGTCTCGCCGGGACGAAGCAGGAACCCATTACTGACGACAGTAACAACGATGTCGTATTCTGTCGACTTTCGGATCCGGGACCGAAAACGTCCCGCCGGTAACGCCCGGCGTCGGGTTCGGTGATATGCCCACAGTAACGACAAACTCCTTCATCGGTTTTACCGTCTTCGGGCAATTCAACAGCGCATAGACGTCGCGACGCGGAAGATCTCCCGAGCCGCCATCGCCACCATCCGTTGTTGCATCGGTCGGCGGATCCTGATCTGGCGGTGACGCCGATGTCATTTCCTCATCTCCGCGCCCGACAAACACGTCCTTGGCTCGACGAATGCCTTCGCCGATGAAGTCGAAAAACCCGCCGGATTTCGCCGGAGGAGGCGCAGACCGAGGAAGGTCGCGCGATGCTTCAGCCTGTTGCTGTTGCTGTTGTTGCTGTTGTTGCTGCTGTTGCTGCTGTTGTTGCTGTTGTTGCTGTTGTTGCTGTTGCTGCTGTTGCTGCTGTTGCTGTTGCCGACCCGGCTGGCGGCGCACCGCCCCATCTCATAATTATGCTGTGAAGCGTGTCGTCCGTTTCCGCGTCGAGCCCCGCAATACCGTCTTTGTTGTCAACGAGATACTCGCTGCCCGGCTGCACGAGCAGTACATCGGCAAACGGAAAGTCGATATCCGAAGACGCGAACCGGCTCGCGACCTGCTCGCTCCAGGGCGCAGGCAGGGTTTTGGATAGCAGCCCAGCGATAGTACCCGCACGTTTGATCGGCAAATGGGCAAGCCTGCTCACGACGAGCGCTAACAGCCAATCCGGCAACCATTGACCGTCCTTTACGAGCCGTGTGGCTGACCAGCTGATTCGCTCAAGTAGAGCCTCGCCGGCCTGTCCGCGCGCAAACGGCAATAGGTGCGTCAAGGACCCGAGAGACACTGCTGCGTCACCGATTGCCATTGTGGGCTGTAGAATCCGATCCACCAGGGTAGTCTGGTCGTCGTCGCTCAAATGTGGCAGCAGGGCGCTCAGACCTGCCACATCAAATTGTTCAAG
Source organism: uncultured Gammaproteobacteria bacterium (assembly GCA_963698895.1). Taxonomy (GTDB): domain Bacteria; phylum Pseudomonadota; class Gammaproteobacteria; order Steroidobacterales; family Woeseiaceae; genus UBA1847. Next base: position 12,611 of record CAVOSO010000003.1, on the reverse strand, counting down.
TTCTGCAAGTTGGGCAACCAGGGCGTCACGCTCCTCGCCTTGTGACGCTATTGCCAGCCACGGGAGCGTGCCGGCAGCTTCCCAGGGGCTCAGAGATCGAAATGCGTCTGGCAATGGATCGAGCGTTTCATTGCCCGCCAGGTCCGCCTTGCGTGCGATCAGACGTGCCATGCGCTCGATTGAGCGGTATTTGTCCTGGTCGTCGAAGCCAAAAGCCGTATCTATGGCGCTACGCAACATGGAGTCCGGCAGGAAGGTTGCTACGGCAGCGTGTTCCTTCAACAGGGGCTCAACGTCAGGAAACAATGCCAGGCGAGATACGACAGCCGAGACGGTCGCGTTCTCCAAGTCCGGCCAGGGAACTTGCGGGGGGCATTCGCCCCGTCCAAACAATCTCGCCAAGTCGCAGAGTCGATCCAACGACGCTTGCGGCGCCGACAGTGCGAGATGCGGAATGATCGTTGGTTCTGGCCCGCCTTCTCGGGCAAAAGGACCACGTCCGAGAAGTCGATCAACATTCATGTTTGAACGCGATTGCATAACCGTAGTCCCTGTGCAGGATTTCGCTACAAATTAGGGAGACTTGCGCGCCTATTGGTAATAATAGCCCACAAACGTCTTGCTCGCCATTTCAGGCGGTCGACACGTATGCCTTGGGTAACGCCTGGAAGACGCGTTTGCGCTGTTAGCCCTGACCGTCTTCGTAGTAGCCATTCGGTGCTTCTTCGCTCGCCATACTGCAGTACGTCACGACTTTTCCAGTGTCGCGACACTACCCGTCGATGTGCAGCCGAACATCGACTCGGAACATTCGTGCCTGGCTGATCCCCACAATTGTCATGCAGCAAATGTACCTGATTCTGCCACCGGAGGAGGCCTGGTAGTCTTGCCACCCTAGTACCGCCCGGTTACCGTATTCGAGCGCACCCACTCCGACAGGTTCGTGCCGTCGACCGGGTCACGCACGACAGCCATTGCATACACCTCGTCGCGACCCGGCCGGTCTTCGTTGAAAGGCCGTTGCCAGGCCCAGCCGTTCGAGTTTTCGCGCACCAGGACAAAGTCGGTGCGCGTCGGATTGACGGACGTGATGGTCCAGTTAGCCCTGCCCTCGTCAATGCGATCGGACTGGCCTTTGACAGCCACGGCGACGTTATTGGCGAGACGGTCATCGTCACCCCGATCCTGGCCGAAGAAGCTCACGCGAATCTCCATCGCGTTGCGCGACGCCTCGGCGGCTTCCCAGATGAGCGTGCCGCGCACGGTAAAGGTCGCGTTACGGCGCATGCCGGCGTCGGCCAGTCTCAGGTTTTCGATACGTGCCATAGCCCTTACAGCGTGAATCGCAGAGGAATCCCCTCATCTTTTCGATCTACAATGACGCCTTCGCGTCCAATATCGCCACCAGCCAAGAGTGCCCATGCCATACCGTCGCGCCATTGTCCTCCTCGCCACCCTCCTCATTGCCGCCAACGGGGCTGCAGAAGTCCCCGTGCAGGTCGAAACCGTCTCGAACCGCGCCGTCGTCAAGCAGATCAACGTCACCGGCACCGTGACCTCGCCGCGCACGGCGGTGCTGTCCACCGCGGTCGCCGGGATCGTTGCCGAACTGACCATCGACGAGGGTGATCGCGTCGAGACCGGCGACGTCACTGCTCAGGCTCGATGCGGAACTGGCGCAGCTCGCGCTCGAACGTGCCCTTGCCGAGGTCAAACAGCGTGAAATCGCCGTGGCCGATGCCCGGCGACGTTTCGTCGAGGCCGAGGAAGTCGGCACCCAGCGGGGCATTGCGCGCACGCAGATCGAATCGCTGCGCGCGGAGGTCTCGAGCGACGAGGCCGCGCTGGCGGCGTCGCAGGCCGCGGCACGCGAGCAGCAGGCCATTGTCGATCGCACTACGCTCAAGGCACCGTTCGCGGGCGTGATCAGCGAGCGCTTCACCGAGCTCGGCGAGTGGGTGAATCCCGGTGACGGCCTGTTCGAACTCGTGGCGACCGAGAATCTGCGCTTCGACTTTCGTGTCGGCCAGGACAACTTACGCCGCCCTGTCGCCCGACACGCCGGTCGAGATCACGCTGGATGCCTTCCCGGATCGTTCGATCCCGGGCTACGTCGATGCCATCGTGCCGGTCAAGAACCCGAGCGCGCGGACATTCCTGGTCAGGGTGCGTGCGAACACCGATGACACCGGCGATCGGCTCCTGATCACGCCGGGCATGTCGGCCCGCGGCACGCTCAACATCGACACCGGCCGCAGCGGTGTCGCGGTGCCGAGGGACGCCATCCTGCGCTTTCCGGACGGTCGCGTGACGGTCTGGGTCGTCGATCCCGGCGGCGATCTTCCGCGTCGTGCGCGAACAGCTCGTGCGCACCGGCTTCGAGTTTGACGGGGTCGTCGAGATCACGAACGGGCTGGCCGACGGCGATGTCGTCGTGGTCCGCGGCAACGAGATGCTGCAGGAAGGCCAGGAAGTCTCCATCGTGGACGGCAGCCGCTAGTGTTCGAGGCCATCGTACGAAACGGCATCCTGATGACAGTGATCGCGCTGATCATCTCCGTGCTGGGTGTGCTGGCCGCGTTTCGCGTGCCCGTGCAGATGATCCCGGACCTCGAAGTCCGGACGATCTCCATCCAGACCTCGTGGCCGGGCGCGACGCCGCAGGACGTCGAGAAGGAAATCCTCATCGAGCAGGAGGAGTACCTGCGCACCCTGCCCAACATGCAGCGGCTGGAATCCACGGCCTCCAGCGGCAGCGCCGTGATCGAGCTCGATTTTCCGTTCGGCGTCGACATCACGCAGACGCTGATCGAAGTGCAACAACGCGCTGAACCAGGTGCCCTCCTACCCCGAGAACGTCGACGAACCGCGCGTCTTCGCCAACTCGTTCTCGGCCAACTCGTTCATGTATTTTGCGATCTCGCCGCTTGCCGGGCAACCCGCGCAACGTCGACATGGTGATGATGCGCGACTTCGTCGTCGACAACGTGCGCACGCGCCTGTCCGGCGTGCCCGGCGTCTCGCAGGTCAACGTGTCGGGTGGCGCGGAACGGCAGATCCGGATACTGCTGGACCCGACCCGGCTGGCGGACCGTCAGCTCACCATCCTCGACGTGCGCAATGCGATCCGGGCGCGCAACCGCGACGTCTCGGGCGGCGAAATCGAAGGCGGCAAGCGCCGCTACCTGCTGCGCACCGTCGGCCGCTTCGATTCCGTGGCATCGCTCGAAGACCTGATCGTCGATCGGCGCGGCGACTCGCTGATTCGCCTCGGTGATATTGCCGTCGTCGAGCTGGACCATTCCGAGATCCGCAGCTACGCCTATTTCAACGGCGAGCCGATCCTCTTCACGTCGGTCAATCGCGAGGCCGGTTCGAACGTCATCGACATCAAGTACGCGATGCTCGACGCCGTGGAACAGGTGAACCGGGACGTGCTGCAGCCCAACGGCATGCGCATGCAGCTCATGGCCGAGGATGCCGGCTACGTCGAGGCCTCCATTCGCAACGTCTGGCTGAACCTGGGGCTGGGCGCGCTGTTCGCGACCGCCGTGATGTTCCTGTTCCTGCGCTCGGCGCGCGCCACGGCCGTCGGCGTGCTGGGCATCCCGATCTGCACGATCGCCGCGTTCATCGGCTTGCTGGCTGCCGGGCGCACGATCAACGTCATTTCGCTGGCCGGCGTCGCGTTTGCGATTGGCATGACGCTGGATAACAGCATCGTCGTCATCGAAGCCATCGAGCTCAAGCGGCGCCAGGGTCTCGACCGGTTCCGGGCCGCCGTCGAGGGCGTGAAAAGCGTGTGGACGGCCGTGCTGGCCTCGACGCTGACGACGATCCTCGTGTTCCTGCCCGTGCTGTTCATCCGCGAGGAAGCGGGCCAGCTCTATTCGGACGTGGCCATTGCCATCTCCGCCTCGATCCTGGCGTCGATGCTGGTCGCCATTACGCTGATCCCGACGGCCAGCGCGCGGCTGTCGTTCGGCACCGAGCATCGCTCGCACACGGAAGGCGCGCTGCGGGAACGACTGCTCGCCGGTATCGACGCGCTCATCGCCACGCGCGAGCGGCGGCGCCTGACGATCGGCGTCATCGTCGCCGCCAGCATCGCCGTGATCCTGCTGCTGACGCCGCCGGCCGAATACCTGCCCGAGGGCGAAGAGCCGAAGACGTTCGCCTCCATGAGCGCCCCGCCCGGCTACAACATCGAGACGATGCGCGAGATCGGCCTCGAAGTGCAGGACTACTTCCTGCAGTTTGTCGACGATGATCCGGACCGCTTCGACCGCGGCGAGACCGAGGTGCCGGCGATCAAGTACCTGAACACGCGCATCTCGGCCGACGGCTTTCGCATCATCTCGGAACCCGTCAGGCCCGCCGACATCGATGCGCTGATGGACGCGATCACCGCACGCTACCGGCAGTACCCGGGGATGCGCGCCTTCGCCGCCCGCGGTTCGATCATCTCCAGCAACGACGGCGGCACGCGCAGCATCAACCTGGATATTTCCGGCCCGAATCTCAGCGTGATCTACGCGGCGGCGATGGCGACGTACCGCCGCGCCGAGGAAGTGCTCGGCAATCCCCGCATCCAGTCCAGCCCGTCGTCGCTCGCCCTGTCGCAGCCCTTGCTCGAGGTGCGACCCGACTGGACGCGCGCCGCGGAGCTCGGCCTGGCCGCCAACGACGTGGGCTACACGGTCGCGGCCCTGACGGACGGCGCCTTCGTCGACGAGTACTTCGAGGGCGACGACAAGATCGACATGTACCTCTACGGCACCACGGGCGGCGAGACGGATCTCGACAGCCTCGGCGGACTGCCCATCTACACGCCGCAGGGCAGCATCCTGCCGCTGGATTCGATCGCCACCATCCGCGAGACCGTCGACACCAACTCGATCCGGCGCATCAACGCCCAGCGCACGGTGACCCTGAATATCATCCCGCCGGCGTCCATTGCGCTCGAAGACGGCGTCGAGATCGTCCGCAACGACGTCGTGGCCTATCTCCGGGAGAGCGGCGGATTGCCGGCGAGCGTCAACGTCGATATCTCCGGCGCCAGCGACCAGCTCGATGCGACCAAGGCCGCGCTCGCGGCCAACCTGCCCGTCTCGCTGGTGATCATCTATCTGCTGCTCGTGGCCATCTTCAGGCACTGGGGCTACCCGTGGCTGATCATGACGACGATTCCGCTCGGCATCGCCGGCGGCATCGTCGGGCTGGCCCTGCTGAACGGCGTCGGCGCCGTGCTGGGGTGGCTGGGTCTCGGTAACCTGCACCAGCCGTTCGACATGATCTCCATGCTGGGCTTTCTGATCCTCATGGGCACGGTCGTCAACAACCCCATCCTGATCGTCGATCGCGCCATGCAGTACATGAAGGAAACGGGTTCTGCACCGATCGACGCGGTGCGCGAAGCCGTCGCATCGCGGCTGCGCCCGATCGCGATGTCGACGCTGACGACGATCTGCGGACTCTCGCCGCTGGTGTTTATTCCGGGTGCTGGCACGGAGCTCTATCGCGGGGTTGGTGTGATCGTACTGTTTGGGATTCTCGGCGCGGCGATTGTGTCGCTTACGATGTTGCCGGCGTTGACGATTTCGGTGCTCGGGTGGAATGAGAGGCGGAAGGTGGGTTCGGCGAGGGTGCCGGCAGGCTAAATTGCTCAATTCCCCAAATGACCCCCATGCTCTAATGCAGGGATATAGTCAGACTCAATCTGTGACCGACGTCATTCGAGAGTTGGCTGTTAGTTGCGAGAATAGGCCGATGTTCGACGAACCCTCAAACCAGATCAGTTATCTCAAGATCATGTTCGCCGTCTGCGGCGGTATCTTGTTGGCCAGAGTGATCAGCTTGCTATTCGGCATGCTTGTTCTGGGCGCTGCGATCGACACGGGAGCTGCCCACATCGATCAAGTTGCAGCTAGCGCTGAGCGAGATATTCGTGACTCCAATGAACGATCACGTCGCGAAGCGGAGCAACGAAGGCGCATAGTGGAGAGGCAACGTGCGGACTCGCCAACGGGCCGTTCACTAAGCCGAAAGTGTCGCGACCTTGCGGAATTCCTCAAGGAGAACCCTGGCATAGTCGCTCAGCAACAAAAGAACACAGCCTGCCGAAACTACGAGGTATTTCTCGAAACCGGCTCAGTTCCAACGCGTAGATGACCGACCTTTGTTGCCTTTATGCGATTTTTTCAGCGCTACCCCGCTGGGAGGCCACTCCGACACGCGGATTTTCAGTCGCTCTGACGACCATCCGGTCACAGTAAGATCAGTAGGTTACTGACGCCTCAACGTCGAAATGGCCAGTTTTTGGCAGCCAAACTCCCCAGATTCTCCCTGCTTGTGGCACAAATCTGGCACAGCGCTGACTACTGGATCACACGGGAGCCGGATCCCGAGAAGTATTGATGTGCCTTCGGGTCGAGATGTTAAGCCGATGTTCAGAGTAAGAAGACGATAATTCAATGCGTTGCCTGTTCATGTACAGCATTCTTTGACCCTTCGGACTTGTGTAGCGACTACGGCTATCAACTTTTTAGCCCAGATGCGGTGGATAGGCCGACAATTAAAGGGAAACGAGGTCTTCCGTGAGCGATAGATTGTTAGATACTTATAGGACAGAAGCTCAGTTCTTGCGACGCCAACTCCAAAAAGCGAGGCGCGCCAAGGTGCCAAACCTCTCCGAAGTTCGCAAATATCTCAGAATGTCTAGCGAATTCCGCGCGACGTTTGACGACTTCATGATGAAACGAACCCTCGAGCTCTTGGAGGCCAATCGCTACAAAGAATCTCTACGCATCAAGGTTCGCACAGATCTCAGTGTCGTTCGCAATGACTCGCCATCCGTCCGTAACCCTAAGGGAATTTGCTCGCCGGTGAAAACTGATGACATCTGGGGATTCGAAGCATTGGTCAAAGAAGTGTTCGGCAATGATGCTGAGCCGTGCACGACTGCATGGCGGAATAAGATTGTTGATGGCAATTGAGGGCCGTTTCTACCAGGGTTTCGTCGCTAGCCTGCAAGGACACTCTAACCGGCGTTTCTTCTTAGAGATGTGGCGGCACCATACAGCCGGAACACACAGAAGATGTTGATCAACGCGATTGAGGGTTTCCAGTTTGATGGTGGAGGCCCTACAGCTATATCTTTCAACAGCTTACTGGGGGATTCGTTGCGTAATATGCATCACATAGGATGACAATGCGGAGCTGATTCACGCAAAAATCTCGCGATCATATTTGTGCGCCGTCAGTGGTAGTTGGAAAAAACAACACGCTTGGTTCGACTAGCTGGTGCCGAACACTTTCAATAATTGAGGCCTATCAGCAGACGTCTTGCCGAGCGAGACCAGCGCAATTTTCTGCAGCTGCCGCAAGTTTTTCTTCGTAACTCGTTTGATCGCGAGAACCTCCTCTTCGGTCAAGAGCAAAGCGTCACGCATTCGCTTGACCCCGCGAGATTCCAAGGCCTCAACCAAGAGCGGAGTCAGGGCTGTATCTCTAATCCGTTCGTTGCCGATATGGTGTTTTTTGAATTCTTCCTTGAGACCATTCTTGTGGATGGGGTTGGAGACATCGTCCGTCAGGCCGAATAGCGGTATCTCCTCCATAAATTGCCGCGCAAATCTCGTCGCTAGATAGATTTCCTTTTCCCATGGGTCAGCTTTTCTAATGATCTCTGCTTCCGCCGCTTTGTGTCGCTCCTCACGGCGGCGCTCACTTTCTTTGACGCTCTCATCGTAAATCTGCTGTGCTTCCTCGCTGCATTCGATCGCTCTTGTCGTGAGACTCTTCTCGGCAATTGCGCCAATGCGGCGAGCCAACCCAATCTTCGCAAATATCTCTGGATATATTTCCATGTCGTAGTCCGCCGAAATTTGAAAATCGGATATGAAATGCCTCCGCAGTACTTCTGCGAATACGTAATAAAGGGCGAGGCCTGTTGGGATACGAGTGCGAAATCCCTCGAACAACACGAGCCGCTCATCACTACTCAGCGGGTTGCTAGACAGCTCCCAAAAGTCTCTTGCATAACGGCCCGCTCTAGCTGACGCTGGCGTCTCAGTTGCCAAATGGCACAACCGGTAGCCTGCTTTCGAGTCGAATATAAAATGGTCCGGTCGCCACGGAATAACAAGGCCGGTGAGCCTTCCCCGCTCATAGGGTTCAGATCGCTCCTCGTCAAGCAGTGGGTCCAGAAATTGCGGCTTATCCATCCTTGGATAGCCTTTACCGCGTTTTACGGTTGGCACACCCGAATCGATTGGGCACATTGCCTCAAAGTCTCGATTCTCGTCGGCAGGAAGGTCATCCCAGACAGCGCCCATCCAGTCCCGAACAAAACTCAGACACCTGTCACGAATGACAGGATCAGATTGATGCCCGTATATAGAAAAATCGCACCCCATAGCGACAGGACCTCCGTCTCCTCGATTGTCATAGTCAATCTACCATCGTCACTCAGTTTCGTCCCACGTTCGAAGCGCCCTCTAACGATGCCCACATGGAGGCAAGCAGAAATTTCCGGTGGAGCATCAACTAGCCGCATAGTGCGCTGCAGCTACAATTATCTTATACGGTATCCAGCTGCGCTTCACTTGTTCCGGACATTTGTCAGCAGCTCATCATAGATAGCGTCGGTAAGTGTCCGCCGCAATGCTTTTGTCACCATCGCGTCCATTACCGGGCTCCAGGCGTACCGAACGGCATCATAGCCGGTATGGCGAACATCCTTCCAGCTGTCTTCCAGGTGTTTTCGTACTTCATCTGTCCGGCAAAATTGAATCAGTTCTACGATTGCACGACTACATTGTCGTGAGGGTATCGAGTTTCTTTTGGCAGTATGTTGCCTGACACAAAACCGTATCTATCCGCGCCCTTACGACGTCTGACCGCTATATGAGCGGTTGACAGCGGTCTACCCGTTTCCTTGTCAAACACTGCGACGACAAAACTTGTACCCTTCGATCCTTTACGAACGTATTGCATGCTACTGCCAGCGAGGCAATTGTTAAGTTCGACCCCATGACTCTTTGAGCTGCAAGCGCGTGGTGAGCGGCCTAACGACTCGCGTCCGGTCTCCAGATACGAGCTCTCCCGGAAAAAGTGGGAGCATTGTCTCTCCAAGTACAACTTTGGCCGCCCCGCTCCCTCTTCTTGCAACATCAAGCTCATCATCGAATTTCGATGCAAGTACGGCCAGGTCGAGAGCCGCCATCCGCAAAATAAGCGAATCAACCGCCTCTACAACAGCAGCTGCCACTTTGTTCTCAGAGCGCGAAGGCGAATCCGCCGATTCGCGCTTCAGGCTAGCGCTTAGAGCATTTCTAAATCGTTCAATGCCGGGCACGTTGCCCCAGTTCGGCAGCCAGCCATTAGGTGCCGTCTTTTTTCCGCGTCTGCAGCGATTCATACACTCTCTCAGCCACTCCAGTACGGCTGTCGATTGCCAAATGGGTCGGCCAAATAATCGCTGGCCGACTGCGACCATGTGATTGAACTCGCCCCACGCATCGGCGTCGCCAGGCAAATCTGCTGGATTCAATGCGTTCAACGATATGGCCAGACCCATGGCATCTCGAGACCAGCGAACACCGACGTGGCCGGAGGACTTACCGACCAAGTGCCGAACCACCCCGGGCCTGACGCCCCACCGTTCTGCCAAACCCTTGATTAGCGGTGCACCGGAGTCAACGATAGAGCGCAGCTCAGCGCCGAGAGAGCCTCGTTCGGCCAGGACACTGGTTAGCAGCAGGCTGGGAAATGTTTCGGCGAATTGGATGCGGAATCGATGGTACGAGCTATGGACGAGGTAGTTATAAAGTCGTTGGTTGAACTGCCCGTTTGCTGATGAGATTTTGAGTGCCGTGGGCTCCAAACCTTCAGCGAAATCGTCAAGCGCGTCACTGAGACCGTCGATCAGAGACTCCTCAATCGTCGAAATACGTAGCCCGGCATTCGACTCTGAAGACGAATAGCCGGAGCGTCTGTCAGTAAGGCGCTTGAACATTACATAGGCCGCTTCTCGCACGCTCCATTGCCGCAAATCAACGAAGCCAAGGACCGGCGACTCCAGGGAAACTGACGCAATCTTCAATTCCTGTCGCAGCAGGCGCTCAACAGACGCTTTGGTGTATGCGTTCGCGGATACGTTAGACAGCGTTTCTCCGGCAACCATCAGTTGTCCATCGGTCCAACCCTTCCCTTGAATCGCCAACATCCAAATTGTCTCGTCGACGAGCCTCAGAAAGGCAACGCTCCTAATGTGACGAGGGAACTCAGCGTCTGAAAAGTGCTCGGTCGTTGGAAAAACGATGAGCGACGCTATAAAAGAACCGTCGGGAACCGATCTGTTGACCTTCGCAAAGGTCACCTTGGATAGCTGGCCGGTCAATTGTCCGATCGATGACCTCACGTACGCTCGCCCATCACAAAATCGCGTATTCCCATCGAGAGAATCTCCTCGACGCCAGGCGAGAGAAATATCTCTCGTTTCAACTTGATTTCCGTCAGGGCCGCGTCCCGAGACAAGCCACTCGTCAACATCAGGTACCGGACAACTTCAAACAGACCGTGACCGCCCAGCATGGCAGTGAACCAACACCTTTTCGCCTCCATTGACAATATCGCTAATAAAACCGACCGTATCCGCAAGAGCCCTTGAATCGTTGCCGGGACCATCGATCAGCGGCGCGCACATGACGCAGAACCGGTCATCACGCTCGTCGCAACAATCGTCCTTCAGGCACAATACGGCGCCAACGACTGCGGATGACAGGCTCCTCGCGTCGACGAAATTGCCTATAGCAATGTTGTCGGTGATCCAGTCCAAAATCTGGTCCTCTCTATGCGCGTACCCGGGTTTCTAACCGATCCCGGACCCGTCGCAGTAAGCCCTGGTACTCCTGTTCGCCAATCGCTCGTTGCATCGCCGTCGTTGCCAGCGAATCAAGCTGCTCTTTAATCCGCCGTTTCTTGAGCGCTCGACGCTCATCGATGAGTCTCCATCCGTGCTCGATGTGCCCGCGTACGACGGGCGTTCGGCAATGCTCCAGAACCTCTTTCAAAGCTTTGGCACAGCGAGGCGACGGTTTGGTGTTTCCCTTGGCCGTATGCTGCCTCACCGATAACGTGTAGCCGAGACGTTCCCGGCCGACGCTTGCTACTATCTCGGCGGTCGAGCATGGCCGGCCTGTCTCAGCATCGAGAATCCCAACGATAAAGAGCCTGCCTTCCCGGCCCTTAATTAGATATCGGTTGGCCCAAACCCCCTTCAAACAATTCAAGAGTAAACTACCATGCGCTTGTAGCTGCGATTTCGATGTCAGCGCTCTGACGACCCTTGTACCGTCCTTCGACCGGTAATCGCAGGGAATCAACGGCCACATCGCTTTGGAACGCGCTACGCTCGAGACCAAAATCGGTTCCTGCCGCAAGCTGTAGAGCTCCTCCTCGTAACGCCTTGCGAGATCGCCCAGACTTTTGTGGGCTGATCGTGACAGGAAGATATTGATTTCATTCCCCAGTATTTTCAGCATTGACGCTTCAGCGAACACGTCAGAGGCTACGAGCTCCCGGCTCAATGTCCCCGCCAGGTCCTTCCTGAACTGGGCGATATTTCGAAGCGCCTCTTGATCCGGTAGCCAAACGGACTTCGTCCGATTCGTGCCTCTGTTAGTACGGTACACGCACTCTCGAAACCACGCCAAAGCGGCCGCGTCTTCCCACACTGGGCTGTTAAATATGCTTCGACCGATTGATAGGGTTCGATTGAATCGGTGCCACGATCTCCGGATCCACCCGTCGGTAAGTCCTCGGGCCGAAGAACATCCAGAAGAATAGCGAGTGCTTTCATATCTCCGGCCCATTCGGCGCCGATCTGATCAAGCGGCCGACCGATAAGATGCTTACCACCCCGGGCCGAACGTTCCAGCTCGAGGCCAAGCCCTTTACCACCGGTGCACCATCATCGACAATTTTTCGGAGCTCTTCGCCCAGGGTGCCGGTCGCGCCGGTCTACAGTCGTCTCGAGCAGTCCGGGAAAAACCTCAGCAAACTGCTGCCGATATCGCCGACAGGGCTTGTAAGCCAGATAATTGTAGGTTTTGGCGTCAAACGGCCGCCCGTCAACGACACTCTTCGCGCCTCTCGGGTCCATCGTGCTCGCGAATTTCTCTAAGGGCGACCTCGAGATCGGCTGCTATTAGCGATTCGATGTCTGTCGATTTGTGACGCCCCGCTAATGCCCTGGCGATCGCCGAAATGCCCCACTCGCTCAGATCGACCTCGTCAAGGCTCGGTTCCCGCAGGCGCACCGATACTACATCGAGGTCTATCGACAGATTGCGCTCGACTCTCCTCGGATTGACAGCCCGACCAGATCGTTTGGCGAGGCTGTCTGCGGCTACGCGCAGTCGGCCGTGGCGTCCATGCCCTGCCTGACAGCTCAAGCATCCAAAGCGTGCTATCCAGGAGCCGCAAGAGCGCGATCCCTCGAACGTGGCCCATGGGCTGCGGCGAGAGCGTTCCCTCGGGGCTGGGAAAAACGATCAGCTCCGATATCTGGCTCTCCGCCGGCAAGACGCCGAAATCGAGGAACAGGA
>CAVOSO010000002.1:0-399626 GCA_963698895.1 uncultured Gammaproteobacteria bacterium | reverse complement strand
TGGGGGAACTCGGGCGTTGAGGAACTCAACTGCTTCCTCTGCCACGTCCCGATCTCCGACAACGAATCCACGGATCGCGGAAGCTCGAGGCCGGCCGGTTCGAGTGGGCCAACACCGCGACGCTTGCAGCACCGGCATCGTCGAGCACGCCGACGACGGCTGGGACTGGAATCCCGCCGAGCCTTCGACGAGTACGGCAAGGTCAACCACGAGAAGCTGCCGATCGGCAGGTCCACGAACGAATCGTGCGGCCACTGCCACGGCATCGTGCACATGGGCACCGATCCAATCGACGGATCGTCGCTCCTCGACGGATGGGCGACGGCCACCACCGGCCAGGTCTACTCGGACCAGCGCCTCTCCGCCTCCGGGGCTGAACCTTCTCGGACAAGGATGACCTCAGCCGCTCGTGGGACATCCACGCCGAACGTGGACTCGACTGCGTCAGCTGCCACTCGTCGATCAACAACAGCGCCCAAGTCGCCGAGGACGACGTCACCAAGCCGGACCACCTCATCTACGACCCGAGACGTCCGAATCTCGACGACTACCTGAACCGACCGATCCACGAATTCGCAAAGGGCGACACCGCACAGGGCACGGTCGCCCCGCGAGATAACGACGATGCGGACCTGTTCCGGCTGTCACGATCCCACCGAGTCGCACGAATGGCTGCCGTACCAGGATCGCCACATGCAAGTGCTCGCGTGCGAAACGTGCCACATCCCCACGGCGAACGCGCCGGCCGCCGAACAGTACGACTGGACCGTCATCCACACCGACGGGACCCCCCGCACGCAGATCCGTGGTGTCGACGGGCCGGTCGAAAACGCCGACACTGCATCGCAGGCTTCGAGCCGGTGATTCTGTTGCGCTCGGATGCCGACGGCGACATCCGTCTCTCGCCCTACAACCTCGTTGGGTCCTGGTACTGGGCACACGGCAGTGGCGAGGACGAACGCCCCGTTCGCCCCATCGACCTCGAGGCCGGCGTACCTCGACGGTGCCGGCGCCTACGACGCCGACATCATCGCCGCATTCGACACCAACGCGAACGGAACCGTCTCAGAGACCGAACTCGCCATCGACACCGCAGAGAAGCAGGCCGTCGTTGCCGGTCGACTCGAGGCCCTCTCCCTCCAGACCCCACACATCGTCGGAGAGGTCCAGCCCTACAGCGTCGCCCACGGTGTCACCGGTGGGGACTGGGCCATCAAGGATTGCACGACGTGTCATTCGGGCGACTCACTGCTCAGCCACGGTATGGCACTCGGCACCTACGTACCGGGCGGCGTGCTTCCGGTCTTCGTCTCAGACAGCAATACCGAATCGACCGGGGTCATGACGATCGCCGATGACGGCTCTCTCACCTACCTGCCCGAGACGACGTCCGGCGAGATCAACGTCCTCGGGAACGACACGGGTGGATGGGCAGACTGGCTCGGCCTCGCAGCAGTGCTCACCGTGCTGATCGGAATCACGATCCACGGGATCCGCTGGTCGTGCCCGCCGATGCTGACCCGGACACGGCTCACACGCAGACACCGACGAGGTCTACATCTACACGCAAGTACGAGCGGTTCTGGCATTGGATGCAGTCGGCCGTAATCGGCGTCCTCATCTTCACCGGCATCGTCATTCACTGGCCGAGCAACGCCACCGCCTTCGGCTGGATGATCGTGGTGCACAACGTCATGGCGGCCCTCCTCGTCATCAACGCCGTGATCGCCTTGCTCAACGCGCTGACCACCGGGTCGATCAAGCAATTCATCCCATATCCGCAAGGCTTCTTCAGCCAGGCGATCGACCAGGCCGTCTACTACGTGAAGGGCATCTTCCTCGGCGAACCGCACCCGCACGAGAAGCGGGTCGGCGCCAGGCTGAACCCGCTCCAGCAGGCCACCTACCTCGTGATCCTCAACATCCTCCTCCCGGGCCAGGTCATCACCGGGATCCTGATCTGGGGTGCGCAGCGGTGGCCCGACCTCACGTCCTCGTCTCGGCGGTCTCGGATTCCTCCTGCCGATCCACACCCTGATCGCATGGTTCTTCGCGGCCTTCGTGATCCTGCACATCTACCTGACCACCACCGGCGCCAACACCGCTCGCCAGCATCAGGGGCATGGTGACCGGCTGGGAAGAGGTCGAGCTCGTCGGTAGGAGGAGGTGAGCCCTCGTGACCATCAAGCCGATCGGCCCGTCGGTTCGGAAGGGCAAGGAACCCAACCCCCGCCCGTTCCCGAATCCCTACCTCGGGGCGTCGGCCTCGGCGTCGTGCTCTTTCTCTCCGTGCTCATCACCGGTGACGGCCTGGGCGCCTCCGGTGCCGTGCAACGTATCTGGGCCTGGTTCGAGAGCCTGATCGTCCCGCAGCACGTCGACAACAACATCTACCTCGTCGCCTATGCCGGCGGTGAAGCGCAGCCGCTCAACCACTGGATCGTCATGCTCGCCATCGGCGTCCTGATCGGCGGGTTCATCTCCGGCCTCATCGGCCGACGGGTCTACACCGAGATCGTGAAGGGCCCTGCGATCTCGAACCGCACCCGATTGCTGTTCGCCCTGCTCGGTGGGTCTTTCGTCGGCTTCGGCGCCCGCTTCGCCCGCGGATGCACGTCGAGCCAGGGCCTCTCGGGCTCGGCGCTCCTGTCTGTGGGCAGCTGGGTCTTCATGATGGCGTTCTTCGCGGGCGCCCTCGTGGCGGCACCGTTCTTCAAGAAGCTGTGGAACGACTGATGCCATTCCCCCTCGACCTCCACGAACTCGGCACACCCCTCACCTACACGATCTTCATGATCATCGGCATCGGCTTCGGATTCGTCCTGGAGCAGGCGGGTTTCGGCCGGAGCACCAAGCTCGCCGCACAGTTCTACTTCAAGGACTTCGCCATGTTCCAGGTCATGTTCACCGCGGTGATCACTGCAATGGTGTCTGATCTTCGGATCCGTCGCCATCGGCATTCTCGACTTCCGCAAGGTCTATCGTGCCAGGGACGTACCTGTGGCCGATCGCCATCGGCGGGTTCATCCTCGGTGTCGGGTTCCTCATCGGTGGTCTCTGCCCCGGCACGTCGATCGTCGGTGCGGCGACGTTCAAGATCGATGCCATGGTCTTCCTCGTCGGTGTCGTCTTCGGCGTCTTCGTCTTCGGTGAGACCGTGCCGCTTCTTCATGGACTTCTGGACCACGTCGGACCTCGGGCGTCTCACCCTCCCCGACTGGCTTGGCATCCCGACAGGGGCGATCGTCCTCTTCATTGTCGTTTTCGCCTTGTTGCTGTTCTGGGGCGCCGAGAATCTCGAGAAGAAGACAGTGGGCAACGATCCGGCGGACGCTCCGAAGGCCCGCTACTACGGTGCGGCGCCGATGTCCTCATCCCTGTGCTCGTGGTGCTTTCCTCGGCGAGCCCGAGACCAGCGACTACTGGGATGCGGTCGCCGCCGAGGAGCAGGCGCGCCTCGACAACCGTGAAGTGCAGATCCACCCCGGCGAACTGCTCGGACTGATGAACGACACCTTTGTGAACCTCGTCATGCTCGACGTTCGCGACGAGCGGGACTACAACCAGTTCCACCTCCGTGCCGCGCAACAGATCGATCCGACGCTCGAGGCCGTCGAGGACGCCGCACCCGACCTCGTTGGACTCAACCATCGCACGCGTGATCGTCACGATGAGCAACGACGAGCGGGACGCGACCGAAGCGTGGAAGACGCTCATCGCCAACAACGTGATCAACGCGTACGTCCTCGAGGGCGGCATCAACGACTGGCTCGAGATCTTCGGCGAGGACGCCGACCCGAAGCCGGTCGCCTATCCGGACCAGCTTGGCGTTCGTATTCGACTCAGCACTCGGTGGCCGCTGCGTAGCCTCAGATCCGGACGCCGACCACTTCGAACTCGTCTTCGAACCGAAAGTCGTGATCGCCGGCCCGGCCGCCGTCGTCGGCGGCGGGTGCGGTTGAGTCGCCGCCTCTCCAACCCCGTCGGAGAGGCTGCGCCGCTGCGCAGGCGCCGGTCGTGTTCTTGCCGCCTCGAGGCTTGCCGCGGGGCAGCCGAGCGCTCGCGGTTACTCCGCCAACACCTCGTTCACCGAACGGGCGACCAGGCCGCCGTCCACTTCCTCACCGGATCGCATCACGTCGCCGATGACCTGGCCGGTCTGCTTCGGGTCGGTGGCGCCGGTTCGGCGATCGCTCTGATCCACCAGCGCCCGGGTCGCAGCCTCGTCCAGCTTCTGTCGGCAAGTACGTCGAGAGGTAGTCGATCTCGAAGGCCAGCTTCTCCGCCTGTTCGCGGCCTCGCTCACCCAGACGCCTCGTACTCGTCACGGGCCTTCCCCATCCGCTTCACGTACCGTGGCGATCGTCTCGAGATAGAGGGCGTCATCGACTTCGCCGTCGAAACCGGGGGCCGCCTTGGCGACCGAGACCTCGGACCGGACCTGCCGAATCACATTGAGCGTCCGGCGATCACCGGCTTTTCATCGCGGTCTTCTGCTCCGCGACAAGCTGTTCTTCGATGGACATGTGATCCGACTCCGGTCGTTTGTACGGAAGGCTAACGGGGAGGCGAGCAGACAGCCGACAGCTGACAGACAACAGCCAGAAGCGCCAAAGGCCCCTCATTGGTGCCACTCGTTTGCGTCGCTTCCAGGTTTCGTGGCAATACACTTTCGTTTGCACCTTCCAGGTCGACCCATCTTGTTCCGGTAAGGCAGGGCACGGGCTTTGTGAAGGTATTCACATTCACGAGGCCGAATCTTGAATCCGTTTCGAGGAGACACCACCGTGCTAGCCATCACCGATTGGCGTGAACTGGCCGCCTGTCGCGACTCTGACCCCAGACCTGTTCTTCCCCGATCGGAACGACCGGTCTCGCCACCGACAAGATCCGTCAGTCAGTGGCCGTCTGCTCTGCCTGCGCAATGCAGGAGGAGTGTCTCCAGTACGCACTGGAGACGAACCAGGAAGCCGGCGTCTGGGGTGCCTTACGCCGAAGACGACCGACGTCGGCTCCGGAAGCGTTGGCTGGCCGAGCGTCGCGACAGCGTCAGGCCGCGAGCTAGCTCCCGAGCCCTGCTCGGGCCCGATAGCTCGGGTCCGAACTGCCTTGATCAGGACTGCCCGGAGGCGAACCCCACATCGCGTCGTCGTGCCGACTCGATCTCGACGAACGCCACCTTCTCGACCACGACCCCGTGTCGATGGCCGCGGGTATCCCGGATCCATAGAATTGGGGTCCCCTTCGCTCACGAGCGGCCTCTCGAACTCGTTCGCGATGTTGTGGCCGGGTTCGACTTCGATCTCGAGTTCTCGTGTCGACGACATTCCGAATCGAACCTTGACGGTCTCGTTGATCGTCTTGCTCATCTCCCGATGTCTCCTCAGTAGCGGTGTTCTGGCCGATCAATTGTTGACGATGAGCTCCGGGTGGGTGCGGACCTTCGGCTTGCGATCCTCGACCGCCGCAGCGAGACGATCGAATGCCACGACCGCATCCCCGTCCGGGTCCACGGCAACGGCCGGCAATCCACGGTCGGCGCCGTCTCGGACGGCGGGAACGAGCGGAATCTGCGCACGAGCAGATCGGTGTCGAGGTACTCGGCAAGGCTGGCACCTCCGCCCTCGCCGAAGATGGTGTAGCGCTTCCCATCGTCTCCCGTGAACCACGACATGTTCTCGACGACACCGAGGATATCCTGGTTGACCTTCTCGGCCATGAGGCCGGCCTTCACCGCAACGCGGCTCGGCCGTCGGCTGCGGCGTCGTGACCACGATGGTCTCGGAGCGAGGCAGGAACTGGCTCAGCGAGATGGCGACATCGCCGGTCCCCGGTGGCATGTCGATGAGGAGATAGTCGGGGTCGTCCCACAGCACATCGACGAGGAACTGTTCGAGGGCCTTGTGCAGCATCGGTCCGCGCCAGATCACGGCCTGGTCGGGAGCGACGAAGAAGTCCATCGACATGACCGCGACGCCGTAGACCTCCGGTGGGATCAGCATCTCATCGATGACGACCGGCTGCCGATCGATGCCGAGCATCTTCGGAATGGAGTATCCCCAGACGTCCGCGTCGATGAGACCGACCCGGTTTCCCCTGGCGGCGAGCGCCACGGCCAGGTTCGCGGTAACCGAGGACTTGCCGACGCCACCCTTGCCGGAGGAGATGCCGATGACCCGGGTCTTCGAACCGGCTTTCCCGATCGTCACCTCGCGGTGTCGGCTGACCGCGAACCGTCTCGACAACGCCCGGCGCGCTCCTCGTCGCTCATGGTGCGTGAAGTCGACGCTGACACCGGTGACGCCCTCCACGGTCATCGCCGCTGCGGTGACGTCGGCCGTGATCTTGTCCTTGAGCGGACAACCGGGAACCGTGAGCGCAACGATCGCGTGGACGGCGCCGTCCGGTCCGATCATCACATCGCGGAGCATCCCCAACTCTTCCAGACTCCGGTGCAGTTCCGGATCCTGAACCGCACCGATTGCGGCTCGGAGCACATCGACATCCACCACGAACAACTCCTATCGAGATAGTGGATAGAAACTATAGTGAGGGCCGGCACTGCAGATTCTCGACCAGGAACGGCATGGACACCGAAGCGTTTGACCAACAGGTCTCGGACCTCGCCGCCACACTCGGCGACGCGACCCGGCGCGGCATCTACGTCACCGTACGGGAGTCCTTGGAGCCGGTGACTGCTTCGAAGATCGCAGAACTGTTCGACATTCATTCGAACGTCGCCCGGCATCACCTCGATCGGCTCGTCGCCGATGGCTACCTCCAGGTCACGCGCAAGCGCCCGGCCGGGCGTACGGGACCCGGCGCCGGCCGACCGGCGAAACACTACGAGCCGACGCGCAAGGACGTCTCGGTGCAGTTTCCGGCGCGGCGATACGATCTCCTGACCGAGCTCCTGCTTCGCGTCATCGAACGGGTCGCGCCCGACAATGCCGCTGAGATCGCTGATGAGATCGGCCGTGAATACGGGCGTGAGCTGGCTGCCGAGATCGGTTTCCCGGACGAGTCCGGCTACGAGACTGCGGCAATCGCCGTCGCCAAGGCCCTCGTCGGTGTCGGCTTCGAAGTCGAAGCTCAACCAGGTGAGCGCCAACTCGTCACCCGCTTCTGTCCGTTCGGAGAGTCGGCGAAGAACCATCCCGCCATCGTCTGCCAACTCGACCAGGGCCTGGTGTCCGGCCTGCTCGAAGGAACCGCCCAGGTGCCCGTCGCGATCGTGAGTCCCCACGGCAATGCCGAGGGTGACTGTGTGACGACGTTCGAGTAGCGCCGCTCCCCCAGGCCCCCGGTCGGCAGACGCGGAAGAGCGCCGGTAACAACGCAGAGTCTCTCGGAACTCGAATCGCAGCGATGAGATCCGCCGCGAACCACCGGCCGAGCCTCGATCGAGGCGCGGGATCCCGAGAGCAGATGAAACGGAACGCGCGTCGTCATCTTCCCGGGCCCGGAGCTCGCCACCGCTGCGCTACGGTCCACGCGTCGCTTCTCGCCGGCCCCCGAGCGGTAGGGTCGCGCCCATGACGGATCGGACACAACAGGCACGGTTGATCCACGCGAGCCTCCCGGTCGTCGACGGACACAACGACCTTCCTTGGGCGCTGCGAATCCGGGCCGGCTCAGATCTCGACGAAGCCGATCCGGGTACCACGCTCGACGGGTACCACACGGATGTCCCCCGCCTCGCCGAAGGCGGCGTCGGCGCGCAGTTCTGGTCCGTCTTCGTGCCGGCGTGGGATCCGACCCCATTCGTCACAACCGTCGAACAGGTAGATCTCGTCCACCGCTTCACCGACCGGTGCGACCGACTCGTCTCGGTCGATTCGGCGGCCGAAGTTGTCGCCGTCCGCAACCGCGGATTGACGGCGTCGCTCATGGGAGCGGAGGGCGGCCACTCGATCGAGAACTCCCTGGCGGCCCTGAGGGCCCTCCGGCGGCTCGGGGTCCGCTACATGACGCTCACACACGCCGACACCATCGATTGGGCGGACTCCGCCACCGACGAGCCGCGCCACGGCGGCCTCACCACCTTCGGCGAGGAGGTCGTCCGCGAGATGAACCGCGTCGGCATGATCGTCGATATCTCCCACGTGTCCGCCGACACGATGCGCCACGCACTCGCAGTGACGGATCGCCCGTTGATGGCGTCGCACTCGAGCGCGTTTGCGATTGCCTCCCATCCGCGCAACGTGCCCGACGACGTCCTCGAATTGGTCCGCGACAACAACGGTGTGGTGATGGTCAACTTCTATCCGCCGTTCGTGAACCCGCAGGCTGCGCAACAGTCCCTCGGTCGCTTCGCGATCGCCCGCGAACTGATGGCGACCCTGGGCGATGATCGTGCCGTCGAGGAGGAGCTGGCCCGGATGCTCGAAGCGGAGCCCTATCCGCAGGTCACGATCGCCGAAGTCGTCGACCACATCGAGCACATTGCGCAGGTTGCCGGTGTGGCCCACGTCGGCATCGGCTCCGACTACGACGGCGTCGATGCCGTGCCCCTCGGCCTCGAAGACGTCAGCACCTACCCGGCGATCACCGTCGAACTCCTGAACCGCGGCTGGCCCGAACCCGATATCCGCGCCGTGCTCGGCGAGAACGCGCTGCGCGTCCTCGCAGCGAACGACGCGTGAGGTCTCCCACCCGCAGGGTGGGGAAGACGCGAAGGAGCGCCGGCGACGACGCTGGGTTCAGCTCTGTTTCGCTCGCATCTTCGCCAGGGCGGCGTGGGCAGCGTTGATCAGGGGATGGACGGTTGGGGCCGGACCCAGCAGGGGATGCGTGGCGATTTGCATCATGTCGAGTTCGCGCACCGTCGTCTTCTTCTGGATCGCCACCGCAATCACGTTGATCAACTCCCCGACCGATGGGCCACCGGAGGCCTGACCACCGAGCAGGATCCCGGACTGGTCGGCGAAGACCAGCTTGACCTTCATCGGCATCGCTCCGGGCAGCACGCCGGGGTGCCGATCCGGCGCTTCCGCCGAGGCGCATACGTAGCGGAATCCCTCGGCCTCCGATGCGCGACACGTCATGCCGGCGCTGGCATACGAGACACCGTTGATCTGCGTGGAGAACGCCGCGATCGTTCCGGGAATCTGACGGAGCACCCGGATGCCGAAGAGGTTGGTCCCCGCCACCCGCGTCTTCGGCGGTGGCGGTCGAGGCGAGCCACACCGGCACCGCTTTGCGCGTGAAGAAGTCACGCTTCTCGGCACAGTCACCAACGGCAAAGATGCCGTTCACGCTCGTTCGCATGTAGTCGTCGACCCAGATCGAGCCGTTCTCGGCCAGCCGCAGGCCACCGCTCACTGCCAGGTCGACCGCCGGTCTGGCTCCGATGCTCACGAGCACTGCGTCCGCAGGAAGCCTCTCGCCGCTATCGAGCACGACGGACCCCACGCGGCCGTCGCCTTCGATGGCCGTCACGCGGACACCGGTGTGCACCACGATGCCCTTCGCCTCGAGTCGCTCGCGGACGTCCTGACAGAATTCGTGATCGAATGCGGCCGGCAGGAGGTCGGGCATCAACTCGACGAGGTGCACCTCGAGGTCTTCCATGTCGCCGAGTTCGTCGGCGAACTCTGCTCCGATGAATCCGCCGCCGACGATGACCACGTGACGGGACTCGTGGAACGTTTCGCGGAGGGCGACGGTGTCCTTCATGCTCTTGCGGACCGTGTACACGCCTTCCCGTTCGATTCCGGGGATCGGTGGCAGCACGGCATCGGTCCCGGTCGCCAGCACGAGCTTGTCGAACGAGTAGGTCTCGCCGCCGGCGGTCGTGAGCATCCGCGACTCGGTGTCCAAGCCGACGACTTTGTCGACGACGATGTCGACCCCGGCTTTCTCGAGCGGCAGGTTGCCCATGACGTTCTTGGTGGGGTCGTCCATGGTGTCAACCATGTAGGGGATCGCGCACGGGATCACCCCGTCGCCGATCTCCTTGATGAGGCACCGGACTTGTCCGGATACACGCTCTTGGCGGTCACGGCCGTGATCAGGCCTGCAGGCCCGCCTCCGACAACGATTACGTCCTTGTTCATGTCACGTTCCTTCCCTGGCGCCTTGACCGGATCGCCGGCTCGTTCGAGTCGGAACTCCGGAGGTCACGAGACTGCGTGACGGCATCCGTTGATCTCGGTCGTTTCACCGGTCAGGGTACGACGTCCAAACGGGGGGTTTTTCGTGCTGTGCTTGGACTAGGGGCCTTCGGCCCGGTATTCGTCAGCTTGCCATTTCGCGGAGAACCATGTGCAGGATTCCGCCGTGACGGAGGTAGTCGACCTCGACCGGCGTGTCGAAGCGGGCCGTCGTCGTGAACGTGGTCGATGTGCCGTCGGCCCTGGTCGCGGTCACCTGCACCTACTGCCCGGGGACGAGCGTGTCGTCGACCGCAATGGCGAAGATCTCGGTACCGTCGAACCCCAGTTGCTCGGCGTTTTCCCCGTCGACAAACGTCAGCGGCAGCACGCCCATGACCACCAGGTTGCTGCGGTGGATGCGCTCGAAGCTCTCGGCGATCACGGCCTTGACACCGAGCAGGAACGTGCCCTTGGCCGCCCAGTCGCGCGATGAGCCCATGCCGTAGTCCTTGCCCGCGAGCACGACCAGCGGCATGCCGTCGGACTGGTAGTGCATCGACGCGTCGTAAATCGGCTTGACCTCGCCGTCGAGGAAATCGCCGGTCCAGCCGCCCTCGGTCCCCGGAGCGATCTGGTTCCGCACCCGCACGTTCGCGAACGTCCCCCGCGTCATGACGCGGTCGTTGCCGCGGCGCGAGCCGTAGCTGTTGAACATCGCCGGCTCCACACCCTGATCCATGAGGTAGCGGCCGGCGGGGGAGTCCATCGTAATCGCGCCAGCGGGGCTGATGTGGTCCGTCGTGATCGAATCGCCCAGCTTGAGCAGCACGCGGGCGCCTTGAATCGGCACGATCGGTTTGGGGTCCGGGGCGAGATCGACGAAGAACGGCGGCTCCTGGACGTAGGTCGTGTCGGGGTCCCAAGCGTAGATCTTCCCGCTCCGGAGTCGACATCCTGCCAATCGTTCGATCCGTCGAAAACGTCCCCGTACTGGTCGTGAACTGTTCTCGATTCACGAAGCAGCCACGACCTCCGCGATCTCGGCCTGTGTCGGCCAGATGTCGGCCAGGTATACATCGTTGCCGTCCTCGTCCGGGCCGATGGGCTCAGTCGCCAGGTCGATGTCGACGGTCCCTGCAATGGCATACGCCACGACGAGCGGCGGCGAGGCCAGGTAATTCGCGCGGACATGTCGGGCTGATGCGTCCCTCGAAGTTGCGATTTCCGGAGAGCACCGAGGAGGCGACCAGGTCGCTTGCTCGATCACTTTGCGATCGGCTCCGGCAGCGGGCCGGTGTTGCCGATGCAGGTCGTGCAGCCGTAGCCGACGATCTAAAATCCCAGGGCCTCCAGATCGGGCATTAGACCGGCCGCGATAGGTACTCCGTCACCACCTTCGAGCCCGGGGCCAGCGAGGTCTTCACCCAGGGCTTGCGCGTCAGACCGCGGGCAGTCGCTTTGCGGGCCACCAGTCCGGCTCCGATCATGACGTCCGGATTGGAGGTGTTCGTGCACGTGGTGATGGCGGCGATCACGACATCGCCATCGCCGAGTTCGAACGTCTGGTCTTCCACCTCGACCCCCGCGGCCGTGGAGAGCCGGTACGCCGATCCGCTTCGTTGGCCTGCGGCGGCCGTCGAATCGGTCTTGACCACTGCTCCTTCATGGCCGCAAGGGCGACGCGATCCTGCGGGCGCTTGGGCCCGGCGAGCGACGGCTCGACCGTCGCGAGATCGAGTTCGAGCGTACCGGTGTAGGTGATTTCGCGATGGTCTCATCTCGCCACAGGCCTTGCAGCTTGCAGTACTGCTCGACGGTGGCGATGAGCTCCTCGCCCGACCGCTGAGCCGCATGTACTTCGTGGTTTGCTCATCCACTGGGAAAAAACCAATAGTCGCCCCGTACTCCGGAGCCATGTTGGCGAGGGTGGCTCGGTTGGCCAGCGGCATGTGGGCCAGACCCGGACCGAAGAACTCGACGAACTTGCCCACCACTCCGTGCTCGCGGAGCATCTGCGTGACGCGCAGCACCAGGTCGGTGGCGGTGGCCCCCTCGCAGAGCTTGCCGGTGAGCTTGAAGCCGACCACCTCGGGGATGAGCATGTAGATCGGCTGGCCGAGCATGACCGCCTCGGCCTCGATGCCGCCCACCCCCCAGCCGACGACGCCCAGGCCGTTGATCATGGTGGTGTGGCTGTCGGTGCCGACCAGTGAGTCGGGGTAGAGTACGCCCTCGTGGTCCCAGACCACCTTGGCGAGATACTCGAGATTCACCTGGTGGACGATGCCGGTGGCCGGCGGCACCACGGAGAAGTTGTCGAAGGCCTGCTGGCCCCATTTGAGGAACGTGTAGCGCTCGATGTTGCGCTCGAATTCCTTCTGGCCGTTGATGGTCAACGCGGCGGCCGATGCGAACGCGTCGACCTGCACGGAGTGGTCGATGACCAGATCGCAGGGGACCAGCGGATTGACCTTGGTGGCCGTCTTCGCGTCGCCGGTCATGCGGACGATGGCGTCGCGCATGGCGGCCAGATCGACAACCGCCGGGACGCCGGTGAAGTCCTGGAGGACGACGCGGCCGGGTTTGAAGGGTATCTCGATCTCACCGACGTTGGTGGCGTTGAACTGTGCGACCGATTCCACGTCGGCGTCGCGGACCACGCGGCCGTCGTGGTTGCGAAGCGCAGATTCGAGCAGAACCTTGATGGAGTAGGGGAGGTGCTCGATGTCCCCAAGACCGGCAAGCGAATCGAGGCGGTAGATGACCCGCTTCCCGAGTGGGGTGTCGATCGTCTGTCGGGCTCCGAACGGGTCGTGGTTGTCAGGCATGGTGCGTCCTCGCAGGCGTCGTTCGTCGTGATGGTGGAACACGGCCATCATATCCGGAAGCGGTGCCGAGGCTCCGGCGGCGCGCCCGGCCGTCCGGTGTCTCGGTATCGGTACCCCGGAGGTATCGTCCGGCCATGGTCACCGGCCCGCCCTCGAACCGTGTTCGTCTTGGACTCATCGCGCTGCTCATGACGCTCGTGCTCGTCGGGGCATCGTGTTCCAGTTCCGGATCGGATTCGGAAGGATCGTCCGATGCCGCTGCCGTCCCGCAGGAGAATGCGGCGGCCGATTTCACCGTGATGACGCTCGACGGCGGGGGCTTCACGCTGTCCGAGCATCTCGAAGACGACGGACGCCCGGTCTTCCTCAACATGTGGGCGTCGTGGTGCCCGCCGTGCAAGGCGGAGATGCCGGACATCAATTCCTGCATCGCAGGCTCATGGAGATGTGAAGTTCATTGGCGTCGCCGTCAACGACGACCCGGTGGCATCCGCGGATTTCGCAACCGCAGCCGGTATCACCTACACGATCGGATTCGACGGCGACGGCACGGTTGCCGACGACTATCAGGTTCGCGGTCTTCCGGCCACCTACATCATCTCGGCCGACGGGATCATCCTCGAGCGCATCTTCGGTGCGGTCAGCGAGGCCGACATCGACGAGAAACTCGCCCGCTGGTTCTCGTAGGTCAGCGTCCCCGCCAGGTGGGATCACGTTTGTCGAGGAATGCGGTGATCCCCTCGTGTGCGTCCTCCGTCGACGCGACGGCGGTCAGGCCGATATGCAGATGGTCGAGCGCGGTGTCGAGGTCCATGTCCTCCACGGCGTAGAACGCGGCCTTGCCAAGGGCGAGCGCCGCCGGACTCTGCGCTGCGAGTGCGGAGGCGGTCTCATCGATCGCGTCGTCGAGATCCGCTGCAGGGACCGCTCGATTGACGATGCCGATCTCGACCGCCTCTGCGGCGCCGATCCGACGGCCGGTGAGCATCATGTCGAGCAGGGGGCGTCTCGGGACCAGCGGCTGCAGCACCGCCGTGATCATCATCGGCCACAACCCGACGGAGACCTCGGGCGTACCGAACGCGGCATGATCCGCCGCAATCGCAACGTCGCAGGCGGCGACGAGACCGAGTCCGCCCCCGAGAGCGAGGCCGTTGACCCGGCCACGACCGGCTTGGGGCACCGACGCATGCCGCGAATCAGGTCGGCGAGTGCGCCCGCGGTGCATGGCCGTGACCGGCCGGTCGACGAACCCACCCGATAGATCTCCACCGGCGGAGAAGACCCGATCTCCGGAACCCGTGACGACGATGACGCGAACCGCGTCATCCGAGCATGCAGTGCGTACGGCATCGGCCAACTCTCCCATTGCCGCATTGGAGAGCGCATTCCCGAGCCGGGTCGTCAAGGGTGATGGTGGCGGTGGTACCGTACCTCGGAACGGATCATGGAAGAGAAGCTACCAGCTACGAGCTGCGCGCGCGCGCTGCGGTCGGTGGATTCCGGCTGCCTCGCGGTCGGGTGTCTCGCTGCCGCTGCCGATCGGAGCTCCTGGCTCGTAGGTCGCCGCTCAGAGCTCAATGACCGGAACGGGGTCTCATCCCACGGACCCCGGAGGCACTACCGTTAGCCGTGCTCTGGATGCTGCTCGTGCTTGCCGTTGCGATCGCCGTCGGGCTTGCGCGAGGCGGGAAGCTCTCGAACCTGACCGAGATCGGCGTCCGTGCGTGGTGGCTGCTGTTCGTCGGATTCGGCGTCCAACTCGGAGCGACGTTCCTACCCCTCGAGATGCACGAACTCGCCGTCGGCTTGATCCTCGCGTCGTACGTCCCGTTGCTGGTCTTCGTCTGGCTCAACCGCCAGATGGTCGGTCTCTGGGTCGCCGGTATCGGTATCCTGATGAACTTCACCGTCATCGCCGCCAACGGCGGCATGCCGGTGATGCTCGAGGCGGTGAAACTCGCGGGCGGATCGGTCGACGTGGCGCTCGGCGAAGCATGTGATCCTCACCGAGTAGACCCACCTGGCATTCCTCGCCGACATCATCCCGCTGCCGAGGAGCGTCATCTCGATGGGCGACGTGTTCCTGGCGATCGGCGTCGGGGTGTTCCTCGAAGACCAGATCCGTCGCCCGGTGCGACTGTTCGCTCACCGTGTCGAGGGGAAGCCCGGGTCGGCGGCCGAGCACTGAGCGCCACACCTCCACGACCGTCGTCGGAGCCGGGTGGCGGAGTAGGTCGGGCAGCCCGAGGCTACGCCGCGACGACGCCGCGTTGTGACGAGGACCCGCCTCAGCGAGCCGGAGACCTCGGGGTCGAAGTCGTAGGCGGACCCACGGTGGATCCGCTCGAGGCCTTCGAGCGGAGACAGATGCACCTCGTGAACCGACTGGTCGTAGGCGCTGGCGACCTTGATGATCTTCGAGATCATCGGAACATCGGGGTCCTTCGCCTCACCCGGACGTCGGTACGGGTTGTGCTGCACCCGGACGTACTGCGAGACCTCCTGCAGGTACGGAGCCTCGGCGATGATCTGTGCCCCCCAGCGAGCGATGTCCTCGTCGGTGTATCCGGCTTTGAGAATCGCCGGTTCGGTCAGCGTGATCCTGCCGACGTCGTGCATGAGAGCGGCGTACTCGAGTTCGGTGACCTCGTTCGGATGGAGGCCGATCTCGCGGGCCATCGACACCGCCAGGTCGGCCGTTCGGGCCGAGTGGCCCCGGTGGAGCGAGATCCGCGACCTCGGGGATCTGGGCGAGCGCCCGAATCATCTGACCGTACGTGATCCGGGTCGAGTGGTACCGCACGAACGCGAGGTGGCTGAACGCATACGGAAGGATCGCAACCGGGAAGGCCCAGAGCCCCATCACGGTCCACGTCATCCCGAAGAGCGCACCGCCGGTGAAGATCGACAGCGCGACCGTCCAGTCCTCGAGGGCGAGCAGCCAGAGGTAGCGCGAGGCGAAGATCCTCACGCTCGGTGCCGACCCAGGCGGAAACGAGCGCCCGCACCACGAACCACACCACCGCTCCGGACGCGATGGAGATCAACTGCTGCCACGCGAGCGGGAGATCGGAATCGGCGAGGCTGGAGAGCGTGCCAGAGGCGACGAGCCCGAACGCAAGCATCGAGACGGATTCGGCGACGTAGTCCGAGTCGGCGTCACGGTCGGTCTTCGACCGCCACCGGAGCACGATCCACCCCCCGAAAAGCCCAACCGAGAACGCGGTGACCACGGCGAGCACATTCGGGAGGAGAACGACGGCGGCAACGGCAGGTCCGATCGCGAGGTTGATGCGCTTGCCCGACGGCGTCGGCACGGAGAGAGCATGAGCAGCAGCGATGGTCGCCGACCACAATGCCACATTCAGCCACGCCTCGCCGGATCGGAAGAGAAGACGATCGTCGAAGCAGCCGCGAGCACGGTGACGAGGAGGAACAGCACGACCGAAAGGCGGTGGAGGCGATTCTCAGCCATCGGAGGGGGCCTCCCCCATCGGCGCGAGCGGGGAAGTCGCGCCCATGGACCTGGTCGGCCTTGCGCATCGTGTCGAGACCCTCTTCAGCGATGCTCCGGGCCTCGTCGTCGGTGAGCTCGATCGTCGATCCGTAGTTGTTGCCCGACTTCTCCATCGCGACGATGAACGCTTCGACGACCTCGGGATCGAATTGTGTCCGGCGTGGCGTCGCAGCTCTGCATATGCATATGGCTGGGTGAGAGCGACGCGATACGACCGCGACGACGTGATGGCATCGAACGTATCGGCGACGGGGCCAGGATGCAGGCCTCCTTCGATGGTATGTCGCCGTGCTGGTGCCCCGCCCCGTGATACCCATTACCGTCATAGTGGGCGTGATGGTTGGAGGCGATCTCGATCATCGGCTTGAGGAAGTCGACGTCGTCGAGCAAGTCCTCCACGAAGTGGACGTGATCTGCATCACCTCGTACTCATCGTCGGTGAGACGAGAACGCTTACGGATGAGGTCGCGGGGACGGCGAGCTTGCCGACGTCGTGGATGAGAGCGGCCCACCGGAGCCGTTCGAGTTGCGTACCGTCGAACCCCATCTGTTTGCCGATCATCTCGGCGAAGCGAGCGACGCGCTCGGTGTGGCCGTGGTGAGAGGTCCTTGGCCTCGAGCGCCTTGATGAACCCCCGGATGGTGGACTCCTGGGCCTCGCGAAGTCGGGCGTACGACTCGAACGCCAGATACCCGACGAAGAACACCACCGCGACGAGTGGGAGGGCGGCGGTCCCGATGATGAGGTAGGCGGGCGCCGAGCATGCCGCCGAGGAAACCCATGCCGGTCATCGGGAGGAGGATCGCTCCGATGTCGCGACCACGGTCGTACTTCGAGCCGGCCATAACCTGGCTGACGATGAACAGCACCATGCGATAGTTGGTGAAGCCGTAGGCGATCGACGCGAGCGCCGATCCGAGGGCGATTCCCGCCACAAGCCGGCGTCGAGGGCCGATGCACCTGCGGGCGCCGA
Source organism: uncultured Gammaproteobacteria bacterium (assembly GCA_963698895.1). Lineage (GTDB taxonomy): Bacteria > Pseudomonadota > Gammaproteobacteria > Steroidobacterales > Woeseiaceae > UBA1847. The sequence goes on along the minus strand of CAVOSO010000002.1, from coordinate 382,207 downwards.
TGCTCAGGAACAGCCGCAAGGAACGGTCGTGGCAGCGGGCGCGGCGACGCGACCAACTGCCCGAAGTTGACGATCGGTTGGAACCACCGTCGACCGCGTAGATCGGCGGGTGTCATGGGCCGATGAGCCATCGCGGCCGTCCCGATGACGGCCGACTCCGGCCCAACACGACGGTAGCCGTCAAGAGAACCATGATCGACGGACCGGCGAGGAGACGATCGTTACCTCGACCGTGTGCCATCTCAAGTAGACGAAGGCGGCAGCGAACGCTGCCCACAGGAAGGGATCAGGGAACGTCTGCCACGGCATCCAGACAGGGGCACCCAGGATCGCAATCCCGAGCGCGCCGAAACCAACCGCTAGACGTACTTTCGCCTTGTGCTGGCGCTGGGCCACGGCCCTGGACATGCTCTCTCCGATCGGAAGTCGGGAAGGGTCGCCCGGACGCTTACTTAACCGACTTTCAGGCTTGCCACGCCGGCCGTTAGGGCTGCGGCGAGGCTCGCGATCGTTAATCCGAGTCTGACCAACTTGTTCTTCACGAACCTCTCCAAAAGGGTGCACTCGATCACGACATATACGTCGGTCACGGGTCGCAGTTCCGCTTCGCTGAGGTTGATCCGAAGCCGGGTTTCCTGACCCAATCCCGGCCGCCCCACAGGGCGACCGAAACCTTCAACTGTCTAAGTGCTCGCCCGGCCCCACCGGAGAACGGTGCCCGTTGGCACATACGATCGACTTGCCCGCCCAAGGGCGCCCGCCACATATCTGTGGTGAGCGCCTCCACGCTAGGAGGTTTATCCACAGGTGACAAGCGTTTCGTCGCGGCAAGGCACCACCCTGCGGCACCGACCCGCTACCCTTCGCCGCCATGGCGTTGAATCACCGAGAGCTCGAAGAGTCGATCACGCACCTCGATTCGGTCGATGCCTACGTGGTCGTCGCCGACGGTGGACGCATCACCGAAGTCCACGTCATCGCCGCGCCCGGCAAACCCGCCAAGCAGGTCGTCCGGGATGTTCAGTCGCTCGCCATGGCGCGGTTCGGAGCATCGATCGACCGGCGCGTCGTGTCGGTCGTCCAGATCAGTCCGACCGACCTGAGCGGTGGGATCTCGTCCCGTCCGGCGCTGGTCGGCGTGCGTGAAGTGCCCAACGGCACACGAACCACGCTCAAGGTGACGCTTCGTCTCGATGATGAGGACCGCACCGGCACCGCAATCGGACCAATGGTGGCATCGACCCGCCTGCGTCTCATCGGCGAGGCGACGATCGACGCCGTGGAACAGACATTCGAGGGCGTCCCGCCGATCGCTCTCGATTCGGTCGCCATCACCAACGTCGGGTCGAGAAGGGTCGTGGTGGCGGTCACGGTCAGCGCCGGCACGAGCGGGACCGAGCATCTCACCGTCGGTTCAGCGATCATCACCGGCGATGAAGGCGAAGCAACCGTTCGGGCCGTGCTCGACGCTCTGAACCGCCGCATCGAACGACGCATCGAGGCATGATCGGGCCCGCGAGGGATCCGAACGCTGCCGGTCGCACCGGACCTCTTCCGATAGACGCAGCAGTCGCCGTCACAGCCACACTACCTCGCATCGCGAGCCGGCGCTCGCGTGACGAATCCGACGGGGACGGCTGTCGATGGCGTGATCGCAGTGGACGCGACCCTCGCCGTCGTCGCCCCTGACACCTGTGGACCCGGTGGTAGATCTGTCTCGTACCGTCTACACCGTCCCGGGGACGGACGACCGGCCGTTCTCGACGCGTCGGGCCGCGCCGCTTCCGGCGAACCGCCGCGATGCTCGCAACGACGGCTCGACCGAGATTCCGATCCGAAGTCCGTGGTCGATCACTATCCCCGGTTGTGTCGATGGCTGGGAAGACTCGCTCGACCGATACTGCGCCGTGAGCCTCGCCGACGACCTCGCGCGGCGATCCAGTACGCGCTCGATGGATTCCCCGCCGTCAACTCGAACTCGATTCGTCCCTCGGCGGATCGGGTATCTCATCGGCGGGCAGCGTCCGCGCGATCGCTCTACCCCGACGGCGGCATCCACCGGCAGCCGGCATCGACGACTCCACCGACCGGCCCTCGCTCGAACACTCCGGGCGATCCGCCGAGCACGGCCCGGCGGCCCCTTTACCTCGGAGATGTCGGCGCAGGAATCATCGAGCAACCGCTGCCGACGTCGCTCGGCGAGGATCTCGAGCGTCGGCAGAGGAGTGGGTCGAACCTGCGTCCACCGAAGTTTCGGGGTGACCGCGTGGACTGGTGCGCACCGAACAGCCAGGGCTGGCTCACCCTCGCCACGCTCCAGATCTTCGAGACGCTCTCCGCCCCTCCGAGAGACCCCTCCGATCCGGCGCTCCAGCATGCGTTGATCGAGGTGTATCCGCATCCGTCGCGTGGGAGCGGGCCGACACGACATCGGATCCCGAGTCGGCGCCGTTCCCCCCCGAGCAGCTCCTGGACACCGAGCGGCTGGCGGCACGTGCGAACGAGTTCGATCCCCTGGCGGGCTGCGATGTGGCCGTCGACATCTCCGGCCCCAGGCGGAACGGCGTACCTCACGACTCGAGATCACGAGGGGATGGTCGTGTCGTTCATCCAGTCGAACTTCTGGGCATCGGCAGCGGCTACTCGGCCGCAGCCACCGGTGTCTGGCTCCACAACCGGGGTGCCGGATTCGACCTCCGCCCCGGACATCCCAACGAACTCACCCCGGGACGGCGACCGCTCCACACCCTTGCGCCAACCCTATGGACGAGCAACGGCCAGACGCGAACTCGTGCGGGACTCGCGGCGGCAACCAGCAACCCCAACTGCTCGCGGAGGTCGCGGGCAAACCAATGGTGGGCCGGGCTCGAACCGAATCATGCGCAACGCCACCCACGTTGGACGATCGAGCCGACTGCCTCCGATGGGATACCCGTCGTCCGCTATGAATCCCGATATGCGGCGGAGACGATCGACGGCCTCCTCAGCTTGGGGCATCGCCTCGAACCTGCGTCAGCGTGGGAGGCCGGATGGGGACCCGTGTCGACCATCAACGTCGGTGCCGCCGTCGAAGGGACCGCCGATCCACGTGTCTCGACGGCTGCGGCCCTGGCCGCGGACCCCTCACTCAGATAGCGGTCCGGAGCTATCGAAGAATCTCGGGATTGGCTGTGGCGTCTTTGGTCGCTGCTTGGCACGGCGGTTCGAGATGAAGTCCATCGTGGCTGTCACGATTGCGAGCAGCACAATGCCGATCGCAATCGCCAAGCCGCTGGGCCAGGTGGTCGCTGGTTCGGCGGTGTCCAGCAGCTCAGTCGTCAGGGTCTCACGCCGGCGCGCTCCAGGTCCGTCCGCACCGAGGCGACGGGTACCGGGAGAGACGCGTCGCCGTCCCGAGCACTACCGGAGCGCACGAGGTCCGCCATGTGCGTCGGCGCAGCCGAGGCCGCAGCAGCCGCGGATCTCCCGAGCGACGGATTCCACATGATGACCGTCTGCTGCGAACCCGAACTCTCGTCGGCATACCGGGCGGCATGTCCCTCCGAGACGACGGCGGCGTACCTGTCGACCGGCGCCTCGATGAGTCCCCAGTCGGCTTCGGGGGACCGGGGCAGCACACACCGCGGATTCCTGTCCGGCTGCGGGCAACCCAATCAGAACGAGGACGATCGCCCAGAGGAGCACGCGTCCGGTCATGGCACACATCGCATGTCCGTGTGGGAGCAATGGCGTTGCCGGAGACGGAAGGGGTTGCTCACGTCTCGGGGGGGGAGGTGGGAGACCCCTCCGCCGCCATCCGGGCGCCACCTCCCCCCGATGGGCGGGAAGTGGATCGAGCCACCCCGCTGCGCCGTCTGCGCTCAGCCCTGGCTGCCAATTTATGGGTCGAACGGGCTTGCCGGATCCGTGACCTCACCGATAGCCTGATCTCACAGAAGACGGGTGAGCGCTGTCCCCGTCCCGGCTGGGGGACCGGTGACGACTGATGGTCTCCCCGTAGCAACGAAGAGGCGGAGCATCTCCACCGTGCGATCTCGCATCCCACTTGTACTCGCAGGACTCCTGATCATCGCACTCATTGCGACGATCGGGCTTGCCGCGAACCGGCGCGGGGGTACTGGAATGGCGTAGACCGTACGAACCAGGACTACGTCGTGCCGGGCGGCTCGATGGTTTCGACGGCGCAGGAAGTGGGCATCTTCCTCCGCGCGCTCGCGACCGGCAGCCGGCTGACGCCGGATGAGCGGCAGACTTACGAGTCGCTGTTCACAGGCTTCGGTCATTCCGGCTGGTTGCCCGGCTACCAAAGTAACGCCCAGTATTTCCCGGACATGGACACGGTACTCGTGCAGTTTGTCAACGAAACGGGCGGCAGCACCGAAACCGTGGCGCAAGAGGTTTACGATAGTCTGGTGGACTATCTGCGGCGGCGCTAGAGACAGGCTTTCCGGTCGGATTCGCCGCGCTCAAGAATACACCGGCCCACTACCTTCAGTCGCCAACTTATCATCCTGGTTGTATATCGGACATTTCTTCATCGACAAGCAGCCACAGCCAATGCAGCCCGTCAGGGAGTCTCGCAAGCGCTGCAAATAGGCGATACGGTCATCAAGCTCAGCCTGCCAGGCTGCGGACAGTTTCTCCCAATCTTTCCCCATAGTAGGCGTGCGGCGATCCGGCAGGTTGGCGAAGGCTTCCTTGATCGCCGCGAGGCTGATGCCCATTTTCTGCGCCGCCTTGATCACCGACACACGCCGCAGCACATCCGGCTTGTAGCGGCGCTGATTGCCGGCGTTGCGCCAACTGTGGATCAGGCCTTTTTGTTCGTAGAAGTGCAGCGTGCTGACCTTCACGCCACAACGCTGCGCCACCTTACCCACGGTCCAGTTGGCATTGTGCATAGCGGACTACCTATGACTCCAGCGAAGCGTTCATCATAGTGAGGAAAGCGCTTGACCTCAAGTAAGGTTGACGGTATTAGGCATGCCGCCCGCCTATTAGAAGAAATATCGACCGGAGATCAACATGCTCTATCTCGAACATCTGAATTTGGTGGTGAAAGACATCCCTGCAACACTGTCCTTCTACGAGGCGGCGTTTCCACACTGGCGGGTGCGCGACTCGGGCGAGAGCGAGTGGTACGGGAAGAAACGCAAGTGGCTGCACTTTGGCGATGACTATCAATACTTGACGTTCAACGATGATGGCGAAGGCGACAATCGAGACCTGGCCGGCCACCAACCGGGGTTGGCACATTTCGCTTTCGTCACCAGCAATATCGCTGCGGTTATCAAGCGACTCACCGCAGCGGGTTTTCCTGTCGCCAAACCCGGTGCCGATGAGCCCTTCCGCAAGAATGTCTATTTCGTCGATCCGGCTGGCTTTGAAGTGGAGTTCGTTGAGTATCTAAGCGACATCCCGGAAGAGCGGAACCTGTCCAGCTAGACGCGATACAGAGCTCGAACCGGATATTACGAAAACCTCGGTTCGACCCCTAGTTCTGGGTGCTTATCCGTGCGCTTCCAAACCGTGGCGTTCTTACTGCACGCCTTCTAACTCAATGGATCTGCTCACAAATTTCGCAAAACAGCCACGCATACAAAGTGCGTAGACCTGCCTCGTTCCACCTGACGTCGTTCCCTACTTCGGGATCGATATTTCGTCGCAATAGACCTTGTTGTAGCAATTCCCACCATTTCGCCCAATATGGTCTGTAAAGCCCTATAATTGGGGCCTAAGTCAATTTGAGACTGGAGGTGAGCAATGCGAAGTAGCGATTCAGGAAGCGATTTTGATACCGCGGCTGTGGCGGCGCTGACTAAAGAGGTACAGGCAACCAAGCAACTCCTTGTATTGCTATTGGCAAAACTCGGTTCCGATTCGAAAGAGATTGCTATGGCATTGGGAATAGACGCAAGTACTGTGCGCCGCATGATTTCGTTTCGAAAAGTCGCCAAGATCGACCGTCGCTAAAGGCGGTCGTTTAGTATATGCTTTACCTGTTGCAGATCGTAGTTCGAATAAGAATGAGCAAATAGTCCATGCTGCGGAAGTGTTGGGGCGGTCGGAACAGCGTGTGGCGGTTTTTACCGAGATCTATCGAGGTAGGAAACAAGTCAAGACAATTTCGGAGCTTCAAGAGGCGACGAGACTGCCAAGGCAACGAGTGATAGATCTTGCTCGAGGTTTAGCGAATAACGAAATCGCCTTAAAGACCAGCCGAGACGGAGAGCTTGCATATGCGAAAATAGAATTCTTCGCACATCATCGCGACAAGATCCTAAGAGCTGCAGGAAATAAGTCAGTACAGGACAGCATTCCCACCAAACGCAACTCGGCGTCCCGAATCTCACGCGTTACGATTAGCGGCCCCGGCCGTGTTTCCCGAACCATGGTCGATGCACGGCATATCACTGTCGATGATATCGATTCGTTTTCCAAGGTACGTGGATTTGACGAATATCCGAGTGAGTACACGAGAATACCAGAGGCGAGATTCAAGGCTGGCATTGCTGAAATTCTTGGTGAGAGAGATGACTTCAAGGACTGGGGCGGCGAATCACGTGATTTGAGCAGTACGAAGGTCCGAGTTGACGGGCGCCGACGGATGGCGGCATTTGCGTTCAAAGGGCCAGGGAAATCGGGAAAGCTCGTCCCTGGCAAGATGGGCAAGAACGGTGACCAAATCCAGCGGCTCTTTCGCTGTCCGGCAGATGTATTCATAGTCCAATATTGGCGCAACGTCGATGACAGTGTTTACGAGCAAATGCAGAACTTCGCTCAAACAAAGTCGTTCATTGAGAATCGGCCGATTTGGTATGGAGTGATTGATGGAGATGACTCGAACATCCTAATGCTCGCATACCCAAGGCAGTTTGCAGGCGTGAAGATTCAGTGACAGACGAGGAATGACGATGAGTGACATGGGAAGAGTAGAAAGGCTTCTGGCGCTCCAGCTAGTGCAAGGAATGAACGAAGCTTCTCAAGGTGAAAAGGTTGCTGCGCTGAGCCGAGTGGGATTTTCAAATGCCGAGATCGCAGATCTCTTAGGTACTTCTTCGGCAGTTGTTGCACAGCAGCTCTATGCGCAGCGTAGTGGCAACAAGCGAACCAAAGCACGAGCGAAGAAGAAGTCTACGAAGAAATCGACTAAGAAGACCGGAAGGTAGGCGATGCGCAGACAGTTAATGATCGAAATTGTAGGGGAGTTTTAGATGCCCAAAAAGCAAGAATCGAATGAGGAGAAGATTCTCGCGCTTCTTCAGAACCTATTGGCAGTTGAACTCTGGCGCGGTGGGTTATCGCAACAAGAGATCGCCAAACGGCTCGGCGTGGCCAAAGGAACGGTCAATAAGATGCTTAAGCGCGTCGGCGGCAGCTAGACGGACTGTCAGATAGGAACAAGTCGGTCGCAAGACCATTCGCCGCGATTTCTAACAAACGGTGTGTTGGGATGTCGGAATTAGTTTACGAAGATAACTCGAACGTGTTCATAGAGGGAAAGCGTGCAAGTGCGGTTTCGCAAGGGCTGGCTATGAACATCTACGATGCTATGGAAAACAAGATCCTTGACAATGCCTATAAAGTCGATTTCGGTCGATTGCACAAATTTATCGCTGGGACGGATGAGTCGGAGATCAAGCGCTGTATGCTGTTTGGAAGTCGTCCTCCTCCCAATGATTCACTCTGGGGATGGGTGGGAAACCGGGGGTTCGAGGTTGTTGCCGAGGATCGGAATGTTGCCAACAAAGAAAAGAAGATTGACACGGGCATTGTGGCCGCAATGACAAAAGACGCTTACACAATTGCCGACAAGGAAAAAGACACTATTACATTGGTGGCAGGGGATGGCGATTTTGTGCCGTCGATCCGCCAGCTTGTCGAAGACGGTTTCAATGTTGAGGTTGTGTTTTGGTCGCATGCTTCAAATGAGCTAGTGAAGAGTTGTTCGAAGTTCATCGACCTTGATCCAGTATTGGCACACCTCGCTTACTAACGACCATACCTACAATCCGAACGCCAATAATGGCGTCTAACTATGAGCCTATTGGCTTGTTCACGCGTACGTAAGGCCCTGGACCTATACTTCGCCGTCGATGCCGATTTGACGCGCGGCCACGCCGCTGAAATCTCTCGGTCCGGGTTGGTCGTGGTGCTTAACTGTCTGCTTTCTGGAGTGCTGGATCATCAGGAATACTTGGCAAACCGCTGACAGACAAGCGAATTGGTAGGAAACGATGGCGCATACATTATGCGCAGTGCAAGAATAGGGGACGAGCCGAATGTTTCAAAATCCTCGGTTCGACCCCAAAACTTCTTGAGATGGGCACAAACTGGAAGGCAGAAAATGACTGAGGATTCCGACGACAAGGTAGAGTTTAAGCCCTTTACGTGGAAGGTCGTGCGACCGTTCCTGATCGCTGCTGTAGCTGCGCCAATATTTGGTCTTCGGATTTTACGTGTTTCGATTTTCAGGAGGTTTGTCTGAAAGGCATGAATATTGGGGGCAGTTCGGCGACTATTTTGGTGGGCTGCTAAATCCGATTTTTGGGCTACTTAGCTTTGTTGCACTTCTTATAGCTCTGGTACTTCAAAGCAGAGAGCTGCACGCATCTATGAAGGAGCTAAGAGCCTCGACTCTAGCATTAGAATCGCAACATGATGTACTAACCAAACAAAGCTTTGAAAACACTTTTTTTCAAATGCTAAGGCGCGTCGGAGAAATCGTCTCTGAAATGAACTCAGGCAACCTTGAAGGTCGGCAAGCTTTTGACCATGTCTACGGAAATCTGAAAAGTCGGCTCACTAACGCCGGGCCGAGTGCTGATGACATCAGAGATACATATGCCAAATTCTACTTCGCCTTCGGGCCTCAATTGGGACACTACTACCGAACGCTTTACCACGTCTTTACGCTTGTCGATAGCGCATCATTTTCCTATGATGAAAAGGCGGTCTATGCCAACATTGCACGAGCGCAGCTTTCGGATGTAGAGCTTTCGTTGCTCTTCTTTAATGGAATCACAGGTGAGGGCGCCGTAGGGTTTAAGCCACTTATGGAAAAATATGGTGTCCTCAAACACTTAAGGTCAGACGTCTTAGCGAGAGAAGATCACAAGCACGCTAAAGAGCTTTACGAGCCAACAGCGTTCTACTCTCTAAGCGAGCGGAAAAAAGTATTGGAATAAAGTAGAGCACCACCGAGCGGCACTAGAAGATGAAGGAGGCTAACTAGAGCGGATCATTGTTAATCGAGTCTGGCTCAAAGAGACCTTCTGCTCTGTTCAGGCCTAGTTGGCAGAGGGCCAAGGAGATTTCCGCCACAGAATGGTGATAAGTGTTCTTGTTGGTTTAGGAGCTAAGCTCCGTTTCATGTTGTGACTATACTCAGGGAGATGACCTTTATGATGACTTGCTGGTTGGTCATGGCGAAATAGAGGGAAGAATGGACGAAGTACTGACTAGGGAAATTGAAAGCCAACTAACACTTGATACAGATATGTTGCTCACCATCCTCGGTGCAAGCCTATCGATGGGCGCATCTCCGGGAACTCGTAATGATGGAAAAACGATATTTGAGAATATCAAGCAGAAATTACGTGCTCGTATTTGCTTTGACAAAAAGGTCCAGTCCGTCTATAGAGCGACTGGCAAATCCAAGGTTCTGCTCGTTTCAGCAATAGTCGATTGCATAGCCGGTGCCGTAACCGGAGTATCACCTATCACCGTTGCAGTGCTTCTAGCAAAGGAAGGGCTAGGAGATTATTGCAAAGGACATTGGGCGAGTGAAACCGAGCAAGATTAGAGAGGATGTCAATCAATACTTGGGCTTGCTCGCCGACCCGAGAATCGAGGCTCCTACCTATGCTCGACATATTCGTTTTCACATTGCGCAATTAAGAGAGCTACGGGCTGAACGTCCAGAATTTTTCGAAACTCACGATTATAGTTGGGCGCTAGATTCCGACTCCTACAATTCAGCGATAGAGTGTGCTCTCCAGTATCGACTTCTGAAGACTCTTGCCGATATTAGTGCTGACCATCCGGATTTTTCTCGTTGCGGAAACATGATTATCCGCGTAATCCCGACGTTTGCGGCTCGTCCGCAGACTCGGAGGTTGAAGAGCTTTCACTCTAATCGTTATTTCCACTGGCTTTTTGACGGTATTCAAGGGGCTCCTAAAAATCTGGCTCAGTGGTATTGCCCTCGGCGGTGGGCGGCCAGTCGAGTATGGCACGGTCGCTGATTATGGCGTCACAGAGTTGTGCTTTCGACGTGGGGTTAAAGAGACACGAAGAGTACATGGCGCAGCTAGTGATTGAGTTTATTTACCGTGTGTCTCATCTTCATTTCAACACGATTCCAAGAGTTGATACGACATCGATATTCGACGAAGTGGTCCTAAAGAAAGCGCAATGGGCCATGGACTTTGGCTATCTGACTTCAGCGCTTGACGGGTTTGTGATCTTCCATGAAGCATCACATGTTTTGGCAGACGATAGCATCGAGATTGATCGATCTGTAGAAGTGGAGGTCTTGACTGACATGGGCGCCGCGAGTCTCTGTATTATAGATCAGGCTCGCGAGGGTGGTCGGGGCACTACCCATCTCGGAGCGCCGCTGTTCTTCGTTGGTGAGATCGCTCGTCTCTGGATTGCTGAGACAGTAGAGATAAACGCGGGGCGATTTGAAGCGACTTCTGGTGGTTTCCCAGGAATCCACGAACTGTATTTCAGAGCCAAGCTCTACCCGCTCCATCTGGAACGTTTTTTCGTTTGGTCTGAACTTAAAAGCAGGTACAACTCATGGGTGAATGCACTAATAACTGTGCATGACGCAATTCGGTGGGGAATGCACAAAACTGTAGGTGCCACAGACCGCCTCTCCGATTTCATCGAGAATTCGAAACATGCCCAACGAGGATTACGCGAAAAACTACTCTAGAGCCTGCGCCACGGCGCGTCTGCTTTGAGACCTTGTTCAAGTGAAGTCACCTCTGGCGATGTAAGTGAGGACTTCGTTTCGGGCGGGGCGCTTCGGTTCATCGAGGGTAAGCTCAGTAAGCGCCTAGGAGAATTACACGCGTGCTGGTCAATGTAAGGCATGCTTTGCACTCAACCAATCCGTCTAAAAATCGCCTCCTTGTCGGCAGAATTTGTGGGAACTCACCGAAGATCAAGTCCGCAACCGATACCCCGTCTTAAAGATGTACCTGACCACCAACAAACAAGCCACCAGGAACCCAACCGTCATACCCAGGCTCAATCCAACCGCCACATCCGCATTCTCGTAGAAGCTCCAGCGGAAACCGCTGATCAGATACACCACCGGGTTGAACAGGCTGATCGTCTGCCAGGTGGGCGGCAGCATGCTGATCGAGTAGAACGTGCCGCCCAGGAAAGTCAGCGGCATGATGACGAGGATCGGCACGATCGTCAGCTTTTCCCAGCCGTCGGCCCAGACGCCGAGGATGAAGCCGAACAGGCAGAACGACACGCAGGTCAGCACCAGGAAGATCGCCATGATGATCGGGTGGGCGATCTCGAGGTCGACGAAGAAGCTCGCCGTCGACGAGGATGATCGAGCCGATGATGACCGACTTCGTGGCCGCCGCGCCGACGTAGCCGAGCAGCACCTCGCCGTAGGACACCGGCGCCGACAGCACCTCGAAGATCGTGCCCGTGAACTTCGGGAAGTAGATCGCGAACGACGAGTTCGAGATGCTCTCGGTCATGACCGACAACATGATCAGGCCCGGCACGATGAACGCGCCGTAGCTCACGCCGTCGATCTCGGTGATGCGCGAGCCGATCGCCGAGCCGAAGATCACGAAGTACAGGGACGTCGACAGCACGGGCGCCACGATGCTCTGCACCACGGTGCGGAACATCCGGGCCATCTCGAAGCGGTAGATCGCTTTTATCGCGTGAAAGTTCATCGTCCCTTGTGCACCAGGTCCACGAAAATCTCCTCGAGCGAACTCTGCGAGGTCTGCAGGTCGTTGAAGCGAATGCCGGCGCCGCGCAGGTCCTGGATCAGGTCGGTGATGCCCGTGTGCTCGCCCCGGGTGTCGTAGTGGTACGTCAGGGAACGCTTGTCCTCGCCGAGCTCCAGGCCGTAGCGCGAGAACTCGTCGGGAACCGCCTCGAGGTCGTCGTACAGGTGCAGCACGAGCTGCTTCTTGCCGAGGTCGCGCATGAGCTTGGCCTTCTCCTCGACAATGATCACCTCGCCGTTGTTGATCACACCGATCCGGTCGGCGAGCTGTTCCGCCTCCTCGATGTAGTGCGTCGTCAGGATGACGGTCACACCGCTTCTTACGCAGCGACTCGATCACGTTCCACATGTCCTTACGCAGCTCGACGTCGACGCCGGCCGTCGGCTCGTCGAGAAACAGGACCTCGGGTTCGTGTGACAGCGCTTTCGCAATCAGCACGCGGCGCTTCATGCCACCCGACAGCATCATAATCATCGTGTCGCGCTTGTCCCACAGCGACAGCGACTTCAGCACCTTGTCGATGTGCTCGTCATTGGGCGGCTTGCCGAACAGGCCGCGACTGAAGCGCAGCGTGTTGCGCACGGTCTCGAAGGTCTCGGTCGGCAGCTCCTGCGGCACGAGGCCGATCATCGCGCGCGTCTTGCGAAAGTCTCTGACAATGTCGTGCCCGTCGACGAGCACCTCGCCACCACTCGGGTTGACGATGCCGCAGACGATATTGATCAGCGTGGTCTTGCCGGCGCCGTTCGGGCCGAGCAGCCCGAAGATCTCGCCCCTGTGGATCGTAAGATCAACGTCCTTGAGGGCCTGGAAGCCGCCTGCGTAGGTCTTGGTCAGACCCTTTATCGAGATCACTGAGCGCATGCGCCCAAGGATACTTTGGATTTCTTCCTGGAGCGACCCGAGGAAATTCGCTCGGCGATGACCGGTTTTCCGGCGACTCCCTGCTAAGGATGGTAGGGCGCCTCTATCGAGGGGCCATACAGGGAGAGTTTTGATGAAAATTCAACTGCGACCGAGCCTGTCGGGCTCGCGAACCGAGCGGCGCCACTGGGTCGTCGCCATTTGTCTTATAACCTGCGGCCTTTGGGCACTGCCCGTCCAGGCCCAGCAGCCCATGCCGGAGATTCCGGCGTTTCTTCCCATGGCGCACACGGTGCCGCAGGGCGCAGTCACCCCTATCGACGGCGAATGGGTCGTCACCTCGATCGGCAAACGTATTCGTATCCAGGCAGGGCGCGCTTACGCCCTCGACTCCTGGCTGCACCTCTTCGTACTGAAGATTCAGCCGATGATGGTCGTCATTAAGGACATCAGGAGAACCCAGCCCGGGCAGTACAGCGGCCAGGACCTGCCGCTGATGGGCGCCTGGACGGCACGCCTGGGTCCGGACGGCACGCTTTCGGTGAACGTCCAGGGTGCGCTCGGGCCCGCGCAGTACACGCTGATGCCCGTCTCCCAGGACAATCCGCAGGCGTTCGCTGAGGAAAAGCGCGGCAATTACCAGCCCGGAGGTGCCGAGGAAAAGCCGGCACCGGCGGACGACGATGATGGCAATGGAGAGGAAGTCTACGAGGGAGGCCCAAACGATGAAGAAGAATGGTGAGCCGACGATGGCCAAATCGATCTTACTCTTTGCGGGCGCGCTGCTCGCCTCCTCGCCTGCGCTGGCCGATCTCGATCGCAACAACGTGGACGAATTCACGCTGGCCTCCCTCGGCCAGACGGCACAAATGGATTCCGAGTTTGGCTACTCGGTAGGAGCGGCCGGTGACTACTTGCTGATCGGTGCGCCCCGATACTCGATAAATGGCAAGAAGGCCGGCGCCGTGTTCCAGGTTCGCAAGACCGATGGCGCGCTCGACCCGACCAAGACCGAGAAATGGTACCAGGGCAAGTCGTACCCCAGTCAGTTCTTCGATGGCACCGGCAATACGAAGGTCAGTGGCGGCGCGGAGACGGGTGATCGCTTCGGCCATGCCCTCGTGGGGCACTCGAGGAAGGAATTCTTTGTCGGCGTTCCGGGCGAAGACATCGGCGAGACAAAAAACGCCGGCATGGTCAACTTTATCGGACGCGCAGGCGAGACGTATTGCAGAACGATCTTCGGTCAACTCGCCAAGGACTGGACCCCCATGGATCAGTTTCACCAGGGCATGTTCAACATCAAGGGAAAAGTCGAGGCCTACGACAATGTCGGTGCCGCACTGGCGATCGGCGACTTCAACGATGACGGCGGCATCGACATCGCCATTGGCGCGCCTCACGAGGACATCGGATCCTTTGACGACGCAGGCGGTGTCAATGTGGTTATGGGCGACGTCAATACAGACCTCGACTATTGCGCAGAGGGCTTTACCCATTTCAACGACTCGGCCTGGAGCCAGCAGAACCTGTCGGGCGACCGCAAGGAAAAAGAACGTTTCGGTACAGCGCTTGCAACAGGCGACTTCAATGGGGACGGCACCAGCGATCTGGCCATCGGCGTGCCGAGGGACAACTGGACCGGTAATGCACTCTCGAGCAAAGACAATGTTGCCAATGCCGGAGGCGTCAATATCGTCTACGGGAAAGCCTATGATGCGACGGCCGTCAAAGAGGGCGGGCTGGGATTGCTGGGGAACGAGTGGATAACCCAAAACCTGGAGGGCGTCTCAGGTGGCATGGAATCCGGCGACTACTTCGGTGCCGCGCTCGCGGCGGGCGATTTCGACGGCGACGGTGTTGATGATCTCGCCATCGGTGTACCCGGGGAGGCTATCGGCGACGTCAAGAATGCCGGCATGGTGCACATTCTCTACGGGTACGATGGGCGGTTCCAATGAGTCCTCCGGAGGCCTGGTCAAGGGCACGATAAGCGGCAGACAGGCAAACCGGCATGCGTCGTTCCACCAGAAGACCAAGAACATCACGGGCGCGGTAGAGGCCGGTGATCTCTTTGGTGCGGCGCTGGCTGTCGGCGATCTCAACAACGACGGAATCGACGACCTGGTCATCGGCGTGCCGGGCGAGGACCTGAAGCACGGTGACACGACCTATGTCGATGCGGGGACCGTCCTGGTGCTCTATGGTTCGAGCGGTACCGGCTTGACGCACAACGGCCACCAGTACATCGATGAACGCCATTTCCGCACCGACAGGCGCCCGAGAACCGGCATGCGCTACGGATTCTCGCTCGCGACCGGCGACTTCAACTCGGATGGCAAGACCGACCTGGCCGTGGGTAATGCCAGCAATGGCAAGCACTCGTTGTACAAGTTCGCCAGTACGTCAGCGATCGCCGGTTCGGTTGCCGTGATCTACCAGGACTAGCGTTGTACGAGGCGGTTCCTGCTAGCCGCCTCGTACTATATTCTTGGTACGATGACGACTGACGAAAAGCGCTGGAAGCGCCTCAACGAACTGCTCGCAGAGGCGCTCCAGCAGCCCGCCGATCAGCGCGAAACCTGGATCGCAGAAAACTGTCGCGACGAACCCGAACTCGCGGCAGATTTGCTTGAGCTTCTGCAGTACGACGGCGAGCAAACCGGCGGGCTCGCGTCGTCGATTGCCACGGCGAAGGCTCGTGCTGCGGATTCGGCCATCGGCACATCGGTCGGCCACTACCGCATCACGGACAAGATCGCGGAAGGCGGCATGGGGGTCGTGTACGCAGGGCAGCGCGATGGCGCGGACTTCGACCAGCGTGTGGCCATCAAGGTTTTGCACAGCCACCTGCACGACCCGTTGGCCCAGGCCCGCTTCGTCGCCGAGCGACGCATTCTCGCGACGCTGAATCACGCCAACATTGCGCGCCTTGTTGACGGCGGCATGACGGCGGGCGGCCTGCCGTACATCGTCATGGAGTACATCGAAGGCGAGAACATCGCCGACTACTGTTCCCGCAACAAGCTCGACAACGCCAGCATCATTCGACTGATCATCGACGTCTGCGGCGCCCTGCAGTACGCGCACAACCAACTCGTGATCCACCGGGACATCAAGCCCAGCAATATCCTCGTGGATGCCAGCGGTGCACCGCGCCTGCTCGACTTTGGGATTGCCAAACTGCTGGAGCAGGATGGTTCCGATGGGGAGCTGACACGGGCGGACCGGCGCGCACTGACGCCGCTGTACGCGAGTCCCGAGCAACTCGGCAGCCGGCCCGTCAGCACGGCGGCCGATGTCTATGGCGTTGGCCTGCTGCTGTATCGCCTGCTCACAGGGCGTCTGCCCTACACGCCAAGCAGCGACCATCCGCGCGACATCGAGGCCGCGATTCTCTCGATGCCCGCCGAGATCCCGAGCAGCGCCGTGACCCGCGCCGACAATACGGCTCCCGAAAAATGGTTGCTGCGCCAAAAGAAAGCGCTGCGCGGCGATCTCGACACCATCCTGCTGATGGCATTGCGCAAGGAGCCCGAGCGCCGGTACGCAACCGTCGACGCACTGGCTGAAGACCTCGAGCGCTACCTGGGGCAACTGCCGATACGCGCGCGCGGCGATACGTTCGGCTACCGGGCGCGCAAATTCGTCGCCCGGCACCGGTTGCCGGTAGCCCTCACGAGCCTGCTCGTCGTCTCCGCTGTGGGACTCACAGCGTTCTACACGGCACGCATCGAAACCGAACGCGAGGTCGCACAGCAAACGGCCGATTTCCTGACGGGCTTGTTCGTCGATAGCGATCACTACCAGCGCAGCCAGGAGGGACTGACCGTGGCCGAACTGGTGTCAACAGGCGCAGACAAGGTGGCGTCGGACGCCTCCCTGGATCCGCTGGTACGAGCACGCTTGTTGGGCACGATAACCCAGGTCCTGACCAACGTCAGTCAGCTGGAGCGAGCGGAAGCGCTCATTGTCGAAGCGCTCTCGATCTACGAGCGTATCGAGTCGCCCGTGGATCACATTAATGCGCTGCGCACGCTCTCGAACCTGCGCTTGGCGCAGGGACGCTACGCAGACGGTCTTGCGGCGCTTGATCAGGCACGCGGGATGGCCGTCAAGACAACAGGTACGCGGTCATTGACGGTGGCGCGCATCGCCTGCTCGTCTGCTTACCTGTACTACCGTAACGGCGACTACGACGCGATGTATGAGAACACGACATTTGCACTCGAGCGTTACCAGGCGCTGCTACCCGAGGACGACTACGAGTTCCGCTGCCCTTACAGCTCACTGGCGACTTATCATCAGGTCGTCGGCGAGCCGCGCAAAGCCATTGAGTATGAGAAACAGGTATTGGAGCTGGTATCCGCGCGCCTCGGCCCCGACGATATCCGGCTCGCGGCTGCGCTGCAGCACATCGGCATCACGCTCACCGATCTCGGCGACTATCGCGAAGCGATTGACTATTATCGCCGGGCCGTGGAACTTCTTCGGCGTGTATCCGACGGCTCGGACTGGCAGTTGCCGCTCTACATGTATCCGCTCGCCCATACCCAGGGGAAGCTCGGACACTATGAAGAAGCGCATCGGCTGTTCAACGAACTCGTCGCGCTGCAGATTGAGCAGACCGGTGAAGTGCACGACACGGTGGCCTACTGGCTCAATGGCCACGGCGACATGCTGGCCAACCTGGGGGCGACGGCACTCGCTGACCAGGCGTTTCAGCGGGCGCAGGACATATACGCACGCATCGACAAGCCCGCGGGGCATTTCGACCGCAGCGTGACGCTGGTCGGCCTGGGCAAGGTCGCCCGTGATCGCGGCGATCTCGAGGGCGCCGAACGTCTCATGCAACAGGCGCTCGCTATCCGCGAAGACCAGATTGGCAAAGACCATGCGTTTACGCAGCTGGCGCACATCGACCTGGCCGATGTGATGCTTCGCCAGGGCCGGCCGGCAGACGCCCGTGCGGCCTTCGAAGAGGCACTCGACATCCTGCGCAGCAATGACGCCGGGGAACATCCAACCGCTGCGCAGGCCCTGACCGGACTCGGCCAGGTAGCGCTCGCGGAAGGCGCGGCTGCCGACGCGATCGAATTCCTGGAACAGGCGATCGCAATGACCGAGACGTCGATCGGCCGGGACCACCTCGACAACGTCAACCGTCGTTTGCTGTTAGCCGATGCGTTTGAACAGGGTGGCGACCCGCACCGGGCGACGTCAATCCGGGGTCCGGCGAACGCGGCACGCGACCGCATCATTGCCGACTGGAATGAGGCGCTCACAACCTCGGGCACAGCCCTGTAGACCGGGGCGCGCCGTGACAGACGACATCACGCAACTTCTCAACCGCTGGTCAGCCGGCGATAACGCGGCTCGTGACGCGGTCGCACCGCTGATCTACGACGAGCTCAAGAGCATCGCGCGCGGCGTGTTCCAGGGCGAGAACGCACGACATACCCTGCAACCCACGGCGCTGGTGCATGAGGCCTACGAGAAGCTCGTCGGCGCCGATGTCGAGTGGCACAACCGCAGTCATTTCTTTGCATTGGCCGCGCGGATGATGCGGCGACTGCTGGTCAATCACGCCAAGAGCCGCGCCGCACTGAAGCGCGGTGGCGGCGCGCTGAAGGTGACGCTGCATGAATCTCTTCTGGGCAGGAACGACGCCGACGAAGACGTACTCGCACTGGATGAAGCCTTGAAACAGCTCGCCCAGATGGATGTCCGCAAGGCCAATGTGCTCGAGCTGTACTATTTTGGCGGCCTGACGCAGGAAGAAGTCGGTCAGTCGCTCGGCATCTCCGAATCGACAACACGGCGCGAGTTCAAGCTCGCCCGCATCTGGCTCAGGAAGCTGCTTAGCGACGCGGCCGGCGGGTCCTGAGCAGGAGCAGTTTCTCGCGGGACAAGAGCAGGACCCCGAACATCAGGACGATACACTGTAGCTGGATGACGGTCAGGTTGCCCAGAACGACTTCGCTGTCGGCCCGGAGGTACTCCAGGAAAAACCGGATCAGCACGTAGCTAGAGACAGTCAGAATCGTAATGGTGCCTGCGGCGAGGCGGCGCCAGGGCACCGTCGACAGTACGAGCAGCAAGACGAGCAGCAACCCGGCCTCGTAGAGCGGCACCGCGTGCACGGGTAGTGACGATAATGCGCCGGGGTCGACAAGCCCACTGTCGACGTGTTGCTCGTAGGCGAAGCTGCCGGGCGGATACTCGATGCCCCGAACGATGCCGTTGGACACTACATCGCCCCAGCAACACCCGGCGAGAAAGCAGCCGATGCGATGCACCATGAGTGCGGCGAGCACGGGTAGCGCGAACACATCGAGCAGGCGTCCGAACGACAACCGCGCAATGCGGCTGTAGACGAAAACGGCAACGGTTCCTGCACCGATAACACTGAACAGGTGAACGCGGATGCCCTCGCCCATCGACAGGAGCATCGCCACCACGGTACCGCCAGCAACGCCGGCAATAATTGTGATCGGGATCAGCAGGTCGACGTGCGACGGGTCCAGCGATATCGCCCTGGCGTTGCGCCGCGCAAAGAACCAGGCCGTGAAGATCGCCGCCAGGAAGACCAGGCCGAAAGGCGTCACCCAGGTTGTCGAATCGAAATGCGGGTACATGGCCCTGCTACTCGTAGGCGATGACTTTCGCGAAGCGTTTCGATACCTCTGCCAACTCGTCGCCCGTGAGCCTGCGTAATTCGAGGGTATCGCCGTACATCGCGGCATCGTCGACGTTCTTCCTGATCACGCGCTCGAACTTGCGGCGCATGTCTTTCACGTAGTTGCCCTCGTAGTCATCCGGGTCCGGAAACACCTCGAATCCCGCGTAGTCGTAGTCGAGCGAGTTCAGCCTGACCCGATCTGCGCTGTCCTTGGCGACCCGGAACACGAACCAGTACTCGGGAGTAAAGCCCCCCTCGGTGTCGAAACCGCCGGCCAGTTCCCAGGTCATGAAGGTCTCGCCGCCAAGCCGGGCCAGCCAGGCCTTATAGACGGTGGCGGGCTTGATAACTTCGCCGGCCTCTTCGACCCCGATAACAAGCCAGGTGCGTTTGTCCCAGGGGCGGAACAGGTAGTAGCCGTCGTCGTCACCGTCTGCCGTCAAGGCCCAGACGCCATTCATCGCCGGATCGATGCGGCTGCGCTCCGGGTCGCCGACCGGTACGGGCATGCAGGCCAGCAGGCCCACGATGATGGGGATGATGGCAAGCATCAGGACAGCGCCACTGGTACTTCGAGTCGTCGCTTTCATAGTTTCCTCCCATGCGGCAGTCGCGGTTGGGTGCGACTGTCATACTATCCCTACCCGGGTCAATCGGCCTGAGAAAAACCTGACCGTCACCTGATGATAGCCTGATGCCTGGTATTGATAGCTGTTAGGTATATCCCAGAATTGACTAAAGTCCTCCGCGCGCGAAGATGATGTCGGCGCTCGTAACGTCGAGTGGAGGTGGGGACGATGACTTCAGTATTGCGTCTTACTTTGGTACTTGTCGCTCTGGCGGCATTCGGGACGGGGCACGCACAGGCACCCGGGACATGCAGGGACGGTGGCTGCTGGGTTGACGGGCTTACGCCGACCACGATTGCGGTGGATGACAACGCGGTCAAGTTCGCTGTCTCTCCGCAACCCCTGGGTACCTGCAACTACTATGGCTACCTTTTCAAGTTCGATCACAAGACAGAGACGGGGAAAGCCTTCCTCAACATGCTGACCGCAGCCAAGCTCGCAAACCGCCAGCTCATTCTCTGGTATCGGCAAAGTACGGCTACCGGCGACTGCACCGCGCAAATCAACGCGATGGCGGTGGTAACAGGAGTAGGAATGCGCTGAGAACCGCGCCCGAAGAACCGGGTAAAGGTAGATCATTCGAGAATTGGTGAAAGAAATGACTCGAATAACCGCATTTATGCGCTACGGCATGCTGATTGCCGCCGTGCTGCTTGCCCTCGCACCGGTAGACGCATGGGCAAAGCGAACGATCACGGGCACCGTGACCTTAATGGATGAGGCGAATTCGCCTGCCGTAGATGTGATGGTCGCTGCCTACGACGAGGACGATGTTACCGGCGGAAGCCACGAGTTACTTGGCGTAGCTCGGACCGATGCCCAGGGTCGCTACACCATCAACTACGGCGGCGGACCCTACGACACCCGGGTGCCGGGCTCAACATCGTTTCGTCCCGACATCTTTCTTGCCGTGTATGTGGTCGAGTCCTGGGGCCCAATGAAGAACATGCGACTGGGTGCAGCGGCGGGCAGGCCCTATGACGCAGATGCATCCCGACTGGACCCGGATCGGGTGCGGGTCTTCATGGTCAAGAAGACCACGACTAAAGAGAATTGGAAGATGTCGGAGGACATGCACCGTGACATAAGCCTCCCCGGAATCCGTGGCAAAGTGGAGTACGAGAGTGGCGCACCGGCCGGCGGCTTG
This sequence comes from uncultured Gammaproteobacteria bacterium, assembly GCA_963698895.1. Taxonomy (GTDB): domain Bacteria; phylum Pseudomonadota; class Gammaproteobacteria; order Steroidobacterales; family Woeseiaceae; genus UBA1847. The sequence continues at coordinate 360,886 of CAVOSO010000002.1, read as the reverse complement.
TTGATTCGGGCGATAGACGACGATATCAATACCAATGATGTCTTGTCGGCAACCACGACGTCCGCGGACGGACGATATTTCATGTTTTTGCCCGGCGGACACTGCGATTGGACGCCCCCAAACCCTATCGGTTTTCTCGCGTCTGTAGGCGTAGCGGTGGCAACGGGCGGCACCGCGTTTCCTGTAGCCGAAGTTGTCAACGCGATCACGAACTCGTCGTGGAAAAGCGCGATGCACCGGGTATGGACGAGTTGGCGCTGCGATGTCTACGTAAGGGTCCTTACCGCCGACGGGGACAGGCTGAAGAAGTCCCGTGTCTACAAGAATCAGCCGCACCGGGAAACATTGACGATCAATTTTGTTGTCCCAAACCCCGAGTACGACCTCGCCTGGCTGGTGGTGCTCCAAAACTAGCAACGTGGCAACCCCTGCATGAATTGCATCTCACAAAGGAGCTATCTCATGATCTTGTTCACGACGGGCCGGACCAAAAGCGCAATCGTATCTCTCTCACTGTTATTCCTTCTGGCGGGATGCAATACGCTTCATAGCGGTACCGATTACAGTTTCAGCGACTATGCGGCCAGCGGTAAGAGCAGTCAGGAGGGAGTCTGGAAAGACGAGAGAGAAATCATTGGTTATTGGGAAGAAACACTAGAGCCAGGGGTATACGTGGTCGAGTATATAGGCAAAGCCGGGGAGCCTGCTGCGGTCACGAGTCACTGGGCATTCAAAAGAGCAGCGGAATTGGCACTCAGCCACGGTAGCGACGGATTCATGGTCGCAGGAATGCAAGCATGGGATTCCACGTATTCGAAAGAGACCACCTATCAATGGATAGGTAACTACCAATACAAGCACGAGAAAACCACGCACAGGTTGCCATATACAACGCTCGTGGTACTCACGGATGAATTCTATGGACCAGGAAGCGAGTCGTCTTTTATGTTCAGTCCGAAACGCGTATTGAGCTGGTACGAGGCCGCGAACCAAAGACATCGGCAAAGCAACAAGATGTTTGATGCCCGTGGAACCCTTGAACGGCACTTCAAATATTTCAATGAAAAGAACGTTCCGATGATGCAGTCTGTGGTGAGCAGCCCGCCTAGAGATGTGTACTGGTGGGAAGCTGATATGACCGAAGGTCAGTCACGCATATATATCGCAATAGACGAGTACTCAAATACTGTGACTCACATCTGGGTCGACAAACAACACTTGGTCCGTTCTGCTGAAGGTGGTCGAGACATTTGGATAGATGTCGAACCGGGCGAACACCTGCTGGAGATAGCAGTCTATACATGGTTCGGGGAGCCAGACGATCCAAGAAAAGCAATCGATGAATCCAGGGTGGTTACTACACGAGAAGGCGAGATTTACTGGGTGCGTTGCCCGCCACGATTCGGGGTTGCCAAAGGTTCCTTTGTGGCTGATGGGCAGGCAATTCAGGCCAAGCTGAACAACCAATACAAATGGAAGTAGAGACGACCCTACAGCCAGACTAGCCGGTTCACTCCCAAAACAGAGCAGGCATCTGGGCGCCAAGCTTCGCGAGCAGCAGCGGATCAAGCGGTATAATATCCACTACTGACCGAATCCGGTCGGCCAGAAAAGCTTAGCGGGAAGATGGCGTGAACAAAAGAAAATGGATCGACTGGTTAGGAGCAATTAGCGTTGTTGCGTCCCTGATCTTCGTTGGGCTCGAAGTCAGGCAGAATACCGCTGCAGTGCGGGGAGCGACATACCAATCAATAGCCGATGCTTCTCTGCAGCAAGTGCAGTGGTGGGCCGACAACGACAAGCTCCTGGAACATGAAGTTAGAATTGATGAGGGGGCGCTTCCGGGTGATTTCACGCAGGAAGAGAACCTTCTCATCAAGGCAACCTTTGTGATGACGATTCGGCGCATCGAGAACATCTATGTCCAGGTACGTGAGGGGCTCGTGCAGGAAGAGGCCGTCTTGAGATTCCGTCCAAGCAAGGACTATTTCGAGACCCCCTATTTCCGGGAATTCTGGAAAATCTGGCGACTTGAATTAGAGCCCGAGTTCCGTGAGTTCTTTGAGCGCGAGTTCTTGAACTGAAGACATTGAGCTTGCGATTTCGACCGCCGCGCACGTGCACTGGTGCGGACGAGGGAATAGGCACTTCGACAGATCATCGGTAACATGGCACGTATGAATAACTGGATGTCAGAGCTCAAAAGACGCAGCGTACCGAAGGTTGCCGCCGTCTATGTTGTCGTCGCATGGGTCGTTATGCAGGCGGCGGATGTCATGTTTCCCGCGCTGCATCTGCCGGAATGGACAATCACCCTGGTCGCCGCGCTATTGATCATCGGTTTTCCGCTTGCACTGGTGCTGTCTTGGGCGTTCGAACTGACACCGGATGGGATCAAGCCCGAGCGGTCGTCGGAAGATAGCGAGTCGCGACCACGACCTATCGCCGCGCCTCTTGCCGGAGCCGTCGTGGCGGGCCTTATAGGTAGCGGCGCATGGTACTTCCTGTCGGGCGACCATGACGCCGGTCTGGACACGTCGAACTCAGAGGCGCCCATTGAGCGCTCTATCGCCGTGCTCCCGTTCGTCTCACTCAGCACTGAAGAAGCCGACCAGCTTTTTGCCGACGGCATGTCCGAGGAGCTTCTGAACGTACTGACCCGTGTTGGGGATCTCAAGGTTGCCTCGCGCACATCGTCATTCGCCTATCGCGGTAAAGAACTGAACATTACCGAGATTGGCCACGCCCTGAACGTCGCTCATGTCCTGGAGGGCAGCGTGAGACGATCGGGCAACCGTATGCGCGTCACTGCACAGCTCATCAAGGTCGATGACAACTACCATGTGTGGTCGGAGAACTACGATCGCCGCAGCGACGACCTGATCGATATCCAGGATGATATTGCGCGCCGCGTCGTCTCGGCGCTGCAATCGACGCTTGTCGGAAAAGACTATGCCCCGCTCATGGATGTCGGCACCAAGAGCGGTGAGGCCTATCGGCTCTACCTTGAGGGCACTGAGTTGCTGCAACGCCGTGGATTGGATGTCGCACGCGCGATCGAGCGATTTGAGGAAGCGACGTCGCTGGATCCCGATTATGCAAAGGCCTATGCAGGGCTGGCTTCCGCGCACCTCGTGTCGGCGAACTACTTGCGCACGCCATCGGCCCTGGCAAGGTCCAGGGCCGAAAACAGCGCTAGGCGAGCGATTGCGTTGGATCCGCAACTGGCCGCCCCGGTTGCCGTCCTGGCGAGTAGCCAGGTCGAGCAGAATAACTGGACAGAGGCCGCGCGGCTGTTCGAGAAGGCGGAGCAACTCGATCCCAACGACACCACGACCCTGCAATGGCACGGTGAGATGTTGATGTACGCAGGGTATGAACAGCAGGCGCTCAGCAAGCTGGAAAAGGCACTGGACGTTGATCCGGAGTCGGCGATTCTGCACCTGGTAGCGGGCAACGTACATCATATTCTTGGTAACAACGAGGCGGCCAAGAAGGAATATGGTCTCGCCGAGCAATTCGGCATGGCGCACGCGGTCCTGAACACCGGGCTTATCGAGCTTACAGAAGGGGCGGTCGAGTCTGCTGCGAGGCGCTTTGCCGAGAACATGCATGCGATGCAGTTCCTCGCTGAGGAAGACCTGGACAGAATGCGTGAATTCCTTATCGACGTTATCAACAGGAGTCGGTCGGTTGATGAGGCGATTGAAGAATTCCCGGTGTTCGCAAGTGACGATGATTTTCGTGCAGTAATGTATCTGTACGGCGGGGAAACCGAGAACGCGCTCAAGGCCATAGAGGCGGATCTGGATAATGACAAGGACACCTTTTACAAGGTCTGGACGAATGTAGATCCGGAAATTCGTAAGCACCCATACTTTAAAGTGTTTGTTGCCAACACGGGACTGCTCCAATACTGGCAGGAGAATGGCTGGCCCGACCGATGTACACCCCTCGATAGCGGCGACTTCGAATGCAGGTAACGAAAAGAAAGCGCGAGAATCGCTGACCGTCTTTCGACAGCCAGGCCAAGCCTGGCCCAAACTACCGTTCGCGCAAGGCTGCCAATGGCCGGACTGGGGTGGTCGCACTGAGAAACGCCCGTGTACCGCGGTCTTCTTCATTTGTTCAAAAATTGCAGTTAATCAGGCGGCTGCCCGTGCTCTGATTTCCGACGGTCGAAGACTCGGTGGCATCCGAGTCAGCTTCTTCTGGCATGCTGGCCGGAATACCGAAATAGCAGCTCTCGCCAATTTTGAATCCAATGCCTTTGAAACGTCGATCATCAAAGGGCAGGTCAGGTAAGTACGGCTCGTCAGCAATCAAAGAATCCGGCGGCGGAGCGAACATTACAGAGCGCGTTCGCCTCCACATATCCGCGCGGCGAATCTCTTGCGCATTTTCTTGAGCAACCACATCTTGCGCAGCTTTTTCGGTTAGTTCCTGCCAATCTCTAGCTGAATGCGGTTGGCTGACCGAACCCGCCTTGGGGCGTTTTGATTCTGGCTGTTCCGAGGGAGAAGCGATGGTTGGAGCCGGTGCACTCGAAGGCTCTGACGGATTATCTTTTTCTTCATGAATAGTGGCAGCACCCTTTGCATTTGCCCGTTCTTCATCTGGCAGTGTGATTTGCAGTATGGGCCTGGCGCTGCCCGTGCCAGACGTAAAAAGATCAATGCGCACAAAGATCAGCAAGAACGCATGCACGAAAGTAGCTATTAGTAGCGCGATAGCCAGTGGAAGTCGTGCCGCGCTCTGTTGCTGAAAGCGGGGTTCGAGCGGTATTGCGGTCTGAATCAAATGGTCAGAATCTCGTACTCCTTGCTCTGGAGTAGATGCCGCACAGGCCTGTTTGGTCGCACTTGGAGGACGAGGCGCAGGGCCTGTGAGCCCGAACTTAGGCAAAGCGACAACTTGCTCGTGCTCAAATTTGGGGGTCCGCACTCAAACGGGAGCCGCTTAACCTGGGCGGAACGAAGGGGTCAGGAGTTACGACACGTAACGACTGCAGCATGAATTCGCATGCCAGTGCGAAGTCCGCGTCAATTCTGACCGCCTGTCTCGATCGGGTTTCAATCGCCGCTGGTGCAGGAGCTACGCCGGGCCGGTCGAGCTGTTGTTCAGCCCTCCCGCCAACACCGCAGTTTGAAAACCGTGCTGGTTCAGGATGAAGGCTGCGGCCGCACTGCGCCGGCCGGTATCGCAGATGACGATATAGGGAGTGTCTTTATCCAGCACATCCAGCTTGTGCCGAAGCAGGTACAACGGAAGGTTGAGGGCACCTTCCTTGCCGCCGGCCCTGGTTTCGCTCGGCACGCGAACGTCGAGCCATTTCGCGCCGCTAGCGGCGGCAGCCTCGGCCTCGTCATGCTGCAGGAAGATGAGCGTCGGCTCTTTCAGCAAGGTCTGGAAGTCATCTCTGCCGAGCCGCATCAGAATGCCATCGGTTTGCATGGTGACCGTGGCATTGCGCTCTGCCCCGGTAAGCAACGCCTCTTCGCCGAACGTGCCGCCGACACCCAGCACGGCAAGATCGATGTTCTGCTTGCCCGCCGGCGTCTCGCGCGTCACCAGGCAACGGCCGCTCCTGATGACGTAGAAAAAGTCACCCTTGCTGCCTTGCTGGATCACCACATCCCCAGCCCTGAAATCAACGCGCTGCAGGCGCATGAATATCATCTGGATGCACTGCGGCGGTACCAGCTCGAAGATCTTGGTGTGCATGAGGGAGGTCATCCAGTCTGCCTCGCCATGGCCCACGTCGGAACTGAAATCACCGACCTCATAGACCCCGGTCTGGTCCAGCGTTATCGTCAGGTCCAGTAACTCACTGTCGATGCTGAAGTACTGAACGTTGTCGACCGCGACCGCTGTCTGCGGGCGTGGCGCACCGGGGCCGATGGGAACATTGGCCTCAACCGTACCAGCCGTGATCGTATGCGGGGCGTCATCACCGCTTAACTCGACGGTTCCGGAAAGCAGATAGATCGAGCGCTTGCCCGAGTCGCCTTTTTTGAAAAGCGCCTGGCCCGGGCTCGCTCGATGCAGTTCGACCTGCTCGACCAGGTCCGTGACGTTCTTCTTCTTCAGCGCGTCAAACGGAGAGAATCCCCTGATCCGCGCAACATCAATACGATCCATCATCGATGCACTTATCTCCAGGCTCAAGCGGATGCCTTTCCGCAACGCCGCGAATCCTAGCATGAGATTTGGCGCCAGTACGTCCACTAGTCGCTGTGCGGACAGGAATCTCGCCTGCAGCAACATGTGGGACGACATTACCTATTACGAGTGCCCGGCCGATATTTGCGAGCGAACGCTGGACGTTTTATGCCAGCATTTTCATGAGCTTGCGCACCGTGTTGAGGTTGCGGCCCGTGCCCTTTCGGCAGCTTGTTGTGCCCGCCGACATTGACGCCGCGCAGCGGCCATACGCACTTGTTTATCGCCTGTTGAGCAGGAAGCCTGCGACCAGCAGCACCGGCAGGACGACAAGCGTTGCCAATGACACGGTGACGCCCGGGTTGGCGAAGGTAAACGACGACGCCGGAAACATCTCTGCACCCTTGAAGAACAGCACGAAGTGTATGGCGAGCGCCGCGACGGAGCCACCCCAGACAAGCGCTATCGGCACCCGCCGGAACAACACGCCGAGCAGCAACGGCGGCGCGGCCGCGGCCGTCAGCCCGTAGACGCCCGTCTGCCCGAAGATGCCGAGCAGCTTCGGCGGCTGCAGGTTGATGATGAACGCCGCGATCGCGATGACCACCAGGACGACGTGGCTCACCTTGAGCGCGAACCCCATTTGCTGCTCTTCCGTGTGATGCGCCTTGCGTTCGGCGAGGTTCAGCACGAGGTCATTTGCCGTAATCGTCGACATCGAGACGAGCAGGCCGTCGAGTGTCGACATTGCCGCCGCCAGCAACACGATGCCGACGATCGTGAATACCCAGGGCGGGAACATGGTCGCGAGGTACTGCGTCATGACCAGGTCCTGCCGAAATCCGCCCGTCGCCGCATCGTTGAGCGCGTCGGGCGGCACGGCGAGATGCGTGAAGAAACCGACCGCCCCGAGCATCTGGAACAGCGTGAAGATCACGGCGAATACGACCAGGTACTGCTTCACCGCGCGGTCGTCTTTGACGTACAGCGCCTTCGTCAGGATATGCGGCTGGCATACGACGATGGCACCAACGACGAAGCCGGCCACATAGATCGAGAAGACACTGTTGAAGAGCTGGCCGTCCGTGTTGACCGCGGCCACGAGGTTCGGGTCGACCTGTCGCAGTGCCTCAACGGTCGATCCCGGTTGCTGCATCGCGAGAACGATGCAGGAACCGAGCACGAGGATGGTTACGAACACCATCAGGCTGCCCTGCAGCATGTTCGTCAGCACGTGTGCGTAGGTGCCGCCGATGAACACGTAGCCGGTTACGAATACCAGCGTGATCGTCAGGGCCACTTCGTTCGAGATACCCAGGAGCGACTGCATGACGATCGAAATGCCGCCGACCAGCAGCACGACGAAGGCGAACGACAGCAGGTTGAGCACCGAGAAATACAGCGCGAAGCCCTTTGACTCGTAGCGCTTGCCAATCCAGTCCGGGATGGTCAGCGCGCTGGACTTGGCGCCGATACGCCGGAACTGGAACGACAACACCGTGAGCATCGTAAGAAAACCGATGCCGACGCCGATGGACATGTGGAAAAACGCGCCGAAGCCGTCGACGTAGACGAAGCCGGGATTAATGATGAACGTGGATGCCGACGAGACACTGGCCGCCAGCGTGATGCCCACGACAACCGGGTTCATCGCGCGGTCGCCCAGCGCGAAACTGCTGAAGCCCGAGGTCTTCTGCATGCCGCGGTAGCCCAGCCAGGCGGTGCCAACCAGGTAGACGATGAACAGCGCCCAGGCGAAGCTCAAAGAGTCTTACCCGCCAGCGCGTCGAGCGTCGCCTTCACGACGCCGACCTGTGCGCCGTTTTTCGTTGCGTAGTTCTCGTCGGTGTAGCCCCACCAGTCCCAGCAACCCATAGGGTTCATGGGCGCGATCCGGCTGCTGTCGACCTGCGGGTAGAGCACGACGAGCTTATTCGTCTCGGCCCACGCGTTGTAGCCGGCGCCTTTGGCAAACTGGTCACCGACGAAGGCCGTCGACTGCTGGCAACCGTGAAATACGATGTGTACGCCGCACGCCGCGCCGTCTTTGCACGCTTGCGGTACGTATGCCAGCGCGTTCGGAAGCATGCTTGCGTCGCCGGCGCCGGGCTGCGCAACCTCGATGAGGTCGGCGGCCGCGTTGCCGGGCGGCTGCAGTTCACCATGGAGCGTTTGCAGCAACTCGCCCGCCGCGTCGTAAGCACAGGCATTCAGGAACGGCGTTGCCATCTCGCCGCAGGGCACGCCCGTTTCGAGTGTCGGGAAGCCGTGCGCGGCCGGTACGTCGTCGACCACGGTCGCCGCCTGCCCGGTTAGCTCCTCGTAGAACTGCGCTGCGGCGTCGGTAAGGTCCCGGTGCATGACCGCGTCGGCCGAGCCCAGGAACAACCACACCGGGTCGCCCTGAAGGTTGGCGAGGTCATCGACGAGACCGGCGGTTGCGGACTGGCGGCTGTAATCAAGCAATGCCGCCAACCCGACATCGCCGCCCTTCATGCAGGCACCCAGGCCCTTCTTGAGGGTGCCTTCGGCGCAGTAGTAGGGTCCGCCCGACACCATGGCTGCACCGCCGACGAGCCTCGAGTGGGCAACGTGCATCTGCGTCGCCATCATGGCACCCGATGACGCGCCGGAAACGCTGATGCGGTCGGGATCAATGTTGAGAGACTGCGTCTCTACCGGCGGCGGCGCCTCTGCGCCGCAGGCACCCAGCAGTACGGCCAGCGCCATCGGGTAAAAAACTCTCATTGGACACGCTCCAGCAGGGCATCGATTGCCGCAAGACACTCGGGTTCGTTCAACAGGGGCACATGCCCCCGGTTCGGCACCGGCACCACCTCGAGATCCGGCTTGCGTGCTTTCATCCTGTCGACGATGTCCTCTGTCAGGATGTCCGACATGACACCCCAGAGCAGGGTCACGGGCTTGTCGGCCAGCGCATCGAACAGCGCCCAGGGATCGCCCTTCTGCGGCCCGACCTTGCGAACGGCCTCGCCAATATTCGGGTCCATATCGAGCCGGGGGACGCCGTCTTCGCCCGCGCGGTACGCACGGCGCGCCATCATGTCCCAGTCCTCGTCACTCAGTCCGGGCAACCAGTCGCCGTAGATGTCCCGCGACTGCTGCGCGGCCTCTTCCCAGCTTTTGACCGGGGGCACACGGCCCGTGTATTCCTGGACGCGCGCGATGCCGGCCGGATTGATCTCGGGGCCGATGTCGTTCATGACGACACCGGCGAGACGGTCGCCATTGGTCATGGCCATGACCATGGCACACAGGCCGCCGAGCGAGGTACCGACAACAATGACCTTGTCGATCCCCAGGTGATCCAGCAGGGTCCACGTATCCTGCACGTACGTGGGCGGGTGGTAGTTTTCCCAGTGCTCGTCGTACTCGGAGAAGCCGCGCCCGCGAAAATCGCAGGTGATGACGCGACGGCGATCGGACAGGTAGTTGGCGAGGTCTTCGAAGTCGCGGCTGTTGCGCGTGAGGCCGGGCAGGCAAATGACCGGCGTCCCCGGTTGATCGGCACCGAAGTCGCGGTAATACAATTTCAATCCGTCGTGGCTTTCGAAGAAACCGGCGTTGTCTGCCATCGTCATCGTGCTGCCTCCAGGAACGTCGTCCGCAACTCGCGCTTGAGAATCTTGCCGTTCGGGTTGCGCGGCAGTTCGTCGACAAACACGGTACCGACGACGCGTTGCTGTTTGCCAACCCGGCTGTTCACCCAGTTTGTCAGCGCTTCGGCACCGACCGACGCGCCTGCCGCCAATACAACCACAGCCAGCGGCGTCTCACCCCACTTTTCGTGGGGCACACCGATAACCGCAACCTCGCTCACCGCCTCGTGCTCGACCATGGCGGACTCGATGTCGGCCGGGTAGATGTTCTGCCCGCCCGAAATAATCATGTCTTTCTTCCTGTCGACAAGGTACAGGAAACCGTCCTCGTCGAGCTTGCCGATGTCGCCCGTACGCAGCCAGCGCTGGCCGGACGGATGCAGCCAGGTCGCTTCCTCGTTGGCGGCCTCGTTGTCGTGATAGCCCGCCATCATGAAACGGCAGGTGCCGACGATTTCGCCGGGCTCGCCGACGGGGAGCACTTGGTCATCCTCACCGACGATCGCAAGGTCCTGCCCCGGGCACGGCGTGCCGACCGAGTCGGTCTTTCCTGAGCAGGTCCTCGGGCGAAAGAATCGTGACGAGACCTTCGGTCAGGCCGTACAACTCGATGAACTGGCCGGGCCAGCGTGCCGCGAGCTCGCGCTTCAGGCCGGCCGACAAGGGCGAGCCGCAACACATGCAGGCATCGAGGCTCGACAGGTCGAAGAGATCGAAGTCCGGGTGCTCGAGCAGCTTCTGGAACTGCAGCGGCACCATCGTCGAGTGCGTGACGCGATGCTTCTGAATGGTCTCGAGGCAATCGTCGCACCGAGAAGCGGCGTGACACAACGAGCGTGCCGCCGGCGAAAAACGTCGCGAGCATGCCGACCCAGACGATGTTCGAGAACAAGCCGAGGTTGCACAGCGTCCGCGCGCCCGCGTGGTAGCGCAGCGCCACCGCCATGTCGCTACCCCAGGCTTCGCGGCCCGCATGGTCGTGCACGATGCCTTTCGGCAAGCCGGTCGTTCCGGAGCTGTAGATGATATTGCACTCGTCGCTCGGGTGCGATGTCGATGCCGGTCAGTACGTCCGATGCGGCGTCCCTGCATACGGGCGTAGTCGAGCCAGCCGTCGATCGTGCTGTCGGGTGCGATGAAGCGCTCGCCAACCAGGTCGACGACGTCTGCGCGCAGCGCCTCGACGCGCTGCACATGTTCGCCCGAAGCGAGGATCGCCTTCGCCTGTGCATTCCGGGTCATCGCTGGTAATCGCCTCGTCGGCGATGGACACGTTCGAGCGGTACCGCGACGAGGCCCGCGCGAATGATGCCGAACATGGCCTCGACCATCTCGTAGCTGTTCTTCATCAGCACCACGACCCGGTCGCCGTGTTCGAGCCCGGTCGCGAGGAGCGCATTGGCGAAGCGCGAGGTGCCGGCACCGAATTCTTCCCAGGTCACTACGTCGTCATCGACGATGACGGCAGGCTTGCGACCGAGGAAGGCCTGGTTCTGCGCCAGGATGTCGGGAATCAGCAGGGGCTTCGGGGAGAACCACGCCATGTGCGTTACTCATGATTTCAACGATCGTTGAATACTAGTTGAACGACTGTTGAAATTCAAACGGGGCTCGGTTAGCGTGTGTTCGATGGCGAAACAAAAACAACAAACGCGCGATCGCATTCTCGATGCCGCGGAAAAACTCTTCGCGCAGAAAGGATTCGAAGGCGTTTCCGTTCGCCAGATCATGAGCGCCGCCGATGCCGACGTGTCGCTGGCCTACTATCACTTCAAATCCAAGCGCGACCTGTTCGACCAGGTCATGCTGCGGCGCGTGGAGTATCTGAACGAAATTCGGCTCCAGGCGCTGACAGAGGTCGAGGAACGCCATGCCGACGACGCACCGACGGTCGAAGAGATCATCGGCGCGTTTACGCAGCCGCTCCTGCAACTGCTGGCCGACGACCACGACAAGTGGTCGCACTACTACCAGCTCATCGCACAGATCAACAACTCACCCGAGCAGGGCGGCGCGCTCATGTCGCGCTATTTCGACCCGCTCGTCTCGCGCTTCATCGACGCCCTGCACAAAGCCCTGCCCGACTGCGACGACGCGGATCTGTACTGGAGTTACCACTTCCTGTCCGGTGCGCTGACGCTGACCTTTGCCGAGACCAGCCGCATCGACAACCTGTCCGGCGGTATCTGCAAGTCGACCGACGTGGCCGCCATCAATGAGCGCATGCACGTCTTCCTCGCCGCCGGCTTCAAGGCACTCTGCCAAAAGCACTGATCCCGAAACCGCGCCTGCCCGGCGCGGCACGGTTCACCCTTGCTCTTGAACGAACGTTGAACTAGTATCCCTTCAACGTTCGTTGAATAAATGCGCCGGCCTGTGCCCGGCGAATACCAGGGGGTTATCATGCGACAACAATACAACTCATTGATTTTTAAGGTCCTGCTGGGTCTTATCCCGGCCGCCGGCCTGTTTACCATGCCGGCCGACGCCGTGGCGCAGGAAGACGGCGCCAGTACCGCGCTCGAGGAAATCACGGTCACCGCACGGCGCCGCGAGGAGTCCCTGCAGGACGTCCCGATCGCCGTCTCGGCGTTCTCGGGCGCTCAACTCGAGGAGATGGGCACGGTCGATATCACGGCACTGTCCGCACAATCGCCGAACGTGAATCTTGAAGTGTCCCGCGCAACCAATACCACGCTGACCGCCTATATTCGTGGCATTGGCCAGCAGGACCCGGTTGCCGGCTGGGAAGGCGGCGTTGGCATCTACCTCGACGACGTCTACCTCGCACGTCCGCAGGCCACGGTGTTTGATGTCTACGATGTCGAGCGCATCGAAGTACTGCGCGGACCGCAGGGCACACTCTACGGCCGCAACACGATCGGCGGCGCCGTCCGCTACGTGACCAAGCGCCTGTCCAGGGAGCAGCAGTTCAAGGTCAAAGGCGCGATCGGCAACTACGGCCAGCTCGATCTGCTCGCATCGGGCAGTATCCCGGTGACTGACACGTTTCGCATCGGCGGCACGGTCGCGATGTTCACGCACGACGGTTGGGGCGAGTACCTGGAAACGGGTGAAGACAACGCCGACAAGGACATCAAGGCCTATCGCCTCAGCGCGGAGTGGGAACCCACCGACGACCTGTTCATTCGCCTGTTCGGCGACTACAGCATTGACGACTCGACCTCGAGGCAGGGCCATCGCCTGTTGCCTGGCCCGGCCGGCGAGCCCGTCCTCCGGGACGTCTGGGACACGCGTGCCGGTATTTCGCAGTTCCCGGCCTCCAGGGGTGGTCTGAGTCCCGAGGCGGACCAGGGTGGCATCGGTTTGCAGGTCGAGTGGGACATCAATGACAACCTGCAATTGAAGTCGATCACCTCCAGCCGTTCGGACCGTACAGAAAGCTGGATCGATTTTGACAACCTGCCCACCGATTTCTTCGACGCACCGGTTATTTACGAGAACGAACAGTTCAGCCAGGAGTTCCAGTTCACCTACACCCGCGAGCGCCTGTCGGGTGTGTTCGGGCTCTACTACCTCGATGCCAACGCGTTCGATGCATTCGACGTTGTCATCTTCAGTTCGCTCACGTCGTTCACGCTCGGTGACTATGATACCGAAGCAACGGCCGCGTTCTTCGACCTGAGCTACGACCTCAACGACCAGTGGAACCTGTCCGTCGGCGGCCGTTACACCGAGGACAATCGCGACGCGCGCGTCATTCGTGAGACCTTCCTGGGACTGGGCTCGCCCTACTTCGGCGGCGCCGGCGTATCGATCACCGTACCGACAACCGGCGTTCCCGAGTTCAACGGTTCGCGCAGTGACAGCAAGTTCACACCGCGGGTCAGCCTGAGCTACAAGCCCACCGACGAGCACAACCTGTATATCGCCTACAGCGAAGGCTTCAAGGGCGGCGGTTTCGATCCTCGCGGCGCCTACAATCTCGCCGAGGTCGCGCCAGGGTTTCGATCCGGAAACCGTCGAATCCATCGAGATCGGTATCAAGTCTTCGTTGGCTCGACGGCAAGCTGAGCACCAACATCGCGGCCTTCACGATGGACTACACCGACGTGCAGATTCCCGGGTCCGTACTGCTGGACACGGACAATGACGGCACGGTCGACGGCTTCGCCGGCAAGGTGACGAACGCCGGTGGCGCCGAAGTTGCGGGACTCGAGATCGAGGCCGTTGCCATGTTCATCCGATAACCTGACGGCGACGCTGGCACTGGGCCTGATCGATGCCGACTACACGGAATGGCTCGAAGCCACCACGGACCCGGTCTCCGGCGCGCCGATCTTTGTCGACATCTCCGACCAGCGTGAATTCCAGAATACGCCGGACCGCACGATGGCCCTGAACCTGCGTTACGTGGCACCGCTCGCATCGGGCGACCTCGTGTTTATCGGGGCGTACTCCTATCGCGGCGCAACGACCCAGTTCGAGATTCCGAACCCGCTGACGAACCAGGATGCGTTCTCGCTGATCGACGTCAGTGCCGTCTGGACGTCCGAAACCGGCAAATACCAGGTTGGCCTGTACGGGCGCAACATGACCGACGAAGAGTACATCGCGGCCGCCTATGACTTCCCGACGGTTGCCAGCTCGGTCATCGGTTTTTACGGCCCGCCACGCACGCTGACGGGTACGTTCACCGTTAACTTCGATTGAGGACTATGGCGGGGACGTCCCCCCTGTCTCCCGCCAGACTCAGAAAGGCCGCCGCAAGGCGGCCTTTTTTTAGCTGAGATCGAGGATGTCCGCGTAGGCGAACAGGCCGGCCGCCCCGCCCGTATGCAGGAAGACAATCTTCTGACCCTGTTCGAACCGGCCTTGCCGGATGTAGTCGATCATTCCGGCAAGCGCCTTGCCGCTGTAAACCGGGTCGAACAGCAGGCCCTCGGTTCTCGCCAGCATCAGAACAGCTTCGTTCATCGACTCCGTGGGTTGCCCATAGCCCGCGCCGATGTAATTGCAGTCGGCGACGATGTCCTCGCGCGTCACGCACCCGGGCCTGTCGATAAAGGCGGCCGTCTCCACGGCGAGCTTGAAGACTTTTTCTTCCTGGGCGTCCCGCGGCGCATTGACCCCGATGCCGAGTATCGGCAAGTCGCTGCCGCTGCCCCGCAGGCCGACCGCGAGTCCCGCATGCGTGCCGGCACTGCCCGTGGCAGTAACGACGTGATCGAAACGAACATCCTGCCTATCGCACTGTTGCAGCAGCTCTTCGCCACAGCCGACGTAGCCGAGTGCGCCGACGGCGTTGGACGCGCCACCGGGCACGATGTACGGCGTGCCGCCGGCGGCACGCACCTCACGGGCAACCTCGTCCATCGCAACGTCAAAGTCTGTGCCCGCGGCATACTCGCGCAGGTTCGCGCCGAAGATACGGTCGAGGAGCACGTTGCCGGACGTCCGGTAAAGCTCGCTGGGTTCGCTGACACGGTGTTCGAGCAGCACCTCGCATTTGAGGCCGAGCTTGCAGGCCGCAGCCGCCGTCTGGCGGACGTGATTGGACTGCACGGCGCCGACCGTAATGATCGTGTCCGCTCCGCGCTCCAGCGCCTCTCCCATTGAGAACTCGAGCTTGCGGGTCTTGTTGCCACCCGTTGCGAGACCCGTGCAGTCGTCCCGCTTGACCCAGATTTCCGGTCCGCCGAGCGCTTCGGTCAGGCGCGGCAGGAACTCAAGGGGCGTAGGAAGGTGCGCCAGTCGAATGCGCGGGAAGCCAGTCAGCAACATATTCTTATCCTTCTTGTCGGGGCCGGGCAATAGCCTATCCTAACGCAAGCCGGTAGGTACTAAACACATTAGCTTTGGCTAAATTGCTCTCGTATTCTTGTCGCATGAGTGCCGCCGGACATTGTTGCCACAGCCAGGAACCCAGGGATGTGATTCCTCCCATCAATCGCCGCCTCGCGATCATGGGGAGCGTCTTCCTTGGCGTACTGATGCTGTCCTTCCTGCCGGCACTCGCGCCGCTGAACGACAGCCTGCTCGAGTACGTGAAAATCGTCTGGTGGGCCGTCCTGCTGGGCCTCGTGCTCGGCGGCATCATCGATTATTTCGTGCCCGACGGTTTCGTCGTCAGGATTCTCGGCGGGCGCAACCGGCTGACGCTGATCAACGCCGTCCTCGCGGGGTTCCTGATGTCGGCGTGCTCGCACGGCATCCTGGCCATCGCCATCCAGCTTTACAAGAAAGGCGCCAGCGTCCCCGCGGTGATTACCTTCCTGCTGGCCTCGCCCTGGGCCAACCTGCCGATGACAGTGCTGCTGTTCGGCTTTTTCGGCTGGCGTGCCGTGTTGTTCGTCGGCGGCGCCATGGCCATTGCGCTGGTCACGGGTGCGATCTTCACGGTGCTGGACAAGTACGGTCTGATCGAAGGCCCGGCGAAGGACGTGGAGGAGGAGAACGTCTCCTGGGATCGCGTCCGGAATTTCGACCTACGGAAATCGGCAAAGGGCGTTGCGATCGGTTTTGTCTCGCTCGCGAACATGGTGCTCTGGTGGATACTGATCGGCATCCTCGCGGCGTCGCTGATCGGTGCCTACGTTCCGGAACACTGGTTCATGGAATACATGGGACCGGACTTCACGGGCATGCTGGTCGTACTGCTGTTCGCCACGATCCTCGAAGTCTGCAGCGAGGGAACGTCGCCGCTCGCGTTCGAGATATTCAACAAGACGGCCGTGCTCGGCAATCCGTTTGTATTCCTGATGGCCGGTGTCGCCACCGATTACACGGAGATCGGCTTGCTCTGGACGAACATTGGGCGCCGGACCGCGATCTGGCTACCGGTGGTAACGGTGCCGCAGATCCTCTTGCTCGGAACGTGGTTTAACCAGCTATCCTGACGCAACCGGCACGAGCGTGCCGTCCTCGCGACGCATCAACTGGGACGACTCCAGGTCCACCTGGTTACGGCCGGCGCGCTTCGAACGATACATCGCGCGGTCGGCGCGCAGCACGACATCGTCGAGGGTCTTGTCGTTTTCCGAGATGGCCGCAACGCCAAAACTCGAGGTCATGGGCAGGCCGACAGACGTCATCTCCAGGGGCGTCGAACCGATCTTCGTGCAGAGCTGGTCGGCGATCGCCATGGCATCGCGCAGCCCGGTGCCGGGCAGGAGCACCGCGAATTCTTCACCGCCCACGCGCGCCACGACATCTTCAGCCCGCCGCGACTCGGAGACCAGTTGCGCGAAGTGAATGAGTGCCGTATCGCCGGCAGCGTGCCCGTACTTGTCGTTGATGTACTTGAAGCGATCGATATCGGTCATGATGATGGACATGGGCGTTCCGGCACGACGTGCGGCGGCAAAGGCACGACTGCCGTTCTCTTCGAAGCCGCGGCGATTCAACAATCCGGTGAGCTGGTCCTGGACTGCCATCTTCTTCAGCTTCGCGGAAATGTCCGACGCCATCATCAGGATGATCAGCATCGAAATGGCGACGTAGCACGCGGGAAGCGTCAGGAAGTTGAAGTGCATGTGCAACGCGGCGATGGCGGCATCGCCGATCGGACCCTGCATGAACGCAAGCGAGGCCGCCCCGATCTCGATGATCGAAAATACGACCAGTGCGGCCACGACAGCCCACTCGGCGGGACGCGTGTGCTCGCGATGCTTCAGGATCATGTACGCCGACAGCAACAGTGTCACAGCGGCAAACGCGGGGATCGTCGCCATGCGAATTCCGATATGCGGATCGACGACGGTATGCCACGCGATAACCAGGTAGACGGGCAGTGCGTAAGGCCACAGGTTCCTGGGCAGGAAGGTGCAGTCGGTTCTCTGGCAGTGGCCGCGCAGGCCGAGAATCACCAGCGACAGGGAGAAGGCGCTCTCTGCCAACAGGTACGCCTCCATGCTCGGGAACCTGCCCGCATTGAGAACGCAGAGCCACTGCAGCATGCCGGCAAGGAATGCGACCGACCAGGTCAGCGCATGCGGTTCTCGCCCAAAGTGCTTCCACGCCATGAAAAACGTGACCGACAGCACCGCGCTGACAATCACTAGCGAGAAAATCATGTAGAAATACTCTGAACCCATTAAATCCGCATATCTTGTTCGTATTCTTATGCCGTATTCTGCGCTTGTCGCCCCGTCATCGACTTGACGTGGCGCACAGATCACACACCCTGCAATCGTTTGACACCGTATTTGGGCCGGGAAGACCAGCGGTGCGACTGGAGTCTCGTATGAAACCTGTGCCCCTGCCCGACTGGGATCCGTCACTGCAGCACGTTATCGACGACATGAACGGGCACCCGATCAACGTCCACGCGCTGCTGGCCAATCACCCGGCACTGCTGAACGCATGGTGGACGCTGCGCAATTACCTCGTGAACGGTGGGGACCTGGAACAACGCCACTGCGAACTCGTGATCCTGCGCGTCGCGGTTCACATGCGTAGCTGGTACGAGTGGGGGTCGCACGTCGTGCGCGGCATCGACAGCGGTCTCTGCATGGCGGAGATCGAGAACCTGCGGTCCGACAAACGCCCCTGGGGCGAGGCGGATGGCGCGCTACTGACCGCCGTTGACGATGTCGCGAAGTACCATGCCATCGGGGACGAAACCCGCGCCCGGCTCGCCCCTCATTTCACGGAGCGGCAAGTCATGGACATCATCGTCCTGCACGGGATGTACCTGACGCTGGGCTGCCTGATCAATACATGGCGCATCGAACTCGACGATCACATCAGCGATCGTCTGCCCGACGGTGTGAGCGAAACCTCATTTCATTTTGACGAGTGAAGACAGCTCGGCGCGACGTTCGAGACTTTCGTCGGACCAGACTTCTTTCGCCCCGTAATACTCCTCGAACACGAGCGCGTCGGGTGGCAGCACGACCCAGTCTTGCTTCGACGATGTATAGATATGGACGTCGGGTGGCATTCTGCCCGGATCGTCGAGCGTACCAACCCGCACGAAGCGAACCAGCTCACCGATGCCACCGTACATGGCGAGGTAATGGCTCCAGAGGGCTACCTGGCACTTCGAACACCGGGCGATTCTCTGGTTCTTGCCGCTTGGGGAAGGCACGGTGATTTCCACCACGTCGCCCTGCAACAACGTTACGCGGTCCGCCTCGAGCAGGGCATTCACGGCGAACGCCGAGCCGTTCTGGCGCTGGCACCGGCGGCAATGACAGCAGTGCACGATCATGGGCGGCGATGCCACGCGGTAACGAACGTGGCCGCAGGCGCATCCGCCATCGAAGGTTTCTGGATGATCCGACATAGTGAGACCAGGTAGCTTGAAACAAAAAGGGCGCAACCCTCGTTGCGCCCTTTAATTGTACCTCCAAGCGGTTTCGAATCAGGAGAATTGATTCATCGTATTCTCTTCGCCGGCCGCCTTGAGGGCTGCTTCACCCGCGAAGTACTCCTTGTGATCGTCGCCGATATCGGAACCGGACATGTTCTGGTGTTTGACACACGCGATGCCCTGGCGAATTTCCTCGCGCTGCACGTGCAGGACGTAGCCCAGCATGCCGAGGTCGCCGAAGTATTCTTTCGATAGCGTATCGGTCGACAACGCGGCCGTGTGATAGGTCGGCAGCGTGATCAGGTGATGGAAGATACCGGCTTCGCGAGCGGCATCGGCCTGGAACGTGCGAATCCGCCGGTCGGCTTCATGACCCAGCTCGGTTTCGTCGTAATCGACACTCATCAGCTTGTCGCGATCATAGGCCGATACGTCCTTACCCTCTTCCTGCCAGGCATCGAACACCTGCTGGCGGAAATTCAGCGTCCAGTTGAACGATGGGCTGTTGTTATAGACGAGCTTGGCGTTCGGGATGACCTCGCGGATGCGATTCACCATGCCGCCGATCTGGCCGATATGCGGCTTCTCGGTTTCGATCCAGAGAAGGTCAGCGCCGTTCTGCAGCGACGTGATGCTGTCGAGCACGCAGCGATCCTCACCCGTACCCGGGCGGAACTGGAACAGGTTGCTCGGCAGGCGCTTCGGATGCATGAACTTGCCGTCCCGCTTGATCAGCACGTCGCCGTTGCTCAGTTCCTCGGGCGTTACCTCGTCGCAATCGAGGAATGAATTGTAGAGATCACCGATATCGCCGGGCTCGTGAGTCACGGCGATCTGCTTGGTCAGGCCCGCGCCGAGCGAGTCGGTGCGCGCCACGATGATACCGTCGTCGACACCAAGCTCGAGAAACGCGTACCGCAATGCACGAATCTTCGCGATGAAGTCCTCATGGGGCACCGTGACCTTGCCGTCCTGGTGGCCGCACTGCTTCTCGTCGGACACCTGGTTCTCGATCTGCAGTGCGCAGGCCCCGGCTTCGATCATCTTCTTGGCAAGCAGGTAGGTTGCCTCCGCGTTGCCGAAGCCGGCGTCGATGTCCGCGATGATCGGCACGACATGCGTCTGGAAATTGTCGATCTTGTTCTTGATGTCCTTTTCCTTGACGGCATTGCCGTCCTCGCGTGCCTTGTCCAGCTCGCGGAACAAGCCGCCGAGTTCGCGTGCATCGGCCTGGCGCAGGAACGTATAGAGCTCTTCGATGAGCTCGGGCACCGTCGTCTTCTCGTGCATCGACTGGTCGGGCAACGGCCCGAACTTGGAGCGCAGGGCGGCGACCATCCAGCCGGACAGGTACAGGTAACGCCGGTCGGTCGTACCGAAGTGTTTCTTGATCGAAATCATCTTCTGCTGGCCGATGAAGCCGTGCCAGCAGCCCAGCGATTGCGTGTACTGCGTCGGATCGGCGTCGTAACGGGCCATATCCTTGCGCATGATCCTGGCGGTGTACCTGGCAATGTCGAGGCCCGTCTGGAAGCGATTCTGCGCCTTCATGCGCGCGACGCTCTCGGGGTCAATGGCGTCCCAGGCACTTCCCTGGCTGGCAATCAGGCCTGCTGCGGCCTGGATATCGTCTGCGTACTTTGACATGACAAGTCCTCGTGTCGGAAAGCTGTGTGGCGGGCAGAATCACGCCCGCTACGCGTAGTGTACGCGGCTAATATGCGCAATTTCACAAAAAAAATTTGACAGTGTGAACTTCACACCCAGGGGTGGATCAGTGCCGTACCGTGACCGATTTCACCTGGGCGAAGACACGGTCGCCGGCCTGCAGCTCGAGCCGCTGCACCGAGCGATTGGTCACCCGGGCGAGCAGGCTCTGGTTGCCGACGCTCATGCGGACCAGCGCCGTGGCGGCGTCCACGGCATGCACCTCTTCAATGCTCGCGCGCAGGATATTGAGGATCGTCGTGGAGATCGGCCGGTCGCGCGAAATACTGACGTCGCTTGCCGCGACCCGCAGGCGCAGCGGCACGCCGCCCGTCGGGAAACTGCCGGGCGCCCAGATATCGCCGTCCCCGAAATCGAACTTCGTCAACCCGTCTTCCTGATCCACCGGGGACGCCCAGATGACCACGCCCGCGTTGCGCCCGGACAGAACCGGCGTGTCGACGCGGGACAGCACATCGACCAGCTTGCCACTGGCCGCCACCCTGCCCGCGTCGAGCAGGACCAGGTGATCGCAGAGCCGGCTGATCTCTTCGATGTCGTGACTGACGTAGATGACCGGCAGTGACAGTTCTTCGTGCAGCCGATCGAAGTACGGCAACAACTCATCCCGGCGCTTGCGATCGAGGGACGCGAGCGGCTCGTCCATGAGCACGAGGTCCGGCGATCGCATCAGGGCTGCCGCAATGGCGACGCGCTGGGCTTCGCCGCCGGACAACGATGCCGGCCTGCGATCAAGCAGGTCGCCAATTCCGAGCATGTCGACAACGAGCTTGCCATCGACCCGGTGTGTCGTGGCACGCCGCTCGCCGTACTCGATATTGCCGCGCACGCTCAGGTGCGGGAACAGGCCGGGATCCTGGAAGACGTAGCCGACGTTGCGCTTGTGGACCGGGAGACCCTGCTCCCGCTCCAGCCCGGCGATGCACCTGAGCAGGCTTGTCTTGCCCGACCCGGATTCGCCGAAGACGCCGGTGATGCCGACATCCGGCACCTCGATGTCGACATCGAGCATGAAATCGCCCTTGGTCAGCTTGTGCCGGAGACGAATCATCGTTCACTCCAGCGCCGGTTGATGACGAACATCGTTGCCAGCACCGCGAACGCGAAGCCGACCAGCAACAACGACATCTGGTGTGCTGCCGTGTAGTTCAGTGATTCGACATGATCGTAGATCGCGATAGAGATGACGCGCGTTTCGCCCGGAATATTGCCACCGACCATGAGGACCACGCCGAACTCGCCCAGCGTGTGGGCGAAACTCAACACGATGCCGCTGACGAAACCACGCACCGACAGCGGCACGGCAACCGAGAAGAATGCGTCGAGACGCGATGCACCCAACGTCCAGGCCCGCTCCAGGTAACGCTTCGGGAGCGATTCGAACGCATTCTGTAGCGGCTGGACGGCGAACGGCAGGCTGTAGATACAGGAGGCCACGACGAGACCCGTGAACGAGAACGTCAGGGCACTGCCCGTCATCTGCACCCACCAGCTGCCGATCGCGCCATCCGGCCCGAGCAGGATCAGCAGGTAGAAACCCAGCACGGTCGGCGGCAACACGATCGGCATGGCAACGACCGCCTGGACCATGGGTTTCCAGCGCGTCCTGGTTTGCGACAACCACCACGCGACAGGCGTGCCGATAAGGACCAGGATCACGGTAGTGACGAAGGCCAGCTGAACGGACAACCAGAGCGGTCCGAAGATGCTCATCGTGGCAACTCGTAGCCGTGCCGCCGGATGGTTTCGCGTGCGCGGTCCGTACCGAGGAATTCGAAGAACCGGCGGGCATCGGCGTTATCGGCCGCGCGCCGCAGTAAGACGGCCTGTTGTTCGAGGCCCGTGGACGATGCGGCCGGCACTGCCCAGGTACAGGTTGCCGCGGGTAGCTGCGGCGCCGACAGTTGTGATTTCGCGACGATGCCAATCGCGGCATTCCCGGTTGCTGCGAACTGCAAGGCCTGGTTGATGTTTTCGCCATAGACCGCACGCGCGGACACCGACTCCCAGTAGCCGGCGGAGGCCAGGAACTCAACCGCCGCCTTGCCGTAAGGCGCTGTTTCGGGATTGGCCAGCGCAACGTGCCCGGCGTTGTCGTCAGTCAAAACCGCAAGGCAATCGCGTGCGCTGCGTGACCACAGCACGAGCGACCCTGTCGCATACGTGAACCGTGTCCCGGCAACGGCATGCCCCGATTGCTCCAGCCGCGCGGGGCGCGCCGTATCGGCAGCGAGAAAGGCGTCGAACGGTGCGCCGTTGAGAATCTGCGCGTAAAGCTTGCCCGTGGAACCGATGCTCAGGCGCACCGCGATACCGGTCTCGGCTTCGAATTGCTCGGCGAGATCTGCCGCGGCACGGGAAAAATTGCTGGCAACCGCGACGACGATGGCATCGGCGGCCCATGCCGGGACAGCCAACAGGAAAACAAGCAGTATGGCGCCAACGCGCACCGCCGGCCTCGATCAGCCGGCAAGCTCCGCTTTCTTCTGTCGGCGGTACTGGTGCAGTAGCGGCTCCGTGTAGCCGCTCGGCTGGTCGCAGCCTTCGAACACCAGTGCACACGCCGCCTGGAAAGCGATGCTTGAGGCGTAGTCGTCACTCATGCGTTCGTATGATGCATCACCCTCATTCTGCCTGTCGACGATTTTCGCCATGCGCGTAAACGTCTCGAGTACCTGCTCCCGCGTCACGAGACCGTGCAGCAGCCAGTTGGCCATGTGCTGACTCGAGATGCGCAGCGTTGCCCGATCTTCCATGAGCCCGACGTCGTCGATGTCCGGAACTTTCGAACAACCAACACCCTGGTCGATCCAGCGCACGACGTAGCCGAGGATGCCCTGGGCATTGTTGTCGAGTTCCTGCTGGATCTCCGTGGCCGACAGTTCGCTGAGGTCGGCAAGCGGCGGCGTCAGGATCGTGTCGAGGCTGGCCATTTCCCGCGTTGCGAGTTCTTCCTGGCGGGCCCGTACGTCGACGGCGTGATAGTGCATGGCGTGCAGCGTTGCCGCCGTTGGCGACGGCACCCACGCGCAGTTGGCGCCTGCCTCCGGGTGCGCCTGCTTGGTATCGAGCATCTTGCGCATCTCGTCCGGCATGGCCCACATGCCCTTGCCGATCTGCGCCCTGCCGGGCAGGCCGCAGGCAATACCTACGTCGACGTTGCGATCTTCGTAGGCAAGAATCCAGGGCTGCTTCTTGATGGCCTCTTTCCGCAGTACCGTCCCGGCGTGCATGCTCGTGCGGATCTCGTCGCCCGTACGATCCAGGAACCCCGTATTGATGAACACAATACGGTCGCGCACCGCGCGGATACATTCGGCGAGGTTGACCGTCGTGCGACGCTCCTCGTCCATCACACCCACCTTGAGCGTGTTCGGTTCGAGCTTGAACAGCGCTTCAACGCGACCGAACAGGGTATCGGTGAACGCGACCTCGTGCGGCCCGTGCATCTTCGGCTTGACGATGTAGATGCTGCCCGTCTGGCTATTCGGCAGCATGCCATCGCGGCGCCGGTCCGTCATCGCGCAGGCCGTCGTCACGACGGCATCGAGAATGCCTTCAAAGACCTCGTTGCCGTCTGCATCGAGCACGGCATCCGTGGTCATCAGGTGCCCGACATTGCGCACGAGCATCAGGCTGCGACCGGACAGCGCAAACGACTCTCCATGAGGATCGGTGTAGACGCGGTCCGGTTCGAGCGAGCGCGTCATCATCCTGCCGCCCTTCGTGAAGGTCGCCTCGAGGTTTGCCTGCATCAAGCCCAACCAGTTGCGATACACGGCGACCTTGTCTTCCGCATCGACCGCCGCCACCGAGTCCTCGCAGTCCTGGATCGTGGTGATCGCGGATTCGAGTACGACGTCTGCAAGGTTTGCCGTCGCGTCCCTGCCGATCGGGTGCGCCGGGTCGACCACAAGTTCGATGTGCAGGCCGTTGTTCCGGAACAGGTAGGTGCAGCGCCCGCCGTCTGCCCTGTGGCCCACGTACCGGGAAGGATCATTGAGCCCGACCGCCTCCCCGCTCCCGTTCGATGCCACGAAGACGTCGCCGTCGTCCGTGTGGTTGATGCCGTACTTGTTCACATCTGCATGGCTGATACCGGCCAGCGGCAGCGTGGCGTCGAGGAACTCCGTGGCGTAACAGATGACCGCGGCACCACGCGCCGGATTGTAGGGCCCGGCCCGCTCCTTGCCGTCGTCTTCGCTGATGGCGTCGGTGCCGTACAGTGCGTCGTAGAGGCTGCCCCAGCGCGCGTTGGCCGCGTTGATGGCGAACCGTGCGTTCGCTACCGGGACCACAAGCTGCGGCCCGGCCACCTCGGCGATTTCCCGATCGACGTTCTCGGTTGCGACGGTAAAGGCCTCGCCCTCGGGTACGAGGTAGCCGATCTTCCCGAGAAAGGCGACGTACTCGTCGTGCTTCCAGGCCTCACCGCGCCGCGCGATATGCCACTCATCCAGGGCCTGCTGAATCTCCGCGCGCGTATCGAGCAGCGCGCGATTGAGGGGCGTCAGGTCGTTGATAATCGACTCGAGACCAGACCAGAATGCGCCGGCATCGACGCCGATCGCCGGCAGGAGCTCGCCCTCGATGAACTGCGAAAAGACCGGGGAAACCGTCAGCGCGCAGGGTGTTCTGGATTCTTCAGTTTTCATTTCTTCAACCATGGCAGATCGCAGCTGCATTACGTCCTGTAACGTGAGCCGCTGTCAAATGCGTGGACTCCTCGTGTTGTGTACACCGGCCAGCCGGCTATACTAGCAACAGAAACCAGTAAATTTCACAGATGAAATTTTACCTAGTTAATTTTACAGACAGGACGGGATCATGACAGCTCACCAGGGACTTCGCCGCAAGGCCCACTTCCTGGGCACCAAGATAAAGAGCCTCCGCAAGCGCAATCGCCTGACGCTCGAGGACCTCTCGGTTCGCTGCGTGCAGATGGACGCCGAGGCCGGCCCGTCGGTGTCCTACCTGTCGATGATCGAGAACGGCAAGCGCGTGCCGTCGGAGCGGCTGCTGGAGATTATCGCGGAGATCTTCCAGAAGGATACGAACTGGTTCTTCGACGAATCGCTGGACGAAGAGGCCATCGATACGGCTCCGTCCGCGGCCGTCAGCGGCATGCCGCTCGAGCCCGGCTTCCTGTTTTCGGAATCGCTGTTGCAGCTCGCCATTCCGGAGCTGCTCGCCCAGACGGGCACAACGGGGCGGCAGTTTGCCCACCTCCTGATTCGCGCGCACCAGGAACAGAACCAGAACCGCTTCCCCGACATCGAGCGCGCCGCGGAACGCGTTGGCCGCAAACATTTCCCGATGCGCGTCGACGACGTGTTCGCGATTGCAAAAGACCTCGGCCTCGAGATCAAGTGGTTCGACAACACCGTCTTCAAGGACAAGGGTGACAGTGACCGGCCGCTCAACACCCTGGTCCGGTCGTTCTACGACGCGCCGAACAAGATCTACCTGAATCGCATCCTCGAGGACAATCCGTCACGGCTC
Organism: uncultured Gammaproteobacteria bacterium; assembly: GCA_963698895.1. Classification (GTDB taxonomy): domain Bacteria; phylum Pseudomonadota; class Gammaproteobacteria; order Steroidobacterales; family Woeseiaceae; genus UBA1847. The sequence continues at coordinate 334,597 of CAVOSO010000002.1, read as the reverse complement.
AAGTTCGATCTTGCCAACCAGATTGCGCACAAGGTGCTGCACGACGGCGACGGCGCGCGCGCACCGCAGGTATCGGGCGGCAGGGTCTCCGGTCGGCGCCACGATTCCGAATCGCTCAACGTCGACGCCAAGGACATCCTGTACGCGTGGCGCGACTTCGAGTGCAGTTACTTTGCGGCGGCCCTGCTGGCGCCCAAGACGGCGTTCCGGCAGTTTCTTGCACGCAATTCCTATTCGATCAACTCGGGTGACAAGGCGGAGCTCACTAATACGCTCGTGATGCGGCGCATGTCGAGCGTCTCACCCTACCCGTTCTGGCACTACTTCGATGCGTACCCACCGGGCAACCTGCGTGCGGTCTATCGCGGCAACGGGATACCGCTGCCCTGGGGCAACATGCGCCTGGTGTCCGATCCGTGCCAGCACTGGGCGGTGTTCCGGATGCTCAACTCGCGCTCGACGAGACCGTCGGCGCAGATCTCGGTGCTGCGCTCCGGCGACGACAAGCGTCTCTACTGCTGCGAGTCGATTCGCAGCAAGGATGCGGCCGGTAATACGCATGTCCTGTGCGTCGGCGTCGACCTCGCGCCGGCACTCAAAGCGCAGAACATCGACCCCGCGGACACGATCGACATCATCGAGGCGAGCTGCAACAGCGGCGGTGGCACGGCACCGATCCCTACCGAGGCGCGCAGGCAGCTCGAGAGCATCGCGAAGATCCTCAACATCGGCTGGATCGGTGAAGGGGCGAGCAAGGACGCGACGATCATCTGCCAGCGCAGCTCCAACTGTCCTCGCGACAAGCACTGCCTCGGCAAGGCGCCGCCGAAATTGCGGCCGCAGATCGACGAGATCCGCGAGGCGCTTGTCGCCGACTGACGGCCGGGCAAATTGACAAAAGTATATTAGATTTTTATAATATAAAGACGTTTGTCATCCTGGTCGAGACGCATGCCCAAGCCCCAAGTCACCGCATTCTTTGACGAAGCGACCTTCACGGTCACCTACGTCGTCGCCGACGCCAAGACCGGCCGCGCGGCTGTTGTCGATCCCGTACTCGACTTCGACCCGGCGTCAGGCCGCACGTCGACCACGTCCGCCGATGACGTTGTCAGGTATGTCAACGACAACAAGCTAAGCGTCGACTGGATCCTGGAAACACACGTCCACGCCGACCACCTTAGCGGTGCACCGTATATAAGAGAACATCTCGGCGGCAAGACGGCGATCGGCCGCGACGTCACCGCGGTGCAGGAAACCTTCAAAGGCGTGTTCAATCTCAAGGATCTCGCAACCGACGGCAGCCAGTTCGACCACCTGTTCGCGGATGCGGAGACTTTTTCTGTCGGCGCAATCGACGGCCAGGTCATCGCGACGCCGGGACACACACCGGCCTGCGTCACCTACGTTATTGGCGACGCCGCATTTGTCGGCGACACCCTGTTCATGCCGGACTTCGGCACAGCCCGTACCGACTTCCCGGGCGGCAGCGCAGCATCATTGTTCACGTCGATCCGCAGGATCCTGGCGCTCCCCGACGCTACCCGACTGTTCATGTGCCACGACTACAAGGCACCGGGCCGGGACGTCTATGCCTGGGAGACCAGCGTCGCCGAACAGCGCGCGAACAACATCCATATCAACGACGGCGTGTCACTGGATGAATTCGTCACCATGCGCGAGGGCCGGGACAGCCAACTCGGCATGCCCAGGCTCATCCTGCCGTCGTTGCAGGTCAACCTGCGTGCAGGACGGCTCCCGGAGCCCGAAGACAATGACATTCGGTACCTGAAGATACCGCTCGACGCAGTCTGACACGGGACCGGCAGTCATGGATTCTCTGCTGGCGTTACCCGGCGCACTCGCAATCGGCCTGAGCCTGGGACTGCTGGGATCGGGCGGTTCCATTCTGACCGTACCGGTGCTTGTCTACCTGCTCGGCCAGGACGAGAAGGTCGCGATCGCCGGTTCGCTGTTCATCGTCGGCAGCATCGCGCTGGCCGGCGGGCTGCAGTTCCTGCGCGCCGGATTCATCCACTGGCGCAGCGTCCTGGTCTTCGGCCTGCCGGGTATGCTCGGCACCTTTCTCGGTGCGATCCTCGCCGCCTACGTGTCGGGTGCGATGCAACTCGCACTCTTTGCACTCGTCATGCTGACCGCGTCCTGGTTCATGTTGCGGCCCGTTGACCTCGCGCATGGCGCCGGCCATGAACGCGCGGCCTGGAAGATCGCGGCAGACGGCCTCGTCGTTGGCATCGTCACGGGACTCGTTGGCGTCGGCGGCGGCTTCCTGATCGTGCCGGCGCTCGTGTTGCTGGGTGGACTCAGCATGCACCGCGCCGTGGCAACCAGCCTGATCATTATTGCGTTGAAGTCGTTCAGCGGCTTCTACAAGTACCTCGACGTACTCGAACAGCAGTCATTACACCTCGACTGGACAACCTTGCTCGTCGTCACGGCGCTCGGCATCCTTGGCAGCATTGCAGGAAGCCGGCTGGCACGACGCTTGCCCCAGGAAAAACTGAAACGCTGGTTCGGCTACTTCCTGATCGCAATGGGACTCTATATCCTCATCCGGTCGGCGCCAGCTGCATTGGGAATGACATTATGACGATCTACCGCCTTAGCGAAGCCTGTGCCGTTGCTTCGCAAATCCAGCCAGGCGATGTGGCCGCACTGGCAGCCGAGGGCTTTACGACGATAATCTGCAACCGGCCGGACGGCGAGGATTTCGGTCAGCCCGCGGCCGCCGCGATTGCCGCCGAATGCGAGACACACGGCGTGGCGTTCCACAACATCCCCATCGACCGGAGCGGCCTGACGATGGAAAGGGTGGAGCGCTTTCGCGATGCCGTCGCGGCCAGCACCGGGCCTGTCCTGGCCTATTGCCGATCCGGCCAGCGCTCCTCGGTCATCTGGCAGGCGAGCGGCTCGCCCTAGCCTTTCAGCTTTTCCCGGAACCTCTGCATACCGCCGATCCAGCGGTCGTGGTCGCTGGCCTTGCGCTGGACGTACGTGGCGACCTCGGGGTGCGTGAGAACCAGGAAACGCCCGGACAAGGCCTCGTTGACGATGATGTCCGCCACCTCGTCGGCACTCATGATGCCGTCGACATCGTTGCCGCCGAAGCCGCCGTCCATCGAATCGGCATCGTCCTCGATACCGATCATGCGCGTCGCGACGGCCTGCGGGCAAACCACCGACACCTTGATGCCGCGATCGCCGTAGTCGATGGCGAGGGATTCAGCGAAGCCAACGGCCGCGTGCTTGGTGGTCGAGTAAGCGGCGTCGCCGATCTGGCTGAGCAGGCCGGCTGCCGATGCGATATTGACCAGGTACCCGCCACCGCGCTCGAGCATGCGGGGCACCAACGCGCGCGCCGCGTAAACATGCGCCATGACGTTGATGCGCCAACATGCATCCCAACGGTCAGCCACGGGATTGAGTCCGCCTTCGGGCGAGATGGCACCGCTTTCACCATCGCCGAATGCAACGCCGGCGTTGGATACGAAGAGATCGATGGGGCCGATGTCCTGCTCCACGTCATCGACGAGGGCCCGCATTGCCGCTTCGTCCGCGACATCGACTTCGCGTGCGGCACCACCGATTTCCGCGGCGACGGTCCGGGCGGCCGCTCCGTCGAGATCGGCAACGACAACCGGCACACCGTCGCGATGCAGGCGTTTGCAGATGGCCCGGCCGATGCCATGGCCGCCGCCGGTTACAACCGCCGTACGGAGGGGATTACTCATCCGCTTCTGCGTCGTCGCTGCCGTCCAGGTGCTCGATGGCAGCGCGAATATATGTCGCGGTGGGTGCCTTGCGTCCTACGTTGGGCATCGAAATGAATTTCGAATGCTCGACGCCGGCCTCGCGGTAGGCCAGTGCGGTGCTCTGCACTTGCCTCAGTGCGGGGTGGTTCGACCCTGCAAGGAACACGTAGCGGTTTTGCCGGACGACATCGATGCCCGCAGGCACTTTGTCTTTCCAGGACAAGGCGCCACCGACAAACAAGCCGCCTTTGAAGAGCTGCGGCTTGCTCGTGGCAAGAATGGCGGCGACATGCGCGCCACCCGAGGTGCCGCCAACGTACAGGCGCTCCGGGTCGAGCGCGTAGCTCTGCGCAAGGAACGTCGGCGTCAGCAGTGCCCTCATCATGCGCGAGTCCATGGGCTTCTTGTCGCCTGCCCCGATCACGCCCGCCCAGATGAGGTTCTTTTCGTCCAGCACGTCGTTGTAGGACCGGGTGCTGCCGCCCCAGCTATTGCTGTGGGTGATATAGACGAGGACACCGGCCGGCTTTGCCGGTGTGTAATTCGTCGGCACGTAGATCTTCCATTGCAGCTTCTCGTCCGCGGCGAACAGGTCGGACAGGGCGGCGGCCCGTTCGGGTCCCAGCAACTCGAGTGCCGTCGTCTCGGTTTCGAAGTAACCGGTCCGCGGCCCGTTGGCACTGTCCTCGGCACTGGCGGCGTGCGCGAGGGCGGACAACAGGATCAGAACGAGTATCAGTCGGGAATGCATGCCTGTCCTCCTAGAGCCGGTCGCGAAGCGTGTAGTACAACATGCCGAGCACCATTCCCGGGTAGCGGAGGTGCGTCCCGCCGGGGAACGTATGAATCGGCAGTTTGGCGAAGACGTCGAAGCGGCCGGCAACCCCCGCGATGGCCTCCGCAATGACCTTCCCGGCGAAGTTCGCCGTAATGATCCCGTGGCCCGAATAGCCCTGCCCGAAAAACACGTTGGGCTCGAGGCGACCGAGATGCGGCAGGCGGTTGACGGTCACCGACAACGTGCCGCCCCAGGCGTAGTCGATCTTCACATCCCTGAGCTGCGGGAACAGCTTCAGCATGGGCCGGCGCACGAACTTCGCGATATCGGGCGGGAAGTCAGGGCGATAGTTTTCGCCGCCACCAAACAGCAGCCGGTAGTCGTCGGATAACCTGAAGTAGTTCACGACGAAGCGCGTGTCGTGAATGCCGAAGCGCCCGTTGATCAGCTCCAGGGCACGCTCTGCGCCCAGCGGTTCCGTGGCGATCATGAAGTTATTGATCGGCATGATCTTGCCGGCCGAGCGCGGCTCGAGTTTGCCCAGGTAGCCATTGCACCCGAGCACGACAAACGACGCCTTCACACTGCCCGTCGCGGTCTTGACGACGGCGGGGTCGGTCGACGTGTAGGACTGCACACGCGAGTTCTCGAATATGCGCACGCCCGCTTCGCTCGCGGCGCGCGCCAGTCCCAGGGTGTAGTTCAGCGGGTGCAGGTTCATGGCCTCGGTGTCGTAAAGACCCTCGAGGAAATCGTCGGTCGCAACGTATTCCCGCACCTCTTCCGCATTCAGGGCACGGCAGAACGGGTATTCGTAGCGTTCGGTCAGTGCGTTGGACATCTCCTCGGCCCAGCCGAGATAGCTCTTCTTGTGCACGCCAACGAGCTGGCCCTTCTGCAAGTCGCACTGGATGTCGTGTTTCTCGATACGGCTGCGGATCTCATCCTTGGCCAGTTCGGCGAAGTTCCAGAGCTGCCGCGAGCGAGCCACGTCGAACTGCTCTTCAGCCTCGAGCACATCCTGGCGCTGCCCGCTACCGACCAGGCCGCCGCAGCGGCCCGAGGCACCGTAGCCAATGCGCTCGGCCTCCAGCACGACAACGCTCATGCCCATTTCGGCGAGATTGAGCGCCGCCGACAGGCCGGTGAATCCGCCGCCAATGACGCAGACATCGGCCGTGAGTTCTTCTTCGAGACTCGGCCGGTCTTCGATGCCGATCGCCGTGGCGAGATAGTAGCTGTCCGGGTAACCCGGGTCGTTAGCGTGTGCCATGTACGTGAGTCCTGCCCCTAGATGCTCGACTGCGGCCGAATCGGGGTCCCGTCGAAGAAACGCCCGTAGCGCAGTGCTGAAATATCGATGCCTGTATCCGTACCCGTCAGCATGCCCGCGATGGCCTTGCCGGCGCCCGGCCCCAGGCCGAAGCCATGGCCGCTGAAGCCTGTCGCCAGGTGAAAGCCCGGGATCTTTTCGACAGCGCTGATGACCGGCACGACGTCGGGCGTCATCTCGATCATGCCGGCCCAGCTCTCGACGATCGGCGTGTCGGCGAGTTGCGGAAACATGCGGTTGAGGTTCTTGCGGATCCCTTTGAGGACTCCGGGGTCCGGCTGCGGATCGAGGACGCGCGTTTGCTCGAACGGTGTCACTTCGTCCAGCGCCCAGGTCTTTGGCAAACGCCACTCGTCCAGGAACTCCTTGCCAATGGACAGGCGCAATACCTTGAGTTCCTGCAGGAGCGCGGGAATGAACTTGAAGCTCCAGCGCAGGGTCGATGGCGTGATCGGATGCTGGATGATGGTGCCGTGTGCAATCGTGTAGCCGCCGTCCTGGCGCCGGCGGATACCCAGCAGTGCGTCGTAGACGTTACCGTCCAGTACGTTCTCACACGCTGCCGTGCGTGCGACCGTGCCACGCACCTTGAGCTGCGGCAACGGTATGCCAAGCGAGCGGCAAAACAACGCCGACCAGGCGCCCGCCGCACACAGTACGGTCGATGTTCGAATGCTGCCATGCTCCGTGACGACTGCGGATACGCTGCCGCCGCTGGTCTCGAGACCGCGGACCGCGCAGGATTTCAGCAGGGTGGCCCCGCTGCGCTCGGCCGCGCGGGCGAGCGCAGGCACGGCCTTGTGCGGCTCGGCACGACCGTCTGCCGCGGTGTAGATAGCGCCATGCCAGTCGACCGGCGATCCGCGCAGGTGCTCTTTGAGTTCGGCGGCGGAGAGAACGCGCGACTCGATCCCGTACTCATCCGCGATGCCGATCCAGTCATCGATCGAGCGCATGTCTTTCTCGCTGCGTGCCGTAAAGAAGCAACCGCGGCGCACGAAGCCGACGTCTTCGCCGGTTTCCTCCCGCAGGCTGTCCCAGATTCGCTGCGACTCGAGCATCATGGGGATTTCGCGCGTATCGCGCCCCTGGACGCGTACCCAACCCCAGTTGCGACCGGATTGCTCGCCGGCGATGTGCCCTTTTTCGCAGAGCACGACATCGACACCCTGCTTCGCGAGAAACCAGGCTGTCGACACACCGACGATGCCGCCACCGATGATCACCACATCGGCCGTCTCTGGAATGGCTGCCGGCGCAACCAGCGGCTGCGCCCACGTCGAGGCAACGTTTGTCGAATCTGCCTGTGTCATGTACCGTCCGACCCAATGTCAAAATCAATCCGCTCAGTATCCGATATCCCGCCGCTAATCGCGACCTCCGTTGTGCGTGGCAGCGAGCAGGGACAGAGTCATGGCGGCGTGTTTATCGTCGATCCGGCTTCGCAATCGGTTATGCAGACGCTCGACTGGAATGACACCGACATTGACTGGTCGGGCCGGGGCTGGGATCGCGGCTTACGCGGCATCGCGTTTCACGACGGCGAGGTTTACATCGCCGCCAGCGATGAGCTGTTTGTCTACGACCAGAAGTTCCGGAAGCTGCGCTCGTTCCGCAACCCCTACCTGAAGCACTGCCACGAGATCTGCGTGTACGACGGCAAGCTATACCTGGCGAGCACCGGCTTCGACAGCATCCTGGCCTTCGACCTGGCGACACAGGAATTTACCTGGGGACTGCACGCGGCGAAGATCGACGGCGACTGGCAGGCCCATCGATTCGATCCGAAGACCGACGTCGGTCCGCCTGCAAGAAACCAGTTGCACATCAATTACGTGGACTGCAGCGCAGCGGGACTGTCGTTTGCTGGATTGCGGACACGCGGCATCATCAGCCTCGCCCCGGGCTCCCGCCTCAAGGCGCAGGTCGAGCTACCGGAAGGCGTCCACAATGCCTGCCTTACAGGCGATGGCGTAATCTTCAATGACACCGCCGCCAACTTCCTGCGCTACGTCAGGAGAAACGGCGAGGAAAAACACTTCCCGTATCCGACCTACGACGAAAGCGATCTCGAGTTCGCCGGGGTGGACGACTCGAAGATCGCAAGACAGGGTTTCGGTCGCGGTTTGTGCCTTATCGACGATTCCCTCGTGGCGGCCGGATCGTCGCCATCGACGGTCACGGTATTCGACCTTGCCAGCGGGGAGGTCGTCATGTCCGTGAACTTCTCGATGGACATCCGCAACGCGATCCACGGGCTGGAAGTCTGGCCCTACCCGATACCGGACGTTTCCTAGGCAGACAGGCCCGCGAGTTGTATCGCTGTGACGGCATTCGCCGCCGCAGCCGCGCCCCGGATATTGGCGCCCGCGATGCCGGGAATTTCCCTCACCTCCCTGAGCATCTCTGCGCAGGCCGCAACCCCCTCCGCTGCCGGATCGGCGGCATCGACGATACGCTTTACCGTCGCATCCGGAAGCAGCGCGATCGGGTTGTTCTTCTTGTAATCACGCGCGCTTTCGCGAGACTCGAGAAGCGGCACGTCGACGATGACAGATGCCCGGTGTAACACTTTCTTTTCGATGAGCTTCTGCATATAGCGCCCCAGCAGGTGTGTGTTGAGGCAGGGTTGCGTGTAGAGGACGCTCACGCCGGTATCGAGCGATTCGCCGATCCGTGTCGCCTCCCACTCCTCCGCAGGGTCGAATACCGTCACGACAGTTCCAAGCAGGAACCCGGGCGGCGACATGAGCGCGGTGTCATCGCCAATGCGCTTCGCCATGTCAACGAATCGGGCCTCGCTCGTGTCGAACACACCCTTGCCGCGCAGGAATTCGTTCCTGGATAATTTTTCGCCGCGTGCAATGACCAGCGATGTGACGCCGAGCGCCGCCGCGCCCAGGAGCTCGGCCTGCAACGCGACCCTGTTGCGGTCCCGGCCCGTCAGGTGAACGACGGCATCCACGCCCATCCTGATCGTAATAGCGGCTGCGGCGAGCGGCGCTATCAGGCCGACAGCCTCGCGATCGTCCACCACCTGCACGGCATCGACTACAGGACCCAGCACGGCGGCCGCCTGCTCGATGCCTGCTGCTGTTGACGTCGTCTCGAGCGGCAGATCGGCCGTAACGACGAAGTCCTTTTGCCGAATGGCGTCGCGAAGCGTTTTCAAGACAAGTTCATTCCCTGTTGCCAAACGCCATGATACCAGTGAGCCCTGAACTTCTTTAGACTAGCGCGATCATGTTGCAACTCCCCGAATACTCGAGAGTTCGCGAATTCCGCGTATTCCTCGATGCCTGTGGCTACGACACCGAGCGGCTGACGCAGCGCCTCGGCCGCGCCCGACCTCCCACGGCGGAGGAAGCCCGGCAGATGTTCGACGACTCGCGGGAGATCACGGTACTCAATGTGCTCCTTCGCCTGTTTCTGCTCGGTGCGCCCGTCGACAAGGCGAGCGTCGACGCGTTTCTGCCGGATTCCGTCGTACGGTTCTGTGACGATGCGGGACTCCTCCAGACCTGTGACGGCATGGTCGAAAGCCAGGTGGTCATCATTCCCATCGAAGACCTGTTGTTCGTGTCCGATGCGTTTCGCATGCTCGGCACCGACGCAGCCCGGGACTTCGTGCTGCCCGCGAGCACACATTCCGCCAACTTCCTGCGCTTGCTCACCCTGCGTGACGCCGTCGACGATACGCTCGACCTGGGTTGTGGGTGTGGGCTGCACGCGTTGTTTGCCGCCCGCCACAGTACCCGCGTCATCGCCACCGATATCAGTCCGCAGGCGATCGCCTATACGCGATTCAACGCAATGCTCAATGACTTCGGCAACGTCGAGTGTCTCGAGGGAGACCTGTTCGAGCCGGTAGCCGGGAAACAGTTCGACCTCATCGTCAGCAACCCGCCTTTTGTCATCGGCCCGTCCGAGTCGTTCGTGTATCGGGACAATCCGCTGGCGCTGGACGAGTTCTGCAAGGCGCTGGTCGCCGAGGCGCCTCGCCACTTGCGGGAAGGTGCGCACCTGCAGATGCTCTGCGAGTGGGTGGAGGTCGAGGGAGAGACCTGGAAGGAGCGCGTCACGGGCTGGGTGCGTGGCTGCGACGCCTGGATACTGCATGCGCCGCCCTTGTCGCCTGCGTCGTACGCGGAGCAAAGGACTGCAGACCTGTCCGGGGAGTCGGTCAATGCCGGACACGCCGACGATTGGATCGCCTACTTCGAACGGCACAGGGTTCGCGCTATTCATCCCGGGATGCTGGCCCTCAGGCGCCGCGACGGCGTCAACTGGCTGCATGTTCACAACCTGCCCGCGGACGTGACCCGGGCAGCCGGCACCGCCGTTGCCGACGGTATTGCGGCTGTCGACTTCCTCGAGGCCTGCGACGACGAGGCCCTGCTTGCCGCGACGCTCGGGCTGGCCGAAAACCTTGCCGCGGAACAGGTCCGGTCCGGCGAAGATACCGTGGGTGTGCGCCTTTGTTTGCATGACGGCCTGTCGACTGAAGCAGACATCGATGGTGCCGTCGCCGCGTTTATAAACCTGTTCGACGGCGAGCGAACTGTCGGCGACTGCGTCGCCGAGTTTGCGAAAGTAGCGGATGCCGATGTCGACCAGCTTACCGCGGACCTGTTGTCGATCGTCCGCGTGTTCGTCAGCCGCGGCTTCCTGAAGCCGCTCGACCTCGCATAAAAAAGGGCAGCCGGAGCTGCCCTCTTCGTGTCCTGCCTGTCGCCGGCTGCTATTGCCAGTTGTACGAGAAGCGCAGGCCAAATTCGCGCGGACGATTCGTCACTACGCGCTGCCTGCCCCAGAAGTAGTCCATGAACAACGAGTTGTTGAAGAGCGTGGCACGTTCGTCGAACACGTTGCTGATGAAGCCCTCGAGTACCCAGCTGTCCGATCGCAGGCCGGTCCTGAAATCGAGGATGCCATACGAAGACTGCTTGTACTGCGGCGCGCCCGTCGCTTCGAGCGGCGCTCCCGGGGCAATGGCCTCGAGCTGGTTGAGGGACTCGTCCTGCCAGGTGAACTGGCCGCGCAAATAGAAGCTCTCGCTCGTCAGCACCGGCCAGGTGAACTGTGCATAAGTGCTGATCTTGAGTTCCGGCACGTTCGGCAGTTTCGAGCCTTTCGGCACGAGCGTCGTGACTTCGAACGCCTCGGTCGTCTCCGCATCGACGAAACCGACGTTCAGGCCGAGATCGAGGATGTCGTTCGGCGCAGCGCGGACATCGAGCTCAATGCCGGTTTGCCGGGCATCGCCAACGTTCGCAACCATGACCTGGAAGGGCTGGTTGCAAAGATCGACATCCGCTATCTCGCCCGGCTGGCAGACCCTGAAACTCGGGTCGACGGCTTCGATCTGATAGTTCTCCCACCGACCGAGGTAAGCCGTGGCGTTGATCTGCAGGCGGCCGTCGAGCCAGCGCGTCTTGGCGCCAATCTCGAAGTTCTTGAGCAGATCAGGCTCATAGGCCTGCGGGAACACGGTAAACGGTGTCCGGTTACGGTTGGCACCGCCTGAGCGGAACCCTTCCGAATACAAGGCGTAGACCATCTTGTCGTCGTCGATCGTGTACTCGAGCGTTACCTTGGGGACAAAATCGTCGTTGCCACCCTGGGGCGAGGTTGAACTCCTCTGGCCGGTCAGGAACGGCTTGTCGACGTAGTAGAACCTGTCCATCTCCTGGTCGAAATAACGCATGCCAACTTCGGCGGTTAGCTGGTCCGTAAGGTCGTAACTGAAGTTGCCGAAAACCGCCCACTGTTTCCATTCGGTATCGTCAACCGACAGCCACCAGGACGGATCGACGCCGGTCTCGGTCCCCGGGTAGATATAGGTGAAGTACGCGTATGACAGCGACTCGAGGAATTCAGGCGTACGCGCACGATACTCCCAGTACTCGCTTTTCTCTTCGTAGAACGCACCGAGCACCCAGCGATAGTTCTCGGCGGTCCGGGACAGTCGAATTTCCTGGGTGAATCGATCGTTCTTCTGGTTCTGTGTATTGAAGCCGATCGTGTCCTGGTCATTCGGCAGCGCTGAATAGAAGTAGAGGTTCCCGGTAGCCGGATCGACGTTGATGCCGCCAGCCCCGAAATAGTGGTTTTCGGCGCCCGAGAAGCCGGACCAGCAATAGGTCGCGAACAAGGGGCAGAAATTGTAGTTGAAGTAGGCCGAATACGTGGTCCTGTCGAAGGTGTAGTCGAGCTTGCGATCGAAGTAGCTGGTAATCGAGATGATATCGACATCCCCGATGCTGCCGTTGATCGTCAGCGCGCCCTGGGTCCACTCATCGTCGCGCGTGTCGTTGAAGAACTTGACCGTCTGCAGATCGCCGACCGTCGGGTCGTAGTCATTGAGTCCATGCGCTTCCATCTGCTGGTGCATGGCGCTTGCCGTCGCCGTCCACCTGTCGTTGATGAACCAGGTTGCCGCAATACGGCCACCGACGAAGTCGACCGAGTTGACGTTGTCTTCGACCTCATTGGCGTTGTTTTTCGTGCCACGCATGGGCGATACGCCCAGGACGTTGTCGACGAAACCACCGTCTTCGGCGGTGTAACCCACGAGGCGAATCGCGAATTTGTCCTCGATCAGCGGCAAATTCACCCAACCGCTGACTTCGTGGCTCATGGCCGACTTGTCGCCCTTGCGGACCATCATCTCGGCGTTGGCCGAGAATTCGCTTGCATTCGGTTTGTTCGTAATGATGCGCAGCGTGCCCGACTGTGAGCTGTCGCCGTACAGTGTGCCCTGCGGGCCGGCCAGCGCCTCAACGCGCTCGATGTCAACCATGCGGGGTTCAGGATTGACCGAGAACTGGGTAAGCGGCTGCTCGTCGATGTAGAGGGCCGACGACGACGCGGCGATGAATGCGCCCGGGTTGTCCGAGACGCCGCGGAAGATGATCTTGTTGGCGCCGGCGACGCTGCCCACGTGGTAGACGCTTGGCAGCATGCGTACGGTGTCTTCGAGGTTCAGCAGTCCCTGGTTCTTGAGATCCGCACCGGTCAGGGCCTGGATACTGCCAGCCACGTCCTGGAGGCTTTCCTCACGCTTGCGCGCCGTAACCGTGATTTCTTCGATGCCTGAGCTGCTCGCGCCCTGTTGCTGGGCCTGTGCGTCGTCCGCATGGCCGGCAACTGCCATCGAAACCGCAACCGCAAGCGCACTCTTTACCGGAATGCCATCCGTCGTCGTAACATCAGCCATCGTTTAACCCCCCGTTGGATTTATTGGCATACAATGACGCTATCTTCCCGAGTCTACTATCATTTTTTGCCCTTATACAACAAAGTGGGGGCAACCGGGCGGTGCTCCTGCGTTGCATTATTTGCAATCTTGCAACAGATTCCGGTTTTGCTATGTTTTCGCCACTATGAATATTGATGAGCCTCTCAAGGACCTGGGACCGGTCGCTGCCGCGTCGCTGATCGACGCCGTGCTCGGCCTGGACGAGGAAGCCTGGTTCCTGAACGTTAACCGGCAAAACGACTACGAGGTGCACAAGCAGACCCGATCGGTCGTCATGGTCTTCTGTGACGGGCCAATGGAAGACCTGAAAGTCAGCAAGGAAGCGGGCTGGGACATGCTCGCCGAGGCGGCCATACCCGTGATGCACGACCTGATCGGGCGCTTCTACCCGCCAGGCGGCACGATCATCCGTGCGATGGCGGCGAAACTGTTATCGGGTGGTCGAATCAACCCACATTTCGACAGCCACGCGACGTTTCGGGCAAGCCACCGCATTCACGTACCGATCACCACGAACCCCCGCGTTCGCTTCACGATCGATGGCAAACCGTTTCATCTCAAGGTCGGCAACGCCTACGAGATCAATAACCAGAAAACGCACAGCGTGATCAACAGCGGTAAAGAAGACCGCATCACATTTATCTTCGATTACATGCCGCCCGACTTCGTCGCCGGCCGCTAGTCCGGGTAGCGTTCCGGCTGCCAGTCTTCGGGCAGCGTCCGCAGTAACGGCTCGAGCACTTCGATCATGGGCCCGAGGTGTTCCTCGTAGCGGCGCCACAGGTGCTTGGAACTCGCGTAGATCGGCTTGCGTACCTGCTCCGAACTCGCCGTCTTGACCGCGCGCTCGTTCTCGTAAAAACGCAGGCAGGCATCGTTCCACGACAGGTCGCAGTGCTCGAGAATTCGCCGTACCTGCGTCTCCAGGTCATCGACGACCTCTTCGTACTGCACATCGAGCACCGTCCCCGGCAGCACCTCGTGCCAGTGATCCATCAGGCGCTGGTACTGCAGATAGAACTCGGCCAGTTCGAACTGATCGTAGGTGAACGGCTGGCCGCGCGCGAACATCTGCTTGAAGCTGCCGAGACAGCTGTCCAGCGGGTGGCGCCGGGCGTTGATGACCTTCGCATTCGGCAGGATCAGGCTGAGAAAACCGACATGCGCAAAGTTGTTGGGTAGCTTGTCCGTGAAGCGCGGCAAATCGGTTTCCCGGTGCCTTTCGGTGCGCCGCAGGTACTCCTCGCCGAGTGCGGCAAACTCGTCGTCGTCGAGAAAGCTGATGACCTTCGGGTACGTCTTGCGGTCCTCGCGCTGCAGGCCGATGGAGCGCGCCACGCGACCCAGGTCGGGCAGCTCGTGAGTGCCCTCGACGTCCGGGTGGCTGGCCAGGATCTGCTCGATGAGCGTGGATCCGGAGCGCGGCAGCCCCACGATCAGGATCGGCGCGTTGCTCTGGCACCCCACGCCGCGCCGCTCGGCCAGGAAGTCCTTGGAAAACACCTCGATGAAACTGTCGTGCAGGTCCACGGTCTGCACCGGGTCATAGGTTTCGCGCTCGCGTCGGTTCGCGTTGCCTTTTTCGAAATACTCGAACGCCCGGGCATAGTCCTGCTTGTCTTCGTACGCTTTGCCGAGGGCAAAGAAGAAGCTGGCGCGCTGCTCTTCGACCAGCGATTCCCGCGCAGCCCGTTTTTCCATCACGGCGATGTCGTCATCGGTGAACCGGAAGGTCTTGAGGTTGGCGAGGCTCCACCAGGTCTCGCCGTGATCCGGGTTGTGCTCCACGCACTCACGGTATCGCGCGATAGCTTCGTCCTGTTTGCCGATGGTCTTGAGCACATGCCCCATGCCGGACAGGGCACCGAAGTTGCCCGGCTCGACCTCGATCGCCTTTTCGAAGCGTTGCATGGCCTCATCGTGCTTGCCGATCATGGCGTACACCGTGCCGGCCGAGGTGTAGCCGTGCGGCTTGTGCGGCTTGAGGCGCGTGACGTGCTCGTAGGCTTCGATCGCCGCATCGGTCTTGTCCTGCTCCTGGCGGGCCATGCCGATGTCCATCCAGCCCTGGTAATAGTCAGGCGCCAGTTCGAGCGCTCGCTCGAGCAGCATCTCGGCATCGCCCCACTGCTTGGCGCGCATGGCGACACCCGCCATCAGGCGCAATGCATCGACGTTCGACGGATCCTTGAGCAGGACACTGCGATAGATCTGTTCCGCCTCGCGGATATTGCCCATGCGTTGCAGGTTGAGGCCCCGGACCAGGTCTTCGCGATGCGGCGTCAGTTTGAAGGACTCCTCGAACTCCCGCGTCGCGTCGTCGTCCTTGCCGAGCACGGTCAATACCTTGGCCTTCTTCATGCGCACGGAGGCGCTGCCGGGTTCGAGTTCTGCAGCCCGCTCGAGGGACTCCAGCGCCTCGGGCAGCCGTCCCTGCATGATCAGGGCTTCGGCGAGCCCCTCGTGGGCACGCGAAAAATCCGCGTAGATACGCACCGCTCGCGACAACGTGTGCTCCGCCTCGTCGGCCTTGCGCTGCCGGATCAGTGCCGCACCCAGCAGGCACAGCAGGTTCGCGTCGCGCGGATGCGCGTTCAGTGCCTGGCGGCAGATCCGCTCCGCCATGACCGCGTCGCCAGCCCGCAGGAACGTTGTCGCGCGATCGAAAGACGCCTTCGGTGAGTCGAGTTCGTTGTCTTGCACGTTGTTTATTTCTCGCTGAATACTGCGGCCGGAATCATAACAGCGAGCGCTGCGATTGGCGCAACGAACAACGGGTGAATGGCCCCGAGCCAACCCGGCATCTGGCCGTACCAGAAGACCTGTGACGTGCACCCGGCAACTGCTGAGGCCGCGATCGCCCAGAACCCGGCGTGCGCCGGCGTCTTGTCCCAGAAGATCGACAGTATGAAGGGGATGAAGATCGCGGCGGGCGCCACGAGCGTCGCGAAGACGACCAGGCTCACGACGCCGGGGAAGACCAGCGAGATGACGAGCGAGGCCGCGGCGAACAGGGCCGTGGCAACGCGCGAGTGGAAGATCTGGCGGTCCTGGCTCGCGCCCTCGCCGAAGATCGGTTCGTAGAGGTCCTGTATCGCCAGCGACGAGGCAGCCGCCAGGAACGATGACGACGTCGACATGGTTGCCGCGATGATGGCCGTCATGATCAGTGCACGCACGCCTTCGGGCAGGACCTGTGCGACGAGCTCGGGCAGCGCCTGGTTCTCGTCCGGGAGGCCCGGCAACAAGGCCGCCGCTGCGAGCCCGAGGATCGCGACACAGCCACCGAACACGACGTAGTTGCAGCCTGTGAATATGTACGCGAAACGTGCGGTGGCGGCGTCCTTGGCCGCGAGCGCACGCTGCATATAGGCCTGGTCGACGCCATAGCTGTACAGGGCCAGGGCACCCCAGGCGAGCGGCGTCCACAGGCCGAGCTGGGAAAAACTGAAATGCTCGCGCGGCAGGCTCGCGTGCAGGCCGTCAATGCCGCCGGCCGCGATCAGCGCGAGGACGACGGCGAGTATGATGCCGACCATGAGCACGACGTACTGAAGCGCGTCTGTCCACACCACGGCCCAGAGGCCGCCCATCATCGTGTAGACCGCGAACGCAGCCGTGATGATCAGCGATGCCATCGGCACCGGGAAGCCGAACAGGGCCGATAGCAGCAAAGCGGATACGAGGATCTGCACGGCAACGAATGCCACCGCTTCGATGATCTGCAGTATCGCGGTCAGTCGCCGTGTGCTCACACCGAACTGCGTGCCGATGTACTCGGGGATCGTCGTCAAATGCAGCCTGCGCAGGCGCGGTGCAACGAGAAAGCCCAGCAGGATGTACGCGGGAATTGCCGCGTAGTTCCAGAAGATGCCCGACAAGCCGATCGCGTAGACAAGCCCCGCTCCGCCGATGAGCCCTGAACCCGAAAACTCGGTTGCCGCGAGACTCAACGACGCCGGCACCCTGCCGAGCTGGCGGCTGCAGAGGTGGAAGTCCTCGGTGCTGTGAACGCGTTTCGACCAGTAACGACCGATGCCGAGCACCAGGCCGATGTAGGCGAGGAAGATAATAATGTCTAACATGCGTGTTCCATCTAACCCTGACGAAACCGAACATGCAACATGACGCCATCATTATCGGGGCGGGCCACAACGGCCTGACGGCAGCAGCGTATCTCGCCAGGGCCGGCAAGAAAGTACTGGTGCTCGAGCGTCGCGGGATCGTCGGAGGCTGCGCCGTCACGGAAGAAGTGGACCCCGAGCTCGCGCCCGGCTGCCGCGTGTCGACAGCCTCGTACATTGCCAGCATGTTGCGCCCGACCATCATCCGGGACCTGAAGCTGGATTCGTACGGGCTGCGCATGGTTGCCTGTGACCCCGGCGTCCAGGCGGCCTTCGCTGACGGCGACGTGGTCGCCTGGTGGAGCGACGAGAAGCAGATGCGGGCCGAGCTGGAACGTATTGCGCCCAACGATGTCGAGCGTTTCATTGCAACGGAGGCGGAGCTCAAACGCCTCGCCGCCTGGCTGCAGCCCTACTTTCTCGAATCGCCCCCGGACCTGCATGCGAAAGGACTGCGCAAGCTGCCGGTGATGTGGCATACGTGGCGACGGTTTCGCGGTGTATCCGGCGACGACATCAGCGGCCTCGTACGCTTCCTGACGGGCTCCCTGGGCGAGTTCCTGGACCGTCGTTTCGAATCGGACAAGCTGAAACGACTCGTCCTGTCCAACAGTCTCTACGGCAAGCACGGGGGGCCTTACCAGCCCGGCACCGCGATGGGCCTCTTGTTTCACCTGCTCAGCGGCGGCGATGCCGGGCAGCAGGCCTGGCAGGGGCATGTTATCGGCGGCATGGGCGCCATCACGCAGGCCTTGCGTGGCGCGTGCGAGGACCTCGGCGTGGAGATTCGCACGAACGCGGCCGTGCAGCAGGTGAACATCGCGAACGGCGCGGCAACCGGCGTGACACTGGAGTCCGGCGACGTGTGCGAGGCGCGGCTGGTCGTATCCAATGCGGATCCGAAGCGGACCTTCCTCGGCCTCGTCGACCGCGCGGCAGTGGATACGGAGTTCCGCCGCGATATCGAAAACCTGCGCATGGACGGCCCCGCGGGCAAGGTGAACTTCGTCCTGTCCGAGGAACCGCGGGTCAACGGCATGCCGGCTGACCGCTCACGATCGCAGCGCTCCCTGTTCACGTTGATCCCGACGCTGCAGGAGGCCGAGGACAATTACAATGCGTCGCAACGCGGCGAGTTGCCCGAGCGACTGTGGGTCGACTGCGTACTGGCATCGAACGTGGACGACACCCTGGCGCCACCCGGCCGGCACATGCTCACCTGTTTCGTGCAGTACCTGCCCTACCGGCCGAAGCACGGTAGCTGGGACGAGGATCGCGAGGCGCTGGGCGACCGCGTCACTGCGCTCATCGGCCAGTTCGCCCCGAATGTGCCCGGCTCTGTGATTGCGCGGCGCGTCTACACACCCGTCGACCTCGAGGCCACCTTCGGGATTACCGAAGGCAACATCTTCCATGGCGACATCTCGCTCGAACAGATGTTCTTCATGCGGCCGCTGCCACGCTGGGCGCACTACAGGACTCCAGTCGACAACCTGTGGCTGTGCGGCGCCGGTACGCACCCGGGCGGCGGTGTCACCGGCGCCCCGGGCTATAACGCCGCCCACGCCATCCTGCGGGAATTGTGACGACCGTACGCGCGTACGCCCGGGCTTTTTACTAGGCTGTCGTTCTGTCACCGACAGTTCCAGGATGGATTATGTCGAATCGCCTTGCAGGGATTGCATTGTTGCTCACGATGTTCGCGGCCGCGGCCCAGGGAGAAACGCCTGGCCATACCGGTCGCATCGATACCGAGCAACGCGTCGTCCGGCTCTTCAACAGCGCCTGGGAATTGTTCCGGCCGCAGTGTCGCGAACAAACGCCTTTCGACCTGAACTACCTGATGCACGACCTGCGCTCCGAGCGCACCGGACTCGGCCTGCGCTTCCAACCCTCGACGCACGTGACCGTCGACATCGAGCTCGATCCGTTCACCTACAACCGGAGGCTCATCGGCCCGCTGTACGATCCCGGCATTGGTGCCACGACAGTCGCGCTGCGCTTTTCGTTCTAGGTTCGCATATGCTACGCCGATGGCTACGCATGTATATTTCGATCTCGACGGCACGCTGACGGACCCGTACGAAGGCATCACCAACTGCATCCTGTACGCGCTCGACGAGCTCGGTTTTCCGCGCCCGGATGACGACTACCTCTACTCCTGCATCGGGCCGCCGCTCTGGGATACCTTTCCGGAGCTCGTTGGCCAGGAGCTGACCCGCAAAGCGGTCGACCTTTATCGCGAACGCTTCGTCGACATCGGCTGGAAAGAGAACAAGCCCTATGATGGCATCGTGGAGGCTCTCGCGGCTGTCGCCGACGCGGGCCACCTGCTCTTCGTGGCCACCGCCAAGCCGCACATGCATGCCGCACGCATCGTCGAGCATTTTGGCATGGGCGAGTTCTTCGCGACCGTGTACGGCAGCGAACTCGACGGCACGCGCGGCACCAAGACCGAGCTGCTCGACTTCGCGATCGCGCGCAATCCCGGGGCCGACCGCCACATCATGGTGGGCGACCGCAAACACGATTTGATCGGCGCCGTCGCGAACGACATGACGCCGGTCGGCGTGGCTTACGGCTACGGCTCGGTTGAGGAACTGACCAACGCCGGCGCGACCGCGATCGCTGCTACACCAGCCGAGCTGCCCCGCATTCTTACCTGATCGCCTCGCGAATCGCCCGTATGTGAGCGGGCCCCATGCGGCAACAACCGCCGACGATGCTGGCGCCTGCCGCAAGCCACTCGCGCGCGGCGTCCGCGCAGTCGCCCGGCGTGACCGTCCCCGACCAGGAATTGGTTGCGGGATGCCAGGTTTCACCGGAGTTCGGATACGCGATGATCGCTTTGGACGGCACCGTTGCGCGCAACCTCGCGACGAGCTCGGGCGCGAACTGCGGCGGCGTACAGTTGATACCGACGGCAACGACACCCGGGTGCTCCGCGAACATGCCGGCGACGTCCTCCACGGGCGTGCCGTCGACGATATGCGAACCGTCGCTGCACGAGAAGCTGATCCAGGCGGGCGTCTTGCGGTTGTGTAGCAGCTCGGCGAGTACTTCGGCTTCGAGTTTCGACGGAATCGTTTCGAGTGCGAGTACGTCGGCATTGCTGGCGTCGACCAACGCGAGGCGTGGCGCGTGAAACGCCCGCAACGTGTCCGCGGTGACGCCATAGTTGCCACGGTACTCCGAGCCATCATGCAGCATTGCCCCGTAGGGCCCGAGGCTACCGGCAATGAGCGGCGTGAAGTCGAGGCCGGGGTTATCCCGCAGGTATTCGTCCCGCGCCTGCTCCGCGAGTTGCACGGACAGCACGACAAGCGCATCCGCCGCTTCGGCAGACAGGCCCTGGGTCGCGAAGCCTTCCCGGCTCGCCTGGTAGCTGGCCGTTGCCACGCACTCGGCACCGGCGTCGAGATACGCCCGCGTCGCGCTGACAATGGCCGCCGGGTTGGATCGGAGTAACGACGCGGACCAGAGCGCATTGCCGATATCGCAACCCTGGGCTTCAAGCTGCGTTGCCAGACCGCCGTCAAGAATCATCGGTGCGGCCCTTTCGAGCGCCGTGGTGAACGCGTTCTTCGTCATCTGGATGGGCGCTGGTTCCGGCATGCACATCAGCTTACTTCACATAGTCATGTTGCGCTTGGTAATGTAGGGCACTCCCCGGGAGGTCCTGAATGCCAAGATTACTCGTCACTATCCTAATCGCCCTGTTACTTGCGGCCTGCCAGCAGGCACCCGAACCCGTGGACCGCGTGCTCGCCGTGCGATGCGGCAATCTCATCGACGGCCTGGCGGATGAGGCGCTCGGCGGACGACTGGTGCTGATTCGCAATGGCCGTATCGAGAGAGTCGATGCGATAGGCGACGTGCCGGAGGAGGCCGAGGTGCTCGACTTGTCGGGGCACACGTGCCTGCCCGGCCTGATCGACACGCACACGCACATCGCGCTGAAGTATGACGATTCGAGCGACCTGACGGTT
Organism: uncultured Gammaproteobacteria bacterium; assembly: GCA_963698895.1. Lineage (GTDB taxonomy): Bacteria > Pseudomonadota > Gammaproteobacteria > Steroidobacterales > Woeseiaceae > UBA1847. Next base: position 313,339 of record CAVOSO010000002.1, on the reverse strand, counting down.
TACTACCGGCGCCCGATGGCCGAGACCATGGCTATCACGACAAAGAATGCGAACACTACGTTGCAAGCCGGCTTTACGACGATTCGCAACGTTGGCGACTATTTCCCCGAGGCCATCATCAAGGCGCGCACGAAGATCCGTGCCGGTGAGATTCCCGGGCCGCGCATCCAGACGGCCGGTTCGTATCTCACGATCCCGGGTGGCGGCGGCGACCTCGTGGTTCCCGGCCACGACGAGAGTGAAATCCCGGCCGGTATTCGCATCGGCGTCGCGCGCGGACCCGAGGAGTTTGCGGCGGCCACGCAGCGCGTGCTCGACAACGGCGCCGACATGATCAAGATCATCGCATCGGGTGCGGTATTTGCATACGGCGGCGTGCCCGGCTCACCCGAAATGACGCCCGAGGAAATCGCGGCCGTCGTGGAGATCGCGCATGCGAACGGCGTGAAGGTGACCGCGCATGCGCATGGCGCCCAGTCGATCAAGGATGCCATTCTCGCGGGAGTCGATTCGATCGAACACGCCTCGCTCGCTGACGACGAGGCGATTGCCCTGGCGGTCGAACACGGCGTCGCGTTCTCGATGGATGTCTACAACGGCACATTCACGGCGGAGGCCGGTGAAGCGCTTGGCTACCCCGAGGAGTTCATGCGCAAGAACGACGAGACGACCGAAGCACAACGTATCGTATTCGAGAAGGCGTATGCCGCCGGTGTGCCCATCCTGTTCGGTACGGATGCGGGCGTGCTGCCCCATGGCAAGAATGCGCGGCAGTTTGCCGTCATGGTGCGCCGCGGCATGACGCCGATGGATGCCATCAAGAGCGCGACGTCGGTTGCGGCGGACCACATGGGCATGGCGGGCGATGTCGGCGCGATCGAGATTGGTCGTTACGGCGATCTCATCGCCGTAAAGGGAAACCCGCTGGAGGACATCACGCTGCTGCAGGACATTCCCGTTGTCGTCAAGGACGGCAACATCGTCAAGCGCACCGCCGCCAAGCAGCCGCAGTTTGCCGATACGGTTTACCACACCGGCAAGCTCTACACGGTGAACCCCGACATGCCGTGGGCACAGGCCGTTGCGATACGCAATGGCAAGATCGACTTCGTCGGTTCTGACGATGCGGTGCGTGCCTACATCGGCCCTGATACCGCGACCTATGATTTGCGCGGACGACTGATGCTGCCCGGTTTCCAGGATGCGCATGTTCATCCGTTGCATTCGGGGCTTCAGGCCCTGAGTTGCGATGTCAGTGAAGGGGCATCCATTGCCGACTACCGCACGACCATCGCCGCCTGCGTGGCCCGGAGCCCGGACCGTGAGTGGATTACGGGCGGTGGCTGGTCGATGGCTGCGTTCGGTCCCGGCGCCAGAGCGAGCAAGAGTATTCTCGACGAGCTGGCACCCGACCATGCCGTGTACCTCACGTCTGCCGACGGCCATTCCGGTTGGGCCAACAGCCGGGCCCTCGAGATCGCCGGGATTACGAACAAGACGCCGGATCCTGTCGATGGCTTTATCGATCGCGACCCGGAGACAGGCGAGGCCATCGGCAGTCTGCAGGAAGGTGCGATGCGTCTGGTGGAGCAGCATGTTCCGCCGCCGACCTTTGAAGAGCGCGTCGCCGGGCTCGAGTATGCACGCGACCTGATGCACAGCGTCGGGATCACGTCGTTCCAGAAGGCCTATGCCGCGGAACCCGAACTCGAGGCCTACGATCACCTCGACAAGATGGGCAAGCTCAACATGCGGGTCGTAGCGGCACTGCTCTGGGATCCCGAGGGTCCCGTGGAGCAGATTGAAACCATGAAGGAGCTGCGCGAGCGCTACACGCACGGCAACCTGCGTGCGACGAGCGTAAAGATCTTTGTCGATGGCGTCATGGAAAACTACACGGCCGTCATGCTCGAGCCCTACCTCGTGGAGAGCGGTACGCGCGGCACGCCCATGATCGACCCCGGCGAGATGATCGAGGTTGTCAGCGACCTCGCCGCGGCCGGTTTCCAGGTGCATTTCCACTCGCTCGGGGACGGCGCGGTGCGGTACGCGCTGGACGCGGTCGAGGAAGCCAACAAGCGTCATGGCGATACCGACCTGCGCCATCATCTGTCGCACCTGCAGGTCATTCACCCGGATGATCACGCGCGCTTCGCCGAACTGGGCGCCGTCGCGAACTTCCAGCCTTTGTGGGCCTATGCCGATGCGTACATCGTCGACCTGACCCTGCCCTTCATCACCGAGGAGACGGCGCGGTGGATGTATCCGATCAAGTCGATCTTCGACGCGGGCGCTCATGTTGCGTTTGGCAGCGATTGGGCGGTGTCGTCCGTCGATCCGATGCCACAGATCGAAACGGCGGTGACGCGTGTCGATGCCGACAGCCACGCAACGGAAGTACTGAACCCCGAACAACGCATCACGGTTAACCAGGCGATCGAGGCGTTCACGATGGGCTCTGCCTACGTGAACCACCAGGAAGATGTGACGGGCTCGATCGAGCCCGGCAAGTTCGCGGACCTGATCGTCCTGAACCGGAACCTGTTCGAGATCGAACCGGAGAACATTTCAGACACCAAGGTCCTGCTAACGCTGTTTGCCGGCAAGCCGGTTCACGGCAGCCCTGCGGACCTCAAACGAGCCGTAGGTACGGCACCAGTCGTCGGATCTGAAGTCGCTCCAGCCGTATCTCACGTTGCTCGGCATCCGGTGTAGCCGAATGCGAGGGGCATCCGTATACCCAACGGACCCGGAAAACGGGTGCCGATTACCACGCGCGCACCTGCATGAAGGAGCGCTGTGACGGGATACCGGCCGATAAAGCCGGCACCGCCAAGTGCAAGTACAGAATGCTGTTGCCTTGTCACAAGGCCTTCAGAAAGTATGGTGTTGGTTGCTAAGCACATCCGATCAGAACGGAAATTGCAGCGAACGGCCAGAATACTCTTTTTCATTTTGTGCAAGCACCTTGGGTCGGGACCTGCGGCTCGCCGGAATGCTAACCTGAGTCCTTGGACGCAGCGCGTTGCAGGGCATACATGTCAAATCCCATACCAATCGGTGCCAACGAACGAATTCAAGAGATCGATATCATTCGTGGCTTTTCTCTGTTTGGCGTGCTTTGGCTCAACCTCGTCACGCAGTCGTATACCCTTGCGCCCGACGGTGTTTTCGACAACCTGGCGACGGCGCCTCTGGACGCTGTTATCGCACCGGTAGCCAGCCTGTTCGTCTCGTCGAAAGCCATGACATTGTTCTCTCTGCTATTTGGCTACGGTTTCGCAATGATCATGAGTCGACTGGAGAGCCGTAACGCAAACGCGGATGCGATATTCCTGCGTCGGACCACGATCCTGCTTGTCTTCGGCATCCTTCACATCTGGTTTATCTGGATCGGCGACATCCTGCACGTCTACGCCCTGATGGGCTTTCTACTCTTCCTGGCCCGGAAATGGTCAGATCGACGTTTGTTGATCGTCGGGCTGTTCCTGGCGTTGATCAGCCAGGCTCTTCTCGAAGCGATCCTGCAGTACGTCTACGATGAACCGTATCCATGGTGGTCGATTTTCGATGAAGGCGCGAAGAGGCGATTCGAACTCTTTCAAGACAACAGCTATATCGCCTACGTCGGTGAGCTTTGGCGGGCCTCATGGGAGGAGATGTGGGGCGTGCCTGACTATATTTCCTACTGCTCGGTGACGCTTGGGCGATTCATGTTGGGCGCGTGGATATTCCGCAAGGGCTGGATGCAGCGCACCGACGAGCTTCGCCCGCTTTTTCGGCGCTGGGCGGTGATACTGGTCAGTACCGGCATCTCGCTGTCCCTCGTTACCACGGCGCTCTATGAAATCAACGAAGCCGTGGCCTGGGCAATTGATCCCCTGCCGCACCTGGTGCTGGCCCTGGGCTACGGGGCTCTCATCGTATCGGTATGCAAGAACGAATCTGCGCGCCGGGCAATGAGCGGCATCGCGGCTGTTGGGCGTACCGCGCTGACCAACTACCTCCTCCAGAGCCTGATGTACATATTCGTTTTATACGGCTTCGGCTTCGGGCTGCTCGACAGACTTGGTGCAAGCCTGTGCCTGTCCCTCGCGCTTGCGACCTTCACACTGCAGGTGCTGCTCAGCAGTTGGTGGGTGCGCCGGTTCCGTTTCGGACCCATGGAGTGGATATGGCGCTCGCTGACCTATGGGCAGCGGCAACCGATGCGACTGATAGTGGAACCTGAGACTTAACAGCCCGGTCCGGACTCAGAATCCGGCCACCCCGGTCGGCCATCCCGGGCTGTCGCCCTCCTTCTGGCCATGAGTGTTCACGTACTCGATGGCCTCGCGCATGATCTCGAGTCCTTCTGTGAGCGTCTTCTCGTCCATGTTCAGCGCCGGGTACATTCGTATCGTGTCCTCGCGATCACTGATCGCCCACACGCCGTTCTTCAGCATGCGGTTACGCACCGATCGCGCGTACCACCAGTTCTTCTCGCCCGGGTCGGGGCTCTGGAAGCTGACGCCGAGCAGCAGCCCATTGCCGCGGACCTGGCGCACGATCCCGTATTGCTCCCACTGCTGCATGGCCGCCTCGGCCAGCTTGCCAAGCCTGGCGGCATGGTCAACGACCTTGTCCCGTTTGTAGATTTCCAGTGTCTTGATACCGGCAGCACAACCGGCAGGCGTGCCGGCAAACGTCGATCCGGACGAGAACTCCGGTGCGTCCCCCAGGATCTCGTCTCTCGAGGCAATGCCCGCGCAGGGTGCGATACCACCGGACAGGTTCTTGCCGACAACGAGGATGTCGGGAACAACGCCGTAGTGCTCGACCGCCCACATCTTCCCGGTCCGGCCCATGCCGGTCAGCACCTCGTCGGCGATCATGAGCCAGCCGTTCCTGTCGCAAATTTTCCGAATGCCCTGCAGGAATTGGGTCGGCGGAATCCAGTTGCCTCCCTCCGCAAGACCGGGCTCGACCAGGATGGCCGCGATGTTGTCGCGCGGCACGACACTGTCGGGAATGTGGTTGTCGAGATACCAGAGGCAGTAGTCGACGTACTGCTCCTGGCTCATGCCGGCGGGTGACTGGTCGCTGTAGGGGTATGGCGCCTTGACGACGCCGCCGGTCCACGCTTCGAGGTAGCGACTCAACCGGCTGTCACAGCCGTCGAGCATCTTCGCTCCAAGACTCATGCCGTGATACGACGCGCTGAACGTGATGACGTAACGGCGCTTCGTATGTGTCAGCGCCAGGTAGACCGCCGCTTCGGCCGCTTCCGTTCCGGATACCTCGTAATTGAATCGCGGTAGCGCCTTCTCGGGCATGATGTCGGCAAGCATCTCGGCAAGGTCGTAGCGCAGCGGATGATCGTAGTGAAACCCGTAGCGCCTGTGCGCCGCGTCGACGGCCTCTATAACCTCCGGATGTGCATTGCCCAGCGGATTGGTGGCCCAGCCGTTCTGAAAATCAATGTAACGCCGGCCATCGAGGTCCCAGATAAAGTCGCCCTCGACATGGTCGATGACGATCTGGTTGGCCGTGCGAAAGCCGCGGCGGCCGGCCTTCTCCAGCTCTTCGTTGAAGCGCAGGCCATTGCGAAACAGGGGTATCCCGCGCTCAAGCGTCGCGCGCGTTTTCGGTCCCGGAAATTCGTCCGTCATGCTTCCTCCAGCTCCGACCAGATCTCGCGGACCCAGTCTCGTATCTGTAACGACTCCTGCCAGCGGTCGGACAGCTCGTCCTGGTTGGCATCGGTGATCGCGTAGGGTGGCGGCCCAAGCTCGCACAGGAAAACGAGGGTCGCGTCGTCATCGTTGCGCGCGCGCCACCCGGCCATGCCATCTCGCCACCAGCCCTTGAAGATCTCGACCCACTGCCGGTGTTGCGGAAAGTCGATCTGGATCTGCACCTGCTCACGGTTCGCGATGCGGCCCTGGAAACAGTCGGAGCGCTCGAGCACGGCCTGGATGTACGCCTCGTCACGCTCGGGTATCGGCGCGCGCAGCTCCCTGTCGACGACGAAGTGCGACAGGTCGGCACACAGGCGCATGTCGGGAACGAGCTCCATGAGTTGCAGCGTGAAGTACAGGTCGTTGAGCAGGCCGTCGCGATGGGTTTCGAACAACAGCGGCATGCGCTTGCGCCGCGCCGTGCCGATCCAGTCGCGCACAACGGGCACCGCGTCCTCGGGCCTGATGGGCATGACACCGCTGATAACGTTAACCATGCAGGCATGCATGTCGTTCGCAAAATCGAGTAGCGGCTCCATGTCGTCCGGCGTATAGGGAAATGCGTTGACCATGCAGCCCAGTCCGTACGTCTCGAACAGGTGCTGCCTGTCGAGGTTCTCCGCTATCTCTTCCACCGAAGGATCGAGGCAGATACCATCGAAGCCAGCCTCCGCCACCATCGCGAAGGACTCTTCGTCGCTGCGCTCCGGCTTGCCCGGTTTGCGGAGCTGCATGCCCCAGAGCGACTGGTAGATTTCGAGCTTCTGCACGTCAGCTTCCCTCTTCGCCATGCCCGGCCACCAGGGCGTCGACCGCAACGACACCGTTTTCATGGACGATGACGGGGTTCACATCAACCTCGGCCAGCGCATCGCCGAGCGCGGCCGCCATCTCGGAGAAGCGTGCCGCGGCCTCACAAAACGCATCGATATCGACGGGCGGCTTGCCCCTTACGCCATCGAGCAACGGCCGCAACCTGAGTCGATCGACGCAGCGCCGTGCGTGGGCGGCATCGAACGGCGGCAGTGCAAATTGTACGTCGGCGATCGCCTCCGCGAGGATTCCGCCAAAGCCGATGAGCACCACGGGTCCGTATTGCGGATCACGTTTGACACCCAGGAACATCTCGACGCCCTCGGGCGCCATGGCCGACACCAGCACGTCGTCTCCCAGCTCCCTGCTCATGGCGGCGTACGCGCGCCGCAACTGTTCCTCACCCTGTATGCCCGGCACCACGCCGCCCAGCTCGGACTTGTGAAGGACACCGTGTGCTGCCGTCTTCAGCACCACCGGGTAGGCAACACGCGACGCGGCAGCAACGACGTCGTTCCTGCTTCCCGCCCTCTCGCAGGTGGCTGTCCTGACGCCGAAGTCGGCAAGCACTGCGAGCGACTGCCATTCGGGCAAGATCCTGCCCCCGGCGAGGCTGCTCGACCAGCGGTCGACAAGCTGCCGATCCGGCGTCTTCGCGGCGAACGTCTCGCGCTCGCGGAAATCGCGATAGGCGAACAAGGCACGAACGCCGGCGAGAAACTGGCTGACACCGTCGAGTACCGGGTACCCGGCGTGCGTACTCGAAACAACCGCCGGGTCACTGCCGGTCCCCTGACGTGCCGACACCAGTGCGACCGGCTTGCCGCTGTCCTCATGGGCGTCGCGCATGTAGTCGAGATAACTCTCGTAGATCGCGCCCCCGGGCGCCCGGTCATGAAGCACCGCGGCGATCGCCGTCCCCGGGTCCTGCATCATCAGCTTAAGGCAACGAGTGATGTTCTGCGCGGCATCCGGCCCTCCGCGACTCCAGGCGTCGAGCGGGTTCACGGCGGGCAATTCCGGGTCCAGTGTCTTCTCAAGCGCGCGGACCGTGTCGGCACTCAACTCGGTCAACGGCACGCCCGCATCGTCGGCGAGATCGATGAGGAGCTGCCGTTCGCCGCCGGAGTCATGCAGCGTCACAAGCCCGCCGGGACCGACCGGGTGCAGTTCTGCAAACATGATGAGCATACTTGTGAATTCATCCTGGTCGCGGGCGCGCTGTACGCCATACCGGTCGAACAGGGCCTCGTACGTCGCATCGTCGCCCGCCATGGCGCCGGAGTGCGAGACCGTGAGCGCCGCCGACTTCTCGGTTCGTCCGACCTTGAGCGCGACGATCGGGATGCCGCGATCGGCTGCTTTGCGGAGCGCCGCCCTGAACCCTTCGGGATTGCGCGCGGTCTCGATGAACAGACCCACGACGCGCGTCTCGGGCAGGTCCAGGACGAAGTCCAGGTATTCGTCCATCGCGACGCTGAGTTCATTGCCGGTCGAGACTGCAACGTTGATGCGCAGGCGCTCGTCACAGTCGATGAGCCCCGACATGCCGGCGCCCGAGTGGCTGATGAGTGCGATCTTTCCGGGCGCGGTGTGCGAGGTGCTGTCGAACCCGCAGGTCCAGACATGGTCGCGAACGTTGTAAAAGCCCATGCCGTTGGCGCCGCACACGAGCATGCCCGCAGCCTCGATTTTCTTTCGAACCCGCTCCCGCAAAGGCGGCGTCGTGTCATCATCGATGTACAGCGTCGACTGGATGACCGCAGCAGGCACGCCCGCGGCGATGGCCTCGTCGAGCGCAGTTTCGATGCGGTGGTCGCCGACCGCGAAGACAACCAGGTCCGGGGTGTCCGGCAGCGCGGCCAGCGCGGCATGGCAACGGATTCCCTGCAGTTCCTCGTAGCCCGGGTTCACGGGGTAGATCTCGCCCCGGAAGCCGCCGCGGCGCAGGTTGCTGAGAGCCCAGTAGCCCAGTGAGTCCGCCCGTGCCGACGCCCCCACAACAGCGACCGAGCGCGGCCGCAGCAGTGGATCGAGGCGGTGCTTCACGCCATGCCCCAGCTAGTACGGTCCCGGCGGTGTCGCGCTGCGACGCGGCGGGAACCAGAACGGCTTGTCGACGACCGTCGCCCTGGCCATCTTGCGGTTCCAGTGCATCTCGCGCTGGTAGTAGATCTCAACCCAGACCGTGTCACCGGGCTTGCCGTGCGGCATCCTGACCGTGCCGAGCGCGATGTTCTGTTTGCACACGGGCGACCAGACCGCCGAGGTGACAAAGCCGATGTTTCCGCCACGCGCTTTCGCGTTCGCAAAGATGTAGGAATTGTGGGCAGGCTTGTTGCCTTCGATATCGAGTTTCACGAGCCGCCAGGTCGAGCCGTTGCGTTTTTCCTCGGCGAGGGCGCGGCGACCGTTGAAGTTGGGCTTCTTGAAGTCGACGAGCCATTCGAGACCCAGCTCGAGTGGCGAACGCGACACGCCTGTGCGCACCGTTTCGTCGGCGGGCAGGAACTCCATGTAGGCCGCCAGGTACCCGGCCTCGATACGCGCCATCTCGAGCGCGCTGGTACCGATCGCGCGAATACCGTGCAACTTGCCCGCCTCGAACAGTGCATCCCAGAGGGCTTCCGCCTTGTCCGGGTCGATCCAGAGCTCGTAACCGAGGTCGCCGGTGAACCCCGTGCGCGACACCATCAACTCGGTGCCTTCAAAGTCGAAGTGCATCAGGCCGAATGGCTTGAGGTCACCGAGGCCATCGAGGTTCATCTTGCTCAACACGCTGTACGACGTGGGTCCCTGCACGGCCAGCGCGGCAACGTCTTCAGTCTCGTGGGTGATCGTCACATCGAAGCCGATGGCGGCCGCGATCAACCAGGAATAGTGACGCTCCTGGGAACACAGGCGGTACTCGCCTTCGCGTAAATGAAATATCGTGCCATCATCGATTACCTGTCCGTTGTCATCGCACCAGACGGCATACGCGACACGACCCGGCCGTATCTTGGCCATGTCACGCGTGACGAGCCGGTTGAGGTAGTCGAGTGCGTCGGGACCGGTGATGCGGTATTTCGTCATCGGCGTCAGGTCGAACACGGCGGTCGCGTTGCGGATCGCGAAATACTCGGTGTCCGCGCAATAGAGCTCGTTCGCACTCGAATAGCCCTTCCACTGGTGCCACTCGTTGACGGCATCAAGTTCCTTAAGACGCGGGTAGAACGGAGACTTCAGGCGCCCCTGGTGTACTGGCTCGTGTTTCATGTGGCTTTCTCCCGGCTCAGGATGGTTCGGGCGGCGTTTCTGCCCGCGGCACCGCTCACGCCTCCGCCCGGGTGCGAACCCGCGCCGCAGAGGAACAGGCCGTCGATCGGCAGTGCGTACTGCGCGGCGCCGTTGACGGGGCGAACGAACAGGAACTGGTCCAGCGTCAGCTCGGCATGATGCCAGTGCCCGCCGGTGATATGGAATTCGCGTTCGATGTCTGCCGGCGTCAGCAGTTCGCTGGCGCTGATGCGTTGCTCGATATCCGGCGCGTACCTGGCGATCGTCTTGATCACGGTTTGTGTGAATGCTTCTTTCGCGGCGTCGTCCCAGCCTGCCTTGAGGCCATACGGCGCGTACTGAACGACCGCCGACATCACGTGCTTGCCGGTCGGCGCCAGCGAGGCGTCGCGGAAACTCGGGAACGTCATCTCGACAACGGGCTCGGGTGAATACTCTCCGTACTTGGCCGGGTTGAATGCCCGCTCGACGTAGTGCTCGTCGCCCGCGATGACGATCCGCTGCGCGAAGTCCTTCTTCTCGAGGCCATCGATCGTCGGCAGGCCGTCGAGCGCGAGGTGCAGCTTGGCGGCATTGCCGCGTGCCCGCAGGTGGTGGATGCGACGCGCGAAACCCGTTTCGACGTGCTTCGCGCCGACAAGCTTCATCACCGTGCGCTTGGGATCGGCGTTCGAGATGACCTTGTAGCTGGAGAAGGTCTCGCCGCTTTCTGTTTCGACGCCCGTCACACGACCGTTGTCGATGACAATACGCTTGACCGGCATGCCTGTACGAATGGTCACCCCGGCGTTGCGCGCTGCGTGCGCCAGTTCCTCGCTGATGCTGCCCATGCCGCCTTGCGGCACGGCCATGCGCCCGTGATCACCGGCCTGCCGGTACAGGTAGGTCATCATCGTGTTGGGCGAACGTGGCCCGAGGTGCGTGCCGAGCACGGCATCGAGACTGATCGCGCCCTTCAGCAAGGGGTGTTCGAAGCGCTCCGTTAGCTCGTCATGAATATTCATGCCGATCAGGCGCAGGAACTCCCGCATCTCGTCCTTGCCCAGGCGACGCATGTCGAGACCGAGCTGGGCAAGGGTGAACAGGTCCTTCCAGCTTTTCGTGCCGAGCCGCGGCGGCGGTTTGTTCAGATAGGTCCGCAGCAGGTCGGCAAAGCGCGTCATGCGCTTGCGAAAACGGCGGAACTGCTCGGCGTCTTCATCGGCGACGCCTTCGACCTTGTCCGCCGTGATGCGCAGGTGCTCTCCATCGTCGCCAAGCGCGATCGTCGTCATGTCCTCGGTCGCCAGTTGCGGCGCGAGCTTCAGTTCTTTGCGGACTTCCGGCTGCAGCTGGTACAGCAGGTGCGCACAGGCCGACACGGAGTAGCCGTCGGCAAACTCCCGCGTAACCGCTGCGCCGCCGACCTGGTCGTTCGCCTCGAGCACCAGCACGTTCTTGCCGGCCTTGGCGAGCAGCGCCGCACACACCAGGCCGTTGTGGCCCGCACCTACTACAATGGCGTCGTATTTATCAGTCATCGCCGAAGTTCTCCGGAACAGTGTTGGGCCGTTTCAGGTCCGCAAGAATCTCGCGTGCCGCGTTGGCGCCCGGTGCCGCCATGATGCCGCCGCCAGGGTGATTGCTCGAGCCGCACATATACAGTCCCTCGACCGGGCTGCGGTACTGCGCATAGCCCGGGACCGGGCGGTTGAAGAGCAACTGGTCCATCGTCAGTTCGCCGTGGAAGATGTTGCCTTCGGTAATGCCGATCTCGTCTTCGATGTCCTGTGGCGTGCGGACCTCCACGTGCAGGATCAGGTCCTTGAAATCCGGGCTGTAGTTCGCGATCTGGTTGATGACGGTCTGGCCGAAGGCGTCCTTTTCTTCCTGCGTCCAGCGGCGACCGTCGATCTGGTGCGGACAGTACTGCACGAAACAGCTCATGAAGTGCTTGCCCGGCGGCGCCATCGTCGGATCGCTCAGGGTCGGGATGAGCATGTCGATGTACGGATCCTTGCGACCAGGTACCGTCCTTCCAGTCGTCGTAGGCGCGCTCCATGCGTTCCATCGAATCGATGAAATGCATGTCGCTGTGATACAGCGTGCTGCCCTCCGGCAACGCCGGGAACGTCGGCAGGCCATCGAGTGCGATGTTGACCTTGCCGGACGAACCGCGAATCTTGAAGTTCTCGACGCGGCGGTAGAATTTCTCCGGCAGATCGTTCTTGTCCATGCAGGTCAGGAACGTGCGCTTTACGTCCATCGCCGAGACGACGATACGTCCGTGGATCTCGTCGCCGTTCTCAAGTGCAACGCCTGTTACCTTGCCGTTCTTGACGATGATCTGGTCGACGCCGGCTTCGGTACGCAGTTCGCCGCCGGCCGCCTGGTAGGCACCTGCGATGGCCTTCGCAACCGCACCGGTACCGCCGCGAGCGAATCCCCAGGAACCGACGTTGCCGTCGACATCGCCCATGTAGTGATGCAGCAGAACGTAGGCCGTTCCGGGCGAATGAATGCCGAGCGCGGTGCCGATAATGCCGCTGCCGGAGAATGCCGTCTTGATCACATCGGTCTCGAAATACTCGTCCAGGTACTCGGCGACGCTCATGGTCCAGAAACGAATCGTCTCGTACATGCGATCCTCGCCCATGTCCATGAACTTGCCGCCGATGCGCAGCGAGTTCCATCAAATCCCGTGGGCTTGAACGATGTCGGGTCTGGCGCCGTGCTCAGCAGGAAGTCACGAATGAACCGGCACTGGCGCATCGTGTCGGCCGAGTAGGTCTTGTAGGCATCCGCATCGTGACGCGAGAAACGCGCCATCTCCCGATAGGCGACTTCGTCATCCTGGTAGGAACCGTAGTAGTCGCCGTTCTCCATGAACTGGACCGAACCACCGTACGGCGTGACCTGCAGTCCATGCTTGTGCAGCTCCAGCGCACGGTAGATCTCCGGGCGCAGCAGACTGCAGACGTAGGAGCAGTTCGAGTACCACCAGTCCTTGTAGAGATTGCGGCTGACGGTGGCGCCACCGATGTAGTCGTTCTTTTCCACGCAGACGACATCGAGGCCGGCTCTCGCAAGAAAGGCAGCATTAGTCAGGCCGTTGTGACCGGCGCCGACGACAATCGCGTCATAGGTTTTCATTGGCGGGTGCCCGTTTTTTGTGACTTTAATTTCGGCAAGGTAATGTCCACCGCACGTTCGAATTTGTCCAGCGTTTCGCCGAGGCATTCCACATTGTGAGACTCGCACAGGAACCATGGCTCACGTGAGTCGGGTTCGACGAGAATCCCCTGGTTCATGAAGCTCCGGCGCGAGCGTGTCGTAGAACTCATAGTCGGAGTGCACCCACTCCCGGTAGTTCGCCGGCGGCGTCTCCGCGAAGAAGAGTCCCATCAACGACGGATGGCCCGTAAAGCTGTGCGGGATGCCGCGTGCCGCGAGAATATCGCCCAGTCCTGCTTGCAGCTTGAGCCCGCGGGCCTCGATGTCCGCCAGCGCCGTCGTCTCGTCGAGAATTTCGAGCGTCTTGGCTGCCGCCGCAAGCGACACGCGGTGCGCGGTAAACGTGCCACCATGTGCGACGCCGTCGCCGACCTGCCGCATGATGTCCTCGCGGCCGGCGACCACGGACAGCGGATAGCCGTTGCCGATGGCCTTGGCAAAGGTGCACAGGTCCGCCTTGATGCCGTAGAGCTCCTGTACGCCGCCTTTCGCGACGCGGAAACCCGTCTTCACTTCGTCGATGATCAGCAGCACGTCGTAGCGGTCGCAGATCTCGCGAACGTCTTGCATGTACTGGGGGTCCGCCGTCACGGCGCAACAGTTACCCATGATCGGCTCCATCAGGAACGTCCCGATCTCGTCGCGCTTTTTCTTCAGCAGGTCCTCGAGTGCATTGGCATCGTTCATCGGCACCAGATTGAACAGCCGCTTCGTAACATCCGGAACACCGTCACCGTAGGGCTCGATCGGCGGATCCGCATCACCCGGTGTCCAGTCGTCATATTCCTTGCCCCACATCACGACGTTGGACAGTCCGTGATACCCGCCTTCCATGACCACGAGTCCGTCTTTGCCCGTGAACGCCCGCGCAATGCGGAGCGCCGCCATCACGGCTTCGGTTCCCGAGTTCGAAAAGCGCACGAGCTCGGCGGCCGGCACCATCTTGCTGACGCGGCAGGCGACGTCGTATTCGAGCTCGGTCGACAACGCGAACACGCCACCGACGTCCATGCCTCGCCGGGCGGCGGCGTCGACACGTTTGTCCGCGTAGCCGAGGATTATGGGCCCGTATCCCAGGCGGTAGTCGATGTACTCGTTGTCGTCGATATCCCAGATACGCCCGCCCTTGCCATGATCGACGTAGATCGTCTGGTCATCACCCCAGTACCGAAAATTCGATGCCACGCCGAGCGGCAGTTTTCGCCTGGCCTTCCGATAGTGCGAGTTGGAGCGGCTAAGATCACGCATAGGTCCTCAAAATGAATGAGTATTCATTCATAGTATGGCAGAATCGGCCCATGGCAACCACCACAAAAACCGCGAGGCGCACGGCCAGCCGCGAACGACGGCGCGGCCAGCTCATCGACGCGACGATGAAATGCATAGCCCGCAAGGGCATGAGCAGCACGTCGATCGGCGACGTGGCCAAGGAAGCCGGGCTGTCGCAGGGCATCGTCAACCTGCATTTCGAGAGCAAGGACAACCTGCTCCGGGAAACGCTGCGGCACCTGGCCGATGACTACAAGATGCACTTCGTGAAGGCGCTCGAGTCGTCGGGCCCCGGCGCGGCGGACAAGCTGCTCGCTGTTATGGAGCTCGACCTGCGGCCTGCGATCATCGACCGGCAGAAGATTGCCGTGTGGTTCGCGTTCTGGGGCGAGGTCAAGTCGAGGCCCACCTATCGCCGGATCTGCTACGAGCAGGACAAGTACTACGACCAGGTCGTCGAAAGCCTGTGCGCGGAAATCATCGAAGACGGCGACTACAGGGACGTCAGCGCGACATCCGTTACGATAGCCCTGACCTCGATGACGAACGGCATGTGGCTGTCCTGCCTGATCAGTCCGCGGACCTTTGACCGTGACCAGGCCAGGCAGGCGATCACGGGCCTGCTCTGCCGCTATTTCCCGAAACATTACTCCTGACGAGACCGCCATGGAAATCCAACTGAGTGACGACGCCCGCAAGTGGCAACAGGTTGCCCGCCAGTACGCGGACGAGTACCTGCAACCGCATGAAGTCGAGGCAGAGCTGAACGAGGGCGTGCTGCCCGCAGAGATCACCGCGCGTAACAAGCAGCGCGCCATCGAGCTCGGCTTCACCTCGATCGACGTACCCCGGCGTCACGGGGGGCTGGAATTACCCATGGAATGCCAGGTCGCGATCTGGGAACAACTCGGCCGCGTCACCAACGCCTTGTCCTGGTGCTTCCCCGAGGCGCAGTCATGGATGTTCGAGGCCTGCACGGAAGACCAGTTGCAGCAGTACATCCTGCCGATGATGCGCGGCAAGCATAAGGACTGCTACGCGATCACGGAATCGGGACCGGGATCCGACGTTTCGGGCCTGGAGGCGACCGCCGCACGCGATGGCGATGACTACCTGCTCAACGGCGAAAAATGGTATGTCACCAGCGGCAACGTCTCGACGTTCATGTGGTTCCAGGCGAAGCTGCCCGACGAAGGGGACGAGGCGTTGTTTCTTGTCGATACGCATGCGCCGGGGATCGAAATCATCGCGAACCCGAAATTCAGCCACACCTACGCATCACACCACCCGACTTACCGGTTCACGGATGTGCGTGTACCTGCGACACAGCGGGTCGGGAAACCCGGTGACGGCATGGCCTACACACACAGCTGGTTTCGTCACGAGCGCCTCATGATCGGCGCTCGCAGTTGCGGCGCCATGGCGCGGCTCATCGAGGAAGCCATGGCCTTCGCCAATGAGCGCATCATCGATGGCGCCCCGTTAAGCGAGAAACAGGCGATCCAGTTCATGCTCGCCGACTGCGCAACGGAACTCTACGCCGCACGCCTGATGACCTACGACGCAGCCAGGGCCGGCGACCTGGGTGCCGACGTCAAGACGCAGCACGGTCGCTGTTCCATGGTGAAGCTGTTCGTATCGGAGGCCGCGAACCGCGTCGCCGATCGCGCCGTGCAGATCTTCGGCGGCCGCGGATACATGCGCGAGAACGTGGCCGAACGCTTCTTTCGCGAACTCCGGGTCGATCGCATTTGGGAAGGCACGAGCGAGATACAACGGCTTATAATCGCTCGATCGCTGTTGAAGCGCGGCCTGGACGGCATGTGACGAAAACCGGAATCATCCTCGCGAGCTGCCTGGCTGTGGCCATAGCCCTGGGCGCTTGCGCCGACACAGCGGATGAGGATGCTACCGGGCAGAATGTCATCAACGTCTACAACTGGGCCGACTACATCGACCCGGCAGCTATCGCCCTCTTCGAGGCAGAAACCGGCATCAAGGTTAACTACGATACCTACGATTCGTCCGAGGTCCTCGACGTCAAACTGCTGACCGGCAGCAGCGGCTATGACGTCGTCATGCACTCCAACCGCTTTTCGACGCGCCTCGCCCCCATCGGCGTCTACGAAAAACTCGACATGAGCCGCTTCACAAACCTCGGGAACCTGGATCCGGACCTCGCGGCACGCATCGACATCTTCGAACAGGTCAGGGGCTACTACATTCCCTACCACTGGGGCACGACCGGCTATGCCTGGAACGCCGAGCTGGTGCGCGCGCGACTTCCCGATCACCCGATGGACAGCGCCGACGTGATCTTCGACGCAGAGATCGTTGCGAAACTCGCCGATTGCGGCGTCAGCCTGCTCGACAGCACGACGGACCTTTTCCCGATGACGCTGGCCTACCTGGGCCGGTATCCCGGCGCGTTCGACGAGGACAGCGTCAGTGCAGTGGCGGACACCCTGCAGTCCGTCCAGCCGCACGTGCGGTACTTCAGCAACACCAAGATGATTTCGGACCTGCCGAACAGGGAGGTGTGCGTTGCGATGAGCTGGTCGGGCGACTACGCCGTCGCCAGGGCGCGGGCCAAAGAGGTCGGCCTGGATATCGACATGCGTTACACGATGCCGAAGGAAGGGTCCGGGCTCTGGGTCGACGGCCTGTATATCCTCTCGGACGCGCGTCACAAGGACAACGCCTACAGGTTCATCGACTTCCTGTTGCGCGCCGATGTTGCCGCCATGAACGCTGCCGAGACGTACTACGCAAACGCGAATCGCGCGTCGTGGGCGTTGCTCGATCCCGAGATTACCGGCGACCCGGCGATCTATCCGAGCGAAGAAGACTGGGAGCGTATCTACGCGGTTCCGCTGCCGTCGCCAACGGAAGATCGCAACCTGACGCGCGCCTACGCAAGGATAAAGAGCGGCCTGTGAATGACTTCATCCACATTCGGGGCGTCACGAAGAAATTCGGGGATTTCGTTGCCGTGGACAATGTCGACCTCTGCATCGAAAAAGGCGAACTTTTTTCGATCCTTGGCGGCTCGGGCTGCGGCAAGACAACCCTGCTGCGCATGCTCGCGGGATTCGAGACCCCGACCTCGGGCACGATCGAGATCGACGGCAAGGATGTCACGGCTCAGCCGCCGTATGAGCGCCACGTGAACATGATGTTCCAGTCCTACGCGGTCTTCCCGCACATGTCCGTGGAAAAGAACATTGCCTATGGCCTGCACAAGGAAAAAACGCCGAGAAAGGAGGTCGTAAGGCGCGTCGACGAGATGCTGGAGCTCGTGCAGCTCACCGAGCTGCGCTCACGCAAACCGGACCAGCTATCCGGCGGCCAGCGCCAGCGTGTCGCCCTCGCCCGCGCCCTGATCAAGCGGCCGAAAGTCCTGCTCCTCGATGAGCCGCTCGCGGCGCTGGACAAGAAACTCCGTGAGCGCACGCAGTTCGAACTCATGAATATCCAGGACGAGCTTGGCATCACCTTTGTCGTCGTTACGCACGACCAGGAAGAGGCGATGACCTTGTCGTCACGCATTGCCGTGATGGACAGCGGCCGCTTCCAGCAGGTCGGTACACCGAAAGAAATCTACGAGTTTCCGGCCAATCGTTTCGTCGCGGAGTTCATCGGCACGATCAATACGTTCAGCGGTCGGGTCGCCGCCGTCGCTGAAGGCGGCATCAAGGTCTACTCGACCGAGGCTGGCGTGACCTTGACGGCACTCGGCAAGCAGCTTGTCGAGGAAGGGCAGGAAATCCACGTTGCCGTGCGCCCTGAGAAGATCTTTATCAGCAAGGAAAAGCCCGGCAACAGCGACGACGTCTGCATCGAGGGTGTCGTCGACGACCTCGGTTACCTCGGCAATCGCTCGCTGTACCGGATCCGGCTTGAAAGCGGCAAGATCGTCCAGGTCAGCTCCCAGAACCGGCGCCGCTCCGTGACGCGTTTTCTCGAGTGGGACGACAAGGTCTGGATCTCCTGGCGTCCGCGCAGCGCCGTGGTCTTGCTGGACTAGGCGCATGTGGAAGAAAGCGATACTGGCGGCACCCTACCTGTGGCTATTGCTGTTCTTCCTGGCGCCGTTTGCCATCGTCTTGAAGATCAGCCTTGCCGATCCCGTTTTCGGCCTGCCGCCCTACTCGCAAACCGTATCGCTCGACAATTTCGTCTTCCTGTTCTCCGACAAGCTGTATGCGATTACGTACCTTCGCTCGGTGTTCATGGCGGCCTGCGCAACGCTACTCTGCCTGGTGCTCGGTTTTCCCATGGCCTACGGCATCGCGCGTGCTCGCCGCACCACGCGCAGCCTGCTGCTGCTGCTAATCATCCTGCCGTTCTGGATTTCGTTCCTGCTGCGCGTCTACGCGTGGATGGGGCTCATGAACAACTACGGGACGATCAACAAGCTGCTGCTCTGGCTGGGCGTCATCGATCAACCGATTCCGCTGATGTACACCGATTTCGCCGTATTTGTCGGGCTGGTCTATTCCTACCTGCCATTCATGATCCTGCCGCTGTACGCATCGCTGGAACGCATGGATCTCGACCTCGTCGAGGCCGCCCAGGATCTTGGCGCATCGAGGTCGCAGGCATTCCGCGATGTCACCTGGCCGCTGGCACGGCCCGGCGTCATCGCCGGCTGCCTGCTGGTATTCATACCCGCCATTGGCGAATACGTTATTCCGTACCTGCTCGGTGGGCCGGAATCCCTCCTGATCGGGCGCGTTCTGTTCGATGAGTTCTTCGTAAACCGCGACTGGCCGCTCGCCTCGGCCGTCGCCGTCGTCCTGTTGCTGCTCCTCGTCGTGCCCATCGTATTGTTGCAACGCTACCAGGCGCGCGACCAGGAGAATGCCGCATGAACGGCCAGTCCCGGTTCATCGTGTCGGTGCTCGCGTTCGGCTACGCGTTCCTCTACATCCCGCTGGTCCTGGTCGTCGTCTATTCCTTCAACGAGTCCAGCATTGCCACGGTCTGGGGCGGGTTCTCGACACGCTGGTACGGTGAGCTGATTCGCAACGAGCAGATTCTCGACGCGGCTTACCTGAGCCTGCGCATCGCGCTCACTGCCGCGACGATCGCGACGGTACTCGGGACGATGGCAGGCATTGCACTCGCACGTTTTCGCCGTTTCAGGGGACGCACGCTGTTGTCCGGCATGATCACGTCGCCGATGGTGATGCCCGAAGTCATTACGGGCCTTTCCCTGCTGCTGCTGTTTGTCACCTTGCAGCAACTGACAGGATGGCCGGGGCAGCGTGGCTTCGGCACGATCACGATCGCCCACACGACGTTTGCAATGGCCTATGTCGCGATCATCGTGCAGTCGCGACTCATGGCGATGGACGAGTCGCTGGAAGAAGCCGCGATGGACCTCGGCGGTCATCCACTACGCGTGTTGTTCGATATCACCTTGCCGCTGATCGCGCCGGCCATGGTCGCAGGCTGGTTGCTCGCCTTCACGCTGTCGCTCGACGATCTCGTCATCGCCAGCTTCGTATCGGGCCCGGGAAGCAATACACTGCCCATGTACATCTTCTCGAAAGTGAAGCTCGGCGTGTCCCCCGACATCAACGCACTGGCGACACTGATCATCGTCGCTGTAAGCCTCGGGGTGTTCGCCGCCTGGCTCGTAGCGCGTCGCCGAGACTAGGCCTGCAGCTCTCGCAGGATCCACTCGGTGTAGGTGCGCTCTTCTTTTTCCATCTGCGAGAACGGACCCGGCTCATAGTACTTCGAGTGCACGCCCCTGGCGTTGTTGACGATGATTTCCTTGTCCGAGATCGTCGTGATATCCCAGAGCCAGGTCAGTTCGTCGACGTCGTAGTCTTTGCCTTCCACGGCATCGCCGCGCACCATCCAGTAGATCTCGCAGCGTGAATTGTTGTGATCTATTGGCGTGAAGACGTAAGCGACGACGTGGTCGCTGTAGGCCAGCATGAACGAGAACGGACCGAAGTTGAAATCGGACGCGCCATGATCGTAGTCCGTGAACTCACCGAGCAACGGCGCTACCGGCTCACCGTCCCTGCTACCGGTCTTGTACTTTTCGAAGAGTGCAGTGCGGCTGTAGCCGTAACCCATTTCTCCGGGAGGCGCCGCGGTGTCCACACGCTTGACGTTCATCTTCCTGACGCCGCAAGCCGCCATGCGCTCCTCCATGTGAGCCTGCACACGATCGCGGCGATCGTCGCCCAGCATGAGGGTGTGCATACGCGCGTATTCCGGATGAGCCGTCGCGCAGTGGTAGCATTCCTGGTAGTTCTCTATCGAGAGCTTCCAGTTCGCGGGTATGTTGTAGGTCTTTTGCGCGGCAACCTTGAGATTCTCGAAATCGAACATCGCCATAGGCTCGGCCAGCTCGCGTTTGCAACTCTCGAGCGAGAGCGGATTGTCGGTAAAACAGACAAACACGAGCCCATGCAAGACCTCAACGGACACGCGCTTTAGTGGGCGTGACGCCATGTCGAAATCACCGGGCATATTCCTGGCGGCGAACAGCTTGCCGTCGAGATCGTACATCCAGCCGTGGTACGGGCAGGAAAACTTGTCGGTATTGCCATGCTCTTCCAGGCAGACGAGTGAACCGCGGTGGCGGCAGACGTTCGCGAAACCGTTTAATTCACCGTCTTTGTTACGCACGATGATTGCCGACTCACCGGCAACGTTAAGGACACGAAAGTCACCGGCGTTTGCAAATTGCGATACGTGTCCGGCGAAAATCCAGTTTCTGTAAATGATCTTCTCGAGCTCGAGCGCATAGATGTCCGGGTCCGTGTAAAAGCGCTGATCCAGGGAATATCCGGGTCTGTGGTTGGCAATAAGTTGCTCGATTGAACGCATGGCTGGTTCCACACTGTGAAACAAATGGTTGAAGGTATTGTTACGATAGCACAGGAGTATTTTGTTTCGACACGTGGGGTTTTCCGAATGCCTGTACGCTTTCTGTCCCTGGCTTTGCCGGCCGTTTTTCTGCTGACCGCGTGCAACAACGATGCGCAGCCACCCGTCACGAGCACCTTGATTTCGAACGCGATGATCTACGACGGCTCGGGCGCCGACGCCTACCGCGGAGCCGTGCGCATCGACTTCGCCACGCAGCGGATTCTGGCTGTCGGCGACGTGAAACCGGTACCCGGTGAGTTCGTCTACGACGCCGCCGGGTTTGCGGTCGCACCCGGCTTCATCGATACGCACAGCCACCACGACGAAGACCTCGAAGAACATCGTGACATGCCCGGCGTAGTGAGCCAGGGGATCACGACCATAGTGCGCGGTATGGACGGGTCGACGGCAGGTTACACGTCGGTTGCCGACTTCAATGCCGCGTTCGAAGCACGGCCGGCTGCCGTAAATGTGGCATCTTATTCGCCGCATAACACGATCCGGCAACTGGTCATGGGCGCCGACAACCGCCGCCATGCATCGGACGAGGAGATCGCGGCCATGGCCGCATTGCTCGAAGACGACCTGGATGCCGGCGCCCTCGGTCTGTCCACGGGTCTTGAGTACGAGCCCGGCATCTTTTCGTCGACCGAGGAGCTAATCGCACTGGCGAAAGTCGTGGCGGAGCGCGGTCGTCGTTACTCGAGTCACCTGCGCGACGAGGATGATCGCTTTCTCGAGGCGCTGGGGGAGATTATCCGTATCGGGCGGGAGGCGCAGCTCCCGGTCCACGTGTCGCACATCAAGCTCGCCGACAAGTTGTATTGGGGCACAACTGAAGAAGTGCTGGCCGTGATGGATGCCGCACGCGCTGACGGCGTGGAGTTGACGGCCGACATCTATCCCTACGAGCGCTGGGCAAGCAATCTCGCCGTATTGTTTCCCGACCGTGACTACGGCAATCGAGCGACCGCCGAGTACACATTCGAAAGGACTGCGGCGCCGGAAGACATCCTGCTGATCCACTACCCGCCTGAGCCGCGCTTCGAGGGCATGACGATCGCCGCAATCGCGACCGTGACCGAGCGCGACGCGGCAGACACGTTGCTCGAACTGTCGCAGGCCGCCGCCGACTACAGGCTGGAGACCGGTGAGCCCGGGTCCGCAATCATCGCCAGGAGCATGAACGACACGGACATCGCCGGTTTCATGAAGTGGCCGTACATCAATATCTGCTCGGATGGCTGGCACGGTGGCCATCCGCGCGGCTATGGCTCCTTCCCGCGTGTTCTTGGACGCTTCGTTCGCGATAATCGGGTCATCTCCCTCGAAGAGGCCGTTTACAAGATGACAGGACGCGCTGCAGACACGCTCGGCATTGCCGACCGCGGTCGCCTCGCGGTCGGCCATTTCGCGGACGTCGTCGTCTTCGACCCGGCGACCGTCAGGGACCATGCTTCCATGACCGACCCGACCGCGATGTCGACGGGCATCCTGAGCGTCTGGGTAAACGGCATGCTCGCCTTCGATTCCGGGGAAACAACGCACGTGTACCCCGGCAAGATCGTGACGCCTGGCCAATGAGCCGCCGTTACGCCAGCACCGTTGCATTGCTCCGCGCCAGGCAACCGGAGCTACCGGTCTATTGCATCTACCCGCACGTCTACCACGACGCGGGACGGCATTTCGTTGAGAACTTTCCGGGTCGCGTCCTGTACGCCGTGAAGGCGAACGACCATCCATTTGTGATCTCCGCATTGCACGCGGCCGGCGTGAACGATTTCGACTGCGCATCGTTGCAGGAGATCACGCTCGTGAAGTCACTTTGTCCTGACGCTCGCTGTTATTTCATGAATCCCGTGAGAATCGCCGGCGACGCGCGGCGGGCGCAGCGTGAGTTCGGCACACGCCACTTCATGATCGACCATGCGTCGGGGCTGGCACCGCTCGTCGACGAAATAGATGCGGCACGCTCCGTCATTTTTGCGCGCATGGCCGTCAGCCATCACTCGGCCATGGTCGATCTGTCGACAAAGTTTGGCGCGCCGCCGGAGGACATGCCGGGAATCCTCACGAACATCCGTGACGCCGGTGCCGAGCCCGCGCTCGCGTTCAACGTCGGCACCGGGGTCACTGAACCCGAGGCCTACACGTACGCCATGGGCCTCGCGAGCGAAGTGTTGGAGAACACGCCCTTTCCTGTACGTCTCCTCGACATCGGCGGCGGTTTCCCGCGCCAGTACCCGGGGTTCATCGTGCCGCCGCTCGACGAGTTCTTTGCGGCCATACGGGGTATTCGGCACGAACTGCCGCTCGGCGCCTTGAGCGAAATCATGGCGGAACCGGGACGCGCGCTGAGCGCGCCCGGCATGTCCACGATTACCAAGGTCCTGTTACGCAAGGAGAATCGCCTGTATCTAAATGACGGTATGTACGGCGCATTCTGGGAGCTGCGCTTCAAGGGACATGTCCGTTATCCGGCGCGCGCCTACCGTGGGCATGAACCGTTGGACGGCAAGCCTCATTCGTTCCGCCTGTTCGGACCGACCTGTGACTCGAGCGACGAATTGCCCGGAAGCGTGGAGCTGCCGGCCGATATCGATGTCGGCGACTACATCGAATTCGGCGGCATGGGTGCGTATTCGCTAAGCGGTCGCACGAATTTCAACGGCTTCTACAGCGACGATATCGTGCGGATAGAAACGGAATCCTGCCTGCCACCCGCCTGAAGTAGCGCCAGGGATTCACGATTTACGGCAAGGCGCCACGTACAAACAGCAGAGCCAGCGCGGATCGAATCATGAGACTATTCGTGTCATGAATCTTCTGCTGAGCACATTGGCGCTCCTGCTGGGGCCGCTCATCTACACGCTTGCCGGCCGCAATCGTGCAATGCGGCACGCCCTTGACGCGTTCATCCTGGTCGCCGTGGCATGGATTATCGGGGTACACATTATTCCCGTAGCGATCAGGACAGGCGGCCTGCTCGCGATCGCCTTCCTCGTCGCCGGTATCGCGTTTCCGTTGGTCATGCAGCGTGTCCTGCACGTTGCCACCGGCACCGCGCACTTCGCAATGATGTTCCTGGCCGCAATAGCACTGGCCCTGCACGCCATTGTCGATGGCATCGCGCTGATTCCGGGGAGCGGTGACCATCTTCCCCTGGCGGTCATCCTGCACCGCCTGCCCGTTGGCATGGCAATCTGGTGCACGTTTCGCCCGGCCATCGGCAACACCTCGGCAATCGCGGCGTTTGTGATCATTATTGCAGCGACCGGCCTTACATTCTATTCGGCCACCCCCGTCGTCGAGCTCGCAGAAAGCAAGAACCTCGCGCTGTTCCAGGCGTTTGTGTCCGGCTCATTGATCGATCTCGTGGTGACGCTCGGCCGGCAAGCGTGGAACAGGGCCGATGATGAGGCCGGCAGACGCCGCGGAACCTAGCTATCGCCTGACTTCGGCGCGCCCTTGTTGTGGAAGTGACCCCTGTAGAAGATCAGGGGATCTGCGTCGCGATCGTCGAGACGCAGAACGCGGCCGACGATGATCGTATGATCGCCACCGTCATACTGATGCTCGGTGCGACACTCGAAGCACGCGGCATACTCCGGGAGAATGGGCGCCCCATGCAGTCCTTCACGGCAATCGAGGCCCGCGAATTTGTCGACATCCTTGCTGGCGAATCGCGACGACAATTCATGCTGGTCGATAGTCAGCACGTTGACCGCGAAGTACTCGGCGTTTATGAACGTGTCGAAGGTGTTCGCGCTGTTCGCGATGCTCCAGAGTACGAGTGGCGGATCCATCGACACCGAGTTAAAGCTGCTGACTGTTATGCCGACTTTCTCACCACGGGCATCAAGCGCAGTCACGACAGCCACGCCGGTAGCAAAGCAACCCAGTGCGCGGCGAAACTCGTAGTGGTCGATTATCGGATCGTCGTCGGATCTCAAGCGTGCTTCCCGGCGGGGTTAGGAGGATTCGTCGGTTCTCAAACTTGCAGGCAACCTGCGGCCCGCATCAATGCGACGGAAGAAGGCGGCGAGCAAGCCGCCGGCGATAAGGTGCCACACGCCCCAGACCGCCGCAACCGCAGCAGCTCCCCCGAGGCCCTTGAGCTGGCTCAACAGGATGATCAGTGCGAGTCCGGAATTCTGGATGCCGACCTCGAACGTCAATGCACGTCGCGTCGCTGGAATACGCGACAGGACACGTCCCGCGAGCGCCCCCGTCAGGAATGCGACGGCATTGTGCAATATGACAATGCCGCCCAACAGGCTAAGGGCCGGGAGCAATATCGGGAAGAAGTAGGCGATACCGTAGATGATGACGCCCACGAGGACGGATACGCCGAGGACCGTGGTGTGCTGCTTGATACGACGGGCTACGGCCGGCGCTTTCGCCGCGACCGTCATCCCGATGACCAGGGGCACGGCGAGCAGAAACGTCGTCTGTGCGACGAAAATAAGCGGATTGACGTCAAGCGTTTCCAGCAGCGTCGCCGTCGGCCCGTAGGCGTGCGACCAGAACAGGATAGACGTCGGCGTCAGGATCGCGGCCAGCAGGCTCGATGTTGCCGTCAGCGCCACCGATGCGGCGACATTGCCGCGTGACAGGTAGGTCAGGAGATTCGAGACCGCCCCGCCAGGACAACAGGCAACGACAATCATGCCAAGCGCTATCGAGGCAGCCGGCTGCAACACGAGAATAAGCAGGAAAGTCACGAGCGGCAGAATCACGACCTGTGCCAGGACACCGCCCGCGAACAGCAGCGGCCGCTTGCGCAGGAAGGCAAAATCCTTGACCCGCAGGCCAAGTGCCACGCTGAACATGACCATGACCAGCGCGAGAGCGACACCGGCCTGCCCTAACGGGTCCAGTACAATGCGCAGGCTGTCGAGTGTGCCTATGTCCACGGGCCTTACTTGCTCACAATGTCTCGGATTCCAGGAACGGCTTCACGCCGACGGCCTTGTAGAGCTCGTCCGGCCTGTAGGCCGTGTTGCCTTTCATGACAAGCGTGGCGCGGCGAATCGCTGAGATGTCTTCAAGCGGATTGCCCGCGACGAGCACGAGATCGGAGTCCTTGCCCACCGCGATAGAACCGGTCCGGTCATCGACGCCGACGACCCGCGCGGAATCGAGCGACGCGATCCTGAGCACGTCCGCGTTGGAGATGCCGGCCTCGGAGTACAGCTCCAGTTCCCGGTGGATCGTGAACCCAGCAACGTTGTCGCTGCCCGGTACGATCTGCACACCGCTGTCATGCAGCTTCCTGATCATCGTCGCCTGCGCTACGGCGGAGGCCGCCCATTCTTCGACCTTGTCCCCCATGTCCATTTCCGCCTTGTAGTAGCCGCGCGCTACATTGATCGGCAAGTGATCGAGCACCGGGGCGAACGTCGGGTTGGGATCACCATCATGGTGCACCAGCTGTTCCATGAAAATGGCTGCCGTCGGGTCGATGGTCGTACCGTGCTTCACGAACAGTGCGATGTAGTCCTCGACTTCCTTGCTGTCGAGATCCAGCTTTCCGGCCTCGTCGCCGTAGAGCGTAAAGCGCAACTGCTTGCGGGTGTCTTCGCGATCTCCTGCCAGGAAATTCAGGAACACCATGTTGATGTGCTGGATCTCGTCATAGCCGGCGCGTACCGCCTGCTCCGCCGACATGAATGCGGGGATGTGTCCGCTAAGCCGCATGCCGTGGCTGTGCGTACGTTCGGCGATATCGTCGACCCACTCCGGATCGATCGAGCTGTATAGCTTGATCTGCATGTAGCCGTTCTCGGCATAGAAGTCGACGCGCTCGAGCGCCTCTTCCAGCGACTCGACCGTATCGCCCGACGCATACGGGCTCGCCTGGTCGATAAACCCTGAGCGGTACGTATTCGGCCCGATGACCTCGCCCGCGTCGTACTTCGCCGTCAACTCCATGATCTGCTCGTGGACGCTGCCGATATCGCGCACGCTGGTAATACCACCGGCGATATTGAGGACGCCGTCCGAGAGGTTGAAGTGGCCGTGCATGTCCCACATGCCCGGCATCAGGCTCTTGCCGGTGGCATCGATGTGCTTCGCGCCCGGCTTGTCGATCTGCGTTTCGGAAATGGCCGTGATCTTGCCGCCCTCGACCATGACATAGCGATCTTCAAGCAGCGCGGCGTTCTCCACGTCCACAATATCGACGTTATCGAAAACCAGCGCACCGTCCTGCACATAGGCGAGGTCACCCGCGATGCGCTCCACCATGGCCGCATCCTGCTCGATCTGGATCGCGCTGAGCTTCTCCAGGATCTCCGGGCTCCAGCCCTTCGGCAGCATGCCCATCCAGCCGCTGAAGTCGAGCGCTGTAAGGTTCTGATTCTCGTCAAACCACCCGTAGTACGGGGTGAGCCCGAGGCCGGATACGGCAACCAGCGTCAGCGTCTTTTCGCCATCGGGCGTGTCGACCTCGACGGTAGTCAGCTTCTCCGCCCGCGCGGTGCCGGAAGGTAGCAATGCGATCTCGCCGTCCATGCTGCGGAGTGCGGCCTGCACCAGCGCGCCAAAGCTCAGGTCGGCATACTCCGTCGCCACGTAGAACCCGGGGTCATCGGTCGTAACGCTGCCGCTTTCACCGGCCGTGCTCCAGCTGGCGACGCCATCGGTATAAGTAAACGTCTCGTCGATCGTCGCCCCGAAAGGCGACGTACCCGTAATCTTTTGCGCCACAGGAATGCCGTCGGCATTGAGCTGCAGTTCGGAGTTGACCGAGTACTCGCGGTTATTCCAGTGCAGGAACGACTCGACCGTGACCTTGCCGTCGCCGGTACGGACCATCTTTGAATGCCCCGCCTCGTTGCCTTCGGACACCCACTCGAACTCGTGTGTCTCCCCGATTGCGCTCGCAATGTCGGCAGGCGCCTCACTCGACTCCTGGCCGCACGCCCAGAGCAACAGCAGCGTGGGCAGTATCAATACGATGGCATTTCTCATTTATTCTCCTCCCTGGTGAGCGCTGAAGAACCCGAACAACACTCGGGATCCCCAAAAGTCGGTGTTCTCTTCCGGCTCGATGCAGATCAATTGGTCGGGCATGCTGGCCGCCTGCAAAGCAGTGACACAATAGCCGTTACTCCCCCGAAAGTCTGCCGTGCCGGGCCAGCGATGATTGCCCTCCGGCCAGAGACAGTCGATTGCGGGGTGATCGGTCTCGCCGCAGGCTATCGTGCATTGCACGTTTTCTCCCTCGATCGCCGGCGACGTCCATTCCTCGAGCTCCACGCCGCAGACCAGCCCCTGGTTCCAGTGGCGCGTGACGGATGTCGTGCTCGCGAAATACTGGCCGTAGGAACTGACGCGCCCATCATGGGGAACCGTTTCGTCCGCGCCACCGTTGATCTGCAGAAGGGGCAGGCGTTTCGACGGTGTGCATTCGAACCCGCGCTCAAGTCGCCCACCGATCAGCGCAACTGAAGCAAACAGCTCCGGCGCCTCGCACGCGATGCGGTGGGCCATCATCGCGCCATTGCTGAATCCCGTCACATGCACGCGCGTCGCGTCCACCTGCCAGCGTTTCGTGACGGTAGCGATCAGGCTGCGCAAGAACCCCACATCGTCGTTGCAGGAAGTCCAGCCGCACTGTCCGCAATTGCCGCATTCCGGCGGACACGGCGACCTCACCGCATCCGGCTCGCAGATCGGGCCCTCCGGCCCCGTGTCGAACCCATCGGAGATGTGATTCCAGGAGGTCACCTCCCACGGTTCTTCGCCGCCTCTTCTCGACATGAACCAGGTGCCTTGCGGATACACCATGACAAAACCGTACTCCTCGGCGTACTGGTTGAGCCCCTGGGTCACCTCCGCCTCGGTACCTGTCGCGGTGCCACCGTAGCCGTGCATGAAAATCGCAACGGGGTGCGCTTTCTCCCCGTCGTAGCTCGATGGCAGGAATACGAAGTACTCGCGCGTCAAGCCGTCGTGCTGCAGCGTGAAGCGCTGCATGGCAGGATCCCACGTCTTCTCCTTGCCGCCGCAGCCACCCGCGAGCAGCAACGCAAGCAGGACCATGATGTGTAACGATCGTTTCTTCATACGCCACATAATAGCCGTTCTTGCTATCCTAGCTGAAACGTAACGACGAATCGGCAGGGAACCTCACGTGAGACGACTCATCACCGCGACTGCGGTATCTGTTCTATTAGTATCGGGCTGCGAGAAATCAGCTGAAGACAACGGGCCGGCTGCTTTCGCCAGCCGCTATGAAGGCCTGGAATCCGCGACCACGCTCATCACGGGGGCAACTGTCCTGACGGGCACGGGCGAACGACTCGACAATGCCGATGTGCTCCTTGTCGACGGCAGGATTGCGGGCGTCGGCAGCGGACTCAGCGCGGAAGGCGCCGCTGTCGTTGACGCCACGGGCAAGTGGATCACCCCCGGCATCATCGATGTGCACTCGCATCTCGGCGTGTACGCATCGCCGGGCACGCAATCGCATTCAGATGGCAACGAAGCAACAGCTCCCGTGACGGCGCAGGTCTGGGCGGAACACAGCGTGTGGCCAAACGACCCCGGCTTTACGACGGCGCTGGCCGGTGGCGTGACGGCCATGCAGATTCTTCCCGGGTCCGCCAATCTCGTCGGCGGGCGCGGCGTCACGCTCAAGAACGTACCGGGCCGCAACGTGATGGAAATGAAGTTCCCGGGCGCACCTTACGGTCTCAAGATGGCTTGTGGTGAAAATCCCAAACGCGTCTATGGCAGCCGTGGCCAGGAGCCTGCCACGCGCATGGGCAATGTTGCCGGGTATCGCGCCGCGTGGATCGATGCCGCGGAGTACCGCGACAAGATCAAGGCTGCCGAGGAAGGCCAGGGTGAGAGGCCGAAACGTGACCTGAGACTCGAGACGCTCATGGGGGTGCTCGAGGGCGAAATCATCGTGCACAACCACTGTTATCGTGCCGACGAAATGTCGGTCATGCTCGAAATTGCCAAGGAGTTCGGCTACAAGGTCGGCACCTTCCATCACGCGGTCGAAGCCTACAAGATTGCCGACCTGCTGGCCGAAGCGGACACCTGCTCCGCGATGTGGGCAGACTGGTGGGGCTTCAAGATGGAAGCCTTCGACGGAATTCGCGAGAACGCGGCTATCGTGGACAAGGCCGGCGCCTGTGCCGTTATCCATTCGGATTCCGAGATCGGCATCCAGCGCCTCAACCAGGAAACGGCAAAGGTCATGGGTGCTGCGGCCCGGGCTGGTATGGACATCCCGCCTGAAAGCGCCATTCGCTGGATAACCGCGAATGCGGCCAAATCGCTCGGCATTGCCGACCAGACAGGGACACTCGAGGTCAACAAGATGGGCGACGTCGTCATCTGGGACGGCAACCCGTTCAGCGTTTATACGAAGGCCGAGCGCGTCTATATAGACGGCGCGCTCGCCTTCGAGCGTGGCAACGACGCCGTCAACCCGGTTACCGACTTCACGCTCGGCACTGCAGCTGCCGCCGGAGGTGCAAAATGAGCCGCGTCATTACCGCGATGATGTTCCTCGCCATTGCCCTGCCGGTCTTCGCCGAGACAACCGCGATTGTCGGCGGCAAGGTACACACGGTGGGTCCGCAGGGCACGGTTGAGAACGGCACGGTGTTGATCGTCGACGGGCGCATCGCGGCTGTCGGCGCCGACGTCGAGGTTCCAGCCGATGCGACAACGATCGATGCGAGCGGCAAGATCGTCACGCCGGGTTTGTTCTCACCGTTCGGCCAGCTTGGCCTGGTTGAGGTCAGCTCGTCCGCAGGTCCGACCGACTATGCGCAGCGCGGCGCGCAGTTTACGGCCGGCTTCGACATTGCCGATGCCTACAATCCGCGTTCAACACTCATCGCAATAAACCGCATCGAAGGCGTGACGCGCGCTGTTGTGGCGCCCTCTCCCGGCTACCCGGACGAGACCGGCAGTGGTCATGTGCTCGCGGGACTCGCGGCGATCGTCAATCTCGGTGACGACAACGTCCTCGACCAGCGTGCCGCAGCCATGGTCGTCCAACTCGGCGAAGGTGGCGCAATGCTCTCCGGCGGCACTCGCACTGCCGCGTGGCTGACCCTGCGCAACTCGCTGAACGAAGCGCTCGACTATCGCGAACACAAGGGCGACTTCGAGCGCGGCATGCGTCGCGCTTACCTGCACAGCATGACCGACCTCGATGCGCTGCAAGGCGTCATCAATGGCAACACACCGATGCTCGTGAGCATAGACCGCGCCAGTGACATCGAGGTGCTCATCGACCTCGTAAGTGAGTACGGCATCAGCGCCATCATCATCGGCGGCTCGGAGGCCTGGATGGTTGCGGACAAGCTGGCAGCCGCTCGCATTCCCGTCATCGTGGGGCCGACAGCGAATCTTCCTGGCAGCTTCGACCACATCAATGCGCGCCTCGGCACCGCATCGGTACTTGTCAAAGCCGGCGTCAAGGTCGCCATCGCGGATGCAGACGCGCAAACGCACAATGCGCGTAACATCACCCAATCGGCAGGCAACGCTGTTGCTTTCGGTCTCGACTGGGATGCGGCGCTGCGCGCCATCACGCTGACACCCGCGGAGATCTTTGGCATGGCATCGACGACCGGCAGCCTCGAAACCGGCAAGGCGGCCGACGTGGTGATCTGGCCCGGCGATCCCCTGGAACTGACAAACTACCCTGATGCTGTATTCATCAATGGCAAGGCGGTACCGATGGTGAGTCGCCAAACGCTGTTGCGCGATCGATACCTGCAAACGGAGAAGCCGCCAGCCTACCGGGACCATTAGGGGCGCCTCAAAGCCGCGTTAGCTTGCCGTCGCTAAGCCGATAGACCCGATCGCACGCTCGCAGGACATGCGGGCTGTGCGTTACGACGATGCGCGTGATCCGCAGGCGCTGGAGCGTTTGCAGGACTCGTCTCTCGCTCTCCTCGTCGAGTCCGCTTGTGAATTCGTCGAGCAGCATCAGCGATGGACGACGGTAGAGTGCTCGAGCAAACAGTAAGCGTTGTACCTGCCCGGCGGACAGCGCCGAGCCAAGGTCGCCGATCGGCGTCTCGTAGCGCATTGGCAGCGCCTCGATCGAACCTGCGACCGCGGCCAGCTCGGCCGCCCTCTGCACACGGGCGTGGTCGGGCGCGGGATCGAAGAGTGCGATGTTCTTCGCTATGGAGCCCGACACCAGGGCGTCGTCGTGGAAGACCGTGGCCATGCTGCGACGCACGACGGCCGGCGGCCAGTGAGCGAGCGGTTTGCCATCGAAACAAAGCAGGCCCGACGCGGCCTGCTCGATGCCCGCAAGTATTCTCAGCAAGGTGCTCTTGCCACTTCCCGAGCCCCCGCAGATCGCGAGCAACTCGCCCTGGGTGACATCGAGCGAAACACCGTCGAGCACGACCGACGTCATGCCCGGGTAGGAAAACCGCAGGCCGCTCGCACGCACGTTGCCCCCCAGCCTGGCTCGACTGCAGGTATCGCGCTCCGGCTCTTCCGCCTCGTTGAAGACAACGTCGGCAAGCCGCTCGAGCGGCACCCGCAGCAACTTGTATTCGAAGAGCCTGTTGACGATGCCGCTGGCTCTCGTGACGAACATGCCCGTGTAAGCGACGAATGCCGAGATCTCGCCAATGGACATTTCACCGCGCTGCACATGCCTCGCAAGCAGGAACACGATGCCGATATGCAGGCCCTGGAACAGCGCCTGATGAACGCTGCCGTCGACGACGCCCAGGTTTCCGGCACGAATCTGCGTATTGATTCTGCGCACCAGCAGGTTCTGCCATTCCGTCGTCCGACTGGACTCGCCGGCACACATTCTTATCGACTGGATACTGCGCAGCGACTCGAGCAGGTGAGACTGTGCCGCGGCTTCGGCCCGTACGAGCTGGCCGGTTTGCTCGAGCATCGCCGGATACACGAGCACACGCCACAGCGTATAGATTACGGCCGTCGCGACGACGATCATGGACAGCAACGGCGCATAGGCGGTCATCATCACGACCACGATCAGGAGAAAGATGCTGTCGAGCACGAGCGATGGCAGGGCCTGCGTGACGAATGCCTGGATTCCTGTCAGTGACTGCATGCGCTGCTGGATGTCACCTGTCGTCCTTTCGCGAAACCAGCTAACGGGCAGATGCAGCAGGTGCCGTATTACGCGCGATGAGAGACTGAACACCGTGACGTGGGAGAGAAACTGGAACGTCAACTGGCGCATCGCGCTCGCCGCCAGCCGGAAGATCGCAAGCACGGCGAAGCCGATGACCAGCGCATGCAGGAGCAGGTGATCGCCACGTGTCAACACCTGGTCGATGACGGTCTGCAGGTAAAATGGTGTGACCAGCAACAGCAGTTCCGAGATGACCGCGAACAACAATGCGACCGGAATGGACAACGCATGACCGCGTTCGAGGACGACAAGATCGCCAAGGCGCAACCTTCTTGGCGCTTTACGGCGCTCGAATCTCCCGGTCGGCGAAAATTCCAGCGCCACGCCGGTGAACTTCCCGTCGGCCTCGGCCAGTGGAACACGCTGCGCACCACTGGCCGGATCGTGAATCAGCACCTGCTGGCGGGTGACCTTCTTGAGCACCACGAAGTGATCGAACTCCCAATGGAGGATGCACGGCGTGGTTAAACGCCGGAGTTCGGACAGGCGGCAACGCACTGCACGCGGTGACAGGTGCAGGGCGTCGCCGATACGCGCAAGGGAGGCGAGACCTGCTCCTGAAAGCGACATGCCGAAGCGGCGACGCAGGCTGACGAGATCTTCGCTCCTGCCGAAGTAGGCGACGATCATGGCCATGCACGCCAGCCCGCATTCCGCGATGGTCGACTGCCGGATCACCGGCAGGCGACGCCGGCCGGACAGGCTCAACCACGACGAATCGCTCGATGCCATCTAGATACGCGCCAGCAACGGTGCGAAAAACCATTCGGCAAGGCTGCGCCTTTCCAGCACGATGTCGGCGGCGAGGGCCATACCGGGGCGCAGCGGGTAACGCCCCCGCTCATCCCGGACATGATCGGCCGCGAGCCGGACCCGCACCTTGTACGCCGCCTCCTGCATGCGCGACGCCACCGGCATGTCACCCGGCAAGGAAACGAAAGCGGCGACAGCGTCTATCTTGCCCGGCACCGACCCGAACTGCTGATGCGGAAACGCGTCGTAGCGAAGCCTGACCTCCTGCCCGGCCTCGATCATCCCGATGGCCGTGGACGGGACGTAAACGTCGGCCAGCAGCGACGACTGCGCCGGGATGATCGTGGCCAGCAACTGCTGTGGCCTGACCGTACTTCCGGCAGAAACATCGAGTGTCGCGAGAACGCCGTCGACCGGCGCAACCACGACGACCAGGCGCTGTTCCTCGAGCCGCGCCAGCCGTTGCCGGAATTCACTGCGCTCCGCGCCAAGCAGCGCGAGCTGACGCTCCAGTCCGATGCCCAGCCGCTCCCGGGCGGCGACCAGTTCCTCGCGCTGCCTCTCGAGTCGGCTCTCCTCCTGGCGCAGGCGCGCCACGGCCAATCGCAGCCCGGCCAGTTCGTCCTGCTGTCGAAGCAGTTCCACCCTTGCGATCGCACCGCGCTCGTAGGCCTGTCGCAGCTCGTCGACCCTTGTGATACTGCGTTGCACACGCAGTGCCTGTTGCCGCTGCTCGGCGACAAGCGCGCCCATCTCCGCTTCCACCGCGATGAGTTGCTGTTCGAGCGCCTGGTGGTCTGTCGTGAACTGCTCCCGCGCCAGCGCGTCTCGCACACCGACGGCCGCCAGTTGTTCCTGCAGCCGTGACTGCGCCTGCCGCGTCATCGCCGTACCGTTGTCGAGTTCGACATCGGACGAGAGTCGGACGATCGCCTCTCCTTGCCGTACCGAATCACCGGCTTTTCGCTCAAGCCTCACTACCGTTGCAAAATCGTTGTGTGCCAACCGGGCAATCCCT
Organism: uncultured Gammaproteobacteria bacterium; assembly: GCA_963698895.1. GTDB lineage: Bacteria > Pseudomonadota > Gammaproteobacteria > Steroidobacterales > Woeseiaceae > UBA1847. The sequence goes on along the minus strand of CAVOSO010000002.1, from coordinate 278,205 downwards.
GGATCGACAACCAGCCAGCCGCGCACGGTTTCCTTGCGCGCATACTCGATACTCAGGATGAAGCCGGCGGCACAGACAAGAAAGACTGCACAATAGACCGCGAGCCAGATCAGCGGTTTTGGCAGGACAGCAATCGGTCGACCATCCAGCCGCGTCGATAACGAGTCGATCGCTCGTTGTCGGAACAGGTCCTCGGGCATTTGCGTGTGCATGACACAGTAGTACGGCGAGAACGCCCGCGAGCCAAAGCCCGAATAGTGGCAATACACGTAAAAAGGCAGCGGCTCATCGATGCGAGCAGCCGACGCTTGCGCAGATGCCTGTTTGTAATTAACAACACGAAAGCTTTTCGCATCGCGCCGAAAACGCTGCGGCGTAATCGCCACGTTGCGTGTTCGGCTCGTAAGCGGTCTTGACGCTTTTTCCCGGCAACGCTAGTGGTAGTCAGTACAACGCGCGGCGCTTTTACAACGATGCGTAAACCGCATGGCATTTATGCCGCGTTACTCACAGTGCGTCATATATACAACACTTGAGTCGAGTGCTCGAATCTCCCCATGTGCTGTGCGCAACTCGCACAGCGTGTTCTTAGCTCTATTCAAGCGGGGAGATTACTATGAGTAAACCAAGTTGGTCATCCGGCCATTCCTGGCTACTTGCGCTTTGTGTTGCGCTCGCCATCCCGGTCGGCGCATCTGCGCAAACGACGGGAGATGAAATAACACTCGAAGAAGTCATCGTGACTGGTTCGCGAATCAAGCGCAGTGACTCGTCCAGCATCAGTCCGATCTCGGTACTTACCGAGCAGGACATTGCCGTATCGGGCAACCTGACGCTGGAAAACTTCATCCAGGACCTGCCTGCCGTGAACGGCGGCGACTTTGGCGCAGGCGTTAACAACGGCAACCCGGGAATCGCGTCCGTTTCCTTGCGTGGGCTCGGTCCCAACCGTACGTTGACACTCGTCAACGGCAAGCGTTTTGCGTCCGCATCCGTAAACGGCTTCGTCGACCTCAACATGATCCCGACAGCGATTGTGGAAAGGGTCGAAGTTCTGCGTGACGGCGCATCTACTGTCTACGGCTCGGATGCCATCGCCGGTGTGGTCAATATCATCACCAAGAAAGACTTCGAAGGTGTCGATGTGCAATTCGGCTATGACATCACGGACGAAAGCGACGGCGAGATGCTCAATGGGTCGGTCGTTTTCGGCAATGCTTTCGAAAAGGGCAACTTTGTCCTTGGTGCACAGATCAACAAGCGCGAAGAGATTCGCCAGGGCGACAGGGCTTTCTCGGCGTGCCCGTTGTTCGATGACGGCGTGCAGACAATCTGTGGTGGCAGCCCGACGACAACCCCTGCGCAGTTCACGCCACTGGGCGCTGATTCAGCGATTGGCGGCCATGTCCTCGATGCGGATGGCGTTACCGTGCGGCCGTTCGATGCAGCACGCGATGCGTTCAACTTCGCAGCGCTCAGCTACCTCACGACACCTCAGGACGTCTACAGCGCCTACGCTGCTGTCAACTACGAGCTGTTCGAGGCACCTGCCCTGGGTGCGGTCAATGCCAACCTGGAGATGAACTTCTCCAACCGTGAGTCCGACCAGTTGCTGGCCCCCGTCGGCACCTTTGGTGGCTGGATTACGTCACAGGAGCATCCGGACAATCCCTTCGGCGATGCACTCTGCGCGAGCAATCCCCTGTGTACGGCACCGCAGGACGTAGCAACGTCCCGGCGCCTGACAGAATCCGGTGGTCGCCGCTTCACGCAGGATGTGAACACGTGGCGCATCGGCGCCGGACTTGACGGCCAGTTCGAAAATGGCTGGACATGGGACGTGAACTACACCATTGCGAAGTGGGAAGACAGCCAGCGCGACGAAGGCCGGCCGAATCGTCCGAACATCGAGAACATGATGGATCCGACCCTGTGTGCCGCTGCGACAAATGGTTGCCCGGGCGTCTTCAATCCGTTCATCAGTGACAGCATGACCGCTGCGCAGATTGCCTATGGCTTCGTCGGTGTGAATACCAAGAACGAATCGACGTTGAACGTAATGCAGCTCAACTTCTCCGGCGACATGGGTGGTTTCGAACTGCCTGGCGGTGAGATCGGTTGGGCGCTTGGCTACGAGAATCGCCGTGAGAGCGCCGCTTCCAAACCGGACGGTGGTGCAGCCATCGGCGCCATTGCCTTTACCCCCGGCAATGTCACGGGTGGCAAGTACGAAGTTGACGAGATCTATGGAGAGCTCGTACTGCCGATTCTTTCTGGCGCACCCATGGCCGAGTTGCTGACATTCGAGGCATCGGCTCGCTGGACGGACGTCGACTTCCTGAACGATTCCGACACGGTATTCAAGGCAGCCCTCGAGTGGGCCCCGGTTGAAGATATACGTTTCCGCGCCACCTTCTCTGAAGGCTTCCGTGCACCGAATATCAGCGAGTTGTTCCTTGGCATTCAGCAGTCCGCTGAGTCCTACACCGATCCTTGCCGCAACTACGGTACGTCCGGTACAGACGCCAACACGGTCGCGAACTGCCAGGCTGACGGCCTGGCTCCGGACTTCAACCTGGCAACGTTCCAGGCTACAACGCTGCAGGGCGGTAACCCGAATCTCCAGCCGGAGACCTCGGAGTCACTCACGTTCGGTCTCGTCTTCACACCGAGTTTCCTCGAAGACCTGACCGTCTCCATCGACTATTTCGATATCGAGATTACCGATGCCGTTGGCACTGCGCCGACGTCGGAAGTGATTTCCGCCTGCTACGCAAGTGTCGGGTTCTCCGATCCCCTGTGCGCGCTGATCGTCGGTCCGGCCTTCCCGGGCGTTGACGAAACACCGTCACCGGCAGCACCCACGCGTCGTAACTCGAACCTGCAGATATCGGGTGTGCTGCAATCGAGCGCCAACCTGGCTACGTACCAGACCAGCGGCATCGACTTCCAGGTGGAATATGGCTTTGAAAGCGGTATCGGCCTGGTCGACCTGTTCGCCAGCGGCACTTACCTCAGCGAGTACGATTACCTGCCCTTCTCGGGTGGCGAGTTGATTCAGCTTGCCGGTTTCTTCGGCGGAGACCCCGCCTTCGGTAACCCGGCGGCGTTTGCCGAGTGGCAGGTGAACTATGGTGTCACGTTAACCCGTGATGACTGGGGCGCCAACCTGACTGCCAGGTACATGAGCGAGACAGATGACATTGACGCCGCTCCCGCGAACCTGTCAAACACGGCCGATGCAATTACGTATCTCGATGTCCAGGGGTACTACAACTGGAAGGATCTCACCTTCACGCTCGGCGTTCGTAACCTCACCGATGAGGAGCCACCCTACGTCACCGCATACGATGACATGAATACGCTCCAGTTCAGCTACGACACGCAAGGTCGTTACATCTACGGAAGGGCCTCGTTCAGCTTCTAGAAGAGACACCCTTTTGTCACAAACGGAGACCTCCAGGGGAAACCCTGGAGGTTTCTTTACTCTAATGAGCATCGATATCCAGATCTTGCAAATGAAAAGAAGACTTGTCGTATTGTTGTTGCTATGCACCCAGACCACGCTGGCGGATGAGGACGCGCTGATCCAGTGCCGGCAGCTGGAGGACATCGCGGAACGCGTTGCCTGTTACGACAAAGTGGTGGACTCGCGCTACCCCGTGGCTGCGGGCGAACGCGCCGAACCGGCCGCGACGGCAGTCCCGGATGCCCAGTCCCTTTTTGGCACAAACGACGCGCAAGCCCGGCGCATCGTTGAAACGTCGCTTGCCGTCGAACAGATAGACCGGATCCAGGCGACAGTTACGGGGATTCATGAATCGGCAGGCGGGAAGCTGACCGTGACGCTCGACAATGGACAAACCTGGCGGCAGCTCGACAGTCAGACCCTGCGTCTCAAGAGCGGCGAGACGGTCGTCGTTCGCAAGGCCAGCCTGGGCTCGTACCTCATGGAGAAGAAATCCGGGAGCCGCCGCGTCCGCGTGAAACGCGTGGATTAGGCCGGCAAGGCGCTAGCGCAGATCCGACTCCAGCGCCTGCAGTTTCCTCGTGTACCCGGAAACCAGCTGTGCCGTCTCGGCGGTATCCCTCGCCTTTTCGTAGTCTTTGGCGGCCAGGTCGAATGCCTTCATCCGGTAGTGGACGAGCCCCCTCAGGAAATAGAACTGATGCTCGTCCTTTTTTAGCCGGATCGCTCTTGCCAGCAGAGTCAGGGCCTCCTCCAGCCTGCCGTCCTGGTAGGCCGCTCTCGCCAGGTGATAATGGTAGTAGGGGTGCCGATCCCTGTAGTAACTCACTTTGTCCGTGTACCAGGCGGCCTCTTCCTCGCGCCCCAACTGGTGGAGCACACCCGCCAGGTTTACCAGTGCCGACTTGTTGGAAGGCTGGATCGACAGGGCTCGCTGGTAAGCCTGTACTGCCATGTCGTGGCGGTCATGGTGCGAGTAGAGTACACCGAGGTTCACCCACAATCCGGCAACCTCGGGATCCGTCCCGATCCCCTTCTTGAGATATCGAAACGCTTTTGCCGAATCGCCCGCCTGCAACGACTCGACGGCCAGGTTACTGAAATACAGCGCGAACGCGTAGTTGTCCGTGACCTTCCGTGTGTCGTAATTGCCGTTGTACTCGGCGGTGTTGAAATCCACCACGTAGTCACCCGCGAAATTGATATCTCGCCTGACACCCTTGACGCGGACGTTGATGTGATTGTTCAACATGATCATCTCGCCATCGGCCCTGAAACTGGGTGGTATGTCCACCATCTGAAACGTCACATCCAGGTCTGCCTCGCGAGCGAGGGCGGCAAACAGAAGCGAAAAGGACAGGCAATTGCCCTCGCGGGTTGCAAAGGTCTCTATCGCCGTGTGCGTGCGATTCACGTCGTAATCCAGCATCAACAACCCGTCATCGATCATCCCGCGGACGAGCTTTCGCAGCCTTGAGCGTGCTTGTGGGTCGTCTTTCACCTTTGCAGCAACGTAGTCCCGGAGCTCGTCGTTGAGCGCCATGATCTCGTCTGTCCTGATGTCGGATACATCGATGCGCTCACCGAACAACGCCTCTCCGGACAACAGGTCGTCGCTCGCCACAGGCGGACTAACGACAAGAGGCGCGCACGCCGCAAGGCAAAAACAAGCGAGTACTAACGAGTGCGTGTATTTCATCGAGGACTTTTTGCAACGCTTAACGAACAAGAGCACACAGGATAAGACCAGCATAACAACCTGCGAATTCCGCATCTTTGTTATTGATGCACAACTCGTGCGTTCTTCTGCAAACGCTTGACTTGCCGGGCACCGACTGGACACTGAGACGAGTAAGGAAATTCGGGTAAACACGATGCGGCGCAGGCTCGAACAATTTCTGGCGGTGTTTCTGACGTTGTTCGCGTCCGCCGCCGCTTGCGGCCAAACGTTGTACTCGTTCGACACGGACGATGACTTCTTCGCGCCCGCCGCCGACTGGCCGGCCTGGCAGGACACCCTCGACCGGCATGCTGCCGAACGTGACTCCATCCACCGGTGCGTGGATGACAACGCGGCCTGCCCGCTGCGATTGCGTGGTCTTCGACATCTCTTGCTGAAAGGCGCGGATCTGACAACGGAGCAACAGGTTCGACTGGTCAATCGCTACATCAACAAGCAGCGCTACAAGGACGACCGCATCGGTTCACGGTCCGAGGCCGGCAACCAGTGGGAAACCCTGACGGAGTTCCTTAGCGCTGGTGGTGACTGCGAGGATTTCGCTGTCGCAAAGTATTTTGTCTTACGAGAGTTTGGCGTTGACGCGGAGAATATGCGCATCGTCATTGGGAGGGAATCACGGCGTGCCACCCATCACGCAATGCTCGCGATCAGGTTCGATGACGGCGTCTGGCTACTTGAGAACGACAACACGATTCATCGAAACGGCTACCAGGATATCAACAGGTTTGTCTATGCGATCAATGAGCAGGGGATTTGGGACCACGAGAAGTTTGAATAGACCAGGAAAGGGGAATTGAAGATGAAGAGGCTATTACTTGTGTGTATTTGCGGCGGCGCGCTTTCGTCGGCCGCCCTGGCAGCTGACCCGTATGAAAGGTGGCTGGCAATCCAGAGCCAACGCGGCACGGAGATCGAACTCATCCGCGTCGCGAGCGAGAAACCCTTGGTCGTTACCGAGGAGACGGATCCGGAGGTCGCGGACATCCTCGAGGATCTCGAGGCCATCGAGAGCGATGTCGCAAGTGGCGGCGATCGCGACGCAGATGACGATGCCGCGTAACAGGCGATCTGGCAGGTGAGCGTTGCAGCAGGGCCAGCCCTGCTGCAACCCGCTACCCGCCTCAGAACATCCGCTTGTTGAAGGCCGATTCGAGAAAGATTCGCAGGGCCGACGTTCCCGTCTTGCGCTGCCGCTGCCGTGGACTGATCACGACGACCTCCCTGCCAGCCGATTCGAGCTCCGGTGTCAGGTCGACGAGGCGGCCGGCACGCAGGTAGCGCTCGCACATGTAGTGTGGCAGGCGCGCGATTCCGAGGCCCGCCAGCGTCGCCTCCCGCGCCTCCAGCAGTCCGGACACCGTATGCTTCGCCTTGACTGTCACCGTCGTCACGTTGTCACCGCGTCCGAAGCGCCACGACTGCGTGTCCCGATCCGTTGATTCTACGATGCAGTCATGGGCCTCGAGGTCGAACGGCGAGCGCACAGGGTCGTGTTGCGAAGCATAGTCGATGCCGGCAAAGATGGATTGGCGCACGTAGGCGATCGTGTTCGTCCAGCCGCCGGCGATAGTTACAGGTGCAAGTGCAATACCGATATCGACGGCGTCGATCGCTGCCTCTGTCCACACGGTAACGGGCCGCCGATCAATTCGGATCCCGGGGTTCTCCGACTCGAAACTGCTGAGCCGGTCTTCCAGGTAACGATCGATGATGTCCGGGGGCGCGCCGACGACGATCGGCGATTTGTTCGCGATAATCGCGCCGACGGTGGCGAGAGACAGCGCATTCGCGGCGGACTCAAGCATGATTTCACACTGCTCCAGGCAGCGCTGCCCCGCATCGGTAACCGCTATATGCTTTGGCGTTCTATCGAGCAGCTTGACGCCCAGGTTGCGCTCGAGTGAGCCAAGCCGCCGACTTATTGTCGTGCGCTCCAGCCCAAGGTCAGCCGCACACCTCGATATGCCGCCAGCCTGTACGATCTTCGCAAATAGTGCCAGGTCCGCTACCTGCTTCAGTTCACCATGCATACAAGTCTGCCTCCAACGAAATTAATTCCCTGTTACTTATAGAGTCCTGGGGCGGCAATATGGTTGTTGCGTTTCGTGCGTTAACGCAACCCTGCACGCGCGATCTGTGCGGATTGTGAAACGTTGTATATCGGCAACAACACAAATGGAACCTGTCCCCGATTCCTGCTGTCTTAACTTTTGCAGTTGCGAATTCACGCAAGGGGGAGACTGTGGGGATGAAACGGCGCAGACCGGAACTGGACAAATACGATGTGGCAATCCTGTCGGCACTGTCGGGCAATACGCGCTTAACGACTGTCGAGCTTGCGCAACAAGTGCACCTGTCGCGCACTGCTGTGTCACGCCGAATATCCGCGCTAAAAAGAATGAACGTACTGAACGATGCAGCGGATGTCCTCAACTACGAGTCGATTGGATTCAAGGTGCGCGCCAGCGTCGAGATCTCGGCCCCTGGCCAGGCGACACACATCATCAAACCGAAGCTCCTGATGCGTCCCGAAGTGCTCAGCGTTGCCGTCATGGCTGGTGACGGCCTGCTGTGCCTCGACGTCATCGCCATCGACATGGAACACCTGCATAGCTTTATCAACTCGGTGCAGGAGAACGGCGACACGACGACGAAGGTTATCTTCGCCGAGGAGAAGTCCCGCCTCACGCTGGTCGAGCGCATGCAGAAGCTCAGCGAAGAAACCAACAGCGGCCTCGTTCGTACCTAGAGCGCCTGCTATCCTCCCGGCATGACGAATGCCGATGTCCTTGTTATTGGCGGCGGTGCCGCCGGCCTCATGTGTGCCATTACCGCGGGGCGGCGCGGCCGCAGCGTCGTCGTACTGGAGGGCTCCAACAGGGTCGGCAAGAAGATCCTGATGTCCGGTGGCGGGCGCTGCAACTTCACCAACCTCTATTGTGCCCCGGCAAACTTCCTTTCCCACAACCCGCATTTCTGTAAATCGGCGCTGTCACGCTACACGCAGCATGACTTTATCGCGTGGGTTGAGGAACACGGTATTGCTTACCACGAGAAGACGGCCGGCCAGCTTTTCTGCGACGAATCATCGAAGGAGATCGTTGCCATGTTGCTTCGCGAATGCGACGCGGCCGGCGTACACATCGTCACCGAATGCAACATCCAGAGCATCGCGTTTACCGGGACCTACGAGGTGACGTCCGGGAGTGGCTCGTTCGCGGCGCCGTCCCTGGTCATCGCGACAGGTGGCCTGTCGATCCCCAGGATGGGCGCATCCGGGTTCGGGTACGACATTGCCCGGCAATTCGGGCTCAATGTCTTTGCCACACAGGCCGGCCTGGTCCCGTTTACGTTTACCGGTGCCCTGCATGAGATGATGCAGCGCCTTTCCGGCATCAGCGTTCGCGCCGCTGTCACCGCCAATGGCACCACGTTTACCGAGGATATCCTGTTCACGCACCGGGGCCTGAGCGGGCCGGCGATCTTGCAGGCCTCGAGTTTCTGGCAACCGGGCGACGTGATCGACATCGATCTCCTGCCCGGCATCGATGCGGCGCAGTGGCTCATCGCAGCGAAATCGGCACAGCCGCGAGCCCTCCTGCGTACGGCGCTGGCAGAGTATTTTGCCCGGGCACTGGTTGCCGAATTGCAGGACCACCTCTGGCGCCGACGGGCGGAGATATCCCTGGCCGAACTCAGCAACGATGTCCTGCGCGAGATCGGCGACACGCTCAACCGGTGGCGGATCAAACCGGCGGCAACCGAGGGTTACCGGACTGCGGAGGTCACGCTCGGCGGCGTCGACACCGGCGAATTGTCGTCGAAGACCATGGAGTCGCGGCGCCAGCCGGGGCTCTACTTCATCGGCGAGGTCGTCGACGTGACCGGCCACCTCGGCGGGTTCAATTTCCAGTGGGCCTGGTCGTCCGGCCATGCCGCGGGCCTCGTCGTCTGATTTGCTAACGTTTTCGCGCTACGCTGCATCCAATTGAACATGGCGGCAGTTATCGAGATCGGCAGCAACCCTCCGTCACAGGCGGATTTTCACCGGGTCATTTCGCAGCGCTCCGATCGCTGGTACTCGGCGTGCCTGAAGATAACCCGCAACCCGGACCTGGCCGCCGATGCCGTGCAGGATGCCCTGCTGAATGCGTGGCGAAAACGCGGCCAGTTCAGGAACACCGCCCGCCTCGACACCTGGATCCATCGCATTGCCGTCAACGCGGCCCTGAACCTGTTGCGAAAATCCCGTCCCGGTGTGTTCGAGGCGCTCGACAGTGATGTCGAGGACGATGCAGACAGGCCGGACCAGGTCCTCCAGGACTACGAACTCGAGAGCGACCTTGCCACATCGCTGGCGCGGCTCAGTGAGGTGGAACGCGTGTGTTTCGTGCTCAAGCACCTCGAGCAATGGCGCACCCGGGAAATCTCGGAGGAAATCGGCACCAACGACGGGCGTGTGAAACAGGCCGTGTACCGCGCAGTGCACAAGCTGCGCGCGGACATGCAGCACCTTAAGAGACTCGAATCATGAACGACAAGACCGACGACATCATCGCCGCGCACCGTGCGGATATACACTCGCCGCCGCCGGCTACCGTGCAGGGATGGCACGACGCGCTTGATGCGGCCGCCGCCGCGGAAGCGGCCCGTGCCGCACCGCGGTCGCGCGTGCGGCAACCATCCTCGTTCTTCCTGGGGATGGCCATGGCCGCGGCGCTCGCCCTGGGTATCGCAATAGGCTTCTTCGTTGCTGACGAAGATCCGGTCACCGAACTGCCGCTGATGGCCGAGGGCGCGCGCCCGGCCAACGCCGTTCCCGGCGCCTTGTCGCGCGGCCTCCAGGTCCACTTTCGCGATAGTCGCGCGCAGATTCTGAGCCTGCCCGAGGCCCAGGACCGGACGATGCTGGTCCTGCGCATCATCGAGCAAAACCGCATGTTCGAGCACGCCGCTACCAGCAACGATGCACCAAAACTTGCCCGCGTCCTGCGCGCTTTCGAACCGATCCTGCTGCAACTGGCTGCGGACGACCTCGCGCCGGCGGATGCTGAGGCGCTGCAGGCGCAACTCGCCTTCGAGCTGAACGTGATGCTAACCAAACTGAGTGCCGAATCATCAGATGACACACAGCCACATGATTTAGGAAACACGACATGAACAAAACATCGAAACTGGCGCTCGGCACCGCGCTCCTGTTGCTGGCAACAGGGAGCCTCGCTCAAACTGCTGCAGGCAACGATGCCGACGGCCTGCGCATGGCCGCGCTCGAGGCGCTGATTACCGCACCCCCGGAGCGCGCACTGCCGATTGTCGACAAGGTCCTCGCGGGAAACCACAGTGCCGAGCTCAAGGAGCGCGCACTGTTTATCCTGAGCCAGATCGAGACGCCGGAATCCCAGGCCCGCCTACTCGCATTCGCGAATGACAGCCAGGGCGAACTGCAGACCGAGGCTATTCGCATGATCGGTATTGGCGGCGACGAGACGGCGCTTGCCAGCCTCGGCGACATCTACCGCAGCGGCGATGCCGGTGTCCGGGATGCCGTGTTGGAGGCATACCTGATCGCCGGAGACGCGGACGCCGTCTTCGACATCGCGAATAGCGCCCAGGATGAAGCGGCGTTTGCGGATGCCGTCGGCATGCTCGGCGCAATGGGCGCCCATGCGCAGCTACGTGAATTGCGCAACAAGGCCGGGCTGTCGGACTCACTGATCGAAGCCTATGCGATTTCCGGTGACGCGGACTCGCTGCGCGAGCTCGCGATGGACGACAGCAACCCGGCGATGCAGCTCAAGGCGATTGAAGCCCTCGGTATTGTCGGCGGTGCCGACGTGAGCCAGCTGCTTGTCGATCTGTACCGGCGCACGACGAACGACGAGGTCCGGGATTCCGCGCTGCAAGGCATGCTGATCGCGGGACACGACGCCGGGGTGCTGGAGCTCTACAGGAACGCAGAGGATGCGGCCGAGAAACGCCGGCTTCTCGAGTTCCTTGTCATCATGGACAGTGACGCTGTCTGGGACCTGATCGACAATGCACTTGAAGGGTCGCAGTAATGCGTGCCGGCAGGGCTTTCGTGCAGGTTTTAGCGGGGCTCGCGTTGTTGTGGAGCGCGCCGGCCAGCAGCGAGCTGTCGATTGGTGCAGCCGACGGCTGGTACAAGTGGCAGGTCGAGGGCGCTGCGACGACGCTGTACCTGCACCAGGAGCGCGGCAAGCCGACGGGCATCCGGATGTTCAGTCCGGACTGCCGCCTGGCGATGAGGGGCATCAGCGGTGAGATCACGGATATGGGGTCGGTCTCGGTGGACGACAGCGTCGCCCTGCTTCTCCGTATCGCGCGCGACGAGAACTTCGATATGGACCTGCGGCAGCAGGCGCTGTTCGGACTCGCACAATCGGACTCGGACACGGCGTACGCTTATCTCGACCAGGTGCTGTTCGGCGAATAGGTGTCGCCGGCACGATATGCACTGAGCGCATACGGGTATAACGAAAGCGTCTGGGGATCTCCTTGTCCCCGCTTGCCGTCTGTATAGACTCGGCACTCTTATGAACGCAAACGTTGAAACCCTGTTTCCGAACCGGACCGAGGTCTATGACAGTATCGTCGACCTCGTACCCGGACCGAACAACCCGACACCCATGGTGCGCCTCGGTGAGCGCTTCAACGCGCACCCGGGCTTCGAACTCCTCGTAAAACTCGAGGGCATGAATCCCTTTGGTTCGATCAAGGATCGCACCGCCTGGTACATGCTGAACGGTCTGCAACTCAAGAAAGGCCAGTCACTGGTCGAGCCCTCGGCCGGCAACACGGGAATCGCCCTTGCCGCACTGGCCAATGCCCGGGGCACACCGATCGAGATCGCCGTGCCCGATGGCGCGCCGGAGGAGAAGAAGGCATTGCTCAGGTTCCTTGGCGCGGAACTGATCGAGGTTGAGGACGAGCTCTGCCCCATCTACCCGTCGGAAGGTGCCCGCGGTGTCGTCAAGAGCATGGTCGAAAGCGAGGCTTACGGCGGCAAGTACGTGAGCCCGAACCAGTACGAGAGCGAGCTCAATGTCGCCGCGCATTACCATACGACAGGACCGGAGATCTGGCGCCAGACCGGCGGTCGAATCGACTATTTCTTTGCCGGTATCGGCACCGGTGGCACGATAACGGGCGTCGGCCGCTACCTGAAAGAACGCAACCCGGACATCAGGATCATCGGCGTTGAGCCGGCCACCCGTCACCACAAGCTGTCCGGGCTGAAGCGTGTCACCGGGCTTCCGGACGAGCATTTCCCGGCAATCCTCGACCTGGACGTTGTCGATGAGTTTGTCTCGGTGACCGATGACGATGCGTTTGCGGCCGGCATCCGGGTCGCGCGAACCGAGGGCGTGATGGTCGGGCCGACCACGGGTGCGTTATTGCACGCCGCGAGTGAATGGGGCGCCGACCACGCAGGGACGGCCGTCGTCATCTCGGGCGATAGTGCGGCGAAGTACGTGTCCGCCTACGCCGAGTATTTATAGCGCGGCGACCTTGCGCCCGAACTCGTTGACCTTCTCCCAATCGGTGAATTCGACGGTTGCGGTCGGGTCCGTCGGTCCTTTCGTCATCCACATGATGAAGCGGATCATGGTCCGGTCGAACGCGCCAAGCGACGGGTAGTCGATCCTGCCCGCAAATACCGCGAGATTCTGCGGCTGCCAGTCGATCTGCTTGAGGAATTTCTGCAGGTAGGGGTTCGTTTCGGGTGTGTTCTTCTCGGGCTTGCGCGCCACCACGTTGACGGAAAACAGCGCGTTGGGATGCGCTTCGAGTACCGCCTGGTTCTTCCTGATGAACTCGTACACGGCCGGCTGGTGCTTGCCGTAGCGAATGCTGGCACCGATTACGATCTTGTCGAACTCCCGCCCTTCCAGCGACGGACCGTCGATCAGGTCGACGATGTCCACGGTGTCGCCGCCCTTCTCGATCACGGCTTGCAGGCGCCTGCAGATTTCCACCGTATGACCGTCGGTTGTCGAATAGAGTAAGAGTACTTTTGCCATATCGTGCCTCCGCGCCAGAGCATAGGTGGAATCCATAACTGTGCCTGTGCCGGAAATCCCTTACAACAATCCTGCGGGAGAATATCCATGGCGAGCCACGCCGAAATCGAGCAGGTAAGGGCACAACTTCGGGCGATTCACGACCGGGCAACGGCCCTGGAAGAGAAATACGCGACCGAACTGGCCAACGTCCACCCTGCGAACCTAGAGGGCTCCAGGAACCTCGTCCACTACCTGGCGCTGCGCAAGGTCCACACGCACGAGCTTCGTACGCAACTGCGTCGGCTCGGCCTGTCGTCACTCGCCCATGCCGAGCGCAACGTGCTGGGCTCCATCGAGGCCGTGGAATCGGCCATCGACCGACTCGTTGGCAGCGCGACAGTGGATGCCGATGCCCTGGCTGCGGCGCTGCGCCGGTCGAACCCGACCGCAATCGAGCACTGCCGTGCCATGTTCGGCCCGGACCCTGACGGACGGCATGCCAGGATCATGGTAACGCTGCCCTCGGAGGCGGCGGACAATCTCGCGCTGGTCGAGGAGATGCTGGCGGCCGGGATGAACCTCGCGCGAATCAACTGTGCCCGCGACGATGCGACGACCTGGCGACGCATGATCGGCAACGTACGCCAGGCGGCCACCAACGCCGGTACCGAGTGTCGTATCGTCATGGACCTGTCCGGCCCGAAGCTGCGAACCGGGAACCTGGAACCGGGGCCCGGCGTCATTCACATTCGCCCGAAGCGGGATCCGCTGGGCCAGGTGATCGCACCGCGCCGCATCCGCCTGATTCCCGACGATGTCCTGCATCGCGGCACCAAGGTCGCGGTGATACCGGTCCCTCGTGCCTGTATCGACCATGCAAGCGAAGGTGACGAGATTCGCTTTCGCGATACGCGCGGCAAGAAACGCCGGCTCGAGGTCGTCATCAAGGACGACAAGGGACTGGTGCTCGAGTCTTTCCAGGGCGCTTACATCGCAACCGGCACCAAGCTGACCCTGCTGCGCAGCGACAACGACGAAAAGCTCGTTTACAGAGTGGGCGACCTGCCAGCCGTCGAACAGCCACTGCTTCTGCGCGCTGGCGACACGCTGACCATTCATCGCGACAACATTCCCGGGGAACCGGCCGCCGAAGATGCGGACGGCAAGATTATCCGCCCGGCGCACATCGCATGCCAGCAACCCGAGGTCTTCGAGTACCTGTCGCCGGGCGACGCGGTATCGCTCAACGACGGCAAGATTTCGGGGATCATCACGGAGGTCAGTGACGATCGGCTCGACGTCGAGATCACCAAGGCCAAGCCGACCGGCAGCAGGCTACGCGCACAACGCGGGATCAATTTCCCCAACAGCGATATACGCCTGCCGGGCGTTACGGCGACCGACAGGACGAACCTCGCTTTCGTTGCCGAGCACGCCGACGCTGTCAGCCTCTCTTTCGTGCGTAAACCCAGGGATGTCGAGGCGCTGCTGCAGGAACTCGACGCCTTGTCCGCCGACAAACTCGGCCTTGTCATCAAGGTCGAGACTCGCAAGGCTTTCAAGAACCTCCCCAGGATCATGCTTGCCGCAATGCGCCGCTACCCGATTGCAGTAATGATCGCTCGGGGTGACCTGGCCGTGGAATGTGGCTGGGATCGCCTCGCTGAGTTGCAGGAGGAAATCCTGTGGGCCTGCGAAGCGGCGCGCGTACCCGTGATGTGGGCCACGCAGGTGCTGGAGCAGGAGACCAAGAAAGGCCTGCCTTCGCGTGCGGAAATAACGGACGCGGCACAGTCGCAGCGCGCGGACTGCGTCATGCTGAACAAGGGTCCGCACATTCTTGCGGCCATTCGTACGCTGGACAGCATCCTCGGGCGGATGCAGTCGCTGAGATTCAGAAAAACGACCTGAATCCCAGCGTTCTGCCGGGCATTCTCTAGTTCCGCAGCTTCGCCTGGGCAGCAGCCAGGCGCGCAACCGGTACTCGCGGCCCCGAACACGACACGTAGTTCAAACCGACGTCGTGACAGAACTGGATCGAGTCCGGGTGACCGCCCTGCTCGCCGCAGATCCCGATCTTCAGGTCTTCACGCCGTTCGCGGCCGCCCTTGACGGCCATCTTGATCAGCTTGCCAACGCCCTTGGTGTCAAGCACTTCGAACGGGTTGTCCTGCAGGACGCCCGACTCGTTGTACATCGGCAGGAACTTGTTCTCCGCGTCTTCACGCGAGAAAGAGAACGTTGCCTGCGTCAGGTCGTTTGTGCCGAATGAGAAGAACTCGGCCACGCTGGCCAGGTGCCAGGCGCGCGTGCAGGCCCGGACGGTCTCGATCATCGTGCCGAATTTGAACTTGAGCTTTTTGCCGTGCTCCGTCTCGAGTTTCGCCACGATCTCGTCGGCCCGTTGTTTGACGTGCGTGATTTCCTGCACCGTAATGACCTGCGGGACCATGATTTCCGGCAGCACATCCACGCCATTGTCGGCGCACTGCATGGCAGCCTCCAGCACCGCGCGAATCTGCATCTCGTAGATCTCCGGATACGTGATACCCAGGCGCACACCGCGATGACCCAGCATCGGGTTTACTTCCTCGAGTTCCCGGACTTTGCGCAACATGCGTTCCTTGTGAGCAAGGGCGTCATTGACGTACTCCTCGCTCAATTCCTGTAGCACCTCCGGCAGATTCACAGCGTGATCCAGGGTCGCGATAGCGGTCTGGCGACCGCGGACGATCTTGCGGTACAACTCCAGGCTATCGATCTGCTCGAGCAGGTCGTGCTCGGTGGGCAGGAACTCGTGCATCGGCGGGTCGAGCAGCCGCACCGTGACGGGATTGGGCGCCATCTCGGTGAACAGCTGCACGAAGTCCTCCCGCTGGATCGGCAACAGCCGCTCCAGCGCCGCCCTGCGATCGCTCTCGCTGTTCGCGAGGATCATGTCGATCACGATCGGCAGGCGATCGACGGCGTTGAACATGCGTTCGGTGCGGCACAGGCCGATGCCCATGGCGCCGTACTCCCGCGCGCGCTTTGCGGCCTCGGGCGTATCGGCATTGGCCATGACCTTGAGTGTCGCCGTTTCGTCCGCCCAACCGAGGAGCTCGTGCAGTTCGTCGGAGAAATGCGCCGGTATTGTCGGGATGGCCCCGAGGTATACCTCGCCCGTGCCACCGTTGAGCGTAATAACGTCGCCTTCATGAATAATCTGGTCACCGACGCGCGCAAGGCGTGCTGCAACATCGACAACAATACCTTCGGCACCGGCGACGCACGGCTTGCCCATGCCCCTCGCGACGACGGCCGCGTGCGAGGTCTTGCCGCCGCGACTCGTCAGGATTCCCTGTGCCGCGAAGAAGCCGTGAATGTCCTCCGGCCGCGTTTCCTCTCGCACGAGAATAATCGGTTCGCCTTCGTTGCCGAGTTTCTCGGCAAGGTCCGCGTCGAATACGCATTTGCCCGATGCCGCGCCCGGCGATGCGGGCAGTCCCATTACCACGGGTTCGGCAGTGCTCGACGGATCGAGCGTCGGGTGCAGCAACTGCTCGAGCAGGTCAGGCGGCACGCGCAGCAGTGCCTCGTCTCGGGTCAGCAGGCCCTCGCGGAACATCTCGACCGATGTCTTCACCGTGGCCGCCGCATTCATCTTGCCGTTGCGTGTCTGCAGGCAATACAGCGTGCCCTTCTCGATCGTGAACTCGTAGTCCTGCACTTCCTTGTAATGCGACTCCAGGGTGTTTCGCAGTTCGACGAGTTGTGCGTACTGCTCGGGCATCTCCTTGCCAAGATCGACAATGGGTTTCGGTGTCCGAATGCCGGCCACCACATCTTCGCCCTGGGCGTTGGTCAGGTACTCACCGAACATCTCGTTGTCGCCCGTGCCCGGGTTGCGCGTAAAGCCCACGCCGGTCGCACAGTCGTCGCCCTTGTTGCCAAACACCATCGTGCAGACATTGACGGCCGTACCGTTCGCCATGTCGGGGGTGATGTTGAACTCGCGGCGATAATCCACGGCGCGCTTGCCCATCCAGGACCGGAACACGGCCTCGACCGCCAGCGTAAGCTGCTCGAACACGTCTTCCGGGAACGAGCGGCCGGCTTGTTCGCGAAATACCTCGAGGAATCTCTCGCTGATCTCTTTCAGGTGTGCGGCTTCGAGGCCGACATCGGCCTTGATGCCGACGCGCTGTTTGACTTCGTTGAAGTGCTCGTCGAAATGCTCGTCATCGATGCCGAACGCGACCTTGCCGAAAAGCTGGATAAAGCGGCGATACGCATCGTAGGCGAAGCGCTCATCGCCGGTTTGTTCGATCAGCCCCTGCAAGGTCCCGGCATTCAATCCGAGGTTGAGAATGGTGTCCATCATGCCCGGCATGGAGAGTGCCGAGCCGGACCGTACCGATACGAGCAACGGATCCGGACCCGCGCCAAAGGTCTTGCCGGTTTCCTTTTCGAGGTCCGCGATCTGCTCGCGGACTTCCGCCATGAGTCCCGCGGGGAGCGCGTTGCGGCCCAGGTATTCGAGGCAGGCTTCGGTCGAAATCACGAAACCCGGGGGGACGTTGAGCCCGATCTGCGTCATTTCGCAGAGATTGGCGCCCTTGCCGCCGAGAAGTTGCTTGTTCTTGCCGTCGCCCTTGGCGAACGAAAATACGAGTTTGCTCATGATGGGATCTTTCTGCCTGAGGTAATGGAAATTTTTCGTAGATGTTCGGGCAATTGCCGGTCAATCGCCATAGCGGCAAACCCCTAAAAGTATGAGATATTTACACCGCAATGATCAGGGAACTCGACGGACAGGGTCTGGCACTGTCGGGCGGTGGCTACCGCGCCAGCCTGTTTCACCTGGGTGTCACACGCCGACTGCATGAGCTCGGCGTCCTGCAGGACATCACCCGGCTCTCCAGCGTGTCCGGTGGCAGCATTCTTTCCGGCTTTCTTGCGCACCGGATGCTCGACCGGGGCGCCATCCGGCTCGCCTTCGATGACTGGGAGCGGGAGGTGTCGGCGCCTTTTCGCGAGATGGCCCGCCGGGACATTCGCACCGGGCTGTTTTTTCGTCACCTCGCCTGGAACTGGGCCTGGCCGGCGCCGCGGGCCCGGGGGCTCGAGAAGGCCCTGCGCCGACGCATCGGGCCACGCATGCTCGCCGAGCTTCCTGCCCGGTCAGGCGACGGCATCGAGTTTATCTTCCTCGCGACGAACATCGAGAAGGGAACGCCATGGCGGTTCACGTCGGCAATGATCGGTACGCATGCGACGCCCGCCGACATGACGATCGCCGAAGCCGTTGCCGCGTCGGCATGCTTTCCACCGATTTTCGGGCCCATCAAGATCAGGAAGGACGGCAAGGTCATCGGCCACCTGACCGACGGTGGCGTCTACGACAACACGGGCATGGAACCTGTCTGGAACAGCAACAAGGTCGTCCTGGTATCGGATGCCGGCACACCGTTCGATCTCAAGGTTCCGCGGTGGTTCGGGTCACGCATCATGCGCTACGTCGACATCGGCCGAAACCAGGTGGGCGCCCTGCGACGTCGCGCGATCGTGCGGCGGCTGCATCACCGCTACCTGACGGTACGGGACGACGAGGGACGATCGTCGTGTGAGCTGGCCGGGCAGGATGACTGCTTTATGCGTAATCGCCAGGTCACGGATAAGCCGACCGGCGCTTTCTGGCGGCTTGCGAGCCGCAAGAGCAATTTTTGCGAGAACTGCAGCGATGAGTTCGCGGCGGAAGTCAACGAGCTGGAGAAGGACTGGTACGGCTACCCGGAAGATCTGCTGCTATCTCACATCGGTGAGATCCGGACCGACATGGACTCATTTACCAGCGCCGAATCGAAGATCCTCGAGAACCATGGGTACTTCATGGCAGACCTCGCCATTCGCCGTCACGCGAGGCACCTCGGCGACTTGCGCAAAGCGTTTCGAGTGCCCCATCGCGACGTGCTGGATACGGCCTCGGTGCGCGACGCACTTCGGGTCAGCCACTCTCGCCTCCATTCATGGAGTCGTTGGTTCGACTAGGTACCCTCGTCGATTTTCAGAATGCAATGCGATCCCGTCCGGTTGTATGGGTCGCAGCCGAAATCATCGTTCTCGTCAATCTCGAGCTTGATGAGTTGCGGCTGCGGACGCTTCGCCCCGGACGCGACGTCGTGGCCGAACGCTGCAGGTGCAGGCGGCGTCTTGCTGCCGTTGCCCGCATTGCCGATAGTCGTTTTCTCACTAGACATAATCTCATCCGTCCATTGATCCTCACACCTTCATGCTAGGGATCGGACGCATGCCTGTGAATGTCGCCCGTCAGGCGAGAAGGACCGCTTGTCCGGGTTCCGCCGCTCGTCGGAAAAAGACGACCGCCTGTCAGACCGTCAGCGAGACAGCAAACCGCTCATGCCGGCGCCGACCATGACGAGAACAAACGCGCCGACGCCGAACCCGGCGATCGGCGCCCCACCAAAACCCCACATCGCGAGCAGTGCGATACCCAGGCAGGTCATGATGGCGCCGGCAACCAGCCTGGCTGCCGAGGGCGTCGTGGCCTCCGGGCTCCTGGGACGACGCTCCAGCGGCGACATCAGCAAGGCGACCGGGATCAACAGCACGATGAGAACACCGATCCAGACGGGCCGGGTCAGCCACCAGTTGGTTGTGCCCGGTTCGATGTGGAATCCGAAACCACCGGACAGGTACAGCACCGCGCCAAACAGGACCATAACCGTGATGTGCCACAGGTAGATGGTCATGATCATGCTGTTGATCAACACCGTCGCGGTCCAGAGATTCAGGCCTTCCAGCGCCTTGCGCATCGGGCCCTCCAGCGACAACAGCAGGCCAAACTGGAAAATGCCGAGCGCCAGCAGTGTGATCTTCGGCGGC
This sequence comes from uncultured Gammaproteobacteria bacterium, assembly GCA_963698895.1. GTDB lineage: Bacteria > Pseudomonadota > Gammaproteobacteria > Steroidobacterales > Woeseiaceae > UBA1847. Next base: position 258,086 of record CAVOSO010000002.1, on the reverse strand, counting down.
AATGTATTGCTGAGACCCTCATCCGGTGAGCCGACCATTGCGAGCGGATACGGTCCCCAGCGAACCAGGGCGTAGAGGGATGCGAAGCCCAGGGCTGAGTAGAGCAGGAGCTGCGAGACGCTGCCCATGCGGCCATCACGCCACGCGAAACCGAGCTGGTGAACGGCCAGCCAGACCCAGACGTAGTTGGTCCATCCGGGCCAGCGAATATCCGCGGCGAAGAACAACACGTCGATGAGGATGGCGACAGCAACCAGCGCCCAGAACGAAAGGAATCCGTAGCGCTGCCAGAACCGGTAAGCGAGCGGAGCAAGTAGTGCGAGGGTGATGTAGATCGAAAGAAACCATGTCGGGATCAATGCGGCCTGTGACGTGAACACGATCACGGCCGGGCGCACATCCATCGCTTTCATCACACCCGCGACGACGGCCCACGTTACTATCAATGCGAGCAACGGCGTGACCAGCCTGTGCAGGCGCGCGATCAGCCAATCGGCATACCCCTGACCCTTGCGCTTTGCACTTTCCAGCGACACGGCATTCGAGTATCCACCGACAATAAAGAAGATCGGCATGACCTGGAACAGCCAGGTCAGCCATTGTGTTTGCGGATGCGACTTGAGCAGGTGCCCGGGTGTGAGCTGGCCATCGACGTACCACGCAGTTGCGATGAGCCAGTGTCCGATAATGACAAACAGAATCGAAACGGCGCGCAGGAAATCGACGTAACGATTTCTCTCGACCGGCGTCTTTGCCGCCATGCCACTTGCTACAGACCAAAGTTTCATTGGCACCCCTTCGCCGAAAGCCCGGACTTTTTCCACCATAACATTATAGGATAGGCCCATGCGCAGAATCCGGAACGCCCTGACACTGCTTGCACTGACTACGCTGCCGGTGTGCTTGCAGGCCGCGGAGCGATCACCGCCCAAGTGGCTTGTCGAGAACTGTCCCGAGTGCATCGAGATGGCTGCCGGGAAAACCGGCGTCTACATTCTTGAGAAAGGCGAAGAAGCGCTGCTTGGCCGCGCCTGGCTGACACAAAACGCCGCCCATACCATTGACGTCCAGTATTTCATCTGGAGCAGCGACAACATCGGTACACTGGCCGCCGAACAATTGCTGGGCGCTGCCGAGCGCGGCGTTCGCGTTCGCGTGCTGGTCGACGACACCTTGATCGACGCCCAGGACACGACATTGGTCCTGTTGTCGGCACACCCCAATACAGAAATTCGTATCTACAACCCCAACCTCCGGGTTGGTGTGAACTTCTGGGAGCGCATGGGTAATGCCTTTACGAAGTTTCGTGCGGTAAACCAGCGCATGCACGACAAGACCGCGATATTCGATGGCGTGGCCGGCATCACGGGCGGCCGCAACATGGCCGACGAGTATTTCGACTACGACCACGAGTACAACTTCCGGGATCGCGACGTGTTGTTGCTGGGTCCGGCCGTGGCCGAGATGACCGAGAACTTCGAAGAGTTCTGGAACAGCGAGTTTGCACACCCTGTCGAAACACTGCTCGCTGATGTCAGCCGTGGACTGACCGCTGCAGCAATCAGGAAGAAGTCTGACGACCTGCACGCCTATGCGGCCAATCCGAAAAATTTCGAGCCGCAGGTACAGCAGGCGATCGACAGGGCGCCAGTGAGGTTTCCCGCGATTGTCGACGTCATGCGCTGGGAAGACGTGTCGTTCATCAGCGATATTCCCGGCAAGAACTCCGGTGACGAGGGACTTGGCGGTGGCGGCGAATCGACGGCGCAGCTTATCGCAGCCGTAAAGAACGCCAGGTCGTCCATCCTGATCCAGTCACCTTATCTCGTCATGCCCGAAGGAGGTATCGAGCTGTTCAAGGAGCTTGTCGACCAGGGAGTACGGATTCGCATTTCGACAAACTCGCTGGCCTCTACCGACAACATCCAGGCGTTCAGCGGTTACCACGGCCAGCGCAAGGCACTGCTCGAAGCCGGTGTCGAGCTGTATGAATTCAATCCTTACCCCGCCATCCGCGACGAGCTCATCGAGCGTTATCCGCGCATTGCCGTGAACAACCCGATCTTCGCCATTCATGCGAAGAGCATGGTGATCGACGACAGGATCGTGTTCATCGGCACGTTCAATCTCGATCCGCGGTCTGCAAATCTCAACACCGAGGTTGGCATTCTCACGGACAGTGTCGAACTGGCCCGGCAATTGACAGAGAGCATCGAGCATGACATCGACCCCGCGAACAGCTGGCAGACCACGCTCGATTCGAATCCGGACAGCGTGGTTGGACGGATGAAGCGCTTTCGCCTGTGGCTGAACAGCTTGCTGCCACTGGAACCCGTGCTGTAAGGGTCGAGACCCTGCGATTTGACGCGCACTGCCCGCCTGCCTAAGCTGCGCCGATGCACCGTACCTGGCAAAACCCGCATGTTCTCCTCGTGCTCATGTCGATTGCGATGCCTGTCGCATTCAGCGCCTGGACCGTGTTGCTCAACAATTTCGTCGTGGAACGCGCCGGGTTTACCGGTGTGGAGATAGGCATCCTGCAAAGCCTGCGCGAGGTTCCCGGGTTCCTCGCCTTCACAACGGTATTCGTCCTGCTGCTTCTCAGGGAACAGACGTTCGCCGTGCTCGCGTTGCTGCTCCTCGGTATCGGCGTCGCGATGACCGGCCTGTTTCCCAGCGCCCTCGGCCTGTATTTGACCACCGTCCTGATGTCCACCGGCTTCCACTACTTCGAGGTGCTCAAACAGTCGCTCGCCCTGCAGTGGTACTCGAAGGCTGACGCGCCACGTGCCTTTGGCAAGCTGATTTCCGTCGGGTCCATTACCTCGCTCGCTGTCTACGCCGTGCTTTGGGTGCTACTGGCGCCGCTGCAGATTGACTACGTCTGGATATTCCTGCTGGCGGGCAGCTTGTGTTGCGCACTTGCCCTGTTCATGTGGTTTGGATTTCCGAAGTTCGAGGGGGAACACAAACAGACCCAGTCGCTGGTCCTGAAGAGACGCTACTGGCTCTTCTATGCGCTGCAGTTTTTCTCCGGCGCGAGGCGGCAGATCTTCATGGTCTTTGCCGCATTCCTGATGGTCGAGAAGTTCGGCTACTCGGCCGCCCAGGTCACGACCCTGTTCCTGGCCAACTACGCCTTCAACTGGCTGTTTGCCGAACGCATCGGCGGACTGATCGGGCGCATCGGCGAGCGCAAGGCGCTGACCATCGAGTACGTCGGACTGGTTGTCGTTTTCACCGCCTACGCGTTCGTCGAGAATGCGTACGTCGCCGCAGGCCTCTACATCGTCGATCACATGTTTTTTGCGCTCGCCATCGCGATCAAGACGTATTTCCAGAAAATCGCCAGCCCGGAAGACATCGCGAGCACCGCCGGCGTCTCGTTCACGATCAACCACATCGCTGCGGTGATCATTCCGGCGGCCCTGGGCCTCGTGTGGGTTGTATCCCACTCGGCGGTATTCCTGATAGGCACCGGGTTTGCGATTTGCTCGCTGTTACTGTCGCAGAATATTCCCAGCCGCCCCGTCGAAGGCAACGAAGTCGTCTGGGGTCACGTCCGTGCCGACGCCTAGGCCCTCTTGCTGCGCACGGTTATGATGAGCCTGACGCCGCATAGCGGCCGCAGGGATTCGAGTATGTCGATTCAAAAGACCGCCGGTGCACTGATCAATACAGTCTTATTGGTGTTCACGGCAACAACGCCATCTTTGGCCGCCGATACCGAGCAAATGATACGCGACGCTATCGCCTATCACGATCAGGCAGAGTACCAGCAGGCGATCGACCTGCTACGGGAGGTCGTCAGGCTCGAGCCGGACAACGGGTTTGCCGCTTATGAGCTGGCGTATTCGCACCAGGCGAACGGCGACCTCAAGGACTGTGCGCAAGTCGCCGGGCGCGCCCTGCGCAAAATAAGGAAAGACGAGGCCCAGGCCAGGCTGTTGCCGCAACTCAGTATGATGCAGGCATCCTGCTACTCGGAAGCCGGCAATACACGCAAGGCATTAAAGACATTTGAGAAGGCGCTCCAGATCAGCCCGGACGACTTCTGGCTGCACTTCAATATGTCGATCACCCTGGCCAAGGCGGATCGGCTGGACGATGCGATCGATCATCTCGAAACGGCCATTCGCATCAACCCGCGGCACCCGTCCCCCTACTACGCCATCGGCAGCACATACTACCAGTCGGATCAGCCGGTAAACGCCTTCCTCGCCTATGCCAACTTCCTGCAGCGGGAATTCAACACCGAGCGCTGCGTCAATGCGTCTCGCTGGATGATCGACGTCATGTTCTCGCGAATCGAGAATAACGACGCGAACACCTCAACCACGATCCTGCTGCCCCGGTCTCCCGGCATGAATTCGCCCGAGATCGCCGCGCTCAATCTCGCGCTTGGCCTGGCCGCTATGACCAACGCGCCAACCGAGAAGGGGGCAGCGCTCGACGCGACGCCGATCGCTGACTCAATCGCGAGCTTTATCAGCATCGCCGGCGAAATGAAATTCGACGCGGATCCCGAGTCCTTTTTCGTAAAGCACCTGGTCTCGGGCGCGAGGAATGTCGAGGCCGAAGGTGTGGGCACGGCATTTTCCTATTTCGTGACGTCGGTCGCCGGCGTTGACGGCGCGACCGAGTGGCTCGAGTCCCACGATGCCGAGACCGATGCTTTGGTCAGTTACTTCGAGTCCCTGTCGATACAGGATGCGGAGTAGTCGCCCGGGTTCGACTTCAGGCCGTTCGCCAGACCACTTCGTGCATTAGTTCAAGGCCCGCCTCCAGGAATTTTGGCGGTGCATTGGCGGTATCGTCCACGCTGGCGTGCCGCCGCAGGCGCGGCCAATGCCCCAGTATTTCGTCCGGGCCGATGGAATACGGAGGTCCATCGCAAACCGCCTGGTCGTATTCGACAGTAATGACGAACTGCCTCGACTCCTGCTTGAGCAGAGACGACGTATGCCGGGCATAGCGGGTTCGCAGCTCCGGCGACAATGCCACCAGGCCGCCGCGATCGTAGTGTGCGTCGAACGGCTCCGCGTTGAATTCGAAGTAATCGCCGCAGTAGATGCTGATACGGCGGTCGATTGCCCGGTATTGCGGTAACCCGCCGCTCAGCACTTCGTACTCGATGCCGTTCTCCTCGAAGAACTCGCGCACGGCAATCCCGGACAACTCGACGCCGACGACATCGTTGCCCGCCTGTTCCAGCCAGAGCAGATCAGGCGTCTTCCCGCACAAGGGCACGAGGACGCGCTTGCCGGACCATTCCCAGTGTTGCTGCAGGTTCCTGTTGCCACCGGGCTCATGCCAGCCGGTGCGGCCGATCTCCCAGCGTTCCAGCCAGGCGTCGTTTTTCATGAATGGATGCCCATCAACACTCGAATGTGTGCTTCCACGCAACGTGCGAGGCTATTCAGTTCATAGCCACCCTCCAGTACGGAGACGATTCGGCCGGACGCCGACGCATTGGCAATGTCCACGATGCGTTCGGACACCCACCGGAAATCCGCGTCAGTGAGGGCGACGTGCGACATGTCATCGTCGCGATGCGCATCGAAGCCCGCGGACACGAACACAAATTCCGGCCGGAAAGCGCTGAGCGCCGGCAGCCAATGCTCGGTAACGGCTGCGCGAAACTCCTCGCTCTTGGCCTTGGCGTCCAACGGCACGCTGATCCTGTTCGCGGTGTTCCCGAGCAACGGTGTGAAAGGATAGAACGGATGTTCGAACGTGGAACAGAACAGCACCCTGTCCTCGTCCTTGAAGATGTCCTCGGTGCCGTTGCCGTGATGCACGTCGAAATCGACAATCGCCACGCGCTCGAGCCCGTATGCAGCCAGCGCATGTGCCGCGGCAACGGCAATATTGTCAAACAGGCAGAAGCCCATTGAGCGTGTTTTTTCCGCATGGTGTCCGGGCGGCCTGACTCCGCAGAAGGCGGACTCCATCTCGCCGCGCATGACGAGGTCGACCGCCGCAACCGCCGCGCCGGCTGCCCGGTAGGCCGCGGTCAAAGATTTCGGGCATACCACGGTGTCGGGGTCCAGCCGCGCGTAACCGGACTCGGGAATCGCCGCGCGAATCGCATCGACATACTCCTTTGGATGAACCCGGAGCAGCTGCTCGTCGGTGACGAGCGGAGCGTCGACGTAGCGCAGGACCCGATCGAGGCCGCTGGCCACAAACCGGTCCTCAATTGCGTATAGTCGAGATGCGTTCTCCGGATGACCGGGTCCCGTATCGTGGTTGCGGCAATCGGGATGCGTTATGTACGCGGTTCGCACGTGAATCTCCCTATTTTCTTCACAAGCCGGTGCAGTGTAAAAGGTCACTGCTGTTAAAGGAATCCAGCGCAGGACTTATTGTGAACACCCATTACCTCACCCCCCTGTTTTCACCCCGAAGTATCGTCTTGTTCGGTGCCAGCGATCGAGAGGACTCGGTCGGCGGCATTGTCTTCAAGAATCTGAGGACATCGGGTTTCGAAGGCGAGATATTTGCCATCAACCCCAAGCGCGATGTCGTCCAGGGGCAGCCGGCATTCAAATCGCTCGATGACATCGACGAGGACATGGACCTCGCCGTGGTCGCTACGCCGGCGGCGACAATTCCGGGCATCGTCCAGTCGTGTGGCGAGCACGGCATCAGGATGATGCTCATCCTGTCGGCCGGGTTTCGCGAGACGGGACCGGCGGGCCGGCAGCTCGAGGACCGGGTCACGCAGATGGCCAGGCGCTACGATATTCGCCTGATGGGGCCAAACTGCCTGGGCATCATCCGCCCGGACATCGGCCTGAACGCCACGTTCGGCAACAACAACGCCCAGGCCGGCAGCCTGGCGCTGGTCTCCCAGTCGGGCGCCATCTGCACAGCCATTCTCGACTGGGCCGCAAAGAACCGGATCGGGTTCTCGACCGTCGTCTCGACGGGTATTGCCGCCGACCTGGATTTTGGCGACTACCTCGACTACCTCGTATCCGACCCGAAAACGAAGGCCATACTCCTCTATATAGAGGGTGTGTATGACTCCCGTCGTTTCATGAGCAGCCTGCGTGCGGCTGCGCGCATCAAGCCGGTAATCGCCCTCAAAGTAGGGCGGCACGCGGCCGGGGCAGAGGCCTCCGCCTCTCATACTGGCGCGCTCGTTGGCAGCGACGACACGTTCTCCGCGGCCTTGTCACGCTCCGGTGTGCTGCGCGTGGAGACCATTGGCCAGCTGTTTGCGGCGGCCAGGGCGCTCTCCTCCAAGCAGTACCGCGGCCGATCCGAGCGCCTGGTCATCATCACCAATGGTGGCGGACCCGGGGTCATGGCCGCGGACCGTGCCGTCGACCAGGGAATCGAGCTTTGCACCCTGAGCGACGCCACCATGAAACGGCTGGACGAGGTGCTGCCCGCTGTCTGGTCGCATGGCAACCCGGTCGACCTGATCGGTGATGCCCCACCGGAACGCTACAAACAGACGCTCGACATTTGCCTGGCCGACCCGGATGTCGATGGCGCTGTCGTCATTCTTACGCCGCAGGCAATGACCCGGCCAACCGAGGTTGCCCGCGCGGTAATCGATGCCGCAGCGCACACCGACAAGCCTGTGATGACAAGCTGGATGGGCGGTGCCCAGATCGCGGAGGCCCGCGAACTGTTCAACGAGGCGCGGGTGCCCAACTACAGCGCTCTCGAGAATGCCATCGACGCATTCTCCTACCTCGCCCGCTACAAACGTAACCAGCGCATGTTGCTGCAGACGCCGGGACGCCTGAGTACCGGCAAGAAAGCGCCGGATGTCGACGGTGCGCGCCTGATCATCGAGTCGGTACTCAATGAACAGCGACACACGCTGACCGAACCCGAATCGATGGCCGTGTTGAATGCATTTCATATCCCGACGGTACGCAACGGGATGGCACGGTCCGCAAACGAGGCGCTGATCGTAGCCGAGTCGATTGGCTATCCGGTTGCCATGAAAGTCCTGTCGACGGACATCACGCACAAGTCGGATGCCGGCGGCGTGCGCCTGAACATCAACTCGGCACACGAAGTTCGCGGCGTCTACAAGCAATTGATCGACGAGGTACAGAGCAAGGTACCGACCGCGACGATACAGGGCGTCACGATCGAGAAGATGTACCGCAGCTCCAATGGTCGCGAGCTCATGATCGGCATTATTCGCGACCCCGTGTTCGGCCCGGTCATCAGTTTCGGCAGCGGCGGTACGATGGTCGAAATCATGGGAGACTCAGTGATCTCGCTGCCCCCACTGAATCACCGGCTAGCGACAGACCTGATCAACCGCACGCGGGTATCGAAGATGCTCGGTGCATTCCGCAATATGCCCGCCGTCGATATGGACCAGCTCATCGACGTGCTACTGAGTGTTTCCGGCATTGCCTGCGAACTGCCGTGGGTCCAGGAAATGGATATCAATCCGCTGATCATCGACGACAAGGGTATCGTCGCCGTCGACGCACGCCTCATGGTGGACTATCCCAAGCCCTCGACCGATCCGTATCACCATCTCGCGATCCACCCCTACCCGGCGCATCTCGTTCGCAATATTCAGCTGAACGACGGTACGAACGTCGTCATACGCCCAATCCGGCCGGAGGATGCCGAGATCGAAGCGCAGTTCGTGCGCGGCCTGTCCGAGGAAGCGAAGTATTTCCGTTTCATGAATGCGATTCACGAACTCAGCCAGGAAATGCTGGTTCGCTTCACGCAGATCGATTACCACAACGAAATGGCGCTGATCGCCACGGTCTCGAACAGCCAGGGCGAAGAACAGATTGGTGTCGCCCGCTACTCAACCAACGTCGACAGGAAAAGCTGCGAGTTCGCGCTGGTCGTTTCGGACAAGTGGCAGAACAAGGGCATTGCCTACCAGTTGATGACCAGCCTGATGGACGTCGCACGCGATCGCGAGCTGGAAGTCATCGAAGGCCAGGTGCTGAGCGCCAACAAGAAGATGCTCGAGCTGATGACCACCCTGCACTTCAAGATTGAAATCGATCCGGACGATCCGTCGATCAAGCACGTGGAGGCACAGCTTCACACGGCGGACTAGCTACTGGTACCGGAACCCGCGAATGGCAAGCCAGGCAAAGACAACGGCGGCCAGGGACAGCATGACAATGTTCGGGATTACGGTCGCCGCGCTCGCCTGGAAGCTGATGAGCTTGTGAAGCGCGTCCATCGTCCACCCGGTGGGCAACAGCTTCTGGACGAACTGCATCCACTCCGGCGTCACTTCGATCGGCCACCAGCAGCCGCCAAGCGCCGCGAGTACATTTGCCGCGAGGACGCCCAGCCCTCCGGCCTGTGCCTGTGTTCTTGCCACCGTGCCCAGCCAGAGGCCCGCGGAGGCGCAGAACCCGCCCCACGCGACCAGTACGAGAATCACCATGCCCAGGTTCGGCCCCCAGTCCATGCTGAACAGGAAGGTGCCGAACAACAGGGCAACCGAGATCTGGACTGCGGCGAGCACCATCCGCCCGTCCCATTTGCCGGCGATTACTTCGGCTTTCGATATGGGCGCCGCGGCAAGTCGCCTGAGCAGACCCTCGGTACGTTCCTGGACGAGCGTCGTGCCGCTACTCGTCAGCAGTACAAGGAGCGTAAACATCACGAGGATGCCGGGCACTGCCTGTTCGAACCCTGACGGAATGACTTCGCGTTCGCCCGCCGGCGACACGTCCAGCTGCCAGGCGCGGGGCGCATTGTTGAGTGTCGCCAGCGCCTCGGCACTCAGGGGCCCCGCCGTGGCGTCCGCAATGACGATGTCGGCCAGTACCGTGTACAGCGCCCGGTTGATGCGGATTTCCTCAAACTGTCGCGACAGCGCATTCGCCCTTGTGTCGTAGGTGATCTGCACCTGCTCGTTTGCCAGCACCTTGTCGCTCAGGGCCGCAGCAAAGACCAGTGTACGCGACGGTGTTGCGCCTTCGGCGGCCGGTGTGGGCGACTCTACCCACACTGCATCGAAATCATTGCCAGCCAGGCGCAGGTCGATCTGTTCTTTGAGAAAGCCCGGCGATTTCGCAACAACGGTCAATGGCGTCGCCTGGCCGCCACTCACCCCCGATGAGAACCCGCCCGTCACGGTGCCGATGAAATAAAAGAAGATCGGCGGCATGATGAACAGCCAGAGCAGCGTTGATCCTTGCCGAAGCTGGTTGCGGACGTCGTGCCAGGCGATAAACAGAATGTTCTTCATCGCATCACTTCCTCGCAAACCCGCTGCGCAGGCGCCACGCGCTTAAGGCCAGGCCACTCGCGCTCACGCCAAGCAGCGTCAGCCAGCTTGCAAGGTCTATCGACCACGCGTCGGGCGCGATCAGCTCTCCAGACAGGCGATCGACGACGAAACCATTGGGTGACAGGCGTCCAAGCGCAGCAATCCAGTCCGGCAAAGCCGCCAGCGGGAAGAAGCTTCCACCCGCCATCAGCAAGGGAAACAGCAGGATCGTCGTGACGAGGTTGGCGGCCTTGTTGCTGGGGAACAGCATCTGCAGCGCCGCGAACCAGGCGAACAACCCGACACCGCCGAGGGACACCCAGAGGAGCGACGACGGAAACTTGACCCACGCGACACCATGGTAGGCAAAGCCGATGACCAGCGTCACCGCGGCAAGAATGGCCATGACGGCCATCGCGGCAAGTGCCTTGCCCGCGACGAAACCCGGCAACGCGCCCGGTGAGGAAACCAGCCGGCGCAACGTTCCCCGGTCGCGTTCTTCCCAGTAGTCGGCCGCCAGGCTGTTGGCTGCAAAGAGCACGGCCATGAGGATAATGCCCGGAAGAAACAGCAACGCCAGGTCCGGCTGCGGCTCCTGCGGCGGCGGCTCGACGATCTCGACGTCGAACAGCAACGGTGAGAGCTTGGGCGTGACCGCCTCGATCTTGTGCTGTATGTCCACCGACACATTCCGGCAACGAACGCATCGCTCGGCAGGTCGTTAAGCCCCGCGTCCCGGATCTGTTGTATCTCCGGCCCCAGCAAACGCTGCGCATAAAACCCTGCATCGAGCAGGACTTCCGTGACGTCCTCTATGATGCCGGGAAGGATAGTCTGCGCCGGGTTGGTCTTGAGCGTCAGGGTAACCGGGGTTTCGTTGAGAAACGCATCCTGGAAACCCTCGGGAATGACCAGGAAGCCGCTTCCGTCACCGGCATTGATGCGTGCAGTGCCCTCCTCGACCGAGACCTGCTCCACAACCAGCAAGTCACCGAGCTGATCCTGGCGTGTACGCAGCGACAATGAAGCCACTCAACAGCGAGTCGTCCTGGTCGGCGATGAGCAGGACGCCCGTTGGCGTGCCGCCACCGCCGTCGATCATCGACGTGATCAGGCCGCCGATCAGAAACGGGATGCCCAGCCAGATCAGCAGCGCAGTTTTGTCCTGCGCCCAGCGTTGCAGGTCCTTTCTCACTGATGCGAACAGGAAGCTCATGCTTACTCGCGCAGCTCTTTGCCGGTGAGCAGCAGGAACAGGGTTTCGAGATTCGGGCTGCGGAGGCTCGTTTCCGCCACGGAGCCGCCCGCCTGGCTAATCGCGTCGAAGATCTTTGGCAGATGCTGTGACGCGGCTGACAACGTAAGAAGCAGTGCGTCATCGGTCTGGCTGAGAATTTCCAGGTCGGCGATTTCGGGCACGAGCGCCATGACCGCATCGCTGGTCGATTCGGCAGGGAAGTGGCCGTTGAGCTGCAGCGCATCCCGTGCACCGAGCTGGGCCTTCAGCTCCGCCACCGAGCCCTTGGCGATGATCGTCCCGTGATCGATGATCGCGAGTGAATCACACAGGCGCTCGGCCTCCTCCATGTAGTGCGTGGTGTACAACACGCAGGCGCCAGCGTCACGTTCCGCTTCGACCAGGTCGAACAGCCTGGCGCGCGACTGCGGATCGACGCCAACGGTCGGTTCGTCGAGCAACAGGACCTTTGGCTGGTGGACGATGCCGCAGCCAAAATTCAAGCGCCGCTTCATCCCTCCGGAGAATTCCTTGGGCAAGTCCCGGGCGCGGTCCGCGAGTCCGATGTGCCCGAGCACCGTGGCAACGCGATCCTCCAGTAACGTGCCACGCAAGCCGTAGGCCTTGCCCCAGTAGCGCAGATTGTCGACCGCCGGCAGGTCTTCGTAGAGTGCGATCTCCTGCGGCACGATGCCGAGTGCACGGCGAGCGGCCTTGCCATCCTTGACGATGTCATGCCCTGACACGGCTATGCGTCCCGCGGTCGGGGTCAGCAGGCCGGATATGCAATTGATGGTGGTCGACTTGCCGGCACCGTTCGGGCCGAGCAGGCCGAATACGGCGCCCGCGCCCGCATCGAAGGAAATGTCATCCACCGCCGTGAAATCGCCGTACTGCTTGACCAGGTGTTCAACGTTGAGCATTGCTTGTCCCCCGCGCAAGCAACGAGTATAGACGACACGGGCGGGGGACGGCCCGTCCGATCAGGGAAGAATCCAGGCCGCCTCGGTGGTGTCCAGCTTGCCGTCGACAACGGGGAGTACGTAGCCGCCCTTGTTGACGAAGCGCTGCCGTGGCCCAAGTGTGGGCCGGGGATAGTAGGACAGGTAGGCCACGATCGACTGTGCGTGATCGAGCGTGTCGAGTGCGAAGTCCCTGATGAAGAACCGGCCCATGTGAGCAACGGCGTCTTTCATCGCAAGACAGGCGAAGAAAGCCTCTGACTGGCGTCGTGGCGAGGTGAGTTCGATGCCGCGCGTCTTTGCCCAGACGTTGAATCTCGCCAGGGCAGGATCGAATTCGCCGGGTAGCCGGAACGGGTGTGCGACAAAGGCGGTACCGGACAAGGACTCGAAAGAACCTTCCAGCAGCGTCGACGACACATAGAGGGTCACGCCCGGGATCGTTTCGCGGACTGCCGCAAGGTGTGCGGGCTCCAGCCACAACACGGCATTCGAACCGGCACCAGAGACTTGTTTGGCAATCTCGGCAAGCGGGAGTGACTCATTGCAGTCGAAGACGACGTCGTCGATGCGCGTACCCGAGCCCTCGAGCTGCACTCGCAACCGCGCAGCAGCCTGCCTGGGTCCCGACCCGCAGTAGACCTGCACGATGCTGGGCACGGGCTGCCCTGCGATATGGTGAGCGATGAGGTCGGCTTCGAGTTCGAGACCGCGGGAATAGTACAGGGTGTAGAAATCGCCCTGCTCCGTTTCGGTCAGGTCAGCGCCGGGAAACAGGCACGGGATTTCGTTGCGTTCACAAAAACGGCCGACCGGACCCCAGGACTGATGACTCAGACCGCTGAGCATCGCGAACACCGGGTTGTTCCGGTAATGTTGTTCCAGTTGCTCACCCCAGGTTTCGCTGGGTCCGGTGAGCTCCCAGACATCGAGTACCCAGTCGCGGTGCACGGTTGGCAAGCGGCTGGCCGGGGTATCGCCCCGATCCCAGCGCTCGCTTTCCAGGCGCGTCTGACGATTTTTCTCCTCGATGAACGTGGTCAGCACAGCGAGGACAGCGTCGCGCTCTGCGTCGGTGGCGTCATCGGTGATGACCGTCGCGAAATGTATTTGCGTGTCGTCGACACCAGGTGACCATCCGGATGACAGGTTGGCAAGGAACGCCGCGAGATCGGCAACGTCGTCGTCACCCAGGCGATAACGTGGCATCAGCTCGCCGAGATTTCGCCCGCCCGGCGTCACGCCGTCGCGAAGCAGGCGCGCGAGGCTCTCCTGGTCATAGGCAGGACGAGCCGGCTGCGGTGATTCCGCAAACAGGAACTGCCCGGCAATGGGCGGCACGATGTAGGTGCCCTCCGCCGCACCCATGCCACTCTGCCCGTGACAGCTCTGGCAACTGAATTGCGTGCCGAGAACAGGGACGTCTCCGGCGACGATGGCAGTCAGCGCTTCGCCAGATGGCAGGATGCCCTCCCGGTAGATGCGTCGACCGTCCTCGGCGTCTCCCGCAATCGCCGTGCTGAACGCAAAGCAGGCCAGCAGCAGGCTGGCTGCTCCCGACCGGAAATGTTTGCGAGGCACCAGGTTCAGTCCAGAAGCCGTACCGATACCTCGCGCGCCAGGTCAGTCCCGTTCGCCAGGCCGTCGATACGTGTCCACGACGAACTGCCGGGGCTCTTCAACAGGGTCACGGGCTGGTGATTCATCTTGGAGCCGGCATAGCTGTCGAAGCTCTTCAGAACCCGCACGATGTCGGCGCTGTCACCCGTAAGAAAATCCCAGCCGGCACCTGCATTAAATTGCTCAGCGTACGCACGCAGCATCTCTGGTCGATCATATTCGGGATCGATGGAAATCGAGACCAGGCGCAGGTCGTCGCCCGACTCCCCCAGCTCCCGTCGCATTTGTGCAAACGTTGCTGTCATCACCGGACAGATCGTCGTGCAGGTCGTAAAGATGAAATTGAGCGCCACGGGTTGATCGGTCTCGAGCAGGGACTGCAGATCGACAGTCGCGCCTGTTTGATCAACCAGCTCGATATCCGGAATCGCATAGGTCGCCATCGTTGCCGTGTAGCGAGCCTTTTGCATGGCGGCCCGATGCGCAGCATGCGGATCCTTTGCGCCCGCTTCGCCGGCGTTTGCCCCGGCCATGGCGATTATCGCCACGAGCCAAATCGCTGCTCGCTTCATGATGATGCTCCTCTCGTAATCGCCGGCACCGCGAAACGCGCATCGTCGAGGTGCGGGTTGCCTTTAACACTATCGACCGTCAGGAAATGGTACTCGTTATCACCTTCAGTCAGGGTTTCCTGTCTTCGGGGAATCAGCAGTCCATCAGTCTCCTGCCAGTCGGAGTAGTAGGTTTCAACCAGGCGTTCCTTACCGCCGCGCACACGCAACGCCTCAAGCTTGAGATCCAGGCCGCTCTCTTTGTCAATGTATATCCAGCGAACTGCGCCGCTGCTCAGGGTCAACTGCAGTTTCACAGCAGCACGATCCCCTACCTGCTCTTCGCCAACGAGCCCAATCTTGTGCCCGCGCTCCGCGGCGTTAAACAGCAGCCCGTCGATCTCAACTGCGTCCACCATCTCACGCAACTCGGCCTCGGTCATCAGTTCGGGCATGTTGCTGCCACGGAACGGCAGCCGCTTCCAGCCTCGCTCCCCATCCACGCACTGCGTCGCCGTTTGATCGTTGAACACGAAATCGACGCACATCTTGCCGGGGCGCTTTTGTTCCATCACGTAAGGAACGTGCACCCCTTGCCCCAGGTCCATCCGACCGCTAAGCCGCAGCGAGTTGACCGACGCCCAGGTTTCGGCACCGCCGCGTGCTTCCATGTTCTTGGCGACAAGCGCATCGATAACCCGCGCATCTCGCATTGGGCCCGAGTTGTAGATAAGCAACGCAGCCAGTGCCGCTGCAATAGCAATAAATACCAGTTTCTTCGACATCACCGTACTCCGCGCACCTGTTTACTGGACGACCAGTTTCTCAATGAGAAAGTCGCCAATTTCGATATTTACCTGGTCACCCTTCTCCACCAGTTTTCCGGGATTTGCGAAAAACATCCAATAGACCTTGCCGGAAGTGGGCATGTTCGAGTTTCGTAGCGCACCGGTCTTTGCCGGTGTCGGCACGATAAGCATTGCTCCCGTTTCGATATGCGTCAAAACCGGTTTGGTCTGCCGCTCGAACAGGGCTTGAGCTTTTTGCGCATCGTGCACCTTGTAGCGAAACTCGAGCATGTATCCGGCTGACGCCTGGCGAACATGCATGACCTCAATGCCCCACTGGCGCTTTAGGTAGGTCTTCTCGCGAGGATGCCGTTCACCGTCGGCGGCGAGTGTCGTCGTCGACAAGGCCAACAGGGCGAGGCCGCCAGCGAGTATTCTCGCCAGCGGCCAAACCTTCAGTCGGGCCCACACACGCCGCACTTAGTAACTCCAGACGGGAGCATCGGCCGGCCATGCTGTGGTCAACGGGCCAAACCGCACATCGACCCAGGCGGCTCCGCCCTCATCCAGCGCCGGAAGACCCAACATCGGCCCCGGTGTCGTGAGCAGGGTGCGACCGCCGTTACAGTACGGATTGACGAAACCCGACCCGTCACCCGTGGCTGCATTGAGCCCGCCGCCGAGTTGGTCGTCAAGATCCCAGAACGTTGCTCCCGCAACGCACTCGCCTGGCGACGACTGACTCAGCAATGGCACAAGCCCGGCGTCGGCCGTAGCGGGATTGCCATCCGGATTCGCGTTGTAGTGGAACGAGCGGTTCTCCCAAAGCGTGTTGGAAGCATTCAAATCCGGATTGGAAAAGTCTCGCAAGCCGTCCGTAGTGTTATGCACAACGATGACACCGGCCAACAACGCGCTGTGGTTCTCCGTCGAAATGCCCGCCGGTTGATTGGCCGACTGGTTGTTGACGATGAGCCCGCCGACTGTCGCAGTGCTGTCGTTATGCGCGATCGAGTTCCTGCGGAATAGCGCAGGACGGGCCGTATCCTGAAGCGATACGCCGCCACCGGACCAGCCGGCAACGTTGTTGACGATCGTGTTGTCCCTGATCCGGATGCGGTGCCACCGTCCCACGCGTGGGTTGCCGTTGTTGGCCAGTGCGTTGACGACGTCCTGTCCGTTGACATACTGCGTGCGGATACCGCCGCCATGTCCTGCTCCGGCATGGTTGCCCTGGATCAGGTTGAAGTCGATGTCGACATTACCCGAGCCCTGGGTCAGCACGCCTCCCGCATTCGGCTCGCCCGCAACAAATACGCCACCACCCGAAACCGTAACAGCCTGGTTGAACGTCTGGTTGAATAGAACACGGTTGTTCGTGATGCCGCCGTTGTCACTGAAGCCCAGGTGACCAATACCGCCACCATCGCCCAGCGTGAAGTTGCCACACACGAGGTTTCCGTCGACGTTGTAGTTGTCACTACCGGCATTGAGCGAAATACCGCCACCCGCGCCATCCCGGCCGGCATTCTGTACGACGACATTGTCGTGAATATTCACGTTGGTGTTGTAAGCATAAGGCCCGTCGGCCGTGGTTGGCAGGAATGGTTCTCCGACCCGGATACCGCCTCCGAAGGAGCCACTGTTGCCGAACACGCGGTTGTTGGAGATTTCGATGCCGTCGGCATTGCTGTTGACGAGGATGCCCCCACCAACTGTCGCCCCGGTGATTCCAAAACCGTCGATGCGCGCTTCTGCTCCGCCGCGGAGGAAGCTGTTTTCGGGCGGTGCCCCGGTGCCCGGATCGAATACACCGATAACCGTAATTGCCGCACCTTCCGACTTGTTAAACCCGGCCGCACCCTCCGGCTGGCCCGGCAGACTATCGACGAGACCGGCGGCGAACAGGCTGTCCATCTTGTCGCGCCACGCCACCAGCTTGTCGGTGGGTACATTGACGCCGTTGATGATCGTTGAGCCTGCCCCCGCACCCTGCAGGCGAACTGGTTTCCACATGATCACGGATTCGTTGTAGACACCCGGCGCGACCAGGATCAGGTCGCCTGCCGTGGCGGCGTCAATCGCATCCTGGATCGTCGGATAGTCGACAGGGACACGAATCGGCGCTGTGTCCGAAACCGTAATGGTGATTCCGGCTTCGGTCGAATTGCCGTTGTCACCGCGGGTAACCACGAGCTGACCGGCAAGCGGCGCCGTGAGCTGGGCCTCGATTTCAGCCCTGATGCGCCCGTTGTTCCAGCTGAGGATATTCAGCGGCACGCCACCGACGGTCACAGTCCCTTGCGTACCGCCGAAACCGTGATCACGCACGATCGTTTTCTGGCCGGCCGGACCTGTCGCCGTCGGCCCTTCGTAGGCCGGGTTCGGGACCCTCTCGTTGCGAGCAGACCGAATATCGACGACGCGTGTCGTTGTGGTCGCAGTGGCGCCTCTCGTCCGGTACCACGGGCCGTTGAAGTTGTTGTTCCAGCGAACCCGGGAGATGACCGGCATGCCGTCATCCGGCGCGCAATCGACCGGGTTATCGCCCGATGCGAAGGCCGATACCGGCAGTACCGGCGTGTCCAGGTACGTGGTCGTGCCCGGCATGTACTGGAACGTGTAGCAGAAATTGCTGTACGCCGGGTTGTACTGCGGATCGATGATCAATTCACCATCCGGTCCCGGAATCGGACCCGGGTCGTTCATGCATGACATATGCATTGCCGGCGAAAAGCCGCTCGGCGATGGCATGTTTGCCGTGAATGTTGACGGCAGAAGACCGTTCATGCGTCCGTAACGATCGGTATAGACGCGGGTAACTTCCTGTCCCTTGAAGTCACGAATCGATACCGGCACGAAGGGAGGCGCCCACTTCTCACCGAACTGCGGCGAGGTCTGGTCAAACTCCTGGGCGACATCATCGAGGACCATGCCGGCAAAATGACCGGCGATCGGCGCGTCTGTAAGCAGCGTAAAGTCCGCCGCAGCCTGCCCCTGGTCGGAAAGAATGACCTCCTTACGGTTACAAAGCGGTCGTGTCGACAAGGCGAACGGCGCCTCTGCGTTGGCCGCAGGGAACAAGCTCATCGTCAACGGAACCTGGCGCATTTCACCGACACACGGCGGTTGCGCAAGACCTGGGTCCGGCTCGATTGCCGCCGCGACCATCGCTGCGTCGGGAAGCGCCGGTATAACGGCGCCGCCTGGCATCGTCACGAACACTGACGCATAGCCGTCACCGAAACCGACGTTGACATCTTCTTCCTTGAGAATTTCATATCCAGGCGGTGGAACAACCTCGACGACGTATTTGCCGGCAGGGATGTCGTTAAAGGCGTAGCCGCCATCGAACACGGCGGGCCGCGCCTGGTTGAAGTTGCGCAGTCCGTCATAGCACTTGTCGGCCGGTGTTACCGGATCGGTAGGATGGCCACCCGGGCAACCTGCGGGCAGGCTGTCGTCCCAGCTGTCGGTCAGCGTCTCCTGCACCAGCGCCAGGCCATTGTCGGAATAGCCAAGACGCACGTCGTCGAACAGAACCTGGATATTCCCCGTTCCGGCGACGTTGCCGACGAGACGGATCACCAGCGGCATGTCCAGGTTGGGGTCACCCGCCCGGGCCGTGTACTCCACGGTCGAGGTCAGGAACTCGTTGACGGGCGCCAGCGTGTTGTTGTCTTCGGCAAGCAGGATGAAGTTGCTGCCGTCCGTTACGCCGAGTTGCACCCGGTAGCTGCCGAAGCCGCTGTTCGCGGTGGCGTTCTCGCCGACCTCGACATTCAGGGTGTAGCTCCCTTCCGACAAGACGTCGCCAAGCGTTTGCTGCACGCTGCCGTCGCCAAGATCGTAACCGGCGACGCTGTTGAGAATCAGGTAGCTGTTGAAGCCCTCGGGTGCGTTGGCATCGAGGCCCGGATTGTAAATCTGTCCGCCACCTGTCTTGATCCACCCGTTGGTGCCGTCAACGACGTTGTCGAGGACGCCATTGCCGCCACCCGGAATCTCGAACCCGGGGTTCGTTACGGCAATGCTCGTTTCGGACCTTGCGACTTCGCGATAGAGCCGAACTTTCACACGTGGAATACCGGGCTCCCAGGGCTCGACGGCGGCGAGCCGCGGGTCGCTTTCGGCCCGTGTCACGCCGTAGGACACCACACCCGAGATGCCGCCGTTCTGACCGACAGCATAAGGCCGTTTGCCCCACTCGAAAATACTGGTCTGGCCGAGGAACCCCTGGAACCCCTGGGTCAGAACCTGGCCCGTTTCGGTGCGGGACAGGCAATCGGGCGTCGTGCAACCCTCCGTCTGAACTTGCGGACTCAGGATGCCGGCATAGGGACCTGTGTATCCCTGCGCAGGATCGACATTGCCTCCGCCGTCGACCGTCACCGTCAGGCCCGTCGCATCGAAGCGTGTGTAGTCGACTTCGGCAACCAGCCAGTTGAAGAACGGGAAGACCTGGTCGAATGGCACGAAGCCTTCGAGGTCGGTCGGGAACGACTGGTAAACGCTGCCGTCACGCCAGCGCAGATTCACCGCCTGTTCGGCGATCGGTGCTTCGTCGGTGTCACGTATGCCATCGCCGTCGTCGTCGAGGAATACATGGTTCTCGAGCCTGGCAAACCAGTTGAAGACCGGCACATTGCCAATCGCTCCACCGGCATCAAGCTCAGCCTGGGTAACCGTGCGATAGGCGATCACCTGGTCCAGGAAAGAATCCCAAACGACCAGCTGGAATTCGCCGTCCGGTACGTTCGGAATCTCGAAGGTTGCCGTGCCGTCATCGTTGACGGTCGCCTGTACGGCGGCGATGTTGTCGCCGATACCGGCATCGGAGTTGAGACCGACCCATGGCCGCGTATGTGCGAGCGCTGCGTAAGAACCGCTGTCCCACAGGGTCTGGTCCGGCGGCCGCGACATGTGGAAGTTGGTGACAGCACCGCTGACCGTGTTGGGGCCACCCGGATTTGCCGCCGCGAGTTCTTCAGGGCTTGCGAAGCCGATGAACGCGTGCACGCCAACCGGCCCGAATTCTGCGAAGAACGGCGGTTCGCCTGCCTTCACCCAGGCATCGATGACCTTGGTGCCTTCGATCGTCGAGGTTTGTACCCAGGTGACCGCTCCGCCGGATGGCGGAATACCGATAACGCCGTATTTGCCGGGGAACAGGTTCTTGATCAGGACCTGGCCGACAAGCCCGGCGTCCCTGTTCTCCTGCGTGTCGGGGCAACTGATAATCACGCCGGGCTGCGAGCCGCCAGGGCCAAAGCAGTCCAGCGAGTTGGTCAGCAGGTTGCCGTCCGCATCCTGGCTCATCATTCCCGCCGAGATGCCATAGCGACCGCCCGCGTCCTCGAGCGTGATCTGCACGCCACCAAGACCGACTTCGCCGCCATCGACGGCGCCGTTGGTCGGGCTGTGGTCCTTGAACGTAAAGATACTGATCTGCGCGTAGGGAATCGGTTCCTTGTTCACGAGAACAGTGACCGTGTTGTTGACGCGCTCTGCGGCGGGCGGGATCTGTGCGCCACCGATGGTATGCCCGAGTCGATAGCCCGTTTCATCCTCGACCACGGCATCGGCTGGCAGCACGGAGACGTAGTAGTGCTTCAGCGGGTCGAGCGCGAGCTCACCGAATGGCGTTTCCGTCTCTCCTTCGCTGCAGGCGCCGGCCCCGACACAACCCTGTGCAACGACAGGCATGTAGCTGCTGTGGAAATTCGTCGCCAGCGACTCGGCGAGCGGATTGCTGGGATCCGGCTTCCAGGTAGTGTCTTCTTCGACCGTGTAGCGATACGCGGTTACGGCGATGGGCGGGGTGCCCGGCTCCTGAACGTTCAGGACGATGCCGGACGCGGTGTTGACCGTCAGTTCGACGGTAACCTCGTTACTGGCCGAACCCGCCGGGCAATTACCCAGCGTATCCAGAGGTTGATCGCAGGCGATATACGTGAATGGTCCACTGGCTGACGCCGTAAACGAGCCGTCCGGATTCAGTGACGCGGTGCCGCTTACGAGTACGGCGATAAGGTCGTCACCGTCCACATCGGCGTCGTTCCCGAGAACTCCGGGTGCATCGACCGAGATGCCGGAGCCGACATTGTTG
The DNA here is from genome assembly GCA_963698895.1 of uncultured Gammaproteobacteria bacterium. Lineage (GTDB taxonomy): Bacteria > Pseudomonadota > Gammaproteobacteria > Steroidobacterales > Woeseiaceae > UBA1847. The sequence goes on along the minus strand of CAVOSO010000002.1, from coordinate 236,582 downwards.
GCGTAGGCATCACCGGCAGCGACCGGCGCATCGTTCACGAAGGAGACGTTCAAGGTCACGCGGGCACCGAACGTATTCAAGCCATCGGTGACACTGTATGTAAAGCTGTCCTTGCCGGAGAAGTCAGGGTTCGGCGTGTAAACAAACGAACCGTCTCCATTGAGCATGACCGAGCCATTGGCCGGAGCGCTGACGACAACCGGGCCTGAGAGACCGGGGTCATCATTCGCGAGCAGCCCCTGGCCCGCAGCCACTGCAAGTGCCGTATCTTCATCGACGGCATAGGGCCCGTCGTCGTTCGCCGGGCTTGCGGGAGGCGGAACCACCGGCGAGCCGGAGCCCACCTGGAGCGTCGCCAGCGACCCGCCATTCGGCAGGTTCTCGTTGCTGAACGTCGGCATGCGATCGAACAGCGTGTACGTGATGTCCGTATTTGGCATCGCGACGATGGCATCCAGCGTCTTGCCGGCCGCCAGGAGTGCAGCGCTCTGGTTTCTCTGCAAGCCCGGGTATGCATTGCCGTCTTCAGCAATCAGGCCCAGCTCGACACCGACGATCGAGGGCGTGTGCGAACGCAGGCCGGCATTCAGGAAGCGTAACAACACGTCGTCGGTCGGATCGCCTGCCGGCAGGTCTGCGGAGGCGCCACCGTTGATCAGGAAGTAAGTCGGGTTGTAGTCGACCGTGCAGGGGTAACCTGCTGTCATGTTCTGCTCGTAATCTGAGAGCGGCACACAAGTCCTGTCGGGCAGTACCGTGCCTGCCGCATCGACTCGCGCGTTCTGGATCGGGTCGATCTCGCTGACGAGGAGCACCGCCTCCGCGTCAAACGCCCGACCGTACGCAACGCCCTCGCCTTCGCTGACAATCAGCGCACCGTAGAGGCCCATCGGGACCTGTATCGATGGCAGGGTGCCGCTCTGGTAGAGGTAGGTGCCGGAGCTCAGGTTGTTCCAGGTATAGGTGGCTGTCGCGCCTGGCAGCGTTTCGTGCGTCTGCGACTGAACGCGGGCCGGCTGACCCGCCCAGACTTCGTCTGTCGCCATCATGACGGGAACACGACCAACCTCTTCGCTCTGGCCCGGTATGGCGATGGAAACGGGTATGTCCAGCGCGTTCTGGACGTGAATGTTTACCTGGAATCCCGCAAATGCGTTGATCTGCGGTCCCGGAGCGTCGGTATCCGCCGGATCTGCGCAGGACGTAAACGTCTCGTCGCAAACCGCGAATCCCCACATCGGCACCGAACCCCCGCTGGCCATCGCTTTTTCAAAACGCTGGGCACGCAGGTAAACGTCGACATCGCCCGGGGCAGCAACAAAGTCGAGCCCGACGTCGTCGAACAGAACCTGGTTGTTGCTTCCCGGCGTGACGATACCTTCGAGACGAATCGCGAGATTCGAACCGATGCCGGCATCGCCTGCCGTGGCGGTATGCAGGACAGTGGCGGTTTCAAAGCCATTGCTCGGTGCAAGCGTACTGTTGTCTTCCGCAAGCGGCATGAACGTCGCGCCGTCCATGTAACCGAGTTGCACGAGGTAACCGGCACCGAACGAGCTGTTCGCAGTGGCGTTCTCGCCGACCTGGACGGTCAGCGTATAATCGCCTTCCTGCAGGACGTCGTCGAGCGCCTGGATGATGCTGCCGGTGCCCAGGTCGTAGCCGCTGATGCCTTCGAGGATCAGGTAGCTGTTCGATCCCTCGGGCGCATTGGCATTCAGGCCGGGATTGTAGATCTGGCCGCCGCCGGTCTTGGTCCAGCCGTTGGTGCCGTCGACGACATTGTCGAGAACGCCGTCCGGGCCGGCTGGTATTTCGAAGCCGGCATTGTCAACAGGCAGGCTGACAGCATTCGCCACTCCCGCAAAGCCGAGAATCGTAAGAGCCAGCATCGAATTCATTTTAGTTGTCAGTTTCATTTGCTGATCCTCATTCATCGATCTGAACGTCGGGGGCTTCGACGATCAACATGGTCATCATTCCGCCAGGGAAGACGTCGTTGTTCACAAGTTCCCGCTCGTTGTGCGAGTGCCACATGTAGGTAAAACCTGCATTCGGGTTGAGTCCGCCTTCACCTGGCGGCAGGGAGCCAAGCGCGCCCAGGTAGGGGCTGCCGCTGTAAAAGCCACCGAACGCCAGCGAGCTCAGGCTCGGCAGGGTCACGGGGATCGGTTCGTTGTGATCCGCACACCACTCCCGGTAATTCGGGTCTGTAACAACACTGTGGTAGCCCTGCAAGTCGGGCGTACAGACCGTGCCATCGCCTGCGGCGTGGCCGTACATGTCCCAGCCGAGATCCTTGCCGGTCCACTCGAACACCGCATCGACGGTGCCGCCGGGCAGTGTGGGAACCGTAAAGAGCTGCGGCCCAGCCAGCGCCCCGCCGGGACTCAGGACCATCTGGCCGTCACGGGCCAGGACGCGCACATGGTTGCCGTGCGTGTGGAAAGGATGCATTTCGCGCCCTGCCCCGACCAGGCGGAGCAGCACGGTTTCACCCGGGTGCATGCGCGGAATAATGTTGTACGGCTGGTGCGGCAACAGGGCGCTGCCCGGCTCGGCCAGCGTATCGGGTGCCGCGCGTCCGTTGATCATCCAGTATTCGGAATGATAGGCACCGGCCGGCAGCACGATCGGGCCTTCGCCGCCGATCTGCAGCTCCGCCGCCTGGTGAATATCGATGTCGATCTCGCTAAGGAGGAACAGGTATTCGCGGTCGAAACACGCGTCCGGATGATCGAATGCGTGCCCGCCGGTCGGGATAACGGGCGCCGAGCAGGCTGCCGACGGCGCTGCCGGCATCACGATCAATGCCCCGTAAAGACCCATCTCAACCTGCAAATCGGGTTGCGAGCCGCTGTGGTACTGGTACGTCCCTGGTGCAGGTGCCGTCACCGTGTAGGTGACCGTGCCGCCCGGCACCGCCTCCTGGGTCAACTCGCCTTGCACGCCACCCGAGGTTGCCGACACTTCGTTGCCCGGAAAGACGATGGACACGTTGCCGGCAGCAGCAGGCAGGTTGTTGGTCAGCGTCACGTCGAAGGTTTGCCCCTCGGTGACGATCAAGGTCGGGCCCGGCAGTTGCATCGGCGAACCCGAGTAACTGTAGCCCCAGGAATACACGGAGCCGCCATCGGCGATCGAAATGTACCCTTCGCTTGCAGACAGGTTGACGGAGCCTGCCACCTGGACACCATCGATGGCCGCGTGGGCAGACATCGCGAACATCAACATGCCTGCCGCGAAGGCAGCAGTGAGAAGCCGGCTTACTCCGGCAGTGAACGACTTGGTTTCGAATCTGGTCATTGCCGGTCTCCTATTGAACGCGTATTTCGGTCATCATCCCGCCGAAGTTCTCGGTGTTATTGGACAGACGATCGAGGTTCTGTGAGTAGAGGAAGTAGGTGCCTGCGGTCGGCGGCGCAACGATGATCACATCGGCCGACTGGCCACCACCCAGCGTCAGCGAGTTCGTCCTGTAGTAGAGGTTGTTGCCCTCGTCGTCGCGCAGCAGGCGCGCATCGAGACCGATGACCTCCATCGGCAATCCGTTGGTGCCGATCGTGTAGAACTCGGTGATATTGAGATTCGATATACGCAGCAGGATCCGCTGCCCCGGCGCTGCCGTGACGAGACTCGACACGGGCTGCGATTCGTGCAGGTTGCCGATCGGGTCTTCCGTCGCGGGCAGTGCTCCCGCTTCCGCGGTATCCGGGTAGCCGCGCCCGTTCAGCAGGAAATAGCGGTCGTTCATGCCGGCAAACGGCAATGGCTGTACGTTGAGGCTGGCGTCATGAAAATCGGGGTCGAAGGAGCCGATCTGGATGGGAAACTCGACGTCGTAAGCCGTCGTGCCATCGCCATCGTTGTAGGCGTAGGTCACATCGGCGGCGTGCACGGCGCCGGTGTTGATGGCAGGTGCCGCGGTCGTACCGCCATTGGCGATATTCGCGCCATTAGTTGCGAATGCGGTAAAGAGGTTGGTGCCGGCAGCCAGCCGGTTCTGCCGGGGCCGCACGAACAGGTTGCCGAGCATGCCCATCTGCATGTGCTCGGTCGCTTCGACATGGCAGTGATACATGTAGGTGCCGGCGTCCTTGGCGTTGTAGTAGTAGCTCAGGGTCGCGCCCATGTTGATCGAGATGGACGAGTCGGGAACGCCGTCGAAAACGGCCGAGGCCTGTGGGAAGCCATGCCAGTGGACGGTGTGAGGGTCGAACAGGTCCGGACGCATCGTCATGCCGACATTCGTCAGTGACAGGAAGAGTTCGTCGTCCTCGTCGACCACGATCGTCGGCGCCGGTGCATTGGCGGCCAGGAGACCTTGCTGCATGACCCAGCTCGCGTAGGCGTTCGCGTCAGAGGGCGCACCATCGATACCCGGCAACGGCACCCTCGCAAAGCTGAAGATGTACTGCGGATAGCCGTCGGCCATTGTCACCATGCCGTCGCCCGCGACAAGGTGATCGCACTTGATCGCAGGATCGCCTGCAGTCGGGTGCAGTGTCGTCGTCTCGGGACATTGCACGTAGATACTGCTGTCCTGTGCGCTCGCCGGCAGTGATGCACAGAGCATCAGGAGCGCGCCCGCAACCAGCCCAAGTCGACCGGCTTGCGTCGCGTCACCACGGTTCGTTAAGTTCATGCTTCCACCCCACACTTCTCGAATATGAATTTTCAAGTCATGCCAAATTAGGGAATTCGTCGAGAAACGGGCAGTCGGCTTACAAGGGTAATTCAGGAAGAAAGCACCCTATAACGGGGTAGGGTTTTCCCCCGCTCCATGTTGGGCAGCAGCGGGCCTGTGATGCTTCTCCCCCGATACTGTAGAATTCAGGCCTTCGCATTGCGGGCCGCTGACACGGACGGACACAGCATTGAGCAGCAAGAAAGTTCACAACATCCTGATCGTCGACGACCATGCGTTGATGCGAAACGGGCTCGAGGCAATGCTGGCGTCCGAGCCGGACTACGAGGTGGTTGGCGTCGCGGCCGACGGGATGACCGCCATTCGTTCCGTGGCCGAATTGCAGCCCGACGTTATTCTCATGGACCTGACGATGCCGAGAACCAGCGGCATGGACGCGATCGTCCAGATCAAGCGTCAGCACCCGCACATCAAGATCGTGGCGCTCACGTTTCACAAGGAAGAGAAGTACATTCATGCAACGCTCGAGGCTGGCGCTGATGCCTATGTGCTGAAAGACGACAGCCGTACCGAGTTGTTCAATGCGCTTGCCAACGTGGTGAGCGGCAACAACTACCTGAGCCCGAGCATCGTCGACAAGGTGGTTGCCGGGTATCTTTCCGGTGGCGACGCGGCGACAGCCAAACCGTCCTGGGAAGTCCTGACGAGACGCGAGCGCGAAGTCATCAAGCTCATCGCCGAGGGCAAGCGCACCAAGGAGATTGCGGAATACCTGTCACTGAGCCCGAAGACGATCGAGAAGCATCGCACGAACCTGATGCGCAAGCTCGACCTCCACAACGTGTCGGAAGTGACGGTCTACGCGATCAAGAATGGTTTCGTGACCGATTAGGGTCCAGGTCGTCGGCCGCCCAGAAGGCGCGGACCTCCACACCTTTCCCGGGCGCGCTCTTGATCATGAACGTGCCCCCGGTGGCATCCACGCGCTCTCGCATGCTGTTCAAGCCCATGCCGCTTTTGCCATCGTAGCCGCCCCCGCTGTTGTCGGGATCGAATCCTTGTCCATTGTCGATGATGACAAGTTTGACGCCGCCGTCAGCATAGTCGAGGAGCGTACGGACGCGGGTTGCTCCCGCATGCTTGGCTATGTTCTGCAGTGCCTCTTGCGCGACCCTGTAGATTGCCACTTTGACCGGCTCAGGCGTTTCCGCTTCGTCGATATTGACCGAGCACGACACATCGAGCTTGCGATTTAGCCCTTTGAACTCCTTGCACAACCACTCCATCGCCACCTGAATGCCGAAGTCTTCCAACATTGACGGGGACAGGTTGCTTGAAATGCGGCGGACTTCTTCGACGAGCCCTCGCATGTCGTCGATCGTTCCTTCGAGCGCCGCCAGGTCGAGGTCGGGATTGTCGCGCCGGAAGCTCGCGACGGCATCTTCGATCCGGTACTTGACGACGCCGATGGACTGGGCGATGCCGTCATGCAGTTCCGAGGCAATGCGCTTGCGCTCGCGCTCCTGCGCCTGGATGAGTTGCCGGCTCAAGGAGCGTTCGGTCTTCATATACCCCGCCATTAGCCGGTTGCCCGTATCGCCCTCGTCGTCGAACGCTTGCACGCCCGCTTCCAGGCGCTGCGCCATCAACAGCCTGATGAGTGCCTGTTGCTGTTCGACCAGCGACTCGTACTCACGTCGATACTTGGTGATGTCTGTGACCGTCAGCAGCATATGCTTTTGCCGGCGCTGATTTTCGGTACCGTGGGGCTCGGGTGTCTTCGACAGGTTCAGGCGAAACAGGCGTCCGAGTTCGGCATCGTCAAGTTCCCACTCGATGCTTTCCCTGCTCTGCAGGCTCGCCCAGGCCTTGTTCCACATCTCGACGAAGCGGCACCGCCCTTCGCACCCGGGGTGAAACTGGCTGTGCAGGCCTTCCTGGGCGTCGTCGGAAATCGAATCGAAACTACTCCCGGCCAGGCTTCGGTTGACGCCGAGTACACAGGTCTGCTCATCGAGCAAGACGATGATCTGCGGTGCCCATCGGGGGCCGGGTGCCTGGGAGATAATTTCCATCCTCTATGCCTTGTGCCCGGTTAGCTCCGTCGCTGCTTCAATGAGTTCTTTTCGATCGAACGGCTTTGTGATTGTCATGTCCGCCCCGACCGCCTCGGCGGATGCGAGGTAGGCCGAGGTAGAGATGGCCGCCGGCTCGTACTCGAGCGGGCCGGTATTGCCCCCGCCCGACATGACGATTATCTTGGTATTCGGGAATTCCATGCGGATATCGTAGGCCGTCTCCACGCCATCGCTGCCGGGCATGATGATGTCTGTAATGACGAGATCGGCACCCGTTTCGCGAATCAGATTCAGCCCCTCATTGCCATCGCTCGCTACCGCGACATCGAACCCGGCTCGAAGGAAGACCTCCTTGAGTACGCTACGAATGTCTTCCTCATCGTCAATGATGATCACTCTTGTCATTGTTTACGCCCTACTCTGGCAAGCTCCTGGCTTGCGGAAAATAAACGTCAATGGCCGTGCCCGCGCCGACTTCGCTGGCGACAACGATCTCGCCACCGTGCCTTGTTACGATGCCGTGTACAACCGACAGACCCAGGCCCGTGCCTTTGCCGACATCCCTCGTCGTGAAAAACGGATCGAACATTCTCTCTATTGTAGCCGAGTCCATGCCCTCGCCATTATCTGCGACAGTCAATCGAACATAAGGACCCGGCTTGAGCCGCGGATGTTGTTTGACGAGCTCCGGTATGACCTCAACGGTCTCGGCACCAACCTGTATGCTGCCCTTACCCTTTATCAATGCCTTGTACGCATTGCTACAGAGATTGACGACCAGTTGCTGGACCTCATTCGAATTACACTCAACGGGACCGAGCGGCCGCTGGATGTCGATCTGAATCTCAATATTAGCGGGTATCAGCGCCCGTACCATGGACATGGCCTCATCGAAAACAGGAGCGATATCCGCGTGCAAGGTCGTGTCCTCACCCGAGGGTCGGCCGAACGTCAGGATCTGTTCGCTAAGGCCCTTGGCGCGGTTGGCGAGCTTCATGACCCGCGCCAGCTTTGGCCTCGCCGGACTGTCTTCGGGCAGGTCCTCAAGCGCCAGGTCGGTGTACAGAAGTATTGGCAGCAGGACATTGTTGAACTCGTGCGCAACGCCTCCCGCCATCGTGCCGATTGATTGCAGGCGGTGCATATGGCGCAGGTGCGTTTCCGCTTTCCGGCGTTCCGCTTCCGCCGCCTCACGACTTTTGATCTCACCTTCGAGCTTCGCGTTGATCCCCACCAGCGTGCTGCGCATATGCTCAAGATCGCTGGTCAGCTCACGAATCTCGACGATTTCACTGTCGACGGACATTTTCCTCGTGTAGTCGCCGGACGCGATCTTGTGACTGTCGTGCCGCAGACGCTGCAGCGGACTCGAGACCAGGGCACTGAGCACCATCGCAAGAAACACCGTTACCAGCAGGTAGCCCAGGACAATTGTCAGGATAGTCGTGCGCGCACCCCGGATCGCCGCCAGCGTTGGCGTTTCATCGAATCCCAGTTCGAGCACGGCCATCGCGTTGCCGACCACGATGGGAGCGGCAATGTAGTAGACGTCGTCGTCATGCTCGCCGAAGTGGAAGTCTTCGACAAACCTGTCGGCATCCTCCTCGCTCATGATGGAGCTCAGCAGCCGCTTGTCGCCGATCTGGAAAGCGGCGTGTACGCTGCGCCCACCCAGGACAGAGCTATCCAGCGCCTCGACGATTTTCTCGTCATCCGCAAGATGCCCGTCGCTCTGCAACATATCGGCAAAGACCCGGGAGTAGATCCGGACATGGTCGATGAAGACCTCCTCCTGGACGTTGCGGACCACGGCTATCATGCCGATGGCCAATAGCGGCAACAGCACTGCGTGAATCACGAGTACTGCGAGGACCATCCTCGATGCAATGGATTTTAGTGATCTTGCCATAGCACCTTGATAACCTTCACGCGTGGATCCGCCTCGGCTTCGCGCTGCCACATATACGCTATCGCATGGCGGCTGCGCTCCAGCCGCCCGAGCAATGCGCCGCGGGTGTCCACCTCTTCCGGCCGTGGCGTACCGAATTTGAGCATGAGCGAGAGCAGGCGCCTTTCGTAGGATTTCTCGGACATGGCAATAACGGATTGCAGAAAGATCAGGTTGAGCTGCTCGTCATCCTTGCGCCGCAACGGCCTGATGGTGCCAGCCTCGAGCACGACGGATATCCCGAGATAGGCCTTACGAACATCGAGCAGGCTTATGTCCTGTAGCTGGCTGTCGCTGCTCACTACCAGCACGACGGTATCCTCCGCAGCCGACATCTCGGCTACGAATGCAAGGATAATAACAACCAGAGTTTTTTTGGCACGGGCTCTCACGGAAAGACGGCACTCCACTGAAAGCGCAGCTCTTTGAAACTGTCATGGTCGGTGCCCATGCCTTGCGTACTGGTGTCCGCAATCTCGAGCGTCAGGCCATGAGAATCGATGAAGTCCCAGCGCACACCGAGCATATGTCGATGCGCGATAACCGCGGGCAACAGTTGCAGGTAGATTGAATCGTCTTCGCCGTCACCGAACTCCACCCTGCCGAAAACCGTCCAGTCGTCCGCCGCTTCGTACTCGGCCTGGAGATAGCCCAGAAAGAAATCGTCATCGACAGTACCCGCTGCGTAGTTCATGTCGATATTGAAATACATCCAGTTTGACGAGAGCCGCCAGTCTTCCCAGCGCCAGTTCGTAAAAAGGCCCACCGTGAACTGCCTGATCGAGTTCAGATCGGCCAGATTCGGGCTCGAGTCGGAGACCACGGCGATGTCGTTGTGCGAGATGGTCAGGCCGACCTGGTTGGTCGTAAGCACATCCGGCCGGTAAGCGACCCGGATGCTGGTTCCGAGGTCGTGTCCGGAGTCGGGATCCAGGATGTCGAAAGCGACGAGTTCATGCCCTTCGAACTTCGGTGCAACGCCTGCGGTCAGGCCGACATTGAGGGCGGACTGGTTCCGGAGAGTAAACTCATGCTCCAGCCAGGCACCGGTAATGTGAGAGGGCATCGGTCCGCTTTCATCCTCCCACTGCTCGAGCCCGGGCCGGCTGATGCTGGTCTGCATGTACTGGCCGTGGTGGAACTCGGTTGTCCAGTAGTTGGAAATTGCGTGAAAGCGACCGAACCACAGCATCGTCTTGTCATCGATTTCAAAGGCGCCCTGGAAGCGCTCCATCTCGCTTTCTTCGTCTGTCCAGATGTACTCCGCGAGAAACCGGAACCGGTCGCTATTAAAGGTGTACAGGAAATCAGCCGTACCGTGGACATCGAATCCCTCAAGCGCAGGATCCGTTGACGAGAAGGCCTCAAACCGCTCGGCACTGAGAAAGATCAGCATGTCGTGCTGGGACTCGGCGGCGAGCACCTGGCCCGATGCCAGCCACAACACTGCAATACCGGCGAGAGTCGCCGATCTATGTCGGCTTGGAATCTTCATTGTTGGTCTGCCATGCATAAGTCCTCAGCTAATTTCCCCCTCGCCGCAAGGTACTGGTATGGGGGGTAAACCCCCATTCGTCTACTGGAATTACCCCAGTTCGATAGCGAGACACAAGGCATGGCGGTGTTTTGTCCATCAAAAAAGCAGGCAAACGCCGTATTTCCCGGAGGCAATGCCATGTGTAGATTCGGTTGCAGACGTTACACGAGTCTCCGCGGTCCAACCAGCCAAGCAACAAATCGCCGGAACCAGGGAACGATTTCTGCCTCGTATTCGTGTAAGAGAGAAGTCACCAGGGAGAGGACCATGAAGTCCGGTTCGCATAGCAACGAGGATTCGATCGCTGGTCAGTCGGCCGCACACTTTATTGCAGCGGATGACTCACTCGCCTCGCTGCTGGTCAATCATGGCATCAAGGTGCGCGACTTCATCCTGCTGTCGTTTCTCGCCGACCAGGGACCGATGAGTGTATCGCGACTCTCCCGCACGGTCGGCATTGAACCCGCTGCCGCGCTGCGCAGCATGGAGCGCCTGTCGTCCGTCAACCTTCTGCTCCGCGAACCGGTCCCCGTTGCTGACAAGTATGCGTCTGTCGCAAGGCTGACATCCCGCGGCGAAGACATCGCACTGAGGATCGTCGCCCAGCTCGAGTGACCTGCCGGGTCTCGTGACATCGAGATCATAAACATGGATACTGCGCCGCCTTGTCAGCCGCAGAAAGCCCACCATGTTTCGCAATGTACGTTTCTACGCCCTCGACGGCGAGTGGCCCGCGTCCGAAGAGGCCCTGTCCGCAAATCTCGAGACAGCAGCCTTCGAGCCCTGCGGCCCGTTCACGGAACGCAGCTCCGGCTGGGTGCCGGTCGACGCCGATACGAGCGACTTGCTGGCGCGCCGCGTTAATGGCGCGGATCTGTTCAGGCTGCGTAGCCAGTCCCGCGTGTTGCCTCATGCGGTGATCAACGAGGAGCTCGAAGCGCGCATCGAGGCGTACCGCGAACGTATGCAGGAACCGCCACCGCCTCGCGAAAAGCGCCGGCTCAAGGCCGAGGCGCGTGACGAGTTGCTCCCCAAAGCGATGCTCAAGTCGGACAGGATCTGGGGCTACTTCGATACCAAAGAGAACGTCGTCGGCATCGACGCCGCGCAGGAGTCCGGGGCAGAACGATTTCTGCGACGCCTGCAGGCGGCCAATGACCGGGTCAACCTGCAACCACTGCAGTACCGGAAACCGTTCGACGAGTTGCTGACCAAGGTCTTTCTCGGCGGTGCGCCGGGCCAGTTTGCCGTAGGCCGGGAGTGCCGCATGCAGGACGCGGCCGATTCGGGTTCGATTGTGCGCTGGAGCAATTTCGACCTGAGCGACCGGTCTATCCGCGATCATGTCGCGCACGGGATGCGCCTGACTCATCTCGAAATCGTCTACGACAACGTCATGCGTTTCGTACTGAGCGATACCGGGGTGATCACCAAGCTCAAGTTCCTCGGCATGGACGACGATAGCGAGGACCACACGGACCCGCTCGCCAGGCTGGACGCCGAGTTTGTCGTCATCACGGGTACGCTGCGCAACCTGCTGGGCGACCTCGCGAAGCTGTTGGGCCGCTAGGGCAACCTGTACATCTGTTTGAGCGGTTTTGCCTGGAACAGCAATGCGGAGGCGAACGTCACGGCCGCGACGCAACACAGGATGACCGTCATGCGCGTCGCGGACTCGCCCATTGCAGCGCGCGCCTGCGACAGTCGGGCCAACGTCAAGACCCACTCGAGCGCACCCAGCACGAGCGCAGCCTGGACGACCCGGGCGGCCCATGCGCGCCGCACGAAGAGAAGGCCGATCAACGCCAGCGAGGCAATGACACCGGCGTTATTTCCGTAACGCATGAAGTGGGCGCCAAGCACGAGGAGACTAAGAACGACAGGTGTATACAGGATTGCTCTTTTCATGAAGTTCTCTGGACTCGGTCACAATGGCACAGGATACTTGGGCCTATGAACAACGTACATGGCAGCAAGCAGGCTGGCGAGATGCGCTGGGGTATCGTCATCGCCATCGGCGTAGTGCTTTTTCTGACCGTCGCTACCTTGGCGGTTATCCTTAAGAAGGACGATGTGCCAAGCGCGCATACCGTCGAAGATGGCCGCGCCGCGGCGCTTGCGAGTGAGCACTCCCCGACGCTTGGCGACGCGGATGCCGCAGTGCATATCGTCGAATTCCTCGATCCTGCCTGCGAAACCTGTGCGCTGTTCTACCCCATGGTCAAGCAGTGGATGGCCGAGGTGCCCGGCCAGATTCGCCTGTCGGTAAGACACATCCCCTTCCACCAGGGATCTGAGTACGCCGTCAAGGTCCTCGAGGCCAGCCGGGAACAGGGCAAGTACTGGGAAACACTGGAGACGCTGCTCGCAACGCAAAACCAATGGACGCAGCACCACACCGTGCTGCCGGAACGCATCGCACCCGCCATCGCGAGCGTTGGCCTTGATATGGACAAGCTCATGGCCGACATGGAGAACTTCGATGTGCGGGCACGCATGGAACAGGATAAGAAGGATGCCGTGTTCCTGAAGGTCAGCGCGACACCGGAGTATTACGTCAACGGGCGGCCCCTGCCGAGTTTCGGCCGGCAGCAGTTACTCAACCTGGTTCGTCAAGAACTCGCAAAGGCTGAGCAGGCGCAATAGTGTCCTACGAAGCGCCGCGTTGGGCCCAGGCCATCCATCGTGCGACGGACTATCTTGTTAACGACTTCCTCGGCGGTCCGCGGCCGTGGAAGTTTGCCTGGATCATAAACTTCCAGAAGGCGGGCACCTTCTTTTTCCTGCTCGGGCTGATTGCGTACTACGGCAATACGTCGACAGAAGCGTGGGTCTATACCGCCATGCAGGGCAGCTACGGCCTGGTGTGGATTCTCAAGGACCTCGCGTTCCCCGACCTGGGCTGGCAGCGGCGCATCACGATTGGCGGTGGGATTGTCGCCTTTGCGGGGGTGCTGGGCTGGTACTGGGTATTTGGCTGGCTGCTCGTCTCCGGCACGTCGCAGCCGACCTATCCGCTGCCCGACTTCGCCTGGTACTGCCTGTGCATCAGCCTCTGTATCGTCGGCTGCGCCGTCATGGTAGCGGCGGACGCACAGAAGTTTTTCACCCTGCGCATTCAGCGTGGCCTGATTACAGATGGCATGCACCGTTACGTCCGCCACCCGAACTACCTTGGCGAAATGATGATCTATGGCAGTTTCGCGATGATGGTCTGGCACTGGCTGCCGGTCGTGGTCCTCGCCTGGGTCTGGGTCGGTCTGTTTGCCGTCAACATGATCATGAAGGAGGCCAGCATGTCGCGGCATCCTGGCTGGGCCGAATACAGGAAGCGGTCGTGGTGGCTTATACCCGGCGTGCTCTGACTCCCGGCGAACCTGGCGGTTGCCAGCGCTGCTGAGGCTCGTATCCAGTTTCTGGCCTTATCGTAATCAATGCTTTATCGCTCGTTTCGAAATTGCGCTAGTCTTGGCGCTTCTGACGTTCGCTACTTTGCGACTCGGTCGACAGATCAAGTCGTCACTGCCCGAATCCGACTAGAGGACTGCGATGCTCGACAGACTTCTCGCCCTTGGCCAGGAATACAGCCAGCTCATCATTGACTACATAAGCGGCCCGGTGGTCCTGATCCAGCTCGGCCTGATCGTGGTGCTGTACCTGCCCGCCCTGCTGGTGTCGCGACGCATCGAACCGTGGTTCGAAGAACGAGCGCGCAACATCAAGGGCATGCCCGGCCTGCTGCGTGTCATCGTCGCATTCCTGCGCCGCTTCGAGTGGGTGTTCTTTGTCATTCTGCTGGCGCTTGTGTATGTCCTCACATCGGTCATCGCCTGGCCACAAAGCAACTACCTCATCTACATCGCCATGCTGCTTGTCTGCGGCCTGGCTGCTCATTGCCGTCACCTCGCATGCGCTGCGCAGCCGGCTACTGCGCAAGCTGTTTGCCTATGCGGCCTGGATGTACGTTGCAGCGATGATCCTTGGCGTCGTGGACGACACCGCCCGGCTCCTCGACAACGCCGGTTTCAATATCGGCAAGATCCGCGTTTCAATTCTGAGCCTGCTGCAGGCGGCACTGCTCTTTGCCGCTGCCATCTGGGTGTCGTTCACGGCGGGCAACTTTCTCGACCGCCGCATTCAGAAAGCGGAGGAATTAACGCCTTCATTGCGCGTCTTGCTGGGCAAGATAACGCGCATCTCGCTGATCGTGCTTGCGGCGATGATCGCGATCTCGGGCCTCGGCATCGATTTGACGGCCTTGACTGTGCTTTCCGGCGCGGTTGGCGTTGGTATCGGTTTCGGTCTGCAAAAAGTGGTTTCCAACTTCATCTCGGGCATCATTATTCTGCTCGACCAGTCGATCAAGCCCGGCGACACGATCTCGCTGGGCGAGACCTTCGGCTGGATTCGTGAACTTCGTGCTCGTTTCGTCTCCGTCGTCACGCGCGATGGCCGGGAATTCCTGATTCCGAACGAGGACTTCATTACTCACGAGGTGATCAACTGGTCATTCTCGGACAAGTACGTGCGGCTCGACGTCGATTTCGGCGTTTCTTACGACTCAGACCCCCACGAGGTTACGCGTATTGCTATCGAGGCAGCCGGGAGCGTGGGCCGGGTAGACGCCTCGCAGAGGCCGCCGGTCTGCTGGCTGACGGAGTTCGGCGACTCTTCGCTGAATTTCAAGCTGCGCTTCTGGATAACGGACCCACAGCAGGGGTTGACGAACATTCGCGGCAAGGTGCTGATGGCCCTGTGGGATGCCTTCAAGGAAAATGGGATCGCCATTCCGTACCCGCACCGCGAGCTGATCTTCAAGACACCGGTATCGGTAAGTACGGTCAAGGACTAGGAACGAGCTATGGCAAAGCAATCACGCAGCGTTTCGCTGGTGCTCGGTAGCGGCGGCGCACGCGGGCACGCGCATATCGGCGTTATCCGCGCGCTGGAAGAAAAGGGTTTCTCGATCGAGAATATCTCCGGTACATCGATGGGCGCCGTCATCGGCGGTATCTACGCGGCTGGCGAGCTCGAGACATACAACGAATGGGCGTTCAACCTCGCCAGGGGTGATGTCGTCAAGCTGCTCGATTTCTCGTTTACGCTGCGATCGATTTTCAAGGGCGAGCGAATCATCGAAGTCCTCAAGGAACTCGTCGGCGACCGCAAGATCGAGGAACTCGACAAGCGCTTTACGGCCGTCGCCACGTCGCTCGACGACCAGCGCGAAGTCTGGCTCAACTCGGGATCGCTGTTTACCGCGATCAAGGCATCGACAGCCGTTCCCGGGGTATTCGCGCCCGTGGAGCTGGATGGCCGCACGCTCGTCGATGGAGGACTGGTCAACCCCATCCCCATCGCACCGACCCTGAACGATTCGACCGACCTGACGATCGCCGTAAACCTCGCTGGCATTGATGACGACTACACCCCGCCGGACGCGGAGCAGGGTCCGGATGATGCCGGCAACAGCTACCGGGAGAAAATTGCAGACTTCCTTAACGGATTCCGTGAGCAGGATGACTCCGCTGGCCTCGACAGCAATTCAGATGCAGCCGATCTGCTCGTGAAATCGATCGATGTCATGCAGGGCGCGATCGCGAGACTCAAACTGGCCGCCTACGCGCCTGACAAGACAATCGAGATCCCCCGCAACGCGTGCAGTTTCTTCGAGTTTCATCGTGCTGAAGAGATGGCCAATCTCGGCTATGAAAGAGCCTGCGAGACCCTGGCTGACCTGGGCGAAAACGGCGCAGGTTGAGCCTGGCTAGGCAGCGCTGGTCAGGAACCAGCGTTTCATGAAGCGGCGACCCTTGGCCGTCAGGAAGACGCGCTTGACGCGCAGGTTTAGCGGGTCGGTACGTAACTCGAGCAAGCCGGGACCAGGCAGTTTCCTGGTCGTGAGCGACGAGAGATCGGCGATATTGCGCGACAACGCGGTGACCGATGTCGAATCGAGGAAACTCAGTAGCTCGCGCTGACTCAGGCCTTCGTGAAAATACACCCCGATGAGAATCAACAGTCGTTGTGCAGTGATGTCAGCGCTCAGATTCGTGCGGGCAAAACGCAGCGCCCTTTCCAGTTGCTGGATCTCGGCGGTCAATTCATCGTCATGCATCGTCGGTTTCCCGTTTATTGCGTAATGATACTGCAATGATTGCGGTATCGCAAAGGTGTCGGCTATTGGTCCGGGGCCTTGCGGACCAGCGCCGTGATCCTGTCGCCCTCCGAGATCCAGTTGGCAACCTTGCCCAGCGGGAACCGGATACGGGCATCGTCCATGGTTACGAACAGCAGGATCCGGTCGGGGTGTTTTTCGCGATACTCCTCAAACGTAAAGCTTTTCGTAATCTCGGTTGTCTTGGTATCGACATCCCCGGAGAAGATCTCACAGAGTTCGTCCAAGGAGCGCTGCCCGTCGAACAGGAGGCGCCCGGCCGTATCGCCCGTGATCTGGTGCTTGGCATGTGCCGACTCGGAATCCTGCTGCACCGTGTACACGGAGTCCCTGCCGAATTCGTAGCGGAACTTCACGCAGGCCAGCTCGTTCAGGCCGGGCCGGGATGACATCGCGAGAAGATTGCCGAGTCCGAGCAGGTCCATATGGCGTTCGGCGTAGCTCGATACCGCGCTGCCATAGAACACGGGCAAGCCGGCCATGCGCGCCTTGCTGATGCCGTCCCAGCTCATGGAGGCGACGAGGACCCGCTGGCCCGCATCCCGCAGTGCTTTCGCGTAGAAAAGTGCGGCGGGATTGGCGCCGATAATAAGAACACCGGTGGGCTCCGGGTTGGCGATGCCCAGCCAGCTCGCGACGAGACGCCCCGTCAGGCCCTGGATCACCACGGTACCGACGATAATCGTGAACACCATGGGAACCAGCTTGTCGGCGCCCGGGAACTGCATTTCTTCAAGACGCAGGGCGAACAGTGCCGACACAGCCGCTGCGACGATGCCGCGGGGGAATATCCAGCCGAGGAACGCTCGGTCTCGCCAGGGCAGCTCGCTGCCAAGCGATGACACGATGGCACGTAGCGGGCCTGCGACGATCTGCAGCGCACCGAGCACGGCAACGGCCCCCCACCCAAGGGATGCGAGCGCCCCGAGGTCGATTCGCGCAGCCAGGACGATGAACAGACCTGCGACGAGTACGAGCGTCAGGCTCTCTTTGAAATCCAGTATGTCGTCAAGATCGAGATCCCGCATATTGGCCTGCCAGACACCCATGATGGTGACGGCGAGCAGGCCGGATTCGGTAGCGACGGTTTCCGCGACCGCAAAGACGAGGATGACCATCGCCAGAGCCGCATAGTCGCGAAGATAGTCAGGTAGCCAGTGGTTGCGGAGGACCACGCCGAACGCATGGCCCGCAATGACACCCAGGCCGACTCCGCCGGCAACAATGAGCCCTATCGTTGCCACCAGCTGGCCGGTCGTTGCGACGGTTTGCGTAACGACGATAACGTCGAAAACCAGGACCGCGAGGATGGCGCCGAGAGGATCTACAAGAATACCTTCCCAGCGCAATACGTTGGACACGGCACCGTTCGGCCGAATACTCCGGATCAGCGGCAGTATTACGGTCGGGCCACTGACGGTAACGACCGCGCCGAATAACGCCGCGAGCAATAAATCCCAGCCGAGAAACTGCCGGGCGGAGAAAGTCGCGGCCAGCCACGTAATAACAACGCCGACAGTGACGAGATTGCGGACGACCTTGCCATGTCCCTGTATCTCCTTGAGCTTGAGGGTCAGGCTGCCTTCGTAGAGGATGACGGCGACGGCAAGCGATACGAGTGGTGTGAGCAGCTCGCCGAACAGCTCATCCGGCCGCAACCAGCCGAGCAACGGTCCGAGCACGATGCCCGTGATCAGCAGGAACAGGATCGAGGGCAACTTGACTCGCCAGGCCAGCCATTGGCACGCGAAACCGGCCACCAGCAGGCCACTCAGGATAATCAGGTCTTGTCCGTGCATCGGATTCCGGGGCGGCGTGTCGTCGGATCGCCTATCTTAATGGAAAAGCGGAAAGCCAGCCCGCAGGCTGGCTTTCAATAGTCCTGGTGTAGCGCCCCGTGAGGGCCTACCGGCATGCGTCATGCCGCTTTCCTGGTTCCAAGCTCACGGAGGTTTTGCGCTGCGAACTTCCAGTTGATCAGCTTGTCGAGGAACGTATCGACGTAGCGCGCACGCTCATTCCTGTAGTCGATGTAGTAGGCGTGTTCCCAGACATCGAGCGTCAACAGGGGCACCATGTGCGTTCCAATCGGTGCGTCGGCGTTGACCGTTGTGAGGATTCGCAGTTTGGCGCCATCGAGCACCAGCCAGACCCAGCCGCTGCCGAAGTGCGACAACGCCGCGTCCCTGAACTGGCGCCTGAAGGCGTCCAGGCTGCCGAAGCTCTCCTCGACGAGTTCCTTGATGCGCCCTTCGGGAATCGAGCCACCGTTCGGCGACATGCTCTCCCAGAGGAACGCATGGTTCCACGCCTGCAAGGCATTGTTGAGAATATCGATTGCCGCGCCGTCACGAGCTTTGGTCACGATGTCTTCGAGCGGCAATCCTGCATACGACGTCCCGTCGATCAGCTTGTTGAGCTTGTCGACATAGGCACGGTGATGCCTGTCGTAGTGGTACGTCAGCGTTTCGGCCGATATGTGTGGCTCGAGCGCATTGTACTCATACGGTAGTGTGGATTGCGTGATAGTCATGTTATGACCTCCTTGTATTGAACCCATATACTAGCACAAACGTTGCGTTCTCGCAATGTTTGCGATAACGAGCGACATGGCCTACCGGCCCCGCCTACGTAGTTATCGCATGGCTTCCCGCCCCCGATTGTGGAATTCTATGGGCAGAGACCAACAGGAGAGTCTTTATGAACACTCATGCGCTTTGGATTTCCGCGATCGCCTTGAGTCTGGCCGCCTGCGGCAAGCAGGAAACAACCGAGCCACAGCCTCTCGAGAGCGACCAGGCCGCCGCTGAGGAAGTGCAGCCGACCCAATCCAAGATTCGACGAGTCATTCGTCGCTCACATGCACGAGCATGCGACCAAGCTCGATGAGCTGATGTTTGCGCTCGCAGACGATGACCTCATGGGCGCTGCGACACCGGCCTACTGGCTATCGCAGCACGACGCCGTAGACGGCGTTCCTGAAGAATGGCAGGACTACATTACCGCCATGCGCAACGCTGCCTACGAGGTCGAAACCGCAACCGACCTGGAATCGGCGCGAGCCGCGGCGGAAGAAATCTCGGCCCAGTGCCAGGGATGCCACACGGCTGCCGGAGTCACCGCGCTCGAGTAGGACCGGCCTCACCGGCTGACACCGGGTTGGCTCGTCGCCAAAAAAAAGGCCCCGCGGAGGGGCCTTTTGAGTTCGCACAGGTCCTTCTTATTCAGGCTCGACCCAGCTGCTCATGGACGCCATCTCGGTTCCACCATCGGTCCAGAGATAGCCGTCCGAGTCGATACGCCGCCATCGGTCCAGAGGTAACCCTGCATGTTCACGGTGCCATCGGTCCAGATATAGCCGTTCGAGTCGACGCCACCATCGGTCCAGAGATAGCCGTCCGTCCACAGGTAACCGTCGGTCCACAGGTAACCATCGGTCCAGGCCGTGCCATCGGTCCAGAGGTAGCCGTCGGTCCAGACGTAGCCCGACTCCCTGCTGTCAAGATCGCCCATCAGGTAGTAGTTGCCGTCGGCATCCTGGTTGGCGTGGCCGCCGAAATGTTGGTAACCATCTATGTCGTTGTCGATATGCAGGCCATTGTTCGCGCAGTCGACCGTCTGATTGGTGACCGCGGAGTAGGCGTCGACCATGCCTGCGCCCTGCTGGAAGACGCTATAAGCGAGGGACGCCTTGCTGCCATTGCCGGTTACCGCGGGCTTCGCGGCGGACAGGATCTTGCATTTGAGTTCGTCCACGCTGCGCCATGCCTCTGCCTCCAGGGCGAGTGCGGCGATGCCGGAGACGATGGCCGTCGCCTGCGATGTACCGGACATCTCGAAGTACATGTCGCTGGCATAGAACTCAGGATACATTGATGCCAGCGTTGAGTTGCCCTGCACGAGTCCTAACATGTGACCGCCCGGAGCAACGACGTCCGGCTTGACGAATCCTTCGTAGGTTGGACCCGCGGACGAGAATGTTGCCAGCTTGTCGTCGGACTCGTCGTTCGGCGTAAAGTTGTCGGTCATCGCGCCGACCGTCATGATGTACGGCACGTTGCCGGGCACACCGATGGTCATGGCAGAAGGACCACTGTTACCCGCAGCCGCTACGACGAATATTTCTTTTTGCCAGGCAACCATGACGGCCTGGTTGATAGGGTCATCCCAGTAGTGTGAGCGTACTTCGGCACTGAACGAAAGATTGAGCACGCGTATCTTGTGCTTTGCCCTGTTACTTACCACCCAGTCTATGGCGCGCACCACGTCGGCATACGTTCCATGGCCGAATTCATCGAACGCCTGCACGGAAATAAGATTTGCGCCCGGGGCTATACCGTTGTACAGGCCTTCGGGCGTTCTCAGGCTGGAGACGGCGATACTCGCCACGTGAGAGCCATGGCCGCCCGGATCGTCACCGCTAAGCGCGGAATTCGACTCGCTATCCGTCATGGCATTGTAGAGCCCGGTTAGGCGGGTCTTGCCGGCGGGGTTGTAGCGAATGCCGTCGTGTTTCCAGAGACCGGTGTCGAGAACCGCGATACCGATACCGGCACCGGTGTAACCCATGTCGTGCACGGCGTCGGCATTGACGAGGGAAGCGTAGCGCGTATCCACTGTCGAATAGCTGGAACTACTATTGCTGCCGCCTGGCTTGCCAGCGACCTGCACCGCGTCATTGCTGTACACCCGGCGCACGTCCTCGTGATTCCGCAACGCAACCACCTGGCTCTCGGAAAGATCGGCCGCCACGGCGCGAATAACACCGAGCTCGTGCGTTATCTGGCCGCCCGTTGAACGGACCAGCGACGCCACGGCGTCGAGACTTTGCCCCTGGATAATGTAGCTTGAGCTTGCCGAGGATTCGTCCTTTGCTCCCGATCCCGCGATCGACGCCAAGCCGATAACGGCAAGGGCGGCGACGATCATTGCGGCACGGCGGTGAAGTATGGCTCTCATAGGTCTGTCCGGTCTGTTCTTATGATGGGTGCATTCTAGTGCGCCGGATGACCGGACAGCCCGTGTAGGCGCCCGCCTGAGAGGGGTCTTTTTTGTGACGCAGATCACATAATGCAGGTGTCAAATTCGGGAGGGCGCCTACCCCGGAGCGGCCAGCCGCATTGGCTGCAGCGACTTGTACGTCAAAGAGCGCCAGACCCATTCGAAGGGACCGAAACGGAAGCGGCTCAGCCACCATGCCGAAAAGCAATGCGAAGAGCTTGTAAAACTTACCCTCTACGAAACACCGGACCAACCAGCCGAACGCATGATCGAAACCCGCGAGGCTTTTGTCAAAGCCCCGAGGCTCGCTAAGGGCCGGTTGAACCACTCGATGTTCATCAACAGGACGCCGATCAGCGCCTTGCAAGGTAGCGCTACCCGCAACTCACATCAAACCCGACGCGGCCATCGTCGGGCCGCCGCCCCTGCCGGAAGAACACGGTGCAGCTCTCCGTGCTTACCGAGTCGCCGACACTCATGCGTGACTTTTGACCATTGAGATTGACGTCTACCTTCTCGCCCCAGACCCGGGTAACACCCATCACGTTGGTCCTGTCACCGACCGCAACGCTTTCGCCGGAGGCCAGCCAGAAGTCCGCGCCTCCTGAGAAACCGCGCTCGTCGAGCGAGGCTTGCCTCAGGTTGGCGACCTGGTCCCCGAGAAAGGCCAGCTCGCTATTGGCTTTTGACTGCAGCTCGCCTTGCCGGGCAAGCAACTTCTCGAGGTCAGCAAGGCTTTGCTTTACGGCCGGATCGCTCGACTGGTCTTTCAGTTCGCTAAGGCGCGCATTGATATCGCTGAAGTTCGCTTCCTGTTCTTCGAGCAGTGCCTCGACGGATGGTCCCAGCAGGCCGGTACTTTCAACGCCGGCCTGGACCGCGATGCCAACGATGGCGCCGACGATCATCCCGCCAATTGCGATAGTACCCGCGACGATCTTCTTGCGCGTGAGCAGCGCTTTGATACCGCTGGCGCCCGTCATGCCGCCATCATCTCGTAAGCCTGTTTGTGCTGGTATGCCTTATAGAACAGGTAGAGGCCGAGCGGTGTGAGCAGCAAGCCAACGAAGACGCCTATTGTCACAATCCCCACAAGCGTCAGGATGGCTGCCCACATCATGAGGAACCAGGTGCTGTATCCGTAGATCATGCCGATGGTGTCGTTGCGAACCAGGATGGCCTTGACGCCGCCCCGTGTGTCGCTACCGACGACGGTTGCCTCGTCGCCATTGGTCAGCTCCATCGACTTCTGCATTTTCATCGTCACGGGTTTGTTACCAACGCGAAAATTGATTTCCTTTTCGGTCCGGACCTGGGTGTAACCACTGTTGTACGTGTGAGAACTCGTGACCTTGGTCTCCTCGCGAAAATTGCTCACCGGGCCTGATATTTTTACTAGTGCCATTTCGTATTCTCCTTCCGGGTTATTCGGGTTGACGAATAAGCTCGAGACCCATGGGTCCGTAGAGCCGGTCGTCACGGCGTGTCAGGACCACCGTGCCTTGTGCGCTACTGACCAGGATCTTGTTGCCGTCAAGGCGGTACTCGGCGTCGACCTCGCTGCCAAGAACCAGGATCCTCACAGCGCCATTTCCCGTAAACGCGTAGCGAGTTACGTTCGCGTCGTCCGCGTAGGTGCCTGTGAGATCGTCGCCGCAACCCGCGAGCGCGATGGCCAGACACAAGGTTGCGCAGGTTTTCGTTTGCATGGGCCGTCTCCGAGCCCCGAACATAGGCCAGCTGCGGGCGCCAGCGCATCGACAGCTAGCTGTACTTAGGGGCATTTAGCGTGACTTTCCGGTTTTGCTATATGATTTGAGCCCATGAGCCCGGCAAATAGCGGACAGAGAAACCGTGGCGTTCGTGCCTCGCGAGCAAAGCTGGCACATGCCCTGACTGCGGCCGGGTTCAAGACCCAGGCGGCTCTCGCCGAACGCATCGCGGATATCGAGGAACTCGACAACGCACCGAAAGACGTTGTGAGCCGCGTGTTTCGCGAATTGCCGGTCGATCCGGCGACGCTCGAGCGTGTCGCACGCGCACTTGGCGTCGACGCCTACTCCTTATATAGGACAGCGGACGAAGACACGCTCCTGACGGACGCGGCGGAACATCCAACGGGATTGCGTCCTCGCATAAGCCTTGCACTCGTTGCTGCTGTCGTCGTACTTGCGTTGGTTCTCGGAATTCGCTGGTGGTTCGAACCGCAGACCCACCCCGATACCGCGGTCGACAGCACGGCGGCCGGGCTCGACATGGGCGTGCCAACACTCGCAGTGATTCCCTTTGTCGGCGACACGGACAGCGCATTCAGCAACGCCCTGCGCAACGTCCTTGCGAATGACTTCAATGTCGCGCGTCCGACCGCAGACGTACTTACCCAGTCGCGTGATCCGGCCGAGACCGCTACCCGCTTGCGGACGGACGTGGTCGTTGACGGCGACTTCAAGCAGGTCGGGCGGCTTACGGCGGTACGCGCGTACCTGTTCAGAGGTGGCGTCCGCCAGCAGGTCTGGGCCGACAGCGTACCGACCGTTGCCCTGCCCGAATCGCTGGCGTTGATAGCGAACGACACAGCACTGGCCGTGCGACGTGCCGTCGGCATGCCTGTCCCCGAGACCGCGGCCACATATTTTCCGCTCGCGCCGGTGCAGGACGATTATCTCGAGGGCGAGCGCCACCTCGACGCTCCGTCTGATGAGCTGAATATAAAACGGGCGCAGAGCCGGTTCGAGGCTGCCTTGCGAAGGGATGCGAATTACGCGCGTGCGCATGCCGGCCTGTGCCAGACATTGCTCGAGGAGCACTGGATGGACAGCGAAGAGCGCGCGTTGAACGATGCGTCGCTCGCCTGCGGCCAGGCCGTACAACTCGATCCCGACGACCGTGTGGTTGCCGCGGCACATGCCCATTTCCTGCAACTTACCGGGCGCGACGCCGAGGCTGTCGCGATCTACGAGCAGACGATCCTGCGGCATCCCAGGGATTCGGTTGCGCTCGCAGGGCTGGCGTCCAGCCAGCTCGAGGCCTACCGGGAGACGGGCGATCACCAACACCTGCTGGCGGCCAAGGCTAATGCGAGGCGCGCCGCCGAGGTCGACCCGTATGTCTGGAAGCCGCTGTTTTTTCTCGCGACGATGGAGTGGTTCGATGGCAACGTGCCTGGTGCCATAGAGGCGAGCGAAGCTGCACGTGCCAGAGACGAGAATGAATACGTGCTGGCCAACCTCGGTAGTTTCTACCTTTGCGACGGCGATCTCGAGAGCGCGCGTGAAGCGTATGCGAAGGCACAGGCATTAAACCCGAACTCCTACGTGGGCGACGAGTTCCTGGGCCAGGCTTACTATTTCCTCGGCGATTTCGAACGCTCGGCGGAGTTGCGACAAAAGGCGATCGACTCGGTTGCAAACGGCAACCCGGAGATCCACGAGATGTGGGGCAACCTCGCCGATTCGTATCGCCAGGCGGGAAATACCGAGAAGGCAATTGCTGCCTACGTGCGGGCTGCTGAGATCGCAGAGCGTGACTACCTGCGGGGTACCGCGCCCGTCGCAGACCAGTCGGCACGCGCTTACTACTACACGATGCTGGCGAAACTCGACGCCGGGTTGGTACCCCGGTCCGTACTGCGCACCATTGACGATGAGATAGACACGATCGCGTCGGAGTTGGTATCGGCATCGGCGCTGCGCCGCATGGCGCAAACCTACCTCGAGCGCGGTGAACTGGATAAGGCACGTGCCGCGCTGGGGCGCGCGACCGCATCCTGCAAAGGCTATGCGAAGCTACCGGACCTGGCGCTGCTCAACTGAAAATCGCCACGGACTCATCAATAACTGTATCTGAGCTGCAGGCCGAACGTGCGCGGTGGTCCGAACGTTGAAATCGTGCCGCCAATCGTGGCCGTCGGCGTGTGAATCGACACGTACTCCTCATCACCGATGTTTTCCACATACGCGATGACCCTCAAGCCATCGAACTTGTTGCTTCCCGGTGTCCATATCAGGCGCGCATTGGTCAGGGAATAGCCGTCCTGCCTCGCAAAATCGTTGTTGAATACAGTGTGGTACATATCGTCTGTGTGCATAAACTCGCCACGCACGGTGATCTGGCCGCCGTTTTCCAGCCAGACATCGTATTCCGCGGTGACCGATGCCTTGAGCTTCGGCGCCCGTAGCATTTCGTTTCCTGACAAGTCCTGCACGCAATCCAGCCCGGTCACGGGATCGCAGTTGAATCCCACCTGGGGCTGCAACGGATCCGTGGCGGCAAAGTCCCTGAACTCCGCGTCCAGGAAAGCCACCCAACCATCGAGCCTGAAATTATCGCTGGCCAGCCAGTTCCACTCCACCTCGACACCCTGTGTCCGTGCATCAGTGGCGTTCTGCACGAGCGCGGCGTTGTTCACGAGCAGGCGAGCCTGCAGGTCCTTGTAGTCGTAGTAGAACGCAGTCACGTTCAGGCGCAGCGAGTTGGCGAGGAAGCTGAACTTGGTGCCTATGTCGTACGCGGTCAGCGTTTCCGGGTCGTAACGATTGTCGCAGCTACCACCGTTGAACCCGCCCGCTTTGAATCCGGTTGATACGGAACCGAATAGCAGCGAACTGTCGCCGACGTCCATATCGACGCCTGCGTATCCGGTGACCTCGCTCCAGCTATCGTCGAGCAAGAAATCCCGGCAAGCGGCACTGCCGATGTTGTTGCCGATGGTCTGCACCGCCGACTTCGTATCCTCGGTCCAGCGCGCGCCCAGCGTGCCACGCACACGATCGGTGAAGCTATACGTCCCCTGCCCGTACACCGCGACCGACTCGAGGTCCTGGAACAACTGCAGGTCCAGGAACGGGACCGGCGACGTACTACCGTCCAGGCGGTTTCCGAAAGCAACCAGTGAGCCACTGGGCAATGGGCCGCCGCCCGCCAACAGGCCAAACAGCGCTTCGAATGTCGGCTGCAACGCGGGAAACTCGAACTCGAAAGCGCCGTCGATGCGGGAATCGTAATAATACAGCCCGGAGATCCATTCGAGATCGCCGGCACTGCCGCTGAGCGTGAATTCCTGGGACCACTCTTCGTTTCCCTGTTCGAAGTAGCCCTCGAGGAAGGCGATGTCGACACCGTCGAAATTGGACTGGTCGCCGATTTGCTCTATGTCGAAATAGGACGTGATCGACTTGAAATTGACGTCGCCGCCGAGAGCCACGTTGACGGTTGCGCTCAGGCCAATGGACTCCCGGTCAAACAGCGTCGTGCCGTCGGAATACAGTTCGCGTGGATCCGTGCTCCCCGTACCAGGCGGGCTCAAGCTCAAACCGAGCGCATCCTCGCAACTCAATGGCCCACAAAAGGTACCGGGGATGGACAAAATGCCGCCGGGGTTGCTCGTGCTCAGGAGTAATGGCGGAACCGGGGTTTCGTCGGTTTTGACATAGGGAGGGCCGCCGATCCTGCTATCCGTGAACTCCGCGCGGACAATGATCTCGGTGCTGTCCGTCACATCGAAAACCGCCGCAATCTTTGCGAACAGCGACTCCGCGTCGTCTTCCTTGCGACCCGTGAAACTGTTGTTCGAATAGCCGCTACGATTGTCGTAGCCGAGAGCCCCACGGACTGCAAGAGTCCCGGGAACGATCGGCACGTCTCCCGACACTTCGGCCCGGACCCGATCGTAGTTACCAACCAGCAACGACGCGTCTATTCCCGAACCGTCGCCCGGCAGACGCGTAATGACATTCAGTGCGCCACCCGTGGAGTTGCGACCGAACAAGGTACCTTGCGGACCGCGCAGCGCCTCGATGCGTTCAAGGTCGAAGAGCAACGAACCCGACGTTGTCAGTCCACCGCGGTACACGCCATCCGAATACAAAGCGATGCCCGGCTCGGCATCGATACTCGAGATATCGACGCCGACGCCACGCATCGTCATTTGCGCCATGTCCGCAATTTCCGCGAAGACCAGCCCGGGAACGACATGCTGAATCTGCGCAAAGTCATCCAGGTTACGTACCTCGATTTCATTGCGCGAGATCGCGGTTACGGCAACCGGTGTTTCCTGCAGCAGGCCCTCGCGCTTCTGCGCCGTAACGATGATTTCCTCCAGCTCGGCGGACAGGGCGCTATCGGCCGCGACCATCAGCAACACGGAGACACAGGCGAGTGCAGGCAGCCGGTATCGGCGCCCACAAGTAGTGTCAATCACATCGAAAACTCTCATTGTCGTCTTGCCCAGGTCCGCGAGTGTGGCTCTAGAGCGACGTCGCGAACGCGTGTATCGCGCGAGTCGTGCCGTGGTAGACATCCGGCATTGCCTTTCTCAGGATGACATCGCCCGCGTGGCAAATACCGGTTACCGTTCGGCCGAAGCCCACGACCTTCGCCGCTTTCAGAGTCTGGTAGAAGACCAGGCCTTCGGTGCGCAAGGGGTCAAGCTCGCTCACGGAAATGACCGTGGGCGGGAAGCCCTCCACGTCTTCGGGTTTCGCCCAGTAGGGCCAGGCTTCGGGGTTTTGCGCATTCTTGCCGTCCGGGTCATAGACTTTGACCATGGCGGCCAGCATGCCGGTGTTAAAGAAATAGTCTTCGCACTCCCACATCGACTCGAGCCTTGGCGGCCGGTCTCCATAGGCGCCTGAGATATAGGGACACATCGAAAAGATCCCGTCGATCATTTCGAGCTTGCCTTGCTTCCTGGCTCGAATGCCCACCGCCAGCGACAGATTGCCGCCGCCTGACTCGCCGCTGACGACGATCTTGTCAGCCTGCAGCGCCTCCTTGTTCTGGTAGGTCCACTCGAGGCCACTCATACAGTCGTTCAGTCCGGCCGGGAAGGGATGATCGCCGAGTTCACCGCCGCCGTTGCGGAACTCCACACCGACAACCACCATGCCCAGTGCGGCCAGCTCGTCGCGCCAGCGCACGTAGTCGGCATCCTGTGCCGTCTGGACAACCATGCCGCCACCATGGATGTGATAGATGCAGGGCAGCTTGCCGCTAACGCCTTTGGGCCGCGACACGTATAGCTTGATCGTGTTGCCGTCAACGCCCGTGGTCTCCTCGACGCTGTGCTCAACCGGCAGGGGCGGCAGCCCCTTGAAGATCTCCTCTAGCATCTCCTGCGTCCCCTTCTCCATAACGAGCAGGAAAGCGAGGATGTCCTTGAGCGGCGATTGGGCGGTCACTGGCGCTGCCGGCGGAACGCCGGCATAGCCGAGCGGCTTCAGCGTCGCTACCATGCGCGGATCCGCACGCGGGTCTGTCTCAAACGTCGCGTTGGGATCCCCGAGTCGGCCTGGCAGGATCGGGCCCTTGTTATTTTTCTTTGTGGCGGTCATGCGATTCACCCCTGATCTGGTCCGGACGGCTCAAAGTACAGCAAAATCAGCACGACTTCACAATCTATCGTAACTATTTGAATAAGGTCGTTTATTGTATGCTTCAGCTCAGCCAGCTCTGGTGCTGCGGAAAGATATTTTGTCGGAATCGTTTTTTGAAGAGTTGAAGCGGCGCAAGGTCATCCGGATCGCGACGACCTACATCGTAATTGCCTGGGTCCTGATCCAGGTCAGCGATGTGGTCAGCGAGCCGCTCGGCATTCCGCTATGGATCCAGACCGCCCTGATCATCGCCCTGATCGCGCTGTTCCCGGTAGCGCTCGTACTTGCATGGCTGTACGACATTACCTCCAAAGGTATCGTTCGTGATTCGGCTGATGTGCGAAACGCCACCCCCTCGGTTGCACCGGCGGCGGCCACCGACAGAAAAATCAACAGAATTGCGGTCCTGCCGCTGGTGGACCTGAGCCCGGGGGCGAACGAAGAGAGCCAGCTGTTCTGCGACGGCATCTCCGAAGAAATCATCAACAGGATTGCCGGCCACAAGGAGCTGCGCGTCATTGCCCGTACGTCGTCTTTCAGGTTCAGGGGATCGGATATCGATCTTGCAGCCATTCGTCACGACCTCAACGCGACACACCTGATAACCGGGAGCGTGCGTCGCAGCGGTGATATCAACCGGATTTCCGTGCAGCTGATTGAAACGCACGACAACAGCCAGATCTGGGCGGATGCTATTCAAACCAGTGTTGACGAACCCTTCGAAACGCAGGCTGAAGTCGCCCGCCTCGTCGACAATGCAATGGTCAGCACCCTCGATGTGATGCCAACCGCCGAGTCTCACACCTGGAAACTCTCGCCGGCGGCCCAGGAACAGTACCTCGTTGCAAGGGATGCGTTCTGGCGGGCGGACTTCCCTGCCGTGCTGAAGCACGCCGACGAATCGAACAAGATCGATCCGCACAACCCCCTCGTACCGACGCTGATCGCCCAGGTGTACCTGGTGTGGCCGAGATATGGATTCTCGGTCACGCAAGACGAGCTGCGACTGGCCGGCAAGAATGTCGCCAACGCACTCCGGATCGACCCGCATTATCCGGGAGCCCACGCCGCGCGCGGCATGTTGTCATTATTCCTGGAGCGAGACTTCAGGACAGCCTTCGAGGTTGTAACCGCGGCCGCTATCCGGCATCCGAGCGTCGCGGAATGGGTCCCGCAGCTGCTCGTCTACGCCAATCGTTACAAGGAAGCGATCGAACTGCATCGCCGTATCGCGCAGCGCGATCCGCTCAATCCCACGAATCTCCTCGTCTGGGCCAATCGCGTCAACTGGATGGGCCAGAAGGAGGTCGCAAAGAATATCTGCAAATGGGCGGAGGATATCGACCCCGAACACCTGATCCTGAAAAACAACGTATTCCGCTGGGCGATACGCGACGGGGACGTGGAAAAAGCACGCTCGGTCATGTCCGACTGGGGAATGGACCCGGACCAGCCCGAAACCGAACCGAATATTCCGTGGGTGCCAAGGTCCATAAGCCTGTGGCTGGGCTCCCGCCTCTTCGGAGAAACCGGTGACTCCGAACGGGCTTACTCGCAGGCGCAGGAAATCGAGAAGCTGCCCGGATTCACCCCGACAACGGTCGCCGAGGCCTACATCAACGCCGGCGCTATCGACGACGCGTACCGGATCTGGGACCTCGGCATCAGTCAGTACGATCTCGGTGTCTACGACCTGGCTCAGCCGCCGGATATGCGGGAACCCGACGATCCGCTCTGGCTGAAATTCCGCAACGACAGTCGTTACGAGGAGTGCCTCGAGAGACTTGGGCTGGACCAGGAATCGCTGCAGGGAATCGACTGGAACGTGGCGCTGCAAGTTCTGCAGCCGTAAGCGCCGGTTTCAGCAACCCCTGCCGATCGCGGTACCCTGGAGGATATGCTTGTCCAGGACGGACTCATCGATATGAAAGCGGTCCTTCTGCGTCAGGATTAGCATGTTCGAACCGCCGAACTGAAAGTAACCAAACTCCTCACCTTTATACAGCTCAGCGCCGACTTCCGCCGGCATGTTCACCGAGGATATCTGCGCCATGCCCACGGGCAAAAGACCGACCAGGCCCATGACGGGCGTTTTGAGGATCATGAGTCCCCGGTCCTGCGTGAACTGAAATCCTGGCTCCAGGTAGGCGACAAGCTTGTCGCCTTCGCGTTCGATCGCAAGGCCGATACCGCCAGGGATCTTCTTGACCTCGACCACTTCGCCAGCGATCGGGGTATGGAAACGATGATAGTCGTAAATCTGGAGAATGCCGCTGATCAACAACCCGCCATTGAAGGCGTCCTTGTGATCGCAGTCCTGCAACAGTTCGGCTATTTTCAGCGTTACGCCCTTGATCGTGACAGTCGCATCATCGGAGATCTCGCACACCGGGCTGCTGATAATGAAATCGCACGGCGACAACACCGTACAGGGATCCTCCAGTCTCGCAAGGGGCCGCTTGCCCGGTTTGACCTGCCTCGCAAAAAACTGATTGAACGAGCGCCAGCCGCTCGGGCCTTCCTGGTAGTCACCGATTCGAAACTGCTTGTCGCTCGTGTAGGTCTTCAGGTTTCCAAGCG
The DNA here is from genome assembly GCA_963698895.1 of uncultured Gammaproteobacteria bacterium. GTDB lineage: Bacteria > Pseudomonadota > Gammaproteobacteria > Steroidobacterales > Woeseiaceae > UBA1847. Next base: position 205,239 of record CAVOSO010000002.1, on the reverse strand, counting down.
ACGCCTCGGTGTTCAGGAAATCGGCCCACGCGTTGGTGTATTCCTTGGTCCACTGCTGGAACTCGGGGTCTGTCTTGAGAATCTGCCCCGGCGAAATGTCGACCACGTAATAGAAAGCGACGTCCATCTGCATCATGGCGGCCGAGTACTCAGGTACCTGGATGACGGTTGCCGCGACGAATTCGTAAAAGGAATTCAGATCCTTGAAGTAATCCGGCAGGTCGGCCTTGTCGATGGAGGTCTCGAGTGCGGCTTTAAGATCCGCGCGGGACCCGAGCAAGGCTTTGAGCTTGTCAACGACGGGATGGTTATTGGCCATGGTTAGCTCTTCGTTATTATTTTGATCACGCGAGGTTAGCATCATTGATTGAAAGAGCCCATGATTGAACGTAATCTAGGTGAAAATCGATAAGGCACGGATCGTCGATCACGTTGCCGGGGGGCTGCATGAACGTTTTCGCACTACGAGTACTCGGCTGGACTCTCGCTCTCGCTGCTTTGCTTTCCATAGCTGGCTGTTCGCAAAAATACGAAGGCAAGAGCACGCTCGAGAATTATCCCAACGTCAAAACCACGGAGTCGGAGCTCGCGAAAGACACGCTACTGCGGGCGATCGGGTTCTGGGACGAAGACAAGAACGTCCAGGTTGTGAGCCCGGCGCAACAGGTCGAAATTACTTCGTTCCTGTACCTCGGACTTCACACCGGTTGGGTTCACGATGTGGATGTACGTTCCATGAACATCCGGCCCACCGGGCCCTACATTCCGGGCATCGGCTACGACAACACGCACCAGCGAGTCCGCGTCTACTACTCGAACGGTGTGGTCGATTGGCTGCGTAACGATCGCGAGGGCGAGATCCCGGACGGCGCGATGATCGTGAAGCAAATGTACCCATCCGATCCCGACGACAAAACCTACCCTGGTGACAAAGTTACCGGTTGGGCCGTGATGATCCGCGACAGCAAGGTCAGCAAGGATGGGTGGCTCTGGTACCTGTTTTTCTTCCCGGGCACACCGTCGTACCAGAAGCCGGTGCTGCTGGCGTCCTACGGCATGTCCTATTGCCTGACCTGTCATTCCGGTGCCGACAACGAGGCAGGAACCTACTCGTACATCGGCAACCTGACGGGCAAGGACGTCGATCAGTACGAAACGTACGACAAGATGGACCTGACGAACCTGAGCCCCGCCCCACCGGTCAGCGGTCACGCAGGACAGCCTTCGATGTTTGGCCTTCACGTGCCGGACAAGGACACGTCCGGCCTCGTCCAGGACACGCGCGAGCATAGGGCGAGTCACCATGAGAGCCTCGTGGACGACATTGCGACGCATCTCGGCGACATACCGAAGGAACTCGAGAAGCTCTTCGACGACTTTGTGCAGGAATCGATGTCGCCGCCCGTCAGCCAGCCACTGGCGTCACCCAACCCGGCCATCGTCGAGACATTTGCCCAGCGCCAGGTGGATATCCACAAACTGCCACGACTTCCCTGGGACACGATCACGGACCACACCCTTGCCAGTCCGGACGACCTCAAGTCATTTATTACCAGCAGCAACTGCCGGGGTTGTCACGACGCGAGCCTGTTGCTTGGGCCGCGCCCGCCGGCAATGATGATCAAGGGTCATGCTGACTGGAACGATCCCGATTCGGAACGTGTTGATTACAACATTTCGATTTATGGCGAATGGAGTGCGTCCATGATGGGGCTGGCCGGAAGAGACCCCATCTTCCTCGCCCAGCTGGAGTCCGAGCATGCGTTGCGACCCGACATCAAGGACTGGACGTCCAATGTGTGCCTCAGTTGTCACCAGGTTGCCGGGCAACGGCAGTTTCACCTCGACGGCGCCGGCGAGTACTTTACGGCTGATGCGATGTATGTCGCGCCCACCGGCAAAAAGAGAAACCCAATTGCCGAATATGGCGCGCTCGGGCGTGACGGTGTCACCTGTATGGTCTGTCACCAGATCATGCCGGACGGGCTTGGCGAGCCTGGCACCTTTACCGGTCGTTTCAAGATCAACCCCGAGCCGGGTACGGTGTTTGGCCCATTCCCGACCGAGGACGTAAAGCCCTACTACATGCAACAGGCCATTGGCGTCGAGCCGACATTTGGCAAGCAGATTACGAATCCCGGTCTGTGTGGGTCCTGCCATTCGGTGCAATTGCCGGTCTTGCCGCGCGGCGCCAGCTCGCCGCCGCCCCCGGATGCGCCGACCATCCATGAACAAACGACGTACCTCGAATGGTTGAACAGCGACTTTAGTGACCCGGACACCGGCGATACCTGTCAGGGATGTCATATGCCGGGCAATTTCCTGGATGAGGAAGAATTGACTACCGTCATTGCGAACGTCGAGGACATGTACTTTCCGCAAGTAGCGAACCGTGCTGCTGACGACCTGATTACACCGGAACCGAAGGAAGGCTACCGCCGCCACACGCTCGTCGGATTGAATATCTTCGCGAACAGGATGTTCCAGCAGTTCCCGATGGAACTGGGCGTCACCACGATCGACCCGGGAACACCGGATCAGTTTGGGCAGAAGCCCGGTAGCACCGTGCATCGCCTGAAACTCACCGAAATGGAAATGGAGGCAATGCTGGCCCGGACAGCCGTACTCACTGCCGAGGTGACGGAGAAGAATGATACGTTCTGGAACGTGACCGTCAACGTGGAGAACCTGACGGGCCACAAGTTCCCGTCGGGGGTCGGGTTCAGGCGCGCCTTCCTGCAGGTGAATGCCGTTTCAAACCGTGGCGACGTGATATGGAGTTCCGGGCGCACGAATGCGGCCGGCGTGATACTCGGACCGGACAACAAGCCGCTCGCGTCTGAGTTCACGAACGATTGGCAGGCATTGCAACCGAACTACACAACGATAACCGCCGAGGACCAGGTCCTGGTATTCGAGACCCGGCACATCAACACCGAGCAGGAATTGACGACGAGTTTCCTGGGCCTTGCCAAAGAGGTGAAGGACAACCGCCTGCTGCCGAAAGGCTGGTCGCCCGATGGCGAGGGCGCTAACGAGACGGCCCTGCGTTCGCTGGGGGGCGGACCCATGCCAGTAGCCACGCCCGGCTCTCGCACCATCGACTATCGCATTCCGGTGTCCGCGGGCGACATCAGCAGCGTCGAGGTCAAGCTGCTCTACCAGGCGATTCCTCCGTACTACCTCAGGGACAGGTTTGCGACCGAGGGCCCCGAATCCGACAAGCTGTATTACCTGGCCAGTCGTCTCGATTTATCCGACTCGAGGGCAAAGAACTGGAGCATTGACGTGGCCAGTACTGAGGTGCGGTAGCGGCCCGCGATATTCTCCGGCTATTTTGAAACGATTACGATCCCGCGACTCTTGCCGGATGCGGGATCTTTTTCGCTCATCGACTTGTGCAATTTGTCGACGGTCACCCACACAGGTGGGTGCTTGTACTTGGCCACATCGAGAATCAGGACCCTATCGCTGTCAACATCGTATGCGGCGAGCGGCGATATATGTCCTCCCCCAACCTGGCCGATGCCCGATCTCGAGTAGTTGACGATGAGTCGCTTGTCGGAATCCCGGAGCGTCGTGACAAGCGCCTCGCGGAACTGCACCACTGTAAAGTCTTCGGCGTATCGATGCTCGGCAGTGACACCAAGGTTTTCTAAGAAGGCCGCAATGTCCGGAAGAAACAAGCCTTCTTTCTCAACGGTGGCGTAGCTCTTTATCGCCTGGTTTTCAGCCGAGAACACCAGGTCTTGCGTGAATAGCCCGTAGGGATAAAGTCGCTGCGGACTCGGTCTTGCCACATCCAGGCTGTTCAATACCGCGGCAATCGAGGCCGGACCACAGAACGTTAATACCTGCTCGAATTCCAGGTAACTCGCCAGCGGAAAATAGTCGGCCTGTTCTTCAGAGAACATGAAGAGCTCTTTGCCTTCCGGAGCAGTCAGATAGACCAGCTCCGATGCAGCGCCGCCCCGTGTTGCTGTGCATGCCAACAGGAAGAACATCGAACTCGAAACGGCAAGTGTTCTTGGATTCATTGTTTGTTACCTCTTGTCGCACCACGGCGCTCCTGGACACATCTTAGTTCGAACAGCGAGAGCGCACTACTCGGCGGCCGAGTTCGCGGTCTTTCTCGTCGTCAAAAACCGTGATAACCGTCACACGGCTGTCCTAAGGTTCTCTTAAGGTTCGCCCGGTAATCTGGCCGCCACTCTGGATGAACTGACGGATTACCCATGACCGCAAGGAACGTTACCGACGCCCCTACACATGCCGCGAGCCGCGTCGCATGCGGACTGCGCAATCGACGGCCACGAGCGAACATGGCCTGTCCCTGTCACTGGTTTCGCAAGAGTCCGACGGACCGTCAGGCCGTTGAACAGACCATCATGCGGAAATTCGAGCGTGCCTACGGCGCGCATCTGACGCACTTCCTGCCCGAGCTCATGAGACTGGATGTGTCCGGCGAACTGGGTGCCGTGGCTGGCATCCGCGCCGCGAGCAGCGAAACGCTCTTCCTGGAGCAGTACCTCGACCGGCCCGTAGAGCAGGCCGTGGCCAGCGCATTCATGACGCCCGTCGATCGTGACGCGGTCGTTGAAATCGGCAACCTCGCCGCCAATGTGCCCGGTCTCGCCTACTCCCTGTTCGCGGCGCTCGCCACAACCTTGAGTGCTGCCGGATATCGCTGGGTTGTCTGTACTGCAACACCCCAGGTCGCGGCGATGCTCGCCAGGATGGGCTTTTCCGCACAAGCCATCTGTCCCGCAGATCCCGTCGTTGCTGGAGTCCGATTCGGCCGACTGGGGTGAATACTATGCAACCCGTCCGCGCGTCATGGCCGGTGACGTTCGCCTGGCCGCCGCGCAGGTAGCCGCGACCCGCGCTATTGCCGATCAAATCGAAGTCACTGCGTCGGCCGATCGCGACAGATGGCCGCAGCGCCTTCAGCAGTCCAGCTAATGAACCACCATCTGTTCGACTCCCTGCGAGACTCGCTCTCGAGCGCCGACGTCGCGCTCGAATCCGGCATCGGCTCGCCTGAATCTCTCCGAGCTGCACTCGCGAGCCGACAGCGTCGCTGCCAGTCTCTCGAGCCTCGAATGCAGAGCGTGTTGCCATTTACGCGGACAACGGCATTGACTGGATCGTTGCCGATCTCGCCTGCCAGATTGCCGGCGTGGTCGGTCGATCCCGCTGCCGCTATTCTTCTCCGCCGAACAGGTGCGACACGCGCTCGAGAACGGCAGCGTCGACACGCTTGATCGCCGATCGCGATATCGACGATGATCGTCCCTGACGCGCAAGCTCGCGCCTGTCACAGGTCCGCTACCCCCGGCCATCGAGCGGCTATACCGACTGCAACCTGCGCGTATTGAAGCCTTGCCGGCCGGGACGCAAAAGATCACCTTCACCTCCGGTACCACCGGTGCGCCGAAGGGAGTATGCCTGTCAGCTGAACAACAACTCACGCTGGCTCAGTCGCTGGCCTCCGTCATCGGGCTGGATGCACCAAGGCACTTGTGTGTCCTGCCACTCAGCACCCTGCTGGAAAACCTGGCGGGCGTTTACGCACCGCTGCTGGCGGGCGGGACGGTTGTTGTCCCGGCGCTGGCCGAGGTTGGCCTCGCCGGCTCGTCCGGGCTCGACGTCAGTCGATGGCTGGCCTGCATCGAGCACTACCAGCCTGACAGCCTGATTCTCGTGCCGGAGATGTTGAATGCCTTGACCCTCGCGGCCGGTGCCGGCTGGCCGGTACCCACCTCGTTGCAGTTTGTCGCTGTCGGCGGCGGTAAGGTCTCGCCGGAAATGCTGCGACGCGCGCGCGACCTGGGAATCCCCGCTTACGAGGGCTATGGCCTGTCCGAATGTTCGTTCGGTCGTCTGCCTGAACGTCCCGGACGCTACCGCCCGGGTGCGGTCGGACGGCCGCTGCCACATGTAGATGTGTCGATCGAGGATGATGAGATCCTCGTACAAGGCAACGCGTTCCTGGGCTATGTCGGCCAGCCGGAAACCTGGGGCGCTGATGCGGTCCATACGGGCGACATTGGTTGCATCGACGCGGACGGCTTCGTCCACGTGAGCGGTCGGCGCAAGCACCAGCTGATCACCAGCTTCGGGCGCAACCTGTCCCCGGAGTGGGTCGAGAGCGAGTTGCTCGCCGGGCCCATGTTGCAACAAGCGGTAATTATCGGTGATGACCGTCCCTATTGCGTCGCGCTCGTTCTCCCTCGCAACTCATCAAGCAGTGACGCAGACATCGCCGCATGGGTCCACGCCACCAATCAGCGACTGCCGGACTACGCGCGTATTCTCAGCTGGTACCGGCTGCCGAGCGCGCTCAGCCATGCCGACGGACTGCTGACGGAAAACGGACGGCCTAAACGCATAGCCATATCGAGACTACTTATCAACCCGTCATTGACGACATGTACGACACCCGCAAGGAGGTAGCCGGACCATGACATTCTACAACAAGCTGCACGCAGCGACCGAGCAGGACCGGAACTACCTGCTCTCGTCGCCGATTATCGGTCGCTGCATGAGCGGTGACATTTCGATCCAGGACTACGTCGAGTTTCTTGCGCAGGCCTATCACCACGTCAAGCATACGGTCCCGCTACTGATGGCTGTCGGTTCGCGTCTGCCTGAGGACAAGGAATGGCTGCGCGAAGCCGTCGCCGAGTACATCGAAGAGGAACTCGGTCACCAGGAGTGGATCCTCAACGACATTGCCGCCTGTGGTTTCGACAAGGAAACGGTTCGCAACTCACGCCCCTCGGCTGCAACCGAACTGATGGTCGCGTATGCCTACGACACGATTCAACGCGTGAACCCGATCGGCTTCTTCGGCATGGTTCTCGTGCTCGAAGGCACCAGCGTCACGACTGCAGACAAGGCGGCCGATGCGATCAAGCAATGCTCTTGATCTTCCTGATCGTGCTTTCTCGTACCTCCGCTCTCATGGCGCGCTCGACCAGGATCACATCCAGTTTTTCGAGAAACTGATGAACAGGGTCGTCGACCAGAAAGACCAGGAACAGATCATCCATAGTGCGCGCATGTTCTATCGGCTGTATGCGGACATCTTCCGCTCGCTGGGAGCGGGCGTTGCTCTGGCCGCCTAGGACCATGATGACGACAGAACGTATGAATGTTGTACTTACCGGCGCCAGCGGCGGTATTGGCCGGGCCATTGCGCTGCGGCTGGATGCCGCGGGAGAGCGCCTCATCCTGGTTGGCCGCAATGATGAGAAATTGCGGCAGCTGATGGCCGAACTGGGCGGCGACGCACATGCAGCAGTCGTTGCCGACATCGGCTCGTATAAGGGGCGCCTTTGTCTTGTCAGGACACTGTGAATCACTGGCGCCTGAAGGCATTGGCCTGCTCGTCAATTGCGCCGGCGTTAACGATTTCGGCTTGTTTGAAGAGCAGTCTCAAGATGCCATCGAAGACACCATCAGGATCAACCTGATCAGCCCCATGCTGATCTGCCAGGATCTCCTGCCCCTGTTGCACCGTCACGGTAAAGCCCAGATCGTCAATATCGGCTCAACGTTCGGCAGCATCGGCTATCCGGGCTTCAGCGCGTACTGCGCCAGCAAGTTCGGCTTGCGCGGCTTCACCGAATCGCTGCGTCGTGAGCTTGCGGATACCGGTGTCCAGGTTTCGTACATCGCGCCACGCGCGACCCAGACCGACCTGAACAGCGACAAGATCGTTGCCATGAACAACGAACTGGGTACCGCGATGGACAAGCCTTCTGTAGTCGCTGACGAGGTCATGGGCGTGATCGACAGGCGCTCGCCCCTCGACAAGTACATGGGCTGGCCCGAGAAGCTGTTCGTAAAAATCAACGCGCTGCTACCTGCGCTTGTTGACAGCAGCCTTCGCAAGCAACTGCCGGTCATCCGGCGCTTCGCAAGACATGAAATCTGAACACAGGAAAAGACTATGAACTATGACAACATTGAAGAAACTGGTATTGGTCCTTACACTACTGCTCCCGCGCTATGTCGTTCGCAGCGACAACCGATGAAATCGTGTCGAAGCTGCAAAAGGATTGGGCAATTGCCAACTATCAATTGACCGGCGATGCGCAGATCAAGGCGTATGAGGCGCTGATCGAAGAGGCCGATGCCGCAGTCGCCAGCAATGCGAAGTCCGCCGAGATCCTGGTCTGGAACGGCATCATCAAGTCCGCGTTTGCCGGCGTTAAGGGCGGACATGGCGCGCTTTCCTATGCCAAGGAAGCCAAGAAGAGCCTTGAAGCGTCGCTGAAAATTGACGACAAGGCGCTGGACGGATCGGCCTATGCAAGCCTTGGAACGCTGTACTTCAAGGTGCCGGGATGGCCTGTCGGGTTTCGGCAACGACAAGAAAGCTGCGGAATTCCTCGCCAAGGCGCTCGAGCTGAATCCGGATGGCATTGACTCCAACTACTTCTATGCGGACTATCTGCAGACGAAGAAAGAGTTTGAGGCCGCCGAGAAATACCTGCTCAAGGCGCAGAGCGCAGCGCCCAGGGCAGACCGGCCGGTAGCCGACAGCGGTCGCCAACAGGAAATTAGTGTAGCGCTGGCTGAGGTCCGGAAGAAGCTGCAGCAATCCAGCTCATAGACTCGGGGCCCCGACCACGCGGGGACATGAACACGCAGTATGCAGATACTTCTCGTCGAGGACGACCAGTCGCTGGCCGCCGGATTGTGCAAGGCCCTCCGTAGCGAGGGCTTTGTCACGAATCATGTCGCTGAAGGCAGGGCGGCGCTGCATACCATAGGTGTCGAGCCGCCGGACATGGTAGTGCTCGATCTTGGCCTGCCCGACATGGACGGGCTCGATGTCCTGAAGAAGATTCGCAGCTCCGGGTCGACGGTTCCGGTTCTGATTCTGACCGCCCGATCGAGTATCGATGCACGCGTCTCCGGGCTCGACAGCGGTGCCGATGACTACCTGCCAAAGCCGTTCGAAATTCCGGAACTCATCGCGCGACTGCGCGTGATTGAACGACGGCTCAGCAGTACGCAGGACAGCAGGATCGAGGTTGGCGACGTCGACGCTGGACACCATCGGCACGACAAGCGTTCTTCAAGGGAGAGCCCGTCGACCTGGCGCGACGCGAATACACGGTGCTCAAGTCACTGGTCGAAAATTGCGGCAAGATCCAGACACGCGAGCAACTCGAATCGCGCCTGTACGCCTGGGGAGAAGAAGTTTCGAGCAATGCCATCGAAGTACATGTGCATCACCTGCGCAAGAAATTCGGCAGTGACTTTATAAAGACAGTTCGTGGCGTCGGTTACACCGTCAGGAAGCCGTGAAATCCATTCGACTGTACCTGATCCTCTCCCTGCTGGCCGCGGTCACGCTCGGCAACTTCGTCGCCGCCGTATACGGATACAAGAGCAGCATGGCGAGACCGAGAAGCGCTGCTCGACACGCAACTCGCGGACACCGCCGCGCTGATCCAGACCATGCGCCCTGGCACGAAGCGCGTATCAACTACGCCGTCTGAAAGGCTCGCATTCCAGATCTGGACCGCCGATCGCGTGCTGGTGCAGCGTTCTGAAAACAGTGGCCTTGAGCCCATCACCGACCTGGTCGAAGGATACCGCGACGAGAATTTCGAGGGCTACCGCTGGCGAGTCCTGAGCCGCTTCGATGAGCAGTCGCAAGCTCTGGCTGCTCGTCGCAGAACGAATCGATATTCGCATTGACCTGGCCGACGACATCATTCTGCGGGCGCTGCTGCCGATCATCATCAGCCTGCCGCTAATTGCGGCGATTGTCTGGCTGGTCGTTGGCAATGGCCTGTCGCTGATCGGAAAACTCGCAAACGAGCTGCGCGGCAAACGTGCCGATGACCTTACGCGCCTCGGCACCACCAACCCACCTGTCGAGCTTGCTCCCGTTGTCGATGCGATTAATGGCCTGTCTGCACCGACTCGACGAGTCGATACAAGCGTGAGCGACGATTCTCCTCGGACGCGGCGCATGAGTTGCGAACGCCGATCAGCGCACTCAAGGTTCACGTACACAACCTGCGGCAGCAGCTTCCGGAGAACAACGAGGATTTGCAGGTGCTCGACCGGGATCTCGGTCGGCTGAGCCACCTGATAGAACAGATCATGGTCCTGTACCGCACTGCGCCAGAGCATTACCAGGCATCGATGCGACGAATTAATCTGGGCGAACTCGCGCAGTCGGTCATTGCCGAGCTCTACCCGGACGTCGATGCAAAGGAGCAGACGATTTCTCTCGAAGGCACGTCGCAGACCATTGTCGGCGATGAGGCGTCGTTGCGGATAATGCTGACGAACCTGATCCAGAATGCCAGCAAATATTCCCCGAGGGCGCGTCGATCACCGTTAGCGTCGCGAAGGAAGACCTTGGCATCTGGCTGGGCGTGAAGGACACCGGGCCGGGCATTCCGCTGACCGAAATCAAGCAGGTCTTCGATCGCTTTCGCCGCGTGGGCGGCGACCGGCATGAAAGCGCTGTCGACGGCTGTGGGCTCGGGTTGTCCATCGTGAAGCACATCGCCAGCCTGCATCAAGCCAACATCAGCCTGCAGAACAACGACGATGGCCCGGGCCTTACGGTCAGCGTGTTCTTTCCGGCTGATCTGCTCATGGTTCTCGGAGCCTGATGGGGAGACGCCACTGATGAAAGTCGAACTGTGCCGACAGAACCGCGCTCCTGGCCCTGGTCATCGCGATTCTGTTATTGACCGCTGCCGGTGCTGTTGCGGCGACTCCGGAATTCGAGATCGAGATACGTAATCACCTGTTCCAGCCGGACACGCTGACCATTCCGGCGAACACCAAGGTCAAGCTCATCATCTACAACCGGGATCCGACCCCCGAGGAGTTTGAGAGCTTCGAGCTGAACAGGGAGAAAGTCATCCTGGGCGGTCGCAAGGCGATCGTTTTCATCGGGCCATTGGCGCCCGGCGAGTATCCGTTCTTCGGAGAGTTCAATCCGCAAACCGCGCTTGGCACCATCCTCGTAGTCGCTGACGACCATGCTGCTGAATAGCGTCGTCATCGTCTTGCGCGAAGTGCTGGAAGCGGCCCTGCTGATGAGCGTATTCCTGGCCAGCGCGCGCTTTCTCAAGATCCGCAATCGTTGGGTGCTTGCGGCCCTGGCCGCCGGCCTGGGGGGCGCGGTCGTCTACGGTTATGTTCTTGACCCGGTGTCCGAACTGTTCGATGGGGTCGGCCAGGAGATATGTAACGCCCTGCTGCAGTTTGGCGACTTTCGTTCTGCTCACGGCTGTCGTATTTCAGATTCCACGCCGTGTCGCTTATCCGGACCGGTCCGCGGCGACGCTCGTGGCACTGCTTGCGATCACCGTCGCCGCCGGCCATCACGCGTGAAGGTGCTGAAATCCTGGTTTACATGTCCGGGTTCTGGAGCCTTGACGACTTCCTGTCCGCCGTTGTGGTAGGTTCCGTGATCGGCGCCTGTATCGGCGCCAGTGTAGGCGTACTGATTTACTACCTGCTGCTTGCACAACCGATCAGGCATGGCGCTCCCGACCGCCGTTGTCCTGCTACATCCTGGTCGGCGCCGGTATGGCGTCGCAAGCCACGCGGCTGCTCATTCAGGCCGACTGGATATCGGCTTCCGGCGCCGTCTGGGACACATCGCATATCCTCTCGGAACAATCGCTCACGGGTCAGTTGCTTGTACGCACTGATCGGGTACGAAGCGTCCCCGTCTGGCGCTGAGGTGGCCGTCTATCTGGGCAGCCTGCTCGTGCTTGCGACGGCGTTTGTTGTCGGAAAGCTTGGCAGCCGTCGCCCTGCCGACGAACCGGAATAGTCCACGTGCAGCGAAACGCTACTAGATTAATTGGTCCGGCTCGCCCTTTGTCTGGCGCTTGCCTTTTCCCTTGCGCAGCGGTTAGCGGATGGCGTTGTCGTTAGCAAGATCTACGACCCCTATGTGCAGCCGCTCGAGACAGAAATCGAATGGCGTCTTGTCAGCCAGCGTGACGACACCCTCCCCGACCTGCAGAAACAGTCACTCGGTCTCGGTCGATCGCTGTCCGACCGATGGGCTGCCGAAGTGTACGTCGATCGCTTCAAAGGGCGTGGGCGAGAGCCTCTTCGATCAGCGCCTATGAACTGGAGGCAAAGTGGCAACTGACCGAACAGGGAGAATTTGCGGTCGACTGGGGACTCCTGTTTGAGCTGGAACGCGAAATCGAGACGCAATGCGTGGGAAACGTCCACCCAGTTGCTTGTTGTCCGAGATATCGGCAGAACGACGTCACCGCCAACGTCGGTCTCACCTACGAGTGGGGCGAGCGCGTCCAGAACGAAGTCGAGTCGACCTTCCGTATGCAGGCGCGCTACCGCCTTCACGCGAGTCTTTTGAGCCGTCGATTGAATTGCACGTCGGTCAGGATACGACCGCGGCTCGGCCCGTCTTTCAGTGGCCTGGTTCGGGTCGCCGACGGCAAGAAACTGCGCTGGGAGCTCGGGCTATTTCGCCGGTATTGAGCGAGAAGAAGTCCCGACCAGGTACTGAAAGCAAACGTCGAATTCGAATTCTGAAGACTTCCCCGTCGGCCTTAAGGATGCCTTAAGGATAGCGGGTCCAAGATGACACTCCCTCGGTGCGAGTGTATCGGCGTGGCCCGTTATCTGAAAACCCCGGAAGCGCTGGTCTTCATCGTCAGCCGGCTGGATTGCGCTGGTCAGCAACACCGGATTCTGGCGCGTCGTTGTTGGCAATACGCCCCCGGGAACGCTGCTCGGCATCCCCTACCTGGCCGCGTTTCTGGTATTGACTGATCGGGTTGATCAGCCTCGTCCTGTTGTTGCTCACGTTCGGCCGCGCAACGCGCATCACGCTGGGTATCGCGCTCGTCGCCGCTGCCTGTGCGAGCTACTTCACAGTCCGGTATGGCGTGTTGTTTGATTCCGGGCATGATGACGAATATCGTCGAGACCAACAGAGCTGAAGCGCTTGAACTCATGTCGACCGACGCTCATCGCCGTTGTCGTCATTACCGGGCTTCTTCCGGCGGTTGCGATCTGGCGATACCCGTTTGCGCGAACGTCGACTTGACAGCCTGCAATCTGCTACAGGGTGTGCTGCACTGGTCCTTGCGCTTGGCAATGATCGTCGCGCCGCTGCTCGCCGATCAGAAGGATATTTTCTCCGTCGCGAGAAATCACCAGGAACTCAGGCACATGATCGCCCCGGTCAACGTGATCGCCGCCAGTTACGTGCTAGCTCAGGGATCGCCTGGAAACGCCTCCTGAGTATCGCGCTATCGCGCTCGATGCGAGCCACCCTACCGCGGCAGCCGAACATCGGAAGCCCGTTGTGCATGTGTTGATCGTTGGTGAAACCGCGCGAGCGGCCAATTTCCGATTGAACGGCTACGCGCTGGATACCAATCCGGAACTGGCGCGACAGGAACGACGTGCGGTTTCGTCGAAGCACGCTCCTGCGGCACCGCGACGGCGGTTTCGCTACCGTGCATGTTCTCGATCCAGGAACACGACGGGTTTGATCGCGACGCGACGCAGAATGAGGACAATCTGCTCGACATTGCTGCACGTTCCGGTTACGACGTAACCTGGATCGACAACGGTAATGGCTGCAAGGGAATTTGCGCTCGCGTAGCGTACCAGCGATGTACATCTGTCCGACGTCGACAGCGTTTGCCCGGACGGTACCTGTTTTGACGAAATCCTGGTTCACGAACTGAAGCACGTGCTGGCAGAAATCACCAAAGACACGCTAATCGTGCTGCACCAGCTTGGCAGCCATGGACCTGCCTACTTCAGGCGTTACCCGCGGGAGTTTGCGCTGTTCCAGCCCGACTGCCAGTCGGCGAACTTCGGTGATTGCAGCCAACAGCAAATCGCCAACTCCTACGACAACACGATCGTGTATACCGACCACGTTATTGCCGCCGCGATTGAATGTGCTTGACGCGCACTCGGACGATCTCGATACGTCCTTGCTTTACGTGTCGGACCATGGCGAGTCGCTGGGCGAACATGGCCTGTACCTGCACGGGATGCCGTACTCGCTGGCGCCCGCAGAGCAGACTACTGTGCCGATGATATTCTGGCGTGGCGACGATGTGCCATCGGCTTCGGTGATGGCCAACCGTTGCTTCGATACTGCCACCGGGCAACCTGTGTCACACGACAATCTGTTCCACACGGAGTTGGGGCTGCTCGGCATTGCAACCGCCGTCTACAGACCCGACCTGGACATTCTCTCGGGCTGCCGAACGGGCCTCCCGATAGCTGCTGCGGCCGGTCAGGCGCGCGCCGTTCACTAGCGCAGGCGCCGTTCGTCGGCCAAAGCAGGAGAGCCGGTGCCTGGTGCGTTGTATGATTGCATCAGCATAACGGGAAAGGCGGCTTATGAGTCATATTGAAGAGCATCGGGCACACCGTGTGGGTTGGCTGCGCGCAGCCGTTTTGGGTGCGAACGACGGTATTGTGTCCACGGCAAGCCTGATCATCGGTGTTGCCGCTGCGAGCCCCTTGCACGAGAACGTACTTCTGGCTGGCGTTGCTGGGCTGGTCGCTGGCGCAATGTCGATGGCGGCCGGTGAGTACGTATCCGTGAGCTCGCAGTCCGATACTGAAGCGGCCGATCTCGAACTGGAGCGGCGATCGCTCGAGCGCGATTTCGAATTTGAAAGAGACGAGCTTGCACAGATCTACGAAAATCGGGGACTGGAACCCGGCCTTGCAGTTCAGGTTGCCGATCAACTGATGGCCCACGATGCGCTTGGCGCGCACGCCAGGGATGAGATCGGAATCTCTGAGACCGTCAGTGCAAGACCGGTACAAGCGGCGCTGTCGTCGGCTGCCACGTTTGTTGTTGGCGCTGCGCTTCCCCTGGCGGTTGCGTGGACTTTTCCGGGGGCCGCATTAATTCCGGTCGTCGCTATATGTTCACTCTTCTTCCTGGCCTTTCTTGGCGGTCTCGCGGCGAGAGCCGGCGGCGCACCAATAGTGGCCGGCGCTATCCGGGTCACATTCTGGGGTGCCCTTGCGATGGGTCTTACGGCGATTGTTGGGCGATTGTTCGGCGTCGTCGCCTGATGGCGATGGGTCGCCGAGTAGTCGTTGGCGCAGAGGGACCGGGAACAACACTGGCATACCCGGGATGTATTGCGACCGTCCGCATTGGGCCGGACCGATCACACGGTCATTCTGAATTCAGCGATTCGACATAGGCTTTCAGATTCACCCGTCTCGCCTCGCATTCCGCCCTGTCCGAAACAACGTCCGACAATGAGGTGCGGTCGGCTCGTAGCGCTTCAATATTGGCCATGCGCTGGATCTCGCTCATCTGCTCCGCACGGTCCGCCCACTCGGATTCCAGGCTAACGAGTCGCGCTTCCAGGCTGGCGATCGCTGTGTCCAGATCGAAACAGGTCCGGGTTACGGCCGCCAACTGCATCTCGGCATCAATACGTTGCTGCTCGAGCGGGTCGCTGGCTTGCCTGCCGGCGGGTCTTGCGGCTGGTGTTGGCGATACGCTCGGTGCGCTGGCTTTGACCATCAGAAAGCCAACGAACCCGTCCACCTGGTCCGCAATCCATGCGTGTTGCCGTGGCCAGTCGGCCTGGTCCTTGTATGCGGAATTGCTGTCTGCCCCAGCGTCTAGGCAGTTCCACACTTTGCCGTTGTTCCAGTACCGCGGCAGATTGCTTACCTCGCGCTCACTGACGCCCCCGCCCGCGTACACGCGCTGCTTTTCGGGTTCCGACCACCGCAAATTTGGACCCAACCGTGCTTCCACGCGCTCTCTGTCTGCCAGCAGTTGGTCGATGTAGGGGAGTCGTTTGTCGCCACTCTCGAACGCTATCGTGACGCATGGCCACTGGCTTATCGACAACTCAATCTGCTTCGTCAACTGCCAGTAAACTTCTGCCTGCCCATGCAAAGAGCTGCGCTTTGTCACCGTATCGACGCTCGAGCCAACCTCCTCCAGCGTGTTGAACAAAGCAGCCCAGTACTCGTTCCTCAGCGCGGCTTCTGCTTCCTGGCGCGCCTTGTTCTCCGCCTCAAACTGCATGCGCCGAACGTAATCGCGCACTATCAGCGTGGCGATACTCACGACGATCACGACACCTGCGATCCAAACGAGCCGCCGCATCGATGGGGCGCGGAGTAACGTCCGAACCTTGAGCCCACCGTGGCCGAGCGCGTAGGCAAGGACGATGCCAACGAAGCCACCACCCAATGAGATTGGCAGGGCCGCACCGCCGAGAACGGCACTTCGCAGCGCGACGGTGACTTGCAGGAACCCGAGCAATACGACAGCCCCGATGAAGCGCCCGATCGAAAACCGGAGTGACGTGCCGAACGCATAGACGACAGGGGCCATGGACAGGAGCCCCAGGAAGACTCGGTCGCTGCCCTTGGCCGACAGGCGGTACGACGCGTCACCGAATGCGCCCCAGTTCGCGAGCACCAGGTACAGGATCGGCAGTATCAGGCAGCCGCCAATGAGAATCACGGGGACGTGGAACCAAAGCACTTTGGGCCAGTCGACCGTCGCGTCCGCGGCTACGTCGACAACCACGGCGTGCCCGATTTCCTCCGACGCAGATTGGTCGTGCAGCACCGTCTCGAGCACGCCGACGACGACATCAGCAATGGCACTTCGGCTACGTTCCCAGAGGAGCGTCCCGGAGAGGTCCCACTTGATTTCGCAGTTCCGGGACTCGATCTGCAACCACTTGCGCTCGCGCCTGACGGCAGTGACCTCGTCCCACGGCAGACGCCTCGGCTTGGACCCGAGGGCTTCGCCGAAATAGAGCGCTTGATCGGTAAACAGGAATCCTGCTTTGCCGGAGGCCGTCGCGGGAACCAGCAACAGAGCTTTCTCCTCGGCGGCGAGCTGGGCGAAAGTCGCTACGGCATTGTCGAGCGTCTGCTGCGGAATCCGGTCGCCGAAAAAGACCTTTGGTGGGTTATGCGCTGTCCGATAACGATCGATGGCGTCGATGACGTCCTGTGCATCCCGGTTTTTCACGATAGGGCTCCCGGTATTCTGCGGCTATTCTACAGCAGTTGCTCGACGCGGCCCCGGTGTGCCTGCGACTGGTTTTCACCGACGTTTGACCAGCCGCAGTGATGACGTCGTGAGCATATCCCCAGAGCGCGCCCACTATCGGCTGAGCACTGCTCCGGCTGAATCGAGCTGAATGACCCAGCCTTTTGGGTACTTCTGTCCCTCGATGATCACCGACTCTTTTAGTTTGCACTGCCGCAGCCGCCCATCTGGATGCAGGTAGATGGCCTCAAAGAGACTGTCTGCGCAAGTGATACCGCCCACTGTTACCGGGTCCCTGGTGTAGAACCAGTGAAGTTGGCCGCCAGGGTAAAAAGCGGTCATGAATCCTCCTGCCCGGTTACCGCGGCAACTGAATCCCTGAACATCTACGTCGTGCGGGAACAGGCATACTCCAGGATTTCCGCGCTTGTCGGGAAAAACCCGAGTGCCCTGCGGCATTGTGATGCCGTTTCGTTCGTACTCTCGTGACAGGTGGCATTCGTCCAACCTCCAGTCAGCGTAGAAATTAACGAAACCCCTCCTGCAGGGCCAATCGTCTATTTCCGTGTCCTCCGCCAGGTTTCCCATTTTCGAACCGTCAGTGCTTTCGCGAAACGCGTCGAACTTGATTCCGTTCCTGACGACGTTCTTGTCTGCGCCCACTTCCCATGGTGCGCAGGCGACAGCACTGCCCAGGATTACGAGCAGAAAGAAGACCCTCGCCCAAGAGATCCAGTTCCCATGCCGTTTGTTGTGTCTCACTTCTGACCTCCAGCCCCGACTTCGCACACAGGGCTGCAGATCCAGTATGCGCCTCGCCACCAGGTACTTCATCCCCCGTGTTTCTCATGAAGTCTCAATGGGCATTCCTTCCCTGGACACCTTCGGCGCCTTATCGACCCGAGCCCGAGATACTTGATCGTTCCTGTTCAACGATCTCTAACCCGGCAACATCCGGCGAGCTGTTGGTGTTTGCGTCCAAAGCCGTGAAGATCGGCACTGGCCGATCTGTTCCGCGACCGGCGGAGCCCGGCGACAGACGCCGCAGGCGAGGCAGCATAGCTGCCGGTCAAGCATCGAACGTGGTTCTCAGCGACTGGCCGCAGATACGAAAAGACCCCTTATAAGGGGTCTTTTGGAATCTGGTGGCCAGGGGCGGAATCGAACCACCGACACGCGGATTTTCAATCCGCTGCTCTACCAACTGAGCTACCTGGCCGTCTTGTGGGCGGGGTATTAGACCTAGATCCGCCGGGTCAGTCAAGGCTGGGCTAATCACTAAGCCACCGGTATCCTGAGCCATGCTCACTGGTACCAGATCATGAGAGGCCGCGATCTCGTCGACCTGTTCGCACTCGGCTTTCTATGGGGTGCCTCGTTCCTGTTCATGCGGATCGCCGGCCCTGAATTCGGGGCACTGGCGCTCGTCGAGGTTCGCGTCGCCATCGCCGCCCTTGTGCTACTACCGCTGCTGCTGGCTCGTGGCCTTGGCGGGGAGCTCACCAGCAACTGGGCCGTACTCGGCGTACTGGGTATACACAACACCGCGCTGCCGTTCCTGCTGTTGACCTGGGCCACGCTTTACCTGACCGCCGGGACCTCCGGCATCCTGAATGCCACGGCGCCGATCTTTGCCGCCATCATCGCCTGGGCCTGGCTCGGTGAACGATTGACGATCAGCAGGACAGCCGGCCTGCTCGTCGGCACCGTTGGCGTCTGGCTGCTGGTCCGGGACAAAGTGGGTGCGTCCATGGGCGACACGACCCTCGCCGTGGTCGCCGCGCTTGGTGGCGCTTTCTTATACGGCATCGGCGGCAACTTCACGCGGCGCTACGCCAGCCACATCAAACCGCTGGCCATCGCCACCGGCAGCCAGATCGGCGCGGCACTGGTGCTGTTGCCGATCGCCGTGGTGACCTGGCCCGACACCCCGATTTCAATCACGGCCTGGGCCGCCGCCATCACCATGGGGCTCTTCAGTACGGCGCTGGCCTATATCCTCTATTTCCGGCTCATCGCCAACATCGGGCCAACCGGAGCCATCACGGTCACCTACCTGATCCCGGTGTCAGCCATGCTGCTCGGCGCGCTGGTCATCAATGAGCCGATTACCGGCGCGATGGTGTTCGGCGGGGCCGTGATCCTGCTCGGCACCGCCCTGGCCACAGGCATGTTGCGCCTGCCTGTGGGCGGGCGATGACAGCACTACATGTCGAAGACTTCGGCGACCTCGATTGAGCCGCCAGCCTGCAGAATCGGGCAGCCTTTGGCCTTCGCGAGCGCGTCGTCGAGATCCGCCGCCTCGATCAGGCTGTAACCCGAGGCCGGGTTCGCCCCGCCGTCGTCTGCAACCGAGCCATCCGGGTTGACCGTGCTGGACTTGCCAACGGGGTTGCCGCCATCGATGACCGCCGCCCCCATCGAGCCTAACCAGTTTCCCCAGGCATCGAGCACCTCGGCGACTTCTTCCTCCGACTCCGGGTCACTGCCGCCGTGGTACACGTACAGATACTTCGCCATGGTCCTCTCCTTTTGTTAGTGTTTTCCCCAAGAACTGCACAGTACACACAATACATGGCGTAAACATCGGCCGATATACTGCGTTTTTCTACCATTCATTGTGTAAACTACACAATCTATGGCCCTTAACACCGATCTCGACAGCCTCCGCGCGACACTCACCGCCCTGCGGGGTCACGGTGTCGTGCCCGGTGTCTCCGCCGCCCTCGAGGCAGGGCAGGATGGCTTCGCGCGCGAGCTCGTCAGGGCGGTTACCGACGAGGTGCCGGCGTACCGGCGAGTCCGGCAATCCCGAGCTCGTGCCCGAGCTCGAAGCGCACCTCGGCGAGATCGTCGACAGGGCCTGCCAGCTGCTCGCGGGCGATCGCCTCGACGCATTCGACTTCGTCGCGGAGCATGCCCGCCGTCGGGCCGCACAGAAGTTTCCGCTCGACGCCATTCTGCATGCCTACCGCTGCGTCCATCGCACGCTTTCACGCTGGGTGCGGGACGCCGCACTGGCGTCGGCTGACGAATCCGCCCAGGTTCGACGTGTGGTCGCGGCGGTTACCGATTTCACCGTGGAGTACACAGGCGCACTGGGCACCGTCCTCACCTCCGAGTACGTGTCGCACACCCGCGCGCTGGCCGAGGCGGAAGGCGACCGTCGTACACGCCTGCTGGATACCCTGCTAAGCGGCTACGACGAGTCCGATCGCGTCGCCGCCGAACTGTTACGCGGAGCCGGCTACCTGGAGCAACGCCAGTCCTACTGCGTCGCGATCGCCCGCTCGGTCAATCCACGCGAGATGGAGAACCCTGCCCGCGCGCAACGCATGGCCGATGCCCTTACCGCGGTATTCGCGCACTCGACCGTTCGTCACCTGGTCGGCGTCCGCGACAACCACGTGGTCGCGGTTCTTTCCGGCACGCGACGTCTCTCGGGATGGACCGCGCCGCAATCGCTGGTCGCGGACCGCGTTTACCCCCTGCTGCGCCAGGTCGGGCCGGCAGCCGTTATCGGCCTCAGCGACGACGTACCGTCGACGTCCCATGTCCCGCGTGCCACGAGCGAGGCGCGGCTGGCCATCCGATTTGCCGATGTCGCTCACCGCGTCATGCGCTACTCGGACATCCCGTTTCGCCAGGTGCTGGTTACGCACGCACGCGCCACGGTCCGGACGGCGCTGCCGGCGTGGCTGGATGCGTTCGCGACCGTCGATCGCAAGTCACGCGGCTCGTTCTCGGCAACCTTGCGGGCCTATGCCGACGCCAACATGAACGTCCTGCGCGCGGCCGAGTCACTCGGGATTCATCCCAACACGATCTATGCGCGCATGCGCCGGATTCGCGAGATCACGGGCCTCGACCCGCTCAACTATCACGCGCTGACCGAGATGCTGCTGGCAAGCGAGTGCGCCGACATCGCCTCCGTGGGTGTACAGTAGGCTTATGGACGATCCCGACCTCAAGCTGCTGCTCGGCGTCATTATTCTCATCGTGTTCGGCGTGGTTGGCTGGCAATACCGCGACCAGCTTTTCGGACCGCCGCAACCGGAACCGACGCCCGCCCTCGTGCCGGCCACGGCTGTCGAGCCCGCGGCCGATGACAGGCCGCAGTACCCGATGCCGGAGGCGCCCGCGCCAGCCCCGTCCGGCGAGCTTGTGCCCCTGCCTTCGCTGGACGACAGCGATGCCTATTTCCTGCTCGAGATCGATGCGACGTTCGGGCCCGCGATCGAGTCGCTGCTCGTGCGGGAAGCGGTCATTGACCGCCTGGTCGCCACGATCGACAACCTGACGCGGCCGCGAGCTGTCCGAGAAGATCCGTCCTGTGGGTCCCCTCGAGGACAACTTCGCAGCGGACACGGCCGACGACGGCAGCACGGTGCTCGGGATCTCGAGCTACCTGCGCTACGACGCACTGGTTGCCTATATCTATTACGCCGACATCGATGCCGTCTATGACACGTACCGCCGGTACTACCCCCTGTTCCAGAAATCCTATGAACGGCTGGGCTACCCCGATGCGTATTTCAACGACCGCCTGGTCGAGGTCATCGACCACCTGCTCGCCACCCCGCGGCCGGCAAAACCGATCGTGCTCACACGGCCGAACGTCTTGTATGAGTTTGCGGATCCCGATCTCGAAGCCCTTTCGAGCGGGCAAAAACTCATGCTGCGCATGGGCCCGAGTAACGCGGCAACGCTGAAACGCCTGCTCGAAAAATTCCGTGGCCACCTCGTGGCCGATTAACGACTGTTGGCTTTAACCCAGCGCACGATATCAGCGGCGCCCATCGCGCCGGCCTGGCGCGCAACTTCCCGGCCGTTTTGAAACAATGCGATGGTTGGAATGCTGCGGATATTGAAACGCGCGGCCGTGCCCTGTTCCGTGTCGGTATTGAGCTTCGCCAGCCGGACACCGGGCTCCAGCTCCGCTGCCGCCTGTTCGAAAGCCGGGGCCATCATCTTGCAGGGGCCGCACCAGGGCGCCCAGAAGTCGACGACGACGGGGATGTCGCTACGCCCGACATGCTGCTGGAAATTCGCGTCGGTGAGTTCCGCGGGGTGTCCTGAGAAAATACGCTCGCCGCACTTCCCGCATTTCGGTTGCGCCGCGAGGCGCTCCGCCGGCAGGCGATTCACGGCATTGCAACTCGGGCAAACCACATGTGTCGAATCGTTCATAGCGCGCTATGTTGGCCCTATACTCTCGATTTCAAGAGCATGGATTGCGATGAACTGGTTTCACAAGCTGGAGGAACGGCGTACGCCCCCGGGCGCCGAGGTGCGGATCCTGAGGTTGCTGCCACGTATTACGCTGGTCGGCACCTCGCTCGTGCTGGCGCTGCCGGTGCTCGCCCGGCTAACGCAGCGCGAAGCGGGTCTCGACGCCGCGAAGGGCATCCGGTCGGTCGACATATTCGCGATCGCCGCCGAGATCTCGCTACTGACGCTCATCGTGACCGTCGCCATCGGCTGCGTCGTCGTGCACATCATGAAAGGACCAGCCTATGGCGCCGACTCCTTGCCCGTCGAACACAGCGACAAGCCGCGGCCGAAAGACCAGCGCCCGCAAACGCCAGACCGGGAATAAAAAAGGCCGGGCAATTGCCCGGCCTTAAAGCACACCTGAACCTGAAGGGGGTCTAAAGGGATCAGGCGTTTTTCAGAATGTCCGCGGCGGGACGATACTCGTAGCCAAGATCGTGTGCGACAGCCTCGTAAGTGACATGTCCTCCACTCACATTCAGACCGTTCGCCAGGTGCGGATTGGCCTTCAATGCTTCTACCCAGCCGAGTTTTGCCAGGGACCTGACGAACGGCAGTGTCGCGTTCGTCAGCGCGAACGTGCTGGTGCGAGGGACGGCACCCGGCATGTTCGCGACACAGTAGTGGACAACGTCGTCCACGATGTACGTTGGATCGGCGTGCGTGGTTGCACGGCTCGTTTCGAAACAGCCACCCTGGTCGATGGAAATATCCACGAGCACCGTGCCGGCCTGCATGTCCTTGACGTTCTGCGCGGACACGAGCTTCGGTGCCGCGGCGCCGGCGATCAGGACTGCACCGATGATCAGGTCGGACTCGAGTGCGAGTTCCTCGATCGCATGCTTGGTCGAGAAACGCGTCGTCACACGGCCGCCCCAGATATCATCGAGATGGCGCAGGCGCGGCAGCGAACGATCCAGGATCGTGACGTTGGCGCCGAGACCGATGGCCATGTCGGCCGCATTGGCGCCGGACACGCCGCCGCCGATGACGAGTACTTTTGCAGGACCCACACCCGGAACACCGCCGAGTAATTTGCCGATGCCGCCGTTCGCTTTTTGCAGTGCATAAGCGCCGGCCTGGATCGACAGGCGGCCCGCGACTTCGGACATCGGTGTCAGCAACGGCAGGCTGCCGTCACTGGCGGTTACGGTTTCGTAGGCAATCGCCGTCGTGCCCGACTTGACGAGTGCTTCGGTCTGCTTGGGGTCCGGCGCAAGGTGCAGGTAGGTGAAGAGCACCTGGTCGGGGCGCAACATCGCGCATTCGTTGAGCTGCGGCTCTTTGACCTTGACGATCATCTCGGCCCGCTCGAAGACCTCTTCGGCCGTGCCAACCACCGTGGCACCGACGGCCTCGTAGTCGGCATCGGTCATGCCAATGCCGGCACCGGCATTCGTTTCGACGATGACCTCGTGACCGTCGTGAACAACCTCGTGGACGCCGGCGGGTGTCATGCCGACGCGGAACTCGAGGGTCTTAATCTCTTTGGGTACACCGATCTTCATGGCTCTCTCCCGACCTGAAATTGTTCTTATTGAACGGTCATGATACGGCGGTGAATACGGCATTCGCTTGCGTGTTTAGTGGTAGAATCCGATAAATTCGGCACTTTCTGTCTTAAAAGGTACATAAAAGGAAGGTTTCTGCGATGGCAATCGATCGCTTCGACAGGTTGATTCTCGAGGCCCTCCAGGACGACGGGCGCATCAGCAATGTGCAGCTCGCAGGCCGGATCGGGCTCTCGGAGTCGGCCTGCCTGCGGCGTGTTCGCGCGCTCGAGGAATCCGGCATGATCAGGGGTTACGTCGCGCTGGTGAACCAGAACGAGGCCGGGCTGCCGGGCAACGTGTTCGTGCAGATCGGCCTGCATCGCGAGGTGGAAAGCGAGCTGGCCGCGTTCGAGGATGCGGTCATCGCAATCCCCGAGGTGATGGAGTGCTACCTGATGTCGGGTGAGTTCGACTACCTGCTGCGGGTCGTGGTCGCGGACATGGCCGACTTCGAACGCATCCACAAGACCGAGCTTACGCGCTTGCCCGGCGTGGCGCGGGTCAACTCGAGCTTCGCCATTCGTACCGTGCAGCGCAAGACCGGGCTGCCCTTACGATGAAGGCGGTACGAATTCCTTCGGTGCTGCCGAGCCTTCGCCGAAGAAAAACTTCTCCATCTCGGCTTCGAGGAACTTGCGCGCGTCGGGTTCGATCGGCGTCAGCCGATACTCGTTGATCAGCATGGTCTGGTGAGCGAGCCAGCGCTGCCATGCCTCTTTCGAAACGTTGTCGTAGATTCGTTGCCCGAGGTCGCCCGGGTACGGTGCATAGTCGAGGCCCTCGGCCCCTTCGCCCAACATGACGCATTTAATCGTGCGAGACATTCTGTAGTTTCTCTAGAAGTTTGTTGACTGGAGCGGCCACTCCGCCCGGCAATCTGTGTCCCAACCGATGCCACGTGGCATCGCCGGAGTCGGCTACTTTACTCAAAGGCGCCTCGATGCGCACGACTATCGGTTGTATATCGAGATCGTAATGACTGAAGCTGTGCCGCAACGTCTCCCAGGCGTCCGTTGACGCGGCCTCCGCATCGAGCTGCTGCGTGCACCATGCCTCGACAGAAATACCGTCGAGTTCCGGCAGGCTCCATAGGCCACCCCAGATACCCGCCTCGGGCCGGCGCTCGAGGTAGACCTGTCCGTCGTGCCGGGCAATGACCATCGTCGTCGCGCGCAGCGGTTTGTCTTTCTTCGGCTTGCGGCCCGGAAACAGGGTCACCGTTCCCAGTGTGCAGGGCGGCGCAGTCGGTGGCGACGGGGCAACGTTCGCAGGCCGGCTTGCTGCGCGTGCACAGTGTGGCCCCGAGGTCCATGATCGCCTGGGTGTAGGCGGCGGTTCTCTCCTGCGGCGTATTCTGCTCCGCAACATTCCAGAGGCGTTGCGCCACCGCAGTGATACCGGGCCAGCCTTCGATGGCTTCGTGGCGTGCGAGCACACGCTTCACATTGCCGTCGAGAATCGCATGGCGCTGGCCGAATGCCAGCGACAAAATTGCGCCCGCGGTCGAGCGGCCAATGCCCGGCAGGTCGGTAACCGCCTCCAGCGTCTCGGGAAACGTGCCGCCGAAATCGTCCCGCAACATTTGCGCCGCGCGGTGCAGATTGCGTGCACGCGCGTAGTAACCCAGCCCCGACCAGTGCTGCAGCACGTCGTCGAGACTGGCGTTGGCCAGCGATACGACATCCGGAAAGCGCTGCATGAAGCGCTCGAAGTAGGGAATGACGGTCTGCACCTGCGTTTGCTGCAGCATGATCTCCGACACCCAGATCCGGTAGGCGTCCCTGACCTGCTGCCAGGGCAGGTCCTTGCGGCCGTGATCGTCGAACCACGCGAGCAGCCGCTGCGAGAAGCTAGTCAACGGGTGGCCCCATCGACTCCGCCAGGCTCTGCGCCAGCGCCTCCATCCGGTCCAGCGCCCTGCCGCCATCCTTCCTGAGCTTGCGCTTGATGACATAGGGACCGATCGCGGGCGGCACCCAGAAGTCCGGCACCATGCTCAGCTCGTAGCGCACGCTGGTACCGCCGTCCTCTTCGGTGAACGCCCAGCGCTCTTCGAAATGGCGGAAGTCGCTGACTGCCGGGTCCGCAACGGCACGCAACGCCTGGTTGTGCTGTCGCTCAACGAATCCCTGCCGGGTCATCGATCTGCAGAAGAACAGGACGCAACCCTTGTTAATGATGAAGTAGCCCGGGCGCCCGTCCTCATCCGGTTCGAGGTCCCGTGCTTCGACGATCGCACCCGAGAACTGCGGCGAGTAGTCCCAGGTGCTGAAGACATCGAACGTCTCGTCGATCCCCGCGTCGAACCACGCAACCGAGACGAGCGAGTAGTGCCCGTCGTCGTACGCCACATCGATACTGCGCATCTCGGCCGCGACTGCGCACTGCGCACCCGCAAGAACCAACAACAGGAGCCCGGCCGCGGCTCTCATCGATTGAAAAGATCCTTGAGCTTGTCCTTGACCAGGTCTTCGACCTCTTCTTCGACACGCTGGCGCAGCAACGCCTCGACATCGGGGCTGACTTTCGGTGACGCCAGCGGTCCCTTGATCTTGAGGGGGATAACCGTCTTCGTGAAGTCCTCGATCTCTTCCGGCGTCGCGGCCTGCATTGCCTCGGGCTTGCTGAATACCCGTGCCTTGAGGCTGTAGTCGACCGTCGCCGCAGGAATATCGACGCTGCCGTTGCCCGTCAGCTGCATAAACGGCAGGTCCGCAATGAAATCCTCGTTGCGCATGATGCCGTCCGTCACGACGCCTGTCGCGGTCACCGAACTGAACTTTGTCCTGGCCGGCAGAACCGGCTCGGGCGGCTCCTCTTTCCTGAGCAAGGCCCGTGCGCGACGCAGCTCGTACCACACGTCTGTGCCTTCGTAGGTACCGTCTTTTAGCGCGAAGTTCATCTGCCCGCCCAGCGTGCGCTGGACTTCATCGAAATCATTGCCGCTTCCCGAAAGCTGGAAGTTGCCGCTGATCGAACCCGTGATGTTCTCCTGCTCAAACATCGCGCCCGCCAGGCTGGCGAGGTCGACGTCCTGTACCGATTCGTTCAGCGACAGGACCGGCTTGGACCTGGTCGCGTCGATGCGGACATCGCCGCTGTAGCTGCCGCCGTACAGGGCCGCCGTAATCGGATGGATACGCAGGCGGCCGTCGCCGACACTGAGTGACATGACGACCTTCTCGAGCTGCAGGTCGCCGACGGTGACCGTCCCAATCTCGAGTTCACCGCGTGCATTCAGCGGCTTGATGAGGTCAACCGGGATTTCCACCGGCGCCGACTCGTCGGCAACTTCGTTGCCCTCCTCGGTCGCCGGTGCCATGTAGCGATTCATGTCGAGCGCGTCCGCACTGAGCTTCGCGATGAACCTGCCCGCGCCGTCTGTCGGCACCGTCATGACGCCCGTAAACTCCGTGCCATCTAGCTCGATACTGAGACCCGTCAACCTGATGTTGTTTTCACCAACGTAGGCTTTTGCTTCGATACTAACGCTGGTCAGCGCGTTCGGATCTGCCGTCGCCGGCGCCTCGACATCGAAAAGATGCATGATGCTGCGGGGCGAGAACGGAGCCACCCGGATTTGCGCGATCGGTTCGATCGCGTCGGCGTAGGAGAACGGTTCAACATCGGCGCTAACGTCGATGTCCAGCACCGACAGCTTGACCGGCTGCATGCTGACGGTATTCCCGGCGCTGTCGATCTCGATCCGGTCCGTCTCGAAACTCATGCGCGTCGGCGCCTCGACGATCCCTTCCGCCTGGCCATTCACCGCCAGCCCGTCCAGGGTAAAGACACCCGATTGCTGATCGTACGTGACCACCGTCTCGACCTCGATGTCACCCGAGATGCCGCCCGGCTGTACGTCGAAATGCACATTGCCGCTGACAGGAAACGGAGCGGCGTCGGCCGTGACGCGACCCACCTCCAGGTTCACGTCGGTCAGCTCGTAGCGGTCGCCATTTTGCCGGTGCGCGTAAGTAATCGCTGCGTTGCGGATCGAAATGCCCGAGATATCCAGCGACCCGCCGGGTGTGGCCGCCTCCGCCGGGCCGGCATCCTGGTCGCCACTCTCCAGCAGGTCGTCCCAGTTCGTCCGGCCACTGCCGTCGACCTCGAAATGCATCCGCAGCCCATCGAGCGTGGCGGTGCCGATTTTTGCCTCCTGGCGCAGCAACAAGGGCAACAGGCGAACACTCAGGCGCGCTTCGTCAAACTCGGCCATCGGCTCATCGCCGAAGCCCTCGGCATTGCCGAGCGTGGTGTGCCCGACCTGGACCGCCAGCCACGGGAAAAGCTGCACCGATATTTCACCATCGATGTTCAGCTCGCGACCGGTCGAATCGTGCACCGCAGCGGCGATGTCCTCACGAAAATCGTTCGGATCGAAGAAGAAAGTCAGTACGATTGCGGCAAGCGCAAATACGGCAACAATCGCCGCGACTACCCAGGCCAGGATTTTGGCAGGACGGCTCATTTGGACACCCGTTGGTTGTGGACCCGTAGAGTATCAAATCGGACAAAAAACGGGCCGCTTAGTGCGGCCCGCCGGGAAAAATAATACGGCTATTTTGTTCAATCGCAGATCGAGATATCGCCGTTCAGCGTCGAGACGGTGATCCGGGCATTGCCATTGCCCTCTTCGAAGCTGAGCTCCCAGCCAGGAGTGTATTTGCTGGTGCGCTCGGCCTTCGGCCCGTAACAGTTGCGGATATCGCCATTGAACGTGTCGATATCGTAACGGCCGCTCACCTTCTCCGTGAACTTCAGGTCGACATCGCCATTGACGGTCTCCACGTTCAGCTTGCCGCCGGCACGCAGTTCGGCGTGGAACACGATCTCGCCGTTCACGGTTTCCAGGCCGACACGCTCGAATGAGCCTTCGTCGACGATCACGTCACCGCTGACCGAGCCCGCTTCCACAACGCCGCCGACGCGGAACAAGGTTACGTCGCCGGACACGGTGCTTGCGCTCATTTCGATATTGCGTCCCTGGCCGCTTACTTCGATATCGCCACTCACCGCCTCGGCCGAGATATCGTTGTCGAAGGCCTCGGTGCTCACGTCGCCGCTGACGGTACTCAGGCTCTGCTCGCCGCTGACGTCCGACACGTCGATATCGGCGCTCACCGTGCCCACGTCAATCGAGCTGCCCTCCGGTACCTGGATATGCAGATCGCTCTCGATACCGCGGCCACCTTTTTTCGGGACCTTGACCTTGATCGTAACCTTGTCGCCGTCGCGCTCGAAAATGAGCTTCTCGACGTTGCGGCCGAGCTCACCCGTCACCTCGACCTGGTTGCGGGACCAGCCGCGAATCGTCACTTCGCCGGCGATGTTGGACACATCAACGTGCCCGTCTGAGGCCGCGTCGAGTGTCTTGTCGATTTCCTCGGCGCCAGCCGGCAGCGCAAATAACGCTATTGGCAACAACACAGTCAGTTTTTTCATCGTACTTCTCTCTGCAAACTCCAGCCGACGATCTGTCGGCTAGATATCGTTTCTCATCATTACGTCACGGGTCAATCCGCCGACCCGATTCAACAGTGACAGTTCTTCCGTGTAAGCGCGCAGGAGCTTCTGCTGCAACAAGGCATTCCCCGGCTCCTGCTCGAGAACCCTGTTGATATCCGCGATCGCCGCTTGAATCTGGTCGAGGTTAGCCCGGATATCGGCACTCGCTTCCGGTGACAGGCGCGCCAGCTCCGCATCGAGTTCGGCGCGCAGGCCGTTACGCGCAGCCTGGAAATCGGGACCGAGCTGGTAGTTGCCGCCGAACGACGCCTGTTCGAACACAAGCTCGGGTTCGATCGACACCACCGGGGGCTGGTCGTTCTTGACGGCGACGTAGGTGATCGCTGACGAAGCACCTACCAGCAGTACGACGGCTGCAGCCTGTGCAAACATCGGCGTCCACCGTGAGCGCCTGGGTGTCGACATCGCCGACGCGATGTCAGGCCAGAGGTCGCGCTGCGGTGCAACTTCCGTCGCGAGTTGCCGCGCTGCCCGGTCCAGTTTGTCGTCAAATTCCTGCGTCATGCCGTAAATCCTTCGCTTTCCAGTTGTTGCATCAGAAGCCTCCTTGCCCTGTGCAATTGCGCTTTGCTCGTTCCAGCTGCAATGCCCAGCATGCCGGCGGCCTCCTCATGGCTGTAGCCATACACTGCGTTGAGGACGAAAACGTGCCGTGCTCGTTCGGGCAATCGGTCAATCGCCTCGGCCAGGTCGCGGAGCTCACCGGTGTCGCCGGTAGCCACGCGGACTGGTTCAACGTCCGAAACGGCCGCAATCCTGTCCCGTTCCCGCTTCGACTTGCGAATCCTGCCCAGGACCGCGTTGACCGCGATGCGGTGCAACCAGGTAGCAAACGCGCTGTCGCCGCGGAACCTGGCCATCTTGTTCCAGGCCTGGATGAATGCCTCTTGCGTACAGTCTTCAGCCTCACTGACGTTCCCCGTCATCCGCAGACAAAGCCCGTAAACCTTGTCCACATGCAGTCGATAGAGGGCCTCAAATGCCTGCGCATCCGATCGCTGTGCCCGGCGGATCCAGGCCTGTTCGTCAGTGACTTTGTCGGTGTCGGCGATTGCCATGCCCCGACTATAGTCGCTGCCCGCCACGGTCAAAAGCGCTTCCAAATGGCTTTTCTCCCTTTATCGTGACCTTTGGATGCCGGTGCTCGCCGCAGGGTTTGAAATTGGTCGGTCCGAACGGTAAAAAAAACGCTTAAGCGACTGTCTTTTATTACTATTCTGTTATCATGCCATTGGCCTAAACGAACCCTAGAACAACATATGGCACGTTCGCACGCTTGTCCGCCCGATGATCCGATCGCTTCACCTACGGCCAAGTTGCCCCTGACAGTTACGGTTTCCTAGGATGTCCGGCCACTCCATTTTGTATCTTGGCCGCGGTGAGTTCGCCGCTAATTACCTGTCGGAACTCGAGACGTTGCCGTGCTGCACGATGCTGACGCGCAACAACTCGCTCACGCTGCCGCAGGACGGCTCTTCGGTCATCGACCTCGTGCTGGTCGAGGCAGGGCCGGCAATTGCGCAATCCGGACAATCGCTCGGGGACCTGATCCAGTCGCTTGAGCCGTACCCGGTCGTCGCCCTGACTGAGAAAGAGCATGAGCACCGCGGTATAGCCGCCGTGCGCGCCGGCGCGCAGGGGTATATATGCATCGACGACGTAACGGTTGATGCTCAGGATGCCGTATTCGATCACGCCGTACAGCGCTGCCGCCTGCAGCAACGCCTGTGCGATACCGACGTCACGGTCCTGTCGATTCTTCGCAATATCAACGATGGCGTGATCATTACCGACCACGCCGGCCATGTACTCGAGATTAATCCTGCGGCGCGGTCAATACTCGGTCTCGGCCCTCGCACGCAACCAGATCCGGCCTGGGAACAGACCTTCTGTTGTTTCGACAGTAACGGCGAAAGCTATCGAAATTCGCATGCGCTGCCGCTCATGCGCGCGCGCAGTGGCGAGAAGTTTTCGAACCAGGTGGCGATCTACCGCACACCGGAGCAGCCCGACACCGTGCTCAGCATCAACGGCCAGGGACTGTACGACGGCAATCGCGATCTCGTCGGCGGCATCATTACGTTCCGCGACATCACCGAGGCAGCGCAGCGCACGTCCGAACTCGAGAGACTCGCGCAGTTCGATGAACTTACCGGCCTCGCGAACCGCGGTCTCTTTACCGAGCAGTTGTCGCGGGCCGTTGGCCGCAGCCAGCGCAAAGGCGCTCCGCTCGCGGCGCTGTTCATAGACCTTGATCGTTTCAAATCGATCAACGATACGCTCGGTCATGACATCGGCGACGCACTACTGCGCCAGGTCGCCAACCGCCTCAAGAGCAACGTGCGCATCGGTGACTTCACCGGACGCTGGGCTGGCGACAAATTCGTCGTTTGTCTCGAAGACTTTGGCGAGGCCGGCAATGCCGGCGCCGCCGCACAGAAGCTGTTGCTGGTCCTTTCTGAGAAGTACGAGATTGGCAGTAGCGAGGTGTACGCGACGCCGAGTATCGGTGTCGCATTGTTCCCTGAATCGGCCGATACGGCAGAAGGCATGATAAAAGCCGCCGATGTAGCGATGCTTGAGGCCAAGAAGCGCGGCGGTGGGCGCTTCCAGTACTACTCCAGCGCGCTGAACTCGAAACTCGCGCAGCGCGAAGAACTCGAGATCGGCCTGCGTCACGCGCTGGTCCGGGACGAGTTCGTGCTGCACTATCAGCCGCGCATCGACCTTGCATCGGGCCGTCTGATCGGTCTCGAGGCCCTGCTCCGCTGGCAGCATCCGCGTTTTGGTCTGCTCGCACCTGCGCGCTTCCTGCCGATCCTCGAGAGCAGCGGGCTGATTCATTCAGCCGGCGAGTGGGTCATTGCCACCGCGTGTCGACAGCTCGCAGGCTGGCAGCGCCGCTTCGAACTGCCCGATCTGTCTGTCGCTATCAATCTTTCGCCGCAGCAACTCGTGCACACGCGACTCGTCGACGTCATCAAGAAGACGCTCGCGGACACGATGCTGGATCCCGGTTGTATCGAACTCGAAATCGGTGACGGCCATGTTGTCGGCAAACGCAGCGCCGAGATGGATACGTTGCGCGCCATCCGCAGAACCGGCGTACGGTTGTCGCTCGATCATTTCGGCACCGGCGACGTTTCCTTCGAGTCCCTCGATAACGGCTTTGTCGACAGTTGCGTACTCGACCGGGAGCTTGTTGCGGATATCGTTGAAAACAACAGTCATCAGCGCATCGTGCGTGCCGCCATCGCGATGGCCCAGGGACTGGATATCGAGGTGGCCGCCGAAGGCATCGAGACGCTGCCGCAGCTGGAGTTCCTGAAGAGCTGCAATTGTGATCTCGCGCAGGGCTTCCTGATCAGCCGCCCCATGCAGCCCGAAAAGGTCGCCGCCATATTGCGCAGTGAAATAGCGGGTACCTCGCTACTTGCCCGCGGCATGCCCTAGTCGGCGCTAGTCTCACAGTACCAGCAGGCCGCAAACTGCCCTTCATTCTGTTCACCGCACTTGGGACATCGCCATGGTGCCCCGATAGGTTCGTCCTCTATTGACTCGATCAGCTGAGTCGCACGATCGAAATCCAGATCGTTGACGATCCAGAGCTGCGGCCAGGTTTCGAAAACGGGCATCTCGCCCATGATGCCGCCCAGGTGCTGGTTGCGAATCTCCGTCTTGATGCCCTCTGCCGCCAGCAGGTTCTGGTAGTGGGTGATCGCAACGATCGTCTCTGCGGATGTGAGTTTCTTCACGTGCTCAGGGTCGCAGCGATTCGAGGAACGCCCCGGGATCCTCACCGCGCTCCAGGGTTTCGACAAGCGCGGAGCCAACAATCGCACCCGCTGCGTGGCGGCCGACAGCGGCCACGTCCTGCGCCTCGCGAATGCCGAAGCCGGCGCACACCGGGATGCTCGACATGCCGGCAACCTTGTCGAGGTAATCCGTCAGGTCGGCGGGAAGACCGGCGCCTCCGCCGGTAATTCCTGTGATGGTCACCGCGTAAACGAATCCCCGCGATGCTGCGCAGAGTTTTTGCAGGCGCTCATCGGGTGTGGCCGGCGTGACGAGCTGTATGAGACCGAGCCCTTTTGCCTCGAGCGCGTCGCGCAGCTCCGCCGATTCCTCGAACGGCAGGTCGGGCACGATGAAGCCGCACACGCCGGCAGCCAGGGCGCGCTCAGCAAGTGCGTCATAACCGAAGGCAAGGAGTGGATTCAGGTAGGACATCATGACCAGCGGTGCGGCGACACCACCTTCGACCGCATCGAGCTGATCGAAAATCCACTTGAGACTGACACCCTTCTGCAGCGCCTCGAAACTCGAGCGCTGGATGGTCATGCCGTCCGCCATCGGGTCCGAGAACGGAATGCCGAGTTCGACGACGTCTCCGGTTTCGGCGATTGCCTTGAGTGTCGAGATAAAGTCTGCCGGTTCCGGGTAGCCCGCCGTGATGAACGGCACGAGTGCCGGCCGGCCGGCTTCATTCGCGGCAGTCAGCGCCGCCCCTATACGTTCATGCGCCTGCATGTTTGCGAGTCCTTGCGGGGTACTTGGTGAGTGTCGGCATGTCCTTGTCACCGCGACCGGAGTTGCCGATCAGTATTCGTTTTCCGGGATTTCGTTTCGCGTAGTTCTTTGCCGCCGCGTAGGCGTGCGAAGTCTCCAGCGCCGTCAGAATGCCTTCCGTCGCACACAATTCCTCGAGCGCCTCGAGCGCCTCGTCGTCTGTTGCCGAGATGTATTCAACCCGGCCTGTCGCCTGGAGCAACGCATGCTCCGGACCAACACCCGAGTAGTCCAGGCCGGCGGAGATCGAGTGCGTTTCCTGCACCTGGCCGTCGTCGTCCTGCAGGATGATCGAGTACGAACCCTGCAGTACGCCGGGCGTGCCCGTCGCGAGCGTTGCGGCGTTCTGGCCGAGGCCCGGCCCGGTGCCGCCTGCTTCGACACCGATCAGTTCAATGTCATCGCCGAGCAGCGGGTAGAACAGGCCGATCGCATTCGAGCCGCCGCCGACGCAGGCAAACGCAACGTCAGGCAGCCCGCCCGCCTGGTCGAGCATCTGCTGGCGCGCCTCCTGGCCGATGACCGACTGCAGTTCGCGCACGAGGTAAGGATAGGGATGCGCGCCGACCGCCGAGCCGATGAGGTAGTAGATGCCTGCCGGATCGGTGACCCAGGTCCGGAGCGCCTCGTCGATGGCGGCACGCAGCGTCTTGTCGCCCGACTCGACCGCAACCACTTCGGCACCGAGCCGGTGCATGCGATCGACGTTCGGCGCCTGCCGTTCAATGTCAACGGCACCCATGTAAACGGTGCATGGCAGGCCAACGCGTGCGCACGCAGCCGCGGATGCGACACCGTGCTGCCCCGCACCCGTTTCGGCAATGATGTGTTTTGCGCCAAGGCGCTTCGCCAGGATTGCCTGGCCGATGGCGTTGTTGATCTTGTGCGCGCCCGTATGGGCGAGGTCCTCGCGCTTGAGCCAGACCTCTGCACCCCAGATCTCCGACAGGCGTGGCGCGAATGTCAGGGCCGTGGGTCGCCCGACCCACTCGCGGAGCTCCCGACGAAACTCTTTCTGGAATGTCACGTCGTGCAGGTGCTCCCGCACGCCGGCATCGAGGCGTTCGAATGCGGGCACGAGAGTCTCGGGCACGTAACGCCCGCCGAACGGACCGAAGCGACCGAGTTTGTCGGGCATCTCGCCCCTGATAGCCGCGTCGAGTAGCCTCTTCGCTTCGTCGGCCGCAAACATAGTGCTCATAAACTGTTCCCCGCAGCTTTCGCTGCCTTGATGAAATCCCTGATCAACCTCGAGTCCTTCTGGCCGGGCGCTGTCTCGACACCGCTGGAGACATCCACACCGAACGGCCGCACGGTTCTTATTGCCTCGCCGACATTATCGACGCCCAGGCCGCCCGCGAGAATCATCCGGCCCCGCTTCGCCACCTTCGCCGCGGCAATCCAGTCAGCCGTCTCACCCGCACCACTCCGCGCACCCTCATACAAATAGGTACCGGACACCGTATTTCCCTCCCCAAACAATAAGGTACCTGACACCCTATTTCCGTCCCGAAAGACGGGACAGCATTCAATGCCCGCGGGGATGTCCAGGTTATCGAAGTCCCCGGCGTCCGTCTGCAGGATGTCCGGCATGAACCCGTGCAGGACTGCCTGCCACTCTTCGTTTGCAGGATGCAGCATGACG
This sequence comes from uncultured Gammaproteobacteria bacterium, assembly GCA_963698895.1. GTDB lineage: Bacteria > Pseudomonadota > Gammaproteobacteria > Steroidobacterales > Woeseiaceae > UBA1847. Next base: position 169,610 of record CAVOSO010000002.1, on the reverse strand, counting down.
GCCACTTTTTTTATGGTGTCCGGTACCGTATTAGTGATGGCGGCGGCGCGCGCCGGATCGATCCTGCGGACCGAATCTGCGAACACGAACCCGACCGCATCGGCGCCGGCGTCTACGGCGGCCCGCACATGCTCTTCGTGTGCTCAGCCCACAGATCTTCACAAACATGCTGCGGCTCCTGCGGCGGTCATTGCCGCTACCAGCTGCGATGGATCAGCACTGCGCATCAAGGCCGTTCCCACGAGGGCCATCGAATATCCCCAGCCTGCCACGCGCGCCGCATCTTCCGGTTCATGCAGGCCACTTTCCGCAACGCAGATCGCGTCCGGCAACAGCGGCGCGAGGTTCTGCAGCCTGTTGCCATCAACCTCGAGTGTCCGGAGATTGCGGGTATTGACGCCGATCAACAATTGGCCGGCGCCGCCAAGATAGCGCGCCGATCGCCTGAGATCGTCCTCGTCGAACGACTCGAGCAGCACGAACATGCCATGCTCCCACGCGCTGTCGAGCATCGCCCGAAGAGCCTTATCATCCAGCATCGTCGTGATTAGCAACACACCGCTGGCCCCTGCTTTTCTCGCTTCGAGAACCTGCACTGGCTCAACGAGGAAATCCTTGCGCATGACAGGCGTCCCGGGCGCCGCGGTAACAACGGCCTCCAGGTGTGCCAGATCGCCGTCGAAGCGGCTCGGTTCGGTCAGCACCGAGATTGCCGCCGCGCCGCCAGCCATGTAGGCCCGCGCCTGCGCGACAAGGTCACTGTTCCCGACCTCTGCCGGCGTTGCGAGTTGTCCTTCCGCGGGCGAACGGCGCTTGATTTCGGCGATGACGCCGAAGCGGTCGAGCAAAAGCGGCACGACCGGTTTGTCGAAATCGGCATCCGTAAATGACGGCGCCTGCGCCGCACGTGCTGCGCTGCTTTTCGCCATGCTTTGCAGAAAATCGCTCATCAGTTTTTGAAATGCGCTCGCAGCTTCCCGAGAAACGTCTCCGCCCGACCGTCATCGATCGCTGCTGCCGCTTGCGCCACACCCTCCCGCGCAGTCTTTGCGACACCCTGCACTTCGAGCACGAGCGACGTGCCCATGAGCAACGCATCACGATGCGCGCCGCGGTCCTCGCCGTTAAAGACCCGCACGAGTTCGCGCGCATTGTGCCCGGCATCGCCGCCCGCAAGATCCTCCGGCGCGCAGCGCGCCAACCCGTATTCTTCGGGTGCGCGTTTTGTCTCGACGACACTGCCGGGTGACACGTCGTACAGCCAGAATTCGCCCGCCGGGGTCGCCTCGTCCCAGCCCGGCTCGCCGTGCACGACAAAAGCGCGCTCGATCGGCAATCCCGCCAGTGCATCCGCCATGAGTTTCGCCATGTCGCGGCTGAACGCGCCGATCAGCTGGTAGGGCGTCGACGCGGGATTGGTCAGCGGTCCCAGGATATTGAATACCGTGCGCACGCCCAGTGCCGCACGCACCGGAACGACCGCTTTCATCGCCGGATGGTATGCAGGTGCGAACAGAAACGTAAAACTGGTCGCCTGCAGGCAATCGACGGCCGCGGTCTCGAGCAGTGGCAAAGGCATGCCGAGACATTCAAGCATGTCGGCACTGCCGGACTTGCTCGACACGGATCGGTTGCCATGCTTCACCACGCGCGAGCCGCAGGCCGCTGCGAGCAGACCCGCCCCGGTCGAGAGGTTGAGGCTACCGGAGCCGTCCCCACCCGTCCCGACGGTGTCGACGGTCGGCGCGCCGTCGGGTATGGCCGGATGAACGGCCAGCTCGCGCATTGCCCGCGCGAAACCGCGAATCTCGTCAGCCGTCTCACCTTTCGCTCGCAGGCCTGCGAGCAATGCGCCGGAAAACGCCGGGTCGAGGTCCCCGGCGGCGAATTGCTGCATGAGTTCATAGGCCTGCCGCTCTTCGAGATCGTGCCCGCTGAGCAGGCTGTCGAGTAACCGGCTGTTGCTCACGAGGCCTCCTGGCGCAGGAAGTTGGCCATGAGCTCGTCGCCCTCCGGCGTCAATACGCTCTCCGGGTGGAACTGCACGCCTTCTATCTGCAATGTCTTGTGGCGCACGCCCATGATCTCGCCTCGACCGGTTTGCGCGGTGATGACCAGGTCGGCCGGCAGCGAGTCTTCCTCGGCACACAAGGAATGATAGCGGCCAACCTCGAACGGGTTCGAAAGGCCCGCGAAGATCGACTTGCCGTCGTGCGTTACCATCGACGTCTTGCCGTGCATAAGGCGCTCTGCCCGTACGATCTCACCGCCGTGCTGCTGCACGATGCTCTGGTGACCGAGGCACACGCCGAGAATCGGCACACGGCCTGCGAACGCCTCGATCATCGCGAGCGATATGCCCGCATCTTCCGGTCGTCCCGGTCCCGGCGAGATCACGAGATGGGTGGGCGCCAGTGCCCGTGCCTCCTCGACCGTGATCGCGTCGTTGCGATACACCATGACGTCGGCGCCCATTGCAGCGAACGCCTGCACGAGGTTGTAGGTGAACGAGTCGTAGTTATCGATCAGCAACATGCGCACGTGTGCGAAATCTTTCTGCATCACAGGCCCTCCCCGGCAATCTCGAGCGCGCGCCGCAAGATGGCGCTCTTGGCCATGACCTCCTGGTACTCCCGCTCGGGCACTGAATCGGCGACGATACCGGCCCCCGCCTGAAAACTGTACTCGTCCCCGGAGAAAACGAGTGTGCGAATCGTGATCGCCTGGTCCATGTCCCCGCTCAGGCCGAAGTAACCGGCCGTACCGGCATACAGCCCCCGGCCCACGCCCTCCATTTCCTCGATGATCTCCATCGCCCGAACTTTGGGGGCACCGACCAGCGTGCCCGCGGGAAAGCTCGCCGCGAACAGGTCGAACTGATCGTAGCCCGCACCCAGCTCACCCTGCACACCGCTGACGATGTGCATGACATGACTGTAGCGTTCGATTGCCCGGTACGGATCGACGCGCACCGTGCCGGCCGTCGCCACACGACCCAGGTCGTTGCGCGCCAGGTCGACGAGCATCACGTGTTCAGCCGCCTCCTTGGGGTCTGCCAGCAGTGCTTTCTCGTTGGCCAGGTCCTCGTCCGGCGTAGCGCCGCGCGGCAGGGTCCCGGCGATCGGTCGCAGCGACGCCGTGTTCTGGTTCAGTTTCACCAGCGCTTCCGGCGACGAGCCGACAACCTGCAGGTCATCAAAATCGAAGAAGAACATGTAGGGCGACGGGTTCAACAGGCGCAGAGCCCGGTACACCTCGAAAGGCTCGACGTTGGTCTTGCCGCGGAACAACACGGACAGGACGATCTGGTAGATGTCCCCCGACGCGATGTATTCCTTGCAAGCCTGCACGCGCTCCGCGAACTCTTCCTTCGTGAAGCTCGCCTCGGCGGGTGAGATGCTGACGTCGTGACCGTTGCCCGGAATGGGCCCGCGGAGCTGCCTGATGACCTCGGCACGCAGCGCCTTGCGCTCCGACTCGGGCCCGTCGTGCAACAACGCGATGCGGCGCGTTACGTGGTCGAAGACGAGCAGTGAGGCCGGCGCGACGAATGCTGCATCGGGAATGTTCGCCTGCTTGTCCGTGTCCTGCGGCAGCTTCTCGAACAGGCGCACCACGTCGTAACCGGATACGCCGACCAGGCCGCCCGCAAAGGGCAGATCCCGAGCGGGTTGTGGCTGCGGTGCCTGTGCGAGCGCCTCGCGCAGCGCCGCCAGGTATTCCTGCTGGTTCACTGGCCGGGGCCGCGACTCGCCGTTGATCCGCAACGCGCTATCGTCCATGCGAACTTCGAGTGCCTCACCGAAGCCGAGGAAAGAATAGCGGGCGAGTCGCTCCCCGCCCTCCACGCTCTCGAGCAGGAAGCGCGGCTTCAGCGCTTTGAGCTTCAGGTAAGCCGAGACCGGTGTATCGAGGTCGGCGGCGATATCGAACGGTGCTTGCATGTCATCCTCAAAAAAAAGCCCATCCCTGATTTCGGCAGAGATGGGCTTCGTGTTCGTTTTGCTCAGCTACAGCTTAGCCGACCGCCATCTCCTTTGAGAGCAGCCACCACCAGCGGTTGTTCGTGCGAGCATTCATGGGGTCGAGTATTCCCGCTGCCTGTGCCGGCGTCAACCCCGGCTTGGTTACAGTTGATACAGCATTGGCAGGACAAGTGAAAAACCGATCCACATGATTACGGTCAACGGTATGCCAACCCTCAGGAAATCGCCGAACTTGTAGCCGCCAGCCGTCATGACGAGAAGGTTCGTCTGGTAACCGTACGGGGTTGCGAAACTCATGTTGGCGCCAAACAGCACGGCGAGCACGAACGGCTCCGGACTCACATTGAGTTGCGTCGCGATACTGATCGCGATGGGGGTGCCGATGGCTGCCGCTGCGTTGTTCGACACGATGTTTGTCATCACGGTCATGAGCAGCATGAACGCGCTGAGAATCAGGGGCGCGGGCAGCCCGGAAGCGCTATTGACGAACGACACGGCGATATAGTCCGCCATGCCCGTGCCGAGCAGCGCTTTACCCAGTGCCAGCGCCGTCACGATGATCATGACGACCGGAATGGACAGCGACGTGGCAGCCTCACGCCAGTTCAGGCAGCCGGTTGCGATCATCAGGCCGAGGCCGACCAGCGCGCTGACCGAGATCGGCATCACGCCCAGCGCGGCCGCCAGCACGACGAAGGCCATGACGGCGAGTGCGCGCTTCGCACGGTGCGTGTGTGGCAGGTCCGTGGTGCCATCGAGCACGAGCATGGAACCACTGTCCTTGAGCTGCGCGATCGCTTCCCGAGTGCCCTGCACCAGCAACACGTCACCAGCACGCAGCCGGATCAGGTTCAGGTCGCCCGTGACCTGCGAGCTCGGTGCTCTTGCGCGGTGCAATGCAAGCGGCAACAGTCCGTAGCTGTTGGTGAAGCGGGCCGCGGCGAGACTGCGAAGGTGCAACGGCGAACCACGTGTAATCACGACTTCGGCGAGCTGCTGGCCCTCGGCCTTGAGCGGCGTATCGTCGTCCACCGGATGCTCGTTGTCCGACAGGTTGAACAGGGTGGCGCCCAGCAGGCTCTCGTAGTGCTTCAGGTTCTCCGGCGAGTCCTTCACAAACAGGCGATCGCCCGGCTGGATAATGACCGACGGCAGTTTCGCCAGGAACAGCGACTCTGTCCGCTGGATCTTGTCGATGCGCAGATTGCCGTCCGCCTTGGCGAGCACCTCGGACAGCGACTTGCCATCCGCGAAGCCGCCTTCCTTGACGTGCAGCTGTGCGCTGAAGATCCGCGGCGACGTATCGGCCATGGGCGGCGTGCGATCCGGCAACAGTCGCGGCGCAACCAGCCACAGGAAGAGCAAGCCAACGCCGCCGACGATAATGGTCGGCACGACCCACTCGAACATCGTGAACTCATGCATCCCCATGTCGCGGGAAATACCCACGACCAGCAGGTTGGTCGAGGTGCCGATCGTCGTCGACATGCCGCCGATAATCGTGGCAAGACCCATCGGCATCATGACCCCGGATACCGCGAACTTGGAACGCAGCGATGCGCCGACGATGATAGGCATCAGCAGCACGACAATAGGCGTGTTGTTCATGAACGCGCTGAGGATCGCGCCGGCGACGAGCGTCGCGGCGAGTGCGAGCACGGGTTGCGTCGCCCACGCCTTACCCACCACGTTCGCCAGTGGCTGCAGCGCGCCGGTGGTCTCGAGCGCCTTGCCCACCATCATCAACGCACAGATGGCGATCAGCGCTTCGTTGCCAAAGCCTGCAAAGAAATCGATAGGACCGACGGCAACTTCGCCGTCCTTTACATAGGGGAACAGCGCGAAGCCTGCCGTCAGGATAATCAGGATCGCGAGTGACGATGACTCGAGCGGTATGTTGTCGCGCGTAAAGAGAAACAACGCGAGAACCGTAAGCAGCAATACCGCCAGGCCATGGGCGTCAGGTGTTATCGGCTGCAAAGCATCCCCTTGCTGCTCCGCCTAAAGGACGGTAGACGGTATCCTAGTTCACACCTGTTTCGCAATGAGGGGAACCGCAGCACAATGGTGCAGAATGGCGCCCACCCTCTCGTGGAAGCCCCTGAATTCATTGATGTTCCAGTGACCGATATCAACGTCACGCCGAAACGACACTGAATTGGCGTATTTCAGGAATGGCAACAGGTTGATGTAGCGAAAATCAGCCGGTTCCTGCCGGGGAAAGACGTCCCAGGGCGACAAGGTCAGGAGGTTGCGGTGCCGCACCGCATTCTCACCAACGGCGCGTCGCCAACGCGCGTTCATCTCCCGGCCATGACGCAATACCCTTGCGCCCGCGACGTCGAGCGCCGGGCAGTACCCGCTTTCTCCGGCGATTTCGCGCGACGCCCCGGTGAGCACCGCAACGACGTGACTTGCGAGTTGCTGCACCTCCCGCAATGTGGCGAGCGCCTCCGGGTCCGCCTGTCGTCGTGCGACCACGTCGCCCCACCCGCGGACCAGGATGGCAAGACGCCGGTTGAGCCGACTGTCTGCTTGCTGCGCGGTATTCGGCCAGCGCGTCGATTCGTGCCCTCGCTCACCTTTTGCGACCGCCGCCCGCAACGCCGCATCCAGTAACGCGAGGCGTAACGCGCCATCGCGATCCAGGTATTTCGACAGGTCCACCTCCAGCGGCACCCACGCCGAGTCGCCCGGCACGGCGATCAGAGATGCCGCCAACACGCCGCCAGCCGGTTCGTCGGGTAACAGGGGGCAAGGCGACGAAACGGCAGCCGGCAACATCGCACTGACCGGCGCGAAATTTCGCATCGCCCACAGGTGCCGCCACACCTCTGCCGATTGCTGCGGAGAGACCTCCGTGTCCGGGCCCACAACAAGGTACATGCCCTGCATTCTGTGTGCCTGCCGCATATCGGGCTGCACGCATATGTGGTCTGCTTGGCCAGTTTCTGTCATCGGCCGGGTTGGCACCGGTCACTGTGCGGGTGTACCTTTGCACGTTCGTACCCAAGGAACCCGCCATGCCGTCTTTTGATGTAGTCAGCGACTTCGATGCCCACGAAGCCAGTAATGGCGTCGACCAGGCCAACCGCGAGGTCACCACGCGTTTCGACTTCAAGGGGACCGGCTCGAAATTCGAACTCGAGGACTCAGTGATCCTGCTGACATCGCAGTCGGACTTCCAGCTCAAGCAGATGATGGACATCCTCCACCAGAAGCTCGCCAAGCGCGGCATCGATATCGGTTGCCTCGACGAACAGGAACCGGAATTTTCCGGCAGCGAAGCCCGGCAGAGAGTGATCATGCGACGTGGCATCGACACGGATCGCGCACGCAAGCTCGTCAAGCAGATCAAGGCGGCAAAGCTGAAAGTCCAGGCCGCCATCCAGGGTGACAAGTTGCGAGTAACCGGCAAGAAGCGCGACGACCTGCAAGCGGTGATCGCGATGCTCAAGGAAAGCGACATCGGCCTGCCGTTGCAGTACGAAAACTTTCGGGACTAGGAACGACCGAGGCGACAATTCATGAATACCGGTGTTCACAAAGTACCGCGCCGCCAGGACATCACGTTCGAGGAAAAGGACCAGTCCCTGCGCGATGACGTCCGTACGCTCGGCGCCATGGTCGGCGACCTTATCATGGAACAAAACGGCCCCGAGCTTTTCGAGCTGGTCGAGAACGCCCGGCTGCGCGCCATCCGGCGCCGCGAAGGCAACGAGAAGTCGGGCGAGGAACTCTCGACGCTGGTTGCGGAGCTCGATCCCGATACGGCTTCGCAATTGATACGCAGTTTCTCCACCTACTTCCAGATGGTGAACACGGCGGAGAAGGTACACCGCATCCGGCGCCGGCGCGACTACCTGCGTGACGTACAGGTCTACCAGCCCGGTGGCCTCGAAGAATCGCTGACCAAGCTGAAGGCAGCCGGCAAGACCATCGACGATGTGCAGCACCTGCTCAACATGATGTCGATCGAGCCGGTGTTTACAGCCCACCCGACCGAGTCGACACGACGTACGATGCTGCGCAAGGAGCAGAATATCGTCAAACATCTTGTCGATCTTCTGAACCCCATGATGACGCCGCAGGAAACCACGGCGGCACTGCAGAACATTCGCCTGCTTGCCACAACCGGCTGGCAGACAGCCGAACACCCGGCCGAGCAAATGACCGTTGCGGATGAGCTCGAGCACGTCCTGTTCTTCATCACCGATGTGCTGTACCGCGCGATGCCACCATTCTATGAAGACATTCGCGCAGCAGTTGACCGCATCTACGGTGAAGACGGCAAGCGCCTCGAAATTCCGAACATCGTCAATTTCGCTTCGTGGGTTGGCGGCGACATGGACGGCAATCCGAACGTCAACGCGAAGACCATTCGCGCGACACTGGCCAGGCAGCGTTCACTGATTCTCGATCTGTACTACAACGAATGTGCCGCGATTTCGGCCAAGCTCAGTCAGTCCGTCGACTGCGCGACGTTCGGCCAGGGCATGCTCGACAAGATCGAGGAATACCGCGGCATCTTCCCGAATGCCTATCACGCTGTTCCGGCACGCCACCGGGAGATGCCCTATCGCGTCTTCCTGCGGCTCGTACAGGCGCGCCTGCAGTCGACCTACGACGATGACATCTACCCGTACGAAAAGGTCGAGCAGCTCATCCGCGACATAGAACTCATTGCCGAGAGCCTGGCGTTCAACAAGGGACGACATGCCGGCCTGTTCGTCGTGCAGCGCTTGCTGCGGCGCATTCACACCTTCGGTTTCCACATGGTAACGCTCGACATCCGCCAGGATGCCGAGGTGCACCGACGCGTTGTCGGTGAGTGCCTGGGTGAGGAGGCCTGGTCCGAGCTAACGGCCGCGGAGCGGGCCGAGCGTATTATCGAGGCCATCAACACGCGCGAGAATGCGCCGATGACATTGAGCACGCAGGCGCGCAAGACCATCGCCGTCTTCCAGGCCATCGCGTTCTGTCGTCGCAAGTACGGCAAACGTGCGATCGGCCCGTTCATCGTCAGCATGACGGAAGGCGCCGACGACATCCTGTCGGTGCTGTTGCTGGCCCAGTGGGGCGAACTGCAGAATCGTCGCGGCGAGGTACCGCTCGACGTTGCACCGCTGCTCGAGACTGTCGACGATTTGCACGCCGGCCCCGAGATCCTGCAGTCGCTGTTGAGCTCGGACCTGTATCGTGCACACCTGAAGCGCCGCAAGAATCGGCAGACGATCATGATCGGCTATTCCGACAGCAACAAGGACGGCGGACTGGCCTCATCGCGCTGGGCTATCCAGAATGCGCAGGAGATGCTCGTCAGCGCGATGGCCAGCGAAGACATCGAGCTCACACTGTTTCATGGCCGCGGCGGCACCGTGAGCCGCGGTGGCAGCAAGACGCATGTCAGCGTGCTCGGCGCACCACCCGGTACGGTCAATGGCCGCCTGCGTGTCACCGAGCAGGGCGAGATCATTAATGAGAAGTACGGCCTGCGCGGCATTGCCCTGCGCACACTCGAGCAGATTACGGGCTCGGTTGCGCTGGCGACAGCCATGCCGCGCCACCGCGGCAACGATATGCCGGAGTGGCACGAGATCATGGACGACATTGCGGCCGAAAGTCGCGCAGCCTACCGCAAGCTCGTGTACGACACGCCGGAGTTCTACGAGTATTTCCGCACGGCAACACCCATAGACGTCATCGAGCGCATGCGCATCGGTTCGCGCCCGTCGGCACGGCGTTCGCAATCCGGTATCGACGACTTGCGCGCGATCCCCTGGGTTTTCGCCTGGACTCAATCACGCTTCACGCTTCCTGGCTGGTACGGCGTCGGCACCGGGCTCGCTGCCGCTGTGGAAAAGTATGGCCAGGAAGCATTCGGCGACATGTTCCGCGAGTGGTTCTTCCTGCGGTCGCTGGTTGCCGATACCGAAATGGTGATTGCGAAATCGGACCTCGGCATTGCGAAACTCTATTCGCAACTTGCCGGCGACGAACTGCACCAAAAGTTCTTCCCGATGATAGAGGCAGAATTCGAACTCACCCGGAACATCATCCTGGAATACTCCGACCACGAGTCTATTCTCGACGGTGACGTGACGCTGCAGCGTGCGATCATGCTGCGCAACCCTTACGTTGATCCGATCAGCCTGCTGCAGGTTGATCTGCTGTCACGCTGGCGTGCCTCCGGTCACGAAGATGCGGAGGTGTTCGACGCCCTTCTCGCTACGGTGAACGGCATCGCCCATGGTCTGCAAAACACGGGCTAGTCTCTTGTTTCCGAAGGCGGTTACCGCATGACACTGATAAGCGCCGACAACGATTTCGCGCTCATGGCGGCCCTGTTTGTCATCGCCGGCGGTGCATTCCTCGCAGAGAAAACCCGCATTGGCTCACACCTGACGGGCGCCGTGATCGCAATCCTGACTGCGATCGCCGCAGCGAATCTGAGGATCATCCCCCACTCGGCACCGGCATTCGATTTTGTATTCAGCTATTTCGTGCCCGTGCTCATCCCGCTGTTCCTGTTCAGGGCCAACTTGCGGCATATGCTGTTCGAGACAACGCGCATGACGGGGGCTTTCCTGATAGCCAGCGTCGGCACCGTCATCGGCGTACTGGTCGCTGTCTCGATTCTTGATGTAAGCGCACTCGCTCCGGCGGCGAACATCGATCCCGCGTCACGCGAAGCCGCGGTCGCCGGCCTGTTTGCGTCCACTTACATCGGCGGCTCGGTGAACTACGCCGCCCTGGGAGAGATCACGGGGCTCAGCACGGATGCCTCGTTCTTCTCGGCTGCGACGGCGACCGACAACCTGTTCAGCGCGGTATTCCTGAGCGTACTTGCGTTGCTTCCCGGGTTGAACTGGCTGGCAAAGCATTACACGCGACACGAGCACGGAGAAGCCGCGGCTGCAAAGGACAATGGTGAACGGATCAGTGCGACCAGCCTGACCCTCGCCCTGGCTGTAGCCATTTCATTCGTCGCCGCAGGCGACGCCATAACCGCCGCGCTCGGCGTGCCCAGCCTGCGCTACGCGATCATTACGGCGCTCGCGCTGGTCGCGGCTACGGCTTTTCCGCAGCGGATGGAACGGCTGCACGGCGGCTTCGAACTCGGGGTCGGACTTGCGTTTGTCTTCTTCGCGGCCATCGCGGCCGGCGCCAATCTCGTGGCAATGGTGAAGATCGCCCCGCTGCTCATCGTGCTGGTGGTCATTCTGCTGAGCGTGCACCTGGTCGTGCTGCTCGGCGTGGGCCGACTGTTCCGGCTGACACTCCCCGAACTCGTTACGGCGTCGAATGCGGCCATACTGGGTGCAACCACCGCACCAGCGCTGGCGGCTGCCCGAGGCTGGCACGACCTCGTGACGCCCGGCGTCCTGGTTGGCGTACTCGGCTACGCCCTGGGCACGTTTACGGGCACGGCTATCTTCCACTTCTGGGCTTGAGTCGGCCTCAGCTCTCTATCCAGGACGTAAACTCGTCGAGAGACTTGCGCGTGATGTCCGGGACCTCTGCATCGCTGGCGGGATAGCCAACCACCAGCAGCAGGAAGGGTCGTTCGCTCTTCGGCCGACCAAGAATCTCGTTGAGGAATTTCATGGGGCTGGGCGTGTGTGTCAGTGTGGCCAGGCCGGCGCGGTGCAACGCCGTAATCAATATACCGGTGGCCAGGCCCGTCGACTCCGCCGGATAATAGTGCTTAACCTTCCTGCCATCCGGTAACTCGCCGTACTTCTGCAGGAACACCGCTATCAGGTAGGGCGCAGTCTCCAGAAACGGCTTCTTGTCATCGGTCCCAAGAGGCGCCAGTGCGGCAAGCCACTCCGCGGACGCGCGGTGTGCATAAAACTCGCGCTCTTCCGCCTCGGCCGCTTCGCGGATCTTCCTCTTGGTTTCGGGGCCGCTTACAACCGCGAAATGCCAGGGCTGCAGGTTCGCGCCGCTCGGCGCCGTGTTCGCCGCCTTGAGGGCTTTCTCGATAATGTCGCGCGGCACGGGCCGATCGGAAAAATCCCGGACTGTCCGACGGCGATCGATGTCCGCATAGAACTCATCCAGCCGGTCGCGCATTTCTTCCAGCGTGTACTCCCGGTACTTGTTCAATGGAACGGTCGGGTAGTTGTTATTTGATCCAGTCATTTGTGGCCGTGTCATTGCTTGCTAAGACGGTCACTCAGGCTGTCGATACGCTGCTTTAGCCTGGCAAATTGATACGGAAAAGTTGGCGACAGAATATGGGAACCGGCCCGAATGAGTGCTACGGCAACATGGATCCCCAACAGCGCTATCGGTATGAAAACGAAGTACGCCATGACCACCGCACCTTGTTCGGTCACGTTCACCGGGTAATCACCAAGCGTCAGCAAGGTGCTTCCGGAAAGCCGGTCTGTTAACGCGCTCATGAACGGATTCTCGCCGAGATTCACGTAGGCACCGAATAACTCCTTCAGCACGAAGAAAGCGACGACCACGCCACCCAGGATCAGCGCCCACGCAACCAAGGCCATATTGGCCGACACGTTTACCGATGTTTGCTCTGTTTTACTGTTTTCCATCTTAACGAGCTGCCGCCTTGAGATTGCCGAAGTCTGCCAGTTTATCACCTGGAAATTCGGTTTCGGCTGGCGAAAGGTTTGCTTCTACTGTCCTGACCGCTCGCTTACACTACTCTTCTCATGAGGTGTACCAGCTCGGCAACCATCCGGGACAGCTGAATTATGGATTTTGAGTGGGTAGCCATAGCGCTTGGCGACGTCGCCTGGATTTCCCTGGCGTTTGCTCTTGGCTTCGGCTCACGCCTGGTTGGCTTGCCGCCCCTCGTGGGCTTTTTGGCCACTGGTTTCGTGCTGAACACGTTCGGCATCGCAAGCGGCGAGGTCCTGCAAAAGCTTGCGGACCTTGGCATCACTTTGCTGTTGTTCACGGTCGGCCTGAAGCTGGATCTGAAAACCCTGGCGCGGCCCCAGGTGTGGGCGGTGACCGGCGTGCATATTGGCCTGGTCATCGCGATGTTTGGATTGGGCATCTTTGTGCTCGCCACGGTCGGTGCGCCCCTGTTCGTCGGCCTGGATTTCAAGCAGGCCCTGCTGCTGGCGTTCTCCCTCAGCTTTTCCAGCACGGTTTTCGTCGTCAAGAGCCTGGAAGAAAGGGCTGCGATGAAGTCCCTGCACGGGCGTATCGCTATCGGCATCCTCGTGATGCAGGACATCGCCGCGGTGGCCTTTCTAACGGCATCCACTGGCAACCTGCCCTCACCCTGGGCTGCCCTGTTGTTCCTCCTGATCCCGATGCGGCCCGTATTCCACCAGCTTTTGCAGCGCGCCGGCCATGGTGAGTTGCTGGTCCTCTATGGCCTGGTGCTGGCGTTGGGCGGTGCGGAGCTGTTCGAGCTGGGCGGCGTGAAGGACGACCTGGGGGCCCTGGTCATGGGCGTGCTGGTCGCTACCCATCCCAAGGCCAACGAACTATCCAAGACGATGCTGGGCTTCAAAGACCTGTTCCTGGTCGGGTTCTTCCTCTCGATCGGCATGACGGGCGAGCTGTCGATGGATGCGCTGGTTATCGGCGCCCTGCTTGTGCCGCTCGTGTTCATCAAGTCGGCCCTCTTCTTTGGCCTGATGACCCACTTCAAGCTGCGCGCACGTACCTCCCTCCTGGCGACCCTGAACCTCAGCAACTACAGCGAGTTCGGTTTGATCGTAGCCGCTATCGGTGTGGCTAATGGGTGGATCGAGCCGAGCTGGCTGGTCGTAATATCCATCGCCCTGTCCCTTTCTTTCGTTGTTGCCGCCCCGCTCGTGAGCCGGGACGACAAGATCTACAACGACTACCGGCCTCTCTGGCAGAAGTACCAGCGTGCGGAGCGGCTTCCCGACGACCAGCTTGTGGATACCGGGAACGCGACGATTGCCATCTTCGGTATGGGCCGGGTGGGCGTTGGCGCCTATGACAGGATGCGCGAGTTGCGCGGCGATACTGTCGTTGGTATCGACTTCAATGCCGAGCGAGTTCGGCGACTACGACAGGAAGGACGCAACGTGGTGCGCGGCGATCCCAGCGATGCGGACTTCTGGGAGATGGTGGAAAGGGTGCCGAGCATCGAGCTGGTGATGCTCGCGCTGCCGTCGCTGGCCGCAAACCTGGATGCACTGGCGCAGCTACGTACCATCGGCTTCAAGGGCGGTATCGCTGCGACGGCGAAGTACCCTGACGATGAACCGCGATTGCGCGAAGCCGGCGCTACTGCCGTCTTCAACATCTATGCCGAGGCCGGTACCGGGTTTGCCGGGCATGCCGTCACAGGTAACTCCGAAGTGTGAGTAGCTCGTCGTAACAAAGTCACGGACTCGACCAGTACGGATGGCAAGCGCCGGCCAGAACTTGCCGCCCGGATTCCCTGGTAGTTTGCTTGAACTTGCCGCTCATGAATGGCTGCTTTGCTGTGAATGGCGAGGTCCGCTATACCGTCAATACCAGCCGCTCGAACGGCCGCTTTCGGGCTATACTCAGGGGCTGGAAATGACCCGAAGCGGACGGTGGTTCTCGCTGCGGTGCCGCACAACGACCAATGGGCCCTAGAGAAAAGGAAATATCGCTTGCCTGCGACGAAACCAAGCAAACCAACGATTCGCGACTTTCGACCATTTGTGGTTTGCACGCCTGAGAATTACGAAGCCACGAAGAGCTTCTATGCAGACCTCGGGTTTGAGGTTCTTTGGGACGATGGCAGCAGCGCATGCGAGTTTGCGACAGGTTTCGGCGAACAACGATTTCTGGTCACGTTGCACCACAATATTCAGCCACCTCTTCATGCCATGCTGCATTTCTGGGTTGAAAATGCGGGGGCTTGGTGTGCCTACATGAGGGCTCTCGGGCTAGAAGAACGGTACCCGAGCGTTTCCATCGCTGATCCGGTAGTCACTGAATGGGGTTGGCTAATAACCTATGTAGTAGATCCGGCAGGCGTAAAGTTGCATTTTGCTCAACCGCACAGTGAGGCGAATATAGACTTTTTCAACGCCGCCGATTGGCTGAGCTAAATTGGTTGGCGTTTGGACTACCCCTTCTGGCCGTTCTGAGACGGGCGCCAGGAAGCAGGCCGAGCGGCTGCCTCACGTCGCATAGCCGCCGGTCGAGAATACTGATGTAAAATGACGGCTGCTGACCCTTTCCGGACGGTCGCAAACTTTCCGATCTCCGGAGGATTTGTGTGTCCAATCAGATAGGTGGTGATAGTGTGAGTGACGAACTATGGGGCCCAGTTGATCCCGCCGAATGGCGCCAACTACCTTCAGTCCAATCACGATGTGCTACCGAACAAGATGTTGCAGAAGGACGCCCAGTATTTCATGTACCGGTCGGAGATGAGTACGAACCAAGCTCTTCCGTGGATATTGGAGTTCCTCGGCCTGCCGTTTTGATCGAATCAGGACAACCTGTAATTGCGATTCAAGCAGAGGGAGTCGATGGAGAAATCGCCATTGGCTACAGGCCAGTGTCTGGTGGCAATGGGCTGTGTATGCTCGATGAATTGGAATTACTCGACGCCCTTGACGATAGGTTCGCCTAATGACTGGTTCTGGCCGTAAGGCGATGCCCAGGTAACCCCTGCTATTATTTCTGCTAATCATGCTAATCATGCTAACCGGCTATGAACAAAACCCCGAACGACCTCCGAGATCATGTCGCATGTAGATCGTGAGTCCAAATTCGGCGGGCTCGTTACATTCACCAGTTTTGAGTGCCAAAAATGCAGATGTTACCGGTAAGAGAAGAACGCGAGCTGCGATATGGCGGCAAAACATGGCACGCAGGTATGGAGATTACGGATGCCGGTCTTTATGAAGAGCTGGGATTAATTCTCGCCATTGTTCGAGACGATAAAGGCCAATGGCTTGTCGGCCTTGGAATAGATTTGAGCGAGCGCTTTCGTGTTCAGCCGCCTGCTGAACATAACTTGTATTACCTTTCCACGACGATGCAGTCTGATGCGGCCGTCGTCTGTACTTCAAACGGACAGCGTTTTGATTGGAGATTCAGTGTGAACTCAGAGAGCGGAGAGTTGGTATCCGACGGCAGGGAATATTAGGCCCGTTGCCTGGTTACAGGCCGATCTCTGATGACCGCTTCTGGCCGTTCTGTGACGGTTGCTTGTCGACTCGCTGACCGACCGGTGAGCATGCAGAAGCAGCGCCTCGGCGCTTCTGCGTTATAATTTCTGCCACCGACCCAATGGAGACGCCCACCAAACTGAGCAAGTGATGCGATTCTCACTCCCCGGACAACTTCGTGGTCCCGAATGCAAGCGTGTAATGCGGCAGGCGATCGCTTTGCGTGAATCACTTGAACCTTGGTTTGCCGTCATTGATGCTGGCAACATCGCGGAACTGGGTATAGCTCTTCGCGTGGATGGCACACTGGGCAGTTTTGGACCGGAGGGCGTCGAGAATATTGTGGTCAAAGCCGGAAAGATTGAATGTGATGTGATCATCGCCGATCAAGGTTGGGCCGCACTTGGTGACGAGGAGATAGCCACGATCCTGAAACACCGTGTACTTGAAGCAGTCAACATTTGCTTCACGACCGTCGGCATTTCCTATGACGCTGATACATTCGCTGAAGCAGCAAACTGAACGTCTCCTTCTGGCCGTCCTGAGGCGGTCGTCAGGAAGCCAACTGACGGGCTGCCTTGCGCCGCACGGCAGTCGGTCGTAGATTTTGGGTTAAAATGTCGGCTTGTTACCCGAAGCAGACCTCGCATAGCAGCAACTGGTCGAGTGATCTGATGCTAAATGGCGGCTACTGACCAAATGGAAAACGGGGATATTCGTCATTCAATGTATTAACGCGCTAAATTAGGAAGGTCCCTATTTCATCCGTATTCGTGAATGCCCCAAATGTCCGATATTGACGAGGTTCGAAAGGCCGGTGGCTTGGTCCTAGATACGCTTCGGCGACACTCGAAAAACAGCGAATACGCAGATGCTGTTCAGGCAGCACTGTGTATCTTGGACGATCCGGTGCGCAGGTTAGAAGCGGTGAGAGCGTTGCGGGCCTTGGCACACGTGAAGGCCCTAGGTGACATCTATCTGGAAGGACTGCCCGGATTCGAATGGCCGAACATGGTAAGCGGCTTGGACGCAGCCTCGGCGGCGTACATCAAGAAACACGACCCGAACGCGCCGACTGGACGCGAGCTTGGCTTCAGTCAGGAGGAGCTGCTTATGCTGACGAAAAACTCGCTGCCGACACACTTGCACGATCCGCCGGCTATTTCACAAAGCCAGTTAGGCATGAGCTTGTCGTGGCTCACTTCGATGTTGCAGTCGTCGACCATGTTGCTCGTCGCAAAATTTGTGCTTATTCCAGTCGTTGCTGTGTTGCTCGTGTTGCTGCTGGTCAAGTAGTGAGCCCGGCTGATTCCGTTCCAGATCTCGAACTAATCGGTTTGCGTCGACGGCTGGTTCTGGCCGACAAGCGACGCCTAGGTAGTCTCTGCTATTATTTTTGCTCGTGACCCGAAGCGGCTATTAGTCGTCTGTTAATAACTCTCCCAGAATCCTAACCATTTGTCGGAATTCTAAGCAATCGAAACTAATGCTTCTTAGAGATTTATCACTTGGGCTCAACAGGGACGAGTATGAGCGAATATACGTGAGCGACTTCCAGTTTCGCTCGCGCTATCTCTGCCACTTTGTTCGAAGGAAAATCGCGCCGTTAAGGTTTCAGACAAACGGCTTCCGTGCCATCTTCGTCCAGGGATGCGAAACATTGCGCGATTTATGCGAAATTCAAGGCCAGAATGTCGCAGTCGCGCCGGTTTTGTTTGAAAAGAGTCGCTATGAGTCACTGGATCAGAATGACTTACACGAATTCTTCATCAGCATGCTACTCACGGGCATTTCAACCTGTGCCAAGGAATATGAAGTTCCTTTGGTCGCTATACATAGTGCCGTTGATGAGTTCCGGCAAAGAAACTATCAAAATCGATGGATATTCAAGAAGAAGCTCCTTCGGCCACACGGAATTCGAGCCAGCCTGATTTGTACGATGGATTCCGAACGGTTTGTGCTCAAACTGAAGCTCGAACGCAAAGGCGCGTTCGTTTTCGAAGAGCCCATTCTTGAAACAATGCCAGATGAAACAATTTTCGGTTATCAATTCAAAGATGTCGTTGTCGAAGGTGATTCGGTAATTGTCCGGGACAAATTTGACAAGCCCACGTTTTCACTAAAACTCTCTATGCTCGCATGACGCCTATGATTCTTTTGGGCGGTCCTGCTGCTCGCCAGTGAGGTGGCGCTGACCCAGCACGGAAACTCATCCCTAGCACTGTCAAGTAGAGGAAACGCGTGCTTGTAGAACGAGAGCCCCCGTTCTTCGAGTATATGAAGCACAGCCACGCATGGATCATGGCTTACGAAAGCGACGCTCCAGACGATGCTTTTTCGGTCAAGATCTAGTCAATCAAAATGCTGTTCACAGTCTGTTTCTGGCCGACTCCAGGAACTCAATTAGTTTGAGGTAAACTGACGGCTGCTGACCCAAAGCAGCCGTCAACTGACAAGAGCAACAGCAATGAGTAGTTCTGAGAATACCCCGAAACACGAAGTATCGAATGAGCGCACCCCGGGTTTTCAACTACTCAATCCATCGCTTGTTACTGCGCTTGTGACGTTTGTAGTAATGACTGTAATTTCCAGCGGTTGGAATGTATGGGCATTACTCCCGGTTTATGAAGAGGGGCCGCTGTTTGTCAGCGCCTACGGTGACGAAGCTCGAACGCTGTTGGGTGTCCCTGCCGGAGTTGTTTTCCTTGCCTGGCTTGTTTCTGGGTATGCCGGTCGTCGGCGCTGGCTCCAGATGGTTGCATCGATCGTCTCATTCGCCGCCACGATTGCGATCAGTTTCTTGCTCGCCGGTGCGCCTTTATTAGCCGGTATGGCTCACTAGACGAGGGAAGCAGAAGTTAGCTGAGGTAGAATGGCGGCTTCTGGCCGAACTGAGCCGGTGGCGTGGATCTGATTCGACCGGCTGCTTCGCCCCCGGAAGCCGCCGGTCGGCTAATTTCGGGTAAACTTTCCGCTGATGATCCGTTGCAGCCGTTCGCGAAACTACTAGCCAGAGACTAGATTTGCTCAGACCGGGCCTAATAACCTACGAAGGATTGCCGAAAAGTCGTGGTGGCATGCACTCGTTGAGGACGAAATCGGCGGCGGCATCTTGGAGCAGGATTCGCAGTTTTCTCGATGAGTGTTTCGTATCAGGCGACCCTCTGACGGCACGGCTCAATGTTCAAAGGCAGCATGACTCGCCTGATTTAGATTCCCTGGTCGAACGTTTCCTAGGCAATTTTGGTGCGCCGATCAGTGGACAAGACGCGTCTTCTTCCTACTTGAACTGGTTTCTGGATGATGTTCAGCTAGACGAAACATTGTCGACGATAGACTCTTTACCAGGAGCCTACGTTGATTTATACGGGCGTCAGCTTGTGAATGTAATTGTCAAAGCTGGCCGATTGAAGCTAACGGACACGGGCGGCAAGGTATTACCAAATCAGGGTAGCGATCATTACTTGAGATTTGAGGGTGATCCTGATCGCCTTCTAGGCGAGAACTATCTTGACGCTGAGCTTGGCAGAAACAACTATCTGTATGCGTACTTCTCATTGCCGTTTGAACAAGCAGGCAGCGAGTTTCGCGAATACGTGGAATATCTTCGCGGTGAATTTCCATGCGCTATGTCGAAAAGCACATGGAAAATTTGGATATTGAATAAGACCGGCACCGGTTATGTCAGCAGAAAACTCAGTCTTACGTAAATTGCCGCGAACGACTGCTACTGGCCGTAAGCAGAAATCAGCCTGGTACGCGCTATAATTTCTCCTTCTGACCCAACGCAGCCGGTCGTTACTATCGTTTTGTATTCGTATCGAGGCACGTCATGACTCAGTTTGCACTGGCACACATGCGCGCGCCGATCGCGGATCTGGTCGTGCCTAATGCAGAGCATGATCGTTTCTCGACGGAAATCGTGAAGGAGTTGTTCCCGACTGCGGACTTGGATGATATTTACGTCATTGATGTCAATGGAAAGAACATCGACGAATTAATGACAGATGCCCAGCGGTCGTTGATCATGCAGTCAGATTTTGGCGGTACAGAGCTTGTCAAGGTGATGAAAAGGCTCATTCCAGCGGTCGAAGAATTAGTCTTCTGGTACGGCTCTGACTACGACGATCTCGACGAGGTTCATGACACGTTGCAGGTCCTAAGGGGGTTAGAGAGTGCTGTTTCCGTTTCGACGTGCGAGGCTTATCTGCGATATCGAACAACAGTATGAGCCAAAGAAACGAACGAGGTGAATTGATTGTACGGACGGCCTCAGGGTAGAAAAGACCACCGTCCGCTAGTGGCCGTACTTAGCCTGTCGGCCTGGCTCAATCTGAGTGACTGCTAAGCGCCGGGAAGCCGCCGCCCAGATTCTCACGCTATACTTTCCACCACTGACCCAATGCCTCCGGTCACCTTACCGCTTATTTTGTCTGAGGATCTTTTGGATTGGGCGGCAAGAGATCAATTCAATCCTTGATTTTCTGATAAATCATCAGCCCGGCGGCCAGGGCTATTAGCAGCAGGCAGAGCGTTCTGACTGGCAGCAAATTACCCCCAATAAACACGGGGAAAATGGGGAATGCCTGGCCAAACCCATTGATGAGTTGGTGATGAACATGTACGTAGAACAGGCTCCGGTTACTGTTGACGTAAATCCATCCGAGGACAAAGGTCTGGGCGATCACGATCAAAGTGAATTCCGGTATACCGTACCCTGCCTGATGTCCGTCGGGATAGAGAAAAAGGGGTATGTGAAATAACCACCAAATAGGTATGAGCATCAAGCAAGACTTGAGAAAACCATGCCGCTGAAGAAAGCGATCAAATACCACTCCTCGCCAGACTATCTCCTCGGTATTGACAACCAGGTATACGGCGAAGATCATAAGGCCATTCGTAAGTATCGTCGATGCGACGTATCCCGCCGGCCAGGCAGTACCGGAAATGCGAAGTCCGACAAATGCAGCCAAGAAACTAACAATTATTGGTGTGGCAATCGCAACCACGATCAGTAGCAGAGAAGCTCTGAATATGAGCAGCCGTCCGAATAGGTCTTTAAGCCCCTGTTTCCCATGGGCGGCATAGATAAAGACTATTGCCCCCAATATGGGACCAAGTGTCATCAGGATTTCCAGATAGGCCAACGCCGCTGGAATTTCAACACCGTAGGCAATCAGCAATCCGGGGGTCACACCAAGCCAGGAAATGACAAATACGGTCGCGATCAACCAAGGGAGGTTCAGTGTTTTCATTGGTTCACGATACCTCTTTGTTCTGAAATTTTACCAGTCCCGCCTCCAAACAATTGACTGCTTGTGGCCGATTCCAGCCGTTCCGGCCTTTTGGGGTAGGATGACCCCTTCGCAGCCGAAGCCGACATTCCCAGTCAGCCTTTCAATATGAGACTAACACGCAATATTCCCTGGCCACGCATACTGGTCGAGGGCGCAATTATCGTCGTCAGCATTCTGTTGGCATTTTGGATAGATGCTTGGTGGGAGGGTCGGCAAGCTGAAGCATCAGAGAGGGTCGTCCTGCGAACGTTGCTCGACGACCTAGTTTCAAAGCAGCAGTTGCTCACTGAGCGGAATCAGTTTGTTGGCGCGATACGGGACTCTGCGGAAACCCTGCTCAGAGTATCCTCCGGAACGCACGCGATGCCGGCCGAGGAGTCGATTGACAAGTTGATCGGTGATGTTTGGTGGGTAAGCAACGACGCCCAGTGGACCAGTGCGCCATTAGAGTCGCTTGTGGCCAGTGGTGATCTATCCTTGATATCAAACCCCGAGCTGGTTCAATCGTTGGAGGCGCTGCGGGTCGCAATTGAACGGGTCAAGTATCACTCCCGCAACGATCAGGAATTCCACAACAGGATAATGACTCCTTTCATGATCGAAAATGCCGATATGGCACAGATCACGACCAGTATGAGGCAGCGGCCAGGTCAGCCAGAAATCACGATCGCACTTACCGATTACGGATTTGGCACCCGTCGCGATCATGGTGAACTGTTGGCAAGAGTGCCGTTCCAGAATCTCCTGGTCGCAAAGATCGAACGCTGTCTCGACCTATTGGAGATAGGGCATCCGGGCGTCGAGAAACACCTAACTTCTGCTATCAGCATGCTCGAAGCCGAATTAGACGAGGTTTCAACCGACCGCTAATGGCCGTACTGAGCCGGTGGCGTGGATCTGATTCGAGCGGCTGCTTCGCCCCTGGAAGCCGCCAGTCGGCTGATTTCAGGTAAACTTTCCGCTGATGACCCATAGCGGCCAGTCGTCCCAATGGCAAGTTTGGGTCAGTACTCGCCGCCGGCCAGTAGTTGCCGTTCACAGAATTCGCGCCTACGAAACTTTCGGTTAGGTGAGACGTTTCATTACCTTTTCGCCCAGCAGCGTCCTGTCGGGTTAACATGCTCCCTACCCAAAGCACCCGTGTATCACATATGTTTGAGAATAAATTAAGTCATGCTGCTACGCCGTATTAGCAAGCACGTAAATAGTCAGAACTGGTTCGCCGTCGCAGTAGACTTCGTTATCGTTGTCGTTGGTGTTTTTATCGGTCTCCAGTTTTCGAACTGGAATGATGAGCGCCTAATGCAAGAACGAACGAACATACTTCTTGACCGACTGGAGGCGGACTTTGGTGTCGATGTATGGATAGCGGTCAATCTTCACAAATACCATCAACAGGTTTTTCAAGACTCGCTTCGGGTCTTGAATGATATCAACGGCAGTGCGCCAATGGGCGACGAAGAGTTTCTGATCTCCGCGTATCGTGCCACACAATTCAATAGATTCAATAAGACATCGATCTATGAGACCTTGACATCCTCGGGCGGCCTCGAATTAGTTGGTAGCACCGAGATAGGGCGCGTTGCGTCACTCTTTTACGAGACAACAATCCTGTCCGACTACGAAAGCCATGGCCAGTCGTCTGAATACCGTCAATTGTATCGCAGCATCGTACCGATCGAAGTCCAGTTAGCTGTAGGAAATGCCTGCGGAGATAGGCAACTGACAATCGACCAAACCATGAAGGAAGAAAGCGCAATTGGCTACGACTGTGCTCTTGAGTTGGAGCCTGAGCGAATGCAGGAAGCTGCGGAGCTCTTGCGGAATGACTTAGCAATTGCTGCAGCGCTGCGTCACCGCGCTGCAACTCTTGTTACTCAAAACAATGACTTTGGCACAATTGTCGAATCGATTCGGCCTTATGCCGCAACCCACGAACAGCTAGTACAAAGCGCGCACGGCGAAATGTGGTTCAATGATTGAGGTGTGACGATTCTTAATCGATTGACCGCGATCGCCCGATAACGTTCGGTCAGCTTCGGTGTAGCAAATTTTCTTTGGATAGCCCATCTGCAGCACCTCCTGTTCTAACAGCGAAATCTAGGTGTTGCATCGACCGTTTATTGTCACAGGCGCTTATGGCCGTGCACGAGTGGCAATACCTGGCCCGAATTCGCCCCTGACGAATGACTGCTAATGGCCGTACTGAGACGGTCGCCAGCACCTTGGGCGAACGGCTGCTTCACCTTCACATTCCAGCCGGTCGAAAATCTTGAGTTATGATGGCTGCCTGTGACCCACAACGGACAGTCGCCCCTTTCGTAGTCAATAGGCTGAATTTATGGCTCAGAAAATTTCTGGTGGACTCGTGCATGACCTGCCCAATGACTTGGTCGATGCACTGGTTGAGACGAATGAAATCACGAGAATCTGGGAAAGCCTTACCCCGATAGCACGGAACGAGTTCATCTGTTGGGTTGACGATGCTAAGCAGGAAAAGACACGTGCCAGGCGTATCAGGAGAACCGTCGAGGAGCTAGCTGGAGGTCAAAGACGCCCGTGCTGTTGGGCTGGGTGCATTCACCGCACCGACAAGAAACCCAGCAAATGGCAGCAGGCAACTTTAATAGACAAGAAGCCCCGACGGAAATAGCCAGATGTTGCCGCAGGTGACTGCTTGTGGCCGCTCTACGACAGTTGGCCAGATTGCTTGGTGACTTCCGCTTTGCGCACGAAAGCAGTCGGTGGTTGAATTTGCGTTATAATTTCCGCCGTTGACCCAAAGCAGAATGTCGGATCGCCCTGATTTAAGAACATGAATTGCCCTATCTGCGAATCTAGCATCACACCTGCGACGAACCGGCTTGGCTCAATTTGGGACAACAGCTATAGGTGCTGGACGTGCGATTCGATGCTGACACGAAGGTTTGGGGTCGGAGCATTCTTGTTTAGTGCATTCGTATTCGCACCGATGCTTACCAGTCTCGTTCTTGGTGTTGTCGGTATCGTTATCTACGCATTAGACCCATCGTACTTACTAGAACATGATATGTTCTACTCGCGGTGGTTCTGGTGGATAGTCAATGCCATAGCGATCGGAATTGCCATGTGGTCGTTTAACCAAGTTAACGACTACCTCGTGCAAGATGATGAGCATATCTGACCGTCGGCTCTTGGCCGACTGCCGAAGTTCGCCAAGATAAATACCGAGGGGCCGGTATGCGCGCAGAAGCTACCGGTCGAGTGATTCGAGGTATTATTTCCGCCACTGACCCACAGCAGCCGTTCGACTTGACGCGGAATCCTCTATGAAATGTCGCGAGTTTCTCCCTATCCAAGGCGCAACGATTCTGCTAATCGCCAGCATTTCTGGTAGCGCTATTGCGGATTCCGAATGGCCTCCGTTCGCGAACGAAGTCCGTCAGAAATTTGCAACGCACAAGCATCTTTTGGAATCCGTCGAGGATCGGATGCAACGTGAATCCTATACGGAACTCGACGTCATCGGAACCTGGGAAGTTTCATTGTCCCGACTGGTTGACGGTGACCTGCAGTTTGACAAACCAGATGACCACGACCCATGGGTGGACGATCTCTTTCCGTTGAGAATAGACAACGTCAAGCTAACGGGCGCCGGCTATAGGTTTTCTCGTGCGAAGCCTATCATCGATGAAGACAGGGTCTTCGATGTCATCTACTTTCACGGGAATATGACTGGCCTCCACGCGTGCTCCGCATCCTTTGCAATTGCCGATTGTGGCTACTGTGGCGTGACCTCTAACGACGGCTGGCTCACTGTTTATCACTGGACTCCGCCCGAGCTATCTATCCGAAATATGGATATTCTGGACGAACCAGACATTGAGGAAGCGAGCGCTCGTTTCAATAGAAAGTTTAGTGCTTGCATGAAAGAAGGTTTAGCCGAAATCGCCTCATTGGCGGAGGCAGCGTCAGAGGAGCCTGAATAGCAGATTCCGTGCGTTTGTCATCGGCTGGTTTTGGCCGTTCTGGGCCGGCGGTGTCGCGCTGAATCGACCGACTCCTTTATTCCCGAAAGCCGCCAGTCGCGTAATTTCAGGTAAACTTTCCGCTGATGACCCAATGAGGCCCCTCGCGTCAGCGGCGATCTGGTTTCAGAACTTGCCATTTCGGTGGTACGAACTCGATCACGTTTGACAGGTCTCACGTGGCTCGTTTAACTACGAGCAAGAACAATATAAATAAGAAGACCGATCATGGATCGAACCAAAGGCGCGCTCACTCGCTACCTCCTTGTCGCATTTGGCATTTCGTGGCTGTTTTGGCTTCCGGTTACCTTTGCCACCTTCGAACTGCCATCATTCTCAAACGCATACGTAGACTCGTGGTTTTCCGACTTTCTGGAGGGCAAAGCCAGTACTCTGGCACATTGGCTCACGCTGTTTGGCGGTGTATTCGGTCCATTACTTGGCGCACTCGTAGCTTGGCACTACCGCGCTGGTCGCGACGGGCTGGCGACGATCGGTAGGCACCTGACTGGTTTGAAGCTTGCGGATTGGAAGGCCTGGGCGAGCGCCGTTCTCGTTCCGATCGCTTACTTTGGGATGGGTGCAGCCTTCATTTCCGCCATTACCGGTGTTTCCTTTTTCATCGAAGGATGGCCAGCAACATTTCTGCTAACTGTGCTGGTTGGCTGTCTGCTAGTTGCCGGCGAGGAGATTGGTTGGCGGGGCACGCAGCTCGCACTACACCAGGAGCGACGTTCTGCGCTCATCAGTTCCCTGCTCGTCGGAATAACATGGGCATATTGGCATTTCCCGCTGATGCTAATGAACTTCAAGCCGCCTGAGGCTGGTTTGGACGGTCTGCCGCAGGCGGTCGCAATGAGCCTGATTCTCTATCCGCTGATGGCGCTTCCTGTATCAATAGCTTTCACAGCAGTATTCAACACCGCTCGTGGCCTGATTCTACTGCCTATCCTCTTTCATGCGCTGTACAACGAACTGAATTCGGCGATGGATATCCGGGCACCGAGCGTGGCTGCCGAAGCCCAGGCCGGAGGGATGGCCGGAATGGTGTTGCTGACATCTGTCTGGCTTGTCGCCATTGTTGTGCTAATCGTGTTTGGACGGAAGCAACTTTCTCGTCGCCCGAAAGTCACAGCTACGAGTATGCTGGAAACCGAGTAAGTAGCCAGGGCAGAAACGGCAACTCCCGGCCCATTCCGAACTCTCACGACCGTCCGCTAATGGCTGTGATTTCAGACCCTCGCCACTTCGCTAAAACGGACACTTGACTGGCAAGTCCTGGGAAGAGCGGCCGCTCAACCTGGGCGGAAAGAAAATGTCGGAACTTGTCACTGACTGCTGGCGTAGTAATCGTTACTGGTTAAACCCAATGGGCCATCCGATACATTAAGTCGCGAGTCTCCGCCTTTCCGACCTACCTGTGCTCCAGCGCTGCCGCCAGGTCATCGGCGATTTCCCGCATGTACGCCGCGGTTCAGGGTCGTCTCTGCGCCATGCCGTCCGAAGCGCAGCGTTATGCCAATTTGCAGCAAATTGTCACAATGTCACGCATTCAATGAGTCGTTTCGGCGATGCTCGAAGCTTGCTTGATTACAACGAACCAGTGAGTCCGTGCGTCAATCAAGGGGCGTTTCGAAATCCGGTGAGAACGCGATCGGAATGACATACCTGCTGTTGATCTGTGTATAGCGATCGTCCGGTGGGGCAGCTTCCTCAGTCGCGTTCGGATTCCAGACGACCTCGATGTGACGCAGTCCCGGTTCGAGCCCCGCCAGGGGCACGAGACCGATCAGCCCCCGCATTCCCAGGTCGGCGCGCTCGGCAGGCTCGAAACCAGCCATCGATACCGGCTTGCCTTCGATGCCGACGGTCCATAACTGGCGCAGGCAGTCGATCCGGTCCGGTGCTTCCTCCGCACTGCGGCAAAGCTGATCGAGCACAAGGTTGTCGCGCAGCGGCTGATACGGCAGGAACAGACGAACGTAGTGGCCACTTTGATTGAAGCTGTCGATCCGCGGCCAGCCACGCAAGCGATCCAGCGAACTGGGCATGTCCTCGTAGTACGTGCTACGGAAACCTTCCTGGACTTGTGTCGTATCGAGATAGGTGAACTCTCCCGAGAGCGTGAAATTTCGCCATGCCGCGGCACGCGTATTGCCGACGGCGACGATGACGATAACGCCGATCGTCAGCGCGACAAAGAAAGCGACCGGGCGTGTATTGCTTTGCAGCGTCAGCTGCACCGGCAGCACGAGGCGCTGCGGGTAGGCGAACCCGGCGATGCGCCTGAAAAACCGGACGAGGCCCACGAAGAAACGGTTGTCGCGCAGCCGCGGCACGCGCGAGGCGAGCTGCCGATCCAGCAGGTACACAAGTACCGGTATGCCAAGGAACACCACCAGCAGCACGATTGTGCCGACACCCATGGCCGTGTTGGTGAGTCCGAAACGGACGCCGACCACCCCGGATGCGACCAGGATGGCGATCAGAATAGTGCCGAACCAGAGCACGCTCAGCGTCAGCATGCTGATTACCGCGAACAGTGACGATGCAAGCCGATCAGTGTTCTGGATGACGGTATCGAGATCGGGCAGCGTGTCCCGGTAGAACTGCCGGCTCAGCGGCCCGAGACCCGGCGTCTTACTCCAGTTGATCCCGTCCGGGAAAACCGTACGCAGGCCGATGAGCCCAACCCAGTAGGCGCGCGCCATCAAATGCACGACGAAACACGCGGCCAATCCATAGCTCGTGCCAGCCAGTAGTGTGGTGCCCACGGTACTGGCGATGGCCATGCTCGTCGACATATGGGTGTAAACGTCGGCAATCTTGTCGAACAACCAGCCGGGGATCGAAAACAATGCAAAAATCGTCAAACTGGAGATGATCAGCTCCAGCTCATCTGTTCGATCGCGCAGCCGTTCCATTGCCGCGGATTCAGCCTTGAGAGGAGTTTCGGGTTCTTTTTCTTCCACTGGCGGCTATTGCCTCCGCGTTTGCGAGGCCATAGTACACCTGATCGCATCAGTCTTCATTCGCACCCAGGTCCTGCATGATGCTCCAGCCGTCGGCCTCGCTTTCGGCGACGGCGAAATCGCGGATGGAAATTCCCGCCTCGTGCACGCTGTTTGCATCGCCCGTCAACAACGGATGCCAGCTCGGCAAGTCCTGTCCTCTGGACAAGCGCCGGTAAGCGCAACTGGCCGGCAGCCATGCGAACGCCTCTGGCCGTTCCGCCACCAGCACCAGGCACTCCGACACTTCTTTGGCACGGTTTGCGTAGTCCGTGCAGCGGCAGGTTTCAAGATCGAGCAACCGACAAGCCACGTCGGTGTAGAAAATCTCGTCCGTATCTTCGTCCTGCACCTTGTGCAGACAGCACAGCGCGCAGCCATCGCAGAGTGAATCCCACTCCTCGCGATTCATCTCCGCCAGCGATTTGCGTTTCCAGAAAGGTTCGGTCATCGTCCCGTACTTTGCGACACCATGGACCGAATATCCACATGAAGGCTGTTTTACTCGATTGGGGGACCATGGGTCCGGGCCTCGATATCAGTGAGCTGCGGGCGCTGTTGCCGGATCTCGAGATCTACGACGACACGGCCGACGACCAGGTCGCCGCACGCATCGCCGGCGCAGAGATCGTGCTCGGCAACAAGGTCCTGATCTCCGAAACGCTGTTCGCCAATGCCCCTGATATGCGCTTCATCGGCCTTACCGCGACAGGCACCGACAACGTCGACCTCGTCGCTGCAAAGAAGTATGGCGTCTTTGTCGCAAATATCCGCGCGTACTGTTCGCAGTCTGTCGCTGAGCATGTATTCGGTTGCCTCTTGAACCTGGCGCACAACGTCGATGCCTATGCGGCAGATGTGCGCGCCGGCGAGTGGCAGAAGGCGCAGAACTTCTGCCTGTTGACGTACCCGATCAGGGAGCTGTCCGCGATGACGCTTGGCATCGTCGGCTACGGCGAGCTCGGCAAGTGCGTCGCCAGTATCGCCAGGGCCTTTGGCATGGACGTTATCGTCGCTGCGCGTCCCGGGACCGCCGAGGTTCCAGAGGGCCGGGTGTCCATGAGCGACCTTCTCGCGCGTGCCGACGCCATCACGCTGCATTGCCCGCTCAACGACGCTACGCGCGGACTCCTCGGTGCCGACGAGTTCAAGGCAATGAAGAACACCGCTATCCTGATCAACACCGCGCGCGGCGGACTGGTGGATTCCGCCGCACTGGTCGCCGCCTTGCGCAATGGCGAAATCGCAGCGGCGGCCATTGACGTTCTGCCGCAGGAGCCGCCCGTCGATGGGGACCCACTGCTCGACTACCGGGGCAACAACCTGGTCGTAACCCCGCACATCGCGTGGGGGACGCTGACCGCTCGCCAGAACGCCATCGATGAACTCACCGCCAACATCGCCGCATTTCTCGGGGGCGAGGAACGCTGTCGCGTCGTTTGATCGGGCCCGGTCTCAGGCGCCGACGATCTGCCGCGCCCATTGCACGATGGACCGCACGCGCGGCGAACCCAGGTCGTAGGCCTCATCGAAAGACACCCAGCGCCACTCGTGGTGCTCCGGCTCGCCGGTTTCCGGCGAGGGGCCCATGACAACGTCTTCCTGCTCCGTCGTCGCGATGAAGTAGCGCGCGATCTTGCCGCGGCTGTAGGGTCCCGTCTCGAAGTAGCGGTCGCCCCACTCGAACCACAGGTCGGTCACGCCCGTCTCTTCACCGACCTCGCGTACCGCGGCCTCCATGGGCACTTCACCGCGCTCGCGGATGCCCTTGGGAAAATCCCAGTGATGAAAGGCCCGCAACATGAGCGCCCGCCAGCCATTGTCCGCGCGTCTCACGACGACCACCCCGCAGGAGAGCCTGACATCATTCATCCCGTGGCCCCCCGGAGCACGTCGACGGGCGCGGCGTTGACGGCACCGCGTGCCGCGAAGAAGCCGCTGATGCACACCACGAGAATGCCCGCACCGACACCGGCTATCCAGATCAGCGGGTTGAATTCATACGGCAGGTTGAACAGCTCGACAGCGACAACGGCCGCGAGGACCGAGGCCCCGGCCGACGCAAGAATGCCGGCCGCCGCGCCCAGCGCCGCAAATTCCGCCATGACGCCGGCAAATACCGTGCGGCGGCGCGCACCCAGCGCCCGCAGCATCGCACTCTCGAAACGCCGCTCATCGATCGTCGACTGCACGGCCGCGAACAACACGGCGATCCCCGCCGCCAGCGTAAATACGAAAACGGCCTGCACGGCGAGACTCGCCTTCTCGATGATGCCGCGCACCTGCTCCAGGATAGCGCCGAGATCGATGACCGAAATGCTCGGATGCGCGCGCATCAGGTCGATGAGCATCGCTTGCTTGTCGTCCGGAATGCGCATACTCGATATGTAGGTCGTCGGCATGTCATCCAGCGAACCCGGGGAGAGCACGATAAAAAAATTGGGCTCGAACGAATCCCAGTTCACCTTGCGGATACTCGTGATCTCCGCCTCGACGTTCCTGCCCGCCACGAAGAAGTTGAGACGATCGCCTATCCCGAGCCCTGCGTTCGTCGCCGATTCCTCCTCGATGGACACGAGCGGCGGCCCGGCGTAGCCGGCGGGCCACCAGCTACCTGCCACAAGTTCGTTGCTCGAGCTGAGTTCGGCGGCCCACGAGAGATTTGCCTCGCGATTCGCGAGCCACTCGCCGTCGCGATTCGGGTACTCGCGGTCCTTCACCGACTCACCGTTGATGGTCGTCATGCGCGCCCGCACGAGCGGCGTAAAAACGGGCACATCCATATCACTCGCCGCAAATCTCTCGCCAACCGCGTCGAGCTCATGCGGCTGGATGTTGATCAGGAAATGATTTGGTGCGTTCTCGCCCAGCGTCTGTCGCCAGCCTTCCAGCAGGTCCGTCCGCACGATCGTGAGGAGCAGGAGCACGGTGATGCCGAGACCGAACGCGACGACCTGCACCGCGCTGTCGCGACCACGGCGGGCCACGTTTGCCAGGCCGTACCGCCAGGCAACACCCACGCCCGAGCGCGCCCTGCCGATGACGGCAACGAGCCCGCGACCCACGAGGTACAGCGCGCCCGCGATGATCACGATGCCGCCGATCAGGATGACCAGCATGCGGGCATCGCCGACCGAGCGATACAGCAATGCGGCAACCGCGGCCAGCGACAGGCCCACTACGAGCGTCCGCGAAGGGGCCGGCGGCATCTCGTCATGGCGGAGCACGCGCAGCGGTGGGGTATTTCTCAACTGGATCATGGACGGCAGCGCGAAGCCCAGCATCAACACCAGCGCGCTGCCGCTCGCGAGTATGACGGGGCGCAACCCGGTATCCGGCAACGAGCCCGCGAGCAGATCAGTAAGGACACTCGCCAGCAATTCCTCGGCAACATACCCGGCAACGCTGCCCGCGGCGACACCGAGGATACCGAGCAACAGGAGTTGCACGAGGGCAACCGTGATGACGAAACCCTGGGTTGCCCCGAGACTCTTCATCAACGCAACCGTGTCCATGCGCCGATGCGCAAACCGGCGTGCCGACATGGCGACGGCTACGGCGCTCAGCAACAGGCTGATCACGGCTGTCAGCGAGAGGAAGCGTTGTGCCCTGTCGGCGGCGTTGTAGGCCCGTTCGCTGCTCTCTTCCTGGCTGCGTATGCGGATCTCGTCGGGCAGGATGTCCTGGATGGCGTCGTTGAAGCTGGCCACGTCCTGCTCATCGCCCGCCACGAGCAGCGCGTAGGCAACTCGACTGCCTTCGCCGACAAGCCCGCTCGAACCGATATCCGCAATATTCATGATCACGGTGGGCGCCAGCGATGCGAAGCCGATGGACTGGTCGGGGCGATAGGTCAGCACCGCCGTCACCGTGAGTTGCAGCTCGCCGATGTCGAGCACATCGCCGACGTCGGCACCGACCCGCGCGAGCAGCGCGCCGTCTGCCCAAACCTCGCCCGGGGCAGGAATGTCGTCAACCTCTCGCTGCTCACCGAACAACTCGTCCGCGACCCGCACTGCGCCGCGTAACGGGTACAGGTCACTGACAACCTTGATCGACGACAGGGCGTTGTCGTCACCATGAAAGACGACGGACGGGAACGACATCGTATCGGCGGTCTCAAGGTTGTAATCGGCCGCCAGCGCCCGCCACTCATCCGGCACGGGCGCCTGGGATCGCAACCGCAAGTCTGCGGCCAGCACTTCGTTGGCCTGGCGCGCTACCGCCTTGCCGATTCTGTCGGTGAGAAAACCGACGGCCGTGAGTGCGGCAACGGCAAGGCTGACGGCTGCGAGCAGCACCAGGACCTCGCCCGAGCGCAGCTCGCGGCCAAAACTCCGCAATGCGAAGACAATGGCTTTCATGCGGCAGTCCTGACGTCGCTTACAAGGCTGCCGATATCCAGCGAGATCACGCGATCGCAACGTTCGGCGAGATCGTTGTCGTGGGTGACCAGCACCAGCGTCGTCGACGAATTGCGATTCAGCTCGAACATGAGCTCCATGATGTTGGCGCCCGTGCGGGCATCCAGGTTGCCCGTGGGCTCGTCCGCGAACAGGACGGCCGGCTCTGTCGCAAACGCCCGGGCGATCGCGACACGCTGCTTTTCTCCCCCGGATAATTGTGCCGGGTAATGACTCCACCGGTCCGCGAGCCCGACCTTGTCGATGATGGCCCGCGCCGCCTGCCGCGCATCGCCATGACCCGCGAGCTCCAGCGGCAGCATCACGTTCTCGAGCGCATTGAGCGAGGGCACGAGGTGAAATGACTGAAACACGAAGCCGACACTTTCGGCCCGGACCAGCGCTCTGCCGTCCTCATCGAGCTCCGAGAGATTCGAGCCGTTGAGGTCGACATGGCCGCGCGTGGGCAGGTCAAGACCCGCCAACAGGGCCAG
This sequence comes from uncultured Gammaproteobacteria bacterium, assembly GCA_963698895.1. Classification (GTDB taxonomy): domain Bacteria; phylum Pseudomonadota; class Gammaproteobacteria; order Steroidobacterales; family Woeseiaceae; genus UBA1847. The sequence goes on along the minus strand of CAVOSO010000002.1, from coordinate 136,293 downwards.
CAGGGTGGACTTGCCCGCCCCTGAAGGCCCGACCACAGCCACCGATTCACCGGCCTCAATGCTGAAACTGACGTCCCTGAGAATGGTCAGAGTCCCTTCCGGACTGCTAACCTCCTTACTTAACTGGTGTGCATTGAGCACGTTTTCGATCGATTTTTCCGCCATGCGAATATTGCTTTCTCTTGTTGCCTTGTTAATGACGGCCAACGTACAGGCTGCCGACGCCCCGACCATCCTGGTCTTCGGCGACAGTCTCAGCGCTGGCTACGGTATTGACGTTGACCAATCCTGGGTCGCTTTGTTGCAAAAGCGGCTCGAGGAAACAGGGTACGAACATCGCGTGGTGAACGCCAGTATCAGCGGTGAAACGACCGCCGGCGGTGCCACGCGCATCGACCAGGCCATCAGCACGTTTTCGCCGGAGCTTGTCATCCTGGAGCTTGGGGCCAACGATGGTTTGCGGGGTTTTCCGACCGCCAGTATCAGGAGCAATATCGAGCTTATAGCGCGTCGCGCGCGCGATTCCGGTGCGGAGGTCGTGCTGCTGGGTATTCGCATTCCAACCAACTACGGTGCGCGCTATTCGCGGGCCTTCGAGGCGGTCTTCAGCGAAGTGGCGTCCGACCTCGACATCCGGTGGATAGAGTTCTTCATGGACGGCATCGCGCTGAACGATGAGCTCCTGCAGGACGACCGCATCCATCCGAACGCAGAAGCGCAGCCGCTGCTCCTGGATAACGCCTGGCCCATAATCCGCGCTACACTTGACGCGCGCTAATCTAAAGAGAGGTTTTCGTGGAAAAAGTCTGGCTTAAGTCCTATCCGGAGGGAATTCCGGCGGAGATACCTGCGCCACCATGGCGCTCCGTGCGAGACCTGTTCGAGCACAGCTTCGCGGCGTACCCGAACAGCCCCGCGTACACCAACATGGGCCGCACGCTCACGTACGCCGACCTCAACGAGAGGTCCATGCAGTTCGCCTGCTTCCTGCAGCAGGAACTGAAGCTGATGCGCGGTGAGCGCGTCGCCATCATGCTGCCCAACATCCTGCAGTACCCCGTGGCAATGTGCGGCATATTCCGGGCCGGGCTGGTCGTCGTGAACGTCAATCCACTCTATACAGCTCGCGAGCTGCGGCACCAGCTACAGGACTCCGGCGCGCGCAGCATCATCATTCTCGAGAATTTCGCACACATCCTGGAGGATGTGATCGCCGATACCGATGTCGACCATGTCATAACGACCGGCGTCGGCGACCTGCTCAGCTGGCCGCGTGGTATGGCCACGAATTTCCTGCTGCGTTACGTCAAGCGCAGCGTGCCGAAATACCATTTTGCCCACCAGACACGCTTCAACAAGGCCCTCAAGATCGGCTCGGGGCACAAACTCAAGGACGTCGATCTCGGCTTCGCCGACATTGCCTTCCTGCAGTACACGGGCGGTACGACCGGCGTGTCCAAGGGTGCAATGCTCAGTCACCGCAACATGGTGAGCAACGTACAGCAGACCATCATCTGGCAGGACGATGCGTACGAAGGCGTCGACCAGGTTGTTGCGATCACGGCGCTGCCGCTGTACCACATCTTTTCGCTCGAAGGGAACTGCCTGACGGTCACGGCGCTCGGGGGCGAGAACATTCTCATCACGAACCCCCGCGATTTCGAAGGCTTTGCAAAGGAGATCGCAAAGCACAAGTTCAACCTGTTTACGGGCGTCAACACGATGTTCGCCGCGCTTATGAACACCGAGAGCTTCAGCAAAATCGACTTTTCGCACCTGCGCATTGCGATCGGTGGCGGCATGGCCGTGCAACCGGCCGTTGCCAAGGAGTGGAAACAGAAAACGGGCACTTCGATTCTGCAGGGATACGGCCTGACCGAGACGTCGCCCGTGGCCATTTGCTGCACGGTGCACAGCGACTTCACAGGGACGATCGGCCTGCCCGTCCCTTCGACCGACGTGTGCATCGTCGGTGAGGACGGCAACCACCTTGCCCTGGGCGAAATTGGCGAGATCTGCATCAAGGGCCCCCAGGTCATGGAGGGCTACTGGCAGCGTCCCAAGGAAACGGCTGACGTGATGTTGCCGGGCGGCTGGCTTCGTACCGGCGATATCGGGCGCATGGATGAAGATGGCTTCGTCTGGATCGAAGACCGCAAGAAGGACATGATTCTCGTATCGGGCTTCAATGTTTACCCGAACGAGATCGAGAATGTGGTTGTGGAGCTCGACGGCATCCTCGAGGCGGCCGCCATCGGCATCCCCGACGAGCGCTCCGGCGAGATCGTGAAGATCTTCGCTGTGCGCAAGGACGAATCGGTTACCGAACAGGACATCCTCGACCATTGCCGGGAAAACCTGACCGGCTATAAGCGGCCGAAGCTCGTTGAGTTCCGCGACGAACTGCCGAAGACCAACGTCGGCAAGATCCTGCGACGCGCGCTGCGCGACGAGTAATCAGTCCTTGTGGTACTGCGGGCTCAGCTCGTGTACCGCATCGACGAGCACGCCGAGGTTTTCGGGATCGATGTCCGGCGTAATGCCATGGCCGAGGTTAAAGACATGTCCCGGTCCGTGGCCATAGCTCGCCAGCGTCCTCGCGACGCCTTCTCGAATCACTTCGTGGCTCTCCCTGAGCGTGGCCGGATCGAGATTGCCCTGTAAGGCGACCTTGTCCTGCACGTACCCACGCGCGTCCGCGAGATCGGTGGTCCAATCCACGCCGAGCGCATCGCATCCCGTGTCGGCGAGGTCCTTGAGCAACGGACCCGCGCCCTTCGTGAAGAGAATGACCGGGATCCTGCGGCCGTCGCTTTCGCGCGTCAGGCCGTCCACGATTTTTTGCATGGGCGCCAGTGAGAAGCGGCGAAACGCGTCCGGCTCCAGTGCGGCACCCCAGGTGTCGAAGATCTGTACCGCCTGGGCGCCGGCTTCGATCTGGGCATTCAGGTACTCGGTCGTCGTTGCGGCGACCTTGTCCATGAGTTCATCGAGCACTTCGGGTGCTTCGGCCGCGAGGCCCTTGATCGTCGGGAACTCCCTGCTGGACCCGCCCTCGACCATGTAGGTACCGCAGGTAAAGGGGCTGCCGGCGAAACCGATGAGTGGCACCTTGCCGTCGAGTTCGCGGCGAATCGTGCGCACCGCGTCGAAGACATAGCCCAGCTCCTTCTCGACATCGGGCACACGCAGGTCTCGAATCGCATCGGCCGTCCGGACCGGGTCACGAAACTTGGGGCCCTCACCCGTCACGAAGTACAGGCCTAGGCCCATGGCATCCGGCACGGTCAGGATGTCGGAAAAGAGGATTGCCGCATCGAGTGCGTAACGTCGCAGCGGCTGCATCGTGACCTCACAGGCGAGATCGGGATTGCGGCACAGGCTCATGAAATCGCCGGCCTGTGCGCGAGTCTCCCGGTACTCGGGCAGGTAGCGCCCTGCCTGGCGCATGATCCACAAGGGCGTGCGCGGCACGGGCTCTTTCATCAGGGCCCGCAGCAGCAGGTCGTTCTTGAGTTCGGTCATCAGGCACCTACCTGTTCGGCAATCGACGCCTGCATGGACTCGGCCATGGCGCGCGGGCTTTCTGCATCGCGAATCGGCCGGCCGACGACGATGTAGTCGCAGCCGTTCCGGAACGCGGTTTCCACCGTGACGACGCGCTTCTGGTCGCCGACGGGCTTGTTATCCACAGGGCGGATGCCCGGTGACACGACGAGCAGCTTCTCGTCCACGAACTCCCTGAGGGTCGGAACCTCCAGGCCCGAGGAAATGACACCGTCACATCCGGACTCGAGGCACTGCCGGGCCCGCGACAGCACGAGGTCGCCGACGTCGCAGTCGAAGCCGAGATCATCGAGATCGCCGCGGTCGAGGCTCGTCAGTACCGTAACGCCAAGGACCTTGAGGCTATCGCCCTTGTTTGCGGCCGCCGCCTCCATGATGGAGCGGTTGCCGTGCACGGTCACAAACGTCGCGCCGCGATCCTTGAGCGAGCGCACGGCGGAACCGACGGTGGCCGGAATATCGAAGAACTTGAGGTCGCAGAACACTTTCTTGTCGCGCGCCAGCAACCAGTCGAGCAGGTCGAAATACTCGCCACTCATCATCAGCTCGAGACCGATCTTGTAAAAGGTAACCGCGTCACCGAGCTCGTCGGCAAGTTCTTTTGCCCGGTCACAGGTCGGGACGTCCATGGCGAATATGAGCCGGTCTCTTGCCGGTATGTCTTTGTGTTTCACGGTACACCTTACTATTTCAGGAACAGGGGTCGGAGCCCCTGGCGGCAGGGCTTCGATCCCGCGCGCATAATATCAGCCTGTGAGCCGTTCGTGGGCCGCGATCGCATAGCGATCGGTCATGCCGGCGATGTAGTCCGCGACAACCCTGGCGCGCGCTGCGCCGTCGAGGCTGGCGGCGCGATCCGCGAACTCGGGCGGCATCAGGGTGACGTCCTGCGAATAGGCGTTGAACAGGTCGGCCACAATGGCCTGGGCCCGTCGGGTCATCTCGAGCTTCTGCTCGTGCCCGTACAGGTGCGTGTTGAGAAAGCGCTTGAGCGACAGATGCTGCTCGTAGACGGGCGGCGACATGTTGACCAGCGGTTCGCCGGCTCCTCGCACGTCATCAATGCTAATGACGCCCGCCGCCTGGATGCGTCGGTCCGTTTCCTCGATCAGGTCCGTCACCACGGTCCCGATCATGCGGCGAATGATCTCGAAGATCAGGCGCCGGTCTTCGAGGTCCGGGTACTTGCGGTGAACCCGCGCGTACTGCTGCTCGAACAGCGGCTGCTCACGCAACTGCTCAAGCGTGAGCAATCCCGCCCTGAACCCGTCGTCGACATCGTGGTTGTTGTAGGCGATGGCGTCGGCGATATTCGCGAGTTGCGCTTCGAGGCCCGGCTGCGTGCGCTCGAGGAAACGCTTTCCGACGTCACCCAGCCTGCGTGCGTTGCGCGAAGAGCAGTGCTTGAGAATACCCTCTCGCGTTTCGAACATGAGATTGAGGCCCGGGAAGTCCGCGTACTTGGCTTCCAGCTCGTCGACGACGCGCAGTGACTGGAGGTTGTGCTCGAAGCCGCCGAAGTCGCGCATGCAGGCATTCAGCGTGTCCTGGCCCGCATGCCCGAAAGGCGTGTGGCCGAGATCGTGCGCGAGGCAGATCGCTTCGGTCAGCGGCTCATTCAGCCCCAGCGCGACCGCCACGGAGCGCCCGATCTGGGAAACCTCGAGCGAGTGCGTCAAGCGCGTCCTGTACAGGTCGCCCTCGTGATTGACGAAGACCTGGGTCTTGTACATGAGGCGCCGGAACGCCGTGCTGTGAATAATGCGGTCGCGGTCGCGCTGGTACTCGCCGCGGTGTGCCGGGCGCGGCTCCTCGACGCGTCGGCCGCGGCTGTCCGCTTCGTTAGCCGCGTAGGATTTCATTGAGTCGACGGTCGTCATAGTCGGCGGAAACTCGGCTCTCGCCGATCGCCTGGAGCAACACGAAACGCAGCGCTTTGCCCTGCACTTTCTTATCCATGCCCATCGCATTCTGCCAGTCGTCCGGCGCGATCGCCGGTGGTCTCGTCGGCAATCCGGCCGCGGCAATGAGATGCTCGAGGCGGTCCATGTCTTTCCCGGCAAGCCCGCTAAGCCGGGCAGCCATCAGCATGCCGGCGGCCACCGCTTCGCCGTGCAACCACTCGCCGTAGCCCTGGCAATGTTCGATCGCGTGACCGAACGTGTGGCCGAAATTCAGTATGGCACGACGCCCGGCCTCTCTTTCGTCCTCGGCAACAACCTCCGCCTTGAGCGCGCAACAACGATGGATCGCATAACCGAGTGCGTCTGCGTCCCGCGCCAGGAGTTTCGTCATGTTGGTCTCGAGCCAGGCAAAAAACCCGGCATCACAGATGGCGCCGTACTTGATGACCTCGGCCAGCCCGGCGGCCAGTTCCCTGTCGGGCAAGGTATCGAGTGTGTTCGTGTCGATGAGTACGACCCGGGGCTGGTAGAACGCGCCTATGAGGTTCTTGCCCTGCGCATGATTGACGCCTGTCTTGCCGCCGACGGAGGAGTCGACCTGCGCCAGCAGGGTCGTGGGCACCTGGATAAAATCGACGCCTCGCATGTAACAGGCCGCCGCAAACCCCGCTATGTCACCGACGACACCGCCACCCAGGGCGACGACGGCTACGTCGCGGTTCGCGCGGGACTCGACCAGCCGGTCGAGAATCGAAAGCATGGTCGCAACTGTCTTGAACGACTCACCATCGGGCAGGTTGATGCTGCGTACGTCGCACCCCGGGAGATTTGCCCGGAGTCTTGCGTAGTAAAGCGGGGCCACCGTCTCGTTGCTGACGACCAGGCAGTCGTTGCCGCGCACAAATTCGCTGAGATCGAAGTGGCCGTCAAGCAGGTCACGCCCGATCACGATCGGGTAACTGCGATCCCCCAATTCGACTGTCAATGTATAGCTCACGCGCCATAGCTTACATGACCGTAGAAGCGGGGACACTTTCCAAAGTGTCCCCCTCAGGCAGGGATACGCGCCGGGTCAGGAGATACTCTCGATGATCTCACTCGCCACGGAATGTACCTTCCGCCCGTCGGTGTCGACCACGAGATCGGCAATCTCGCGGTAGAGGGGGTCGCGTTTCAGCAGCAGCCCTTCGAGCGTGCCACGTGGATCGTCGTTCTCCAGCAACGGGCGGACCCGGCCCTTGCGCGTCCGGGCGACCTGCTGGTCCACTGACGTGTAGAGGTACACCACGAACCCGCGTCCCGCCAGGTTGCTGCGATTTTTCGCTTTGACAACGGCTCCACCGCCCGTCGCCAGCACAACGCCATCCGACCGCGTAAGGTCATCGATCGCCGCCGCTTCGCGTTTGCGAAACCCCGCCTCACCCTCTTTCTCGAAGATGAACGCGACATCCACACCCGTCCGAGCCTCTATTTCGTCGTCGCTGTCGACGAAGGTCAGGTGCAGGGTACGCGCCAGGTGCCGACCGACAGCAGATTTACCTGCGCCCATCGGGCCTACGAGAAAAATGTTCTTCGGGTGTTTCATGCCAGGGTTGTTGGGCCCTCAAGCAGAAAGCCAACCCGAAGGTTGGCTTTCCATGTAGCAAATCAGCATGCCAGCTTAGTAGATGGTGGCGCCTTCCTCAAGGATGCGAGGCGTTACGAAAATCAACAATTCAGCCTTGTTGTCCACTCTTTGCTTGCTGCGGAACAGTGCGCCTGCAAAAGGAATGTCACCAAGGAACGGGACCTTCTTGAGCGTCTCGCGACGTTCGGTCTCGTAAATACCGCCGAGCACGACCGTCTGGCCGTCAGCGACAAGCACCTGGGTTTCGACGGAACGCGTATCGATACTCGGTACCGTGCCGCCCAGGCCGCCGGTTGAAATAATGTCACCGACATTATCCTTGCTGACGCGAAGGTCCATGATGATGTTGTTGTCCGGCGTGATCTGTGGCGTTACAACCAGCTCGAGAACCGCTTCCTTGAACTGAATCGTTGTCGCACCCGACGACGCCGACTGCTGGTATGGAATCTCCACACCCTGCTTGATCGTAGCTTCCTTCTGGTTGGCCGTGATCACGCGCGGCGTCGAGACGATCTCGCCGCGGCCTTCGGCTTCCAGGGCCGTAAGCTCGAGGTCGACCAGGTAGTCGCTCTGCAGTATCGCGAGCGAGAAACGGCCGGCCGCATCGGCGATCGGTACGTTTACGTTGTAACGATTGTTCAACAAAGGCACTTCGATCGGGTAGACCGTGCCGTTTGCCGGGTCCGCGAGGTTGTTCAGCGCGGAGTTGATCATCGTATCCGTGCCGGAACCCGTACCCGACGCAACGATCAGGTCACCGCCGTCTTCGTTGAAGCCGGTAACGCCGAGGCGTACGCCCAGGTCGCGGCTGAAGTCATCGTTGACAACAACAATGCGCGACTCGATGAGAACCTGTTTGATAGGAATATCCAGCGTACGAACCATGCGGCGGATATCCTGCAGGCGCTCGGCCGTATCCTGAACGAGCAGCGTGTTCGTGCGGTCGTCGACAGCGATGCTGCCACGTTCCGAGAGCATCGAACCCTTGTCCGTACCGGTGATCAGGTCAGACAAGTCAGCCGCCTTCGCGTAGTTGACCTGCAGGAATTCCGAGTAGACCGGCTCCAGTTCCTGGATTGCGAGCTGTGCTTCGAGATCTGCAGTTTCGCGTGCGGCGATTTCCTCGGCCGGCGCGACCATGATCACGTTGCCGTTCTGGCGCATGTCGAGACCCTTCGTGGTCATGACAATATCCAGCGCCTGGTCCCAGGGTACGTTGCGCAGGCGCAGCGTCACATTGCCCTGAACCGTATCCGACACAACAATATTCTTGCCGGACGTCTCGGCCAGCAGCTGCAGTACGGAACGCGTCTCAATGTCCTGGAAGTTCAGCGACAGGCGCTGGCCTTCGTATTCCTTGTTCTCCGCGAACAGGCTGGATTCGGCCTGTGACTCTTCCGGTGCCGGGTTGATTTCGATCGTGAACTCGTTGTCAGACTGGTAAGCAAGCTGCTCATACTTGCCTTCAGCCGAGATAACGATACGCGTATCGAGATTGGTGCGCAGCGCATCAACCGTTGTGACCGGCGTAGCAAAGTCGTTGACGTCCAGACGACGCATCAACTCTGCCGGCAGGCTCGTGTCCTTGAACACGGCCACCACACGACCGCCCTCCTGGCGAATGTCGACCGACGTCGACGGGTCGGTAAGATTGACGACTACACGGCCACCACCGTCGCGGGTGCGGCGAAAATCAACAGCGGAAATGGAGCGGGAGCCCGGAGCGGCAAAGGAACGGGAATCAGACGTCGGCGCACTGGCGAACTGGGTGGTACCTGCGCTGTAGTCATCTCCGTCACCAAGCGTGACGATTACCGTATTTCCGCTACGACGAGTTTCGTACGCGACCATCGTGTCGAGGTTCAACACGACACGCGTGCGACCATTGGCTTCGGCCGTCAATACCGTGTCCAGCGGCCCGAGGTTCACATCGCGGCGACGCGACGTCATACCCAGTGACGTACCTGGCAGGTCGAGTGCAATCCGCGCAGGATTCTCGATCGTGAAGTCCAGCGGCTCAGGCGCCGTTTCACTCATGATCAGCTTCAGCTCGACGCGGTCGCCGGGCAGACTCTGCACCTGAATGTCTTGCAGCCTGTTACCTTCCTGGGCGCTAGCGAAAGCCCCCCAGAAGAGCAGCAGTGCTGCCTGTGCCAATGCGGCGAACTTCGCGAAGCGAGGTGTCACCGTCGGTTTGTTTTTGAGCATCATTCCCATTACTCCCAGTTCCATTCAGGCGTTAGTCTGAAAGACCAACCGCGGCGTCTCGTTCAATATAGCCGCCGATGCCGTCAGAAATAATTTCCACCAGTGTGATTTCCGATTCAGAAATTTCCGTGATTCGTCCGTCGTTCTGACCCAGGTAATTACCCGGAACGACGCGGTGAATCAGTCCGTCCGATGTCTGTACAAGTCCATAAAGTGTGTCGTCGATGCTCAGCGTGCCAACCATGCTGAGCGAATCCAGCGGGAAGTCCTCGAGGAACTCGCGGATGCGATCAGGATCGGGGCGCGTACCGCCAGCAGCGGAACCACTCGACTGTGGCGTATCGGGGACGAACGGTGAGCGTATGCCCTGCTCGTCAGCCATGTACATGAACACCTCGTAGGGCTCGATCTCAGGCAGCGGCTCAATGCGACCGCCCGGGCGTGCCTTGACTTCGTTGATGTAACTGTCGAGATCATCCATGTCACCACCGCAGGCAGTGAGTCCAAACGCCAGAACCGCAACCAGGCCAAGCATGGCGACTGACTTGGTAATTGAAGAAGCGTGTTGCATTAGTTTGCCTCCTCATCAATGTAGCGGTAGGTCTGAGCGGTTACTTCCATGCTCAGGTTATCGAAGGTATCGGTCGTCTCCGGCGTGATATTGATGTCATGCAAGGTCACGATTCGCGAGATGCCGGCGATGCCGCTGACGAACTTGCTGATCTCATGATAGCTACCCGTCAGGCGAATCTTGATGGGCTTCTCCGCATAGAAGTCCTTGGGGATCTCAGGCTGTGGCACAAACAGTTTTTCCTGCAGGCCTGCAGCCAATCCCGTCTGCGATATGTCGACAATCAGGTTCGGGATTTCCGTCTCACCCGGCAGCTGCCTGAGCATGGTGCCGAAAGACTGTTCAATCTGTGCAAGCTGCGCTTTGTAAGCGTCGTAGTTTGCCGCCTTCTTCTGCTTGTTCTCGAAGGTCAGGCGAAGCTCTCTTTCTTCACCCTGAGCGCGCTCAAGCTGAGGTGCCTTGTCCTTGATAATAAAGAAGTAGACACCGAGTCCAGTGACCAGCATGAAAACGATCACGATGACGGCGATTCGGAAAGGCAGTGGCCAACGACCTACGTCATTCGCATCCAGGCTTTGCAGTTCTTCAACGAGGTTCATTCCATCTCCTCCGTATCAGAGCGCATCTGCTTCAGATAAACAACGAACTCAGACTGGCGTGAAGAGCCTGCCTGTGTCGTTTCGACGCGCTCCACTTCGGGGTCGCCAAGCCACTCCGATGCATCAATCTGTCGCATGAGCGCCGAGACGCGTGTGCTTGACTGCGCCACCCCGCGGATCTCGACCCGTGCGCCGGTTTGCTTCAAACCGGTCAGGTAGACACCTTCGGGAAGGAGGCGCGCGATCTCGTCAAAAAGATGCACAATCTCCGGACGGCTCTTCTGCAGCTGTTCGATGATTTCCATGCGCGCGAGCAGCCGTTCCTTCTGCCGCTCAAGTCCGTCGATCTCCGTAATACTTTTTTCAAGCTCGACGATTTCGGCTTCGAGACGATCGTTGCGCGCATTCTGCGACGCAATCATCTGCGAGTACGCGAGTATCGTCAGCATGACAACGGCAACCGCAGCGATAACCGCGAAGCCCATTGCCATGCCAAAGTCGCGCTGGCGCTTTTGCCTTTCCGCCTCGCGCCACGGGAGTAGATTAATACTAGGCATTAGTCAAAGCTCCTGAGTGCGAGACCACAGGCCGTGAGTAGTGCTGTTGCATCTTTGTGCACGCCTTGTGATTTGGCCTTGGATGAAATTTTCATCTGGCCGAGCGGGTCGCCGACTTCCGTCGGAATACCTACACGGCTCGAGATGACGTCCGAAATGCCCGGAATGTTGGCGCAACCGCCACATACCAGGATCATGTCAGGTTGTTCGCGACCGCCGCCCGAGGCGAGATAGAACTGCAGCGAGCGACTGACCTGCTGGGTCATGTCGTCGATGAACGGCTCCAGCACTTCCGGCTGGTAGTTCGATGGCAGACCACCCTGCTTCTTCGCACGACCTGCATCTTCCATCGACAGGCCGTAGGTTCGCATGATCTCTTCCGTCAGCTGCTGGCCGCCGAAGTTGAAGTCACGCGTGTATACGACCTTGAGATCCTGCAACACGCTGAACGTCGTGCTCGACGCGCCGATGTCGACGACCGCAACCGACTGCCCCATGCCGCCGTCCGGAATCTGGTGGCTTAGAAGGCGGCAGGCATTTTCGAGGGCAAAGGCCTCAACGTCAACGATCTGCGTAGACAGGCCGGCGGCACTGACTGCTGCCTGGCGCTGCTCGACGTTCTCGGTACGCGTCGCAACCAGCAAGACGTCCATCAGCTCGGGGTCTTTTTCATTCGGGCCGATCACTTCGTAGTCGAAGCTCACCTCTTCCATCGGGAACGGGATGTACTGATCGGCCTGAATCTCGACCTGACCTTCCAGGTCCCTGTCAGAAAGACTCGACGGCATTTGAATGACTTTCGTAATGGCTGCATCACCACTGATGGCGACGGCCACGTCTGTTGCCTTGGCGCCCGCACGTTTCACGGCGCGTCGAATCGCCTCGCCGACAGCTTTCGCATCGACAATGGCTTTTTCGTTCACCGAACTAGGGGGCGTAGGCTCTGCTGAATAGGACTCGACCCGATAGCGCTTCCCGCTCTGGGAAAGCTCTATCAGCTTGACCGACGACGTCGTGATATCGAGGCCTAGCAGCGGCTGTGATTTGTTGCCAAAAAGCACGTTTTTTTCCTTCTAAGTCGGTAAGTTGCGAGTCAAATGTAAGCCAGACCTGAGCAAAGCGATTTAACTATATATCAATAAAATGTTAAATAAAACGTGACTGTGTTCACGATCCGACAATCCCTAATGTTAGGGGGTCTTTGGAGCAGATTCCGTGAACCAGTCGGCTACCCGACCTGAGACTCCTTATTGCAGCCTTCAGGCTGGTATGACTATCATCGCCGCCTGATGCTGTGTTCAAGTGCCCTCGCCCCAAAAAAGCCACATTCTCGTCACCGGTGGAACACCACGTTAGTCTCTAATAAGGCACCTTAAGGCCTGCAGAAACCGGGGCATTCAGCCGAAAACGCCTGTAACTATGCATAAATCAACGGAAAAAAAATCCAACTCACGTCACATTAGGCGACATAAGCTGATTCGGGCGCTAATGGTGACACTCGGACTTGGCGCTATTGGCGGTGTTGGCGTGGCCGCGGGCGTTATTGGCGCTTATTACTATGTGGAGCCCGGACTGCCGCCGGCGGAGACGATTCGCGATATTCCGCTGCAGATCCCGCTGAGAATCTATAGTCGTGACGGCTACCTGATCTCCGAGATCGGCGAGCGCCGGCGCATCCTGGTGACCTACGACGAATTGCCGCAACACGTGGTCGATGCGTTTGTCGCCGCGGAAGACCAGCGCTTCTTCGTTCATCCCGGCGTGGACTACCGCGGCGTCTTGCGAGCCATCGTCGAGGGAATCACTACGGGCGATCCGACGGGCGGATCAACCCTGACTCAACAGCTCGCGCGCGATTACTTCCTCACGCGCGAGCGCCGCTTTACGCGCAAATTGCGCGAGGCGTTCCTGGCCTACAAGATCGAGCAGGAGTTCACCAAGGAGCAGATCATGGCGCTGTTCCTTAACAAGATGTTCTTCGGGCAACGGGCCTATGGCGTCGCGGCCGCATCGCAGGTGTTCTTCAACAAGGATCTTGCCGACATCAATGAAGCCGAAGCCGCAACGCTCGCCGGTGTACTGCCGGCGCCGTCACGCTACAACCCGGTCTACAGCGCGACCAATGCCGAGAATCGTCGCAGCTATGTGCTTGGGCGCATGCGCGATCTGGGCTACGTAGATGAAGTAACCTATGCCGATGCCATGGCATGGCCGATGGAGTCACGCCTGTACGGCGCGGCGATCGAACTCAATGCGCCCTACGTCGCGGAGATGGTCCGCAGCGAAATGGAAAAGCGCTACGGCGATGCCTACCAGACGGATGGCTTCCAGGTCGTCACCTCTCTCGACTCCCGCCTGCAAAAGGCAGCGAACTACTCGTTGCGAAACGGCCTCCTGGAGTTCACCCGACGCCGCGGCTACCGGGGTCCGATCAGCAATATCGAGTTGAGTGACGAACTGCTGGTCACGCCTTTTGCCGAGTGGCCGATCGAGATTCGCGAGTTGCTGGAGCAATATGCGCCGGGCGGGCTGTCGGTCGCGCTGGTCACCGCCGTGCACGATAACAACACGGCATCACTGCTGATGCAGGGTGGCAAGACCGATACGCTGCCCTGGTCCGGCATTCGCTGGGCGAACCGGTTTATCGACCGCGAGACGTTTGGCCCGGCACCGGAAACCGCCGCCGAGGTGGTCGCACCGGGTGACCTTATCTATGTCATGCCGACGACCAAGGGCACCTGGGCCCTTGCGCAGGTACCCGAGGTCCAGGGCGCGGTCGTTTCCGTTGACCCCTTCGACGGCGCGATCACGGCACTGACAGGTGGCTTCGACTTCACCACGAGCAAGTTCAACCGCGCACGCCAGGCCTACCGGCAGCCGGGATCCTCGTTCAAGCCCTTTATCTACTCGGCCGCGCTGGAGCACGGCAATACGCCGGCCACGGTTGTCCTCGACGCGCCCGTTGTGATCAATTCGTCGGAGCTCGAAGCGGTATGGCGACCGATCAACTACAGCGGGCGCTTCTACGGGCCGACGCGCATGCGCGAAGCGCTGACCCGCTCGATGAATCTCGTTTCGGTACGCTTGCTGCTGTTTGAGACCGGCATCGGCAATGCCGTGCGGCACATCGAGAAATTCGGTTTTGGTCCCGCCGCATTGCCGTACAACGGTTCGCTGGCGCTGGGTGCGGGCTCGGCCTCGCCACTCGACATGGCACAAGGCTATGCAACGCTGGCCAATGGCGGCCACGCCGTGAAGCCGTATGTGATCGACGCGATCTACGGGCCCGACGGCGAGACACTCTACCGCGCGGACCCGGCTATCGTCTGTGACGCGTGCGTGCCGAGTGAACCGGAGTCCGGCTACAACCGCGGGTCGGGGGACGAGCTGACGATCGAAGAGATGATCGAGATCGCGACGGTTTACCAGCCCGATGCCAGGACCGCGCCTGAGTTGTTCGAGAACGTCAACGTTGCCCCGCAAGCGATATCGCCGCAAAACGCATTCCTGATCCAGGACATGATGCGGGACGTTATCCGGCGAGGAACAGGCCGTCGCGCCATGGTCCTGGGACGCAATGACCTCTCGGGTAAGACGGGCACGTCGAACGACCGTCGCGACGCCTGGTTCGGTGGATTCAATGGCGATATCACGACAATTGTCTGGGTCGGCTACGACGATGACCTGCCGCTTGCGCCGGGCGAAGAAGGCTCACGGACCGCCCTGCCCATCTGGGTGGAATTTATGCGGATTGCCCTGCGCGGCGTGCCGGAGAACCAGATGCCGATGCCCGAGGGTATTGTCTCGGTGCTGATAGACCGTGAGACCGGGTGTCCCGCGCGGGCGGGACAGGGCAATGTCCTCTTCGAGGTCTTCCGCGATGGCCAGGTGCCCGAATGCGAAGCGTTAGAAGACGTTATCGACCCGTTCAACAACGCGTCGGGACTCGATCCCGAACCCGAAGTAGAGCAGGACGAAAGCGAAACCCTCTTCTGAGCGATGGGACGGCGACGCAACAACGAAACAGAACGGACGCGCCAGGTATTGGCGCAGGAGGCCGCACGCATCATTGTCGACCACGGGGTGCGCGATTTCCGGGTAGCAAAGCAAAAAGCCGCTGAGCGCCTGGGCGTTGGCACGCGGGGGGCCTTGCCCGGCAATGCCGAAATCGAGGCCGCGGTTGCGGAACATCTGCAGCTGTTCGACGGCGACTCTCATGAAGATCGGCTGCGCCTGCTGCGCGTCGCCGCCCTGTCGGCAATGGAGTTGCTCGCGTCGTTCACGCCCCGCCTGGTGGGCCCCGTATTGGTCGGTACGGCCGACGAAAACTCCGCTGTGAACCTGCACGTATTTGCCGACAGCCCCGAGTACGTCGCGATGGCACTCGCCGATATGGGTGTCAGCTACAAACCCTACGAGCGGCGGCTAAAGAGCCGGCGCGACCAGGTCGATACGTTCGCGGGATTCGAGTTTCACCACAACAACAGCGCGATCCAGGCGACCGTGTTCCCTGTCGACGGTATTCGGCAAGCCCCCATAAGCCCCATCGACGGCAAGCCGATGAGGCGGGTTGATTCAGAGGGCGTCCAGCTACTGCTGGAACATGTCTAGCGTTTTTCGATCGGCACGTAGTCGCGCTTGTCGGCGCCAACGTAGAGCTGCCGGGGCCGTGCAATCTTGGCTTTCGGATCCGCAATCATCTCTCGCCAGTGGGCAACCCAGCCGACCGAGCGACCGAGCGCGAACATGACCGTGAACATCGATGTCGGGATGCCGAGCGCCTTGTAGATAATGCCTGAGTAGAAGTCGACATTCGGGTAGAGGTTCTTCTCTTTGAAGTAGTCGTCGTTCAGGGCGACCTGCTCGAGCTCGCGGGCCAGATCGAATAACGGCGTGTCATCCCGGTGGAGATCGTTGAGCACCTTGTGGCACATCTCGCGAATGATCGTCGCGCGTGGATCGAAGTTCTTGTAGACGCGATGACCGAAGCCCATCAGGCGGAACGGGTCGTTCTTGTCTTTCGCTTTTTCGATGTACTTGCCGATCTGGCTGACGTCGCCGATCTTGTCGAGCATGTTCAGAACCGCTTCATTCGCGCCACCGTGGGCCGGGCCCCACAGGGCGGCGATGCCCGCCGCGATCGCCGAATACGGGTTGGCGCCGGAGCTGCCAGCCATGCGCACGGTCGACGTCGAGCAGTTCTGTTCATGGTCGGCATGCAGAATGAAGAGCAGATCGAGCGCTTCGGACGCGACCGGGTTGACCTCGTACTCCTCGGCCGGCACAGCAAACAACATCTGCAGTAAGTTATCGCAGTAGTTCAGGTCGTTCCGCGGGTACATAAACGGCTGGCCCACATTGAGCTTGTAGGCCGCCGCGGCGATGGTCGGCAGCTTCGCGATAATCCGGTGCGAGAAAATCTCCCGGTGATGCTTGTTCGAGGCATTCATCTCGCTGTGGTAGTACGCGGACATCGAGCCCACGACAGCCGAGAGCTGGGCCATCGGGTGGGCGTCGTAGCGGAAGCCATTGAAGAAATTGAGCATGCCCTCGTTGAGCATGGTGTGCCGGCGAATCGTCTCTTCAAACGAGGCCAGCTCATCCGCGCTGGGCAACTCGCCGTTGAGCAGCAGGTAGCAGACCTCCATGAAGCTCGAATGCTTGGCGAGCTGCTCAACCGGGTAACCGCGGTACATGAGGACGCCCTTCTCACCATCGATGAAGGTGATATCGGACTCGCAGCTTCCCGTAGCGACAAAGCCAGGGTCGTACGTGAACACCCCCTGTTCCTTGTAAAGATTAGCGATGTCAATGACGTCCGGGCCTGTGGTGCCGCTGCGGACAGGCAGCGCGGACTCGGTTCCGTTGGGGCTGATTAGCCGATAGGCGTCCTGGCTCATAACTTTCCTCTGTATCCCTTTACTCGAACCAATCGAGCATAGCAGAGAGCTCCGCATAGCGGAGTCGTGGATAGACGAAAGTTTTATACCTGAACTATGGTAGCGGGCATCGCCCGGCAGGGCTCAGGCTTTCGACATTCCGTACTTCTTGCGGAACTTGTCGACCCGACCGCCCGTATCGACGATCTTCTGCTTGCCGGTATAAAACGGGTGACACGAGGAGCACACTTCGATAAGGAGATCCTCGCCGAGCGTCGAGCGCGTTTCAAACTCGTTGCCGCAACTACAAGTGACCTTGATGGTGTCGTAATTGGGATGGATGTCGGCTTTCATGATTGCTCTCCGGAGCACGCTACGCTTAAGAAAAAGGCCGCGTAGGATATAGCGAAGACGCAGTATCCGCAAGCCCCCGAATTTTATCCACAGAACCTGTGGATAAGACTGTGGACGAAAATTGAACGAGTGACGTAAGGTGCGGATTTTCAAGCGCCGCTGTCAATATGACTATTTTGTGTCCATTTTCGTTAGGCCATTAAAAACAATGGGTTACGAGGCTTTCGCGAACCTCCTGGTGAGATTGGAGCCCTCAGACACTGAAAATATAGAGACGCGCGCTGCCTTGTGCATAATTGCGCCAGCCGGGCCAGCCATGGCAGGCCCGGCTTTTTGCCGCGACGTCACTGCGTATCGCGCAGAAATTCCGCCTGCAGATCATTCAGGAAGCGTCGGCCGAGGTCGGTCGGCTTCCAATTCGCGTCGTCGCTGCGTTCCAGCAGCCCCCGTGCAATGGCCACGTTCGCTTTCTCTTCAAGCGCCCGGCCGGACAGCCCGGTGCGCTCGACGAACAGCGCTTCGGCGAATCCGTCATTGAGGCGCAGCGCATTGAGCATGAATTCGAACAGCAACTCGTCATCCGGGACCGGGTTGAGGTCGTCCCCGCCGACGAGACCCTCCTCCATCGCCAGCATGTATTGCAGTGGATTGGCCGCCTTGCGGTACCGGAACACGCCGTCCCGGGTGCTGAGCTTGCCATGCGCTCCCGCACCGACGGCGAGATAGTCGCCAAACAGCCAGTAGTTGAGGTTGTGCCGGCAGCGCCGACCCTCGCGCGCCCAGGCCGACACCTCGTACTGTTCGAAGCCTGCGGCGCGCAGGAGGGCCGCTCCCGCATCCTGGATTTCGTACGCCGTTTCCTCGTCCGGCAGGTCTTCCGGCGGGCGGGCGTGAAAAACCGTATTCGGCTCGAGGGTGAGCTGGTACCAGGAGAGATGCGATGGTCCGAGTTCTATGGCAGCCCTCACGTCCGCCTCGGCCCTGGCGAGCGTTTGTCCGGGGAGGCCGTGCATCAGGTCGAGGTTGACGTTGTCGAAGCCCCCGTCCCGCGCCTCTTCCATGGCACGACGAATATCGTCGCTCGTGTGAATACGTCCCAGGCGCCGCAGGGCATCGTCGTCGAAACTCTGTGCCCCGATCGAGAGGCGGGTCACGCCCGCATCCCGGTACCCGGCTGGGGCGCCGCATTCGACCGTGCCCGGATTGGCTTCCATCGTTACCTCAACGTCGCTGGCCACGTCGAAGCGTTCGTGCACGCCATGCAGCAGGCGTTCGATTTCGGACGGGGCGAACAGGCTGGGCGTGCCACCGCCGAGGAAGAGGCTCACGATCGTTCGGCCCGCCACTCGCTCCGCCTCGCGATCGAGGTCGGCGAGCAGGGCAGACACGTAGCGCCCTGTCGGTGCGCCACTGCCCGCCGAGTGTGAATTGAAGTCACAGTAGGGGCATTTACGCACACACCAGGGCAGGTGCACGTAGAGAGAAAGCGGTGGCAGCGTCACGCGTACTTCTGTTCGATGAGCTCGACCAGTTTCCGGAGCGCCTGGCCGCGATGACTGCGTGCGTTTTTCTCCTCGGGCGTCAGTTCCGCGGAACTGCGGTTGCAGTCCGCAACCAGGAACAGCGGATCATAGCCAAACCCGCCGGTGCCCTGCCGGGCATGCAGGATAGACCCGCGCCATTCGCCCGCCGCAACGAGCGGTTCGCCCCCGCCGGGCTCGACGAACGTCGCTACGCAGTGAAACGCGGCACCGCGATCCTCGATGCCGTCGAGGGCGGCCAGCAGCTTGTCGTTGTTGGCCTCATCACCGGCGTCGCCGGCGTAGCGTGCCGAGTAGACGCCAGGCGCGCCGTCCAGCGCATCGACAGAGAGGCCCGAGTCGTCGGCAATCGACGGCAGGCCCGTCGCCTCCGCGGCGTGCCGGGCCTTGATGAGTGAATTCTCGGCGAACGTCGTGCCCGTTTCGTCGGCATCGTCGACACCGAGATCGGTCTGTGCGATGACCTCGACGCCCAGGCCATCCAGCAGGCGCGCGATCTCACGAATCTTGCCGGCGTTGCCGCTGGCCATGACCACTTTTGTCGGCCGGCTGCTCACGATGTCGCGGCTTTGACTGCCTCGTTCTGCGCCTCGATGATGTCGGCAATGCCACCGCGGGCCAGTGAGATCATCGCCGCGAATTCGTCATCGGTAAACGCATGGCCTTCGGCCGTGCCCTGCACTTCGATGAAATGCCCGGCGTCGTTCATGACGATGTTCATATCGGTCTCGGCCTCCATGTCTTCGGCGTAATCGAGATCCAGTACGGGCGTGCCGCGATAGATGCCCACCGATACCGCGGCAACCTGGCCGTGCAGCGGGTTCTTCTTGAGCCGGCCGTTTGCCAGCAGGCGCTGCACCGCGATCGCGAGCGCGACGTACGCCCCGCTGATCGACGCCGTGCGCGTGCCACCATCGGCCTGGATGACATCGCAGTCGAGCATGATCGACCGCTCGCCCAGCGCATCGAGATTGGTGATCGCCCGCAGGGAACGTCCGATCAGCCGCTGGATCTCCAGCGTACGTCCGCCCTGTTTGCCGCTCGATGCCTCGCGCCCGGAACGCGTATGTGTGGCGCGCGGCAGCATGCCGTATTCACCCGTCACCCAGCCACGGCCCGTGTTTCGCATCCACCCCGGGACGCGGTCTTCGATACTTGCAGTGCACAACACGCGCGTAGCGCCGAACTCGGCGAGAACGCTGCCTTCGGCATGTATCGTGTAATCGGGGATAAAGCGCAGGTCGCGCATTTGCGTTGTTTCGCGGCCACTGGGTCGCATTTGGACTCTCCTTTGGTTGGGGTCATCTGCCCTCGCGGTCAGGGCGTCGATCCCATTTCGTTTCTAGCTACCAAGCCAGCGTAACGCGGTACCGGTCGTATTGTCGCTGTAGGGAGAGTTCACGTTCAATGCTTTCATGCTGAGGTGTTTGAGATTCTCGACCAGGTTGTTCTCACCCGGTTCGCCGATCTCGGCCATATCGCTGTCGCTAAGGCCGGACCACAGGCCGTCGGAACAGGCAAGCAGCACATCGCCTCGTTCGAGTTTCTTGCGGCCGGTAATGCTCATGTCGGGCACTGGCGCGTCACCACCGATGCAACACTCGACGAAATTACGCATCGGGTGGTCCTTTGCCTCATCCTCGGAGATAGCCCCTTCCTGGATGAGCACCTCGACGTGACTGTGGTCGCGCGAGCGGCTCAGCACTTCACCGTCGCGCACCTGGTAGATGCGGCTGTCGCCGATATGCGCCCAGAAAGCGCCGCCTTCCTGTACCAGGCAGACTGCGCAGGTCGCGCGTGGCCGAAAGTCGACTGCGACATCGGCACCAATGCGTACGACCTCGTCGTGAGCTTTCGACAAGGCCCTGTAGAGAAAGCCCTGCGGGTCGAAAATCGGCTGCGTGGAGGCCATGAAGAGATCCTGCACGACCTTGATACCCGTCTCCGCGGCCCTGGCTCCATCGGAATGCCCGCCCATGCCGTCGAAAACCAGCAGCAGCGCTGCTTTCTCGGAAACCACGATCGCAGCGCGATCCTGGTTGTCCTGGCGATCACCGAGAGCGGAGACTTTGGCGTATTCGATTTGCATATGGCAGTGATGGTGTGTGGCCTTGAGCTGCGGCCACAGCTTAGAATGTCGTCCCTCACAAAAACGTGACGCAGGCTGCACTATTGTCGGCCTGCACGGGAGCTGGATGCAGATGTTACACAGTATGACAGGCTTCGCGCGAGAGTCGGCGGAAACCGCGATCGGCACGCTGACCTGGGAGATCCGCGCGGTTAATCATCGCTACCTGGACGTGCAGTTCAAACTGCCCGAGGATCTGCGTCCCAAGGAGCAGGCTTTCCGCCAGCAGGCGAGCTCCGCTCTCGGGCGCGGCAAAGTAGAGTGTGCACTGTATTTTCGGCGGGCCGTCGACCAGGACAACGAAATGCAGATCGATACCGATCTCGTGGAGCTGATTGGCCGCCGGATCTCCGACCTGACAGCGAAGTTGCCGAACGTGGCCGCCGTCAACCCGATCGAGATCCTGCGCTGGCCCGGCGTCGTCCAGCAGGCCGAGATCGATGTCGAGCCGCTCGTCGCCGAAGCCAGTGCGCTCCTCGATAAAGCGCTCGTGGCGATCGGCGAGATGCGTGCGAGCGAGGGCCAGCGCATTGCCGAGATGCTGGAAGCGCGTTGCGCGGATATCGAGGCCATTGCCAGCACTGTCCGTTCGCGCATGCCCGAGGTGCTCGACGCGGCCCGCGAAAAACAGCGGGAACGCATCGCTGCCCTGGATGTTGAAGCGGACCCGGCACGCCTCGAAGTGGAGCTCGCACTGCTCGCTACCAAGATCGATATCGATGAAGAACTCGATCGGCTGGAGAGCCACCTTGTGGAAATCCGCGGCGCGCTCAGGGACGAAAAGCCGGTAGGGCGGCGACTCGATTTTCTCATGCAGGAGCTCAATCGCGAGGCCAACACGCTCGGCTCCAAGTCTGCGGATACCGAGACCTCCAGGGCGGCGGTCGATCTCAAGGTATTGATCGAGCAGATGCGCGAACAGATCCAGAACGTCGAGTAGCCAAGCGTGAAGAAGCCCAAAGGAAAACTGTTCGTCTTCGCAGCGCCGTCCGGGGCCGGCAAGACGACGCTCGTACATGCCATTGTCACAAAGCACCCTGAGCTGCGGTTCTCAATCTCGTACACAACCCGCAAGCCGCGGCGCAATGAAGCCGACGGCGTGGATTACCGGTTTGTCACCAAGGCCGAATTCATGCGCCTGCGCGATGCCGGGGAGATGCTCGAGTTTGCCTCGGTGTTCGACAATTACTATGCGACGAGCCGCAGCCAGGTCGAGGCCCATCTCGCCGAGGATCGCAGCGTGGTCCTCGAGATCGACTGGCAGGGCGCGCGCCAGGTCCGTGAGTCGATGCCCGATTGCGTGACGATCTTCATCCTGCCACCGTCGGTCGAGGAGCTCGAACGAAGGCTGCGGGACCGGCGGACCGATGCCCCGGAGGTCATCGAGCGGCGCCTGCGCGACGCCTTGTCCGACATGTCCCACTGGGACGAATTCGACCACGTCATTATCAACGACGATCTGAACCAGGCCATCTCGGACCTGGAAGACGTTCTGGCCGGCCGGGGGGAGGCGACCTCGACGTCGAACGAGGCGTTACGGCGCGCCGTCAGGCGGATTGTTGGCTAGCCGCTTATAATTTTTGGCTATATGTACTGGACGCCACCGTTGCGGAGCGTCACCTTAACGCCCCCCGCGCCGCACGGTGTCGGGAAAGTGAGCTGACTGCCCGGAGAACAACACATGGCCCGTATTACCGTTGAGGACTGCCTCGATAACGTCGAAAACATCTTTGAGATGGTCCTGGTCGCCGCAAAGCGCGCGCGTCGCATTGCCCACGGCGCCGACCCGATGGTCGAGCTCGAAAATGACAAGCCGACGGTGATCGCGCTGCGCGAAATCGCCGAGGGACTGGTCACCTCGTCGATCCTGGAGGAAATCGACCAGCCGAGAGCTGACGAACTGCTCCAGCCGGAAGCGACCGACGAGATCCTGCCTGTGCGCGGAATCTCGATCGGCGACTAAAAACCCCGTACCCCATAAGGCGCTTCGCCGTTAAGATGGGGGTATGGATTACGCCGCCACACTTCTATCCAAACTCCCGGGCGCTTCGCGCAGGGACCACGGTGTCCGGCGGCTTGTCGACACGCTCAACACCTACCTGCCCGACGCACAGGTCAAGAAGGTCCTCGATGCCTACGAGTTCGGCGCCGCCGCGCACGAGGGCCAGTCTCGCAAATCGGGCGAGCCGTACATAACCCACCCGGTCGCCGTCGCGCAGGAACTTGCCGAAATGCACCTGGATGCCGAAGCGATCTGCGCGGCCATCCTGCATGACGTCGTGGAAGACACGCCCGCGACGCTCGAAGACATCGAGGGCCGGTTTGGCGAAGAAGTCGCTCTCATCGTCGACGGCGTCAGCAAACTCGACCAGATTCAGTTTCGTAGCCGCGCCGAAGCCCAGGCGGAAAGCTTCCGCAAGATGATGCTCGCGATGATCGAAGACATCCGCGTCATTCTCGTAAAACTGTCGGACCGTTTGCACAACATGCAAACACTCGGGGCGATGCCGACCCAGAAGAAGAACCGTATTGCGCGCGAAACGCTCGACATCTACGCGCCGATCGCAAACCGCCTCGGCATCAATCGCCTCAAGGTGCAACTCGAAGATCTCGGCTTCAAGCACCTGCATCCTTACCGCTACCGCGTGCTCGAAAATGCGCTGAAGAAAAGCAAGGGCAGCCAGAAGCAGATCGTGCGGCGCATCTCCGAACAGTTCAGCAAGGCGATGGCGGAAGACGGCATTTCCGGTGAGGTTATCGGCCGCGAGAAGCATCTCTACAGCATCTACAGAAAGATGGCGGAGAAGAAACGGGTGCTGTCCGATGTTGTTGACGTCTACGGCTTTCGCATCATCGTAGACGACGTCAGCACGTGCTACCAGACACTGGGACTTGTGCACCAGCTGTACAAGCCGATGCCCGGCCGCTTCAAGGATTACATCGCGATACCTCGTATCAACGGCTACCAGTCCCTGCATACCACGCTGTTCGGCCCGAAAGGCCTGCCGCTCGAGGTACAGATTCGTACCCGCAACATGGACCGGGTTGCCGAGTCGGGCGTCGCGTCGCACTGGATCTACAAGGCGGGCGACAAGTCCGACGCGACACCGCAACGCCGCGCGCGCGAATGGCTCGCGAACCTGGCCGAGCTGCAGCAGTCCGGCACCTCCGAGGAGTTCCTCGAGAGCGTCAAGGTCGACCTCTTTCCGGACAAGATCTACGTGTTCACGCCCAAGGGCGACATCATGCCCTTACCCAAGGGCGCGACGACGGTCGATTTCGCGTACGCCGTGCACACCGACATCGGCGATCGCACCGTCGCCGCCAAGATCAATCGCGTCCTGGTGCCGCTGCGCACGCCCCTGCAGAACGGCCAGACCGTCGAGATTATTACCTCGCGCGGAGCGAAGCCGAACCCCAACTGGCTGACGTTCGTGCGCTCGGCCAAAGCCCGTACCGCGATTCGCAACCACATGAAGAACCTGCGTTCGGTCGAATCGGTAGACCTCGGCAGGCGGCTGCTCGACAAGTCCCTCAAGGACCTCAACTCGTCGCTGCGCAAGGTCGGCAAGGTTCGCATGGCGGAGGCGCTTGCGGAGCTCTCGCTGAACACGACGGAAGAGCTGTTCGAGCAGATCGGCCTCGGTGAACGGCTTGCGCCGCTGACCGCACGTTTCCTGATGGGCGCCGAGGAGGAAGGCAAGGCCGCCCACAACGTCGCGAGCCTGGTTATCGCGGGAACCGAAGGCATGGTCGTCAGCTATGCCAAGTGTTGTTATCCGCTGCCGGGCGATGACGTCATGGGCTACCTGACAGCCGGGCGCGGCGTCGTCATTCATCGCAACAACTGCGGCAATCTCTCCAACTTCCGCAAGCAGCCCGAGAAGTGGATCGCCGTTTCGTGGGAGAAGAAGATCGACCGCGAATTCAACTGCCAGATTCAGTGCGAGACACGCAATCGCACGGGTGTTCTCGCTGAAGTTGCAGCGACCATCGCCGACTGCAGGTCGAACATCGAGCAAGTCGAAGTGATCAGCCGCCACGAAGATTGCTCCGTGCTTACGTTCCTTCTGAAGGTCAAGAATCGTACTCACCTCGCGCAGATCATGCGCAACGTGCGCAAGATGCCCAATGTCATTCGCGTTTCTCGCGACTGTGCCTGACAACAATCTCTCTTTCGGGAATCCCAGATGTCGAAGCAAATCATCCATTCCGATAATGCCCCTGCTGCTATTGGCCCCTATTCACAGGCGATCAAGGTGGGCCAGTTCGTTTTCCTGTCGGGACAGATTCCGCTCGTTCCGGCCACGATGGAAATCGTCGAGGGCGATTTCGCTGCGCGTGCCAGGCAGGTGTTTGCCAACCTGAAAGCAGTGGCCGAGGAGGCCGGCGGCAGCCTGAACGATGCGGTGAAGATCACGGTCTACCTGACCGACCTCGGCAACTTCGCCGCCATCAACGAGGTCATGGCTGAGTTCTGCGACGAACCCTACCCGGCGCGCGCGGCTGTCCAGGTTGCGGCGCTGCCCAAGGGCGTCGACGTCGAGGCCGACGCGATCCTTGCTATCTGACGCACTCACCGCGCTCAAGGGCGTCGGGCCGGCGCTTGCGAACAAGCTCGAGAAGCTGGGGCTGCACCGGGTCGAGGACCTGCTGTTCCTGCTGCCGCTGCGCTATGAAGATCGAACGCAACTGGTCAGGATCGGGGCCCTCGTGGCGGGCGCCCGTTGCCTGGTTAGCGGCGAAGTGCTGCTCGCCGAGACGGCGTTTCGAGGCCGCCGCAATCTGCTCGTTCGCATCGGTGACGGGAGCGGCCAGCTTACGCTGCGGTTTTTCCATTTTTCGCGCCAGCAACAGGCGCAGTTTCAGAGCGGGGTCCACGTAACCTGCTTCGGCGAGGTACGCCGGGGCACGTCAGGCTTCGAGATGATTCATCCCGAGTACCGCGTCCTGCGAGCGAACCAGGCTGCGGCGATGAGCGACTCCCTGACACCCATCTACCCCGCCACCGAGGGCGTGCAGCAGGGCAGGCTGCGCAACCTTACGGACCAGGCATTGCGGGCGATGCAAAACGACCCTCCCGAGGAGCTTTTGCCGGCGGCCGTGACCAGCAAGCTCGGCATGCCGTCCCTGGCCGACGCGATTCGTTACCTTCATCGGCCGCCGCCTGACGCAGACGTTGCGCTCCTGCAGGCCGGCCAGCACCCGTGCCAGCAACGGCTGGCCTTCGAGGAGTTGCTGGCCCACTACCTCAGCCTGCGCAGTTTGCGGGCGCTCGCCGAAACAGACGATGCCGTCGCGCTGGTTGAGGGCGATGAACAGGTCAGTGGCTTCATCGCGGACCTGCCGTACACGCTGACAGGCGCCCAGCAGCGCGTTGTCGACGAAATCCTCGGCGACCTCTCGCAACCGCACCCGATGATGCGACTGATCCAGGGCGATGTCGGTTCCGGCAAGACCGTAGTCGCCGCCATCGCGTGCCTGAAGGCGATCGCCTGTGGTGTGCAGGCGGCGATCATGGCGCCAACAGAGATCCTTGCCGAGCAACACTTTCGAAACTTCGCCGACTGGTTCGGCCCCCTTGGCATCGAACCGGCATGGTTGAGCGGCAGCCAGAAGGCGGCCGCGAGGCGCGCAGCCCTCGAGTCGATCGCCGACGGGCGTGCGCAGCTCATCGTAGGAACGCATGCGCTGTTCCAGGAGGGCGTCGACTTCGCGTGCCTCGCGCTCGTCGTTATCGATGAACAGCATCGCTTCGGTGTACACCAGCGTATGGCGTTGCGTGACAAGGGCGTCGGCGCCGAAGGACACCCGCATCAGCTGGTCATGACCGCGACGCCGATTCCGCGAACGCTTGCGATGGCGGCCTACGCGGATCTCGATACCTCGGTCATCGACGAGTTGCCACCCGGCCGGCAGCCCGTGTCGACGATTGCCGTACCCGATACGCGTCGTCATGAAATCGTGGAGCGCGTGCGCGCTGCCTGCGCCTCGGGGCAACAGGCGTACTGGGTCTGCCCGCTGATCGAGGAATCGGACGTACTCGATTACCAGGCCGCCGAGGCGAGCTACCAGGCACTGACCGAAGCATTGCCCGAGCTGCGTGTCGGGCTCGTGCACGGCCGCATGCGCCCGGCCGAAAAAGAACGCGGCATGCAGGCGTTCAAGGAGGGACTCATCCAGGTGCTCGTCGCGACAACCGTCATCGAAGTCGGTGTCGACGTCCCGAATGCGAGCCTCATGATCATCGAGAATGCGGAACGCATGGGCCTCTCGCAATTGCACCAGCTGCGCGGCCGTGTCGGCAGGGGCGCGGCGCAGAGTCATTGCGTGTTGTTGTACAAGCCACCGCTCGGACGCATCGCCAAGGAGCGACTCGCCGTCCTGCGTGACACCAATGACGGTTTCGTCGTGGCACAACGCGACCTCGAACTTCGCGGGCCGGGCGAGCTGCTCGGCACACGCCAGACCGGCTTGCCCGATTATCGCGTGGCGAACCTCGTGCGGGACGCGGCGCTCATGCCGCAGGTACAGGTCACTGCTGAGCAGATTCGCAAATCATCTGCGTCAAGAGCCACGGCAATCGTGCGTCGCTGGCTTGGCGATGCCGGACGCTACGGCAAAGTGTAGAATCGCGACAATGAAGACTTCTGCCTTTGCACAATTCGCGCCCGAGATTGCGAGTCAGCTGCGCAACTACGGCAAGCTGATGCGTGTCGACAAGCCGATCGGCATCTGGTTGCTGCTGTGGCCGACGCTCTGGGCATTGTGGCTCGCAGGTAAGGGCACACCCGACCAGGGTCTGTTCGTCGTCTTCGTCATCGGTGTGTTCATCATGCGTTCGGCCGGCTGCGTGCTGAACGACTTTGCGGACCGCAAGATCGATCCCTACGTCGAACGTACGCGCACCCGCCCGCTCGCGACCGGCGCCGTCGCGCCGCTTGAGGCACTAACGTTGTTCACGGCGCTCGGCCTGATCGCCATCGGCCTCGCGACGATGCTCAACAAGCAGGCACAGATTCTCGCCGTGGTTGGCGCGGCGCTGACGATCATCTATCCGTTTATCAAGCGCTACATGTCGATACCGCAATTCGTGCTCGGCCTTGCGTTCGGCTGGGGCGTGCCAATGGCCTTTGCCGCACAGACCGGCGAGACGCCGGAGCTGGCCTGGCTCGTCTTTGGTATCGCGCTCGTGTGGGCCATTATCTACGACACCTTCTACGCGATGGTCGACCGGGAAGACGACAGGAAGATCGGCGTCAAGTCGACGGCTGTCCTGTTCGGCGAGGTCGACCTCTTCGTCATTGCCGGCCTGCAGCTCGTGATGATCCTGGGGCTTTTGTTCGTCGGCTTCCGGGCCGAGCTCGGATTCTGGTATTACCTGTCGGTTGCCTGTGCCGCCGCCATGATGGCGTGGCATCTCTGGCTGGCTCGCGACCGCCAACCCTCGGGCTGCTTTGAGGCCTTTCTCAAGAACCACCAGATCGGCCTCGTGGTCTTCATCGGCATCGTATTGCACTACACCTTCAATCCATCTCCCTGAGGCTGTCGCATGAAATCTCGTGTCGCTATCGGTCTGATAGCACTGACGGCGACACTTGCCGGGGCCGCCACTGCCGAAGAGCCCGCGCCGCCTGCAACGATTGACGAGCTGCAAGGCGCCGTCATCGAAATCATGGAGAAGCACCAGGTCCCGGCCGTCGGCATCGCGATGGTCGACGAGAACGGCCCGGTCTGGGTGGGCGCGCTCGGCAAGGCCGACATCGAGAACAATGTCGACGCAGATGAGCGCTCGCTTTTCCGCATCGGTTCGACGTCCAAGATGTTTGTCGCACTGTCCATCCTGCAACTGGTGGAGCAGGGCGTGTTGTCGCTGGATGACAGGCTGGCGGACCTGGCGCCGGAGATCGAGTTTGAAAACCCGTGGGAAGACACGGACCCCGTGCGCGTCGTTCACCTCCTCGAACACACAACCGGCTGGGACGATTTTCACCTGACGGAGTATGCGCACAATGACCCGACGCCGGCGACACTGAAACAGGGTCTCGATTTTCACCCTCACTCGCGCACATCACGCTGGAAACCCGGCTCGCGCATGGCCTACTGCAACTCGGGGCCGCCCGTCGCAGCCTATATCGTCGAGAAGCTGACCGGGCAGGACTTCGAAGCCTACGTCAAGGAGCACTTCTTCGACCCGCTCGGCATGAGCACGGCCACATACCGCCTGTCGGAGGCTGTTCGCGAGCGCGGCGTCACGCTCTATATCGGCAGCGAACCGCAGGACTACTGGCACATCATCATGCGGCCATCCGGCGCGATCAATGCGTCGCCGCTCGACATGGCGCAGCTCGCGAGCTTCTTCGTCAATCGCGGCAACGTCGATGGCGTGCAGCTCGTGTCGCCGGAATCGCTGCAGCGCATGGAGACACCCGCATCAACCCCAGCCGCGGCCGCCGGGCAGGAGATCGGCTACGCGTTGAACAACTACACATCACGTCACAAGAAGTGGGTCTATCGGGAGCACAACGGTGGTGTAAACGGGGGGCTGACGGAGTTCTCCTACCTGCCGGAGGCCCGCGTCGGTCATGGCATCATGATCAACTCCGGCAATGGCGCCGCCTACCGCGAAATCTCGGAGCTCGTGCGCGACTTCGAGACCCGGAACCTCACCGAGCCGGCCACTCCCGAGGTGCAGACGATAGGGCCGGAGCACCGGGTCATCGAGGGTTTCTACTACCCGATCAATGCGCGCCAGCAGGTCGCGTACTTCATCGAGCGGGTGTTCAATATCCAGAAGCTCTCCTTCGTCGGCAACACCCTGTTCTCCGTGCCACTGCTTGGCGGCGAGCCGGTGGTTTATGTCGCCGCATCACCCGACCAGTACCGCGACTTCGAGACCGGCGCTGTCGCGCTGTCGCGGGTCGTGGATCCGCTTGCCGGACCCGTTGTCCATGCGGGAATGACCGTTTTGAAACCCGCGTCGGCTGTGCTCGTCTATGGCCAACTCGCCATCGTCGCACTATGGGGCCTCGCTATCGCGAGCTCGATTTTGTACGCGCTGGTCTGGGGGATACGCCGCCTGCGCAAGAAGATCGCGCCGGGTCCGGCGACCTGGATTCGTGTCTGGCCCCTGCTTGCGGGCTTGTGCATCGTGGCGTTCCTGGCGCTGTTTTCTGCCGGCATGAACGATCCGTTCGAGGCGCTCGGCAAGCCAACAGCGATTTCGATCGGCATCCTGCTGTTCACGGTGTTGTTCGCGGCGTTTGCCATCATCGGCAGCTACGTTGCCGTGCACGACCGGAACGAGACAATGAACCGGGTCAATTACTGGTACTCGGCCGGCTGTTCGTTGCTGCACCTGGTCGTGGCAGGCTACTTCGCCTGGTTCGGCGCAATCGGCCTCACTACCTGGAGCTAGAAAGAAAGCGAGCGTTGCGGCGAAATGATCAGACTGCCCGCGCAATAGCCAGTGCGCTGACGTTGTTCACGCCCGCGCGCCGCAACGCGAGTGCGACCTGGTGCACAGTGGTACCGGTCGTGATGACATCGTCGATGATCAGGACATGCCGGTAGGGCCGCACGTCGCCCTTGACGGCAAAAGCGGACCGCAGGTTCTGCGCGCGCTCCTTCGCGCTCAAGCCGGACTGGAAGGGCGTTGCTCGCCTGCGGCGCACGTTGCCGATGAGCGGCACTCGCAAACGCCTGGCGACCGGGATCGCAATCTCGACCGCCTGGTTGAACCCGCGAAACCAGCGGCGACGCCAGTGCAGTGGCACCGGCTGGATGGAATCTATGTCACCGGGCAGCCCGACCGCGGCCGCGCACAACAGATCGGCAAACGCGGGTACGTAAAAGAGCCTCCGCCGAAACTTGAGGGCCTTGATTGCCGCATCAACCGGAAACGCGTACGCGAGTGGGGCGATGTCGCAGGTCAGTGGCGACGACTCAGGCGGTGGCGGTGACGGAATGGTCGGCAGGTCACCGGCGCACCCCACACAGATGAATCGCTCGGGCGCCCGCGTTCGTAAGCCGCAGAAGACGCAACGCAGGGGCATGACGGCGTTATCGAAGGCTTGCAGCAACATCGCCCCAGTGTCACCGCTGCGCGCACGACGGACCACCCGTCTTTCGCCGCGAAACGCGCACAAAGCATGGTACCGTGCGCCAATGCTGCGCCAGTCCGACATACAACGCCGCTTTGACCGCGCCGCGCCGCAATTCGACGATGCCGATTTCGTGCATGCCGTCACGCGCGACGGGCTGCTCACGCGACTCGAGCCATTGCTGTTGCAACCGGCGTCGATTCTCGACCTGGGATCCGCAACCGGGGCAACCGGTCGCCTGCTGCGGCGGCGCTTCAGAAAGGCGCATGTGGTTTCACTGGACCTCAGTCACGCCATGCTGCATGTCGCCAGGAAAAACAGACGCTGGTTTTCGCGCGCATCGTTCGTGCAGGGCAGTGCGAACCAGCTGCCGTTCGCAGATGCGAGCTTTGACCTGGTCGTTGCCAACCAGTTGCTGCCCTTTGCACCCGAGCCGCAGGCGGTTTTCGAGCAGGTCTCACGCGTCCTGAAGAACGGCGGTGTGTTCGCCTTCGCGACACTGGGGCCCGACAGCCTGCGGGAGATCGAACGCGCCTGGGCTGCCGTCGACGACCGGCCACACGTCATGCGCTTTCCCGACATGCACGACATTGGCGACGGGCTCGTTCGAGCCGGGCTGGCCGACCCGGTTCTCGACGTCGACCGGCTGGGCGTGAGCTACGAAAATACCGACAAACTGTTTGCGGACCTGACCCGATCCGGTGCGCGAAACGCATTGACCGGGCGGGCGCGGGGGCTCACTGGCCGCGCCCGCTTCGAGGCCATGACCGGCGCGCTGGCGGCGGCGCGATCCGACGGCCGCATTCAGCTCGAACTCGAGCTCGTCTACGGACATTGCTGGGGCCAAGGTCCGAAAAACGCCCCCGGGCGCTACCAGATAGACGTAAAAGACATACCGATGCGGCGCTAAACCGTTGTTAAATAAGAATTAATCTCAACGCTTTTTATATCAGAACGATTGCATGGACGCGGCGATTTAAGTACACTGCCCGAGCTTTTTTGACCGAGAGGGCGGTCAAACCGGCCGATCGACGAATTCCCGGGGTCACCGGGCCAGCGCTCACTGGCAATTCCAGTATTCGTCACATCCGGAAATTAGACAGATTGCGATCGTTTCGGCGGTTGCAGGGTGGACAACTAATGATACGAAAATCGTTTTGGAGCCTGCTTGGCCTAAGCCTCGCAAGCGCGGCGAACGCCGATTGGGCACTCAACATGCCCAAGGGCGTTACCGACCTCAGTGTCGAGACCTACAATCTTCACATGATGGTCTTCTGGTGGTGTGTTGCCATCGGTATCGTCGTTTTTGGCGTGATGATCATCTCGCTCTTCAAGCATCGCAAATCGCAGGGCGCCAAGCCCGCGACGTTTTCGCACAGCACCGCGGCCGAAGTGCTCTGGACGGCGATTCCGGTTGTCATCCTGCTGGTCATGGCAGTCCCCGCCGCGGAGACGATGATCAAGCTGGAAGACACCCGCAACCCGGACATTTCCGTTGTCGTAACCGCGTACCAGTGGAAATGGCACTACAAGTACCAGGACGAAGGCGTCGAGTTTTACTCGAGCCTCGCGCGTACCAGCCTCGATGCGCGTCGCAGGCAGTCCGGAATCGATGTGACCAGCGTCGAGAATTACCTGCTGGATGTCGACAACCCGCTGGTTGTGCCCAGGGGAGCAAAGGTCCGCCTGCTACTGACGGCCAATGACGTCATCCACTCGTGGTGGGTACCCGAACTGGCGATCAAGAAAGATGCCATTCCGGGGATCGTCAACGAAACCTGGTTTACCGCAAACGAAGTCGGCACGTATCGCGGCCAGTGCGCCGAGTTGTGTGGCAAGGATCATGGTTATATGCCGATCGTTGTCGAAGTCGTCGAGCCCGAGGCGTACACCGCCTGGATCGACTCCCGTAAGGACGGCGACGCCCAGCTCGCCAGCGCACAGTAAGTAACAGATTCGGAGAATTCAGGTATGACTGCGACAGTAGTAGACACTCACACCGCTGAACACGAAGACCACGATCACGGCCCGACGAAAGGCATCAAGCGCTGGCTGTTCTCGACCAACCATAAGGACATCGGCACGA
Source organism: uncultured Gammaproteobacteria bacterium (assembly GCA_963698895.1). Lineage (GTDB taxonomy): Bacteria > Pseudomonadota > Gammaproteobacteria > Steroidobacterales > Woeseiaceae > UBA1847. Next base: position 103,169 of record CAVOSO010000002.1, on the reverse strand, counting down.
TGTACCTTATCTTCAGCCTCATCATGTTCTTTACCGGCGGCGCAATGGCCATGGTCATTCGCTCGGAGCTGGCTGTTCCGGGGCTGCAGTTCGTCCATCCCGAGTTCTTCAACCAGATGACGACGATGCACGCGCTGATCATGGTATTCGGTGCGGTCATGCCGGCCTTTGTCGGCCTCGCGAACTGGATGATCCCGCTCATGATCGGCGCGCCCGACATGGCGTTGCCACGCATGAACAACTGGTCGTTCTGGATTCTGCCTGTGGCGTTCGGCCTTCTGGGTGCGACCCTGTTCTTCCCGGGCGGCGCGCCGGCGGGTGGCTGGACCATGTATCCGCCGCTGGTACTGCAGACCGGCGACGCGTTCCCGTTCCTGATCTTCGCGGTCCACCTGATGGGCCTGTCGTCGATCATGGGCGCCATTAACGTGATCGTGACGATCATCAACATGCGTGCACCGGACATGACGCTGCTCAAGATGCCGATGTTCGTCTGGACCTGGCTGATCACGGCTTACCTGTTGATCGCAGTCATGCCGGTCCTCGCGGGCGCCGTTACGATGCTGCTGACGGACCAGTTCTTCGGTACCAGCTTCTTCCTCGCGGCGGGTGGCGGCGACCCTGTCATGTTCCAGCACATCTTCTGGTTCTTCGGGCACCCCGAGGTCTACATCATGATCCTGCCGGCCTTCGGCGTCGTGTCGGAGATCATCCCGACCTTTGCGCGCAAGAAGCTGTTCGGTCACGACTCGATGGTGTACGCGGCATCATGTATCGCGTTCCTCTCGTTCATCGTCTGGGCCCACCACATGTTCACGGTTGGCATGCCCCTGACGGGCCAGCTCTTCTTCATGTTCGCAACCATGCTGATCGCCGTTCCGACAGGCGTGAAAGTATTCAACTGGGTTGCCACGATGTGGCGCGGGTCAATGACGTTCGAGACGCCGATGCTGTTCTCCCTCGGGTTTGTCTTCCTGTTCACGATTGGTGGCTTCTCGGGACTGATGCTCGCGATCCAGCCGGCTGATGTGCAGTACCACGACACCTACTTCGTCGTGGCGCACTTCCATTACGTGCTCGTGCCGGGCTCCGTGTTCGCCATCATGGCCGGTGCCTATTACTGGCTGCCGAAGTGGACGGGGCACATGTACAACGAGAAGGCCGGCAAGCTGCATTTCTGGCTGTCGACGATTTTCGTCAACCTGACGTTCTTCCCGATGCATTTCCTGGGACTGGCAGGCATGCCGCGCCGCATCCCCGACTACTCGACGCAGTTCACCGACTTCAACACGATTGCCAGCATTGGCGCGATCGGCTTCGGCCTCTCGCAGCTGATCTTCGTCTGGGTTCTCCTGACCGCCAGGCGCGGCGAGAAGGCGACAGATCGCGTGTGGGAGGGCTCGCATGGCCTCGAGTGGACCGTGCCGTCGCCGGCACCCTGGCATACGTTTACGACGCCGCCGAAAGCGCGCATCGCGAACGAGTCTTTCGAGTAGCGCATGGACGAGCTGCAGCGTAAGAAGAACATCCGCCGGACGACGCTGCTCGTCTCGGCGGTTGCCCTGGCCTTTTTCATCGGCTTCATCATGATGGGCGTATTGCGCTCCTGAGAATTCGGTAATGAGTTCCGAACATAGCAACAAGGCAAATCGCAACCTGGTGCTGTCACTACTCGTCGTGGTCGCCGGTGCGTTTGGCTTCGGCTATGCGCTCGTGCCCCTGTACGATGTGTTCTGCGAGATCACCGGTTTCGGCGGTCGCACCAATGCGCAAAGCGTTGCGGTGGCGGAAGCGCCCAACCTCGATCGCGAAATTCGCGTGGAGTTCATCACGACCGTCAATTCCTATGCGCCCTTTGAGTTTGCTGCGGATATGGACAGCATGACGGTGCACCCGGGCCAGATGTACTTCGCGACGTTTACGGCGAAGAACATGACGGGCCAGGACAAGATTGCGATGGCCGTACCGAGTGTCGCGCCAATGGCCGCCGCGGAGCATTTCGTCAAGATCGAATGTTTCTGCTTCAATAACCAGTCGTTCGTCGCCAACGAAGAGCGCGCAATGCCGCTGCAGTTCATTGTCGATCCGGACCTGCCGGAGTACGTCGACACCATTACCCTGCAATACACATTTTTCGACACCGCACGTGTGGCGTCGAACAACTAAAAAGCCTTTAGTACCCGAGAAATAAAATGACGACTCATTCAGACGAACATTACTACGTCCCACACGGCAGCCACTGGCCCGTCGTCGGCTCCGTCGGCCTCCTGTTCCTCATGCTTGGCGTTTCAACCTGGCTGAACGGCGCGGACATGGGCTTCTACATCATGTTGGCGGGTTTCGCGGTCATCATCTTCATGATCACGGGCTGGTTCGGCGCGGTCATCGGTGAGAGCGAGGGTGGCCTGTACAACGCACAGGTCGACAAGTCTTTTCGACAGGGCATGTTCTGGTTCATCTTTTCCGAGGTCATGTTCTTCGCGGCATTCTTCGGTGCTCTGTTTTATGCCCGTAACATGGCCATTCCCTGGCTGGGCGGTGAAAGCAATAACTTCTTCACGAACCTGCTGCTCTGGGAAGGCTTCGAGAGCACCTGGCCGACGAACGGCCCGGGCAATGTCGGTGGTGATTACGACGTCATGCCGCCATTCGGCCTGCCCCTGATAAACACGGCACTGCTGCTGACATCATCGATCACGGTGACGATCGCGCACCATGCGCTGATCGCCGGCAAGCGCACCCAGCTGGCTGTCTTCCTGGCCGCGACCTTCCTGCTCGGCTTCGTGTTCGTCTACCTGCAGGGCGTCGAGTACATTCACGCCTACCACGAGTTGAACCTGAAGCTGACGACCGGCATCTACGGCTCGACGTTCTTCATGCTCACGGGTTTCCACGGAATGCACGTGACCATCGGCGCCATCATGCTGACGATCATCTTCTTCCGCGTGCTCAAGGGGCACTTCACGGCGGACAAGCACTTCGCCTTTGAGGCTGTCGCCTGGTACTGGCATTTCGTCGACGTGGTCTGGATCGGCCTGTACGTCTTCGTTTACTGGATGTAGGCGGCTTCGGACGCAAGGGGTCAGGGCCCGCTGGTAAGGGCTCTGGCCCTTTTATTTTGCGGCGCCCATCTGGCTATTGGTCAGGTCTGCAACCAGCCCATCAGGTAGGATATGCACAGGAACAACACCAGCATGGCAGACAGGGCGACTCGGATCTGCAATGCCCGCTGGACCTTGTGCGAGTCGTGATTCTTGCTGGTCAGGTAAAACAGCCCGGAACCGAGGCTGACCAGGATCGCAGCCAAAAAAATGAAGACGATTAGCTTCATAACAGACACATTTGAGATAAGAGCGCTCAGTATAGCGTGAACACCCCATCGAGAAAGCCACTACCGTCCTGGTTGCCGCTCATGGTCGGCGCGCTCCTTGTCGTCCTGTTTGCCGCTCTCGGGGCCTGGCAGATCAGTCGCGGGCTCGAAAAGCGCGCCAATCAACAGCTTTTCGAGGACGACACCGGTTTCGCGGCCTGGCAGCACGGCATGGACGTGCGGCCGTACCAGCGCCTCGAGGCCGCAGGGCGCTATGACCGCGAGCACCAGGTCCTGCTCGAAAACATCATCGTCAACAGCCGTTACGGCTACTACGTGATCACGCCGCTCATCGGGCTCACCGCAGAGCCCGTTCTGCTCGTCAACCGGGGCTGGATCGAGAAAACCGGCGAGCCGCCGGATCTCGCCCGCCTCGACCTGCCGACGGAACGCCTGACGGTCCGCGGACGTGCCGGTTCATTGCCGCGCCCTGGCATGAAGATGGGCGATGCCTTCAATGCGCAGGATAGTTGGCCGAAAAGCGCTGTCTACCCTTCAAACGAGGAGGTCGCGGCGGCGTTAGGCGTCGAGGTGCAGCCCTTCGTGCTGCTGATGGACGCCCAGGAGGAGCATGGTTTCCTGCGCCACTGGGTGCCTACGGAATTTGGGCCGGGCAAGCATTTTGGCTACGCACTGCAGTGGTTTGCCATGGGCGCCGTGCTCTCCGGGCTCCTGATCTGGAATTATCGGAAAAAGCGTTTCAAATGATGAGTGAACACGGAACAAAGAAAGGGCGCGTACAGCTGATCCTCGTCGCCGCCGTCTTCCTGGGGCCACTGGCCCTGGCGGCCTGGCTGTATTTTGCGGGTCAGGACCTGACGCCCGAAGGTCGAACCAACCATGGCGCGCTGCTCGAACCCATCGTCAACCTCGTCGACGCGCTGCCCGATTCGGCGCTGCATGCTGCAAGCGACGGGCGCTGGGCGCTCATCTATTCGAATTCGTCCGCCTGCGATGCGGCTTGTGAGCAATCGCTCTACACGCTGCGCCAGTCACGCCTGATGCTGGGCAAGCAAATGGACCGCCTGCTCAGGGTGTTCTTGCGCGGCGAATTCGCGCCCGATACAGTGCTGCTTGAGAATGAGCACAAGGGCCTGGTGACACTGCAGGACAGCCGCCTCAGTGACTTGCTGGCAAACAGGACACCCGCAGGTCTCGAAGCCGGTGGCTATTTCCTGGTTGATCCCCTCGGCAATCTCGTCCTTTATTTCCATCCGAGCATCGACCCCGGTTCCATGGTCGAAGACATCAAGCATCTGCTCGAACTGTCCCGCATCGGCTAGATGGCGACGCACGTGAATACGACAGTAGAAACCTACACCAACTGGCGCGATTACTACGAGCTGACCAAGCCCCGTGTCGTCATGTTGATCGTGTTCACGGCGATTGTCGGCATGTTTGTCTCTGTTCCGGGCTGGCCCGGCCTGGCGCCGCTCGTATTCGGCACGCTGGGCATTGGCCTGGCCTCGTCCTCGGCCGCTGTCTACAACCATGTGCTGGATGCGCGTATCGACATCCAGATGATGCGCACGCGGGGCCGCCCGCTCCCGCAGGGCAAGCTGACCGAGAAGTCCGCACTCACGTTTGCGACGGTCCTTTGCATTATCTCGATGATCATCCTCGTGTATCTCGTCAATCCGCTGACGGCGGTACTGACCTTCGTGTCATTGATCGGCTACGCCGTTGTCTACACGGCCTGGCTGAAACGTGCCACGCCGCAGAATATTGTTATCGGCGGGGCCGCCGGCGCGGCGCCGCCAATACTCGGATGGACCGCCGTCACGAATGAGATCGAAGCGGGCGCACTACTGATGTTCCTGATCGTTTTTGTATGGACGCCGCCGCACTTCTGGGCGCTGGCCATCGCGCGCAAGGAAGAGTACGCCAAAGTCGACATCCCGATGCTGCCGGTGACACACGGCGAAGCCTACACGCGGCTGAATATCCTGCTGTACACGATCCTGCTGGTGCTCGTCACGATCCTGCCATACCTGATTGGCATGAGCGGCGTGATCTACATGCTCACAGCACTCGTGCTGGATGGTTTCTTCCTGTACTACGCCATCCGGATGTTGCTCGTGCCGGATGACATCGAGCTGCCGATGAAGACGTTCAGGTTTTCCATCAGCTACCTGGGCTTTTTGTTTGCTGCCTTGCTGATCGACCATTACCTCAAGTTCATGATCAGCTGGTAGTCGCAGGCCTTCTTAGCTGGTCGCCAATGGGCAGTGACCGAATACGCTGCCCCGTCGCTGCGAATATGGCGTTCGTCAAAGCCGGCGCTGCCGATGGCAATCCCATTTCGCCGACGCCGGTCGGCACGTCATCCCAGGGAAGGATGTGCGTCTCGAATCTTGCCGGGAAGCTATCGATCCTGGCGAGCGGGTAGTCGCTGAATCCTGACTGTTGCACCTGGCCGTCACGCACGGTGATCTCGAGACCCAACGCCGTACTCAGGCCATCGATCGTCCCACCCTCGAGCTGTGCCTCAACCGCGTTCGGGTGGACGGCAAGCCCACAGTCAACGGCTGCCACAATTCGGTCGATTGTCAACCGGCCGTCCGCAACCGTCACTTCGAGCGCATGCGCCGCATAGCCTCCGAAGGTGAAGTGCGTGGCGATACCGATGCCGCTCCCTTTCGCGAGTTTCTTGCCGTACCCGATTCGTTCCGCCACAAACCTGAGCAGCCTCGCGAGCCTCGCCGGATTGAACGTCGGTCCTCCATGCCCACCGTATTCAAGCTCGCGCGACTCGCCAAGCATGTCCAGGCGAAACTGCAGCGGGTCCTGCCCGGTTTCGTGAGCGATCTCGTCCAGGAAGCTTTGCACCACGAAACCATTGACGTTATGGGCGGGCGCGCGCCATGAGCCGCGCGGCAGGCCGATCGCGTTGTGGAAATACTCAAGGCGCAGGTTGTCGACTATGCGACGCGGAAAATCGTCAGGATACAGTTCCGATTCCCAGAGATTCTCATCGGGCATGTCGGGGCGGCGAAAATACTTGCTGCCACTCGCCAGTCGCTGAGCCCAGGCGGTCACGTTGCCGTCTGCGTCGATCCCCGCCCGCATCTCATGTGTTCCGCCAGGTCGGTAGAAGTCGTTCTTCATATCATCGTCACGCGTCCACAGGAGCTTGATCGGCCAGCCAGTGGCCTTCGAGATCAGTGCCGCCTCGGCAACGTAGTCGTTGGGCAGGCGGCGCCCGAAGCCACCGCCGGCGCGCGTCATGTCAACGTGGATATTCTCCCGGGGAATACCCGTGACGGCTGCTGCAGCGCGCGATGCGCCTGCCGGCATTTGTGTGGGAGCAATGATGTGGCAACGATCGTCGCGCACGTACGCGTAGCTGTTCTGCGGCTCGAGTGCGGCATGTGCGACGAACGGGGTGCGATAGCGGCGCACGATGCTCCTTTGCGCTGCGGCGAACGCGGTGTCGAAGTCACCGTCGTCCAGAACGACCTGGCCCGTCGAATCGAGCATGGCATCGTTTTCCGCCCAGAACTTCTCGCTGCTATCCGTTGCGTTCTCGCTGTTGCTCCAGTTGATCCGGAGCTTCGCCCGGCCCTGTATGGCCGCCCATGTCGACGTCGCAACCACGGCGACCCCGCCGGCGAGCACGTGGTAGGGCTCACCGGGTTTCGGCCCGACGATTTCGACCGTCGCCAGTACGCCGTCAACCTTGAGCGCATCGGCGTCGTCGAACGAAAGTACGCGTGCATTCAAAACCGGCGCCCGCGCGATGACTGCGTAACGCATGTTCGGCTGCACAGTGTCGGCACCGAACCGGGTTTTGCCCGTGACGATCTCGAGCGCATCCACGGTCTTGCGGCGCGTGCCAATAATCCGGTAGTCCTCGCGCGCCTTCAGTTTCGGCGCCGTGTCCGGCAGCGGCAGCGCAGCCGCGTCGGCGACCAGCTCGCCATACGGAATCTCCATGCCGCGCTCCGCACAGACGACCAGGCCCGGCCGGGTCGTGCACTGCTGTTCGGCAACATCCAGTCTCGCCGCCGCCGCCCGGATCAGCTGTTGCCGTGCGGTTGCGCCAACCTCCCGCATGTACTCCCAGTTACTGGTCAGACCGGTGCTGCCGCCAACGCCTTGCCCGCCGTATTTCCAGGCGTACCCGTCACCGGACTTGACGATGCCGAGCGGCATCTGCCGCACACTGACGTTCTCCCAGGCGACATCGAGTTCTTCGGCAACCAGCATGGGCAACGCCGTTCTGACGCCCTGGCCGATTTCCGGCTGATTGCTGCCGATTGTCACGGCGCCGTCGGCATCGATCTGCACGAAGAACCCGATCATGCGCTCGCCGTCGCCACTGGTTGCCGCCAGGACGGGAAGACCGAGCACCATGCTGCCCGCGGTACCCACACCGAGCACGAGGAACTGTCGACGATTCATTTCGCCGGCCATTCCTTTGGCGCTCATGTTCCCGCCTCCTGTGCCATGAGTTCCGCGGCACGATGAATCGCCTTGCGAATTCGAACGTAGGTGCCGCAACGGCAGAGGTTGTCGATATTCCTGTCGATGTCTTCGTCGGAAGGGGCTGGATACTCTTTGAGAAAATCGGCAACGGCCATGATCTGGCCGGACTGGCAATAGCCACATTGCGGCACGTCGAACTCGAGCCACGCTACCTGCACCGGGTGCAGGGAGGTGTCGCTCGCGGCGAGACCTTCGATGGTTTTTATCTCGCGGCCTGCGACGGACCCGACCGGGATCATGCAGGACTTGCGTGCCCGGCCGCCGACATGCACGGTGCAGGCGCCACATTCGCCTTCGCCGCAGCCGTACTTCGCTCCCGTTAGCTGCAGGTGATCGCGCAGGACCCACAAGAGCGGTGTACTTTCGTCGCCATCGAAGGTCACCGATTCGGAATTGACGTTGAGTTTGATCATTATCGTTCCCCGTGGCCCGCCAGCTTTCCGCCCATTGTATGATTTCCAGACCGACCGCAGAACGCAAAGTGCAAAAGAAATCGACGAACCGTGCCTCCGCCACGACCAAGCGTCGGGGCATTGCCATGTAAACTACCCGGTATCATGAGCTCCGAACGGAACAAACAGGCTTTCGAAACGCTGGTGCGGCCGCACTTCGACCGGCTGTATCGGCTGGCCTTTCGGCTGACCGGCCGCAAGGCCGAGGCCGAAGACCTGTTCCAGGAGCTCCTGATCAAGGCCTTCGGCAAGCTCGACGACCTTGTGGCGATCGACGAACCGGGGTCCTGGCTGTCGCGCGTTATGTACAACCTGTTTCTCGACGAGCAACGACGCTTTGCCCGGCGGCGCATGCAGACGGTTGACGAGGGCTACCTGCCCGGTGACGGCCTGGAAGGCCTTCCAGGCACCGACAACCCGGAACGCAACCAGCGCCGACACGAGCGCCTGCAACAGCTCGACGCGGCTCTCACCCAGCTCAGCGATGAGCATCGCCTGATTGTGCTGCTGCACGATACCGAGGGCTATAAACTCGAGGAAATTCATAAGCTTATAGGGATTCCGGTGGGCACGGTCAAATCCCGCCTGCACCGCGCGCGGGCGCGTTTGCGCGAAATTCTTACCCGTTCGGGAACTTTTTCCTGATTTCTCTCGTGTAGCAATCAGGCAGGACAGAAATATGCAGACAAGCGATACAGACAGGCAGGATCAGGAGATCCTCGAGCTATTGAAGGACTACCCGATGGCGACCGCCGAGGCGGGATTCTACGATCGGGCGCTGGCCCGTGCGCTGCACGAAGGCTCGCGGCGCCAGCGCAATCGCTGGGTGATGACGGGCTTTGGCTCTGCGATAGCAGCGGGTCTTGTCCTCTGGTTCGTCGCCGGCACGATGCTGACAACGCCGAACCTGCCACAGCCGGACACGAGCATTCCGGGTATCGTCATGACGCTCGAGGAGCCGCGCACGGTGAACCTCATGTTTGCTTCGGCGGCCGCGCTCGACAGCGCAACGCTGACGGTAACGCTGCCTGAGGGTGTCGAACTTGCCGGTTTCCCCGGGCAACGCGAAATCGCCTGGCAAACCAGTCTCGTGGAAGGCAAGAACTACCTGCCGCTCAAGCTGGTCGCGCTGACACCTGCTGGCGGCGTAGTGCTTGCGCGACTCGAACATGAAGAACGTGACCGCACCTTTCGGTTGCGTATAGAAGTGAGCTAACGGAGTAGGTCAATGAAACAGCTGAACATCTTTCTCGCGGTCCTGGCGCTGACATTGATGTCATTCGCGCCGGCGGCTGTGCGCGCTGACGATGGCATGGACGACCTCGATGTAACGATGGAAGTCCTGGACGACATTGCGGATCTCGATGGCACGATCGCCGAGATGGACGGCCCCGACGACGACGACGTGAAAGACGAGGACTGGGAAGACGACGACAGCGACGACGGGTCTGACGACCAGGGCGAGTCTGACCAGGCATCCGAAGACGAGTCCGAGGACGAAATGGAAGACGAGTTCGAGGATGAGTCAGAGGACGAATTTGAAGACGAATTCGAACACGACGACATGGACGAAGTAGACGAACTCGATGACGACAACGAGTTCGAAGACGGCGACGATATCGACGAAGACGAATATGACGATGACGACGACGATGACGACGACGACGACGACGACGACCTCACCTAGTCGGCATTTCGGCCTCTGAGCGGCCAAAACACTGAAATCCCCCCGTTTGTGAAGCACTCGGGGGGATTTTTTTGCGCCACGTCATAGTTTAGACAGCGCAATTACCGATATGCTCTCATATCTGACATAACGCTTGGCCACGTATTTCATGCAGAACAGGATCTTCCTCACCGCAATCATTGCGCTGCTGGCGGCTGCCGCTACGCTGATGCCGGCAGGCAACGCGCACGCCATGACGGCCGAGCAGTATTTCGCCGACGGCAACCGGCTGTTCCGTGACGACCTCTACTGGGCGGCCCTGCTGCGCTACAGCCAGGCAGCGGACGGCGGGATGGACACCCCGCTGCTGCACTACAACACGGGCGTCGCTCATTACCGCGCCGGGCAACACATCCGTGCCAGGGAGCATCTGCTGCGCGCCGTCGACGATCCGACCCTGCGGGTAGCGGCACACTACAACCTCGGTCTGAATGCCTACGCTCTCGGCGAGACGGAAGAGGCGCTGCGCTGGTTCCGGCTGGCGCGCGACCAGGACACCAATCGCAAGCTGCAGAAATTCGCCGTGGTTGCTATTTCGCGGATCCGCGTGGAGCAGGAGCAGCCGACCGATTTCGAGGTGCTCGTGGAGGAGCGTGAAGAGAAGCGCAACTTCACTGACCTCGAACTGCATGCAACCGTCGGCTACGGCAACGACAGCAACGTATTCCGCTCGCCGGACCGGCCGTATACCGACCGGTCGGACCCGGCCAGGCCAGTCGTCGTGCCGGAAGTCAAAAGCGGTGCCTTCGTGCCCGTGAGCCTGTCGGCAAAATACCGGATCAACAGCCTGCCGTTCGAGGGCTTTTACGGCGCCTATCAATTGAGCGGTCGCTACTACCCCGACGAGGAACTCGAGAACGCCAACGAGTACCTTCACGAACTGAGCTTCGGCAGTGAGTACCGACGCAAGAAAGACACGCGCGACCGCCTGGTGCGCAGCGCCTTCAAGATCGCGCAGAACAACGAGGTCTACTACGACCCCGACAATGGTCTGCCCCGCAGCGTCAACGGCATCGATGTCGACGATCGGATGAACTACCTGCGTTATGGCCCGGAATTCTACGCGAGGCAGTCCGGCGAAAAACTCTCGTTCGGACTGCGCGTCAAGGGCCAGCTCTGGAATTACGACGAGGCGGGCGTGCTCCCCGAGTACGACCACGAGTACTTCCTTGTCAGTGCCTTCGGCCAGTTCAAGTTTTCAAGCACGTCCTTGCTGCGCGTGACGGCGAACTACTACAGCCGTCGTTACGGCGACCGGCCGGCATTCGACCTGGACGGCCAGCAGCGCATCGGCAACCCGAACATTCGCTATGACTACGTTGGGCTGTCACTGCGTGCCCGCCAGCGACTTGGCGACAACATGTGGTTTGGCTTTGACATCGAGCGCACCGAGCGCACGGACCAGTACGTCGGGTACAACGACTATTCTCGTGACAGTTTTGGTTTCGAGTTCCGCTGGTCGCCCGGTTCGCGTTTCGACCTGGAAGCGGGCGGCAAATACCGGCTTTACGACTACCCCAATGCGTTCGCGTATCACGAGCCGACTGCCGGCCTCAAGACGCAGGAGTCCATCATCGGCAACCTGCTCGCTACGTATCGGCTGACGCGCCACATCAGCCTGGTTGCCGAGGCGGAGTTCTTCGAGAGAGTGTCGAACGACATCCGTATTCAATATGACCGTACGCGGTATTTAATTGGCGTTCGTTGGAGCCAGTAATACTGCTAAACTTTCGCGCTTTCCCCGGCGGGTTACAGACCCGAGTGTCAGCGCCAGATGGACGTCACACCGATCCTCGAAAACCTCAATGACGCGCAGCGCCAGGCGGTTACCGCGCCCGCTGAGCCCGCGCTGGTCATTGCCGGTGCCGGCAGCGGCAAGACACGGGTGCTCGTGCACCGCGCCGCCTGGCTGATCGACGTCGAGGGCGTTTCGCCGCACAGCCTGCTCGCGGTTACCTTCACCAACAAGGCCGCCGCGGAGATGCGCCACCGCATCGAGGCACTGCTGAATGTGCCTGTACAACACCTGTGGATCGGCACATTCCATGGACTGGCGCACCGGATGCTGCGCCGCCACTGGCGCGAAGCCGGGCTGCCGCAGGGCTTCCAGATCATCGACTCGGACGATCAGCTGCGCCTGATCAAACGGCTGTTCAAGAACCTCGAGGTCGACGACAGCCGCTGGGTGCCCAAGGAAATCCAGTGGTTCATCAATGCACAGAAAGACGAAGGCCTGCGGCCCCGGCACCTCGACGACGAAGGCGACCCGAATCGCCGCCAGATGATTTCGCTGTACCAGTCTTACGAGGAGATCTGCCAGCGCGGTGGGCTCGTGGACTTCGCGGAGCTGCTGTTGCGTGCGCATGAGCTGTTGCGCGACAACGCGGAGCTGCTGGCGCACTACCGGCGACGCTTTCAACACCTGCTCGTCGACGAGTTTCAGGACACCAACGCGATCCAGTACGCCTGGTTGCGCTTGCTGGCCGGCGGCGGCGGTGTGCCGTTTGTCGTCGGCGATGACGACCAGTCGATTTACCGCTGGCGCGGCGCGCGCGTCGAGCACATTCACCAGTTCCAAAAGGACTTTCCGGGCACGCGAGTCGTGAAGCTCGAGCAGAACTATCGCTCGACCGCAACGATCCTGAACGCCGCCAACGCCGTCATCGCGAATAATGCTTCGCGTCTTGGCAAGAACCTCTGGACCGAAGGCGCCGAAGGCGAGCCGATTCGCGTCTACGCCGCGTACAACGAGCGTGACGAATCGGACTTCGTTATCGGGCGCCTGCGCGACTGGATCGACCACGGCAACCTGCGCGCCGATGCGGCGATACTGTATCGTTCGAACGCGCAGTCCCGCGTGCTTGAAGAAGGTCTCATCAATGCGCGCATACCGTATCGCGTCTACGGCGGCCTGCGGTTCTTCGAGCGCATCGAGATCAAGGACGCCCTCGCGTACATGCGGCTGATCTCGAACCGCGATGACGACAGCTCATTCGAGCGCGTCGTCAACAAGCCGACGCGCGGTATCGGCGCCCGCACGCTGGACATGATGCGCTCCTACGCGCGTGCCAATGCATGCTCGATGTGGCGCGCCGCTGGCGCTATCGCCAGCGACGACCTCAACGGGCGCGCGGCGAATGCCGTCAATGCCTTCATGTCGCTCATCGAACGCATGGCCCGTGAGACACGTGGGCTCGACCTGCACGACCAGGTGGATCATGTCATTCACCTCAGCGGTCTCGTCGGCTTCTTCGAAAAGGAAAAGGGCGAGAAAGGCGAGACGCGTATCGAGAACCTGGCGGAACTCGTCAGCGCCGCGAAGAGTTTCGAGCCCGACCCGGCCGAGGAGATGTCGCCACTCGACGAGTTCCTCGCGCATGCCGCACTCGAGGCGGGCGAGGGACAGGCCGACGCCTGGGAAGATTGCGTGCAACTGATGACCATGCACTCGGCCAAGGGGCTCGAGTTCCCGCTCGTCTTCATGTGTGGCATGGAAGATGGCCTGTTTCCCCACCAGCGCTCGATCTCGGACCCGCACGGGCTCGAGGAGGAGCGTCGCCTGTGCTATGTCGGTATCACGCGCGCCAAGCAGACGCTCTACATCACGCATGCCGAACAACGACGCCTGCACGGTATGGACAACTTTGCGCAGCCGTCGCGCTTCATTGCCGAGATACCCAGCGAGCATGTCGAAGAGGTGCGCCCGCGCGTGCAGGTCTCCCGCCCGTTGCACGCGCCTGCGAGGCCCCGTCGCGGACAGACCTCGACATCCCCCGGGAGCGACCTGGGTATCCGCCTTGGTCAGCGCGTGCACCACAAGAAATTCGGCGATGGCGTCATTCTCAACTGCGAGGGCCAGGGTGCGCACGCGAGGGTCGAGGTCAACTTTGAGAACGCCGGCACAAAATGGCTTGTTCTGAGCTATGCGAATCTCGACCTGATGTAAACTACCGCCGATGAAAATTCTAATCCTCGGCGCAGGTCAGGTGGGCTCATCCGCCGCCTATCACCTGTCGCGAGAAGAGGCCAACGAAGTCACCGTTGTCGATAAGCGTGCCGGCGTCCTTCGCGAGCTGCAGGACCGCCTCGACATTCGCACGGTCGTGGGTCATGCGGCCTACCCGGAGGTCCTCGAGCGCGCCGGCGCCAGCGACGCCGACATCGTCGTGTCGCTGACCGACTCGGACGAAACGAACATGGTCGCCTGCCAGGTCGCGTATACGCAGTTTCGAACGCCAACCAAGATCGCGCGCATTCGTTCCGCCGAGTACATGAACGCGGACAAGCTGTTCACGCAGGATGCGATTCCGATCGACGTGCGCATCAGCCCCGAGCAGCTTGTCTGCACGTTTGTCGAACAGTTGATTCTCTATCCCGGCTCAACCCAGGTGCTGGATTTTGCCGACGGCCGCGTGCGCCTGGTCGGCGTTCGGGCTGACCGCGACGGCCTGCTGGTTGGCCAGCGTATTGCCACGCTCAAAGATCACATTCCTAACTCCGAAGCGCGCATTGCGGCTATCTACCGGCATGGCAATGCGATGCTGCCCGACGGCGACACGGTCATCCAGGAAAACGATGAAGTGTTCTTCATTGCCGATCGCAAGGACATCCGCGTGTTCATGAGCGAGATCCGCCGGCTGGAGGATCCCGTTCGCCGTGTTGTTATCGCCGGCGGCGGTAACATTGGCGTACGCCTCGCGCTGGCCCTGGAGCAAACCAACCAGGTCAAGATTATCGAGCGCGATCCACAGCGTGCACGCGTCATTTCCGAGCAACTCAACAAGGCGATCGTGCTGGTCGGCGATGCCGCGGACGAGGAGCTGCTGCTCGAGGAAAATATCGACAACGTTGACGTGTTCTGCGCGTTGACCAACTCGGAAGAGGCCAACATCCTGAGTTCGATGTTGTCGAAGCGCCTCGGGGCCCACAAGGCCATGGCCCTGATCAACCGGGCGTCCTACGTGGACCTCGTTGAATCGGGCAGCATCGACATCGCTATTTCGCCGCAGCAGGTGACGATTGGATCGTTGCTCGCGCACGTCCGGCGCGGCGATGTCGTCAAGGTGCATTCCCTGCGCCGGGGTGCGGCTGAAGCGATGGAAGCCGTTGCCCACGGCAACGAGGAAAACTCGCAGGTCGTTGGCCGGAAGATCGAGGACATCGAGTTGCCGAAGGGCACGGCGATCGTCGCCATCGTTCGCAACGACAAGGTAATCATCGCGCATCACGATACGGTCGTTGAGGCGGACGATCATGTCATCCTGTTCATGACCGACCGGCGCAAGATCGAGAAACTCGAGAGCCTGTTCCAGGTTGGCGTTTCGTTTGTCTAAGGTCGGAACCTCATGAACTGGAAGGTCGTACTGCGCATTCTCGGCCTGCTGCTGATGATGTTCAGCCTGACGATGCTGCCGCCGATCGTCTTCAGCGTCTATTACAACGATCACTCGTGGCTGCCGTTTGTCGAGGGCTTTGGCCTGACGCTCGTGGCGGGATTCCTTTGCTGGCTGCCCTTCCACCGTTCCCGGAAAGACCTCAGGCTGCGTGACGGCTTTCTCGTCGTCGCCGCATTCTGGACCGTACTGGGAACCTTTGGTGCGGCACCGCTTTATTTCTCGGATGTTCTGTCGTTGTCGTTCACGGACGCGGTGTTCGAGTCCATGTCGGGACTGACGACGACAGGTGCGACCGTGCTGACCGGGCTCGATGAACTGCCCGCGTCAATCCTGTACTACCGGCAGCAACTCCAGTGGCTCGGTGGCATGGGCATCATCGTCCTGGCGGTCGCCGTACTACCGATGCTTGGCGTCGGTGGCATGCAGCTCTACCGGGCCGAGACACCGGGGCCCGTTAAGGACACCAAGCTGACGCCGCGAATAACCGAGACGGCAAAAGCGCTCTGGTACGTCTATCTCGCGTTCACCATTGCCTGCATGGTCGGCTACCGCGTCGCAGGCATGGGGTGGTTCGATGCGCTCTGTCACGCGTTTTCCACGGTCGCCATCGGCGGCTTCTCCACACACGATGCCAGTATCGCGGCGTTCGACAGTGCGTCGATCGACCTTATCTGCGTGTTTTTCATGTTCGTGGCCGGCATCAACTTCTCACTGCACTTCTTCGCCTGGCGCTACGTGACCATCAAGCACTACTTCCAGGACCAGGAATTTCGCGCCTACAGTTTTATCCTGCTGGCGCTGTCGGCCGTGGTCATCGCCTCATTGTTCCTGTACCGCGGCTTTGCCGATCCGTTCGACACGTTCCTGGATGGCCTCTTCCAGTCGGTGTCGATCGCGACAACAACCGGGTTTACGACCGAGAACTTTGCGATCTGGCCCGCGGCGCTACCGGCCTTGCTGATTTTCTCGAGTTTCATCGGCGGCTCCGCCGGGTCGACGGCCGGCGGCATCAAGGTCATCCGTTGGCTGCTCGTTTACAAGCAGGGTGTACGCGAGATCGCGCGGCTGGTGCACCCGAGCGCGGAGATCCCGGTCAAGCTCGGCAACAAGGCCGTGTCGTCGCGCGTTGTCGAGGCCGTCTGGGGGTTCTTCTCGGTCTACATCATCGTCTTCGGCGTCATGCTTCTTGCCATGATGTCGACCGGACTCGACCAGGTCACCGCGTTCTCGGCCGTTGCCGCAACGCTGAACAACCTTGGCCCGGGTCTCGGGGGCGTTGCGTCCGGGTTCATGGACCTCAGCGATACCGCCAAGTGGATATCGGTGATGGGCATGCTGCTGGGCCGCCTCGAGATTTTCACCCTGCTGGTCTTGATAACGCCGACGTTCTGGCGCACCTGAGTCTTGGGCGCGCCGTCTCCTGACAACCTGCTTGACCGTATCAGCACGACGATCGGGCGCGCGATCGCGTGGCTGACTTTGTTCATGGTCGTCGTCACGTTCGTTGTCGTCGTGATGCGCTACGTGTTCGACGCCGGGCTTATCTGGGTGCAGGAGTCGGTGGTCTGGATGCATGCGGCCGTGTTCATGCTGGGCGCGGCGTACACACTGCGCGATGAGGAACATGTCCGCGTTGACGTGTTCTATCGTGAGATGAGCGCGCGGCGGCGCGCCTGGGTCGATCTCGTCGGGGTCATCGTGTTCCTGTTGCCGTTGTGTGTATTTCTCGGCTGGAATTCCTTCGACTTCGTGAGCCAGTCCTGGAGCATTCGGGAAGCTTCCCGCGAGTCGGGCGGTTTGCCGTATCCCCTCATACCGATGCTCAAGTCCATACTGTTGCTGATGCCCCTGGCCGTAGCGCTGCAGGGTATCTCGCTGCTCCTCAAATCGCTGCAGACGTTGCGGGGCCGCTGACATGGAATGGGTTGCGGCGCTGCTCTTTGTCACGGTGATTCTCGTCCTGCTCGCCGGGTTTCCTGTTGCGTTCACGCTCGGCGGCACCGCGCTGATCTTCGCGGGCTTCGGCATTATCGGCGGGAGCTTCAATGAAGCCCTGCTGCTCGGTTTACCGAACCGCGTTTTCGGCATCATGACCAACGAGACGCTCATCGCCGTTCCCCTGTTCGTGTTCATGGGTGTGACCCTGGAGCGCGCGCGTATCGCCGAAGAATTGCTCGAGACACTGAGTGCGCTGTTCGGGTCCCTGCGCGGCGGGCTCGGTATTTCGGTGACGCTCGTCGGGATGTTGCTCGCAGCGAGTACGGGCATCGTTGGTGCGACGGTAGTGACGATGGGTTTGTTATCGCTACCGACGATGCTCAAGCGTGGCTATTCGCCCGAGATTGCGACGGGCACGATCTGCGCATCGGGTACGCTCGGGCAGATCATCCCGCCGTCCATCATTCTCGTCATGCTGGGTGACGTGATGACAACGGCCTATCAACAGGCTCAGCTCGAGATGGGCAACTTCTCGCCCAAGACCGTTTCGGTCGGGGACCTGTTTGCCGGCGCGCTGATCCCCGGCTTGCTACTCGTTGGCTTGTACATGCTGTACATACTCGGCCTTGCGTTTTTCCGCCCTGCCGTGATGCCGGCGCATCAGCCCGCACCGGACGAACGCGTCTCGTTTTTTCGGGTCATCAAGGCCCTGGCGCCGCCGCTAATCCTGATCTTTGCGGTACTCGGCTCCATTCTCAAGGGCCTCGCCACACCGACCGAGGCGGCCGGCGTTGGCGGCATGGGTGCGCTGGTGCTCGCCGTGTTGCGGCGGGAGCTGAATCTCGAGCGGTTGCAGGACATCATGCGCGCGACCTTGCGCATCAGCAGCATGGTTTTCCTAATCCTGATCGGTGCCTCGATTTTTTCGCTCGTGTTCCGCGGCTACGGCGGCGACGACGGGGTGCGTGCCATCCTCGAGTCCCTGCCGGGCGGCGTCGTGGGCGCCGTGGTCGTGGTCATGCTTGTCATGTTTTTGCTGGGTTTCGTGCTCGACTTCATCGAGATCACGTTTGTCGTCGTACCGATTGTCGGTCCGGTACTGCTCGCGATGGGCCTCGATCCGGTCTGGCTCGGCATCATGATCGCCATCAACCTGCAGACCTCGTTCCTGACACCGCCGTTCGGTTTCGCATTGTTCTATTTGCGGGGGGTCGCGCCACCGTCTGTCACCACGGGTGAGATCTACCGTGGCGCCATTCCTTTTGTCGCAATCCAGCTCTTCGCGTTATTGTTGATCGCGGTGTTTCCCGATCTCGTTACCTGGTTACCCGGGAGGATATACGGCGCATGAAACTAGTGATCGCTGGCAGCGCTCTTGCTGTCCTGCGTGGCGTGCAGCAGTCAACCCGAAGCCGAGGGCTCGGCGCTCAGTGACGGCTCGACGATCTATACGTTCCGCTGCGACGACGGCTGGGCGCAGTGCTACACGGCCGCCGCCAAAGCCTGCGGAAACCTGGGGTACGAGGAGGTCGATCGCGCCGCGGACGGGTCGCTCAGCAGTGCAGGGCGGCTGCAGCCGCGCGTGTTCACCGAGGGTGGGCGTGACAACGAAGTCTACGACGAAAGCGTTCGTGCAGACGTTGCGTCGCGAGTGATTACGGTCCGCTGCAAGACACCCTGATTCTTGCGTCAGTAGTCGCGAGCGGCGAGGTATTCCTTTTCGGAGATTCGAGAGTTCGCGGCGGCTTTTTCCAGGAAATCGAAATAGGCTTTGCCGATTTTCGCCGAAGCGGGGTCGTTCGCCATCAACTCCTCCACGACTTCTTTTGCGATCGATTTCAGCAGCGACAGCACTTCCCTTGGGAACGGCCGAATCTCGATGTTCGGGTCCTGCTCCAGCTGTGCCAGGGACATCGCATTGCCATTGGTGTATTCGGCGGCCATGTCCGTGGTCACACTCTGGCACGTGGTCTCGACGATCGCCTTGAGGTCAGGCGGCAATGAATCCCAGGCCGCCTTGTTGACGATGGTCTCGAGGCCGGGCCCGGGTTCCTGCCAACCCGGGTAGTAGTAGTAGCGGGCCGCCTTGTGCAGGCCAAACGAAGAATCGTTGTAGGGTCCGACCCATTCGGTCGCGTCGATGGCACCGGTTTGCAGCGCAGTAAAGATCTCTGCGCCAGGCAACGTCACCGGCGTTCCGCCCGCGCGTCGCAGCACCTCGCCTCCCAGGCCCGGGATACGCATCTTTAGGCCCTTGAGGTCGTTAATCGAGTTGATTTCCTTGTTGAACCAGCCACCCATCTGCACGCCCGTGTTGCCGGTCGGGAAGGGCACGAGGTTGAACGGCGCGTAAAGCTCCCGGTAGAGCTCGAGGCCGCCACCGTAGTAGAGCCAGCCGTTGAGCTCGGCGTTGGTCATGCCGAAAGGAATGGCCGTGAAGAACTGCGCCGCGTCCACCTTGCCCTTGTGGTAGTACGAAGCCCCATGACCCATTTCGACGGTTCCGCGCGAGACGGCATCGAACACTTCGAAGGCCGGTACCAGCTCACCCGCACCGTAGATCTTGATCCTGAGGCGGCCGTTGGAGGCCGCTTCAACGCGTGTTGCCACGTGCTCCGGCGCCATCCCCAGGCCCGGGAATTTCGGGGGCCAGGACGTGACGCAGGACCATTCAAAGGTTTCGCCGCTCGCGGCTGCCCCGTCACCACAATCGCTCGTATCCTGGGCACAGGCACTCAGACCTGCTGCCGCGGCCAGTCCGCCTACAAATTCTCTTCTTTTCATGGCTATTCCGGAGAGTGAAGTGGTGCGGCTAGTGTATTGGTCGCCCGGCAGATTGCCAAACGACGCCAGAACCATAGAGTGGGATTTGAAAGTCAATTTCGAATCCCACTTTGTTGTTTATTTAAGCCGAAAAGTGGTCTTGAGGGTGATTTTTCAGCGAAAAAAGCCCCGATCACGGGGATCGGGGCTGCACCTTCCGTGGTCCGACCGGCAGATACTCCGTTTTCGGCCATCCATGGCGTCTCGGGTCGACCGTTTTCGGGCCGCTGTTCCCACCGGTCGGTCGAACAAGTCTCCCACGCGGCCGGCGCCGATGTGGCTTATCATTCTCCCGCTTGCGTTCACAAAGACCCAGGCACCGCCAAAAACAGGGACTCTAGCGAGAAATGATCGGATTGCTGCAGCGCGTATCCCGGGCCGAGGTCAGCGTGGGAGACCGGACCATCGGGAAAATCGGTCGCGGCCTCATGGTGCTCGTCGCGGTACATCGGGATGACACCGAGAAAGACGTGGCTCGCCTTGCGGAGCGGCTGCTCGGCTACCGGGTGTTTCCTGATGACGAAGGCCGCATGAACCTTAGTGTTCGCGATATCGAAGGAGGACTGCTGCTCGTGCCCCAGTTCACGTTGACGGCGGACACGAAGAAGGGAACCCGGGCGAGCTTCACCAAAGGCGCCCCACCCGAGATGGCGGCCGCCTTCTTCGACGAGCTGGTGGCGTGCTGTCGCAAGGCGCTCAGCCAGGTCGAAACCGGCGAATTCGGCGCCGACATGCAGGTCAGCCTGACCAACGACGGCCCCGTCACCTTCTGGCTCTCCACCTAGAGTAGGGCCCATATTAGGTGCCAGTCACCTTATACCCGGTATAAGGTGACTGGCACCGGATTGGTGACGCGTGTACGGTTTTGTTGCGCCGGTAGGGTTATCATGAACATAATTCGCGGCTTAAGTGCAGGGGCTTCGCCCCGGGAGAGACAAGATGTTTGCCAACATTGGTCCGTGGCAATTACTGATCATTCTGGTCATCGTGCTGGCTATTTTCGGAACCAAGAAGCTCCGGACGCTCGGTACGGACCTCGGCGGTGCCGTTAAGGGCTTTCGTTCTGCCATGAACGAGGCGGAAGATACGGCTGACAAAATCAGCGACGATTCCAAAGACGCCGATTTCGACAGCACGCCCGCTGAAGAACCCCGCAAAGAAAAAGACGCCTAGACAGCGGGGCACCCCATGTCCGGTATCGCCGGTTCGGAACTACTCCTTCTGTGTATCATCGGGCTCCTCATCCTGGGGCCCGAACGCTTGCCACGCCTTGCCCGCCAGATAGGCAGCTGGGTCGGCAAGGCGCGCCAGATGACGCGTGCCATGCAACGCCAGATTGAGGAAGAACTCGATGTAGAGAAGAATCTCGGCATCGACCCCAAGGACCTCGATCCGCGCAACCTCATGACACCGCGAGAAGACGACACGTACTCGCCGTTGCACGATGAGGAAGACGACGAGACCGTGCCGGCGCCCGAAAAAAAGGCAGAGAAACAGGCGTAATGGCTGAGGATCGGAAAGAAGACCTGTCGGAAGGCACCCTGCTTTCGCACCTGGTTGAACTGCGCAGCCGCCTGTTCAAGATCTTCGGCGCCGTGTTTCTCGTGTTCCTCGCGTTACTGCCGTTTGCCAAACCCCTGTTCAATTACATCGCCAAGCCGCTCGTCAGCGTCGTGCCCAACGGTGAGCTGATCGCGCTCAGTCCCGTGTCGCCTCTCACCGCGACGATCGCATTGACGTTCTACGTGGCGCTGTTCATTGCGATGCCTATTATTCTCTACCAGGTGTGGGCGTTCGTCGCACCGGGCCTGTACCTGAAAGAAAAACGCTTTGCGCTCCCTTTGCTCGCGACGAGCATCATCCTGTTCTTTGTCGGCATGGCGTTCGCGTATTTCGTGGTCTTTCCGCTCATCTTCGGCTTCGTCTCGACGTTCACACCCGACACAGTTAACTACCAGCCCGATATGACGGAATATGTCAGCTTCGTGATGATGGTCGTTCTCGTGTTCGGCCTGGCCTTCGAGACACCCATTGCGACCGTCCTGCTCGTCGTTACCGGGATTACGACGTCAAAAAAGCTGGGGCAGGCACGCCCTTACGTGTTTCTCGGCGCTTTTGTTGTCGGCATGCTGCTTACGCCACCGGACGTCATCAGCCAGACCATGCTTGCCGTCCCCGTCTACCTCTTATACGAACTGGGAATATTCATGTCGCGCCTCGTCTCCGCCAGCGAGCGGGAACAGGCGGAGGACGCCGCTGTCAAGTAGCAGGGTGTGTTGCAAATAGTGTTTAATGCCAAGGCCCAGCACACAGCCAACAAGTAGAACGGCGCCTAACGCCATCCCGGGGGAAATATGACCGAATCCGTAGCCGCTCCGGCGGAAGACTATTCGCACGACGACGAGCTCTGGGGCCACCCGAAAGGCCTGTATGTTTGCTTCACCACAGAGCTTTGGGAGCGCTTCTCGTTCTACGGAATGAAGTTCCTGCTGGTTCTGTATCTAACGAAATACCATTTGTTTACCGACGAGATGGGGCTGGACGTTCTCGGCTCGTACGCGGGTCTCGTCTACGCGCTGCCACTACTCGGCGGCATGATCGCAGATCGGTACCTGGGAATGAGAAAGTCCGTCGTGTTCGGCGGCATCAGTTTGTCGCTTGGACATATATTGATGGCGGTCGAGGGGCATCAGGCCCGGTTCTATGCGGCCGGCACCACACTGGTCGACAACCTGACCCTGGCTACGGGCGATGTCCTCGCCGCCGGAACCGTACTGACGGAAGACATCATGATGCGCGACACCGCCGCACTCAAAGTCTTCTACTTTGCTCTCGCGCTCATCGTCATGGGCGTTGGCTACCTGAAGCCGAACATCTCGACGATTGTCGGCAAGCTTTACTCCAAGGAAGATCCGCGCCGCGATTCGGGCTTCACGATCTTTTACATGGGCATCAACATCGGTTCCTTCGCCGCGACGCTGATCTGCGGCTGGCTCGGCGAGACCTATGGCTGGGGTTATGGCTTCGGCGCCGCCGGTATCGGCATGATCATCGGGCTGTTCACGTTCCTGTATGGACAGAAGTACCTCAAGGGGCACGCCGAGCCAAGTGAACCCGAGAAACTCAAGAAGCGCGTTCTTGGACCGATTAATGTCGAATGGGCGATCTATTTGCTCAGCATACCGATGCTTGGCGTGTTCTGGTTGCTGGTTCAGCACGAACCGATTGTGCTGATCACACAGAACGTGTTCCTGATTATCGCGATTGTCGGCCTGATTCTTTATTCAATGATTCATACGAAGAAGGACCACAACAACACATTGGCCTACGTGATCGCAGCGGTCGCCATTTCCTCCGGCATCTGCGCCGTGATTGCCAACCTGCACCCCATCGGCGGTATCGAGGCCGTGGCCGAAGAAGCGCTTTACCTGTCGATAGCGCTGATTGTTGGTTTCGTGGTCTACGGGTTCGTTACGCACTACTCCGAGGAGTTTGGCCGTACCGTCGTTCTTATGGTCCTGATCCTCTCGACGATCGTGTTCTGGGCGCTGTTTGAGCAGGCTGCCGGATCGATGACCTTGTATGCCGACCGTATCGTAGACCGAACGCTGGGCGATACGACGTTTACAGCAGCGCAGTTCGGCTCTTTGAACGCCGGCTTCATCATGTTGCTCGCAATTCCGTTTGCGGCCCTCTGGACCTGGCTCGCAAAGAAGAACCTCGAGCCGAACACGCCCGTCAAATTTGGCCTCGGTATCCTGCAGGCCGGCCTGGGATTCGGGGCTCTCGTGTTCGGGGCGCAGTTCCCGAACGAGGCGGGACAGGTTGCCATGGTCTGGCTGGTACTTGCCTACCTGTTGCATACGACCGGCGAACTCTGCCTGTCGCCAGTAGGCCTCTCGGCTGTTACAAAACTGTCCATTGGAAATGTCGTCGGCGTCAGCATGGGAACCTGGTTTCTTGCGACCGCGTTGTCCGAGACCGTTGCCACGCGCCTCGGCCGTATCGCCGCGATCGACACCTCCGCTGGAGAAACAGCCGATATTGCGACTTCGGCGGCGACCTATGCGGAATTGTTCGAATTCCTGATGTGGTTCGGCATCGGGGCCGGCATATTCATGATTATTATCTCGCCCATCCTGCGTCGCTGGATGCACGGCGTTCATTAAGACTGGAAGAACTATGAAAAACCTGGTGAAACTCTGTGCGAGCCTCGCGCTCGTGATGCTAACCGTTGCCTGTTCAGAAAAGGCTCCTGAAGAAACCACCGCCGCTGTGCCGACCGAAACGGCCCAGGCGTTTGTCGCCCGCGTCAATGACGAGCTCCGGGAGCTCGGCCGGGAGATCGAGGCTGCCCAGTGGGTCAGGTCGACCTACATCACCGTGGACACGGCTGTGCTTGCCACCGCCGCGAGCGCGCGATACGCGAAGTGGCACAGCGAGACCGTGCAACAGGCCCTCGCCTACGACGGGCAGGACCTTGACCCGGCCACGCGGCGCGCCCTCGACCTGCTCAAGCTGGGCACCTCGGCCCCGTCGCCGGGCGATGCCGCCAAGCGCAAGGAGCTCGCCAGCCTCGCGACCGACATGGAAGGCATCTACAACACCGGCCAGTACTGCCGTGATGGCGGCGAGTGCCTGTTCGGCTCCGATCTCGAGCAGAAGATGTCGACGGCTCGCGACTACGATGAGCTGCTCGACTACTGGACCGGCTGGCGCAACGTCGCGGCGCCGATGCGTGACAAGTACGCGCGCTTCGTCGAGCTTGCGAACGAAGGCGCCGCGGAGCTCGGCTACGCCAACGTTGGCGAGATGTGGCGTTCCAACTACGACATGAGCCCGGCCGACTTCCAGTCGGAAACCGCCAAACTCTGGGACCAGGTCAAGCCGCTGTACGATGAGCTGCACTGCCACGTTCGTGCAACCCTCGGCGACGTGTACGGCGAGGACAAGGTGCCGCAGGACGGCCCGATTCCCGCACACCTGCTCGGCAACATGTGGTCGCAGCAGTGGGGCTCCCTGTACGACCTGCTCGAGCCGTATCCGGGCGTCGGCGATATCGATGTCGACTCGACGCTGAAGACCAAGAACTTCTCCCCGCAGGAGATGGTCCGCTCCGCCGAGAACTTCTATGCCTCGCTCGGTATGCCGCGCCTGCCGGACACATTCTGGGAGCGCTCGCAGTTCTCGCGCCCGCAGGACCGCGACGTGGACTGCTACGCAAGCGCCTGGGGAATGGACGGCGGCAATGACGTACGCATCAAGATGTGCATCAACCAGACCTACGACGAGCTGCGCGTGATCTACCATGAGCTCGGGCACAACTACTACCAGCGTGCCTACAAGGACCAGCCGCCGCTGTTCCAGGGCGGCGCGCACGACGGTTTTCACGAAGCCATCGGCGATGCCATTGTGCTGTCGATGACGCCTGAGTACCTCGCGGAAGTCGGGCTTGTGAAAGACGTCGAGGAAGACCCGCGCGCCGTACTCAATCGCCAGATGCAGACGGCCCTCAACGGCATCGCGTTCCTGCCGTTCGGCAAGCTCATCGACGAGTGGCGCTGGGGAGTGTTCTCGGGCGAGATTTCGCCGGACAACTACAACCAGGCGTGGTGGGACCTGAGAACGAAGTACCAGGGTATCGCGCCGGCTGTCGAACGCACGGAAGCGGACTTCGACCCGGGCGCCAAGTACCACATCCCGACCAACGTGCCGTACTCGCGTTATTTCCTCGCGGCCATCCTGCAGTACCAGTTCCATCGTTCGCTGTGCGATACCGCCGGGTACGAGGGTGACCTGCATGACTGTTCCATTTACGGCAGCAAGGAAGCCGGCGACAAGTTCTACGCCCTGCTCGAGGCCGGCGCATCCCAGCCCTGGCAGGACACGCTCGAGGCCATGACCGGCTCGCGTGAGATGGACGCCACGGCGATCATCGATTACTTCGCACCGCTCATGGAGTACCTCAAGGAGCAGAACGCAGGCAGATCCTGCGGCTGGTAGGCACCGGCACAACGGTCAGAGCCCTTGCCACAAGGGCTCTGACCCCGCCCCTGATGTGCCAATTTGGGGTCCGATCGAGTAAGCTTCCCGTATAACAAGAACGGGGATTCCTCATGTCTGCACAAAAACAAGCCGCCGCTCCGGGCGGTTTTCTCGGCACCGTAGAACGTGTCGGCAACAAACTTCCCGACCCGGCCGTGCTGTTCATCGCGCTGCTGTTCATCGTCTGGATACTGTCGTGGTTGCTGTCCTATTTCACGTTCAGTTACGTCGATCCTCGCACCCAGGCACCGATCGAGGTGGCCAACCAGCTTACCGGATCGGCGCTCACGGCATTCATGACCGGCTTCGTGACGAATTTCGTCACGTTTGGCCCGATCGGTACCGTGCTGGTCGCCATGCTCGGTATCGGCGTCGCCGAACATTCCGGCTTCATCACGACCGGCATCCGCGCATTGTTGAACGTCACGGCCAGGTGGTTGCTCACGCCGATGGTCATCCTCGTCGGCATCATGAGCCATTCCGCTGTCGATGCCGGCTACGTCCTCGTTATCCCGATCGGTGGCGTGATCTTCTATGCCGCGGGACGCCATCCGCTCGCCGGCATAGCGGCCGCGTTCGCCGGTGTGTCCGGCGGATTCTCGGCAAACTTTCTGCCAGCCGCACTCGATCCGCTGCTGCAGGGCCTGACGCTGGGTGGTGCACAGCTGCTCGACCCGGCTATCGAAGTCAATACGCTTAACAACTACTTCTTCACCGCGTCATCGTCGTTCCTGATCATCGGCCTCGGCTGGTGGATCACGGACCGAATCGTCGAGCCGCGCGTCGCGGACACGCCGATCGACGGCAACGCCGAAGACCTGCCGGAGCTTCACGACCTGAAACCCGAGGAGCGCAAGGGCCTGCGGTGGGCATTGTTCGCCATGCTGCTCGGTATTGTCATTCTCGCTGCCACACTCGTGCCGGAAACATCGCCGTGGCGGGACGCAAACGGCGAGCTCGTGTCCTTCGGCGCGCCGATCATGCAGTCGATCGTCGCGCTGATTTTCTTCCTGTTCCTGATACCGGGCATCGTGTTCGGCTACGTCGCGGGCACGATGAAGGGCATCAAGGACGTCATCGACGGCATGTCGCACTCGATGCAGACGATGGCGTATTACCTCGTCATCATGTTCTTCATCGCACAGTTCGTGTACGCGTTCAACGCATCGAACCTCGGCACGCTGCTCGCGCTCGCCGGCGCCGAAATGCTCAAGAGCCTGGAGGACTATCCTTCGATCCTGATTGTCGGCATCGTGCTGCTGACCGGCTTCGTCAACCTGTTCGTCGGCTCGGCGAGCGCCAAGTGGGGGCTGCTGGCGCCAATCTTCGTGCCGATGCTCATGGCGCTCGGCGTCTCGCCGGATTTGACGCAGGCCGCGTACCGCGTCGGCGACTCCAGCACGAATATCATCACGCCGCTGATGCCCTATTTCCCGCTTGTCGTGGTCTATTGCCAGCGCTATGTCAAGAACACCGGTATCGGCACGCTGGCGGCCATGATGCTGCCCTATTCGCTGTGGTTCCTGGTTACCTGGACGACCTTCCTGCTGATCTACTACGCGATCGGAATACCGCTCGGTTTCGCGGCCAGCTACACGTATCCGCCAAGCTAGGACACACAGATGTACGACTTCGAGAAACTGGGCGCGTTTTACCTCGGCAAGCGCTATGACATGGAGGCCGACACGCTCACGGATGAGCCGGTTCTGTACGACTCCAAGGACCTGACGACGCACGCTGCCATCATCGGCATGACGGGCTCGGGTAAGACGGGGCTTGGCATCGGCATTCTAGAAGAGGCCGCGCTCGATCACATCCCCGTGATCGCTATCGACCCGAAAGGCGACATGGGCAACCTGTTGCTCACGTTCCCGCAGTTGAAGCCCGAGGACTTTCGCCCGTGGATCAACGAGCGCACAGCGCTCGACAAGGGACAGACGCCGGACGAGTTCGCGGCGGCGCAGGCGGCGCTCTGGAAGAAGGGACTCGGGGAGTGGGGCCAGACGGGCGAGCGCATCGCGCAGCTGCGCAAGAATGCCGATCTCGCCATCTATACACCGGGCAGCAACTCAGGTTTGCCCGTGTCCGTGCTGCACTCTTTCGACGCACCCGCGCAGGCGCTCATCGATGACGTCGACCTGTATCGCGAACGCGTGCAGGCGACGGCAACCAGCATCCTGACGCTGCTGGACATGGACGCCGACCCGGTCTCGAGTCGCGAGCACATTCTCATCTCGCGGCTGCTCGACAACGCGTGGCAGGAGGGCCGCAACCTGGATGTTCCGGCACTCATCGGGGAAATTCAGAACCCGCCGATTACCAAGGTCGGCGTCATGAACCTCGATTCGTTCTTCCCTGCCAAGGACCGCTTCACGCTGGCCATGGCGCTGAACAACCTGCTGGCGGCACCGGGCTTCGAGGCCTGGATGCAGGGCACGCCGCTCAACGCGAAGAACCTGCTGTACACGGACGAGGGCAAACCGCGCATCTCCGTGATGTCGATTTCACACCTCGACGACGCACAGCGCATGTTCTTCGTGTCGATGTTGCTCAACGAACTGATCGGCTGGATGCGTGCGCAGCCCGGCACGTCGAGCCTGCGCGCGATCCTTTACATGGACGAGATCTTCGGCTACATGCCGCCGGTCGCGAATCCGCCGTCGAAGAGATTGTTCCTCACGTTGCTCAAGCAGGCGCGCGCATACGGCGTCGGCCTCGTGCTCGCAACGCAGAACCCGGTCGACCTCGACTACAAGGGCCTGTCCAACACGGGCACCTGGTTCATCGGGCGCCTGCAGACCGAACGCGACAAGGCACGCGTCATGGAGGGCCTCGAAGGGGCAACGGCCGGTAATTTCGACAAACAGAAGATGGAGCGCACGATCGCCGGCCTCGGCAAGCGGCGTTTCCTGCTGCACAACGTGCATGAGGACGAACCGGTTGTGTTCAATACGCGCTGGGTATTGTCTTACCTCGCAGGCCCGATGACGCGCGACCATATTCGCGCGCTCATGATGACGGAGAAAAACAAGGTCGCGGCGGAGGCGGAGGCAGTCTCCAGGCCGAAAAGCAGGACACAGGACACGGCCCCGGCACTGCCGCCGTCTATCGACCAGTTCTATGTGCGGGGCGTCGGCGAGGAGATCGTGTATCACCCGCGCCTCATCGCCGGTGGTGACGTCGTGTTCACGAGTGCGCGCTACAACATCGAAGACGAGCGCGAAGTTTTGCACACGGTCGAGTTTGAGGATGGCCCCGTCGATATCGACTGGGACAACAGCGAAGCGCTGGACCTGTCTATCGACGATCTCGAGGAAGCCGGCGCGGCGGATGCGAGCTACGCAGACTGCCCGGCCGCCGCCGACAATGCGAAAGCCTATGCGGCCTGGGGCAAGGACTACAAACGCTGGTTACGGCAGAACGAGAACATTACCTTGTTCCGCAGCAAGCGCCTCGGATTGACGTCGCTCGCATCGGAAACGGAAGGCGACTTCCGCGCGCGGCTGCAGGACGCCGCCAGCGAAAAACGCGATGCGGCCATCGCGAAGATCCGCAAGCGCTACGCGACCAAGGCAACCACGCTCGAGAATCGCCTGATGCGGGCCGAACAGGCCATCGCCGTGCAGAAAGAGCAATCGACGAAGAAGAAGCTCGATACGGCTATCTCCTTTGGCACCGCGATCCTCGGTGCCGTGCTCGGTCGCAAGAAACTGTCGACCAGCACGGCAACCAAGGTCGGCTCCGCGATCAAGACGGCCGGGACCGCCAGCAAAGAGGCCGCCGACGTTGTGCGCGCGACGCAAACCGCCGAGAAAGTCAAAGCGGATATTGCCGAACTGAATGCACAACTCGAAAAGGAGATCGCCGATCTCGACACCACCTTTGATGCCCAGTCCGAGGAACTCAGCGAAATCGTCGTGCGTGCCAAGAGCACGGATATCAACGTGGCGATTACCGGCCTTGTCTGGCTGCCCTATACGAAAGGCGAGAAAGGGCGCCTGCACCCGGCGTGGCGATGAGAGTGCGAACGCGTCTGCTGCCCTTGCTGCTGCTCATCGGCCTGTCCGCGTGTGGGGGCGAGGCGGGAGGACTCTTTGACACGATGGCCGTGGCGAGAGCGGCCGAAGCCGAGCTTTATGACACGCACGGGTTCAAGTGTTCGATGGGCTTTAGAATCGTCAACGGGCGACTTGCCCATGTAACGGTCGCCATCGAGCAGGCGGAAGCCGGCGACCTGACCGTCGATGACCTGGCGAGACTCATCAAGCCCGTCGTCGTCCGGCACTTCAAGGAAGAGCCCGAGGCCCTGGTGCTTAGCGTGACCATCGGGAAGCAATAGACCGGTTGTCTAGTCGCCGACGCAGGTTCCTGCGTAAGCCTTCGTGACACCTGCGTTGTCGAGCTGGCACTCGTTGTCGTAGGTCACGCCGTCCATGCCGCAGACCGGCGAGTACTCATCGGGACAGTTGCGTCCCATGTCCTCGCAAACGCCGGCGTACTCCACCCGCACGCCGCGCCGCTCCGCGTGACAGGCATTGCTGTAGGTCATGCCGTCGGCACCGCATACCGGTATGAACAGTGTCGGGCACGCCCGAACGCCACATGCACCCTCGATCAGCGTCTGGGCGCCCGCGGCATCGGCGAAACAGGCGTTGTCGTAGGTCTTGCCATCGCCGCACACCGGGGCATACACCTTCGGGCAGTTCTCGAAGTCACAGGTCCCCGTGCGCTGCACGGGCACACGTTCCGCATTGGCCTCGCAGCGATTGATAAAGGTACGGCCGTTCATGCCGCACACGGGCTCGACGACGCTCGGGCAACCGTTCGGCGTGCAGGCGCCCAACCCGGCAATCTCGACATTCGACTTCGACGCGAAACACTCGTTGATGTAAGTATTGCGGTCGACCCCGCATACCGGGTCGAACGTCTCCGGGCAGCCGGATTCTTCTTCGCTTGCGCAGCGGCCCTTGCTCGCAACCTCGACCCCGGCGACGCGCGCCACGCAGTCGTTGCTATAGGTCTGGCCGTCGGTGCCGCACACGGGATCGTACTGTTGGGTGCAGGCCATGTCGTCGGCCTGGGCCAGCAGCACCGACGGGACGCTCGCAGGATCATTGAATAACGCGCGCGTGTCGCCCGCGATCGCCGGCATGGCCAGGAGCGCCAGGAGGGGCGCCAGGATTAGTGTGCTGAGTTGTCGTATGCGCATGATTGTCTTAGAGGGTATTACCGCGCCCTGGTTCAACGTGCAGCCCCCCAATAGTTATAGCTTAGCGCCCGGATTCCGGGAAGGTACATCCGATTGTCGTCCTCGATCCTGAAGCCACCCATCCGCAGCAGCCCGGGTATGTCGCGATTCATGTTGCAGCCGCCAGCGACCAGGCGCCACCCGGCGTTCAGGCGCTGCTGCCACTGGCTGACATTATCGTCCGGTGCCTTGCCGTGTTCGCAAAAGAACAGGTGACCCTGCGGTTTGAGCACACGCCGCATGCCTTGCAGCGCCGTAACGGCATCGGCAATTGTGCACAGTGTGTAGGTGACGAGGACTGAATCGACGGAATTATCATCCAGCGGTATGTCCTCCCCCGGCTGGTCGATGAGCTCCACGTCCATTCCGGACGCCGCGATATTGGCGCTTGCCGAGCGGCGCATGCCGGCAGAGGGCTCCAGCCCGAAGACTTTCCTGACCCTGTCGCGATCGTAATGGGGAAGATTCAGGCCGCCGCCGAAGCCGATTTCCAGCACGTCTCCGTAGGCGCGGGGCACGATTTTTTCCCGTTGTCTTCGCGTCGGCTTGCTCGCACAGGCGAGGTTGATCATGTACGGCAACACGCGGTCCTCGTAGAGGCTCATTTGAGCAACTCACTGACGCTGACGAGCTCGAACCCCTGTTCCGCGAGCAGTGGCAGCTCCCGCTCCAGCAGGTCCAGCGTAGCCGGGTAGGGGTGCCCGATGGCGATCACCTGCCCGCGTTGCCGTGCAAGGGCCTTCATACGTTCGAACTCCCTGGCAACGGTCTCGGGTGACGGGTCCGGGTCGAGAAACACATCGCGCTTGATCGCATCGACGCCGGTTTCACGGGCAATCTGCAGGGCGACGCTGTCGTGGTGCGTGTAACTGTCGATGAAAAAGAGATGCTCATGGGCGCTGATTTCTTCCATGAGCCAGCGCATATGGCCCGGGTGGCGGGTCATGAGCGAGCCGCGGTGGCTGTTGATCCCGGACACGTGCGGAACCGATAGCAGGGCGTCGTTGAGGACCAGGCCCAGGCGCTCGCGGCTCATGTCCATGCCTATTTCCGACGGCTCGCTGCGCTGCCCGTCGTCCGACGCGGCCTGCAGCGGCAAGTGCAGCAGGACCTCCTTGCCACGCTCGTTGGCTTGCTCCGCCAGCGTCCGCGCGTTCGGCGCACCTGGCAGGAAGGAAAAGGTTACGGGTCCGGGCAGCCGGATGGCCCGATGACCGTTGGCAAAATGATAGCCAAGGTCGTCGATGATGATTGCGATCCGCGGCGTATCCGCCAGCGACGGGGCACCACAGAGGAAAAGAACCGTCGTTAGCAGGCCGCGCCAGTGCACGTCACTCGGCGGCGCTGTGCATCACCGGGCGCGCCTCGAGGTGCCCGATAGCTTCGGCCAGCTGCATGTCGCGTTCGCGATCGAGCAAGCCCGAGAGGCTAAAGTCCGGGAACCCCGGCGTGTCGCCCACGTAAACGTCGGGGGCAATACCGACCTCGTGAATCGAGTCGCCCGATGGCGTGTAATAGCGCGACGTTGTCAGCTTGATCGCCCGGCCCTTGGAGAGCGGCACAACCGTCTGGACCAGGCCCTTGCCGAATGTCTCCGTACCCACGATAAGCGCACGATTGTGGTCCTGGAGCGCGCCTGCGACGATCTCCGAGGCGGACGCAGACCCGCTATTGACGATGACGACCATGGCCGCGCCGTCGAGAATGTCGCCGCGATGCGCCGAGCGAGTGAAGCGCGAATCAATCGAGCGGCCATCCGCCGTGACGATCACGCCGGCGTCCAGGAACAGGTCTGTCACTTCGACCGCGGAATCAAGCACACCGCCCGGGTTGTTGCGCAGGTCCAGGACGAGCCCCTCCAGCATGCCGTGGTTGGCGTCCTGCAGATCATCGACCGCCTGGCTGAGTTCGCGGGCCGTGTTTTCGCTGAACTGGCTTACCCGGACGTAACCGTAGGACGGTGCCAGGAGTTCCTTGTGCACACTGGTCATGCGAATGATCTGGCGACGCATCTCGTGATCGATGACTTCATTGTCGCGCAGCACGCTGATCTTGACGCTGGAGCCGGCATGGCCACGAAGACGGCCGATGGTCTCCTGCAGTTCATGCGTATCGACAGCGACATCGTCCACGGCAACGATCTGGTCGCCGCTGCGAATCCCCGAGCGGGCTGCCGGCGAATCGGCGAAAGGCGTGACGACCACGACGTTGCCGCCGACCTCATCCACTTCGATCCCGACACCCGTGTAACTGCCGGTCGTGCTGATACGGATGTCACGGTACTCGCCGGCGTCGAGGTACTGCGAATGTGCGTCAAGATCGCTGACCATGCCGCGGATCGCGCTTTCGAGAAGCTCCGCGTCGTCGATGGGCTCAACGTAATCGCGCTTGACGCGTTCGAGCACCTCCGCAAATAACCTGGCCTGCTCCCAGGCCAGCTCTTCCTTGTCCGGTGCGCGGCCGTCGCCGATCAGGCCACCGCCAATCGACAGGCTCAAGCCCATGACCAGACCGATCACAACCACCAAAACCGCGCGAACTTTCAACGACATACGAGCTTCCGAGTTTCGATCCTCGACCTTAGCACAGCGGCAGGCCGGAAGGTGAGCAACAGGTCAATAAGTCGCGGGTCCCGACAACATCAGCTACCCGGCGTCCTGGTTATCCATCGCCGCGGGTTCTCCGGCTTGGTGCCACGCCGCAGCTCAAAGTAGAGCCCTACCTCGGCCTGGCCACCGCTGTCGCCGACCGTCGCGATGACATCGCCGGGGGCCACCCAGTCGCCCGTGTCCTTGAGGATCGTTTCGTTGTAGCCGTAGAGCGTCATGTAGCCCTCGCCGTGATCGACGATGACGAGCAGGCCCATGCCGGCGAGCCAGTCCGCGAAGGCCACGCGGCCGTGGTAAACCGCACGCACTTCCCGTCCCCGTGGCGCCGCCAGTACGACACCGTTCCACTTGATGTTGCCGCCGACGCGCGGCTGGCCGAAGTCGTGCAGCAGGCGCCCGGCGACCGGCCAGGTGAGCTTGCCCTTGTGTTCACTGAAGGGCTGCTCGGACGAAATCGGGTAGTCGCTGAGGATGCTCGTCAACTCGGCAATGAGGCGCGTCAGGTCCCGCTCCTGCGCGGCGAGACGCTCAACCTCTTCGCCCTCGTCAGCGATCTTCCGGCGCAGCGTCGCCAGCACGGCCTTGCGTTCATCCTGCGACCGGCCAAGGCGACCGAGTTCGTCGTAGCGCGCGCGGGCGAGGGTCGCCAGTCGCGCTTCCTCGGCAGCGATCTGTGCCCGCAGTTCGTCCAGCTTGCGGATCTGCTCGATAACGGCCTCGATATTGCCGGCGCGGTAGTCGTTCAGGTACCGATAGTACGCCATGAGGCGGCCGAGCGTGGCCGGGTCGCGCTGGTTGAGCAGCAACTTGATCCTCTCCTGGCTGCCGCTCATGTACGCCGTGCGAACCTGGGCCGCGAGCGCGGCCGACTCTTCGTCCAGGTGGCGCTCCCGGTCGGCCAGCTCCTGGTCGAGTTTTTGCTTCTTGTTGGCCGTGTATGCCTGGTCCCGCTCGATATCCGCGATGCGCATGCGCTGCTCCGAGATCGCGACATCGAGCTCCTGCAGCTCGCCGGTCAGGCGGTCCCTCTCCCTGGCGGCGGCATCCATACTCTGTTTCAGCTCGGAAATGCGCTCACGGACCTCTTCGAGCTCCTGTTCCTTCACCTTGGTGAGTTCGCCATTGCCATCCTGGCCCGGGGCGGCGGCCGCCAGGCCAAGCAGCAGAAGGCTTGTAAGGGTTCTGGACCACATGGGCGCCGAGTGTAGCGTTTCGAGGCTATTCACTCTCCCCCAAACGGGTATAATCGCGGCTTTTAACATCTTCGAGGCGCAAATTCCGCGCCGAAACTGTTGATTCATGGACAAAATTCTGGAATTCACGGGCAACCATACGTTGCTGGTGCTCGCTTTAGTCGTCAGCTTTTTGGTGGCCATCTTCTCCGAATTGCGCCGCAAGGCCAGCGGGTCGATCAATATTGAGGTCACCGACGCCGTCAGGCTGATCAACAACGGCGCATTGGTTGTGGACCTGCGCAGCGCCGCAGCTTACGGCCGCGGGCACATTGTGAGCGCGCGCAGCATCCCGCACGACGAACTCGAGGCCAAAGCCGAGTCGCTGGCGCAGGACAAGACCCGGCCCGTGGTTGCGGTTTGCGACAACGGTGTTTCGTCCACGCGCACGGTCAACATGTTGCGCAAGAGCGGCTACGAGAGTGTGTACGGCCTGAAGGGCGGCATGAACGGCTGGGCCCAGGCCGGCCTGCCGGTCGTAACGGGCAAGAAGACGAAGAGCAAATCAGGCAAAGGCAAGAAGCGAGGCTAGGCCTTACCGTAAGAAAATCCAACTATAGAGAAAACAGGAACCATCATGGCAGAGCAGGAAAAGGCCGCTGAGAAAGTACTGGCCATCAGCAAGATCTACATCAAAGACATGTCATTCGAGTCTCCCCAGGCACCGGCGGTGTTCAAGGGTGCCGAATGGAAACCGCAGACCAATCTCAATCTGCGCAGCTCGCACAAGCTCGTCGAAGACAACGTCCACGAAGTCGTGCTGACGATTACCGTCGAAGCCAAATCAGAAGATACGACGCTCTTCCTCGTGGAAGTTCACCAGGCGGGCCTGTTTGAGATCGCCGGTTACGACGGCGAGGAGCTTGCAGCGATTACGGGCAGCTTCTGCCCGAACATCCTGTTCCCTTACGCTCGCGAAGCGGTCGCCGGGACGATCCAGAAGGGCGGCTTCCCGGAGTTCGTCCTGCAGCCGATCAATTTCGACGCGCTGTACATGCAGTCGAAGCAGCAGGCCGCCGCGCAGGCTGAGTCGGCGCAGTCGGAGACGCACTAATTAGCCAGTCAGGTCCGAAAACGATTGCGGTCATCGGTGCAGGTTCCTGGGGAACCGCACTGGCGCTGCAGTTTGCACGCGTCGGTTGCGACGTGCGCCTCGGCGGCGTCGTGGAACTGGACCTGCTCGAGGCGATGGTCGACGACCGCGAGAACAAGCGTTACCTGCCCGATGTCCCGTTCCCGGAAAACCTGAGCGCCTTCCCCGATCTCGAGGAGTGTCTCAAGGGCGCGCGCGATGTGCTTATTGTCGTCCCCAGTCACGGCCTGCGCGATACCTTGACGAAGATCAAGCCCCTGCTCGCAGCGGACTCTCGCGTTTGCTGGGCCACGAAAGGCTTCGAGCTCAGTACCGGCAAACTGCCACACCAGGTGGCCGCGGAGGTGCTCGGCCCGGACTTCCCGGTCGCGGTTCTGTCCGGCCCGACCTTCGCCAAGGAAGTCGGCGCCGGCCTGCCCACCGCCATGACCATCGCGTCCAACGATCAGGATTTCGCGCGTGCGCTGGCGGTCGCCATCTCGAGTGACAATTTCAGGGCCTATACATCGGACGATATCATCGGCGTGGAAGTCGGCGGTGCGGTCAAGAACGCGCTCGCCATTGGTGCCGGCATGTCCGATGGCCTCGGTTTCGGCGCCAACACGCGCATTGCGCTGATCAACCGCGGCCTGGTGGAGTTGATGCGTCTTGGCGTCGCGCTCGGCGCCAAGAAAGAAACGTTCATGGGCCTCGCCGGCATGGGCGATCTCGTCCTGACCTGCACGGACAACCTGTCGCGTAACCGTCGCATGGGGCTGGCGCTGGCGGCGGGCAAGACGGTTGAAGAAGCGCAGGAAGAAATCCAGCAGGTCGTCGAGGGTGTGAAGGCCGCCAAGGCCGTGCATGACGTCGCTGCAGAACTCGGCATCGAGATGCCGATCGTCAACCAGGTCTACCGCATTCTTTATGAGGGCGCGTCCCCGCGTGAGGCGGTCGAGGCCCTGATGAGGCGCGCGCTCAAGCCGGAGTCCGAACACC
The DNA here is from genome assembly GCA_963698895.1 of uncultured Gammaproteobacteria bacterium. GTDB lineage: Bacteria > Pseudomonadota > Gammaproteobacteria > Steroidobacterales > Woeseiaceae > UBA1847. The sequence continues at coordinate 65,771 of CAVOSO010000002.1, read as the reverse complement.
ACTAAAACCAGGGAGCAGATGCTTGCGACAACTGCGTCCGGTCTAGACGCCGCCCGGAAAACCGAGCTGGCGCCAGGCCTCGAAGACGACGACCGCAGCCGAGTTTGAGAGATTCAGGCTGCGGTTGCCGGGCTGCATGGGAAGTCGAAGGCGCTGGTCCGCCGGCAGACTGTCGAGAACGGCTTGTGGCAGCCCACGCGTCTCCGGCCCGAACAGCAGGGCATCGCCTTCCCTGTACCGCACTTCGTCATAGCGCATCGAGTTCTTCGTGGACAACGCGAACAGCCGCGTTTCTCCGAGCGAGTCGAGGCACGCGTCCAGCGATGCGTGTGTTTGCACGTTCACGAATTCGCGGTAGTCGAGACCCGCCCTGCGCAGGCGCTTCTCGTCCAGGTCGAAGCCGAGCGGCTCAACGAGGTGCAGGTCTGTCCCCGTATTGGCACACAGGCGGATTATGTTGCCCGTGTTCGGCGGAATCTCGGGTTCGTAAAGAATGATGGAAAACATTTGAGGTAGAATGCCGCCGCGATGGCGAACAATCCACTCCACACCGAATTCTGTGGCCTGTCGATGGCCTCTCCGATTGTGCTGTTGTCCGGCTGTGTCGGCTTTGGCGAGGAGTACACCCGCGTCCACGGCTTTTCGAACACCGACGTGGGCGCCGTGTGCCTCAAGGGCACGACGGGCGACTTGCGACTCGGCAATGCACCCCACCGCGTCTACGAAACGCCCGATGGCATGCTTAACGCCATCGGCCTGCAAAACCCCGGCGTCGACACGGTAGTGGACGAGATCCTGCCGGGCCTCGATTTTTCGGAGACCCGCTTCATCGCCAACGTGTCGGGTTCGACGGTCGAGGAGTACGAGCGCGTTACCGAGCGTTTCGACGATTCGGACATCGATGCCATCGAGATCAATATTTCGTGCCCGAATGTCAAGGAAGGGGGCGTGGCGTTCGGCAACGACCCGGAGATGTCGGCGCGGGTGGTCGCGGCATGTCGTGCGAAGACGAACAAACCGCTGATCACCAAGCTGTCGCCAAACCAGACGGATATTCAGACCAACGCGCGCCTTTGCATCGAGGCGGGCACGGACGCCTTCGCCTGCATCAACACGCTCATGGGCATGGCGATCGATACGGCCTCGCGACGGCCGGTCATTGGCAATACCCAGGGAGGCTTGTCCGGGCCGGCGATCAAACCCATCGCGCTACTCAAGGTTCACCAGGTGTACCAGGTCGCCGGGCGTCACAATGTGCCGATCATCGGGCAGGGCGGCATTACAACGGCAAACGATGCGATCGAGTTCCTGATTGCCGGCGCCTCCGCGGTTGGCGTCGGTACGGCGCTGTTCTACGACCCGCTCGTCTGCAAGAAGATTAACGCCGGTATCGCGGCCTACCTTGCGAGGCACGAGTTCACATCCGTCGCGCAGCTGGTGGGGACGCTTGAGACCTGAGCGGTTCACACGCCGCGCGATCATACTGGGGCCGATCCTGTGGCTCTGCGCCTGTGCCGGCCTGCCCAGTGCGGTTCCGGAAGAGACCAGCGACGAGCTGGTCACATTTGCGTTTCTGCCCGGGCGCGCGGCTGCGAGCGAGACGACACCCCTTGGGCCAATCACGTGGATGCGTCGCCAGGCCAGGGCGGGCGTCCCCGTCCTCGACGAAGGCACCCCGATAGAAATCGTGATCATGACGCTGCTGGAATGGGGCCTGGAACCCCGGATTTCCCGGTCCAGCGTCGTCGTGCTGGAGGGCCCCAGCCGGCACAACTTTTACGCTGACGGCGCGGAGGCCATGATCTACGGCTTCAACGACGGCCTGCTTGTTGTCGGCCCGTTGACAGAAGCCGAGATGGTCGATGTCTTTCTTGCCTACAACCTGACGAAGGCCGACTACGACCTGCTTCTCGACCTGGACCGGTTTCATCCTCTGTCGGCAACCGCGGTGAACAACATGGCCTGGGCGCTGGCAACCTGGCACGACGCATCGCGTCGCGCGCCGTCCGTTGCCCTTGACCTCGCGATCCGCGCCAACGAGCAGTCCGGCTGGAGTGAGTCCATATACCTCGACACGCTTGCCGCCGCTTATGCGGCAAACGGCCGGTTTCGGGACGCGGCGATCCACCAACAATGGGCGGTCACGACGGCGGCGCCCGAAGATCTCGACGGCATGAAGGAACGGCTGGCGCTCTTTCGGGCCGAGCAGGTTTATGTCGAGGCGAAGGCCGATGCAGAGGTGCTGGATGCGGCGCTGCAGGAAAAGTATGAGCTGGCGCTGCGTGGCGATGCTACCGCCCAGTTCGAGTTCGGTCTTTATTGCCTGCGAGAACGCGTCGGCAAGTTCGGCGAGATTGAACAGCCTGGCAGGCATTTCCTGTTCCTGGCTGCGCAACAGGGTGAGATCCGGGCCGCGGAGGAAATCGCTTATGGGCTGCTGTATGGCGAGTTTGGCCTGGACGCCGACCCGGTTGCCGCAAGGGCGTGGCTCGATCGCGCGGTCTCCGCCGGCAGCGGGCTGGCCGCTTACAACCTGGCCATGATGTATCGCAAAGGGATTGGCATAGAGCGGGACGAAGAGCGCGTGACCCACTGGCTGCGCGTCGCCGCAGACCGGGGCGTTGCGGAGGCGGCTGTGGAGGTAGCCTATCGCTACCTCGAAGGTATCGGTACGCCATCATTGCCCGCCGTCGCTGACGAACTGTTTGCAAAAGCGGCCGCGGAAGGCGTCGGGCCGCTCGAGTCCATGTATGGTGAGCGCGACTTCTACTTCGAAGAGGTCTCGCTCGAGGTCGGCGAGCAAGCACCCGAGCTGTCAATCCCGCCCAGGCGCTTTCCGGACTACCTGCTCGAGCTCGTGGCCAACATCGAGCGCGAACTTGCTCAGGAACAGTCCTACGTCACGGCCCGGCTGCCCGATGGCCGTATCGGGTGGGGGCGCGACGATGCGCCTGGGGTTATCTTCCTGTTCACGCGCACGGCCGCCGGTTTCGGGTCGCGGGAAGCCCAGAAGCGTTTGGCGTCGCTGTACGAACGCGGCTACGGGGTCGAACCCTCGGCGGATCTCGCGGCATACTGGCGTGCCCGGGCGGCCAGGAATTCGGGCAGGCTCTAGGCCTTCAATGCGAACGTCATGAACCGACTGCATGGGTCCGGCCCGGCGGCGGCAGGCCGGATGTTCAATCGAGGTGCAACGCCTTCATCTTGCGTGCCAACGTATTGCGGCCCCAGCCGAGCAACCTGGCGGCCTCCTGACGCCGGCCGTTGCTGCGCGCCATCGCGATTTCGATGAGGGTCTTCTCGAACTCCGGCAACGCCGTGTCCAGCAGCGGCTCCTCGCTCGATGCTATCTGTCCTTCCGCCCAGGCGGCCAGGACACGCGTCCACTCTTTCGCCCCGTGTTGTGGCGACTCGGTGCCGCCAAGATCCGCCGGAATGTCCTGCACCGATATCACGCTGCCCGGTGCCGTAACCGTCAAACGGCGCGTGGCGTTCACGAGCTGCCGGACATTGCCCGGCCAGCTGAACGCCTGCAGGGCTTCCAGCGCCTCTGCATCGATGCTTTTCGGCGGTGCGCCCAGTTCCTGTCCGGCTTCGGCCAGGTAATGCTGCAGCAACATCGGTATGTCCTGGCGGCGCTGGCGCAGGGGCGGGGTGTTGATGCGGATGACGTTGAGGCGATGGTAAAGGTCTTCACGAAAGCGCGATTCTTTGACCGCACGCGCAAGGTCCTGGTTCGTCGCGGCGATGACCCGGACATCAACCTTGATCGCGGTCTGTCCGCCAACCCGGTAAAACTCGCTTTCGGCGAGCACGCGCAGCAGGCGCGTTTGCAGTTCGGGTGACATGTCGCCGATTTCGTCCAGGAACAGTGTGCCGCCATCGGCTTGTTCGAAGCGACCGATACGGCGCGCATCGGCACCCGTGAACGCACCCTTCTCATGCCCGAACAGCTCCGACTCGAGCAGCTCGGAGGCAATGGCCGAGGTGTTCAGTGCGACGAAGGGCTTGTCGGATCGCGGGCTGTGATCGTGCAGTGCCCGGGCCACGAGTTCCTTGCCGGTACCGGACTCACCCGTAATGAGCACGGTCATGCTCGAACCCGCAAGCCGCCCTATGGAGCGAAATACCTCCTGCATGGCGGGTGCCTGTCCGATCATCGACGCCATGGCGGACGGCGCCTCCCCGACCTCCGGGTCGGTGCCGTTCATGCGCGCGGCCTTGTGCACGAGGTCAACGGCCTCGTCGATGTCGAACGGCTTCGGGAGATATTCAAACGCGCCGCCTTTATAGGCGGCCACGGCATTTTCGAGGTCGGAATGCGCCGTGATGACGATAATGGGCAGATCCGGGCGGCTGCTCTGCAGGCGCTCGAGCAGTGCGATGCCGCTCATGCCCGGCATGCGCACGTCCGTAATCAGGACGTCCGGTGTCTCTTCGGCGATCGCTTCGAGGAGGTGTTCGGCGCGCTCGAAAGCCCGCGTGTCCATGTCGGCCTGCTTTAAGGCCTTTTCGAGTACCCAGCGAACGGACTGGTCGTCGTCGACGATCCAGACATTGAGGCGGCGGCTAGCCATCGGTCTTTACCTGTTCCAGCGGGATGCGCACGGCGAACAGCGTGCGGCCCGGCCGGCTCTCGAATTCTATGAGGCCACCATGACGGCTGAGGAGCTCCTGGGCGGCCGGCAAACCGAGGCCGGTTCCCTCGGGCTTGCTGGTCACCAGCGGGTAGAACACCGTGTCCTGCAGTTCGGCCGGTATGCCGGGCCCGTCATCTTCGATTTCGATGCTGGCGATGACGCGGTGGCGAATATTGCCAATCGTGAAGTTCGTGACGGCGCGGCTGCGCAAGGTGATTGTGCCCTGGCCGTCGAGTGCCGCCGCGGCATTGCCCACGAGGTTCAGGAAGGCCTGTACCATCTGGTCGCGGTCCAGGTCGATAAGTGGCAAGCCCGGATCGTAGTCACGATGAATGGTGAGTTTCCGCGTGTCCTCCGCTGCGACGATGCGGACGACGTATTCGAGCAGCTCGTGGATGTTGACGGGCTTTTTGTTGGGTGGGCCGCCGGGACCGAGCAGCGTATCGACCAGGCTGGCGAGACGATCCGTTTCGCTGATGATGACGTCGGTGTATTCGCGTTGCTCAGGATCCGCCAACTGGCGCTCGAGCAGCTGCGCCGCGCCACGGATGCCGCCCAGCGGATTCTTGATTTCGTGCGCGAGCTGACGAATCATCTGCCGACCCGCTCCGTGCTGGATGAGCAGCGCATTTTCTCGAGTGATCTGCATCCGGCGCGTAACGTCTGCGATCTCGACAAGAAGCCGCGCGTCGTCGATGCTCACGGGCGAGACATGGCAATCGACGATGCGCTCTTCGGCATGCACTTCCGTCGGGGCGAGCCGCAGTTCGTTGGCATAGTGATCGCCGGTCGTGGCGACGCGACTCAGGATCTCGCGCATTTCCGGATCGTCGTCAACCAGCCGCAGCAGGGACTGTCCGCGAGCGCGCCGGCGGCTCATGCCAAGAATGTTTTCGGCGGCGGGATTAAGATCGATGATGAGCAGACAATCATCCAGCAGGATGATGCCTGAGGTCAGGCTGTCGAGAATGTCGCTGGAATGGCTGCGCAGCGGTCCGCCACCTGCGCGGTCGTTGTCTAGCGGACCGTGCTCTGCTGGACGTAGAAGCGATTCGTCCTTGAGCGGATCATCATCTTGCCCGTCTCGTCCAGCACTTCGGCCTGCAGGTTGTGCACGCCGCGGTAGACGTTCTGCAACTGGAAACTCGTACCGCTGACCATCTGCGGGTTGCCGTCGAAGTACACTCGAACCTGGTGGCCCGGCTGCAGTGCCGGACTCAGAGACAGGGAAACGTTGAGGACGCCCTCTATGTTCCATAGCGTTTCTTCGGCACCGGGAGAGGCAATCTCCAGGTTGTTGTAACGAACCGCACCATCCTCATCGGCCGCATCGTCATCCTGCGAAGTGATGTTCGAGGAGCGTCGGCCGCGCGCCGGAGACTGGCTTGTGTTCGGCTCGGCAATCGCGATGCGTTCAGCGCCAGGCTGCGGGCGGTCTGAATAGTGGACCACGCCTTCGTCGTCCGTCCACGTCCAGGTGTCCGCAACAACGGCACCCGTCGCGAGGAGACCCAGGAGGACAAGAATCGGTCGTGTTTCCATGCTGTCAGCATAGCAGTGCAGATGCGTTTCCGGCTAGTGACCGGGCGGCGAAAAATGCCGCCCGGTTCACAGTTTTGCGCCTTAGAGGCTGTAATACATGTCGAATTCGACCGGATGCGTCGCCATGCGCAGGCGCGTGACGTTTTTCATCTTGAGATCGATGTAGGCGTCGATCAGGTCGTCAGAGAACACATCGCCGGCCTTCAGGAACTCGCGATCCGCATCGAGTGCGGCCAGCGCCTCTTCGAGCGAGAAGGCGACCAGCTTGAGCTCTTTCTCCTCCTCGGGCGGCAGGTCGTACAGATCCTTGTCCATGGCATCGCCCGGGTGGATCTTGTTCTGGATGCCGTCCAGGCCCGCCATCATCAGCGCGGCGAAGGCGAGGTACGGGTTTGCCGTCGAATCGGGGAAGCGCACTTCGATGCGGCGACCCTTGGGATTGGCGATGTACGGGATACGAATCGAGGCTGAACGGTTGCGCGCCGAGTAGGCAAGAATCGTCGGCGCCTCGAAGCCCGGCACGAGACGCTTGTAGCTGTTCGTCGAGGGGTTCGCAAACGCATTGATCGCCTTGGCGTGTTTGATAACGCCGCCGATGTAATAGAGCGCCGTTTCCGAGAGACCGCCGTAGCCGTCACCCGAGAACAGGTTCGCGCCATCCTTGAACAGGGATTGGTGCACGTGCATGCCGTTACCGTTGTCGTTGACGAGCGGTTTCGGCATGAACGTCGCCGTCTTGCCGTAGGCATGCGCAACGTTGTGGACAGCATACTTCATGATTTGAACTTCGTCGGCCTTGCGAACCAACGTATTGAATTTAGTGCCAATTTCGCACTGTCCGGCCGTGGCGACTTCGTGGTGATGCACCTCGGTGGTTACGCCCAGCTCTTCAATGGCGAGACACATCGAACCACGAATGTCGTGCAGCGAATCGACGGGCGGTACCGGGAAGTAGCCGCCCTTGACAGTTGGCCGGTGACCCGTGTTCCCTTCCTCGTAGCTGCGGTCGGTATTCCAGGCGCCCTCTTCTGAATCGACCTTGTAGAAACAGCCCTGCATCGTGTCGTCCCAGGTGACGTTGTCAAACACGAAGAACTCGTTCTCGGGACCGAAGTAAGCGGCATCCGCAACGCCGGTCGACTGCAGGTAGGCTTCGGCACGCTGGGCGAGCGAGCGCGGGCAACGATCGTAGCCGAGCATCGTCGACGGTTCGACGACGTCGCAACGAATGTTCATCGTGACTTCGTCCGGGAAAATATCGAGAACCGCGGACGCCGGATCGGGCATCAGGATCATGTCCGATTCGTTGATCCCCTTCCAGCCGGCGATTGAGGAACCGTCAAACATTTTGCCGTCCTCAAACAGATCGTCATCGATGGTGTGCGCGGGCACCGTTACGTGTTGTTCTTTGCCAATCGTGTCCGTGAAACGAAAATCGACAAACTTGACCTCGGCCTCTTTGATTTGGGCCATTACCTCTGCGGGTGTCATGGGGTTTCCTCCGGTATGCATGCAGTCAAAAAAAGCGGCCGCAAGCAGCGGCCCGTTGCTTTGCCTGTTGCATGAACTGTGCCAAAATGGGGCATAAATTAAGTGGTTGTTTTTTATAGCTTTGTTGCGCGTCGACGCGCCTGGGTCGCACCATTATAGTGCAAGCGAGCACCGCATTGCACCATTTCGGTGCGGGTCGCACCCGGTTGTCTCCCGGCGCCCAAAAATCGTTATACTTCGCGCCTTTACCGTCACCGAAACACCGTAAATGAAGACCGACAGATCGCCCACGGCGCTGAGCTTCCAGGACCTGCTCCTGAAGCTCCAACAGTATTGGGCAGAGCGCGGCTGCGTCATCATGCAGCCCTACGACATGGAAATGGGTGCGGGCACGTTCCATCCGGCAACGTTTTTGCGGGCGGTCGGCCCCGAGCCCTGGTCCGCGGCGTATGTGCAGCCAAGCCGTCGGCCCACGGATGGCCGTTACGGCGACAATCCGTTCCGGTTGCAGCACTACTACCAGTACCAGGTCGTGTTGAAACCATCGCCCGATGACATCCAGGAGATGTACCTGGGTTCGCTCGAGGCTATCGGTATCGATCCGACGATCCACGACATCCGGTTTGTCGAGGACAACTGGGAGTCGCCGACGCTCGGCGCCTGGGGCCTCGGCTGGGAGGTCTGGCTGAACGGCATGGAAGTCACCCAGTTCACCTACTTCCAGCAGGTGGGTGGTCTCGAGTGCCGCCCGGTCACCGGGGAAATCACTTACGGCCTCGAGCGTCTCGCCATGTATCTGCAGAACGTGCAAAGTATTTTCGATCTCGTCTGGACGGATGGGCCGCTGGGACGCATTACTTACGGCGACGTTTATCACCAGAACGAGGTCGAGCAGTCCAGGTTCAATTTCGAGGAGGCCGATGTCGAGGCCCTGTTCAGGATTTTTGATCACGCCGAGCATGAGTGCGAGCGACTGATCGAACTGGGGCTCGCGTTGCCGGCCTATGAACAAATGCTGACGGCGTCGCACACTTTCAACCTGCTCGATGCGCGCCAGGCGATTTCGGTGACGGAGCGGCAGCGCTTCATCCTGCGAGTACGCAGCATGTCGCGATCGATCTGCGAGGCCTATTACGCGAGTCGCGAGGCGCTCGGCTTTCCGATGGTGGCGTCTGTCGCCCCGGGAGCTTCGTCATGAGCAAGACAGACGACCTGCTGGTCGAGATTGGAACGGAGGAGCTGCCGCCCAAAGCCCTGCGCGCCTTGATGGACGCGTTCGGGGAAAACCTGGCTGCCGGCCTCGATGACGCGCGCCTCGCGCGCGGCGACGTACACAGCTACGCAAGTCCGCGGCGCCTGGCCGTCATTGTCAGGAAGCTTGCGCACGCGCAGCGTGACCGGTCGGTTGAGCAGAAAGGCCCGCCCGTGAAAGTCGCGTTCGACGCCAGCGGCAAGCCCACGGCTGCCGCCACGGCATTTGCCGACAAGTGCGGGACAAGCATCGACGCCCTGGACCGGGTAGAAACGGACAAGGGTGAGTGGCTCGTATTCAATACCGTGGAGAGCGGCAAGCCCGCCTCGGAACTGCTCCCGGAGATCATCGAACGGGCGCTCGCAGCACTGCCTGTTCCGCGCCGCATGCGCTGGGGATCGAGCGACGCCGAGTTCGTCCGCCCGGTTCACTGGATCGTCCTCTTGCACGGCAAGAACGTGATAGACGCGCCCGTCATGGGAATCGCGGCCGGGCGCGAGTCGCGCGGGCATCGCTTTCATTCCACGGGGCCGATCTCGATAGCCGCGCCCGGCGATTACCTGGATGCGCTGGAGAAAGAAGGGTTTGTCATTGCCGATTTCGAGCGTCGTCGCGAGATGGTTCGCGAAGGCGTTGAAGATGCGGCCGAGCAGGTTGGCGGACAGGTCGTCGACGGCGAGGCGCTGTACGACGAGGTAGCCGCGCTCGTCGAATGGCCGGTGCCGATTGTCGGCGCGTTTGACGAGGTCTTTCTCGAACTGCCACGCGAAGTGGTTGTGTCGACACTGACCGGTCACCAGCGGTATTTTCCGGTTGCCAATGCCGACGGCCAACTGCTGCCGCACTTCGTAACCGTGGCGAATATCGAGAGCAAAGACCCGGAGCAGGTCATTGAAGGCAACGAGCGGGTTATCCGTCCGCGCCTGGCCGACGCCGCTTTCTTCTGGGGCAGCGATCGCCGCAAGTCGCTCGATGAACGCCAGGAGACCCTGCGTGACGTTGTGTACCAGCGCGACCTGGGCAGCGTTTTCGACAAGAGCCAGCGCGTAGGCCGCCTTGCGGCCTGGGTGGCAGGCCAGGTCGGCAGCGATGTCACAACGGTCGAACGCGCGGCCACGCTGGCAAAATGCGATCTTGTCACGGGCATGGTTGGGGAGTTTCCGGACCTGCAGGGCACGATGGGCCGTTACTACGCCATCTCTGACGGCGAGCCCGACGCGGTAGCCGACGCGATTGCCGAACAATACCTGCCGCGTTTCGCGGGCGACGCGTTGCCCGAATCCAGCGCGGGGCAAGTCCTTGCCGTCGCTGACAAGCTCGACACGCTTGCGGGCGTATTCTCGATCGACAAGAAGCCCAGCGGCAACCGCGACCCGTTCGGCCTGCGCCGCGCCGCACTTGGCGTCGTGCGAATCCTCATTGAGTGCGGCCTCGACATCGACCTGAAGGCGATGATCGAAAGGGCCGTTGCCGAGCAACCCGAGAGCAAGATCGGCGCCGAGGCGCTCTGTGCCGAGCTTTACGGATTTATCGGGGATCGGACGCGCGGCTATTTTCTGGATCGCGATGCCGGCCTCGGCGTAGAGACCTTCGAGGCGGTTATGGCCCGCCAGCCCTCGTCGCTCGTCGATTTCGACCGTCGCCTTGCCGCCGTACAGACCTTCGCCCGGCTGGACCAGGCAGAGAGCCTCGCCGCCGCCAACAAGCGCATTGCCAACATCCTGCGCAAGGCCGGCGACCCGGCCGGGCTGGCCGTCACCACGGGCCTCCTGGACGTGGATGCCGAGCGGGCACTGCACGGCGCCCTCGAGAACGCCCGTAAAAAGGTGGGCCCGATGCTCGAACAGCGTCGATATGCCGAGATACTCAACGAACTCGCCAATTTACGGGACCCGGTGGATCGCTTTTTTGATGATGTGATGGTGATGGCCGAGGATGAGGCCGTGCGCAACAACCGTTTGGCGCTGTTAGGAGAGCTCCGCGCTCTTTTCCTCGACGTTGCCGACATTTCGCGGCTTTCCATCGGCTGATATGACCACACGGACCGGTGCAAAAGGGCTGCTGATACTCGATCGCGACGGCGTGATCAACCAGGAATCCGCCACGTTCGTGAAATCGGCCGCCGAGTGGGTGCCGCTGCCCGGGAGCATCTCTGCGATCGCAAGGCTGAGCCGGGCCGGCTACACGGTGGCCGTTGCGAGCAACCAGTCGGGGCTCGCCCGCGGTTTGTTCGATCGACGCGCCCTGCGTGCGATGCACCGCAAGTTGCGCCGGCTGGTCGGCGCGGCAGGCGGAAAGGTCGACCGCATCGTCGTCTGTCCGCACGGCCCGGATGACGGCTGCGACTGCCGCAAGCCCCGGGCGGGCCTGCTGACGCGCCTGGCGCGACACTACAACACCACGCTCGACGGCGTACCCGTTGTCGGCGACTCGTTGCGAGATCTGCAGGCGGCCGCCAGCGTGGGTGCGTCGCCGGTACTCGTGCGCACGGGCAATGGCAGGAAGACAGCGCGCGCGCTCCCGGCCGCGCTGCGCGCGGTGCCCGTGTTCGACGACCTGGCCGCGTTTGCGGAGGATGTGCTTCGTGCTTAGGTCGGTGACACTCTGGTTTCGCTCCCTCATGTTCCTGAGCTTCGGTTTCACGTCGGTGATTATTTACGCCGTCTTTGTTCTGCTGATGTTCTGGGCGCCGCGGTCATGGTTGCACGCCATTGTCGTGCACTATTGCAAGCTGGTTCTTTGGGCTGGTGACTTCATCTGCGGCATGAAGGTGGTTGTCGAGGGCCGCGAGAACATCCCCGATACGCCCAGCGTCATCATGATCAAGCACACGACGACGCTGGAGACCTACGGCCACGTGCCGATGTTTCCGCCGACCGCATGGGTCATCAAACGGGAACTGACCTGGGCGCCGATTTTCGGCTGGGTGATCGGTCTCGTGCTCGAGCCCATAGCGATCAAGCGCAGCGATCGCAGCAACGCCGTCAAGCAGGTCATCCAGAAAGGCAAGGAAAAGCTCGCCAGGGGCGTGTGGGTCACGATCTTTCCGGAGGGCACGCGCATGCCGCCCGGGGAAACACGCCGGTACGGTGTGTCGGGCGCCGCGCTGGCGCAGGAGGCCGACGTGCTGATCGTTCCGGTCGCCCATAACGCCGGTGACTTCTGGCCCCGGCTTCGATTTACCAAGACCCCCGGGATCGTGCGCTTTTGCATCGGGCCGCCGATCAGCGCGCAGGGTCGCCCGCCCAAGGAGACGAACCTCATCGTGCAGGACTGGATCGAAAGCAAGATGCTGGAGATCAGCTCGGTCTACCAGGACAAGCAGAAACCCTGATGGCCCGGCCGTCCCGGCGATGGCTTTCGCGCGCGTCCTTGCTGCCGGCAGCCGTGCTCGCCGCCTGTTCGGTCGCGCCGCCTGTGACAGTCGACGACTCGCTGGACCTTATTCGCAAGCGCGCCCTGAAAGAGCATGTCACCTGGCTGGCTCACGACGATCGCAAGGGCCGGATGACCGGCGAGCCGGGTTACGACTTGTCCGCACAGTACGTCGCCGACCAGCTCGCCGCGATGGGCGTGGCGCCCGCCGGGGTGGATGGCTGGTTTCAGCCGGTCACCCTGCGCTCGTACAGGGCGCTCGGCGAGGCAAGCCGCTTCGTCCTGCACGCGCCAGGGGGCGACCACGCGCTGGTCTACCGCGACGACTTCAGCGTGCGCGCGGACCCGGTCGCGACGTCCGCGACGGTGCGCGCCGAGGTCGTGTATGTCGGTTACGGCGTGGACGCGCCCGACTTTGGCTACTCGGACTACGAGGGTATCGACGTCAGCGGCAAGATCGTGGCCTGGTACGCCGGCTCGCCCGACTCGCTGGACGGCGCGCAGCGGGCCATCCATTCAACTGCGTCGGCAAAGCGTGCGGCCGCCGCCAGGCACGGGGCAACAGGCGCCATTTCGCTGCGCAGCCGGGACACCGAAGAGAAGTCGCCCTGGGACGAGTCGAAAAAGCGCATAGACACGCGCGCATCGATGACCTGGATAGGCGCGGCTGGCGACGCCGCCGATCATGCGCCCGAAATCCGGGTGACGGCGCGCGTGAGCCAGCCGGCAACAGAGCGCCTGTTCGCGAATGCACCGATCAGCTACGAGGCCTCGCTGGCCGCCATCGAGTCGGGCGTACCGGCATCCTCTGCCCTGAATGTTGAGGTCACGCTCGCGGGCGAATCGCAACACGCCTCGCTCACCAGCCCAAACGTTGTGGGCGTTGTGCGCGGCACGGATCCTCTGCTTGCCGACGAGTACGTCGTGTACACCGCACACCTCGACCATATCGGCACGCGGGAGGAAGAAGGCGAGCGGCGCGTCTTCAATGGTGCGTATGACAACGCGCTTGGTGTCGCATTGATGCTGGAAACGGCCCGGGCCATCGCGGCTTTGCCGCCGCGCCGCTCGGTGTTGTTCGTCGCTGTGACCGCCGAGGAAAAAGGCCTGCTCGGCTCGGACTATTTTGTGAACAACCCGACGGTCCCGCCCGGCTCGATCGTTGCGAACATCAACCTCGACATGCCCCTGTTCCTGTACCCGTTGGCCGATCTTGTTGCCTTTGGCTCAGAGAATTCGACGCTCCAGGCCGTCGCCGAACGCGCGGCCGCGGCGGAGGGCTTCTCCCTGGCGCCCGACCCGATGCCGGAGGAAAATCTGTTCGTGCGCAGCGACCAGTACTCGTTCGTGCGCAAGGGGATTCCGGCGATCTACCTGGTGTCCGGATTTACCTCGCTGGACGATGACGTCGATGGCGAGGCGCTGTATCGCGACCACCTCGAGAATCACTACCACAAGGCCAGCGACGACCTGACTCGTCCGATCGACTGGGGTTCGGCGCTGCGCTTTGCCCGCGCACATACGCGGATGGGCTACGTCATTGCCACCGAGACAGAACGTCCGGCCTGGCTGGAAGGCAATGCCTTCGGGACGCACTTTGCGACGCCGTGAATGCGCTACTGCCTGGCGAACGCCTCGGCGATTTCCCGAACCTCGTCGGCCTGCCCCGGCTCCAGCGCATAGAGCGCCTTGATACGACAACCGCGGAAGGTGTCGGCTCCCGCATACAACGCGCGCGAGTCCCGCCGAAAGTCGGGTTCGACGCGGCCGTCCGTGTAGCGGATGCACCGATTGAAATACTGCAGCAGGAAGTCTTGCCTGCGCGTGCTGACCAGCACGTACTCGTCGCTGATTTCCTTGAAGGTGAGCTGGTCCATCGTACGAATGACATCAACCGACGCCAGCTCATTGACCGCGATGAAGTCAGTAATTGCCGCGTCTTCGAGCCGCTCGTCCTGCTCTTCGCTCGTGGCGCAAGCCACCAGGAATGCAGCGGCCAGTAGTAGTGTGCCGGCCTTCACGGCGCGCCTAGCGTTGTTCATATAACGTCTCCACCCACGAAACCGCCGCCGGATAAGCGTCGAGCCAGCGCTCGATATCCGCGCGCATCGCCTCCGGCGCACGATCTCTTTCGATGCGCACGCTGTCCGCCTTGCCACCGCCGTATCCCGGCGGCATCAACCACAGCCCGGTGCACGCGGCGAACGCTATGTCCGTAAAGTTGATGTCGTCGCCACCGAGCAATGATTGCCGACCGTCGCTGAGATCAGCGTTTACATCGGCCAGCAAATCCTCGATACGGGCGACCGACCTGGCGAAGTTTGGGTCGTTGATCTTGAACGACAAGCGGATCAGAAGTGCCAGCAGCGGAAACAAAAGGCGCAGGGCGGTGCGTTGCCAGGCGGGTGTCGCGGCGCTGTTGGCGCCCCATGCATGCAGCGTCAGCTCCCGGTCGGCGAGAATATGGTAGTAGACCCAGATCTGCAGGCTCACCCCGTAACTGTCGATGCGCCGCTCAAACTCCACGCGCTCCGCGGTCGGCTCGAGAAAGGCCGCGCGCGTCGGGTCGTCGGGCAGGTAGCGTCCATAGACGTAGCGAAGAATGTCGGGCGAGTTGCCGATGACCGAACGCACGACGCCCGTCCGCACCTTCAATTGCGGCACGGTACGCCCGCGAAAATAGGCGCCGAGCGTGCCACCTGAAACCCGTTCTTCGTACTCCACGCCGAGACGGTCGAGACACCAGCGAACTTTTTCGACGAAGTGGCTGGCCGAAATGCTCGCCAGCACAAGCTCGGGCGATCGCTCGGGCGCGATGATGCCACTTAGCGTGATCAGCCAGCGGCACAGCAGCAGCAGGAGAACGATACCTGCTGCCGCCGCGACTGAAAGGTCGTACCACGCAACAGCGATCGGCGCCAGGAACAGGATAAGCGCGAAGATCGTTGTGCGTTTGTCCGTCATTGGGCTACCAGATCTTCACGCGCTCTTCCGGCGGCAGATACAGCGCGTCAGTCTCCTTGACGTCGAACGCTTCATACCATTCCGGAACGTTGCGTACGGGTCCATTGGCGCGGTACATCGACGGCGAGTGCGGATCGGTGCCGATCTGCAAGCGCAGGGTTTCGTCGCGGTACTGGCCGCGCCAAACCTGGCCGAAGCCGAGGAACACACGCTGGATGCCCGTGAAGCCATCGATGACCGGCGGCTCCTTGCCGTCCAGCGACATCTGGTAGGCCAGCAGCCCGATCGCGATACCGCCCAGGTCGCCGATGTTCTCACCCAGCGTGAACTCGCCATTGACGGCGAGGTCGTTGAAGGGCTTGAACGCGTCGTACTGCTGCACGAGCGCGCCCGTGCGCTTCTTGAATTCCGCGAGGTCTTCATCGGTCCACCAGTTGCGCATGACGCCATCGCCATCGAACGTGCTACCGGAGTCGTCGAAGCCATGACCGATTTCATGAGCGATGACGGCACCGATGCCACCGTAGTTCATGGCGTCGTCCGCCTCCATGTCGAAGAACGGCCACTGCAGGATGGCTGCGGGGAAAACGATCTCGTTGAGCGGCGGCATGTAGTAGGCATTGACGGTCTGCGGTGTCATGCCCCACTCGGTGCGATCGACCGGACCGCCCTGACGGTCGAGGATGCGCTTGTATTCGGCCAACGCGGCGCGCTCGCCGTTGCCATAGAAGTCGTCCGGCCTGATATCGAGCGCCGAGTAATCGCGCCAGACATCGGGGTAGCCGATCTTCGGCGTGAACTTGGACAGCTTGTCCAGCGCCTCTGCCTTGGTTTCCTCGCCCATCCAGTCGAGTTCGGTAATGCTCTTCTCGTAGGCCTTCACGAGGTTGCCCACGAGCTCGAGCATGCGCTCCTTGGCCTCGGGCGGGAAATGCTTCTTCACGTAAACCTTGCCGACGACCTCACCGAGCGTGCCGTTGACACGATCGACCGCGCGGCGCCAGTCCTCCTGCTGCTCTTCGCGGCCGGACATCGTCTTGCCGTAGAACTCGAAATTCTGTTGATCGAGTTCGCGCGTCAGGCGACCTGCCGTGTTGTTGAGCACGGTCCAGGTGAGGTAGGTCTTCCACGTGTCGAGATCGGTGTCGACGATAATGCCGTCGAGTGCTTTCATGTAATCGGTCGTGAAAACAACGATGGAGTCGAGGTCCTGCAGACCGATTTCGGCAATGTAGCCGTCCCAGTTGAAGTTGGGCATCAGTGTGGGCAGCTCGGCAACCGGCACCTTGTTGTAGTTTGCCGTCCAGTTGCGCGCCTGTTCCTTGGTCATGTTCTGCTCGGCGAGACGCGTCTCCAGCGCCATGACGACCTGCGACGCCTCTGCGCCACCTTCGAGGCCGGCAAGGTCGTACATCTTTGCAATGTGCGCGACGTACTGTTGGCGAAGCTCTTGGGATTTCTCGTCGTCCTTGAGGTAGTACTCACGGTCCGGCAGGCCGAGCCCGCTCTGGCCGGCATAGATCATGTAGTAGTTCGGGTCCATGAAGTCGGCAACCTGGCCAAGGCCGAAAGGCGCGTCCAGGTTGCGTTTCACGGTTTCGGCAAAGTAAACCGCGAGGTCATCGTAATCGGAGATCGCCTTGATCCGGTCGAGCTCGGGCTGGAGCGGCTCCAGGCCGCGCGCGTTGCGCGTGTCCCAGTCGAGGAACGACTTGTACATATCGCCGACCTTCTGCTCGTCGGTGCCTTTCTCGAAGTCGCCGTTCGCGGATTCCTCTATGATGGCCTTTACCGCTTCCTGTGATTCGTCGCGCAGCACGTCGAACACGCCGTAACGTCCTTTGTCGGCCGGGATTTCTGTTTCGGCCACCCACTTGCCGTTGACGTACGAAAAGAAGTCGTCGCCCGGTCTTACGCTGGTGTCCATCGCCGACAGATCGATGCCGGAGCGTAATGGCCTGGCTTCTTCCGTGGTCGGTTCATTGGCGTCCTGGCCGCACGCTGCGACGAGCAGCAACGCTGCCGCGCCGATCAGTAGTTTTTTCACTGTTTCTCCCCTTTGAAAGGTAAACCGCGACCGGCCTGCACCGTTCGCTATTCGATTCGCTTTTTAAGACCCGTTACCGGTGAAATAATTCAGTTGGGCTGGCGCCTCAGACGTCGAGGTTCTCCACGGTCAGCGCGTTCTTCTCAATGAACTCGCGTCGCGGCTCGACCTGGTCACCCATGAGGGTTGTAAAGATCTCGTCCGCCTTGACGGCGTCTTCGATTTTTACCTGCATGAGGCGGCGCGTTTCGGGGTTCACGGTCGTGTCCCAGAGCTGGTCCGGGTTCATCTCACCGAGGCCCTTGTAGCGTTGGATCGCCTGACCGCGCCGCGCTTCGGCCATCAGCCATTCGATGGCGGCCGCGAAGGAGTCGACCGGCTCTTCGCGCTCGCCACGCTTGATGAACGCGCCCTCCGAGACGAGATCGTTGAGCTTCGCCGCGAGCGCCATGATGTGACGGTACTCGTTGGTGCCGAAAAACTCGCGTGGAAAATGGCGCGTCGTCCCGAGTCCATGCTGCACCTTCGTGATGGCGATGCGAACGCCCTCGCCGTCTTCGTTACCACGATCGAGCTCGGCCGTGTAGCTTGCGCCATTGCCGTTTTCGGCGCGGTCGCCCGAGTACTTGGGCAAGGCGTCGCTAAGCTGTTTTGCCCAGGCGTCGAGCGCATCGAGGTTCTCCGCGACGTCGGCCGTGACTTCCGGCAAACGGCTGATGCAACGCAGCACAGCTACGTCGTAGCGGTTGGTAAGCCGTGCCAGGATGTTTTCCACCGCGATGTATTCTTTTGCGAGCGTCTCGAGGCCGACGCCGGTCAGCGCCGGCGCTTCCGCGTTAACGAAGAGCGACGCGCCATCCATGGCCGCATTGAGCAGGTAGCGGTCGAGCTCGGCGTCATCCTTGACGTAGACCTCCTGCTTGCCGCGCTTGATCTTGTAGAGCGGCGGCTGCGCGATGTAGATATGACCGCGCTCGATGAGTTCGGGCATTTGCCGATAGAAAAACGTCAGCAGCAGCGTGCGGATGTGCGACCCGTCGACGTCGGCGTCCGTCATGATAATGATGCGGTGGTAGCGCAGCTTGTCGGGATCGAAATCGTCCCGCCCGATGCCGCAACCCAGCGCCGTGATCAGCGTGCCGACTTCGGCGGACTGCAGCATCTTGTCGAAGCGCGCCTTCTCGACGTTGAGGATCTTGCCCTTGAGCGGCAGGATGGCCTGGGTGCGGCGATCGCGACCCTGTTTCGCCGAACCGCCGGCGGAGTCACCCTCCACGAGGAACAGCTCGGACAGTGCCGGGTCTTTTTCCTGGCAATCCGCCAGCTTGCCGGGCAGGCCGGCGACGTCGAGCGCCCCCTTGCGGCGGGTCATCTCGCGCGCCTTGCGTGCGGCCTCTCGGGCCCGCGCGGCATCGACGATCTTCGAGACGATGGCCTTGGCTTCCTGCGGGTTTTCCAGCAGGAATTCTTCGAGCTTGGCCGCCATCGACTGTTCCACGATGGATTTGATTTCAGATGAAACTAATTTGTCCTTGGTCTGGGACGAGAACTTCGGATCCGGCACCTTGACCGACAGGACGGCCGTCAGGCCCTCGCGGGCATCGTCACCGCTGGGCGTAAACTTGTCCTTGCGGCTCGACAGCTCTTTTTCGATATAGCTGTTGAGCGTGCGCGTCAGCGCCGAGCGGAAACCCGCCAGGTGGGTGCCGCCATCGCGCTGGGGAATGTTGTTCGTGTAGCAGAACATGTTTTCCTGGTAGCCGTCGTTCCACTGCAGCGACGCCTCGACGCCGACATCGTCTTTCATCGTGGAGAAATGAAACACCGTCCCGTGAATCGGCGTCTTGTTGCGATTCAGGTGCTCGACGAAGGCCTTGATGCCACCTTCGTACTCGAAGACGTCCTCTTTGTCTTCTTCGCGCTCATCGACCAGGAGGATCCGAACCCCTGAATTCAGGAACGACAGCTCACGCAGGCGGCGTGCGAGGATGTCGTAGTGGAACTTGATGTTCGTGAACGTGCGGGCGCTGGGCTTGAAGCGCAGCGTGGTACCCGTGCGATCCGAATCGCCGACGACGGCGAGCGGCTCTTGCGGCTCACCGTGGACGTATTCCTGCTGGTGCAGCTTGCCGTTCCGGTGCACCGTCAGCACGAGGTGCTCCGACAGCGCATTGACCACCGACACGCCCACGCCGTGCAGGCCGCCGGATACCTTGTAGGAGTTGTCGTCAAACTTACCGCCCGCGTGCAGGACGGTCATGATGACCTCGGCCGCCGAGCGCCCCTCTTCCGGGTGCATGTCCACGGGTACGCCGCGGCCGTCATCGCTGACGGTCACCGATTCGTCCGCGTGAATCGTCACCGTGATCGTGCTGCAGTGCCCGGCCAGCGCTTCGTCGATCGAGTTGTCGACGACCTCGAAAACCATGTGGTGCAGGCCGGTGCCATCGTCCGTGTCTCCGATGTACATCCCGGGCCGTTTCCGGACGGCCTCGAGGCCCTTTAACACCTTGATATTACTGGAGGTATATTCGTTTTCGTCGGTCATCCGCAGTCCTTGAGATACAACCGACGCATTGTACCAAAATCAGCGCAGCAAAGTACGCCCAAAGGTTTATTTATCAAGGTGTTTTAGACGGTTTAGACGGGGCTCAGAACGCCCTGTTCCACGTGGAACACGGCAGCCCCCACCGGCGGGCTGAGCGCGTCTTTTTCGAGGCTCGTCGCCACCACCTGGCAGCCGAGACCCTCGACCGCCGCGAGCAGCCTCACGAGGGATTCCGCGTCAAGCTCGGCGGCCGGGTCGTCAAGCAACAGCAACAGCGGCCGCTCGAGCGCGGCCTGCGCCGTTTCCGTGGCCGCAAGAATCATGGCGCTCGCGAGCAGTTTTTGCTGGCCGCGAGACACGAGCTTGCGGGCCTGCCGCTCGTCGTAGCGAATCCTGAGGTCCGCCCGGTGAGGGCCGTGCTGGGTAGCGCCCTGCTGCACGTCCCGCTCCAGCCCCTCCTCGAGGGACGCGGCCAGGCTCTTCTCCTTGTTCCAGCCCTGCTGGTATTCAAAGCCGAGCTCCGTACCGAGCAGGCCCCGACCGAAATCGGCCAGGCTGTCGATCGCCGCATCCAGCGCCCGGCGGCGCGACGCGTCGAGCGCCTCCCCCAATTCTACGAACTCCGCGTTCCAGCTCTTGATCGCCGCTGGCGCGGACCGGGATTTGAGCGCGGCATTTCTTTGCTTGAGCGCCCGACGAAAGCGGCGCCATGTCTCGAGATGGTCATGTTCCACGTGGAACGCCACCCAGTCCAGGAAGCGCCGCCGGAGCTCCGGACCGCCCGCCACGAGATTGTGAACCTCCGGGTCAATAACCTGGAGCGGCAGGGCCTCGGCCAACGCCGCAACCCCGCCCTCCCCGCTGCCATCGACCCGAACCTCGAGCCCTACGCGACTGTTACGGACCCCGATACGCTGGGTACGAACCTCCGTCTCCGTCTCGCCGAACAGCACGAATTCGGACTGGCCGTGCCGCACGAGATTGTCGGTGGATGCGCCGCGAAAGGATTTACCCCGGCCCAGATACGCCAACGCCTCCAGGAAGCTGGTCTTCCCGGAGGCGTTCGCCCCGTAAATCAGGTTAAACGACGGGCTCAGGACGAGATCGGCCTGTTCCAGGCAGCGGAAATTGCTGACCTTGAATCGGCGGATCATACCGACCCATTACCGATATCGATTTCCCCCGACCGCCTAGAGCCGCATCGGCATGACGACAAAGGTACTGTCGTCATTGCCTGGCTGACGAATGAGGCAGCTCGAATTGCTGTCCTGCACGGACAGCGTCACGTCCTCACCCTCAACCGCGCCGAGCGCGTCCAGCAGGTAATTCACATTAAAGCCGATCTCGATATCCTCGCCGCTGTACTCGACTTCAAGCTCTTCCTCGGCCTCTTCCTGCTCGGGATTGTGCGCCTGCAGCACGACACCGCTGTCACGAATAACCAGGCGAATGCCCCGGTATTTCTCGTTCGACAAGATAGCCGTGCGTTGCAAAGCGCCACGGAATGAGCCCCGATCGGCTTTAAGCTCGTTGCTGGACTCTTTCGGGATGACGCGCTCGTACTCCGGGAAGCGACCGTCAATCAGCTTCGACGTGAACCGAATGCCGTCCAGCTGAATGCGGATATGATTCGCCCCCAGCTCTATGTTCAGGTCACCATCCCCCGTCATCAGCCGCTGCAATTCAAGCACGCCCTTGCGCGGCACGATTACCTGCTGGTCGTCAAGCTTGCCGTCGAGCTCCGCCTGGCACAGCGCCAGCCGATGACCGTCCGTCGCCACGGCCCGCAAATAGCCGCCGCCGGTCTCGAGCAGCATCCCATTCAGGTAGTACCGCACATCCTGCTGCGCCATCGAGAAGTGGGTTTTCTCGATCAACCGACCGAGCGCCGCCTGCGACACGTTGATCGATTGCCCCGCCTTGATATCCTCGACGACCGGAAACTCCGTCGCCGGCAGCGTGGCCAGGTTGAACCGGCTCCGGCCGCCTTTGACCGCAAGCTTCTCGCCACTCACGCTGATATTGATATCGGTGCCTTCCGGCAACGCCCGGCATATGTCGAGCAACTTGCGACCGGACACCGTGATTTCCCCCCCCGATTCCGTGTCGACGTCCGCCTGGGCGACGAGCTCGACTTCGAGATCCGTTGCCGTCACGGACAGCTGTCCGTCCCGAGCAATAAGCAGGATATTTGAGAGGATCGGCATGGTTTGACGACGCTCGACAACGCCGATTACGGCCTGCAGAGGTTTCAACAGCGCTTCCCGAGCTGCGGTAAACTTCATAGGTTCCACCTGTTAATAAATATTGGAATATATTAGTTTATAGTTATTATTAAGCGAGCAAACACCTGTGGATAACTTTTTTAATACTAACTAAATCAATGGCTTACGGTATAAAAGTCCGTCCAACAAACGACTGATCTCCGGTAGGCCGCCTGTGCATAGCTTGTGGATACTATTTCGCATCAATGTTTTCCACGACTTATCCACATCATCCTGTCAAGGTTCTCAACAAATTCAGATAATCGTCATCGACGCGCTTGTCCGTCTCGCGCAGCGACTCGATTCGCCGACAACCGTGCAGGACGGTCGTATGGTCCCTGCCGCCAAACGCATCCCCAATCTCCGGCAAGCTGTGGTTAGTCAGCTCTTTCGCGAGCGCCATCCCGAATTGCCTTGGCCTCGCGATCGACCGGCTGCGTTTCTTGGACAACAGGTCCCCGACGCGAATCTTAAAATAGTCCGCGACGGTTTTCTGGATGTTTTCGATTGAAACGAGGCGGTCCTGGAGTGCGAGCAAGTCCCGGAGCGCCTCCTTCGCAAAATCGAGGTTGATGGGCCGCCCCGTAAATCGGTAATTGGCGATTACGCGACGCAGCGCGCCTTCCAGTTCACGAACGTTGGAGCGAATTCTCTTGGCGATGAAAAAAGCGACCTCGTTCGGCAGGTCCACGCCCTCCGCCTGCGCCTTGCTGATGAGAATCGCGACCGATGTTTCGAGCTCCGGCGGCTCGATGGCTACGGTCAGACCCCAGCCAAAGCGCGATTTAAGGCGCTCTTCGAGCCCATTGACCTCCTTGGGGTAACGGTCACAGGTCAGGATGATCTGACGCTGGCCTTCGAGCAGCGCATTGAACGTGTGGAAAAACTCCTCCTGCGAGCGCTCTTTGCCGGCGAAAAACTGGATATCGTCAATCAGCAGCGCGTCCAGCGATCGATAGGACCGCTTGAACTCCGAGATCTTGTTGTGCTGGAGGCCCTTCACCATGTCGCTGACAAAGCGTTCGGAATGTACGTAGCTGACACGGGCGTTCGGGTCGTCCTTGAGCATGGCGTTGCCGATCGCGTGCATGAGGTGGGTCTTGCCGAGCCCGACCCCGCCGTAAATGAACAGGGGATTGTAGGATTTTCCCGGGTTCTCGCCCACCTGGCTGGCCGCCGCCTTTGCCAGCTGGTTGCTCTTGCCCTCGACAAAGCTCTCGAACGTAAACTGGGGGTTGAGCCGGGACACCACCGGCGCGTGGCCGCCCGTCTTGATGGGGGCGGGCGCGGGCCGTTTGTTATCGGCGCTGCCGCCGGCCGCCACGGGCTCCCGGGAGCCGACCTCGAGCACGACCTCGGTGCCGGGTCCGTGCTCGGCAACGAGCTCGAGAATCCGGTCCAGGTAGTGCTGCTGTACCCAGTCGATCACAAAACGGTTGGGGGCGAGGAGGCGCAGGGCCGAGCCGTCTTCCACGGCTTGCAGCGGGCGCACCCAGGTATTGAACTGTTGCTCGGGCAGCTCCCCCTGCAGGACGCGAATGCATTGGTTCCAAAGCGTCGATTCAGCAGACAAGAGATTCCCCGGGGTCGGCGCAGGCAGGGCCGAAAACCATAAACAACACGAACGACGGGGCAGTCTATACCGTATCCTGCGGCCCCGCCAGATGCGGTTATCCACAGGCCCGTCCAGACCGAAAACCCAATGTTTACATTACTCTATTGACACTGTCTGGGCATCTGCGTACCCTTGCCGCCCTTCTTAAAGCACGGCCTTTAAGGGGCCGTATTTGAACCGAATTTTAGCCCTGACCAGGGCACCGGGATAGGCTATGAAACGCACATATCAGCCCAGCAATTTAAAGCGCGCGCGCCGGCACGGTTTTCGTGCACGCATGGCGACGAAAGCCGGGCGTCTCATCTTGAAGCGTCGTCGCGCCAAAGGTCGCGTACGGTTGACGCCGTAACCCGCCGAACGTCTGTCACAACGACGAGCAAAAACCCAAGGTTGACGAGCAGCTCAAGTAACCGGTTCACCAAAGACAACCGGCTTCTTGATGCGGCCGCTTTCGGCCGCGTGTTTGAGAAAGCGACGCGCAGCAGGGACAATCTGTTTACAGTGCTGTGCCGGCGCAATCAGACAGGTATCGGCAGGCTGGGTCTGGCAATCTCCAAGAAGCATTGCCGCTACGCGACGGGGCGCAACCGCATAAAGAGAATTATTCGAGAGTCTTTTCGTCAGCAACAGGCATTACTGTCAGGGCTCGATGTTGTTGTGATCAACCAGCCAGCCGCCACGACGGCGTCCCGGCAGGAACTCGCAGACAGTCTCGACAAACACTGGCAACGATGCAGCACGGCGAGAACCCAAGGACCGCGAACCAATGGATAACCAACGACTCCTGATTTGGGCTATTTTTGCATTCCTGGCATGGATTACTTACCAGACCTGGGTGGCGGACTACGCACCCAAACCGACCCCGGCCGTTACCGAACAAGCCGGTGCGACGCAGACAGAGCTGGGGTCCATACCCGGTGACGAAGAGTTGCCGGCCCTGTCGGACAACGGTGCCGACGACGCGTTGCCGAGTACGCCGGACATCGCACCTGAGCCGGAAACCCAGGCCCGCGCGCCGACCGTTACGGTCAGCACCGACGTCTTCGATATCGTTATCAGCACCGCCGGCGGCACGCTGCAGAGCGCGGTGCTCAAGAAGTATCCTGTTCACAAAGATCACCCCGATGTGCTGGTCAGCCTGCTCGATACGGCAAACGAAAACTACGGCCTGATTGAGTCCGGGGTTCGCGCAGCCGGGGGCGCCGCGGAGGCTACCCACCTGGCTCAGTTTGCGGCGAGCCGCGGCAGCTACGAGCTCGGCGACGCCGACGAGATCGTCGTGCCGCTGACGTGGACGGACGAAAGCGGCATTGCGGTTGAAAAGCGCTTCCGTTTTTCGCGCGGCAGCTACGAGATCGGGCTCGAGCAGGTGATCACGAACGGCTGCGCCGAGCCCTGGCGCGGCGCGGAGTACGTACGTATCAAGCGCCGCTCCGTCGAGATGGAGCGATCGATGTTCGACGTCGACTCTTACTCGTTCACGGGACCGATCGTGTACGACGGCGACAAATCGGAAAAGCTGAAACGCGACGACCTCATCGAGGACGGCAAGCGCGAGTTCAACGCGCAGCGGGGCTGGATGGGCACCATCCAGCATCACTTCCTGAGTGCCGTGGTGCCGACGCCGGACACCGACTACAAGTACGACATCGGCGTTACCGGCAACGTGGCAACAAGCAGCGTGATTCGCCGCAGCCTCGCGACGGTCGCCCCCGGCAGCAGCGAGACCTTCGCAACCACGTTGTTCGTCGGGCCGAAACTGCAGGAGCAGCTCGAGGAGATCGACAAGAGCCTCAAGCTGACCGTCGACTACGGCTGGCTGACGATTATTTCGCAGCCGCTGTTCTGGCTGCTGAGCGTCGTCTACGACTTCGTCAGGAACTGGGGCGTTGC
This sequence comes from uncultured Gammaproteobacteria bacterium, assembly GCA_963698895.1. GTDB lineage: Bacteria > Pseudomonadota > Gammaproteobacteria > Steroidobacterales > Woeseiaceae > UBA1847. Next base: position 40,140 of record CAVOSO010000002.1, on the reverse strand, counting down.
GATCATTATCGTGACCTTCCTGATCAAGCTCGCGTTCTACAAGCTGACCGAATCGAGCGGCCGCTCGATGGCGAAGATGCGCAAGATTCAGCCGCGCATGAAGGCGCTGCAGGATCGCTACAAGGACGACAAGCAGGCGCTCAGCCAGGCCATGATGGAGCTCTACAAGCGCGAGAAGGTCAATCCGGCCGCAGGCTGCCTGCCGATCCTGATCCAGATGCCGTTCTTCCTCGCGTTCTACTGGGTGCTGCTCGAAAGCGTCGAAATGCGCCAGGCGCCGTTCGCGCTCTGGATCACCGACCTGTCGACCCGCGACCCGTACTTTATCCTGCCGCTGATCATGGGCGTCGCCATGTTCGTCCAGCAGAAGCTGAACCCGGCACCGGCCGACCCGGTGCAGGCCAAGGTGATGCAGATCATGCCGATCATGTTCACGGTCTTCTTCGCGTTCTTCCCGTCAGGCCTGGTGCTTTACTGGGTAACCAACACCCTGTTGTCGATCGCGCAGCAGTGGAAGATCAACAAGGTCGTCGAGCCGAGTCGAAAGCACAAAAGGGCAGCAAGAAGGGCAGTTCGTCGCGACGTGAGTGACGACACGATAGTTGCTGCGGCCACACCGCCGGGTACTGGCGGTATCGGCATCGTGCGTATCTCCGGTCCCGAAACCGAGCGGATCGCCCGTGCCGTCCTCGGCAGCCTGCCCGAACCACGCACAGCGACGTACCGGTCTTTTCGAAACCGCCGCCGGTGAGAAACTCGACTCGGGGCTTGCCCTGTATTTTCCCGCGCCGGCCTCCTTCACCGGCGAATCCGTCCTCGAGCTGCACGGCCACGGCGGACCGGTCGTCATTTCGCTGCTGGTCGATGCCGTCGTCGAGCTCGGCGCGCGGCATGGCCGAGCCGGGCGAATTCTCGAGGCGGGCGTTCCTGAACGACAAGCTCGACCTGGTCCAGGCGGAAGCCATTGCCGACCTGATCGGCAGCGGCACGGCGCAGGCGGCGCGCGCCGCATTGCGCTCGCTGTCCGGTGCCTTTTCGAAGCGCGGTCGACGCACTTGCCGAGCAACTCATTCGTCTGCGGATGCACGTCGAGGCGGCGATCGACTTTCCCGAAGAAGAGATCGACTTTCTTGCCGACGATGCGCTGTCGAGCGCCTCGAAGAATGCGCGACAGCGTTCGCGCTATTGCAGGCCGAGGCGAAGCAGGGGCGTGTCCTGCGCGACGGGTTTCAGGTGGTCATCGTTGGCAAGCCGAACGCCGGCAAGTCGAGCCTGCTGAACCTGCTCAGCGGCCAGGAGGCGGCCATCGTCACCGAGATCGCCGGAACCACGCGCGACGTGCTGCGCGAACAGATCGACATCGACGGCCTTGCCGTCGAGCTGGTCGACACGGCGGGACTGCGCGACGACCCGGATCGCATCGAGGCCGAGGGCATCCGGCGCGCCCGGGAGGCGATCGGCAACGCCGACGCGGTGCTCTGGATCCAGGACGCCACCGACAAGGCACAGGAGGCGCCGACAGAGCGACTTCCGGAAGGGGTGCCCGTCACCATCGTTCACAACAAGATCGACCTGAGCGGCGACTCACCGGGGCTGGTGCGTGGCGAGGTGTTCCTCTCGGCCGCAACCGGGGCCGGCATTGACGCGTTGCGCCAGTGTATTCGCCGCCTTGCCGGTTACGAGCACCAGGGAGAGGGCGCTTTCACGGCGCGCCGGCGCCATCTCGAGGCGCTGCAGCGCGCGGCAACGCACTTCGCCAGCGGCCGCAGGGCCCTGGAGGAGACGCGCGCCGGCGAATTACTGGCCGAGGAGCTGCGCCTGTCCCAGCAGGCACTGGGCGAAATTGTGGGCGCGGTCACAGCGGATGACCTTCTTGGGCGGATATTCTCCGACTTCTGCATCGGCAAATAGGCCGGATCTTTACATCACGAAAGGATCAGCCGCCCATCAGGTCTGGCGGCGCAACAATCTTCAACGTAAGCATCCCGAATTGGCGGGCCGCCGGAAACGGCGGGTTTTTTACCAGCCGAACAACCAGGTCGGCAAGGAGTAAGTATGTACAAGAAACTACTGGGCATCGCGCTCATTTTCGCGTTCACCTCGGCGGTCGCTGACGACCTCAGCTACAACTTCGTCGAGCTTGGCTACATGAAGGCTGAACTGGACGACGACCTCGCCGGCTTCGACGTGGACGGTGACGGCTTCGGCATCCGCGGCTCGTTCGAGATTAATGAGGCGTTCTTTGTTGCCCTCAATTACTCGGCCCTGGGCTTCGACTTCGGTGTTGATCTCGATCAGCTGTCCGCCGGCGTTGGCTACCACGGTGCCATGTCCAACGGTACGGACTTCTTCGCCGTGCTGTCCTATCTGCGTGCCGAGGTGTCGGCAAGCGGATTCGGCTCGGCCGATGAAGACGGCTTCGGCGCCACGGTTGGCGTGCGCGGCATGCTGACCGACAAAGTCGAGCTGAACGGCCGTATCGGCTACGCGGACCTTGGCGATGGTGCCGATGGCACGTCGTTCGGTGCCGGGGCGCTCTACAGCTTCACCGACGCCTTCGCGCTCGGATTCGACATAGAGATCGACGAAGACGTGACGCTTTATGGTCTCGGCGGGCGGTTTTACTTCGGTAACTAAGGCCGGAAACGCGGCTCGGTTATCGACATTTCGGTAACCGGGCCGTACTTCGCCACGTCGTCGCGAATGCGTTCCGCATCGCCGACGATGACAAACACCAGCGCATCCCGATCGGGATAGACGTCCGCAATCGCTTGCGCGACCGACACCTGCGTTGCGCCCGCGAGCGCCGCTCCGTACGCGTCGATGTAGCTCCGGTCCAGCCCGTTCTGCTCGATGAACGCGAGTATGCTCGCAAGGCCCGAGCCCGTTTCGAGACGGGGCGGGAATTGCCCCATGATGTAGTTGCGGGACGACACGAGCATGTCGTCGTCCAGGCCGTCGTCCTGCAGGCGGCCCAGCACGCTGATCGCCAGGTCGATCGCCTCGGTCGTCTTCGAGGTTTCCGTGAATGACTTGATCATGACTGGCCCCGGCTGCGAGTGACGGTCTACCGACGACGACGCACTGTAGGTCAGGCCGGTATTCACGCGCAACTCGGTAACCAGCATCGACGTAAAGCGGCCGCCGAACACCGTATTCGCAAGATTGATTTCTGCGCGCCGCGGGTAATCGATGGCAACGCCCGTGTCGCCGAACCAGAAATAGGTTTGCGTCGCGCCCGGCTTGTCGACGAGCAGCACACGCGGACCCGGCGCGGTTTCGGGTGCCGGCACAACAACCCGCTCGCCGGCAGCCGGCTCCCAGCTACCGACAACGGCCGTGAGGCGCGCCTTGATAGCGGCAAGGTCGAAGTCGCCGACGGCCGAGATGATGAGCCTGTCGCCACCAAAGTGATTGTTGTAGTGGTCGACCAGGTCGTCATGCGTGATCGCGGCAAGGGACGTTTCGCTGCCGATCGTCGGGCTCCCATACGGGTGTTCACCGAACAGGAAGCCGTTTGCATAGTAGGTCATCAGGTCGTTCGGGTTGGCGTCTTTTGCCGCCCTGATCAGGCCGACGGCGCGGTCACGCTCCTTGGCAAACTCCTCGGCCGAGAGCACGGGCTCACGCAACAAATCCGACACCAGCTCGATCATGAGTTCGGCATCGCGGGACAGGAACTCGGCGCTGACGGCAACAGCCTCGACTTCGGCATTGACGCTCAACTGGCCACCGACTCGCGCTACGGCTTCGGCAAACTCCGCGCCATCGCGATCGCCCGCACCCTTTTGCATCACAGCCGCGAGCAACTCCGTGAGGCCCGCCTTGTCGGCCGGGTCGGTGACACTGCCACCGCGGACCACGGCGCGCATCCCGATGAGTGGCACATCGTGTTTTTCGCTCAGCAGCAAGACCGTGCCGTTCGCGAGTTCGACGCGCTCGTAGTCGGGCAACGCCAGGCCGGCCGCGTGAGCGAGGCCGGCGACGAGCAGCAGGAGGGCGCAAAGGGCCGGCTTCATTCTTCATCCTCCGGTGCGCGCAATACCCCGACAGTCATGTTGTTGCGCCGGAACACCTTGGCCGCCACGGCCTTGAGGTCGGCTGGCGTGGTTGACGTGAGTCGTTCGGGAACGGCGAACAGGTTTTCGTAATCACCCGTAAACACCTCGTAATTGCCGAGCGCCGATGCCTTGCCGTTGATCGTTTGCAGGCCGCGCCAGAACGACGCAATGCGCAGGTTGCGCGCCTTGGTCATCTCCGCGGCCGTAACGCCGTTGGCGACCACCTCGTCGAGCAGGCCGAGCAGCAGGTCTTCCGCGGCTTCCGGGTCGGCACCGGGCGCGAGGGTCATCGCGAAATACGCGAGCCCCGGATCGAAACCGCCCGACTGCCAGGCACCGATATCGAGCGCGATCTGCGCGTCTTCGACGAGTGCCTGGTAGAGGCGCGACGAATTACCCTCGGCAAGAATCGCAAGCAAGAGCTCGAGGTGCAGAGTCTCCGGGTCGGCTTCCGCACCCGCATGAAACGCGATGTGGACCAGCGGCGTTTGTGCGCTGGTTTCGATAAGCAGGCGGCGCATGCCCTGCTGCGCCGGTTCCACCGTGGTGATCTCGGGCGGCGGGTGCTGCCTGGGAATCGGTGACAGGTACTGGTCGGCCAGCAGGTAGATTTCCTCGGGCGTCACGTCACCTGCAAAAATCATCGTCAGGTTGTTGGGCGCGTAATAGGTCTTGAAGAAATCCTCGAGATCGCGCTGTGTCCAGTTCTCGATGTCGGACGGCCAGCCGATGACCGGGTTCTGGTAGGGGTGTGCGACGTACGCCGTGGCGCGCAGCTGCTCATAAAGCCGGCCGTCATTGTCGTTGTCGACTCTGAGGCGGCGCTCGGAGTAGACCGTGGTGCGCTCCGTTTCCACGACATCCGGGTCGATCGCGAGGTTCTTCAGCCGGTCGCTTTCGAGTTCGAGAATCTTCTCCAGCGCGGAACGCGGGAACCAGTCCATGTAGACCGTGACGTCGTTGCTCGTATAGGCGTTATTGGCGCCGCCGGCGGCTTCCATTTCCTCGTCGAATTCGCCCTGCTCGCGCTTCTTCGTGCCGTTGAACATCATGTGCTCAAAAAAATGCGCGATTCCGGTGATGCCCGGGTATTCGTTGCGGCCGCCCGCGCGCACGAAGTTGTACATGACGACGTTGGGAATATCGTGATCGGGCCAGACGATGATCTCGAGGCCGTTTGGCAGGTTGAACGAGGTGATCTCGCGCGGGACCTCCGCCTTGGCCGAGAAGTCGAACACGGGCTTGAGCGGTATCTCCTCGAGAACCAGCGGCGGTGGCGGTTCGAACTCGGGCAGCAGTTGTTCGCCAATGACGGCAAGAACGCCAAGAACCGCAAGTACGGCGACGGCCGCATTCAGCTTCTGCCCGGTCTTGTAAACGATCGACTGGGTCTGGTCGACGTCGACAGCCCGCTTGAGGCCGACAGGTGTGATCTCGTAGGTCCATGCGAAGATCAGCGCGACCGGGAAGCCGATCGCCAGCAGCAGGAGGACATAGTCGCTGACCCAGGCTGAAAGGCCAAGGTTGCCGACCATGTGGCCGATGATCCAGACGAGCAGCCAGCTCGCAACTGCATAGAGCAGAGCGACCTTGATGACGTTGCGTCGCCGCAGTTCGGAGAACAGGGACATGGCCGGTATTCTAGCCGAGCAGGCCCTCCCTCCGATACAGCCGCGCACATGCCCAGGTCAGGACAATTCCGATGACGAGCGTGCTGATGACGGAAATCGCGACGTGCAGGCCGTTGATGGGCTCGTTCTTGACCATGTCCACGAGCAGCAGGTGCTGGCTCAGGGACGGGATGAACATGAACTCCGTGCGCGGCCGCAGCGTCAGGATGCTGACGATGAGAATGGGCATCGTCGGCGCAATCAGGACGACGCTGAGCCACGTTTGCGCCTCGCGATAACTCTTGGTAAACGACGCAACCAGCGTCATCAGCGCGGCGCCGACGAGGATGAACGGCAGGAAGATGGCGAGCGCCGCAAGCACGACGCCCGGGCCGAAGTTCGGCGTCATCCCGAGCTGTTCGAGCGGCATGAAGTTCAGAGAGACGTAGAACGCGGTCAGGCTCAGCATGAGCGACAAGGTCATGAACAGGCAGGTGGCGGCGATCTTGCCGAAGATCAGCTGGTCGCGCGTTACGGGCAGCGACAGCAGGGGCTCGAGAGAGCCGCGCTCGCGTTCACCGGCGGTGGTGTCGATGGCCAGGTACATGCCACCCATGAGCGCCGCGAAGACGAAGAAATAGCTCATCATCCCCAGCAGCATCGCGGAGCGACCGCTGGGCGTCGACACGTCGATCTCATCCACGATCAGGGGCTGCAGGGCTCGCGGATTGATGCCGCGCGCGATAACCCGCGTTCCGGCCAGCGTCTGGTTGTAGGCGTACAATGAATTGCGCACGCGCCGCGCATCGCGGTCCGCATCGGAATTCGCCTGGTCCGACACGAGCTCGATGCGCGCCGGAATCATGCCGGCGAGCTGCTCGCCGAACGCCTCGGGAATCACAAGAACCACGTCGTGCTCGCCCGTCTTCACGGCATCCATGGCCGCGGCGGTATCGGCGGGGCCGTCAATCGCATCGATATTCCGGCTGTAGAGGAATGCCACCAGGTTCGGGGCATGTTCCTGGCCGATGACGGGCAGCTCGAGCGTCGTCTCGGCGTCTTCCAGGGAGCGCTCGATCGACAGGTTGATGACGAAAGCGAACAAGACGGGACCAAAGATAGGCCCCATGAGCAGGGCCGAGCCCAGTGTGCGCCGGTCGCGGAAGTTGTCGAGAACCTCCTTGAGAAACACGGTGAGCATTGTGCGCATTATTCCGGCCCCACCATGTGTATGGCCTTGACGAATGCATCCTCGATGTCGTCACAGCCCGTACGTTCGCGGATGCCGTCGATCGAGTCGTCGATCGCCACGCGGCCGTGAGCGATGATGCAGATGTCATCGCACAGCGCGGCAACCTCCTGCATGACATGGCTCGAAAACAGGACGCAGCGGCCGTCGTCTTTCAGCTTGAGAATGATCTCGCGCAACGACCGTGTCGCCATGACATCGAGACCATTGGATGGCTCGTCAAGAAGGATGTTCTGCGGGTTGTGCACGAGCGCCCGCGCCAGCGAGACCTTGGTGCGTTGTCCCTGCGAGAAGCCCTTGGTGCGGCGCTCCGCAAACTCGCCGATCTCCAGCAGCTTGACGATCTGGTCGACACGGTCGTCGACCTCGGCCTTGTCGAGGCCGCACAGCCGGGCGAAGTAGGCGATGTTCTCGCGCGCGGTCAGGTGCGGGTACAGGCCGGCACCGTGCGGCAGCGCGCCAATCTTCTCGCGCGCGGCCAGGCTGTCGGTGACGACGTCCGCGCCATCGATATCGGCGTTGCCGCTGTCCGGCTTCAATACCGTGTAAAGAACGCGCAGGGTGGTCGACTTCCCGGCCCCGTTCGGTCCCAGCAACCCCGTGATCTTGCCGTCCGGCGCGTTGAAGCTGACGCCACGAACGGCATGCACCTTGCCGAAGGACTTATGGATGTCCCGAACCGTGATCATGGTGCCGGCCCCGAGAAGTCGAGAAAGAAAGGCATGATGAAATTGCGCTTGAGACACTCCGCATCGATCGCGCCGGGATCCGCGGCCGCGACGAAATCGGCAACCAGCTCGCTGGTGCAACCGACGGCAATCTGCCCATGTCCCTGGTGCTTGCCGACCAGGTGTAAGGCATTGCCAAGATCCACTGCGGCGAGTTCGGCATAACGCGGCGGCGTGATGGGGTCGGCATCGCCTGACAACAACAGGACCGGCAGGTCCGTGGCGAGGGGCGTCTTGAAATCACCGTCGATCGGCCCGGCGGGCCATATCTCGCACATCGCCTCGAGCGCCTCGAGCTGAAAAGAACCCATGTAACTGGCTTCGATGCCGCTGTAATCGATCGTTGTGCGGTCGAGGAACGGCATGTCCTCGGTGCACATGACGGCGTTGTGCATGCCGAGCGCCAGCGCGTCGGACATCTCAAGTGCCGTCATCATGTATTGCGCGCCGAGCGGCACCCAGTTGCCAGCGTCGGCCTCGTGAATGAATAACGGCAGCAGCGCGATGGTGGCCGGGTTGTAGGCCAGCAGGCGAACCGCGCCCGCGAAATGCCCTTCGCCGAACGAGAGCGCCTCGGCCCGCCCCGTATTCGGGTGCGGGACGCTGATCATCACGGGCGCTTCCCGCAACTCGGCGACAAGGCGTGCGAAGGCTGCATCGATGTCGGGAAACCGCGCATTGCAGTCAGCGTCCGCGGCGCAGCGAGCGAGAATGTTGTCGATAGCCTTCTGGCTTTCCGTCGCGATTTCGGGGCCGAGCGACACCTGCGGCGGGACCACGCCGTCGATCACGAGCGTGCGCGTCGAGTCCGGGTAGCGCCGCGCGAAGTGCTGCGCAACGCGCGTGCCGTAAGAGACGCCGTAGAGGTTGAGTTGCGAATAGCCGAGGGCCTCGCGCACGGCCTCGAGGTCGGTGACGGCAACGCTGGTCGTGAAATAGCGTGGGTCGTGTGGCAGCGCGTCAAGGCAGTCGTTGATGTAGCGGAGCGTGTCGTCGAGCGAAAACTCCGACTCGAAGAGAAGTGCGTCGTCGTCGATCGGGCAATCCATGCGCGATGACTCACCCGTGCCGCGCTGGTCGACGAGCACGATGTCGCGATTGCGTCGCAGCGGCTCGAAGGCGCCGCGGTAAGCCGCGTAGAACTCCACCGAACCCTGCCCCGGCCCGCCGGCAATCGGCACGACCGGGTCGGTCTCGGGACTCAGGTTCAGGGCCGGTACGACGGCAATGCGCAACTCGATGTCCGGGGAGTCCGGGTCGTCCGGATTCTCGGGCCGCAGCAGCGTGCCGCAGCGCGCCTTGATACCCGCGAAACCGGGGCCGGCACTGATGCGGCACTCCGTGAGCTCCAACGCCTGGGCGCCGGCAACGCCGGACAGGGCGAGCAGGGCGAGGGCGGTGATGAGTAATCGGGCGGGCTTGCAGGCCATCGACGATCCGCGGTGTGGACGAACGGCGTATCTTGGACAAACCCCTGAAGATAGTAAAGTTCGAGTGGCAACGCGGGGTTACAGCGACTAGAATCCCGCCCCCGACAGCCTGAAACTGGTTAAAGTTTGATCAATGACTGCAGTGTATGACGTCATCGTCGTTGGCGGCGGACACGCCGGTACGGAAGCCTCCCTGGCTGCCGCGCGCGCGGGTGCCCGGACGCTGCTCGTGACGCATCGCTTCGACACGCTGGGGCAGATGAGCTGCAACCCGGCCATCGGCGGCATCGGCAAGGGCCACCTGACAAAGGAAATCGACGCGCTGGGCGGTGCGATGGCGCGCGCGATCGACGTGGCGGGCATCCAGTTTCGTACGCTCAATGCATCCAAGGGCCCGGCGGTGCGCGCGACGCGGGCGCAGGCGGATCGGGAATTGTACCGGGCGGCCATCCAGGCCATTGTCCGCCGCCAGGCGAACCTCGAGGTCATCGAAGCGGCCGTTGACGACCTCGTCGTCGAGGGCGGCCGCGCGGCCGGTGTCGTCACCCACGCCGGTGCGACACACCGCTCCCGGACCGTGGTCCTGACCGCCGGGACGTTTCTTGGCGGTCGCATCCTCATTGGCAGGACAGAAAAGGCCGGCGGGAGAATCGGCGATGAGCCCTCGAACCGGCTGGCGTCGCGCCTGCGTGAGCTGCCGTTCAATGTCGCCCGGCTGAAAACCGGAACGCCGCCGCGGCTCGACGGCAAGACGCTCAACTACGCGCTCATGCAGGAGCAGCCCGGCGACGACCCGGTACCCGTGTTTTCGTTCATCGGCGAGCGGCGGCAGCACCCGCAACAGGTCTCCTGCTTCATCACCAAGACAACCGAACAGACACACGACATCATCCGTGGCTCGCTGGATGAGTCACCGATGTACTCGGGGCTGATCGAGGGTGTCGGTCCTCGTTACTGCCCGTCCATCGAGGACAAGGTCGTGCGCTTCGCCGACAAGTCCTCGCACCAGATCTTCGTCGAGCCGGAAGGGCTGACGACCGACATCGTCTATCCGAACGGCATCTCGACCAGCCTGCCCGCCGACACACAGGAACGCTTCGTGCACTCTATCGTCGGTTTCGAGACGGCCGTGATCACGCAGCCGGGTTACGCGATCGAGTACGACTATTTCGACCCGCGCGACCTCAGGCCGACGCTCGAAACGAAGCACCTGCCGGGGCTGTATTTCGCCGGGCAGATCAACGGCACGACCGGCTACGAGGAGGCGGGCGCCCAGGGGCTGTTGGCCGGCATGAATGCCGCGCGCAACGCGCACGAACTGGACGAGTGGTTCCCCGAGCGGCACGAGGCCTACCTGGGCGTGCTCATCGACGACCTGCTGACGCGCGGTGTGTCCGAGCCGTACCGTATGTTTACGAGCCGCGCCGAATATCGCCTGCTGCTGCGCGAGGACAACGCTGACCTCAGGCTGACGCCGCGCGGCCGCGAACTGGGCCTTGTGGACGACGGCCGCTGGAGCGCGTTCGAAGCCAAGCGCGAGGGCGTCGAGCGGGAACACGCGCGCCTCGAAAACATCATCGTCAAAACCGCGGGAGTCAGGGCAAACGCCTTGTTGAAACGACCCGAGCAGCGCTACGCTGACATCGTCGGCCTGCCCGGCGTCGGCACGAGCGAGGTGTTGGCGACGATGAGCGACGAACAGCGCGAGCAGGTCGAGCTGCAGCTCGAGGTGCAGGCGAAGTACGCCGGCTACATCGATCGCCAGGAACGCGAAATCGAGAAACACGCCAGGCAGGAGTCGCTGCGGCTGCCGGAAGACATCGACTATACGAACGTCGATGGCCTGTCCAACGAGGCGCGGCAGAAGCTGGTTGCAGCGCGGCCTGCGACGCTCGGCCAGGCCTCCCGGCTCGAGGGTATGACGCCGTCGGCGGTCTCGCTGATCCTGATTCATCTGAAGAAGCGGCAGCTCAAGAGAAGCGCCTAGCGCCCGCAGGCACACGGCATGCGCATGGGCAATGCGGCCCAAAAACAGCGCGGGCTTTGCCAAAAGTTGAGACCTGCCCCGGAGAAAGCTGGCCGCACTCAGGTATGCTTTGCGTATGAAAACGCTACGAGTTCTTGGCCTCCTGTTCGTGCTTGCTGTCGGCGCAGCCTGCGGTGGCGGCGAAGACCCGGCCGGCCCGCCCACCACGCTGCAACGCGGCCTCTCGAGCGATCCTGAGACGCTCGACCAGCACAAAGCGCGCAGCATCCAGGCCGCCGACGTCATTCGTGACCTCGGCGAAGGCCTGGTCGGCTACTCGGCGACCGGGGAGCTCATCCCGGCTGCGGCGGAGCGCTGGGAGGTGTCCGAGGACGGCCTCAAGTACACGTTTTACCTGCGTGCGGGCCTGCGCTGGTCGAATGGCGAGGCGCTGACGGCCGATCATTTCGTGGCCGGCATGCGTCGGCTGGTCGATCCGTCGACCGCGGCCTTCTACGCGGCCATGCTCGCCGACCTCGAGAACGCGGCGGGCATCACGTCCGGGGACATACCGGTGTCCATGCTGGGCGTCGAGGCACCGGATGACAGGACCGTGGTTTTGCGTCTCGTGCAACAGACGCCATACCTGGTTAGCCTGCTGACGCACCCGAGCACCTTCCCGGTCCACCCCGACTCGCTCGCCGAACACGGCGATGGTTTCGCGCGGCCCGGCAAGCTCGTGTCCAACGGCGCGTACACGCTCGAAGCCTGGGTCCCGGGCTCGGTGATCTCGCTCAAGCGCAACGAGCACTACTGGAACAACGCGGCAACGGCGATCGATGCGGTGAACTATCACGTGATGGTGCAGGACAACTCGGAGCTCAATCGTTACCGTGCCGGCGAGCTGCACGTAACGAGCACGGTGCCGCCGGACAGCTTCGCGCAGATACGCAAAGACTACGGCGACCAGTTGCGCGTTGCGCCGTATCTCGGCGTGGTTTACTTCGGTTACAACCTGACCAGGCCGCCGTTCAAGGACAACCCGGCATTGCGCCAGGCGCTGTCCATGGCGGTCGATCGCGAACAGATTGCCCTGCGGGTAACGGGTCGCGGGGAAGCGCCGGCCTACAGCTGGGTACCGCAAGGCGTGAACAATTACGAACCCCCGCTATCGAGCTTCGCCGCCCTCAGTAAAGAAGAGCGTGAGCAGGTTGCCCGCCGCCTTTACAAAGAGGCCGGGTATGGACCGGACAAGCCCCTGCGCATTGAGGTGCGTTACAACACCAATGACACAAACAGAAAGATCGCGGTCGCCGTGCAGTCGATGTGGCGCGAGATCCTGGGCCTGGAGGCAACCCTGGTCAACGAAGAATTCCAGGTATTGCTTGCCAACATGAAGGATGCGGAGATCACGCAGGTCTTTCGTTCGAGCTGGACGGGCGACTACAACGACGCGCACACGTTCCTGAGCGTGCTGCAAAGCGGCAGTGCCGCGAACATGCCGCGCTACGCAAGCGAGGAGTTCGATTCGCTGATGGCGCTCGCCGCCAGCCAGGTGGACCTCGGGCAGCGCAAGCTGTACCTCGAGGAAGCCGAGCGCGTCATGCTGGCCGACTACCCGGTCATTCCTTTGTACTTTTTTGTCTCGAAGCATCTCGTCAGCCCCCAAATCGAAGGCTGGGGAGACAATGTTCTTGATTACCATTACTCTCAGCAGCTGAGTTTCAAAGCGGCCCAATAGCCCCGGATCGAAAACTTGCTGCGATACACGTTGCTCCGCATCCTGGGAGCGATACCGACACTGTTGTTGGTCATTGCCCTCGCGTTCCTGATGGTGCATGCCGCGCCGGGCGGGCCGTTTGACGACGAACGTGTGTTGCCCGTGGACATCGAAGCCAACATCGAGGCCCACTATCACCTCGACGAGCCACTTCCGCAGCAGTTCCTGCGCTACCTGTCCGGGCTCCTGCGCGGCGACCTCGGTCCGTCGTATCGCTATCACGGTCGTTCGGTCAGCAGCCTGATCGGAGAGGCCTTCCCGTACTCCCTGCAGCTCGGTGCCATGGCCATGGCGCTGGCACTCGTCATCGGCATCAGCGTGGGCACCGCTGCCGCACTGCGGCAGGGCACGGTATTCGACAAGGTCGTGATGGGCTTCGCGATGACTGGCATCTCCATTCCCGTCTTCGTGATCGCCCCGGCGCTGGTCCTGCTGTTGGCCGTGAAGCTGCAATGGTTGCCTGCGGGATGGAGCGGTGTGACCGGCGTGAGCCGCTACGTCCTTCCGGTTACGACCCTCGCCTTGCCGCAGATCGCCTACATCGCGCGGCTCACCCGCGCGAGCATGATGGACGTGTTGAGCCGTGACTTTATCCGTACCGCGTACGCCCAGGGCCTGGGTACCGCGACCGTGGTTCGTGTGCACGCGCTGAAGCCGGCGATGTTGCCGGTGCTGTCCTACATGGGGCCGGCGATTGCCGCGATCCTGACAGGCTCTGTCGTTGTCGAACAGATCTTCGCCATTCCGGGGCTCGGCGAGTCTTTCGTGCGTGGCGCGCTGAACCGCGACTACACGCTGGTGCTTGGCATCGTAGTGTTTTACGCAACACTGATCGTGTTCCTGAACCTGCTCGTCGACATTCTCTATGGCGCGATCGATCCGCGAGTGCGTTACCGATGAGCGGTAATCGCAGCATCCGCATTACCGGCGGCCTCCTGCTCACCGTCGCCGTCGTGGCGCTGGTCGGCCCATGGGTCAGCCCGCATGACTACGCGACCACGAACCTCGAGAACATCCTGGCGGCGCCGTCGCTTCGTGACCTGCATCTCTTCGGCACGGATGACCTCGGGCGCGACCTGTTCGTGCGCACGATGCTGGGAATTCGCGTGACCCTGCTCGTGGCCATCGTTGCGAGCCTGGTCAGCCTGGTCATCGGCGTCACCTACGGCGCCGTAGCCGGCTTTGTCGGCGGCCGCCTGGATGCGGCGATGATGCGTCTCGTCGATACATTGTACGCGCTGCCGTTTATCTTCTTCGTCATCCTGCTGATGGTCGCTTTCGAGCGGAACTTCCTGCTGATCTTTGTTGCGATCGGCGCGATCAACTGGCTCGACATGGCCCGTATCGTCCGGGGGCAGACGCTGAGCTTGCGCGAGCGCGAGTTCGTCGAGGCCGCGCGACTAACCGGTGTAAGCACGCTACGTATCGTGTCTCGTCATATTGCCCCCAACCTGGTCGGTATCGTGGTTGTGTACGTCACGCTCACGATTCCGCAGGCGATCCTGGTCGAATCTTTCCTGAGCTACCTCGGGCTCGGTGTGCAGGAACCGCAGACCTCCCTCGGCGCGCTCGTCGACGCGGGCGTCAAGCACATGGAAGGCGCGCCCTGGGTGTTGCTCGTGCCCGCATCGCTGCTGGCCCTGACGCTGCTGTGTTTCAACTTCCTCGGCGACGGGTTGCGGGATCTTTTCGACGCGAGGCACACGTCGTGAGCCTGCTCGATGTGCAGGGCCTGACGATTCGTTACGGCGATGAAGCGGTTGTCGACGGCGTCGACCTGTACATCGAGCGCGGTGAGTCGGTCGGCCTGGTCGGGGAGTCGGGTTCCGGCAAGACGCAATCCGCGCTTGCGATCCTCGGTCTCCTGCCGAAGCATGCGATGACCAGCGGCAGCATCGAGTTTGACGGGCAACAGATTCTCGGCGCGAGCGATGCGGTCCTTAACACGTTGCGCGGACGCCGCATCGGTATTGTTTTCCAGGACCCGATGCAGGCGTTGAACCCCTACCTGCGCATCGGCACCCAGTTGCGACAAATACCCCTCGCTCATGGACTCGCGAACAAGACGAATGTCGATGCCCGGGTGATCGAGATGCTGGCCAGCGTCGGCCTGCCCGACCCGGAGCGGCAGTCGCGCGCCTATCCGCACGAGTTGTCGGGCGGCATGCGGCAACGCGTCGTGCTGGCAGCGGCGCTTATCGCCGAACCAGACCTCCTGATCGCGGACGAGCCGACGACGGCACTGGACGTAACCGTGCAGGCACAGATTCTCGACTTGCTCGAGGACCTCCGGGACAACACGGCCCTGCTGCTGATCACCCACGACCTGGGCATCATCGCGGGCTATTGCGAGCACACGGTGGTGCTCGACGGGGGCCGGCTGGTCGAGCAGGGGCCGACGACCGCGGTCTTCGCAGCGCCAGGCCACGCGCACACCAAACAGCTACTGGCTGCGGCACCGCGCGTGGATCGCGGTGAAGTGCCGGTCGCCGCCAAAGGCAGCACGATCCTGAGTGTCGGCGATGCGGCTGTCGAATACCGGGACCTGACGGCAGTCCGGGGCGTCAGCTTCTCGGTCCGGCGAGGCGAGACCATCGCCATCGTCGGCGAGTCCGGGTCCGGCAAATCGAGCCTCGTGCGCGCGATGCTGGGCCTGGTGCCGATGTCGTCCGGACGGGTGGTGTACGCAGGTGCGCCCCTCGACGAGACGGTGGAGCGACGCGCGAAGTCCGCGCGACGCGACCTGCAGCTTGTATTCCAGGATCCGGCGAGTGCCCTGAACCCACAGATGCGCGTGCTGGCGATCGTCGAGGAGCCGCTCTGCGTGCATGAGCCGCAGCTGGGTGCGACCGAAAGACGACAGCGCGTTGTGGCCATGCTGGACGACGTCGGGTTGGGCGAGAAACACCTGCGGCGCTTCCCGCACGAGCTGTCAGGCGGACAGGCGCAGCGTGTCGCAATCGCACGTGCGCTGATACTCGCGCCCAAGGTGCTGGTTTGCGACGAGGCGCTCGCCGCGCTCGACGGGTCGGTACGCAAGCAGGTGCTCGAGATGTTGCGCAGCGTGCAGGAGGATACGGGCCTGTCGATCATCTTCATCTCGCACGACCTGGCGGTGGTGCGCAGCATCAGTCATCGCGTGCTGGTGATGTATCTCGGCAGGCTCGTGGAAGCGGCTGACGCCAAAACGCTGTTCGCATCGCCAAGGCATCCGTACACGCGCGCACTGCTCGATTCGATCCCGGTACCGGATCCGGTGGTCAGGCCGAAACGCGCGCCGCTCCGCGGCGAGGTGCCATCGCCGGTCAACCCGCCGGCCGGTTGCGTGTTCCACCCGCGCTGTGTCCGCGCCGGGGACGGCTGCGATTCAAAAGCGCCGGCCCTGCGAGACGTTGCCGGCACGCGCGTTGCTTGCCACTACCCGGAGAGCTAGCGCATCCCGCCGAACGGAATCGGGATCGGCGCACCGTTGACCGTCAGCAGGCCTTTTTTCATCTCTGCCTTCAGCACGTAGGTGTCGCCGCGTTTGACGAGGTAGCCGCCGCCGATGACCATCGCCGCACCGGGCTGTTCTTCGAGCAGCAGCTGGACGACGGCGTCGGAAATGGCGATATCGATGCTGGCCTCGGTCGTCATGAGCAATGACGTCCAGGCGAAATCCGCCGGATCTCTTTCCGCGAAACTGAAGTTCGCTTTGGAGGAAATCGTGCCTTCCGGCAGCGTGACTTCGAAGCGCTCGAGGTTCATCTCGAAGCCGGACGCGAACAACCCCAGGAGGTCTTTTTCGGCCGCTGCATAAAGCGCCATCGGGTCTTGTGCCGTTTGCGCGCTTTCCACGCTTCGCTGCACCCGGCCGAGCAACTCGGCATCGGCGCCGAGCAATTCGAACACCATGTCGAACGTCATATCGCCAGCCTGGGGGAGGTTCTGCATGACCATGTTCATGGTCGCGATGGCATTGACCTCGTCGCCGTCGAGCTTCGTGTTTCCCGTCACGGACATGGACGGCATGAGCAGAAGATCGACACTGTCGATCGACACAGACAGGTCGCCAAGCTCGACGTGGACGTCGCCGACGACGATGCCATGTCGCGTGGGCTGCTGGTCGCCATCGAAGGTCAGCAGGCCGAGGGAGACGACCTCCGACCCGTCGTGCAGGGACAGTGACCTCACGGTGCCACGAAACTGCGCCTCGCCGTTCTTCGGGTCGGTTTTCACCTCGATCTCGGTCGGCCCCCAGGAGGCACGCGTGTCGCCGTCGCTGTGTGAACCGGGCTCAAGGATGTAGTTCGACAGCAATTCGCCGGCCAGGCCGACCTTGCTGTAGATGGTGCCCGGTATGTCGATCACCTCGCCGTCTTCGAACTCGATCTGCAAGGTGGATACGGCGCTGCCCAGGCCGGGCTCGAGGGAGCCACGCTCCCGCGACATCGACGAGACGGGAATCAGGCCGTGATCGAGCCTCGTGTTGATGATCAGGATGGGCAGCTCGTCATCGGACTCGATGGGGCCGACGAGCGTTACCAGCGCCGACTTCAGGTCGCCATCGCGCAGCTCCACGCGGTGCGTTCCCTCGGAAGAAAACCAGCCGCGCGTGAAGTTCTCGGACGTTACCCGGACCTCGCCGCTCTCCTGCGCCGCCCAGCTGAGGCTTTCGTCCATCGACTTTTCTGCCAGTCGACCCACGATGGCGGGCGAAATCAGCACAACGAGCGCCAGCAGAACCAGTACCGCAACAACACCCTTTTTCACAGCGAATCCTCGTCAAATCAGTTACAGGAGCCACGATGCCAGCATGCGTGTACCTGCACAAGCCTGCATGAACGCTAGAAATCGAGGCCGAGTGTCACTACCATAGCGGCCTCATCAGCGACCTCGGCCCGTGCCGGGGTTTGGATCTAACGCCACATCAAGTGATTACGAACATGAAGATCGTCGCTAGCGCAACGGCGCTGCTCCTGGCAGCCGCCCTTCTTGCCCAGCCTGCATTCGCCGAAGGCGATGCCGCCGCCGGCAAGGAACTCGGATATACCTGCCTTGGGTGCCACGGCATCGAGGGATATCGCAATGCCTACCCGTCTTACCGCGTTCCCAAGCTCGGCGGCCAGAAGGCGGGCTACCTGGAGATCGCCCTGAAGGGCTATCGTGACGGCACGCGCAAGCATCCAACGATGGTGGCGCAGGCAACGAGCTTGACGGACCAGGAAATCCAGGACGTCTCGGCCTACCTCGCGAGTATCGGCGGTGACACGGTCGCGGCCGGCGGTACGCAGGGCACATCGTTCGACAAGGCCGCGGCATGCACGGCCTGCCACGGCCAGAACGGCATCAGTGTCAACGCGGCGTGGCCCACGCTTGCCGGCCAGCACGAGGACTACCTGTTCAACGCGCTGAACCAGTATCGCGACGGCACGCGCAAGGACCCGATCATGAGTGCACAGGCCGCGCTGATTGCCGAAGAAGACGTTGCCAAGCTCGCGCGCTACTTCTCGCGCCTCGAGGGCCTGGAGACGACCAGGCCTGAGTAGTCGCGCCCGCATAACCGAGCTCGACGATGGCATCGTTGCCATCGATACCGAGTACCTCCGGCCGTTACAGGACGCGAGTCATCTCATCGTTGAGGGCGGTCGGGGCGCGTTCGTCGATACCGGCACGAACAACAGCGTCCCGCATTTGCTCGACGGGCTGCGCCAGCGGGATCTTGACCCCGGCGATGTCGATTTCGTTTTCCTGACGCACATTCACCTGGACCATGCCGGCGGTGCCGGCCTGCTCATGCAGCACCTGCCAAACGCGCAGTGCATCGTGCACCCGCGTGGTGCGCCGCACATGGTGAATCCCGAAAGGCTGATCGCCGGGACGATCGGCGTCTACGGTGAGCAGCGCACACGTGACATGTACGGTGACATCGTCCCGATCGCGGAGCCCCGCGTCACCGTTGCAGAGGACGAGGCCTGGTTCGATCTCAATGGCCGGGCCATGCAGGCGCTGCACACCGAGGGGCACGCGCGGCATCACTACGTCCTCAACGACCCGTCCTCGCGCGGTGTGTTCACAGGTGACAATTTCGGCATCTCCTACCGCGAGTGCGACACAGTCAACGGCGAGTTCATTTACCCGACAACGACACCGGCGAGCTTCGATCCCGAGGAAGCGCACAAGTCGGTGGATCGCATCATGGGGTGCGACCCCGAGCAGCTCTATCTCACCCACTACAGCCGCGTGCGGGACCTCGAGCGGCTCGCTGCCGACATGCATGCCGGAATCGATGCCTACGTGGAGATCGCGCTCGCGCACCAGGCGGAACCGAAACGTGGTGAGCGTATCCAACAGGCCATGGACGATTACCTGAGCGAACGCCTCCTCGCACACGGCTTCAGGGGTGGTCGCGACGCGATGTGGTCCATACTCGAGATCGATATCGTTCTGAATGCCCAGGGCCTGGTGTCATGGCTCGAGCGGCTGGAGAAGCACAATGGATAAGTTTCGCGCATACCGTATCGATGAGCAGGACGGGAAGATCGTCGCCGGGTTCCAGGCGCTGGAGATAGACGACCTGACTGAGGGCAACGTTGTTGTGCGCGTTACGCACTCGACGATCAACTACAAGGATGCGCTGGCGGCGACCGGCAAAGGGCGCATTCTGAGGCGCTATCCGCTGAATGGCGGTATCGACCTGGCCGGCGTCGTCGTCAGCACCGGGGACGCGGACTTTCCGCCGGGCACCAGCGTGCTCGTGAACGGTTGCGGACTGTCCGAAACGATCGACGGTGGCTACTCCGAATACGCGCGCATCGACAGCAGCAGCATCGTCGCTGTTCCCGACGGCATGACCTGCGCGGAAGCGATGCAGATCGGCACGGCCGGTTACACGGCGGCACTGGCCATCCACCGCATGGAGCAGAACGGGCAGGCGCCGGGCCAGGGTCCCGTGGTGGTCACCGGCGCGACGGGTGGCGTTGGCAGTATCGCCATCGACATGCTTGCCGGCCTGGGCTACGAGGTCGCAGCAGTGACCGGCAAGGCGTCGGAGGAGGACTACCTGCGCAGGATCGGGGCACAACAGATCCTGCTGCGCGACGCTATCGACTTCGGCAAGCGCCCCATGGAAAAAGCGCTGTGGGCCGGGGCGATCGACAACCTCGGCGGCGACTACCTGGCCTG
This sequence comes from uncultured Gammaproteobacteria bacterium, assembly GCA_963698895.1. Classification (GTDB taxonomy): domain Bacteria; phylum Pseudomonadota; class Gammaproteobacteria; order Steroidobacterales; family Woeseiaceae; genus UBA1847. Next base: position 20,152 of record CAVOSO010000002.1, on the reverse strand, counting down.
GCTGACCCGCACCATGAAATACGGCGGCAACATCGCGAGCATCGGTCTTGCCGCAAGCCACGAACTCCATACAACCGTGATGCCGTTCATCCTGCGCGCTGTGTGCCTGCTTGGCATCAACTCGGTCGAGACGCCGCGTGACCTGCGGCGCGCCGTCTGGGGCCGGATTGGTGGCGACCTGAAACCACAACACCTCGATACGATCGGCAACCGCACGATTTCCTTCGATGAGTTGCCCGCGGCGTTCCAGGCGTACATCGATGGCACGGTGACGGGACGCACGGTCGTCGAAATTTCGGCCGACTCATAAGCCGATGAGCCTGCGACGACTATTGAGGATCTTGCCCGGCAGCGCGCTCGTGCTGCTGGCCGCGCACGCGGCGCTGGCCGACGATGTGGACCGGCGCGTGTTGAACAACGGCAACCTGGTGCTCGAGGACATCCCCGAAATTCCGCACGCGATCCGTTTCGAGCTGTATCGGTGGCAGGACGTTCGCTCGGCGGCATTTCGGGACTGGTCGGCCAATGGCAGGAAGATCTATGTGTCGACCGGTTTCGGTAGCGTCGATTCGCTGCACAGGATCCGGATGCCCGGCGGTGCGCGTCACCAGCTGACATTTTACCGGGAGCCGATCAGGGAGATCGTACGCCGCCCTGGCGCGGACCAGGTCCTGTTTTCGCGTGACGCCAATGGCAGCGAGTTTGCGCAGGTCTTCCTGTTCGACGTTGAGAGCGGCGAAGCGACCATGCTGACAGACGGCAAGTCGCGCAACGGTGCGGCGGTCTGGGACCGGCGCGGTGCGCGCATCGCCTACAAAAGCACGCGCCGCGACGACGTGGCCAACGATATCTGGATCCTGAACCCCGACGAGCCCGAGCGGGCCGAGATAGCCGTGGAGACGAGTGACGGTTTTCTCTGGGAGCCGGTGGAGTTCTCCCGAAACGGCGACCAGCTGCTGGTGCGCAACCAGGTCAGCGTCACGGATGTCCGGGCGGTACTCGTCGACCTGGATTCCGGGGCTGTGAGCCGGTTGGCCGGTGGCGATGAAGCGCCAAGCCACAACGAACCGGTCGCATTCGATGACGACGGCAATGGCTTCTGGTTGATCACCGACCAGGACGGCGAGTTCAGGCGGCTGGCCTGGCAATCGCTGGAGCCGGGAGCGCGCCCCGAGGTGGTAACGGCGGATATCCACTGGGACATCAAGAGCGTCGTGATCAGCGAGGACCGCACCCGCATGGCGTTTGTTGCCAACGAGAACGGCAACTCGCGCGTCTACCTGATGGACCCCGCAACCCGGGAGTACCGGCTGGTCGACAAGCTGCCAACGGGCATCGTCCACGGACTGCGTTTCAGCCCGGACGGCAGGAAGCTCGGCATGACGCTGAATTCCGCCCGAGCGCCGAGCGATGCCTACTCGCTGAAGCTCGGTCGCGCACCGCTGCAGTTCGGTCGGCTGATCCGCTGGACGGACAGCGAGCTCGGCGGGCTCGACGCAGAAGAGTTCGTAGAGCCCGACCTGGTTCACTACGAATCGTTCGACGGGCGCAGCATCCCGGCCTGGATACACCGGCCACGCGGCAAAGGCCCGCACCCGGTCATCATCCGCATCCATGGCGGGCCCGAGGGGCAGGCGCGGCCGGCGTTCAGCACAACCTACCAGTACTGGGTGGCGAGCCTGGGTGCCGCCGTGATCCAGCCGAACGTGCGCGGCTCCACGGGTTACGGGAAAACCTACGTCGATCTCGACAACGGGATGCGTCGCGAGGATGCTGTCAGGGATATTGGCGCGCTGCTCGACTGGATCGAGGAGCAACCCGATCTCGACGCCAGCCGCGTGGCGGTCTATGGCGGCAGTTACGGGGGATACATGGCGCTCGCCTGCGCGGTCAACTTCAGCGATCGACTCAGCGCCGTGATCGACAACGTGGGCATCAGCAATTTCGTGTCGTTCCTCGAGAACACCCAGGACTATCGACGCGACCGCCGGCGCCAGGAGTACGGGGACGAGCGCGACCCGGCGATGCGCGCATACCTCGACCGCATCAGCCCGCTCAACAACGTGTCACGGATCTCGGTGCCATTGTTCATTATCCAGGGGCAAAACGATCCGCGCGTCCCGGTCACCGAGGCCACGCAAATGCTCGAGGCGCTGCGGGAGCGCGGCCAGACAGTGTGGTTCATGAATGCCCTGAACGAAGGGCACGGCTACCGCAAGCGCGAGAACCGCGACATCATGCAACAGGCCATGGCGACCTTCCTGCAGCAGTACCTGGCCGAGGGAGAAAGCCCCGTCGACACTAGCGCAGTGACGGATCCGTGACCATGGCATAGGTGCCGATCAGTATCAGCAGCCAGAAAATACCGCCGACCACCATCCACGCCCAGTTGGCGGCGGTGAGCTTCGAGTTGCTGCTGCCCTTGTCGTCGCCGCAAACCGCGTTGATGGCGTTTTGTGCCGGCAACAGGAGGAACGTGACGATGATCGTGGAGGCTAGCGGCAAAACCGTGCTCAGGATCGGGTAAGTATCGTACGGGACGAAGCGGTCGATGATGTTGCCAACGATCGTCAGGATGACGAAGAGCGTTGCCAGCAGCCCGGGCTGCCAGTCCCAGGTGCGCTCCTGTGTCTTGAAGCTATTCTGCACGTCAGTGAACAGCGAGTGCGTAAAGAAGATATAGAAGAACGCCCTGACCGGCGGCCAGATGCTAGCGTTGTCGTCTTCCTTGATGAGCTGCCAGTTCTTGTAGAACCAGTAGACGAAGTACAGGGTTAGGGTCAGTATCGAGAGCAGGATGAACTTGTGCGGCGCGACGATGTAGTAGCGTGGTCGATCACCCGACGGCTCAGTGACGTCCGCCTCCGGCGGCGCGTAAATTGAGTCGGACATCGGCTTCTCCTCAGGTTCTGTTCGTGACAGGTCCAAACGGATACTATTTACTTTTGCCGCGGAACAAAATGTCAGACTTCACAGACTACGCGGAAAAATTCGATACCCTGCTCGACGAGCTCGAGCGCTGGAATCGCAAGGTCAACCTGACGGCGGTTCGCGATCGAGACGAGATGTTCACGGCGCACATTGCCGACAGCCTCGTCGCGCGCCCGTTTCTCGAGGGCCGATTAGTTCTGGACGTCGGGACAGGGCCCGGCTTTCCCGGGTTGCCACTCGCGATTGTCGAGCCGGACCGGGAGTTCACGCTGCTCGACAGCAATAACAAGAAAATAATGTTCGTGCAGCATGTGGCGGGAATCCTCGGTCTCGGCAACGTCACGGCCGTCAAAGACCGGGGTGAGGACTATGCACCCGGCCATCGCTTTGATACCGTGATTGCCCGGGCGCTGGCTGCATTGCCGCGCCTGGTGGAAATCGCCGGACATCACGTAAGAGAGGACGGGGTGTTTGTGGCGCTGAAGGGGCGCTACCCGACGACAGAATTAGAAGAACTACCGGCTCCGTGGAGCCATGAGGTCCAAGAGTTGCATGTGCCGGGTCTTGCAAAGGGCTCGCGGCACGCAGTGCTGTTGCGACGGGCAGGATAGATGACGCGAATAATTGCTGTAGCAAACCAGAAAGGCGGGGTGGGCAAGACCACCACCTGCGTCAACCTGGCTGCGTCGCTTGCCGCCACCCAGCGACGTGTCTTGCTGGTCGATATGGACCCGCAGGGAAACGCGACCATGGGGTGTGGCGTCAACAAGATGGAGCTCGAGAATTCGACCTGCGATGTGTTGCTCGGCGACGCGACCGCGGCCGATACCATTGTGTCGCCGCCCGAGGGTGGCTTCGCGATCCTCCCCGGCAACGAAGACCTCACGCTTGCCGAAGTCCAGCTCCTGCAGGAAATCGGGCGCGAGATGAAACTCAAGAAGGCGCTGGCACCGGTGGCGGGGCTGTACGACTTCGTTCTCATTGACTGCCCGCCGTCGATCAACATGCTTACCGTGAATGCGCTGACGGCCGCCGATGGCGTGCTGATCCCGATGCAATGCGAGTACTACGCGCTGGAAGGTCTGTCGTCGTTGCTGAACACGATCGAGCAGGTGCGCGACTCGGTGAACCCGGAGCTGGAAGTCTTTGGCATCCTGCGGACCATGTTCGATCCACGCGTCAATCTTTCGAACGAGGTGTCGTTGCAGCTCATCGAGCACTTCGACCGCAAGGTTTTCCGTACGGTGGTGCCGCGCAACATCCGACTCGCCGAGGCGCCCAGTTTCGGGCGGCCCGTGCTGTTACACGACCGGTCGTCGCGCGGTGCGATCGCGTACCTGGCGCTCGCCGGGGAAATTCTGCGGCGCGAAGATGCGCGCATGGCTGAAGCTGTATAACGATTATGACCCCCAAGAAACGATTGGGCCGCGGCCTCGACGCGCTCCTTAGCAAACCAGCCAACAAGGCGGCAACCGCATCGAACGATGGCCCGGTGACGAGCGAGGAGTCGCTGCGCCATATTCCGGTCGAGCTCCTGCAGCGCGGCCAGTACCAGCCGCGCGTCGACATGCGCCAGGACTCGCTCGAGGACCTGGCAAATTCGATCAGGGCGCAGGGCGTGGTGCAGCCAATCGTCGCGCGGCCGATCTCCGGCAAGGGCAAGGAACAGCGCTATGAAATCGTGGCGGGCGAGCGGCGCTGGCGCGCAGCGCAGCTGGCGGGCCTGGCAGAAATACCCGCGGTTGTTCGCGAGATCCCCGATGAGGCGGCCATTGCCATGGCGCTTATCGAGAACATCCAGCGCGAGAACCTCAATCCGCTGGAAGAGGCCAGCGCTCTCGACCGCCTGATTCGAGAATTTAAGCTGACCCACGCCGAGGCGGCGCAGGCCGTGGGCCGCTCGCGCGCCTCGGTAAGCAACCTGCTGCGATTGCAGGACCTGTCCGAAAAAGTGAAGCCGTTGCTCGAGGACCGGCAGATCGAGATGGGTCACGCACGGGCCCTGCTGGGCATCGCGAGCGCGACGCAACAGCTGGATGCGGCGCGACAGGTAATCAGGAAGGGCTTGTCCGTCCGGGAAACCGAGCGTCTCGTCAAACGCATGCTCGAGGGCGACAAGCCGAAGCCCGCAAAGATCGCGCCGAGCAAGAGCGCGGACATCCGGCGCCTGGAAACCGAGGTGTCGGAAAAACTGGGCGCGAAAGTCAGCCTGGATCACGGCGCAAAAGGCAGCGGCAAGCTGGTCATCAGCTACAACAGCCTCGACGAGCTCGACGGCATCCTCAAGCACATCAAATAGGGTGTCCAAATAGGGTGTCAGTCACCTTATTTCCATTTTAAAGGTGTCAGTCACCCTATTTCTTTTTTTCGCCCAGCGGATCGACGCCTGACGTGCCGGCCACTCAGTGCTTCCACTCTGTCGATAAACGTATCGGTTCCCTCGGGGCGGCCAGTTGAGGTTTGAAGGCGCAGCCTGTTCAGGTCACTGAGTTCCTCGGGTTCTGACAGGTAGGCGGACCAGTTCGATATGACCTCTTGAGCGGGCCGATCGCGAATCAGCCGGTCGCTGGAAATACCGAGATTCCCTCTAGCACTGGACCAGGGCCAGTCCTGGGGCTTTTCAACCAGTCCTGAGCGGCACGGGTTGAGCTCGACGTATCGTAGCGCCGACATCGCGTGACTTTCATCCATCGGAACCGAAAAGAACCGCGCCTGCCAAAGGTGTCCGGTCCATTCGTACCTTTGGTTGGTGCGCTGCGCGTACAGTTTATGCAAAGGACCGAAGAAAGATGCCAAGCTATTCTCGGCGTGAGGAACCACAATCGCATGAATGTGATTTGGCATTAGACAATAGGCCCAGATTTCGATCGACGACCGGGCGAGCAGGTCCGCAGCCAGGCGAAGATAGTTTTGGTAGTCTAGATCATCGAAGAAGGTCTTTTGTCGACGAACCCCGCGTTGCGTAACGTGGTGTGGATAGCCGGGAACAACCAATCGGCGAAATCGGGCCATGGCTCAATCCTGAGCGAACATTTCGAAAGCAAATATCGCAAGACGACGGCCAGCTCGCAGCGGGAAAAACTAAGGCGAATGTCGAAATAGGGTGACTGACACCTTTAAATTGGAAATACGGTGACTGACACCGTATTTAGGCGGCGGAGTCGGGGGCCGCTTCCTTCGACGAGTAGACGCGGCGGATGATCGACGGGATCACGGCTTCGGAGATCAGGAAGCCCTGCATCTTGTCGCACTGGATCGTCTTCAGGAACTCAAAGGTCTTCTCGTCCTCGACGCCCTCGGCACAGACGGACATACCCAGGTTGTGCGCCAGGCCGGTCACGGCGGCGAGTACGGCCAGGGCCGTCCTGTCGTTCTGGGCCCGTTTCAATGCCGTAGCATGAATCTTGATCTCATCGAACGGCAGGTGCTCGAACGTCCCCAGCGATGACGCCGCCACCCGAAAGTCGTCCAGGCAGATTCGGAATCCGTGGTTGCGCAGGGACTTGATGGTCGCGAGGTGCGGAGCCGCGGTGTCCGCCAGGTCCTGCTCGATGACCTCGAACGTAAAATTGGCACACTCGAGACCCGCCTCCTTGACGATGTCGCGATAGGTACCAGCAAGGTTCGGGATACTGAGCTGGCTCGATGCCAGGTTGATGCAGGAGTTCAGCACTACGCCCTGGTTTCGCCACTTCACCTGCTGTTTTGCCGCCTCGCGCAGCACGAACTCGCTGAGTTTCGGCATCAGTCCGAATGCCTCGGCTTCCGGCAGAAACTCGAGCGGTCCGATCAGGCCGTGTTCCCGGTGGTGCCAGCGAATCAGCGCCTCCGCCTCGCGCGTCAGCCACTCGTGACCGGCACCTCGCTCGACCTTGGGCTGGTACCGCAGCACGATCTCGCCGTTCTCGAGAGCATTCTCGAGCTCCTGGCGGGAAACACGCAGCATGCGCCGACGGCAGCGTCGTGCCGACGCGCTCAGCTTGTCGAAGTCGAAATGGCTGCCGACCCACTCGATATTGTCGTAGCTGGCCAGCTTATCGACGAGCTCCGCCTGCTTGCTGCTGCGCAGGGACGCCCTGTCGGCCGCAACAATCACGCCAAATGGTGCGCGATCCGTCGCCGCCTTGAGCGTGCGCACGAACTCGGGGGTCACCTCGTTCTCGGTCAGCAACACGATCCGGCGGGACTGGCCCAGCATGAGCTCGGCGAAAGTTGCCGGGCTTGCGAAGAAGCTCAACGTAAAGCTCATCTCCCGGACGACGTCGTTCAGGGTCCGATTGGCGCGAATTGTTTCACTGGCAATCAACAACATAGCGTTAAGTTAAAGGTGCAATCGATGGCCTATTTATACGCTGAGACGCACGGTCCCATATGTGTTCTGTGTCGCACTGAGAGAAATCTGTCGAAACCCCATCAAATTCCAGAAAAAAGCCGCTGTACCTGCCTTTTCTCGAGACAGGGTTTTTTGTTGCCTTGCCACATGGCGGCCTCTATAATGCGCACGCAATTCGCAGGCCCGCCTGGAAGAATCACACCACATGCGCCACCCGCCGCCGGCCAATACCGATGGAAGTGGCGTTTTTAGTGCCGGAGGCATAGAGAAATGGATCTCACTGTTCCCCGGGTCCTAATGTGGCAGTTTCTCGTCGGGGCGGTCCTGGCCGCAGTCCTCTGGGGCGTTTTCGGCAAGGTGGCGGGCTACTCGGCAATGCTGGGGAGCCTGACCGCCGTGATCCCGAACGCCTTTCTGGCCTTGCGGTTGATAGTACCACGCCGGGATCCGGGGGCAGCAGCGCTGATCGGGCAGCCTGGATTGGCGAGGTAGGAAAGCTGGCGCTGACCGTGATGTTGTTCGTTCTCGTGTTTGCGCTGGTCAGGCCGCTTTCAGCAGCGGCACTTTTTGCAGGATTCATAGCTACGCAGATGGTGACCTTGTCAGGCCTCCTGATGCGCGGCTCGACAGATACGACAAACGAGTAACAGCAATGGCAGCTGAAGGCGGACACGGCCCACAAACCTCAGGCGACTATATTTCTCACCACCTGCAAAACCTGCAGGTCTGCAAGGACGAAACCGGTGAATGGGTCTGGAACCATGCGCCGGCAACCCGATGGCGATCAACGTCGACTCGATGTTCTGGTCGGTGTTCCTCGGCCTGGTTTTCTGTTTGATGTTCTGGCGCGTCGCCAAGAAATCGTCGGTCGGCAAACCCGACCAAGTTGCAGGCATTCGTCGAGATCGTCGTCGAATTCGTCGACTCGAGCGTCAAAGACACCTTCCACGGCAAGAGCCGCCTGATCGCGCCGCTGGCGCTGACGATCTTCGTCTGGGTGTTCCTGATGAACCTCATGGACCTGGTCCCGGTCGACTGGATTCCGATGGCCGTCAGCGCCGTAGGCATTCCGTACATGAAGGTCGTGCCGACGACCGATGTCAACATCACCTTCGGCATGTCGATCGCCGTGTTCTTCCTGATCATTTTCTACACGATCAAGAACAAGGGCGTAACCGGGTTTATCGGTGAGCTGACGCTGCACCCGATCGCGCCGTCGTTCAAGGGTCCCGGCCTGATCGCCGCACCGTTCATCATCGCGTTTAACTTCATTCTCGAGAGCGTCGCGCTGCTGGCCAAGCCGCTGTCGCTGTCGCTGCGACTGTTCGGCAACATGTTTGCCGGCGAACTGATCTTTATCCTGATCGCGTTGCTCGGGTTCTGGCAGCTGCCGCTGCACTTTGGCTGGGCCGTTTTCCACGTCCTGATCGTGACGCTGCAGGCCTTTATTTTCATGATGCTGACCATCGTTTATCTGAGCCTGGCATCAGAATCGCACTAAACATTTATTGTTTAAATTCAATTTGTAGGACTTGATCCTCCGTAGGAGAAACTGATGGAAACTGTTATTGGCTTCACGGCGATCGCTGTCGCACTTCTGATTGGCCTCGGCGCACTCGGCGTTGGTATCGGCATGGGCCTTCTGGGCGGCCGCTTCCTCGAAGGTGCTGCACGTCAGCCGGAGCTGGCTCCGATGCTGCAGACGAAGATGTTCCTCGTCGTCGCACTGCTCGACGCCGTTGCGATGATCGGTGTTGGTATCGCACTGTTCTTCGCCTTCGCAAACCCGTTCATCGGTCAGCTGCAGGCTGCACAGGCCGCTGTAGGACGGCTTAAGTAAGTCTCCGCGTCGCTTCAGCGACGCGGCTTTATCGGACATTTAGGAGTCTCCAGTGGATATTAATATGACTCTCATCGGCCAGACGATCGCGATGATCGTGTTCGTCTGGTTCTGCATGAAGTTCATCTGGCCGCCGATTCTCAAGGCGATCGAAGAGCGTCAGAAGCAGATCGAAGAAGGTCTCGCTGCGGCCGACAAGAGCCAGGAGAAACTGGTCGAGGCGCAGGCGCAGGCCGACGAGATCGTCAGCGAGGCGCGCAAGCAGGCAACCAGCATTCTCGACCAGGCACATGCTCGTGCCAACGAGATCGTCGCCGACGGCAAGACCGACGGCGTCAAAGAACGTGAGCGTCAGCTTCGTCGCCGCAAAAGCCGAGATCGAGCAGGAAGCCAACCGGGCGCGCGAAGAGCTTCGTGGCCAGGTTTCGGCGATTGCCATTGCCAGCGCAGAGAAGATCCTGATGCGCGAGATCGACGGCAAGGCGCACGACGACATCCTGGGCAAGCTGGCGCAGGAGCTCTAGCAAATGGCTGATAACAACACAATAGCACGACCCTACGCGCAGGCGCTGTTTGACGTCGCCGAGGAAAACAACGCACTGGCGGAGGTGGTCCGAATCGCTGGCGACAGCCAGGCAGCTGCTTGACGACGGGCAGGTTGCCGCATTCCTGGCGACGCCGGCGCTCAGCAATGACAAGCGGCTGAGTTTCTGCCGGGCCTTTTCGAACAAGCCGTGGCGCAGGCACATGCTTGCCGGTGGCAGTCAGCACGGCACGAACTTCCTGAAGCTTCTGCTCGAAAACGGGCGAGTCGCGGTATTGCCGGAAATCGCCGAACACTTCGACGCGCTCAAGGCAGAGGTCGAAAACAGCGTCGATGCGGTCGTGACGTCGGCCGCGCCGCTCAGCAAGGAACAGGAACAGGACATCGCCAGTTCGCTCAAGAAGCGACTGGGTCGCGAAGTCCGCCTGTCGACAGAAATAGATGAAAACCTCATCGGTGGTGCAGTGATTCGCGCCGGCGATGTCGTAATTGATGGATCACTGCGCGCACGGCTCGAAGGCCTTGCGAACGCACTGATCAAATAAAGAGGAAAAGGAAATGGCACTTAAAGCTTCTGAAATCAGCACGCTGATTAAAGAGCGCATCGAGAACTTCGAGGCGTCCGCGGAAGCGCGTGATGTGGGCACCGTTATCGCGGTTACCGACGGCATCGTTCGCATTCACGGTCTGGCCGACGCACGTTACGGCGAAATGCTCGAGTTCCCGCAGAACACCTTCGGTATGGCGCTGAACCTCGAGCAGGATTCGGTCGGTGCGGTTGTCCTCGGTGACTACAAGCACATTTCGGAAGGCGACACGGTCAAGACGACGGGCCGCATTCTCGAGGTGCCGATTGGTGAAGCACTGCTGGGTCGCGTCGTCGACGCGCTCGGCAACCCGATCGACGGCAAGGGCCCGATCGATACCGATCTCACCGCGCCGATCGAGAAGGTCGCGCCAGGCGTCATCGAGCGCAAGTCGGTCGACCAGCCGGTGCAGACCGGCCTGAAGTCCATCGACTCGATGGTGCCGATCGGCCGTGGCCAGCGCGAGCTGATCATCGGCGATCGCCAGACGGGCAAGACCGCCGTTGCTGTCGACACGATCATCAACCAGCGTGGCACGGGCATTAAGTGCATCTACGTCGCTATCGGCCAGAAAGCCTCTTCGATCGCGGGCGTTGTGCGCAAGCTCGAAGAAGAAGGCGCGCTGGCGCACACGATCATCGTTGCCGCCGCTGCCGCCGACAGCCCGGCGATGCAATACATCGCACCGTACGCCGGCACCTCGATGGGCGAGTACTTCCTCGACAAGGGCGAAGACGCGCTGATCATTTTCGACGACCTGACCAAGCAGGCCTGGGCATACCGCCAGGTATCGCTGTTGCTGCGTCGTCCGCCGGGCCGTGAAGCGTATCCGGGTGACGTTTTCTACCTGCACTCCCGTCTGCTCGAGCGCGCATCGCGCGTCAACGCGGAGTACGTCGAGAAAGTGTCCGGCGGCAAGGTCAAAGGCAAGACCGGTTCGCTGACCGCGCTGCCGATCATTGAAACGCAGGCCGGTGACGTATCGGCGTTCGTACCGACCAACGTCATCTCGATTACCGACGGCCAGATCTTCCTCGAGACCGACCTCTTCAACGCAGGTATCCGCCCGGCCATTAACGCCGGTCTGTCGGTATCTCGTGTGGGTGGTGCAGCGCAGACCAAGATCATCAAGAAGCTCGGCGGCGGTGTGCGACTCGCACTCGCGCAGTATCGTGAGCTCGCGGCATTCGCACAGTTCGCCTCCGATCTCGACGCGGCAACACGCGCAGCAGCTCGAGCGCGGTGAGCGCGTGACCGAACTCATGAAGCAGAAGCAGTACTCGCCGTTGTCGGTTGCCGAAATGGCGCTGTCGCTGTTCGCGGTTAACGAAGGCTTTCATTGACGGGTTCCGGTTGACAAGGTTGTTGACTACGAAGAGGCGCTGCATGACTTCGCTCGCGCGAATCACGAGTGAGACCTCGACGCGATCAACGAGTCCGGCGACTACAACGACGACATCGCAGCGAGCCTCAAGGGCATCTGCGAAGCGTTCGCTGAGAAAGGCGCTTACTAGGAGCCTATAGATGGCCGGTGAAAAGGAAATCCGCTCGAAGATCGCTTCTGTAAAGAACATGCAGAAGATCACGAGCGCGATGGAAAAGGTCGCGGCGAGCAAGATTCGCAAAGCGCAAAAGCAGATGGAAGCGTCGCGCCCCTATGCCGAGCGTATTCGTCGCGTGGTCGGCCACCTTGCGCACGCCAACTCCGAGAACAAGCATCCGTTTTTGAACGAGCGCGAAGTCAAGCGCGTCGGTTACATCGTCATCTCGACCGACCGTGGTCTTTGCGGTGGCCTCAACGCCAACCTGTTCAAGACGATGATCGGCGAGATCGCGGAGTGGCAGGAAAAGAACGTTGAGGTCGACCTGGTGCTGGTCGGCGCCAAGGCGGTTGCGTTCTTCCGTCGCCTGGGTGGCAACGTTCTGGGTACGGCGACGCACCTCGGTGACAAGCCGAGCGTCAACGACCTGATCGGCTCGATCAAGATCATGCTCGGGGCCTATAGAAAGGCAAGATCGACCACCTGTTTGTCGTGCACAACGAGTTTGTGAACTCGATGACGCAGACGCCCCGCGTGCTGCAGTTGCTGCCCGCCAAGGGCTTTGCCACCGACGAGGACAGCCTGCAGGAGCATTGGGACTACATCTACGAGCCCGAGGCCAGCGAGCTGCTCGATGACGTATTGATGCGCTACATCGAGTCGCAGGTTTATCGCGGAGCGGTTGAAAACTTCGCCTGCGAGATGGCGGCGAAAATGGTTGCGATGAAGTCCGCTACGGACAACGCCGGCGAGATCATCGATGGACTGCAGCTGCAGTACAACAAGGCTCGCCAGGCAGCGATCACTCAAGAAATTTCAGAAATTGTCGGCGGCGCGGCCGCTGTATCAGGTTAGAGGACCTACTAATGAGCACCGGAACTACTGTGCAGGTTATCGGCGCTGTTGTGGACGTGAAGTTCCCGGCGGGCCACATTCCGAAGGTATACGACGCACTCGTCATCGACGAGGCTGAGATTACGCTCGAAGTTCAGCAGCAGCTGGGCGACGGCGTTGTTCGCACTATCGCGATGGGTTCTTCGGAAGGCCTGAAACGTGGCATGGGCGTCAGCAACACCGGTAGCGCCATTACGGTGCCGGTTGGTGAGAAGACGCTGGGCCGCATCATGGACGTACTCGGCCGCCCGATCGATAACAAGGGTGACATCGGTGCGGAGCAGCACCTGCCGATTCACCGCGCAGCGCCTTCTTATGAAGACCAGGCCGCGACGACCGAATTGCTCGAGACGGGCATCAAGGTTATTGACCTGATCATGCCGATTGCCAAAGGCGGTAAAGTCGGACTGTTCGGCGGTGCCGGCGTCGGCAAGACGGTGACGCTGATGGAGCTCATCCGCAACATTGCTCATGAGCACTCGGGCTACTCGGTATTCGCCGGTGTCGGCGAGCGAACTCGTGAAGGTAACGACTTCTACCACGAGATGACCGAGTCGAAGGTTATCGACAAGGTATCGCTGGTCTACGGCCAGATGAACGAGCCTCCCGGCAACCGTCTTCGCGTTGCACTGACGGGCCTGACGATGGCCGAAGCCTTCCGCGACGAAGGCCGCGACGTCCTCATGTTCATCGACAACATCTACCGTTACACGCTCGCCGGAACCGAAGTGTCCGCGCTGCTCGGCCGTATGCCGTCGGCCGTAGGTTACCAGCCGACGCTGGCCGAGGAGATGGGCGTACTCCAGGAGCGTATTGCTTCGACGAAGACCGGATCCATTACCTCCTTCCAGGCCGTCTACGTACCTGCCGACGACCTGACCGACCCGTCACCGGCAACGACCTTTGCTCACCTTGACGCAACGCTCGTACTGTCGCGTAACATTGCCGAGCTGGGTATCTACCCGGCCGTCGACCCGCTCGATTCGAGCTCGCGAATCCTCGATCCGCTCGTCATCGGCCAGGAGCACTACGACTGTGCGCGTGGCGTGCAGGCGGTATTGCAGCGCTACAAGGAGCTGCAGGACATCATCGCAATCCTGGGTATGGACGAGCTGTCGGAAGAAGACAAGCAGATCGTCAACCGCGCGCGCAAGATCCAGAAGTTCCTGTCGCAGCCTTTCTTCGTCGCCGAGGTCTTTACGAACTCGCCGGGCAAATACGTGACGCTGGCCGAGACGATTCGTGGCTTTAACGGCATCGTCGCCGGTGACTATGATCACATTCCGGAGCAGGCGTTTTACATGGTCGGCACCATCGACGAAGCTGTCGAGAACGCGCCGAAGTACCAGTAATCAGCTGAGAACAAATAATGGCTACTATTCAGGTCGACATCGTTTCCGCGGAAGGCGAAATCCACTCCGGTGAAGCCGTGATGGTTTTCGCGCCCGCGTCCATGGGTGAGGTTGGCATCGCGCCACGTCACGCACCGATGCTGACGACCCTGAAGCCCGGTGAAGTGCGGGTCCAGGACGCCGACGGCAAGGAAGAGACCTTCTACATCACGGGCGGCATGCTCGAGGTGCAGCCGAAACAGGTCACCGTGCTGGCCGACACGGCCCTGCGCGGCGACCAGCTCGACGAAGCGGCGGCACTGGCCGCCCAGCAGAGCGCCGAGAAAGCACTCGAGGGCGCCTCCGAGGAGACGGACCTGGCCCGTGCGCAGGCCGAACTCGAAGAAGCGCGCGCACGTTACCGCGCCGCCCAGAAGCTGAAGGGCAAGCGCTAGTACCACCCCGGCCAGCCTGGCATCAGCCAACACTCAGGTGTCCATCAGTTTCGTGGCTGCCAATCACGCGATGATCGTCATGGGAGAACCGGCCCGGGAGGACCGCCATGACACAAAACACTGTTGCAGCCAGCATCCTTTTTGCCCTGCTCGCGATGGGGCTTTCTTGCGAAACGGCGCGCGGCCATGAGCCTGGCTCGCCAGCGCGCAGCGCACGTTGGGACATCTCGCTCGACGTACCCACCTGGCCCGGGCTGAGGGATCTGCAGCCCGCGGGCGCCGGCTCCTTTGACCCTGTCGGCATTGGTCTCGGCGGATCATTTCATTGGCCCGTCACGCGGTTCGCTGCCAGCGAACTCCTGCTTGGCTTCGACGGCAGCATCGCCGTGACCGGCAGCAGTATCAGGGGAGATTTCGAGACCCTGCAGGCGAGGCAGCTCTATATCGGCACGTCGGCAAAGTGGCTGCTGGGCGATCGGCACAACGTTTCGCTGGATGCGGGGATTGGTTTCCACATGGTCGACATGGCACAGGTCGATATCCAGTGGTATGGCACGTACGAGTTCGAGCACTGGAGCTCGGCAAGGCCCGGTGGCTACATCGGCGGAACCTGGGACATCGGCGCCAGCCGATCGGACCATAACAGCGGACTGTTCGTCGCATTCAAAATCCACTTCGCCGATTTTGGGCGCGTGTACGACGAAGAATTCTCACCGTCGTGGAATGTTCTGGGTGCCGATGCGGGGACGCTCGACGGTCCGCTCTACTTCCTTCGTATCGGCTACAGCGTGCGGTAGTTCCAGGAGCCGATGATACGGGTCTGCGGCCGGTGGTCTCGCAGATGCACGCGCTGCCAGTCTCTGAACGCCGGCACCCGGACTTCCGCGGGTACCTGCCAATGATCGCGGCCGAAGTAACGCACGGTGTATTCGTCCAGGAAGCCGGCGTCACGAACCCGTAGCAGTTCGTCGAGGTAGGCGTCGCTCGCGGCGGCGTGTTCGGCGCGCTGTTCCTCCCAGGTACCGAGCAGATGCTGTCTCGCCGTTAACTCGCAGCCGTAATTGCTGTTGCGCGCCGGATTGTCGCCGCCCATCTCGAGCTGGCAGGCGCTCCTGACGAGGCTGTAGGTCACCCAGCTCTGCAGCACGGGGTCGTCATCGCTGTAGGCCCGCGGGGCGAGGTAAAACGTGTTGCCGTCGGTCACGCCATCACGCGTGTAGATGGCCGTGTTACAGCCGCACAGGCTTGCGAGCACCAAAATCGACAGGAATCGCATGGATGCAGCATACGTCACGAGTATTAACGAGACCTGAAGCAAGTTCGCAGATACCGACTTCATGTATCATGCGCAGGCTGAGAATCAAGGAGTTATGCGGCTTGGGCCTATCCACCATCATCCTCGCAGCCGGCCAGGGGACGCGCATGCGTTCGGACCTGCCTAAAGTGCTGCAACCGCTGGCCGGACGGCCGCTGCTGGGCCATGTCCTCGACTGCGCCGCGGCACTATCGGCGGACGATGTGTGCGTGGTTTACGGGCATGGCGGTGACGCGGTCAAGAACGCATTCCCCGACGAATCGCTGCGCTGGGTGCTGCAGGCCGAGCAACTCGGCACCGGTCATGCGCTGCAACAGGCGATCCCCGACACGCCGGACAGCAACCGGATCCTGGTGCTCTTCGGAGACGTGCCGCTGCTGACCCCCGCGACCTGCCAACGCCTGCTCGACGAGACCCCGGCCGGCGACATCGCGGTTCTTAGCGTGGACATGGAGGACCCGACCGGCTACGGCCGCATCATTCGCGAGGGCGGCAAGGTCAGCTGCATCGTCGAGGAAAAAGATGCCGGGCCGGAAGAGAAGGCCGTGCAAGAGATCAACACGGGTGTCCTCGTGGGTCCGGCCGACAAATTCAGGCACTGGCTGGCGGATCTCGGCAACGACAACGCACAGGGCGAGTATTATCTGACCGACGTGATCGCCATGGCCGTCAACGACGGTGTGGCCGTTCACGGCGTGAAGGCAGACAACTGGACAGAGGTGATGGGCATTAACGACAAGAAACAACTGGCGGAGGCCGAACGGGCGCTGCAGGCACGGCTGGTCGATGAACTCATGGCGCAGGGCGTTGGCTTCGCCGACCCGGCCCGCGTCGATATTCGCGGCTCACTGCGGTGTGGCAAGGATGTCTTCATCGACGTCAACGCGGTGTTCGAAGGCGATGTCGAACTTGGCGACGGCGTGAAAATCGAATCGAACAACCTGATTCGCAACAGCAAGCTCGGTGCGGGAGCCCTCGTTCACTCGAACTGCCACATCGAGGGCGCGACCACAGGCAAGAACTGCGAGATCGGGCCGTTTGCGCGGCTGCGGCCTGGTGCCGAGTTGGCGAACGACGTAAAGATCGGCAACTTTGTCGAGGTCAAGAAGAGCACCATCGCCGATGGCAGCAAGGTGAATCACCTGACCTACATCGGTGATGCAGAAATTGGTAAAGGCGTGAACGTTGGTGCAGGAACGATCACCTGCAACTACGACGGCGTCAACAAACATAAGACGATTATTGGTGACGGCGCATTCATCGGCTCCGGCGTCGAGCTCGTTGCCCCGGTAAGGTCGGCAGCGGCGCGACGATCGGTGCGGGATCGACGATTATCGAAGCACGCGCCGGCGGACGAGCTGACGCTCGAGCGCAGCAAACAGATAACGATTCCAGGATGGAAGAGACCGACCAAGAAGGAAACAAAGTAGATGTGTGGAATTGTCGGCGCGGTCGCCGAGAGAGATATTGTCCCGATACTTGTCGAAGGCCTGCGACGCCTCGAATACCGTGGCTACGATTCAGCGGTGTGGCGGTTGTTCGCAATGACGGCACGATCGGGCTGCGCCGCACCGTCGGCAAGGTTGCCGAGCTCGATGAGAAGCTCGAAGAAAACTCCGCTGCACGGCCTGATCGGTCGTTGCGCACAC
Organism: uncultured Gammaproteobacteria bacterium; assembly: GCA_963698895.1. GTDB lineage: Bacteria > Pseudomonadota > Gammaproteobacteria > Steroidobacterales > Woeseiaceae > UBA1847. The sequence continues at coordinate 2,732 of CAVOSO010000002.1, read as the reverse complement.
GCGGTGGGCGACGCATGGCGGCGTCACGGAGGCGAATGCGCATCCGCACCTGTCCGGCGGTCGTGTTGCCGTCATTCACAACGGCATCATCGAGAACTTCCAGCCGATCAAGGATGAAATGCTGGCAAAGGGCTACGTCTTCGAGTCCGAAACCGATACCGAGGTTGCCGCGCACCTGGTCCACGACTACCTGAAGCAGGGGCTCGACCTGGTCGAGGCGGTCGGCAAGGCCGTGGAGCGCTTCGAAGGCGCTTACGCGCTGCTGGTCATCGATGCCGAAGACCCGGACCGGATCGTCGTCAGCCGCGTCGCGAGCCCGCTGGTCATCGGTCTTGGCGACGGTGAGAACTTCGTTGCAAGCGGCGTACCCGCACTGCTGCCGGTTACGCAACGCTTTATCTACCTGGAGCAGGGCGACCTCGCCGAGATTCGCCGCGACGGTGTACGTATCGTCGACACCGACGGGAACGAGGTCACGCGCGAAGTTCACGAAACCGAGTGGGACAGCGCATCGGCCGAAAAGGCGCCGTACGATCATTTCATGCTCAAGGAGATCTTCGATCAGCCGAGCGCGCTGGCCGACACGCTCTACGGTCGCGTTGCGAATCAGCGCGTCATTCCCGAGTCGCTTGGGCCGAAAAGGCGGACGAGATGCTCGACCAGGTCGAGAATATTCATATCGTCGCCTGCGGCACCAGCTATCACGCGGGCTGCGTCGGCAAGTACTGGATCGAATCGATTGCCGGCGTACCGACCCAGGTCGAGATCGCGAGCGAGTATCGTTATCGCCATGTCGTCGTGCCGCCGAACACGCTGTTCGTGACCCTGTCGCAGTCGGGTGAGACAGCGGATACGCTGGAAGCGCTGCGCATGGCGAAAGGGCTCGGCTACCTCGGCACGCTGACGATCTGCAACAGCGCACACAGCTCGATGGTGCGCGAGTCGGATCTCGTCATGATGACGCAGGCCGGGCCGGAGATCGGTGTCGCGAGTACCAAGGCGTTTACGACACAGCTGCTGTCCATCCTGCTCGTGACGCTGATGATGGCGAAGCACCGCGGCATGTCTGTCGACAAGGAGAAGGAGTTCGTTGCCAACCTTACACACGCGGCTGCTGCGTCGGATCTGACGCTGAAGATGAGCGACCAGCTCAAGGAGCTGGCAAAGGATTTTGCGGACAAACAACACACGTTGTTCCTTGGCCGCGGACCGATGTGGCCGATCGCGATGGAAGGTGCGCTGAAGCTCAAGGAGATTTCCTACATTCACGCCGAAGCTTATGCGGCCGGTGAGCTCAAGCACGGACCGCTGGCGCTGATCGATGAGGAAATGCCGGTTGTCGTCGTCGCACCGAACAACGAGTTGCTGGACAAGCTGAAGTCCAACATGCAGGTCGTGCGTGCGCGCGGCGGACAGCTTGTACGTGTTTGCGGACGCAGAAACCGGCATCGAGAGCGAAGAGGGCATGAAGGTCATCAACGATGCCGCATGCCGACAGGCTGATCGCGCCGATCGTCTACACGGTGCCGTTGCAGCTACTGGCGTATCACGTTGCCGTGCTAAGGGGCACCGATGTGGATCAGCCGCGCAACCTGGCAAAGAGCGTCACGGTCGAGTAAGCGTCGCGGCGAGGATGTATGTTGAACCTGAAAAATTAACTCTGTCACAAAATAATAAGCTCCGTCACTTTCGCAGATATCGACAATTAATTCTGTCACTTCTGAGGTCGTGAATCACTAAATGCAGGTGATGGTGTTGTTTGGTAATTAAAAGTGTCGGAAGTCGAGCGGAGGGACCGCGGTTTCAATTTGGCCACCAGGCCGTGTATCAGTGCAAAGAACGGGTTAGAACTTGCCGTTGGCACGTTCAAGTTCTTTATCCAGCGACTCTTGAAATTGTTCGGCTTCTATCTTGAATCGCGATAGACGATCATTTATCGAAGTATAGAAACCGATGGTGTTGATGAACCGATTTCTGAATGACGCGTCGACGCAGATCTCCGCGAAAGGTTTGTCCAACTTAAAGCCCCAACCCTCATATTCTTCAGTATCGGCGGAGAAAAATGCGCTAACGTCCGGATGGTGGTTGACGTGATGAGACCACATATTCTTGTAGTGACTGGTCAGCTGCTCGTTTTCCTCCTTTAGCCGCCCGACATAAAGCCCAAAGTCATCCTGAAACTGTTGCGTCAGCAAGTCTTGATAGCGGTCCTGGCGGGCGAGTCGATCGAGCGCGACTGTAGTGAAATTTGGCTGAACATCTTCGACGAAGTCCCACATCAATCTTTCCACTGCGGTCTCAGCATCCGGTGAGAAAGCGCAATCATTGAGTGCGTCACGGCCCTTGTTTAGATCTTCTCGGCCTTCCTCAAAAAGACTCAAGACCTCCTCGATCATGTCGATGTTTTGAGAGACCTCTATATCCAATCGCTCCAAGGCTGCGGTCAGCCCGGCTTTGTTATTTCGGACATCGTTCCAGTTCGCTACCTCTATGCCGATAACGACACCGACGACGACAATGACGAAGTCAATGCCGACCGCAAACCAGTTCTGGGCATTGACGTGTTTCATGACTCGGCGCAAAAGCATGCTGACTTCCCACTTGTCTTTCGTTGAGAATAGAGGAATTCGGACGGCGCGTTAAGGAGCGGGCAGCTCGAGTCTTGCTCTCAAAGAGGAAATGCCAACGTCAATTCCCGACTCAAAGTCGCCACCGACGCGACCGCCCGCTTT
>CAVOSO010000001.1:0-52572 GCA_963698895.1 uncultured Gammaproteobacteria bacterium | reverse complement strand
CGCCACGTATTGCTGTTCATGCGGATAAACGCGCCGCAGTATATCGAGAGGACGTAAATGCCGTTCGCCATTCGGATACAACGCAAAGCCGGCATTGTCGACGGTGGTGCCGCAGCGTATTGCCGTCACTGCATCCTGCACGATACGGCGCGCCCGACAATGCATATGGACATCGCCACTTGCGACCAGTGGCAGCTTCAGCCGACGCCCTTCCTCACGCAGTTTTACGAGTTGTTCGCGTTGTCGCCCGTCGGCCAGCAACTCGACGGCAATCCACAAACGATCGCGAAACGTCTCACGCAACCAGTGATCCTCGACGTCGAGCGTGAATTGCCTGTCGGGAACCCACAGCATGAGGCATCCCGGCAGGCCCGCTTCGAAATCCAGGCGCTTCAGCGCATAGTGACCCTTGTCAGCCGCGCGACGTGCATTCGTGACCAGGCGGCATAGCGATGTGTAGCCCTCCTTGTTTTGCGCGAGTGCGACCAGTTTGCGACCACTGCAGAGGTGCAGCTCTGTACCGATAATCAGTTTCTTGAGACCGCACTCTTTTGCCGCCGCATGCGCGCGCACAATCCCCGACATGGAACACTCGTCGGTGATGGCGAGCGCTTCGTAACCGAGCGCCGCAGCCGTCTTGACAAGTTCCTCGGGATGGGATGCACCACGCAGAAAAGTGAAATTGCTGAGCGCGTGTAACTCCGCGTAGCGACCCGACATGTCTCTATCCGAAATAACCGTGCAGGTACCAGGATGATGTGCGGTTACGATTGCAAAATACCCACAGCCGCCTGCCATCCATGCCCAGGGCCGTGTAGTAATCGCGCGCAATGCCATCCTCGTCCCACCAGCCGGTTTCAAGACGCTCCGGCCCATCAATCAGGCGCAAACGGCAACCCTGGTGCACGGGGTAGCCGCGGTCTGCCGGCAGCAGGGCCGGCTCGGGTAACATCCACAATGGTCGTTGTACAGACTGTTCACTGGCATCCAGCGTCGAACCAGACCAGTCAGCCAACAGGCTTTGCGAGCGCCACGCATAGTCCGGTCGGTGCTCAGCCACCATGGATGTCGCCTGTACTGACTGGTCGCCAATACGCGCAATCAGGCGCTCAGCCAGCTGTGTGATCGAAAAACGTCTCACCGCTGCACCGGGTTTGCCATGGAAACTTAAGGTGCCTGATTCGGCCTGCAGCGGCTGTGCCACACCACTGCGTAAGCGCACAGCGATAACGGGCCCCGGCAGGACCAGTTGCTCGAAACGAATACCCAGTAATTCGAACCAGCGCTCGGCAGAACGCTCTGCCCGCGCGCAACCGAGACGCAATTCGGTTGCAGGGCCCTTAAGGTGAAAAAAACTGAAGCACACGCGTTGCGTACCGAGCTGCCGCGCCAGCAAAAACTGCTCGTGTGACAACAACAACTCCTGGCAAATGTTGAGCAGCAACTCACGATCCGCCTGCTCTTCGAGCATCTCGTAATCGGCACAAAACCGCTCGGGAGCACGCCAGGAATTACGCGGGTCCGGCAAATGCCCGAGTGCCCGGTCGAGTTGCAGCAAATATTCGGCACCAAAGCGTCGCGTAAAACCCTCGCGCGGTAACCGCAGGCAATCTCCAACCGTCATCACACCCATACCCGTCAGCGCTTCACACAAGCCCGCCGGCCAGTCCATGCAGGCGAGCGGCAGCTTGCGCAAGGCCGCTGCGAGGTTTGCATCATCACGTATGCAGGCACGGCGACCGGCACGTGCCAGCCAGGTGGCTGCAAGCGGTGTCGGTGCGATAGCGAGTGCGGCCGTCAGGCCAAGCTCCCGCAACCCTCTCGATATCTTTTGCCGAAGTTCCTGTAAGCCACCGAACAGTCGTATGCTGCCGGCAATTTCGATGACCAGCACATCCTGCTCGGCAATCGAAACAAAGGAGGAAAAACGTTCCAGCCAGGTTGCCAGGCCTTCGAGCGCCTGTTGCTCCCGGAGCAGGCTGCGCTCCTCGAGTTGCAGGGTCGGCAGTAACGCGAGCGCTGCGTTTGCCGTCTGTCCGGGCCGCACGCCGGCAGCATTCGCCTCGGTATCGGCCAGCAGGATGCGGTGAATGCCGTGCTGTTCCTCGACAATCGCCGTCGCCGTCTCCGCTGCTCGATTCGCTTCCAGCGGCAGTTGTGGCAACCACACGCAAAACCATAATTGATCCGCTGACCGCGCTTGTAAAACCGGCCGCGGCCTGCCTGCAGGGACTGCCTGCTCAACAAAGGGCAAATCCTGTTGTACGGCAGGGGGAGTCGGGGCGATGTCCCGCGCCATGGCAGGTGGTCCGCATGCTCGCCGCATGACTAAATCAGGGCAGTGATAACAGCCGGGCGACCGCCACGACTTTTGAGGATATGAACGCGCGATCCCTTCTCGCCGGGATGCAGCTCAAGGCGTAACGCCGCCGCAGAAGGCTGCCTGCGTGCCGCCAGCGGGCGAAATGCAATCGCCCAGCTCCGCCCTTTCTCGGCGGCAAGCTGCAATCGACGACTAGCCTGATCGTCGAGTCTCGAAGGCCACAACAATACCGCCGCACAGGTTCCTGATGACAAGGCCTGTTCGGCCGACCAGAGAATTTCGCCGTCGTCGCGGGGGCGCACGATCAGCATGCGCGATAAATCGATGCCGTATTGCTGCAACGCGGGAGGATAAGGTTGAAATGGCGGGGCCACCCAGGCAAGCCAGCCTGGTTCGGCAAAATCCTGTGATGATACTTCGGTGCTCAAGCGTGCCAGTGCCGGCATCAGCAGGCGCAGTTCGCCAATGCCGTAGTGTTCGGTAAGCACTTCGGTCAGTGATTCACGAGGCCAGCCCCCTCCTGGCAGGTGCCGGTCGAGTTCCGGGTAACCGCTTGCCAGCCCTGCCCGCTTCCCGGCCTGGTCACGCCCGCGCCAGACACGCGGGTTCGCAAGTATCTTGTCGAGAGACGATGACAATGCTCAATGCAACGGCAGGCCGTCACGAATGACGCCAACAACGACGCCTTCGATCACCAGTGCCTGTTCCTTGAGATCAACGATAATCGGTTCGAACTCATCGTTTTCGGGCAGGAGCGACACCAGTGAGCCCTCCTGACGATAACGCTTGACCGTTACCTCGTCATCGAGACGGGCAACAATGATTTGCCGACTGCGAACTTCCGGCGTGCGATGTACGGCAACCAGGTCACCGTCGAGAATCCCCACATTTTTCATACTCATGCCGCTAACGCGCAACAAGTAGTGCGGTTTTGGACTGAAAAGCTGCGAATCGATCCTGTAATGCGCTTCGATGTGTTCCTCGGCGAGTATCGGACTCCCTGCCGCAACACGGCCGACCAGCGGCAAGCCCATCTGGTCACGCAATGAATCCTTGAGCTGGATGCCACGCGATGCGCCCGGCAACAGCTCGAGTACGCCCTTGCGTTGCAGGGCCCGGAGATGTTCCTCAGCCGCATTGGCGGACTTGAAGCCGAGCTGGCGGGCGATCTCAGCACGTGTCGGGGGCATACCGGTTTCGTCGATAAACTCCTGAATCATCTCGAGAATTTGCTTTTGTCTTGGGGTCAGTTCGCGCATTTGAGCCGTTCCTGTATGGATTCACAGTATATGGGATTATATACAGTACCCGACGCGGTGCAAGCCCCGAATGCAAAAAGCGACAGATCCCGGTGAAACCGGTAAATTCTGCTGTTTGCAGGCCGCGACACGACCCAGGAGACGTACATGCCCCGCCCGATGCCACCGCTACTGCTCATCACGCTCATTGCACTACTGCTTGCCTCCCCGGTCACGCGCGCCCAGCAGGACCCACTCAGCCGCTGGCCCGACTGGGTCAGGGATTCCATGGAGACCGAAGCGCGGCGCATGAAATTTCGCGCGGTCGCAACGCCGGACGACGCGCTGCGCAGCAAGCTGCCGGGTAAACCTGCGGACCCGGAGGCGTTCGATGGCGGCTGGTATTTCGCGTCGGATATCAAGGCCCAGTCCCCCCTCGAGTGCTACATCTTCACGAAGTCCATGGACCTTGCATCCCTGGCCAACCTGATGGCAGAAACCAATATCGAAACCATCACCGACACCCATGGCCCCCTCGTCACCCGCCAGATTTTCCATACGGGATCCGGCGAGGTTGCCGGCATGCCTTACCTTGCGCTGGAGTGGCTCTACACGGTCAAAAGCGAAACCCAGAATATGGTCGCGTTTACCAAGGTGCGCGCTGCCACGAAGGGCGAGGTTTCCATCGCCTGCGCCCACAACTACCTCGGCTATCGCGATACGTTCGCCCGGGCCTTTGCCGAGTTCGTCAGCAATGCGGAATATGCCGATGACACCCCGGCACCCTACTTTGAGGAAATCGCGCAAATCGAAGTAAACGGCCTCGGTACAGGCGTCGCTTACAACGCCTATACAATCGACGAGGACGGCGACATCAAGATGTATGCCGTCGAATCCTCACTGATGGCCACCGATCCAGCCACGTTGATCACAAGCGACTCTTACTCGATCACCTATTCGATGCCGAACGGCCAGTTGATCAATGCGATCGACATATCGCTCGAAAACGGCGAAATCACAAGTAACCTGAGGCTGGAACTCAACGATGACGACCTGTGGGTTTCGAGCGGCACGTTGCAGGGCAAGACATTCGAGGCCGTACTCGACGGCGCACAGTCACCGACCAGTGAACTCCAGCAGATTGAAATGGCGCGGGAGTTATTCAGCGGCGACGACACAACGAAGACCGCGCATCTCTGGATACCCGGCATCGACCCATCCCGCCTGCTCGAATCCACGATGACACGCGACGAAACGGCAGAACAGCAGGCGGTCATGACGATGGGGCCGATGACCGCCACCGGCCGGTTTGACGATGAAGGTCTCCTGGAAGAATCCGACATGACAATCGGCCCCGTCACGATCAACCTTCGCCGTATCTGGACCAACGGTTCGTTCTCACGATGAGAATCGGCAAGCTGACCTGGCTGGTTCTGTCGAACGTGCTGCTGTGCAGCATCGTCCATGCCGATGATGACCTGCCCTACATGACGACCATTGCAATTGAACGCGTACCCGGCGACGAGACGGCGTTCGGCGAAATCCTGTTCTCGACATTGCACGTCAACGACCCGGGCAAGTCGGCACTCTTCCTGTCGCGCATCGACGGCCTCGAGATTGTCGCAACCGGCGCAAGCACGGTCAGCATCGAGTATGCCGAGCGACCCACAATAGCCGGCGGCGACGACGACCGGTTTCGGCAAAACACCTGGGTCGTCGATTTCGAGGAACCGAGCGTGCAGGAACTGTTGCAGGCACTGCGTTCGAGTTTCGGGGAACGGCCTACGGTCGAGGAACTGCGACGTTTCGTTTTCGAACACATCGACCAGAAATCCTACTCGCGTGGTTTCGACCTGGCCTCCCGGGTTGCTGCCACGGGTGAAGGCGACTGCACCGAGCATGCGGTATTGCTTGCTGCGCTGGCCAGGGCCAATGGCTACGCGGCGCGCATTGCCCTCGGCAGCCTGTTGATTGACGCCGATACCGGGCTGGCTGCATTTGGGCACGCATGGGCGGAAATACACGACGGGCAGGCCTGGCAAATCCGGGATGCCACGATGCCGGACAATGATTACTCGCTGCGCCAGCTGAGGTATCTGCCGGCCGGATTCCTCGGCGACGAGGGGCCCGGCTACAACCTTGCGCTCATCGACGTGGTCGCCACGATGCCTGTGCGCATCAGTGCTGTCGGCAATGTTCCCTGATTTTGCGTGTTTTTGTCGCCCTCAGGCGACAAAAACGAAGGAAAGTATGAGTTTTCATTGCAGCGCCGGGCGTATTGGGAAATAATGCGCCTGCAGTTTTACCCAACAAAGGAACCTTCCAAAATGAAAAAGACCGCACTCAGAGCAAGCGCACTTGCACTGTTCGTCGCAATGGCCGCTGGTTGCGCAACCACGGGGCTGGATGATGTGAAAGCTACGGCAGATCGCGCCGCCGCTGACGCAGCCGCTGCTGCCTCTGCCGCAGAAGCTGCTCGTGCAGCCGCTGATCGCGCCGCTCAGGCCGCCTCATCAGCACAAAGCACCGCTGACCGGGCACTCGCAGCCGCTACGCAATCCCAGGCTTGCTGCGAAGCCAACAAACAAGCCATGGAACGTATGTTCCAGAAGTCTATGTCCAAGTAAGCCCGGACAACATGTTCTATTCAAACGCCGCGCTTGTCGCGGCGTTTTTTATGCCTGACCCAACGGCTTGAGGGATACCGTCGGACCGCCGCACCAGTTCTTCAACGCCATCCCAGTCAAGCCGCCCGGCGCGCTCGGCCGTCGCGGCAACGAACTGCTCGGTGACATGCGTCAGCGGATCCTTGCTGTTCGGATCCGGCTCCAGCAACTCGACGTCCGCATCCAGTTGTTCAATGTGCTCAATCGTTTCCTGGACCAGGGGCTGCGGCGACTCGAGCAGAGGATGGACTTCAGCGACGAGAGCCTCCCCATCCCAGCCGATTTTCACGGGCACGTTGATAATGCGTACCGGCGTATTGACCGCAATGTGCTCAAACAGGAACTCGATGTCCTCGGGGAACATGCGCACACAGCCATGCGACACGCGCATGCCGACGCCGGCCGGCCGGTTGGTGCCATGGATCAGGTATCCCGGAAGCCCGAGGCGCAGCGCGCGCGTTCCCAGAGGGTTCTGCGGGCCGGGTGGCACAACGCGCGGCAAGGGATCGCCGTCCGCGGCATGTTCATCGCGCACCGACTGTGGCGGGTACCAGGCCGGGTTTCTTGCCATGGCGACGATGTTTGTCCTGCCGAGCGGCGTCTCCCAGTCCATGCGCCCGATACTCATCGGGTAGGTATACACATAGGCCGGCTCACCCGCACGCGGCTCCGGAAAGTAGTACATCCGGTACTCGGCCAGGTTCAGAACCAGCCCCTGCCGCGGCCCCGGCGGCAGCACGAAGCGATTCGGCAGGACGATCTCGGTACCCTCACCCGGCACCCAGACGTCAACACCAGGATTGGCAAGCACCACGTCCGTATACCCGAGTCCGTGACGACGTGCGATGTCGACCAGGGTATCTTCGTAGCGTGCCGTGATCGTCGACACCGAACCGATAACGTCGTAGCCCTCGGGTGGCAGTTCGAAGACGTCCGCATAAACCGGTGTGATGGCCAGCAACCAGGCGGCCAGGCTGAGAATCCTGTTGCGCATTACTGGCCTTTTTCGTCCGCGTCGATAACTTCTGTTTCGCATTCGGCGGCCGCGAGCCAGTCCTGCATTGCGGCGCTCTGCAACAGGCGTTGAGGATAGTAGCCGGCCGATTGCGGCAGGTTGATGCCATAGGTCCGCAGGCGCAGGACGACCGGTGCGTACATGGCATCGGCGACCGAGAACGTGCCGAACAGCCAGCCACCGCGATCGCCGTAGTGCTTGTGGCACTCCGACCAGATGTCGATGACGCGGGTGATGTCGTCGCCCAGTTCATCCGGGATGGGTACTTTGCGGCCCATCGCCCGGCAGTTCATGGGCATACAATTGCGCAAATGCGGGAAGCCCGCATGCATTTCGGCGGAAATGGCGCGCGCATGCGCACGCTCGGCGGGGTCCATCGGCCAGAGTTGCTTGTCAGGCCAGCGCTCCGCCACGGTCTCGGCGATCGCCAGGGAGTCCCACACGGTGACATCCGCCAACTGCAAGATGGGCACCCGTCCGGCCGCCGAGAACGCCGCGATTTCCTTTTTCGTGGTCGGCGTATCGAGCACGATGCGGTGCTCCTCGAAGTCGATGCCGGCTTCTTTCATGAGAAGCCATGGCCGCAGCGACCATGACGAGTAGTTTTTGTTACCTATAACGAGTTTCGGTTTCATTGGATCGGACCAGCCAGCCTGCCCCTATGGTAAACCATCATGCGTTGACCGACATAGGGAGTTGCCGTTAGCCTGTCTGCATGGGCCTGCGCATCTCTTTTGAACTGACCGACCGCGATCTGCGGTTCTTCCGCAAAGCCCTGCGGCAGTCGCGTGAAGCCGTCAAGGACGCGGAGGACGCCGAAATCATCGACGCGATTCGATCCGCCCTCGAAGAAATCCGCGCCAGCGACCCCCTGCCCGACTTCGTCGGCAAGCGTCTTCCCGAACTCGAGTCGCTGATCAGCATGCTGACGGACGAGGAATGGCAGCTTCCCGACGGCGACCGCCAGCGCCTGCTGGCAACCTTCGTCTATTTCGCCGACCCGGAAGACATCCTGCCCGACGACATCCCGGTCATCGGCTACCTGGACGATGTCATCATTATCGAACTCGTTGCGCGTGAACTGCTTCATGTGCGCGAAGCGTACGACGACTTTTGCCGTTTTCGGGACCAGTACGAGGAAGAGCATGGCAAGCATGCCGATCCCGTGGTTCGTCGCGACCGGATCGACCGTCGTCGCCAGCAATTGCATCAGCGCATGCGCCGCCGTTCAGCGCAGCAGAAGAAAAGCAGCCTCTGGTAAGGCTACATCCGCATTAGTACAGATCCCCAGGTGAAGCCGCCGCCGAAGGCTTCCATGAGAATCAGCTGACCTTCTTTGACGCGTCCGTCACGGCGCCCAACGTCCAGCGCCATCGGCACGGATGCTGCCGAGGTATTGCCGTGGTCCTGTACGGTCAGGATGACTTTCTCCATCGGCATGTTCAGTCGCTTGGCCATCGCCTGGATGATACGAATGTTGGCCTGGTGCGGAACGAGCCAGTCCAGCTCCTCTTTCGACACGCCGGCCTTGTCGAGCGCTGCCTTCGCGATCCTTCCCAGGGTCTTGACCGCCACTTTAAAGACCTCGTTGCCCTGCATGATGATATTTGCTTCGTCGGTACCGGCAATGGCCAGGTTCTTCGACACGCCAGCGGGGTAATGCAGCAACTCCCGGTACTGACCATCCGCGCCGAGCTCGCAGGACAGGATGCCCGGCTTCTCCGACGGGACGACAATGGCGGAACCCGCACCATCGCCAAACAGCACGCAGGTATTTCGATCGCCCCAGTCGAGCAACTTCGTGATGCATTCGGCGCCTGTCACGAGCACGCACTTGGCTTCTCCGGCCTTGATGAACTTGTCAGCGACCGACAACGCGTAGATAAACCCGGAACACGCGGCTTCCAGGCTGAACGCCGTGCACGCCGGGATGCCGAGTCGATACTGAATGATTGTCGAAACATTAGGAAAGACCACGTCCGGTGACGTCGTACCGGTGATGACCATGTCAATGTCAGCCGGGCTGACGCCAGCGTCGTCCATCGCGTTCTTTGCCGACTCTACGCACATGTCTGACGTCGTCTGCTCTTCCTCCACGACATGCCGGCGCTCTACACCCGTGCGCGTTCGTATCCACTCATCGGACGTGTCGACAATCTTCTCGAGATCGGCATTGGTCATGATGCGTTCAGGCAGGTAGCGCCCGGTGCCGGCAATCCGCGAATAAATCATGCAGCTTCCTTTTGCAGCAAGGTACCGATTTGTTGTGGCAGCTGGTTGCGTACTTCGACGACCGCTGTATCGATCGCATGCTGGAACGCATAAGCGTCCGCACTGCCATGACTCTTGATCACAATACCATTCAGCCCTGCCAGGGTCGCACCGTTGTAATTGCGCGAATCCAGCTCGGCGCTCAGCTGACGCAACACGCTACCGGCCAGGAACGCCTGCAGCTTCGTAAACCAGCTTCGTTTGAACGCACGAGCAAGGTAGTGCTTGCCGAGAACAACCGTGCCTTCCATCGTCTTTAACGCGACATTGCCGGTAAACCCGTCTGTCACGACAACATCAACCTTACCGGACGTCAGGTCAGAGCCTTCGATAAAACCAACGTAGTTCAAGGTGCTGTCGGCAAGCATGGCCGCGGCTTCCCGAACGGTCTCATGCCCCTTGATATCCTCGGCGCCGACATTTAGCAGGCCGATACGCGGCTGGTCGACACCCGCGACGTCCGTCGCCACGATCGAGCCCATGACGGCGTACTGGAAAAGCTGGTCGGCGGTCGCCTGCGTGTTGGCACCCAGGTCGAGCATGTGCACGGAGCCGCCCATGGCGGGCAACTCACCGATGATCGCCGGGCGGTCGATGCCGGGCAGCATCTTGAGGACGAACTTCGCCGTGGCCATGAGTGCACCGGTGTTACCCGCACTGACGCACGCAGCCGCAGCGCCATCCTTGACGAGGTTGATGGCGACGCGCATTGACGAATCTTTCTTTTTGCGCAACGCATCGGCCGGCGGTTCCGACATGGCGACCACTTCGCTCGCGTGCTCGATACGCAATCGAGGGTCGTCGCCGACGATGCCATCGACCAGCTTCTGCAGCTCATCCCGGTCACCGACCAGGATCAACTCGAGGTTCCTGTACTTGGCGAGCGTTGCGGCAGCCGCGTGCACGACAACCTCGGGACCGAGGTCGCCGCTCATTGCGTCAAGTGAAATTATTGAGTGAGAGCCCACCAATAGACAGACCGGACAGGGTCCGGCCGATCAGGGGATGATCTACTCGTCGTCTTCGATGGATTCAGGCTGAGTGACAACCTGGGTGCCGCGGTAAAAACCATCCGGCGTCACACGATGACGCAGGTGCGTCTCGCCCGAGGTCGGGTCTACCGACAACGACGGCTTCTTCAGCTTGTCGTGCGAACGACGAGCGCCGCGCGTTGCGGGGGTCCTGCGACTTTTTTGAACTGCCATAATCTTCTCCAATCGATGCGGCGCTTCAGGCCGAACCTTCGTTATCCTTCGCCATCTGTTCGCGTAATGCGGCAAACGGGGTCGTTACTTTTTCGGCCTCTTCCGCCGTCTCGGGCGTCAATGCCTTGCACGCCGCTGACTCCACGTGCATCGCCGCAAACGGCAGTGCCATGACCAGCAACTCTTCCACGATGTCCTGCGGCCGGAGCAGTGCTTCCTCCAGTTCCCAGACCTCGTACTCATCGTAGCCATCGGCATCCTGCTCAAGCTCCAGCAAGAGCAAATCAGCCTCTGTTTCCAGCGGTAACCTGAATCCTTCCAGGCAGCGTTGGCACACCGCATCAACCGTGACTGCAACCCGGCATTCCACCTTCGGCAAGGTCTGCTGCGCATCGGCAAAGCCGAACTCGAGCCGCCCAATAACCGCGGCATCTCGCCAGTCAGCGGGTATCTTATCAGTATCCAGCGCTGCAAGGTCCGCTGCGACGATTGACGCCAAATGCTCGAAATAGCTAATTTTTTCAGCTATTTCAATAACTTGAAAGCCCGCCGACCATTCGGCCGCGGAGCGGCGTTCACGCAGCGGATTACCCATGGCGCGCGCATGATAAGGACCGCTGCTACGTAAGTCAAAGCCTGTCGGACAGAAATTTCAGCCCCCGGCGGCAAACCGGGTAGACTCTGCCTGTCCTGCCTTAACGTTTTGATTTGACTATGCAAAACCCGTCCGCGCCCAAGATTGTATTGGCATCGTCATCGCAGCACCGCCGCGAGCTGTTGAATCGCTTTCTCGACAGCTACGAGGTCGTTGATCCGGAAGTGGATGAATCGAACCCCACGGATCTCGGCCCCGCAGAACTCGCGCAGCACCTGGCCCGCAAGAAGGCCGAAGCAGTGGCAATCAACACGCGCAACGCGCTCATCATCGGGGCGGACCAGCTGGCTGTACTCGACGAAAAGGTGCTGGGCAAGCCCGGCGACCATGCCCGGGCGGTCGAGCAATTGCTCGCGGCATCCGGCAAGAGCATGACGTTTCTCACTGCTGTTTGCATTCTCGACCCGGTGGGCCGTTCTCGATACGAATACACGGACAAGACGATCGTGCGTTTCCGGCAGTTTGATCGACGCCTGGCCGAGGCCTACCTGCGGCACGACAAACCTTACGACTGTGCCGGCAGTTTCAAGCTGGAAGGTGCGGGCTTTGTGCTGTTCGAGAGTGTGCGCGCGGATGACCCGACCGCCCTCATTGGCTTGCCCATGATCTGGCTGGCCGATCGGCTGCACCAGCTGGGGTACCTGTTGCCTTGATGCGGTTGCGGCAAGTGCCCCTGCGCCAAGGGCTGTCACCCCGTCACTTTTTCTTCTCGCGCTGCGCTTCAATAACCCCGACGGTCAGGAATCGTTCGAGGTCGTCGGCCAGGGGCGCCGTGAAGTGCAGATCGTTACCGCTCTTGTTCGCGAACGCGATCGACTGCGCATGCAGAAACAGCCGTTTCAGCCCAAGCCGCCGCGCCTGTTCGTTCGCATCGGCGTCACCGTAGCGGTCGTCGCCGACGATCGGATGGCCGGCGTGCTGCAAATGCACACGAATCTGGTGAGTCCTGCCGGTCACCGGTGCGCACTGCAACAGGCTGTAAACGCCATAGGTTCGCGACAGGCTGATGCGGGTCTGCGCCGTTTTGCCGTTGTCGCTCACGATAACGTGACGCTCCCCGCCCTTGCGGTTCTGTACGTACAGCGGCACATCGATTAGCTGCTCACCGTACTGCCAGTCGCCGACCGCCAGCGCCAGGTAGTTCTTCTCGACCAGGCCTTCGCGGAAGCGTTCATGCAGTTCCCGCAATGCACTGTGCCGCTTGGCCATGACGAGGCAGCCGGAGGTTTCGCGGTCGATACGGTGCACGAGCGCCAGTTCCTTGAGATCCGGCCGCGCGTACCGCAGTAGCTCGATGACGCCGTGACTGACACCGCTGCCGCCATGCACGGCGAAACCGGTCGGTTTATTGATGACGAGCAGCCGTTTGTCTTCGTAAATCACGCGATCGAGCATCTCGGCGGCGAGCTTTGTCGGCGGCGGCGGCGCTCCGGTATTGATGCGTGCCGGCGGGACCCGGACCTCATCGCCTTCCTGCAGCTTGTACTCGGCACGCACCCGTCCACCATTGACACGGACCTCGCCTCGCCTGAGCAGACGATAGACGCGCCCCTTGGGCACGCCGGGCAGTTCATTGCGCAAGAAATTGTCGATGCGCTGGCCGGCCCGGTCGGCGGTGACCCGGACTTTGCGAACGCCGGAGACCCTGGTACTGGCATCAGTGGGAGAGTTTTCTTGCATGATCAGTTGCTTAAGCGCGGTTGAGGTGTGCTATATTACAGCGCAGATGGGTCGCGGCATACCGGCCGGGGCACTCTTGGACGACTTATTTTTTGGTTTCGCAGGTCTGCGAAACCTGATTTCAGAAGGCAGCAAGCACGGAAACCGGCCTGCGCCACAGCGGCATAGCCGCAGGGAAATCATGCTGATTATTTTGCTGGCGCTGACCACTCTGGGTCAGGCCTACACAGAGATAGTGGAATTAGTACACGGCGCAATCCGGCGCCGGACTCCTGTGCGTGACAATCCCTGCGCCCGCCTGGCGCCCTGCCCCGTAATGCTGTCCTCCAACCTTCAAGTAGGACAACATGAAAAGAATGCTAATCAATGCAACTCAGCAAGAAGAGTTGCGTATGGCCATGGTCGATGGCCAGCTCCTCTACGACCTCAACATCGAAGCACCGGCTAGCCAGCGCAAAAAAGCCAATATTTACCTCGGAAAGATCACGCGTATCGAGCCCAGCCTCGAGGCCGCGTTCGTCGACTACGGTGCAGACCGCCACGGCTTCCTGCCATTCAAGGAGATTTCCCCCGAGTATTTCTCCAAGGAAGCGAAGAACGGCGGCAAACTCAACATTCGCGATGTTCTCAAGGAAGGCCAGAACATCGTTGTTCAGGTCGACAAGGAAGAGCGCGGTAACAAGGGCGCGGCGCTGACGACGTTTGTCAGCCTGGCCGGCCGGTTTATCGTCCTCAAGCCAAACAAGGCACGCTCCGGTGGCGTCTCTCGACGCATAATCGGCGGGGACCGGGACGCGGCAAGAAAATCACTGAACGAGATCATCGTTCCCGATGGCATGAGCGTCATCCTGCGCACAGCCGGCATCGACCGCAGCGCCGAAGAGCTCGCCTGGGACCTTGAGAACCTGTTGACGGTCTGGACGGCCATCCTGAATGTCGTCCTGGAGCGTCCCGCGCCTTTCCTGATCTACCGCGAAAGCGATTCCGTCGTCCGCGCGCTGCGCGACTACCTGACCAACGAGATCGGCGAGATCCTGATCGACGACGAGGCGACCTACAAGGACGCTTACGAGCACGTCCAGCAGACGATGCCGCAAAATCTCAAGAAGCTGAAGCACTACGAAGACCCGGTGCCGCTGTTTACGCGCTTCCAGATTGAGTCGCAGATCGAATCAGCGTTTGCCCACACCGTTCACCTGCCATCGGGTGGCAGTATCGTCATCGACCACACCGAGGCACTCGTCTCCATCGACATCAATTCGGCGCGCGCAACCAAGGGCGGCGACATCGAAGCGACGGCTCTGAACACGAACCTCGAGGCGGCCGACGAAATTGCGCGCCAACTGCGAATTCGAGACCTTGGCGGGCTGATCGTCATCGACTTTATCGACATGGGTCCTGCGAAACACCAGCGCGACGTCGAGAACAGGCTGCGCGACGCCGTACGTCAGGATCGCGCCCGCGTACAGATCGGCAAGATCAGCCGCTTCGGCCTGCTCGAGATGTCGCGCCAACGCCTGCGCCCGTCTATCGGCGAGTCCTCGCACATGACCTGCCCGCGTTGTTCCGGATTCGGCAACATTCGCAGCGTCGAATCGCTGGCGCTGGCTATTCTTCGCATCGTTGGCGAGGAAGCACGCAAGGAACGTACGGCAAAGGTCATCGCGCAATTGCCCGTCGAAGTCTCGACCTACCTGCTCAACGAGAAACGGGACTGGGTACAGGCGCTCGAAGACCGCAACGACACCCAGGTGGTGCTCGTTGCCAACCCGCTGCTGGAAACGCCTCACTACGAGGTGCGTCGCGTTCGCGACGACCAGACAGACCTGCCCGAAAACACCGGGGTCAGTTATGCGCTCGTCCAGGCGGCACCGGAACCGGAGTCGCCGCAGGCGGTGCTCGAGCGCAAGGCCATTGAAGCGCCGGCTGTGGGCATGCTGAAGCCGTCGAAGCCCGCGCCGCAGCGGCAGGAACCCGAACCACCGAAACGGCCAGGGCTATTTGCGTCGGTCCTGGCTTTTTTCAAAGGCAGCACGGACGACGAACAGCCAGCCGCAGGGGGACGTACCTCAGGCGACAGGCAGGGCCGCAGCCGTCAGGCATCGAATGCTCGCGGCAGCGACGGTCGTGGTGGAAGACGCAAGCCTGCGCAGAAGAAGGCAGCCGCAAGAAAAACGCCTGCCAAGAAGACAGGAAAGAAAACGACAAAGAAGACGGACAGTCGGCGCAAACCCGCGCAGAAAGACGGTCAGCAGCAGCCTCAACAAGGCCAGCAACGACCGGAGAAGGACGACGAGAACAAGACCGAGGCGACCCGTCCTTCGCGCAGTCGTCGTAGTCGGGGTGGGCGACGCCGGCGGCGCAGTCCGGATAGTTCTGAGCAGGCAGTCGATAACGCGCAGCAGGCGAACAAGGCTCCACAGCAGGACACGCCGGCCGATGCGCCAGCGAAGCAGGCACCGCGCCGGAAAGCGCCGGCCAAAGACAGCGCCCAAAAGCCGGATACCGAGACGCCCAGGGAGCAGGCGGCTCAGCAGCCGCAGGCACCCGAGCAAAAACCGACCGACAAGGCGCCTGCGGGCGACAAAACGGGCGGACCTCCACGTGCCCGCACGGACGCCGAACGCGCGGCCGAGAGTGAGAGCAAGCCACGGCCTCGCCGGACCAGGAAACCTGCAGGCGAGAAACCTGCGGCCGAAAATGCCTCAGGCGACCAACCTCAGACGCGGCGAGACGCCGGGCCGGATGCGAAGCCCGAACAAAAGACTGAACCCAGGTCCGAACCCAAGCCCGAACCCAGGCCAGAACCCAAGTCCCAGCCAAAGCCTGCGGCAGATGGCGCCGGCGAAAAACCGAAGTTGTTGCCATGGGAGCAGCCGTCGCTGCCTGTCGCCACCAAGACGGCTGACACGCCAAAACCTGCTGCGGCACCAAAGCCAGAGGCAAGATCGGAGCCCAAACCAGAGGCAAGACCTGAGCCAAAAGCCGGGAATCCGCCTCCGGCACCCAAGCCGGCTGAACCGGGACAGGACCAGTAACTATTCGTTGAACAGCGTCTCGAGCAAACCTCGGGACGCTTCTTCGACGAGATCCAGCACTCGCTCGAACCCTGCGGATCCGCCGTAGTACGGATCCGGTACCTCCTGCACGCTCGACCCCCCGTACTCGAGAAACAACCGTATCTTGGCACGGTATTCCTCCGGTGCTTCGCTGCGCAGCCGCTCGAGGTTGTCTGCGTCCATCGCCATGATGACATCGAAGCGTTCGAAGTCCTCCGCACTCACCCTGCGCGCCCTGATCCCGTCCAGCGAAATACCACGTCGCTCGGCCGCAGCGCGGGCCCGACGATCGGGTGGTTCACCCGTGTGATAGGCATGCGTGCCGGCGGAGTCGATCGCCAGGCGATCGACCAGCCCTGCCTGTTCTGCGTGGTGGCGAAACACGCCCTCGGCTGTTGGCGAGCGGCAAATGTTGCCCATACAGACGAACAGAACCGATGTTTTCGTTTTAGTTTCCGTCATTTACAGACTTTTTCTCGTTACTATTCTTTGCCAACCGCTGTCGCGCTACGTCCTTGTCTCGTCGACCTGGCACGCATGGGAAGAGGTGGCGTTGCACGCTTTTCAAAGTGGAATTCTACAGACAAAACGCGGGGCATGAAGGCCGGCTTTCGATCAGTTGGCCGCCGTGTATCGCATCGATCGTATGGACTTGAGTACCGCCCCCGGATCGACTTGCCGATCCGATATCACAGACACCGTATGCGCCCGCTCTGCAGCGGTTAGCGGATCGGCATGCTTGCGCTGATACTCCAGCACCATTGCGTTGGCTTCCGACGCGTCGTCTCCGCTCGCCGCTCTCTGTCGCAGGCGTCGCACCAGCTCGTCGTGGTCCGCTCTGACATCGACCCACACGAGCGGGACCCCTTTGCGTTCCGCCAACGCTTCCAACATCCCGCGGTTCTCGCGCATAAGAAACGACGCATCGGCAATGACATTGAAACCTGCGTCAATCAGGTCGCCAGCGATGTCGACCATCGACCCGTAGACATCTGTCCTGGCACGTGCCGTGTAAGCCCCCCGGCCCGGCTGCGACAGGCCACGGGAAAACGCAGCTTGCGCCAGGTGCTGTTTGCGAATGATATCGGTGCGTACTCTGACCGCAGGCAGATCCCCCAACAACTGCGTCGACATCCAGGTTTTGCCCGATCCCGAAAACCCGTGCATGCCGATGATGATGGGCGGCGGCTGTCTGATCCATCGAATGGCCACGGCGAGATGGTGTTTCAGCCGCGACAGCTCTTCTGTGCGCCCCGCCGCTTCGCGCCGCTCGCCAAGCCTGATGGCGGCTACCTTGGCGCGAATCATGCTGTGGTACACGAAGTACAGGCCAAACAGCGACATTCCCGCATAGTCGTGCGTACATTCGAGATACCGGTTCACGAATACGCTGGCAAGATCCTGCCGCGCACGAGCAACAAGGTCCATTGCGAGGAAGGCGATGTCGCTGATAACGTCAATGTTCCGCAACGCCGGGCTGAATTCAACGCAGTCAAAAGCAACGATTCCGGATGGCAAGCGGACAAGATTCCTGAGATGCAGGTCGCCGTGGCACTCGCGCACGAACCCTCGTTTGTGTCGTTCGATCAACGTGCTTTCAAGATCGTGCAGCGACTGCACCGTCCATTCGTGAATGCGTTGCGTGATTTTCAGGTCCGCGACCGCAACGGTCGGCGGAAAGTTGTCGAGTTGCGGCCGACCAATCTGCTGCAGTGTCTCCCGAGCGCTGACAAAGTCGTCCCTGGCCGCCTTCTCGTGAAGAGCAGCGATCGTCGCCGCCAGATCGCGCATGTCTTTTTCGTCCACCAGGCCTTCATCGAGTTGCCGGTCTAGTTGGGCGGACTGCTTGAATTGATGCATCTTCAGGGCATACTCGATCGCCCTGCCCTCACCACCAACTACTGGATGTTCTTCACTGCCGCAAATTGGTACGACATCGAGATAGAGCTGCGGCGCCGTACGTCGGTTGAGCCGCAACTCTTCCTCACAAAAATGTCGGCGTCGCTGCAGGGTACTGAAGTCGAGAAAATCCAGTTTGACGGACTTCTTTATCTTGTATGCGTAGGTGCCGGTAAGAACCACCCAGGAGATATGCGTTTCAAGCACTTCGACAGGCGCTACAGGATGCGGGTAAACCTCGGGCTTCGACAGCGAAGCTATCAACATCGACTGCCTGGTCCTGCTACCGGCCATTGGTCGCCCCCCTCAAGCGGAGTCTTGCGCTGATGCATCTCACGGCTGGCGAGGCCGCCAGGGGCACCAGGCTGGCTATGGTGATCAACAACCATCCGGCCATGCCCGGGTCTGACAATTTCATGACGTTTCGCAGGACCGGTGAATAGACCGCGGAAAGTACCAGCACAACGCACAGTATCAGCGCCAGCCAAATCCATTTATTACGCGTGATTTCATTGTCCACGAGCTGCCTTAAGTTGCCGCGCATGTTGAATACATGCCAGAGCTGCGCGAAAGCCAGGGTACAGAATGCAACTGTCATGGATTTAAAGTAATCAAACCCCAGGACGGTCAGGGAAATCGCCATCGCCGCAAGAACGATGCATGCCATGACCGTACCGTACAGCCCGATCTCGACCCAGTGGCGACGCATCAGGATTCGTTCGCCTGAAGGTCTCGGCTTTTTCGTCATCAGGGACGTCCGTCCCGGACCCACGCCAAGCGCCAACGCCGGAAAGACATCGGTGACGAGATTCAGGAACAGAATCTGCAGAGGCAACAGGGGTAACGGTGCCCCCGCGACAATGGCAAGACTGACGATAAGTACCTCACTGATGTTGCAGGACAGCAGGTAAACAGCGAACTTGCGAATGTTCTCGAATATCGCTCGACCCTGCTCGATCGCCCCGACAATGGTGTTGAAATCGTCGTCCTGCAGGACCATTGCTGCCGCTTCTTTCGCAACCGCTGTGCCACGCACGCCCATCGCAATGCCGATATCCGCCTTCTTCAGCGCCGGCGCGTCGTTGACGCCATCTCCGGTCATCGCCACGACATGTTCATGCCGCTGATACAGGTCGATCAGCTTCAACTTCTGCTCGGGCGTAACCCGCGAGAACACGCGCGCGGCAAGCAGCTCCTTGTCGTTGTTCTCCGCAAACAGGCGATCGACCACGTCACCGCCAAGAAACTGACCGGCGTGATCGGTGTCGCCGGCAATGCCGGTTTTTGCCGCAATGTTCCTCGCCGTCTCGGCATGATCCCCTGTGACCATCACCACCAGGACACCGGCGTCGTGACAGCGTTCTATTGCATCACCGATGCCCTCACGAGCCGGATCCTCAAGCCCGACGATGCCATGGAACGCAAGACCTGAGTAGGGGTCCGAATCGGGTGTGGACATTGACTTGCCTGCAATCGCAATCGTGCGCAGGCCATGCCCACACAGATGATCCACGCGAACAGACCATTCCCGTCGTTCCTCGTCGCCGAGTGGCAAGGTGCCGCCGTTCGTACGCACGACCCGGCAAAGTGGCAGAATCGCCTCCGGGGCACCTTTCACCGCCACGACGTAGTTGCGATCGTGCCTGTGGACGGTTGCCATGCGTTTGCTATCGGGGTCGAACGCATCCTCATGGACCTCGGGCATTTGCTCCAGTATTTCCTCGCGCCGGATGCCGCGACGTGCGGCGGCATCAAGCAATGCAACTTCGGTTGGATCGCCCACTGCGTCGGTGCCCGAATCGCCTGTTCGCTGCAATGTCGAATTGTTGCAGAGCGCCGCCATGGTCAGGAGTTCGTCGAGGAGCGCCCCACTGACCGAATCGACCGATCCCTCCATCTCGATATCGCTCCCTGGCAACAACACCCTGGTCACTGTCATGCGATTCTCGGTCAACGTGCCGGTCTTGTCCGTCAGGATTACGCTGGTTGCGCCGAGGGTCTCAACAGCCGACAACCTCGTGATCAGGGCATTGCGCTTCGCCATGCGCCACATGCCACGCCCCAGCGCAATCGTGGCGACGATTGGCAGACCTTCCGGTATCGCCGCAACGGACAGGGCAATCGCTACTTCGATGGCCAGGAAGATTTCACGCCCGGCCAGAATGCCGCCGACGGCGATGAGGCCGCCGATAATGATTACCGCCCATGCCAGCCGCCGGCCCAACGCATCCAGGCGCTTCTCCAAGGGCGTCTGCTGAGCTTCGGCGAGGCTCACCTGCTCGAATATCTTCCCGAACTCAGTCCGCATGCCCGTACTGACCACGACGCCCCGCCCCGAACCCCGGGTAATCGCGGTACCTTTGAAGACCATGTTGCGGCGCTCCATCACGACCGCATCGACCGGGACTGGATCAGTGTGCTTTTTTACCGGCAACGATTCGCCGGTTAGCGTCGACTCGTTTGCGTCGAGTTTTGCGGCCTCCAGCAGGCGCAGATCTGCAGGGACGAGATCACCTGCCTCGAGCACGACAATGTCGCCCGGTACCAGTTCCTCGGCCATGACTCGTCGCACTGCGCCTGCGCGCAGCAACACGCAGGTTACGCGCGCGAGTCGCCGCAGGGCCTCCATTGAGCGCGTTGCGCGCCATTCGGTCAGAAACCCGATCGTTGCGTTGATCAGTATTACCGCAAAGATGGCCACGGCTTCCGCGAAATCGGAGAACAGCAAGGCCAGCACGCCGGCTCCCGCCAGCAGTACGATTACGACGCTTTTGAATTGATCGACCAGTATTGCGAGCAAGTGCCTTTGCTTGGCGACTCGAAACTGGTTACGTCCGTATTCGCGGCGACGACTGAGGGCTACGCCCTCCTCGAGGCCGCGCGTCGCATCGACCGCCAATTCCTGCAGTACGTCGTCAACGCTCTTGCCCCAGGCTGACAACGAGCGATGCGATTCAGAAGTCACAGCCGTGCTCCGAGGGAATACATGACGCTGCCTGTTGCACAGTGTACTCGCCGGGATCGGGAAATATCGGGGCCGGCGCGCTGCTGCCACTCGCAGCGATGAAGCAGATCGCCCCGGCCGCTCAAGCCGCCTTCTGGCCGGCCCGGTTCTTTGTTCTTTTCGCTTTCTTGCGCGGTCGTACTGGCGTCGCAAAGCCCTTTGGTTTGGCCGTCAACACCGAGCAGTTCAGCTCTCTCAGTGCTTTCTCGGCCGTATTGCCGATCAGGAAACCCTGTATACCCGTCCGGGCCACGGTACCCATTACAACAAGGTCGGCCCTGCTCTTCTTCGCCAGCCCTGCGATGACGTCAGCAGGATCTCCTTTTAGCAGATGAACCTTGGTCGGAATCTCGCCAAGGTCGAATTTCTCAACGAGTTCATGCAGCCACTTCTTGTGTGCTGCTCTCGTCTCCCTGGCAAAACAATTAACCTGGTTCGGTGTCAGGCGACTGCGACCCGACCGCAAAAAAGCCTCTCTCGGCACAGACCAGGCATGCACGATATGCAACCGACTCTGTTCCTCTCTTGCGAGTGACGTCGCAAGGCTCAGAATCTGATTGTTGAGGTCGTCGTTCGCTTTGTCGCGAGGAGCGGGATCGACCGCCGCCAGTATTCGCAGGCATTTCGTCCGTTGCGACGCCTTGATAATCCAGACCGGGCAAGGGCACTTCCGAATGAGGTTCCAGTCTGTGCTGCCAAACAACCGGCGGCCCAGGCCACCGCGTCCTTCCGCCGGCTTCATCAGGAGATCGTACTTGCCGGCGACTACCTCGCGGATGACCTCCAGAAACGCAATCCCGGTCATCGTCTTTATCGTCATCCTGACGCCTTCCGCGTCAACGGCGCGCCTGAGATTCTCGAGGCGCTGTTTCTGGTACTGACGGAACACGTCCTGCAGATCCGGCATGTGTCGCTCGGGTTCACGTTGCACGCTGACCACGGTCAGAGCCGCCTTGTTGGCACGTGCAAAGCGAACCGCTCGAGCGAGCGCCTGGCGGTCCTCTGTTGACGAATTCGCGACGAAGAGGATTTTCCGGAAGCGTTTCATGTTGCTCTCCTCACTCCAGCCGATGGCAGCGCAGTTCCCACGCACGGTCTGCGGCGGCAGGCAAGATCCTGCTTTGGCGCAAGACCGCATCGTCTATAGCAATACATACCATTGAAGCGGGTCCAGGAAAATACGTACTAACAGCCGTTTGCCGCTGAAGTACGCCCGCGATAATCAGCCATGGTGGCAAGCACCGGTCTGCGTCCGGGTTCCCCCGTTCAGAGCTCCGACCTGACCGTCCAGAGCTCCGGGAAAAACTTGAGTTGCAGCGCTTTTTCGAGGAATGCAACGCCACTGGTGCCCCCCGTCCCCTTCCGGTAGCCGATAATACGCTCGACCGTTTTCATATGGCTAAAGCGCCACATCGCAAATTCCTGTTCAAGGTCGACGAGTTTCTCGGCCAGTTCGTAGAGATCCCAATGCTCCTCCGGGTCGGAGTAGACCCTGGCCCATGCCGCTTCGACTTCCGCGCTCGGGACGTACGGCTTCGACCAGTCCCGGTCAAGATAGCCGGGCGGAATATCCAAACCCTTTTTTGCGAGCTGGCCCACACAGAGATCGTAGAAACTTGGCGCGTGCAGGACCTTTTGCAACCGGTCGTAGCGTTGTGGATTCGTCCGGTGCACTTCGGCGAGCGCTGCATTCTTGTTGCCCAGCGCGAACTCGATCTCGCGATACTGAAACGACTGGAAACCCGAGCTCTGCCCGAGGTCATCCCGAAAAGCCAGGTAATCCGCCGGCGTCATCGTCGAAAGCACGGCCCAGCTGTGGCGCAACTGGCCCTGGATACGCGACACCCGCGACAGCATTTTGAACACAGCGCCGAGGTTGTCGTTCTCGACCTCTCGCATCGCGGCACCGATCTCGTGGATACACAGCTTCATCCACAGCTCCGAGGCCTGGTGGATGATGACGAACATCATCTCGTCGTGCGCGCCGGTCCGGAGATTCTGGCAGTCGAGGAGCTTGTCCAGCGACAGGTATGAGCCATAGCTCATATCCTGGTCCCAATGGATTCCCTCCTCGTTGATTGCGCGCTGGTCCAGGGGTTTGTCCTCAGTACTCATCGCATCTCCTCGCGAACCCGCTCAAGGTCTTCTGGCGTGTCGATACCCGTTCCCGGCCTGACGGCAGGCACGCCGACGGCAATCGTCATGCCGAGCGATAGTGCGCGTAACTGTTCGAGTTGTTCGCAAACCTCGAGATCCGAGGCCGAGGCTGCAACGAATCGTCGCAATACGCCACACCGATAGGCGTAGATGCCGTGGTGGTGCAATGCCGCGCGCGTGGCGCGCTCCTCGCTACCGGCATCCCGGGCATAGGGAATCGCAGCCCGGCTGAAATAAATCGCATGATGATGCCGGTCGCACACGACTTTCACACAGTTGGGATCTCGAAAATCCTGTTGCGACAGGAATGGCGAAGCGAGCGTTGCAATATCCGCTTTGCGATCATCCAGTAACGCCGCGCATTGATCGATGAGCTGTGGCGGCATCGTGGGTTCGTCACCCTGCAGGTTGACCACGACTCGCCCGTCGTCCCAGTCCAGGAGATCGGCGACCTCGGCAAGGCGCTCGGTACCGGACTGGTGATGATCGCCGGTCATGCAGACCGTCGCACCGAAGCCTTCCGCTGCTTCCGCAATACGTTCGTCATCCGTGGCAATGATCACTTCAGCCGCGCGGCTCTCGACACCCCGCTCGTAGACATGCTGTAGCATGGGCTTACCGCCGATTTCGAGCAGGGCCTTCCCTGGCAAGCGCGTCGACGCGAAACGTGCGGGAATGACAACCACGAAATCGATCATGCGGCACGCTGCCCGGCGCGCACGCGCGATTCGATTTGCTCTATCAAAGGTGCGGCGAGCACCGGCTCCATCGTGAGTTCCACGGGCACATACCAGAGTTTGTCCTTCGTGCGACGCCCCAGCTTAACGGCATCTTTCTCGGTCATGAACACGTTGAAGTCGTCGCCGAACTCGAGATCCCTCGGCGACAGCGCCGCGTGGTCCGCAAAAACATGCTCGATGACCTGGATGTCGTGTGACCGCAACAGGTCGAAGAAACGACGTGGATTGCCGATTGCGGCTACGGCGTGCACGGTGGTGCCCGCGAAGCGCTCTATGGGCCGAGCCAGCGAACCGTTCAGCCGGCAAGCCTCGCTTGCCACGAGCTCGAACGAAATCGCGTTCTGCTCCGCCGTCGTCAGTTCGTACTCGCTGCCGCGCAAATTACCATTGACCAGTACCTGCTCGACGCTTTCGAGCCGTTGTGCGCTTTCTCGGAGCGGTCCGGACGGCAGCAGGCGCCGGTTCCCCAGCCCGCGCGATCCGTCGATCACACAAATCTCGTAGTCGCGCGCCAATCGATAGTGCTGGAGACCATCATCCGCAACGATGACATCCACGCCATCTTCCACGAGCATTGCCGCCGCGCGTACGCGATCGGGGTCGACAACCACGGGACACCCGCTGCGCCGCGCAAGCAATACGGGCTCGTCTCCTGCGATCGCTGCGTCCGTGTCGGACTCCACGCGCATCGATGAATTCGACTTGCTGCCACCGTAGCCACGACTCACGATGCCGGGCTTGAAGCCCCGGCTCTGCAATTCCTTCACGAGCCACAACACGGTCGGCGTCTTGCCCGTCCCGCCAGCCGTGATATTGCCGACGACAACAACGGGTACGGCGGCACTGTAGGTTTTCAGGATGCCGCAGGCATGCAGGAACTTTCTCGTCGAAAGCACGAACCAGTACAAGCCGCTGAGAGGCAGAAGCAACCAGCCTGACGGCGCGCCGTCATACCATGCGCGATGGATCCAGTTATAAACCGGGCTGGTGCTCACTCGTCCTGTTTCTCGTCACTGAATTGCATACGATACAACCCGGCATAATGACCATTCTGCGCCAGGAGCTCGGCGTGCGTTCCGGCCTCGACGATGCGTCCCGCGTCGAGGACGATAATCCGATCCGCCTTTTCGACCGTCGATAATCGATGCGCGATGACCAGGGTCGTGCGGTCTTTCATCAACGCATTCAACGCATCCTGGATATGGCGTTCCGAGTGGGAATCGAGCGCCGACGTGGCCTCGTCGAGAATCAGCACGGGCGCGTTCTTGAGCAGCGCACGTCCGATCGCGATGCGCTGCCGCTGTCCACCCGATAACAGGGAACCGCGCTCACCAACCGCGGTATCCAGTCCGTGTGGCAGTTCGTTGACGAAGTCCATGACGTGCGCCGCTTCCGCTGCTGCAATCACCTCTTCCTCGGTGTAGTTGCCGCCATATGTCAGGTTTGCCCGGATGGAATCATTGAAGAGCGTGACATCCTGGCTAACGACGCTGATATTGTTTCTGAGGCTTGCGAGCGTGTATTCGGACAGCGCGATGCCGTCGAGTCGAATCACGCCGGACTCCACATCGTAGAAGCGCGGCAGAAGGCTGGCCAGGGTCGATTTGCCGCTACCGGAATGCCCCACAATCGCCAGAGTGGAACCGGCCGGAATCTCGATACGGATATCGTTCAATACCGGCCCACCGTCGCCATCGTAGGAAAAGCTCACGTGATCGAACAACACGTCGCCCTTGACACGATCCTTCACGAGCTTGCCCGAATCGACTTCATCCTCTTCGTCGATGATCTGGAACAGGCTGTCGGCGCCGGCAACACCGCGCTGCAAGGTCGCGTTGACGTTGGTGATTCTGCGCACGGGCTGCAGCATCCACATCATCGCCGAGAAAAAGACAATGAACTGACCAGCGGACAGGTCGTTCTGCAGGGAGTCGCGGGCCGCGAAATAGATAACGAGCGCAATGCCGAAGCCAAAGATGATCTGTGTAGCCGCGACACCCAGCGCACGCACGTTGATCAGCTTCAGGTTTTGTTTGCGGTTCAGATCGTCGGAGTGGTTGAAACGCTTTCGCTCGTAGTCGTAGCCCCCGAAGGCCTTGACGACCCAATTGCCCCTGACGACCTCATCGGTAACCTGGGTTACAGCACCGACGCTATCCTGGATGCGGCTGCTGTAGCGCCGGAACGCGACGCCCAACAGGCGAATGAGCACTGCAACGACGGGAAATAAAATGGCGACAAAGACCGTCAGCCGTGGACTCTGGTAGATCATCACGGCGAACGCCACAATTACCGTGATGACGTCGCGGACGGCGATCGTTACGACACTGGTGACCGACTCGGCAACCATCTCGACATTGTAGGACATGCGCGACAGCAATGGGCCCGCCGCCTGGCTGTCAAAAAACCGGGTTGGAATCGTGAGCAGTTTTCCGAAGACCTGCTGCCGCAGGTCGCTGATGACCTGCCTGCCAATCCAGCCGAGTGAGGCCTCGGTCGCCAGCCCGGCCAGCCCGCGCAGGATGAAGACCGCAAAGAACGCATAGGGAATCCAGCGGTGTGTCTCGAGTTGCTTGGCCACCAGCACTTCATCGGTCAGCGGTTTCAGCAACGTCAGAAGCTGCGCCTCGACCAGCGCGGTCATGATCATCGCCGTGAAAGCAATGAAGCCGACCAGCTTGTGCGGCGTCACGTATCGCCACAGGCGGCCGTAGACGACCTTGACCTTGTGATCGATGGGTTTGCTCACATCACTCAACCGGGTCGTTGACCGTGGCGATGCTGATCTGGGTGAAACCGAGGCGACCGGCGACATCCATCGCTGTCACGACATCCTGGTGTTTGGCATTTGCGTCCGCGCTGATGGTCAGCGGCAACTTGTTATTGCCGGATGAGACTTTCTGGAGTGCATTGCGAATGGTCTCGGCGCGGTTGTTGATCAGCTCCCGGCCGTTGACCAGGTAGGTACCGGTTGCCGTGATCATGACGTCGATTTGCTGCGGTATCTCCTCGACCACGGATGAATTGTCGGCTTCCGGCAACTGGATAGAGATTTGCGACTGCTTGACGAAACTGGTCGAGACCATGAAGAACACAAGCAACAGGAGCACCACGTCGATAAGCGACGTCAGGTTTACCTCGGGCTGCGTACGTTGCCGCAGGCTAAGCTTCATGCATCGTCCTTATCGCGCTTGCCCTTGCCCTTGCCCTGGCCGTCGCGTTCGTTGCGGCGATGCAGCGCCTCGACAAGCTTGATCGCTTCCTTTTCCATGTCGACGACAAGGGTATCGACGCGCGAGCGATAGTAGCGGTAGCCGATGAGCGCCGGGATGGCGACCGTAAGACCGGCAGCCGTCGTGATCAACGCCTGTGCAATACCGCCCGCAAGTACCGTCGGGTTGCCGACACCGTGGGTTGTAATGGCGCTGAATACATTGACCATACCAATGACCGTGCCCAGGAGACCGAGTAGCGGGGTTACCGCGGCAACGGTTCCAAGCGTCTCGAGATAACGCTCCAGCTCGTGTACGACATGGCGACCGGTGTCCTCGATTGCGTCCTTGAGTACGACGCGGTCGCGATCACGATTGATCAGGCCCGCCGCGAGAATCTGGCCCAGGGCAGAGCCCTGGTGGAGCGTCTGGATTTGCTTCTGATCCAGCTGGTCTTTCTTCACCCAGCCCCAGACCTTGCTGGTCAGGTCCTCAGGAATCACCCGCTTTTGCTGCAGCGTCCAGAAACGCTCCAGGATGATCCCCATCGCAATGATCGCGCAGAGGATTATCGGCAACATCAGCCAGCCGCCGGATTTGACTATTTCAACCATACAGACCAGACCCAAGGGGAAAAAGGAAATATACAATAGATGTGCTCTCAGGTCTCACGTCGCGGCATGCCAGAAACGGTGGCGGCGCTCACGTTCGCGCGTCATGCTCACCACCCCGCCCTCCGCACAGACGCGAAAATAGACGGCACCGCTGGTGGCCGTATTGAGCACGCTGGCGCCGGCATCCTCCCACCGCTCTACCACGCGCGCCTTTGGCAGTCCCCAGCGATTCGCGTAGCCGGCGGACACCACCGCGTAGATCGGCTTTGCTGAATTGACAAATGGGACAGTCGAGGACGTCAGGCTGCCGTGATGCGGCACCACCACGATGTCGCTTGCGAGGGTCACTCCGCTGTGCAGCAAGTCCCGCTCCGACGCGGCCTCGATATCTCCGGTCAGCAACAGGCTATGCGCCCCGGCAGCGACCTTGACCACACAAGACGCCGCGTTGCCTTCGCCCGTCGCCTGCCTGTCCGGGTGCAGGACGCTGAAACTCACGCCGGACGAATCCCAGCCTTGCCCCGCCCGGCAAGGCCTGCCTCGGGCCGCAATACCGTCTTCACCGGTCATGATGACGCCGATCGTCGTCTCGCGGCGGAGATCTTCCAGCCCGCCGCTGTGATCGAGATCCGCGTGGGAGATAAGCAGCCGGTCGACCCGGCGAATGCCTCGCGACCGCAGGAACGGCACGATGCTGCGCCCGGCGGCACTGCCACCACCGCGCCACGCCATACCGGTATCGAACAGCAGTACCTCGTCACGCGTCTGCACCGCCACGGCCAGCCCCTGGCCCACGTCGAGTACCCACGCATCGAAGCAGTCTATGGGCGGCGGCGGGGGCCGCCAGCAGGCAATGGCCACGAAGCCGAGCAAGGCTAGGCGGCGCCCGGGCCAGCCTCGCGGCAAGAGCACCCAGGCCAGCGGCAGGCAGAGCAAGAGAAGACTGGCGCCGCCGAATGCCGCCAGCCGCGTGTCGGCGGCAGGCAAAGTCGCCATCTTCTCCATGTACCAGGTGACCGCGTCGACGCTTTGCGCAGCAAACCTCAGCAGGCCCACGGACACGGGCTCCGACAGCGCACTGGCGACCAGCGCTGCCAGTGTGGCCGGCACGGTCACGAGGCTGAACAGCGGCACGGCAACCAGGTTGACGGGCGTGGCGAGGATCGTGAAGCGTTGAAAGACCAGTGCAGTCAGCGGTACAAGACCGAAGAACAGGAATACCTGCATGACGATCAGCTGACGAGGGGCGTCCAGCCAGCGCGGTCGCCGCGAGGCACCGCTGCCCCGTCTCGCCAGCCAAAGCAATGCGAGAACCGCGGCGAACGACAGGTGAAAGCCCGGTTTCAGGGTGGCAATGGGATCGAAAACGAAGACGACGCCGGCGGCCAGCGACACGGCAGCCAGCGGATCCAGCATGCGCTGACGGGTAATCGAGAGCGCCGCCACGGCCAGCATCACGACGGCTCGCCTCGCGGGCACACCGAACCCCGACAGGACGGCGTAGGCCAGCGCCAGCAACGTGCCGGTGACGAGGGCGACGCTGTAGCCATTTCGAATCCCGGGGAGCATGCCGAGCAGGAGGTGGGCAACGAGGAATGCGGCCAGGGCGGCCAGCCCCACATGCAGGCCCGAGATCGCCATGAGGTGACTGGTACCCGTGATCGCAAACAGGTCCCACTGCTCGCGGGTTACCTCGTGCCGTAACCCGACGCCCACGGCCGCCAGTACGGCCGCCGTTTCCGCGGATTGCGCCGCAACCTGCGCGCGCGTGGCGAAACGGGCACGAAAGCGCTCGGTCCAGGACGCAGTCCCGGACCAGAGCAGGCGGTTTCGCTTGCTACCGACGACGTAGCCTGTCGCATGCAGCCCTTCTCGAAACAGCCAGGATTCGTAGTCGAAAACGCCGGGGTTGCTGTTACCACGAGGGCGCCGCAACCGCAATTCGAGCTCCCAGACTTCCCCGATCGCAGGGATGTGCGGCGGCTCGAACCAGGTGACTCGTGAGCGTGGCGGAAGTCGATGATCCTCGATGGGCTCGACGACCAGGACGACGGAGTCACCCACGACCTTCGGAAAGTCGCTGATGCGCACGCGGGTCAGCATGCTGTCACCCTGGTACTCGACCTGCAGGCGTTGGCCGATGATGTCGCCGGCCGCCAGCATGAACAGCGAGAAGCCCAGAAAGAACCATGCGATGGCGCGTCCGCGCCGCAAAGCGAGGGCGCACAAAGATGCAACCAACAGGAGGCGGGATGGGTCCGACGGTAATAGCAGCGTGCTATGCTGCGCCGCCAGACCACCCACCAGGAGCAAGAGACAGGGCCTTATCACGGCTGTGACGTAGCGCGTCAGCCGCATCCATAAGACCCCGGACACGCCGGAATGCCCAGACGCGTTTTTAAGAAATTCGCCTTCAAACGCAGCCGCATCGCGAAACAGTGGTTCATGTCACCGTTCCAGCACATGTTGCACGATCACCGTTTGTGGGGCGTGCGTCGCCGCTGGGTGGTTCCTGCGTTTGCCCTCGGGCTATTTATCGCGTTCATGCCCATTCCGGGTCATACACTCGTAGCGGCGCTGGCGGCTCTCGCGCTGCGCGTCAATATTCCCGTCGCCGCGGCGGCGACCTGGGTGAATAATCCCGCAACCATGTTCGTAATCTTCCCGGGCACGTACCAGTTCGGCCGCGCCATACTCGGTAGCCCACCGAGGGACGTGGAGTTCGATCTGACCTGGGAATGGATGACAGGCACCTTCGTCCACATCTGGCAGCCGATGTTGCTTGGCAGTGTGTTGCTCGGGCTCGCGGCCGCCATTATCGGCTACGCAACGCTCGACATACTTTGGCGCCTGTCCCTTGCCAACTACAAGGATCGCAAGCGCAAAGATCGCCGGGACAAAGACTCAGGCTGAGTCTTTCAACACTCCGTCCTCGAGCAACAGGATGCGATCCATACGCGCAGCGATGGAATGATCATGCGTCACGATCACGAGGCTGGTTTGCAGCTCCTCGTTGAGCTCGAGCATCAGCCCCAGCACATGTTCACTATTGCCGGAATCGAGGTTGCCCGTCGGCTCATCGGCCAGCACGAGCTGCGGTCGCGTTATTAGCGCCCTTGCAACGGCTGCCCTCTGCCGCTCACCGCCCGACAGTTCTCCAGGCTTGTGATGCAGTCTCTCCCCCAGGCCGACGCGCTCCAGCAGCGTCCTTGCCGCCTCGAACGCGGCAGGTTTCGGATCGCGGCGAATCAGGAGCGGCATCGCGACGTTCTCTTCCGCGGTGAACTCGGGCAGCAGATGATGGAACTGGTAGATGAATCCGATATAGCGATTGCGCAGTTCACCTTTTGCCGCATCGGTCGTGCCATGCATTGACGCGCCGTTGACGAGCACGCCACCGTCACTGGGCTCATCCAGGCCACCCATGATCTGCAGCAGGGTCGTCTTGCCGGAACCCGACGCACCAATTATGGCAACGCGCTCCGCCGGCTGCACGGCGAGGTTGACGCCACGCAGCACTCGCAGTGTCGTTCTGCCTTCGCTGAATTCCCGCACAACATTGCGACATTCAAGAACAGGTTCAGTCATATCTAAGGGCCTCCGCCGGTGCCGTCTTCGCGGCAACCCAGGCAGGATACAAGGTGGAAACCAGGGCGAGCACGAACGCAATGGATGCGATGCGTACAACGTCACCAAGCCGTAATTCCGATGGCAGGTCACTGATGAAGTAGACATCTGCCGCGAGGAACTTGATCCCGAACACGGTCTCGAGAGAGCCAACGATCGACTCGAGATTCAACGCGATCAGGACGCCGGCGGCGACGCCGATCAAGGTACCCACGAGGCCGACAATACTGCCTTGCGTCACAAAGACCCTGAGGATACTCGAGGGCCTGGCGCCAATCGTACGCAGAATCGCAATATCAGATTGCTTGTCCTTCACGACCATGACGAGCGTTGACACAATATTGAATGCCGCTACTGCGACAATCGTGAGCAGGATTGCAAACAGGATCGATTTCGTAATCTGAATAGACCGGAAAAAGTTGACGTGGCGGCGCGTCCAGTCGGAGAAGAGGACCAGCGCATCGTGATCGCGATACACATCGTGTGCGACGTCGCGAACGATCTCCGGTGCCGCATAGATCTCCGTGACTGCCAGCCGCAGGCCGGTAACCGCATCCCGCTTGCGGTAGAGACGCTGCGCATCGCCAATGTTGATGAATGCAAGCCGCCGGTCAAACTCGTACATGCCAACACGATAGATGCCGCTGACCGTGAACCGCCTGGTTCGAGGTATCACACCGGCCGGCGTGACCATACCTTCGGCCAGCGTGACAGTGACCTTGTCTCCTGTCGTCACCTGCAGTTCATCCGCCAGCTCGACACCCAGCACGATATTGAACTTCCCGGGGATCAACGAACCCAGGTCACCGACCTGCATCGCGCCGGCAATCCCGGAGACCTCATCCTCGAGCACGGGTTCCACACCTCGCAGTTCCGCGCCGCTGAGTTGCATACCGGCGACCAGCAGCGCCTGGCCGTCGATGTACGGCGCCGCCGCAGTAACGCGCGGGTTTTGCAGCGCTGTCCTGCGCAGGGCCTCTGCGTTGGCGAGCTTCCCGTCCATACCTTCAATGGTCGCATGCGCCGTCATCGCCAGCAGGCGATCCTTGAGCTCACGTTCGAAGCCGTTGACGACCGACATCACGACGATAAGCACGAGCACGGCAATCGCAATGCCGAGCATTGAGATCGCCGAGATGAGCGATACAAAACTATTGCGACTGCGCGAGCGCACATAGCGGCCACCAATCCAGGTTTCATAGCGCCGGCTCATGATGTCATTCGTACCTCAGGGCGGCTGCAGGATCGACAAGCGCAGCGCGGCGTGCGGGATACAGGGTCGCCAGCGATGTCAGCACGAAAGCCAGCAGGGCGATAACCGTGACATCGCGCCATTCAAGTTCCGACGGGATTCGTGCCACGTAGTAGACGTCGCCCGGCATGATCTGCGCGCCCAGCAATTGCTCAAAGAAGGCGACAATCTGCGGTGCATAAATCCCCAGCACGATACCCAGCACGACGCCTATGGCAACACCAACCCAGCCGATCACCGCCCCTTGCACGAAGAATACTCGTACGATGCCGCCCGAGCTCATGCCAAGCGTGCGTAACACGGCGATGTCGGTGGTCTTGTCGGTAACGACCATGACGAGACTGGCAACAATGTTGAACGCGGCGACGCCGATGATCAGGGAAAGCAATATAGCCATCATCATCTTCTCGATGCGAATGGCGCGGAAATAGCTGCCGTTCTCTACCGTCCAGTCGCTGATCGATACGGCATCGCCAAGACGTTCCCGCAGGGCTTCTGCAATCGTTGGCGCGGCCATGACATCGTGCGCACGAAAACGCACGGCGCTCACGGCGTCGTCGATATTGAGAATGCGTGCGGCGTCACTCGTATGTATCAGCGCAAGTACGCCGTCGTGATCGGCCAGGCCTACCTCGAATACGCCGCGCAGCACGAACCGTTCCAACACCGGTTCAAGCGTCCCGTCTCCCACCGGCCTTGGCACGAGAAGCACGACACCGTCGCCTATTCTCGCGTTCAGGCGGTACGCCAGGATGCGGCCGAGAATGATGCCGCGCCCGCCCGGTTCGAGCGCGTCGAGGCTGCCCTCGATCATATTGATCAGATCGCCCGACAGCGCGCCCTCCCAGTCCGGATGGACGCCATGCACCATGACACCGACGAGGTCGCTGCCCGACTGGATCATGCCTTCAATCTGCACGAATGGCGCGGCGGCCGCGACACCGTCTGCGGCACCGACCTCGTCGATGAGCTCACGCCATTCCCGGACAGGGCCGTCGGCGCCGCTCACGGTGCCGTGCGCCGACATGCTGAGCAAGCGGCTCCGGAGCTCCCCTTCGAATCCGTTCATGACCGACATGATGACGATCAGCGCCGCCACTCCAAGGGCAATACCGAGGAGGGAAATCAGGGTAATGAAGGACACGAACCGGGTGCGGCGTTTGGCCCTGAGGTAGCGCAGCCCGACAAAAAGTTCGACAGGATTCAACATTGGGCCGCATTGTGACACAGTTCGCATGTCTCATCCCGCGTTGCGATGCTATAGTCGCCAGACCGGTTACTGGAGAAGGAACATGGCCAAAATGCGTACAATTGCTTTGATCGCCTTGCTGTTTGCAGCAATGGGCACTGCGAGTGCCGAGACGCTCAAGATGGATGGTGCATCGGCTATGTCCGGTGACGGACGCCCGACCCGCGGCATGACGCAAGCCAGCGTAGAGTCGAAGTATGGCAGCCCCGCCTCGATCAAGGCCCCGGTAGGCGAGCCCCCGATCACGCGTTGGGAATACGCCGATTTCGTCGTGTTCTTCGAACATGACAAGGTGATCCACGCCGTCCTGAAGCGCTAAGCCTAAGCAACCGAATCACGACGAGCCCGGGCCGGCAGCGGCCCGGGCTTTTTTTTGCCCGTAGTGTAATAATCGCGGCCCGTTTTTTTGCAAGACTCGCCGAGCGAAGCCGTGACAACTCCCCTGCTCCTGCCAAGCCAGCCCAGTCTGCCCGCGCCCGGTGGCGAGCTTCTGTGGGGCAGACTGCCCGGCGCCAGCCTCGCACTTGCGGTCGCCGAGCTGGCCCAATGGGTAGACAGGCCGGTCCTGGTACTGGCGGAGGACCCCCGCCACGCCGACCAGCTCGAAACCGATATACGGTTCTTCGCCGGTGATGATCTTCCGGTCGAACATTTCGTCGAGTGGGAGACCCTGCCATGGGACAGCTTCTCGCCGCACCAGGACATCATCTCGCAGCGCCTGCGGGTTCTCTCGGCACTGCCGTCAATGCAACGCGGCATCGTCGTCGCCGCCGCGACTGTCCTGCATCAGCGCCTGCCGCCGGTCGATTACGTCTCGGCCCGGTCCCTGTCGCTGCACGAGGGACAGGTGCTGCCACGCACGTCGTTCACGGAGTCGCTCGTGGATTCTGGCTACCTGCGCGTACCGCAGGTATCGGAACACGGTGAATTCGCCGTTCGCGGCTCCCTGATCGATATCTTCCCGATGGGCGCGGACAAACCGGTCCGCATCGATTTTTTTGACGACGACATTGAATCACTGCGCTATTTCGCCACCGACACCCAGTTGTCCGGCGACCGCATCGCGACCGTCGACATTCTCCCGGCGCGAGAGGTGCCACTCGATGCCGATGCGGTGCGGCGTTTTCGCGATCGCTACCGCGAACGCTTCGAGGGACAGCCCGGCAAGTCTCGCGTCTACCGCGAAATATCCGACGGCATCGCGCATGGCGGGATCGAGTACTACCTGCCCCTCTTTTTCGAAACCACGGCGTCGCTGCCCGATTTTCTGCCCGCAGGCTGCATCGTACTGGCGCCGGCCGGCCTAGATTCGCTCCTCGAACAGTTCTGGGTCGAGGCGCGCGAACGCTACGAGCTTTGCAGCCTCGATCGCGAGCGTCCGATCCTCTCTGTCGGGGAAACGTTCGTTTCGCCGGAGGCGATTCCCGATAGCCTGGCCCCATTTTCGAGAATTCATTACGCAGCGCAGTCGATCGCCGAAACGCGCGGCAGCGTGAATTTCGACACGCGACTGCCACCCGCCATGAAAATCGAGGCACGTTACGACGATGCGGCCGCATCGCTGATGCAGTTCCTCCGCGATTTCGCGGGCCGCGTGCTGTTCACAACTGATTCGCCCGGCCGTCGCGAACAACTGCTCGACATGCTTGCGGGGCGCGGACTCGACCTCGCTCGAACCGAATCCTGGAAAGGCTTCAGGGACGACCCACACCGCATCGGTATCGCGGTGTCCCCGGTCGATAACGGCGTGTTGTTACCGGCGGCGAATACCGCGGTCATCAGCGAGCAACAGCTGTTCGGTGAGCGCACGCACACGCGCAGGCGGCGCCGCAAGAGTGACCGTGATCCCGAGACGATCATCCGGCAGCTCAATGACCTCGTCCCCGGATCGCCGGTCGTGCACGAGGAATACGGCGTCGGCCGTTACCTCGGGCTGGCTACACTTGAAGCCGGC
Organism: uncultured Gammaproteobacteria bacterium; assembly: GCA_963698895.1. Taxonomy (GTDB): domain Bacteria; phylum Pseudomonadota; class Gammaproteobacteria; order Steroidobacterales; family Woeseiaceae; genus UBA1847. The sequence goes on along the minus strand of CAVOSO010000001.1, from coordinate 16,752 downwards.
GGAATCACCGCGGAATTCCTGCATCTTGAGTACGCCGACGGCGACAAGCTGTATGTTCCCGTACACGCGCTGGACCTGATATCCCGCTACACGGGCGCATCGCCGGATCATGCCCCGCTGCATCGCCTGGGCAGTGACCAGTGGGCCAAGGCCAAGCGTCGCGCGATCAGCAAGATTCGGGACGTTGCCGCGGAGCTGCTCGATGTCTACGCACGGCGCGCCGCACGCCCCGGACATCGCTTCCGCTGGCCGGAAGCCGACTACCGGGCGTTCGAATCGGGATTTCCGTTCGAACTCACCGAGGACCAGGCACACACCATCGACGATGTGCTCGAAGATCTTGCCAGTGACCAGCCGATGGATCGCGTGGTCTGCGGCGACGTCGGCTTCGGCAAGACCGAGGTCGCGCTGCGTGCCACGTTCGCCGCGGTCCACGGCGGCAAGCAGGTCGCCGTGCTTGTGCCGACGACGCTGCTGGCCCAGCAGCATGGCCAGAACTTCCGCGATCGTTTCGCCGACTGGCCGGTCCGTGTCGAGGTGTTGTCCCGCTTCCAGTCGGCCAAGGAGGTCAAGGACATCGTCGCCGGCCTGCAGTCCGGCGCCGTCGATGTCGTCATCGGCACGCATCGTCTGTTGCAGCACACCAGGGACTTTCAGGATGTCGGACTCGTCATCATCGACGAGGAGCACCGCTTTGGCGTTCGGCACAAGGAAGCCATCAAGGCACTGCGCAGCGAGATCGACGTCCTGACGCTGACGGCGACGCCGATTCCAAGGACGCTCAACATGGCCCTGGGCGGACTGCGGGAGATGTCACTGATCACAACACCGCCTGCCGAACGTCTCTCCGTCAAGACGTTCGTGTCCGAGTGGAACGATGTCCTCATTCGCGAGGCCTGCCTGCGTGAGATCAAGCGCGGCGGCCAGGTCTATTTCATCCACAACCGCGTCGAGGACATCGGCCGGGTTGAAAAACAGCTCAGGAAACTCGTGCCTGAGGCAAACATCCGGATCGGCCATGGCCAGATGCCCGAGCGCGAACTCGAACAGGTCATGCTCGATTTCTATCACCGGCGCTTCAACGTGCTGCTCTGTACGACGATCGTCGAAAGCGGTATCGATGTGCCGACCGCCAACACGATCATCATCAATCGCGCCGACCGCTTCGGCCTCGCACAGCTACATCAGCTGCGCGGTCGCGTCGGCCGCTCGCACCACCGCGCATATGCCTACCTGGTCGCACCGCCGAAGGCTGCGATGACAGCCGACGCCGTCAAGCGACTGGAGGCCATCGACTCCCTGGAAGACCTCGGCTCTGGATTCACGCTCGCCACACACGATCTCGAGATTCGCGGCGCAGGCGAACTCCTGGGCGATACGCAGAGCGGACAAATCCAGGAGATCGGCTTCTCGCTGTACACGGAACTGCTCGGCCGGGCAGTCGAGTCCCTGCGGGCCGGGAACGAGCCGGATCTCGAGGCACCGCTGCATGCGGGCGTGGAGATCAATCTGCACGTGCCGGCACTGTTGCCGGAAGACTACGTGCCCGACGTCCACCTGCGGCTCATACTCTACAAGCGCATCTCGGCCGCGGAGACCGCCGCAGAGCTGCGTGAGCTGCAGGTCGAGCTGATCGATCGCTTCGGCCTGCTTCCGGACGGTGCGAAAAATCTCATGAGGATCGCGGCCATCAAGAAACTGGCAAGCCGCGCAGGAATAGAGAAAATCGACGCCGCGGATGGCGGTGGCTACCTCGTTTTCGGCCAGGACAGTCGCATTGACCCTGTCGCACTCATCCAATTAGTGCAAAATGAGAGCCGGCGATACCGATTGCAGGGCTCGCACCGGCTAAGGATAAAAGACGACCTGGGCGATCTCGAGAAGCGATTCTCTACAATCGAGAACCTGTTGGCCCGTCTCATGGTCAAAGAAGGAAGTGATGCGTAAGTTGACAATCAGCCTGTTATCGCTGGCAATGTTCCTGCCGGCGATGGCCCAGGAGTTCCTGGGCGACGTTGACATGGAGCCGGACGAGCCGGAGATTCGCCGCTACACGGTGGAGGTCATCGTTTTTCGGTATGCCCAGGAAGTCATGACCGGCACCGAAATATTCCCGCCCGACGAACCGGAGACCGGGACACTTTCGCTCGACGAAGACATCGAGGTCGCCCCGGAACGACCGCCTGCTGTGGCGGACGTGCAAGAACCCCCACCCGACCCGGAGCTCGTCATGCTCGACGACGCCGATTTCCAGCTGGTGGGGATCTGGGACCGTATGACACGGCTCGATGTTTACGAGCCCGTGATGCACTTTGGCTGGACGCAGGTCACCAGGCCCGAGGAGCAGACTGCGGCCATCCCGCTGGCCCGGTTTGCGCCCCCACCGCAAGGACTTGACGGTGAATTAACGCTGTACCTCAATCGCTTTCTCCACCTTGTTGTCGACCTGTCGCTCGAAGCGCCAAAGAGCAAAGTATACGACGTCGAGGAACAGGCGCGCCTTGGCGATGTTCGCACCGTCGGTGAATTGCTGGACGAAGTGAACGCACAACCGTCCACGTATTACCGAATCCAGGAGGACCGCATTCTCAGGAATGGCGAACTCCGCTATTACGATCATCCCAAGTTCGGGGTTCTCGCAAAGGTCACCCGGGTCGAGGATGCGGCGGAGGAGCGCGGCGAGATCGAGTTACTCGGCTACGGTTCCGAGTAGGGAATCGAGAAACTCCGCTGCCGTGCGGTCCTTATCCGCGGTATCGGCAACGGCAACTTCGAAATCCACCGTGACGAATTTCGAGGAACTCGAACGAGGATGATGCAATCCGAGTTCGCGCACAGACGTCGAGATGCGGGCTGCGAATTCTCGCACGCCATCCTCATCCGAGGCATGTGACAGTGCAACGAAGCACGCACCGTTCGGCCGGGCGACAACGTCGCTTGCGCGCCGCAGGCAACGACGAATCGCACTGCCCACGCGCCGCAGGCACGAGTCGGACGCATGGCGCCCGAATACCTCGACGTACGCGTCAAATTCCTTGAGCGTAAAGACGACCAGTGACAGGCGACCCTTGTCGCGCGCTGCGACGGCCCAGTCATGCTCAAACACGTCACGAAATGCACGGCCGTTGAGGAGACCCGTCACAGGATCGTCACGCGAGAGATCCCGAATCCTGCGCTTCGCCTTGAGCAGGGCATGGTGCATCTCGGCACCGCCGGCCGTACCCGAATTCGAACTGCCGCGCCAGTACGCCGCATAGTTGCGCGCCCTGTCATCACCGTCCGACAGCAAGGGCTTGAGAACCAGCAGGTACTCGCGACTGCCCGCTTCGACCGGGAAGCTCGTCTCCTGGCCCGAGCGCACCGATTCGCTGACCTCGAGCGCCAGCTCCCGGCCTGCAATCTCCTCAATCACGTCGGCAAAGGGCTTACCGCTCACGTCGCCGCCGCCAATCGGACTGAAGGCCGTGTTGGCAAAGGTGACGGGCCAATCCGGCTGGTCCACGCTGACAATAAGTACCGGCTCCGTCGTACCGGCCAGGACCTGCTCGAGAATATTGCGCTTGACGGGTTTCATTGTGTGGGCATCATACCGTGCCGAAGAATGCCTCGAGTATCGACGTTGTCGCATTTCTCGCTGCCGTGGTACTGGCTTGTACATCGTCGTGAATAGGCACGTCACCCCGGCCCGCTGCACGATTCACAATCATCGCGATACACGCATAGTCGATACCGACCTCCCTGGCGATCGCCGCCTCCGGCATGGCGGTCATTCCCACGTAATCGGCGCCGTCGCGTTCGAGGCGATCGATCTCTGCCGCGGTTTCGAGACGCGGCCCCTGGGTCGTCGCGTAGACACCCCCGTCGTAGCAATCCACGCCGGCCTTGCCGGCGGCATCGAGCAGTCCTGCCCGCAGTCCTGCCGAGAACGGTTCGGTGAAATCGACATGCACGACCTCGCCGCTGCGTCCGTCGTAAATCGTATGCTCGCGTCCCCAGGTATAGTCGAGCAACTGATCGGGGACGGCAACCTGGCCGGATTCGCGCAGGTCTGAGACCACACCCACCGTGTTCAGGGCGATAATCGCATCGGCGCCCATTTTCCTGAGCGCGACGACGTTCGCGCGATAGTTGATCCTGTGGGGCGGCAGCGTGTGTCCCTCGCCATGCCGGGCGAGCGACAGGACGTCGTGTTTGCCAAGGCGCAGTCGGTGCACCGGCGCCGACGGCAACCCATAGGCCGTCTCGACCGCGGTGCCGCTATCGCCTCGTACGAGACTCTCCCAGCCGCTGCCTATGATCAACGCATACGTGGTCATTCCTTTTCCTTGCCCGGCTTCCTGTCAGGCATCGAGATGAAACTCGGGACGATCGCGCCAGTGAGAGAAGCGCTCGTTGACGGTCTGCCACTCTTCGCTCGCCAGGACCGTTTCGCGCAATACGTGCCCGGTGCCATGCAGCCGCGCAAGCCTGACCAGTGACAGGGGATTCGAGTACTCGTTGAGTGCAGCGACTGCTTCATGCGCGGCATCGCGGTCGTTGCAGACGAGAATCATGTCGCAACCGGCCGATAGCGCCAGCCGGCCACGTTCAGCCATCGATCCATAGTCGCACGTCGCTTTCATGCTCAGGTCGTCGCAAAACACCGCGCCACCGAATCCCAGGCGCGAACGCAGCTCCCGCTGAATCCAGTACTCCGAGAAACCGGCCGGTCTTGCATCGATTTGTTCGTACACGATGTGCGCGAGCATGACACCGGCAATGGCGCTGGTGTTGATCAGGCGTTCGTAGGGCCGCATATCGTCGAGCACCAGGCCGTAGTCCCTTCGATCGACGGGCAATCGCAGGTGCGAGTCCGCGATGACGGCCCCGTGGCCCGGGAAGTGCTTGGCGACCGCCGCCATACCGCCGCTGCGCAAGCCCCTGGAGAAGGCTTGCGCGAGATCCGCAACAACCTCGGCCTTACGATGAAACGATCGATCGCCAATAATTTCGCTGATACCCCAGTCAAGATCGACGCAGGGTGCAAAGCACAGGTCGATACCGGCCGCGCGCAGCTCGGACGCGATCATCCAGCCTGCGTCACGCGCCGCCTGCAGACCGCCTTCCGGGTCTCGATCATATTCCCGACCGATTCGCCGCATCGGGGGAATGGGCGTAAAACCATCCCGAAAGCGCTGTACCCGACCACCCTCATGGTCGACTGCAACCAGCAGCGGCGGGCTCCGCAACGCGCGAATATCGGCGACGAGGTCCGTGATTTGCCGGGGCGATTCGTAGTTGCGCGCGAACAGGATGACGCCGCCCACCGCGGGTTCCCGCAACAGGTCGCGGTCGGCCGGGCTAAGGGAGAGTCCCTCTATGTCGAGCATCACGGGTCCGAGCGACATCCGCTGTGCCTCGCTTCTTGCGGTCACGATTGAGTGAATACCGCGATTGATTCTACATGTGCTGTGTGGGGGAACATATCAATAATCCCCGCAGATTCAAGCCGATAGCCCTGCTCGTGTACCAGCGTCCCGGCGTCGCGGGCCAACGTGCCCGGGTGACAGGACACGTAGACGATGCGCTCGGGCCCGAACAGGTGCATACGCGATACAACTTCCGCAGCACCGGCGCGCGCCGGGTCAAGCAAGAGCCGATCCCAGCCCTCTTTCACCCACGCTTCCGTGCCATCGACCTTGCCGAGGTCGGCAACCCGGAACGTCACGTTGTCCAGACCGTTGCGACTGGCGTTCATGGCCGCGCGCTGCGTCAGGCTCGCCTCGCCCTCCACGCCCAGCACGGCTCTTGCCTGGCGCGCCAGCGGCAATGAGAAATTACCGATACCGCAGAACAGGTCCAGGACGCGGTCTTCGGGACCGGCGTCCAGCTGTTCCGTGGCGAAATGCACCATGCGCCGGTTAATGTCGCTGTTCACCTGCACGAAGTCGACGGGCTCGAAGTCCACGCGGATATTGAACTCGGGCAAGGTGTAATACAGCGATTCGGCGACCGCGTCGGGGTACAACAGCGCGACCGTGTCGAGTCCGCCGGTCTGGAGGTAGATGCGCAGCCCATGTGCCTCGCCGAACTGCCGCAACACCAACGTGTCGGCGTCGGTGGGCGGGTCAAGCACGCGGAATACCAGGGCGACGTCGTTCTCCGCCACGGCCACTTCGATCTGCGGCAGACGCGCCCTGATCGACAGGCTGCCGATCATGTCGCTGAGATCGATCAGCATGCCGTCAACCGGTGCCGCCAGAACCTCGCAACGTTGCATGTCAGCGATATACGGCGCGTGGCGCTCACGAAATCCGACCAGCGTGCGTCCCTTGCCGTGGACATCCTTGACAGCCAGCCGTGCCCGACGCCGGTAATTCCAGGCAGGCCCGGTCATGGGGTCGAGCCAGGTATCGGGTGTCACGCGACCGATGCGCTCCAGGTTATCGCGCAGCGTCCGTTCCTTGATCTCTCGCTGATGCTCGGGCGTGATGTGCTGCAGCGAACAGCCGCCACAGATACCGAAGGCCGCGCATTTCGCCTCGATTCTGTCCGGCGATGCCTCGTGCACGTCCAGCAATTCGGCTTCATCGAAGCTGCGCCGGAACTTGCGGCGCTTGAAGGTTACGGTTTCACCGTCGAGGGCACCGGCAACAAAGACTTTCTTGCCCTCGCAGTCGGCAATCCCGCGACCGTCGTGCGTAACGCCACGGATGGTGGCGGTTTCCGGCTCGCGCCGTTTCTTCCGCGCCACTATTGGCTCGACTCTGGCCAGGCCTCGAGGAACTCATTGAGATGCGGCTGTTGCATACCGGATAAGGTGCTGCGCACGAGTGCGTACTCGCGCCGCAGGTCCTTGTCGTCCAGGTTGCCGCGCATGTACTCGAACCGGAGGTATACGAGCCAGGTGTTCAGCACGTCGGTTTCGCAGTAGTCGCGAATCTCCTTGATACCGCCTTCGAGGTATTTATCCCATACCTTCGCGCCACTCATCCCGAGCTTGCCGGGAAAACCCAGCATCACCGCGATCTCATCCAGTTTCGCGAATGCCCGGTTGTTGAAATTGGCCAGCACGTCCATCAGGTCGACATGGCGCCAGTGATAGCGACTCAGGTAATTGTTCCACTTGAAGTCGCGATCCGATTCGCCGTTTTCCCAGTAACGGGGCGCCTGGACTCCGTGCTTCAGTGCGCGGTAGTGAAGGACCGGCAGATCGAAGCCACCGCCGTTCCAGGAAACGAGGTCGGGCGTATAACGCTCGATACCATCAAAGAAGCGCTGCACAAGTTCCGCCTCACCCGAACCTTCGTCACCCAGGCTCCAGACTTTGAACGTGTCGCCCGTCCGGAAGGTTACGGAGATTGCGACCACGCGGTGCTGGTGCAAGGGCAGGAAGTCATGCCCGACCGCCTGCTGGCGTTTGAACAACATCGCCGTCGCGACGTCTTCGTCAGAGAGGCCATCGAGTGAAAGGAGTTGCCGCCCGGCTGCAACGTCGGGAACGGTCTCAATATCGAATGAAAAACAATGCATAGATTTGCCTAGTGCTTGTGTTCTGCGTACTCAACGACAGCGAATGCCAAAACCAGTCCGGCGTCATCGGTCAGGCTCAGGTGTCCACTGCCAATTCCAAGGCGCGCGCAGACGCGACTGCCACGCTCGGACCAGACGATAACCGGTCGACCCCAGTCGTTATTCAGTACGCCGACATCGCGCAGCCAAACGCCATGCGCAAATCCCGTCCCCATCGCCTTGACCGTCGCTTCCTTGCCGGCGAAGCGCATAGCCAGGAAGCGCACCGGGTCCTTGCTGCGCGCATACAGTTCCATCTCCTCGTCCATGAGGATACGCCGGGCGAAACGGTCGCCATACTGCTCGTAGATCTGCGCGATACGACTTAGCTCGACAATGTCCGTACCTATCCCGAAAATCATTGGCTACCCGCCCCACGTGCCGTGTCCATCAGGCGCTTCATCTCGCTGACGGCTGTCCGCAGACCATCGAAGACGGCCCGTGCGATGATGGCGTGACCGATATTGAGTTCGACAATCTCCGGGATTTGCGCGATCGGCCCGACGTTCTCGTAGTGCAATCCATGGCCCGCATTGATCACAAGTCCGAGGCGTTTCCCGACGCGCGCCGCCTCGGTAATCCGCGCCAGCTCGGCATCCCGCACTTCGCCATCCGTATCCGCGTATTTCCCGGTGTGAAGCTCGACCACGGGCGCACCCGCAGCAACAGCGGCTTCGAGTTGCGCGGGTTCCGGGTCGATAAATAAAGACACGCGCATACCGGCTTCACCGAGTTGCTCGCAGGCACGCCGCACCTTGTCGAGCTGCCCGGCGACATCGAGCCCGCCCTCCGTTGTCAACTCCTGGCGTTTTTCGGGGACCAGGCATACGTCCGTCGGTTTGACACGTTTGGCGATGGCGATCATCTCGTCCGTCACCGCCATTTCGAGATTCATGTGCGTACGCATCACCGCGTTGATCTCATCGAGATCGTGGTCCTGGATATGCCGGCGGTCCTCCCGCAGATGGACGGTGATACTGTCCGCGCCACCCAGCTCCGCAATATGTGCGGCTTCGGCCGGACGCGGGTAGGTTGTCCCGCGGGCCTGCCTCAGCGTCGCGATGTGGTCGATGTTGACGCCCAGGTGAATCCGGCTTAGTTCGCTCATAGGTCGTTGTCTGGTTTTTCGTGTGGCGCAATTCTACCCCGTCGGACCTCCAGCAGCACCTTGCGGCTCTGAAGTTCCTTGCCGCCAAGATGGTGGCCGATCACGTCGCGCAACAATCGATTGGCCGCACGCAGGACATCCTTGTCGTCAAACTGCCCCGCGGCGATGGCGAGCAACGTGGTGCCGCTGAAGACCAGGGGTCCATCCGGGCGCTCCACGGGAACGGGGCCGTCCTCAACCCGGTAGTCGTAGTTGCGGTCCGGATCGATGTCATGGTGCGTCCCCGCCTCCCGGTCGAGGTTTACCGCGTAACCCAGCAGTCCCAGGAACTCGAGCTCAAAACCGCGCAGGCAGGCCGCAACATCCACGCGCGCGCACAACGCCCGGATGCACTGCTCGTAGAGCTGGTAGATCTCCGGCTGGGGGTCGTGACGGTGCAGGAAGTGCAGCATCAACTCGTTGACATAGTACGCCGACAGCAGTGCCTCACCGCGCAATCCCGAGGGCGCACCGGCGGCTTCCGCGCCCGTCAGCGTCCCCAGGTCCGACCTGGCCACCCAGGAGACACGCAGCGGCAGGAACGGGCGCAGAACGCCCGCCAGCCGCGACTTCGAGCCTCGGCTGCCACGCGCTACCACGGCGACCTTGCCGTGATCGCGGGTGAGGATATCCAGGATCTGGCTGGAATCACGAAACGGCCGGTGGTGCAGGACATACCCCGGCTGTTGCTGAACGCGTCTGCTCATCGGCGACCGGGGCTATGGCGCCTCGTAGCCGAGGTTCATAAGGTCCTTCTCATTGTCCGCCCAGTTCGACTTCACCTTGACCCACAACTCCAGGTGAACATTGCACCCCAGTTTTTCCTTCAGCTCCAGTCGCGCGGATCTGCCCACCTTCTTGAGCACACCACCGTTCTTCCCGACGACGATTCCCTTCTGGCTGTCGCGCTCGACCCAGATAATGGCATTGATCGTGATCCCGCCGTCTTCTTCCAGGTAGCGTTCAACCTGCACGGTCAGTCCGTAGGGTAGCTCCTGGTGTAACAGCAGCGTCAACTTCTCGCGGATCACTTCGGCGGCCTGGAATTCCGGACTACGATCCGTGTGCATGTCTTCCGGGAAAAGCGGCGGCGACTCGGGAAGAAAGCCCGGCAGCATCGCCATGAGCTTCTCGAGATTATCGTGCTTGTGCGCGGAGATCGGAATGATCTCGGCAAAGTCATGCCGTGCCGCCATCAGCCCAAGGGCGTCCAGCAGCTTCTCTCTTGGATGTACTTTGTCGATCTTGTTCAATGCCGCGATGACCGGCGCATCAGCCTGCCGGAGCCGCCTGAGCACGTCGTCGTCCTCGGTGGTCCAGCGCGTCGCATCGCTGACGAACAGGATGACATCCGCGTCAGCAAGCGCGTTGGCCGCGGTACGATTCATCAGCTTGTTCATGGCCTTGCCCGCCTTGCGGTGCAAACCCGGGGTATCGACGAATATGATCTGGGCCTCGGCGTCCGTGTGCACGGCCAGTATGCGATGACGGGTCGTCTGCGGTTTCGCCGTGACGATACTGATCTTGCGCCCCATTACGGCGTTGATAAGCGTTGACTTGCCGACATTGGGCCGGCCGATGACGGCAACCATACCGCAGCGATACGCACTCACGGATGTTCCCCGGCGAAGATTGCCAGCATACGTCGCGCCGCTTTCTGTTCGGCCTTGCGGCGCGTCGTCGCTTCGCCTTCTGTAGTCTGGGATAACTCGCTCACGGTACACGACACCGAGAACCGTTGCTGGTGGGCCTTGCCGGTGACGCCTGTCAGTTCGTAGTCCGGCAATGACAGCTTGCGTGCCTGTAGCCACTCCTGCAACCGGGTCTTGGCATCGCGCAGGTCCTCCGCATCCGGCAGTTCTTCCAGCCTTTGCGCAAACACTCGCTCGATAATTTCTTTCGCCGCCGCGAAACCCGAGTCGAGAAATATGGCCCCGAAAATCGCTTCGAGTGCGTCCGCCAGTATCGACGCGCGGCGATGCCCGCCGGTCTTGCGCTCGCCGCTGCCCAGCACCAGGTGTTCGCCGATACCGAGACTGGACGCCAGTTCGGCGAGCGACGTGTCTTTTACGAGTGAGGCGCGCAGTTTGCTGAGGTCGCCTTCGTCCGCCTCCGGGCGCCGTATGAATACGGCATCGGATATGACGAAATCGAGAATGGCGTCGCCCAGGAATTCAAGACGCTCGTTATTGCGGCCCGTGGCGCTGCGGTGTGTCAGCGCCTGGGTCAACAGGCTCGAATCCTGAAAGCGATAGTGCAGGGTCTTGTCGAGCCAGCTCTCGGCCTTGTCCAATGTTATCGCTCTCAATTGCCAGGCCGCAGGTCGGCCAGAAGGATCTAGCGGCGGATAATCACTCTCTTGTCGAAATCAACCACGAACGAGATGTTGGCAATGAATGGCGCCTTGTGGGGATACGTCGCTGCAACTTCAAAGCCGCCGTCAACCGCCGTTACCTTGACGTCTTTGGCGGTTATGACACCGACGCTCTCGATATCGAAACGCCGAGAGATGGAATTGCGAATCGCGCTACGCGACGCTCCGGAACCGTCAAATTCCTTGTGGACGCCATCCACAACGCCGATGACTTTCATGTAGTTCAGGTACACGGGCGTCAGGCGAATACCGGCGAACGCAAACAGTCCGACGAAGAGCACGAGGATTATCAGGCCCAGCGTGGTCATGCCGGCCTGGCGGCGTCTGCCTCGCCCTTTTTCCAAGTAATTCAAAGACATACTTCCTTCTCCGTTCATTGCGCTGCGTTCGTCCGCGCTGCATTGCTTAACGTAACGTGATTTTACCGGTCAATTCAGTGACTGGCACCACATTATTGTATTTTTGCACCAATTCGGTCCCAGACCGGCATATTCCAGGGCACGAAGTGCATCCAGATGCGCACGGCCTCGCCCACCAGGAACTCCTCGGGAATCGCGCCGATAAAACGGCTGTCCTTGCTGCGGTCCCGATTGTCACCCATCACGAAGAAGTGACCCTCGGGAACCCGGTACGTGTTGTCGCGCGTCGAAAAACCCGGGTTGGTGATCAGGATATCGTGCACCCGACCGTCGAGGTCTTCCACGAACAGCGGTACGTTCCCTGCGCTGTCTTCGCCGCGTTTCAGATCGACCAGGTGGCCGTTAATCGTCAGTCGATGCCGCTCGTACACGACCGTGTCGCCTGGCAGACCGATCACGCGCTTGATGTAGTTGATACTCGGATCCGATGGCAGGCGAAACACGACGACATCGCCGCGCTCGGGAGTGCCGGTCTCGATCACCTTGGTTTCGGTGACCGGCAAGCGCAGCCCGTAGGCGTACTTCTTGACGAAGATGAAATCACCCTCGAGCAAGGTCGGCATCATGGAGCCCGATGGAATACGAAAGGGTTCGAAAATGAATGAACGAATAATGAGTACGAACAACAGCACCGGAAAGAACGAGCGCGCATATTCGACAAGAACCCGCTGCGCGCCAGGGGCCTGCCGGCTGTCATCGAGGTCGGTCTTCCAGACCAGTTTGTCCATCGCGACGACAGCGCCCGCGACGGCTGTCAGGAGCGTCAGAATCAGTGCCAGGTTAATAGTCAATATTCGTTCTCACTTGTCTGTGCGCAATACCGCGAGAAAAGCTTCCTGCGGAATTTCCACCGAGCCAACCTGCTTCATGCGTTTCTTGCCGGCTTTCTGTTTTTCCAGCAACTTGCGTTTGCGCGACACGTCGCCGCCATAGCATTTGGCCGTCACATTCTTGCGCAATGCCTTGACCGTGCTGCGTGCGATAACCTGGCTGCCAACGGCAGCCTGGATCGCAACATCGAACATCTGCCGCGGGATCAATTCTCTCATTTTTTCGACCAGTTCGCGGCCACGAGTTCTCACTTTTTCCTTGTGGACGATGATCGAAAGCGCGTCGACCCGTTCGCTGTTGATGAGCACATCCAGGCGCACCAGCTGCGCCGGCTGGAAACGCAGGAAATGGTAGTCAAACGACGCAAAGCCGCGACTGACCGATTTTAGACGGTCAAAGAAGTCCAATACCACTTCGGCCAGCGGCAGCTCGTACTCGATCGCGACCTGCCCACCGAGATAACGCATCTGCTTTTGCACGCCGCGTTTCTCGATGCAGAGCTTGATTACCGATCCGACATGCGCCTCGGGCACAAGGATGTTGGCGGAGATGATCGGCTCGCGCAGCTCCGCTACCTCGTTGGACAACGGCAGCTTGGAAGGATTATCGACGTACAACACGTTGCCACTCGTATCGATCACTTCGAACACGACCGTCGGTGCCGTCGTGATCAGTTCGAGGTCGTACTCCCGTTCGAGCCGCTCCTGGACGATTTCCATGTGCAGCATGCCGAGGAAACCGCAGCGGAAACCGAATCCCAGCGCAGCCGAGGTTTCGGGCTCGAAGTGCAGTGCTGCGTCGTTCAGGCGCAGCTTCTGCAGCGCCTCTCGAAAACTCTCGTAGTCATCCGAGCTCAACGGGAACAAGCCGGCGAATACGCGCGGCTGTACCTGTTTGAATCCGGGCAATGGCTTTTCGCAGGGATTCCTTGTCGTCGTCAGCGTATCGCCTACCGGCGCGCCGTAAATATCCTTGATCGCGGCGATCACGAAGCCAACCTCGCCAGCCCTGAGTTCTGTCCGGTCTTCCATCTTTGGCGTGTACACGCCAACACGGTCCGCGTTGTAGGACACGCCGGTCGACATGACCTTGATCTTTTCGCCCCTGACCAGCTTGCCATTCATGACACGCACCAGGGACACGACCCCGACATAATTATCGAACCATGAGTCGATGATCAGTGCCTGCAACGGCCCGTCCGGCTCGCCCTTGGGCGCCGGAATCAGTTCGACGATCTGCTCCAGCAACTCGGGAATGCCTTGTCCTGTCTTGGCACTGACATGGATAGCGTCCTGGGCATCGATGCCGATGATGTCCTCGATCTCGGCGACTACCTTTTCCGGCTCGGCTGCCGGCAGGTCGATCTTGTTGAGCACCGGCAGAACTTCGAGTCCCTGGTCGATCGCCGTAATGCAATTGGCAACGCTCTGTGCTTCGACACCCTGTGCGGCATCCACCACGAGCAGGGCCCCTTCGCAGGCCGCCAGCGAGCGCGATACTTCGTAAGAGAAGTCCACGTGGCCTGGCGTGTCGATGAAATTCAGCTGGTAGGTCTGGCCATCACGCGCCTTGTAGTTGAGCGAGACACTCTGGGCCTTGATCGTGATTCCGCGTTCGCGTTCCAGGTCCATTGAATCGAGCACCTGCTCCGCCATCTCCCGGTCCGCAAGGCCACCGCATATCTGGATAAACCGGTCGGCAAGCGTCGACTTGCCGTGGTCGATATGCGCGATGATCGAGAAGTTGCGTATCTGCTTCATGGAGGGAGAGAACCTGGTGCCAGCGGCCTGCCAGCGGGCTATGTAGCGGCGAAATCGCCGGAAAATTCAGCCGCGAAGTATACCTGTAATCGCGTCCGGATCGAGAAAATGCATGCAGACAACAGCGCCCTCGTGCTCCACCACCGGGATGTCCATGAACCAGCGTTCATGCCATTCGGGGTTGGTATCGATATCCCGCACGTCGATCCTGAGCTGGTCGCCCGCGAGGGCCCTGAGCTCGTCGATAAGGACCTCGCAGAGATGGCAACCCGCCCTGCTGTAAACCTGCAAGGACTTCATGGGCTGCCTGCCGCACGCCCATCGATGTGTCCGGTGATGGCCGGTGTGAACCGCCGCAGGCAGTTGGCACGCTGCAGCCACCGGCGACCGATTAGCACACCTGCAGCAAGGCCTGCGATCGCTGCGAGCACGGCCCGGCTGTCGGGCAGGCCGGTGAAAAACGCGACTCCCGTCGCTGCGAGGGCCGTCACCAGGGGGATGCCATACACGATGAGCGCCGCATGCAGCACGCTCTGCGGCGCCAGTTCGATGCGCACCACATCGCCCTCGTGAAGCCTGATGTTCCCAAGCACGGGGGCGGCGAACTGCCGTGGCCGGTCGTCACTGCCAAAAACACCGGCGCCACAACCCTTGCCCGACGCACAACGGGCGCAGAATACGGCCGTATCCACCTCGACGGTGGCGGTCAGGTGGTCCTGTGCAACAGAGATGATGCGGCCGCGGGTGAGTTCCATGGCGGCAGTGTACCGGACGATGCTCTCAGGGACGGCTCATTGTCGTCGCGATTTGCTCAACCGTCAGCGCCGGCACTTCGCCAACGGCCGTCACGCGATGCCCGTCGATCATCGCGCTGTAGGAGTTCGTACCACCGACCCTCGACGGCCCTTCGAAAATTGCCTCACCCTGGGGCTCAACAAAGACCGACACGCTCGCGAGGCCATCGCTGTACATGATGTGGGTCACTACCTTGTCGCTACCCGGCATCATCTCCCCATGCGTGGCAACCGCCCGGAATCCCTGCGGCAGGTTACTGCTGACCCACTCCGTTTCCAGCGCATGGCTGATGTGACGTGATGGCTGTATCAGCCAGCGAAAATCTTCTGTGCTGTAAGACGGCGCAAGCGCGCTGGCGTGAATCGTCTTGTTCAGGCTGATGTCGGCGAACTTGACCTGCTCGAGTGCGGATCCGTCATCGCCTATAAGCTGGGTCTGCAGCGGAAAAGCCGTCTCGGTATCGAGCCAGATCCGGTGTCCGTAGCGATAGCCGTCATGCGGTCGTATGGCGAGGAGGATTGTCTGGCGCCCGGCCACCCGGTCTTCACGAACGACGGACACATCGTACTCGCTGCCAAAGCGTACTTCGCTGGTCGGGAGTGTCGAGAACAGTGTGGACTGGTCATCCCACTCCTCGATCAGGACGGACTTGCGGTCCGGCAGGATGCAGTGCACCTCGTTGCCGTTGCGGATGATCTCGAGGCCGTTGCCTTCCTGCGCCACGACTTTTTCGCGGATCACGCCGTCGCTCACGGTGTGCACCACCTTGAGCGCTTCTGCCTTGCCATCCTGGATACGAATAACAGTGCCTTCATAACTGGTCGACTGCACCGCCGCTCCCATGCGGCTCAGCCACTCATTGGGCGCGATACGCTCTGCGACCGCGGTCGCGCTGCAGGCAAGCTGCCCCACAGCGAGCAAGGGCCAAACCAGGTTCTTCATGCCCGATGTCCGCATTACGGCTGCGTCGGACTCTCTGTTGCGGGCTCTTCGTCGACCGCATCGTCCGGAAGCTCGTCTTCGATCAGCGCTTCTTCGCTGAGCCGCAGCGTGACGAGTCGGGTATTCATGTTATTGCCACCGAGTTCCGATGCCGAGGCACCGTGGCTCAGGACATACTGGCGCAACTGATCGTCAACCGGCTGCGGCACCGTGTATCCAGCTTCCTCGACAATGTCCGCGACGGCGTTGTCGGCAGCCACATCCGTCGTCGTGTCGATTCCGGGGCTGTATTGCAGGCCAACAATGGCCAGCAAAGCAACCGATGCGGCAACGGCGATACCAACCAGCGGGCGCATCGAGCGACCGACAGGCGTCACAGGCGGGATCTCTTCGGCCACCAGCGGCTTGTCGTCCAGTTCCGCACTGATACGTTCCTGGAGGCGCTCAACCCCGGGTACGCCGGGCTCACCCCGCATGGCGCGGCCGATCTCGAGAAACTCGGCGGCCTGCTTCCTGAGGGCGGCATCCTGACTCATTCTTCGCAGCAGGAGGTCGGCCTCGGCGTCCGGCAATTCACCGTCGACAAAAGCGGAAATCTGCATTCTTATCGCGTCATTCATAGTTCACTCACACGGGCTCTCGCGCCCTTAATACTATCGGGTCAACGGACCGACTTTCTTCGCAATCGCGTCTCGTGCCCTGAAAATTCTCGACCTGACCGTGCCCACGGGGCACTCCATGGTCTGTGCTATTTCCTCGTAACTCATGCCTTCCAGCTCGCGCAGGATGATCGCCGTTCGCAGATCCTCTGGCAGCGCCGCGATGGCACGTTCCACGATGTCCCTGAGCTCGTTGCTGAGCGTCACCCCCTCGGGAGTATCCGTCTCCTTGAGCTTGGCGTGCAGGTCGAATTGCTCCGGATCCTGCAGGTCC